>PKRE01000009.1 GCA_017577615.1 Gammaproteobacteria bacterium | reverse complement strand
GTGAAGGACCTCGCGTCCGGAGCTGGTGGGGGTCGCAGAAACCAGGTGGCTGCGACTGTTTACTAAAAACACAGCACTCTGCGAACTCGTAAGAGGAAGTATAGGGTGTGACGCCTGCCCGGTGCCGGAAGGTTAATTGATGGGGTTAGCCGCAAGGCGAAGCTCTTGATCGAAGCCCCGGTAAACGGCGGCCGTAACTATAACGGTCCTAAGGTAGCGAAATTCCTTGTCGGGTAAGTTCCGACCTGCACGAATGGCGTAACGCTGGCCACACTGTCTCGACCCGAGACTCAGTGAAGTTGAAATCGCTGTGAAGATGCAGCGTTCCCGCGGCAAGACGGAAAGACCCCGTGAACCTTTACTACAGCTTTACACTGAACTTTGAGCCTTCTTGTGTAGGATAGGTGGGAGGCTATGAAGCCTGGGCGCCAGCTCAGGTGGAGCCATCCTTGAAATACCACCCTGGAATGTTCGAAGTTCTAACCTAGGTCCGTTATCCGGATCGGGGACAGTGTATGGTGGGTAGTTTGACTGGGGCGGTCTCCTCCCAAAGAGTAACGGAGGAGTGCAAAGGTACGCTCAGCGCGGTCGGTCATCGCGCTCTAGAGTGCAAAGGCATAAGCGTGCTTAACTGCGAGACGGACAGGTCGAGCAGGTACGAAAGTAGGTCTTAGTGATCCGGTGGTTCCGTATGGAAGGGCCATCGCTCAACGGATAAAAGGTACTCCGGGGATAACAGGCTTATTCCTCCCAAGAGTCCACATCGACGGAGGAGTTTGGCACCTCGATGTCGGCTCATCACATCCTGGGGCTGTAGCAGGTCCCAAGGGTATGGCTGTTCGCCATTTAAAGTGGTACGCGAGCTGGGTTCAGAACGTCGTGAGACAGTTCGGTCCCTATCTGCCGTGGGCGTTGGAAACTTGAGGGGAGCTGTCCTTAGTACGAGAGGACCGGGATGGACGCACCTCTGGTGTTCCGGTTGTCACGCCAGTGGCACTGCCGGGTAGCTATGTGCGGACGGGATAAGCGCTGAAAGCATCTAAGCGCGAAGCCCCCCCCAAGATGAGGTTTCCCTGGGAGCTCGACTCCCCTGAAGGGCCGTCGCAGACTACGACGTTGATAGGCTGGGTGTGTAAGTGCAGTAATGCATTGAGCTAACCAGTACTAATTGCCCGTGAGGCTTGACCATATAACACCCAATGTGCTTGGCACTCGTGCAAATGGGCGCGGGTGGATGCATCGGGTGCTCGATTACTCAGTGCGACAGTGCATCGAAGCGACTCCGAATTCTGCAGTGGGTGGCTGAATCACTGATTCAGCCACCACGCGAACCAGTTTGCCTGGCGGCCATAGCCAGCGGGAACCACCCGATCCCATTCCGAACTCGGAAGTGAAAACGCTGAGCGCCGATGGTAGTGTGCCCTTTGGGCATGCAAGAGTAGGTCACTGCCAGGCTCCTAAATCAAAGCGAAGCCCCGACGAGCAGAAGCTCGTCGGGGCTTTTTTGTGCTGACTCGTCCCGACTCGTCGTCCGCTCGAGGGCGTGAAGCCGCCCCCTCCGGTAGCGGCGGCGGCTTTCGCGCACCGTCAATGCTCCTATGTTTCGCTCATTGAAAGTCGCGAGAAGTGCGTGGAACGTGCACGATCCAATGTGAATAGTCCTCGATCTGTTCCGCGACGACGTGGATGAGGCCGTCCTGACTTTGCAACGTTCCAGAGACGACCATCAGGTTGGCTTGCAGGACGACGTGCCGGTGGGCGTCGAAGACCTCAGGCTTGATCACGACGTTGTTGATGCCGGTCTCATCTTCCAAGGATGCGAAAACGATCCCCGCAGCGGTTCCTGGCCGCTGCAAGTGTGTGATCAAGCCCGCAACGCGAACCTTGTCCCCGTTTTTTCTTTTCTCGATCTCGCGCCGAGTGAGGATGTTTGCCTTCCGTAAGCGATCACGGAGCAACTCGAGAAGGTGTCGTTGCGTGCTGAAGCCAAGCTGTTCGTAGTCGGTGAGCACCTCTTCGTACGCCGTTGGAGCAGGGAGGATGGGTTGGCCCTCGCGTTGAGGAAGGTGCGCGAGCATGCCGGGTAACCGCTCGACGCCAAGCGCTTGCCAATACGCCGCACGGCGATGAGCCGTCAGGCTCCTGAACGCGCCCGCCAGCGCCAAGGCTCGTATCGCTCGTTTCGTCAGTCGAGTGCGAGCGCAGAAATCTTCCATGCTCGAGTATGGTTGTCTTGCCCGCATCTCACTGATGATGGCCCCTTCCTGCTCGCGCAGCCCTCGAACGAGCCGCGTGCCCAAGCGGATCGCGTGCCGGCCCTGGTTATCCTGCTCGAGAGTGCAATCCCAGTCACTGGCCAGCACATCAATGGGAAGAATCGTGACTCCTTGCCGCTTGGCTTCCTCGAGTAGCTGCGGTGGTCGATAGAAACCCATTGGCTGACTATTGATGAGTGCAGCGATGAATGCTGCCGGCCAGTGGCATTTGAGATAGCTCGAGAAATAGGTCAATAGGGCAAAGGAAGCGGCGTGCGACTCAGGGAAGCCGTACTCTCCGAATCCTTCGATCTGCCTGAAGATCTGCTCGGCGAACTCGCGCGAGTAACCGCGAGTCAGCATGCCGTCGATCAACTGCTGCTTGAATAGGTGCATCGTGCCGCTGCGATTCCAGGCGGCCATGGAGCGTCGCAACAAGTCGGCCTGGCCAGGCGTGAAGCCAGCTGCCTTGATGGCGATCTGCATGACTTGCTCCTGGAAGATTGGAACTCCCAGTGTCTTCTTGAGTACCTCCTCGAGCTCGGGGCTCGGATAGCTCACCGTGCTAGGGTCGAGCCGACGACGCAGGTAAGGGTGGACCATGCCGCCTTGAATCGGACCGGGACGAACGATCGCGACCTCAATGACCAAGTCGTAGTAGCAGCGCGGTCGCAAGCGGGGCAGCATAGTCATCTGTGCTCGCGACTCGATTTGAAAGACGCCGATCGTCTCCGCCCGGCAGATCATGTCGTATGTGGCTGGATCCTCACGAGGAATCTCGCTCAGGTTGCGCGGTCCGCGGCCGGCCTTTTTCAAGAGCTCAAACGTCTTGCGTATCGCGGTGAGCATGCCCAGTGCGAGGACGTCGACCTTGAGCAAACCAAGCGCTTCCAGGTCGTTCTTTTCCCATTGGATGACGGTACGATTGGGCATTGCCGCATTCTCGATCGGCACGATCTCGTTGATCGGGTTCTCTGAGATGACGAAACCACCGACGTGCTGAGACAAATGGCGGGGAAACCCAAGGAGCTCTCTAACGCGCGCACAGAACAGTCGCGCTATCTCTCCGTCGACGTGCAGGCCGCTACGGGAGAGATTCGCCTGTAATGCCTCGAAATCATCCCAATAGGTTTGCGACTTGGCCAGCCGGTCAATGACGTCCAACCCGAGACCCAGCGCTTTGCCGACGTCTCGAATCGCGCTGCGCGAACGATAGCAAATGACCGTGGCTGCAAGCGCTGCACGCTCACGTCCATACTTATCGAAGACGTACTGGATGATCTCCTCGCGGCGTTCGTGCTCGAAATCGACGTCGATGTCCGGTGGCTCGTTACGCTCCTTGCTGATGAAGCGCTCAAAGAGCACATCGATGTTCTCAGGACTGACCTCCGTGATCCCAAGCGCGTAGCACACTACTGAGTTCGCCGCCGAACCTCTTCCCTGGCATAGGATGTTTCTTCTCCTGGCTTCCGAAACGAGCTCGTGCACCGTCAAAAAGAACGGCTCATACTCGAGCTCAGCGATCAAGGCGAGCTCCTTCTCGACCATCTGGCGAATGTTCGCCGGCACTCCGGCAGGCCAACGGTTGGCAAGGCCGGCCTCGGTCAGCTCACGCAGGTGCTCTGATGGAGTCTTGCCGTCCGGAACGAGCTCTCTTGGGTAACGATAGCGCAGGCTCTTCAGCGAGAACGCACACAGATCCGCAATTCGCAAAGTCTCGTCGAGGAGGTCTTTCGGATAGAGCTCGGCCAAGTCCTCATAAGGTCGAAGATAACGCTCTCCGTTCGGAAAGAGACGATGTCCCGCTTCGGCAAGCGTACAACGATGTCGGATAGCCGTGAGCGTGTCCTGCAACGCGCGACGTTCCTTGACGTGCATGTGAACATCGCCCGCAGCGACGAGTCTCATGCCCGTTTGCTCGCTCAAGACACGCAGGGAATGCAAGTGTCTCGCGTCGTCAGCTTCGCGATGCAGTTCGACTGCGATCCAAACCCGCCCTGGGAATCGTTCGCGCATCCAATGCGCTTGAGAACGTGGTGGATCTCGCGGCGGGATCCACAACGCCAGACACTCGTCCAGACCGCTCGCCAAGTCGTCGCGCGATAGCTGGTAGTTTCCTTTCGAGGAGCGACGACGCGCAGTCGTGATGAGGGTGCAAATCTGGGTATAAGCTCTCTGCGTCGGAGCCAGTAGCACGAGCCGTAAACCGTCGGATGTGCGGAACTCCGAACCGACAATGAGCTTCAAGCCGCAGGCATTCGCGGCTTCATATGCACGCACGATGCCTGCCATCGAGCACTCGTCTGTGAGTGCAAGGGCGACGTATCCGAGTCGGTGTGCCTGATAGACGAGCTCTGCGGGATGCGAAGCCCCGCGTAAGAAGCTGAAGTTGCTAACGCAGTGCAGCTCAGCGTAGCTCATGGTTCTTGCGTCCAAGCTCGACAGTGGGCGCGTTCGACTGAGTGCGCAGCGCGTTCTTGCGCATCAGCGAAATCTCTCAGGACCAATAGCCATGCAAATACCACTCTCCGTTGTGCGCGAGATCTTTATACGCCCACAGGTTCGCGCCATCTCGGGTGCGCAGGATGTAGTAATCTCGTTGGATGTCGCCGCCGTCCCACCAGCCGCTCTCGATCCGTTCAGGGCCCGATATAACTTGAATGAGGTGTGACCGCTGGAGAAGTTTGGGCTGCGGAAGCAGCCACAATGGTCGCTCGGGGAAGGCAAGTGTTGCGCGCTGAGCATCGGCGGCGTGGCTCTTGCGCCAGCACGCCTCGGGGCGGTGGTCGGCAACGCATTGAATCCAATGCACGTGCTCTACACCCAGACGAGCGACAAGGCGATCGAACGTATGTGCGAACTCTTCGCTGTTTTGCAACGCGCGGCTGAAGAAGTCGGATTGCTGGGCTGACGGCTCGACGAAATGCCGCGCGCTTAGCCGAAGTCCAACGGTCGGTGCTGGAATTGTGATCCGGTCAAGCTGCTCACGAACAAGTGTCAGAAACTTTTCCGCGCTGCGTTCGGGTCTGGACAATCCAAGGCGCAACGACGTTGCAGCCGCTCCGTGATGCTCGAGTATGAGGTCGAAGTGCTGCACGCAGACATCGAGCCCGCGTAAGTAACCGCAAAACTCGCGCAGCATGCGCTGCAGCGGGAAGAGCAACGCTTCGGTGCTCTGCAGCTCGAAATCGAAAGCGAAGTGCGCGTCGTAATGCCGCGGAAGCTCGAAGGTTGGACGCGGATCTGGAGCTGTGCCGACCAGACGTGCCAAGTAGTCGCTCGTCTGCGGGCCGAATCTCTTCGCGAGCGCATCTCGGGGTAGCTCGAGCAGTAATCCGATCGTGCGGATACCGGCAATGTGGAGATGTCGGAAAGTCTCATCTGTCAGCGCCAAGTAGCGAATCGGTAAATTGCGAATGCGAGCAGAGAACCGCTCGGTCGTCATGATGGCGATGCGGATGCCGGCCCGGGCAAGCAATGCGGCGCCTTCGAGTGTGGGACCGACGCCCAGGCGGTATGTGTAATTCAACTCGGCAAGTTCTTGGTCGATGCGGGCGAGCAGAGGCCGCAAGCCGCCGAAGAGTTTCAAGCTGGCGCCGATCTCAATCCATAGCAAACTATGCCTTGCTTTGCGAAATGCAGGTGCAATATCGCCGAGCACGATGGTGCTGCTGAACTGATAGGCCCATGCGGCCAGACGTTCGAGAGCAGAGCGCTCGGCCTTGAGGTTGCGCTCGAGCGTGTTCACTTGCGGATACATCGCAAGCGCCACCGTAAAGTTCATGGGAGGCTTCAAGCCTCGTCGTTCTGCCGCACGATTGCTACAAACGATCCATCTGGTATTGCCCTCACATGAGGTTACGACGGTAGGAATGTCGTCATTGCGAGCCCGCAAAGCCTCGAGAGGCAACTGGGGTAAGGCAATGCAAAGCCACAACATGATTACGGGCTGGAGGCTGGGGATCGGAGGCTGGAGCCAGAAGCGCGCTCGCTATCAGCACAGCTGATAGCGACAGTCATGCCGCTGCGTGCGCCGCGACACTTGAGGACCTCGACGATCAATCCTTTATCGTTTGCTTGCAGCCGCAAACGGACGGCAGCAGGGGATGGCTCCAGCGCTGCCGCAGGAGTTCTATACAAGAATCCGATACTGCGTCCCGACTCGGCGGCGAGTTGCAAACGACGTACTTCTCGGTCTTTTACAAACGGGCACCACGCCAACGCGGCACCAAAAGCATTGCAGCGCAGCGTCTGTTCGAACGCCCACAATGTGTCTACAGAAGCGCTCGTCTCGATAACGAGCAAGCGGTGCAACTGTACGCCTCTTTGCGCGAGCGCCGGAGCGAAAGGGACGTATGGTGGAGAGATGAACGCGACGTATCGTTCAGAGCGGCTGAACTGTGCCAATGTCGGCATCAGTAGGCTCAATTCGCCAATGCCCGTGGCGGTTGGCATGAGCTCGATCACCGCGCCTAGCGGCCATCCTGCACCCGGCAGGATGGCATCGAGCTCTGCCCATCCAGTCGGTGCAGTGCCGGCAAGAAGGCTCGCATCGCGTCCGGTGCGACATAGACGCGCAAGCTGTTCCAATGTTTGGGCACGATGCGCAGACATGGGAAATCATCGTGTCGGCATCCGTACGACGTCGAGCCCGCGACGAATGACGCCGACTGCGAGGCCCTCAACGGTGAGCGCATCGCGTCGCAGGTCGATCTCGATGGAGGCGAAATCGGGGTTGGCCGGAACCAGCCTGACAATGTGACCGTGCCGCTCGTAATATTTCACGGTCGCTTCTTCGTCGATGCGAACAACGACGATCTGTCCGTTGCTCGCCCGCGAGGTGCGATGCACCGCTAGCAAGTCGCCATCGTGAATGTTCGCGTCTCGCATGCTATCGCCGCGGACACGAAGCAGAAAATCCGCACGAGGATTGAATACAGCACCGTCAATTGCGACGTGCTCTTCGATGTTCTCCACCGCCAAAATGGGAGTGCCTGCGGCAATTCGCCCTAGCAGGGGTAGGCCGCTGACAGCAGTGCTTTCATGTCTGGTGCGGTCGGCTTGCAGCTCTTCTCCGTCGCGCAGACGAATTCCACGCGACATGCCCGGCAGCAGCTCGATCGCTCCTTTCAGCTCGAGCGCACGCAAGTGCTGGTCGATTCCCTGACGGTTCTTCAATCCAAGCCCCCGCGCGATCTCGCCGCGGGTGGGCGGCAATCCGTGCGTTTCGATAAAACGGCGAATAAATTCCAACACTTTCAATTGCTTAGGAGCGAGTGGGGGCATATGAGACACATACCAGACGAGCGTCTGGTATGAGTCTAGGGCGCCTCTAATGCGGGAGCAAGTCCGGAAAATCATGACAACGAAACTCGCGAGTACCAGGCCGGCAGGCACTGGCGCGCTCGTCCAGACAGCTCCCGTTCGACTGATTTGATCCGTTACATCGATGTCGACGACACTGGGCCCGAGACCTGCGTAGGGGTGGTCCGAGCTCGCGCGGCATTCTCGCGCGCATAGCTATTCAATTTGTTGTAAAGCGTCTTCAAGCTGCACCCTAGTACTGCCGCAGCGCGCTTCTTGTCGCCGTCGCAATAATCAAGCGTGACCTCGATCAGCGAGCGCTCGGCTTCGTCGAGACTCGATCCGAGCGGAACATGCAAGCCCGCAGGTTTCGTCACCGGCTCTTGTTGAGGCACCGGCATCGCGATCGGTAGATCAAACTCGAGCACATCATCTGCGAGGATGAAACTACGCTCGACAGCATTCTTCAGCTCGCGCACGTTGCCCGGCCATCGGTACGTTTGCAAGGCGTCCAGAAATGCCGCCGAGAATCGCTTCTCAGTCCCACTTGCACTGTTCAATAGCTGGAGGAAATGCTCCGCCAACAGCGGCACATCACCGGCGCGCTCGCGAAGTGGCGGCACGTGCAGCGGGAATACTGCAAGACGATACATCAGGTCTTCGCGGAGCTGACGATTCGCCACCGCTTCGGTGATGTTGCGATTCGTCGCCGCCACGACACGAATATCCGTCTTGATCTCCTGTGTTCCTCCGACTCGATAAAACCTGCCGGTCTCGAGAACGCGCAAGAGGCGCGTCTGCATGTCTAGCGGCATCTCGGTGACTTCATCCAGGAACAACGTGCCACCGGTCGCGCGCTCGAAGACGCCGGCGTGCGAGCGCGATGCACCGGTGAAACTTCCTTTCTCGTAGCCGAACAATTCCGCCTCTATGAGCGAAGCAGGAATCGAGCCGCAGTTGATCGCGACGAGCGGGCCTTGTGCACGGCGACTCAGCAGGTGAATGCATTCCGCTACCAGCTCTTTTCCGACACCACTTTCTCCCATGATCATCACGGTGGCTTCCGTTGGCGCCACGCGTTGAATCAACGAGAACACCTGTTTCATCGCAGGCGAGCGTCCCAGCAGATTTCCCAAACCGTTTTCGTGCAACTTGATTGAGGCTTCCACTGTGATCGTCTCCAGAAGAAAGCTGAGTGCCAGATGCAAATTCTTCAACGCATTGCGTGGTTCCTTGTAATTAGGTTTTTACGTGTCTGAGACACGTCGGTGAGCTTCCGACGTCCTTGTGCACCTAGATATCAGTCTCCGTGGATCGAAACAGAAACAGCCCTTCAGCGCGTGCTCTATTGCGCGGCAGCTAGAAGGCGCGCGCATCGCACGCTGGCTTCGTGGCATAGAACTTGCCCATCATCCTGCACCCTGAGAAGCGGAGATGTAACGTGGAGCCATCATGTCGATAGGACCCGAGACATTCACAAGTTCTGCGCACGTTCCACGCCCATGGTTAGATGAAGATCGCACGGAAGAGCCGTTACGTGCGGTCGAGCCTCGCAAGATCAGCATCTTCGGATTGGGGTACGTAGGAGCCGTTTCGCTTGCATGTCTTGCGCGCGACGGCCATTCACTGATTGGTGTGGATATAGACTCGAACAAACTCGAGTTGCTCAGGCGTGGGCAGGCACCCATAGTCGAGACAGGTATCCAGGAGCTGATGCGCACCGTCAGCGCATCGGGACGGGTGCGCGTCACCGATTCGGTACGTGAGGCGATTCTTGCAACTGACCTGTCGTTCGTGTGCGTAGGCACGCCGGCGAGCTCGAACGGTAATCAGGACCTCAGTGCGATCGTGCACATTGCGGAAGAGATCGGTGCAGTCTTGCCGGAGAAGAGCTCACACCACGTCATCGTGATCCGCTCTACGGTCAGACCAGGCACGGTTGAAGAGGTCATCCAGCCGGTGCTAGAGCGCGCTTCCGGCATGAAGGCAGCACGCGATTTCAGCTTATGCTTTCAGCCAGAGTTCCTGCGGGAAGGCTCATCCATCGAGGATTACGACCATCCGCCGATGACTGTCGTCGGAAGTGACGATGCGTATGCGGTAAGCGTGCTGAAGAATCTCTTCGGCCATCTGCCCTGTGAGTTCGTGCACACCACGGTTCGCACTGCAGAGATGCTGAAATATGCCTGTAACGCGTTTCATGCGGTGAAGGTGACGTTTGCGAACGAGATCGGACGAATTGCGCAGGCGCTGGGCGTCGATGCGCACGAAGTCATGAGGTTGCTCTGTCTGGATCGCCAGCTGAATATCTCGCCCGCCTATCTGCGACCCGGCTTTGCCTTCGGTGGATCGTGCCTGCCGAAGGATCTCAAGGCACTGCTTTATGCAGCCAAGATCCGCGATGTGGAGCTTCCCATGCTCGCCAACGTGCTGGCGAGCAACAGCGCGCACATCGAGCATGCGATCGATGCAGTCCTGTCCAGCGGCAGGCGATCAGTGGGAATGGTCGGGCTTAGCTTCAAGTCTGGAACGGACGACCTGAGAGAAAGTCCGTTCGTCATCATGGCCGAACGCTTCATCGGAAAGGGGCTGAAGCTCTGCATCTACGATCCGGAAGTCAACGTGGCACGCCTCATCGGTGCCAACAAACGCTTTATCGAAGAGAGCATCCCCCACATCGCGTCACTCATGACGACGGATCTGGAGACGCTGATACGCAGTTGCGATGTGCTCGTCGTATCGATGAAGTCCCCGGATGTCGTCGCTGCCTTGGAGGCGCACACCAGGCCGGATCAGCTGCTACTCGATACGGTTAGGCTGCCGCGTCGAGATCAGCTGAAGGCGCACTATCTCGGCATGTGCTGGTAGGGTCATGTCGCGAAGCAAGGAGCAGGTGGTGAGGCCGATAGTCGCCGTGGCCAAGGCGCAACGGCGCGCGCTCATCATCGTGGAGAATCTTCCGTGCCCGTTCGATCGGCGTGTGTGGCAAGAGGCGAGGACGCTGCGCTCAGCGGGCTATGGCGTTGCGATCATTTGCCCCAAAGGGAAGGGTTACGAGAGGAGCTACGAGGAGATCGATGGCATATCGATCTATCGTCATCCGCAGCCTTTCGAAGCACGTGGACCCTTGGGCTATGTCGCGGAATATGCATGGGCGCTCGTCGCAGAGTTCGTCTTGTCCGTTCGTGTGCTGATCGAACAAGGCTTCGACGTCATTCACGCCTGCAATCCACCGGACACGCTGTTCCTGATAGGCGGTTTCTATAAGCTGTTCGGAAAGAAGTTCTTGTTCGATCATCACGACATCAATCCTGAGCTGTACGAGGCAAAGTTTCAGCGCAAGGATTTCTTTTATCGGATGATGCTGTTGCTGGAGCGTCTTACGTTCAAGACGGCAGATGTGACGCTGGCCACCAACGAATCGTACCGCAGAATCGCCATTGAGCGCGGGAGAGTACCGCCGTCGAAAGTTTTCGTGGTCCGTAGTGGGCCAGACTTGCATCGTCTCAAGATTCTCCCACCGACACCAGAGATCAAGAAGGGACGTCGTTATCTGGTCGGTTATGTAGGCGTCATGGGGCGTCAGGAAGGCATCGACGGTCTACTGCGCGCCGTGCGCCACATCGTGCACGATATGAAGCGTTCCGATATCCACTTCAGCTTGGTGGGGAGTGGTACCGAGCTCGAGGCGTTGCAAAGCCTCGCCAGAGAGCTGAACGTCGACGAGTATGTGACGTTCACCGGTCGCGTTCCCGACAGTGTATTGCTCGCGGTGCTCAACACGGCGGACGTATGCGTGAATCCTGACGTCGCAAACGAGATGAACGACAAGTCCACGATGAACAAGATCATGGAGTATATGGCGCTCGGCAAGCCGATCGTCCAGTACGACTTGGCGGAAGGTCGCGTCTCGGCGCAGGAGGCGTCTCTGTACGCCGAGCGCAACAACCACGTCGATTTCGCACGCAAGATTGTGCAGCTGCTGGACGACGAGGCACTGCGCACGCGCATGGGGCAGATCGGTCGCGAGCGCGTCAGAAAGACACTTGCTTGGGAGCATGAAGCACCGCGGCTGCTCGCGGCGTACGAGGCATTGTTCAGCGAGCGCAAGTGAGGGGCAACGGTTAAATGAGACCGCATATGGTGGAAGACCGTCGTGAATGTGGTCGCCGACTGAAACCTCTTTTCACTAGGCCGGAGTCGAAGGAACGAATGGCTGTTCTGAGGTAGGTATGCGATTCGTTGCGCTTGCGGTCGGATTCGACGGGACGCTCGCGCGCGCTGGGCGCTACGACGAGCGATGCGTCGATGCGTTGCGTGCGCTTACGCTGACTGGCCGCAAGCTCATACTCGTTACGGCGCGAGCTCTCAGGGAGTTGCTGGAGGTCTTTCCGTTCGCGCGCATTTTCGACTATCTGATCGCCGAGAATGGCGCAATTCTGCACGAATCAGCCACCCGACGCTCACAGATTCTCGCCCAAGCACCTCCCGAGATCTTGGTGCAGGAGCTCGAGCGGCGTGGGGTCAAGCCGATCATGAGCGGGAGCGCGATCATCACGACGTCGATCACGAACGAGAGTCGGGTACGTGACGTGCTGAACAGGCTACGCCTCGAATACCAGATCGTCACCAACGACGCTTCGTTGATCATTGCACCTGTGGAGGTGAACAAGGCGCTCGGTGTGAGGGAGGTGTTGCGTCAGCTCGGCTTGTCCGCACATAACTTGGTGGTGATCGGCGATGCCGAGAACGACCTTGCTCTCTTTCACCTCGCGGAGCATGCGGTAGCAGTGCAGAACGCGGCACCGGTAATCAAGACCTACGCCGACCGGACGACGGTTGGTGCTTATTGCGATGGCTTTCTTGAGTTCGCGCACGATCTGACAGAAGGCGACTTGCTCTATGCGCAATCTCGGGAACGGATTGCAATCGGAGCTTTCGAAGACGGCCGTGTGCTTTCACTGGATCCGTACAACGATTCCTTGCTGATCTACGGGCCCAGTGGCAGCGGAAAGGCAATGCTGTGCGATCAACTCATAACGCGACTTGGCGCCAGCGGCTATCAGTGCTGCCTGGTGAGGACCTGTAGCGGCGGACCGGAGCCAGCAGAGGGATTTACTGCGCTGGGAGATGCACAGGAGGCGCCCCGTTTGAACGAGGTCATGATGGTACTGGAGCACCCGAGCAGGAGCGTGTTGCTCGACCTGACAGCGCTTCAGCCGGAAGCACGCTCCATCTTCCTCGACACACTACTGGTGCAATTGCAGGCGTTGCACGACCGGCGAGGACGGCCTCATGTGCTCGCGCTGCACTCCTTCGACGATCTCACACGATCGTCTGTGATGCGTGATGCTGGCCGCTTGTCGGAAATGACTCGGATTTATGTGAGTACCGAACTCGATCGGCTGCCCAGCGGCGTGCTTACGAGCGTGCGTTCGATCGTCGCGCTGGGTACAGGAACCCCCTCACCGCCGCCTGCGATCACGATGCACCCGATGAGACTCGCGACAAGCGAATCAAGCCAGGTTCGTCTCGCTTACGCGTGGACTCGACGCGATCCCGAGACGGCACGATACCGCGCTCAGGCAACGGCCGACGGAGCAGTTTGCGATATGGTGCGAGCGCCAGCGGCAGATTCGGGATCGGTGCCGGCGGGTGGGGTTTCCTCAGTCTCCGGGTAGTGAATGACTGCTTCCACCCGATAGTCTTTCAAGCTGCGTGCGTGCGTGAAGATGATCAGCTCGCCTAGCAGCCCGAGAGCGAAAATCTGCACACCAAGAACGATCAGCAGCGCAGCCAAGATCAACACGGGCCGGTCAGCCAAGCTCTCGCTGAAAACGATTCGATCGACACCGAGATACGTGATCAACAGAACGCCGGCGATGAATGTGATGGCCCCGATCATGCCGAAGAAGCGCAGAGGTTTCTTCGTGAATCGCACCAAGAAGAAGATGCTGATCAAGTCTAGCAGATGATGCACGTACTCGCGCGGACGGTAAGTGCGAGTACGTCTGTCGTGCGGCGATTGCGCGATCGCCACTTCCGCAACACGAAAACCAAGGCGGGTCGCCAGAATCGCGACGAACCGATGTTGATCCCCATAGAGGTCGAGCTCTTCGAACACCGGTCGGCGCATGGCGCGGGCGCCGCATCCGAGATCACGAAAGCGCAACCCTGTGACGAAGTGAACAAGCCCGTGAAACGCTGCGCGCCGAACCTTCTCGAGCGCGTTGCCGGCACGCGGCGATCGATAGCCGATCGCGACGTCTGCTTCATCGAGGGCGGAAACCAACTTGTAGAGATGGTTGGCATCAATCTGATGATAGGCAGGTAGAGTGAGGATGGCGTCTCCTGTCGCACGTTCGAATCCCGCCATGAGGGCCGCGGCTTCGCCGAAATAGCGTGTCAGGCTCACCACGGTAATTCGCTCGCCGGCTCGTTGCAGTTTGTCGAGCGATCGTGCCGCATCGGCACGAGGACCATCGAGCACGAAAATGAACTCGTACGGTAAGCCGATGGCAGCCACGCCGGATTTATACTCCTGATACAGTGCCTCGAGATTCGCGCGTCGCGCGCCGACGGGAACGATGATCGATAAACGGGAGGGTTTATACGCAGTAGCCATAACGAGCCCTTCATCGCGGATCTCGGACTGTTCGCGTGAGCTTGAGGAAGTCTCGATCTCGAACATCGCCGCGTGCATACGTAAGCTCGGCGAGCGCGCCACTACACAGCAGCATCAACGCCGAGGAAAGAAAGACAAAGCCAGTGCCCGCGATAGGGATCGACATGCTGCCGTCACGAACGACGGAAACCGCCGAAGAAGAAAGTGCGACACAAGACACTAGGAACAAAGGTAACGACAGTAGAGCGAACCAACGCATTGGTCGTGATGCAAAGCTTGCTACGGTCTTGATCACCATCAGATCGAGAAGAACCTTGTAGATTCTGGAAAGACCGTACTTCGACTTTCCATACCGCCGAGCGTGGTGGCGCACCTTGATCTCGGCCACCCTTGGCCCGGCGACGGAGGCCATCGCCGGGATGAAGCGATGCATCTCGGAGTAAAGCGGGATCTCTTTGATCAGATCGCCTCGGAATGCCTTGAGGGAGCACCCATTGTCGCGAATGGGGACTCCTGTCACCTTGCCGATGAGCCAGTTGGCGATACGTGACGGAATCTTCCGAGTGATCAGCTTGTCCTGGCGGTTGTAACGCCAGCCGACGACGAGGTCGTAGCCGTCCTCGATCTTCTCGAGTAACGACCGGATGTCGGCGGGATCGTTTTGCAGATCACCGTCCATCGTAACCAGGACCTGGCCACGGGCATATTCGATGCCAGCCGCCATTGCAGAGGTTTGCCCGTAATTGCGGCGAAACTTGACCAGTCGAAGTCGGGAGTCAATGCGTGCGATTTGATCCACGATCTCTACGGTCGCATCGCTACTGCCGTCGTCAACGAAAACCATCTCGAACGAGCGCCCCAGCTGACCCATTGCTTGCACGATGGCCGCGTACAGCGGGCGCACGCTCTCCTGCTCGTTATAGAGCGGGACGATGATGGACAGGGCGGGCCTGTGGCTTTGCATCGCAGCGCCTTCGGCAAGCTCCGCCGGTCCTGGCGTTGTAGTAATTGCAGAGCCCATGACAGATTCTTACAACGCACCTATACGAGTGGAGCAGATGTCGTCGCTACAAGTGCACGTCGTTATTCAGCTAGCCGCACGAGCGATGGCATGTAGCGACACAGTTCTCCGTTGGCACACGACCTGCAAAGGACAGGCCAACACGATCACCATCTGCCTAGTGATTCATGACTAATACATCGCTGTACAAGAGGATTGAGTAAATGCGGCGTCTGCAGTGGTTTGCTGGTCTCGTCGTGCTGCTCGCGTTGCAATGCGTCCATGCCCAGGACACCGGCTACGTGGTCAAGCCAGGAGATATTCTTGAAATTTCTGTCTGGAAAGAGCCCGACTTACAACGTCAGGTGCTGGTGAGGCCGGACGGCGCCTTCTCCTTTCCGCTGGTCGGACAGGTCGACGCGCGCGGCAAGACAGTCTTGGAGCTGACGAAGATCGTGAGCGAACGGCTCAACAAGTACATCGCGGATGCGGTAGTCACGATCTCGGTACAACAGATCAACGGTAATAAGATCTACGTGCTTGGACAGGTCAACAAGCCAGGTGAGTTCGTGGTGAACCCGAGCGTGAACGTGATGCAGGCGCTCAGCATGGCAGGCGGAATGACTCCGTTCGCCGCCGCAAATGAGATCATCGTCCTGCGAGGGCAGGGCAGCGCGCAGAAAGCCATACCCTTTCGCTATGCGGATGTGGTGCGCGGCAGAAACCTGCAGCAGAACATCGAGCTGATCGCAGGAGACATCGTTGTTGTACCGTAAGTCAGAAGTAGAACGGGTTGAAGTCAGTCACTGCGTGTCGAGGCGGTGCGGTGGCGACGTGAGCCGGAGGTTTGCTGTCGACGCCGTTGGGCTCGTGCTCGCGCTCGCGAGCACGAGCGCTGTGGGGGCTAACTGGGAGGTGGCGCCTCGTATCGGCGCGGCGTATCTGTACAGCGACAACTATCATCTAGAGCTTCCGGGCGGCGAGTTGGATGTTTCTGGTGCGCAAGCCGATGTGTCGGTCACTTTCAGCACTGTAGATCCGCGCACCACGGTGGAGGTGACGCCACGCGTGCGAGCCACTTACTTCCCGGACGAGTCGGACGAAGATTCGAACGACTATTTCTTCGACATGGTCCTTCACGATGAGACGCCGCGGCGGCGTATGGGGATCGCAGGAAGCTTTTCGCAGGAGGACGTAGTGCGAAGCGAGTTTCCAGGCACGGAGATCGAGGGAGACCTCGGGGACCCCGAGGATCTCGACTCCGGACGCATCATTGAACGTAGCCGCCGGGATCTGATCCGCATCGCACCCTACTTTTCCTATGACATGTCGCAGCGTTATACGCTCGATCTCGACGCGCACTATGTGGACGCGTCCTTTGACAGAAGGGCGGTCGGGTTTCAGGAAGACTTTCGAGAAGTTGGCGCATCGCTTGGGCTCGGGATCAGAGTGTCGCCGCGATCAAGCGTGACGATCCGCGGTGTTGTTGCGAAGTACGAGACAGCGATCGACGCAGATGCATACGGGGCTCACCTTGAATGGGCGACAGATTACTCGCCGACGTCGAGGTTTTACATACGTATCGGAGGCCAGCAGACAGAGCCAGATCGAGGGCACAGTGACAACAACGTCGTTGCCGGCATCGGCGGCCGTTGGCAGAGCGAGCGTAACAGGTTGTTCCTGGACATTACGCGAACAGTGGGACCGGTCTCGGCGGGAACCATAGTGGAGCGCCACCAGTTGCGCATTCGGTTGGATCACGACATCTCACAACGCTTCACCTCGATTATTGGGGCGCGCGTGAGCCGTAACGAATCGATTGAGGAGCGGAGCGCTTATCCTACCAGAGAGTATGCCGCCGCCGATGCTGGCTTTGAGTGGCGGGTCAACCGGCAATGGACATTGCACGCTACCTATACCTATCGATGGCAGGAGTACGAAGATGAGCCCTCGGACGCAAGCGCGAACGGCGTGCTGATCGGCGTCACTTATGAATCGCGACGGACAGACTGAGAAATGAACGTGCACGCTTCCCAGCACTTGAGCCCAGAGATCGCGGCACCGGGCTTCGGTGAGTACCTGTCCATCTTGAAGAAGCGTCGCTCCCTGCTGTTCGGTCTATCTATTCCAATTGTGGCACTCGGCGCTCTGCTGGCGCTCGGACTGCCTGACATTTATCGCTCTGCGGCGCTCATCGAGATCGATGAGCAGAACGCTATGCAGAACATGTTGGCGCGTGGGCCGGGGCAGAGCGGACGGGAAGACGAGTACGCAGATCATTACGTTCAGAGCCTCAGCACACGAGTGCTGAGCGATGGAAATCTACGCCGTCTGTTGGAAGAGCACGCGCTTTACGACGATATCGAAGATGAGCGGGCAATGCTACGAAAACTGCGAGAAGATATCGAGGTCAGCATTGTCACGACGCGCATTCTCGATCCAAGAACGGGACGCGAGCGAGAGATCGTGAGCGCATTCAACGTCGCTTACGAGAATCGCGATCCGCAGCGAGCGTACGCAGGGGCGAGTTGGCTGGTGAATGCCTTTCTTGAGCAGAATCGTCAGGACCGCAGAAGCGTAGTGGCGTCGGCAGCGAGCTTCTTTGCAGCCGAGGCGGAGCGTATGCGTCAGCGAGTCGCAGAGCTGGAGAACCGTCTCGCGGCCTTTAAGGAGAAGCACCAAGGTAGTCTGCCGGACCTGACCGGCGTCAATCTCAACGTAATGGCACGTATCGAGGAAGACATCCAGAACGTCGAGATGCAAATGCAAGCGCTACGACGGGAGCGCGTGTTCCTGATGGCTCAGCTCCAGCAGGCAAGCGCAGCCGCACCGGAGACAGCGAGCCTGCGACAGCTGGAAGAAGAGTATCGTCGCAAGAGTGTTTCCTACGACGAGAGCCACCCCGATATGATCTCGTTGCGTCGGCAGATTGAGCAGCTACGCGCGGGGGGCTCCATTACAGGCATGTCCTTGCAGCAACAGCTGCAGATGCAGCGTTCGATCCTGAGCGAAGCGAGACAACGTTACAGCGACGATCATCCCGACGTACGGCGGATCCGCCGCAACATCGAGGCGCTCGAGGCGCGCATCGCTGCGGGGGATACAGCGGATCGAAGCCTGGCAGAGGACTCGCCAGTGGCAGTCCAGCTGCGGACGCAGCTGAATGCCACCGAGGCACAGCTATCCGCACTGCAGGCGCGCAACGCAGAGCTGCGCGCGAAGCTGAGCGAGCTGGAGAGGAGATTGCACGCGACCCCGGAAGTGGAGCGCGAGTATCAGGAGGTGACCCGTGACTTGGCGAGCGCGCGTGCAAAGTACGAGGAGCTGATCAAGCGTCAAATGGATGCGGAGGTGAGCGAGGCAGCCATCGCAGGCGGCACCGTCGATGAATTCAGAGTCGCACAGGCGGCGAGTATTCCGCGCGAGCCAGCGAAGCCAGCGCGATTGGCCATCTTCCTCGTGTCCGTAGTCTTGGCAGCCGCGGTGGCGTTCGCAGCAGTGGTGGCAGCACAGTTCCTGGATCAAACGGTACGCGGTGTGCGTGATATACGCGAGATTCTTACCGTAACACCCCTGGCCGCCGTGCCAGTGATCGAAACAGTAGGGACCGCACGGCTGCGCAGACGACAGGCAGTCCTGTTCGGTGTGCGAACTGCGATCGGCGTAGCGGTCGTGTACTACCTGATGTCGCAGTTCTTGTTCTGAGTCCGCAACGAGGGCCGGAGAATGAGCATCATTGAAGAAGCAGTCCGCAAGTCCGCCGAGCAGCGGCATCGACAAGACGCCTCCGCCCCTCAGGTAGCGCGTACTCGCGTACGTCGCGTTACACCCGCACCGGTGGAGATGGCACAAGCGAAAGAGTATCAGCGTGTGAGCCTCGATGCCGGTGTGCTCGAGCAGAATCGCATTCTGCCCCGCATCAGTGATCAAGCAGCACTACGGGCCTATAAGATCCTCCGTACGCGCGTGCTGCGACGCCTCGAAGCGAACCAGTGGCGCGTTCTGGCGGTGAGCGGCGTGACAGTAGGTGAGGGAAAAACCCTGACTGCGATCAATCTTGCGATCGCTCTGTCTCAGGACGTGAACACATGGGTGTTCCTGGTGGATCTGGACCTACAGCGCCCGCGTGTGGCGAGCTACTTGGGATTGTCCGGTCTTGGAGGAGAGAAGGGACTGAGCGACTACTTACTGGGCGAAGCACCTTTCGAGAGCATTTTATACTCGCCCGATATCGAACGGCTGTCGGTCGTCCCGAACTTTCAGCCGGTTCCGCAATCGTCCGAGCTGCTGTCTTCGCCGCGAATGATAGAGCTCATGCAGGCGCTGGAGAATGAGGTGCCACGACGGATCATCGTGCTCGACATGCCGCCTGTGCTTGCTTCCGATGACGTGCTGGCATTCTCTCCTCAGATCGATGGCCTGTTGCTCGTCGTAGCGGAGGGTGCAACAAGTCGAGATAGCCTGCAGACTGCGAAGGAAGTGCTCGCCGAGATGAACTTACTGGGTGTCGTCCTCAATCGCTCGTCGGAACGAGATGACAGCGCGTACTATTCATATGATCAGGGAAGTGCAGGGTCCAGGCCGTAGTCGGCACGTACCTCACGAATGCGCGGGCTTGGCATGGGCTGGAGCGTAGACGCGGTGGCTAAACCGTTCGTGCGACAACGCGGTGAGCTCGTTGCGCAGGTCCTCTTTTGATTGCCCCTCGATCATCATTCGATACCAAAGCTCGGCGTTGATGAGCAGCCACAAGCGGTTGCCGTGATCGTCGGTTCCCCGTGCTTGCTCTTCCATAAGACGTCGGATCCGCTTGCCGTCGAGGATGCCCGCGGCCACCAGACGTGAGTTGAGCAAGTACCGATAGTACAGACGTTCATACTCCGCACGTAGCATGTAGGGAAGGGCGGAGGAGAAACCTTGCTTCGGCCGGTTGAGCAGCTGCGCCGGTAAGTAGCGCTCCGCCAAGCGCCTTTGAATATAGCGCAGAGTTCCGCGGCGAACTTTCAGCGAGCTCGGGATCCGTGCGACGAATTCCACGAGCTTGTGGTCCATGAAGGGGCTGCGAGCCTCGAGGCCGTGCGCCATGCACATGCGATCTGTGATCATGACAGGATGATTGGGTAATCTCACCAGGCTGTCCGTGTAAAGCATGCGGTCGAGAGCGTCACCCTCGAGGCGCTCATAAGGAGCCTTGATGATTGCTTCCGCCTCGTAGCCGGCGAGCCTTTCAAGTGCCTCTTTCGTGTACAGGCTCAAGCGACGTGCGTGGTCGAAGTAGAAATAGGTGAGGCTTGCGGCGTAGCGCGCCGCTCCCTCATGGAACGACAGGTGGTGAAGCCAGCGCAGCTTGTGGGCGGTGCTCTTGTACCAGCCAGATGCCGGCAGGAGTGTAAAAGCACGTTCCAGAACATGCTTTCGCAGCGACTTGGGGAGCTTGCCGTAGTGGCTCGCGAACGCGTTGCCATAGTAGCGATCATAGCCGCCGAAGAGCTCATCGCCGCCGTCGCCGCCGATCACGACTTTCACGTGCTTGCGCGTGAACGCCGCCAGTAGCCACGTGCACAACGACAACGGATCGGACGGTTCATCGAGCGACCAGATCAGATCGGGCATGTGGATGCCGATCTCCGGTCTAACACGCTCCTCATGATGCACGGTGCCGCACAACTTTGCTATACGCTGTGCTTGTGGTGCCTCATCGAATTGCGCATAGTCGATGCCCATCGTGAAGGTGGGTAGATCCTTGTAACCGAGCTTCTTGCTGAGCATCGCGACCAGTAAGCTCGAGTCCATTCCTCCACTGAGAAATGCGCCTACGGGCACGTCACTCACCATGTGGAGTCGCAACGTTTCCTCTAGACGCGCCTCGAGCTCATCCACTAACTGCTCCTCCGGCAGGCTGTGCTTGGGCTCGAACGACAAGCGCCAATACCGCCGTATCGCGAGCCGGCCGTCGGGCTCCAACGTGAGCAAATGTGCTGGCGGCAGCTTATAGATGCCGGAGAACATTGAGAGTGGTGCATCGATCAGCCGTAACGCGAGGTACTGATCGAGCGCCGGCAAATTCAATGCAGAGCGCGTCGAGCAAGCAAGGAGCGCTTTGATCTCCGAAGCGCAGGCGAAGCCGCGTTCGTTCAGTTGGTAGTAAAGAGGTTTCTGGCCTAGATGATCGCGTGCGACCAGCAAGCGACGTTTCCGCGCGTCCCAAAGCGCGAACGAGAACATTCCACGCAGATGTTCGCAAAGAGCATCTCCGTATCGTTGGTACAGCGCGATGATGACTTCGCAGTCGCTGCCGGTGAGAAAGATGTGGCCTTGTTGCTCGAGCTCCCGACGCAGCTCGCGATAGTTGTATATCTCGCCATTAGCGACCAGGCGGATCGCACCGTCATTGCTCCTCAGAGGCTGTGCGCCGCGGGCAAGGTCTATGATCGCGAGCCGTCGATGCCCCAGTGTGACGCAGCCATCCTCGTATGTTCCCTCGCCGTCAGGGCCGCGATGCCGCAGCGCGTTCAGCATACGGCACATAGCGTCGCGTCTGGCGTCGCGGTCGGGAGAAAGCAGGGCGGCGAACCCGCACATAGATGGTTATCGGACTCCTAAGTCGCGAGTCACGAGCGCCGGCAAAAGTCGCACCGAAGCCTGAGAAGATGAGATGCCGCTGGCATGGATGGCGTCCCCTCCCCTTTCCTCACGAGGAAGGCGAGATCGCGTCGCTACGGGAATCCTTGGCAGCACGTATTGCGATCGCGTGCTCGAACACTTGCTCGTAGCGAGCTGCACATGCATCAATAAAAAACGATTCCACCCGCTCGAGGTTCCGCGCCGCGTATGTGCGCCGCGCAATAGGATCTGCGTGCAGGGCGAGCAATGCCTCGCAGAACGTCCTGCGATCGTTGAGGGGAACGACGTGCCCGCTCTGACCAGTTGCAAGGAAGTCGGTCTGACCGCCGCGATCGTAACAGACGATCGGTAAGCCATGCGCCATGGCTTCCAGGAAGACGAGCCCGAAGCCCTCGTGCTGGCTCGTCGATACGAAGACGTCCGCCACCTGCAAGGCCGCATGCTTGTCCGCTTCGCTCACATGTCCCAGCAGGTGAACTCGTTGCATGAGTCCGTAGGAACGAGCGCAGTCGCGTATGGCGTTCTCTTCCGGGCCACTGCCTACGATGAGCAGGTGAGCATCGGCGATCCGAGTTGCGGCCAAGATTTCGACCAGCTGTGTCACGGCCTTACGGGGTATGAGCCTGCCAACGGTAACGAGAACGAATGCATGTTGAGGTAATCCGAAAGCTGCACGTTGCACGTTTGGCCGCAAAGGGGGACGCTCGATACCGAGTTGTATCAAGCTCATGCTGCGTTGCACGCCGTATATGCTGCGCACGCGGTCCAAGGTGTCCTGCGATTGTCCTATGACAGCGTCAGCGGCTTTGAGAAGCCAGCGGACGGACTGGCGTAGTGGCGCGTGTCTGTGCGGCGAGCTCGCCTTGCTCGGGTCGAACAAGTCACCTCCATGCACCGAAAGCACATTCGGCACACGATAAACGCGTGACAAGGCATGACCTAAGGGGCCGCTCGGCAGCGCGAAATGTGTATTCACGATATCGAAGGTGTGCTGTCGCGCGAGCAGCAGACCACGCACGAAGCCGCTCGGCAGATAGGCGAGCATCGAGGGGAAGTTTGCGACCGCCATGTGCTTACGAAAAAGAACCGGCACGCGTATGACGCGGATGCCTTCTTCGATGCTGACCGGGGGCAACCCGTTCGCTCGCGATGTCAGTACCGTGACCTGATGCCGCCTCGCTAACTGTCTAGCGAGTGCCGCCATGACAATCCCGCCGCCGCCGCCGAGAGGGGGATACTCGTAATTGCAGAACAAGATTTTCATGCCATGGAGCGAGCAAGAATGATGCCGGACCGTGGTGACAGGTTAATAGCTCTGCGCGGGCGCCCACGGCAGGAACCGAGGCCTCGCCGGCGGTATTTACAATTCTCTCATTGGCATTTCCCAGGATCGGCAGATGAGCGTGCAACCGTTGAGGCCAGAGGGTGTGCCGCGCCGCCGCTTGGCAGCGAGGCTGGAACCATTTGACTCGTATTGGCAAGCGCCACAAGACATCGACAAGGGCTATGCCTCTTTCGCGGCTTATTATCGTGCGAACTACTTATCGCACCTGCCGCAAGATCGGGCGGTGCGCATCCTGGTGATCAGCTGCGGTCCGGGATACTTGCTGGATGTGCTCGTCAAAGCAGGCTATCACAACATCGTTGGCATCGATTCAGATGCAACGAAGATCGACCATGGCCGCCGTCGTGGTTTGCCTTGCGAGGTGGCAGAGGCGTTTCCTTATTTGGAGTCGAAGCACGACGAGTTCGACGTCATCATTCCGGAGCAAGAGCTCAATCACCTCACCCACGATGAGACGATCGAGTTCCTGCGACTGTGTCATGCGGCCCTCAAGCCCGGAGGGCGCGTCATCGTATACGCGATGAACGGCGCCAATCCGTTCGTCGGCGCGGAGAACCTAGCTCATAACATCGACCACTTCTACATCGTGACCGAATATAGCCTGACTCAGCTGTTGCAGCTTGCCGGGTTCGATGAGATCCGCCCCTTTGCGCTCAGACTGTACGTGTTCTGGAAGAACCCTTTTAACTACGTCGGTTTGGCCGTAACGAGCATGCTCGAGCTCTTCATGCGGATCGTGTTCAGGTTGTACGGAAAGAAAGTCCGTGTGCTCAGCAAGAAAGTAGCTGCGGTGGCAGTTCGCTCGTAGTGCTACCGCGCATGACATACGGAGGGTGGAAAGGCCGAACGATGATCGTCAGTCGTCATCCAGGATGGTGGCGTAGGCGGTGTCGTGAACGAGGCGCGCGCCACGAACTGCTTCCAACCGAAGCGTGAAGGTCTCGTCGTCCTCTTTCGTCTGATCATTGAGCAGCGGCACGTAGATGGCGCGACGAGTGTGTCCTTCGGGGAGTACGGCGATCCCGGAGACGTTCGCCGAGAGATCCACACCGACTTTGGCAGTGCCACTCTCTGCGCGCCAGCGAACTTCGACGCGGTGAGACAGCGGCTCAGAACGCTTGAGGATGAAGACTGCGGCGAGTGCACTTTCACTCGTGACGATATTGACAGACTCGAGCGAAACATCGCTCGTTGGCTCGGGAGGGCGATTCGCGGACGGCGCCCGTCGTGCGCGTTCCTTGGTGGCCGGGGCTGTCGCCGCCGGGGGTTCGGTTTCGACCACGGGCGATGCACTATCGGACGTCGCATCCTTGGACGGCAGCGGTGCCTGGGTGTGGATGCGGGCCTCCACCGGTTCCTGCTCTGGCTCGGTATCGAGAGAATGCTGTATCGAGGCGCCGTTATCGGATCCGCGTTGATGCTGCGCACCGATCAAGATCAAACCGAGGGCGCAGGCAAGGAAGAGGAAGAAGCCCCAGCCGGGTTGAGGAACGAGCCCGCTGTCGGGGGCCGCACGCACAGATGGGCTCGTCGGCGGCATGCGTCCTAGTTGCGCGGGAGACGTAGAGGACGGATCCGGCGCAGCATCAGCTAGCAGGATGTTTACTACTTTTTCGACGTCGGTCGGGCGTTGATCTCGGTCGAACGACAGCGCTGACGACAGTGTCAGCCATTGCCACGTAGATAACGCTTCCGGACGAGGGGGTAGCTGTCCTTGCTGACGCGCCTCTAATGAGGAGCGCCGCCCGAATGGATGCCGTCCAGTGAGGAGCTCGTAAGCGACGCAAGCAAAGCTGAAGACGTCGTCGCGAGGGTCCGGACGTGCGCCGCTCAGCACTTGTGGGCTGGCATAGGCAGGTGTACCAGCTGGGATGCGCGTTCGATCCTCTTGCTCGAGCCAGGTTGCAGCGCCGAAGTCGAATACCTTGACCTGCCCATTCGCGCTGACGAGTACATTCGACGGTTTGAAGTCTCCGTGCACGACATCGTTGCGGTGCGCGTAGGCGAGCGCCTGCGCACAAGCAGTCAACACGGCGCGTTTCAGAGCGGGAGGCAGAGATACAGGCTCACGCATCAGCGCGGCGAGCGATCTTCCTTCGATGAGCTCCATCGTCATGAACCAAGTCCGATCGTCATGTCCTAACTCCAGGACACGCACGATATTCGGATGACGCAGGAGCTGGGCGCAGCGGAACTCGTGCTGCAGGCGGGCGATCGCCCGCTCGCGTTCTCTCATATCGGGCCGCGGTGTCTTGATCGCGATGCGCGCACCAGGCGCGTTCTTGTGGACGGTGAGATCGCGCGCTCGAAACACCCAAGCTGTGCCGCCGGCCCCTAGAGCCTGTTCGATCAAGTAACGGTCCAGGAGCACAGCGCCGGGAGCGACGGGCGCCGAATGGCCAGCCATCGCCGTGGCTTCCAACGAGTGGGCGCTCGGCGCTCTCCCGGATGCCGGAGCATCAAGTCCGGGGGTGGAGGACGTGCCGCTGTCTTGGCGGCGCTCGCCAAGCGGCGTGACGTCGGCGGGGTTGAGATCACTCGTCGGCTCAGAGGACAGCGTGGATGCGGCGCGCGTGCACGACGGGCGTATCGGTGCTGTCAGGTCGCGTGTAAATGCCTCATCGACATCGGCGGTGCCGTCCGCTCTGAGGTCAAATGTTGAGCGATCGTCGAGGTCCACAGTCCGCGGTGCCCAAGCTCTCGGCACACGTAGCGAAATGTCTAGATCCGAAGCCATCATCAACCACAAGAGAGAACGACGGAAGAGGTTGCAGGAGCAACGACGTGTCCACGGACGACCATCGTCTACACCGACTCCGCTTTGGTCACTTCATGGCGCTGCCGCTGCGGCAGATACCCGCGTGCTCGATACCATTGAGCGGTATCCAAGGCACCGCTGGCGAAGTCGATCTCCGGACGAAAATCGAGTAGGCGTTGCGCCTTCTCAATCGAGAACACGAAGGATTTCGTGAAAAAATCCAGTCGCCGGCGGTGCAGCGGAGGCGTCATGCCAAGTGGTGGCAGGAGCCATTCGAAGACGTGGGCCGCAACTCGAAAGGGCCAAAGAGGCAGATGTATGCGCGGTGGATGACGATTCAAGGCAGCGGCAATCAGCTGAACCATCTCGTTGGTGGTGATGGGTTCCGCACCCGCGATGACAAAGACCTCGCCTGCGGCATAGGGATGCTCAGTGGCCAACAGCAGAGCGCGCGCAAGATCGGCGACGTGTATGCATTGGTGGCGGTTCTGGCCGGAGCCGATCATGACGAACTGACCGCGGTCGATTGCGCGAAACAGCTTGAGCAGGCGCAGATCGCCAGGGCCATAGGTCTCGGAGATTCGAATGATGCAGGTCTCCATCTCCGCGGAAAATGTGCTGACCAGCCGTTCTGCCTCTGCTTTGGTGCGCGTGTAAATATTGTCGGGCCGCAGAGGGCTGTTCTCATCGAGCACTTGGTCTGAGCTCGAGCCGTAGACCCCGATCGTGCTGCCGTAGACGAAACGTCGCACAGAGACGGCGCGTGCGGCTTCGAGTAACACGCGCGTGCCAATGACATTGACGTCTCGGAAATAAATATCGGGCATTTGTGCTTCGTGCTGCGCGGCTGCCAAGTGGATGACGGCTGTACAACCCTCGACGAGGGAGCGTGCGTACTCGAGGTCCTGCAGCTTGCCTGTCGAGACCTCGATTCCTGCAGAGCGGAGCTCGTTCGCACGCTCCACTTCCACGGTGGACAGTTCTCGACCCGCCGCAACGATGTCGAGACCAAGACGACGCGCGTAGAGCGCCAGCTGCGACCCGATGAACCCTGTCGCCCCGGTGATGAGTATTCGAGACCCGCGCATATCGTCCTCAATTCACTGCTTGGTGTGTCACATAGCCCGCTTCTTGCAGCTGTCCAGATGGTGCCGCTCGTGCATGGTGCTTCGCTAGGATCCTTTCCGTTAGTTCAATTTCTCCACGTTTTCGATCACTGGACCACCCTAGACGTTGCGCCATTACTTCCGCTGCTCGCTCGAGCGCAATCCTTCCTGGATGCACGCCTGCCCCAAGATCGGTACGCCGTAAGACGACGTCGTCGAGGCGAACGGCCATCTCGTGCTCGACTGCGTACGCGACTTCGTGACGCAACGTGGATCTGCCGATCAGCTGCGATGTGTCGACACGCACGTCGGGCAGGGTACTTAACACGTCACGGTACTCCGTGCCGAAATTGCAAACCAGACCGTCGATTGTCGGCTCGGGCAAGCCAGCGAGTTTCTTGCGACATGACGCGCGAAAAGCATTGAAGTCCGTAATATCGCCGCCAGGCAGCGCGATGGTCGTCGTTGCATCAGACCGTGATCGTCGTCGACCCTCTGGCCACTGCTCAAGCAGCAACCCGAGCGCGCGTGCTGCATCGAAGCGCGCGGTCGTGAAGCGAATGCCGATCAGCGTCACGAGCCCTTCGACGCCGTGGACGAAGCGATGATCAATCAGCCGTGATTCCTTGCCGAAGCTGAGCTCGTGCTGCGTAGCCGTTTCGCCGAATGGCACGAGGCCGCAGTTCGCAAAAGTCACTTCGTCGATCGACATACCCAACGCGGGGTGTACCGTATTGAGTTCCGCTATCCAGCTGCGTAGCTCCTCACGATCGATCTGCGCAGCGTCGGGTGAGTCATTCCAATGACGGTGCCAAACCCCAACGAGTGTCTTGTCGCGCCATGGCACGGTGAACAGATGTCGGTTGCTTCTGCTGAAGACGGCGTCTTTGTCGCGACTCAACCCCGGCAGTGCGAGTGCATAAGAAGACTGCGGCGGCCTGTCCACGATGAAGTAGGCGTCGCGTGAGAATGGTCCACGTCGGGCGGTGGCGAGCCGTGGCTCGGTATGATTCAGCAAGTCTGCCCAAGGACCCGCCGCGTTCAGTGTGAGACGAGCGCGAACATCGAACGTCTCGTTGGTGAGACGGTCGAGCGCTCGCACACCGACGACGTGCGTCCCACGCCAAAGATAATGTTGTGCTTCGACGTAGTTGCATGCGACCGCACCCTCGGCGACTGCTGCCTTGACGAAGGCAAGGACGAGGCGTGCGGGGTTGTACATTTGGCCATCTTCGAACACGACCGCGCCGCTCAGCTCCGGCGAGCTCAGATGAGGATGGAGCTCCAGGACCTCCATACGCGAGAGGAAGCGGGTTCTATTGATTCGACGTGTCGGATCGACGATGCCGTCATTGCGATCGAAGGTAAGCAGGTCGTACAGCAAGGCGCCGGCGCCGAGGAAGGCGCGGCCGCGGCGGCCGCGACCGAACGTCGGAATCGCGATCGGCAGGGGCCTCACCAAGTGAGGTGCAATCCTCAGCAGCGTCGAGCGCTCGTGACAGGAGAGGCGTAACCGGCGGATGTCGGCATGCTGCAGGTAACGTATGCCGCCGTGGACCATCTTGAAGCATTCGGAGGAGGCGCCGCTGCCGAAGTCGCTGCGTTCGATGATCGCGGTGCGCAAGCCGTGCAGCGCCGCTTCGCGGGCGGCTGCTGCGCCGAAGGCGCCGCCGCCGATGATCAGAACGTCGAACTGTGCATTGGCAAGTTGTGCAGGATCGCGTCGCATCGCAGTGCTGTTCCCGAGACCGGACTCGATGCACTTTTGATGCCGGAGCTCCCGCGCGGACGCTGCCTGGGGGCAGCGCTGGAGACCGATGCGGACTCGCATTTGCGGGATCTGTGCGCCATCCGATCGCCATCCGCTCCGTCGCGGACCAGGCACTGTTCCCTTGTCGCGGAACGCATGCAGGAGAAAGTCGTACATTGCCAGTGCTGGCCACATGTGCGTTCAGGGCTTCTCCGATGTAACCCTTGGCAGTGCACTTGTAATTTCGTCGTCGTCCAATGTGACGCTGACCGACGTCGCTGCAGGTCGTGGATCCAGCGTCGACGAGTGGCGTTTTGCCGACACAGTGACATGTAGGGGCCAGTCAGTAGGATCGAGGAACGGTTTCGATGTCCATGACACCAGCGATGAATCGCTCAACGATGGGGAAAGCTTTCATACGTCGCCACGTGATGGCCGCTTTGCTTGGTATGGCGCCGTTGTTCCCGTTGGTGGCCGCCAACGCCCTGCCTGTCATCCCCAACGCAGCCGGTTTCGGCATCGATACGCCGGCTGGCCGTGGTGGCACGATCTACAGAGTGACGAACTTGAATGACTCAGGCGAGGGGTCGTTACGCGCATGTGTGAATGCCAGCGGACCGCGTGTCTGCGTCTTCGAGGTCTCCGGCACGATCAGGCTCACGAACGATCTGACGATCAGAAACCCGAACATCACGATCGCCGGCCAGACTGCACCGTCCCCAGGCATCATGCTTCGCGGTGCGGCACTACGTATTTCGACCTCCGACGTGCTCGTTCAGCACATCCGCGTGCGGCCCGGCGACGATCCGAACGGGCCAAATCCAGAGAATCGCGATGCGCTCAAGATCGAGCACTCGGAGCCGATCAGGAACATCGTAGTCGATCACTGCTCCTTTTCGTGGGCCATCGATGAGACCGCCAGCCTCTGGACGAACTGGGACAACGTGACGCTCAGCAACAACATCTTCGCTGAAGCGCTCAATGATTCTCTGCATCCCAAGGGGCGCCATGGATACGGCGTCTTGTTCGGGCCGCACAATGGCAAGGTGGCCTTCATCGGCAACTTGATCGCGCACACGGCTGATCGTAACCCGCTGTCTCGTGCCGGACAGATGGTCATGGTGAACAATGTCGTCTATAACCGCGGCTACAAGGACGTGGATCTGCAGAGCGAGCGGGGTATCAGCACCAAGAATACGATCGTGGGTAACGTATTCATTCGCGGCAGCGATCATGCGAACAAGACACGTCCGGTGGCGGTGCACACCGAGGGCAATCAATTTGCCTTGCCGTCGGGAAGCCGAATCTACCTCGCCGACAATGCGGCAGTTGAAGCGACCGACGATCCGATGTCCCTCCTGTCGATTGTTGGTAACTCTGTGCCGCTGACGCCGTACATGGCAAAGACGCCGCCGGCGTGGCCCGCCGGCTTGACGCGGCTACCAACGCAGCAGAACGTCGTGCTGGAGCAGGTGCTCAAGAACGTCGGTGCACGTCCAGCCGATCGCGATCCAGTTGATGCGCGCATCGTGAAGAGCGTCCGCGATGGGACGGGTCGCATCATCAATTGTGTGTCACCGAACGGGACAACGCGCTGCGAGAGGAATGCAGGCGGCTGGCCGCAGCTAGCCGAGAATGTGCGGCGTCTGACGATACCGAGCAATCCACATGAGGTGACCGAAAGCGGTTACACGAGGCTGGAGGTATGGCTGCACGAGCTCGCCGCGGAAGTGGAGGGGCGCTCTCCTAGAACGCCGGGTGCGCCGGTTCTCGCGGGCGGTCAATAACAATAAACATCGCGGCGCGCGGCCGACACAGAGGTAGTTTCTACACCGGCTTGTAAATTTCACGGCGCACTCGCGCTGCGACTGACAGGCCCGCCGTCGGCAGCAGGTGCGTGGCGTATCTGTTGCTACAGCTTTGCGGCACCACGGCCCCCAAACATCTAATGCCGTGGCATCGGCCGGCGATCGCGCTTCCGCGCGATCGCCGGTTTTTTTTTGCTTTGGTACGCAACTTGCTCGATCCGGTCGGGTTCCTCTCGCTGTCGAATGCCGCCTGCAAGAGTGTGCGCGATGGCGGCAAGCGGCGTCCATACACGTGAGCACGAAAGATTCACCGATGTCGGTCGATGCAAACCGGACAGCTCGATTGCTTCCGCTCGTCGGCTCGTCGCGATTCGTCGCTGCGGCGGTGCACTCGTTCACACCGTCATTCCGCCTGACGATCCCGACTGCAGAGCGTACACACCTACCGTATCGCACGATGATTCTGGCGCTGCTCGCAGCGGGTGCCTGGATACGCTTCTGGGGGCTCGGCAGCGTCGGGCTTCACGGAGACGAAGAGACGATGGCAATGGCGGTGCGTGGCATCTTGAGGGAAGGTGTGCCGATCTTGCCGAGCGGCATGCTCTACCCGCGCGGCATCACACAGCTGTATCTCATGTCGCTCTCGGTGTGGATGTTTGGTGAATCGGAATGGGCGTTGCGTCTACCGTCGGCGGTGTGCGGCATTGTGCTCATCGCGATTGCCCATTTCGTAGGTAAGCGATTTCTGCGCCCCGAGTGGAATGTCGCCTTCGTTGCAGCAATTGCTTTCCTGCCGGCGCTCGTCGTGTACTCACAAACGGCGCGTATGTACATCTTCCTGGTCACGTGCATCGCGGCAACGATGGCTCTCGTGTTTGCGTGGGAGCGGACCGGTGCTGTGCGGTGGCTCATTGGTGCCGTCGCGGTACTGATCTTAGGAATGGACATGCAAGTCTTGGCCGTCGCAGCAGTGTTGTTGTTCTTGATCCCAGGGCTTCTGCATTCGGATGCTCGCCGGCTTCTGCAGGGAATCGCAGCGATTGCTATGGCGGTTCTCGCGTTCATCGTCATTGATCGATTAGTCGAGTCGCAGTATCCGGTGCCACCGCCGGAGTTCACTGCAAGTCTCCCTCAACCGACGTCACAAGGCGCTTCTGTCTCCCCGAATGTCGCACTCGAAGCGGCGGCGTTGTTGTACGGCTACGGCGCGCTACTGGCGTATGTCTGTTGGCAGGTTGTGAGAACTGTGGATCCTCTCGTGAGATGGCCGGTCGCGGTGCTGCTTCTTGCCGGTCTTACGCTGCAACTTGCGCTGTTCTATCATCTGGCCGCTTTGAGCTACGTCGCCGGCGCCGCGCTTGTGCTGCGCAATGCGTCCCCTTCTACCTCGCGCTGGCTGACTGTCTTCGGTGCAGGAGTGGTGCTGCTCACGGGAGCACACGTCATCCTCGTCGCCTCGCAGGCCGACACCATCGTTCGACTGGTCGGAGCGCTCGTCGGACAACCGAGCGTGTGGCCTTACGTCCGAGCTGCGCAGCTTAGTGTGGCGGCAGGTGTCGTCTGCGGCTCATGCCTTGTATGGGGTATTTATCGTTTGGCACGCAATCGCGATGTTCCAGATTACTGGCTGCTCGCTCTCCTGGCCGTATGGGCTCCCGTTTTCGCGCTCGGTCTCTTCGCTTGGAATGTGCCGCCACGTTACACCGCGGTGGCGCTGCTGCCGATGTTGGTCTGTGCATTCGCAACGTTGCAAGGTGTCAGCGACGCACTGATCTCACGTGCTGGAGCAACAGCTCATAAGAGTTACATCCGGGCGATTGTGGCGATCCCTGCGGCCATCTGCATTGTCAATCCCATCGAGGCCGCTGCAACGATTCGCGCCGGCTATGGCGTGTACCCAGATCACAAAGGTACAGCGGAGTTCCTACTGACTCAGTATCTTCGCGAGGATGACATCGTCATCGCTGAGGACGTTTTGCAGCAGACGTACTATCTGGGCAAAGTCGACTACTGGCTCATTGGCCCCGACGTGGCCAGGCGCTTCGTCATGAGTAGGAACGGCGAGGTGGTCGACTTCTACACGGGTACTCCGGTGATCGTCAGCGAGGCAATGCTCGATCTCGTGCTGTTGAACAACGCGGACAGACGTGTCTTCTTATTGCTGAGCGGAGAACGTCAGGAACAAGGGAGACGTTCGATGCGAGGGCCCGAATTGCACGCCGCCGTTACTTCATCTCGGTTTGAAACGATGTACGTCGGGAGAGATGGTTTGAGCAAGGTGCTGCGTGCGGTACCGAAGGCCGTAGCGCATACTTCGGCTACAGGACAGCGGTCTGGATATGGAGCGGTGGATGAATCTTCTCCAGCATCCACACAGCCGTATCTTTCTCACGGTCCACGATCGGCCGATGGCACAACGACTCCGGAGTGACGCTATTGCTGGCATAGGCGCGCGGGCGGCCATCGTCTCGTTAACAAGGCTCTTGAACCAAGGGCTGATCCTGATCAGCCCGGTCATCCTCGTTCGGTTGCTTTCGGTCGAGGACTTTGGACGGTATCGCGAGTTCTTGGTCTATGCGACCGTTCTGATCAGTATCGCCGGCTTCGGCATCAACAGCAGCTTGTTGCGTTTCGTGCCGGATGATCCGGAGCGGGGATGGCGCTTCGTGGATCAGGCGGCATTGCTCACATTGGCGAGCAGCCTGCTGGTGACCGGCAGCGTATTCGTCCTTGATTCAGCGATGGCCGGGCAACTCCTTGGGGAGTTTGGCGCTCGCGTTGCTCTGTACGTGCTCCTGTTTGTGAATCTCGATTTCTGGGAGTTCTTATGGCTGTCGGAGAGACGCAGCTACGCGGTGCTGGGCTATACGACCACTCGTCTCGTGGGGCGCATCGTCGTTGTCACCGTAACTGCGTTCTTTACCGGCAGTGTGGACGCCTTGATTCAGGCTCTGATTCTCCTTGAGGCGGTGCGTCTGACCATTTCGGCGCTGGCGTGGCGAGCACGCGCCAGAAGGATCGAGGATCCGGGGGATTATCGTTGGCGTGAACAGCTGCGATTCTGTGTGCCCTTCGGCAGCGCGCTCGTTCTCGTCGCCATGAACAAGTCCTTGGGCGCGTTGTTCGTTGCAAAGATGCTCGGGCCGGTGGCGTTGGCCTATTACTCCATCGGTGTATATGTGCAACCCGTCATCACAGTGTTGCGCAATTCGCTTTCAGATGTGCTCCTTCCGGAGATGGTGAGGGAACAAGGCAGGTCACGTCCAGAGCAGCTGCATTTATGGCGTCGCGCGACGGTGGCGGCAGCCGTTGCGCTCATTGGCACTGGCGTGGTGCTCGTGCGTTTCGCGGAGCCGCTGATCGAGACGTTTTTTTCGTCGAAGTATGTGGCTGCGGTGCCGATCTTTCAATTATTCGTGCTCACTTTCTTGCGCGAGATCATCGACTTTGCGGTGCCTTTGCGCGCCCTGGATCGAACAGGGGCCATCTTGCGCAGCAACGTACTCGCGCTGCTCATTAACGCGGGACTATTGATCCTGCTGTTGCCGCAGTGGGGTGTGTCGGGTGCAGTGGCGGCGTTTCTGGTGGCGCGTGCCATCGAGGGGGTCTATTTGGCCCATGAGACGGCGCGTGCGTACGGCATCAGGATGAGGGCGTTGGCAGATTGGGGTGATCTGCTCAAGATCGGGGTGGCAGCTGCGCTTGCTTACGTCGTCATCGCACCTTCGTTCTGGATGGAACACATGGGTATCATGGGCGTCGCATTGGGTGCGCTGTCCTACCTTGCCGCGTTCGCCGTGCTTCTCGTGACGTTCAGGATTCCAGAGGCATCTAGAGTGGCCAATCTGCTACGTGCGGCCACTGTGCTGGTCGCTAAGCGAGCACTGCGGCGAGCCCGACGGTCGTGCGTGCGGAGTCGTTCTTGACCAAGAAGGAAGCACGCGCATCGGAACCGTCTACATGGCAAGCTCGTTTGCCACCAGAATCGCGTGATTCAGCTGGTGCGCACGTTCGCGCAACGAGGGGCGATGTAGTTGACCAGGCCTCACATGACCATAAGAAGCATCTGTATTCTCGGGCTCGATGATTATCCGATGCTGACAGGTGACGCATCGCTTGGACATATCGGCGGTGAGTCGGTCCAGCACGTGCTGCTCGCGAAAGCATGGAGGGATCTCGGACTGGATGTGTCCATCATCGTCTACGATCATGGGCAAGCGCGCATCGTAGAGGTGGACGGCATCCGCGCCGTTGCAAGTTATCGTCCGCAAGCAGGACTGCCAGGTGTCAGGTTTCTGAAGCGGACGATGAGGGTCGTGCAGGCGATGCGCAGTGTGGATGCAGATGTGTACTATCAGTCCCCGGCAGGGATGGTGACGGGACTCGCAGTTTGGTTCTCCCGCAAGCACCGTAAGCAATCGATCGTTCGTATCGCCTCTGATCTGGGCTGCATTCCAGGCGCGCAGCTCACGCCGTACGCGCGTGATCGGAAGATGTACGAGTACGGCCTGCGTCGCGCCACACTGATCGCAGCTCAGACGGAGCATCAACAGGCGCTGCTTCGTCGCCACTACGGGTTGCACAGCGAGATCGTGAACATGCTCGTGGAGGTCCCGGCCCTGAGCACGTCAGCCGTACGCGACATCGATGTGCTGTGGGTTGGAAATCTCCGACCGGTCAAACGCCCTGAGATCGTGCTCGAGCTTGCGAGGGCTCTGCCGCACCGACGTTTCGTTGTCGTCGGCGGCCCGCTGCCGCGCCAGCAAAGCTACTTCGAGCACATCCGCAAGCGTGCACACGCCATGCCGAACGTGCAGATGCTCGGTGCCGTCGCATACAAAGACGTGGATGCGTTCTTCGCACGGTCGAAAGTGCACGTGAACACATCGAGCGTCGAGGGTTTTCCGAATACCTTTCTGCAAGCCTGGGCTCGATGTGTTCCGGTGGTGTCGTTCTTCGATCCGGATGATCTGATCCAGCGGCGCAATCTAGGGCGCAAGTGCCACGATGTGCTCGACATGACGCAACAGCTCGAGCGACTGCTGGATAATGCTTCGTTATGCGCCGACATCGGTGCACGAGCCAGACGCTTCATCGAGAGCGAGTTCTCACCTCGTGCGATCGCATCGCGATATCTTGAGTTGCTGGCGGCCAAGAGCGCACAAAGTGCGGCACGGGTGGTGACGGTGGGGTAATGGACGGCAGGCTTGTGCGTGAGGGCTGCCGGGCACTGGGCTCTACTGGGCTCTGGCGAGAGGCGTACATGCACGGCTAGAGCGCCCGGCCGGTAGCTTCCAGGCCGGAGCCCCCAGCCCCAAGCCCGCAGCCTATGCGGACCGTCTCCGCCATGCGGACGCTCCGACGGTTGCGAGCAGCACAATGGCGAACTCCGCTGGTGCGCGGTGTCGCGACTGCATTGCATCGATCACCTGCGAGAACACAAAAACGTAGGGGATGAGCAGGACGAGCAGAGTGCTCGTGAGCCGCTGTGGCAGCGTGAGCTTGCGTCGATGCCTAAATAGGTGGACAGCGCCAAAGAGTGTCAGTAGCAGCAGTCCTGCCATCAATATCGCACCGACGATCGAAACGATGAAGACGACACCGAGCGTGTTCGACAAGTAACGCACGGTAGCCAACGTGCCGCGGGCTTCGAGGTGTCGCCGCCAACCGTGTCGCGGATCTTGGAGAGAATTCGCATCGGAGTGCAGCGCAAGGTAATCGATCGTGACCCGCTCGATTCCAGACTTGCCGAAGAAGTTCAGGGCATCGCGTCCAAGGTGCACGAGCGACGCGAACGGATGTTGGAGGGAAAAGCGGATGTAGGTGGCAGGGCTCAGCTCGCGATCCGGGTGCGCCAAATAGGTCGCTTGTACATATGAGCGCGTGCTTGATGGCAACGTCGCGGCAATACGATCGACCCGGGAATAGAGGTTGCGCTCCATGCTGTGTCCAGATTTCCCTAGCCCGAACTCGCCTGTCTGCGACCAGATGAAGCTCGTCCAGGTAAGTGTCGGCAGCAGCGCAATCGCGGCGTACACGCCGGCGATGCGCGGACGCAGGATGAGCCCGAGCAAGGCCGTTGTAACGAGAGGCCATAGCAACATGATGGGACGAATGAGAATGGCAGCCCCGAGACAGAGCGCGCTCAATAGCAGCAGCGATGCCCGGGGTTTCAGTAAGACTTCGGCGAGTGACCAGGTCGAGATCACGACGAGAGGAACGTGCAGCGCTTCGGTAGCGAGCTGATGCGGCAGCACGAGGGTATGTGGCAGCGCCAGGTAGAGCATCATCGCCACAGCAGCAGCACGTTGGGACAGTCCTAGTACGCGAGCGAGTCGATGGACACACAGGCCGGATAGGATCGCCAAGGCGACCTGAACGATGACGACACCGAGACGTCCTGCGACCGCATACAAGACAGCATGCGGGGCGTAGTCGCCGATGATCCCATGGCTTGCGAGATAACGTTCCAGCTGCAACCAGGATTGCGTGCCGAGCAGTCCAACTATGGCATTCAGACGTTCGCCCGCGCGATCGGCGCGTAGGAACAGCTCCGGATCCTTGCCATCGACCGTTGCCGCAAGGATGCCGTGTGCCAGCGCGAAGGCGATGGCGATGAGGAATGGTTGGTGCGTACGAAGGGAGCGGCCGGCATTGTTGCAGCCGGGCTGGAACTGATTCATCTTTCAGACCCCGTGCTCGAAACTCTGAGCGCGTGTCGCAGTGCGTCACGGTGCATCTGGGCCGAGGTGAATGCGTAATCCTTCGATCGCGTTCCCTGCCGCAGCGCGAGGCGTGTGGTGATTTGTAGGATCATGGGACACTCGCATCATCCGACGCCGCATCGTTTCGCACAGAACAGATCCGTATTTCTTGTCGGCGATGATTTCTTGACACTAGACATGTCGTAGGACGACCGTCGCGTCGTTGCTCGGGCGGACTCGCTGACAGCCACTTGCTGGTTCGTAGGAGCCAGTATGAGCGTTCATGTTTTATGGCCTTCACCGGAGAGAGCAAGGCGCCCGTTGTGCGTCGATCTTGATGGCACGCTCGTTCACGCGGATCTGCTGTTCGAGATGTTCGTACGCTACATTAAGAAGAATCCGCTGCGTGTTTTCAAGGTGATCGGATGGTTTGCTCGAGGACCTGCATGTATCAAGGCGCGCCTCGCGCAAGAGGTCGAGCTCGATGTGCGTACCTTGCCAACGAACGCGCGCTTCATCGAATGGCTACAGGGTGAAAAGAAAGCCGGTCGCAAGCTGGTCTTGTGTACTGCAGCCAACGAGAGCATCGCAACCAAGGTCGCCGCGTACTTCGGTCTCTTCGATGAGGTTATAGCAAGTTGTGACGCGACAAATATCTGCGGAAAAGCGAAGGCGGTCCGGCTCGTCGATCGCTATGGACCCAAGGGCTTCGATTATGCCGCAAACGAGAGGAAGGATCTTCACGTATGGCGGCATGCCAATGCTGCAATTGTCGTGGCACCACCCAGTCTGCTCGAGCGCTTGCGCAAAGAAGCCATCACAATAGAGCGCGTGTTTGAGGTGGCGTCGGCCTCTCTAAGCGGACGGCTAAAATCGTGGCTGCGCGCATTGCGTCTGCATCAATGGGTCAAGAACGTTCTCGTTTTCGTGCCGCTTGCAGCGGCGCACAGACTGGACGACGTGCAGGCGCTCGCAAGCTGCGTGCTCGCCTTCGTTCTGTTCAGCCTGTGTGCCTCCGGAGGGTATATCGTGAATGATCTGCTCGATCTGGACTCAGATCGGGCACATCCACGGAAACGGCAGCGGCCGTTTGCGTCAGGTGACATCCCGATTCTGCACGGGCTGATCGGGGCGGCTGCCCTCATAGCCGGTGCGCTCGCTTTTGCAGCATTGACGCTGCCCCTAGCGTTCGCAGCGACGCTGGCGGTCTATCTGGTGACCTCGTTGTGGTATTCGCTCGCGCTGAAGCGGGTGGCGATGGTTGATGTGCTGTCTCTGGCAGGGCTGTACACGCTTCGTATCGTCGCCGGTGGGGCCGCTGTTGCGATCGTGCCGTCGTTCTGGCTGCTAGCGTTTTCCGTGTTCCTGTTCCTGAGCCTGGCGACTGCAAAACGCTATGCCGAGCTTCATGTCGCGAACGCAGCTGGACGGTCAACCGCGCCTGGGCGAGGCTATTCCGTGGCCGATCTGCCATTGCTCCAATCGAGCGGGATTGCGGCGGGCTATCTGGCCGTCCTCGTTCTCGCGCTGTACATCAATTCCGGGGCGGCATCGATGTATCGATTCGAAGAGCTGCTTTGGTGCCTTTGTCCGTTGCTTCTTTACTGGACGAACCGCGTGTGGCTGAAAACGTCGCGGGGCACCATGCACGATGATCCGGTTGTGTTTGCATTGACCGACAGACGCAGCTTGATTGTGTTCGGTCTCGCTGCGTTGCTCGTGATCATCGCAACTTGATGGGAAAGCTTTTCCCAGCTCGGCGAGCTTCGTTGCAAAGTTTACAACGCGGCGGCGCTCAAGCGCTGCGTCTCTCCGTCGCCAAACGTGGCATGGCGTTTGCTGGTAAAGAGGAGGGCAAGGAGAAAGGCCCTCAATGGCGACGAGTACTGCACATACATTCCCTGCTACTGAGCCTGCGTCGACGGAGCTTGGGCTCACCACGCTGCTCGGGGCATTGCTGACACTCGTGGTAGCGGAGCGTGTGTTCGCTCTGCCGCTCAGCATGGGGCCCGGTTTGTCGCTCGAGAATGCGCTGCTGTACGTGGTCTTGGCAGCGCTTTTCTTCAAGATGGCGGTGCGGCGCTCGTTTCGCTTCGAGTTGCGCGAGCTTCACGTCTGCTTTGCGTTGCTTATCGCGTATGCCGCGCTCACCATCGTCGCGGCGGCGCTGATCGTGCAATATCCGGGCTATCGTCCTCTGCGTGCGATCGTCGCCTTCAAGGCTCGCCTCGTGGACCAGCTCGTCTTTTTTGCAGTGTTCTTCTACGGACTGCAACGCAGCCGCAGCGCGTTGAATCTGCTCAAGCTCATGTTCCTGCTGATGGTCGGCGCAAATCTCTTGGCGCTACTCAACGCTTGGGGTTACGTCGAGGCCGAAGGTCTCGTCCACCGCGACGACGGGCGAGCCCAGGGTGTGATGGGCGAGTCGAATCAGAGTGCAGCTTTCATCGCCTCGTTCCTTCCCGGCTTAGTAGGGTTCACGCTCATGAGCAAGGGTGTCACTCGCCTCATGTGGTTGGGCGGCACATGCGTGGCCGCGATGGCGTTGCTGATCTGTGCCTCGCGGGGAGGACTGGTCGCTCTTGCTGCGGCTTCGCTATGGGGGCTTATTCGCTTTCGAAAGTATGTGTCCATACGTTCGATGGGAGCGATTCTCGGGGCGGCGACACTGATAGGTGTCGCCGCGGTGCCAGTCGTTGCGACCCGTTTCGGAGATCTACTGATCAATCGTTTCATCGGAGACACGACGAGCGTCGATGTCGTGGACGTGTCGTCGGGTCGATTGGACATCTGGGCGGGCGCGTTCGCGACCATGGCAGAGACCCCGGTAACGTTCCTAAGCGGTTTCGGTTGGGCAGTATACGACTCGATGCCTTTTCGGCTGTCGCCGCACAACCACTACGTGGCGCTCTGGTTCGATCTCGGATTGGTGGGGCTGATCTGCGGCACGGCGTTGCTCGTGCTCGCAGTGCGAGCCGCGCTTGAAGTACTACCGTTGGTCAACGAGCGGTATCGCAACGTGCTCATCTCCTTTTCGGTCGGCACTGTGGCGATCGCCATAGCGACGTTCTTCGTGGATCTGTATACCCCTTGGCTTTGGTTCTGGGCCTACGCCGGGCTCGTGCTGAGAATCGCGGCGAACGCGCGGACACAAGCCCGTGCGGATGTGGCGCGGGCCGCTGCGGCGGACCAACCAGCGCCAGAGGCGGACATGTTCGGTTGGATAGCGACGACCCGTCGTTAGCGCGAAGCGATGAAGGTGCAGACAAACGGACAGCCGTTCGAACGCATGATGGAGGACACAGCACAACAGCGGATCGTGGTGCGTGACGATGCGAAATGGCTGCGTGCACTCTTCGTGCTCAATAGTTTGAACATGGGAGGATCGGAGACGAAGATCGTACGACTGGTCAACGCGCTGTACCAACGCGGTGTGCAGACTGGCATCGCGTATCTGTGTGAGCCAGGTACATTACGCGCGTTGGTCGACCCGGATCTCCCAGTGTGGCATCTCGAGCGGCGTGGCAAGTTCTCGTTCGCAGCGCTCTCCCGGCTGTTGCGTGTGATCAGCACCACGCACCCGAGGGTTGTATTCTCGGTCAACCTGTATCCGACCCTGTATGTGGCGCTCGCGGCAATGTACCTTGGTAGGCAATCGCGCACGGTTGGATTGCTCAACACGAGCTCCCCGCCGCCGCAGGAGCGATGGCGCATGAAGTTCTATCGGCCTTTCTTGCGCCGGTTGGATGGCATCGTGTTCGGCTGCGAAAGGCAGCGACAGGAGTGGGCCCCGTACGTCCATCGGAACGCGAAGCGATCCTGTGTCATCTATAACGGCGTCGACACGACGTGGTTCGCGCCCATGAGTGACGCTCAAAGCGCACACTTGCGAGATCGTCAGGGCATTTCCGGGGATGCGTTCGTCTTTGGCACGGTGGGACGGCTCGCACCGGAGAAGAATCAAGTCGCGTTGATCGAAGCGCTTTCGACATTGCGCAAAGAGAACATCGACGCGCACGTCATCATCGTCGGTACAGGTTCGGAGCGAGCGCGACTCGAGCAACGAGCGCGGACGATGCGGGTCCAGTCTCATGTGTCATTCGTGGGCATGCAGGGTGACGTTAGACCATGGTTGGCGATGATGGACGTATTCGTACTGCCGTCGAAACACGTGGAAACGTTTTCCAATGCCGCGCTGGAAGCGATGGCCATGCGGCGCCCCGTCATCCTGAGCCGAATCGGTGGGGCAGACGAGATGGTGCGCGACGGTGTGGACGGACACGTCATTGAGCTCGACGAGCTCGACGTGGCATTACCGCAGCTCCTCCGGACGTTGCACGCCGATCCGATTCGGCGCCAACGTCTAGGTCGCAATGCCCGCGAGCGCGTCGAGCGAGAGTTCTCCATCGACAGCATGGTCAAACGCTTCGCTCGTCTGATCGAGGGGAGCGATGTGGAACGTCGGGTGAGTTGAAAGATGGCGATCGCCGATTGGACGACGAGATTGAAGCGTCTGGAGGTAGGGGAAAAGCTCGTACGTCGCAATCCATTTTATTACTCGCCGGTGCGTCACGAGCTCGAGAGACTCGAAGATGCTGACTTGCAGACGCGGCTGGAGTGGACACGGATGCGGCTCGACCGGATGCTGTGCGCAGCGAGACGTACCTCGTATGGTCGAGTGGTCGGCGCACCACGTGCCCTCTCGGAGTGGCCACTCCTTACGAAGGATGCCGTGCGTGACCATCCAGAGGCGTTCTGCCGTCTCGCTTGGGGCGGGCAATGGTTCAATGCGGTTGCAACGACTGGCGGTACGACGGGCGTGCCGCTCAGGCTGATCCGCTCGCCGGAGTCTGTGGTCGCCGAGCAAGCGTGTCAGGACCTGGCGCTCGAGCGCAGCGGGATCGATCCGCGTCGCGCACGCCTAGCGGTGCTGCGAGCGGACGATGTGAAGAATCCGAACGAACACGAACCGCCATACTGGATTTTCGCGCTCGGCGGGCGGCGCCTGATTTTTTCTTCCAACCATCTGTCAGAACGCACGTTGCTGGATTTCGTAAGGGCGCTGCGCGACTTTGCGCCAGATGTGCTCTGGGTGTATCCGACGCCGCTCGAGGTGCTGTGTCTCTTGCTGCAGCAGGTTGGGCTACGTCTCGACGTGCGGTGCGTATTGTCATCCTCGGAGGTGCTGCAGCCGCAGGTGTGGCAGCTGGCGCGAGACGTGCTCGGCTGTACCCTGATCGATCGTTATGGACAAGCGGAGCGTGTGGCCTGTGCGCATGCCTTCGCGCCGGGTGCGTATCGGTTCGTTCCTGGATATTCGCATGTCGAGCTCGTCGAAGCCGTGCGCGAGCAGGACCACGTGTTATACGAGATCGTCGGCACGTCGCTCTGGAACGGCGTGATGCCGCTCGTCCGCTACCGTACGGGCGATCTGATTCGGTTGCCGGCGAGTTATGGTGAACGAGAGCTTACGGAGGTGGCATGTGGTATGCGGTCGTTCGAAGGCGTCATCGGCCGAACGAACGAGGTCTTGCTTGCCCCGTGTGGAACCAGCGTACTGACGGGCATTAATCATCTTCCGCGAGGTGTCGGCCGTCTTCTGCGGCTGCAAGTCGCACAAGAGAGCCCTGACCGGGTCGTTCTGCGCGTGCTCGCTGCGCCGGGCTTTTCCCTGGACGACGAGGCACAGCTATTGAAGAACGCGCGGGCGAAAATTCCGGAGCCAATCGAGGTGCGAGTCGAGGTGCGCACCGAGCTCGAGCGAACTGCAGGTGGCAAGACGCCGTATGTCGTGCATGGACCAGAGGTGAAGGAGAAATTGCGTGCGATCGGATTCGCCGCAGCTGCACGCTAGGCTCGAGGAGTGGTGCGATGACCTCGAGTGCGACTCAATGGCCAGCACACGGCTGCGCGATCCGATCTGTAGATCCGGCCTGCGCGGAGGAGATGCCGCAGATCCTCTACATCATGGGTACGGGCCGCAGCGGCACGACAATCCTCGAGGTGCTGCTCGCGAACGAGAAAGATATCGTTGGCAGTGGCGAGCTCAAGCACATCTTTCGCGATGCGTTCCTGCGCAACCTGCCTTGCGCGTGTGGCAAACGTAGCCACGCCTGCGAATGGTGGTCGGCTGTGCGCAAGGAGACAGGGTGGAGTGATGCGGATTGTCGACGTTATCGGGATGCGATCGAGGCGATCGAGCGTCATCGCAATTTCCTTCGCATTCTAAGCGGTTGCGTCCTACGGCACGAGTGGGACGTGTATGAACAAGGGACCACGACGTTATTCCGCGCGCTAGGTCGGCTCAGCAGGGCGCGTGTGGTCGTCGATTCTTCTAAGTATCCCGGGCGCGCCTTGATGCTGGCGCGCCTTTTCCCGCGACATGTGCGCGTGCTGTGCATCACCCGTTCGGCTTACGGCTTGATCGCGGCTTTTCAAAAGCAGAATGACGAGGAGCAGAGGCCGAAACATCCTATTGCAGCAGCTGCGTACTATGTATATGTCCTGTTGTGTATGAGATTGGCCCGCACACGACTTGGCGATCGGTGCCTTTCGATTCGTTTCGAGGACTTGACGCGTGACCCCGTCGGAGTGCTCAGCAGAATTGAACGGTGGAGCGGGGTATCGCTGGCTCGCGTGCGTCAGATGCTTGCGGCCGGCGAGATGTTTCGAGTTGGCCACGTCGTCACAGGCAACAGGTTGCGTAAACAGGGTGTCGTCAAGTTCGACCCATCGGTTGCGCGGACCGATGGGTCGCCGCCCCGACTGCTCGCATGGATCCTCGAGCGCTACCGTGCGTTGTTGGGATTTTGAACCCTCAGGCAGTACGCGCCGATGCGAGACAAGTGGATCGTGATGCTGGGAATCCATCCCAAGTCGAGGGAGAAGGGGGGGATTTCAACGGTCGTGGACACGTATCGTGCTACGGGGCTCTTTGAGCGCTGGCCTGTTCGGTACATTGGCACGATGGTGTCCGGATCGAGGGTTGCCAAAATCAGTGTCGCCGTGTCCGCGTTCTTTGACTTTGCACGCCTGCTCCTTGTCGGCCGCGTCGCCGTAGTGCATGCACACACAGCATCGCGGGCGAGCTTTTGGCGCAAGTCCATTTTCATACTACCGGCGCTTGCGATGCGTGTGCCGGTCATCTTGCATCTTCACGGTGCCGAGTTCGAGCAGTTCTATCGCAACGAGTGTGGCGCGTTTGCCAAAGCATTCGCGCGTGGTGTGCTGAACAGGGTCGATCGTGTGATCGCGCTCTCGGCGCAGTGGCGTACGGTTATCAAGAGCATCGCGCCGCGTGCACATGTTGTGACGATCGCAAACCCCGTACCGATTCCGACGCTGCCGACTGTAGCGGCGCGCGAGGCGAACTTGCTCCTTTTTCTGGGGCGCTTTGGGAGGCGCAAAGGTATCTTCGATCTTCTGCAGGCGCTCACCCTCGTGAGGCAACGATTTCCCGACGTGAGATTGCGATGCGGAGGAGATGGCGACGTGGCAGGCGTGATCGCACGCGTGCGGGAGCTCGGTCTCGAGCAGCATGTCGAGATTCTCGGATGGGTGAGCGGCGCAGCGAAGGAACGCGAGCTTATGCGTGCAACCATCTATGTGTTGCCGTCGTACGCGGAAGGCTTGCCGATGGGCGTGCTCGAAGCGATGGCGGCAGGTGTACCGACGATCGCGACTCGCGTCGGCGGTATCCCCGATGCGATCGACGACGGTGTGCATGGACTTCTCGTGTTGCCGGGAGATATCGACGCTTTGGCGGAACGCATCATGCAGTTGCTCGACGATGCAGCGCTGCGCGCGCGGCTTGGTGCGCAGGCGCGAGAGCGAGCCGCAGCAATGTTTGGCACGGAACGAGTCGTTGCACAGATCGACGACCTCTACCGAAGTTTCGGCATCGAGTCTGCCGATGGAACACCGTTCAAAGGCGTCGGTGTCGGCACGACGAATGGCGCGCAGAGCTCTACACAGCGGCAGAGCAAGAACGCGACTCGTTCAACGGTTCCGTAGACGATGCAATCTCTAAGCTGGTATGTCACCCGTCTCGGGCGCATGTCTGCGGCAGAGGTGGCTCATCGCTTTCGCCAAGTAATCCGATCGACACACGAGCGTTTGGCACGGACCTACGATACACCGGTGCCGGCTCCGAGGAGCCTACATTCGAGCGCGAGCTTCGTTCACACACCAGCAGGCATCGATGCACGACCGTATGTGGAGGCGGCGAATCGCGTGCTCGCAGGCCGTTACACGATCTTTCACCTCGAAGAGGTCGAGTTGGGCCATCCACCGCGCTGGAATCGGGATCCGCTGACAGGACGAGACGCGCCGCTGCTGCCGGCGAGCTCGCTCGATTATCGGGACGAACGCTTGGTGGGCAATATCAAGTATCTGTGGGAACCGAATCGCCACCTGCATCTGCCAACGCTCGCCCAAGCGTATGTGCTCACTGGTGAGCGTGTATACGTGGATGCGCTTCGCGTGCACGTCGATTCGTGGATCGATAGTTGTCCTCCGGGGCGCGGTCCGAACTGGGCGAGCCCGCTCGAGCTCGGTATTCGGTTGATCAATTGGAGCATCACCTGGCAGCTCATCGGAGGGGCGAACTCCGCGTTGTTCGGCGACGCAGAAGGCCGTGCATTCAGAGACCGATGGCTGGCTTCGATCTTTCGACACGTGCGCTGGATCGTGGGCAAGTTATCGCGATTCTCGTCCGCCAACAATCACCTGATCGGCGAGTCTGCAGGCGTTTATATTGCTTCGCTGACGTGGGGATGCTGGCCCCAGATGCATTCGTGGGGGCGCATGTGCAAGGACATTCTTGAGCGCGAGGCCCTGATTCAGAACTGGGAAGACGGCGGGAACAAGGAACAGGCGTTCTCGTACCAGCAGTTCGTCCTGGACTTCCTATTGCTCGCCGGGTTGGCAGCGCGCGCAGCATCGGACGATTTCGCGGATAGCTACTGGGAGCGCATCGAACGAATGATGGAGTTCATCGCCGCGATGATGGACTCAGCCGAAAATGTGCCGATGGTCGGCGATGCGGACGACGGCTACGTCGTGCGGCTGGCGCCGCACGACGGGCCAGCGCGAGACGATTCTCGAGCGACGGCTACCAGGCTGCGGCCGACTGTCTCATCGAATTATCGTTCGCTGCTCGCGACCGGTGCGTTGCTCTTCGATCGTGCAGACTTCGCGCGCAAGGTGGGCCAGCTCGACGATAAGACGCGCTGGCTGCTGCCACCAAAGCGCGTCGTCGAGTTCGAGCGCCTCGGCAGCGCGCGCGCTCCAGTGGCGGCGAGACGTGCGTTCCCACAGTCAGGCTATTACATCCTGGGCTCGGATTTCGACACGCCCGAGGAGGTGTGGATGCTCGTTGATGCCGGACCATTGGGGTACCTGAGCCTCGCCGCGCACGGACATGCCGATGCGCTCAGCATCGTGTTGCACATCGGCGGAGAAGAGGTCCTCGTCGATCCCGGCACCTACGCTTATCACACCGAGCCGGAATGGCGTCGTTATTTCCGTGGCACACGTGCGCACAACACAGTGTCGATCGACGGGCGCGATCAGTCCACTCAGGGCGGAAACTTCATGTGGTCGCGGCACGCAGTTGCGCGCTGTCTGCATTTTGGAGCACAGGGTTCGATGCAGCGTTTCCTGGGCGAGCACGATGGGTACAGCGCACTGCGCGAACCAGTCGAGCATCAACGTGAGATCGTATACGATGCCGGGCGGCGTTCGTTCAAGATCAGCGACATTCTGGACGGCGAGGGTACTCACCAGGTTGCACAGCATTGGCACTTCTCGGAGCATCTGGAGCCGAACGTCCAAGCCGACGAGATTTCGGTGTGCACCGCCAGACATCGCATACGCCTCGTGCCTGTCGTGCTGCCAGCACGCATGAACCATTATCGGGGAGGCATGGCCGACCAAGGTGGATGGGTGTCTCGTCGATTTGGGCACAAGGTTCCGTCCACCACCGTCGTATGGCACTACACGATGCGAGCGCGTGCAGTCTTGATCACACATATATATGTAGAGGCGCTAGACTCCAAACGCTCGCGAAGCGAGTCCTAGTCCAGGCATCGTCCATCCGCACCCGATTGCTGCATTTCCATGCTCGAACGTCAAAGCACTGCTGAGGTCCTGATGATTCGCCCGGTGCGATTCGTGGGGAATCCGCAGACTTCCGCTTCCAACAAGTTTCAACGTCGCGTCGCGATATCAGACGAGGACGCGCAACGGCTGGCACAAGCTGAGTTCGACGGGCTCGTGGAGGCATTGATGGATGCCGGCGTGCGTGTGCACGTCTTCGAGGACACGGTCGAGCCGCATACGCCGGACAGTCTATTTCCGAACAACTGGGTAAGCTTTCACGCGGACGGCACGGTGGTCCTCTATCCGATGCTCGCACCGAACCGGCGCGCGGAGCGCCGCATGGATGTGCTGGAGACATTGAGCGCTCGCCACGGCTTCCGAATCACCCGAGTCGTCGATCTCACGCCATACGAGCGGAGCGGAAAGTATCTCGAAGGCACCGGGAGCATGGTGCTGGACCGCAGCGGTCGAATCGCGTATGCCTGCCTCTCACCGCGCACCGATCTCGACGTGCTGAGAGATTTCGCGCAGCAGCTCGATTATGAGATCGTGGCTTTCGAGGCGTTCGACGCGGGAGGCTTCCCGATCTATCACACGAATGTGCTCATGTGTATCGGAACGCGGTTCGCCGCCGTGTGCTCGAGCGCGATTCGTCCGGACCAGCGCGACGGGGTGTTGGAATCGCTGCTCGCAAGCGGTCGGACGATCGTCGACCTTACGTTCGATCAGCTCGACGGCTTCGCCGGCAACATGCTGGAGCTGCACACTGCACAAGGCCAACCGATCATTGCCATGTCGAGCCGCGCGCGCGATTCGCTGTCCTTGACCCAGGTGGCTGCGCTCGAGCAGGGGCAGGGGCGGATTGTCACGTCGCCCGTCCCCACGATCGAGACTCTGGGCGGAGGTAGCGTTCGCTGCATGCTGGCGGAGATTCATCTCCCGAGCAAAGGGGGGAACGAGGATACGGCTCGAGGCGCGGGCTAGACCCCCTCAAGCCGCAGCCTCCGGTCCCAGGCCACACCCAGGGGCTGGCGGGCCTGCGAAAGAATCGGGACAATGCGCCGCCATGCTCGAACTCGGCGTCAAGATCCTCATTGCGTACTTGCTTGGCTCGCTCCTCGGCGGCCTGATCGTCGGTCAGCTGCGTGGAGGCGTGGACATTCGCACCCTCGGCAGCGGCAATGCGGGCGGCACCAATGCGCTGCGGACGCAGGGTCCCGTGTTCGCAGCATGGGTCATGCTGATCGATGTCGGCAAGGGTTGGCTCGCTGTACGACTGACGGACGTGTCGTTGCCAGGTATCGGGCTTGATCCGCTCGTGTCGCGCGATTGGCTTGCTGTCGGGTGCGCGACGGCCGCAGTGCTAGGACATGTCTTCCCGATCTGGTACGGCTTCCGGGGCGGCAAGGGAGCGGCGACATTGGTCGGTGTCCTGCTCGGCTTGCAGCCGATGGCGCTGGTGCCGGTGCTGCTTACCTGGCTTGGCATCGTGCTGCTCAGCGGGTTCGTCGGGCTGGCGACCATGCTGGCTTGCGTCGCCTACGTCGTGTTCTTACTCGTGTCCGGCGTCACCCTGTCCGACCCACTCTTGAGCTTCGGAGTCGCGATGACGCTGTTCGTGTGCTTCACGCATCGATCGAACATCGAGCGCATGCGCGCGGGCACCGAACACCGCCTACACCGGCTCTGGCTGCTAAGGCCCCGCTGAGGCGATGGACGCTCCCTCTCGAGCTCATCAAAGCGAGGCTCGTCGCCGTCGACTGGTCGCGCTCCTTGCGGACGGGGGCTTCCATTCCGGCCAAACGCTCGCTCGCAAGCTGCGCATGTCGCGCGGCGGCATATGGAAGCTCGTCCAAGCATTGCGCGAGATGGGTGTGCAGATCGAATCATTGCCGCGACAAGGCTACCGTATGGCGCATCCCATCGATCTGCTGAGCCGCGAGGAAGTTCTTGCCTCGTTGCCGCCGGAGACGCGTGCAAAGCTCATCGAGCTGGACGTGCTGCTTACAGTCGATTCGACCAACCGGTACCTCGGAGACCTAGCGGCTCCAGAGCCGGGCCGCGCGCGCGTGTGCGTGGCCGAAGTGCAGACCGCCGGTCGTGGGCGTCGCGGACGGAGCTGGCTCGCGCCGTTTGCGAGCGGCATCTGCTTTTCAATGGCATGGCAGTTCGCCGAGTTACCGCCGGGCTTCCCAGCGTTGAGCCTCGTAGTGGGTGTCGCCGCCGTGCGCGCGCTGGAACGCTTCGATGCGCGGGAAATCGGTCTCAAGTGGCCGAACGATTTGGTCTGGCAAGGCCGCAAGCTCGGCGGAATTCTCATCGAAATGCGAGGCGAGTCGGCGGGTCCGGCACATGTGATCATCGGCATCGGTATCAATATGCGCATGCCGGCCGATGTGCGTATCGAGCTTGCCAAGCATCATGCGGTTCTGGTCGCCGACGTCCACGAGGTGCTACGCGAGCGCTGTCCGTCGCGCAACGCGCTCATTGCTGCGCTGATCGAAGAGCTCACCAAGGCACTCGAATCGTTCGCGCGGCAGGGGTTCGATGGCTTCATCGATCAATGGCGCATGCTTGATGTGCTGCAGCATGCAAGCGTCAAGATCGTCAACGGTGATCAGACGGTGTTCGGCATAGCCAGTGGCGTCGATCGCGATGGCGCGCTGCTCGTGGAGGTCGATGGCGAGCTCAGGCGCTTCATTTCCGGGGAAGTGAGCGTCCGAAAGCAGGAGGTGATGCCACCTGAAATGGACGGGATCGCATAAAGGGGCTTTCGAAACGTTCGCATGATTCTGCTCATAGACATCGGTAACACTCGGCTGAAATGGGCACAGCTGCGCGACGGACGACTGTCTGCTCAATCTGCCCGCCCACACCAGACGGTCGATCGACGTCAGCTGCTCGAGGAGATGCTGACTTCGACCGATGCACCTGACCGTGTGCTCGTTTCGAATGTCGGCGGGCGCGAAATCGGGGATGCGTGCGCAGCCGCGATTCGGCAGAAGTGGGGGATCGAGCCCCGGTTCGTAACCGCCGTGGCGCAAGCTGCGGGCGTGACGAATGCGTATCGCCAACCGGAGAAGCTTGGGGTCGATCGGTGGCTGGCGCTCATCGCTGCTCACACCCTACGTCGAGGGCCAAGCTGCGTGATCAGCGTCGGCACGGCAATGACCATCGACGGCATCGATGCTGCTGGCCGTCACCTTGGAGGTTCCATCGTTCCGGGACCTCGGGTGATGGTCTCGAGCATACTGCGAGCGACGAGCGATATCGCCTCTCGAATGGGCGACGACGAGATCACGTACTCTGTTTTCTCGAATCATACGGCAGCCGCAGTCAGACAAGGCTGTGCGCAAGCGCTTGCAGGATTGGTGGACCGAGCAGTTGCAGAGATGCAGCGCATGCTCGGCGTGCCGCCCAAGCTGTTGCTCACGGGCGGGGCGAGCGATGTGATTGCGCCCCTCATCGGTCCGCACGAGGTCGTGCCCGACCTTGTGCTGCGCGGCTTGGCAGTTCTCGCAGAATCAGACGAGTCGCGCGTCGCCACCGTTGAAGGCTAGCACTCAGGCTCGCCCTCCCCGTAATGTCCAGGCCGGGGTCAGCGGCCTGACGTGGAGACGTGGAATCGCTCGTCTGCGACCCGCTAAGCGTGACGCAAGCATCGCGGCGCACCAAGCCCATGGCTGCGGCTTGGTGCCGTGCTGACCGCACGAGTATGATCTTGCGGCCGCTGCATCTACGCAGATCCGGGAGCTCGGAGCCGTCAGCAATTCATGCGAACACTGTGTCTTCTGCTGATCCTGGCCAATGTCCTGTATTTCATCTGGTCGCAGGTCATCGATGTCCAGGTGAACGTGCTCGATCGTCCTTCGCGACGTGTGGCGGAGACCCCGCCGCGAATCGTGCTCGCGAGTGAGGCATCCACGCTCAGCGACGAACGATTGAACAAAGAGGCGAAGGAGACGCCTGAGGCATCGCACGCGTCGGTGCAGGCTGAACGATTGTCGCGAGCTGGCGGGCCCGAGTTCGCATGTACGAGCGTCGGACCGTTCGCCGAGCTTGCAGAAGCCGCACAGGCACAGGCCGCATTGCGCGGCGCAGGCTTCATGCCCCGCCAGCGGGTGGAGCAAGGCGAGCTCTGGGTGGGCTACTGGGTCAGCGTACAGAACATCGCCACGCGTGCCGACGCCGAGGAGGCGCTGCAGACTCTCAGGCGCGGCGGCATCGACGACGTGTATCTCATGCCTGGCAACGATCCTTCCTACACTTTGAGTCTCGGGGTGTTTTCGGACTACCAGCGGGCTCAAAGGCGGGCAGACAACGCACGTGCGCTTGGGTTGGAACCGACGATAACGGATCGTAAGCGAGCGGGCTCGGTCTATTGGCTCGACGTCGATCTGCCTGAGCCCGGAGTGCAGATCGACACTTCGATTTTTCAGTCCGACCCGCGCAAGATCACCCGCCTCGAGCTGCGAGGGTGTCCCGGGGAAGCCTGAAGAAAGTCATGCCCTGGACCTGACGGAGACGGCCAGCATGGCGCCGGTCTCCCGATTCTGGCAAGGACGGGCTACAATTATTGGACATCTCTCCGATTCACCGCGGCGCCGGCTTAGCACAGTTGGTAGTGCGCCTGATTTGTAATCAGGGGGTCGGGGGTTCGAGTCCCTCAGCCGGCACCAATCTTACTTTCCATTCGAGCCATTCTCAGGGGGTTCTTTTCGTCAAAGTTTGTCGAGCTCGTCCCCCTCTGAGGGTTTGACTCGTGCCCCATGCGAAACCGCCAGGCTTAGGACGTCGACGAGTCATTCAGCCCATTCCCAATACGTGAGCGACGCACCGAGATAGCCGGTGGAAATTGCGCCGTGATAGCCGTACGGAAACACGTCATTGGGCGAGCGCTGCGCGATCCACGTGCATATCAGGAAAGTCAATGCGGATACGCCCGAGACAAGATGTCGTCGAAACAACTGGCTCGCATCACTAGTGTCAGAGCTGAGTAGATAAACGAGCGTCCAAATCTCGAGTCGGCGCGCTTTCGCGAGGAGCACCTGCTTTTCATGCGGACCTCTAGTCCTCTAGGGCGCGTTGTCCTCTGCAGCCACGTTTCTCGCGCGCTCGAGTGTGCCTGCGGCATCGCGAGGCACGAAATTGCAACCGGCAATGACAAGCAGTAGCAGCAGAAAGCAACGCATCGTCCGTTCGATGTGCCGGAGGCGCCTTTATATACGCTTCGCGCACATGGAACGTTTCAGGTGCTGCCGCGGCGTTGTTGAATGCAATCAGATTTCTCTGACGTGTCATTGCAGCGAGGTCTGGACACGCGCATCGTGCCAGTCCCTGTTCGCGGAAGCGGAACTTTCGTTTTTGGATGCGTATTGCTGAATCATGGTATGCACGAGCCGATATGTGCTTGGTCTCGCAGCGGTGTACGTCGCAGCCTGCGGCGGAGAGAGGTCCGATTCGAGCGTCACGGTGCCAGATGGAGAGCGGACGATGACGACGCGAGCGCTCGAAGCCGGAGCCGATCTGTTACAAGACAAGACGCCGTTGCAGGCTTTGGACACGTACATGGATGGCTTTCATTTCTACAATGGCGACTTCAACGGCCAAATGGAGGCACACCATTACTGCGGCCACCTGAGTGAGAAGGTAATTCAGTGTGTGATCTTCGACGGCAATGGGAAGGACGCGAAGATCATCGGCGTCGAATACGTTCTTTCGCGTGAGTTATTCGAAGCGTTACCGACCGAAGAAAAGCACTTGTGGCATAGCCATGCGTACGAAGTGCGGTCGGGGCAGCTCATCGCTCCGCGGATACCGCGGGTAGCCGAGCATGAGCTCATGAAGAAGCTCGCGACCACATACGGCAAGACATGGCATACGTGGCACACGGATCGCCACGAGGAGATTCCGTCAGGCGCACCGACATTGATGATGGGTTTTACTCGGGACGGTCAGATCGACGAGCAGATGGTCGCGGAACGTGACGAACGTTTCGGCGTATCGAGCACTGCGAATCGGCAGAACCGAGCCGATATCGATTACCCGCCGATCGATCCGGATGCGGATGCTTGGCAGAAGGGTGTGATCATGCAAGCGGAGATACGTCGAGAGGACGCCCGCTGATCGGGCGTCGTCGGCGACATGACACTCCAAGGCCGCCTGGCGGCCTCGTTTCACGCAGCACGATCGCCCGCTCTCAGTGGCATTCTCGAGCGGACGACTGTGGAGCAACGACATGCCCGCAAGATCCAAGCAGCAGCAGAAGGCAGCCGGCGCAGCGCTCGCAGCCAAGCGCGGCGAGATCCCAAAGGCGCGCTTACGCGGAGCATCCAGACAAATGGTCGAATCCATGACCGAGCGCGAGCTCGAGCGCATGGCAAGTGTGCCGCGCAAGAGCCTGCCACAACGTGCATCTTCGCAATCGAAATCGAAATCGCACAACGCGAGCAAGAAGAAACGCGCGCACTGATCCCGCTGCGCTGCAGATCCTGCCGCAATCTTGCCGCTGGCCGGACCAGCGGCCGCTTCACAGGCGAACTTCGACCTCGGCATTGCCTTCGCGATGCAAGACGTTGACCGCCACGTCTTCGCCATGTCGGCGAAACAGTAAATCGAGTCGCGAGGCGCCCACCTGCAAACCGTCGATCCGCACCGATTCGAGCAACTCAGGCAGGTAAGGGTGGCGCAGCCGAAGGACGCGAGCGGAGGCGTCGATCTCGAGTCCCAGACAGGCCTGCAACAATGCCAACGGCGCGGCTGCCGCCCATGCTTGCGGAACACACGCGACCGGGTAAAGGATGGGGCCTTTGTCGCGTCGACGAGGCATGCCGCAGAAGAGCTCCGGCAAGCGGCGCAGATCCATGTGAGCGGCGGCATCGAACAGAGCGGTCATGATGCGCGCCACGGGACGCGAGTGCCCGTACTTCGCCAGCCCGAGGGCAATCAGCGCGTTGTCGTGCGGCCAGACGGAGCCGTTGTGATAGGAGGTCGGGTTGTAGCGTGCTTCCTGTGTGCCGACAGTGCGAATGCCCCAGCCGGTAAAGAATTCGCGGCTCATGAGGCGTTTGGCGACGCGTGCGGCACGCGCGCTCGAGGCGATGCCGGTGAACAGCACGTGTCCCGCGTTCGAGGTTCGGACGCGGCAAGGCCGTTTCGCACCGTCGAGCGCAAGCACATACATGCCGAGCTCATCGTCCCAGAACGCACGCTCGAAGCGCTCGCGTATCTCGTGAGCCTGCCGCCTCAACTTAGAGGCGAGCTCTTGCTCGCCGACGGCGCGCGCCATCCTCGCGGCGAGTTTACGCGCCAGGTAGACGTATCCTTGAACCTCGCAGAGTGCGATGGGTCCCTCCGCTAAGGTGCCGTCCTCATGGAACACCGCATCGCCTGAGTCTTTCCATCCTTGATTGACCAAGCCTCCTTCGCTGCGGCGTCGATATTCGACGAAGCCGTCGCCGTCGTAATCGCCATATTGATCGATCCACGCGAGTGCGGCCTTGACGTTCGGCCAGATCGTTTCGAGCGTGGTGCGATCACCGGTGTACTGCCAGTAGAGACCGGCGAGGACGACGAAGAGCGGCGTCGAATCGATCGACCCGTAGTAACGGTCGAACGGCACTACGCCGAGCCGTGCAAGCTCGCCTTTGCGAGCTTCGTGCAATATCTTGCCGGGCTCGGCATCGCGTTCCGGATCTTCACTAGTCGCCTGATGAGCAGCCAAGAAGCGCAACACGCCGCGTGCAAGAGATGGGTCGACCCACAACAGCTCGAGCGCGGTCAGTAGCCCGTCTCGACCGAACGCTGTGGAGAACCAGGGCACGCCCGCGTACGGGTAGGGGCCATGCTCGGTGCTGGTCACGAGCATGCTGATGTCTGCCATGGAGCGACAAATGACCTCGTTGGCGAGCGTGTTCGAGGTTTCGATGGCGGCTGCGCGACGCGCAGCCTCACGCAGCGTGCGGCGTGAAGCGCGAGCAGCAACGATGAGCCGCCGCTCGATGGGGCGGTCGTTCACCCGGCAGTGCACCGTCACCAAGATGGTGCGTCGTTGTCTTGGCGCAAGCTGGAGCTCGAACTCGGCCGTGCGCTCCGTCAGCCGGGTCGGACGTGGCTCGAAACAGATCACGGTCGATCGCGCAACGCCGTCGAGCGAGTGATAGTCGAAGCGTACTGTGTCTTGCTCGCTCACATGTGTATCGATACGGCCGCGGGCGTGGCGCACGAACCCTCGTATCTCGAATAGATCAGCAAAATCCGCATCGAAGTCGAGAGCGACGGTGACGCGCTCCACCTGATTGCCAAAATTGCGCACCGAGATGACGTCATAGCACGCCGCTTTCCACAAGAACTTCATGCGTGAGATGTGGATCGTGTCCTTGGGAAGGACGAGCCGATCGCCCGCGAAGATATCCGGGTTGGTGAGATCGACGTCCAGTACCGCGTTATTGCTCTGAACGGTCGAGCTGAGGAGCAGGGGCATCTTGCCGGCGATGCGCAGGCGCAGGCCGGAGAGAAAGCGCATGTCCTCATGGTAGAGGCCCTCCGGACTGCCCGGACGAGCGGACAGGTCGCCGTGGTGATTGAAGAGGGCAAAGGTGTCGTCGTGTTTGAGAGTGCGCGGCCGCAACTCCGCCAAGGATGGATGGGCCGCGACGTGGGATGGAGGGGCAGTGTCTTCGCAGTCTTGCAGGAGACTCCTGTCGGATTGCATCACGCAACTCGCCTTTTCTTCTCTTGCAGCAGCAGCTTTTGATAGACCTCCAGGTAGTCACGCGCCATACGTTCTGCCGAGAATCGCTGCTCGAAGCGCGCGCGCACCTGGGCACGATCGAGCGACGGCACGCGACGAACCGCATCGACTGCATCATCGATCGAATCCACCACGAAGCCGGTGACGTGGGGCTCGACGATCTCGGGCACCGATCCCGCACGCCATGCGATGCATGGTGTGCCGCACGACATCGCTTCGATCATCACGAGCCCGAATGGTTCCGGCCAATCGATGGGGAACAATAAGCCGAGCGCATTACCGAGAAAATCAGCTTTTTGCTCTTCGTTTATCTCACCGATGAACTCCACGTGTGGCTGTGAAAGCAGGGGCTCGATCTCACGTCGGAAATACGGCTCGTCGACGACATCGACTTTGGCCGCAATCTTGAGCTTCACGCCAGCCCGACGCGTGATTTCAATGGCACGATCCGGGCGCTTCTCCGGGGAGATTCGGCCGAGAAACGCGAAGTAGTCCCCGCGCGGATTCGGTTGGAACGGACACACAGTCGAGGGCAGACCGTGGTACACGGTGGCGACCCAGTTGACGTGCGGCAGCGGCGTGCGTTGATGATTCGAGATCGACACGAGCGCCACGTCAGTGAACTCATCGAAGAGCGGCTTGTAATCCGACAGATCGAGTCGACCGTGCATGGTGGTCACGGCGCGGTTCGGTACCAGCTCGCGCACGAGCGGCAGATGCATGAAGTCGCTGTGGAAGTGAATGATATCGAATTCGTGCGCGCGTTGCCGCACGTGCTCGAGCTGCAAGACGGCGTAGGGTGTGTAGTCCTTCACAGTGGGGTCGAGACGCAACGCGCGTGGGGTCGAAGCGACGAGCTGTGCCGACGTCACGGAGTCGCCGGTGGCAAAAAGCGTCACATCGTGTCCTTGCTTCACGAGCTCTTCGGTCAGATAGGCGACAACGCGCTCGGTGCCACCGTATAACTGGGGCGGAACGCTCTCGATGAGGGGTGCCACTTGCGCAATCTTCATGTTGCCTCCTCCTTGTTGCGGACCTGGACTCGGCGCGGCGCAGTCCTGCATTGTGTCGTTATTGTTGAGCGGACTACTCCACGCAAATACCAAAAAAACATGGGGGCTTGGATACCTGGTTCAAGAGCGCACGTGATAGTGGCCGACCCGAGTGCGCCTCCGGGGAGGTCCGATGACAAGCAACGCTCAAACCTGATAGCTTTTTCTGATGTCGTCGTACTTACCGGAACAAGCACCGTACGCGGTGCCCGCGAGCGAAGTCGTTGCCGCGCTCGGTTCGGACGCGACACGGGGACTTACACAGGCTGAAGCACAGCGGCGTTTGGAGAGCGTCGGGCCGAACGTGCTCGCCGCAGAGCCGCCAGTGCCGGCCTGGCGTAAGTTCCTGGCGCAGTTCCAGGACGTGCTCGTCATTCTGTTGTTGATCGCAACCGCCATCTCGGCTGCGATCTGGATGCTCGAGCGAGCGACGACCCTTCCCTACGAAGCGATGGCGATTCTCGCCGTCGTGCTGCTCAACGCCATCCTTGGGTATGTGCAGCAAGCGCGCGCAGAGCGGGCGGTTGCGGCGCTACGGCAGATGTCTGCGGCACAAGCCACCGTCGTGCGTGACGGCGCACCTCAGAGCATTCCTGCTGCAGAGCTGGTACCTGGCGACATCATCCTCATTGAGGAGGGAGACACGATCCCGGCGGACGCGCGGCTCCTGCAAAGCACCGCATTGCAGACGGCCGAGGCTGCGCTCACGGGTGAAAGCTTGCCCGTCGCGAAGGACACCAAGCCGCTGACGGGTGAGCCGGGCGTGGGCGATCAAGTCAACATGGTGTTCAGCGGCACGATGGCGACGTACGGCCGTGGCCGCGCCGTCGTGACAGCGACCGGCATGAGCACGCAGCTTGGCCGAATCGCGGGCATGCTGAAGCAAGCGCCTCCGGAGACCACTCCGCTGCAAGAGGAGCTTGCGCGCGTCGGCAAGTTGCTCGGCATCGTGGTGGTGGCGATCGCAATCGTCATGATTGCCACGATTCTGTTCGTGGCGGACGTGCGAGGCTTTTCCGCCTTGTTCAACGTCCTGATCTTCGGTATCGCGCTGGCGGTGGCAGCGGTTCCCGAGGGCTTGCCGGCTGTCGTGACGGCCGTGCTCGCGCTCGGTGTGCAGCGCATGGCGAAGCGCAAGGCGATCGTACGGCGCTTGGCGGCCGTCGAGACGCTCGGCTCGGCCAGCGTCATTGCATCCGACAAGACGGGGACGCTCACCAAGAACGAAATGACGGTCAGGACGCTGGTCACAGCGAGCGGGCGCATTCACTTCGGCGGCACGGGCTATGCGCCGGAAGGCGAGGTCGTGCGAGAGGGAGGCGGTCCCATCGAGGGGCCTCTGCGCGAGGAGTTCTTGCGAGCGCTCGCTGCTGCTGATCGCGCGAATAACGCAGTGCTTCAGGAGCGGGACGGGCGCTGGATGGTTCAGGGTGACCCGACCGAGGGAGCATTGATCGTCGCTGCACGCAAAGCCGGTTTCGGCGACGAGATCTTGAGCGCGCGCTTCGAGCGCATCGCGGAAGTCCCGTTCTCCTCCGAACGCAAGCTCATGAGCACGGTACATCGCGACGCCAAGCGCGCATCGTGCCTGCTCGCGTTCACGAAGGGCGCGCCCGATGTCTTGCTTGCCCGCTGTACGCAGGAACAGGTCGGCAGCGAGAGGAGGCCCCTGACCGACGAGCGGCGCGCAGAAATTCTGCGAACGAACGAGACGCTCGCCAGCGAGGGACTGCGCACGCTCGGTGTGGCGCTGCGATTGATACCCGAAGAGGCCTTCCGTCAGGAAGCGGTCGATGAGCGTCTCGAGACGGACCTCGTCTTTCTCGGCCTCATCGGCATGATGGATCCGCCGCGACCGGAGGCCGTGCAAGCCGTCGCGCAGGCGAAGAAAGCGGGCGTGCGACCGCTGATGATCACGGGCGACCACCCGATCACGGCAAGCGTCATTGCCGCAGAGCTGGGCATTGCAAGCGATGCACGTGTCGTGACCGGTGCGCAAATCGAGAGCGCGTCGGACGAGGAGCTCGCTGCGCTTATCCGGGAGGTATCGGTTTATGCGCGCGTGAACCCGAGCCACAAGCTGCGCATCGTGAGAGCCTTGCAAGAGCAAGGCGCGATTGTCGCCATGACGGGCGATGGTGTGAACGATGCGCCAGCCCTCAAGAGCGCTGATATTGGCGTGGCAATGGGCATCACCGGCACGGATGTCTCGAAGGAGGCAGCGGACATCGTGCTCGCCGACGACAATTTCGCCACGATCGTCGCAGCCGTGGAAGAGGGCCGGGCGATCTTCGCGAACATCCGCAAGTTCTTGCGCTACTTGCTCTCTTGCAACATCGGCGAGGTTTTGACCATGTTCTTCGGCGTCCTGTTCGCGGACGCGATCGGTCTCGTCGCGCTGGGAGACGGCTTCTCATTGCCACTCCTTGCTACCCAGATTCTTTGGATCAACCTGGTGACCGATGGCGCGCCCGCGCTCGCGCTTGGAGTGGATCCTGCTGATCCGGACGTCATGAACAGGCCGCCTCGGCCGCGAGACGAGGGTGTCATCACCGGCCGTATGTGGCGTGGAATTTTCTTCGTCGGTGCGATCATGGCCGCCGGCACGCTGTTCGTCCTCGACGCAAGTCTGCCAGGAGGTTTCATCGAGGGCTCCGGCGATCTGCGTTACGGACAGACGATGGCGTTCACGACGATTGTCTTGTACTCGATGTTCAACGTGTTCAATGCGCGCTCGGATGAGCGAAGCGCCTTCGCAGGCTTGTTCTCGAACGGCTGGTTGTGGGGCGCTGTTGCAACGTCTCTGGCGCTACAGGGCGCCGTTATCTATGTGCCGTTCCTGCAGGAGGCATTCTCGACCGCACCCTTGGACCTGCGGGATTGGTTATTGTGCACGGCTGTCGGGAGCTCGGTGCTGTGGCTACGAGAGCTCACCAAGCTCGTTGCTCGCTACACGGAGCGTGCGACGACACACGCCGCTTCGGTGACTCATCAGCCGTAGACAGGGCCGGTGCTCGTAAGGCACATCGGGTTGTGAGCGCGGCACCGTGACCTGCCGCGCTCCGGCACATGCGGAGCAGAGTTTACTTCTGGGAGTCGTCCACCAAGTGGACGACTCCCGCAACGGCTTCGACCGGCACGACGAATGCGAGTCCGTGACCAGGCACCGTGAGCTCGGCGGCTGTCGTGATCGCTTCGAGCACGGTGTTCACGATGTCCTGAGGGACGACGGTCAGCACGATCTCCTTCTCGGGCTCGATCTGGATGCCGAACACACGCTGTTGCTCGTTACGTCCGATGCCGCGTCCGAACACCACCGTGCCGCCGTGCGCGCCTGCCTTCATGCTGGCTTCAAGCACCGTATCGCCCCATCCCCTGCGTACGATGCTGACGATCAGACGAGGATTGAGCATGGCTGCTACTCCTACTGGCGTGTCTTCAGCTGCACCAAGGATCCGACTGCCATCAGGGACATGATTGGTGCCAGCGCGATGAGCGCGACGAGACCGAAGCCGTTGACGACCGGATCCTCGATGCCGGTGGCCGACGATGCACCCAACGCCAGCGCCAAGAGAAACGAATTGGCGAGCGGCCCCGTGGCCACGCCACCCGCATCTGCAGCGACAGGGACGAAATCCTTGCTGCTGAACCACATCAGGACGATCACGATCGCGTAACCCGGAACGAGCAGGTGCAGCAGCTCGAGTCCGTAGGCGATGCGTAGCATGCCGATCCCCACCCAAATCGCTACGCCGATACAAATCGTGTACAGGACCAGGTGGCGTCGAATCGAGCCACTCGACGCATTCTCCACCTGATCGGCCAAGACGCGGACGGCCGGCTCTCCCCATGCTGTGACGAATCCGAGCACTGCACCGATCGCGCTCATCAGCCAGGTCTGATCGAGCGTGCCGAGCGCGGCACCGACGGCTCGACCGAACGGCAAGAAGGCAATGTTGACTCCAAAGAGGAACAGGAAGAGCCCTACGGCAGCGATCACCGTTCCCTTGAGGATCTCGGCGATTTGGCCGACCGGCAACCTCAGCAAGAAGACCTGAAAAATCAGGAAAAGCAGAACCAGCGGCGTGACCGCGACGATGACGCCTCGTGCGACCGTGACGAGCTCATGCAGCCACGTGGGCATCATGACCGCAGCAGCCCCATGAGGAGAATCGTGATGATCGGACCGACGGATGCGAAGCCGGCCACACCGAATCCGTCGGCTACAGGCGAGCGACCGGCCAGCACCGAGCTGACACCGATCGCGAGCGCGATGATGACAGGCGCTGACAAAGCGCCGGTCGTCACGCTGCCTCCGTCAAAGGCGAGCGAGATGAACTCTGGCGGGGCGAACAATGCGAGCAGGAGCGCCAACGCATAGGCGCCGGCGAGCAGATACTTGAGTGGCCATCCGAAAACGATGCGAGCGGCGGCCAGTGCGGTCAGTACGCCTACCCCGAGTGCGATTGCAGACAGCACGGCCGTGCCGGAAATCGCGCCGTTCGATACGCGCTCTACTTGATCGGATAACACCAGCACATCCGGCTCCGGCACCGTGGTCGCAAAGCCGATCGAAAAGGCGACGACCAGGAGCAGCAGCAAGGAGTTCTTCTTCGGTAGCTCGGCACCGACGAATCTGCCCATCGGCACGATGCCGACGTCGATCCCGATGAAGAACAGAATCATGCCGATGCCAGCGAGTAGCGCGCCGAGCACGAACTGCAAGAACAGCTCGAGCGGCGCATGCACCAGCGTGAGCTGCAGAATGCAAATCGACAGGATGAGCGGGCCTACGGCATGTAGAACCTCCAGCGACTTCTCGCGCAACAACGTGATCATCGTTTTCGGGCTCCCTCGGCGCGGATCGCGCGGTTGGTCTCGTGAATCGTCGCGGGCGTTGCAGGAGGTGCAAGCGCCGCTCGTATCCTTACCGATGGCAAACGTTCTCAGCAAGCAGGGCCGCCACCTGGGGTCTCAGGGTAACGGAGCCGCATATGCCTAGCGAGCGCTCGGTGCGTGTCGGGTACGGAAGGCTGGCGTGCTCGGTATGCACGTAGATTCTCGGTACGCTACTGGCTGGGCAGGTCAGCGTAAGCCCCTTAGACTCGCTACAAACGACCACATATTGGCAATGCGTGGACACTCAGTGGTTGGGAGTGGACGATGAGCTGGCCAACTCGACAGGAACGCAATGCCTCTGAGGCTGCTCGAGGGCAGCCTGCTGGTGGCCGCCTTGGCTCGTCCCAGGAGCAGCCTCCGACGCCTTCGATGCCGCCGCGCAGCACGTGGCTGACGTTCCTCGCCATTCTCGCGCTCAACTATGTCCTGATGCGGATGCTGTTCCCCGCACCGCAAGACGCAATCACGATTCCGTACACGACATTCAAGGAACAGGTCGAGCAGGGCAATGTCGAGGCGATCTATAGTCAGGGATCGAGCATCGAAGGTCGTTTTTTCAAGCCGGTCACCTGGCCGCCGCAGGAGCAACTCGAGCGCGCCCGAAGACGAGCGCAAGAGCAGCCGTTCGCGCCACTTTTTGGCACGGTGGAACCGCAAACCTCGATGACGTTCACGACGGAGCTACCCGCCTTCGTCGACCCCGGGCTTGAGCAGTTCTTGATCGACCACGGTGTCGAGATCAGCGCGAAACCGATTCAGGAGGGCAATCCATGGATGACTCTTCTGTTCGGTTTCGGTCCGGCGCTCTTGATCATAGGGTTCTACGTGTGGCTGTTCCGTCGCGCGCAGCAAGCCGGCGGCTTCGGCGGTGCCTTGATGGGGATGGGCAAGGCGAAGGCGCGCCGCTACGACCAGGAGGCGGATACAAAGGTGACCTTCGACGATGTCGCTGGCATCGACGAAGCGGAGAACGAGCTCGTCGAGATCGTCGATTTCCTGAAAGATCCCGAGAAATACACCAGGCTCGGGGGAACGGCCCCGAAGGGTGTCTTGCTCGTGGGGCCGCCAGGAACCGGCAAGACCTTGCTTGCCAAAGCAGTTGCGGGCGAGGCCGGCGTGCCGTTTTTCTCGATGAGCGCGTCCGAGTTCGTCGAAATGATCGTGGGTGTTGGCGCAGCTCGGGTGCGCGACCTATTCCGCGAAGCGCGTAAGCACGCACCGTCGATCATTTTCATCGACGAGATCGACTCGGTAGGACGCGCCCGTGGACAAGTTGCGATCGGCGGTGCGAGCGAGCAGGAGCAGACGCTAAACCAGATCCTGACCGAGATGGATGGGTTCACTGGCCGCGAGGGGGTGATCGTGCTGGCGGCGACCAACCAGCCTGATGTGCTCGACAAGGCTTTATTACGGCCTGGCCGTTTCGACCGCCGTGTGGTGCTCAATCTGCCCGATAAGGCCGGTCGGGAAGCCATTCTCAAAGTTCATACGCGCAAGGTGCCGCTAGACGAGGACGTGAGCTTGGCGGATATCGCCGGTGCCACGCCGGGCTTCTCGGGAGCCGATCTGAAGAATCTCGTGAACGAGGCTGCGTTGCTCGCCGCACGTCGCAACCGAGACAAGGTCGCGCACGCGGATTTCCTCGATTCGTTGGAGAAAATCGTGCTCGGGCCAGAACGGCCGCTGCTGTTGAGCCAGGAGGACCGTGAACGTATCGCGTACCATGAAGCCGGACATGCCATTCTGGGGCTGGTCGTTCCTGGCGCGGATCCCGTGCACCGAGTCACGATCGTGCCGCGCGGTCAGGCGCTCGGTGTGACCTATCAACGGCCGCCAACGGATCGATACAACTATCCAGAAGCATACTTGCGCGCCCGCATCATCGGCATGCTCGGCGGACGCGCCGCAGAGGAGATCGTTTACGGCACGAGGACGACGGGTGCGGAAAACGACATCGAGCAAGCAACCAACCTCGCGCGTAACATGGTCACGCGCTGGGGCATGAGCGACAAGCTCGGCATGGTACAGCTGGCGCCGCGTCCGAATCCTTATCTAGGTGATGCCGGCCCCGCCGTCGGGAAATACTTCAGCGAAGAGACTGCACGCCTGGTAGATGCGGAGATATTGCGCATCATCAACGAGAGTTACGAAGAGGCGAAGGCTCTCTTACGTAAGCATCGCAAACAATTGGACGCGCTCGTCGAAGCGTTACTGGCGCGCGAGACGCTTGACGAAAAGGAGATTCTCGAGGTCACCGGCCTTCCACCGGCGCCAGCGCTCGAAAGCGAACGCGTGACTGCAGCTGTGTCTTAACGTCGTTGCTCGATCGTGCTCGTCGCCACGGAGATCTCGCGGAGCAATCTAGGCAGCGAGCTTGTCATCGAACAGACCCCTACGCATGCAGGAGCAGCTGCCGCCAACGCCTAGACAATGGGGCTTGTAGCAATCGTTTGCCCCAGCGGTCTGACCCGAGCTTTCTCGACCTTCACTCTTGCGGAGGCTGCTTGTCCAAAGGCTGCCGTCGACATCGTTGACAGCAGTCCCGCTAGCGCGGCTTGCTGCAAGAAGGAACGTCGATCGGCCCCATTCATGAGTGCTTAACCTCTCGCGAGCTTGCAGATGTCCGAGATCACCAACGCCGGCTAAAGCTCCACATGAGCATGCGCCAAAGTTGGTGAGATGTGCGCGTGTCTCGTCGAAGCGCTGGAGAGCGCAGCATAAGACAGCCGGATGGCTTGAGGGAGGCTGGGGACAAGGAATGGGGAATGGAGGCGGTGCTTTGGCACGAGCTCCGACACCGCTCAGCGGTGTCGAAAGCCTCCATGGGTCATCGATGACGGACGGCCGCTGGCTCGAGGGGGCGCATGTGCGCGCGATGGGCTCGAAGTGCGGTTGGACGGTGCGCTTGGACGAACACGGGACTCGCCACGGGATGGCGAGCTAGCGTGCGGTGTAAGCGTGCTTCTTCCAGAGTCGATGCTGCGCGGCGCGGCGATGGATGAAGTGTTTCGCGATGTCCCGATACGGTTGCGTGTATCGGGCGCTGTGGGTGCCGGCGGGTTGTGCTCACGCTGTGCATGCAGCGTTGGGTTCGTTGGGTTAGCACGACGTCGCTCGCTTGTGTGTGGACGCTCGACTCGAACGTGCGACCGTGGCGGCTCGCCGAGCCCCCGCTCGCGAAGCATGTGATCGCGGCGCCGGCCGCGCTCGAGTACGTCGCGGGTAGCGACCGAGCTCGAGGGTCGTTGCACATTGCTGCGCACGGGCATGGGCTCGATTCGCTCTGGTCGCGATGCAGATCGGCCGATTGCGTCGTCACGAGCGCGGAGGCGCAAATTCTGGCCGCGGGGATTGAAGTCGCCCACGTCTTTGGGCCGAGTGCGATGCGGATGGGTGCGCCCGATCGTACGTCCGCTGTCAGTCTCGATCCGCTGCCGCTCGGCATCGAACGAGCGACGCGGTGTAAGTCGATTGTGCGCGCCGCGCAAGAGGGGCGGCGTCCGCGCCGAGCCTGCGAGCAGGCTCGCACGATCAGGTGTCAGGCTCGGTGGCCGATGCGAGAGTTGCCAGCGGCCCAGATCGTGTGCGTCGACACGCATGATGCGTCCGAGCACCGGGCGCCCGCCGATGAAGTGATCCGGTGCGGTCGCGGTGATCGCGCGTGGATGCGCGCGGTAACGGTACTCGAAATCGCGGTATCGGCCGGAGTAGACGTTCCTGATGTACGTGTTGTTGACGATGATCGTATTCGATGCGTTGACATGTCGAATGTAACGCGGCGAATGGCGATACCAAGGAACGTAGATTTCGCGCGGGCCGAGCGGAAACCAGCCGATGCCGCTACCGAAGGAGAGGGACACGCCGATGTGCGGGCGGCCGATCCAGCCAACCAGCGCAGGCGCGTAGATCGGTCGATAGTGACGCGGGCCGGGCACCCAGCACCAGCGCTCACGCACGAGCGCCCAACGTCCGTAGTGAAATGGCGCGAACCCCCACGGTGAGTGATCCACCCACGTCCAGCCCCACGGTGCCACCCAGATCCAACGTCCGTCTCGATACGGCACCCAGTCGTATGCGACTGTGCGTGGGCGCCAGGCATAGCCGAAGTCGGGCTCGTGAACCCAATCGCCGTGCTCGTCGAGGTCTTCGTAACCGACGACATCCCGCGAGACATATTCGGCCGATCTGGATTCGCTCTCGCGACGCTCCCGCTCGTTCGCCCAGCTTTCGAACGCGGTGCGTGGCGCGAGCGGCTCGGTTCGCACGCTGAGCGGCTCGAGACCGGTGAAGATGCCGCGCACATTAGCGCGCACGATATGCGTCGTCCCATCGCCGAAGACATCGGCGACGCCGTGACGGGTCTTTACAATAGTCTGATCGGTCTGCGCGTCCACTTCGATGTGGTATTCCCCCGGCTCACGCAGCGCCACGGCGACGTTGGGCGTCTCGATCTGGACAGATTCGCTTTCCGAAAGACGTCGCACGCGGAAAGTGGCCGAGCCTTGTGTGAGGCTCATGTGGATGACGTCGTCGTCAAGCTCGATGAAGCCGAAGCTCGTGCGCTCGTCGAGATAGACCGCTGCAGAGCCTATCTGCAACTCGGCCCGTGCGCCGGATTCCGTCCACAGCCGATCGCCGCTGGTGAGCGGGCGATTGAGGATCGACTCAGCCCACTCTTCAGTGCCGGCAGGGGCGATGATGACTTCGCCATCGGTGTGACTCAGGCGCGCGACGCGGCCCGGGGGGTCGATGACGACCTCCTCGGTCACGGCCTCTGCGCGGCCGCCGACGAGGACGATCCATAGCAGCAGCGCCCATCTCGGCACCGAGTGACCGATTGACCTTGAGATATCGGCGCTCACCGTGCTGTCCTCTGATCCACACCCGATCGTTGGCTGCGTCGGATGAATTGTAGATGAACGGGCTGGGTACCCTCGCCCGCGCTCGGAATTGCGACACTTCGGCCGCTCGGGAAGCATACTCCGATCGCTCGCCCGGGCCACGACCAGCTCTGAGGTGGCCGCAGCGCCTTCAGTCTTTCGCCTACAGCGTTGCAGCTATGCGGCTGAAACTTCGAGCCCGGCGCGGCGTTTCGGAGCGTTAGCACGCGGCTCGCGAGACGACCCATACCATGAACGCGCGTCATGATCCCCCGGGTGATTCCGAGCCGCCGCTCGATTGTCTCATCATCGGCGGCGGTCCAGCCGGGCTTACATCTGCCGTGTACCTGCTCCGTTATCGACTGAAGGTCGCCATTGTCGATCGGGGTGGAAGCCGCGCGATACTCATCCCTCGTTCTCATAATTATCCTGGCTTTCCGGACGGCGTGCCGGGCCACGAGCTGCTCGAGCGCTTGAGGCAACAGGTGCATCGTTATGGCGGCCAGGTGCTGCGCGGCAACGTGCACACTTTGCACAGGCGTGAAAGCGGGGATTTCGAAGCCCACACGAGCGTCGGTGACATCGTCGCGCGCAAGGTGTTGCTCGCGACCGGCATCGAGGACGAGCAACCCGCACTTCCGAACTTGTTCGAGCTCATTCGTAAGGGACACGTGCGCTTATGTCCCGTATGCGACGGCTACGAGGTAATCGGCAAGAACGTTCATGTGCTTGGCCCCCCGAAGCGAGCTGCAGCCAAGGCGCTGTTCCTGCGTTCGTTCACGTCGCAGTTGACCATCCTGACGGTACCCAGCCCTGAGCAGTCGCTGACGAGAGAGGACTTAGACAAGCTCTCACTGGCCGGCATCGAGTACATTCCCGAGCCTGTCAACGATGTGCGTGCCGAAGGCGAGACACTCTACGCCGTGCTTGCGGATGGGCGCGAGTTGGCGATGGACGTGCTGTATCCGGCGCTCGGTAGTGAGGTGCGCTCGCAATTGGCCGCCGCGCTGGGAGCCGAATGCAACGAGCTCGGCTACGTAAAGACGGACGATCACCAGCGCACGAAAGTCCCGGGGTTGTATGCGGCCGGCGATGTGGTGAATGAGCTCAATCAGATCTGCGTCGCGACCGGTCACGCAGCGATTGCTGCCACGGACATCTACAACACCCTGCGCCAGGAAGAACGGCGCAGTCTCTAGACACTAAGCGGTGAATCGACTCGAGCCTTCCGTCTGCAGCCTCCGGACAATGGCCAGGACCTCTGCGGTCACTTGCTCGATGGGCTGTTCGATGCTCACTCGGTGAGCAGTGCTCGGCTCTTGGAGAGCCGCAAGCTGGCTTGCGAGCATGTTCGCCTTCATGTAGTGCCCGCCGCGTCGGCGCAGACGTGCCTCAATCACCTCCGGCCGTCCTGAGAGCCAGATAAAGTGCACCGCTCCACGCAGACCAGCACGAATTCGATCGCGCACGAAGCGCGACAGTGCAGAGCATGCCACGATCGCGCCAGAAGACTGGTTCTCATTCAACGCATGCACCAGCGCGTCGATCCATGGCACACGATCCTCATCGGTGAGCGGGATACCTGAGGACATCTTGGCGACGTTCTCCGAGGGGTGATAGTCATCCCCTTCGTAGAACGGCAAGTTGAGCTCGGCAGCGACGCGTTTGCCTACTGTCGTCTTCCCCGAGCCGGCGACGCCCATGAGAATGAATGTGGTCATGGGTGCATGGTAGCAGAGCTCGGCTTTACTCTGCGCCGACGACCGCAGAGTCTCTTTCATTGTTCAATATTCGATCAGCCGCGAGCACGAGCAATAGATAATCGGTAGTGCCGCGACCGAGCACGTACTCGGTCTGTTGCCACAAGAATGGCCAATGTTTGAGCTCCGGGAAGTCGGGGCGGATCAGAGCGGTCCCTGAGGCGCTGCCGCCAGGTATGTACGACCAGTCGGCGCGATTGAAGCCGTACGCGGTCGTAAGCGAATGAGCGCCTACGCCGGACACGAATGAAGCCGTGTTTGAGCCAGGATGCACGCCGAGGATGAAGCTCAGCGCATGCAGCGCATAGGTGTTCGGAAAGAGATCCGGGAAAGCCAGATGGAGCATCCACTGATCGACGCCGAATCGCTGAATGGACCAGCCGGCGCCCCAGATATCGGGTGTATAGGGGACGCCGTAAGGCGTCTGTCTTGCGAGCGTATCGACCTTTCGGCGATAGGCGCGTACTGCATTGCGCAGTGTTTCCGTGTAACCGCGATCGTTCACGAGGGGCACTGTGCGGCCGACGAGCCAGCCGACTTGCTCGATGCGCTCGGAGATGAGCTGCTGATGCTCACGCAGGAACTTGGCGTATTTCCCATCTCGAGTGGTGATGAGGAGCTCCGCGGCGGCACCGATCGCGAACGCCGGGTTGCTCGGCTCGGTGCGTTCCCATATCTGCAAAGCGACCTGCAAGCATTCCTCGCTCAACGCATCGTTGTATCCACGCAGAGCGCGCGACGCCGCGGCAAGTGCAGCGGCAGTCTGTAGCTCGCGCCGAGGGTTCTCTTCCGTGAAGACCCAGCGATCGTCGGGCGCACCTGGTAATCCAACGGGAGGCGCCGTGCTCTCGGGCATCTTGCGCGGGTCGAACACGACGTTATCCGTGATATGGGCACCGTCGCCCAGAAAGACATACTGGCGTAACGTCGGCTCGATGATGCCGCGATAGAGCCGTCCCAGCGCACGGTAGCCGCCGACGACGCTCAAGACGCCGTGCTCGATCTGTTGCAGCACGTCAGGCTTGCCGTCGGGCCGGCGGATTTCGGTCACGAGATTTTCTTGATCGATGGTCGTGTTGTCGTAGTCAAGCTGAAACAACTCCCAGGCGAGCGCGAGACCGTGGATCGTATCCGCCTGCGATTCGATGCGAAGATCCCAATCTCCGGCATCGTGCCAACCGCCGCGATTCAATCCGGGGACGGGCTCGCCCGGTTGGTACTTCGTCAACGTCGAGGGTCCTTGGACGTAGCCGTCGAAATGATTGTGCGACACTGGGGCCATGCGGGCATCGTCCAGGTGGCAGGCGCCATGCCACAGCCGATATTTTTCGTTGACTCGCATATGACACATTTGCGCAGGCAGAAAGTACTCGAGCGTCGGCTGCCAGACATGGCGCTTGAACACGTCATGGTGAATGCGGAAGACATGTGACTTGTGAGTGCCGTACTTGACGATGTACAGACCGGGTGTCTTGACGTGTGAGAAATCAAGACGGGCGTATTGATAGCGCAGGAAGCGACCCCATTCGTCCGGCAGGCGATCGATGACGGTGACCGCTTCGCCATGCAAGCCAATACGCTGCAGCACGATGTTCTCGCGTTGAGAGTCGCGCGGATCGAGCTCGACAATCACCTGCTTGGGCTGCTCCGGGTGATAGCCCACTTGCGAGACTTGCACGACGGGCTTGCGCAGCCAGCCTTCGTTGGCGTGCGGGGTGATGCGCCATTCGATCGCCCCACGGGTCGCGTCGGCCGGAATGAGCGCGCGCACCACAAACCAGCCGTTGTTGTGGTTGCCGCGACCGTCGTGCAGCTCCAACTCGCCGCCGTTCACGGCTTCGATCGTGAGATGATAGAGCTCTGTCTCGGGGGCGATCTCGAGCCGCTTGCCGCGCGCGAGCGGTTCAAGCTCATAAGCACCTTCGTCATCGAAGCGGCCGGGACCTGTCGGTTGGCGCGGGAACACGCCCTCAGTGGATCCCAGCTGGAAGGAGCGCCCGAAGAGCAAGCCAGGGAAAAGCTCGAGATTGAAGCCTACTTTACCGACCCACCGAGCAGGCAGCGGCTCGTCCAAGTCCACGATCACACGCACTGCCTCGCCGTCGGCGATGGCGCGCACTGTGTATGAGAGCTGCAACTCAGGATAGACGATCGGATTGAAGCCCTTGCGATCGCGGTCCGGGTCAGGATAGGCCAGTCGAACCGATATCTGCTGTGCTGCCCGATCGACCGTGCGTTGGTCGGATTGCGGAACGGGCGACCATTGGCCGGGAGCGGGCTCCAGGCGCACATCGCCATTCGCGGCGATGCGCTCATCGTGCATGATGATGGTAAGCCCGCCTTGATGCCCCTCAGGATAATAGTCCTGCCCCAGCATGACGTCGATGCCGGGCCGCTCGAAGTACTCTTGTTCGTTGAGCGTGAAGACACCGCCGGCTATCGCAAGCCCGAATGGGCACGTGACGAGAATCCCCATGAGTCGATGCATCTACTTCTCTTCGGCTTCTTGTTGTTGACGAGACACGCCTGCGTGTGGCGTATGGTACCGAAAGTTGCTTCAACAATGGGGATGACGGACGCGACGACCGTGGGAGACGGACTCGACAACAAGAAGATAAAGGGGCACGTCGTGCCCCTGCAGTCGGGAGAAGGCGTGTTCGGCTCTATGCTCTGCCGGCTAGGGGTGACGCTCTATGCTCTGCCGGCTAGGGGTGACTCAGAATCTTGATGCGCGCCCGATGATTGCAATGACTCACGTACCTCTTCGTACCGTTGCTCGCCGAGCTCCTGGGCCTTGGTCAAAGCGCGTTCGCGCGCGCGTCCGAGCTTGCGGTGCTCATACTGCGTTGCCGGAATGAGTGTGCCAATGATCGCCCCGATGGCCACTGCAAGCGCACCGACCATGAGCGGGTTCTCTTCGATCATCGTTTGAAAACGATCTTGTGCTTGCTGTGCGCGAGCTCGAGCGCTCGCGCGCGTCGAGTGCCACTGTTCAGCAAGATGTGCGCGCTCACGATCCGTCTCGGTTTCTGCCTCAAGCTCCTCGAGCTCCCCGTTGCCTTTTCGCCTCGATCGCAGCCGCTCACGTACGGCCGTGCGCGCCGATTGCAGTCGTTCGCGCACGCGTGACGCCCCGGTTTGCAGCTTCTGACCGACGCCGGAGTAAGCAAGGCGCGACGGCAGATCTTGTCCAGGTGGTTGACGCCTGTTGTAACTCGCGATGGCGAGCCAGGTGATGCCTGCGAGAGTCAATGCGATTGGTAATGGGTTGCGTCTCATGACGGCTCCTATCGTCTGTCGAAGGTCGCGACCGCGCTCGGTGAGAAGGCTCAGGGGACGGTCGAAGAGGCGTTCCGGGGCGAGCTTGCGCTCTAAGGCGTCCAGGGTGCGCTTCATGTCAGCGCGGATCGCGTCAGCTCTTCTTGCGAGCTCCTCGGCGGTCCGGGTGCTCTCACTGCGCTCTGAAGGCCTCGCGCACATCTATGTTCTCCTTGCGACCAGCTCGGCATCTCGACGCAAGGCGTGCTGCGTACGCTGCATCGCTAGATTGGACGGCTCGAGTTTTCTTTTCGCTGCCTGCAGCAGCACGAGACCAACGATACCGAGCACCACTCCAACGATCAGGGCTGCGAGCCACGGCGCCAAGACCTCGGCCAGACCGAGAATCGCGGCAGCGACCAGCGAAAGAGCGCCCGCAAGCAACAGCGCGCCCGCCGCCGCCATGACACCGGCGCCTCGTTTCAGGTTGCTCACGGAGTCGGCGAATTCCGCTCTGGCGAGCGCGACCTCGTTACGTAGCAGCGCAGTCGCCTCGTGCAATAGTCGACCGACGAGGCCCATCGCTGATTCTGCGTCGTTCGCAGATGCGGCGGATGAATCGCTTGCCATGTCAGCCTCCATTCGGGCGATGTGTCGACAGGTCATCTGCCACTTGCTGCTGACTCGGGGCGACCGACGCGTAGGACGGTCCCATGTCGCTGCTCGTATCTGAGCTGGGCTGAGTCGATTCGTAGGAGGCGCTGCGTGCAGTATCGGAATAGGCGGTGCCACGCGAGTAGCCCTCCACGCGTTCCGACGGGAACTGGGCCGGTGAGCGCGCCTCGTCGCCTGAAGCCTTGAGAAAACGCGCCAGCGCGAATCCGAGCAGAGCGCTGCCGGCCAAGAACAAGCCTGGATTACGGCGTGCAAGCTCGCGCGTATCCTCGATCAAGTCGTCGATCTCGCCTTCCCGTACCCGCGCGGCGAGTTTGCTGACTCCAGAGCCGAGCTGCGAGGCATAGTGCGCCATTGTCGGCTGAGTCTGACTGAGCTCTTCGCCTGCACGTGTGAGCACTCGTGCGAGCTGCTCGATCCGGTCAGCAGCCGAGCGTTTCGTGCTCTCTATCTTTTCGCGCCCGTCCTGCTTGATACGCTCGGTGATTCCGGGCTTGCCGGAGCCAAGGGTTCGTTCGCGGTTGGCCATGTCGTGCTCCTAACGTGGCAGCAGAATGAGCGAGCGGCTCGTCCGCTTGCCGGTCGATTGCGGCGCGGCGGCAGTCGGATCGTTCAGAACATCAACACAACGACGCGCGTACCACGAAAGTTGCACGCGAGTGCTGGAAGTGAGCTGCGGCAGCCAACGTGAATCCTTGCAGCTGCGCCCCTGATCGCGGATCAGCGACCGGCACGGAAGAAGGTAGGCAAGGATCCGAGCGGTCGTAGGCGATTGCCTTCTAGAGCATTGGCGCTCACGGGCGAGCGCCGCGCGTTGCGCCCTGATGGACCCAAGAAGTCAGCCGCGCTATCGCGGCCTGTGGAGCTCGAACAGCAAGTGCTGCTTCACCGTCGGCCATTCACTCGCAATGATGCTGTACACGCATGTGTCTCGTAGCGAGCCGTCGGGGAGGCGACGGTGGTTGCGCAAGACACCGTCCAGCTTCGCGCCGAGCCGTTCGATGGCGCGCCGGCTCTCGCGATTGAGGAAGTGCGTGCGAAATTCGACTGCAATGCACTCGAGCTGCTCGAAGGCATGTCTGAGCAGCAAGAATTTGCATTCGGTATTGATCGCCGTGCGATGCACGCTCTTGCGATACCACGTCGAGCCGATCTCCAAGCGGCGATTGACGGCATCGATGTTCATGTAGGTCGTCATTCCGACCGCGCGACCACTGGCGTCCAGCACCGTGAACGGCAGCATGGTGCCACTGCGCGCGAGCTCGAGCCGTCGCTCGATTTCCGCTCGTAACGTTTCCGGGCTGGGGACGGAGGCGTACCAAAGACGCCATAGCTCGCCGTCGCGTACTGCTTCAACGAGCTCGTCATGATGTTCGTGCGATAGCGGCACGAGAGCTGAATGTGTGCCGCGAAGGCTTACGGGCTCAATCCATCGTGTGCAAGTCATGGTCGCGGACGTCATCCTGTCGTTCTTATGGGTGTCACTGCTGTGCGACGCCTGTCAATGTTTACACAACTGGCACCGCGTCGGCGAGATGGGGCCAAGAGGGCGGGCGCTATGCGCGGCAGGCATTCAGCGCGGGTCTTAGGCACGAAGCATTGATCGGCTCGGTCACATCGCGAGAGCGCGTCCCTACAGTGCGCGTGAACAGACAGCCGATGATTCCTCCAGGGGCGTGCATGGGCGAACCGCGAGTGACAGCCAGTGCTGACGCGCACGGCGGTGTTCTCTTCCTCTATGGCGAGCTGTAGCGACAGGCCGAGGGGCGACGCAAGATGCTCATCGGCTCGATGGCGCTGCTCATCGCTGCACAGTGCGTCTTGCTTGGTGTCCCGTATGTGGTGGGTCGCGCCATCGACGCGCTGCAGGTGCGTGGGCCATATGGCTTGCGTGAGGCTGGAGGTTGGCTGCTCCTCATCGTCGGTTTGACGGCTGCCAGCTGGCTGCTGCACGGGCCGGGACGGATTCTCGAACGCAATGTTGCGCTGGCCGTGCGACGCAGGGTAGCAGCGACGCTGACCGAGCGGCTGCTCGCTTTGCCGCTGTCGTGGCACGAGGCGAATCATTCTGGGGCGACAGCACATCGCATTCAGCAGAGCAGCCAAGCGCTTGCGGCGTTCGCGCAGAATCAGTTCATCTATCTCAACAGCGCGATACGCGTCATTGGGCCGGTTTGTGCGCTCGGGCTGCTCGAGCCGTTCGTCGGTATCAGCGCAATGACGGGCTTGTTGACCATCTGTATTGCCGTGATCGCCTTCGACCGCGCGATGATCCGCTTGGCTCACTTGGAGAACGACGCCGAGCGGCGCTATTCGGCGACGCTCATCGATTCGCTGAGCAACACCACGAGCCTATTCGCACTGCGTCAGGCACGTGCCATCGCTCAGCTTCTGCAACGTCGCCTGGAGGCATGCTTCGCGCCGCTTCGCCGTGCCATCTTCCTCAATGAGGCGAAGTGGTGCACGGTCGACATCTCGAGCAAGGCCTTGAGTTGCGGGCTGGTCGCTCTGTTCGCTTGGTTGGCCGGCCGTCGCTCCGCGGACGGCGGCACGCAAGGAACGATCATGCTCGGCAGCCTCTACATGGTATGGGAGTATGCCTCGCAAGCAGGCGGTGTCGTATCCGCCCTCGCTTCTCATTTTCAAACGTTTGCACGTCAGCGGGCCGATTACGCGAGCGCCGATCCCATACGCTCCAGCAAGGTCGTATGCGCTGGCACGTCCTCGATCGCGACGACGACGTGGCATCGCATGGAGATTCAGGATCTCGCGTTCACCCACGCGGCCTCGCGTACGGGCGCACCGACGCTCGATCACATCGCGCTCTCGCTCGAGCGAGGCAAGCGCTATGCATTGATCGGCGGCAGCGGCTCGGGAAAGAGCACATTGTTACGCCTGTTGGCAGGGTTGTACGAAGCCGATCGCATCGTCGTTGATCTAAGCGACGGGCCTGCGATTCTATCCGCGGTCGAAGCGGCGAGGTTCTTTCGTGCTACAGCCACGTTGATTCCGCAGGACGCCGAAGTATTCGAGGGAACACTGGCAGAGAACTTGGCGCTGTGCGGACCGCTCGTGGGGTCGCCCTCGCGCGACGAATATTCGCGGGCCCTCGAGCTTGCGTGTGTGAGCGAATTCATTCCGCCCACCCAGGACGCGCTGAACGTATCCATCGCCGAGCGGGCGGCGAACTGGTCGGGCGGGCAACGTGCACGCGTTGCGCTTGCACGCGGCATTCTGGCGGCTCAAGGCAGCAGCCTGGTGTTGCTCGACGAGCCGACCGCGAGTCTCGATCCATGCACCGAGGCGACTGTGTACGACAATCTGTTCGCCGCATTCAAGGACGCGTGCGTCATTTCGTCCGTCCATCGCCTCAACTTGCTCGAGCGCTTCGACGAGGTGCTCGTCGTGCACAATGGACGTCTCGTTGCCCAGGGACCGGTATCCACGCTGGCTGTCGCGTCGCCCGATTTTCATCATCTGCTGGCAGCACAAGAGAAGAGCGCTGGCGGCGTGAGCTGAGAATTCTGCTCGCCAATAGACCTACACCCTGATGCTTGCAGCCTACAGGCCACGGGCTAAGTGGAACACTGAGGTATGTGTCGCGTTGTGTCGAAAACCGCGACAGCCGACAGCCGTGGGCGACGAACGCACGCAGAGCGCGTGCACCAACGCAGAGAGACGAGAGTCATAGGGGCGATCGACTTGTTCAGCGATCAGCAGTCGGACTCACTGAAGCAGCACCCGGCGCGTGCACGGTGTGAACGTCTGGAGTCAGATCGCTCTTGTGGGCTGGGTGCGCTGATCGGCGCGCATCCATCCATGAGAGATCTGTTCGCACGCATCGAGCGTGTGGCGCCGACGAGCGTGAGCGTGTTGCTGACCGGAGAGAGCGGCACTGGCAAGGAGCTCGCTGCACAGACGATTCATGAGCTGAGCGGGCGGAGGACGGAGCCGTTCGTGGCCGTCAACTGCGGAGCGATCCCGGCGACGTTGGTCGAAGCGGAGCTGTTCGGTTACGAGCGCGGTAGCTTCACCGGCGCCGTTCGCTCGCAGGCCGGATACTTCGAGCGCGCCGGACGCGGCACGTTGTTCCTCGACGAAGCGGCGGAAATGCCGCTCGAGATGCAAGTGAAGTTGCTACGTGCGCTTGAGTCGCGCACGGTGCGCCGCGTTGGCGGCGATCGCGATATTCCCATGCAGGCACGAGTGGTGGCGGCGACGAACCGCTCCTTGAGCGATGCCGTATCGAACAATCACTTGCGCACCGATCTGTTGTACCGGTTGGCGGTCTTCCAGATCGACCTGCCGAGCCTGCGCGAGCGAGGAGAGGACGTGCGCCTGCTCGGCGAGCACTTCTTGGACCAGATGAATCAGGCGGAGCAGACCACAAAGTTCTTTTCGCAGGACTCGCTCATCTACTTGCACACACACGTGGCCCGGCAACGTGCGCGAGCTCTACAACACCGTGCAGCGGGCTTTCATCCTCGCCGACGACGAGCTCGATCTCCGCGGCGCCGCCACCTACGGGCCGTGCTTGGGGCCCGAGAATCATGTTTGCGAGGGAGTGACGTTCAAAGCAGGCATGTCGCTCTCGGAAGTCGAGCGGCTCGTCATTCAAGAGACACTGAAGCAGTTCAGCGGCAACAAGACTCGGACAGCCGCCGTGCTCGGAATCAGCTTGAAGACGCTGTACAACCGGCTGAATGAGTATCGTGCGCTAGAGAGCTGGGGGCTGGAGACGGGGACTGGGGCTGACGCGAGAACGTAGCGCCCCCAGCCATTCTTCGGGCTCGTGCTCGGCGCGTTCGCGGGTGAGAACCTGGGCGCGTGGATTACGCTGGTGGAGCCACCTGTGCGCGCGAGTGCCGTGGCTCAGCCTCCGGTGTCCAGCCTCCCGCCAGAAGATGGCAGACAGTACGCACCACAGACGGCCAGTCGCCAGGTCGCGGTTGTCGGAAAAGTCGCATCGTGGGATACCAAGGCGAGCATTCGCCGTTGGACATCCAACGCCAATCACAGTCGTAAGGGAGCAAGGTCCACACCGGCAAGGCGAGCGCGCCGGCAAGATGTGCAGTGTAGGTATCGACGGAGAGAACCAGGTCGAGCGCAAGCATGCGCTTGGCTGTGATGGCGATGTCAGCGTCGACCAGTGACACAGCGGGAACGGGTGGATCGGGCGACTGGTATTGCAACGAGTACCAGCGAACGCCGCAAACGCTGCGCAGCAGTGCGCCAGCATCGGGGTCGAGGGACCGGTCGGGATTCCAAGTGCCGCTGTTCCACGCCAGCCCGACGTGTAGCGCATCGAGCGGCTCGAGCCTACGGCGGGGAAGCGATTCGAGTAGATAAGGAACTCGTTTGGGGATCGTCTGCGTGGTCAGACGAAAGTAGTGCAGTAGCTCCATCAGCTCGATGTCGACATCGTAAGCACAGCCGGGTGCTCCGTCGTGCAAGGGCAGAATGACATCGATGCCGGATGCCGATTGGAGAAGCTCGAGCAGCGCGGGCTGCGCCCAGACGATCGTGTGTCGGGCGTGATCGTGCAGCTGGGCGAGCAAGCGTATGAACTGGATCGTGTCTCCGAGGCCGTGATAACAGCGCACCAGCACGCGCCGATTCCGTAACGAAGTGCCGCGCCAGATGAACTGCAGGTGACGGGGCCAGTGCCGGCACGATTCCTCCCGGGCAAGGCGCTCGCGCAAGACGCGATCGCTGATCGACCACGCTTGCGCGAAGTCGCCGCGCAGCATGGCTGCTTTCCAAGGGTCGGGTGTCACAGCGGGATGCGGAATGGGATGCCGTGTGAAGGAGGCGGCAACCCGAGATGTCGCGCGATCGTGGCGCCGATGTCGGCGAACGAGCTGCGGGACCCGAGCGACTGTCGCGCGACATGTGTGCCGAAGGCCATGACAGGAACGCGCTCACGGGTGTGATCCGTGCCCCGCCAAGTCGGATCGCAGCCGTGATCGCCTGTGATGACAGCGAGATCGTCGCTGCGCATGTTGGCGAAAAGCTCGGGTAAGCGCGTGTCGAAGGCTTCGATCGCGGCGGCATATCCAATCGGATCGCGGCGATGGCCGTAGAGCGTGTCGAAATCGACGAGGTTTGCAAACAGCAATCCGCCTTCCTCTAGACGCTGCAGCATCTGCAGCATCTGATCGACGATACCGTCGTTGTCTGCGGCTTTGAGCTCGCGTCCGGTGGCGGTATGGCAGAACAGATCGCCGATCTTGCCGAGCGAGACGACATCGCGGCCTGCCTTTTCGGCGCGATGGAGCAGTGTTGCGGGAGGTGGCACCACGCCATAGTCGCGGCGGTTGAGGGTACGCGAGAAATCGCCAGCGCGCGTACCGACGAACGGTCGCGCGATCACACGGCCAACTTTGAGTGGATCCAATAGAGCGCGTGCGGCTTCGCAGACGCGATACAGCCGCTCGAGCCCGAAGTGCTCCTCGTGTGCCGCAATCTGGAAGACGCTGTCTGCGGAGGTGTAACAGATTGGTTTTCCCGTGCGCAGATGCGCTTCGCCCAACTCGTCGAGAATCGCAATACCCGAGGCATGCTTGTTGCCAAGGATGCCGGGCAGATCCGCGCGAGCGCAAAGCGTGCCGATGAGCTCGGCGGGAAAGGAGGGCTCGGTATCGGGGAAGTATGTCCATTCGAAGTCGACTGGCACACCAGCGATTTCCCAATGGCCTGATTGAGAGTCTTTCCCTGTCGAGAGCTCGGTAGCGCTTCCTGCTGCTCCCCGCGTCCAGGCATTCGTCGCCAACGCGGGCGGAATGCACCCTGTTGCGCTTCGACAGCATTCACCTAGGCCGACCGCGCGCAGATTCGGCACGTGAAGCGATCCGTGTCGAACGCCGGCGCAATCGGCATCGCCGCTGGCGCATCGCTCGGCGATATGTCTCAGCGTGTCGCTGCCGAGATCGCCGAATGACGCAGCATCGGGAGCGCCTCCGACTCCGAAGGAATCGAGCACGATGAGAATTGCGCGGCTCATTGAAGCTTCTCCTCTGCGCGGGTCGATCGGCTTGTCGATGCGGACGCGTAGCGCGCAATCATCCGTGCGCAGAATTCGGCAAAGTGATTGGGATCCTGGGGCGCGCTCGTGTGATGCGGCACAACGCCGAGGTGCTCAGGCGTGAAGCAGAACGTGATCGTGACCTCGAAATCGCGCAGCGCCTGCATCTGGCGATCGAACCAAGCGAGCGCATGGGGCCGATAGCTGTCGGCCCAAGACAGTCCGGTGCGCACGTGGCGCACACCGAGTCTCTCGAGCCAAGCGACAGCCTCATCGAGCCGGTGATCTTCGAAATGGAACCACTGGCAGATACCCATGGCAGAGGCGCGGTCGGCGAACCGCTCGAGCGCGGGTTTGGGAGTGCCGTCTTCCCGCAATAGTCCCATGTAGAAATGTCGGTAGTACGACGAGCCTTCTGCCTCACGATGACGCGTCGTTGCTTCCCACGCGCGAGGCAGGTCGCACAAGCTATACCAATGGATACGAGGCGTTCTGCCAATGAGTAGCTCCGCCGTGCGCTCGAGCCCCCACGCTTGCACTTCCTCGGAGCCGAAGCTGGATACGCCCACTTCGGTCACCCACAAAGGTTTCATGCTCACGGCGCGAATCTCGTCGAGCTTGCACGGCCACTCATCGATCTGCCACAGATTCCAATCAAGTGGAAAGCCGTGCACGGCAAGAACGTCCATGTGCTCGAGCACACCGCGTGCTGCCAGATTCGAGATGAAACCGGGGTCGATGGGTGAAATGCCGCCGAGCACACGTGGCAGGTCGGGGCGCTCGGCGCGCATCGCTTGTGCTGCAAGGATTGCCATCTCGGCGAAGCGAGTCCAATCTGGATCGATCTGCGGATCCCAATGAGACTTGTTGTTGGGCTCGTTCCATATCATTGCAGCTTCGATCATCGTTGCTCCGGTGCGGTGCTGACCTCGAGCGTAAGAATTCAAGACGCGCGTTGCGCGCCATCGCGGATCACGGAGTCGTGCGCCGGCTGCTCATGTCCTCCACTCAGCATCGTCATCGCGGCGCGATAGCCGTCCAGAGTTCCGACATCGATGTAAGCAGTGCCAGCCTTGATCCCGCGCGCAGAGCCGCCCTGCGCAAGATAGGCGTTGATGAGTGTGCCGAAGTATTCGTCCGCGCAGCGACGTTCGTACCAGAGCTCGCGGAGCGCATGGAAAGTCGATCCCGGCATCTTGAATGCGCCCCAGATCCAAGGGCTGCCGGGCTCCGCCTGCTTGACGCGGATCTCGAGGACGCTGCCGTGCTCGTCGAGCAGGACAGCGTCGAAATGCTCTGGACGATCGACTGGGAACAGTAGAAATGACAGCACCTCGTCCGGGAGGGTCGCCAGCGCGGACTGTGGAAACCAGACGGTGTCGGGTAAACCGACCGCAACGGTATCGCCTGTATCGATGAGGGGGTGGGCCCGGAAAATTGCATCGCACAGACCTGCAGGCCGGGCCTGCACGGCGTACACGAGGTCGGCGGAGGCAAAGCGACCGCCGAAGTACTCGAGAATGTCGCACTTGTCGGCACTGATGACGAAGCAGATTCGATCTGCACCGCCGCGAATGAGGCGTTCGACCAAGTACTCACTCACGGCGCGAGGACGCTGTGTGTCATCCGGCGTGTGGCCCCCGACGGGGAGCAGCTCCTTCGAGAACGCGAGCGGTTGAATTCTGCTGCCACGACCCGCTGCCGGAATGATGCCCCACATGATCAATACCTCGAGCTTGCCTGCGTGATTGGCTGCGCACGACGAAGCGAGGTAACGCTGGCACGCTCGAGCAGCATGCAGAGTGCGTGCGCGCGGTGATGACAGGTGTGCTCGTCCAATGTGCGCTCGCGTGCTAGATGGGCCACACGACGCAGCTGCGCATCAGATGCACTGAGCGCGCTCAACGCGCCCTGAGTATCTCGTGCGATCAGGATCTCGCGATCACGGGTGTAGAACTCATCGATCCCTGGCCATTCGTCTGACAGAATCGCAGCGCCGCAGGCGGCTGCCTCGAACAATCGCCCCGAAGGACACCAGCCCATGCGGGCCATGGCAGCGCGAGTGACATTGAGAGTGAGCCGGCACGACGAGAAGAACGCGGCATGCTCCGCGGGCGGTAGGTGGTCGAGAAAGAAAACGTTCTCGGTCCAGGGGAAGTCGCTCGGATATTGTGCGCCGGCGATCAGGAAGCGCTCGGTGGGATGTCGTCGCGCTGGCTCGACGAACAAGCGTTCCAACTTCTCCTGGCGATCGGCGGCGTACGTGCCCAAGTAGGAGAGCGCGGCACGGTAGTGCTCGCGATCGCTCACCGGATGATGAGCGTCGGGGTCGACGTGTCCATAGAGCGGTGCCGCGGCACGCGCGCCCAGTAACGCCTGCAGCGCTTCGAGGGTGCCGCCGCCGGTGTAGCTCAGGACCAGATCGAATTCGCCCAAGCCGCGCGCAGGAACATATGGGATCGACTCGCCTGCTTGCCAACGCATGAGCGTCACAGGTGTATCGAGATCGTAGAACACTGCAAGCGGCCGGCCAGCGTCGAGAATTTCCGCAGTCGCTTCGTTCGCGTCGGGGCAGAAAGATGTCACGATCGCGGCATCGGCAGCGTATAACGCTGCGTGCGCCCGCTGGCGCACGTCGTTCCATGCCTTGAATAAGACGAGCTTGCCGTGAGGTAGGGTGTGCCAGTCGCGAGTGGCCGCGTAGTACGGCTCATCGCGCTCGAAGAACACGATGTCGTGCCCCAGGCGTGCCAGACCTTTGCACAGCCCTCTCCAGAGGGTCGCGTGCCCGTTGCCCCAGGAGGAGCTGATAGTCAAGCCGAATATGACGATCTTCATGGAAGGGGCCGCTCATTGAGGCGCTCAATGCATGATCCGTGCACCCGTAGCATTGTGATCGAGGCTGGATCGATCGTGATACGGTCGTAATGATCGGGCGTGAGCTGCATGCAGTGGATCACGATGCTGCGGATCACCTCGGCATGCGTGACGAGCACGATTGAGGTACATGGCGCCTGACGGACCAGCGCCTCGAGAAGCGAAAGCACTCGTGCTTGTACGGAGGCGATCGTCTCGCCGGTTGGAGTGTGTGCCCCGGCTCGCTGCGTGTTCCACTTGCGCCACGCAGGATCGTGCTCGAGCTCCGTAAACGAACGGCCCGCCCAGCCTCCAAAATCCACTTCGTCCAGCTCGGACCGGACTCGCGTGCGTATGCCGCATCGAGCCGCAATCGCTGCAGCCGTCTGGCGTGCTCGACGTCGCGGACTGCTGTAAACGAGCGGCGCCGGCACGCGGTCGGCCAGGGCTTCGGCAAGTGCCCTCGCTTGACGAACACCATGCCTATCCAAGGCGGCGTCGACTCGGCGTCCAAGCAGGATCTCATCCATTTGCGTGCACGTGGCATGTCGCACGAGCACGAGCTGTGTCATCACGATTCGTTGCGCTCCGATCTGATTCCTCGCCAGCGATGAATTTCAATGTAAGGTCGCGAGCTACGTGGTCCGGAAATTGCTGCGGCGGAGATTTCATGAAATAGCTCGACGGCCCTACGAGGGCACCGCCTATATGGCGATCGAGGGCGAGCTTCGCGCAACGCACTGCATCGATGACGACACCCGCGGAGTTCGGTGAATCCCAGACTTCGAGCTTGAGCTCGATGTTGAGTGGCGTGCCGCCGAAGCCGGTGCCTTCAAGGCGGATGTAGGCCCACTTGCGGTCCGTAAGCCATTCGACGTGATCGCTCGGGGCGACATGGATGTTCGATGGTGCAACGCTCACCTGGCTCGTCACCGAGCGCGTCTTGGACAGCTTCTTCGACGTAAGCCGCTCGCGCTCCAGCATGTTCTTGAAGTCGGAATTGCCGCCGAAGTTGAGCTGATACGTGTGCTCGAGCTGCACACCTCGTTCGTGCAGGAGATTAGCGAGGACACGGTGCACGATCGTCGCCCCAACCTGGCTCTTGATGTCGTCGCCGAGCAGGGGCAGCCCGGCACTTTCGAAGCGTCGGCGCCAACCGGTGTCGGAGGCGATGAAGACGGGAATGCAATTGACGAACGCACAGCCAGCCTCGAGCGCACGTAGTGCATACCACTCGCTCGCTCGTTGAGAGCCGACTGGTAGGTACGACACGAGCACGTCCGTGCGAGTCCGACGCAGCACTTCCGCAACGTCAGACTCAGGCAACTGCGACTCTTCAATTTCGTCGCGCAGGTACGTTCCAATACCGTCAAGTGTCGGTCCCCGTGCGACTGTCACTCCCGTGTGAGGCACTTCGGCGAAGATGCGTGTGTTGTTCGGCGCCGTGAGGAGCGCGTCACACAGGTCACGACCGACCTTGCCCGCGTGAATGTCGAACGCCGACGCAATCTCGATGTCGCGGACGCGATAGCGGTCGACGGTCGGATTCATGAGACCAGGGATGACGTCGCTCGAACTGGCATCGCGGTAGTAGGTCAGTCCTTGAACGAACGAAGAAGCGCAATTGCCGACGCCGACGATGCCGACGCGTACTGTATTCGAGCTCAAGACGAATCTCCTCTCGCACGCAAGCGAGACGTTCATGCATGAAGCATGCAAACGTACAAACGTTGCACCGTCGCACTGCTCCGAGTGACGCGACTGGGTGTCGTGCGTGTAGCGCATACCCACCCGTGTAACTTTTTTTCCAGGTCTCGCCGGCGCGGCTTTGCGCGCACGCATGTTTGTACCTTCTGGGCCTGCATCGAAGATTGCAGAGGCGACGCAACAAGCACGGCATGGTTGTTGCTACTTACCTCCGCATGCACGAGCGCTCGGCGGCGTCCCTCGATCCGGCTGATCGCTCATCGGTCGATGCTGACCCGAGGAGAACAGTGTGGGTACGACGCAGAGCACTGACAGGAACCGCGCAAGGGCGCTTCGTCGCGTATCGGGCAAGCCCGTTGTCGTGTGCGGGGGTGCAGGTTTCCTCGGCGTGCACCTCTGCGCGCGCTTGCTTGAGCGGGGAGAGCACGTTGTGTGCGTAGACAATTTCTGCACTAGCGGGCCGGAAGCCGTTTCATCGCTGCTCGTGCATCCACGTTTCGAGCTGCTGCATCGTGATATCACTGTGCTCGGCTTGAATGAGATCGGCACGCCCAGTGCGATCTACAATTTGGCCTGCGCCGCCTCCCCAGTGCACTATCAACGAAGCCCGCTCGATACTTTGCTCGCCAGCATACGTGGCACCGACAACTTGCTGCGTCTAGCGCGCGAAACGGGGGCGGTTGTCTTCCAGGCTTCAACGAGCGAGATCTACGGTCATCCTTCGTCTCACCCGCAAAAAGAAGCGCACTGGGGACATGTCAATACTGTGGGACCTCGCGCGTGCTACGACGAGGGGAAGCGTTGTGCAGAAACGCTCTGCTTCATCTATCGCCACGAATACGGTGTGCAGACGCGACTTGCGCGTATCTTCAATACCTACGGACCTGGAATGCGGCTAGAAGACGGGCGTGTGGTGGTGAACTTCATTGTCCAGGCATTGGCGGGTGTGCCGATCACAGTCTACGGCGATGGGACGCAGACGCGCTCGTTTTGTTATGTGAATGATCTCATCGATGGAATAGTGCGCCTGATGGATCCGGAGAAAGAGGTCGAAGGGCCGATGAACCTCGGTAATCCAGCGGAGATCACGGTCCTCGCTCTGGCACGCCGTATCGTCGAGCTCACGAACTCATCGTCACAGATCTTGATGCGACCCTTGCCGAAGGACGATCCGCCACGGCGCCGTCCGGATATATCGCTTGCCAAGCGTGTGCTCGGATGGCAGCCGCAAATGAGCCTGGAGGCGGGGCTGACGGAGACTATTCGCGATGTGGAGCGGCGTTTGCGAGCAGGAGAGCAGTCATCGTGCGACGATCTTGAACTAAAGCCGCGCGCACGCGCGGTAGGGGCGAATGCGCTATGAGAGGCGAGGGAGATGGCGACGTGCACATTCTCGTCACCGGTGGGGCAGGGTTCATCGGTGTGCATCTCGCGAACAGATTGGTGGCGGACGGCTATCGAGTGCGTGTGCTCGACCGCCTCGAGCCGCAGGTGCACGGTGAAGCATGCTGGCCAGTTCACTTGAGCGCACAGGTCGAAAGATGCCTCGGCGACATTCGCGATCGCGAGGCGGTGAGAAGGGCGTTGCTTGGAATCACGCACGTGTACCACTTCGCTGCAGCGGTGGGCGTGGGTCAGAGCATGTACGAGATCGAGCACTACACGGACGTGAACAACCGTGGCACGGCAGTTCTGCTGGAGGAGCTTGCCAGACGACACGTAAGCAGACTCATCGTCGCATCGAGCATGAGCGTCTATGGCGAGGGTATGTATCGATCGGACGCGGTGCTCTGCGAGCCGCAAGCGCGCTCACGGGATCAATTGATCGGCGGCGAGTGGCAGGTGTACCAAGGCGGCGAGGTGCTCGAGCCCGTGCCGACACCGGAGACAAAGCGTCCGGCCCCTACGTCCGTGTACGCACTTTCGAAGTTCGATCAGGAACAGCTATGTCTATTGCTCGGAGCGGCCTACCGAGTCGAGACGTTGGCATTGCGCTTCTTCAATGTGTACGGACCGTATCAGGCGCTGTCGAATCCGTACACTGGCGTGCTGGCGATCTTCGCCGCCCGCATCTTGAATGGGAATGCCCCTCTCATCTTCGAGGATGGACTGCAGCAGCGCGACTTCGTGAGCGTGTGGGACGTCGTGGAGGCGTGCCGCCTCGCGCTTACAGCACGCGCGACGGGGGAGATCTTCAACATCGGCTCCGGTGAGCCTCGGTCCGTGCGCAGTGTCGCAGACAGCATGATCCGAGTCCTTGGCGCGTCGACAGAGCCGGTGATCACCGGCAAGTATCGAGTGGGCGACGTACGGCATTGTTTCGCAGACATCGCCAAGGCACGTCGCCTCCTCGGGTACGAGCCGCATGTGACGTTCGAAGAGGGATTGCTCGAGCTGGCGGAATGGCTCTCACGAATGAGCGCGCCTGACAACTTCACGCACGCGGCGCTCGAGCTCAAGCGCCGCGGCCTGACGATCTGAGGCTGCTGGGGCGAAGGAACGACGATGACCGGATGCATTCTGATCACGGGCGGAGCGGGGTTCATCGGAACGAATCTCGCGCGGCGACTTGCCGGAGCGGGGCGGACGGTGCGCATCCTCGATGCGCTTGTCAGGCAGGGCGCGCAACAGAATGTCATAGATGCGTGCAATTCGTTTCCAGGATGCATCCAGCTCATCAAGGGTGATGTGCGCGACATTGCTCTCGTACGAGCTGCAATCGACGGGGTCGAGCACGTTTACCACCTTGCGGCGCAGGTCGCCGTGACGAAGAGTCTCGAGGATCCCGGCACCGACTTCGAGATCAATGTCGGCGGCACGATGAACGTGCTCGAGGCGATTCGCTCAAGCTCGCAGCGACCTTCACTGCTGTATTCCTCGACTAACAAGGTGTACGGCGCGCTGCGCGACGTCGACGTGGAGCCGGTGGCAAGCCGCTACGTCCCGCGCGATGCGCGGATTCGTGCAAACGGCATCGCCGAGCAGCGCGTTCTCGACTTTCACAGCCCGTACGGCTGCTCTAAAGGCGCAGCCGACCAGTATGTGCTCGATTATGCACGCAGCTATGGGCTGACGGCCGCCGTCATGCGCATGAGCTGCATTTATGGCCCGTATCAGCACGGTAACGAGGATCAGGGCTGGGTTGCGCACTTCATGCGCTCGGCGATCGCGGATGATCCGGTCACGATATACGGCGACGGTAGACAAGTGCGGGATGTCTTGTTCGTCGACGATCTCGTGAACGCCTTCGAGCTCGCACGTACGAACATACATGCGCTGAGCGGCCGTGCGTTCAATGTCGGCGGTGGGCCGGCTAATACCTTGAGCGTCCTCGAGCTCATCGACCGCATCGAAGCCATCTCTGGACAATCGCTGGATGTCGCCATCGAGGCATGGCGCGTCGGTGATCAGCGCTACTACGTCTCGGATACGCGGCGCTTTGAGACAGCGAGTGGCTGGCGTCCGCAGGTCGACACGACGAAGGGGTTGGACGCGCTTTGGCGTTGGTGCGCGGAGGCCGCGTCGCGGCACGACACGACGATGTGTATCGAGGCTGCACGAGAGCAGCGTGAGTCGACCGGAGCAGCACCGCCATGAACACCGATGCAAACGTGCCAAGGACCACTCGTGCCGACGTGCGTGTCGGTCGAGTGGCGGTGCTGACCGCGCCGATGAGGACACGCCTTGAGCGGACTGTCGTGCGTGAGCCAAGCGCCGGAGAAGTGCGCGTGCTGCTGGAAGGTTGCGGCGTGTGTGCGTCCAATCTGGCTGTATGGGAGGGGCGTCCCTGGTTCGAGTATCCGCGGGAGCCTGGTTCGCCGGGACACGAAGGTTGGGGCATCGTCGACGCTGTCGGTGATGATGTGAAGGATATCTCGACAGGCAGTCGAGTGGCCTTCATCTCCGCTCACGCGTATGCGGAATACGACTTTGCACCGCGCGGTGCAGTCGTGCCTCTTCCGAGAGAGCTCGACGAGTTGCCATTCCCCGGGGAGCCGCTCGGGTGTGTCATGAATATCTTCGAGCGCGCACGCATTACCGCCGGTGAACGCGTCGCGATCGTCGGTGCTGGTTTTCTTGGACTGTTGTTGACGCAGCTTGCGGCAGCTGTTGGAGCGCACGTCGTCGTGTTGTCGCGTCGTGCGTATGCGCTCGGTGTCGCACGCCGCGTGGGAGCGATCGAGACCCTCTCCATGAGCGATCCAAGCCAGGCTCGCGCGCTGGCTTTGGCAATGTCAGATGGCCGAGGGTACGAATGCGTCATCGAAGCAATCGGCGTGCAGCAAGCTCTCGACCTGGCGAGTGCGCTCGCAGCCGAGCATGGACGCCTGGTAATTGCCGGCTACCACCAAGACGGGCTGCGCCAAGTGGACATGCAGCAATGGAACTGGCGCGCGCTCGACGTGATCAATGCCCATGAACGCTCGCTCGAGCGCTGCGTCGGCGGCATCGAGCGTGCGGTAGCAGCGGTGCTGGGCGGACAGCTCGATCCCTTCGCGTTGTTCACGCATGCGCTGTCGCTCGCTCACTTGGATCGGGCATTCGAGCTCGCACGCGAGCGGCCTCATGGGTTCGTGAAAGCAATCGTTCACAGCGGAGCGCGCTCATGAACGCGCTACGCAGCGCTCGTACGAATGCCGCGTCCGTGCCCAGGATCGGATTCATAGGTCTAGGCTGGATCGGACGTAAGCGGCTCGATGTCATCGCCGAGCGGGCGGATATCGACGTGTCTGCATTGTGCGATGTCGATCACGCCCGGCTCGCATCTGCACACGCCGAGCATCCGCGAGCCACGGCATGCGACCGACTGGAAACATTACTCCAGCAGGATCTCGACGGCGTCGTCATTGCGACGCCGAACGCAAGTCACGTCGAGCAAGCGCTCGCATGCCTGGCACGCAACGCCGCAGTGTTCTGCCAAAAGCCTCTTGCGCTCGATGCACGTGATGCCGAGCACGTCATCGAGGCCGCTGCGACCGCCAACAGGCTTCTGGCGGTCGATTACAGCTACCGCTACGTGCGCGGAATGGACGAGCTGCGCAAACGTATCTCGAGCGGGGAGCTTGGTGAGATTCGTGCGATAGACCTGGAGTTTCACAACGCGTATGCACCCAACCAAGCATGGTGCTTGCATCGTGCGTGCGCGGGTGGTGGTTGTCTACTCGATCTCGGGATACATCTGATCGATCTTGCACGGTGGCTGCAAGGATGGCCCGACATGCGGGTCGTGAATCGTCACCTGTACGCTCGGGGACGAGCGGCAGGTCGGCAGGATCTCGAGGATCTTGCGTTTGTCGAGCTCGAGCAGAACAACGGGGCGATCGTGCGCCTCGTATGCTCGTGGCACGCGCAGATCGGCGATGAGGCACGCATCGGCATGACCGTTCACGGCACGTGCGGTGGAGCGGTCTGGCGCAACATAGGAGGAACGTTTCTCGACTTCGAGCTGTGGCTCTGTCGCAGCAACAGGCGCGAGCTAATCGGCTGCTCCCTCGATGATTGGGGATGTGGTGCGCTCGGGACTTGGGTTGATCTGCTCCGAACAGACGGGACGTTCGATGTCAATGTCCGCGAGACGCTGGCCAACATGCGCGTGATCGACGAGGTGTATGCCGTATGAAGCTGCTGATGACCGCGGATGCCGTGGGCGGTGTGTGGGTTTATGCGCTGGAGCTGTGCAGAGCATTGTCCGTTCGCGGTGTGGACATCGTGCTCGCTACGATGGGCCCGCCACCGGACGCGGAACAACGCCGATGCGCTGCGCGGATTCCCGGGCTGACTTTGTATTGCTCGACCTATCGCCTCGAATGGATGGACGAGCCGTGGGACGAGGTGGAACGAGCCGGGCGGTGGTTACTGCGCCTGGCCGAGCAAGAGACAGTGGATGTGATTCACCTCAACGGTTATTCGCATGCGGCGCTCGAATGGCGCCAGCCGGTCGTTGTAGCTGCGCATTCGTGCGTGTGTTCCTGGTGGAGCGCTGTGCACGGTGGTATGCCTCCTGCGAGATGGGATTGCTATCGATGCCAAGTGGAGCGCGGTCTCGCTCACGCCGCAGCCGTGGTGGCGCCAACGCATGCCTTCATGCGGCAGCTTGCCCACATTTATTCATTTTCGAGCCCTCGCTGTGTGATTCCGAACGCCCGTTCTGTCGCCATGGACGGCGTGCGTGCTCAAGCCGAGAAGGATCCGCTGGTCTTCGCCTGTGGGCGTCTGTGGGATGAGGCCAAGAATCTGCATGTGCTCGATGCAGTGGCCCAGAATATCGAGTGGCCGGTCGTTGTGGCAGGTGACGTGCGTTCTCCAGACGGGCGTGAAGCCCTTTCGACGGCAATTCAATGCATCGGGCGATGCAACGAGCGAGAAATCGTGCAATGGCTGCAGCGCGCAGCGATCTTCGCGCACCCAGCGCGTTACGAGCCTTTCGGCCTTGCCGTGCTTGAAGCAGCGCATGCCGGCTGTGCGCTGGTATTGTCCGATATCGATACATTGCGCGAGACGTGGGACGGAGCCGCTTTGTTTGCGGACGCGACCTCGGTCGAAGCCTTCGGCGAGACATTGCGGCAATTGATCGGCGACGCTGGCACCCGCTCAGTGTGGGCGATGCGAGCGCACCAGCGCGCGGCGCAGCTGACACCCGCGCACATGGGCGAGATGTATCAGGCACTCTACCGAGGACTGTTCCGGCAATCCGCAACGGCGCGGTCATGCGTATGAAGTTCGTCCTCTTCTATCACTCGCTGGTTTCCGATTGGAATCATGGCAATGCGCACTTCCTACGGGGTGTTGCGAGTGAACTCATCGCACGCGGCCATACAGTCGCAATCTACGAGCCACAGAACGGTTGGAGCCGGACGAACTTGCTGACGGAGCGCGGACAGGTGGCAGTAGATGAGTTCGCGCGCGCGTATCCCGAGCTCGAATCCCATTGCTATCAGCTCGAGTCGCTCGACCTCGACCAGGTACTGCAAGACGTGGATGTGGTGCTCGTCCACGAATGGAATGATGCAGAGCTGGTCCGCAAAGTAGGTGAGCGGACACGTGGCACGCGCTGTCGGGTTTTCTTCCATGACACGCATCATCGCAGCGTCACTGCGCCCAAGACCATGGAAGCCCTGCATCTTGAGCACTACTCCGGAGTGCTGGCGTTCGGTAGATCGATTGCGGATCGCTATCTCGATTGCGGTTGGTCGCAGCGCGTTTGGGTGTGGCACGAAGCGGCGGATACGCGTCGCTTCCGTCCGCTGCGCGTCGACGCGCATGAGGGTGACCTCGTATGGATCGGCAACTGGGGCGATGAGGAGCGCACCAGCGAGCTGCACGAGTTTCTGATCGAACCGGCCCGTGAGCTCGGGCTGGCGACACAGATCTTCGGTGTGCGTTACCCGCCAGAGGCACTGGCCACGCTCGCAGATGCCGGCATCGACTATGGCGGTGCGCTTGCCAACTACCGCGTGCCCGCAACGTTCGCACGCTACCTCATGACTGTGCACGTGCCGAGACGCGCTTACGCAGACAGTCTCGTGGGTGTGCCCACGATCCGAATGTTCGAAGCGCTGGCATGCGGTATTCCGCTGATATCGGCGCTTTGGGAAGACAGCGAAAGGCTCTTCAGAGCCAATGTTGATTACTTGAGCGTGGGGAACGGGCGCCAGATGCGCGAATGTATGCGCGCAATACTCGCGGATCGCACGCTGGCTGCGAGCCTGACCCGGCATGGTCTCGAGACGATCTCTGCGCGACATACGTGCAAGCACCGCGTCGAAGAGTTGTTCGGCATCCTCGACGAGCTGAACGGCATGCGCCGCGAGCTGGTCGGCTGCAGCGCTGCTCAGGCATGAGCATGAACATGAACATGAACACTAAACCGGCTCTGGCCATGTTCGGATCGAGCCTGGTCTCGGCCTATTGGAACGGAGCAGCGACCTATTACCGTGGGATGCTCCGCGCGCTGCACGAGCGCGGCATGGATATCGTGTTCTACGAGCCCGATGCCTATCAGCGACAACAGCACCGCGACATTCCGGATCCCAGTTGGGCGCGTGTCGTTGTGTATCCGGTCAGCGCGGAAGGTTTGCAGCGGGCGCTCGCGGAGGCGCAGTCGGCGGACTTTCTCGTGAAGGCCAGCGGGGTCGGTGTGTTCGACGAGGAGCTCGAGGCCGAGCTGCCACGCCTGTCCCGTTCGGGGAAGATCACGATTTATTGGGACGTCGATGCACCGGCCACGCTCGAGCGGATGCGCACCAACCAGACCGACCCTTTTCGCGAGCAGGTTGCACGCTACGATCTCGTGCTCACTTACGGAGGGGGACAGCCGGTGATCGACGAGTATCACCGTTTCGGTGCGCGCGAATGTGTGCCCATCTACAACGCGCTCGATCCGAGCACGCACTACGCAGTGTCCGGCGACGCACGGTTCAGCGGCGACATGGGCTTCCTCGGCAATCGCCTGCCCGACCGCGAGGCGCGCGTTCGGGAGTTCTTTCTCGAGCCCGCCCGCAGATGCCCTCGCCGCACGTTCGTGCTCGGCGGGAGCGGCTGGGATCGAGACATCGACTTGCCCGCGAACGTGCGCTACGTGGGCCACGTTTATACGCGCGATCACAATGCCTTCAACTGCTCGCCGCTGACGGTCATCAACATCAATCGCGACAGCATGGCGAAGACGGGCTTCTCGCCGCCGACGCGTGTATTCGAAGCAGCCGGGGCCGCAGCTTGTTTGGTGTGCGATGTTTGGGATGGCATTGAGCAATTCCTCGAACCAGGCCGCGAGGTGCTGTGTGTCGGGTCGGGCGAGGAGGTCGTCTCGCTGATGGATGCAACGGATGCGGCCACTGCGCGCCGCATCGGTGAGGCGGCGCGTGCACGTGTGCTCGCAGAGCACACGTATGCGCATCGCGCTGCGCAGCTGTTCAGCTTGCTGGTGCAGCAACGAGTTGCGCAGCACCCGTTTGCCGTCCGCTCATCGGAGGCTTCGCGCCGTGCGTCGCTCGATAGACCCTAGCTCGCTGAACATCGTCATCATCGGGCTCGCGATTACCTCTTCATGGGGTAACGGGCACGCAACCACCTATCGGTCACTCGTCAAAGGCCTGCACGCGCTGGGACATCGCGTGCTGTTCATGGAGCAAGATCAGCCGTGGTATGCCGCGCATCGTGATGCGCCGCAACTGCCTCATTGCGACACGCAGCTTTATCGCGACCTGCACGACTTGCGCGCGCGTTTCGCGGAGCACATCAGGAGCGCCGATGCCGTCATCGTCGGCTCCTACGTGCGCGATGGTGTTGCGGTCTCGGATTGGGTCTTGAACGAAGCCCGCAACGTGCGCGCGTTCTACGACATCGATACGCCGCTGACGCTCGCGTCATTACATGGCGATGCCTGCGAGTATCTGCGCGCTCGTCAGATTCACGCGTTCGACATCGTCTTGAGCTTTGCTGGTGGGCCGACGCTTACCGAGCTCGAGCGCGTCTACGGAGCACGTCACGCTCGGGCGCTGTACTGCAGCGTGGATACCGCGCGATATCTTCCTGGGCGGCGCGTTGCTGACATCGACCTCGGCTACATGGGAACCTACAGTGCCGACCGGCAACCCGCTCTGGAGACGCTCCTCTGCGAGCCTGCGCGGGCGTTGTCGCTGCAGCGCTTCATGGTCGTCGGCGCACAATACCCCAGCGGTCTCGTGTGGCCTGCCAATGTCTTGCATGTCGATCATCTGCCGCCGAGCGCTCATCCCAGTTTCTACAATCGCCAGCGTTGGACGCTGAACATTACGCGGGCGAGTATGCGTGCGGCGGGCTACTCACCGAGCGTGCGCTTGTTCGAAGCTGCGGCGTGCGCGACGCCGATCATTTCGGACGCCTGGCCGGGGCTCGCGGACGTGTTCGAGCCAGGAAAGGAGATCGCGATCGTTCAGTCGTCAGAGGATGTTCTGCGCTGCTTGCTGGAGCTCGATGCAGCGCAAGCACACCGTATGGCGAGGGCGGCGCGCGAACGTGTGCTCGGCGCACACACCAGTGAGCAGCGAGCGCGAGAGCTGCTCGGTTATCTGCATGGTGTTGTTAACCGCGATCTCCCCACACCTGAGCGGCAAAGCGTAATCGTCTGAGCTGGCGTTGATCCAGGGAGCCGATATGCCCACCGACCTGCAAGGCCTGCGACGTGAAATCGAGGCGCTCGGTCCATGGTTTCACAACCTACATTTGCCGGACGGCTTGCAGACGGCGCCCGATCACGCTTACGGCGACTTTCCCAGCTTCAAGTGGCAACACGTTGCGCAGGCGCTTCCTGAGGACCTGCGGGGGTGGCGCGTGCTGGATATCGGTTGCAACGCGGGGTTCTACAGCATCGAGCTCGCACGCCGCGGCGCGACGGTACTGGGCATCGACGTCGAGCCGCTGTACGTACGGCAGGCGCGCTGGGCGGCAGCGCGTTTCGGGCTGACCGATCGCCTACGATTCGAAGAAGGGGAGGTCTACCAGCTCGCACGCGCGCAGTGTCGCTTCGATCTGGTCTGGTTCACCGGGGTGTTCTACCACCTGCGTTACCCGACGCTTGCGCTCGACCTAGTGCGGGGCGTGACCGCGCACCTGCTGATGTTTCAAACAATGACGATGCCCGGCGCCGACGCACTTGCGACGCCGGAGGACTTGCCCCTCGATGAACGCGAGGCTCTGCTCGACCCGGGCTGGCCGAAGATGGCGTTCATAGAGCATCGGTTGGCCAACGATGCGACCAACTGGTGGGCGCCCAATCACGCGTGCGTCGAGGCGCTGCTACGCTCGGCGGGGTTCGAGGTCGTCGCTCGACCGGAGCATGAGTTTTACCTGTGCCGGCCCGTGCCAGAGGTACCGCCGGCGGACTTAGAACGGGTGCTTGCAATACTCGACAACGCAGGTCCGTTAGGCGGGTTGCGCCCGGGCCGGTGAGCGCACGATCGCGCCGCATCAGGCGCACCCGCCAGCGAGACCCGGCAGGCACGAGCCATTGAAGTGAAGCAACAAGGTCTAGTGCGGTCGGCGAGCGAGTGCTCGCGGCCATGCCCTCATCGCCGTACGATTCGCGCGGGATTCCGTTGCGGGTCAGTCGTGATGTCGCCGCAGACGCAGGGACTCCATTCGGTCGAGAGCCTCGTCGCTGACGTGCTGCGCCATCGCATCGGCCACGTTCTGCCAGGCCCACATATGACGCCGCTTCTCGTTCTCTTCGCGGCTCGTCTCGAGCTCCGACAGACGCTGTGCCTCCTCGATCGTCATCAATCGTTCGGTCCGATAGCGGTTCATGGCTACGCTCCAGATGCCGTGTGCATCGCTATTTTGGGCTCAAGTATCGGGATGCCGCTTCGAGCCTTACATAAGCCAAACGCTGAATCTCGGACGTGGACCCTTGTCGCACTTCCATTTACAGCTTTGGAGTCCTTGTATGTCGGAGAGTTCCTCGCCTCCGGCGGTACCCCCGAGGCGATGTCAGCTGACTTGTCTGAGGACGCGCTCGCCGAGAGGAGAGTAGGTGGTTCTCCGCCGGCGAACTTGCGACAATAAACGAACGCGAGCAAGTCCAATTCGGCGACGCTGGCAGCACCGGTACGAGGCCGGTCCCGGGACGCTGCAAGAAGTCGATCTCCAGACGCGCCGTGATGGCGTGAGTCGTTGTGAGCGGAGAAGAACAATATGTCTCTCGACGGTCGTGTGGCGATCGTGACTGGTGCGGGCGGTGGCTTGGGCCGGCAACATGCGTTGTTCCTGGCGCGAAAAGGTGCGCGGGTCGTCGTCAACGACCTTTCCCGCACGACGGCGGATGCGGTTGCCGCGGAGATCGCAGCTGCCGGCGGCATTGCCTACGCATTCGCCGCTTCGGTGACCGACGAGGATGCAGTCGCCACCATGATCTCGCGTACCCTGGAGAGATGGGGACGGGTCGACATTCTGGTGAACAATGCCGGCATCCTGCGCGACAAGAGCTTCGCAAAGATGAGCCTGGACGAATTCCGTCTTGTGCTCGAAGTGCATCTGATGGGTAGCGTGATTTGCACCAAGGCCGTGTGGCCGATCATGCGCGAGCAGCACTACGGCCGCATCGTCATGACGACTTCGTCATCCGGCCTCTATGGGAACTTCGGGCAGGCCAACTACAGCGCGGCCAAGATGGCGCTCGTCGGCTTGATGCAGACGCTCGCGATCGAGGGACAGAAGTACAACATCCGCGTGAACTGTCTCGCTCCGACCGCAGCCACGCAGATGACTATGGGCGTGTTGCCAGAGGCGAGTCTCAGCATGCTGGATCCAGCGCTGGTGAGCCCCGCGCTGTTGGCGCTCGTCGGCGACGACGCGCCTACGCGAGCCATCCTATGCGCCGGCGCCGGTCATTTCGCGCGAGCGAGCGTGACGCTCTCGCGAGGGTGTTACATCGGCGCTGGCGAGGACGCCGGTGAACGCGTGATCGCTTCGTGGGACGCGATCTGCGATCGCACTGCCGAGATCGTGCCGGACTACGGTTTCATGCAAGCCGAGCAAGAGCTTGCGAGCGCGAAGGCGCACATGGCAGGCGACCGCTAGGGGCGCCGCCTGACGCCCACAGCCTCACGTTGGATGGCGCGCCGGACCAAGCGAAAACGAAGAAAACACAAGGCTCGGTGGACGTGGCGGCGCTCGGCCCTCGCGCGCCTGTGGCCGCGCCGGGCCGCGCGACGGCGCTGGTGGCGCTTCTTCATCAAAGCTCCGCTCACTGTGCAGCTCGTCGTGGTGCTGAGCGCGGTGGTGTCTGTCTGGTTCGTTGTGAACGGCATCTACCAGGTGGTGCGCAAGCCGACAGAGCTGTTCTTCCCTGTGAGTGGAGCGCTGTACAAGACGCCACGCGAGACATGGAGCTCGTACGCGCGACTTTTCCGCAAGCATTCGACAGCGACGATCACACCGGAGCTGCTGGCAGCGCTGGCGCAGGTCGAGGGCTCCGGTAACCCCGTTGCCCGCACGTACTGGCGCTGGTCGGTCACCGCGCATCCGTTCAAAGTGTACAGACCCGCCTCGAGCGCGGTCGGCATGTATCAGATTACGGACGGCACGTTCGCAGAGGCGCGCCGTTACTGCATTCACAATCACACCGTGGTGGAAGACGGACCCTGGCACGATTTCCGCTCGTGCTGGTTCAACAGCTTGTATACGCGCATCATCCCCTCGCACGCGGTCGAGCTCACCGCCGCTTATCTAGATCGGCGCGTCCATCTGGCACTGGCACGGGCTGGCATTATGAACGCCACACTCGAGCAGAAGCATGACCTCGCGGCTGTGATCCACCTCTGCGGCGCCGGCGCCGGAGAGCGGTATGCGCGCCGCGGCCTGAGATTGACGCCCGGCCAACGCTGCGGCGACCACGACGTTCGGCGCTACCTGCGCAAAGTCGCGGCGATGAAGGCGGTCTTTGAGAGATTGGCACGCGAAGGCTGAGAGCGCCGTGTCGGCTTATTGCCGCGGCGCTGTTCCATATAACTGCTCGTTCTAACCACGACCGACGAATGGGTGCACCCTATCGCGCGAAGCCAGCTCTGCATCAGATACCGAAAAAATGAACGATGCAACTCGTCGGTCCGCGTTGTCGGAAGACTGGGCAGCCGTATGGCTTGGCCTGTTGATTTTCGTGCTCTCGCTCGGCGTCATCTTCGGACAGGATCTTCTCGGCTGGTCAGCGGCGCCGAAAGTCTGGACGTCCCTCGCCGATGCCATAAAGCCGATCTCATCGACTTACGCTTGGCCGCCCGTGCTGTCGTTGGGCGCGACGATCGCATTCGTGTTGATCGTCATGGCGATCGGCGCACGACTGCTTGGCGCGCAAGTGCGCCGGTTCATGGCTGCGTCTGCAGCGTTGCTCGGGCTTGCTTACGTCTGCTGGATAGCCGGTCACTATGCATACATCGCTGCAACAAGCGACAAGTTGGACCAGTTCGGCATCGATTGGTCGTTGAGCCTGACCGGGGAAGCCGGCTACATCATCGCGCTGCTCGTCGGGCTGGTGATTGCCAACTTCTTCAAGCCGCTTGCGGCGTGGTTCGCGCCAGCGCTCAAGTCAGAGTGGTACATCAAGACTGCCGTGGTGATCATGGGTGCTGCACTTGGCGTCAAGTCCGCCGAGGTGCTTGGGCTCGCCAACCACGTGATTCTGCGCGGCATGTGCGCGGTGATAGAGGCGTATCTCATTTATTGGGCGATCGTGTACTTCATTGCACGTCGCTATTTCGGCTTCGGACGTGAATGGGCCGCACCGCTGGCTTCGGGGATTTCGATCTGTGGTGTCTCGGCCGCAATCGCCACTGGTGCGGCGATTCGGGCGCGGCCCATTGTTGCCATCTCGGTCTCGTCCCTCGTCGTGATCTTCGCGGTCATCGAGCTGTTGCTGCTGCCGTTCCTGGCACGCCAATTTCTCTACGACGAGCCGATGGTGGCCGGTGCCTGGATGGGGCTGGCCGTCAAGACCGACGGAGCCGCGCTTGCCAGCGGCGCGATCACCGAGTCACTCGTGCGTAGCAAAGCCTTGGCGGAGCAGGGCATCGAGTATGCAGAGGGTTGGATCTTGATGGCCACGACGACGACGAAAGTCTTCATCGACGTGTTCATCGGTGTGTGGGCCTTCGTTCTCGCCGTTGTCTGGGCGGCGAAGATCGAGCCGCGCAGCGCCGATCGTCCGCGGGCGGTTGAGATCTGGGAGCGCTTTCCGAAGTTCGTCATCGGCTACGTACTGACCTTTCTGCTCATGCTATTGCTCGTGCGGGCGAGCCCAGAGCTCGCGGCCGAGGCGAAGCGAGCGACGGCCGAGTCGAACGTCTATCGGCAGCTGTTCTTCGTGCTCACATTCCTGAGCATCGGCATGGTGACCGATTTCCGCAAGCTGTGGCAGGAAGGGATGGGGCGCCTCGCCGCGGTCTACTCGCTCAGCCTGTTTGGTTTCATCATCTGGATCGGGCTGGTCATTTCCTGGCTGTTCTTCTCAGGCATCAAACCGCCAGTCGTGGGACCTTGAAACCATGAGCACGTCAGAATTCGATTCCGAGAGGGCGATCAGGGACGAGCCGCTGCTGCCGATCGAGAAGAAGCTCATCGGCTGGAGCATTGGCCTTGGGGTCGTGCTGTTACTCGTGTTGCTGACGGTGACGCGCGTCCTGCTGCCCGCGGCTTGAGGGTCGAGCGGCTGGCGCGGCTTCGTCGCGATCACGTGGTCATGAGCACGACACCCATCGGTCGGTCGAGCCGCGCGATGTCGCGGTGGGGTGTGAGCCGTCCGGTGCTCGCATCCACGCGGAACACTGCGATGCCGGCGCTTTCCTGATTGGTGACGGTCAGCCACTCACAGGAGGCGTCGAATGCAAAGTAACGGGGCGTCTTGCCGCACGAGCTGACGTGCTCAACGGGCTCGAGCGTGCCGTGTGCCGGATCGATCGCGAAGACGGCGAGGCTGTCGTGGCCACGGTTCGAGACGTAAAGAAAACGCCCGTTTGTGTGCACGCCGATCTCTGCTGCCGTGTTCTCGCCGCTGAAGCCCGGTGGCAGCGTGGAGACGGTCTGTAGCTCAGTCAGTGTCCCCCGTTCGTCGTCCCACGCATACGACACGACCTCGTTCGACAGTTCTTGGACCGCGTACAAGAAGCGCCCGTTTGGATGCCAGGCAAGATGCCGCGGGCCGGACCCCGGACGGACACTTGCCCAGGGAGGATCGTTCGGCTCGATTGCACCGGACTCACGGTCGAAGCGGTAGACCATGATACGGTCGCTGCCAAGGTCTGCGGCCAGCGCAAAACGATTACTGGGATCCACGCCGAACCAATGGGGATAGGCTCTCGTTTGTCGTACTGGGTGCACGCTGCGCCCCGTCAGCTCCACGAATGCAGTGCGATTCCCGATTCGTCCGTCACGTTCGATCGCATGAATTTCCACGTAGGCGCCGCCGTAATTCGCATTGAGCACATAACGTCCGCTCCGATCGAGGCTCAGATGGCTCGGCCCGCGGCCTTGGGTGCGAACGTGATTGAGAAAGCTCAGCGCTCCCGAGCGAGCGTCAACTGCGAACGCGCTCACACCACCCGGTGTGCGACTGTTGCATACGTACAGGTGTGCACCGTCGATCCCGAGCGCGATGAAACCCGGGTCTGGGGTGGCGGCGACGAGTTCGGGCGCAGAGAGATCGCCAGTCTTGGTGTCGAAGCGGGAGGCCACAATGCCCATCGCGTCGGGGTTTTGAGTGGCAATAAACGCCAGAGAATCGGACGTGGTCATGGGTTTTCGCTGGTGTCTCGCGCAGCACGCACATTTCGTGCCGCAGGGTGGAACCTCAACGCGCTCCAAGCGTGCGGCGAGAGTCTACCGCTTGGACGAATGAAGTGCATCTTGCCCGACGACGGGGCATTCAGACAGTAAGCACAAGATATATATACCGATCACTTTCTCCCGATGAGAAATCCGTGAGATCGTGAGAGTCGTAAGTGCTCGTTCACTGCGAACGCGGCGCTTGGACGTGTGTTCGCTCAGCCTCGCGGATTCAACCGTGTTTCTTGTATTCACAATGACGTCGTGTCGTCACTGCTCGTGATACTCTCGTGGAAGGGCGGGCGCTCCGTGTGCGCTCCGAAGTGGTGATGCGCTTGAGATAACCGCGGCCTTGGCCGCGGTTCATCTCTATTTACCCCCGATCCACTGCGGCGCATCATTTGCTCGACCGCGCATTCGAGGGCGCGGTGCCTCTTCGCGGTCAGTGGCCTGGTGCGCAACGATGCATGTGCTGGTTCGTTATCTAGTTTTCCTGCTGTCAGGCGTCGGGGTGCTGGTTTCCCGCGCAGCGGAAGAGCGCCCTGAGGATGCACCGACTTCCGGTGCGGCCGTGATGATCGAGATCAGGGACGCGATCGGTCCGGCGACGAGCGATTTCTTCGTGCGCTCGCTGGCGGAAGCCAAAGACCGTGGTGCGCCTATTTTCATCGTGCAGCTCGATACGCCGGGCGGACTCGATACGGCAATGCGTGACATGATCAAGGCGACGCTGGCGTCTCCCGTTCCAGTCGTCATCTATGTGGCGCCGTCGGGTGCCCGTGCTGCAAGCGCTGGCACGTACTTGCTCTATGCGAGTCACGTCGCCGCGATGGCGCCGGCCACCAATCTTGGTGCAGCGACGCCGGTGCAGATCGGCAGCCCACCGCCCCCGTCGTCCAAACCAGAGCAGAAAGAGGAGAAGGACGACAAAGAGGAGCCTCCTGTGGCGGGGACGGCGGCCGAGCGCAAAGCCATCAACGATTCGATCGCCTATATACGTGGCCTTGCTGAACTGCGCGGCCGCAACGCAGAGTGGGCTGAGAGCGCAGTGAGAACGGCTGCGAGCTTGTCTGCGAGCGCTGCGCTGGAGCAGAACGTAATCGATATCGTCGCCGAGGACCTTGATGACCTTCTACGACAGCTCGATGGCCGGCGGGTGCGAGTGAGCACCGGCGAGGTGCAGCTTGCGACCCGCTCGCTGGAAGTCGAGCGTATCGAGATCGATTGGCGCACGCAGCTGCTCTCGGTGATCACCAACCCGAACGTGGCTTACCTGTTGATGCTGATCGGGGTCTACGGGTTGCTGCTAGAAGGCTATAACCCTGGCGCCATCCTGCCGGGCGTTGTGGGCGGTATCTGCCTGTTGCTGGCTCTATATGCGTTCCAAGTGCTTTCGGTCAACTACGCAGGCTTGGCGCTGATGGTGCTGGGCATCGCTCTCATCATCGCCGAAGCATTCTCGCCGAGCTTCGGTGCGCTCGGTTTGGGAGGCATCATCGCGTTCGTGATCGGCTCCATCATTCTCATGGATACGGAGGTGCCCGGGTTCCAGATTGCTCGCTCGCTGATAGGCGGCGTCGCAGCAGCAGGTGCAATCATGATGTTGTTTCTCGCATCGTACTTCACCCGAGCGAGACGCCGTCCGGTCACGACTGGAATCGAGCAGTTGATGGCACAACGTGTGATTGCGCTTGATGATTTCGAGCACGAAGGTCGTGTCCGCATGCATGGAGAGATTTGGAATGCTGTGACGGATACGCCGGTGAAGGCAGGGCAGACTTTACGGGTTACGCGCGTGGATGGGCTTGTGCTGCACGTGACCCCCGACGATGCAGCGGATCATCGTGATGGTTGATTGGCGGCGCACAAATGAATCTCTGCAGGGCTGCTGCTCGGTGTCCGAGCGACAATGCCGCGCTATTGAACAGCGGCGATCTCTTGCTGCGGCTCGGGAGTTTGCGAGCACGAACCACTGCGCATCACGTATTACAAAGGCATCGACTTCCAAACCAGAAAGAGGGGTCTCATGTATCTGATCGTCGCCGCTGTCATTCTCATATTCATCTTGTTGTCCTCAATCCGGGTCATGAACGAGTACGAGCGTGCCGTCATGTTCACGCTCGGACGCTATACCGGGACAAAGGGACCGGGCCTGATCATCGTGATCCCAATCGTGCAGCGCATCGTGAAAGTCGATCTGCGGACCATTGTGCTCGACGTGCCGACCCAGGATGTGATCTCGCGCGACAATGTCTCCGTCAAGGTGAACGCGGTCGTGTATTTCCGCGTGGTGGATCCGGCGCGTGCGGTCATTCAGGTGGCGAGTCCCTTCGAGGCGACGAGCCAGCTTGCGCAGACGACCTTGCGCTCGGTGCTCGGACAGCACGAGCTCGATGAAATGCTGTCGCAGCGGGAAAAGCTCAACCTGGACATTCAGCGCATCCTTGATCAGGCAACCGATGCATGGGGCATCAAGGTTGGCAACGTCGAGATCAAGCATGTGGATCTCGACGACACCATGATCCGTGCCATGGCGAAACAGGCGGAAGCCGAGCGCACGCGGCGCGCGAAAGTCATTCACGCGGAAGGTGAGCGCCAGGCTGCTGCGATGCTGGTGGAAGCGGCAAGAGAGCTGAGCGCGGATCCGAGAGCGATCCAGCTGCGCTATTTGCAGACACTCTCCGACATCTCCTCGGAGAAGAGCTCGACGATCGTGTTCCCGCTGCCGCTCGACTTGATCACGCCGCTGCTGGATACGCAGAAGGCGGGGCGGGAACGGATATCGTAGGCTGCAGGGCAGTGGGCGCACGATGCGTGTGCGCCCACTAAGCAAGCTTGGAGCTTACGGTCGGCGTGCCGGGGCCGCGCTGTGCGCGAGCCCCGGCGTGCTCGCCTCAGAAGCTCGCGAACGTCGCACCTAGATACCAGTAACGGCCCACCGCGCTGACGGGATAGAACACCTTGCCGATATCCGGTTTCTGATTCGTCAAGTTGTCTACACCAACAAAGATGGACACGCCATTCGACAAGCCGTAGCGCACTTGCAGGTCATGCGTGAAGCGCGCGTCGTACTTGCGGTACTCCTTTGCGACCATGTCTGGATTGGCGCGACGCTGCTGATATGAATAGCGGTAAGTTTCCGAGAAGTAATTGATCCCGTAGCTCACGAGGAGCGAATCGAGCTGCCAAGTGAGGTCGAAATTGGCCTGCCACTCGGGGGCATCCTCTTCGCCCGCTTCCGGATCGGGCTCCGAGCCGGGCAAATGGATGTACGTCAAGTCCTCGAGCTTGCTGCCGACCAAGCGGAAATCGAACGCACCTATCCGGGCTGTCTCCAGTCGGTAGTCGACCGTGAAGTCATAGCCTTCGGTGGTGAAGCGTGCGACGTTGAGGGGGCTTTGGACGAAGCTCGTGATACGTCCAGTGCCTGGCTCACGTGTGATCAGGCCGCAGAAATCGTTGTCGATCGTGGGTGAGTCGACGCAGATGCGCGCCATTTCGTTGGCGCTGGCCACGCTGATCGCGTTCGTGAGCTCGATGTCGTACCAGTCGACCGACAGCGTCAGGTTCGGCGCAAAACGGGGGCGCACCACCACGCCGATCGTCTTCGTCTTCGCGACCTCTTCCTCCAAGTCCGGATTACCCCGAGAGATGCCTCCGACTGTGGCAGAGTTCAGATCCACGAACGTTGTCGGATCGGCACCGAGGCGCGTCAGGAGCTCAGCGCAATTCGCCGCGCGGGTGCTCGAGCCTTCGTCGAGCCGCGAGATATCGCATGGATCGTTGATCGGCTCGAAATCCTGGCCGCCTGGATCGAACAACTCGTCGATGTTTGGGGCGCGCGTCGCTTCTGCCACGGTCGCTCGGAGCGCGATGTCTGCGATCGGAGCCCACACCACGCCGGTCTTCCACGTCGTGGCGCTGCCCGTCGTGCTGTAGTCGGACAAGCGCACCGCGCCGTCCAACGAAAGTCTCTCGGCGAACGGCTTGCCTTGCAGGAGCGGGATGCTGACTTCGGCGAACACCTCGGAGACGTCGTACCGGCCGTAGGTCGGCTGCAGGACGTTACCGAATGTGAGCCCCAGCGTGTCTTCGAGCGGTGGCGTGCTCTTGCTGGACTCTTCGCGCCATTCCGCGCCGAACGCGAATGCCGGGGCGCCCGCGGGCAGCTGGAACCACGCGCCCGTATCGCCCGCCACGTAAGCCTGCACCACGTGCTGCTTGATCTTCGAGCGCGACAGGCTGTCGTTCATGATCCATGCCGCAGCTTCCTTGGAGACCGAGCCGTGGCCGAAGAGGTTGATGGGCACACAGCCGCTGTTCGGACCTGGCGTGAAGGAGCCTGCCCAGGTGCCAGGCAAAGGCTCATACACATCCCATCCCATCCAGCTCAGGTTCGGCGGCACGGCACTGGGGTCGAGATTCGATCGACATACGATCTCGCCGGTGTCCGGATCGAGCACAGCATCGATCGCCGCGGCAAAGCGGTCGTTGAATCGGTTGTTACCGATGCGGTTGTCGACCTTGGTCTCGCCATATACGTACGAGGCCTCGTAGCGAATCCGATCGGTCAGGTCGCCGCCGATACCGAGCACGGAGCGGAACGTGTCGCGCTCGATGTCCTCGCTGCGAATCCCGAGATCGAAATGATCGCGCGACATGTAGATCTCCGAGACGCCGGCTTCGGCAGCGCGCGCAGCGATAGTCGACGGCACGTAGGGATTGTCCGCATCGAGCTCGAGGAAAAAGTCGAACGTCGGCGACGATTCGGTGTACGACTGGCTGCGGGAGTACTTGAGCTCGCCAAAGAGCTTTGCAGCAGGCGCGAGCTCGTAGGTCACAAACAGGTTGCCGGTATAGCGATCGATCTGCGGCAACAGATCGCCGAGGTAGCCGTATGTCGGCGTGCCGTCGCCTCCTTGCTGATAATACGGCGAGATCGGCGGCAGGCCAGGGGCAGGTTGCGGCAGCGTGCCGATGTCGAACGGTGTGCCGTCGCCGTTGAATTGCGGGCGGTCGAACTCGTCGACGAAGACGCCCCCATGGGGCGAGCTATCCCAGAACCGGACATCGCGCATCGGTACGCGATCCGGCACGTTCGGATCGTCGTCGGGATCGGCCGGGTTCTCCACGAACGATACGTAGGACGTGCTCGCAAAGCTGCGGCGTCGCGAGTGCAGGCGGTCCTCGCTCGCATGCTCGAGGGCGAAGGAGACATTGCCCCGCCCGCCTGCGAAGTTGTGACCGGCTGCTACGCTATAGAGCCGCGACTCAGCATCCCCTCGCGCAGAGCGGCCGAATTGTGCCTTGGCGTCGACGCCTTCGAAGTCCTTTTTCATGACGAAGTTCACGACACCCGAGACGCCGTCTGCGCCATAAATGGCTGAGGCACCGCCTGTTTGTATGTCGATGCGCTCGACGAGGGCGATCGGGATCGTGTCCACGTCGACTGCAGCCGTGCCTGGCAGCGAGGCGACGTGTCTGCGACCGTCCACGAGCACGAGTGTGCGTGCGTAACCCAAATTGCGCAGGTTGAGGAGCGAAAGCCCGGTACCGCCGATGAATGCGTTGCTACCCGCGGCATCGTTGGCATCGTAGGAGCCGACGAGAGCCGGTTGCTCTTTCAGGAAACGCGACAGCGAGGTGGTGCCGGACTGTTGAACGGTGTCTGCGTCGATCGCGACCACCGGATTGGAGAGTGTGTCTCGGGATTGTCGGATGCGCGAGCTCGTGACGACGATCTCGTCGAAGGCGTCGGATTTGACGTCTTGGGTATCTTGAGCAAGCGCGGCGGCGGCCGCCAGGCTCGCCGGGCTCAGCGCGAGTAGCGCCCATAGGCGCCGAGGTGCTTCGACGGGCATTGGAATCACTCCCCGGATGAGAGACAGGTGATTGTCGTTGGTGAGCATCCAAGCGGATGCGCTCCAGGAGGCATGCATTATATGTATGTGAACAGGGAGCGCCGTGCACCGGGCACAGACTTCAGGCAAATTCAGGGAGATCCTGACATCAGAATACCGAGCTCCCGCCGATATACCCCTCGTTGAGGCGAGTTACTGCCGGTGTCATGTCTCACGTAAACGAAGAATACGTTCTGCCCGACGGCGAAGTCATCATCACCCACACTGATCCGACGAGCCGGATCACGTACGCCAATCAGGGATTCCTGCGCTCGAGCGGTTATTCGCTCGAGGAGGTGCTGGGTAAGCCGCAGAACCTCATCCGTCACCCGGACATGCCGCGCGAAGTCTTTGCGGATCTCTGGGCGACGATCCGCAGCGGCAAGCCTTGGACCGGCGTAGTCAAGAATCGCCGCAAGGACGGTCGTTACTACTGGGTGCGCGCGAACGTCACACCGATCATCCAAAGTGGAAGGATCGTGGGTTACATGTCCGTGCGCGTCAAACCGACTCGCGAGGAGATACAACGAGCAGAGGCACTCTACCGCGACATCCGCGCGGGCCGCTCCTCGATCCGTTTCAGAGAAGGCGAGCTGGTTCATTCCGGCTTTGCGGGTATCGTGCAAGCAGCGCTCGATCTGGGGCTCGGGCCGGGCACCCTGCTGTTCGTCGGATCGATGGCGTTGATCCAGTTCACGGTCGGGCTTGCGGCATTGTTTTCCAGCTCGCTTGACGGCACTGCGCTCAAGGTGCTGGGCGGCTGTGCGTTCGTGGGTGGGCTGCTCGGCATATCCAACATGATCTACATCCGCACGCGCGTCATCGAGCCAATGCGCCGTCTCGGTCGGGCCGCGCTGCGTCTCGTCGCCGGCGACGTAAGCGCTCGTTTCGAGCGTAGCGGCGACAAGGAGCTGCGCGACCTCGCGAAAATGCTGGATCAGCTCGGCACGAAGTTCACAGGGGTACTCACGGACTCGCTCGATGCGGCGACTGCGATGCGCCAGAACGTCGAGAGCATCGTTACCGCAAACATGCAGCTGGCCGACCGCACTAGCGACCGCGCTGCCAACCTGGAGGAGATCGCGAGCTCGATCGAGGAGCTCACCAGCACAGTGACACGCAGCGCCGAGAATGCCGCGCATGCGAGCCGCTTGGCGGGTGAATCAGCGCAGACGACTGAGCAGGCCGGCAAGGTGGTCGGAGAGCTCGCCGCGACGATGGTCGGAATCCGAGACGCTTCCCAGCGTATCGCCGACATCGTCGGCATCATCGACGGCATCGCCTTTCAGACCAACCTGCTCGCGCTCAACGCAGCCGTGGAAGCAGCGCGCGCGGGCGAGCAGGGTAAAGGTTTCGCGGTGGTCGCGCAGGAGGTGCGCCACTTGGCGCAGCGCTCTGCGGCCGCCTCGAAGGAGATCCGCGATCTCATCGTCTCGTCGGTGGCGCGTATGGATCAAGGCGCCGAGCTTGCTCTGCAAGCCGAAGGGCGCGTGAGCGAAGCCATCGCGTCCGTCAAGAAGGTCAGCGATATCATCGCCGAGATCGAGACGGCGAGCCGCGAGCAGCATGCCGGTCTCGAGCAAATCAATCGCGCAATTGGTAACATGGATCACATCACGCAGCAGGACGCGGCGATGGCGCAGGAAATTCGCGATACCACCCAGCAGCTCGAGAGCCAGTCCGCACAAGTCGTGCAAGCCACCTCGGCGTTCACGGTCGAGGGATCCTTGGGCCACAGTAGCACGGGTTGGGCATCGCGCCTGGCCGCGGAACGCCAGCATCGTCGCGCAGCATGACCGCCTCGCGCAGGCGGTGACGTTGCGCGAATTTGATGCGCTTCGCACTTCTGCCCGTTATCATCGTGACGTGTCTCGCCGTCGTGCCCGAGCCGCTCGGGCACTGGCGAGATTCGCCTGTGCACAGCGATGGCACCCGGGGTAGATCCTAGCGCGCAACATATACCGACAATCGCTCGCTTTTCGCCCCGTGCTTGCAGGCGTTCTTCGATCGGATCAGTCAGGTGTGAGGATGGAGTACCGAATAGGAGCACTGGGGCATGAATCCGCTGTGCAAGGCTGCACTGGCGTGTGCCCGTGCCTGTTCGGGGCCACTGTCACGCTGCTCGATTCGCCGCGACGGAGCGAAGCGCGATGTCGCTGGTCCTGATCGTCCTGCTGCCATTCATAGGCAGCCTCATTGCGGCTTTCCTTCCCTCGAACGCCCGCAACGCTGAGGCCTGGCTTGCCGGTATCGTGGCGGTCACGTGCGCGGTGCTCGTCGCAGATCTTTACCCCGCGGTCGCAAGCGGCGAGGTGTTGCGGGTCGTCGTGCCTTGGCTGCCGCAGTTCGGTCTCGACTTTTATCTACGCATGGACGGCTATGCATGGCTGTTCGCCATGCTGGTGACGTTCATGGGGGCGCTCGTGGTGCTCTACGCGCGGTACTACATGTCGCCCGCCGATCCTGTACCGCGTTTCTTCTCGTTCCTGCTCGCGTTCATGGGCGCCATGGTCGGCATGGTGCTCTCGGGCAATCTCATTCAGCTGGCGGTTTTCTGGGAAGTGACGAGCTTCACTTCCTTCATGCTGATTGCCTATTGGTATCACCTGAGCGATGCGCGACACGGTGCCCGCACCGCTTTGACCGTGACCGCGATGGGCGGACTGGCAATGCTCGGTGGCATGTTGTTGCTGGGCCACGTTGCCGGTGGGTACGACCTGGACCGTGTGCTCGAGGCAGGCGAGCTCGTCCGTTCGCACCCGTGGTACCCGGCCATCGTCATCCTGGTGGTGCTCGGTGCGCTGACGAAGAGCGCGCAGTTCCCGTTCCATTTCTGGTTGCCGCATGCAATGGCTGCACCCACACCTGTGTCGGCGTATCTGCATTCGGCGACGATGGTGAAGGCGGGCGCATTCCTGCTTGCGCGGCTCTGGCCAACGCTCTCGGGCACGGAGATCTGGTTCTGGATCGTGTGCTTGGCAGGGCTGCTCTCACTTCTCCTGGGAGCGTTCTCTGCGATCTTCCAGCGGGACATGAAGGGCGTGCTCGCCTACTCGACGATCAGCCATCTCGGCTTGGTGACGCTGCTGCTCGGCATGAACAGCCGCGTCGCGCTCGTCGCGGCCGTTTTTCACATGATGAACCACGCGACGTTCAAGGCGTCGCTCTTCATGGCTGCCGGTATCGTCGATCACGGGACCGGCACGCGTGACTTACGGCGCTTGAGCGGTCTGGCGCGTGCGATGCCGATTACCGCCACGCTGGCCACGGTGTCAGCCGCCGCCATGGCAGGCGTGCCGCTGCTCAACGGTTTTCTGTCCAAGGAGATGTTCTTCGCCGAGACCGTGTTTGCCGGTGAGGGACCACGTGGGCACATCGCCCTGCCCGCGATGGCCACGCTCGCAGGCATGTTCAGCGTTGCGTATTCGTTGCGTTTCATACATCAGGTGTTCTTCGGTCCGCCGGCGCGAGACTTGCCCCGGACACCGCATGAGCCGACACGCGGCATGCTGTTGCCGAGCGCGCTGCTCGTGTCGGCGTGCTTGCTGGTCGGGATTCTGCCTTCGGAAACGGTTGGACCGTTCCTGGCCACTGCGGCTCGGGCGATCCTCGGCGATGCGGTGCCGACGTACAGCCTCGCTATCTGGCACGGCTTCACCATCCCGCTGCTCATGAGCGTGCTCGCGCTGGTCGGCGGTTTCTTCATCTACCTGTATCTGTATCGACACCGTGCGCATGGACGTACGCCGCTGATTTCAAGAATTGATGGGCGACGTACCTTCGACGTGATGATCATTCGTCTAATCCGGGTCGCCGGCTTTGTGCAGCGTTTGATCTCTTCGCGGCGTCTTCAGCCGCAGCTGGTCGTGATGGTGTGCACTGCGGCGGTAGCGGCGTTGGTCGGGGCGCATACGGGTCAGGTGGCTTGGGGACCGATGCCGGTCTCATCGGTGGATCCGGTGTTTGCGGTGCTATGGGTGGTCGGGGCGGTATGTGCAATCGGAGCCGCTCACCAGGCGAAGTATCACCGCCTCGCGGCGCTGATCATGGTCGGCGGCGTCGGTCTGATCACGTGTCTGACGTTTGCCTGGTTCTCCGCGCCCGATCTGGCGCTCACACAGATCACCGTCGAGGTGGTCACGGTGGTCTTGATTTTGCTCGGATTGCGCTGGCTGCCGCGCCGCATCGAGATGGACGATCCACGTCGGCGTACGTTGCGCGCGCGCGCCCGACGTTTGCGTGACATGATCATTGCAAGCGTCGTGGGCGTCGGCATGGCAGCTCTAGTGTTTGCCGTGCTCACGCGAGAGCGCCAGCTGGATCTGGCGCGCTTCTTCGTCGAGCACTCGTTGCCTCAAGCGGGCGGCGGCAACGTGGTCAACGTGATCCTCGTTGATTTTCGTGCTTTCGATACGTTTGGCGAGATCACGGTCGTTGGCATCGTCGCGCTTGCCGTCTATGCATTGCTGCGACGCTTCCGTCCCGCACCCGAGAGCATCGATTTGCCGCGTGCGCAGCGCGAGGACACCGAACGTCGCCATCCGAGCGCCGTCGATCCGAACGAGCTGCTGCCACCGGGCTACATGATGGTGCCAGCGGTGCTGGTGCGCTTGCTGTTACCGATGGCAGGGCTGATCTCGGTGTTCTTCCTGCTGCGCGGGCACAACCTACCGGGCGGCGGGTTCATTGGCGGTCTCGTGCTGGCGACGATCGTCATCGTCCAATACATGGTCGGCGGCACGATCTGGGTCGAGGCGCGTACACGGATCAAGCCGCTCTATTGGATCGCAGTGGGATTGTTGTTGGCAGGCACGGCAGGCATGGCTGCTTGGTTCATCGGAGGGACATTCCTGACGAGTTTTACGTACGACTTGTATCTGCCGTTGATCGGCGAGCTGCATTTGTCCTCGACGCTTTGGTTCGACATCGGCGTCTACATGCTCGTCGTCGGCGCAACGGTGCTCATGCTGGTGGCGCTCGCGCACCAATCGTTGCGTAGCTATCGACGTCCTGTCGCGACGAGCTCGCCCAGCGTGCGCGCGGAAGTCGACCGAACTGCGGAGGTGAGCCGCTGATGGAAATCGTTTTCGCGCTTGCAATCGGCGTTCTGGTCGGTTCCGGCGTGTGGCTGTTGCTGCGTCCGCGCACGTTCCAAGTGACTATGGGGCTGGCGCTGCTGTCGTACGCCATCAACCTGTTCATCTTCGCGACGGGGCGGCTCGCGATCGATCGCGCGCCGATTCTCCAGGCGGGCGGCTCCACCGATCCGACCCAGTATGCAGATCCGGTGCCACAAGCACTCGTGCTCACTGCGATCGTAATCAGCTTTGCGACGACCGCGTTGTTGCTCGTTGTCATCATCGCAGCACGCGGTTTGACTGGTACCGATCACGTCGACGGCCGTGAGGGCGATGGATGAACGCCTGGTTGCAACATCTGCCCGTAGTGCCCGTGATCGTGCCGCTCACCGCCGGCGCGCTGATGCTGTTCTTGCCCGAAGCGCGCCGTCTGCGCGCCGGGCTCGGCATTCTCGCCGTGCTGATGCAGCTCGTGACGGCGGTGCTGCTCGCGTATTTCACCTCGGACGCCGCCAGCAGCATCTGGCCCCAAGGGATCGGGGTGTACTCGATCGGTAAGTGGCCGGCACCGTTCGGGATCGTGCTCGTCGTCGACCGCTTGTCGGCGCTGATGCTGGTGCTGACGGCGACGCTCGCCCTCGCATCGCTTGTTTATTCACTCGCGCGCTGGGATCGCGCCGGTGTCAACTTCCATCCGCTCTTTCAGCTCCTGCTCATGGGGCTCAACGGTGCCTTCTTGACGGGCGACCTGTTCAATCTCTTCGTATTCGTCGAAGTGATGCTCGCGGCGTCCTACGGGCTGTTGCTGCACGGCTCGGGTGCGACGCGCGTGAAGGCGGGGTTGCACTATCTCGTCGTCAACCTGGTGTCATCGCTCATGTTCTTGATCGGGGTGGCGCTGGTATACGGTGTTGCTGGCACGTTGAACATGGCGGATCTTGGGCCACGTGTGGCGGCACTGTTGCCGGAGGATCGCGGGCTGTTCGACATTGGTGCCACGATCCTCGGCCTCGCGTTCCTCATCAAGGCAGCGGCATGGCCATTGAATTTCTGGCTGCCGAGCGCGTATACCGCTGCGGCTGCACCCGTGGCAGGGGTGTTCGCGTTGCTTACCAAGGTGGGGGTGTATGCGATCATCCGCGTCGGCTCGTTGCTCAACGAGTCGGGCGTGCATGGGCCGTTCGGCAGCGAATGGTTGTTCGTGGCCGGTATTGCGACGATCGTGTTCGGCATCATCGGCATGCTGGCCTCGCAGCAGCTCGCCAGGTTGATCGCATTCGCGGTCATCGTCTCCTCGGGGACGTTGCTCGCAGCCGTCGGCCTCGATGCGGACGTCATGACCGCACCTGCGCTGTTGTATCTGGTCAGCTCGGTGCTCGCCACGGGTGCGTTTTTCATGGTCACCGGCATGACCGAGCGCATGCGCACCCATTATTTCGAGAGCTCGGATCAGGCTCCACTACCGCAGGTCTCGTACTCGGCATTCGGGATGGAGGATTCGCACGATCCGCTCGACGTCGAAGATGAAGTAGGCATTGCGATTCCTGCAGCGATGGCTTTTCTCGGCCTTGCGTTTGTGAGCTGCGCGTTGCTCGTTGCGGGATTGCCGCCGCTGTCGGGGTTCATCGCCAAGTTCGCGCTGCTGTCCGCGGCGGTCGATATCGCGCCTTTGAACGGCGTGCACTCGTGGGTCTTCATGGCTGCGATGCTGTGCACGGGACTTGCTGCGCTCGTCGCGTTGACTCGTATCGGTATGCGGCTGTTCTGGAGCGTGGTTGGGCGCAACACGCCGCGTCTGCGGGTGATCGAAGCGGCGCCGGTGGCCGTGCTCGTGCTGCTCTGTGTCGGCTTAACGATTGCCGCGGAACCGGTCATGGCGTTCTTGCAAGCGGCCGCAGACGGGTTGATATCGCCGCAGACGTACATCGATGCCGTGCTCGCGACGGACCCGGAGACCGTGGCCGATGCCGGGGGTGCATGATGAGGCGCATCCCCCCGGTCTTCCTCGTCGTGCTGGTCATCATGTGGCTGTTGGTGAACAGCACTGTCTCGCTCGGCCATATCGTGCTCGGCACGATCGTGTCCGCGTTGTTGCTGCTCGCCGCCGCGCCGCTGCGGCCACTGCAGCCCACCATTCGCCGCGGCTATCGGCTCTTCACACTGATGGCGGTGGTGTTCGTCGACATCGTGCGGTCGAACATCGGCGTTGCTCGCGTCATTCTCGGCCTGGTCGGAGAACGCGACGTCCGCGCAGGCTTCGTCCACATTCCGTTGGACATGACCGACCCACATGGTCTTGCGGGACTTAGCATGATCATCACGGCAACGCCCGGTACGATTTGGGTGGACCTGAATCTCAAGGAGAAGCGCCTGACCATCCACGTTCTCGATTTGCTGGATGAAGACGAGTGGATCCACCGAATCAAGGAGCGCTATGAGCGGCCGTTGATGGAGGTATTCGAATGAATGCGTTTCTCGACGGCGCGATCTGGTTCGCGCAGGCGTGCTTCGCGTTGGCGACAGCTTTCGCCACGATACGTTTGATTATCGGGCCTGCCGCACAGGATCGCGTGCTGGCCTTCGATACCATGTACATCAACGGTATGTTGAGCCTGCTCATGCTCGGCATACGTTCGCACTCGACGGCCTATTTCGACATGGCGCTCCTGATTGCGCTGTTCGGCTTCGTCGGCACGATTGCGTTGGCGAAATTCTTGCTGCGGGGCGAGGTGATCGAGCCGTGAACTGGACAGAGTTGCCTGCCTGGGCGGCATTGCCGGCTGCGCTGTTGTTGATCATCGGCGGCTTGTTGACGGCTACGGGCTCGCTCGGGTTGCTGCGGCTGCCGAACTTCTTGATGCGCATGCATGGACCGTCGATGGGCAATACGCTCGGTGCGGGCTCCGTGCTGATCGCATCGATGATCATCTCCTCGGTCACGGCCGGGCATCCCGTCATCCATGAGATCCTCATCACCGTCTTCATCGTGACCTCGGCACCCGTCACGGCGATGCTCCTCATGCGCGCTGCGATTTATCGCACCCGTGTCAACGAGGAGCGTCGCCGGCAACAACTACCCGCCGAGCAGAGCGGGCAGTCGACCGAGCGGTCCACGGCGGACTGACTTTGTCCGCCGATCGACAGCGGATACCCAGACCGCACCGCAGCGAAGCGTCACTGAGCAGACGCGACCGCCCGAACCGCTCGGAGACTTGCTTTCTCGATGGGGCCGCTCAGCTCAGCGGTTGATTGAACGCCCAGGTGACACCGAACGGATCTCTCACTTGGCCGTATCGGGCCCCCCAAAACATCTCCTGCAAGGGCAGTACGACTTGCGCGCCAGCAGCCAGCGCACGTTCCCACCAAGCGTCGATGTTTTCGACCTGAAGTGTCAAAGCGAACGCCTGTGGTTTCTCATAGGGATGGCCGTGCTCCGGATAGAAATCCGACAGCATGAGGGAGCTGCCATTCACATACAGATGGATATGCATGGTGCGGCCCTGGTCATCCACTGGGATCCGAAATACCTCGACGGCTCCGAACGCGCGTTGATAAAAGTTTGAAGCTTCAGTGGCGCTGCGCACTTGGAGATAGGGCACGACTCCACCACGGACCGCCGGCATGGACGTGCTCAAGAGCTTGGATGGATTGGATTGGTTGGCCATAGCGAACTCCTGACAATACCTTAGGGCGTGCCAAGGACGTTCCCAGTCATCGCGAGCCGACAGCGGCGTGCTTGACGTACGGTCGTTTGGCGCCGACGATGAAGCGATGACGCACACTTGGCGGGAATTGGCGGTCTTTGCCGATCGCGCGTCGGCAGAGGTGCTGGCGGGCCTGTTACGCTCGGAAGGTGTCGACGTGCGCGTCGTCTTGGACGAACCCGTGCCGGGGCTCGTCAAGAGCTGCACGGTGCTGGTGTTGGCTACGCAGTGGGCTCATGCCCAGCGCATCTGCTCACAGGCGCCGCTCACTGAGGAAGAGTGGGCACGCTACATAGGACAATCCGGAAAAGGACACAAACAACAATGACAATCCTTGTCATCGGCTTGCTCCTCTTTCTCGGTATGCACTCCGTCGCGATCATCGCACCACAGGGACGCGATGCGCTCGCAGCGCGTTTGGGCGAGAACGCGTGGAAAGGCTTGTATTCGCTCGTTTCGATCGTTGGCTTTGCGCTCATCGTCTGGGGATACGGGCGCGCACGCATGGACCCTGTTCTTCTCTACGCGCCACCAGTGCAATTGCGCTGGGTGACGGCAGTGCTCATGCTGCCGGTCTTCCCATTGTTGCTCGCGCCCTATTTTCCAGGGCGCATCCGCGACACGTTGGGCCATCCGATGCTTGCCGGCGTGAAGTTGTGGGCGTTCGCACACCTCCTTTCGAACGGTATGCTCGCCGACGTCCTGCTGTTCGGCGGTTTTCTCGCGTGGGCGGTGATGGATCGCATCTCGTTCAAGCGTCGTCCCCAGCGGCTCTTAAAGACCGCGCCGCGCTCGAAGCTGAACGACATCGTCGTGCTGGTGCTCGGGCTGGTGCTCTATTTTGCGTTCATGCACGGCTTGCACGCGCGTCTGATTGGCGTATCGCCCATGCCGGTGTGATGAGCTCTAGGTCGCGGGCACGCACCGCTACCCGTTCATCATCCGTAAGCCCTCCAGGTAGAAGCTCAGCATCTCTCGATGCGCCGGTTGTTGATGCCGTTTGAATGAAAACGGCGGCCACGGAGTTATGACCCGTTGCGATGAAGTCATCCACCTCCATGTGTGCGTGGTGCTACAGGCTACGGCTGAACACCATGAGATGGATGGTCGTAGCTCTCGGTCTTCCGGTCTTGCGCACGCATTCAGTGCCAATGTCTCGACGTGGCGTACGTTGCGGAACTCGTGGCATAGGGCGCGCAATGGCAGCGCGTGTCGCTGCACATAGCGAAATGGAATGGCGAAATGCGGGATCCGCTGTAGACGAATAACTATCTATGTCGGCGGATTCCTCGGTGTTGTTGCTAATGTTGGTTCGCTTATTGCGGATTTCATGCCGTTGTCTTCTCATCGGACGTATTCCTGACCGGCATTCACGAGACTCGTGTGCACAGGCCGATTGGTCGGTCAGGTTCGTGTCTTTACAGTGCACGGCCATTCTCTTCGAGTCTTTGCATGCCAGGTCACGGGTCATGAATGACGTCTCGAAAGTGCGCGCCGGAGTGGTTGTGCTAGCTGTCGCAATTGTGGCGGCATGTACGGTCGGTCCTGAGTATCGGCGACCGCAAGTGGTGTCCGTTGACGAGTTCGTCGGCGCTGGTGGGTCGCGGTTCGATAATGACGAGATCGAACGCGAATTTTGGCGAGCATTCGATGATCCGCTCCTCAATCGGTTGATCGAGGAGGGGTTGCGGTCGAATCACGACATAGCGATCGCCATGGCGCGTCTCCGAGAGGCGCGTGCGTTGCGCGGCGGGGCGCGGCTCGATCTCGCTCCGACGGTGACGGAGCGCGCCGCGCGGGTGGAGTCGCGAGCGAGTGAGCGGCAGGTGCCGTTCCCAGGAGCAGATCGGGATCAAGACTATTATGAGACGAGCTTCGATGCCTTCTGGGAGCTCGACTTCTTCGGTCGGGCGCGACGCGGCGTCGAGGCAGCGACTGCCGAGGTGCAAGCAGCCGAGGCCAATGTCTACGGCACTCAGGTGATCATCACGGCCGAGATAGCCCGTAACTACTTCGAGCTACGCGGGGCGCAGAAGCGGCTGGCTGTGGCACGACGCAATGCGGAGAACCAGCGGGAGTCGTTGCGTTTGACGCAGGCGCGGCTCGCAGCCGGGCACGGCACGCAACTCGATGTTTCGCGGGCCCAGGCACAGCTCGAGACGACGCTGGGATCGATCCCCGATATTGAAGCCGAAGTGAACAAAACGATGCTGCGTCTTGCGGTGCTGATCGGACGCGAGCCGCAGGCGCTGGTTGCCGAGCTGAGCGTACCTAAGGATCTTCCGCTGTTGCCGCAAACGCACAGCATTGGCACGCCGGAGGCCTTGCTGAGGCGGCGGCCTGATGTGATTGCGGCGGAACGTCAGCTCGCTGCCGCGACGGCGCGGATCGGCATCGCCGTTGCGGATCTGTTTCCACGAATTGCGTTGGTCGGTTTCTGGGGATTCGATGCGAACGCGACTGGCGCGCTCGGCGACTCGAGCAGTGAGACGTACACATTCGGTCCGAGTATCCAGTGGGCAGCATTCGACTTAGGACGGGTGCGTCAGCGAATCGCGCAACGCGAGGCGGCAAGCGATGCGGCATTGTCTCGCTACGAGCAAACGGTGTTACATGCCCTCGAAGAAACGGATGCAAGCCTGACGAACTATGCGAAGGCGCTGGTCAAGCGCGAGCATCTGAGCCGCAGCGCCGCCGCGTCAATGGGGGCCGCGCATATTGCTCGCGTCCGTTTCGAGAACGGTGCAGTGGATTTCTTGACGGTGCTGGATGCCGAGCGCAGCGCGCTGCAGGTCGAAGATGCCCTGGCGCGAAGCGAGACACAAACTGCTACCACGCTGCTCGCGATGTACAAAGCGCTCGGAGGAGGATTCCGCCCATTGGAGCGGACTGCCAGACATGACAGATGAGGAGCGTGAGCAGGAGGAAGGTAAAGCTCGTGGCGCACGTTCCAGAGCGAGCGCTGAGCGCCGGGAACGCAGATTGGCGGCGTTCACCTCATCGTCATCTCGCCAAAGCATGATTGCCTAGGAGCTCTGCGGCGATTCCTGCCTTCACGGCATGACTGACTTTCACGACAGACGATTGGTGGATAACGCCCACGCCATTTAGGTTACGCACACGTCACAGAGATATTGTGAAGACAACGGGGGAGTCGTTTATGACTCGTCGAGCACGGACTGGATCCATTGCATTGCTGAGCGCCGTCATCGTAACTGGTTCGGCACTGGCAGCCTGGAAACACAGCGCGGTTGAAGAGGCGGCGCAGACTGCAGCAAGTCAGCCTGAGCCGATCGAGACGGTCGCGATCGCGGTCGCGGAGCAGCGCGAGCATTATCGTGCAACCACCTCGATCGGAACGATAGTCGCAACGCGCTCGATCACTGTACGCAACGAACTGCCTGGAACTGTACGTAGAGTGAATCTCGAGCCCGGGCGGATCGTGGAGCCGGGCGAGGTGCTGGTAGCACTTGACGTGTCGGTGGAAGAAGCGGAGCTCAAAGCGCTCGAGGCGCGGGCGCAGCTTGCGCAGACGCAATACGAGCGCACAATGCGGATGAATCGCGAGCGTGCTGCGGCGGATATGGAAGTCGACAATGCGCGTGCCGAACGCGACGTGGTGCTGGCGCAGATCGCCCGCACGAAGGCGCTCATCGAGCGCAAGACGATTCGCGCGCCGTTCCGCGGACGCATCGGCTTGTCGGATGTGCACCCGGGGCAGTATCTGAACGAAGGCTCGTTGCTCACGACCTTGCAGGGTGTCGACGACTCGACGTACGTCGACTTCACTGTGTCGCAGCAGGTCGCGGGAGCGCTACGTGCAGGCGATACCGTGCAGGTGCTCGTGTCGCAGGAGGCTACACCCATCGCAGCCAAGATCGTCGCCATCGACGCGCGTGTGGACCCATCGACGCGTAACGCCACAGTGCGGGCCGAGTTGACACAGGTCGATCAGTTGCCGGCACCCGGTGCGTCCGTACGTGTACGCGTTCCGACCGAGTCGCCCCGCCTCGCAGTGGCAATTCCAGCGAGCGCACTACGAAAAGGACCGTTCGGAGATTTCGTTTTTGTCGTCGAGACGGACGAGCAAGGTGCATCGCGTGCGCGTCAACGTCAGGTCTCGGTCGAAGCTACCTTGGCGGATGAAGTCATCATCGGTGCGGGGCTTGCAGCGGGAGAGCGGGTGGCCGCCGCGGGATCCTTCAAGTTGCGTGATGCCGCGCTCGTGGCGATCGCAGCACCGCAGGAGGCGGTGGCGCAGGTAGGGAATAGGGAAGGAGGAAATAGGGAATAGGGAGCAGGGATGGAGGTGTGCTGGGCGCGCCTCTGGCTCCAGTCTCCGCTTCAGCTTTCGGCCCCATTCCAAGGAGCCGCTCATGCGCGCCTTTACAGATATCTTCATCAGGCATCCGGTTCTCGCGTTAGTCGTCAACCTCGTCATCGTGCTCGTGGGCGCGCGTGCCTTGATGTCGCTGCCCGTGCAGCAGTATCCGAGCATTCAAAGCTCGTCGATCGTGATCACGACTGTCTACACCGGTGCAAGCGCCGAAACGGTGCGCGGGTTTGTCACGACGCCGATCGAGCGTGCCGTCTCGGCGATCAGCGGTATAGATCACATCGAGTCGGAAAGCCGTGCCGGCTTGAGTACGATCACCATCCGTCTCAAGCTCAATCACGATAGCACTACCGCGCTCGCAGAAGTGACGGCACGATTGCAGCAAGTACGCGCGGAGCTGCCGAGCGAGGCCGAGCCGCCGGTTGTCGAGTTGCAGCGCGCGGACCGCCCCTATGCGACTTTCTATATCGGCTTTACGTCGACCGAACGGACCGTGCCGCAGCTGACCGACTGGCTGTCGCGTACGTTGCAGCCGCAATTGTCGACATTGCCCGGTGTGCAACGGGTGAGCTTCGAGGGCAGTCAGCCCTTGGCCATGCGTGTGTGGATCGATCCAGAGCGGCTCGCTGCGCAGAATCTCTCGCCTGGCGATGTGCAGGCGGCCTTGCGTCGCAACAACTATCTCGCGGCAGTCGGCCAGACGAAGGGCGATCTCGTCCAAGTCAATCTGCTTGCCAATACCGATCTGCGTGCGGTCGAGGAGTTCGAGAACCTCATCGTCGCTGATCGCGACGGTGCCATCGTGCGTCTGAGCGACGTCGCGCGAGTGGAGCTCGGCGCGGAAGAGGCGGCGATGGTGGCGAAGTACAACGATGAGCTGAGTGTCTACCTCGGCGTGTGGCCGTTGCCAGGGTCGAATGAGCTAGAGGTGGCCAAGCACCTCAAGGAGGAAATGAAGCGGATCGAGCCGACGCTGCCGCGCGACGTGACCATGCGTTTGGTATGGGATGGCACGATGTTCATGAGCGATGCGCTGGCAGAGATCACGAAGACGCTCGGCGAAACAGTGCTCATCGTAGCAATCGTCGTGTTCTTGTTCATGGGGTCTGTGCGCACCGCTCTGGTGCCCCTCGTCGCCATGCCAGTGTCACTCGTCGGCGCTGCCATCGTCATGCTGGTATTCGGCTTCAGTCTGAATCTGCTGACAATTCTTGCCATCGTGCTATCGGTGGGCCTGGTCGTCGACGACGCAATTGTAGTCGTCGAGAACATCGAGCGCCACGTACGGGAGGGCAAGTCTCGGATACAAGCGGCGTTGATCGGTGCGCGCGAATTGAAGGGACCCATCATCGCAATGACGATCACGCTTGCCACGGTCTATACGCCGATCGCATTTCAGGGTGGGCTCACTGGCTCGCTGTTCTTGGAGTTCGCGATTACGCTCGCGGCTGCAGTCGTCGTCTCTGGAATCGTGGCGCTCACGTTGTCGCCACTCATGAGCTCGCGCTTCGTGCATCCTCAAGGCAAGGAAAGTCGGCTCACAGCACTGGTCAATCGTGGCTTCGAACGTATCAGTCACGCTTACGCGCGGCTGCTCGATGGCGCCCTCCAGATGCGCTGGTCGATCGTCACTGTGGCAGTGCTCGTGATGCTATCGGCTTGGCCGCTGTACAGGTATTCGCATCAGGAGCTGGCGCCGGTCGAGGACCAAAGCCACATCACCTTCGTCTACGAAGCCGCACCCGATGCGTCCTTGTCGTCGAGCCATCGCAACTCGCTCGAAGTGATCGAGAGGATCGTCGCGTTTCCGGAGACGCGCTTCACCTGGTCTCTCATTGCCTCGTGGGGTGGATTCGGCGGTTTGGTGGCGAAGGATTGGCAGGAGCGGGAGCGTTCCACGGCCGACATGTATCCGGAAGTCTACGCCACCGTGTCGCAGGTACCCGGTCTGCGCGTATTGCCGGTGCTGGACAAACCTCTACCGTCTCCGGGCCAGTTCGATGTCGAGCTGATCGTGCAGAACGACGGCTCGATCGAGCAGTTGCTGGAGACGACGCAAGCGGTGCTCGATGCCGGTTGGCGGAGCGGCAAGTTCCTGTACGTCGACACCGATCTGAAGATCGATCTACCGGAAGCGCGTGTCCTGCTCGACCGTGAGCGAATCGCCGATCTCGGCCTCGATCTTGCGACTGTGGCCCAGGAGCTCGGGACGCTTCTCGGTGGTGCGTACGTGAACCGCTTCAACTACTTCGATCGCAGCTACAAGGTCATTCCGCAGATTGGGGAAGAAGACCGTGCCAGCTTGGAGCCCTTGCTGGATCTGAAGATCAAGACGCCCGATGGCAGTCTAGTGCCGGTCTCGGCGTTCACTCACATCGAGACGACGACGGCGCCGCGAACTTTGAATCGCTTCCAGCAGCGTAACTCGGCACGCATCTTCGCGGGTGTGTTGCCAAACGTCACCAAGGAGGAGGGGCTACGGATTCTGGAGCAAGCGGCGTTTGCGGCGGGAGGGCCGGGTACGACAATCGACTATGCCGGCGAATCCCGGCAGATCCGCCAGGAAGGTACGGCGCTTGCGACGACGCTCGCTTTCGCTGTTATCTTGATCTATCTCGTGCTTGCTGCCCAGTTCCACAGCTTTCGAGATCCGTTGATCGTGCTCCTCGGGTCGGTACCGCTCGCGATCTCGGGCGCGTTGCTGTTCACGTTTCTCGAATGGACGACGCTGAATATCTACTCTCAAGTCGGGCTGATCACTCTGGTTGGCTTGATCGCGAAAAACGGCATCCTGATCGTGGAATTTGCGAATACGCTGCAGGCGCAGGGAGTGGAGAAACTGCTTGCTCTGCGTGAGGCTGCACGCAAGCGATTGCGGCCGGTGCTCATGACGTCAGCGGCGACGGTGTTCGGACATTTCCCGCTCGTGCTCGTCTCGGGCCCGGGTGCGGAGGCTCGCAACAGCATCGGTATCGTGCTCGTGACTGGCATGATCGTCGGAACGCTGTTTACGCTGTTCGTGGTGCCGGTGTTCTACTCGCTGATCGCCGCCGATCATCGACGGCTCGCCTTTGACGAGCCGGACCTCGAGCGGGAGACGGTGGAAACGAGCCCTGCGGTCGCCTCTATAGGCTGAGTGCAGTCAGACGTCGCCCCGCAGAGGCGACGCGCACAGGCGGCAACAACTGCGATGCTGCGTCACGATCTAGAAACGCCGGAAAAAGGAGAAGAACCATGAGCCGCGCGAGACAACTGGATACGCGACCGCTGATCGCTGCGTTGATTGTCTATGCTGGTGCCAGTCTGTTTCAGCACGTCCACAACGCCCTGTTCCTGAGCGTACATTCGGCTCTTCCGTCGAGACTTTCCGTCTTGAATGTGTACGCGGCCTGGGCAGCAATGAGTGTGATCGGCCTCGCGGGTTACGTGCTGCTGAGGCAAAAGTATCTCGCTCCAGCGCTCATAGCTTTGGTTATCTACGGCGCCTGTGGTTTGGATGGTCTTGCACATTACGTCGTGGCGGAGTTCTCTGCGCACCCTGTGATGATGCACGCAGCAATCCTGCTGGAGACCGTCAGCGGGATCATTCTGATCTGCTTGGCCGCGGCTACGGCCGTGCAGGCGCGTAGACTGGGCATGCTGCGTAGCTACTAGAGGCGGCGCTGCTGGGGCGCTGGACGGACGGCGAGGAAATCGCCGCGCGTGCGCGAGCCTTCTCCGCATTCCCCACTCAGAATGTGGCAGAATGCGCGCCGACTGCAGAAAAGAACAAGGCGCATGCAACAGCAATCTGGGCGTGCAGCAGCCAATTCGCCCCGGCGGATTCTCTTTGCCAGCTTGATCGGCACCACGATCGAGTTCTTCGACTTTTACATCTACGCGACCGCCGCGGTACTCGTGTTTCCGACCTTGTTCTTCCCCTCGGAAGATCCGACTTCGGCGACCTTGCAGTCCTTTGCCACTTTCGCACTGGCGTTCTTTGCGCGACCGGTCGGCTCGGCGCTGTTCGGCCACTTCGGCGACCGCATCGGCCGCAAGGCAACGCTCGTTGCCGCGCTGCTGACAATGGGATTGTCGACGGTCGCCATTGGACTGCTGCCGACCTACGACTCGATCGGCGTGTTGGCGCCGCTCTTGCTGGCCCTCTGCCGTCTCGGACAGGGGCTCGGGTTGGGAGGGGAGTGGGGTGGGGCGGTTCTGCTGGCGACGGAGAACGCACCGGCGGGTAAACGTGCCTGGTACGGCATGTTCCCGCAGCTGGGCGCGCCGATCGGCTTTATTTGCTCCACCGGTATCTTCGTCGTGCTCACCGAATGGCTGAGCGAGACGCAGTTTTTCTCTTGGGGCTGGCGGATACCGTTCCTGGCGAGCACTGCGCTGGTATTCGTCGGACTGTATGTGCGCTTGCGCCTGGAAGAGACGCCGGCGTTCTTGCGCGCGCGCGAGAACAACGAGCGGGTTGCGGTGCCGATGCTGACTGTCATCGCGAGATATCCCGGCACGCTCCTTCTCGGTACGTTCGCTGCGACGGCGACGTTCGTCATTTTCTATTTGATGACCGTGTTCACGCTGAGCTGGGGCGTCTCCCAGCTCGGATTCGCGCGGCAGGACTTTCTCATCGCACAGATTGGCGGCGTGCTGTTCTTCGGATTGACGATCCCCATCTCGGCCGTCCTGGCCGATCGATGCGGCCGGCTGCCCGTGCTCATGGCTGCCTCGCTCGGGATCGCCCTCTTTGGCCTTACCTTCGAGCCGCTCTTCGCATCGGGCTCCATTTGGAGCGCGCTTGGATTCCTGTCCCTGGGGCTTGGGCTCATGGGCCTGACATACGGGCCACTTGGAACGGCATTGGCCGAGCTCTTTCCTACTGCGATCCGCTACACCGGTGCATCCGTCACATTCAACCTGTCCGGCATCGTCGGCGCGTCGCTCGCGCCGTACGTTGCAACCTGGCTGGCGCAGACGTACGGCCTCGCCTTCGTGGGCTATTACTTGTCTGTCGCTGCGCTGATCTCGCTTGCTGCTCTTGCGCTCATCGGGCACAGGGTGCGCACAGAAGGGGATTTTTTCCCGCTGGATCAGGGCGCAGGTTGTGATACGTTGACGGGAAACCAGCGCCTGTAAGGAGAATCTCTGTCGGCTAGTCATATCGCTTGGTGCTTACGAACCACACCTAGGCGATGTTGCAGACGAATTGCGCAGATCCGCAGCACGATGTCGGCAATTGACTGGCAGCCAACCACAACGTTTAACGGAGGATCGAACGATGTCGAAGCAATTGGCACTCGACCCGCGTATCGTCGATCTTTACGACCAGTATTGCCACGGTGCGATCGATCGGCGCGAGTTTCTCCGTCGCTCAGCTGCGTTGTCAGTGGGCGGGTTCGCAGCACTTGAGATGGCCATGAGTCTGCTGCCAGATTACGCGTTGGCACAGACGATCTCGTTTACTGACGAGCGGATCAAGCCTGTCTATGTCGATTATCCATCGCCCGGCGGCACGTCCGGCATGATGCGCGGTTATCTAGTACAGCCACGCGGTGATGGGCCGTTTCCAGCCGTCCTCGTCATCCACGAGAACCGTGGCCTGAATCCCTACATAGAAGACGTCGCACGCCGTATCGCAGTCGAGGGATTTCTCGCGCTGGCACCCGATGGGCTCGCACCCGTCGGAGGATATCCGGGCAACGATGACGACGGCCGGGCACTGCAGGCGAAGCTCGATCAGTCGAAGCTTCGGCAGGACATCGTGAACAGCGCCATGTACCTCAAGTCACATCCACTCTCGAATGGCAAGCTGGGTGCGGTCGGTTTTTGTTGGGGTGGGGGTATGGTCGGCCACCTGGCCGTTACGCTCGGTCGCGATATGAACGCAGGCGTCCCCTTCTACGGGCCCGCACCGGCTTCCGAGAACGTGGCGAAGATCAAGGCGCCGCTTCTTATTCACCTTGCCTCCAACGACGAGCGCATCAACGCTTCGTGGTCGGCTTGCGAAGACGCCCTCAAGCAGCACAAGGTGAGCTATACGCTGCACATGTACGAGAACACGAACCACGGCTTCCACAACAACTCGACGCCACGCTACGACGAGACGGCGGCCAACCTCGCGTGGGAGCGGACAATCGAGTTTTTCAAGAACAACCTGTAGGTGTCGCTGCGAGGTCGTGGGGCCGCTTGCCGCATCCCGTGGCTCGAAGCGGCACTCCCGGTCTACTTGAGCAACACCAACTCTTCTGCCATCGTCGGGTGGATCGCGACCGTTTGGTCGAATTGCTCCTTGGTGAGCCCGGCTTTCACAGCGATCGCCACGACCTGCAGAATCTCGGGCGCATCGGGGCCGATCATGTGGGCGCCGACCACGCGACCGGTCGCATTGTCGACGACCAGCTTATACAGCGCACGCTCGTTGCGGTTGGCGAGCACATGCTTCATCGGCCGAAAATCGGACGTGTATATCTTGATCGAGCCGAGTCGATTGCGTGCCTCTGATTCTGTCAAACCGACGCCTGCAAGCGGCGGATGGCTGAACACGGCCGACGGAATGCAATCGTAATCCACCTTCGTCGGCTTGCCGCCGAAAACCGTGTCGGCGAACGCTTGAGCTTCGCGGATGGCAACAGGTGTGAGTTGCACGCGATTGGTGACATCGCCGACCGCATAGATCGAAGGACAGGTCGTCCGGTTCATGTCGTCGACCTTCACGGCACCGCGCTCGTCGATTTCGACTCCAGCTCGTTCGCATCCCAAGCCGTCGGTGTTCGGTACCCGGCCGGTAGCGAACATCAGCGTGTCGCATTCAACGGATTCACCGTTCTGCAATTGGACAAGGAGCGTGCCGTCCGGCCGCTTTTCGACGCGATCGATGGGTGCATTGAACAGAAATCTGATGCCTTTGGTGAGAGAGATTTGCAGCAGGCGATCACGTATCTGTTCATCGTAGCCGCGCAGAATCTGGTCCGAGCGATTGATGACGGTCACGGTGCTGCCAAGCTTGTTGAAGATTCCCGCAAATTCGTTGGCGATGTAGCCTCCGCCAGCGATCACGATGCGTCGCGGCAGTGCGTCGAGATGAAACGCTTCATTCGAGGTGATGCCGTGCTCGCACCCGGGACGATCGGGTATGTGCGGTCGTGCACCGGTAGCGATGAGGATTGTCTTGGCGCGTACGATGCGCCCGTCGATCTCGACTTCCGTAGAGCTCCTGAACGTGGCGCGTCCGCGCAGAATCTCCACGTTGTGATTGCGCAGCGTCTGCGTGTAGAGCCCGCTCAGTCGCTCCACTTCCGCCAGCACGTTGTCACGCAAGACGGTCCACTCGAACTGCGCATTCTCGATGCGCCAGCCGAAGCGTGCCGCATCTTCGAGGTCTTCCGCAAAGTGCGCTCCGTAGACGAGGAGCTTTTTCGGGACGCAACCGCGAATCACACACGTGCCACCGATCCGATATTCTTCGGCAATCGCGACTTTGGCGCCGTACCCGGCGGCGACGCGTGCAGCACGTACACCGCCCGATCCCGCGCCGATGACGAGAAGATCATACATAGCGCACCAGACTCGCCTGGCTGAGAGAAAGGAACCGGATGATACCTGAGTCGCTCCCTTTGCGCGTAAAGCGAAGGATGAGCAAGGACGGTCGGCGGGTTGGGGCTTGGTGTGTGGTATTGGTGCAGCGGAGCCGCGCCGAGCGATCGCTCAGCGCGACTCGATCCAGGGGAGAGCAACTACTCTCGATCGGAAGAATACTCGTCGGGGGAGGACTGATCCTCCGAATAGTCAGAGGAAGACGACCAGTCGCGACTACCTGAACTGCTGCCCTGGGAGATGTGTGCCGCATACTCGGCGCGAGACAGCTGGCCGTCGCCATCGGAGTCAATGGATGCAAATACGGCCGACAGGGTCTCATCCTGAGCAGCCTCGGAGCGGCTGAGCGCTTGGTCCTGATTGGCGTCGAGCTGATCGAACTTGCGATCGGCGCTGCTCATCGAGGGTTCGTCTCCGCCCGCCAGGGCGGCGGCTGCGAACATGCCTCCCGCGAGTATCGCTAGGTATTTGGGTGCGGTCATATCGGATCTCCTGTTGTGCGGTCCACAGACCGCTCGTCGATGTAAGAGCGATCGTCGCTCGCTTCAGGAACGCGATGGGGATGCGGCAGTTCCGGGATGGAGCGACGGTAAATGGCGACGTGGTAGAAAATGTGCCACTTGTGCGGCACGGCCCGCATGCCGACGACGGGTAGCCATTCGCCGCGGAGTCGTTACTTCATCGTCGACGTCTGTAGTCCGTCCGTTGTCCCAAGCGCTTCGATTGACGGCGTGCCACCGGCGGGCGGTGCGGAAGGCGTGTGTGAGCACGATGCGGATCTGAGCAGCCTGCGGCCGCGCCGATTATGGTTCGAGGACACGCGAGCGCACTGTCCTTAGCGCATCCGGGGCATGCGTGCCGACTTGGAGCACGTGCGGTAGCTCATCCTCCACGAATGGTTCCATCGTCCGCAGCTGTTGGCGCATGACCGCCTCGTCGGCGTCGGACGGATCGTTCCGGGCCGCGCGTCTTGCAGCGATTCGGCTGACGAGCGTGGCTTCTTCGGCCTGACAGGAGACGATCAGGAAGGATGCACCGTGTTCCCGGGCGAGCTCGGCAAAGGCGCGCCGTTCGTGCGTGCGCAAGAACGCAGCGTCGACGATCGTGCTGATGCCGCTCTGCAGACATGCGCGGGCACACTCGCGCATGTAGTCATATGTGCGCTCATTGAAATCGAGCGTGTAGATGTCCTGCGATGGACGAGCGTCCGGGTCGAACGGATCAATGCCCGCAAGCCGCTTGCGCTCGAGGTCCGATCGTACGCGGAGCGCCCGAAGTGCCGGGACCAGCTGCGCGCTCAGCCAAGACTTACCGGAGCCGGAGGCACCGTGCATGATGACGAGGGTCGCAGGGTTCGTGGGCTGTATGATCGAAGCTGCTGTGTCGATATAAGCATGTGCCCGTTCTAGGATGTCGGACGCTTCAGGGTGTTGCTCGAACGCGATGAGCTCGACCTTGGCACGCACGAGTGCCCGGTAGACAAGGTAGGTCGGCAATAACGGGACACCCGAATAGTCACCCGTTCTCTCGAGGTAACGACTGAGAAAGCCGAAGGCAAGATCGGCGCGACCGCGCGTCATGAGGTCCATGACTAGAAAGGCAACGTCGTTCAGGACGTCGATGAAGCGGAGCTCGGGATCGAACTCGATGCAGTCGAAAGGTATGAGCCGTCCCTCCCAACGCACGACGTTGCCGCAGTGAAGGTCTCCGTGGCACTCGCGTATCGAGCCCCTGCGTTCGCGTTCCCGCAGCTGCTCAGCTTTCTCAGATAGGGTGCGTCGCGTCCATGCCTCGATCTTGGCCATACGGATCTCTTCGCCGAGGTGCTTCGCACGTGCGAGAAGGCTCGCTAGATTCTCTTGTGCCTTGTCCAGGAACCATCTCGTCCCTCGATCGCCTGCATCACGAAGCGGTAGGGCGGCCGCATGAAACGCCGCGATACGGTCGGCTAAGTCTGTGAGCTGGACGATGTCCACTGCGTTGTCCCGCAGCAGAGCCGGCAGCTCGAGCTTGGGATCGAACTGCCGCATCTGCACGGCATATTCGATCGGAGGGCCTTCACCACCGAATCGGAGGGTGCCTCGATCAGCAGTGATCGGCACCACACTCAAGTACAAGTCTGGTGCATAGCGGCGATTGAGACGTAGCTCTTCCTCGCAGAGACGGCGGCGCCGCTCGAGTGTGCTGGCATCGACGAAGTCAAGTTTGAGCGCTTTCTTGACCTTGTAGGCGAACTGCCCTGTCAGCAGGACATACGAGAGATGGGTTTCGCGCAACTCCAGGGTCTGTGCCTCGTGCGGAAACGAGGCATGGATCAGTTGGTCACGGCTCAGAGCTGACACGGAGGCGGGCCACACGTTGATCGAACCAGAGCTTCACTCTTGCGAAGTGCCATGCTGCTGTCAACCGAGAGAGCGAGACGAGATGCGAGGATCACGTAATGGCTGGTGGATAGGGGCGGTTGTGGGTCGAACGCAGATCGCACATGCTTTGAGCTACGCGAGGCGTTGTCCGTCGCAAGACCCGAGGTAGGCATGATCAGAGTGCTCGTCCTCAGCCTGATTTGTGTTGTGGCCCAGGCCATACATGCAGATGATGTACTGGCCGATCTATCTGACTCTCTGCCACAAGGGAGAATGCCGGCGCCGAACCGCGTCGTGAGCGGCGGAATCGATTCGACGCACATGGAGCTGCTGCGGCGTGCGGGAGTTGAGCACATCGTCAGTCTGCGACCGGCAGAGGAGACCCCAGGCTTCGACGAGGCTCACGCGGCGGCTCAACATGGACTCGTGTATCACAGCATCCCGATCCGAGGCGCTGAATCTTTGACCGTCGATAACGTGCGCAAGCTCGACCGCATCTTGCACGAGATCGGCGACGCATCAGCACTTCTTCACTGCTCAAGCGGCAATCGTGTCGGCGCGCTAATTGCGCTTCGTGAGGCATGGCTTTACGGGCGGCCGGTCGAGCACGCCATCGCTGTCGGACGGGAGTGGGGGCTCACCAAGCTGGAGCCCACTGTTCGTGAGCTGCTCGAGAACTAATCCTGTCCTGCCGCCTGACTATTCACGGGAAGACCAGTGCGCGATCGGGCGGAAATCCGACGAGTCCGGCGCGAGCCGCACGTATGACTACAACGAAACCGCCGACGGGCACAGATCGTTTGTCCTACATCCGCGGCAATGACTTCTGTTGAAGGTCGGGTCATGTACATCCGCTCTTGGCAAGCGATAGCAGGAATCACGGCGATCAGCGTCGTGGTCACGCTCGCGGAGATACCGCGCTCCACATGGATGAGCCTGGGAGCGTTCAGCCTCGCGATGGGAGTCTCGGCGTTGGGCTTGATGGGTGCCGCGGCGCTGCTGGCAAGCCGCTGGCCCCTTGTCGAAACCGCCTTCGGTGGGCTCGATCGGGTCTACCTGACACACAAGTGGATGGCCATCTTCGCGCTCGGGTTCGCATCGACTCATTTCGTCTTCAAGGCCGGTGCACCTGAATGGCAGACAGCCTCGATCATCGCGCTTCCCCCTTTCTGGACGAGGCTCGTGCGTCAGCTGAGCTTCGTGGCGCTCATGTTGATCGTTGTTCTCGCGCTCAACCGCAAGATCCCTTATCACCGGTGGCGTTGGTGGCACAAGTTGTCGGGACCGTTGTTCTCGCTTGCTGTGCTGCACTGGCTGAGCTTTAGATCGCCGATTGCACTCTCGAGCGCTGCAGGCATTTGGCTTGCATCGCTCTCGGCGGCTGGTCTGCTCGGAGCGTTCTACAAGTTGCTGCTGTACCCGCTCTTGTCACCTCACGCCGAGTATCGGGTGGTACGCGCAGTGCCTGGCGCTGCGGCGCTGCATCTCGAGCTCGAGCCAGTCAAGCATCCGGTGAGCTTCGTGCCAGGTCAGTTCGCCTTCATTTCGATGAAGGAGGATGGACTGCGTGAGCCGCATCCGTTCACGATCGCGAAGGCGCCGGATGACTCGGGTCATGTGCATTTCGTGATTCGCGCGCTCGGCGACTACACGCAGAAGCTGTTCGATCATGTCACGGCGGGCATGCATGCGACCGTTTATGCACCGTTCGGACGCTTCGCTCGGGAGCCTGCGAAGCGTGAGATCTGGATTGCTGGCGGGGTCGGTATTTCGCCGTTTCTAGCATGGCTGACCGATGAACGGGATTCGACGCTCGATAATGTGACTCTGTTTTACTTCTTCACGCCCGGTCGTGATTTTCCAAGTACAACGAGGATCGAAGAGCTTGCGCATCGACGCAGTGCGGAGTTCGTGCCCGTGCCGGATGGGCCGACGAGCGAGACGTTCATGCAGCGCTTCGCAGCCATTGTTCGGGAAAGCGGCGCCAGCGACGTGAAAGTGAGCTTCTGTGGACCGAAAGGCCTCTTGAAACACGTGCGCCAGATCATGCGTGAGCATGGGGTGCCTAGTGCCAACCTGCGTTTCGAGCATTTCGAGTTTAGGTAGTGGCTCGGGACGTGGGGCTGGCGGAGAGTGCGCCAAATGCCATGCTTGTTTTGCTTAGGGCTCTGGGCGTTGGGCGAGGCGTGCACACGAGCTCCAGGCTCTCTAGCCTCCCCCTCCCCCAGCCCCGCGTCTTGAAGCAAATTTGCTTCCACCTCGGCGCCGACTGCCGTATCTTGACGCTTTCCGAGAGGAGGACTCATGCATACGGTCCGTCGCAGTCATGAACGTGGCCATGCCGATCACGGTTGGCTGAAGTCGTATCACAGCTTCTCGTTCGCCAATTACTACGATCCCGAGCACGTATCGTTTGGCCCATTGCGCGTCATCAACGAAGATCGTGTCGCTCCCGGGGCCGGGTTCGACACACATGGGCACCGCGATATGGAGATCATCAGCTATGTGCTCGAGGGTGAGCTCGCTCACCGCGACTCGTTGGGCAACGGTTCTGTGATTCGCGCCGGCGACGTGCAGCGCATGAGCGCTGGGCGAGGTGTGCTACACAGTGAGTTCAACAACTCGCAGACGGATACTGTGCACTTCTTGCAGATCTGGATCCTGCCGGACGTGCTTGGCATCGAGCCCGAGTACGAACAGAAGAGCTATACGCCGGAGGAGAAGAGGGGACGCCTGCGCCTGATCGCTTCTCGAGAAGGAGCCGATGGCTCGGTGCGCATCCATCAGGACGCGCGCGTTTATGCCGGTCTGTTCGACGGCGACGAGCGCGCTGAGCTTACTCTTGCACGTGATAGGAGAGCGTACGTGCATGTGGCTCGCGGCTCGATCGTCGCGAACGGCGAAGCGCTGCAGGTCGGAGACGGCTTGAAAGTGACAGGAGAGACTAGCGTGACGCTCGAGCGCGGCGCGGGCGCTGAAGTGCTCGTCTTCGACCTGCCGTGAGCGACCCGCCAACCCGAGGCTGTCCGAGCGCGGGGTTGGCAGCAGCGGGCGTGTAGTAGAGCGGTCGCGTCCAGCACTAGCAGCGCGAAACGGAACGGATTCATGCACTGTCGTTGCTCTTAGGCGAGCCGCTGTGAGCTCTGCGCGCGGTTGATTGCGAAAGGCAGCGCAACGAGGAGCTGGCGGCAGCAGTTGCTGCGAGTCGGTAGACACACGCCCTCGCCTTGGATCGCTACAGACGGATTACTTGACTGTGCTCGATGCGCAACGAGCGTGACTGCGACTGCAGCGCAGTCTGAGCGAAAGTTAAACACTGCTCGCGCGCCGTATGGTGGCGCTCTATAAAGCACTAGGAGGTGGCTGGGAGTGGTGCATGCGTCACGGATTCGTGACAAGACTTTGTCATGCTCTGTGGCCGAGCCCAAGATCCGGCACCGTGCCGGGGCCGGCCGCAAGGTCGGTGCGTACGGGGCAGCCGTGCTGGACCGGTCTCCCGGGTGAACGCGGGAACCAACCCCAGCGGTTACTCTTTGTAGGAGTGTGGCGCACAAATGACCTTGCAACCGGAGGGCGATTGCTGCGACCCGGGCTGATGCTGGCGGTGTTGATGTTGCTGCAGACTGTCGGCAGACAGTCGGGAGCTGTCGCCGCGGAGCAGCCACCGGCGTTGCCGTCCGCGCAGGTCGATGCGGAGATGCCGTCACCCGACCCTGTGGTAACTGAGCCCGCCGATAATTGGGTCGACCGTACCCACAACGGGTTGCATTCTTTCCTGTGGCGCTCGGCTATGCGCGTAGACCGGTGGTTCGGCGCTGATGTGTCGGAAGAGGTCTACGCGCAGGATACCCGCGGGAGCGTCACGCCCATCGTATTGTGGGACGAGTTCCACGGCTTCAGGCAGAAGTTTCGCTTTCGGGTGCGCATGCCGTTGCCGCATCTGGGAGAGCGCTACAACGCCTTCATCGGCACCTTCAGTCGCGACGAGTTCGTCACCGAGCGCGAGCAGCAATCGGGTGCGATCCCGCGCCAGCGCAGCCGCGGCGAGATCGATCAAGATCAAACGTTGCTTGGCATTCAGTATCGTGAGCGCGACCGCGGAGCACGTTTCGAAGCCGATGCTGGTATCCGCATTCGTTCGCCCATCGATCCGTTCGTCAAAGTGGGCTATCGGTTCGAGCACACGACCGACCATCACATCGTGCTCACTTTCCGCGAGATTGGTTTCTGGCAGGACAGCGAGGGATTCGGGTTCACGAGCCGCATCGATATCGAGCGCGCGCTGGATGTCGATTCGCTGATTCGCTGGACGGCCTCGGGCACGATCTCGCAGGAGTCCGATGGCGTGCGAGGCTATGCCTCGTTGACCTGGTACCGCGCTTTGTCGAACAGCCGCGGCATTGCTGCGCAAATCTTCACGAGCGGTGAGTTCGACGCGCCAGTGCCTCTCGGAGAATATGGGTTGCGGGTTGCGTATCGGAAACGAGTCCTGCGCGACTGGCTCGTGCTCGAATTGCGACCGAGTATCACCTGGCCCCGCGAGCACCGCGACGAGCCCCGCAAACCGAGCTGGGGAATCGGCATCGGTTTCGAGATGTTCTTCGGCATCGACGGTTTCCAGGCGCGGCCGGCGACACTTTGAGAGGAGGCGACGTTCAGTCTCCAGTCTCTCGGCTTCGGCCATCGACCCCCAGTTCCGTCGGAAGCACCATCTCGCCGCGCGCATCGAAGCGGACCGCTCGAAACGCCGGTCCGGCGAGCTTGCCTCTGAGCTCGTATTCGATCTTCCCGCGCGATTGATCGAGAACGCCGACCGCGCTCTGGAACAGGCGTAACGCAGAGATACTCACAGGCACGTTTACGACCTGCTCTCCGAAGCGAGGGACGACGCCGCGCTCGTTGCTCACGCCGCTGGCAAAGGATCGTCCTTGGACCTTCAGATCAACGTGGACCCCGTCATAGTGAATCGGCGTCTCGTTCGGATTCTGCACGCGCAACTTCACGAGCATACGCAGCTCGAGACCTTCACCCTGCAGGGGTTCGATGCCCACCACGTACGCTTGTATGGGATCTCGCGGCGCCAGGTGTGAGCAACCGACTATCCATAGCACGAGCGCCGCCATCCACAGCACGCGACAGCGGCGGCTCAGCAGCTCAGCGTTCAACGCCCAGCAGCCCTCCTGACTGCACTTTGCTCTCGAACCGGGCGCGGCCGGGGCCACTTGCAAGGCACTGTTCTCTGTGAACGGAACGGCTAGGAAGCCGCGTAGCGCTTGATCCATGCGACGAACTCATCCATCCACCCCTGCAAGAACTGTCGGGTATCCGGCCGTGCGCAACGACCTTGCGCGTCGAAGAACGCATCGTCCACATGCAGGAATACTTCGGGCTGGCACAGCGTGGGCATGTTCAGATATGCGAGGGTGTTGCGCAGGTGCTGTTGCGCGATCGCCGTGCCGATGGCACCGATCGAGCAGCCGATCACACCAGCAGGCTTGCCGTCCCATGCGTTGTCACCGTATGGGCGCGAGGCGTGATCGATGGCGTTCTTCAAGACGCCGGGCACGGAGCGGTTGTATTCGGAAGTGACGAAGAGAACACCGTGTGACGAGCGGATCTCGTTCTTCAAGCGCTTGACCGGTTCCGCCTGATTCGCATCGTCATCTTGGTTGTAGAGGGGCAGGTCGTCGATGCGCAGGTGCTCGAAGGATAGCTCCGGCGGTGCGAGTTGCGCGACTGCTGTCGCGAGACGACGATTGTAAGAGTCACGGCGCAGGCTGCCGACCAGGACGGCGATACGGTATTGACTCATGGCATCTCCTGATGTCACGGCTTGTTTGTCTTCAACACCACGAAACCCGCGAGCCGCGAGCTCGGTTCCCCTCCTGCGGTCATGATCAGCAGAGCCGCTCATCCAGGCGTGCGCACAAATGCGCATGTGTGGCAAGGTAGATGTTTGTTATTGATTCAATTCATGCGCCGCTATTGCAGCGACATCAATCAAGTCGAGAAGCTGCGGGCGGCTGCCCACCGTGAAGCTCGAGCGCTGCCTTGTTGGCGATCTGCGGTAATGAAGGAGCGCGGATGGGTACCGATGAGTTGAATGCACAACTGCAGCGGAATCACAAATCCGGCTTGCTGGACAAGTCGAAGACGATTGCACCAGAGGGCTATAACCGTTGGCTAGTTCCTCCGGCGGCGCTCGCGATTCATCTCTCGATAGGCATGGCCTACGGCTTCAGCGTGTTCTGGCTGCCGCTGTCGCGGGCCATCGGAATCGACGCGCCGGTCGTTTGCCCCGACATCAGCTTTCCTGAGCGCATCGTTTCGACCACTTGCGACTGGCCCATCTCTATGCTGGGCTGGACCTACACTCTGTTCTTCGTCTTCTTGGGCTCCTCGGCCGCAGTGTTCGGCCATTGGCTCGAGACTGCCGGTCCGCGCAAGGCGGGCGTCGTAGCAGCACTGTGTTGGAGTGGTGGTTTGCTGGTCTCGGCGCTCGGTGTGTACACGCATCAGATTTGGCTGCTGTGGCTCGGTTCCGGCGTGATAGGCGGAATCGGTCTCGGGCTGGGGTATATCTCGCCGGTGTCGACTCTGATCAAGTGGTTTCCCGATCATCGCGGCATGGCCACTGGTCTTGCCATTATGGGCTTTGGTGGCGGCGCGATGATCGGAGCGCCATTGGCCGATCGTCTCATGAACGTGTTCGCGACGGCCGAGTCGGTCGGCGTGTGGGAAACATTCGTCGTGCTGGCGCTGCTGTACTTCGTCGCCATGATGGCTGGCGCATTTGGCTACCGCGTGCCGCCGCCAGATTGGCAGCCCCCCGGGCGCGTTGCGCCAAGGCGCGTGAGACAACTCATCAGTGCCCATGACGTGCACGTGAACGAAGCCTTGCGCACGCCGCAGTTCTGGCTGCTGTGGGCGGTCTTGTGCTTGAACGTCAGCGCAGGCATCGGGGTCATCGGCATGGCTTCGCCGATGCTCCAGGAAGTGTTCGGGGGCGCATTGATAGGTATGGATTTGCGTTTGCCCGAATTGAACGAAGCGCAGCGGACGCAGGTCGCGACCGTGGGTGCCGCCTTTGCTGGCTTGCTGTCGCTGTTCAATATCCTCGGCCGATTCTTCTGGGCATCGCTGTCCGACTACATTGGACGTAAGTTGACCTATACGCTCTTCTTCGTGCTCGGCATGATGCTATATGTGTCTGCGCCGCTGGCAGGTCGCGCTGGCAGCGTCGCGTTCTTCGTGGCGATCTTCTGCGTGATTCTGACCATGTATGGTGGTGGCTTTGCGACGATCCCGGCATACCTGGCTGATCTCTTTGGCACTCAGCACGTCGGCGCTATTCATGGACGATTGCTCACGGCATGGTCCGCTGCCGGCATTCTCGGACCCGTTATCGTGAACTACATACGAGAGTATCAGTTGGCGCGTGGATTGCCTCCGCACGAGGCTTACAATGTGACCATGTACGTGCTCGCTGGCATGCTGCTCATCGGCCTGTGCTGCAACCTGGCGGTGAGACCGGTCGCCGAGAAGCATTACATGAAGGATGAGCAACTGCCGTCGGAACGGACCAGCCATCGGCCGGCGTACGACAGGAAGGGGCTGATGACGAGACCACGCTCGCGCATGAGCGTCCACCCCGCGCTTGCAACTCTTCCGTGGGTCCTAATAGGGGCTCCGCTGGCCTGGGGATTGTGGATCACGTTGAGTAAGGCATTGGTGTTGTTTCGATAGGCGAGAGGTACTGCTGAAGGGCCTCGAACGCGCCGCTGCGCACCGGGGCACGGGCGCCTGCCGATAGATACCTAACGAAGTGCAACGAAGGCTGTCTCGTCGCAGAGGTTGCCGGGGGCGTCATCCCTGTTCGGCTGTCGTTTCGTCCGCTAGCATCGCAACGGCGCGTGCGGCGATGTCGGTCAGGCCCGTTCCGCCCTCACGGTAGTAAGCGACGATGCGTGCGCGCATGCGCGGATCCCAGAAGCGTTTCAAATGAGTCAGCACGTTACGGGCTGCTTCTTCCTGCTCACCCGACTCGGCCGCGAAGAATCGGCTAATGTCATTGGCCATACGCACGAGATATTCGCTACGCATGTTACTCGGGCTTGAGTCTTGAGGAGTGGGTGTAGACGACATGTTGATGCTCGCGAGCAAAGCCGATGAGCGTTACGCCGGTCTGCTCCGCGAGCCTGATGGCAAAAGCGGTTGGAGCCGACACAGCGCACACCAGCGGCACGCCTACTGTAGCGGTTTTCTGAACCATCTCGTAGCTGGCACGGCTCGTGATGAGGAACCAGCCACTCGCAAAGTCTTCGTTCGCCCTGATCAGCGCGCCGATCACCTTGTCCAGCGCGTTGTGCCTGCCGACATCCTCTCGCACGATACGAATGCCTTCGCCAGGTACGACCCAAGCGGCGGCGTGCACGCTGCCGGTCTCACGATTGATGTGTTGATGGTTGTAAATTGCGCGCAGGGCATCGTGCAGCTCGCTCGTGCTGAGGGTCAGGCTGCTCGAGACACGCGGTGGGGTACGTATCGCATCCTCGAAGGTTGCTGCACCGCACAGCCCACAGCTCGTGCGCGCGCTCGTGTTTCTTTCACGGCGCAGCAGCTTGGCGAAGCGGTCAGCAGTGATGCCGATGCGCACCTCGAAAGTACCATCGTCGTGCCGCAGAGCCTCAAGGGAGAGGATCTCGCTCGGGCGCTCGACGATGCCTTCGCTCAGGGTGAATCCGGCAGCGAGATCTTCGAGATCCGCCGGCGTAGCCAGCATCACGACGTGCGCGATACCGTGGTAGGTCAGCGCGACGGGCACTTCCTCGGCAACTTGATCGACAACGCGCTCGAGCCGTCCGTCGCGCCACCGTTCGACGATGACTTGCGTGCTCGTTGGGGCCGAGGGCGAGGGGACGACGAGTTGTTGCTTGTGCTGCTGCATTCTGCTCGCTGCAAGCCCTGCGCAGAGCGCAAGGGAGGTTCGCTCTGCCGGTGCCGGCAGAGCGAACACGCTACTCGGTAGGGGCCTGCGGCGGGACTGGCACGCGGCCACCACCGGCCCGTCGCCGTTGAATGCGTTGCGCTGCGGTGATCTCGCGATGGCGCTGCCGCCATTCGGACGGCTGCGTGACCTTGACCACCTGCACCGCCGTGACCTTGTACTCCGGGCAATTGGTCGCCCAGTCGGAATTGTCGGTAGTGACCAGGTTCGCACCGGACTCGGGGAAGTGGAACGTGGTGTAGACGACACCCGGCGGGACGCGCTCGGTGACCAGCGCACGCATCACAGTCTCTCCCGCGCGGCTGGTGATACCGACCCAATCGCCATCGGAGATGCCGCGTGCTTCCGCATCGTCCGGATGAATCTCCAGGCGGTCCTCGCTGTGCCAGATGATGTTGTCCGTGCGACGTGTCTGCGCGCCCACGTTGTACTGCGTGAGGATGCGGCCGGTGGTGAGCAGCAGCGGAAAGCGCGAGCTCGTGCGCTCTTCGGTCGGCACGTACTCAGTCACGTAGAACCTGCCCTTGCCGCGCACGAACTGTTCGACGTGCATTGTCGGCGTACCTTCCGGCGCAGCGTCGTTGCAAGGCCATTGAATGCTCCCGAGGCGATCGAGCTTTTCGTAGCTCACACCTGCGAACGTCGGTGTAAGGCGGGCGATCTCGTCCATGATCTCGGACGGGTGCCGGTAATTCATCGGGTACCCGAGCGCGTTGGAGAGCAGCATCGTGATTTCCCAATCCTGATAGCCTGCAAGCGGCTTCATGACTTGGCGGACACGCGAGATACGGCGCTCTGCGTTGGTGAACGTGCCGTCCTTCTCGAGGAAGGATGAGCCCGGCAAGAAGACGTGCGCGTATTTGGCAGTCTCGTTCAGGAACAGGTCCTGCACGATGATGCACTCCATCGCCGATAGCGCGGCGACGACGTGCTGCGTATTCGGATCGGACTGCGCCAGGTCTTCGCCTTGAATATAGAGCGCCTTGAAGCTACCGTCGAGCGCAGCCTCGAACATGTTCGGGATGCGCAATCCCGGCTCCGACTCGAGCTGCACTCCCCAGGCCGACTCGAACAGCTTGCGCACGGCACTGTCCGACACGTGGCGATACCCGCTGAACTCGTGAGGGAATGAGCCCATGTCGCACGAGCCCTGGACGTTGTTCTGACCGCGCAGCGGGTTGACGCCGACGCCTTCGCGGCCGAGGTTACCGGTGGCCATGGCCAGATTCGCAATGCCCATGACCATCGTCGTGCCCTGGCTGTGCTCGGTCACGCCGAGACCGTAGTAGATCGCGGCATTGCCGCCGGTGGCATAGAGGCGCGCTGCACCGCGGACGAGCTGCGCCGGTACGCCCGTGACTGCTTCCATGGCTTCCGGAGAGTTCTTCGGATCGGAGACGAAGGCTTTCCAGCGCTCGTAAGACTCGATCTCGCAGCGTTCGGCCACGTAGTCGTCCTTCGTCAAGCCTTCTGTGACGATCACGTGCGCGAGCGCATTAATGATGGCGACGTTCGTGCCCGGACGCAGTTGCAAGTGATAATCCGCAGAAATGTGCGGTGCACGCACGAGCTCGATCTGACGCGGATCGATGACGATCAGCTTCGCACCTTGACGGAGGCGACGCTTGAGCTGCGAGCCGAACACAGGATGCGCCTCGGTTGGGTTCGCGCCGATCACCATGATCACGTCAGACTTCATGACCGACGCAAACTCTTGTGTGCCCGCCGATTCCCCGAGCGTGTGCTTGAGGCCATAACCCGTAGGCGAATGGCACACGCGTGCGCACGTATCGACATTGTTGTTGCCGAATGCAGCACGCACGAGCTTCTGTACGAGGAACGTCTCTTCGTTCGTGCAACGTGAGGAGGTGATGCCCCCGACGGAATACTTGCCGTACTTTGCCTGGATGCGCTTGATCTCGGAGGCGGCGTAGTTGATCGCCTCTTCCCAAGAGACCTCGCGCCACGGATCGGTGATCTTCTCGCGAATCATCGGCTTGATGATGCGATCCGGGTGCGTGGCGTAGCCGTACGCAAAACGGCCTTTCACGCAGGCGTGGCCCTGATTCGCTCGTCCGTCGCGATTCGGCACCATGCGCACGACGGTTTCGTTCTTGACCTCCGCGACCAGCGAGCAACCAACGCCGCAGTAACCACATGTCGTCGTGACGCTACGCTCTGGTCGTCCCATGGCGATGATCGACTTCTCGGTCAGCGCAGCGGTCGGGCAGGCTTCGACGCACGCACCGCAGGAGACGCATTCGGACTCGAGGAAGGGCTCGTTCTGGCTTGCGGCAACCTGCGAATCGAAGCCCCGTCCCTGGATCGTGAGCGCGAGCGTCCCTTGCACTTCATCGCACGCGCGCACGCATCGCGAGCAGACGATGCAAAGGTCCGGGTCGAATGCAAAGTAAGGATTGCTGGTGTCCTTCGGCATGTCGCGGTGCATGCGACCGCCGAGCGAGTAGCGGGACGTGGTGATGCCGTACAATTCGGCCATGTCCTGCAGCTCGCAGTGGCCGTCGCCGGGGCAGGTGTCGCAATCCAGCGGGTGATCGGAAACGTACAGCTCGAGCACGTTCTTGCGCAGCATGTGCAGCATGTCGCTCTGCGTGCGTACTTTCATACCAGGCGCGACGGTGGTCGTGCACGAAGCAGGGTAACCCTTACGTCCCTCGATCTCGACGAGGCACAAACGGCACGAACCGAAAGGTTTGAGCGTCCCAGTCGCGCACAGCTTGGGAATGCGATTGCCTACCATCGCGGCGGCTCGCATCACGGAGGTGCCCTCCGGGACGGTGACGCTGACGCCGTCGATCTCGACTGTCACAAGCTGCGTTGAGGTACTCTCCGGCGTGCCCGGATCGATATAGTCCTGCGCGTACATAAGCCTGACCTGCCGTTTATCGCCGCTGCGGTGTATTAACGCGCCGATTGCCCCGGAAGTCACGCACCTACTGGACGGTTCTCATGAAATCTTCCGGAAAATGCTTGATCGCGCTCTGGACGGGGTAGGGCGTCATGCCGCCCAGCCCGCACAATGAGCCGTGCAGCATCGTGTCGCACAGCTCTTGCAGGAGTTGTAGGTTTTTCTCCCGCTCTACGTTCGCCATGATGCGATCGAGCAGCTCGACGCCGCGCGTGGAGCCAATGCGGCAGGGTGTGCACTTGCCACAGGACTCGATCGCGCAGAATTCCATTGCATAGCGCGCCATCCTCGCCATGTCGGTCGTATCGTCGAAGGCCACCACGCCGCCGTGACCCAACATTGCACCAATTGACGCCAGCGCCTCGTAGTCAATGGGCGTGTCGAACTGCGATGCAGGAATGTAGGCTCCCAATGGGCCGCCGACTTGCACGGCGCGAATCGGGCGGCCGCTCGCCGAGCCGCCGCCGAAGTCATAGAGCAGCTCGCGTAGCGTCAAGCCGAACGCACGCTCGTACAGACCGCCGCGCTTGATATTGCCGGCGACCTGCAGCGGGATGGTGCCTCGAGACTTGCCGACGCCGAAATCTCGATAGAACTCCGCGCCCTTGTGCAGGATGATCGGCACAGTCGCGAGTGAGATGACGTTGTTCACAACCGTCGGTTGCCCGAAGAGGCCTTTGATGGCGGGCAGGGGCGGGCGCACTCGCACTTCGCCACGGCGACCCTCGAGACTTTCCAGCATCGAGGTTTCCTCACCGCAGATGTATGCGCCTGCACCGAGGCGGACTTCCAAATCAAAGCTCTTGCCGGTGCCGAGTATGTCGCGTCCCAGATACCCGCGTTCGTAAGCGCGCGCGATCGCTTCCTCGAGCGTGCGATGGGCATGCGGGTACTCCACGCGCAAATAGATGAAGCCGCGGGTTGCGCCTACCGCGATGCCAGCGATGGTCATGCCTTCGATGAGCATGAAAGGATCGCCTTCCATGAGCATGCGATCGGCAAACGTGCCCGAGTCGCCTTCATCGGCGTTACAGGCGATGTATTTCTGCTTCGCCGGCTGATCGAGCACCGTCTTCCACTTGATTCCGGTGGGGAAGGCGGCGCCACCGCGGCCGCGCAAGCCCGAATCCGTGACTGCCTGGACGATATCGGCAGGGCTCATCTCGAGCGCTTTGCGCAGACCTGCATAGCCGTCGTACGCCAGATAATCGTCGAGGTCGACCGGATCGATGACGCCGACGCGTGCGAACGTGAGCCTCTGTTGGCTCTTCAAGTAGGGGATCTCCTCCGTCAGCCCGAGGTGCAACGCATGGGGTGCGCCCTGCAGGAAGCCGCTCTCGAACAGGCTCGGGACGTCGCCGACGCCTACCGGCCCATACGCGACGCGCCCCTGCGGCGTCGTGACCTCGACGAGAGGCTCCAGCCATTGCAGCCCGCGGCTACCGTTACGGACCAGGCGGATCGAGACATTGCGACGTGCTGCCTCGGCCGCAATCGCCCGAGCGACGCTTTCGGCACCGACGGACAACGCAGCGGCATCGCGCGGCACGTAGACAGTCGTTGTCATGCGCGGGTCTTCTCCTCGATCAAAGCGTCGAACTTTTCCGGCGTCACGCGCCCATGCAGCTCATCGTCGATCATGATCGCCGGCGAGCAGGCGCAGTTACCCAGACAGTAAACGGGCTCGAGCGTGAATCGTCCGTCGGCCGTCGTTTCGTGGAAGCCGATGCCCAGGCGTTTCTTCGCGTGCTCAGTGAGCGCGTCGGTGCGCATCGCCTGGCATGACTCTGCTTGGCAGATCCGTACGATGTGAGTGCCAGGCGGTTGCCGGCGGAAGTAGTGATAGAACGTGATGACGCCGTGCACCTCGGCCCGTGACAGGTTGAGCGCCGAGGCGATGATCGGGACCGCCGCGTCTGGGATATAGCGCAAGCGCTGCTGGACGGCATGCAGCACTTGCAGCAGTGGACCAGGTTGCGACTGGTACTGCGCGAGCGCCAGATCGATCTGCTCGCGAGTGTAGGCGTCCAGAGTCTCAGGTCGTGCAGGTGTCGTGTTCACTTAAGAGCTGTTCGCCGAAGCGGTGGTGACTAGCCGGGCGCTCGTGCGCCGCGACTTGGTGGACAGGAATCTACTAAAGAAAAATTGAATCGAGAAATCGCGTCGCGTCAATCTCTTGGGTCTCGTGCTCTCCACTGGCTCGTGGGTAGCGCTGTCACAGTGATTAAGTGTTGCCCGAGCCGTGAGCGAGTCTCGGTAAATGCTCGATGGCGACGCGCAAGGCCGCGTCGCCATCGAGGTGTCCTATGCCGCCAACACGCCTTTCGCTTTCGCGTTGTGCGTCGCAATCATGTCCATGAGCTGCGGCGACAGGCAGTCGTAGGGCTCCAGTCCGAGCTCCTTCAGCCGTGCGCGAATCGCACCCATGCGGTCCGGAGGCGTGCCTGCCTCGATGACGGAAGATACGAACGCGGCAAACTCCGGGGGCGCCCAACCCTTCTGATCGGAGAGCTCGACGTGAACGAAGTCGAAGCCGTAGAAGGGGTGGTCCTTGTTCTCGATTCGTCCGTACATGTGCACACCGCAGCCCGTGCAGGCATAGCGTTGGATCACGGCGGACGGATCGACAACCTTCAGCTTGTCCGCGTTCTGCGTGACCTTCAGCTTGTCACGCGAGATGACCCCGACGATAGAGAAGAGCGCTCCCTCTGGCTTCCAGCACTTGGTGCAACCGCACGCGTGATTGAAAGCCACGTTGTCGCCGAGCTCGACGACGACCGGATTATCCTTACAGTGACACTTGAGCGTGCCGCCCTTGAAGTTGGGATCGCCCGGCTGGATTCCGTTGTCCACCATCGGATGAATCGAGATCGCGCTCATAGCAGGTCTCCGTACGTCTTGGTAAGTGGGGCCCTGCGCGCTCTCAATAGATCACGACGCTGCGAATCGATTCACCTTTGTGCATCAAATCGAAGGCATCGTTGATCTTCTCGAGCGGCATCGTATGGGTGATGAGATCGTCGATGTTGATCTTGCCTTGCATGTACCAGTCCACGATCTTCGGTACGTCGGTGCGTCCACGCGCACCACCGAACGCAGTGCCCTTCCACACGCGTCCGGTGACGAGCTGGAACGGGCGGGTTCTGATCTCTTGGCCTGCGCCCGCCACGCCGATGATTACGGAAACGCCCCAGCCGCGATGGCAGCACTCCAGAGCCTGACGCATCAGGTCGACGTTGCCCACGCACTCGAAGCTGTAGTCGGCACCGCCGTCGGTGAGACTGATGAGGTACGCGACCAAGTCCTCGCCGACTTCCTTCGGATTGACGAAATGCGTCATGCCGAACTTCTCGGCGAGCTCTTTGCGCTTCGGGTTGATGTCGACGCCGACAATCATGTCCGCGCCGACCATGCGCGCGCCCTGAATGACGTTCAGGCCGATGCCGCCCAAGCCAAAGACCACGACTTTCGAGCCGGGCTCAACCTTGGCGGTATTGATCACGGCACCGATACCGGTCGTGACGCCGCAGCCGATGTAGCAGACCTTGTCGAATGGCGCGTCCTCACGGATCTTCGCAACCGCGATTTCCGGCAGTACGGTGTAGTTCGAGAACGTCGAACAACCCATGTAGTGATAGATGACGTCCTTGCCGATGCGGAAGCGGCTCGTGCCGTCCGGCATGAGGCCCTTGCCTTGGGTGGCGCGAATCGCGGTACACAGATTAGTCTTCCGCGAAAGACAGGCCTTGCACTGGCGACATTCCGGCGTATAGAGCGGAATCACGTGGTCGCCCTTCTTGACGGAGGTGACGCCTGGTCCGACGTCGACGACGACACCGGCACCTTCGTGACCCAAGATGCAAGGGAAGATGCCCTCTGGATCCGCGCCGGATCGGGTGAACTCGTCCGTGTGGCATACGCCCGTCGCTTTGATCTCGACGAGCACTTCCCCAGCCTTCGGGCCGTCCAGCTCTACTTCTGTCACTTCCAACGGCTTACCGGGACCGAAGGCTACGGCTGCTTTGGTCTTCATTCGTCAGTTTCCTCAGTTGATTGCTAACTCGCACTGTCGCGCGACTGCGAGGTGAGCTGTCGCGCGTTGTCTGGTGAGCTCCCAGCGCGCACGGCGTCAGGTGCTCTGAAATCAGAAACCAGTTTCCCTTGCTCATCGAGCAAGGGAATGCCATACCCTATCAAAATCTCGTTGATCTTCGCTTGATTCGCCGCGATCCACTGGTCGAGCGTATCTTTCCATTCCTTTTCGCCGAAGCGTACTCCCATCGAAATCGCGTAGTCGAACTTGATCTGCGGATCGCGCTCGAACGCTACGGCACGCCATTCTGGTGTGCCCGAGTGTTTTCGTACGAGATGCGCTGCGATAGGTCCCCACACGATGGCAGCATCGATGTTCCCTGCGGTGAGCTCACGTTCGATGATGCTGTTGGGATTCTCGTTGGGATCGCCGCTTTGCGCTTGGTAAGGCACGGCTTGCTTGAGCATGTTATTGCGAATCAGCCAGTCGGCGCCGGGCGATTGCGAGAAGACGCCGATGCGGAGCTTGCTCAGGATCTCGTCGGGAAGCGACAGCAGGTCGTCGGGCTTGCGGATGCGTTCCAGTCCGCTCTTCACCGGAAAGACGAGCGCATACGTTGAGCGCATGTAAGGCTTCGTAGTCGCAGTGAGCTCGTAGCCGGCCGGCACGCCGATGATCACGTCGCACGCATACTCGCGCGTTACCGGGTCTTGCCTGCGCAGCGTGTTGCGAACAAAGCCAATTCGTTGCGGGAAGTAGGTGTACTCGAGCCGCCTGCCGAGGTCGCGAGCGAGCTCGTCCGCGATCTTGTTCTCGTAACCCTCACCGTTGCGGTGGGCAAGCGGTAGGTTGTTGGCGTCGGAGCACACCTTGAGAATGGCGCCGTGCGCGGCAGAAGTGTCACTGCCGGCCGGCGCCTGCGCCAAGGCGGTTGCTAGAAACGAGCTGCTCACGAGAGCGGCAATGCATAGACGGTGCCAGTATCTCGTGATCATGACAACCTGCCTCTATTGCTTGTCGATAGCGGTCAAGCGTCCGGGTTTGATCTTCCCGTCAGAACGACCTTTCAAATAAGCGTACAAGCCCTCCCAGTTCTTTTGCATCATCTGGCTCGTGTTGAACGGCGGCATTCCCTTCTCGATGCGGCCGTTCATCATAACCTCGTGGAACTCCTCCTTCGTGAGATACTTGAGCGATTCAAGAAGTGATGGCCCGACCAGTCCTTCTTGAGCAGCACCATGACAGCGCTCGCACGCAAGTGCGCGCCATGTCCTCCAGCCATTCAACGTCTTCTCATCGACCTGATTCCCGTCTTGAACCGTGTAGAGCGCTTCGTCTCCTTCTGTTGTCGCCGATGATGGCGCGGCCGCTTCGGAACAAACTCCGGTGGAAATGGCGAGCAAGCTCGCCAACAAAGGTAAGGAGCCCACGATGTGTCGCATTCGATCTCAACCTCGTCATTGAGGCGCGTGTGTCGACCGTCTAGTCGGAACACACGCGCCGTTTCTCTCTAATCACATATGACTTGGTAGCTCGTTGGCTCCAGAGGTTCCCTGTGTGCGTGCGCTAACGTCCTGCGGCTGCGGTCTGCGTGCCAGCGTCGTCGGGTAGCGCGAACACAAACAGCGAGCCACCCAGCGTCGTGTACTTGGCAAGGTCCTTATAGCCACCCACCGCGCCGAGACCCTCGGTTTCTCCGGTCAGTCCTGCGGCCATGCCGATGCCGGCCCAACCACCGATACCGGAGTACACGCCGACATACTGCTTGCCGTTGTACATGTACGTGAACACGTTACCGATGATTCCGGAAGGTGTCTTGAACTTCCACAGCTCCTTGCCGTCCTTGGTGCTCACGGCTTTCAGGTAGCCCTCGAGCGTACCGTAGAACACGATATCGCCGGCTGTGGTCAACGCGCCAGACCAAACCGAGAAGCGTTCCGGTATGGACCAGACGATCTTGCCGTTCACCGGATCCCACGCGATGAAGTTGCCCATGCCGCCGTGACTCTTCGGTGCCGGGTACATTGTCAGTGTTGCACCGACATACGGCTGGCCTGCGGTGTACTCCACTTGGAACGGCTCATACGTCATGCAGACGTGATTGGTCGGCACCATGAACAATCCCGTCTTGCGATCGAAGCTGGCGGGTTGTTGGTCTTTCGTGCCGAGCGCTGCCGGGCAAATATCCTTGACGTTGACATCCGGTCCATGGGTTGCCGGTGAATAACGCTTGTCCACCACGGGCCGACCCGTCTTCATGTCGATGTGCGTAGCCCAATTGACCACCGGATCGTACTTCTCTGCAACCAGTAGCTCGCCCGTTTCGCGGTTGAGCGTGTAGGCAAAGCCGTTGCGATCGAAATGCACGAGCGCCGGAACCTTCTTTCCTTTGAAGTCGAGGTCGACAAGTATGTTCTCGTTGACGCCGTCATAATCCCATTCGTCGTGCGGCGTCATCTGATAGGCCCAACGCGCCATGCCTGTATCCAGGTCGCGTGCGAAGATCGTCATCGACCACTTGTTGTCTCCCGGACGTTGCGCCGGATTCCAGGTACCAGGATTGCCGGTGCCGTAATAAACGAGATTGAGCTTCGGATCGTAGGAATACCAACCCCACGTCGTGCCACCACCGAGCTTCCACTGATCGCCTTCCCAGGTCTTCAGCGACGAGTCCTTGCCGACCGGCGCCATCTTGCCGTTCGTCCAAGTCATCGTCTTCTGCGGGTCGACCAGGATCTCGTCGTCCGGCCCGGTGCTCCACGCCGTCCACGCGCGCTTACCGGTCTTGATGTCGTACGCAATCAATCGTCCGCGTACGCCGAATTCACCACCGGAGATACCGGTGATCACCTTGTCCTTGAAGACATGCGGTGCGTTGGTGTTCGTCTCGCCGATCTTTGGGTCGCCGTTCTTAGCAGTCCAGATCACCTTGCCGGTGTTCGCATCGAGTGCCACCAAGGTCGTATCGGCCTGTTGGAGAAAGATCTTGCCGTCACCGAAGGCGAGCCCTCGATACACTGTGTCGCAGCACATGACAGGTACGACGCTCGCATCCTGCTTCGGCTCGTACTTCCACTTGAAGGAGAGGTCCTTCAAGTTGATCGCATACACATTGTTCGGGAACGGCGTGTGTATATACATGGTATCGCCGATGACCAGCGGTGAGCCTTCGTGGCCGCGCAGCACGCCAGTCGACATCGTCCAGGCGACCTGTAGTCGCGACACGTTGCTGGCGTTGATCTCTTTGAGCTCGCTATAGCGATGATTCGCGTAATCTCCGGCTTGAGCAGCCCAATAGGAAGGATTACTCATGGCCGATTCGAGATCGGGGGCTGCAGCAAGATTCGTTGCAGCGCCCGATAATGACGCTGTGATCGCGACTAGAATCAGACGACGATGAGAGTTCATACCCGTTTCCTCGTGCTCACGTGATAATGAAGCCGATGACACATCAAAGGAGACTGCGCATGACAATGCAATCCTTATGCCACGCGGGCGTCACCGTCCGGCTGCTGAGCGCGTCCCTGCTGTGCTCCGTGGCGCTCGCGGCGGCCGCCGCCGATCCGCCGACGAACGATTTCCCCACGAGCGCGCGAGTCGAATACGTCTACAGGTGCATGACACAATCGGGCGGAGAGCTTTCCACTCTCTATCAATGCTCGTGCGTGATAGACGAAATTGCTAAACAATTCAGTTACGACGAATACGTAGAGGCGTCGACGTTTTCGAACTACTCCTCTCTCGCGGGGGAGCGCGGCGCACTGTTCCGAGACCCAGAGGAAGGTCGCAAGAAGGCCAAGCACTTCGAGGACGTGCAGCGCGCGGCCCGGAAACGTTGCGGTGTACCCGAGAAGTGACACCTGGTAAGGCGACATCGTCTCGCCAATCAGCCAAATCGCAGCGAGTGGCTTGCCGATTGTGCATTGCGGCGTGCAAGAGAAGCGCTCTACCCGCAGAGGCGGGTAGAGCCAAGCGTCGCAACGGGAGGAAAGCGCCATGGAACGGATCGTCTCGGGCGACTATCAGAAGGATAGGTACGCACCGAGGTTGAAGTTGCTGCTGTCGTTCTCCAAGCCGTTGTGCGCTTCGGCCTTCACATCCGTGAATTCCGCCAGCAGCGTGAGGTTCTCAGTGAGAGAGTGATACACGCCGACCGTGTACTTCTTGTTGGTCTCGACCAGATCGGAGATCGCTTCGCCGGAAGCGCGATCCAAATTGCTCTCGCCGTAGTTGACCCCGATTTTCGTGTTTCCGAATTTGTATGTAATCTGTGCAAGGAATCCGTCGGAGTCGCGTTCGTTACCGGCACCGTCATCTCCTAATAGGAACAATGCTGTAGTGCCGATTCCCTCTCCTTGGTAATACCAGGCGAGAAACTCGAAGCCACCGAACGTCACCTTCCCGCCTACGTCGAATCCGAAGCTGTCGAAATCCTGCGCATCGGTCAGCCCTTCGTGCTTCTGGCTGATGAAGCTCGCGGAAAGGTAGACCGGCCCGTTCTCATACGACAGCTTGCCGTGAAAGCCAGGGCGTGACTCCGGCACTGCGCTCGTAGTCGGCGTGCCGACGGGCTCGAGCGGATCGAACACGCCAATCGTGAACTTGAAGCCAGAGAAATCGGGGGTCGTGTAATTAATCTGCGCGAGCCAGTCTGCGTAGACATACCCAAGTCCGATGGAGCCAAGGGAAGTATTCGAAGGCGTGGCGTAGTTGCCATTGCCAGCTCCAACACCGGGCAGCGTCATGTCGTTCAGAATCGCATCTGATCCGAACAGGCCGATGTTGCGACCCAGCAGGAACGTACCCATCCTGTCGTTACCGAAGGTCAGGAACACCTGACGCATATCGATTCCAGTGGTGCCGAGGGCCGTGTTCCGGCTCGCAGCGCCTTGCCCGAGGTTCGGGCTGCCGTCGTTTGTGCTGATGCCTGGGTAAAAGCCGAAAGTGACCGCAAGGTCGAAGCCATTCTGCGTCGTCGAGGCGCCGATCGCCAAAGCCGCTGGCAACAACCCGTTGCTGATCGAGGAGGTTTTGTCCTCGCCGCCGGCGCCGATACATGCCAGTCCGCCGGCAACGCCAGCAACGGTCTCCTTCTCGCAGCTGGAGTGGATGTAGTGGACGTTCACGTTGCCGCTGGCACTAAAGGTCCAGTCACCAGCGCTGATCTCGATAGCGTGGGCCGGCCGCAAAGGGAGACAAAGTGCGCCGAGGAATGCCCATGCACCCATGGTTGAGAAGTCAAGCCCGTACATCCGTGGTTTCGCCGTCATGGAACTGCTCTCCGAAGCAGTACCTGGACGTGTTGCGTGATCGCCAAACGCCAGGCACGTTGACGTGGAATATGGGCACAAGGATCGAAGCAAGGCGTATGCCAGCGTGCCTGTTGCGCGGCGCACACGACCGTGCGTGTCGGCACCTAGGGGAGAACGGACGGCTCTGTGTGCGTGTCGTGCGCGTCAAACAATCTATTTCATGAGAACGGCTGGACGATGGGAGATGCGATTTGTGTTGTCATCTCGACACGAATCGTGTGGATGATGCGAATTGCGCTATGTACGGATGCCCCTCCTGACGGATACACGAGAGTCTTTGTTTATTGAGAAGTGCGCAATTCATAGGACACTGTCGCGCGACACCTGACACAGGTGATACAGTCAACAATGAGTGCACATCGTGTGTAGAATGCACACCGTCTCAGGAAGAGGGTCCCACGTGCATGGACCCGAAGGGCGAATGAAAAGAGGGCCAGGGGGATGCAGGAATCGACTGCGATACAGCACGCCGCGGAGGTCCTGCGCATCGTGCGCGGTCTCGACGCGCCCTTGACGCGAACGACGGTCAGCCCTGCGATCGCGAATTCTTGGCGACGCTGCATAGAACAGTATTCTCTCGATCCCGCACGCCGTCATCCTGCGAAAGTACTCGATGCGTGTACGCTGCGCAGCCTGCAGGAGCAGCATGAGGCGCTGGTTCACATTGCGGCGGCAGAGATCGATTGGCTCTACGAGCACATCGCCGGCTCTGGCTATGCGCTCCTGCTCACGGACGCGAATGGGATCATCCTCTACGAGAAGTCCGAGCCTACGCTAGTCAAGACATTTCATTCGGCGGGGTTGATGGCAGGAGCGGATTGGAGCGAACCGTCGCAGGGCACGAACGGCATGGGCACGTGCATCGTCGAGAAGCGCGCCGTGACGGTGCATCTGAATGAGCACTTCCACGGTTGTCATATTGGGCTGTCGTGCTCGGCTGCACCGATCTACGATCCATCGGGCGCGCTGCTCGCCGTGCTCGACGCGTCGACCATGGATGCGCGCAATACCAGCATTAGCCAGGCACACACGATGGCGCTGGTAAGCCTCTCGGCGCGTCTGATCGAAAAGTGCGTATTTCTGCAGCATTTCCGCGATACCTTGTTGTTACGGTTTCATGCAAGGCCGGAGCTGGTGAACTTGCAGCACGATGGCGCGCTTGCATTGGCAGGTGATGCCACGATTCTGTCGGCCGATGAGACGGCAGTTCGTCTGCTCGGAGCCAATCATCGGCGCGATTTGATCGGACGTCGCATCGACGAAGTCTTTGATGTGCATCCCGACGAGATTTTGGGTGCCCGTGGCGCGCGCGGCGGGCTGATAAGCATTCGCGACGCGTATCTGGGCAGACGCTTCTTTGCAAGCGTCGGTCAGAATACGAGCACTTCCGTGCGGCCCGTGAAGACGGCGCACTCGTCTGCTCCGCCTGTGTTGCAAGTGGCGGCAAGCTCGTGCCGCAAGACCAATACAGTTCTCGGGCTCGACGAGCTCGCAGGCACAGACCCGCAGATGCTGCGCAACGTGCGTAGCGCACGCCGCATTGCATCATCTCGGGTTCCAGTGATGATTCTCGGCCCGACGGGTGCCGGGAAAGAGGCGTTCGCTCGGGCCATACACGCGGCGAGCGATCGGGCCGATAAGCCGTTCGTAGCGCTGAATTGCGCCGCTATTCCCGAGTCGTTGATCGAAAGCGAGCTGTTCGGGTATCGGCCGGGAGCATTCACTGGAGCGCGTAAGGAAGGCCTCAAGGGGAAGATCCTGCAGTCGTCTGGCGGCACATTGTTTCTCGATGAGATCGGCGACATGCCGCTGTCGTTGCAGACGCGGCTCCTTCGGGTGCTCGAGGAACAGGAGGTGATGCCGCTCGGGGCCGAGACGCCGATCAAGGTCGATCTGCACGTGATCTGCGCGACGCATCAAAACCTCAGAGCGATGATTGCGCGCGGCGAGTTCCGCGAGGATCTTTACTATCGCTTGAATGGCATCACGCTCGAGTTGCCGCCGCTTGCGAAACGCGCCGATAAAGAGCAACTCATTCGCGCCTTCCTTGCTGCGGAAACCAGCGACGGTCGACCGGCAGCGATCGAGATGGATGCGTTTCAGTGCCTATTGAGCTATTCATGGCCCGGAAACATTCGCGAGCTGCGCAACGTCATCCGCACGGCGCTCGCGATCTGCGAAGGCGGGGTGGTGCGTCTGACGGACTTGCCGAGCGAGGTGAGAGAGCACCTGGACAATGGTAAGCAGTCTGAGGCTCAGACCGACAAGCGCGTGTCTGCTCTTCAGGAACGTCACGGCCCCTCGGGCTGCGGACCGAACTCATTACAGGCAGCCGAAAGGGAGGTTCTCCTTGCCGCCATTCGCGAATGCGGCGGCAACATGTCGCACGCGGCGGCAAAGCTCGGCATCAGTCGTAACACTCTGTACAGGCGCTGCAAGAGACTTGGGCTCGCCGTGCAACGCGAGCGCCCTGCATTCCTGAGCTGATCATCGACTAATCGCTGCGATGTGGATCAGGGCTGACTGACCGGATCAGCCCAGGCTGCCGCCGGTATCACTCCCATACATCACTACGACGGCTCGTCTACCTGCACGTGCGCCGGACGCTGGCTGCGTCATAGCGGGCTTTTGTGGGCTGTCATAGAGAATGAGCAGCGAGGATCCCCTTCGCTCTCCGGGCGCGTGATTGGCGGCCGACTCTGGCACGTAATCTGCTTGAGCACAGTCGGTCGATGAAGCTCATGAGCAAATGGAGCTCAAAGAGCTTCATGGTCACGCAGCTTGCGTGAGAGGAACGGCATGGCGGCAGAACGCGGCCGGCAGCGGAGCGGACGAGCCAGCGGCAAGAGAAGGCCCGCTCCGACCGTCAACGGCGTACGACTGGCAGCGGGTGTGCGGCTCGTTGCAACTGGGTCCAAGCACAAGGTTTCGGTACTGATATGCGCAGACGGCAAAGTCCAGCTGAATGAAGGTGCGGTGGCGATCCTCCGTTTATGCGACGGGTCACGGACACGCGAGCAGATCGTGCGCGAAGCGGCGCGGCGCGCCCCGCATGGCACGCTCGCAGCCGATATCGAAGCGTTTTTGAACGCTGCACGTGCACGCGGGTGGATCGTTTAGGTAGGGAATGGGGAATAGGGAATGGCATCCGCCCCCGTTGTCTTGAATTGACCGTCGGGTGCCGCGGATCGTTGACCGCGCGCCGGCTGCGATGAACGGCCACACCGTCTGTCAGCAGCTCATGAAAATCATGAATCGCGCGGGGGGGCGCTCGCTCGCCTTTCCGCACGATTATCATTGAGGACATGAGCAGCAGGTTCATTACAGCAAGCATCACACTCACGCTTGCCGGCAGCGCGCCGGCCGCGCTTGCGGCCGAGGCCGTGCATACGGTGGTCGTCACCGCAACGCGTACCGAGCAGGAGAGCTTCCATACCCCGGCGGCGATCGATGCCATCGGCGGCGACACCGTGCGCGCGCACAACTTGCGCGTGAACCTGTCAGAAAGTCTGGGCCGCGTACCGGGCGTTGTGGTGCAGAATCGTCACAACTACGCGCAGGACTTGCAGGTGTCCTCGCGCGGTTTCGGAGCGCGTGCATCGTTCGGGGTTCGAGGTGTGCGGCTCATGCAGGATGGCATCCCGCTCACGATGCCCGACGGACAGGGGCAAACGGGCTTGTTCGATCTCGACGGCGCGCAGCGGGTGGAAGTGCTGCGCGGACCGTTTGCAGCACTCTATGGCAATTCCTCCGGTGGTGTCATCCAGATCGTAACGGCGGAGCGAGTGGAGAAGCCATCCCTGGAGTTGAGCACGACCGTGGGCGAGTATGGGGTGCGTCGCTATGCATCGCAGTTCGGCGTGCGCCTCGGAACTGTCGATGTGCGTGGCAATCTCTCGCGCTTTACGACTGATGGATATCGAGAGCACAGCTCCGCTACCCGAGATATCGCGAATCTCAGATTGCACTATGCGCCTGACGATCGTTCCTCGTTGACCGCGATCGTCAACGTGCTCGATCAGCCGGATACCGAGGATCCGCTTGGGCTCACGCGAGCTCAGCTCGAGGAGAACCCGAGGCAGGCGGGCATGAACGCCATTGCGTTGAATACCCGCAAGTCGATCCGGCACAGACAAGGCGGGGCAGCATACACGCGCACGTTCGGCACAAGCCACCGAGTGCGGTTGATGGGGTACTACGGCGATCGCGACCTCGTCCAGTATCTTGCGAATCCGAGCACTGCCCTGACGGGATCGGGCGGGGTGGTGGACCTCGCACGCAAATTCGGCGGCGGCAGCCTGCAGTGGGATCACCAAGGTCAGCTCGCGGGTGGGCCGTACGAGCTGACGATCGGAATCGAATACGATCGCATGGAAGAGCGTCGACGGGGCTACGTGAACGCGAGCGGCGTACGTGGCGATTTGCGACGCGACGAGGACGACACCGTCTACAGCATCAACCAGTATCTCATTGCGCAATGGCGGCCGATATCGCGATGGGTCTTGTCAGGCGGGCTACGCCACAGCGAAGTGCGCTTCGACGTGGACGATTATTTCGTCGTCGGCGTCAATCCGGATGACAGCGGGCGTATCAGCTACGACAGCACGCAACCGGTGGTCGGCGCCTTGTTCGAGCTGACTCCACGCGTGAACGTGTTTGCCGCTGCCGGCCGCGCGTTCGAGACGCCGACGTTTGCCGAGCTCGCTTATCGACCGGATGGCTCGCCGGGACTCAACTTCGATCTCGACGCTGCTATTAGCACGAACTACGAGGCCGGCGTGAAAGCAATCGTCGGCGAGACGGGCCGTCTCACTGCCACGCTGTTTCGCTCCGACACCAAGGACGACATCGTGACCGGACCGCCGCCGTTCCCCGGGCGCAATACGTTCGTGAACGCGGCCAAGACGCGACGTGAAGGCGTGGAGCTCGCAGCGCAATATGTGTTCCGCGGCGGGTTCGACGTGGCGGCCGCCTACACATATACACGTGGGCGCTTCGAAAGCTTCGTGAACTTTGCCGGGCTTGATCTTAGCGGACGTCGCTTACCGGGTGTGCCGGAGCATTCGTTTTACGCAGACCTCAATTGGCAACATGCGCCCAGCGGCTTCTCAACCGGTATCGAAGCCCGCATCACGGGCAAGGTTTATGTCGACGACGCAAATACGGACTATGCCGACGAATACACGGTGCTCAACTGGCACGCGGGACTGCGCCGGGATATTGGCGACTGGACGTTGAGAGCGTTTCTGCGCGTGGACAACCTTACGGACGAGGACTATGTCGGCTCCGTCGTCGTGAACGGCGCCAACGATCGCTTCTTCGAGCCGGCCCCCGGTCGGACTTACTACGTCGGCTTCACGGCTGGCTTCTAACCTGGCTTCGGTCCTGGGTCTCGTGCGCTCGGCTCACGCGCTCTCATCGTGCGTGGGCGCTGATGCTGGACGGAGCGCACCAGTCAGGCGCGCTCTCAGCGTGTGCCGGTGAGGCTTTCCATCATGAGCCCAGTGCCGCCGTTCGAAACATGGGCGACGATCGCCGTCCGGCGGTGAATTTTCGTGACGACTCCGAGATTGATGGCGAATGCGAGCTGGACCGTGGTTCCTTTCTTCAGGCCAAGATCTTGGGTTTCGATGAAGACGCCATTAACGCTCAAATTGCGCGCTCGACACAACTTGCCGCCCCGTCGTCCCGGGATCGACACGTAAACGGCCGTGCGCGCACGATGACGTGTGTGTAAGCGTCGCTCCATCTTCAACCTCTCGACTCTTCGTTGTTGTTTAGCTCGAGTATCGATCGCTCTGGTACACGACGCGCGACATTATGCCGCGCTGCTGGTGAGTCGCGAAAGTAGCGTGAGCTCGCGTTATGTCGCAAACGTAAATACCGCTATCATTCGCGCGGACTAGTTTATCTGGAGCTCGTCTCGCGTGAATGCGTCGAGTCCTTTGACACTCGAAGAGATCCGAAGCGCAGCGAGCCTTCTTACTGGACGTGTGCTGACGACCCCGGTCGTTGCTCTTCATGGACCCGAGGTGGCGCGCGAGCTCGGTGAGAGCTCGCAGTGTTACCTCAAGCTCGAGCTTTTTCAGCTGACCGGGACATTCAAGGTGCGCGCTGCCTTGTTGAACGTGCTCGCGTTATCCGACGAGGCGCGCCGGCGCGGACTCGTCGCTGTGCAGGCAACCATGCCATCGCGGTGGCTTTCGCTGCGCAGCAGGTCGGCACGAGTGCCAAGGTGGTCATGATCGCGAGCGCCAACCCCCTGCGTGTCGAGCTGTGCAGAGCGTACGGAGCGGAGGTCGAGTTCGCGCCGGATGCCCACCGAGCTTTCGGGCGTGTGGAGGCCATCGTCCGTGAAGCGGGACGGACACTGATCCATCCGTTCGAAGGGCGGACGACTGCGCTCGGCACAGCGACTCTGGGGCTCGAGCTCTGCGAGCAGCTGCCCTCGCTCGATGCCGTCATCGTGCCAATCGGCGGAGGCGGCTTGTGCTCAGGTGTGTCCTCTGCGGTCAAGCTTCTCAATCCGTGCTGTGAGGTTTTCGGGGTCGAGCCCTACGGGGCGGACAGCATGTATCGCAGCTTCGCGGTTGGCGCGCCTGTTCGATCGAGCGAGTCTCGACCATCGCTGACAGCCTCGGCGCACCATATGCGTAGCCGATCTCGTTCGAGCTCTGCCGACGCAATGTTGATGAGCTCGTGCGTGTCTCGGATGACGAGCTACGTGCAGCCATGCGTTTCTTGCATCGAAACGCGAAGCTTGCCGTTGAGCCTGCGGGTGCCGCCGCCACCGCGGCGCTGCTCGGGCCGCTACGTGAGCGCCTGGGCGCGCGACGGGTGGCGCTGATCGTGTGCGGCAGCAACATAGACATAGAGACTTACAGCAAGTTGCTCGGATTTTGATCCGGCGGAGTGGACGTGACCAGGCAAGCAGAGGTGGACAAGGGGCCAGCCGATACGCGCCAGCGATCTGCAGCAACCGAACCGTCTGATCGTTCCTTGCCGATCGGGGTGTTCGATTCCGGCGTGGGCGGGTTGACGGTGCTGCGGGCTCTGCGCGAGCAGCTGCCCAACGAACGATTTGTGTACCTTGGCGATACGGCGCGCCTGCCGTATGGAACAAAGAGCCCGCAATCCGTGACGCGCTATTCGCTGCAGGCGGCCGACCTGCTCGTGCGACGGCGCATCAAGTATCTAGTCATCGCCTGCAACACGGCCTCTGCTGTGGCGCTCGATGCACTGCGAGAACGTTATGCACCGTTGCCGGTAATGGGGGTGATCGAGCCGGGCGCACATGCCGCGTGCGCTGCCTCGACAACTCGGCAGATTGGGGTCATCGCCACGGAGGGCACGATCCGCGGCGGAGCGTATCAAAGAGCGATCATGGCCCGCCTACCGGACGCGACCGTGATCGGGCAGCCCTGCTCGTTGTTTGTTGCCTTGGCAGAAGAGGGCTGGACGACCGGGCCGATCGTCGAAGCGATCGCACGACGCTACCTCGATGCAATGTTTGATCAGCATCCCGCCATCGACACGCTCTTGCTTGGCTGCACGCACTTCCCCGTCCTGACTGAGGCGCTCGGCAAGGTGCTACGCGAGGGCGTACGGCTGGTCGACTCTGCACACACGACGGCAGTGGCTTTGCAGCTGGCTCTTCAGGAACGGGGGCTCTTGCGCACCGATTCGCCGGGATCGGTTCAGCTGCTCGCGACGGACAACGCAGAGCGATTCGCGCGTGTGGGGAGCTTGTTCCTGGGAGAGCCTTTCGCTCGCGACGACGTGGAGATCGTGGATCTTGGTTGGTAGGCTGGAGGCAGTAGTGCCTCATACAGCACCCCTACCTCTACAGCCTACCGCCCTACAGTCTTTAGCCACACCTTCTGCCTCCGACCGAAGCGCGTCGGTTATCGGCGAGGTCTTCATAGCACTCGTAACGGTTGCGTCCGCAGAGCTTTGCTGCGTAAAGGGCGTGGTCGGCTGCCTCGAGCAGCTCCAGTGTGCTCGCGAAACGGTGCTTCATCGAACAGGTGGCAAGGCCGATAGAAGCGGTCACGCGGAGGTCCCCGGCGACTTCGCTGTGGTCGCACTCTGCCAGCGCGGTGAGCATCCGTTGTGCGACCTGCTTGGCGATATCGCCGGACGCTCCGGGGAGGACCACGATGAATTCCTCCCCGCTGTAACGGGCGACGAGATCGCTGCCGCGTACGCACGACTGCAACGCACGAGCGCAGTTACGCAAGACAGCATCGCCAACCTGGGTACCGAAACGATCATTGACGTTCTTGAAACGATCGAGGTCGACATGTGCGATGCTGAGATCGCGGCCGAAGACGATCGCTTGAGTGAACTCTCGATCTAGGACCCGATCCAGCCAAGCGCGGTTGAAAACCCCCGTCAAAGCGTCGCGACGACTCGAATCCTCGGCTTCCTCGGTCCTCGTCAGAAGGACGCTCGTGGTGGCCTGAAGCGCGCTGAGCTCCTGAAGCGCGTGCAGATTGCGGACGGCCAGGAGCTCGCGAGCTTCCGCCAGAAGATCCTCGGCTTCCTCCGCATCGAGGATGCTCGTCTCGTACAGTGCTTCGGTCTCGGGAATGAGACTCAGAATGCGTGCGACGACCTCGTTGAAGAGCTCGTGGCTCATGCCGAAGAACAACTGTGCGCGGCGGGCGAGCAGGCCGATCCGTGTGGAATATTCCGCGCACAGTACCGCCTCAGCCAGGTCGCCTCCGAGCGCAATGCAGCGGGCGTACTGTCCTTCTTCGGTCGTGCCCCGCAACGCTTGCGGCTTGTGACTGTGCTCGACCGCCTGACAGATGCGCTCGGGCAGGTTCCAAGAGCGCAGGAGCAGGGCAGTGTAGACCGCGTGGTCGCGTCCCAGATGCTGGATTTCGTACGCCGTCCAGTCGGCGTGTGTTGCACCTGCGGGCAGCCCGGCGTAGAAGTCGCGACAGACACGGTCGACCGCGAGCACGCCCAAGTCCTGTAGCAGACCGGCGAGGAAAATGTCCTCCGGCTGGCCGACTTTGGCCAGCTCGCTGAAGGCACGTGCGGCGGTCGCTGCGAGCAGGGAGCGACGCCAGAAGCGAGGGTAATCGATGCCAACCGTGCGTACGCCCCGGAACGGCTGCACGAGCGAGAAACTGAGCGCAAGCGTCAGGGCGGCATTGAGCCCGATGATGATGAGCGCTTGGCGTATGTTCTGGCTCGGGCGCCGCTGGGCATAGAAGGCCGAGTTCGCAATGCGCAGGATCTTGGCTGCAATGGCGGGGTCGCGGCTGACCGCCTGGGCAACCTTCGCCATCTCAATGTCGGGATCTCGAGCGAGCTCGATGATTTCCGCGGCGACACGGGATGGACTTGGGAAATCGACCTGTGCCTTGAGCCGAGTTTCGAATTCTTGGCAGTGCATCTCGTATGTGGGCAAACTCTTACGGCGGAACGCGTCTTTCATTAATATCGGCCCGCCAGCGAGGGTCTTGACCGGATCCTCGGCTTCCCCAAGGAGTCTGCTTCGGCCCGATTCTCGCGGCGAGCGTGCATCATCGCAGCGCCAGCCCGATGTTGACACTCGCTCGGCTCACAAAGACAATAGCCGGCTCTTATGTCCGCGGAGGGGTACCCAAGCGGCCAACGGGGGCAGACTGTAAATCTGCTGGCTTATGCCTTCGTAGGTTCGAATCCTACCCCCTCCACCACCTCTGCGGGTGTAGTTCAATGGTAGAACCTCAGCCTTCCAAGCTGATGGTGTGGGTTCGATTCCCATCACCCGCTCCATTGCTTGCCGCGAGGTCGGAGTCACTCCGCGGATATTGAGATTGCCGACCCGGATTAGATTGGCCGGTTGAAGCCTGGCCCACGTAGCTCAGTTGGTAGAGCACGTCCTTGGTAAGGACGAGGTCACCGGTTCAATCCCGGTCGTGGGCTCCAGAATCAGGAGCGTGATCAGGGGATAGGCGATAGTCAGAGCATCGGACCTCTAGCGCTCTGATTATCTCCTGCCCCCTGAGCACGACCGCTGACTTTTTATTTCTAGTAGTTACTGACGCTAGTCACTAGTCACTAATTTCGAGGACGCCGCTGTGGCCAAAGAGAAGTTTGAACGCACGAAGCCGCATGTGAACGTAGGCACGATTGGTCACGTTGACCATGGTAAGACGACGTTGACGGCGGCGCTGACGAAGGTGCTGGCGGAGA
>PKRE01000008.1 GCA_017577615.1 Gammaproteobacteria bacterium | reverse complement strand
GCCGCACTCCGGGCACGTGCACGCCACCTCGTGCGTGACCGTCTCTCTCGGCAGGTGCTCGGGAAGGGACCGACGGACCGGCGCGGCGGGCGCTTCGGCCGTCTCAAGATAGCTGCGCTTCAGCGGCGCGAGCTGCGCTTCGCTCGCCTCGAGCTCCTCGAGCGCCAGCTCAAGCTGCGCGATCCGCGCATCGAGCTTCTCGCTCGAGCGACCGAACCGCAACCGCTTCAGCTGCGCCAGCTCGATCTTCAGCTTCTCGATCTCGACCTCGCGGCTCAGCAGCAGCGCCTGCTGCTCGATCACCAGACGCTTCAAGCTCTCGATGTCGTTCGGGAGCTCGACCGTCTTCGCCGCTTTCGCCATGCGCGCATTGTACGCGCACGACCTCCGTCGTGCGCGACAACTTCTGCATGCAGGAGAACTTAAAGCTGCTACACCGCGAGCTGCGGCGCTTGCGTGCGAACAGGACGTCGCCAGTCGATGCCTTCAAGCAGCATCGAGAGCTGAGCTTGCGACAAGTGCACCACGCCATCCTCGGCGCGGGGCCACACGAAGCGGCCACGCTCGAGCCGCTTCGCGAACAGACACAGCCCGTCACCGTCCCACCATAAGATCTTCACCCGGTCCCCGCGACGGCCTCGGAACACGAAGAGCTGGCCCGAGAACGGATCCTCGCGCAGCTTCAGCTGCACGAGCGCCGCAAGCCCATCGAAGCCCTTGCGCATATCCGTCACGCCGCAGACGATCCAGATCTTCGTCCCGGCGGAAAGCCCGATCATCGGCGCTGCGCCAGTGCGGCGAGCACTGTCGTAAGCTGCTCGGTCGAGACCTCGCCGACAAGCCGTACTCGCACCTTATCGGGCCACTCGATCTCGATCTTGCCGGTCGCCGGCGGGCTCGCCGAACTCACCGGCTCCGCGACCTTGACCGGCAGTAGCTTCACGCGTGGCTGCCGCGTGCGGCTCTCCACCACGCCCTGCTGGTACTGACGGCGCCAGTTGAACAACAGGTTCGCGTTCAAGCCGTGTCGGCGTGCGACCTCTGCGACAGAGACGCCTGGCGCCAGCGTCTCCTGCACGATCTTCGTCTTCTCCTCAACGGTGCGCAGTCGCCGGCGCGGTTTACCGTTCCCGCGATGCTCGCTTGACGGCGACGCTTGCTCAAGAGTGTACGTGTCCATCTGCCCTCCACGCGGACACGTCCACAGTGCCCGCTTCACGGAGGGCAGCTAAACTGAAGCGTCGGACAACGGGAAGACGGCCTTCGCCGGACGCTTACATCCCTTGAAGCCGACTACGACAAGTACTTGGCGACCGTCGCGGAGATGCTAGACGCGGAAGGAATACGTGACGCGGCGACCATACTTCGGACGGGATCTAGTCGCATCGTTGAAACGGGCTACGACAATTGGAACGGCGGTACGACGATCTACACGATCTACCTCACACTCCCGCCAACGCATTACGCCCGCGTATCCCGACGCAAAGCGCAGCTAGAAACCCAAATTAACGAACGGCTGAAAGTTGTTATCGAGCAGTTCACAAAGGACTGGTGCAGCGTATCCATTGTGCCGGAAGTCGGCCGTACACCGGCGTCGCGAGATAGGCAGCCAAGCGTCCCGCGCGAAACACGCCAGAACATCCTCGACGGCTTGCGTTTGGAGAGAGTCCGTTATTGCGAGGAACTCGATGATGTCGACTTCTTGAACAGAATCTTCGATCTCACAAGTTTGCCGTCTTACGATAGTCGCTTTGAAGATGCGGCTGGCGACATATGGCAGCATCGCTATAACAACCACGACTGGGATGACGACTGGGTATTTGACGACGCGCGTTTTGACTTGCTGAACGGACCTACTGAGGTCTTCCTTGAGTTTCTTTGTCACATGGTTCATCCGGTCGTTCGCCCGGATCGCAACGAAGCTCTTCGACTAGTAGAGCACTTCAACGATCAGCTGCGCAGACACGGATGGGCACTCGTCGAGGAAGAGAAGATTGCAGGCCGACCGCGGTTCATAGCACGTCAATTGAAGGATTCAACGCCCCGCTCTGTTTCGAGAGCGCGCTCTGTAGCGGACGCTTTGGATGCCGGCTGGATGCAGAAGGAGATCGAACGACTGGAGAACGCGGTCGAACGGGATCCCGCCTTGGCAATAGGCACGGCGAAGGAGCTCATCGAGACGTGCTGCAAGAGCATTCTTTCGAAGCGCAACGTGCAGTATCCGAGGAGCGCTGACATCCCCGAGCTTACGAAGCTGCTTGCGAAGGAGTTGCAGCTAGTTCCGGACGATATCCCGGAGAAGGCGAAAGGAGCAGAGACGATACGGCTGATTCTTCGTAATCTGTCCGCTTTGACCCACTACCTGGCCGAACTTCGCAGTTTATATGGAACCGGTCACGGCCGTGACGGCAAACATCGCGGACTAGAGCCTCGACACGCGCGGCTGGCAGTTGGCACGGCGGTAGTCTTCATAGATTTCGTCACCGAAACCTATCGTCGCAGAAGTGAGCCGAAGTAGCGTGCGATCGGCGGTCCGGCGTTTCCTCCGGAAGCTAGCCCATAGGCCGCGACCGTCTAGGTCGACCCGCGTGGGGTTCAAGGCATGCGCCGCGGGACTATAGAGTCGTTCCATTTAAGCCCGCGCTTGGCTTTCCCGTGGGTCGACGACGTGACGACCGGCGGCCGCGATGCGCGCGGATCCCGCGTGTGGCAGCAGACTCTGGCAGTCGCGGAGGGGCGTTTCCACGCGCCACCCGGAGTTACCGTTCGGTTGGGGCTCCCGTGCGCCTTTGCTCAACCGCCTGCCGGGCCTGATCTGGCTCGCGTACGTGGGGCGTGGTCGGCCCTTTGATGCCGAGTTCGATAGAGACATACAACGCTTCTTCGATATCTTCTACCACGTCACGCTGGCACCCGCTCAAGTAGAGGAACTCGCGGGCGGCGGATGCGTCGGCTCCGAACCCGACGCGCCGTGCAACGACCCAAGGCTGGTTGCTATACGCTACCGATTCCAGCGCATGGCGCACTGTAAGTGCTTGAAGTAGAGGGCAGGAAACGACTTTGTTTTAGTGCTTCTGATGTGTTGTACCTAAGCTCCTCTTACTCGGGTAACGACTTTCGTTCGCACGGGTGCCGGTGAATGGTCCTATGCGCTTGAATTTTCGACAGCACAGGAAACGACTTTGTTTTACTCACACATTTCAAGTACGTCAAAACAACGTCACTTCCTGAAGAACAAAGTCGTTCCATCGGGCGGCGTGTCTTCCGAACAAGCAGGGAGCACAAGGCTTGCATGGGTATCAGCGCATTCCTCTGCAAGTACAAACGATAACGTCTACATCGAAGTCAGGTGCTCTCATTGAGTGGATAAGTACTCGTCACGTGCGGAATCGACGTTAGATTTTGCGCGCAGGTACGGACTACCTACGAGGGGATTGATGAGAACAACGGATCGTGTTTTGAGTTAGCTATTGCTCGCAGCCTTCCTGTGCGCCTGCGGAGCCATTGTCTCTCGGTCAAACTGGTCCAGCTCGCCCTTCCCTATCCTCTATTCGCTATCCGCCGTCTTGGATCCTCAGATCTTCACCACTTTCCCGATCATTCTTTCCTTCGCCACGAGTCCGACCTCCGGAAATCGACTGTCGCGGGCGTTATCAAGTCAATGCCCGACTTCGCAACGTGTCGAGCATACGCACAGCACCGACCAGATTTAGGACGCCTTCTTTGGCGTAGGACGCTCGTGGGTCGTCGTGCGCTCGTTGCTCGGGACGTCCGCGAGACGATCACGGATAGTCCTTACATTCTTGTAGGTAAGGCCAGCTTGAATCCGTCGTCACTAAATTAGTAATAACTAATACATAACTTAGGGCGGACTGGGTTCAACGATCGGGTCCCGTTCCTCATGGGCGCGATCGAAGGAGGCAGGCCATGATCATAGACAGAATCGTTCTCGCTGTCGCTGGCTTAGCGTGGCTCGGCTTCGCGTTCGGTGACTTCGTGGCTCTGTATGGGCTGAGCGTCGCAGCCGTCATAGGCTCCAGTCTCCTTCGGTCGTCCCACACACGTTTCAGCCCAGTGTCGGTCGTTGCCGATCATTCAGCGCGACCTCGGACGTCGAACCTTCTTCCGGTTCGCGGTCGCTTCGGTCGCTCTTTGCGTTTGCACGACCGGGTGAAGCACACGAGGAGCTTTGAGGCGGACGCGCTATGAGCCAGCGGTGGGTAACGCTGCGTTGGGTTCTGTGAACGGTTGCGCCAGAGGTGAAGCGAATGACCTATAGCCGAGTCGCCGCAGAGCCAGATCGAAGCGCGACCGCTGATTGGCGAAGCCAGCTGCGACGGGAAATTGTCTGGATTCTCGCAGCGAAGGTCGCCGCTTTGCTGGTTCTTTGGGCTGCGTTCTTCTCGCCATCGCATCGAGTGAGAGTCACCGACGAGCAGGCGGCAACGCAGCTCTCCATCGCAGACGGGCCTGCAACCACGCCTGAGTATCGCCTGCGCTTCCAGAATGAAGGAGGAGCGCCATGATCGACTTCCAGGTCGTCGACCTCTCGCGCCTGCAGTTCGCACTGACGGCGCTGTATCACTTTCTCTTCGTCCCGCTGACGCTGGGGCTGTCCATGATTCTGGTGATCATGGAGGCCACGTACGTCATGACCGGGCGCGAGATCTGGAAGCGCATGACGAAGTTCTGGGGCCTGCTGTTCGGCATCAACTTCGCCATGGGGGTGGCGACCGGCATCACCATGGAGTTTCAGTTCGGCACGAACTGGGCCTACTACTCGCATTACGTCGGCGACATCTTCGGTGCGCCTCTGGCCATCGAAGGATTGATGGCGTTCTTCCTCGAATCGACCTTCGTCGGCTTGTTTTTCTTCGGATGGAACCGTCTCTCCAAAGTCGGGCACCTGATCGTGACAGCACTCGTGGCGCTCGGCTCGAGCCTCTCGGCGCTGTGGATCCTGGTGGCCAATGCCTGGATGCAGTATCCGGTCGGCGCGGAGTTCAACTACGAGACGATGCGGATGGAGTTGGCCTCGTTCACCGAAGTGTTGTTTAACCCTGTCGCGCAGGCCAAGTTCGTTCACACCGTGGCGGCAGGTTACGTCGTGGGCTCGGTATTTGTGCTCGCGGTCAGCGCTTGGTACCTGCTGCGCGGGCGTAACGTGGACATTGCCAAACGTTCGATGGCCGTGGCGGCGAGCTTCGGTCTCGCCTGCTCGCTGTCGGTCGTGGTGCTCGGCGACGAATCCGGCTATGTCGCGAGCGAGAACCAAAAGATGAAGATCGCGGCCATCGAAGCCGCGTGGCACACGGAGACACCGCCGGCCGGCTTCACTGTGTTCGGTCTTCCGGACATGGAGGCGCGCACGACGCATGCGGAAGTGAAGATCCCGTGGATTCTGGGACTCATTGCCACGCGCTCCATCGACGAGGAGGTGCCCGGCATCTTCGAGCTCGTCGAGCAGGCTCGCACGCGCATCGAGCGCGGTATTCAGGCTCATGCGGCCTTGCAGGCGCTGCGAGCCAATCCGCAAGACACCGACGCCAAGGCCCGTTTCGAAGAATACAAGGCTGACCTCGGCTACGGCCTGTTGCTCCTGCGCTATGTGAACGATCCGACCAAGGCGACTGCGCAGCACATCGAGCAGGCGGCTTGGTCGACCGTGCCCAATGTGCCGGTGCTCTTCTGGAGCTTCCGGATCATGGTTGCGCTGGGCTTCTTCTTCATCTTCCTGTTTGCCACGGCCTTCTATCTATCCGCGCGGCATCGCTTGGAGCAGAAACGCTGGTTCCTCAAGCTGGCGTTCTATAGCTTGCCGTTGCCGTGGATCGCCGCGGAGCTCGGTTGGATCGTGGCCGAGTACGGTCGGCAACCCTGGGCGATAGATGGCGTGCTGCCGACGTTCCTCGGCGTGTCCGCGACCTCTGCCGCCAACGTCTGGCTGTCGCTCACCGGTTTCGTCGTCTTCTACACCGCTCTCGCGGTGGTGGATGTCTATTTGATGATTCGCATGATCCGGCGAGGGCCCGACGGTCTCGGGTACTGGCCGCTCGAGGCGACGGCTACCCCAGCCGTTGCCAGGGCAACATGAGGACGAGGGGAGGGTCCGTCATGCTCGATTACGAAACCTTGCGCATCGTGTGGTGGCTGATCCTGGGCGTATTGCTCATCGGCTTCGCGATCATGGATGGCTTCGACCTCGGCGTTGCCGCGATCTTCCGCTTCATCGGCCGCTGTGACGATGAGCGACGTGCACTGCTCGAGTCGATCGAGCCCGTCTGGGACGGCAATCAGGTCTGGCTCATCCTGGGAGGTGGCGCAACGTTCGCTGCCTGGCCGTTGCTCTACGCCGCTTCGTTCTCAGGCTTGTACATGGCCATGTTCCTGTTGCTCGTCGCGCTGATCCTGAGACCGGTCGGCTTCACCTTCCGCAACAAGATCGAGTCTGCTCGGTGGCGCGATGTGTGGGATTGGGCGCTCTTCGTCGGCGGCGCGGTACCCGCGCTGCTCTTTGGAGTGGCTTTCGGCAACCTGTTCCTCGGCGTGCCGTTTCATTTCGATGAGCTGCAGCGTCCCGTGTACACGGCGGGATTCTTCAATCTTCTGCATCCGTTCGCCCTGCTCGCAGGTATCGTGAGCGTGGCGATGCTCGTGATGCACGGTGCTGCCTACGCTGCTCTCAAGGTCGGAGACCCGATGTCGGAGCGGGCGGCAGGTGTCGGCAGAGCCGCCGCGGTGGTGTTCATGCTCGCCTTCGTCGCAGCCGGAGTCTGGGTGGCGTTTGGTTTGGAAGGTCAGCGCGTCATATCGGGTATCGACGCCGCAGGTCCGGCAGATCCGCTTCGCAAGAGCGTGGAAGTGGCTGCAGGCGCGTGGCTCGACAACTACCGTGCGCACGCGCTGTTGTGGCTGGCGCCTGGCTCCGCTCTGCTTGCGGCAATGCTCACGAGCGTCATGCTCGGGACGCACCGTAAAGATCTGGCGTTCTTGATGAGCTGTATCGTTCAGGCAGGAACGATTCTCACGGCAGGCTTCGCACTCTTCCCGTTCCTGCTGCCTTCATCCACTCATCCGAGCCACGGGCTCACGGTCTGGGATGCGTCGAGCAGCAGGACGACGCTGCTGATCATGCTGGTCGCGGTCATCGTGTTCTTGCCGATCGTGCTCGCGTATACCGCGTGGGTGTTCAGAGTGTTGCGCGGTCGGATCACGCTCGAGGAGATTCGTCGTCACGGCGGCGCGTATTGAGACACAAGCGGGTGGCGCTCATGTGGTACTTCAGTTGGATCCTCGGACTTGGTCTGGCGCTCACATTCGGGGTGCTCAACGCCATGTGGTACGACGTCACCGAGCCGCAAAGAGAGGAGCGACAGAAACGGGTCAAGCCGCAACCGAAGCTCGAGCTCGAATCTGAGACCTAGGCGGGACTCATGCCGCCCTAGGCGTCTCGTCATCGAACGAGCCGAGCCCATGGCGGCGGCGCGCCCGCACACACTTGTCGTCGCCTGGCTGCAGCTCGCGGCAAGGCTCGGGTCGCTGCGGATACACGAGGCATGAGACGGATTCCCCTATCGTGCCGGCGAGCGCGCGACAGCGTGGCTCGGGCTGCCCGGTGCCGGCCATGCAGGCATGCCAGGGACTGATCTGCTCGATCAAGTCGTCCGGCAGGCCGCGTTGCTCGGCCTCCGCCCAATAGAAGGAAACTCGATAAGTAGCGCAGCACGCACCACACTGAAGGCAGGGATTGCCCCAGACGTTTCCTGGCTTACTCATGGGTCTCTGCCGAGACTTTCTTAGGATGAGCTCGCAAGCGTGAGCGAGGTCGTGCTCGGCAGCGCTAATAAGTTACACAAAGACAGGTTCTTGCAGGAATATCCCGCTTGAGCCTGATGCCGTGAAGCGCATGGCGAGGAACGGAATTGGTTCGAAGTGCATCACGGCGCCCGTCGGGTGAGTCATCGCTGGCGCCAGCGCACGGCGCGCATTCCTATCACCATCCTTTCGGCCGTCGCGATCATCGGTGCTCGGTGCGCTGACGAATAGCAACGTACCGACGGGCAAGGTTGGTACGGATATACTGCCGGCCTCTCGAACAAGCTTGCTGGAGCAATGTCACAGGCGCAAACGAACTCCAAGCGCGCGTGGATGCGCTCGCTCTACGTGCAAGTCATCGTCGCGATTCTGCTTGGCATTCTTGTCGGCCACTTTGCGCCCGAAACAGGCGCGGCGCTCAAGCCGCTCGGGGATGGTTTCATCAAGCTCATCAAGATGCTGATCGCGCCGATCATCTTCTGCACAGTGGTGATCGGCATTGCCGGAATCGATCAGGTGAAGCAAGTCGGCAAGACCGGCGGCGTCGCGCTCTTGTACTTCGAGGTCGTCAGCACGTTGGCGCTAGTGGTCGGGCTGATCGTGGTCAACGTCGTGAAGCCTGGCGCCGGCATGGACGTCGACCCGAGCGCGCTCGATAACAGTGCCGTGGAGCAGTATGTAGCGCCGGGACGGATGCCGAGCGCTGTCGATTTCCTCCTCGACGTGATTCCCGCAAGCATGGTTGATGCGTTCGCGAAGAACCATGTTCTGCAGGTGCTGTTCGTCGCGCTGCTGTTCGGCTTTGCTTTGCATCGCTGCGGCGGACGTAACACATTGGTGTTCGACTTCATCAGTCAGGTGTCACAGGTGCTGTTCGGCATCATCGGCATCGTGATGCGCTTGGCGCCGATCGGTGCCTTTGGCGCCATGGCGTTCACGATCGGCAAGTACGGCGTCGCGAGCTTGCTGTCGCTGGGAAAGCTGATGCTGTGCTTCTATGCCACCTGCCTCATCTTCATCCTGGTGATTCTCGGCGCTATTGCACGGATGCATGGATTTCGTATCTCGAAGCTCGTCCGCTATCTCAGAGAGGAGCTGTTGATCGTGCTCGGCACGTCCTCGTCCGAGTCCGTCCTGCCGCGAATGATCACCAAGCTCGAAGGGTTGGGCGTGAAGAAGTCTGTGGTTGGCTTGGTGATTCCCACCGGCTATTCATTCAACTTGGATGGCACGTCGATCTATCTGACGATGGCAGCCGTATTTCTGGCGCAAGCGACGAATACGCAGCTGGGGCTCGTCGATCAGCTGACGTTGCTGGCCGTGCTGCTGCTGACGTCCAAAGGCGCGGCAGGCGTGACGGGTAGCGGTTTCGTCGTGCTTGCCGCCACGCTGTCGGCGATCGGAACGGTGCCCGTTGCGGCGCTCGCACTGATTCTGGGCATCGATCGCTTCATGTCGGAGGCGCGAGCGCTCACGAACTTGATCGGCAACGCTGTGGCGACGCTCGTCGTGGGCAAGTGGACCGGTGATCTCGATGAAGCCGTGATGCGTGCGCGACTGGAGAACGGAATGGAGACTGTGAGTGAACGCCGGCAGGCTCTGTCTGACGCTCGCGAGCGCCTCGACGAGCACAGCTCCGCTGTCTGACGCGGTATGCGAGCGAGCATGCTTGAGCGTGCCAAGAGCATGATGCACAACGGATTTGTGCGACCTGGCTCGTTTTCTCGTCGCTATGTCCTGCGGTGTCTTGCAGCGCTGCTCGTGGTGAGCGAGCAACACGAAATGTGCGCTGCTACGTAATGATTTGTCGACGGGGTTGACGCGGGCACGCGAGAGGCGGAGTCTAATGACTTGTCTCCCACCTGCTGGTGATTCACTCATGCAAGTCGCTCAAGACACCGTCGTTTTCATTCACTACACGCTTACCGATGATGCCGGTAAGACGATCGACAGCTCGGCAGGTGGGGAGCCGCTCGCCTACCTGCACGGTAATGGGAACTTGATCCCTGGGCTGGAACGTGCGCTGGAGGGCAAGAAAGTCGGCGATCTGGTCAGTGTCAGGCTGAGCCCGGCCGAAGGCTATGGCGAGTACGACCAGGAGCTGGTGCAGAGCATTCCGCGGCGTGCGCTCCGGGGCATCGATGATGTCTACGTCGGCATGCAGCTGCAAGCACAATCCGAGTACGGCTCGCGCACGGTCGTAGTGACCGATGTGACCGACGATACCGTCACGATCGACGGGAATCATCCGCTTGCCGGTCAGCATCTGAACTTCGAGGTGCGGATCGAAAGCGTGCGTCCCGCCACGGACGAGGAGATCGCGCACGGGCACGTGCACGGTGCTGGTGGCTATCACGGCTGACGCTCGCTGCTTGCACCGAAGGCGTGCGCAGGAACGAGCCGGCGCACTGCGATATGACACTGGCCCTGGGCCATGCCACGTCCGTTGAGTGGATGCGGCGCGAGCTTGCGTCGTAGCTGCTCTTCGGAACGTGTGCTGCCGGCGCTACGCGCTCGGTACTGAATTTGCGACGTTCAACCGTAACGTGTTCTCCGTACAATCGGCTCGGCCGAGGCGCGTTGACCTCGCATCGATGTCCGTCGGGTGCGGGCGTGCGCGTTTCCATGCGATTGGCATGAACCGTGCCTGCATGTTGCACGGACTGATCACTCGAGGAGACACATTAGTGGACGTGACACCGAACCCGCCGACGAAGCGAGCGCGCCGCAAAGCCAAAGCCACGGCCGAAACGGAGATGCTTCAGCTTGCCGCCAAGCCGCGCAAGGCTCGCGCGCGCAAGACGCGGCCCGTCATGGAGGCGTCGTCTTCGGATTCTGTCGCCGTGAGCGCCCCATCGCCCGATGAGCTCAAGGGCATGATCGCCACTGCAGCGTACTATCTCGCCGAGCAACGCGGGTTCTCGCCAGGTCACGAGCTCGATGATTGGCTGGAGGCGGAACGCCGCGTTCGCGCGGCGCTATTCGACTGATCCGTTCTATGCGCTCGTGCTCGCCACGGGCATCGAGTCCGTGACCAGCCCTCGCCTGAGCGCGCGATTGACCGCGCTCAGAACGGCCTCGAGCGACGCTGTCACGATGTTCTCGTGAATGCCGACACCGTACAGTGTCACTCGCGCCGGGGTGGTCACCTCGACGTATGCGACCGCACGCGCGTTGCTGCCCGAGCCGATCGAGCGTTCCTCGTAGGACAGCACGTCGACCGGCAAGCCGATCGCGTCGATGAGCGCATCAATCGGTCCGTTTCCTTCTCCTTTGAGCACGGCGCCTTGTCCGTAATAGCGCGCTTTCAGCGTTATTTGCTCGCGTGCTCGGGCGCCGCGGGAGAGCTGATGTCCCAAGTGCACGTACGGACCCGAGCGAGACAGGTATTCGCGCTCGAACAGCTGCCACAGCTCCTCGGCGGTCAGCTCCTTGCCCGTCGCGTCCGCGACCGCTTGCACGACCTGGCTGAATTCGATCTGCAAGCGACGGGGCAGAGTGAGCTGGTAGTTGCGCTCCAGCAAGTACGCAATGCCACCCTTACCGGATTGGCTGTTCACACGAATGATTGATTCGTAGCTGCGCCCGACATCACGCGGATCGATCGGCAGATAGGGCACTTCCCAGATGTCGTCCTCGCGCCGTGCGGCAAAGCCTTTCTTGATCGCATCCTGGTGCGAGCCCGAGAAGGCGGTGAAGACCAAGTCGCCGACGTACGGGTGTCGTGGATGGATGGGCAGCTGATTGCACTGCTCGACGATCCGCGCCGCCTCGTTGATGTTGGAAAAATCGAGGCCCGGATGCACGCCCTGCGTATACATATTGAGCGCAAGGGTGACAATATCGACGTTGCCAGTGCGTTCGCCGTTGCCGAAGAGCGTCCCTTCCACCCGATCGGCGCCTGCCATGAGCGCCAGCTCGGCAGCAGCCACGGCAGTGCCGCGATCGTTGTGCGGATGGACGGAGAGCACGATCGAGTCGCGATGTGCGACGTGTCGTGCGAACCACTCGATCTGATCGGCGTAGACATTCGGGGTCGCCATCTCCACCGTCGCGGGAAGGTTGATGATGGTCTTACGAGCCGGCGTGGGCTGCCACACGGCGTTGACCGCGTCACAGATCTCCACGGCGAAGTCGAGCTCGGTGGCGGTGAAGCTCTCGGGACTGTATTGAAAGATCCACTCGGTCTCGGGTTGGCGAGCAGCGTGCTCTGCGACGAGCTTCGCGCCCGTGACGGCGATATCGACGACGCCCGGTCGATCCAGACCGAAGACCACGCGGCGCTGCACCGGGGAGGTGGAGTTATAGAGGTGCACGATCGCCCGGCGTGCGCCGCGCAGCGCTTCGAACGTGCGGGCGATGAGCTCGGCCCTCGCCTGCGTCAGTACCTGAATGGTGACATCGTGCGGAATCAGGTTGTGCTCGATGAGCTCGCGCACGAAGTCGAAATCGGTCTGCGAGGCCGCAGGGAAGCCGACCTCGATCTCCTTGAAGCCCGTCTTTACAAGCAAGTCGAACATGCGGCGCTTGCGGGCGCTGCCCATGGGCTCGATCAGCGCTTGATTGCCGTCGCGCAGATCGACGCTGCACCAGATGGGAGGTGCGCTGATGACTTTGTCCGGCCAGGTGCGATCGCGTAGGCCGATAGGTGCGAACGGGCGGTACTTTCGTGCAGGTTCCTTCAACATCGGATGAACCTCTGCTGCGCCATGCGCAGCAAGCAAATCAGTCCGGTCGGAGCCGGAAGGGAAACGATCTATTTCGGGAAGCGCCACGCGCGGTGGCGAAGGGCGGGGTGTGCTGCGCCTTAGCGGCGCAGGTGCAGGCGCGCACGCAGCAGCTCACTGCCGAGGAGGAGCAGGGCGATCTGTTGCTGGATCGTGCGCATGGACTGAATCTAACAGCAGCGGTTCGCGCGATGCAAGTGCCCCCTCCCTGACCCTCCCCCGCAGAGCGGGGGAGGGCGCATCGAATAGTTACGCATACGACGAGACAATCCTGACCCTCCCCCGCAAGCGAGAGAGGGGGCATGTTCACAGACTGCCCGTGCAAGCGCGACAGGAAGTGGCCCGGAGCAACCCGCAAGCGGGGGAGGAAGCATGTTCGTAGACCTCTCGCCCCGGGAACACTGCGGCGGAATCTTGTGATTTGTGTCTGTAAACCAGGAAGTTGGGGTGATCAGTCGGCCTGAGGTTGGCCGTCAAGCGTGACGATGGCGCCGCCTGCCGCTTCCACGACGGCTTCCCCGCGACTGAGGGGAAGTATGCTCGTAGACCGCTAGCCCCGGAACACTGCTGCCCAATCTCGTGACTTATCTCCGTAAACCAAAAAGTTGGGGTTGATCAGATCGGCTTTGAAGTTGTAGCGCAGGGGTTGTCCGTCGAGCGTGACGACGGCGCCGCCTGCCGCTTCGACGACGGCTTGCGCGGCGGCGGTATCCCATTCGCTGGTCGGGCCGAAGCGGGGGTAGAGGTCCGCGCTGCCTTCGGCCACCAGGCAGAACTTGATCGAGCTGCCCACGAACAGCAGCTCGTGGGGAGGTAGTCGAGAGAGATAACTTTCTAGCCGGCCGTCACGGTGGGAGCGGCTGCCGACGATGCGCAGAGGGCTGTACGCCGGCGTGGTCACGGAGATCGTGCAAGCTGGCTCGCCGCCGATCTGACGCAAGGCATTGCCACCGGCGGCTGCCATGTACAGCGTGTCTCGCACGGGCACGAACACGACGCCCAGGACCGGCGCGTGTTGCTCGATGAGCGCAATGTTGACCGTGAATTCCCCGTTACGCGACACGAATTCCTTGGTGCCGTCGAGCGGATCGACGAGCCAGTGGCGAGACCACGTGGCTCGCTCGGCGAACGGGATGTTGCTTGCTTCTTCGGAGAGTATGGGAATGTCAGGCGTGAGCGCGCGCAGAGCGCCCACGATGATGTCGTGCGAGCGCATGTCAGCGACGGTGAGCGGCGAGCTGTCCGCTTTGCGCATGACATCAAAGTCGCGAGCGTAGACCTCGAGAATCGCATTGCCGGCACGACGGGCGATGGCCGCGACTTCCGGCAACAGTGTTGCGAGGGGCAGCTCAGTCATGTGATCGCTCACAGCCCGGAAAGCTCGTCTTCGACGTAGAGCATTCCGGCTTCGTGCAGGACCTTGAGCACTTGCTCAGCGGCTTCCTCCGGAGAGAGTTGCTCGGTCCGCAAGTGAATCTCTGGACGCTCAGGTGGCTCGTACGGCGAATCGATGCCCGTGAAGTTCTTGAGCTCGCCACGCCGCGCCTTCTTGTACAACCCTTTCGGATCGCGCCTTTCCGCCTCTTCGAGCGGCGTGTCGACGAACACCTCGAAGAACTCGCCTGGCTCGAGCAGCTCGCGGGCGAAGCGCCGTTCCGAGCGGAAGGGCGAGATGAACGAGACGAGCACGATCAAGCCGGCATCGACCATCAACTTCGCAACTTCCGCCACACGTCGGATGTTCTCAACTCGATCGGCATCTGTGAAGCCCAGGTCCTTGTTCAAGCCATGGCGCACATTGTCGCCGTCGAGCGTGTAGGTGTGCCGCCCGAGCGCGTGTAGACGTTTCTCAACGAGATTGGCGATCGTTGATTTGCCTGCTCCCGATAATCCCGTGAACCAGAGCACGCACGCACGTTGACCCTTCAGCGCAGCGCGCGCCTTTTTGTTGACGTCCAGCGCTTGCCAGTGAATGTTCTGCGCACGCCGGAGCGCGAAGTGAAGCAAGCCTGCTCCCACCGTGTCGTTGGAGAGCCTATCGATCAGAATGAAGCTGCCCATGTCGCGGTTTTCCGCGTACGGGTCGAAGGGCACTGCGCGATCCAGGCTGATGTTGCAGACGCCGATCTCGTTGAGTTCGAGCTGCTTTGCCGCAAGGTGCTCGAGCGTATTGACGTTCACTTTGTACTTCGGCGTCGTGATGCTGCCGCTGACGGTCTTGGTACCGATCTTGATCGCATAGGGCCGACCAGGAAGCATCGGCTCCTCGTGCATCCAGATGATCGTCGCCTGAAACTGATCTGCGACTGCAGGAGGCGCATCGGCGGCGGCAAGCACATCGCCGCGACTCACGTCGATCTCGTCGGTCAGTGTCACCGTGATCGATTGACCGGCCACCGCCTGCTCCAGATCGCCGGTCGCGGTGACGATGCGGGCGATTCGGCTTTGTACGCCCGACGGCAAGGCTCGCACCGTGTCGCCCACGCGCACGATGCCGGACACGATTGTGCCCGCGAAGCCGCGGAAATGCTGATTCGGGCGATTGACCCACTGGACGGGCATGCGGAACGGCTTGGCTTGCAGGTCGTCCTCGATCTCGACGTTCTCCAGGAACGACATCAACGTCGGGCCGTCGTACCAAGGCGTATGTGCGCTCGGCTCGAGCATGTTGTCTCCCTTGAGCGCGGATAGTGGGATGGGCACGACGTTCTCGAGCCCGATCTGGTCTGCGAAGTCCCGGTACTCCTGGACGATGGTGCGAAAGAGCTCCTCCGAGAAATCGACCAGGTCCATCTTGTTGACAGCAAGCACGACGTGCTTAATGCCGAGCAGCGACACGATGTAGCTGTGACGGCGCGTCTGTGTGAGCACGCCCTTGCGGGCATCGACAAGGATGACGGCCACGTCCGCCGTGGAGGCGCCCGTGACCATGTTGCGCGTGTACTGCTCGTGCCCCGGCGTATCCGCGACGATGAATTTGCGCCGATCGGTCGAGAAGAACCGATACGCGACGTCGATGGTGATACCCTGCTCGCGCTCGGCCGCCAACCCATCCACGAGCAGCGCGAAATCGAGCTCGCCGCCCTGCGTGCCGATCCGCTTCGAATCCGCTTCGAGTGCCGCAAGCTGATCCTCGAACAGCAGCTTGGATTCGTACAAGAGGCGTCCGATCAAGGTCGACTTGCCGTCATCGACGCTGCCGCAGGTGATGAACCGCAGCAGGCTCTTGTGCTCGTGCGCCTTCAAGTACGCCTGAATGTCGGTCGCGATGAGTTCGGATTTGTGTGCCATGAGATCGCGGATTGTGAGTGGCGGGTCGTGATTCGTGAGCAGCGGGTCGTCGGCCGAGCCTGCCGCGCCGACATGCGGGCACGAGCAGAGCGATTCGCTACCCGCGAGTCACTAGAAGTACCCTTCCTGCTTCTTCTTCTCCATCGAAGCCGGACTGTCGTGGTCGATCACGCGTCCTTGCCGCTCGGAGCTTCTCGCGAGCAGTGTCTCTTGAATGATGGCCGGCAGCGTATCTGCACGACTTTCGATGGCGCCCGTCAGCGGATAGCAACCGAGCGTGCGGAAGCGTACCCAGCGCATCTCCGGCTTTTCGCCGTCCTTCAAGGGCATGCGCTCGTCATCCACCATGATCCAGATGCCGTCGCGCTTGACCACCGGGCGCGGCTTGGAGAAGTACAGCGGGACGATCGGGATGTTCTCAAGGTAGATGTACTGCCAGATGTCGAGCTCGGTCCAGTTCGACAAGGGAAAGACGCGCAGGCTCTCGCCCTTGTTCTTACGTGTGTTGTAGTGACGCCAGAGCTCGGGACGCTGGCGCTTCGGGTCCCACCGGTGCTGTGCGGAGCGGAACGAGAAGATCCGCTCCTTCGCGCGCGACTTCTCCTCGTCACGGCGGGCGCCTCCGAAAGCCGCATCGAAACCGTACTTGTCGAGCGCTTGCTTGAGCGCCTGCGTCTTCATCACGTCCGTGTAAATGGCCGACCCGTGCGTGAAGGGATTGATGCCCTGCGCAAGGCCCTCTTCGTTGACGTGCACGATGAGCTCGAAGCCGTGCTTGCGCGCCATCTCGTCGCGAAAGGCAATCATTTCCCGGAATTTCCAGGTGGTGTCCACGTGCAGCAGCGGAAACGGCGGCTTGGCCGGATAAAAGGCCTTCATGGCCAGGTGCAGCATCACCGAGCTGTCCTTGCCGATGGAATAAAGCATCACGGGGCGTTCGCATTCGGCGACGACTTCCCGCAGGATGTGGATGCTTTCCGCTTCTAGCCGTTGTAGGTGCGTCAGTCGGGTCATGAAAATCGGACGATGAAGTCCCGCCTGAGACCAGCCCCAGGGCGGTGGTGGACAGCGCACATTGTGGGCGAAGGACGCACAAACGCATATTTCAGGTAGTGCGTCGGACACTGCAGTTGGTTATAAGCAAGTCCGATGCCGGTTCCAAAACGGTCGGTTGTCAACCTCAGCCGAGCCACTGCGTTGATGGCGGTAGGCTTCTGGGCGGGGCGACCGCCGATAGCGGTCCTTCTTGCAAAAAGCAGACAGGACTGCCGCTCTACTTCACATAGAAACACAGTTCTTGTCTGTGAACCCGCAGTCTGACGCAGGCACAATCCTGCCGTAGGACGTTGTCATATCGAATCGGAGACACTTGTTGATTCCACTCGCCAAGCGAGATCGTAAGGTGCGCCTGCGGCGGCCTTGGATGAGCCTGGTGTTCTCGGTGCTTGTCGCTGGATGCGCCGTCGGGCCTGACTACCGCGAGCCCACGCTGGTGACGCCAGACAGTTGGAACACGCTTCCGGAGCAAGCAGTGCGCGCCGAGAGCGAGGATGCCTCGATCCTTGCCGCATGGTGGACCGTGTTCGAGGATCCGCTGCTTACGGAGCTCATCGAGCAGGCGCTCGCCAATAACAAGACGGTGGAGCAGGCGCGGGCGCGAGTCCTCGAGGCGCGCGCACGCCGCGGCGCGGCCGCAGGACCGTTCTTCCCGTCGATCGACGCCTCGGCAGGGGCGAGCCGCACGAAGTACGACGAGCGGATTGTGGTCCCGGAGGACGGGCTGGTCGCGCGCAATGATCGGGAGCTCTATACGGGAGGGCTCGATGCCAGCTGGGAGCTCGATCTGTTTGGCCGCCAACGCCGGGCGTTTGAAGCCGCGACCGCGACGCTCGGCGCGACAGAGGCGGAATTGCGCGACGCGCTGGTGACGCTGCTGGGCGATGTGGCCGTCAACTATACGGCCCTTCGAACCGCGCAAGCGCGCTTGGCGCTGGCAGAGCGCAATCTGGCAGCGCAATCGGAGCTGGTGGACATCACGCGATGGCGAGCAGAGGCTGGCCTTGCGACGGTGCTGGATGTGGAACAGGCCGAGACCAGCTATCAGCAGACTCGCGCCCAGATTCCGTTGCTCGAGTCGAGCCTCACGAATGCGCTCAATCGGCTCGCGGTGCTGACGGGTCAGATGCCGGGCGCGCTGCACGAGCGGTTGTCAGCCCCGGCTCCGATCCCGGTTGCACCCGACACTATCGTGGTGGACGTGCCAGCGGATGTCGTGCGGCGACGGCCCGACATCCGTGCTGCAGAACGCCGGCTTGCAGCGCAGAGCGCGCAGGTGGGCGTCGCGAAGGCGGCGCTGTATCCGTCTCTCTCGTTGAGTGGCTCGATCGGCCTGCAATCGCTCAGCGCGAGCGATTTGCTCGATGGCTCGCAAACCGACCGAGTGGGGCTGTCGCTGCGAATACCGCTGTTTGCGGGCGGCGCGTTGCGCGCGAACCTGCGGGCGCAGTATGCGGCGCTGGACCAAGCATTTGCCGCTTATGAGGCGGTCGTGCTTGCCGCTCTCGAGGAGGTCGAGAACGCGCTCGCTGCCTGGACGAGCGAGCAGCAACGTCGCCAGGCGCTCCTGCTTGCCGTCGATGCTGCTCGCCGGGCACGTGAGCTTGCTCTCGTGCAATACAACTCCGGCTTGGTCGACTTTCAGACGGTCGTGACCGCCGACCGTCAGCTCATTTCACTCGAGGACTCTCTCGCGGTGAACGAAGGGGAGCTCACTTCGAGCTTGATCCGACTCTACAAGGCCCTGGGCGGCGGCTGGTCCGTCTTCCCGGGCACCACTCGCTGATCATGGACACGGAAACCAAAGTAGAAGACTCGCAGCTTGCGCGGACATTTGACCTGCAATTGCGGCAGCCGAAGCCATGGCGGCGTTGGCTGAAGTGGCTCGTGCTCGGCGCACTGGCATTGATCGTGCTGTTCTTCCTGCTCGGTCGAGACGGACGCGAGACGACACGCTATATCACTCAAGAGGTCACGCGCGGTGACCTGCGCGTCACGGTGACGGCAACCGGCAATCTGCAGCCGCGCAATCAAGTCGATATCGGCAGTGAGCTGTCGGGCACGATCCGCGAGGTGTACGTCGACGTCAACGACGAGGTCAAGGAAGGACAGGTGCTCGCGGTGCTCGACACGACGCGCTTGCTGGCGCAGGTCGCACAAGCGGAAAGCAATCTCGCCTCGGCGGAAGCGCGCGTGATTCAAGCAGAGGCCAGCGAGAAGGAGGCGCGTGCGAATCTCGCTCGTTTGTTGAAGGTGCGCGAGCTCAGCAACAACAAGCTGCCGTCGCAGCAGGATCTGGACGTGGCCGAAGCCGCAGTCGAACGCGCCAGAGGTGAAGTCGCCGCCGCGCGAGCCGCAGTCATGCAAGCGCGTGCCAACCTCGAAGCGATCAAGACCGATTTGAGCAAGGCGGAGATTCGTTCGCCGATCAACGGCGTCGTGCTCGTGCGTGCGGTCGAGCCCGGTCAAACGGTGGCAGCTTCCTTTCAAGCACCGGTCTTGTTCACGCTCGCTGAAGATCTGAAAAAGATGGAGCTGCAGGTGGCGGTGGACGAAGCGGATGTCGGCGCCGTGAAGGTCGGTCAGGAAGCGACGTTCACTGTCGATGCCTATCCGAGCCGCACTTTCTCGGCGCACATCACCGAGGTGCACTTTGCATCCAGCAATATGCAAAGCTCCAGCGGCGCGGGAAGCGGCGGCGCCAGCGCGACTTCCACCGGCGTCGTGACCTACGCAACGGTGCTCGAGGTCGACAACGAGGAGCTGTTGCTGCGGCCGGGGATGACGGCGACCGCGGAGATCGTGACCACGAGCATCGAGGATGCGGTGCTCGTGCCCAATGCCGCATTGCGTTTCACGCCGGAAGGTGTGCAGGTTCCGGGCGCACCGCAAACGGCAAGTCGCGGCGGCAATCCGTTCTCGGCAATGATGCCCAGATTTCGCGGTCCTACTAGACAACAAGCGAGCGCACAACGCATCGGGCGTGCGTGGACGCTCGAAGATGGCAAGCCCGCGCTGGTGCTGTTCCGCATCGGTGCGAGCGATGGACGCTTCACTGAGGTGTTGCCGCTGGAGCCCAATGCGAATCTCGGCAGATTGGACGCAAACGATCCGGCCGTTCAAGCCGCTCTGCGGCGCAAGCTCGAGCCCGGCATGCCTGTGATCATCGACGTTGAGATGGCGCAGCGACAATGAGAACCGTTCCTGGGACACCCGTTATCGAGCTGTCCCAAGTCACGAAGGTTTATGGAGAAGGCGAAGGACAGGTGCGCGCGCTACGCGGCATCGATCTCACTATCGGTGCAGGCGAGTTCGTGGCCGTCATGGGACCGAGCGGCTCGGGCAAGTCGACTTGCATGAACATCCTCGGATGTCTAGATACGCCCACATCGGGCACGTACAAACTCCTGGGCGTGCCAGTCGGGCAGCTCTCTTCCGATCAACGTGCCCTGCTGCGTCGCGAGTACCTTGGCTTCGTGTTCCAAGGGTTCAATCTGCTGAGTCGTACGACCGCGTTGGAGAATGTCGAGCTGCCGCTCATCTATCGCGGCATGCCCGCACAGGAGCGGCGGGCCCGCGCACGTCGTGCGCTGGCCGAGGTGGGACTGTCCGGTCGCGAAACCCATGTGCCCAATCAGCTGTCGGGAGGACAGCAACAGCGTGTGGCAATTGCGCGTGCTATCGTGACCGAGCCCAAGGTGCTCTTCGCGGACGAACCGACGGGCAATCTGGATACCGCCACCAGTATCGAGATCATGAAACTGCTTACCTCACTCAACGAGCAGCGCGGCATCACGATCGTCATGGTGACGCACGAGCCGGACATCGCCGTATGGACCCGCCGGATCGTGCGCTTCCGCGACGGCCTCATCGAAAGTGACGAGCAGAACGAGCCGCAACGAGTGGGCGAGCAGGTCGGATGATGATCGGAGGCTGGAGCCAGCACGCATCAACAACGCACGGCATGATGCAAGCACATCGAGTTGATGTAGACACAGGTCGAGTCCCGGATTGGGCCGAGAAAGGTTCCGGTCTTATGGCTCCAGCCCCGAGCCCCTTGTCCCAAGCCCTTCTCTGGGAATCGTGTCCATGTTCCTGAACGCCTTGCTACTCGCGCTGCGAGAGATTCGCCGCAATGTCCTGCGTTCCTCGCTCACGATCCTCGGCATCGTGATCGGCGTTGCGTCGGTGATCACGATGGTCACGATCGGCGAGGGCGCCACCGCGCAAGTGCAGGCGGACATGCAGAAGCTCGGCACGAACCTGCTGCAGGTGTTTCGCGGCCAAGGGTTTGGTGGTGGCGGGGCTCGTGGGGCTGCACCTCCTTTCACGCTCGATGATGTGCGCGCAATCGAAGAGGAGGTCACGGGCATCCGCGCCGTCGCGCCCACTTCGAACACGAGCGTGCAGGCGATCTATGGCAATGCCAATTGGTCCACTCAGGTCGTCGGCACGACCGACCAATACCTGGACGTGCGCGATTGGCCGCTGGCGAGCGGCCGCAATTTCTCCGAATCCGAGCTGCGCGCAGGTGCAGCCGTGTGCATTCTCGGCGAGACGATCAAGCAGGAGCTCTTCGGCAGTCAAGATCCGCTGGGCGCGAACATGCGGCTTGGCAAAGTGGCATGCCAAGTCATTGGCGTGCTGACGCCCAAGGGCCTGTCGGGATTCGGCCAGAATCAGGACGATGTGGTGCTCGTGCCGATACGCATGCTGCAGCGACGGCTGGTCGGCAACACGGATGTGAACGTCATCATGATCTCGGCGCGCGATACGGCATCGACCGCAAAAGTGAAAGCGGATGTCGAGCGCCTCATGCGTGAACGGCGCAAGATCCGCGAGGGCGCCGAGGACGACTTCAACGTACGCGACATGCAGGAGATCACCGCTGCATTCACCAGCTCTTCGCGCGTGATGACGACACTCTTGAGCGCTGTCGCTGCGGTGAGCCTTGTCGTCGGCGGGGTCGGCATCATGAACATCATGCTCGTGTCTGTCACGGAGCGTACGCGCGAGATCGGCATTCGGCTCGCGGTTGGTGCGATGGCAAAGGACGTGTTGCTGCAGTTCCTGGTCGAGTCTGTCACGCTGGCAGCGTTGGGCGGCATCATCGGCATCGTGCTCGGATTGACGGCGGGCATCTTGGCCAACAATGCCTTCAACGTGCCTTATGTGTTCAATCCCGGGATCATCCTGATCGCGTTCCTCTTCTCGGCGGCGGTCGGCGTCATATTTGGTTATTTCCCCGCGCGGCGTGCAGCACAGCTCGATCCAATCGAAGCGCTCCGGCATGAGTAAGAGGTGAGGGCGGGCGCCCCCTTCCTGACCTTCCCCCGCCTGCGCGGGGAAGGAACCAGTAGCACCTCTTCTCGCCAGCTTTTCGGTAGCAGCTTCCCGCCGGCGCCTGGCCGCCAGCTTTTCAGCAGTAGCTTCCCGCCAACGTTCCGGCGCCTCTACGTCGGCTATCCGACGCACCTCTTACGTTGTCCAGTGGCACCTCCTCACCCGTGTTGCCAATCCTCCCCGGCGCAGAGTGTGCTTTGATTCGTGGGTTACGGATGGCGCACGGTGCAATCGCGGGCAGTAAGCACGCGCGATGCATGCTGTTGCTGTAGCCTGTCACCGCTGCCTATGGTCTTTTTGTCGGTATGAGAAAGGTTGCCCTTGTGATCGTTGTTCTCCTGTGCACCGGATGCTCGACGTTGCCGAGCGGGCGAGGGTGGGGAGGAGAAGCCACGCTGACACCGTCTTGGTCGCGTGTCGGCACCGCTGCACGTGAGGCAGCGAGCGATCCTTGGGTGTGGGCACCGCTCGTCGGAGCAGCGCTGGTTCAGATCGACGATTGGGACCGGCGTGCTGCGGCCTGGGCCTGCAGGCATACGCCGGTGTTCGGCTCACAGTCGGACGCGGAGCGTTGGAGCGACGACTTGCGCGATGCTTCCGCTGCTCTGCACTACGTGACGATCGCTGTCATGCCCTCGGGTCAGACCGCGGGCGAATGGCTCTTGAACAAAGCAAGAGGCACACTGGTGCAAGTCGCGGCGGTGAGCGCAACTGCGAACCTGAACTCGCGCCTCAAAGACATCAGTGATCGCAGACGTCCGAACGGCTCTGACACGCAAAGCTTTCCATCCGGTCATACCTCTGCTGCGGCCGTGCACATGCGCCTGGCATCGGAGAACATGCATGCGCTCGATCTTGCGCCAGGCGTGACGCGAGCGCTCGACATCGGTTTCTATGCGCTGACGATCGGAACGTCGTGGTCGCGCATCGAGGCTGGTTATCACTATCCGTCCGATACCCTCGTCGGCATGGCGCTGGGCCATTTCCTCGCTTCGTTCGTCAACGGAGCATTCCTGGGCAACGATGCGCCTGTGCAAGTCGCCTTCCATGCGGCCGACGGCGGGGGATTGCTCAGCGTGAGCGTGCCACTACGTTGAAGCTCACTTTTGCTTCCACTTGATGCTGCAGCCCATGCTCGGGCGCTGCTCGATCGTCACCGGTTGGCCCGCGAGGACGGCATCGCACGCTGCGCGCAGATCGCTGCCGGTCACGGGAACGTTGTTGCCTGGACGGCTCGCATCGAACTGTCCGCGATAGACCAGCTTGCGCTCCTGATCGAACAGGAAGAAATCGGGCGTGCATGCCGCTTGATAGGCACGCGCGACCTCTTGGGTCTCGTCGAACAGGTAGGGGAACGTATAGCCCGCCGACTCGGCTTCTTCTGCCATGCCCTGCGGCCCGTCCTGCGGATGCGTTTCAGTGTCGTTCGATGCGATTGCGACCACGGCCAGCCCGCGAGGTTGGTACTCGCGGGCGAAACGTGCGAACTCGTGTCGGATATGCTTGACGTACGGGCAGTGATTACAGATGAAGGCGACGAGCAACGCGGGCGATGCACTGAAATCGTCTATGGAGACGATGTTGCCTTTGTAATCGGGTAAGCGAAACGCAGGCGCTTTGGTCCCAAGCGGCATCATGTTCGATTCAACGGCCATGATGAGCCTCGATCGTTGGGTAAGAGAGTGGAGATGACGCTTCTGCTATTGTACGACGGCACGCATGCGAGTCACGCGCTCTGCGCAGCAACATTTTCTGCTGCGCAAGTTTTGCAGAGCGTGACAGTGTCACAGGATGCAATTTCGCACGCGACTATGCTCCAATAAGAACTCTCTCGGGAACGACGAAGCTTTGCTGCGTTCCTCCCTCCAACGCTCACGATTACGGGTTGCAACATGTCTTCGCTCAATCTCATCTCGGAACATCGCTGCTTCGGCGGTACGCAACGTTTCTACGCGCACGAGTCGCGCGAGTGCCGATCGGAGATGCGCTTTTCGGTGTACATCCCTCCGCAAGCAGAGAAACGGCGCGTGCCTGTGCTGTACTACCTGGCGGGTCTGACGTGCACGGAAGAGACTTTCATGATCAAGGCGGGCGCGCAGCGGCTGGCGGCGGAGCTCGGCATCATGCTCGTCGCGCCGGACACGAGTCCCCGTAAGACTCGCTACCCGGGCGACGACGAGAGTTGGGATTTCGGGCTTGCGGCAGGCTTTTACGTCGACGCGACAGAAGAGCCCTGGTCGCAGAGCTATCGCATGTACAGCTATGTGACGCGTGAGCTGCCCGAGCTCGTGAACTCGCTCGGCGTCGCGCTGGAAGACAGGCAAAGCATCTTCGGCCATTCCATGGGCGGACACGGTGCCTTGGTGATCGCCCTCAGGAACCGAGACAAGTATCGTTCCGTGTCGGCTTTTGCGCCAATCAGCGCACCCATGCAGTGCCCGTGGGGTCAGAAGGCGTTTACTGGCTATCTCGGTCCCAATCGCGAAGCCTGGCGCGCGTATGATGCCTCGGAGCTGCTTGCAGCCGAGCGCTACCACGACACCATCCTGGTCGATCAGGGCACGGCGGACAAGTTTCTGACCGAGCAATTGAAGCCAGAGCTGCTCGAGGAGGCTTGTCGCAAGTCCGGAACGCAGCTGACGCTGCGGCGACAGGAGGGCTACGATCACGGCTATTATTTCATCTCGACGTTCATCGCAGACCACATGAAACATCACGCCGAGCGCCTTGTCTAAAGGCGCAGCGTAGCTCCTGCTGCGATACCTAGGGACGCCGCTGCTCGCAGCGGCGTCCTCGTTTACGACCACGAACTCGGGATCGCCTTCTCGACTCTTTGAATGCCGCCATCGCACAAGCTTCCGGGTTGGCTGTTGCTCATCGGCGCGATGACCGCCGTCGGGCCGGTCACGATCGACATGTACCTGCCAGGGTTTCCCGCGATCGAGCAGGATCTCGCCGCGCAGGGTGTCGAGAAGACGATGTCGGCGTACCTGATTGGTATCGCGCTCGGACAGCTCGTCTACGGGCCGCTGAGTGATCGCTTCGGACGCAAGCCGCCTCTGTACGCGAGCTTCGTGCTCTACGCGCTAGGGTCCATCGGCTGCATGTTGTCGTCGAGCATGTCCATGCTGATGGGCATGCGTGTGCTGCAAGCGTTGGGTGCCTGCGGCGGCATGGTGATAGGGCGAGCGATCGTGCGCGATCGCTGTGAGCCGCACGAGGCCGCGCGTGCATTCTCGATCTTGATGGCGATCGTGGCATTTGGCCCGATCCTGGCGCCCAGCGTTGGTGGCGTCGTCGTGACGGCATTCGGATGGCGTGGCGTGTTCGCGTTTCAGGCGCTGCTCGCGGTCGTCCTTCTCATTGCGATGCATGTCGTGCTGGTCGAGGAGCGGGCCACACGCAGCGCACGACCCTTGAGTCTTCCCATGGTCGCGCTCGACTATCACACGCTGATTCGTGATCGCGCGTTCATCGGCTACACGCTCGCAGGTTCGTTCGGCATGGCGGCGCTGTTCGCCTATGTGACGGGTGCGCCCACGGTGCTGATCGAGCGTTACGGCCTGTCGCCGCAACAGTTCGGATGGCTGCTTGCCGCGAACGGCTTCACTTTCATGGCTGCAAGCCGTCTCAATATCGTCGCGCTCCGTAAACAAACGCCTGAGCAGCTGCTCGAGCGTACCGTGTGGGTGCCGAGCCTCATCGGACTTGGATTGGTGGCGCTGACGCTCGCCTTCGAGGTGCCGCTGTGGCTGTTCGTTGTGCTGCAGCTCTCGTTCTTCGTGGCCGTTGCTCGTATCACGCCGCAAGCAGCAGCGCTTGGCTTGGGCCCATACGCCCACATCGCCGGCGCCGCCTCGGCCATGATGGGGGCGTTACAATCGACGATTCCGATGCTGGTCGGATTTGCGCTGGCCTACTTCAACGACGGTGAGCCAGCGACGCTTGCCGTCATGATGAGCATCGGTGCGCTCGGCAGCGGTGTCATGTACGAGTGGGCGATCCGGAAACCGCATCGCGCGCAGGACCCCGGGTCAGCCTGATCTGACCAAGCGCGCTCGTGTGAACATCGGCCTCTAGTTGGCCGCGCGCTCGTTCTCCTCGACGATCTCGATCGTGTGCGTCAGCTCGGCGGTCTTCGCCAGGATGGCGCTTGCGGAGCAATACTTATCGGCCGATAGCGCCACCGCGCGCTCGACTTTCTTGGGATCGAGCCCGCGTCCCGTGACGATGTACTTGAGCGCAATCTTGGTGAAGACCTTCGGATCAGTCTGAGCACGCTCTGCTTCGATCTCGATCACGCAATCCGTGACGCGTTCGCGTCCGCGCTTCAAGATCATCACGACATCGAATGCAGTGCATCCACCCAAGCCCAGCAGCAGCATCTCCATCGGTCGAAAGCCGAGGTTGCGTCCACCGAGCTCGGGCGCGCCATCCATGATGACGCTATGTCCCGATCCGGACTCGCCGAGGAACGTGACGTTTTCGATCCATTTGACGCGGGCGTGCATAGCAGGTGCTGGGCTCTGGGCTACAGGGGCGGAATATTACACGCCGCCGCAGCCCAGGTGTTTGCCCAGGTGCTTGGCAGTGGTCGAGACTATTCGGGGCTTGGGGCTTGGTCTGAAGATTACACGCCGCCGAAGCACAGGTACTTGATCTCTAGATACTCCTCGAGACCGTACTTCGAGCCCTCGCGACCGAGTCCGGATTCTTTGATGCCGCCGAACGGCGCGACTTCTGTGGAGATGATTCCTTCGTTGATGCCTACGATGCCGCACTCGAGCGCTTCGGCAACTCGCCAGACACGTTGGATGTTCGTGCTGTAGAAGTAACCGGCCAAGCCGTACTGGCTTGCGTTGGCGAGACGAATGACTTCTTCTTCCGTCTCGAAGCGCACCAACGGGGCGACTGGCCCGAAGGTCTCTTCTCGCATCGGCAACGCGTCCGGTGCTACATCAGTGAGTACGGTGGGTGTGAAAAACGTCCCAGGTCCTGAAAGACGTTGACCGCCTGTCAGTATGCGCGCTCCGCGCGACAGGGCATCGCTTACGTGTCGCTCGACCTTTTCGATCGCGCGCTCGTCGATCAGTGGCCCCATCTGCACGCCTGGCTCCAAACCATTGCCGACCTTCATCTCCGCAGCGATTTCGGCCAAACGCTCGGCGAATCGATCGTAAATACCGCTTTGCACGTAGATCCTGTTGGCGCACACGCACGTCTGGCCGGCATTGCGATACTTCGACGCGACTGCGCCGCGCACGGCCGTCTCGAGATCGGCATCGTCGAACACGATGAATGGCGCATTTCCGCCGAGCTCGAGCGAGAGCTTCTTCACCGTAGGTGCACATTGCGCCATGAGCAGCTTGCCGACAGCGGTCGAGCCCGTGAAGCTCAGCTTGCGTACGAGGGGGTTGCTTGTGAGCTCCTCGCCGATCGGCTGTGCCGCTCCAGTGACGACCGAGACGACGCCATCCGGAACGCCGGCTCGCTGGGCCAACACGCACATCGCGAGCGCAGAGTAGGGCGTGAGCTCGGAAGGCTTGATGACCATGGTGCAGCCAGCAGCCAATGCCGGCGCGACCTTGCGTGCAATCATCGCCGCTGGAAAGTTCCACGGCGTGATGGCCGCGCATACCCCGACCGGCTGCTTCAACACCACGATGCGCTTGTCGCGAGCGTGGCCTGGAATCACGTCGCCGTAAGCGCGTTTGCCTTCCTCGGCAAACCATTCGAGAAAGGCCGCGGCGTACGCAATCTCATTGCGGCTTTCCGCGCGCGGCTTGCCCTGCTCGATCGTCATGAGAACGGCCAGGTCTTCCTGGTGCGCCATCATGAGGTCGAACCACCTGCGCAAAATCTGTGCGCGCTCCTTGGCCGTTCTGGCGCGCCAATCGGGCAGCGCTCGGTGTGCAGCTTCGATGGCACGCCGCGTTTCGGCCGCGCCCAGGTTGGGCACGGTTCCGATCACCGCGCCGGTCGCGGGGTTCACGACCTCGATCACCTCTCCCCGTTCGGATTCTTCCCAATGTCCGGCGACGAAGGCCTGCTCTCGGAACAGGCTCGGATCTTTGAGCGGAACAGATAAGGAACGAACGGCACTCATGATGTCCTCACATGCAAACCTTGCGACCGGCGTAGCTCGATGCGCCTGGCCGTCTCGAATGCAATCGCTCAGTCGTCGACGAGTTCCTGACCCGGGAAGAGCGTCTCATTGAAACCGAAGTTCCTTAAGTCCCGAATCCGCATCGGGTAGAGGATCCCATTCAGATGGTCCACCTCATGTTGCACGACGCGGGCATGGAAGCCGCTGACTGTGCGATCGATTGGGCGGCCGTACTCGTCGTAGCCGCGGTAGCGCACTCGTACGTAACGCGGCACGAGACCGCGCATGCCCGGGATCGACAGGCAACCTTCCCAACCCTCTTCCATCGTCGCGTCGAGCGGATCGACGACGGGATTGATCAAGATCGTGTACGGCACTTCCTCAGCCTGGGGGTACCGCGGATTCCTGCTCACGCCGAAGATCACGACTTGCCGCGAGACGCCAATTTGTGGCGCTGCGAGCCCCGCGCCGTTCAGCGCCGCCATGGTGTCGCGCATGTCTTGGAGCAGCGCGTGCAGCTCTGACGTATCGAACGATTCGACCGGCTTCGCCTTCTGCAGCAGCCGCGAATCGCCCATCTTCAATACTGTTCGAACAGCCATACGTCCCTCATCTACAGCCTACAGCCCCAGCCTACAGTCTAGAATGACCGCATGACACCTCATATCGTCATTCTCGCAGCGGGGGATTCCTCGCGACTCGGCCGACCGAAGCAGCTCGTCAAGCTGGGTGGGAGGCCGGCGTTGCACATCGTGGTCTCGCGCGCGGTCGCGGTCGCTGGCAGCAGCGTCACGGTGGTGCTCGGTGCGCATGCTGCAGAGATCACCCCTTTGCTGTCCAAGACCTCCGCTTCCTGGGTCTTGAATCGCGAATGGCAGGAGGGGATCGCATCCTCGATACGTGCTGGGCTCGCAGCCTTGCCGCCCGCATGCGAGGCGGTGTTGATCCTGCTCGGCGATCAAGTGGCCGTCACGAGTGACGACTTGCGACGTCTGATCGACGCTTGGCGCGGCCTCGACACGACACCCGCGGCTGCTGTGTACGACGGTCATGTGGGTGTGCCTGCGATCTTTCCATATTTTTGTTTCAGCGATCTTGCTCAGCTACGTGGGGATCAGGGCGCACGCAGGGTTCTCGAGCGCTATCGGGATCGGTTGGTCACGGTGCCCATGCCGAATGCGGCGATTGATCTTGATACACCGGAGCAGCTCGAGGATCTGACTCGACGGTTCCGCGAATGAGGATTGGCCCTCCGGCCGCAGCGCGCTCCCAGAGCGTATCAGCCCACCCAAGGAACTGTTTGACGATTGAGGTTGTGCGTGTGACGCACAGGCAGCCTCCGGTTTGCGCCCGGAAACTATCGTCGTGCTGGGCCGTTTGCCACATACGGGCGAGGCGCAACACGGCCATCACGACGAGGACGATTCATGACCCCCCTCATCGAGTTCTTTAGCGAATACTTGGTGCCCATCCTGGTGCTGATCGCCGTGGCGCTCGCGTTGACGATTTACATCTTTCGTCGTCGCAAATTCGACCGCGGCTACCAGAAGGGCTCTGCTGCCAATCCGCGTAAAGTACGTAAGCAGAATCCGCCCGACGAGTGGAGTCGCAGTCATTGACCAGGAGCACAGCCCGGGCTTGCTTAGAACAGCGCGTCCGCTGCGACTTCAGTCTGTCGCTTGCTAGACCTCAGGTGAGTAGGATTGCGTAGCCTGCGGTACTGACCCGGCGCGCTCTTTCGCCAGCGCTTAAAGGCCTTGGCGAACGCCGTTTCAGAGATGTATCCCACCCGGGCCGCTATTCTCGCGACGGGCTCGTTCGACTCCCGCAGGAGTTTTGCAGCCAGGTCCATCCGCCAACGCGTGAGATAAGTGAGCGGCGGTTCGCCTACGAGCTCCGAGAAACGTTTCGCGAACGCCGCGCGTGACATGGCCACCGAGCGGGCCAGCGATTCGACACTCCAAGGTACGTGCGGCGCGTTGTGGATGGACGTCAGTGCTCTTCGAATCTGCGGATCACGCAGCGCACCGATCCAACCGGCTGTCTCGCTTGGCTGCTTGCGCAGCCAGCTGCGGACGATGTAGACGAACAAGGTCGCGACGAGATGCGGCAAGACGGCATCTGTGCCGATTGCACGGCGTTCGCTTTCCTTGAGGATGAGCTGCACGAGCAGCGCAAGCTCATCGTGTGAATCTTCCGGCGCACGGGAAAAATGAATGACGGGCGGCAGTAGCAAGAGCAAGGGGTGGGCTGCTTCCTGCGAGAGCTCATACGTGGCTGAAACGATCTCGGTCGTTTCGGTAAGCGAAGACGAGAGGCTGCGAGATGACGGCAGCGCTCGTGATTTCACAATCTCGTTACGAGACGATTGCAGGTCGAGCATTGCACGATCGGAAGCAAGCGTGTGCGCATCGCCGTGCGCGAGCAGCACGAGCTCGCCTGAGCTCAAAGGAAGGATCTCATCGCCACGTCTCAGCCAACACACTCCACGTTTCACAATGTGAACGATGGCATGTGCCTGTGCCTCGACGTGTATGCCCCATGGGCGGACGAACGCGCGCGCACCCGAGACATGTGCGGCAAGGTTCGTCATCTTCAGTACGTTCGAGAAGACATCCATGAACGCATCTCGCATCGCGGAGGGGCCAACGCGCTGCGCACGTTGCACGCTCACCGAGCGCTCCACCTACGCAGGCCGGGCCGGCTAAAGCTTGGCACGATTCCGTTGCGCATTCAGATATCTGATGAGGAACAAGACTGTTTCGAGCTGGTCACGAATCGCGGCGTCATATAAGCCGCTCCGTGCTTCCGTTAGCCGACATGTTCAGATAATTTCTCGCGACCTTTCCAATGATTGATGTTCTCGATATACGAGAGGATTGCCATGAAGCTGTATTACGCTCCAGGTGCTTGCTCGCTTTCGCCGCACATCGTGCTGCGTGAGGCGGGTTTCGAGTTTTCCTTGGAGAAGGTGGACATGAAGACACGGACGGTCGTGAGCACGGGCACACCGTTTGCGGATATACATCCGAAAGGCTATGTACCCGTCCTGGAACTGGATAATGGCGAGCGACTGACGGAAGGGGCGGTCATCGTTCAATACCTCGCCGATCAGAAGCCCGCCTCAGGCTTGCTTCCTCAGCCGGGGACGATGGAGCGGTATCGAGTCCTCGAATGGCTCAATTACACGACGAGCGAGCTGCACAAGTCCTTCACGCCCTTGTTTCGTCCCCATCTGCCGCTGGATGACTGGCGCAAGGCTGCTCGCGAAAAGATTGCGAGTTGTCTTGCTTGGGTGAACAGCGAGATCGGTGAACGCCCCTATCTCATGGGGGAGCAGTTCACCGTCGCAGATGCCTATCTGTTTACAGTCGTGAACTGGACGAATGCCGTAGGGATCGATTTGGCACAGTGGCCGAACTTGGCACGCTATCACGCGCGTGTGGCGGCACGACCTCACGTGCAGGCGGCGCTGCAAGCCGAGGGCATCACGGTGAAGACCGTAGCGTGAAGGCTTTCCGACCGGCGATCCGCTACGGACGCCGGTCCCCGCAATTGACCCCGACCGACTCGAGCGCATCCATCAGCATGGAAGCGGTGAATGGCTTGACGAGCACGCCTACACGCGAGTCGCTGGAAAAGCGCTCGCGAATCTCTCTTTCGCTACGTCCGCTCGCGATCAAGATGGGCACATCGTTCCGCAAGCTGTGCAGCTCAGCGGCGAGCTCCGCTCCGGGGCGATCCGGCAATCCGAGGTCGATGATCACGGCCGAGAGCTCTTCGCCCACTTGGCTGAAGATGCGCAGAGCCTCGGCTGCCGTACCCGCCTCATCTACGGTAAAACCTACATCCTCGAGTGCATCGACAGCAAACATGCGCACGAGGAGCTCGTCTTCGACTATCAATATCCGCATGGCATGGCCCGATTGATGTTCGCATAGTACGGCAAGCTCGCTTCATGCGCGGCCTTGGAGGTTTGTCATAGGAAATGGCTTACGCCTGCATGAGGGACTAGCTGACGTCGCTCCGGTACAGCGCTTTCGCGCGCAGCCGTTCCTGCCAGTAAGATACCGACGATGTGCGAGTGAGGGGAACTTTGGCTTTAATGGCGCATTGCGGTTGTTCCGACGAGACCAGCCCAGCAGCGTTGTCGCGAAACGTGCGACGTCCGTCTAGCGGTCGATCGACATGAGTTTGGATATCAAGGGCCCAGTCGCCCATCAGCTCCGCGTGCTCATCGTCGAAGACGAAACCCTCATCAGCCTTCACCTGCAAAGATTGTTGCAGGACCTAGGCCACCACGTGAGCGGGATCGCGCCTTCGCTGCGCACTGCGTTGGCGTTTGCTGCGGGTACGCCGACTGATCTGGCAATCGTCGATATCGGCCTCATCGGTGACGGAGGCGACGGGATCGATACGGCTGCGGCGCTTTTCAACCGCTATGGGATTCGCTCCTTGCTGATCTCCGGTGCCTCGTTTGCGGAGTTCGGCGATCGCATCGAGCGTGCACGACCGCTTGGCCTGCTCACGAAGCCGTACACAGAACAAGATGTCGCGGATGCGCTCAATAGAGCGATCGAGCAGCTGCGGGGTGCTTAGATTGTAGCCTCAGGCGCCTAATCCCTTCCGCGCGGCTCGCTCTCGGCACTCAATCCGACCGCAAATCCTCTGCTGGGTACGATGCCGAAGTTGGTCATCGTGGCTGGAAACTGGTCCAATCCCTGCGCACGCATCAACTCCATTGACGCCTTTTGCATTTCCCGCTCACGCGTAAACACCTCTTCCAATCGCGCGAGTTGTTCGGGTCTTAAGCTGGACTGCAACGCGCTCAGCACTCGCTCGTGCGCCTGCTCGTGCGATTCGAGCCACTTCACCGGGTCCATCGGGGCGGCCCTGCCCATTGGCGTGAAAGCATCGAGCTCCGCGGCAGTCGCTCTCAGCTCCTGCGTCTGCCGGCGCCGCTCGTCGATGAGCGCATCCAGCAGCGCCTGCGATTGCTGCTGATCGAGCGGCACGCCAGCCATGGCGAGCTCTGATTGCAGCGCTGCGGCGCGGTGCCGCTCGGCCAGTGTATCTCGGTACGTCTGCCAGCGTTGACGAACCTCCGGCCCGAACTGCATCTCGATCTCTTCCTGCTGACGCTGATGACCCTCCTGCAACGCCTGCTGTGCCCGCTGTGGGTCGCTGCCGTCGAACAGCACGTCCTGCATCAGGCTGATTTGTGGATCCGCGAGCAGGTCGAGGAAGCGCTCGGTTTCTTCGGCGGACAATCCGAGCGCCTCGCGCAGGCCCGGATGCGCCTTTGCCATGAAGGCTCGCTGTTGTCTGCGCATCGCCTCGCGGTACTGTGGGTCCTGCAACAGCTCGCGGCGGCGATCGAGTTGCGCGCGCATGCGTGCCTGCATCTCACGCACGCGTTGCTCGACAGCCGGCTCGGCTTCGTTCTCTGCAACGGAGCTCGTCTGAGGGGCAGGGGTGGTCTCGGCGTTCGTTGTGGCAGGCGTGACGGCAGGTTCGTGAGGTGACGTGAACGGATTGACTGACCACGCATTTGGTGCGTCGCTTGCTTCGTGTGAGCGTGCCATTCGTTCGAGCTGCGCAATGCGCACTTCCAGTGTCGCGGCGCGCGCACGCTCGTCGCGCAGCTCGCGTACCAAGTGCATGCAGACGAGCGAGGCGACGATCGTGGTTAGCCCCAACACCAGCACAGCCTTGCGCATGGTCCTCCTCCCGAGAGACGCCTGGTCCGACGCCGAGTCATTCTTGTTTGCTTGCGAGCTCCTCGCGCAGCTCGAGTATTTTGCGCTTGATGATGGCTGTGTTCTGCGGACCCATGCGAATAAGCAATTTCTGCCCCGCCGAGCGGTTCTCGAGCGATGGATCCGCATACTCGTAGAACATCCCAGGCTGCGTCAGCTCGATCGGAGCTCGGATCTCAGGTGTCTCGAGCAGATGATCGATGACTTCGATCAGCCGGTCGTTGAAGTAGCCGTCCGGGTAGCCGAGATCGGCATATGCTTGCTGCAGGAGCGGATAGTAGCGGCGATAGAGCCTAACGAGCTGTTGCGTATCCGCCTTCTCGAACAGCGATACGAGCGGCGTGTAACGCGCAAAATTTTTCTCGTCCAGAGTGATGACCTCGCCCTCGGACTTCACGAGGAACTCGCCGCTCATCGGCTTGAGCGGCCACATCTGAACGGCAGCCTTCTTGCGCGGGAGATTGTCGATCGTGGCGACTGTATGCCGGATGATGCTTTTCGGCACCAAGTACTGCTCGAGCGGACGTCCGAATGCTTCTACCAGCGCCTGTTGCAGCGAAGGATCGCTCTCCTCGATCGTTGGCAGCGGTTCCTCGCTTTCGGCTGTGGGCTCGATCGGATGCTTGATGACAGGTTCCGATTCGACCGGCTCGACAGGGGCCTGTTGTTGCGCCTGCGGCTCGGACTGCGGCGCTCGCTCCCGATAGCCATAGTACAGTGCCGCACCAATTGCGACGACCACCGCGATCGGAATGGCGTACCAGATCCAATTCTTGGTTTCCTCGTTCACGACGACCCCCTGAGCCCGACGGCCGGCTGCATTGAAGCACCGTAGGATGGTCCGGAGCTCGTCGCGGTGCAAGCGTTAGTAGGCAGGAACAGGAAACCGGCTCAGAGCATGCGCTTAGGTGAAGCTCACTACATAGCCAGCCACGCCGTCCGCACGATGAGCAGGGAAACCACTACGATGAAGACCTTGCGCACCAAGGTGCTGCCGCCGCGGAATGCCAGGCGCGTGCCGACGATCGCACCTGCGACGTTACAAGCCGCCATAGCAAGCCCGACATGCCAGAACACATGTCCGTGCCAAGCGAAGTAGGTCAACGCTGCGCCATTGGCGACCACATTCAGAACGCGCGCGTTCGCGGCCGCGTGGAGAAAGTCGTACCCATAACAGCGCACGAACACGAACATTAGAAAGCTACCGGTGCCCGGACCAAAAAAACCGTCGTAGAACCCGATCGCAGCGATGGCCAGCGCACCGATCAAATGATGTTGTCCGCTGAATTCGCGCGGTGTGTGTTCGGTACCGAAGCTCTTGCGCGTGAGCGTGTAGATCAAGACGGCGCAGAGCATCACGGGAACGAGCGGCCGGAAGATCTCCGCTGCTACACGCGTCGCCAAGAATGCGCCGCTCACCGAAGCGAGCAGGACATAGACACTGAGCGGCAGCAACGCTCGCCAAGGAATGGCGACTTTGCGCGCGTATCGCCATACCGCGCTCGTCGTTCCGAAGATGCCGGCGAGCTTGCTCGTGCCGAGCAAGGTTGGCGGCGCGGCGTTCGGGTACGACGCGAACAGTGCAGGCACTTGCACGAGCCCGCCGCCGCCGACCATCGCATCGACCAAGCCAGCAACGAACGCAGCTACGAGAACGACGATGAGCTCGACTGGAATGTCCACCGCACCGAAACCGTGTCGCTAGGAGGCGCGCAAGCATACACGTGGACTGGGGGCTGAGGGCGGAGGGCGGGGGACTGTAGATAAGGGGGGTGCGCGGCGCATACCCCCTCCCGGCCCTCCCCGCTGCGCGGGGGAGGGATCATGTCCTGCTACCCTGCGGTGGAGGGATCACCTTCTGTCACCACGCGGGGGAGGGATCATGTTCTGCTACCGCGCCGGGAAGGGATCACGCACTTCGCACTTCCCCTATCGCGCGCCACCGCAGCTCCAGTCTCCAGCCCCGAGCCCCCAGCTTATATAAAAAGATCCTGCAGCAGATCCTTGTTACCAGGCGTCACGGCATAGCGATCGAAATCCGTGACACCGGCCGCTCTCAGCACGTCTTCGTCTATGAAGAACTGGCCGGTGCACGTCTGCGCATCGCGTGTGAGAATCTCGTATGCGGCATCGGCCACTATCTCGGGAGTGCGACCGCGCTTTGGGTCGGCGAAGGGAATGACATCGAGCGCTGCGGTTGCGATCACCGTGCGGGGCCAGAGCGCATTGACCGCGATCCCGATCGGACGGAGCTCTTCCGCCATGCCGAGCACGCACATGCTCATGCCGTACTTCGCCATCGTGTACGCAAGATGAGGCGCGAACCAGCGCGGCTCCATGTTCAGCGGCGGCGAGAGATTCAAGATGTGCGGGTTGCGACCTGCCTCGGCAGAAGCCTTCAGATACGGCAGACACGCCTGAGAGCAAACGAACGTGCCTCGCACATTGACGTCGAACATCAAATCGAAGCGCTTGATCGGCGTACCCGCGGTGCCGCTCAAGTAGATGGCGCTGGCATTGTTCACCAGGATGTCGATGCCGCCGAAATGGTCCGCGCAGCGCTGCACCGCCCGTGCGACTGCCTCCTCGTCACGGATGTCCACTTGCAACGCCAGCGCGCGGCCGCCTGCTTCCTCGACCTCGCGAGCCGCCGTGTGAATCGTGCCAGGCAGCTTGGGATGCGGCTTATCGGTCTTGGAGGCGATCGCGATATTCGCCCCATCGCGTGCAGCGCGCTTGGCAATCGCCAGCCCGATGCCGCGCGAGGCCCCAGTGATGAACAAGGTTTTGTTCTTGAGCATGACGAGAGGGTAAAGGAAGCGCGCGCCACTGGCTACGGTGGCCTGCACGCAGCACGACACCCTCGTCTATCGGTAACGGCTCATGATCTGCTCCAACGCCGCTGCGCCGGGAGTCAAGACCTCGTACGGCAATTGGTTGATGGGCGTGTCGGTCGTGCCGTTCACTTCGTGGAAGTCGCGACCTTTTTCGTCAATGTAGATGAGGCCGGTCACGTACTCGCCCTTGGCGAGCCTATCGCGCAGATAGTTGTATGCCTTGCCGCGACGGGTCGGATCGTAGCGCTCATCGAGCTTGCGCAGCACGATGCGACTGCCGTCGTGCATGGTCACGGGAATCGCCTCGCCAGGCGAATACTGGATCGTGATCTCTTGCGCGGGTGGCACAAAATCGGCGTGCACGACCTCGTCGTAGTGCTCGCGAACGAAGCGGTAACTCTTCGTCGAGCCCTCGTGATCGTTGAACGTGACGCAGGGCGAGAGCACGTCGATGAGCGCAAAGCCTTTGTATTTCAGACCGGCTTGAATGAGCGGCACGAGCTGCTGCTTGTCGCCGGAAAAGCTGCGCGCGACAAAACCTGCTCCGAGCGTCAGCCCGGCGACGACGGGATCGATGGGAGGCTGTAGATTTTCTTCTCCTCGCTTCGTCTTCGAGCCGATATCGGCGGAGGCGGAGAACTGTCCCTTCGTCAAACCGTACACCCCGTTGTTCTCGATGATGTACAGCATGTTGATGTTGCGCCGAATCGCATGTGCGAACTGCCCGAAGCCGATGGACAAGGTGTCGCCGTCCCCGGAGACTCCGATGTAGTACAGGTCTTTGTTGGCCGCGATCGCGCCTGTGGCGATCGACGGCATGCGCCCGTGCACGGAATTGAAGCCGTGGCCGCCGCTCACGAAGTATGCGGTCGTCTTCGACGAGCAGCCGATGCCTGAAAGCTTCACGACCTGCTCAGGGCGGATCGACAAGCCCCAGACAGCCTCTATGATCGCTGCGGTCACCGAATCGTGTCCGCAGCCCGCGCAGAGCGTGGACATGACGCCTTCGTAATCGCGGCGTGTAAGGCCCAGTTCATTCTTGGGCAAGCTCGGATGCGCGACTTTGGGTTTGGGGATGAAGCTCATGGTGTACGGCTCAACGAGAGAGGTCGCGTTCAAGCGCGCCCAGCCGATACATCGGCGAAGCGTTCGACGGGCTCGCCCAAGCCGGCGAGCACGCCGTCCACGACCACGCTGGAGGGAATGGGCAGACCCGAGTAGTGCAGGATCGATCGCAGCTTCGCTTTGTCTACGCTCGTTTCGAGCGTCAGCAAGCTGCGTAGCTGCGCGTCGCGGTTCTGCTCGACGACGAACACGAGCGAGTGCGCAGCGAGGAACTCCTCCACTTCTTCCCCGAACGGGAAGGCGCGCACACGCATGTAGTCCGCGCGGATGCCACGGCGCTTCAATAGGTCCAGCGCCTCGCGCACTGCGCCGTCGCAGCTGCCGATCGACACGATGCCGAGGTCGTGCTCGTTGCGCCCCTCGAATACAGCGGAGGGGACGAGCTTCTTGGCCGTGTCGAACTTGCGCTTCAGGCGATCGAGCACGATCTGGTACTCGGTCGAGTCCTCCGTGTACGTGCCGAACTGCGAATGGCCGGAGCCACGCGTGAAGTACGCGCCTTTCGGATGAACACCCGGCAGCGTCCGATACGGAATACCGTCGCCATCTTTGTCTAAGAAGCGGTAGAACTTGTCCAGTCGTTCGATCTCTTCCTTGCTCAAGACCTTGCCGCGATCGGGACGGTACGAGTCATCCCACTTAAGGACCGGGCACATCCAATCGTTCATGCCGATGTCCAGATCGCTCATGACGAACACGGGCGTTTGCAGACGCTCGGCCAGATCGAACGCTTGGACGGACAGATAGAAGCACTCTTCGGGGCTGTTCGGGAATAGCAGCACATGACGCGTATCGCCATGCGAGGCGTATGCCGCGAGCAGGATGTCGCATTGCTGCGTGCGTGTCGGCATGCCGGTCGATGGTCCCACGCGTTGCACGTCGAAGATGACTGCCGGAATCTCAGCGTAGTACGCGAGCCCGATCAGCTCGTTCATGAGCGAGATGCCAGGCCCGCTCGTCGGCGTGAATGCTCGCGCACCATTCCAGGAGGCGCCGAGCACCGCGCCCAGCGCTGCGAGCTCATCCTCGGCTTGTATGATCACGTAGTTGCGTTTGCCGGTGGCCGGATCGACACGCCACTTCTGGCACAGCGCCTTGAACGCATCCATGAGAGAGGTCGACGGCGTGATCGGATACCACACGCCCACGGTCGCGCCGGCATACAGGCAGCCGAGCGCCGCAGCTGTGTTGCCGTCGATCATGATGTAATCGGCCGTCTTGTTCATGGGCGCAATGCGCAGCGGCAGCGGGCACGCGAAGTGCTCCTTTGCGTACGCATATCCCATCTCGAGCGCCCTCACGTTGGAATCGAGCAGATCCCGCTTCCTGCCGTAGGTTTCGCCGAGCATCGTCCGCATGATGTCGAGGTCGATGTCGAGCAGCGCGGCCAGGGCGCCCGCGTACATGATGTTCTTGAGCAGGATTCTGGCGCGCACGCCCTGGAACGTCTCGTTGCACATGCGCGCGAACGGCATGCCGAAGATCGTGATGTCGTCGCGCTTGAGCAGCGCCGGCCGCGGCCACGTCGAGTCGTAGATCAAGTATCCGCCCGGGCTGACTTCCTTCAGATCCTTGGCGTACGTCTCCGCGTTCATCGCAACCATGATGTCGACGCGCCCGGAGCGGGCGACATAGCCGTCGCGACTGACCCGAATCTCGTACCACGTCGGCAAGCCCTGAATATTGGACGGGAAATAGTTCTTCCCCATCACCGGAACACCCATTCGGAAGATGGACTTCACGAGCAGGGTGTTGGCGCTCGCCGAGCCGGTCCCGTTGACGTTGGCGAGCTTGATGACGAAGTCGTTCACGCGCTCTTGCGAGTCTGCGGGCTGAAGCATGATGGGTGGGTCTCGTCGATCGCGTACGGAATCTTGATCTTGGACTTTTGCATGTCCCAGGCTGCGGTCGGACAGCGCTCGGCGCACAGTCCGCAGTGCACGCAGAGGTTCTCGTCCTTCACCATCACCCGCCCTGTCTGCTTGAGCGGGACGGAGACGAACAGCGGCTGCGCGGCATTCATTGCAGGGGCCTTCAGACGCGTACGCAGCTCGTCCTCAGGGCCGTTGGCGGTGATCGTCAGACAATCGACCGGGCAGATATCGACACACGCATCGCATTCGATGCACAGGTTTGCATCGAACACGGTTTGTATATCGCAGTTCAGACAACGCTGCACCTCTGCGGCAGTTTGCTCGGGCGTGAAGCCGAGTTCGACTTCGATGTCGACCTTCTTAAAGCGCTCCTTCAGGTCGACATGAGGCATCAAGCGTCGCTCGATCGGGTTGTACTCGTTCTTGTACGCCCATTCGTGCAGCCCCATCTTGCGGCTGGACAGCTTGAGCGTGGGCGGCAGGCGTTCGCTGACGGGCAGTCCCTGGCAATACTTGTGAATGGAAATTGCTGCCTGATGGCCGTGCTCCACGGCCCAAATGATGTTCTTCGGCCCGAAGGCAGCGTCACCGCCGAAGAACACGTTCGGCAACGTCGACTGGAGCGTGACCTTGTCGATCTTCGGCACATGCCATCGGTCGAACTCGATGCCGATGTCGTCCTCGATCCAGGGGAAGGCATTCTCCTGCCCGATCGCGAGGATGACATCGTCGCACGGCAGGAAAGCTTCGCCGACGACACGCTCGCCCACGATGCGGCCTTGCGCGTCGATGTCGTATTCCATCTTGTCGAACGTCATGCCGACGAGTCGCTCGTTCTCGACGACGAACGCTTTCGGCGAATGATTCACGACGATCTCGACGCTTTCTTCTTCTGCATCCTTGAGCTCCCAGTCCGAAGCCTTGAAGAACCCGCGGGGCTTGCGTGCCATAACCTTCACGTCAGTGGCCCCGAGGCGCAGCGATGTTCGGCAACAGTCCATCGCCGTGTTGCCCACGCCGATGATCAACACGCGTTTACCGATGGCTCTTGTATGGCCGAATGCCACGGATTCGAGCCATTCAATGCCGATGTGGATGTGTTCCATCACGTGCAAAGAAGCGCGGCGGCCAGGCAAGTCCAAGTCTTTGCCTTTGGGCGCGCCGCTACCCACGAAGACCGCGTCGAACTCACCGGATGCGAGCAATTGTTTGAGGCTCTTCACCTCGGTGCCCAGACGCAGGTCCACCCCCATATCCAGGATGTACCCGATTTCCTCGTCGAGAACTCGTGCCGGCAGACGGAACGAGGGGATGTTCGTTCGCATAAGGCCGCCCGGCGCGTGCCATTTCTCGAACATCGTGATCTCGTATCCGAGCGGCAGCAGATCGTTTGCTACCGTCAGCGAAGCAGGTCCGGCGCCGATGCAGGCGATGCGTTTGCCGTTCTTTTTCTTCGGCGCACGGGGCAGCCGCGCACGGATGTCCTCGCGGTGATCGGCAGCGACGCGCTTCAGACGGCAGATGGCAACCGGCTCGGCCTCGACGCGACCGCGCCGACACGCTGGCTCGCACGGGCGGTCACACACGCGACCCAGGATGCCGGGAAAGACGTTCGACTCACGATTGACGAGATAGGCCTCGGTGAATTCCCCGAGGGCGATGAGCCGAATGTACTCGGGAACGTCGGTATGTGCGGGGCATGCCCACTGACAATCGACGACACGATGATAGTAATTCGGGTTTTTCGTATCAGTCGGTTCCACTGCTCATTCGCCCCCTGACAACGTTCGCACGTGTTGCGTCGACGACGCCCGAGCGCAGTTCAGGTTCGCAAGCCTATACGTACCTTGGAGAATAAGCCACCGACAGAAGCGTCATGCGGCTTGAAAGGCCGAGCCCGGCTGCATCGGATCGTGCGAACTTGTGCATGACAATTGTGCGCTGACGCGGCGTTTGCAACAACTGTCGCGAGAACGGCAAGCGACGGGCAGCCAGCGGAAACCTGCTAGACAGGGCAATGAGCCCGGCTTTGGTACGCCGCGGCGCGTGAGATGTCAACGAACGGGCGCACAGAATTCCGGTGTGAAGATCGGCTCGAGAATCCGGCGGCGGCTTTCCGGTGACAGCGCCTCCCAATCGACTTTCGCGAGCGCGTGCCGCCGAAAATCTGCATCGCTCACGCGGCGGGCGACTGTCCGGGGAAGATCTGGTTCGTTCGTCTGAAGGCTCTTCGTATCCCCCTCCCTGAGGATGTCGATGACGCCAGTGAGCACTCGGCCGTTCGTTGACAACGCACCGTGATTCTCGTGCACGTACCATGTGCGCGCACCTTGCCAACATGCGCGCGCCAGGGGAACGGTGCCATCTCCTTCGGCGCGGATGTCATATATGAACATGTCGTCGCGCTTCTCGAGGGCGACGACCGTTTCCTGCCCGAAGCCGGCAATGACGCCGCAGCGCTCATCGGGACCGGGCAAGCGGGCACGTACCCTGCGGGCTTTCATGAGCAGCTTCGGGTCGGGTACGAGATCCGACGGCCAGTTCGAAGCCTCAAAGAGATCGAGCTCGCCGGGGGCGCGTGCAGAGGGCAGAAGCTGGTAGAGCCCCGGTAGCGTCAGGAAGACCTCGCGGGCGAGCTGCTCGGCGGTGTGCTTGCGGTCGAGCGCTGCGATCTTGCGAACGGTGGGATAGACCGCACGCAGTGCTTGCACGGGAGCGAACGATCCTTCATTGGGAGCGCCGAGCTGCACGAGTCTCTTGACACGCCTGTTGACGTCGTATCCGAGCGCAGCCCGCGCGATCAGCGCGCCCATGCTGTGCGCCACGATCATCACAGGCCGTCCGGCGCGCTCGATTGAACGAATCAAGCCGCGGGCACTGCGTTCGATGTCGGCGCGCCAATCGAACGCATGCAGCACGGGTTGGAACCCGTACACCTCGAGCATGAGCTTCATCTTGAGATAGCCGGGCAGCATGACCCCCACCGGCTTGAGCGCACGCGAGCCGGGCAAAGCAAGCTCCGAGAGTTGACCTGCCGCGATCGCTTGGGGATGCAGCCAGTACAGATCGAGCGTGCGCCCGCGCTTCATCGCCAAACGCGAGCCCATGATGCCCGGCAGAATGAACACCAGCGGTCCGCGCTTTTTCTTGCGCGTCGCCGCCAGCTTCGCGAGCTGCGCGAGCTCGCGGTACTCCGACTCTCCGAAGTGAGCGATCAGCAAGTGCGCGTGCGCACCGGATCTGAGCAGCGCGATCACTTGCTCATCGTGTAGATGGGCAACTGCCGGCGCGGATGGGAGCTCGCCTGGCATTCGTTCAGTGATGCGAGTGATCGCTGCCGTGCGGCGCCGTGCCATGCGTCATCACGGGAACGTCGAGCTCGATCGTGCCGGCACGTTCGAACTCTAGCGAGAGAGGCACGGTTTGGCCTGTGGCGAAAGCGGATGCGATGCCAATCATCATCAGGTGAGTGCCGCCGGGCTCCAGCTTGACCGTCTCGCCCTCTGCAAGCGCGAGCTCAGAGATCGGACGCATCTTCGAGACGCCGTCCTCGACCAGCGTCTGATGAATCTCGACCTGCTGTGCCAGTGGTGAGCTCGCACGCAGCAGGCGATCGGAGCCGTGAGCGACGATGTCCATGTATGCGGCGGCTACAGTGGCATTGGGCGGCGTTGCGGCCACCCAGGCGTTTGCGATCTCGATTGGCTCGGAGCGCGACGAGCAGCCGACGAGCAACGCACCCGCGGCTGCGCAGGCGAGCGCGCGGGCGAGAGACCATATGCGTTCACGAGTGCGCCCAGTCACTTTTTCATCTCCTTCATCGTCGATTCGATCACGTCGCAGATCGCGTTCAGGGCTTCGGTGCGAGCGCTGCTCCTGCGCCAAACTGCACCTACCGTCCGCGAAGGCACGGGACGCGCGAAGCGCTTGACCGTGAGCGCTTGTCCAGTGCCGAAGGGCCCGCGCGTCGCCAGCTCCGGCAGCAACGTGATGCCGAGCCCGGCGGCCACCATCTGACGCAGCGTCTCGAGACTGGTGGCACGGTAGTCTTCGCTTTCTTTCGCCTCGATGCGGCCGCAGACATCGAGCGCCTGATCGCGCAGGCAATGGCCATCCTCGAGCAGGAGCAGTGTCTCGCCGTTCAAGTCATCGAGCTTGACGGTCGACTTCTTCGCAAGCGGGCTGTCGTTCGGCACCGCCACTGTAAACGGTTCCTCGTACAGCTTGCGCGCTTCGAGTCCGTCGAGTGGAACGGGGAGCGCGAGGATGCCGAGCTCGATCTCTCCTGCCCGCAATTTCTCGAGAAGCGGCTGCGTTTGATACTCGTATAACATGAGCCGCAGTCGCGGCAGTCGCTTGCGCAGCTTGCGCATCACGAGCGGCAACAGATAAGGACCGATCGTCGGAATCAGCGCGACCTTGAGCTTACCCGAAAGCGGGTCGTGCTCGTTGCGTGCCAGCGCGATGATTGCCTCGCTCTCCTCGATCATGCGTCGTGCGAGCGGCAGGATCCTGGCCCCCACATCAGTGAGGACGACTCGTCTGGGCTGTCGCTCGATCAGTTGCACGCCGAGATAGTTCTCCAGCTTCTTGATCTGTGCCGACAGGGTCGGCTGGCTGACGAAGCAACGTTCCGCTGCTTTGCCAAAATGACCGGTCTCGGCGAGTGCGACGAAGTAACGAAGGTCGCGTAAGTTCATGGTTCGTTTGGCGTGTGAACAGCAGGCATGAGGTGGATCGCGCCGTCGTCGTGCACGATCCGCCAGCCATAGCTCAAGCCTATGACATAGGGTCTATCAATCGACGGGACAATGCCGCGCGCGCGGCGTATTGGCAAGTGGCTGCGCCAATTCCGGAGTCGCTGCAGGCTTCACCTGTTACGTCCCTCTTATATACTCGGCTCATGTCCCGTCCAACGAGATTGTCTGCCGGCGTAGTGGTGGTGCGCGAGACTCCCGAGGGCTGGCGCTACTTGTTGCTGCGCGCGTATACCCATTGGGATTTTCCGAAGGGCATGGTCGAGGACGGGGAAGAGCCGCTCGCGGCGGCGGTGCGCGAGGTACGGGAGGAGACCTGTATCGACGATCTCGACTTCGCGTGGGGCGAGGACTATATCGAAACCAAACCGTACAGCCGCGGCAAGGTCGCTCGGTATTATCTGGCCAAGACCTCGACAGCCGAGGTCGTTTTGCCAGTCATCGAAGAGCTCGGACGGCCGGAGCACAACGAGTATCGCTGGGTCGATGAGGCTGAAGCGCTGCGCCTCGTGTCTGCGCGCGTCGAGCCCGTCGTGAGATGGGCGGCCAAGCGGCTGTCATGAAACAGGTCGTCATCGTCGGAGCAGGCTTTGCGGGATTGAATGCCGCGAAGCGCCTGCGCGACGAGCGTGCTCTGGCCATCACGATCATAGATCGAGAAAACCATCACCTGTTCCAGCCGCTCCTCTACCAAGTTGCCATGGCGGGGCTCAGCCCGGCGGACATCGCCGTGCCAATTCGCAGCGTCTTTGCCGGTGACGCAAACGTGCGCGTCGTCAAAGCCGAGGTTCAGAGCGTCGATACGGATTCTCGCAAGGTGCGCACGGACTCGGGCGACTTCACCTACGACTACCTCTTGCTGGCCTGCGGTGCGCAGCATACGTACTTTGGAAACGAGCATTGGGAGCCGTACGCACCGGGGCTCAAGACGCTTTCGCAAGCGACTGAAATTCGCTATCGCGTCTTGGAGGCGTTCGAGGCTGCCGAGAAGGAAAGCGATCCGGAGAAGCGGCGCCGCTTGCTCACGTTCGTCGTGGTCGGCGGGGGACCGACCGGCGTGGAGCTTGCCGGAGCGATCGGCGAGATGAGCCGGTACACATTGGCGCGCGACTTCCGGCAGATCGATCCGCGGCAAACGCGGGTGATTCTGGTCGAGGCCGGGCCGCGCATCCTGCCGAGCTTCGACGAGCGGCTGGCAGCGCGGGCAATGCGTGACCTCGAGTCGCTCGGTGTGCAGACGTGGACCGGCGCGCGCGTGACCGATGTGACGCCCGAGGGCGTGACGATAGGCAACGAGCGCATCGCGGCAGCCACGGTCTTGTGGGCAGCCGGCGTGCGCGCGTCGGACGTAGGGCGTAGCTTGAAGGACGCGACGCTCGATGAAGCCGGCCGGGTGATCGTGGACGAATACTTGAACATTCCAGGTCGGCCGGAGGTGTTCGTCGCAGGTGACATGTCGCGCGCCTTGGACGAGAACGGCCGACCGCTGCCTGGCGTCGCGCTCGTTGCCATGCAGCAAGGTATTTACGTTGCGCAGACCATCAAGGCGGACCTAAGGGGCAAGCCGCGCAGACCGTTCCGGTATCACGACCTTGGGCAAATGGCGACGATCGGACGCAGCCGAGCGATCAGCGAGTTCGGACGGCTGCGTCTCACCGGCCTGATCGCATGGTGGTTCTGGCTGCTCGTGCATATCTATCGGCTGAGTGGATTTCGGAACCGCCTGTCCGTCCTCATTCAATGGGCTTGGTCTTACTGGACGTTTGGGCGAGGTGCGCGCTTGATCGTGGGCAAGCATTGGCGCTCGTACAACGTCTAGGAAGGGAATGGGACCGGGGAATAGGGAATGGCCTCGTGCCCCGTACGCACGGCCTACACAGCCCACAGTGCTACAGCCTAGACTCGCACGCGCCTGCCTTCCCTGGCGCTACGGTAGACTGCCTCGATGAGCTCGATGACTTCTGCTGCCTCGTCGGCGGTGACGGGCGGCGGGCTGCCCTCTTCAATGCTGTTGCGAACGCGTCGATAGAACTCTGCCCAGCAGCCACGCTCAGAGGGGACGATCTCGGTGCGGCCTGTTCCCCCATAGACGAGCTTTCCCCACGCGCTGCGATCTTCCACCCCGAACCGCGGATCGTCGGGCTGTATTCCGGCGCGCGATTGATCTTCCTGCGGATCGAGCTCGGCCTTGAGGAATGAGGCCTCCGAGCCATGAACGCGAAAGCGCCAGCCGCCGTCGCTTGCTAGATAGCTCACGCCGAGCATGATGCGCAGTGTGCCCTTGCCCATGAGGATCTCGAAGCCATCTTCGGTCTGCGCACCAGGACGTTGTGTGAACACATCCGCCTGCAACCAGTCCGGCCGCCCAAAGAGCACGAGAACCTGATCGATGAGGTGCGAGCCCAGGTCGTAAACCATGCCCGAAGCAGGCTCAGGAAGGTTACGCCAGCTCACCGACGGCTGCGGTCGATAGCGATCCCAGCGCACGTGATAGCCATTGATCTCGCCGAGGCGATGTTCCTCGAGCAGCTTACGCAGCGTGAGGAAGTCGGCATCCCAGCGACGGTTGTGAAAAACACTGAGCACGCGTCCGCGTTCGCGCGCAAGGTGCGCAAGCGTTCGCGCCTCGGTGGCTGTCACCGTCACCGGCTTGTCGACGACCACGTGCTTGCCCGCCTCGAGCGCCCCGCGCGCTTGCCTGAAATGCATTTGCGTGGGCGTTGCAATCACGACGAGGTCGATGTCATTGCGTGCGAACAGCTCCGTCTCGTCTGCGAGTACTTCGGCTTGCGGAAATACCGCGTGAATCTCCTCGCGTCTGCTGCTCACTACGGCCGCCACGTGGAAGCCGGTCGAACGCAGGAGCGGCGCGTGGAAATAGCGCCCTGCCAAGCCGAAACCGATCAAGCCAACTTTGAGTGTCACGGTTGATGATTCCTCAACGGTGGGGCTGGGGGCTCGGGGCTCGAAAACTTCACCCTGCAGCCCACAGCCTACAGCTTGCCTTCAGCGAGCAGCGCCTCCACTTTCGCGGTGAACTCGGCGACGTACTCTTCGTAATGTCTGCCGGTTGCAGGACCGGAGAATCCGGTGTGGATATCGCGTACCTTATGCTCACGATCGAGCAGGATCGCGGTCGGATACCCATAGATGCCGGAGAGCATCGGCAGCTTATTGTTTACATCGTCCGCTTCGGCGACGCCGGCGACCAGAGTGGGAAAGTTGATTCCCAGGTCGTCGCGGTAGTTACGAACCGCCGCGGCAGCTTTCTCGAAGTCGCCATGCCGCTCGAACATCAGGGCGACGATCTCGAAGCCTTTGTCGCGGTATTCCTCGTAGAACGGCACGAGAAAGCGGGCTTCGTCGTGACAGTTCGGACACCATGTGCCGCCGATCGTCACCAGAACGACCTTGTCGCGGAAGCGCTCGTCGCTCAATGAGATTTCGTGCCCGTCCTGATCGCGGAAGGTAAACCGCAGCGGTTCGTCCTGAGATTTCACCTCGGTTCTGCGTCCCTTGCCATCCAGCGTTGCGTCCTCATCACGCTGTGCCGTGACCTTCTCGTGCCAAGCGAGACCCTGCCAATAGTCGCCTTCGAGGCGCCCATCGTTGGTCACTTTCAGGTGATATAGATAGACGAGACCGCCGGCGAACGTGGAGAGCCTGACCTCGTCGCCGTGCACTTGGCCTTCGAGGAAGCGATGGTCGCCTGTCGGGGTCATCACCGTGCCGGTGACGCGATCGTGTGTTTGCTCGAACAGGCCGACTGCCGGCGTGCTTTCACCATCGTCGCTCGTGAAGGTGACGGCCCATCGGCCCGAGATATCGGCGTTGTCCGAGCTCGGCTCCGGAAAGAAGCGGTAGCTCACCCCGTGCTCGGCTCTGAAGGGAATCACCTGCTTCTCTCCGCGAGCCTTGATGAATGTGATTTCTCCAACCAGACGATCGCGCTCGATGCGAGCGCGCAGCGTGTTCTCGAATCCAGGAAACGTCGCATGAAGCTCGCCGTTCTCGACGTGCACTTCGTGCACGCGCGTACGCTCGATGCCATTCACGAGCACGAGCGTGACACGATCTGCATCGCGTTCGATGTCTAGCCCGAAAGGCGCTTCGCCACCAGGCAGCTCGAGCACGGCGCGATAGTGCCCGATCGTGGGTTCGAGCGGTGGCTTGCCGCAAGCAGAGGCGAGAACGGCGAAAGCCAAAGCAAGCACCCACCGCACGCCATTTGGCATCGGGCGCCGCTCGGCGCTTTGCCGTGAGTGCTTCGTGGCCAAGGTGTAGGGCATCGTCCTGTCTCTCGGTCTTACACGCTCGCAGTGTCGTCATTGTCGCACGCGGTTGCAACGCCTGCATGTGTGGTTGCGGAACTATGGCTAGAAGGGCGCGTTCTAGCCCCAGAACTATTGGTACAGCTGCGGAGGCCGTCATGAAAGGGAAGGTGTTGAGTGCGATGTCGCTGCTAACGGCGATGAGCCTGTTGCTCGTCGCTTGCGGCGGCGTGTCCGAGCTGACGAAGGATCGAGTTGCCCGCAGCGAGACGGCCGTTCGACAGGCGCAGCAGAACGTCGGCCAATCCGAGCACGGTGCGGTCGAGCTGCAAAGGGCCCGCGATCATCTCGAGCGGGCACGGCGCGCGATGGAAGAGAACGAGGAACAGATGGCCGTCAGACACGCGCAGCTCGCCGAGTTGAATGCTGAGCTTGCCGTCGCACGCACCCAGAGCCAAGCTGCACGCAGCGCCGCCGAGGAGTTGCAAGCAAGCATTCGCACCCTACGACAGGAAGCCGAGCGCGGTAGCACTACCGGCACGGACATGCCTTGAGAAGAGCACGGAGGATGCCGTCATGAAGAGGACAACGAAATTGATTCTGGCCGGTGCGATGACTGCTGCGCTGAGCGGCTGCGCTTCGGCGCCGGAAACCATCGATGAGCTACAAACGGCACGCGCAGTCGTGCCTCAGGTCGAGGCCTCGCCGCGGGCCGGCGTGGCTGCGACGTACATATCCGATGCACGTAAGGCGCTCGATCGCGCCAATCAGCTTGCCGAGCGCGGCGGCAACGTCGAACAGATCAAGCACGAAGCGCAGGTCGCCTCATTGAACGCTGAGATCGCCAATGAGCGCATCATGACTGCGGAAGCGCAGGAACAGATTCAGAAAGGTCAGGCGGAGCGTCAGGCGGTCTTACTCGAGGTGCGCGAGCGCGAGGCGCGACAGCGAGCCCGGCAAGCCGAGATGGAAAAGGAACGTGCGAGCAGCCTCGAGCAGGAGCTGGCCGAGCTCAAGGCGAAACCCACGGAGCGAGGCATGGTGCTGACGCTGGGAGACGTCCTGTTCGACGTGGGCAAGTCAACGCTGAAGCCGGGAGCCTATCAGACCATCGAGCGTGTGGCGGAGGTGCTGAAAGAGGATCCCAACCGACGGGTGACGATCGAGGGACACACTGACAGCACGGGCGCAGAGGAATACAACCAGCAGCTCTCCGAGCGGCGAGCGCAGGCGGTCGAGATGGCGTTGCTCGAACGCGGCGTGCAGCGCTCTCAAATCGTGGCGATCGGTAAGGGCGAATCGTTTCCCGTCGCAAGCAACGAGAACGCGGCCGGGCGGCAGCAAAACCGTCGCGTCGAGCTCATCTTCGCGGATACCGCCTCGAACGTTGCTGCCGAGTAAGCCAAACCACGCCGAGCTCGACATGAATCTCACTCTTGCGCGGTGCGATTCGCATTGCTTCAAGAGCGACCGCACTTTCGAGCTCTCGATGTAGCTTGGCGATCTCCGTCTCCAACTCGTTCTCGAGAGCGAGCCGAAGTTGCTCGATGGCCTGTCGCGAGGCCGCGGCTCGCTCGACATCCTTTTGCTCGCGACCGATCCGTCCCGCACTGCGTGCCGCGGTGCCGGCACGTCCGAGCGTGCCTGCGATGCGCTTGCGGCCAAGTAGCGCACCCAAGACTGACGTTCCCAGCGATACCGCAGCCAGTAGACGCTGTTCGCTGAGCTGAGCCCGTTCTCGCTCGATGCGCTCGTCGGCGCGCCGCAGCTGCTCCTCGATGCTGCGCAATTTCGCGGCGTACTTCGCACGAAGCTCCTCGATCTGCGCATCGCGCCTTTCTCGTGCTGCAAGCGCAATGCGGGCTCTGAAGCTGGCCTCGTCTTCGTCAGGCGTGCTCCACAGGCCAAGCGCTGCACAACGCCACAGCTCGAGCGCCTCACTACGGTAGAGATGGCTGTCGATCTCCTGCGTCCAGCGCTCGTAGCTCGGTGCGTGCAGCAAGGCGGCGTGCGGTTCTTCAAATGTGGCTCCTTCGCCAGCCGAGCTCGCCAATGTTTCGCGCCAGTCACCCGGGTGGCGTGCGATGCCTGGCCAATCCAGCTGACCGGACTCGTCCACAGGCACGACGTAGGAGTGTGTCTGCCAGACATCCACGTTCGTCTTACGGTCCACGAAATGAAGCCGTGCCACCGCGAGCAGCGCTGCCGAGTACGTTTGCGTGTCCGCGCCCGGCAGGAAATACTCTCTGACGCCCGAAGGGATCAGCGGCCTGCTGACGGCGCGCGCACGGCCTGCAGAAGATGTCGTCGTCGTGCCTTGCTCGACCGATGCGGCAGGCGCACTGTCTTGCGGCGTGAGCCGCGCGATTTCCTGCAGCGTGAGCGGGCCACGTAAGTACGACAGCGCCCAGCGCGTGCGAAACAGCACGGGCGTCTCTTCATGCACATTGCGCATGAGGAAGACACGATTGCCCAGGTTTGCAAGCAGCGGCTCGAGCGTGTGGCGATCGAGGCCGTTGCCAGCGGCGCCGAGCAGTCCATCCATCAAGCGCATCTTGTCGCGCTCTGTCTGCAATCGTCCTATGAACCATGTGCCGGCGTTTGCCAAGCCCTTGTAGTCGAGGTCGGCTGGATTTTGCGTTGCCAGCACGACACCGACGCCGAAAGCGCGCGCCTGCTTCATGAGCGTGAGCAGCGGCTGCTTCGATGGAGGTGAGCTCGTCGGCGGGAAGTAGCCGAAGATCTCGTCCATGTACACGATGGCGCGCAAGCTTGAGGTGCCTGATTGGCGTCGCATCCAGCTCACGATCTCGCTCAGAACCAGCGTGACGACGAACATTCGCTCGGCGTCATTCAAGTGCGCGATGGACACGATCGAGATGCGCGGTTTGCCGTGCTCGTCGTACAAGAGCCGTTGTATGTCGAGCGGCGATCCTTGCATCCATGTCGCGAACCCTGGCGCTGCGAGCAAGTTGTTCAGTGACATCGCGAGGCGCAGGCGCTCATTGGCAGGGTAGAAGCTCTCAACATCGAACAGACCAACCTTGTCGAACGGCGGCTTCTGGACGCCCTCGATGATCGCACCGAGATCCAGATCGCTTCCGGCAGACCACGCCTGCGCGAACAGATTGGAAAGCAGGATGTGCTCGCGGCTTTGCACGGCGTCTGCATCGATGCCGAGCAATCCGAGCAGTCCGCTCACGGTGGCCGTGATCCGTTCACGCAGCGCGGTGGCATCGGCGAGCGTGTGCTTGGGCGGGGCGGCAAAGGAGCGCAGGATGGACAAGGGGCGACCGCTGTCGCTGCCCGGCGTATATATATGTATGTCGACGGCATCGCGAAAACGTCGGATGCGCTCGCCGTCCTGATCCCACTCGGCAAGGCCGGTGCGCCAGGTTTCCGCAGTCTTCTCTGCCAGCGCCTCGAGCGACAGCCCCTTGCGTTGCGCTTCGCCCGGATCGATCCAGGGCAGAAAATCTCTCGCCTCGAGATCCGGGAACGTGAGCAGCAGATTGCCCAGGTCTCCCTTGGGGTCGATGGCAATGGCGGGCACGCCGTCGATGGCTGCCTCCTCCAATAAGGACAGACACAGACCCGTCTTGCCGCTGCCCGTCATGCCGACGCACACGGCATGAGTGGTCAGATCCCGCGTGTCATAGAGCAAAAGATCACTGCGATCGGCACCGGTGGCGGGATCGACACAGCGGCCCAGGTAGAAAACACCTAGTGATTCGTAGGCAGGCATGGGGAATGAAACCGTGGAAAATGACGTTAGAACTCGAGGTTATTTCCACTAGGCACGAGAAACCAGCACCATGCGCGACTTCGGCGCGAATGGGTCGGGGCCGCGTGGCCGTACTGCGCGGTCACGAACGTTTGCGCGGCTGCGAACGTTTTTCGGATGGTGCCCATGTCCGCGCTATAACCATTTTGTAACCGACCCACGACTGACCTTAAACCGGAGCGTCGCTAAAGTCCCCGCGGTATGTCCATCGTTCTCGACCAAGTCACCAAACGGTATCAGGGCGCACCCGTCGTCAACGACGTGTCGCTCGAGGTCGCTGAGGGTGAGTTTTTCGTCTTGCTCGGGCCGAGCGGGAGCGGCAAGTCGACTCTGTTGCGAGCCATTGCGGGCTTGACCAGCGTCGATCACGGTCGAATCCACTTGCATGGTCAGGATGTCACTCATCTGTCCGCCCGCCAGCGCGGTGTCGGGTTCGTGTTTCAGAACTACGCGCTGTTCAAGCACATGACGGTCGGCGAGAACATCGAGTTCGCCCTGCGTGTGCGTCGGATGAAAGCCGCCGAACGCGTCAAGCGACGCAAGGAGCTGCTGCGTCTGGTGGCGCTCGAAGGCATGGACGATCGTCTGCCCACTCAACTGTCGGGGGGTCAACAGCAGCGCGTGGCCGTCGCGCGCGCGCTGGCGCACAAGCCTCAGGTGCTGCTGCTGGACGAGCCCTTCGGCGCGCTCGACGCGAAGATTCGTGAAGAGCTGCGCCGAACGATTCGGCAGGTGCAGCGCGAGCTGAAGATCACCACGGTGCTGGTCACGCACGATCAAGAAGAAGCATTCGCCCTCGCGGACCGTATCGGTGTCATGAATCTGGGGCGACTACTCGAGACGGGCAAGCCAGAGGAGCTGTATGCGAGCCCCGCAACGCGCTTCGTTGCCACCTTCCTCGGTGCGGCGAATCTGCTGCTAGCGCGTCAGACGGCCCAGGGCATTTGTTTCGGCAGGATGCCTGTGCGCACGCAAGTATCGGAACGCGCGGAGACGACCCGCGAGCATGAGGTCGTCGCGGTCTTGCGGCCCGAGGAGATCGAGCTCGCGCCGACGCGCGATGCATTGCGCACAAGCTTCATCGCGAACGGCGTCGTGGAAGAAGTGGTGTTCACGGGTGCGCTCGAACGGCTCCGCGTGCGGATCGACAACGATTCGGCCGAGGAGGCGCGGCTCGCTGCTGTCAGCAGCGACAGCCAACCGGCGAACGCAGTGCTGGAAGTCACGCGTACCCAGCACGAGCAACGTGCCTTTCCCGTCACGTTACAACAAACGGTCGCGATCGGCGTACGCAGGATTCACGTGCTGCCGACGCCGTTGTCGAGCTATACGGCGTGCGGGCCGACGTCCGAGGCAGTGCAACGGCTCGTGCGGCACCCGTTCCTGACTGAGCTCGCAGCGCGTATGAAGACCCGCATCGCCGTCCGCACCGAGGCCGCGTTGGGGCAGCTCGACACAGACAAGCCAGCCAGCGAGCCCATCACTGGTGTGGCGGTGATCTCCTCGAGCGGCAATGTGGCGCGTCAGGTCGAATGGCTGCTGCGCAACGGTGCGGGTGAAATCATGGTTCTACCGGCGCACGTTGCTGCACCGCGACGCGTGCTCATTCATTGGGCGGACGATGTGGTGCGCCGCTCGACGCTGGCAGTCGCGGCGAGCCTGTTGCGTCACGTGCCGGCCGAAGCGGTCTATCTGGGTATCTTGCCGTCCCATAGTGACGAGTCACAGAAGCCAATCGGAGTGCGCTCGTTGCTCGATGCACGCTCCGAAGCGCAAGCGGTGCACGGGCTCGAGATGCGCACCGAGCTGCATTTCGGTGCGGCAGGCGAAGAGCTGCACCGTCAGCTCAGCGAAGCTCCCGATCAGATGTTGATTCTCGGTATCTCGAACATGCAGCAGATTCACGAGGAATTCGGCGCACTTTTTGCCGCACCGGCCTCGTATTCAATGATGGTGGTGTATCGATCCGCGAAGGAGATCGATCAAGCGGCGCGTGCCGATCATGCCCGCGGCGATCACGTTCGAGACGAAGCTCCGGTGAAGGCACGTGAGCGTGCTGCAATCGGTCGCTGAACGTTTGCTTCTGCTCGTCATCCTGCTCGCTGCCTTGACAGGCTGCGGGTCTTCGGATGATTCGCAGGACGCAATCTCGATTCTCAATGTGAGCTACGATGCTACGCGCGAGCTTTATCGCGAGGTGAATGCGGAGTTCGCTGCCCAATGGCGCCGCGAGACAGGTCAGATTCTGACCATCAAGCAATCGCATGGCGGCTCGGGCAGCCAGGCGCGTGCCGTGATCGACGGTCTGCCTGCCGACGTGGTGACGTTGGCGCTCGCGTACGACATCAACTCTATCCATCGCAACGGCAAGCGCCTTGCACCGAACTGGCAGACGCGGTTCCCGCGCGACAGCTCGCCCTATACATCGACGATCGTCTTCCTGGTGCGGGCCGGCAATCCGAAGAACATTCGCGACTGGCCCGATCTTGGGCGAGCGGATGTCGAGGTCGTCACACCGAATCCGAAGACCTCTGGCGGAGCGCGCTGGAATTACCTGGCCGCATGGGGTGCGGTGCTCTACCGCGAGCTTGGCGGCGATTGGTCCAAGCTGGACGATCCGGCTGCGACTGAAGAGGTCGCCGCCGCGCAGGCGGCAGCCCGCGAGTTCGTCACTGGGATCTATGCCCGGGCACCGGTGCTCGACAGCGGTGCGCGCGGCGCGACGAACACGTTCGTCCAGCGAAACATTGGCGATGTGTTGCTCGCATGGGAGAACGAGGCGTTGCTCGCTCTTGAGACGCTCGGTCACGACCATGTCGAGATCGTCGTGCCCACCGTAAGCATCCTCGCGCAGCCGCCCGTGGCCGTCGTCGACACAGTCGTCGACCGGCGCGGCACGCGCCAAGTCGCCGAGGCTTACCTGCGCTTTCTTTACACGCCGACGGGACAGGAGCTCGCGGCGAAACATTACTTCAGACCAACCGACCCCGAGGTGCTCGCACGTCATCGCGACAAGTTCATCGAGCTCGAGCTCTTCACGATCCAGACAGCGTTCGGCGGCTGGGACAAGGCGCACGAAACGCATTTTGCCGATGGGGCGATTTTCGATCAGATCACGGGGGTGAGACGGTGATTGCCGGTCCGGGGGCGTGAGCCGACGAGAGGCAAGCATCGTTTCGATGAACGGCGTGCTGATGGGAACAGAAGCGACTGTGCAATGATCGACCTGCAACTGCTCGACGACATTGACAGAGACATTCCGCCCGAGAGCCAAGGGACCAGGCACGGCGGGCATGCGGAGCGCGCCGCATGAGTGTCCGCACTCCCTCGATTCTCCCCGGTTTCGGCATCACGCTCGGGTACACCACCTTTTTCCTGAGCGCGATCGTGCTGATCCCGTTGGCTGCGCTCGTCGCGAAAGCGGGGACCATGGGCTGGCGTGAGTTCCTCGACGTCCTGCTCGATCCGCGCGCAGTTGCGTCCTATCGCCTGAGCTTTGGTGCGTCGCTACTGGCTGCGACATTGAACGGCGTGTTCGGTTTCATCATTGCCTGGACGCTGGTGCGCTACGACTTTCCAGGCCGCAAGCTCATCGACGCATTGATCGACATGCCGTTCGCGCTGCCGACGGCGGTTTCGGGCATTGCCTTGACGGCGGTATTCGCGGAGAACGGCTGGATCGGGCAATACCTTGCGCCGCTCGGCATCAAGGTGGCGTACACCTGGATAGGCATCGTCGTGGCCTTGACTCTCATCGGCCTGCCGTTCGTCGTGCGCTCGGTGCAGCCGGCACTGCTCGAGGTGCAGCGCGACTTGGAGGATGCCGCGGAAACCCTGGGGGCCGGACGCTTCTATATCTTTCGCCGCATCATCTTTCCGACAGTGATGCCAGCGCTGCTTACGGGCTTTACCATGGCGTTCGCTCGAGCGATAGGCGAGTACGGGTCGGTGATCTTCATCGCCGGCAACTTGCCAATGAAGACAGAGATCACGCCGCTGCTCATCGTGATCAAGCTCGAGCAGTTCGACTATACGGGCGCGGCAGCGCTCGGATTCATCATGCTCGTGATTTCCTTCATCATGTTGTTGTCGATCAACCTGCTGCAGGCTTGGGGGCGCCGACGACTGGTCGCGGCGGGACGCTGATGGCGATTGGTGCCGACAAGGAGATGCTCGCCGAGCTCGCGCGCCGACCAGGACGCGACACGCTGACGAGCGCGATCGTCAAAGGCGCGTTCATCACGGTGTCGCTGTTGTTCCTGGCAGCGCTGCTGTTCGCGCCGTTGATCACTGTTTTCGCCACGGCGCTCGAGAAAGGGTTCGATGTCTACATCTCGAGCTTCAAGGATTCGGACACGCTGGCGGCGATCCGCTTGACGCTGACGGTGGCCGCGATCGTCGTGCCACTCAACACCATCTTCGGCATTGCAGCCGCGTGGGCCATTGGCAAGTTCGAATTCCGCGGTAAGAGCGTGCTCATCACGCTCATCGACTTGCCGATAGCCGTCTCGCCGGTGATCTCGGGTTTGATCTACGTGCTGCTGTTCGGCATCCACGGCTGGTTCGGCCTGTGGCTGCAGGAGAACGACATCAGCATCATCTATGCCGTGCCGGGCATCGTGCTGGCAACGTTGTTCGTCACGTTCCCGTACGTTGCGCGCGAGCTGATTCCTCTTATGGAGCAACTCGGTAACGACGAGGAGGAAGCGGCGATCACGCTCGGTGCGGGCGGGCTCATGACGTTCTTTCACGTGACACTGCCGAAGATCCGCTGGGGGCTCGTCTATGGCGTGATTCTCTGCAATGCCCGCGCCATGGGCGAGTTCGGCGCCGTATCGGTCGTCTCGGGCCACATTCGCGGGCTGACAACCACGATGCCGCTGCACGTGGAAATCCTCTATAACGAGTACAATTTCGTGAGCGCGTTTGCCGTGGCGTCACTGCTCACATTGCTCGCGGTCGTCACGCTGGTGATCAAGACCTTCGTGGAGTGGCGCGGATACCGAAAGCGTTGAAGACCGGTGGGAGACGCGGATTGCCGACTGCCGGTCGCCGACCAACATGATTTCCCAGCTACAAGAATTTCTCGATCGTCTACGGCTCGACATATCTCGAGCCACGCTGGGGGCGTGGATCGCGCTCATCAATGTAGCGATCGTTGTGCTCGTGGTCGGCGGGATTTCCATTTCGGCGATCGGCTCGCTACGTGACTTGGCGGATCAACAAGGAAAGGCGCGTGTGGAGCTGGCCGGCGCGCTCGCACGCGAAGAGTTGCGCCGAATCAGCGAGGACGTTCTCACCGAAGCGCGCAGCATCGCCGAGCGTCAGACTCTGCAGCGCCTGCTGGGCGAGCGCAATCAAGCGCTGCTCGAGCCCTTTCTGCGCCGCTCTTGCACATCGGAAACGATCGCGGCGTGCGCGATCGCCGAAGGCGCGACATTGATCGCCAGCGCGGGGGTGGACGTGCCGTGGCCGCAGATCTTCATCTCCGCAGCCGAGCAAGGGGAACGCTTCATGGCGGCGCCAGCGGAGACGGAATACGGATTGGTCGGTGCATCGGCGCAGGTGAGCCAGCGACCGCTGCGCCACCTCTACGTGATTCGTCAGCTGGATGAGCGCTTGGGCGCCGTGCTGTCGGAGCGTGTTGGCGTGCAAATCCGCCTGCTCCACTACCGCAGCTACACGGACACGCGCAAGTCCGACGAATTCACGCGCTTGCATTCTGCCGGCTTGTCAGATGGGCGCTCTGCGGTGATGCGTATAGAGAGCGCGGACATGTATGCAGCGAGCTTCCCGGTGTTCGCCTCGACAGGCGAGGCCATCGCCTTGCTCGAAGCGAGGTTGCCCGCACGGGAGATCGATACGGCAACCGGCACGCTCATCAAACGGCTGCTGACGACCGCCATTGTGCTCGCTGCGCTCGCGGTGCTGGCGGGCATCCTGCTCGGCCAGCAGGTGACAGGGCCGGTGAGCACCCTGACGGAAGCGGCGGAGCGTCTGGGACAGGGCGACTTCTCCACCTCGATCCCCGTCGAGGGCACGAAGGAAGTCGGCAAGCTCGCGCGCACCATGGAGGATATGCGCAACAACCTCATCGAGCTGACCGGACGGTTGCGCCGCAGTGAGGCCGAAGCGCAGGCGGTACTGAGCGGCATCGTCGAAGGTGTGTATGCGGTGGATCGAGCGCGTGTGATCCGCTATCTGAATCCACAGGCCGCGCGCTTGCTCGATGTGCAGCCGCACGAGGCGATCGGGCGGTTTTGCGGCGATGTGCTCAAGCCCTGCCCGCAGAACGGTCAGCGGCCGTGCGAGACGAACTGCCCGATCTTACAGGCTCGCACGGTCGGCAATGCACGTGCCACAGAGCGGCTGCAGCTCGATGACGGCACGGTCCGCACGACGGTGATCACGAGCGCGGCGCCCATCGACGAGTGGCAGGTGCAAGTCATTCGCGATGAAACGGAGCTGGAGAGCGTGCGACGCGCGCGCGATTCCGTGCTCGCCAACATCTCGCACGAGTTCAGAACACCGCTTGCAGCCCAGCTGGCGTCCATAGAGCTGTTACGCGAGGGCCTCGGGTCCATGCCGCTCGAGGAGCAAAGGGAGCTCGTCCTGTCTCTCGAACGCGGCACGCTGCGCCTGACGCGGCTGATCGACAATCTGCTCGAAAGCGTTCGGATCGAGTCGGGTCAGCTGGGCATCCGGCGTCAAAGCGTCTCGGTTGCGGAGCTGATCGAGGACGCGGAGGCGCTCATCAGCGCGTTGCTCAAGCAAAGGCGTCAGTCGCTCGTCGTCGACGTGCCCGAGGAGTTGCCGCGCATCGAAGGTGACGGCCCACGGCTCACGCAGGTACTCGTCAACCTGCTCGCCAACGCGAGCAAGTTCGCGCCGGAGGAGAGCACGGTGTACGTCGGTGCCAGAGAGAGCGGGCCGGAGCTCGTTCTATGGGTGGAGGACGAAGGGCCCGGCATTCCGGCCATCGAAAGCGGGGTGCTGTTTGAGCGTTTCTACCGCGGCGCAGAGCACGAGCCCGAGCCTGGCGGCCTTGGACTCGGTTTATGGATCGTCAAATCGATCGTGGATCGACACGGCGGTACAGTCGCGGCTATGCGCACGGCGGAGGGCAGAACGAGGTTCGAAATACGATTGCCGCGCGTTGCTGCGGAAGCGGCGACGGAGTCGTGAGGTGAACGAGCGGAAACGCATGCGTTATTCCAGAGTCAAAGACGCAGCAGCCGCGCCCTCCATTGGGAATTCTGTTGCTGCATGATAGCGCACGTTTGGGACCGATGAAGCTGCTCGTAGCGGACGACGACAAAGACTTGCTCGCGCTCATCGCCTTCACACTTTCTCAGGCCGGCTATCTGGTCGTGAAGGCAAGCGATGGACCGAGCGCGATTCGCGCATTCGAGGCGGAAGCGCCGGACCTGGTCATTCTCGACATCAACATGCCCGGCGCGAGCGGATTTCAGGTTTGTGAGACCATCCGTTCGAAATCGCGTGCGCCTGTGATGATGCTGACCGTGCGCGGCGAAGAAGAGGATCTGGTGCGCGCGCTCGACCTCGGCGCCGACGACTATCTCACCAAGCCGTTCAGTCCGCGTACGCTGCTCGCCCGCGTCAAGGCGTTGCTCAGGCGCGCGGGCATGGAGAACGCTGCACCGCTTGCTGCAGGGCGGATCTCACTGGACATGGATGAGCATGCAGTACGCGTCGGCAGCAATCCCCCAGTGCGGCTCACCAAGCTCGAGCTGCGTCTGCTGCAGATGCTGCTCGCGAATGCCGGCCATACGGTCGGTTCGGATCGCTTGCTGATGCAAGTGTGGGGTCACAGGGGATCGGGCGACCGCCAGCTCTTGAAGCAGCTCGTGCATCGCTTGCGCCAGAAGATCGAGGTCGATCCGTCCAACCCGCAGATATTGCAAACAGCGCCGGGAGCGGGCTACAAGCTCGTGGTGGACTGATCGCTTTGCAACCGCATTGCGGGTTGGTGCAAGCTAAACTTGCCGTCCGTTTGGTTGTCAACAGCGGAGGATCGTATGACGCTGGTCCACGCGAACCGTGCCGAGTCTCACCGAGTCTCCGTGTGCGGCCATGTACGCAAGCTGCGCCTGGAAGCCGCTGAGCTCGAGCGCTTCGAGTCCGGCGAACGCGGTCGATCCGCTCCCGAGCTCAGCATCGGCATTCTCCTCAAGCTGCTGGCAGTCGGTGCGCTCGCCACTGTATTTCTTTACTTGATATCGTCGTCGCTCATCGGTTGAGCGCTATGTTTCGGCAGATGCTCTGCGCAGCGTGGGGCCAGGCGTCGGTTGCTGCGTGCATTGCACGCAAGAGCTGAGCGTGCCACTTGCCACGGACTGTGTCCAACCACAACGCGCGGCGGTGAGCGCGTGCGTGGTTGTAGGCAGGCATGCTTGGCGACAATGCAGGGCGAAACCGGCGGTGCATTCTTCCAATCCTCAACAGTGGCCCGCATTATTCATCGTTCAGCGCCGCAAGTCGGTAGCAATTCGGTTAGGAGTGCGTGAAAAGTCTGTTGCACGCGACGCGCCTGCAAGGCGTCGGTGCGTCCCAGGCTGACCGCCGTGCTGCCCGCTAGGTGCTCAGCATGGACGCTGGCTGGGGGCTCGCTTGGGCTGAGGCGACGTAAACAGCGTGCTTGTGCGCCCACAGCCCGTGCGTGCCGCAATTGCTCGGTCGTGTCGTGGCGAGATCGAGACACTTTTCGGGCGCAAGCCTCAAACGCTTTTGGAGCACGGCGTTGTGCGCAGAAATATGAACGGCTTGTCGTTGCACCTCTCCAACAAATCCCGTGGCCTGTGTTGATCACACCACGGCGGCGCGCTTGAGACAGCGTTGACAGACCGCGGCATATAGGTGCTAGACCGTAATGTGCTCGTCACGACCGCGACGTAACCTTCGCTCGACTGACTCGTAACGGGTTGGCCTCTACAATGTTTGCGCTGTTCCGCGATTCCCCCTGAGGAACAGTCTCGTTCCCTCCCACCTGTGCGTGGGAGGGTCTTTTAAAACATTGATACATCGCTTAGCGATGTATCGAGAGCCGACTTTCTCGTGCTGAGTCACTCGACGAGAGGAGGTTCGAAAGTGAGTGAGTGGACCATGATGCAGAGTCGTTCATCGCAAGCCGCAAGAGGCAGTGCAGAGTTAAGCGAGGATCGCTGGCATCAATGGCAACTCGACGTGCTGGATGTCATCCGTTCGGACTTCAGCAACATCCTTGACTCCGTCGAATGGGACGATATCGATTGGGAAGCATGGCGTCCTTTATTCGAAGAAGGCTGTTCGCCGCAGGACGCCGTGCAGAATGCATTTGGTCAAGTCGCCTAACGGTTCGCTGTCGCAGCAGAAAAGGCCCTTCCACGTATGTGGAAGGGCCTTCTCATGTCTGGGCAAACAGTGACAGCCGGGCACCCAGTGAGCTCAGCGCGCGGGAGTCGTAGCGCCCTGATCGAGTCTCTTCTGAACTGCCGCAGAAATACGCGAGCGCAGCTCGTTATCGGCCGCCATGCTCGCCACGATCTGATTGAATTCCTCGACCTGCAAGCCGCTGCGCTCGACCGCGGCGATCATGTCGGACTGCGCAGCCGTGCGCACCTGCTCGGCTTCCATCGGATCTTTGGCCGCCTCGATGTCGGCGTTCGCCTGCTGCTGGATCGTCTGCACCTGCACGTAGGCGTCTGCGAACTGCTCGACCTTTCTCTGATCTATCTGACCAGTATCGAGCGAGCCGGTACCTTGGCCGGCGGCCGATCTGTCCGTGTCGCCGGAAGTCGGGTCGCGTGTGGTTGACGACTCACCAGGATAGGTGTCCTCGCCTCTCTGCGGTTGCATATCCTCGGTGGCGGAACGTGACGGACGCATCTCGTCGCTCTGTGCTGCTGCGTACTGTCCCAGCACCAGGGCACCTGCTGCCAGCGCCACCAGCGAATGAAGTTTCGATCGCATGAAACACACTCCTCGGCACTCCGTTACAAGCACATCGACGGAATACCTGCGTACGGGTTTCGGTTCCGAAAGCGTTTGATTCGTCGCCCGATGACGACACTTTGGGGCGCATGGGATCGAGCGTGCGTGAGATTTCATCCCTTGAGAAAGCACTGCTGCCTTACTCGAACGGCTCGTTGCGCGGCCGGGCGCGGTACTCGGCGCGACTGACGTAACCATCCTCGTTCGCATCGACACCGTCGAAGCGATGGCGCAGCAAGGGCGATCGTTGCGCTTCACTGCGACTAATGCGGTCGTCGCCATCGCGATCCATGGCGTCGAAGACCCGATCCACTTCTTCCGCTGTGCGCGGATCGTCGACGGGTTCCTGTGCAGTCAGCGAGCACCATCCGATTGCCAACAGCAGTCCGATCCATGTGTGACGCATCTCGCCTCCTTCTCGGGTGCTAGTAGCTAAATCGTCACCGCCACGCTCTGTTCCGGGTCAGCCGCTTCGCGAACCGGTCAAAGTCCGTCCCGCTGTCATCCTATTGCTCTCGCATCATGGCCGTGGTTAAGCTGCCGACGCCGGGCTGCTGCGCACAGCGAAGGAGAGCCACATGCGACAGATCGTCTTCCTCACCGGCGCGGAGCGCTATGGGGATCTTGCGTTGCTCGTGCTACGCGTGTTTGTCGGTGCGTTTCTGGTGTGGGGTGTCTGGGACAACATCGTGAGCGCCGAACGCATGGACGAGTTCGTCGCCTTCCTCGAGCAGTTCGGATTTGTGGCACCGGAGCTCATGGCGCGGCTTTCAGTCTGGGCTCAGTTCTTCATCGGCCTGGCGTTCATCGCAGGATTCCTGACAAGGTGGGCAGGGATTTTGTGTATGATCAACTTCGTCGTGGCAGTTGCGATGGTGGATCGCTTCGGAGGCTTGCGCGCGGTGTTTCCGTCGGCCTGTCTCATTGCCATCGGGCTGTACCTCGCTACGTATGGCGCCGGTCGTTTCTCGTTCGATGCGTTGGCTGCCAAGCGCACGAGGTAACGGTACGCTCGTACGAGCGTGCGTCCACGCGTCAGGCTATCGGCTGGCTTCGCAGCCGCTCGGGCTCGTCGGCCCTCCGTGCTCATGAGGCGTAATGGCAAGCTCTGTACAGACTCTTCGCAGGACCATCGAGGCTCACATCGAGCGACATCTCGGCACCATCAAGAACGTCTTCCGTGAGGATGCGCAGGATGCGAACGAAACGCGCATCGTCCACGTCGCGCCGAGTGATACACGACCCGTGCACACGCTCGTGACGTGTGGCATGAGCGCTCGTGCGATGCGTGTGCCGAAAGCGGACCAGCCTGCGCATTTGGAGCTGATGATGACGTTGCCTCGAGAATGGCAGCTCGAAGGCGAGCAGGCTCAGGACGAACGCTGGTCGTGGCCCTTGCGGCTGCTACGTCAGCTGGCGAAGCGTGCCCATGAGGACGGTGGGTGGCTCGGATGGGGACACATGATCCCGAATGGAGACCCGCCCACGCCGTACGCGCGTACCACGAGCTTGTCGGTGGCGCTGATCGTACCCTCGTTGCTCGTGCCGACACCGTTCTATGAGCTCAAGACCGCTGCGAAATCGATCGTGTTCTATGCCGTCGTGCCGCTCTACAAAGAAGAATACGAGCTCGGACGCACGAGCGGCACGGACACGCTGTTCACGCGTCTCATCGACGGCAACGTCAACGACCTCGTGGAGCCAAGGCGCCGCAATGTGGCACGTCGTCGCTGTTGGCTGTTCGGCTAAGGGCGCGTGAACGTGGCTGCCACGACCGAACGAAAGCTCTGTCGGCCCGCACAGCGACAAAAGCCGGCGCACCCCGACTCATAACTCGTTGAACTGCGCATCGCGCAGGCCGACGAGCACTGCCTGTCCGCTGCCGCGTTCGAGCCGGAACTCCCCGTAGCGCGCATTCACGTATTTTGACGAGGAGCCTTCCTCGAAGAAGAACGCGTTCGTACCGATCCACACGCTCCTGTTGCGGATCCTGAAGCGAATCTGTGCATCGGCCTCCGTGTCCTGCGCAAGCGTAGCGACACGATGCGCATCGATCGCGAGCGGCGCAGTGCGGGCAGAGGGTGCCAGCGTACCTCGTTGTCGCGCTCGTTCGATCTCCTCTGCAAGCCGAAACCGCAGGGCCATGTAGTCACCTTGCATCAGCGAGCGCGGATCTACCGGCATGAGCTCGAGAAAGATGGTCTCGCCTTGGGCGATCGTGCGCTCCTTGCTGTGAATGGACAGCTTGACCGCCGCAAGCACGATTGCCGCGCCCAGCACGATCAGCGATCGGGTCCACAGCACGCTCATGGTGCCTGTTCCCCCGGCTTTGACAGGCCGCGCTCGATCGCCGCGGCAACGGCTAGCAGCGCCGCGCCGACAACCAGCAGGATGGCGGACTTGAGCAGCAGGGACACGCCGAGCAGAAAGTAGAAGTGCACGACATGGAGCAGTGCGCCGGCGATGCCGAGCCCGACCAAGGCGCGATGACGCAAACGGAATGCATTCACGGCGGCAAGGAGTGCTGCGCCCGCGCCGAGCAGCGGCCACAACGCCAGCCAGTTCGTGCTCGATGCGTCCCAGAACCGTAGCGCGCCGAAGGGTTCGGACAGCCACGTTCCGAGCGCCAATGCGACCAACATGCCGCTCAACGCGGGCCGAGCGAAGCGCTGCAGCCCACGGGCCATCCATGACGCTTCCCAATGGACGAGCACCTGCACGAGCACTGCGATCGGGATCCACACGAAGAGCCAAGCGACGAACGCCGCGCTCAGCGACGCTTCCGATGGTGCCCCGAGCTCGTCTGCGCTCCACCATGACAAACGCACCGTCAGCGCCCATGCGATACATGCGCACAATGCCGCAAGGAGTCTTGCCATTCGATTCGGCATCAGCACGAACAAAGCGATCTGCATGACGGTCGCGAACGTGGCAATGCCCGCCAGGGACTCGACGAATGCCCAACCTGCTACCAGCAGCGCCAACTGCCCAGCGATCGAGAGCGCAAGTGCCAGCTGATCGAAGAACGCACTCTCACGATCGATCGCGTAGAGCGCGTACGCTGTCGCGAGGGCGAGCAGTCCAACGAGCGCGTATTCGGTGGTGCTGCCGGGCTGGAACACCAGGGCGACGAAGATGGCGGCGAAGACACCCGCCAGCCAGCCGCCGACGCCAAGCAGGAGACTCACGAACCAGGGACGGGCGCGCGCACGCATATCCAATGGCGGAGATTCCGGTGCGAGCACGCCACGCGCAACGAGCGCTTGTCGTAATGCTTCGGAGCGGCTCATGGCGGCGTGTCGGTCCAGGCGCGCTGCAGCTTCATGATCAGCCGGCCGCTCACTGCAGAGCTCGCTATGAGCCAAACGGTAAGGGTCAAAAAGAGCAGCTCATCGTGCTTCTGCAACGCATCCGCCAGCGCGCACGTGGTGAGCACGATCAGGCTTGCCGCGACAGCGGCGACCGGGAAGACATCCTCGCGTTTCTTGATTGTGTACGCGACGATACCTGCGAATGCCACCATGACGAACAGCAGGACTGCCCGTGCGCTCGTCTCGGTGCCGAGGATCGCGCGCATACCTGCCCAGGTGGCATACGCCACGCCGAAGCCCAACGCCAAGCGACCGAGCCACGAAGGCACGCTCATGACCCAGCGTGTCTGCTCCAAGTACTCGCGGATGCCCCAGAGCGAATAGTTGATCATCATGGGCAGGAGCAAGAGGGCAGAGTGCTCGAGATTGGCGCCCGCTACGACCATCCACAGCCAGCCGTCTTGTGCCCGAGAGCCGACGAACAGGCTCAAAGCCACGTTGAGCACGACGAGCCAAGCACCCCAGGCCACACTCCATTGCGCGGCCATGACGAAGGGCAGGCCGAGCGCGCTCCACGCCAAGAAGAGCTCATAGCTGTTCGCGCCAGTCTGATACGTCTGGCCGAACAGCGCGAGCAGCACACCTGTCGTCGCAAAAGCCACCAACGCGCCATGGCGCCCGATGCTGTTCGGTGGTGTCCGCCATAGAGCGAAGCCGCAGCTGACAACGAGCACAGCCTCTACCAGCAGGAACCGTTCCGCCTTGCCGAGGCCCGCCCAGTTCGCAGCGATGAAGAACACGATTCCGGCAACCATGGATAGGACGCCGGAGAGTCGCAGCAGCACGACGACAAAGCGACCGAGCTCCTCACGCGTGGGGCGGGCGCGGGCTATTTCGAGCGTGGCCTGCACGTCTGCGACCCCGAGACCATGATGAGCCACCAAGGCATCCAGCGAATCCCGATCGATGGGTTCGTCTACCGTGGCCGGTGAAGTCGTGTGCACGGTGGCTCCGGGAGCAAGCTAGCTCTTGCAGGCTACGTTCACTTGGTGTGCACGAGCCTCATAAAATTCGCGCATGGCCATTCAAACGCTCTTTCCCACGCTTGTTTATGCTCGCCGCCTGCAAGGCGGCGATTGGCGTCGCTTCAATGATCGTCTACTGCGCGAATGTCGACAACTGGCGCTCGATGACGAAGCCGGTCGACGTTGGTCCGCTAAGAACTATCCGGGCGGGTATACCTCGTACAACTCTGTGAGCCGGATGCACGAGGTATCGCCAACCTTCGACCAGCTGCGCCGTAAGCTCGACCGTCACGTGGCTGCGTTTGCACGTGCGCTCGATCTCGATCTCGAGGGCCGCACCCTTGTCATGACTGATTGCTGGGTGAACATCATGCCTCATCGTGTCGCGCATAGCTTGCATCTGCATCCGCTCGCGACGATCAGCGGAACGTACTACGTGCAGACACCCAAAGGCTGTGCCGGTCTGAAGTTCGAGGATCCGCGTCTCGATCGCTTCATGGCGGCACCACCTCGTCGTGCGGATGCGCGAGCCGAGAATCGCACGTGGGTGACCATTCCAGCCGAGGCGGGCAAGGTCGTGCTGTTCGAGAGTTGGCTGCGCCACGAAGTGCCCCCAAATCCGACGAAGCAGGAAAGGATCAGCATCAGCTTCAATTACAACTGGTTCTGATGGGCTCGGGCTGCAGGCTGGATCAGCGGCGCAATGCGCGCCTCATGAAACACGCCAATGCCTTCGCTCCCCAGCCGCCAGCCCGCCAACACGGGAACGCACGCTGCCTCCCACGTGTTTATCGTTCCGCTGTCTCGAAGCTGCATTCGATACGCAAGCATGGTGGACATGGCTGCTGAGTTATTTGTTCGCATTCGCACTGCGCTCGCGGGCGTCGTGCTCGGCACGCTCGTATCCGCGCCTGTCATCGCTTTCGACTTCAACGACGTGGCTGAGCTTGCTGCCGAACGGGCGAGAAAGCCCTATCAACCTCTCACGCGGCAACCGCCGGCCGAGCTTGCTGCACTCACCTACGATCAATATCGCGACATCCGTTTTCGCCCGGAGCGCGCGCTTTGGCGCGATGAGAACCTCCCCTTTGAGCTGATGTTCTTCCATCTCGGGAAGTTTCAGGTCGAGCCGGTGCTGATCAATGAAGTGACGCCGCAAGGCGTGCGCCACATACCGTACAGCAGCGCCGATTTCGACTATGGGCGCAACAAGCTCTCTCCTGAGCGATGGGGCGATCTCGGCTTTGCAGGGTTCCGGGCTCATTACCCGCTCAACACCGAGGACTACAAGGACGAGCTGATCGTGTTCCTGGGAGCGAGCTACTTTCGCGCCGTTGGCGCCGGACAACGTTATGGTTTGTCTGCTCGCGGGCTCGCGATCGACACCGTCGGGGGGCAAGGAGAGGAATTCCCACGCTTCAGCGAGTTCTGGATCGTCAAGCCCGCGTCGGAGGCGAAGAGCTTGCGCATCTACGCGTTGCTCGAATCACCGCGCACGAGCGGCGCGTATCAATTCGACGTTCATCCCGGTCAGGAAACACGCGTGGACGTGCGCGCACGCGTGTACCTACGTGAGGAGGTGGCAACCTTCGGGATGGCGCCGCTCACGAGCATGTATTTCTTCGGCGAGAACCAACCGCATCCCAGTGATTTTCGTCCCGAGGTACACGATTCGGACGGGCTACTGGTGGCAACGGGCCAGGGCGAGTGGATCTGGCGCCCACTCATCAATCCCAAGGCACCGCTCACCACTTCTTTTTCCATGGACGAGCTCAAAGGCTTTGGCCTCATGCAACGGGACCGTCGCTTCTCGAGCTACGAGGATGCGGAGGCAAGCTACGAGCTGCGACCGAGCGCATGGGTGGAGCCGGTCGGAAAATGGGGCCCGGGACGTGTCGAGCTCGTGCAACTGAGCACCCCGGACGAGACGAACGACAATATCGTGGCGTATTGGGTGCCGCGGGATTTGCCGCCATTAGGCGAGCCGATCGATTTCTCGTACCGGATCAGGTGGCAGGGGGAACAGCAGCAGCGGCCGCCGGGTGCGTGGGTCATGCAATCTCGAGTCGGACGTGGCTACGCCGAGCTGGGTGAGAACGAGCAACAGTTCATCGTCGACTTCAAAGGACCTGCGCTCGACGAGCTGCCGGCGGACGCCAAAGTGGAAGCCGTCGTGACGGCGCCAGTGAATGGGCAAATCTTGGAAAGCGTCGTATACAAAGTGGACGCCACTGGCGCTTGGCGTATGGCGGTGCGGGTCAAGCAGCTGACGCCATCCGAGCCAACCGAGCTGCGTGGTTTCCTGCGAAGCGGTAGCGATGTGCTCACCGAGACTTGGAGCTACATTCTGCCACCGCGCTGATAGCGATGAACATTGCACGAGATATGGAACTCGAATCGTGCTGATGCGCTTTTAGGTTCGTCTGTCGATCTCGAGAACCTACTGATGAAAATTCTAGTCGTCGAACACGAGTCATTGTTGGCGCTCGCGCTCGAAGAGCAATTGCGAGCAGCCGGGCACGATGTCTTAGGGCCCGTCCGGGCGTACGATGAAGCTCTTACGTTCGCAAGGATGCAGCGACCGACGTTGGCCATTGTCGATATAGATATTTCCAACGCCGAGGAACGTGCGCGCCTTGTTTGTACTCTGAACGGGTTGTTCGGTATCCCTTCGATCGTTCTGGCGAATCGACAACGAGAGGTCACTCAGTGCGAAGGAGTCACGGTCGCGATCTTGGAGAAACCATCCAGCATCGAGCGAATTCTGTCGGCCGTTGACTTTGCCGCCGCTGCAACCGTGGAAGAAGCGGCGGACTCGCGGGGTTCCTCCAACGGAATCACGGCACTTGGACATTCGAAGCTTGAGTCGCGTCGAGTAAAGCTTGCCGGAGGACGGTGAAGGGAATAGGGAAGGGGAGATCGGGAGGCGGTCGCGGGCCTTTCTTACCCTGTCCCTGTTCCCAACCTGCCCTCCCCCGCGACGGGAGGGCATGGTACTCGCGCTCAATGCTCGGTTGAGCCGGGACGTCGAGTGGTCTCGAACAGGAACCAAGCGCGACGTTCCGTCTCATCGATCCAGTTTTCGATCAGACTTGCGGTCGCCAGATCGCGCGCTTCGCTGCACACTTCGTGAGCTTCACGCAGCCGGAGCGCCAAGTTCTTGTTGTCCTCGAGCAGTTCCGTGAGCATGTCCTCGGGCGCCAAGTCGTCCGCATCGTTGTCCGTCACGCGTTGTAGACGGGCGATATTGCTGATGGACTTGATCGTGGGTTCGCCCAGCTTACGGACGCGCTCGGCAATCGGGTCCACCATTGCGAACAGCTCCTTGGCATGTTCCTCCAGCAACTCATGGTAGTCGCGAAAGTGAGGCCCGCTGACATGCCAATGGAAGTTCTTGGTCTTGATGTAGAGCGCGAAGACGTCGGCAACGAGCGTATTGAGGCTGGCAGCGACATCTTTCACGGCCTCGGACTCCACGCCGCTGCGGGCCGCCAACGCCGCGCGTTGTCGCGGCACTGACGTTCGCGCGCGTACTGAACCGGTTTCTCGCAGGCTTTCGGAACTCGTCTTCTTCATAGCATCACTCCTTCGGACGGCTTTGGCTTCAGTCACTCAGCCGAATGCTGCGGTGCCCGCATGATGCGGGTCTGCGTGAGAGCAGAACGCGCATCGATTCGTCGAGTTCATTCGTCCGAAGAAGCGATTGCGTGCGCCGCGAGCTCCATGCGTATCGTCCACGACGGGAGCGGCTGGCCTCACACGGGCAGGTAAGAGGTCTCCTTGATTTCCTCCATGACAACGTAACTGCGCGATTCTGCGGGCGCGGGCAGGCGCTGCAAGATGTGCCCGAGCAGCCGACGGTAATCGTTCATCTCTGCAAGTCTCGCCTTCACCAGGTAGTCAAAGTCGCCCGAGACGAGATGGCACTCCATCACCTCGGGTATGCTTTGCAGTTCTTTTTTGATTTTCTCGAACACCTCGTCGGATTTCGCAGACAGCTTGATCTCTAGGAACACGAGCAGTTTCTTCCCGAGCGCCTGCGGCGCGACGTGGGCGTGATAGCCGGTGATGACACCGTTGCGTTCCAGGCGACGGACACGCTCGGCGCAGGGGGTGGCCGAGAGCCCCACCTCTGCAGCCAGCTCTGTGATGGAGATGCGTCCGTTGCGCTGAAGGATGTCGAGGATCTTGCGATCGACGCGGTCGAACTCGTGCATGTGCGAAGCTCCTGCGTGGTTCGCGCCACGTGAGATAGGGTATGTCCGCCGAGCGAGGATGGTCGAGCAGCCGGTTACGCTTGCGACAGTGAATTTCACTACTTGAAGCCCCTTCCAGGCCTATGGGGCAGCGAAAAACGCTGTTGACGCGCGAAGTTTGGCGGAAGTCACTACCTAGCCGTTCTTAAACTTAAGGCGTCGGCAACGATGGGCGCGGTGAGTCTCACATGCACGTGATCGTTCTGGGCAGCGGCGTGATCGGTGTGACGAGCGCGTGGTATCTCGCTCGCCGCGGCGCGCGGGTGACCGTGCTCGATCGCCAGCCTGCACCGGCGCTGGAAGCGAGCTATGCCAACGCCGGCCAGATCTCTCCCGGATACTCGACACCGTGGGCGGCGCCAGGCATCCCACTCAAGGCGCTGCGCTGGCTGTTCCAGCGCCACGCGCCCCTGTCCATTCGTCCGGATGGCACCCTGTATCAGCTCCGCTGGCTGGCAGCGATGCTTGCCAACTGCTCCTCGCGATGTTATTCCATCAACAAGGAACGGATGTTGAGGCTGGCCGAGTACAGTCGCGACTGTCTGCGGGAGCTTCGCCACGAGCTCGGCATCCAGTACGAGCAACGTTCAGGGGGGACGTTGCAGCTGTTCAGGAGTCGCAAGCAGCTCGAGGCAGCGCGACGGGACATTGCTGTGCTCGAACGATATGGCGTTCCCTATGAGCTGCTCCAAGCGGATGAGCTGCCACGTGTGGAGCCGGCGCTTGCAAAGGTGACGAGCAAGCTCGCTGGCGGATTGCGACTACCGAACGACGAAACGGGTGACTGCCATCTCTTCACAGCACGTCTTGCTCAAGCAGCTGCGCAGGCAGGTGTGGAATTCCGTTTCAATCGCCACATCGAGGCGCTCGAAGCCAAGGCGGGTCGCATTGTCGGGGTACGTTCGCAAGGCGAGCTTCTGAGGGCGGATGCGTACGTGGTGGCTTGCGGCAGCGGCTCCCGTGATTTGCTTGCTCCGCTCGGGCTCCAGTTGCCCATTTATCCCGTGAAGGGGTACTCGCTGACGCTGCCCATCGTCGATGCGAGCGCAGCACCCGTTTCCACCGTGCTGGACGAAACCTACAAGATCGCGATCACTCGCTTCGACGAGCGCATCCGCGTGGGCGGCATGGCAGAGCTCGTTGGATTCGACTTGACGCTCTCACCGCGCCGTCGTGTGACGCTCGAGAGGGTGACGGACGAGCTCTTTCCGGGTGCCGGAGATGTTGAACGTGCTGCGTTCTGGACCGGCCTGCGGCCGATGACGCCCGATAGCACGCCGATCGTGGGCGTGAGCGAGTATCGCAATTTGTTCATCAATACCGGGCACGGCACGCTCGGCTGGACGATGGCGTGTGGCTCGGGACGGATCATCGCCGATCTCGTGACGGGTTATCGGCCGGCCATTCGCATCGATGGCCTTGATTTGTCGCGGTATCGCACCTCGATGCCGACCCGTGTTCGACAGCTCGCCCACGGTAACGAATCGACATGACGCGTCCAACCCGTGCTCTCATCGATCTCGAGGCGTTGCGCGCCAACTATCGGCTTGCGCGTCGCATTCACGGCGGCCGCGCGGTCGCAGTCATCAAGGCGAATGCCTATGGTCATGGCGCGCTTGCGTGCGCGAGGGCGCTGGCAGAGGACGCCGATGCGTTCGCAGTTGCGTTTCTCGACGAGGCTCGTGAGCTGCGCGAAGGGGGGGTGCGCAATCCGATTCTGCTTCTCGAAGGTGTGTTCAGTGGCGCCGAGCTCGAGCTTGCGAGTGAGCTCGGTTTGTGGCTGGTCGTCCATCACGACGAGCAGATCAGAATGGTGGAGCAGGCGCGGCTGCTTCCAAGGAGCCTCACCGCATGGCTGAAAATCGAATCGGGAATGCACCGTGCGGGATTCGATAGTGCGGATGCCGCGCGTGCCTATCGTCGACTCGACGCGACGGGAAAGGTGCGTGCCATCACGCTGATGACACACTTTGCTCGCGCTGAAGAACTGCGAAGCTCGATGACCACGGAGCAGATCGAGCGGTTCGATATGGAAACGCGAGGCTTGCCCGGCGAACGCAGCTTGTGCAACTCCGCTGGGTTGCTCAATTGGCCACAGGCGCGTCGGGACTGGGCGCGACCGGGGATCATGCTGTACGGCATTGCGCCGGATGACAGTGTGCTGACTGGCTTGCAGCCAGTCATGACGTTCCGTAGCTGCATCTGCGCCGTTCGCACCGTGCAGCCAGGCGATGCCATTGGTTATGGCGCCACTTTCGTTGCCGACAAACCCATGCGTATTGGCTTGGTGTGCGCTGGCTATGCGGACGGCTATCCGCAGACGGCTCCTTCAGGGACGCCCGTGGCAGTCGATGGGCAGCGCACGTCGCTAGTGGGCCGTGTGTCGATGGATCTGCTCATGGTCGACATCACCGATCTGCCTAGCGCACGTATTGGCAGCGAGGTGGAGCTGTGGGGTCGGCACGTGCACGTGTCCGAAGTGGCGAAGGCGAGCGGTCGTATCGGCTATGAGCTGGTGTGCAACGTCAAGCGCGCTCCATTCGAGTATGTCGACGTACCTGCGTCACGCGTGTCCTGCATGCGTGTCGAGAGCGCTACAGCCTGAACAAACCCGAATATCGTGCCGGCGCTGCGCGCGAGTATTGCTTCGGTGGTTTGATGCTCACGCCGAAGTGTGCAGCCGCGTGCCAGGGCCAGCGAGGATCGTAGAGAATGGCGCGCGCGATCGCGATCAAGTCTGCATCCCCGGCCACGAGAATGGACTCGGCGTGATCGAAATCGGTGATCAGCCCGACCGCGACGACCGGCATCTTCACCGCTGCCTTGACGGCACGCGCGAGCGGCACCTGATAGCCAGGTCCGAGCGGAATCTGTTGCGCTGGCGTCAATCCCCCGCTCGAGACGTGAATCCCGCTGCAACCGCGCGCTTCGAGCGCCTGCGCCAACTCGACCGTTTGCTCGATATCCCAGCCGTTGGGTGCCCAATCGGTGCCCGATACGCGCACGGTGACCGGTAGCTCGGGCGGAACAGCCTCGCGCACGGCGTCGAAGACCTCCAAAGGAAAGCGCATGCGATTGGCGAGCGAACCGCCGTACTCGTCGGTGCGTTGATTTGAAAGCGGCGACAAGAACTGATGCAGAAGATAGCCGTGGGCAGCATGGAGTTGAATCGCGTTGAGACCAACTCGGACGGCGCGGCGTGCCGCTGCGACGAAGGCATCGCGTACCCGCGCAAGGCCGTCGCGATCGAGCGCCGTCGGTGGAACGTCGCGCTCGAGATAGGGAATGGCGGACGGAGCTTCTGTACGCCAGCCGTTCGGTTGCTCGGGCGGCAGTTGCGCGCCGCCTTGCCATGGCACTTCCGTGGAAGCCTTGCGCCCGGCATGTGCAAGCTGGATCGCGATCGGCATGTCCGACCAACGACGCACGGCTTCGACCGTACGGCCGAGGGCAGCTTCGCAGGCGTCCGAGTACAAGCCGACATCGGCATATGTGATGCGCCCTTCGGGCGTGACGGCCGTCGCCTCGATCGTGAGCAGTCCCGCGCCGGACAGCGCCAAGTGTCCGAGATGGATGAGATGCCAGTCGGTCATGCAACCGTCTTCTGCCGAGTACTGGCACATCGGTGCGATCACGATGCGGTTGGCAAGCTCCAGCGCTCCAATCCGAATTGGAGTGAACAATCGACAGGTCATGGCACTCTCCGAACGTTCGTTGCCTCATGCGCCGCGCTTGCGCAAGGCGTGACGCATACGTTGCGAGGAATAGATGAGTATTGTCGACGATCGCACCGGCATTTCGATAGACCAGAGGCGCAGCAAGAGACGCTCGGCGCCACTTGCCGCCGCAGGGTGCGCTGACGCTCCATAGCCGCCGTTCCTATCTTCGGCACCGTTGCTGCACAACGAGCAGCCGCACGTGCCCGATTGGCGTTACCTGCAAGCGCGACGCAGCGGATCCTCGCTCGCACGCATGCGCAAACGATCGGACGCCGTAAACAAGCATGTTGGGTATGACGCGATGATCTTCAATCCCAGGAGGGTGCGCTTCGACGCTCACCTAGCGCTCGTGCTAACGGCGCTGTTGCTCGCGATCGCGCTGCCGCTGCATATCATCGTGATGGGGACGGTGATCGCTGATACCGATCCCGAGCGCTTTGCGCAACTTCATCTACAGCACGGTTTCTGGTGGCGGGCGAGTCTGACATTCGTGTACTTCCCAGCAGCGGTCACGCTGCATTTGTTCGTGCAGTCGGCAAGCCGGCGCTTGCGGACGCTCTTCGTCGCGGGGTTTTGTCTGTTCCTGCTCGGCAACGCCATCGATTTGCTGTTTCGTTCCGTACAGTTTCTTGTCGCTCATGGCGTATGGGCGCCACAGTTGCTGGATGATGCCGCTGCTGCTACCGGCAAAGACGCGCGGGCCAAAATCCTGGCCTTCAACGAGATCGCTCCAGCGTTCGGGTTCAGCTTCTCCCTCCTGTTTGCTGTCGGCCGGATGCTCATGGGATGCGCGCTCGTATGCGAGCCCGATCGGATTGTCCAGCTTGCGGGCGTGGCATTGGTTGCCACAGGGATATTGAACATGGTGTTCGCCTTGACGTCGGTGCTGCAGCTCGCAGCGCTCGGAGCCATCGCGTCCGTCTATCCTTGGGTCTGGTTGCTTGGGCTCGCTGCGGTAGGTGTGGCAGCGGCGCGCGTTCGCTTACGGTGCTGATTGAGTACGGGTCGGTATCTGTTCTTCTGTGCTCCGCCAAGCGGCGCGAGGCTCGTATGTAGGCATTCACGCCCTGTCGTTGTCTAAGAAATGACTAGGTAAATTCGAGCAGACCAGCCGATCGTCTATCGGGATGCCGTAGCAGCGGAACCTGAAGTGATCGGGTGCGATTTCTTGTGGACGATGCTCGAGGCAGGGAGAAGGCGATGTATGCGCGCATATGGGTGCCTGCTGTAACCATTGCAACGATGCTGTTCGGTTCGAGCACTGTGCTCGCTCAGCAATCCAGTGAGTTGCTGCGGCGTCCACTGGCGGAGCTGCAGCTCAGCAACGAGACGTTGCAGCTGCGTTATTTGAGTCGGGGCGAGCAGATGGGCAGCGACCGTAGCCGCATCGGGGGTACGTTCTTCTTGAGTGAGGAGCGCGACATCGTACTGAGCGCGGACCTCATGTTTCCGGCCCAATGGGACATCGAACGCTTCTCCATTCTGTTTGGGCCCCGAGTCTATGCTGCGTTGCTGGAAGACGAGAACAATGACGTGATGTCGGTCGCTGTCGGCGCCGAGATGCGGCTCATGCTCCACCGCGAGATGGGACTCGCACTTTCTGGGCAGGCATTTCACGCACCAGACATTCTCACATTTGGATCCGCGGACAAGCTCACAGACTTGAGCGCGCGAATCGAGCTCGCGGTGGCACCGCGTGTGGTGGTCTTCGGCGGCATGCGGTGGTTCGAGTTCGATCTCGTGGACAATCAAGGCGAACGAACCTTGCAGGAAGAGTTGTTCGTAGGTTTCGGGTATCGGCTGTGAGGGGTTGCTGGACTCTGGGCAGCTGGGCTCCTGGCCCGAGGCGTGTGTAGTTTGTGCCAAAGCACCCATCACCGAGCCCACGCCTCGAGCCCATCTTCCACTGACATCACACGCGCGACGCCAGCGTTAACATGGTGGCCTCTTCGAGCTGGGAGGTCATCATGTGTGCACGTCTGCGCGTGCTGTGGCAACGAGCCATCCTGACGTGCGTGCTCATCGGGTTTGCCGTTTCTGCGTGGCCCAATGACATCGAGCAGGTGAATGGCGAGCTTGCCCGCTATGTCGCCGACCTTGACGACGGCTTCAGCTGGCGCGAAATGACCTCCGGCCGCATCGGCAACGTGGAGTACGTCGAGTACCTCCTCACTTCCCAAACCTGGCGCGGCATCGAGTGGAAGCATCAATTGTTCCTGCTGCGTCCGCAGGACATGAGTGTCCACTCGCGCAGCGCGCTCCTGTTCGTGCACGGCGGACGTTGGAAGCCGGAGTACGAGAGCGGCCGGGATACGGCGGAGCTGCCGAGAGAAGCGCGCCATTTTGCCCGCCTGGCAGAAGCGATTCGCGCACCGGTCGGTGTGCTGCGCCAAGTGCCGTTCCAGCCGTTGTTCAAGCGTCGCGAAGATGCGCTCATCGCATATACATTGGATCAGTACCTGCGCACGGGCGAACGCGACTGGCCGCTCCTGCTACCGATGGTGAAGAGTGTCGTGCGTGCGATGGACGCCGTGCAGAGCATCGCCCGTGAGCGTTGGGATGCTTCGATCTCGGCGTTCACCGTTGCAGGAGCATCCAAGCGTGGCTGGACGTCATGGCTCACCGCCGCCGTTGATCCGCGCGTCGTGGCGGTCGCGCCGATGGTGATCGACATGCTCAACATGCCTGCGCAGATCGAGCATCAACGCGCGACTTGGGGTGACTTGTCACAGGAGATCGCCGATTATGCGGCGCTCGATCTGCCGTCCCGCTTGCAATCGACGCGCGGCAGCGAGCTCCTGTCGCTGGTCGATCCGTTCAGTTATCGCACAAGGCTCACCAGCGCGAAGCTCATCATATTGAGCACGAACGATCGCTATTGGCCGCTCGATGCCTTGAAGCTCTATTGGTCCGAGCTGCCCGATCCGAAACACGTCCTCTACGTGCCGAATCAGGGCCATGGTCTGCGCGATGTCGATCGCCTCGTGGGGGCACTGAGCGCGCTGCACCGGTATGCCGCAGCGGGGGAGACACTGCCGGCTTTGAGGTGGTCGTTCGCTCCGCGCGACCACCGCCTCGCGATCCACATCGAGACACAGCGGCCTGCTGCACGAGCGCGCGTCTGGACCGCGACGAGCGCGACGAAGGATTTCCGCGATGTGCGCTGGAGATCGCGCGTATGCAGCAGGGAGAAGCCGACAGTGCACTCGTGCATGAGCGTGCGAGATCCGAGCGTGTACACGGCCGTTTTCGGGGAAGTGACTTTCGAGGACCCTGGTCATCCGCCTTTTTCGCTGACGACCACAGTATGCATTGCAGCGCCGCGCGGCGTAGGGGCGGACGCCTGTCGGACTTAGGTAGGCAAGGAAGCCTATCGGCACTCTCCCGTTGATGCGAACTGTGTCGTAGTTCGCGGCAAGGGACATTCTGTAAACTCGGCCGCACAAGCACACGACAAGCAAAGCGGCCGTATGCGCATGCTGATTGATCTATACGATAACGAGTACGGCTATGCTCGTATCTTTGCTGAGCGGGAAGGTTTCGGGTACGAGCTGAGCACGTATCGTCCGCTTCCGATTATGGATCTCTTCGCGCGGATGAGCGGTTTCCCGTCGGCAGAGGCTGCTTGCGCCGCGGCACGCGAGCAGCTCGCTTCGGTACGTCAAATCGTGGAAGGGAAGCGCAAACGCTCGCGCCAGCGCGTTCGAGCAGCGGCTTCCCTGCCGCAGGCTTTCTCGTGAGTGCTGGTTACGCCGCCTGGCCTTTGGCCTTGGCGGCGCTCGCGACCACGAGCTCGGCGATCTGCACGGCGTTCAGCGCAGCACCTTTGAGCAGCTGATCGCCCGCGATGAACAGCGAGATCGAGCGGCCTTCAGGATCGCTCAGATCCTGCCGGATGCGGCCGACGAGCAGCTCGTCCTGACCGGACGCGTCTTTCGGCATCGGAAAGTAGTTGTTTTCGATGTCGTCGACGATCTTCACGCCCGGTGCGCCGGCGATGATCTCGCGAACCTCTGCCGGCGTGATCGGCCGCGCGCACTCGAACGTTGCGGAGATGCAATGTGCCCTCAGCACGGGTACGCGAATGCAAGTCGCCGAGATCCGCAGCGACGGCTCAGCAAAGATCTTGCGAGCCTCTTGCATGACCTTCGTTTCTTCTTCGTTGTACCCGGTCGCGGGATCGATGCGCGTGTTGTGGCTGAAGACATTGAACGCGTACGGGTGCGGCAACACCTTCGGCTCGTACTTCTCGCCTGCCAGGTATGCACGAGTCGACTCGCGCAGCTCTTCCATGGCAGCCGCGCCGGCGCCAGATGCGGCCTGATAGGTCGAGATGATCAGCCGCTGCAACGGATTGACGCGGTGGATCGGCCAGAGCGGCGTGATCGTCAGCACCGTCGCGCAGTTCGGGTTGGCGATGATGCCGCGGTGTCCATCGATCGCGTGCGCGTTGATCTCGGGTACCACGAGCGGCACATCCGGCTGCATGCGGAATGCAGACGAGTTGTCGATCACGATCGTGCCGGCTGCGGCCAGGGCTGGAGCGAAGCGTCGCGAGATCGCGCCGCCTGCCGCGAACAGCGCGATGTCGATGCCGGTGAGCGCCTCTTCGCGCAGCTCTTCGATCACGAGCGATTGGCCGGCATAGTCCACGCGTTGCCCTGCCGAGCGCGCCGATGCAAACAGCCGCAGTGAAGACAGGGGAAAGCGACGTTTCTCCAGGCACCGCACCATCTCGGCTCCGACTGCGCCAGTCGCGCCAATGATTGCGACCACGGGAGACTGCAAGTTCGGCTGGCGCACGGCTTGTGCGGACTTGCTCGAAGCACTCGCTGCGGACATGGCTGCTTTCCTCTCTGACTTGCGAGCCGGCAGACAGGCACCCAAACAAAAAGGCCCCGTCGGCAACCGGCGGGGCCTTGTGATCTGTTCGATTCGGTTCGACTAAACGCGCACGGACAGACGAGACCCCGCGAGGAGCGTCTTCGTTTTCATCGTGCGTTTGTTAATAGTGAGCCGAATCATGGGGGCGCGACTCTATACGATGACGTCTCGGAATACAAGGTCATCCGTTCCCGATGCGGTGCGCTTGTCGCTTTGCGATGTGCGCGCCGACGAGCGCCGCAGGCACGGTGATGAGGATCCCGACCGTGTGGTACCAGGTCGGGATCTGAGCCGCGGTGAGCAGCCCGAGCACGATGGAGAGCAAGCCGAAGGCGAGCGCGTGGAAGTAAGGCACGATGCGGCCGAGGCGTGCGGCGAGGTAGCCGCCGAGCACGGTGGTGCCGGTGCCGAAGACAAACGACAGCAAGAGGTACTCGCGGTCGTTCAGCAGCCGTTCGACCGTTTGGCGCACCTGCTCGTCCGTCATGGCAGAGTTCAGCTCCGGTGCGAACAGGCCAATCAGGACCATGCCCAACAGAAAGTCCACGCCAAGCACCGCGAGTGTCGCGAGCAAGACTGCTTTGATGCTGATTGCGCGCATGGCCGTACGATATCAGGGTTGGCTGGGGCTGGAAGCCGGAGCAAGTGGTGAGGTGTGGTTCGCGAGTCGTGCTCTGTGCCAAGCAAATGCCGACGTCGAGTCTGCCAGACGGCACGCGTAAAGCGTGTCTTGGCTACAGCCGCGACCTGGGTCCGAAGGGCCGCAGACACCGAGGACACACCGCTCTACCGGCCTGTGGCCGCTGCGTTGTGAGCTTTGCTCCGCGATGACCGCAATCGCTGCAACGTAGCCGCTTGCCAACCTCGTCCGCGTTTGCGCGCCAACCGGTGCGCTTCGCGATTTCCTCGAGCTTCGCCACTGTGAAGCGGCCACACTTGCCGCAGACGATGTACACCGTCATGCCGCATTCCCCTAAAAACCCGAGCGTCCCTGGCTTGGCCGGCTTCTTCGAAGGCATCGCCACGCACCCGAACGGGAAAAGGTCGATCACGACGCAGCACGCGACGCATCAACCTTCGTTGCAAGACGGACAGTGGGCGGGCTGTGCGGCAGTCATTGCCACAGGCGTGCATCGCACGGCCTTGAGCTTCGGCAACAGGACGCGGATCGTGAGCAAGGTTTCTTTGCAGAGCTTTCTTTCCGCCTCGAGCTCGCTGTTCAGGGGTTCGTTCACTTCGTCGGTGAGCACTTCGGCCAAAATTTCCAGGTGATCGATGGTTCGGTCGATGAGCTTTAGCGGGGTGATGAACATAGTGACTCCGCGCTCGGTGACATGTGCGCTCGTGACACGCGGCTCGCAGGCAGGTCAGGAACGCCTGCAAAAGAATCGCCGCCATGGGCTGATTTTTTATACAGTACCGCGTCTGCTGCGCAAGAGCGCGTCGCTAAGTGATTGATTGCTGCGGATCGGGCTCGATCGGCTGGATGAGATCAGGCGCATTGTTGCGCGGACTGTTGACGCGCTCGGAGACCGGCCACGCGACCATCAGCTCGCTGGGGTACTCCTGCAACAGTGCCTTGGCTTCGGAGGGCGTTCCCGTGAGCCACAGGTCCACGTCATCCTTGCGCAAGATGGCAGGCATCCGCCGTTGCTCGCGCGGTAGCGGCTTGCCGCTGGAGTGGTTATGGATCTCCGCCATGAGATCGTTCGCGCGCATGGTGATCACGGCACACGATACGATTCGTTCGCCGGACTCGGTGTAAGACTCGTCCCAGATTCCCGCGAGGGCGAACGTGTCGCCGTCCACTGGCTTGATGAAGTAGGGCTGCTTGCGCCTGCCGCCTGCCTGCAGCTGCCACTCGTAAAAGCCGGTGCATGGCAGGATGCAGCGGCGCCCTCGCTGCCACGCACTCTTCCATGCTGCGCCGGTTTCCAGCCTTTCGATCGTCGCGTTGATCGTCGAGAACTTCGGTGCCTGACCCTTCGCCCAGTACGGCACCAGTCCCCATCGCATCAGCAGTGCCTCCCGTTCGCCTTTGCGATTGCGAATTGCGCGCACTACCGGGACGTTGTCGGTCGGCGCCACGTTGTAGCTCGCCTCGTAAGCACGCTCCAGCGCGTCGGACAAGCCGATGTGGCAATTCGCTCGTTCGATCGCGTAGTCGCGCTCGATCGTGGCTTGGTCAGGGGAAACGTAGCGACCACACATCGCTCTGATCGTACACCGTCCGTGCGGTCGTCATTGGCTATTCGTCGCGCAACAACACCCATGTGGGTGCGTGATCGCTCGGTTTCGGCAGATCGCGTACCCAGCGATCGACGTTCGCATCGATGAGTCGCTCGGCCAGCTTTCGATTCAATAGCAAGTGATCGATGCGCAGTCCGGCGTTGCGTTTCCAGTGATCACGGAAGTAATCCCAAAAGGTGAAAATCTGCTCGTTCGGATGCACCGCTCGCAGCGCATCGACCCAGCCTTGCGACAATAGACGTTGATATGCAGCGCGTGACTCGGGGTGCAGCAACGCATCCTTGCGCCAGGATTTCGGGTTGTATATGTCGAAATCCGTCGGTACGACGTTGTAGTCTCCTGCGAGTACCACCGGCTTGCCGCAGTCATACAGCGTCTGCGCATGCGCGATGAGTCGTTCGAACCAGGCGAGTTTGTAGTCGAATTTTTCTCCAGGCTGTGGATTGCCATTCGGCAGATAGAGACAGCCGACCACGATTCCTTTGGCCGTCGCTTCAATGTAACGACTCTGGGTGTCGTTCGGATCGCCAGGCAGACCACGACGGATTTCCACTGGGTCTTCACCTTTGGCGAGGATTGCCACGCCGTTCCACGAGCGCTGCCCATGCCAAACGGCACCGTAGCCGGCCGCTCGGATCGCCATGATCGGAAACGCGGAATCGGGAGCTTTCAGCTCTTGGAGGCACGCAATATCCGGCCGCTCCTTCTCCAACCATGTGATGAGGTGCTCCAAGCGGCTGGCGATGCCGTTGACGTTAAAGGTTGCGATTTTCATGGGCATAACCCTACACGCACAAACGCGTCGGCGCGAGTCTACAGGCTGTACCCGACTGCGCATCGATTGAAGTGGACCTTCGCTACGTGCGCAGCGTTAGTAGAACGATCAAGACGTCGGAGCACGCTCGATGCTGACACACCTGCGACGATCAATGCCGCTTTGCGCGCTTTGTGCAGCCATTGCAGCTTGCGGCGACGGGCGATCGAGCGACGATCCGCAACCGCAACAGGACGATGCACCCGCACGCGGCGTGTTGATCGAAAATCCCCCAGCACGCGTGGATTCAGTGTCGGTTGCAGATCTCGTCGCGAGCGTTGGCGGCAGCTTCGCAGGACAAGTGCTGCTCGAGATCATGGGCGAGCCGCCCTGTCGCATCGACGTGCATCATCTGAAATATCACACCGTGGCACCGGGAGATGCGCTCACGCCCGCTTCGGGCGCATTGCTGGTGCCGACAGGCGATGCGCCGCAGTGTCAGGGTGAGCGACCGGTGCTGTTGTACGCGCATGGCACCGCGAGCGAGCGCGCGTTCAACATGGCGGACATTCGTAATCCGGATCGCATCGAGTCGATCCTCGTGGCAGCAGCCTTTGCCGCGCACGGCTATATCGTGGTCGCCCCGAACTATGTCGGATACGACGTTTCGACGCACTACCATCCTTACTTGAATGCCGATCAGTCATCGAAAGACATGATCGATGCCTTGACGGCAGCTCGCACGGCGTTGCCGACGGTCGAGGCACCGATGACGCGGCCAAGTGAGCAGCTTTTCGTGACCGGCTATTCGCAAGGCGGTCATGTCGCCATGGCAACACATCGCGCCATGCAGGCGACGGGGATGACGGTGACCGCTTCCGCACCGATGTCGGGACCCTATGCGCTGGCGGCATTCGGCGATGCGGTCTTCTATGGACAGGTGAATGCCGGTGCGCCGCTGCACTTCACGATGTTGACGACGGGTTATCAGCTCGCATACGGCAACATCTACGCGAGCCCAGCCGATGTGTTCGAGGCGCGCTATGCAAGCGGCATCGAGTCGCTGCTACCGAGCACGCAGACACGCTCGTCGTTGTACGAGCAGGGCTTGCTGCCGCGGCAGCAGCTGTTCAGCGACGTCCCGCCGGATCCGGCGTATGCGTCCTACACGCCACCGACGCAGCCGGAGCGATTCGCAAACGTCTTCGCGCAGGGTTTCGGCACCACGCACTTGCTCACCAACGATTTTCGACTGGGCTATCTACAGGATGCGCAGGCGAACCCCGATGGTGGATTCCCAACCACCACGACTGGCGCTCCGCCGGAAGCGCCCGTGCATCCGCTGCGTCAGGCATTGAAACGTAACGACCTGCGCGATTGGACGCCTGCTGCGCCGATGTTTCTTTGCGGCGGTCACGGTGACCCCACGGTGTTCTTCTTGAACACGCAGCTCATGCTGGGTTATTGGGCGCCGACGGTTGCGGAGATCACGGTGCTCGATGTCGAGACGGAACCGGTCGCAAACGATCCGTTTGCGGATTACAAGCGACGTTTTGAGACCGCCAAGATTCTGCTGGCTGCGAACGCCGTCGCAGAAGGTGCGGACGACGGCGGCGCGGCTGCCGTGCAAGAGGCGTATCACGCGACGCTCGTCGCGCCGTTTTGCTTGGCCGCCGTGCGGGCGTATTTCGGGAGGCTGTAGGCTGTGGGCGATAGGATGGGACGAAGGCGAGGCCGGTGTCTGCCCCGGCCTCGCATCTAGTTGCGCTTTACTCACACAGGCTTGCGAAACTTCAGCGTCATGCGATCCGACTCGCCGATCGCCTCCATCTGCTTGCGTAGCTCTGGATCGTTGCGGCTCGTCGCAAGCGTCGGGGGTAGGCGCCACACGATGTCGCTTTCGGTTGGCTGATCCTTCGGATTGGCATTGATTTCGCTGGCTTCGACGAATTCGAATCCCGCGCGCTCGAATGCAGCGATCACCGCCGATTGCTTGACGTATCCCGCATTGCCTTTCGCCCACTCATCGGAGCTGTCCTCAGGCGCGCGATGCGCAACGACGCCGACGATGCCGCCTGGCTTGAGCAGCTTCTTCATGTCTTCGAGCGCGCTCGTCAGATAGCCACCCTGGTCTTCGAATCGCATGAAGTGGTGGATGGCACGAATGACCAGCACTGCGTCGGCTGTGCCGGCAAGCTCGTCGGGAATGGCGCCGTAGTGCACGGCGATGACGCGCGCATCGTTTTCGTCGCGCTTCGCGTCCATCTTTGCGACGAAGTTGGCCGCCCACTTCGCTTTCTCTTCAGGCTTCGGCGCGATCCTGCCGAAGAGCTGCCACATTTCCGGCGAGTAGTCCGCGGCGATCACCGTGCCTTCCAGACCGAGATAATCCATCAGTATTCCCGTGTACCAGATCTCTCCCGGTAGCGTGTCGACCACTGTCATACCAGGCTCTATACCGAAGAACTGCAGCGTTTCTTTGGGATGACGCCATTGGTAGCGCGCTTGCGCTTCCTCGGGCTGTGCAGCGAGCACCGCATCGAGCATCGAACTCGGGCTAGTTGCTGCGGCTGCGCGCTCGGCGCTCGGTTCGGGTGCAACCGGGGCGGTGGGTTCCTGCTTGGAACAGGCGAACAAGGCAAGGGCGGCTGCGCCCACAAAAAGCTGTGCTCTCATGTTGTATTTCTCCTCCCGATTCTGTCGGCGAGTTGCGACCCAAGCCTCATGACGATCTCGCTCGCCGGAGCTCGTGTCGGTGTGCGCACGACAGGATACGCGCTCACGCATAGCATAGACAAACGGCGGTTAGGCGTCGTGTGTTTCGAGTATGGGCGCGCGAGCTCAGTCGCGGCCTGACAGCGATGACAACACACGAGCAACCGCTCGGCTTCTTGCTGACGATTGTTTGATCGGGACGTCAGATGTGCACATGAGCGAGCAGGCGCGATGTGGCGACGATTGCTCGTTCCATTCCGTCTCGCTTCACCATGGTGTGTCGATGCTCGCCGTGTCGCCGCCTGGATGCGGTTGAGCATTCAGCCATTCTCGTGCTGCCGCGATTGTTTCTCGCGAAACGCTGCCTGGTTCTCGTGCCCGTGTCTCGGCCCAGCGGCGCATGGCGTTGAGGAGCTTGTTTGCTTGCTCGTGGTCGAGCGCATACAAGCGTTGATAGTTGAACCTTGCCTGCTCGAAGCGATCGAGGCCCAGAAACGCCTCCCCTTGGTATTCGATGGCTCGCGCATAGTCGGGCTTCAGCTCGAGGGCCGCCTCGTATGCCGCGAGCGCGCGATCGTGTTGGCCGTGCTTGCGCCTGGCATAGCCGATGTATGTGTGCGCTTCGTACATGCGCGGATCGTGACGCACCGCTTCTTCCATTGCGCGCAACGCGTCTTCGTATGCGAGCTTCGCACCGGCGCGGGCTTCATTGCGACTGCGTGCGTCTCGCGCAGCGGCGGCATCCTGCTCGAAGCGGGCTGCGCGCTCGATGAAGGCATACCCCGTCCCGTAGGCTTCGCTCGCCGACGGACCGTACTCCGTTTCGGGCTCGAGTTGTCGCGCGCGATTGCGTGGTGGGCCGTCGGCGCATACCAACGGTGATACGCAACCGGCGACGCACGCAAGCAGCACCGTCACAGCCGCGCGATGTTTACAGCCGCCGGTCATGGCCTAGAACCTCGATGAGGCGAGCTGTATGTCCGCAGCAGACCATGCCGAGCGAAAGTCGGCTTCGATTGCTTTGGCTTGCTCGATCTTGCCCTGTGCCCGCAGAGCTTGTGCGAGACCAAACAGCGCCCAGCCGTTCTTTGGATGCTCGCGCAGGTCCTGCCAATAGACCGTCTCGGCTTCCGCGGCGCGTCCTGCCTCAAGCAATACAGCAGCGAGGGAGTGGCGTACCGGATAGTGCCAGTCGTCCGGCTCGGTATAAACCAGTGCGTCCTGCAGACGAACGGCACGCTCGAGCTCGATAATGGCTTCGTCGTAACGTCCTTGTGCGGCGGCGAGCTCGCCGGCGAGTGACGCCGCTGCGATCCGCAGCACCGCATCGGGCTTGTTCAAAGACATGGAGGCAGGCTTTGCGATCAGCTCGGGATCTGCAGCGATTCGCCTTACTGCTTCGAGCTCCTTGCCAGCGCCAGAAAAATCCCCCTTGCGTGTAAGGGCCATGCCGCGCGCGTAATGTCGTACGCCGCGCGTGAAGGGGGAGTCGTACTTGAGTGAGCCCAGCTGCAGAATCTCGTCCCAGCGTCCGAATCGGACCAGCGCGAAATCCTCGACCAGCAAGAATGTCTGCAGAATCGGCATCTCCTGGACCGCTTCCTGCGGAACCGCATTGACTGTCTTGCGTGCCGCTTCGATTGCCAGCTCACTGCGGCCCGCCATGGTTGCGCCGAACCACAAGAAATGAATGTTGTGGGGGTAGTAGCCGAGCGGATAGATCCCCTGGGCTCGACACTGCGAGATGTAGTCTTCATCGGCGCGGATCGCCAATTGATTGGCCTTGATCACATCATCGTAGCGACCGACGCGTTGATATATGTGTCCGGGCATGTGCACCAGGTGCCCCGCAGCAGGTGCCAGCGTTAGCAGCGTGTCCGCCGCCTGCTCGGCTCTGTGCGGCTCGAACGCTTCCCACAAGTGAATCGACAGATGCAGCGCGCCGAGGTGCTTCGGGTCGTGTGCAATGACTCGCTCGAGCGACGCGGCGATTTCCTCGGTGCCGGGATACGGTCGACCGTCCGGCAACCAGTAGTTCCACGGGCGCAAGTCCATGAGCGCTTCTGCATACAGCGTCGCAGCGTCTGGGTCGTCAGGATACTTCTCGCTCAACATGCGCATGGCGCCGGCGTAGGCCTGATCCGCAGCCACACGATCTTCGGCGTTTCCGGTGTAACGCGCCGCCAATGCGTCGATGTAGTCGCGCTCACGCGCGCTTGCGTGAGCTTTCAGTGAACGTGCTTTGTCGATGAGTCGCTGTGCCAGCGGTTCCGCGGTCGGATCCATCGGCGCATTGATGTTGGGCCCCAGCACGAGCGCCTGGCCCCAGTAAGCCATTGCGCAGTGTGGCTCGAGACGTGCAGCTTCTGCGAAAGCACGTCCTGCCTCTGCGTGATTAAATCCATAGGCGAGATTCAAACCCTGATTCATGAAAACTTGTGCCTGCTCTGAGCGGCAGGTGACCGGAAAGACGAGCGTGCCGACGTTCTGTAAACGCGGCGCGAGTGCACCCGAAAGTGTGCGCGTGCTGCCCTGCTCGGGCGCGCTGTAATGTTCGTGCGTCGGCTGATCGGCTGGTGTCGTGGTGGACTGTTGACCGTGCGCCGCCAATGACACCGTCGCAAGAATCGCGGCGGACAGCAGTGGAGCGGAGCATGCGTGGAGCTCGGGTGACATGATGATCTCCCGATTGATATGACAGGCGGCACGCCTGCAGAGGGTGGATTGTGCGAATCCTTGTAGCGCTCGGAGTATGCGCGCGTAGGAGGGGCAGCGCGTACTGTGAGATGTGGCATGAGGGTCGCGCAATGCGCGCGGCGAGGCGCCTTACAAGCGGACGGAGCACGTGAGAAGGGCGCTAGCATTTCTTCACATTATGAAGACGTAGACACATACGGCCGACGGGCGCGCGGCTCTGTCGCATCGTCAACGCATGTGCAACACTTGACCGTTCGTTTCGGAGGTTGGAGAAGAACAACGATGCGAAGCTTCCGTCGACTCGGTATTGCCGCTTGCTGGGGGCTGCTTTCCGCGAGCGCGATGGCGTCGAGCTCTCCAGCAACGCTCTTCCATGAGCTGTTTCAGGATCATGCTGTGCTCCAACGGGACCGTCCGATTCCGGTGTGGGGCCGAGCTGCGCCAGGAGAGCAGGTGCGCGTGAGTATCGACGGGACGGAGGTCGTCACGCACGCTGATGCGAACGGTGCCTGGAAGGTGGAGCTGCCCGCGCTGCCAGCGGGTGGGCCGTATACGTTGACCGCGAGCACCGCTTCGGGAACGACACAGGTCGTTTCCGATGTGCTGGTGGGCGATGTGTGGCTGTGCTCCGGTCAGTCGAACATGGAGATGCCGACGCGCGCTGCGCTCAATTTCTGGGCTGAGAGCGCGCGAGCGGCCAACGATTCCATTCGGCTGTTGACGGTTGCACGCGACACGAGCGCAACGCCGAAGAGCACGTTTTCGACGCCGGTGCGGTGGCAGCCGACGACGAGCGAGGCGTTCGCCGACTTCTCGGCTACGTGCTTCTACTTTGCACGGGAGCTGCAGCAGCACGTCAAGGTGCCGATGGGCTTGATTCACGCATCGTGGGGCGGTTCGCGAATCGAGCCGTGGATGAGCGCGGAGGCGTTGCGTGCCGCGGGCGGCTTCGACGAGATGCTCGAGATCCTTGCGCTCAAAGACACGCGGCCAGCAGAGGCGATTAGACGCTGGGGCGCAGTATGGGAGCGCTGGTGGAAGAGCCGGGTGCCGTCTTCTCAGCCGTGGACCGGCGAGAAGCAGGGCAGCTGGCGACCCGCGCCGCGCGAGCTCGGCCACTGGGAACAGTGGGGCGATCCTGAGCTTGCGGCATTCAACGGCATGGTGTGGCTGCGTGCCGTCGTCGAGTTGAGCCCTGCTCAAGCCCGCCAAGGCGCAACGCTCTCGCTCGGGAAGATCGACGATGTCGATATGACATGGGTCAACGGCCGCGCAGTGGGGAGCACTGCCGGTCCGGATACGGATCGTGTCTACGAGATTCCCAAGGGCGTACTCAAAGCAGGGCAGAACACGATCGTTGTCAATGCGCTCGACTTATGGGGGCCCGGTGGACCTTGGGGTGATACACCTCGGGCGTTGACACTCGCCGATGGCACGTCGATCCCGCTCGACGGCAAGTGGGAGTATCAGGTCGTGCCGCCATCGGTGGGCGAGCCGCCGCGTGCACCGTGGGACGTGACGGCAGGGCTCACGATGATCGCCAATGCCATGATCGCGCCGCTCGGCTCGTATCGCATGCGCGGCGTCGTTTGGTATCAGGGCGAATCGAACACCGGCGAGCCCGAGCGCTACGAGACATTGCTGCATGATTGGATGGCCGACTGGCGCGCGCGGTTCGGCAGCGATCTGTCGTTCTTGATCGTGCAACTCGCGAACTTTGGACAGCCGCCGACGGCGCCGACAGAAAGCGGCTGGGCAGGTGTGCGAGAGGCTCAGCGGCGCGCGGTCGCACGGGACGGTAACGCCGGCTTGGCAGTGGCGATCGATCTTGGGGATCGTTGGGACATCCATCCGGCGAACAAGCAACAAGTCGGTTATCGACTCGCGCGTGCCGCGCGTCATGTCGTGTACGGGGAGCCGATCACGCCTTCCGGTCCAACGCCGGTGCGTGCCGTACGCAGTCAGGACGCCATCGTCGTCGAGTTCGAGCACATCGACGGCAAGCTCGTCGCCTACAGCAGCTCGCATCCGATCGGTTTCGAGCTGTGTGGAGCAGAACCGGGCTCGTGCGAGTACGCGCTCGCGACCATCGAGGGCAACAGCGTCAGACTCGTCGGCAGCAACGTTCGCAATGCGAGGCGCGTGCGCTATTGCTGGGCCGACAGCCCGATCTGCACGCTCTACGACAACGCGCCGCTTCCGGCAGGCCCGTTTGAGGTAGAGATCGAGTAGGGCAGGAGGCTGGGGGCTGGCGACTCAAGCCCCGAGCCCCCGGCCCTCATTTACCGGCCACAGCTTCTATCACCTTGAACCCGTGCGCTTGCGCGACGACTCTGACGCGCGCGAATTCCTGGGTGAGCACACCCTCGTAGGCAAGGTGACGATTGGCGACGAGCCACAGGCGGCCGCGCGGCCGAAGCGCCCCTGCGGCGGCGGCGATGAAACGGCGGCCGATATCAGGTCGATCCACGCCGCGTTGTGCATGAAAGGGCGGGTTCGTCACGATGACGTCATAGGTCGACGGCAAGCCCGCGGCGACGTCGTGCCAGTGAAAGCGCAGCCTTGCTCGATCGGCGAACGAAGCGAGATTGATGCGAGCAAGGTCGAGTGCACGGCGTTCGGCTTCGTACACATCGAGTGCGCGAATGCCAGCGCAGCGTGTCAACAGCTCGACGGATAGATAACCGAAACCAGCGCCAAGATCGGCAGCGCTACCTGCCAGGTCCGCTGGCAGATGCTCCGCCAGCAAGGCCGAGGCGATGTCGATGCGGTCCCACGCAAACACGCCGGGACGACTCACGAAGCGCCCGCCTTCGATGGGACGCACGGCGTCCAGCTCGCGCCACTCGGCCAGCAGCGCGCGATCGATCGCGTCGCCGAGCGGGGCCGTCCAGAACACGCGACACTTGTTCTTGCTCGCGACCTCGACCGTCCCGGCAAGTCTGCGCAGGTCGGCTTCGCCCGACTTGGCCCCTTCGTTGTTGCTCATGGCGCAAATGACGCGTCCGCCTGGCTCGGTCGCCTCGATCGCACGTGCGAGGAGCGCTCGTGCTTCGGCGCGTTGGCGAGGCGGCAACACCAGGACGAGAGGGAACTTGCGAGTCCCGATGGATTCGTCATTGACAGCGAATCCGGCTCGCGCGAGCGCATCTGCATCCGGTTTGAACGTCTGCTCGCAAACGAGCCCAGGCCATGGGCGCTGGCGCAGCGCCCAGCCATCTCGTGCGCGCAGGAACAACGCACCGCCTTCTGGCCAGGTGAGCTGATCTGTCACGAACGGCCAAAACAAAGTGTCGAGTGCTGGGTCGGTCATAAAGCTTAGACGGCTTTGCGTCTCAGGATCGACGGAACGTGCTCAGGGAAGCGCTCGGCCGAACAACTGCGCGCGATCGTGCTCGGTGAGCACGCGCCACTTTCCTTCCGGCAAATCGCCGAGCGTCAAACCGCCGATGCGACAGCGGTGCAATCTTTCCACGTGATTGCCTACGGCAGCGAACATCCGCCGTACCTGATGATAGCGGCCCTCGGTGAGCGTGACGCGCGCCCGTCTCGGTCCGAGCACTTCGAGCTTTGCGGGTGCAAGCGGCGTTTCCTCGGAGCGCAGCTGTAACTTGCCGCTCGCAAAGATCTCGCCCTCGTCGCCACGCAAGTCGCGCGCCAGCGTCGCTTCGTAGACCTTCTCGAGCTTGCTCTTGGGCGAGGTGATCTTGTGGAGCAATGCGCCGTCGTCCGTCATCAGCAGGAGCCCGGTCGTCTCTCGATCCAGTCGGCCGACGCTGGCAAGCAACGGTGAACGCAGCCGAAAGCGACCGGGAAGCAGATCGTAGACGGTCGCACCCACATCGATGGTCGAGCAAGTGTACCCTGCTGGCTTGTGCAGCATGATGGTCAACGGAAACGGCGGGTCGAGCGGCTCGCCGTCGATGCGCACCTGGGCGTGCTCGACGCGATCGTCGACGGACAGTGTCTCGCCGCGCGCATTCGTAATGCGCCCTTGGCGCACCATTGCAGCGACTTCCTTACGGCTGCCGTAGCCGAGATTGGCGATGAGCTTGACGAGCTTCATGCGGAGTCGAGCAGTCGGGAGCGCTGGCGCAGCCTCGCAGGTGAGCAAGGTCGTCGGCAACCGCGGGATGACGTGTCTTGTCTGCTTGGTGCAGTCGCATCGACGACGGGCTTATTTTCCACTGATGCAGCACCGATGTCAGCTTGGACTCACCAGCTCAGGCAACCGCGAGAATCTCGAGGTCACGAGCAGCGGCGATGATGGCCCGCGTGGCGGTAAGCAAATGCTCGGTCAGGACGAGAGCAACTCGGCGAGTCGCGCTTGGCGCGACGGCTCAGGCAGAAGCTCTGCTGCAGGCGGGATCACGACGCACGCGTGTGTGCCGATGTCGGCCTCAGCAAGGAACATCAACGGCAAACGCAGGATCTCCGGCCCGCTGCTCCCGTCGAGTGCAGGCTTGTAGACGAGCACGATGTGATCCGCCGGGTACTCCTGCGACAGCGCTTCCAGCAGAAGCTTACGGTACGCCAGCGTATTGGCCGGCGTGGGCGTCGTCTCTGGCGGGTGAGCGGCGTTCCACAGCATGAGGTATGCAGAGGAGTCGAGCGAGCGTCGATAGCGAACGAGCTGATGCGCGTCGTAGTGCTGGCAACCGTACAGGGTCGGATCGATGGCTAGGTCGGCATACAGGCAATCCTCGATCGAGATGCCTGGTGCCATGTGCGCTGCGTAGCCTTCGGCTCGTGCGAGCTGGATGGCGACGGCAGCGGAGCGGCCGGACAGAGTTGGATGTCCGAAGAATGCAGCGCACACGCTTCGGCCACGACGAACCTCTTGGAGGAGGGTGTCCACGAATGCACGCTGATGTTGCGCGGATGTCGAGGGGTCGGCTTCGTCGCAGCCAAGACAACGCACGTCCGGATGCATGGACATCAATTGCGCTGCGAAGCTCGTGTGCGGTGCATCCACGAACACCACATCGGCACGCTCGATGTGGGTGCGGACTTGCTCCGTGAGGTGCGCACCTGCGGCAAGCCCGAGCCCTACGCACACCAGCCTTCCTGACGCGTTCATTGACTTCAGCCTCCTCAAGCATCCGTTCGACACGTGTGTGGCGCCGACGCGTCCTGCACCACGGCGGCTTTGCCAAGCCGCGCTGAGTAGACCATGGGCGTATTGAACACTGTTTTCTCGAGGCGGGGACATCGCGAAACGTGATTAGCGAACGCGTTCACGAAGCAGGCCGCGTATTCTGTCGCATCACTCGCGTTGCAACGTAACCCTCCGCGATCGCAGCGCAGAGTTGCCAAGGGACAGCTTCGTCAGCATTTGACCGTCCCAACTCTCGGGCCGGTTGCGTAAGATAGCAGTCCTTCCTCAATCCATCTCGAGTGAGCTCATGAATCTTTCGTTGCGCGAGCAGTTGTTAGCGGCCGGCCTTGGCACGAAGAAGCAGGCCAAGGAAGCAGAGCGGCAGCGGCATCGGGACAAGAAGAACGAGGCTGCTCGCAGGGCCGAGCACGAGCAGCGGCTTGCCGCTGAACGGGCTGCGAAGGCGGCGCGCGATCGAGAGCTCAATCGAAAACGTCAAGAGGACCTCGAGCGCAAACAGCGCTGGGCACAAGTCAAGCAGCTGATTGAACAGCACCGACTTCCCAAGCCGGAGAGTGACGAATACTTCAACTTCATCGATCGCGGGAAGGTGCGCCGCGTCCCGGTCGATGGAGCGTTGCGGCAGCAAATCATTCGAGGCGAGGTCATGATCGTGCGGTGCGAAGGACGCTACGATCTCGTGCTGGCAGAGATCGCCGAGCGCATCCGCGAGCGTGAGCCGCGTGCGGTGGTGTCGCTGCAAGCGCAGGATGACACGAAGCCGAGCGAGGACGATCCGTACAAGGATTACGTCGTGCCGGATGATCTGATCTGGTAGGGCGCGCCGGCACGCATTGCGGCGTGATCTCCGGTCTGCGGCTCATTCGAGCGTCGACACGACCGTGACGCGCTGCGCCTTGGCGGAATACCTATTTGCCTCGAGCCAAACTCGTGCGCGCTCTTGGTAGCGTAGCGCTGAGGCGTGTAAGTCCTCGTCTTCCAGCTCGAAAGGCGTCTGCGCGAAGTACACGAGCGCGGCAGGCGCACCGAACTCGTCTATCAGCGGTTTGACCAGCATCAAGCCGCCGTAGTGCTGCACTTCCAGGTAGCGGTTGTCGTCGCGGCGCCAGACGCTGTTTCTGAAGGCGCGGAAGTCCGACGGCCAAATGCGATCGATGCGATTGGTGTTGAAGAGCACGCTGCGAGTCGAAGTCAGATAGGCAGCGACGCCTTGGACGAGCATCTCGCAGGGGAGGCGGCGACCGATGTCCAGGGATCCGCAGTTTTCATGCGGCCATGTCAGACCTTTTTCTTGCGCGGCTTCCTGCAGGTATACGCCCCAGAGGGCATTGTCGATCGCATGGATGACGGGAAACAGCTCGCGGTAGAGCTCGTTCTGATAAAACGGCCAATAATTGGCTGCCACTCGCAGCGGATTGGGAACGCGCGTGGCAGTGATGAATCTCGGCACCACCAGCACCTCTTGATCGATATCGTAGGCGATCCGCCGTGCGAAACGTTGGTATTCTGCGTCACGCGGACCTACGAACTTGATCACGATACGTTCCGGCATCACATCGCGCAATTCACCGAAGGCGTGCTCGATGGCTTCTGCGCGATAAGAGACGAGATCGTTGAACACCGTCTGGCACTTCTGCCAGCTGCCGTCGCAGGACATGGCGAAGGAAGGCGACATCACCGCGCAGAACGCTAGGCAGATGCGAATACATGACATGACGGCTACCCTGAGCTCAGTCCCCCCTGTGTCTCAAAAGCGTCCCATCACGGTTCTGCATATGGACGTTGTCACATTCCCTGTCGCGTTCGCGATGCACGCGAGTCACGCTTGGTGCGCAGAATGCGCGCCCGGTTCACCTCTCCAAGACAGAACCGTTTCTGGAACGATGCGCCCTGCTCGAAGTTCCTAGCCCGTGCACTCAAGTTCCGCGGCAAGGCCAGATGGGCGGAGCAGGAAAGTGTAGCGTCCGATGTGACGGGTACGCGTGCGCGAGCGGTCCGGATTATGGGGCGGACTGACGGCGGTTGCGGCGATGGAGCTGGCAAGATATTTGAACTGCCTGCCAGTGATCTCCGATGCCGCAGGTGCCACATCGCGGACAAGAGGCTTCCACGCCGTAAGAATTTCCTCCGACAGGGCTGCTAGGACCCAGCGCTGACAGCGAGCCCGGTGTGAGACTCTTCCCGATTGCTCATCGCTCTTACGAACGTCTTACTGAAATGGCGGACCACGGCGCTCACCAGGTCTGCGCTGGTACTTGTCGAAAGCATTCAAGGTGCATGCACTATGGCCGAAAGCAGCGGACCGAGCATTCCGGAGCTATCGATCGTCGTTCCTGTGCACAACGAAGCCGACAATGTCGCGCCGCTCGTGCGTGAGATTCATGCCTCGCTGCGCGGCTCCATTACTTTCGAAGTCGTGTTCGTCGACGATGGCAGCACGGACCACACCGCGGAGAGTATCCGCCGTATCGCACACGAGCTGCCAGGTGTGCGACTGTTGCGTCATTCGCGGCGCTGCGGTCAGAGCGTCGCCATCGTCACAGGCGTGCGCGCAGCGCGCGCTGAATGGATCACGACACTGGATGGCGACGGACAGAACGACCCCGCCGACATTCCACGTTTCCTTCACGCTCTCGCTCAGGACCAGACCGGCAGACTCAAGCTCATTATCGGGCATCGCCGCACGCGCCGAGATCCATGGCTGCGACGGATCTCTTCGCGCATCGCGAACGGAGTGCGCAGCGCACTGCTGCACGACGCCACTCCGGACACGGGTTGCGGCATCAAGCTCTTCCACAGATCGACGTTCTTGCAATTGCCAGTGTTCAATCACATGCATCGCTTCCTTCCGGCGCTCTTCCAACGCGAAGGCGCGCTGGTGCTGTCCATCGACGTCCATCATCGACCGCGACTGCGCGGCACGTCCAAGTACGGGCTGTTCGATCGCCTGGGAGCGGGCCTGCTCGATCTATTCGGTGTGCACTGGCTGATACGTCGTGCGCCTCCGCTTGTTCAGGCGCAGGAGGAAGCGTTCTGATGGAGCAGCTCGCGTCGCGCTGGCTGCGGCCGGGCAGAACGAGCCCGCACGACGTTCGTTTGGATCTGCTGTTCCTGCTCGGGTTGTGCTTGTGCCTGGTCGCCACCGGCATCGGTCTACGCGATCCCTGGCCGGCCGACGAGCCGCGCTTTGCGCAGATCGCACGCGAGATGGTCGCGAGCGGCGAGTGGCTGATTCCGCGGATCGGAGGTGACCTCTACGCTGATAAGCCACCGTTGTATTTCTGGTTACTCGCCCTGGGGTTGAGCGCAACCGGCTCCATCCGCGCCTCATTCCTGTTGCCGTCGTTCGTGAGCGCGCTCGGCTGCGTCGTGCTCGTCTACGACCTCGGACGCAGGCTGTTCTCTCGCGAGACCGGTTTGCTTGCCGCGACGCTGCTGCTGTTCACCGTGCAGTTCGTTTGGCAGGCAAGGCAGGCGCAGATCGATGCCACGCTGTGTTTCTTCATCACGCTCAGCCTTTATGGTCTGCTGCGGCACTTGCTGCTCGGCCCGAGCTGGCGCTGGTACATCGTTGGCTGGGCGGCCGCCGGTCTGGGTGTGATCACGAAAGGCGTGGGTTTCCTACCGCTGCTGATTCTGATCCCGTGGGCGCTGCTGCGGGCTCGTTGGCGTCTACCTCGCTTCGAATCCAGCGCCTGGTGGTGGCTGGCCGGCCCATTCGTGTTTGCCTGTGCAATCGGCGCTTGGCTGGTGCCGATGCTGCTTGCGACGAGCGGCGATCCCGGGCTCGCGGCTTATCGCGACGAGATCCTGCTGACACAGACGGCACGACGTTACTTCGATGCGTGGCATCACGTCGAGCCGTTCTGGTACTTCCTCGTCGAAGTCATTCCAATCCTGTGGCTGCCCGCGACAGCGCTGCTGCCGTGGCTGGTGCCGAGGTGGCGTGCTGCCTGGCGTACGCGGCAATTGCGCATCGTGCTGCCGCTGTCGTGGGTGGTGCTCGTCGTGCTGTTCTTTTCGCTCAGCACCGGCAAGCGGGGGGTCTATGTGCTGCCGGCCGTTCCTGCCTTCGTGCTCGCGGTCTCGCCCTACCTCGTCGAGCTCGCGCGCGAGCGTCACGTTCGCCGCGTCATGTTCGCGCTCGCATTGGCCGTCGGCGCGGCAACCTTCGTGGCAGCGCTCTACCTTTGGTCGAACGCTGCGGCCCGTGATGCACTGCTCGCCGATTACGGCATCGACGCTGTCGGTCCGGCGCTCGCGATCTCGGCCTTGGCGCTCGCAGTCAGCATCTTGTTGCGCACCCGAGGCGCTTTCCTGGCGTACGCGGGCGCGCTTGCAAGCGCGCTGCTGGTGATCAGCTTTTGGCTCAACCCGGCGCTGAACGACGTGCGATCGGGCGCACGTTTCGTGCGCACGCTGGAGCGCGCAGCGGATTCTGAGCGAGAGCTGGGGCTCGTTGGATTTCGCGAAGAGCATCTTCTGAATGCGACGCGTCCCGTGGTCCACTTCGGTCATGCACGGTGGCGCGAGTGGCAGCTCGAGGTCTTCGATGCCGCGCGCTGGATGAGCGCCGTCCCAGGGCGGCAGCTGCTCGTCGATGCAGCGGCCAGAGAGCTTTGTTTTCCGCAGGCGCGCGCACAGCCGCTTGGTCGGGCTAATCGAAAGCATTGGTTCTTGGTGGATGGTGCGCCTGAGGCAACTTGCGTTGCACGTGGTCGCGATCACGTGGCGCGCACCTATGTGCCGTCCCGTGCGCGCATCAGGTCATTGCCCGGCGACGAGGCGCATCAATTGAGCGCAGACCCACGCACCGTAGGTGCCGAGCGCGTAACCCAGCACGGCGAGTAACACCCCGACGGGTGCGAGCGATGGATGAAAGGCGCTTGCGACGACGGGCGCGCTGGCAGCCGCGCCAATGTTGGCTTGACTGCCGACTGCAAAGTAGAAAACGGGCGCGCGCAGCAGCCGCGCAACGACATACATGAGCGCTCCGTGACACAAGATCCATGTCGCGCCGACGGCGAACAGACCAGGGTTATCGCGCAGCGCGCCGAGATCCATGTGCATGCCGATGCTCGCGATCAGGATGTAGAGCAGGACCGTGCCGATCTTCGACGCGCCTACGCCTTCGAGACGCCGCGCCGGCGTGAGCGACAGCAGCACCCCGATCGTCGTCGCGAGCACGACGATCCAGAAGAAGTCGCTGGCGAGTGACAGGCGCTCGGCCCACACAGCGCCCGCGAACGATGCGGCGAGCGGCCTGCCGAGGAAGTGCGCGACGCCGGAGGCGCCGAAGCCGACTGCGAGCACGAACATGAGGTCCGCAAGCCTTGGTATGCGGGCATGCTCTGCCTCGAAGCGTGCCATCTTTTCGCACAGCATCAGGATTGCAGTTCGATCCGCACCGCGTTTCGCATCGATCTCGTCGGAGCGCCCGGCCAAGTACAAGAGAAAGGCCATCCAAAGACTCGCGACGAGGATGTCGACGGCGACGAACATGCCGAACAGATTCGCGTCGACGTCGAACACCTCTTTCATCGCCGTTTGATTGGCGCTGCCACCAATCCAGCTGCCCGCCAGCGTCGCCATGCCCCGCCACACGTCGCCGGCGACCGTCTCAGGGCTGATCCAGCTCCAAAGCCACAGCACGAACGGCCCGCCGAGCACGATGCCGGCGGTCCCCGTGAGAAACAGAACGATCGCCTTGGAGCCAAGCCTCGCGATGGCGGGCAAGTCGATCGACAGCGTGAGCAGCACGAGCGTCGCTGGCAGCAGATAACGCGAGGCGATCGGATAGAGCGCTGAATTGCTGCCGTCTATGAGCCCGAGCGTGTTGTATACCGCCGGCAGCAGGTAACAAAGTAGCAGCGCCGGAATATAGCGATAGAACGTTCTCCAGAAAGGATGCTGCGATTGGGTGGACCAGAAGATCGCACCGAGCGTGACACTGAGCAGCCCCAGGATGACGGCGTCGTTGGTGATCATGCGCGAGGCAGGATGTTGTTATGAATGGGCGAGTATCGGGTAGGGAGGAGGAAATAGGGAATAGGCGATGGGCAATGGGGACGGGGACTGGGGCCGAGCACTGGTCTCGGCTCAAGCAAACAGCTCTTTGACCTTCGCACGTCCGGACTGCTGAGCACGCAAGAGGGTCAGGAACTCGTCCGCGCTCATGGCATCTCCGAACAAGCGTCCCTGGGCGTAGTGGCAACCACGGCTGCGCAGGAAGGCGAGCTGCTCTTCGTTTTCCACGCCTTCGGCCACGACTTCCACTTCGAGCGCTTTCCCCATGTCGATGATGGTGCGCACGATCGTGGCATCGTCGGAGTTGATCGCAGCATCGCGCACGAACGACTGGTCGATCTTGAGCGTGCCGATCGGGAACTGCTGTAGCGCGCTCAACGATGAATAACCGGTGCCGAAATCGTCGATCGACAGGTGCAGACCCATTGCATAGAGCTCATCGAGCAGCTTGACGGTGCGCGCCGGATCCACCATGAGGGTCGTCTCGGTGATCTCGAGCTCGAAGCAGGTTGGCGACACGCCGTGACGCTTGAACATGGCTTTGCATCGCGGGATGAAGCTCGCCTGGCGCAGTTGCTTGAGCGAAAGGTTGATCGACACGCGCCCGGGGTTGGGGATGTGCTCCTGCCAGCGCCGATAATCGAGACAGACTCGATTCATCACCCAATCGCCGATGCCCAATATGAGCGTTGTTTCCTCGGCGAGTGGGATGAATTGTGAAGGTGGGATGTCACCATGGCCCGGCAGGCGCCAGCGCAGCAGGGCTTCGGCGCCGACGATATTGCCGTTGCGCAGGTCCACCTTCGGTTGGTAGAACATCATGAGCTCGTCGCGTTCGAGCGCCCGGCGCAGCTTGCTCTTCAGCATCAAACGCTCGACGGCGGCAACGTTCATCTCAGGCGAATAGAACGCGAAGTTGTTGCCGCCATTTTGTTTCGAGTGGTACATGGCGGCATCCGCATTGCGGATGAGGTCGATCACGTTCTCAGCGTCTTTCGGACAGAACGCGATACCGACGCTCGCCGTGAGGAAGACCTCCTGCTGATCCACGTAGTACGGCTTGCTGACCTCGGCGAGCACCATGCGCGCGAGATTCGCAGCGTGCGTGCGTTCGTCCTCCTCAGTGAATCCTTCGATGAACAAGCCGAACTCATCGCCAGCGAGGCGGCCGATAACGGCTTCGCGCGGCAGTATGCGCGTGAGACGCTCGCTCAGCACCTCGAGTGTCCGATCGCCTGCGGAATGACCGAAGGTGTCGTTGATCTCCTTGAAACGGTCCATATCGAGATACAGCATCACGATGCTCCGCTGTGCGCGGCGCGCCCGTGCGATCGCCTGCTGCAGCATGTGCTGGAATTGCATGCGATTGGGCACCTTCGTGAGCGCATCGTAGCGTGCCAGGTAGCGGATCCTGCGCTCGGCACGCTTGCGATCGGTGATGTTGCGGATGACGTGAATCGTGCCTCGGAACTGCGGGTCTTCCGCGGTGATGGGCGAGCTCGACAGCGACACAGGGATCGTCTGTCCGGTGCGCGTGGCGATCACGGTCTCGCGGTTCTCGGGCGCCGTGCTCGGCACGTATGCAGCGCGCTCGGATTCAGCGAGCAACGACGCGAAGGCCTTGCCGAGCATGTCCTTCTCCTCGTACTCGAAGAGTCGCACGGCTGCATCGTTGATGCGCTTGATCGTGCCGTCCGGCGCGGTGACGAGCACCGCGTCATTCATGCTGTTGAGCACGGTGGTGAGATAGTTCTTGGTGATCGTCGTCTGTCGCAGGTTCTGCCGCATGCGATCGAGCGCCATCGCGAGCTCGGCAATCTCATCGTTGCTGTTGATGTTGTGCGGCCGTGAGTAATCTCCCTCGCCGATGCGTTCGGCAGCGCGAATGAGCTCGACGATTGGGCGCTCGAGGCGGCGTGCGACATGCCATGCAATACAGACGAGCAGAACAGTGATGACCGCGCCGGCACCTGCGATGATCCATAACCAGCCGCGAAACTCCTCGCGCTCTTCGCGCTCGAGCTCGCTGCTCAAGGCTCTGGCGGACGCCAGCAGACCCGGCCGCCCCATGGTGATCTCGATCGTGCCGACCGGCTGCCGTTCACCGAGCTCGCGCTTGATCGTGAGCTTCTCTTCCGGCGCGAGCGTCGTGCTCCAGATGTCTTCGCGGTGGCGCACGACGAGGGCGTGGCCGTCGGCGTCGTGAACCGCCACGCCGATCACTGCGGGATTTTCCAGGAGGGTGGCGACGACGTGCTCAATGGTGCTGCGCTCGTCGTAATGCAGAGCGTTCTCGAGCGCACGGGCGTTGGCATTAGCGAAATCGTTGGCCAACCGCTCGAGCCGACCCGCTTCGGTGGTCAGCAGCGACTGGGTGCCCAGCGCGGCCCGGGCCTCGACCGCAGAGCGATAGTGGAAGTATTGAAGCGTACACAGCGCGGCGGTGATCGCGAGCCCAGTCGCGACCGCGATCGAGATCAGCTTGTGCTTCAGCCCCCTCGATTTCACTGCATGCTCCGGCGCATGATGGCAACGCTCCACTGCCTGTTGTTATTGGACGCCGCGATAGTGAGAAAAGATTCGATGCAACGGAACTGTATTCGAACGGCCTGGCAATTTGGTCGCGCATTGCCAGCCGTACGCAGATCATACTCGCGTTTTGGGCTCAAAAGCTCATGCGCTCGATGTCGGTTTTTTTGACATACTGGTAATGTCTCGATACCTGTCGAATCAGGCTGCCAATAGATGAACGAACTCGAACTCACCGGGCGTGCTCGTACGCACATCATCGATCTCGAATCGCCCGCCTGCTCGCTCCATTACGAGGTGGTCGCCTCGTTGCTCGCGATGCGCGACGCTGCCTTGCTCGATGGCATCGACCTACAGGTGCGCTCGAGCTTTCGCGACTTCCAAACACAACTTGGGATCTGGAACGCGAAATGGAGGGGTGAGCGCCCTCTGTACGACCGCGAGGGACGGCTCATCCGCCGGGAATCGCTTAGCGATTCCGAAGCGGTCGATGCAATCCTGTGCTGGTCGAGCTTGCCGGGCGGTAGCCGACATCATTGGGGGAGCGACGTGGACGTCATCGACGCCGCGGCGATCCCGCCGGGGTACAAGGTGGAGCTGCTGCCAGCGGAGTATTCCGAGAACGGTATCTTCGCGAAGCTGTCTCGTTGGCTGGACGAGCACATGGAGACGTTCGGATTCTTCCGTCCCTACCGCGAGTATCGGGGCGGGGTGTGCCCAGAGCCATGGCACATCAGCTATGCGCCGGTCTCGCTTCCGGCGCTCGAGTCCTTGAGCCTGTCTACGCTAAGGCACGTGCTGGAGGAGGCCGACATCGCCGGCAAGCAGCACGTGCTTGCCAGGCTTCCAGAGATTTACACGCGCTACTTGCTGTCGATCGATCAACCGCCGAATCCGTCGTTGTTCATTTGACGCGCGGTACGAGTAACGGCGCGAGGTGTTTCAGGAAAGTGCCCGGCAGCGCGCGCTTCAAGAACCACAGCCAGCGAGCCGAACGTGGCAGCACGATGTGGGTTCGACCTTTGCTTGCGGCGAGCAGAAGATCGCGGGCAGCCGCCTGCGCCGTGTAGCGCGACGCCTGCATGAGCGCGGCGGTGGCATCGCGTGCCTCGGGCGAGCCGCGGAAGGATTCGAGCAAGTTGCTCTGAAAGAACATCGGCATGACGACGCACACATGCGTGCCATTGTCGCGCAGCTCAGTCGACAGAGATTCGCTCAGGGAAAGGACCGCGGCCGTTGTCGCGTTGTACGGAACCATTCCAGGGGCGGCGCTGAACGCCGTGGCGCTCGAGATATTGATCAACAGCCCGGTGCCGTTTCGTTGCAGGTGAGGGATCGCTGCACGACAGCCGTGCACGACCCCTAGCAAGTTCGTCTCGATGACCGCCTGCCAGTCGGCTGCTGCCACGTCCATCAAGGAGCCGGCTGCGACGATGCCGGCATTGTTGATCATGAGGTCGAGGCCGTCATGCGCGCCGGCAAAGGAGTTCACCGCCACGGTGAGCTCTTCGGCATGCGTGACGTCTCCCGGATACGCGAGCACAGAGACGCCGGATCCGGAAAGGTCTGCTTCGACTGCTGCGAGCCGTTCCACATTGCGATCGAACAGCCCGAGCGCCCAGCCGTCGCGCGCCAGCGCACGTGCGAGCTCGAGGCCGAGCCCGCTGCCTGCGCCCGTGATGAAGGCCCGCTTGCGAGGGAAGCGGGTGTTCAGAGCGTGGAACGTCATCGCAGGGTGCGCTACAGGGTTCGACCGAACAGCGAGAGTGCAAACCACCCGATCCACGCTCCGACGACCATGAGGAGCAGTCCGGGCAACAGCTCGAAGGCGTATTGCCGATTCCCCATCACGAAGGCGACAACCGACTTACTCACGGAATTGGTGGTGAAAGCGATCAGAATCGCCAACGCCGAGAGCTCGACCGACGTTCGTTCCCCTTGTGCGAGTGCTGCAGCGGAGATCGCGGCAGCGTGTGGATCGCCGAACCCTGCCAATCCGCTGACCAGGAGCAAGCCGCGGTCGCCGAGCCAATGCGTGGCGGCCGTGGACACGACGATTGCAACGCCGATGACCAGCATGAAGAGGAGCGCGGTCTTCGGATCGAAAGGGCGGCCGCGCGGCGCATCGCGATGCTCGAACTGCCGCACGCTGCGCCAGGCGAAGGCGACGGCGTACGCGACTGCTGCCAACCCAGCAAGGATGAGCGAAGGGGTGATCGCGATCAGGACTGGGATGCTGACGAGACCGACGACGATGGCAAGCTGCAGAACCGTTGCGACGGAGGAGGCCGCTGCTCCGGCCACGGCGCCAGCATGAAGCTCGGGATGTATACGAGTGCGCGTTCCCATTGCACCGATCGTTGCCGTGCTCGAGACGAAGCCGCTGAATAGTCCGGCAAGCGGCAGGCCGATGCGAGCGCCGAGCGCGCGCAAGGCGATGTACCCGATCGCATTGATCGCCATGACCAGGACCACCAAGAGCCATAGCTGCCGCAAGCTCACGATGCCCCAAGGATCGATCGGTTCCGGCGGCGTGAGCGGAAGCACGATGAGCGCGGCGGCTGCAAGCATCAGGCCGTCGCGTACTTCATCGTCGGTCAGCACGTTGTGCACCCAGTCGTGCAAGCGCGTGCGCGCCGCGAGCACGATCGTCATCAGCACGCCGAGCGCAGCGGCGAGCTGGCGCTGGGTCATCGCCAGGCCTGCGAGCAGGTACGTCGCAATCAGGGCAATCTCGGTCGTGAGGCCGGGATCGTTCTTGCGCGTGCGTCGGTAACCGATTGCTGTGAGCACACCCAGCATGATGGCGAACACTGCGAACAGCGTGACTTGCCCGAGCAGGAAGCTGACGGCGCCAATCAGCGCCACCAGCGTGAAGGTGCGCAAGCCCGCAATCTCGCGCTCCGGGCCTTTGCCTTTGCTGCGTTCACGCTCTATACCGACGAGCATGCCGATGGCCAGCGCGACTGCGAGATTGAGCAGCTCTTCTGTGTCGAACGTCATCGCCGTTTACAGATGTGCTCGGGCGGGACCGAGCTGACAAAGCCGGTATCGCGACACGTTGTTCGCGTTGTTGAGCGAGGCCGAAGTGTATCGAAACGAGGAAGCTTTCTCGCGCGAAAGTCGCGCGCTGTCATCTGCAGTGTCAAAGGAATGGTGATCCAGGAAGCGTGGATGAGCGAATGCGGAAGGCTACTTCCAGAGCTCCTTCAGCCGCCCGATGACCAGCGAGCGGATGTTTTGTACTGGGTTACGCTCCCAGGTAAAGCAGGGCGGCTCGCGACGGAGCATGGGCCAGCGCTCGGTGCGGAGGATTTCTTTCAGGTAATCCAGATTCTGCTGAATGGCCTCCATGTACGGATTGCGGCCGCCGAACAGCACCTCGAGGTGTGTGTAGACTGATCCGAACTCTCCGTCGAGCCGGGTGCGGCGCACCTCCTCGATGAACTCGGGTGTTTGCCTGAGGACGTCGAGCCCAGAGCTGAAGCGTACCGACGTATTGCCGTTCTCGTCGCGCGAGAGCGCAACGCCACCGAGCACGAACTCCGGATAGAGCCGATCGCGGCATTTCTCCAGATAGCAGCGGTCTGACATTTGCGCGATCAGGTCGCCCGTGCCGATGATGTGTCCGAGCTTGCGATCGCGCGGATCGTCCAGGCGGATCTGATCGAACTTCACCTCATAGCCTGTGAAGTGGACGATCTGCGTGGCCACGGGGGTCCATTCGGCCATGCCGATCGTCGGCAGATAACGGCCGATGAACTGGGCGCTGCGGCTCACGTGGCTCAGCGTGAACTCCGCGCCGTTGCGATGGATCTGGTCGTCCGTTTGTCTGATATAGCCAGCATCGTGAAACAGTGCCGTGACGACACCCAGGATCGCGCGCTCCGGTCCGAGCCGCTCCTCGGCCAGGTGAGTACGTTCATAGGCGACGATCAGACGTGCAACCGCGAGCGTTCCGTCCAAGGAGTGCTGCAGATCGTGATAGACGGTGTCGCAGCCGTAATAGCCGGGAAATTGACCGTAGAAGAGGCGCTCGAAATCCCTGAAGGCGGTATCGATGCGGTCGAAGGGGTAGTGCGGCCACAGCGACTTGAATAGATCGCTGACCGCGCGGCGTACGGCCTCTGCCGAACTCACCTGCACGGTGTTCGTCACATCATAGTCGCTGCGGCGATATTGCATGGGATAAGGGCGCGTACCACATGCACGCTGACGGCGCAGTCTAGCGACTCGAGCAGCTTTGTCTATGTCGGAATTGTTGGCAGTTTGAACTGTGACGCGCGTCACATTTGACGAGCCGCCCGACATGAGATTGGCCAAGGGATGTTCAGGGTAAGGATGCATCGCAGCGTGCCCATTGCAGCTGCCGGTCAATGATCCGGCGACCACACCGGATCAGACAAGCGCAGCTCCTGAACGGGTCCGTATTTCTTTAATGGCTCGCGCAGTGCGCTTGCCTGGCCGATTACGACGAGCAGTAGCCGATCGGCTTTCGGGAAAACTTCTGCAATGACTTTCCTCGCATCGCCGAGCTCGACGGAATCGACCGCAGCAGTGTAGTCGTCGACGTAGCGCGGGCTCAATCCATACAGCTCGAGCGTCGCGAGCTGCGCTGCCCATTGGGCGCCGGTTTCGAGGCCGAGCGGGAACTGACCCAACAGGTATTTCTTGGCGGATTCGAGCGTGGTCAGATCGACGCCCTCAGTGTGCAGACGCTCGAGCGTTGCAAGGGCGAGGTCGATGGCCTCGATCGTGGTTTCCGTGCGCGTAAACGAGCTGAACGCCCAGTAACCAGGTTGAGCGCGCCGCTCGAACCGTGAGCCGGCGCCGTAACTCAAGCCGGTGCGCACGCGCAGCTCGGTATTCAGCATCGACGTGAACCGTCCGCCGAACAGAGTGTTGACGACGTCGAGCGCCGCACGGCGAGGATCCGCCTGCGAAACGCCGACGTTGCCGAGCCAGAAGTACGATTGCACCGACTCCGGTGCATCGACGAGCAGCACGCGTCGCTGCTCGAGCGGCGTTGGCGGGACCACGTCGACAAGAGGCGTGCGTGCTCTGCGCCAGCCGGCAAAGGCACGCGATACCAGCCGCTTCATTTCCTGCGCATCGAAGTCGCCCACGATGGACAAAATGAGACGGTCCGCACCCACATGCTGGGTGTAGTAGCTGCGAACATCCTCGACCACGATGCTGGCGAGACTACGTTCGCTGCCGAACACAGGATTGCCGTAGGGATGGGCACCGAACAACGCGGCCGCACCGTAGATCGGCGTGAGCGTGGCCAGATCGGAGTCCTTGGCGGCGCGGATAAATTCGATGTAACGTGATCGGAGTTTGTCGAGCTCGCCCTCGTCGAGATGCGGGTGCTGCAGCATGTCTGCGAGCAGCTCGATCATGAGCACGCGGTCGCGCGCAAGGAACGAGCCCGAGATCGAAATCGCCTCGACCGATGCGCTGGTGGCGATGCGACCGCCAACCGACGCCAGCGTTTGTGCGAAGCTGAGCGCATCGCGTTGGCCTGCGCCCTTCTCGAGCAAACCTGCAAGGAGATTCGCGACGCCGAAACGGCCAGGCGGATCGAGCCGCGCGCCACCGCGCAGGCGTGCATCGAAGTCAATCAGCGGTACGTCGTGCCGCTGTATCAGGAGCAACACGACCCCGTTCTCGAGCTCGATACGCTCGAAAGGCGGAGTCTTCACGCTCTCGAGGGCGAACGACGACTGCGCGAGCAGCGCGCTGAAGAGCACAACGAGGGGCGCAGCGACGGACAAATGGATACGCATCATCCCTCCTCTGCGACGAGCTTGTGCGACGAGGGCCCGAGCACTCCGACCGTGCGATTCGTACGCCGCAGCAGCTCACGGGCGAGAGTCTGAACGTCTTCGCGCGTGACGCGCTCATAAGCCGCAGGCGCTTCGAATAGTCGTTCGTAACCGCCGCGTAGCACTTCGTAAGTGCCCAGCATCTGCGCCTTACCGTCGATCGTCGTCAACGTGCGCCAGAAGTCGGCGAGCGCTTGATTGCGAGCGCGATCGAGCTCTGTCTGTGTCACGCCGTCGCGCGCGAGTCGCTCGAGCTCCGCATCGAACACGCCTTCGGCGACGTGTGGATCCGTTCCGGCTGGCAGCGCCAGTAGAAACCACACCAGCCCCGGATCGAAGCCGGCTTCGACATGACTGTTCACCGAGATCGCTACTTTGCCGTCCTCCACGAGCGCGCGATGCAAACGCGATGCATCGCCATCAGTCAGGATACGGGCGAGCAGCTCGAGGGCGGGCAGGCGCGGATCGGAACCAGCCATGCCGTGATAGGCAAACTGCAGCAAGGGCGTCTGCGCGTCGGCGACGAGACTGACGCGCCGCTCGCCTTGCTGAGGCGGCTCCTTGGTGCGGATTGGCGCAGGCGGCGCTTGTGATGGAATCGCTTCGAAGTATTTCTTGGCTAGCGCGATGGTGCGGTCAGGGTCGAGATTGCCGACGAGAATGAGCGTGCAGTTGTTCGGAGCGTAGTACGTCTTGTAGAAGCTCTTCAGATCGTCGAGCGTCCAGGATTCGATATCCGAGGGCCAGCCGATGGTGGGAATGCCGTAAGGGTGAGCGACGTAGGCGGTCGCCTGCACGAGCTCGAGCAGCCTGCCGAACTGGCTGTCATCCACCGAGAGGCGACGCTCTGAGTACACGACACCACGTTCGCTTTCGATCACGTCTGGATCGAAAGACAGATTGTGCAGACGATCGGCTTCGAGCTCGAAAATCGTCTCGAGCGCGCCGCTCGGGAACCAGTCCTGATAGACCGTCACATCGGCCGAGGTATAGGCGTTGTTACGGGCACCGTGTGCCTCCAACGTGCGGTCGAATTCCCCAGGCGCTCGGGTGCTCGTGCCGTTGAACATCATGTGCTCGAAGAAGTGAGCCAGGCCGGTGATGCCCGGAACCTCGTTGCGGCTGCCCACGCGCACCCAGTTATAGAGCGCCACATTCGGAATATCGTGGTCGGGCCAGACGATCACCCGCATGCCGTTGGCAAGCGTAACCGCTTGAACCTCCGACTTGCCGGGGACTTGAGCGACCGCCGAGGATGCGATCACGATCAATCCTAAGCTCAACGTGCGCCACATCTTGGATGTCCTCGTCAAGAGGCCGGCATCATAGCTCGCCAGCTGCGAGCTCGCGTAGGCGAAGATGGAGCGCGCTGTGTTGGGCGCAGAGGTGGCCAGCCAACGTGTTCTGTGCGGCTGTCCAAGGTTGGAGGTTTACCTATCCCGCGTGCTGCACCGCTGGCTGCTCGAGCGACACAGCGGAAAAAATGGCCGCCCGTGGGGAAGTGTCAGGCGGCCCAAGTGTGCCCATAGCTGAGGGGACACCGGCTGCTCGTCAGCAGCCGACGGGGCGCCTCAGTAATGCAATGCCTGTGCCAGGCTCATAGCGTTCGCGAAAGCACATGTGTAGCCGCTTCCGCGGGGCGCGCGAGCGGGGCGCATTGACGGAAAACGTCACATTCGGACGAAGGTGTCTAAACGCAGCGGAGCTTCGATGCCAAACGAAGACGCAGTCGGAGGAATCGAGTCGAGACCGTGATGCATGCTTCTGACCGGGAAGGAAGCGCAACCGCCCGAGAGAGGGAACAAGGCACATCCTCACGACGCTTGGCTGCCTATAATCCGTTTCGGTTCTTGAGGAGAGTCTTCATGTCCGTGCCTCGCCGCCGCCACGCGGATCGTGTTTCGGCCAGTGCGACTTTCATTGGCGCAGGTTCCACGTTCACCGGCAACATCGTTTGTGAGGGCGATCTGGTCGTTGCAGGTCGCGTCAACGGCGATGGCGAGATACGCGGCACGCTGACCTTGTCCGAAGGCGGCACGTGGGAAGGGAAGATCCAGGCTGCGAATGCCATCGTGGCCGGCGAGGTGAATGGCACACTTGCCATTTCCGAGAAGCTGGAGATTCGTAGGAGCGCGCGCATTCGCGGTGCGGTGACTGCACGTATGATCGCTGTCGCGCAAGGCGCCCTGATCGATGGTGAGATGTCGGTCACAGGCGATACGCCGGTCCTGAGCTACGAAGAAAAACGCAAGGACGGATAATCGGAGCCAGACGGAACGCCCGAACCAGGCAGCGAGCAGCGTGTTTATTGCGCACGGATCTGTAGCAGCGTCCTGCTCGCTGCGAAAACACCTTCGAGCTCACACAAAGTCCTGCGATGAGGCCGCCGCCGGTGCCGGGCCGGTCATCCTTTTCATGATGTGAGCATTGAGACTGCCACGTTCGCGTCCTTCCTGTGGTCAGTTGCTGTTTGGCGCGGGTCCCGAGCGGGCCTATCACTCGCTAAGATAGCGTCATTCCTTCGACGCCATCGCTATTTGCTCACAGGCAAGGATGTCCACGCCTTTTGTCAAACTGCCCGAAGTGATCGCGCATCGAGGCAACGCTGCCGAGTTTCCGGAGAACTCACTGCCTGCGCTGCGTTCTGCCATTGAACTCGGTGCGCGCTTCGTGGAGTTCGACGTGCAGCTCACGGCCGATCGGCAGCCAATTCTGCTGCACGACTCGAACTTGCGGCGTACTGCCGGCATCGATCGCAATGCGCTCGAGATGATATGGCACGAGCTCGCCGAGATCGTGGTCAACGAAGATGAGCGCTTTCAAGGTCGCTTCACCGATGTCGGCATTCCGACGCTCGCGCAAGCTGCCAGCCTGATCGAGGCGTACCCTCACGTGACGGCGTTCGTCGAATTGAAACGCGCCAGCCTGCGAAAGTTCGGGCCCGAGGTCGTGGTGCGCAGAGTCTGCGAGGTCTTGAAGCCGATCGCGCGTCAGTGCGTGCTGATTTCCTTCGACTACGCGACCGTGCATCACATTCGGCAGGTGAGCTCGTTAAGCGTCGGTTGGATCCTGTCGGAGTACTCGAGCCTGTCTGCGCTGAAGTGCGAAGCGCTGGCACCGGACTATCTTTTCTGTGATCACCAGCTCCTGACGCCGGGCACAGCGCGCTTGTGGCGTGGCCCATGGAGATGGGCGGTGTACGAAGTCACCTCGCGCAAGCTTGCGCTCGAGTTGGCCGCGCGCGGCGTCAGGTTCATCGAGACGATGGCGGTGCGCGCCATGTTGCGCGAGTTTCGCACCCCGCGCGTCTTGTAACAGCCACGTCATCGAACATGTACGACGAGATACGCTGGCTCGTTCAGGAGCTCAGATCGCTGGCCGGCGCGCTCAGCGCGGGTCCGGAAGGTCCGTTGCTCCTTGCCATCGACCAAGGCGGGCATGCGAGCCGTGCGATCGTCGTCGATGCACGAGGCGCTATCCGCGCAGAGAGTTTCTCGCCAATCAGCACATTCCGTATCGGCCACGATCGGGTCGAGCACGATGCGAGCGAGATCGTCGCCTCGATACGCGCGGCGTTGGATGAGCTGGCAGAAACGCTGGGTAACGATTGCGCGCGTGTCGTCGCCGCTGGGCTTGCGACGCAACGCTCGAGCGTGGTGTGCTGGGACAGGCGCAGCGGCAAAGCGTTGTCGCCCGTTCTTTCTTGGCAGGATCGGCGCAACGCGATGCTCATTGAACGTCTGCGCGACCGCGCGAGCATGATTCGCAAGCAGACGGGACTCGTGTTGTCGCCGCACTATGGCGCGAGCAAGCTGCGCTGGTGTCTGGATCAGGCAGACGCGGTCGTTGCGGCACGCCGTGAGGACCGCCTCGCGTTAGGACCGCTGTCGAGCTATCTGCTGTACACATTGCTCGACGAACGGCCCTATGTCGTCGATCCTGCGAACGCATCGCGTACGCAGTTGTGGGCTCCGCGTACTCGCATGTGGTCGGCCGAGCTCGCTGCATTGTTCGACGTGCCGATCGATCTACTGCCGCATTGCGTGGGGACGCGACACACGTTCGGACATCTTGATTTGGCAGGACGAGCCGTACCGCTGGTCGTGTGCACGGGCGATCAATCAGCGGCACCCTTCGCGTTCGGCCCGATCGATCCGGCGACGGTGTATTTGAACATGGGCACGGGCGCGTTCCTGCAGCGCGTGGGCGAGCGTGACGATCCTCGACTACTGCGCAGCGTGCTGTACTCGGATGCGCACGGCCTCATCACGGTTCAGGAAGGGACCGTGAATGGAGCTGCGGGCGCGCTCGACTGGCTGCATGCACGGGTCGACATCGATGTGTACCGTGTCGCGCAGACGTTGCGACGCTCGCAGCGCGCTGCCGACGTGCCGCTTTTTCTGAATGGCGTGGGCGGCGTCGGTTCACCGTACTGGTGTGATCAGCTTGCGCCGCGGTTCGTAGGGGAGGGCGACGAAGCGGCGCAGGTGCAGGCCGTCCTGGAAAGCATTGCGTTCCTGATCTGTCGCAACCTCGAGCGCATGGCCGATCCTCCGCTGCGACGGGTGCTGGCCACCGGCGGGTTGTCGGTAAGCGATTATCTTTGCGAGTGCATCGCTGCGTTGAGCGGTGTGCCTGTCGAGCGCGCTCCCTCGCGGGAGGCGACCGCGCTCGGGCTGGCGTTCCTCGTTGCAGATCAGCCGAACGATTGGTACGTGCCCGCGGACGTCGAGCGTTTCATGCCCCAGTCGGATGCGGCGCTCGCGTCGCGCTACACGCAGTGGTGCCGGCTGATGGAAGCGTACTGTGGGTCTAGGCTGTAGGCTGAAGGCTATAGGCAAGAGGTATGTCTATGCTCTTTGGCCGAGCCTCAAGCCCCGTGCCCTGCCTAGGCTACGACCTTCGGCCGACTTCCAGCAGGCTCGCGACCTTGCGGTCTGCCCAGCTTTCACGATTGAAGGTATCCATGAAGCCGCAATGGCCACCATGCGGAATCGTCAATACTTCGAGGTAGGGATTGCGGGCAAGATCGGCGACATCGCGTGCCGGGATGATAGGGTCATCGAGCGCAAGCAATGCGTAGCTCGGAATTGCGAGTTGCGCGAGCGCATCACCGACGATGGCGTAGCCGTCGAGATAGGCATCGAGGCTGGGGAATTCGCTGTAGTGCTCCAGCAAGAGCTCGGTCATCGCCCGCAGGCTGTTCATTTTCAGTACTTTGCTGAAATCGTATAGATCCGGAAACAGCTGCTGCTTCAGGCGCAGCGAGCGCTTCCACTTCGCAAGGAAGTACTGCCGGTAGATGAACGAGCCGTTCTCGAGCACCTCCATCGTGCTGTGCGGTCGCAGGACCGGGCACACGGCCACTGCTCGATCGAGCTCGAGCCCGCTGCTTGCAGCGCGCGCCGCCACGCGCAGCGCGAAATTGCCTCCGAGCGAGAAGCCCGCGATCGTCAATCGTTGTCCTGGCGCGAGTCGCTGAATGCAACGCACCGCACCGATCACTTCGTTCAAGCGGCATGAATGAAAGAGCTCGGGGTTGAGATGATGCGTCGGCCCGTGATCGCGAAAGTTGAGCCGAAACACGTCGCAACCGAGACCGTAGAGATAGGCGCCCAACGAGAGCACGTACAGTGAATCGGCACTGCCTTCCCACCCATGCAGCAAGATCACCAGATCGCGCGCCGGGGGGCGTCCGAGCGCCGTCTGCGTCGAGTGATAGCCGAGTAACCGCACGCCTTCGCCGCAATCGAGAAGCTGCGGGGTCGATGCGGCCAGCAGGTCGCGGGCGCGCCGCGCAAGGAAAGGGCGCCGCAGCTTGAGGCTTGGCAGAATCGATTGCAGGTGCGCATTGGCCAGCCACCGGGGCGGCGAGAAGGACAGTGCGGCGTTGGTCAGGGCAGCGGCGGAGTCGGAAAACGTACGTGTCATGAGTCCGTGTACGCGAGACGGTTCGCAGCGAGCGAGCAGATCGGAGTCGACCGGCCGCCACGGCATGACGCGCGGCTCGAGCCAGGTCGGCAAGCCACCATGATGCCAAGCGCTGTGTCGGCTGTCAGCGCTTGACCGGAGCGCGCTAGCGCCTGTAGTCCACCGCACCAGGTATTGTCAGCGAGCTCGCGGCTCGGTCACGAACTCGACCCGATTGTTCATCGCCGCTGCTCGGTTCCAATCTCCGGCCGTGAGCCCATCTTGATTCGGGTCGGGGTACGGGACGGCGGGCTTGCGTCCGAGGTGCTGCACTTCGACGACGAATCGTGCGGCATCCGTGCGCAGTGAAGACAGCAGGTTTGCAAACGCCAGCGATTGCCGCTGCGCATCCGTCATGGCTTCATCGAAAGGATTGCCGACCACGTCACAGCGTTTGAACGGCAAGTCGTCGGCAGCGAGCGAGTATCCTTCGTGGCCGTTTCCGGTGAGGCAGAACTCGCCGGAATAAATGGCGACACGAATCTTGCCCTCGAATTCCTGCGCTTGCAGATCGCTGATGAGGGCTCGTAAACGCTCGAGGCGAGTGCCGGCCAGAGGGACCTCGCCATAGGGGACGAGCTCGTGAGCGATATCAGGGCGATCTTGCGAGGCATTCTGCATGGGCTCTGATGCATGCGGCGTGGCGCTGTGCTGCGCGGAGAGCTGCTCCTGCTGCTGCGCGACGATCGCAGACAGCTCGGCGTTGCGTTGCATGAGCATGCGGATCTGCTCGTGGCTGCGCAGGTTCATCACGGAGAGCACGGCTGTCGGCACGAGGGCGAGCACGGCCATGACTGCAACGAGCGGCCAGAGTCTGAGCGCGCGCTTGCTTTCGTCCTGCTGCGGTAACGGCTCGGGGGCGCGAGACGACGCGTGCTCATGCTCGCTCGAGAGCCGTCGCGCAAAGGATTCCAGGCTTGCCAGCACGAAGCGACGCAGCTCGGAAACATGCTCTTGCAGCAGCGGCGCAACGGCACTGCGAATGGCTGTCTCGAGCTCGCCCGGTGCAGCCTTATTCGGGATCTCGACTTGCACGCTCGAGACAGCATCCTCGTTGGCGGAGGCGCTGCGCTGCTCGCGCCGATCGGGGAGCAAGCGCAATTGATACAGCACCTTGGACACGTCGGCTTGTTTGACCGTCTTGGCGAGCACGCCGACGGCACCAAGAGCGCGAGCTTGGCTCAGGTACAGCTCACCTTCCTGCGAGGTATACATCACGACCGGGATCGTTGCCGTCTCCGGATTGCTCTTGATCACCTGCACCGCCTGGAAGCCGTCCATGCCCGGCATCAAGTGATCCATGAAAATCACGTCCGGTCGCGTCTGCTTGAGATATTCGAGGCCCTGCTCGGCGGATTCTGCTGTATCGACCAGCAAACCATAGCCTTCGAGCATGCGGCTGAGGATGATTCTTGCAGAGCGCGAATCATCGACGATGAGCGCACGTTTGCCTGCGGGCTGGGATGGCTCGGCTGACATGAGACCAGTCATTGATCTTGTTGTATGGCCAGGAGACGAAGAGCGTAGCGTAAGCCTTACACGGCTTGACTGCCAGCATCTACCGCCCGTAGGCAGGCCGCGTGGCACGATCGCATGCCCCGCCATGCACACTAAGCAGCTTTCCGCTATCGCGCCGCAGTCGCAAGGCGTATCCTCGCTCGATACGAAGGGAGGGCAACTCCGATGGCGTACTCGACGGCGGACCTGCGCAACATTGCCTTGGTGGGGCCCGCGGGCGCAGGTAAGACATCGCTTGTCGAGGCGCTGTTGCTCGAAGGCGGGATCATTCGTGCGCGCGGCAGCCTGGAGCGAGGCACGACCGTCTGCGATTTCGATCCACAGGAACGAGCACTGCAGCATTCGCTCGATGCCGGCATCGTCCATCTCGATTTGGACGAGTGCCGCGTCAATTTGATCGACACGCCGGGCACTGCCGATTTCGCGGGACGCGCACTGCCGATGCTGTCGGCTGCAGACACCGCGGCAATCGTCGTCAACGCCACGACCGGTATTGAGCCGGTCACGCAGCGCATGATGGACTTTGCGCGGGAGCGCGAGCTGTGCCGTCTTCTGATCGTCAACAAGATTGATACACGCGACGCTCAACCGGAGCGCGTGTTGCGCGAGCTGCGCGAAGCATTCGGGCGTGAGTGTCTGCCTCTCAACTTGCCGGCGGTCGGGCGCACCTCGGTGATCGACTGCTTCTTTCATCTGGGTGATGGCACGCCCGAGTTCGGCACGGTGCTCGATGCGCACACACAGATCATCGATCAAGTCGTCGAGCTCGATGAAGAGTTGATGGCGCTTTATCTAGAGCAGGGCGAAGAGCTCACGCCGGAACAGCTGCACGAGCCGTTCGAGCGCGCGCTGCGCGAAGGACATCTGATACCGGTGTGTTTTGTCTCTGCTGAGACTGGCGCGGGGGTGCGCGAGCTCTTACAAATTTTCGTGCGCCTGATGCCGAACCCGCTCGAGGGCAATCCGCCGTCCTTTCTGCGCGGCGACGGTGTGGCGGCAAGACCTGTCCATATCACGCAGCGGCCCGACGATCATCTGATCGCGCACGTGTTCAAGGTCAGCATCGATCCATTCGTTGGTCGGGTCAGTGTCTTGCGTGTTCATCAAGGCACGTTGCGCACAGGCGCGCAGCTGTTCGTCGGCGACGCGCGTAAGCCCATCAAGGTGGCGCACCTCTATCGGCTGCAGGGCAAGGATCATGTGGAAATCGCACAGGTGATCCCTGGTGACATCTGCGCCATCCCGAAGATCGAGGAGCTGCACTTCGATGCGGTGTTGCACGACGCGCGTGACGAAGATCACTTCCATCTGAAGTCCATCGACTTTCCGCCGGCCATGGCCGGGTTGGCGATCGAGCCCGAGCGGCGCGGCGATGAGCAGAAGCTGTCGGATGCTTTGCACCGTCTCATGGCCGAGGACCCGTGTGTGCGGGTCGAGCATCATGCCAGCACCAATGAGACCGTGCTCTATGGCATGGGCGATCTGCATCTGCGCGTGTTGCTCGATCGCATGGCGGAGCGATATGGCGTGCGGTGTAAGACGCGCGCGCCCAGCATCCCGTATCGCGAAACCATCACACAGCCTGCCCATGGGCATCATCGTCACAAGAAACAAACCGGCGGTGCGGGTCAGTTCGCGGAGGTGTACTTGCGGATCGAGCCGCTCGAGCGCGGGCAAGGCTTCGAGTTCGTCGACGAGGTCGTAGGCGGCGCCATTCCCTCGCAATTCATTCCTGCTGTCGAGAAGGGTGTTCGTCAGGTGATGGACGAAGGCGTCGTCGCCGGATTTCCGTTACAGGATGTGCGCGTCATCGTCTACGACGGCAAGCACCACTCGGTCGACTCGAAGGAGATCGCATTCATCGCCGCCGCACGGCGTGCGTTCCAGAATGCGGTGCGTGCCGCCGCGCCCATCGTGCTCGAGCCGATCGTGCGCATCGGTGTGACGGCGCCAAGTGCTGCGACGGGCGACATCACGGGGGATCTGGCGGCGCGACGCGGACGGGTGAGCGGTAGTCACGCCTTAGCGGGTCACCGTACGCGCATCACAGCGCTCGTGCCGCTCGCGGAGGTGCGCGAGTATCAGTCGCGCGTGAAGTCGCTGACGGGAGGGGAAGGCACGTACACGATGGAGCTGAGCCACTACGATGCGGTGCCGCCGCGCATACAGCAGGACCTCATCAGCGCGTTCAGGAACGTCGCGGAGGGTTAGCTCGCCACCTCCACGTAAGCGATGAGTCCGAGGACGCACGCCGCGCTGCGGGCACGCAGCGCGGCTCCGATATCGGCTCAACTCACGGAGTCAGTCGTCGGCTCGCTCGTTCGCAGAGCCGGGCGGTTCACCGGACGAGGGGCACCGGTTGATTCGCGGTAGATGAGACGGTGCGCCAGGCGCGCCGGCTTTGGCGTTTCGCCCGTCTCCAGCATCTCGAGCAGCAGGCTCGTTGCCGTATACGCGAGGTCGTAGGTTGGCTGGTGCACCGTCGTGAGTCGCGGCCACACGGTCCGCGCGATGTAGGTGTCATCGAAGCCCGCCACCGATAGGTCGCCTGGAATGGCCAGACCCATCTGATGGGCGGCCATCAGCACGCCCGCTGCCATGTCGTCGTTGCTGGCGAAGATCGCGGTGGGCGGCTCCGGCAAGTTGAGCAGCTCGCGTGCGGCTTCGAGCCCGGACTCGAACACGAAGTAGCCTTGCTTGATGAGCTCCGGCTCGACCGTGAGCCCGTGCGCTTGCATCGCCGCCTGGAAGCCTCGCAGCCGTTGGGCACTGGCGATGTGCTCCGGATGGCCAATGATGAACCCGATGCGCCGATGCCCGAGGCCGATCAAATATTCGGTCATCTCGCGTGCCGCACCTTCGTCGTCCATGTCGGCGTACGGCGACTCATGCTGGAACTCGCTTGGGGCGATGCGCACGAAAGGAATCGCACGACGCTCCAGGGCCTTGATGAGGTCGACCGACTCGCTGAGCGGAGCGGTGACGATGAGCCCGTCCAAGTGAGTCTGATCGACGAGGCCGAGCACATCACGCTCCATTTCCTCGCCCTTGCCGATGACTTGGTGGCTCAACAGCTGGAACCGCCCCTCACGGCAGCGCGCCCTCGCACCGTGCAGCACGTCGACGATGTAGTTCGCGCTCGGGTTCTCGTAGACGAGACCGATCAAGTACGACCGCCGCCCCGCGAGGCTGCGTGCAGAGAGACTCGGGTGATAGTTGAGCTTCTTGACGATCTCGAGCACTCGCGTGCGTGTCTCTTCGCGCACGTTCGGTTCATTGTTGAGAACTCGAGAGACTGTCTTGATGGCTACGCCTGCCGCCTGCGCGACATCGTTGATCCTAGCTCTTCGATTGGGTGGTCTGGTCATGGGATTTGGTTCCGCGCTCGAAAGCATGCGGCGCCAGATCGGAGCGATGCCCCGTGCACCAGCGCCTGGGCAGGTTCCTGTCCCTACCCTCGTGCTTCCTCAGACAAAACATACCGCAAAATGCGGCAGCACGCCTGAGACGCGCGACTTAACCAAATCTGGTGGCCGAAGTCGATGTTTTCGATCGACCCGAGCTCGCTGACGCGCGAGCTCGGGTCGATGCGACTCATTCGCAGCCGATCGCGTCCGCCACGCCCGTCTCGAGGCGCACGTTAGCGATACCAAGGCGCAACGACCCTTCTGTCGCCAGCACGAACGGCGCGGTGACATTGCGCATATCGGCGCCCGACTTCGCGAAACATTGCAGCATGATCTTGAGCTGCTGCCACTCGCCGCGCGGCGCTTTGCGCAAGTGGTCGGCGAGCGGGAACGTGCCGCTGCATTGCTCGCCGCACTCGATTGCGAGGGTTACGTCCTTGCTCGGTGGAGTGTCGACGCGATAGTCGAATGCGAGCGACAGCTGGCCATTCGTCTCGCGCTGCAGATCGATCGGCGCCGCGCCCTGCAATGCCAGTGTCCCGAGCTTCGTGCCCGTCCACGTCGCGAGCCGCGCGTCCTCTTGGGCGGCACGGTCAATGGCGGTAACGGTGAGCGCACCGGAGGAGGTGCGCCCGACCGCACCGTCCAAGGGAGCACGCTCACTGCCCTCGCCAGCCATCAGTGCCCAGCCTGCTGCCGGACGGCCTTGCGCGAAGTACACACGCGTCGAGGTCGTGGTCTCGGGTATCTCGAAGTCCTCGGGCAGCGCCGAGAGCTCGCCGTTGTCGGCATAGGTGAGGCCGTACCCATACGGAAACAGCGGCGGCTCCGATCCTGGATTGGCCGTGGTCTGTAACGGCGTGCGTGGCCACGAGAAGGGCAGCTTGCCTTTGAAGTCATGGTTGATCGAGCCGTCGGGCTTGGCGATCAGCACATCGGCGATGCCGCCGCCTTCCGAGCCAGGCAGCCAGGCTGCCACGAATGCATCGGATGCGTTGAGCTCCGGGTTTACCCACATCGGACGGCCCGACAGGAACACGGACACCACGGGAATGTTGTCCGCGCGCAGTTTCCTGAGCAGCTCCAGATCGGACTTATCGCCCGGCTTGTATTCGAGCGTCTCGATGTCGCCCTGGAACTCGGCATAGGGGTCTTCGCCATATACAACGATGGCGACATCCGGCTTGGTCGTGTACTCACCCGTCACGCTCAGGGTCACGGTGCCGCCCGCCGCCTTCACTGCCGCTTCGATGCCTTGGAAGATCGACTCGGCGTTCGGGAAATGCTCGTTCGTGACGCCGGTGCCCTGCCACGACAGGGTCCAGCCGCCATTCTGCTTGGGAATGTTGTGCGCGCCGTCGCCTGCCACCAGCACATGGGACTTCGGGTTGATGGGCAGCACGCCCTTGGAGTTCTTCAGGAGCACCAAGGACTCGCGGACGGCTTGGCGCGCGACCGCGCGATGCTCGGGGGCGCCGAGCAGATCGTATCTGCCTGCGAGCGGACGGCTCGATGGACGTCCGGCTTCGAACAGGCCGGCACGCAGCTTCACGAGCAGAATGCGCCGTACGGCATCGTCCAAGCGCTCCATGGGGATTTCGCCGGAACGCACTTGCGCGAGCGTATTCTCGTAGAGTGCCTTCCATGAATCCGGCGCCATGAACATGTCCAGCCCGGCGTTGATCGCTTTCGGGCAGCTCTCGTTCGAGCAGCCCTCCACCTGTCCATGACCGTTCCAGTCGCCGACGACGAAGCCACTGAAGCCCATGCGTTCCTTCAGCACATCGGTCAACAGGCCCTTGTGACCGTGCAGCTTCTCGCCGTGCCAGCTGTTGAACGAGGCCATGACGACCTGCACGCCTGCACTGATTGCGGCTGGATAACCCGCTGCATGAATGTCACGCAGCTCGGCTTCGGAGGCGCGGTTGTCCCCTTGATCGCGGCCGTCGACCGTTCCGCCGTCGCCGACGTAATGCTTGACGGTTGCGATCACGTGCTCGCCCCGCAGGAAGTCTGGGTCGCCGGGGTTGCCCTGCAGTCCGCGCACCATGGCAGCGGCATAGGCGGGGAAGATCTCGGGGTTCTCGGAGTACGATTCGTACGAGCGACCCCAACGGACGTCGCGGGCCACGGCAATCGTCGGTGCGAACGTCCATTCTTGGCCGGTCACGCGCAGCTCGCGCGCCGTGATCTCGCCGATGCGTTCGATGAGCTCGGGATTGCGGGTTGCACCCAGCGCCACGTTGTGCGGAAACAGCGTCGCGCCGATGATGTTGTTGTGACCGTGGACCGCATCGACACCCCACAGAATCGGAATCGCGTGGCCGCCAGCGCTCGTATCCATCGAAGCGTCGTAGAAGGCATCGGCGGCTTCGAGCCATTTAGGCGCGGGCGCAAGGTCATCGCCGTTCGGTCCGGAGTTGCCCCCGACGAGAATCGCGCCGAGCCGATAGCGACGGACGTCGTCGGGCGTGACGCAGCAGAGGTCCGCTTGGATGATCTGCCCGACCTTTTCCTCGACCGTGAGCGACTTCAGCAGCTCAGCAATGCGCGCTTCATGTGCGCTGTCGTCGATTGCAGGCGGCGTAGGCTGCGGCCAATTTTCCGGGTTCACCGTCGCGCTCGCGGCGGATGGCGATGCGCCGGACGAGCCTTCCTTGCTGGAACAAGCGCTCACACCGAGCGCAAGCAGGATGCTTGTGATCAACAACCTAGACGAATGGCGATGCCCCCATACCGTCATCATTGGACCTCCGCTTTTGTTTTCGTGCTTTTGGATCCGAGCCTATCGATTGCCTTGAGAATTCCATCGCGTGACAACGTTGTCAAACCCGAGTCGCGTATCACGCAGCGTTGCGCGGCCGACGTTTCCGTCAGCAACGTATACCGAGCAATGAGACATTAGTCGATGCGTCATCGCTTATCGCGTCGCTATACGCACAGCCTGCTCGTCATGGCGGCGACCGTTGCGATCGCGATCGCAACGATCGCGTATGCGATCGATGACGTCGAACTCACTTTCGATGTCATGCATGGTCCCGAGTGGCGAGCCGAGCACGTCCGTGCGCGGCTTGCGATGACACCGCAAGGGCAACGGGCGCAAGTCGACATCCGCTCGGTGCACTTCACGAGCTGGCCGCAGCCGATACGGAACGTGTCCATTCGCTGCCCGGACGTGCAGATCGGAGCGCGCGAACTGGCCTGTCGCAACGCTCGCGTGCACGCCGACGTGCCGGCGCTAGGCGGCCAGCAGACGTTCACTGCCTCGTTGCGTTACGGGCGGGCCACGGGTGTGCTGGAGCTGGATCTGCGCAACCTCGAGCTCGGGGCGGGCACGCTGGCGCTGCAGGCAAGCTTGCACGAGACACAGTGGCGCATTCGGGCCGACTTCGACAACGTGCCGCTCGCCACGCTCGTAGCGCTCGCGCAGCAGGCACAGGGCCCGATGCCTATCACCGTCGCGAGCGGCGCAGCGACGCTGCGGGCCGATATCTATGGGGCGGGCACGCAAGTCAGCCACGTCCGTGCGCACGGCACGCTTGCGGCGCTCACGTTGAACAACGACAGCGGCAGCATTGCGACCGAAGGGCTCGCTGCTCGCTTCGACGTCGATCTCAGCCAGTCGGATGAGGAGTGGCAGTACCGGATCTTGCTCGGCTTGGACGACGGGCAGGGCTATGTCGAGCCGATCTTCGTTGATTTCGGCACGCATGCCCTCGAGCTCGCCACACAAGGCCGGCTTGCAGGCTCGCTGCTCGTCGCAGAGTCGATTCGCATCACCCACTCGGACCTGCTCGACGCGCGGGCGCACGCGGTGACGATCGATCTCGCGCATGCCGACCCGCTGCGAACGCTCGAGCTCGAGCTTGCACAGATGCGTTTCCCGGGCGCGTACGAGATCTATCTCGAGCCGTTCCTGATCGCGACGAGCCTCAAGGCATTGCGCACAAGCGGTCAGGTGACGGGCGCGCTTGCGCTGCATGACGGGGTGCCACAGCGCATCGAGCTGGAGCTGCGCGGTATCGATGTGGAGGGGGACGAACCCTTGCTGGCGTTTCGCGGGTTGAACGGCACTTGGCATTGGCGCGCGTCGCTCAGTGACGAAGAGGCGGAGCCGACTTCGCATCTGACGTGGGCAGGCGGCCATCTTTATGGGCTCGATTTCGGTGCGGCTCAGCTCCACTTCGTGACCACAGGGCGACGCTTCGCGCTGCTTGAGCCCACCAGCGTGCCGTTACTCGACGGTGCGCTCGAGCTGTCGACGCTTTCGATTCGCGATGTAGGCTCACAGCAGCTCGGCTTCAACGTCGCCGCGACGATTCGGCCGATCAGCGTCGAGCGGTTGTGCCGCGCTTTCGGCTGGCCGCAGTTCGGCGGGCAGGTCAGCGGCTCGATTTCCGACTTGCAGCTCGAAGCAGGTGTGCTGACGCTCGGCACGAGACTCGAAGCGCGTGTGTTCGACGGCGTGCTGACCGTTCGCGATCTGCGCCTCGATGAGCCGTTCGGCGCTTGGCCGCGCCTTTTCGCAAACATCGACTTTGCCGGGCTCGATCTCGAGCTGCTCACGCGCGCATTCTCGTTCGGGCGTATCACCGGGCGCCTGTCGGGCGGTATCTACGGGCTCGAATTATTCAATTGGCAGCCTGTGGCGTTCGACGCCCGCCTGTACACCGTGCCGGGGCGAACGCGTCAGCGGATCAGCCAGCGCGCGGTGCAGAACATCGGCCGCATCGGCGGGGGCGGCGCAGGTGTCACCGCCGCGCTGTCGAGCGGCTTTCTGCGATTCTTCGAGGAGTTCAATTACGCGCGCTTAGGGATCACCTGCAAGCTCGAGAACGAAGTGTGCGAGATGGGCGGTGTCGGGCCGGCCCCGAATGGGGGCTATTACCTCGTGCAGGGCCGAGGTTTGCCGCGGATCGACGTCATCGGCAATGCGCGGTATGTCGACTGGCCGCAGCTCATCGGACAGCTGGCGGCCGCGACGGCATCGGGCGGTCCGATTGTCAACTGAGGCGGCACTTTCAAAGCGGTCGTGCACGAGGTTTAATCTCACCGCGACCGGAGGAGAGCACGAGCTGAGGAGTCCGGGATGTTCAGATTTGCAGCCATCAAAATCGTTGCGCTCTCGCTTGCCTTGTCTTCCTGCGTCACGATCAACGTGTATTTCCCGGCCGCAGCGGCGCAACAGGCTGCAGATCGCATCATCGAGGATGTCTGGGGATCGCAAGCCTCCAAGCAGCGCACGCCGGCGACGAACGACGAGCAGGGCATGCTGCATTGGCAGCCGCGGATGAAGCGTGTGATGTATGCCGCGCTGTCCTCTGCGCTCGACTTCATCGTCGCGCCTGCTTACGCGCAGGCGGATTTGAACATATCCACTCCGGCGATTCGTCAGCTCACGCAGTCGATGGAAGCCCGCCATGCGCAGCTCAAGCAGTACTACGACTCCGGTGCGATCGGTCTCACGCGCGATGGCTTGATCGAGGTGCGCGACCAGAATGCGATCCCGCTGGCGGAGCGCAACAGAGTGCGCAAGCTCGTCGCCGAGGAGAACGCCGATCGCGCCAATCTGTATCGCGAGATTGCCGTGGCCAACCAGCATCCTGAGTGGGAAGCTGATATCCGCGCCACTTTCGCCGAGCGTTGGATCAGCAAGGCCGCTGCCGGCTGGTACTACCAGGACGCGAACGGCAATTGGAAGCAGAAATAGACGTAGGTCGTCGGCGCTCGGTGCGGGCGGCGCGCGAGCAGCTTCTTCGCTTTTTCTCAGCGCATTGAACTGCTGCCGAGCTGCACTCAGAGGCCTCTGGTTGTCAGGCCGGTTGCAGCGAGCTGCCTAGTATCGTGGTAGCTCGAGCGTGACGATCACACCCGAGCCGTCCGGTGCGTTCTCCGCGCGGACGGTGCCGCCATGAAAGTCGGCGATCAGGCGGACGATGTACAGCCCGAGACCCAGGTGTGGCTTGCCGTCCTTCCCGTTGCGCCCGCTGACGAGCGACTCGAACAGGCGCTCACCGGACCCCGGCGGCAGCAGCGGTCCTTCGTTGCGCACGCTGAGGCGACAGCTGCGGGCATCGCCTGCGAGCGTGATTGCGATCGTGCCGCCGCGCGGCGTGAAATCGACCGCATTGTCCATCAGCTTGTCGAGTAGCTGCGCAATGAGATCGGGCGAGCCGGTGATGCGACACGCGTCGAGTGCGATCGTCGCTGCGATCCGATGCTCGGTAAACGTCTGCCGATAAGCTTGACTCATGTCGCGCACCAGCTGCGCGAGATCGAAGCGCACGCGCTCCGTTTGCTCGATGCTTTGCTCCACACGTGTGGCTTCGCTCAGCGCCGTCAAGATGCCGTGCATGCGCGCCGAGCCGTGTCGCGCGCGCTCGACATATTCGTGAGCGGTGGCGGGCAAGTGCTCTTCAGAAGCGAGATTGTCCAGCGACGAGCTCACGATCGTGAGCGGTGTGCGCAGCTCGTGCGAGAGCTTGGTGCCGAGCGTCTGCAAATAGTTGGTGTGCTCCTTGAGGCGATTGAGGAGCATTGCAAAGCTGCGTGCGAGCGCGCCGAGCTCGTCGCGCACGCTGGTGTCCGGAATCGCGGCTTCGATGCGTCCTTCTGGTGACAGAGCGGTCGTGGCTGCGCGGCTCAGGCGTGCAATCCGTTGCGACAATCGCGCAGCGAAGAGCAGCATGATCGTGACCGTGAACAGCGTGGCGACGAGCGTGACATTGAGGAGCCGCGTGAGCGCAAGTTCGCGTACCAGCACGAGCTGTTCGCCAGGCTGCTCGAGCACGAGCGCGCCGAACGCTTGCTCGTCGAGCACGATCGGAACCGCGGCGCGAATCAATGAGGGCTCGCCGGCGGCCGGCTCGAACCAGATGGCGGAGCGCTTCCCGGCACGCGCCGCATCGACCGGCGCGCCCCACATACCGTAGGGAACGCCATAGGATTGAACAGGCGCGGCATCGCTTGCGAGCAGCACGCGATAGATGGAGCGCGCGAAACCTTCTTGATCCTCGCTGAGCCCCGGATGCTGCGCACCGCTGCTGGCATTGATCGATCCGGCGCGCGCGAGTAGCCAGCCGTGCGCATCGACGACCGACACGCGCGTTCCCGCCGGCGTGTATTGCTCGAGGCGTTTCCGCAACAGCTCGGAGCCGGTGTGCACGGCCGCCATGCTCGTGCTCGCCACGAGTCGTTGCTCGCGATCGAGCGCAAACAGCGCGAGGTGTGTGCCGAACATGTTGATCGGCGCGCGTACCTCGACGGCGTAGCCGGAGCCGGTCTCGCGCCACACGCCCGTGACATACGGCACTTGCTCGTCACGCACTGTCCACGGCATGCCGATCTCGCAGGGGCGCACGATGAGCGGGCCCGGCGCAACTGCGCTCAAGGACCAGGCACGCTCGAGGCCGAACTCGTCGCGCATCAGGATGATGAGGCGATCGGAGGCAGGTGACCGCGCATGCTCTGTGTGCGAGGGCACTTCATAATCGACCTGCGAGTGTCGCACCTGCGCGTACAGGTGCATCGAGCGGTTCGAGACACCGAGCCGTAGCAGCAGCGGTTGTGCCTCCTGATCGCGTTGGAAGCCTGGCACCGGACGCGTCGGCACGGGCCACTCGTCGGGAAAGCCGTCGAGGAGCGGCGTGGTCGGCAAGAGCGGTGCAAACAGATCGCCGCGCTCGGGATCGAAATCGTGGGATAGGGCGCGCACGCGATAGAGCAGCTCCGGCTCGCTCGCGACGACGCGGCTCAAGACGTCTGCGGTCGAGAGTACAGCGGCTTCTTGCCCATGCCGCAGGGTCGTTTCCATCTCCTGCGCGTAGCGCCAGCCCGCCCACGGCAGGACGAGGCTGAGTAGACTGAGCAACAGGAGCTTGGAGCGAAGGGACATTCTCTTGGGTTACCGGCCTCTGGCGGCTGCGCTCCGCGTGAAGAGGAATCAGCTTCAAGCTACCTCGCGCCAGCGCCCGTTAAGCTTCTTTCCAGCGATAGCCCATTCCATACATCGTTTCGATACTGTCGAAGCCGGGATCGATCGCTTGGAACTTGCGGCGAATGCGCTTGATGTGCGATGTGATCGTGTTGTCGTCGAGAACGACATTTGCCGCATCCATGAGTTGTTGTCGATTCTTCACGTGGCCAGGATGCTTCGCCAGGGCATGCACAATCCAGAACTCGGTCAGCGTCAGGCCGAGCGGCTTGTCACGCCAAGTGGCATGCAGACGTGCGGTGTCGATGACGAGCGCGCCCCGCGTGATGAGCTGATCGCGGTGCGACGGTTGCGTCAGTGCTTCGATGCGACGGAACAAAGCCGTCACTCGTGCGATCAGGTGGGCAAGACTGATGTCCTTGGTCAAATAGTCGCCCGCGCCCAAACGTAATCCGGATACGGCATCGATTTCGCTATCGCGAGCGGTCAGGAAGATGATCGGCAGCTCGGCGGACATCGCGCGCAACTCCCGGCAAAGCTCGAAGCCGCCTTCGGGCTCGTCGCGCAGCCCGACATCGATGACGGCCAAGTCGGGCAGCCTGATCCGGAACGCGTCCAAGGCTTCCTGACGCGAGCCATAACCGCGCACCGCATAGCCGTGGCGCTCGAAGGCGGCCGCGTAGTTATCTCGCAGCGCGGGTTCGTCTTCGACGATCGCAATGAGCTTTCTCATACCGTGGGCCGGAGTACTCGTCGCTCGACAGTTTAGCGCCGCAGGGCGTGGATGAAGCCACCTGCCACGATTGATCACAATTCGCCATCTCGGCGCAGTGTCGCTGCAAGCGCGAATGGCCGGCAGCGAGGCAATCAGAACGCATCGAATCCGGTCAGCGCTCGTCCAACGGTGAGTTGATGGATGGTCTCGGTACCTTCGTAGGTGACGACGCTTTCCAGATTGAGCGCATGGCGAATGGGGACGTACTCGACTGTGATGCCCGCGCCACCGAGCAGGTCGCGGGCCTGGCGGGCAACGTCGAGCGCGGCGCGCGTGTTGTTCCACTTCGCAAGCGACACCTGGATCGGCGACAGGTGTCCAGCATCCTTGAGACGTCCGAGCTGCAGAGCGAGCAGCTGTGAGCTCGCGATCCGGCGGGCCATGTCCGCGAGGCGGATCTGTACCGCCTGCGTGGCGGCAAGCGGCTTGCCGAACAGCGCGCGTGTAGTTGTGTACTCGAGCGCTTGCGCCAGACATCCCTGGGCAGCGCCGATCACGCCCCAACAGATGCCATAGCGGGCCTGCGTGAGACACGAGAGGGGACCCTTCAGCCCAACGACGTTGGGCAATACGTTGGCTTCCGGCACGACGACGTTGTCGAGGAAAAGGCTGGAAGTGATAGATGCGCGCAAGCTCATTTTGTGCTTGATGGGCGCAGTGGCAAAACCCTTGAAGTCTTTTTCGACGAGAAAACCGCGGATGCCTTCGTCCGTCTGCGCCCATACGACGGCGAGGTCGGCGATGCAGCCGTTCGTGATCCACGTTTTCGAGCCGTTCAGGATCCAGTCCCCGCCCTTACGACGCGCATAGGTCTTCATGTTCGCTGGATCTGATCCGCCGTGGGGCTCCGTCAAACCGAAGCAGGCGATGATCTCGCCGCTTGCCATTTGCGGCAGCCAGCGGCGCCTTTGCTCTTCGCTGCCGTATGCGTGGATCGGGAACATACACAAGCTCGACTGGACCGAGACGAAGCTGCGTAGCGCCGAGTCGCCACGCTCGAGCTCCTGACAAATGAGCCCGTAGCTGATGGCATTGAGACCGGCGCAACCGTAGCCTTCGATCGAGCAGCCGAGCACTCCGAGCGCTGCAAGCTTCGGTACGAGCTCGCGCGGGAACCGTCCGTGCTCGAAGCATTCACCGATAATGGGCAATACCTCGTCATCGACGAATTTTGCGACGGAGTCTTGCACGAGACGCTCTTCATCGCTCAACGCCGTGCGCACGGCGCATAGGTCGAGCGGGTCGACTGCGGGCTTTTGAGTCTTCAACATAGCGGTCACCTCCACCCACCACCGGCCGCGACGACAAGCCTTACCGCGTCGTGCACATGCAGTATGCAACTTTGTGCCTTGTCCCGCTCTGTGCACGCGAGTAGCGTATGGTTCGCTCGTCGCTGCTGGGGTGCGTGCGTATGAAAACCGTCCAACAGTGGCTTGCCGAATACGGCGAAAGTCACCAGAACGAAACGAACAAGCTGTTACATTGGATCTGTGTTCCCATCATCGTCGTGAGCTTGGTCGGATTGCTGTGGTCGCTGCCGGTGCCGCAGGGGATGCGCGAGATCTCGCCGCTTCTCAACTGGGGCACGCTTCTGCTCGTTTTCGGCGTGCTCTATTACTTGCGCTTGTCGACGTCGCTCGCGCTCGGCATGCTGGTCTTTTCTGTCTTGGTGACGTTATGTGTGCTGGCGCTGACGCATCTGCCGTGGCCGTTATGGGCAGTATGCGCGACGCTGTTCATCGTTGCTTGGATCGGGCAGTTCGTCGGCCACCATGTCGAAGGCAAGCGGCCGTCATTCCTGCAAGACGTGCAGTTCCTCATGATTGGGCCGCTGTGGTTGCTGAGCTTCCTCTACCGGCGATTGGGGATTCGGTATTAACGGGCTTGGAGCGCGGCCCATGAGCGGCCGCGGCTCACCGTTCACTTGCTCGAGGGCTTGCAGCTACAGCGAAGAGGCGTCGCCGGAACGCACCACACGCTTGCTCGGGGCCGCGGCCCGTTAGAATTCAGGCGGTGTTCAGCGCCAGCTCGTGACGCTGGAACGGAACGACGAGACAAGAAGCACGAGCACAGGAGAAGAAATATGCAAAATGCGTTCGTCAAATGGATGAGTATTGGCGCCCTCTTGGTATTTGCCGCAAGCGGTTGCACGACCGTCAATCCATACACACGGGAGACGCAAACCAGCAAAGCGGTCAAGGGCGCCGGCATCGGCGCAGCGGCTGGCGCAGTCGCTGGGCTCTTGACGAAGGGCGACAAGCTCGAGAACGCGCTGATCGGTGCCGGTGTCGGTGCGCTTGCGGGCGCCGGAGTCGGTTATTACATGGATGTGCAGGAGGCAAAGCTCAGACAGCGTCTCGAGGGTACGGGAGTGAGCGTGACCCGCATCGGTAACAACATCACGCTCAACATGCCGGGCCACATCACGTTCGCCGTCAATAGCGCTGACTTGAACGCACGCTTTTTCAACGTGCTTGACGGCGTCGCGCTGGTGCTCAAGGAGTACGACAAGACCGTCGTTGAGGTGGCGGGCCATACCGACAGCACGGGCAGCGACGCCTACAACCTGCAGCTTTCGCAGCGGCGCGCGGAAGCCGTGGCGAGCTATCTCGTCAGCCAGGGGATCAAGAGAGAGCGTTTGATTACCGTCGGTGCGGGCGAGGCCTATCCGATTGCGTCCAACGACACCGAAGAGGGTCGCGCAGCAAATCGTCGTGTCGAGCTGACGATCGTGCCCGTGACAAAGGGGTGAGGGTTTAGGGCTCGGGACTGGGGGCGTGGAGCGCGGGAGAGAAATGTGCCCTGCCCCATGCTCCGGCATCTGCGTCAGCCGCTAGGCTGTCCCGCAAACGAAAAGGCCGGCAGTGCCGGCCTTTTCATCAAGCTGCGGGTTCTGCGATCAGCCCGCGCAGCTTCTTAATGGCATTCGCCTCGATCTGGCGGATGCGCTCGGCGGAAACGCCGTATCGATCCGCGAGCTCGTGCAACGTCGCCTTTTCTTCGGTCATCCAGCGGCTCTTGAGGATGTTGCGGCTGCGATCATCGAGCGTCTCGAGCGCTTGCGACAACCGCTCGGCTGTGTCCTCGTCCCACTGCTCGCGCTCGACCACCACGGAGGGGTCGGCTTCCGGATGCGGCAGATAGGCGGACGGCGAATACGAGCTCTCCTCGTCGTCTGCATCCGGCGCGGGGTCGAAGGAGAGGTCGCGCGAGCTAAGGCGCTGCTCCATCTCCGTGACCTCTGCCGGCGTCACGCCGAGGTCTTTCGCGATCGCGCGCGTCTCGCTTTCCGTCAGCCAGCCCAGGTTCTTCTTGAAGCGGCGCAGGTTGAAGAAGAGCTTGCGCTGCGCCTTGGTGGTCGCGATCTTCACGAGCCGCCAATTACGAAGCACGTACTCGTGGATCTCCGCGCGAATCCAGTGCACGGCAAACGACACGAGCCGCACCCCGATGTCCGGGTCGAAGCGCTTCACCGCCTTCATGAGGCCTACGTTACCTTCCTGGATCAGGTCGCCGACGGGTAGCCCGTAGCCCGTGTAGCCGCGGGCGATGTGCACCACGAAACGCAGGTGCGACAGCACCAGTTGGCGCGCTGCATCCAGGTCGCCCTCGTCGCGGAAGCGACGGGCGAGCGCCATCTCTTCCTCTCGCGAAAGCACGGGGATGCGTGACACACGTTCGACATACGCGTCCAAGCTACCGACTGGTCCAGCCAAGACCAGATCGGTGCTGGAACGTACCAGTGCGGTAGAAGCCGTCGTCATTACTGTTCATTCCTCCTTCTGGGGCCGGGTGTGCCCGACCACGGGGTGGATTTTAGCACTCACCGCCTTAGAGTGCTAACAACGCGGGAAGTTCACAGACGCGCCCGGTCCAGGCGGAGGCGATACAGACCTTGGACGCCCCGACCCCAGGGAGGGTTCCTCAGGTCTTAGCTGGGTTCGATGTCCCGGAGGTGCCGCGTGGCTGAAAGGAAAGAGCCGATCCAGCCAAGAGCGGCGCCGGTCAGCAAGAGCTTGGTCGATGTGCCGAGGTCCAGCGAGGCCAGCTCGAAGCTGCTGCCGTAAAGGCTCGCGATTCGTCCGACCGGATCGCGCAGGGCGCTTACCACGAGGGCGGTGATGAGCCAGGCCAGCACCGCGCCCCCCAAGCCATACCACAGCCCGCTGTAGAGAAACGGACGGCGCACGAAGCCGTCACTGCCGCCAACCAGCTTGGTGATCTCGATTTCGGCGCGGCGATTTTGGATGTCCAGGCGGATGGTGTTACCCACGATGACGAGCACGCCAAGCGCAAGCAGTGCGGTCGCGATCACGATCGCGCGGCTGATCGCCTCTAATATCGCGTTGAGCCGCTCGACCCATCCAGTGTCGAGCTGCACGATGTCAACCGATGGGAGCTCCCGGATCCATGCCGCCAGCTCGGCGAGATGGTCGGTCGAGGTGTACGCGCCGTCCGGGCGCACCAAGAGCGCGTGGGGGAGGGGGTTCTCATTGAGTGCGGCGAGCGCCTCGCCGAAGCCGGACTGCCGCTGAAACTCCTCGAGGCCCTTCGCGGCGGTGATGAGCTCGACCTGCGCAACGTCGCGCCGCTTGCTAATACGGTCTGCGAGCTGTTGCGCCTCGGTCTCTGGGGTTTGGGGCTGCAGGAATACCGAGATCTCAAGGGCCCGATGCCAGGCGCCGGTCGCGCGTTGGGCGTTCGTGACGAGCACGTGCAGGCACGTCGGCAGCGCCAGCGCGATACCGATGACGAGCATCGTCAGAAAGGTCGAAAACTTCTGCTGCGACAGCCGGCCGAGCGAGCCCACCAGCGTCTGCAGATGCCTCGTGAGCCACGCGATCATGAGGGCGCTCCATGCTCGCGCTCGAGCAGCTTGCGTGGATCGAGCAGCGGCGCTGCGTCGTCGGCAGCGGCGTTGCCCGGATCGACGATGCGCCCGTTCTCGAGCCGTATGCGGCGCACGGGAAAACGATCGAGCAAGTACAAATCGTGACTTGCGATCAGCACGGTGACGCCGACCTCGTTGAAGCGGCGGAAGAGGTTCATGACCTCGAGTGAGAGGTCCGGGTCCAGATTGCCCGTTGGCTCGTCCGCGATCAGCAAAGGGGGCTTGCTGACCACCGCCCGTGCGATGCCGACCCGCTGCTGCTCGCCCGTGGACAATTCGAGCGGCAAGCATTGCTCGCGGCCCAGCAGCCCGACCTGATCGAGCGCCGCACGCACCCGCTTCCCGATTTCCTTGGTCCTGACACCCGCGATGACCAGCGGCAGCGCGACGTTGTCGAACACGGTGCGATCGTAGAGCAGCTTGTGGTCCTGAAAGACCATCCCGATCTGGCGTCGAAACGCGGGAATCTTGCGGCGTGACACCCCGGCGACGTTCTGACCGTTCACGATGAGCTGCCCGCGCGTGGGCCGCTCGATGAGCGCGATCAGCTTGAGGAGGCTCGATTTGCCTGCGCCGGAGTGGCCAGTGACGAACACGAGCTCGCCGCGCGCAACCTCGAGCGATACGTTGCTGAGCGCTTCCCGACCGTTCGGATATCGTTTGTAGACGTGGTCGAAGCGAATCATGCTGGCACGGTTAGGGCTCGGGGCTGCTCGCGGCTCGTGATGTAGCCGGGACGGTATTCCAAAATTTACACTGCATCCACCTTCGTGGGAGGTGTCCGCCCGCAGGATCTTGTCCGCGGCGAGTTTCCGCCGCGCGCCGCTCAAGCTTTCAGCACCGCGTCCACGAACGGCTCGGCCTGGAATGCCTGGAAGTCCTCGGCGCCTTCCCCGATGCCGATGAAGCGAATCGGGATCTTCAGCTCGCTGGCAATGGCCAGCACGATGCCGCCTTTTGCCGTGCCGTCGAGCTTCGTGAGCACCAGCCCGGTGACGCCAAGCGCCTCATGGAACAGTCGTGCCTGCTGCAGCGCGTTCTGACCCTGCGTGGCGTCGAGGACGAGCAGAACTTCGTGTGGCGCAGCCTCATCGACGCGGCCCATCACCCGTTTGATTTTCTTGAGCTCGTCCATCAAGTTCGACTGCGTATGTAGGCGGCCGGCCGTATCGGCGATCATGACGTCACAGCCACGCGCTTTCGCTGCCTGCATGGCATCGAAGACGACGGCAGCCGGATCGGCACCCGTTGCCTGTGCGATGACCGGCACTTGATTGCGCTCGCCCCAGATCTGTAGTTGCTCCACTGCTGCGGCTCTGAAGGTATCGCCCGCGGCGAGGAGCACTTTCATTCCGTGATGCTTCATCAAGTGGGCGAGCTTGCCGATGGTTGTCGTCTTACCGGCGCCGTTGACGCCCACGACCAGCACAGCGAACGGTGACTTGGCCGGATCGATCTCGAGTGGCTGCTCGACCGGCTGAAGGATTTCGAGCAGCGAGCCGCGCAACGCATTGAGGAGGGCATTCAGGTCGCCCAGCTCCTTGCGCGCAACTCTCTTACGCAATCCGCTCAGGATGCGCTCGGTGGTCTCAATGCCGACGTCGGCGGTGATGAGGCGAGTCTCGAGCTCATCGAGCACTGCCTCGTCGATCTTCCCGCCCGGTAGTAAGTTGGCGAGGTCGTAGGTGAGCCACGAGTTGCCTTTGTTCAGCTTCGCGCGCAGGCGTGCGAAGAAACCCGCCTTCTTTTCGCTGGGCTCGGGCGCGCTGTCCTGAGCCTGCTGCGCGGTATCCTTTTTGAATTTGATTCCGAACATCGAGTGTTCCTGCAAAGTGACAAACGATTCTAAAGGAAGCTGGCCGCGGGCCGCTTGCAGCGCCGCGGTATGATGTGTCGATGGCGCGCCAGGTGAGAAAAAGCGTTGCGCGATCGGATACGGCTCCTGCCCAGCGGCTCCGCATCGTGGGTGGACGTTGGCGGGGCCGTCGCATCGAGGTGCCGCCGTTGCCCGCGATTCGCCCGACTCCGGATCGTGTTCGCGAAACGCTCTTCAATTGGTTACAGCCGCATATCGTGGGCGCGCGCTGTCTCGATTTGTTCGCTGGCACCGGTGCGCTCGGCTTCGAGGCGCTGTCGCGCGGCGCGGCGCATGTCACGTTCGTCGATCGCGAGCCTCGGGTCGCGCGTCATCTTGCCGAGACGCTCGAGCGGCTTGGCGGAGCCGACGCGAGGATCGTCACGAGCGATGCACAGCGCTACCTTGAGCGAGCTCCGCAGCAGCCCTTTGACGTCGTATTCCTCGATCCACCCTTCGGCGCGGAGGTGCTGCCGAAACTCTATCCACGATTGGCGGCAGGTTGGCTGAGTTCAAGGGGTTTCGTGTACGTCGAATGCCCGGCCGACGCGCCGGTTTCGTCGCTGCCGGAAAATTGGTTGCTTTACCGCAGCAAGCGCGCGGGACAGGTCGGCTATCATTTGCTTCAAGTGAGCGCACCGAGCTTTGGAGATCCTTCATGACTGGCGCGTTGTACCCCGGCACCTTCGATCCGCTCACGAACGGCCATCACGATCTCGTGCGCCGCGCAGCCGCCATTTTCGACCGGGTCGTCGTGGCCGTGGCGGCCAATCCGGGCAAGGCACCCCTATTCACGCTCGAGGAACGCGTGGCGCTTGCGCGCGAGGTATTGGCGGACATCCCCAATGTAGAAGTGACTGGCTACACCGGGCTCACCGTCGACTTCGCACGACAGCACAACTTGCGCGTCATCGTCAGGGGCCTGCGCGCAGTGTCGGATTTCGAGTTCGAATTTCAGCTCGCCACCATGAGCCGCCACTTGGCGGACAACGTGGACTTCGTGTTCATGACACCCACCGAACAATTCAACTTCATCTCCTCGACGCTCGTCCGCGAGATTGCGAGTCTCGGCGGCAACGTCTCTCAGTTCGTGCATCCCAAGGTCGAAGCGGCGCTCAAGCGTGCGTGGGCAAAGAAGCGAGCCGGCAATTGAAGTTTGCGCACCGGCGAGAGGCGCTGCGCTCGCCGATGACGACGAATCAGCGCTGACACTGCGGGCAGTAATAAGTAGAGCGCTGCCCTTGCACGCAATGCTTGATCGCCGTTCCGCACAACAAGCACGGCTCGCCCGCGCGTTCGTAAACGTACAGTTTTTGTCGGAAATACCCAGGCACGCCTTGCGGATTCACATAGTCGCGCAGCGTCGTGCCGCCGGCGCGGATCGCATCCTTGAGCACGGTCTTGATCGCTGCCACGAGCCGCTCGATTTCCTCACGTCGCAATTTTCCGGCGGCCCGGCGCGGCCGTATCCCTGCACGGAACAGTGCTTCGCTTGCATAGATGTTACCGACGCCCACGACCACTTGGGCGTTCATGAGCGCTTGTTTGATCGCCACGCGTCGGCCTTTCAGAGCGCGCGCGAGATACTCAGCATCGAACGCAGCGGACAGCGGCTCGGGCGCGAGCGCTGCGAGCAAGGGATGCGCGAGCGGGTCGTGCTCGGTCCACAGCAAGCTGCCGAAGCGGCGCGGATCGTTGAAGCGCAGGCACATGCCGTTGTCGAGCAGGAGATCGACATGATCATGCGCGAGAGGCGGTGTCGCAGCAGGCAAGAGACGCAGGCTGCCGGACATGCCGAGGTGCAGTATGAGCGCGCCACGATCGAGGTCGAAGATGAGGTACTTGGCGCGTCGGCGTAAGCCACGTACCGCTTGATCTGTGACAGCGCTCGCAAGCGAGCGCGGGATACGCCAGCGCAGCCGCGGCTCGCGCACGATGGCGCCCTCGATCGTGCGGCCAATGACCGCAGGCGCAATGCCACGGAGAGTGGTCTCGACTTCGGGTAGCTCGGGCATTCTGTAAGTGCTTGCCGACGTGTACGTTGTAATTCGTTTCCGCTACGCGTGGAACAAAAAGTGCCACATGCGGCCTAATGGGCATGAGGGAATTCACATTTGTGCCGATGGCACGTGTCCGCTATAGTCGCGCCCTGCTCAATTATTCTTCCTAGCTCTTGGTCCGTTAGCTCAACGTCTCTTACAAGTACAAGGCCTCTCCGTGGATCTCGATTTTCTTTATGGGTTGGTGAAGCTCGACTTTTGGGGATATGTGCTCGTCACATTCCTCATGGTTCAGTTCACTTTCATGGCGGTGACGCTCTACTTACACCGCGACGCCGCCCATCGCAGCGTCGACCTTCATCCTGCCTTGCGGCACGTCTTTCGCTTCTGGTTGTGGATGAGCTCCGGCATCCTGACGCGGGAATGGGTGGCCGTCCATCGCAAGCATCATGCGAAATGCGAGACGCCCGAAGATCCACACAGCCCGCAGATTTTCGGCTTGAAGAAGGTCTTGCTGGAAGGCGCCGAGCTTTATCAAGCGGTGGCGCGTGATCCTGCTTTGCAGGAGAAGTATGGCCGCGGCACGCCGAACGATTGGATCGAGCGAAACCTTTACTCGAAGCATCGCAACCTTGGCATCGTGCTGATGGTCATCACTGACCTCGTGCTGTTCGGGGTGCCGGGTATCACGATCGTAGCCGTTCAGATGATGGCGATTCCGGTCGCGGCGGCAGGCGTCATCAATGGCCTCGGCCACCACAGCGGCTATCGCAACTTCGAATGCCCCGACGCATCGACGAACATCGTCCCGTGGGGCATCCTCGTGGGGGGCGAGGAGCTGCACAACAACCATCACGCCTTCCCGAGCTCGGCGAAGTTCGCGATTCGCAAGTGGGAATTCGATATCGGCTGGGTCTACCTCCGCATCTTCCAGGCCCTCGGTCTGGCAAAGGTGCTGCGAGTGGCGCCGTCGCCGGCGATTATCCCGAGCCGCAATCACATCGACCTCGAAACGGTACGCGCCGTCATCGTCAATCGGATGCACGTGCTGCGTGCCTATACGACCAACGTGATCGTGCCCGTGTTCAAGCAGGAGCTGAAGGCGCGCAGCGGTAACATCAGCCGTCGTGTCAAGAAGCTGCTCGTGCGCGAGCCGGTGCTGCTCGACACTCAGGCGCAATCGAAGCTGCGTGAGGTGCTCGCCAAGAGCCAAGCGCTGCAGACGGTGCATGACTTCCGCGAGCGCCTGCGCGTCCTGTGGAGCGGTGCCAACATGAGCAATGAGAAGCTGCTCCAGCACCTCAAGGATTGGGTCGCACAGGCCGAAGCGAGCGGCATCAAAGCGCTGCAGGATTTCGCCGCGACGTTGCGCGGTTACGCACTGCAGCCGACCGGAGCCTGACGGTCTGCTGTTCGACAGCCAGCAAAAAGCCCGCCTTACGGCGGGCTTTTTCGTTGCCGGCTTTCATAGTGACAAAAACCCGCCACAAGGGCGGGTTTTGGTCACTTGATCTTGGCTTCCTTGTAGATCACGTGTTTACGCACTTTCGGATCGAACTTCTTGACCTCCATCTTCTCGGGATGAAGGCGCTTGTTCTTCGTGGTCGTGTAGAAGTGGCCAGTGCCGGCGGTCGACACGAGCTTGATCTTTTCGCGCATGGCTCGGACCTCCTACTTAGACCTTCACGCCCTGCGCGCGCAACTCGGCCACGACCTTCTCGATGCCGCGCTTTTCGATCGTGCGCAAGCCGTGGGTGGAGACGCGCAGGGTCACAAACCGGCGTTCGCTCTCGAGCCAAAAGCGATGCACGTGCAGGTTCGGTAAGAACCGGCGACGGCGCTTGTTGTTCGCGTGCGAAACGCGGTTACCTGTCATCGGACGCTTGCCGGTGACCTGACACACTCTGGACATGATGGATTCCTCAAGGCGTCGGCCCCGATGGGACCGAAAATGAGCCGCGCTTTATACCAGCGATGGCGCTCAAATGCCAGAGGCGCGGTCGCAGGGCGGCCGCTTGGAACGGAAGCATCGGGATGGCCGGCTACAGCAGTCCGCGCTCCGCGAACGATTCGCACGTGCCGTCACCCACGATGAGGTGATCGAGCACGCGGATGTCCACCAGTGCCAGCGCGTCCTTGAGGCGTCTCGTGATGAGCTCGTCGGCTTGGCTCGGCTCGGCGAGCCCCGAGGGGTGGTTGTGCGCAAGGATCAGTGCCGCCGCGTTGTGGGCCAAGGCGCGTTTGACGACCTCGCGTGGGTGGACGCTGGCGCCGTCGATGGTGCCGCGAAAGAGCTCCTCGAAGGCGATCACCCGGTGCCGGTTGTCGAGATAGACGCAGCAGAAGACCTCGTGCTGCAGGTCGCGCAGCCGCGCGCGCAAGAACTCCCGTGTGGCGTGCGGGTTGGCGAGCGTCGGACCGGTCATCATCAGCTCTTGATAGTGACGCCGGGTGATTTCGAGAGCGGCTTGCAGCGCGGCGTAGCGGGCGATACCCACTCCGGGCGTGCTACAGAGGCGCGCTCGCTCTGCCGTCAGGAGGCTGCGCAGCGAGCCGAATTCGACCAGCAAGCGCCGCGCGACATCGACGGCGCTCTCGCCGCGTGTGCCCGTGCCGATGAGTATCGCCAGTAGCTCGGCGTCGCTCAGCGCAGCGGCGCCAGCGCGTAGGAGTTTTTCCCTTGGTCGCTCGGAAGGCGGCCAATCGCGAATTGACATGCCCACGATGACCTCGTCCGTGGTTGGTCACCGCGGGCATTATCTCGACCCGACATTCCGACGAGGGGGTTCATTTCCTGGTTCTTGGGCCAATTATCGGCTCATGCCCAAATTGGAATGCGAGTATTCGACTCGTTGTTTGCCGGGCACCGGATACCGCGCCCATAATTCTCCGTCCATGCCCGTGACACTTTCATATGAGTTCGCAGCCCCGAAAAATCGTTCTTGGTGTGACCGGCGGCATCGCCGCCTATAAGAGCCCCGACCTCGTTCGGCGTCTCATCGACCGCGGCGGCGAGGTCCAGGTCGTGATGTCGCGCGGTGCACAGCAATTCGTGACGCCGCTGACGTTCCAAGCCGTCTCAGGTAGACCCGTCAGGACGGATCTGTGGGATGAAGCCGCCGAAGCTGCCATGGGGCACATCGAGCTCGCGCGCTGGGCCGACGCGATCGTCGTTGCGCCAGCCACAGCTGAGTTTCTCGCGCGACTGGCTCATGGCTTCGCCGATGACCTGCTCACGACACTGTGCCTTGCGACGACGGCACCGATCACCGTCGCGCCGGCGATGAATCACCAGATGTGGGCGAATCCTGCGACGCAGGCGAACGTCCGGCTGCTGCGCGAGCGCGGCGTGCGATTCATTGGACCTGACACGGGCGAGCAGGCGTGCGGCGAGGTCGGAGTGGGGCGGATGGTGGATCCGGTGCGCATCGCGGAGGAGGTCTTCACGGTGCGCGGCGGCGACGGACCGCTCAAGGGCTTGAAGGTCGTGGTCACGGCAGGACCGACGCGCGAGCGCATCGACCCAGTGCGATTCATCAGCAACCGCAGCTCCGGCAAGATGGGATATGCGGTTGCACAGGCAGCGCGCGAGGCAGGTGCCAGAGTCGTCCTCGTGAGCGGTCCGGTGCAGATTCCGACGCCGGTCGGTGTCGAGCGCATCGACGTCGAGAGTGCCGACCAGATGTTGGCAGTGGTGCAGGAGCAGGTGCGCGACGCCGATATTTTTATCGCTGCAGCGGCTGTCTCGGACTACAAGTGCCGCGAAGTGGCGCGCGAAAAAATCAAGAAAACCTGCGATGCGTTCACCTTGTCGCTCACACGCGCTCCCGACGTGCTCGCAACGATCAGTCGCAGTGAATCGCCGCCGTTCTTGGTCGGCTTTGCTGCGGAAACCGAGAACGTCGAGCAGAATGCGTTGGCAAAGCTCACTAGCAAGAAGCTCGACATGATCGCTGCCAACAAAGTGGGCGATAACCTCGGCTTTGATAAAGACGACAATGCGCTCACCGTCTATTGGAACGGTGGCCACAAGGAGCTCGCGCGGACGAGCAAGCTCGCACTGGCGCGTCAGCTCGTCGAGCTCATTGCCGAGCGTTATCGTTTGAGCAAGACTGACCGCAAGGCAACTACAGCGGCCGCCGTTCGCGCCCAGTAGCACGACAATTGTCGAACGACGAGCTCAGAGAGCGCCGCGGCTCGGGCCGCTGCCAGCACGATTCCTCACAACCTCGATTTCGACCATGGCCCATCAAGCACGTCGCCGCTTGCAAGTCCGCATTCTCGATCCACGTCTCGGCCGCGACTTTCCGTTACCGCAATATGCCACCTCAGGCTCCGCGGGTGTCGATCTGCGCGCGTGCATCGACGGTCCGATCGAGCTGCAGCCCGGCGATACCTATCTCGTGCCCTCGGGTATCGCCATTTATCTCGAGGATCCAGGCTACGCTGCGATGGTGCTGCCGCGTTCCGGGCTCGGGCACAAGCATGGCATCGTGCTCGGCAACTTGGTCGGGCTCATCGATTCCGACTACCAAGGGCAGATATTCGTGTCGGTCTGGAATCGCGGGCGCGCGCCGTTCGCGATCGAGCCGGGCGAGCGGATTGCGCAATTGGTCGTGGTGCCCGTGGTGCAAGTCGAATTCGACGTCGTCGAAGCGTTTACTGCGTCTGAGCGCGGCGAGGGCGGCTTTGGCAGCTCCGGAAGGAAATAGAACTTCGAGGGAACAGAGAATAGGGAAGACGGAAGGGGCCGGCAGCCCGCCCTATTGTAGGCCCTTCAGCTCCTTGAAACGCTGGATATCGGCAGCGAACGACTGGCGCAGCGCTTCCTGCTCGCGCTTGTTCTTCTCGAGCATCTCGTAATAAGCACGCAAGCTATTGACGGTGTTCACCATCTCCTCGGCGAGGTGGTCCGGCAGCGGTGGCGCATTGACATTGTTGCTGTACGGTCGAAAACGCGCGACCTGCTTGGCGATTCGCGCCTGACGCTCACGCATGTTGGCGATGTTCTGTTCCGTGACGCGGTACTGCGCTTGCAGCTGCTCCAGCCGTTGATCTCGCAACCGCTCGATGTCCGCGACACTCAAATAGGTATCGAGCAACATGCGGTCGTGTTGTTCGCGTCGCGCGCGCTCTTGGCGCGCCTGGGCTTCGGCGGCTTCGCGCTTGAGCCGCTCGGCTTTGCTCGCTTCGCCTTCGATCAGGCGCACGACCATGCCGCGCGCATCGAGCACCTCGGTGTCGAGGCCGTAGCATGCGGGCGGCATGCTGTCCCCGTAGTGGATGAGGCCATCCTTGTCCTTGCAACGATAGAACGCCTCGCGAGAGGAACCCTGCGCTACGGCCGCTGCTGCGGCGAGCAGCAACGAGCTCAATAACGAATAGCGCCAGAACGTATGCATTGCGGGGCTGGAGTTAGTCTTTTCCCCTATTGTGCCCCAGCGCGGTCTTCGGTCAATGCGAGGCCCGCAGAAATCTTCCGGATTCACGCCCCAATTCACAGTGGCGCCGCGCCGTACTCGGCGCGATATCGCTGTACGGCCGCAAGTTGCTCCGGGCTGCCGGCCTGCTCCAGATAGGCAATCAGATCATCGAGCTTGAGGATGCTCGTCACCGGAAGCTTGAGCACGCGCTCGACCTCCTGAACCGCGGAAAGCTCACCTTGGCCGCGCTCTTGCCTGTCGAGCGCGATGACGACCCCGACCGGCTCTGCACCGGCGCGGCGGATGATCTCCATCGACTCGCGGATCGCCGTCCCCGCCGTGATGACATCGTCGACGATGAGCACACGGCCCTGCAGCGGCGCCCCCACCAGTGAGCCACCCTCGCCGTGGTTCTTGGCCTCCTTGCGGTTGAAAGCCCAGGGCAGGCTGCGGCCGTACGAGTCGGCGAGGGCGATCGCGGTCGCGGCCACGAGCGGGATCCCCTTGTAAGCGGGGCCGAACAGCACATCGCACTCGATCCCGGCTCTTTGAATGGCAGCGGCATAGTGACGTCCGAGCTCCGCCAGGGCACGGCCCGTATTGAACAGCCCGGCATTGAAGAAGTAGGGGCTCACGCGCCCGGACTTGAGCGTGAACTCACCGAAGCGCAGCACGCCGAGCTCGAGACACAAATCGATGAAGGACGAAGACGACATGAGATCGAACACTGACCTGGGGCCGCAAAGGGTACCGAAGCGAAAGGCCGCGCGATAGCACCACACGGCGATCGCACCCATACCTTTATACTGCTCGCTTTCGAAGAAACGGTGCTCGTCCTGCACCGTGCGCCGAGTCGACCACGTCCGCTGCATGGATTCGATCCATTGAGCTTGCCCGCCGACACTGCCGCTACAGCTGAGACGACCCGCACCGGGTGGTTGCGCGCGCTCCTGATCTATCGCGATCCCAAGGTGCTCGCGATGCTCTTTCTCGGCTTTTCGGCGGGGCTGCCATTCATGCTGGTTTTCTCGACCCTCTCGGCATGGCTCAGAGACGCCGGTATCGAGCGCACGGCGATCGGAATGCTGTCGTGGGTGGGCCTCGTCTTCACGCTCAAGTTCTTTTGGGCACCGATCGTCGACCGCGTCTCACTTCCTTGGCTGACGCAGAAGTTGGGCCGGCGGCGCAGCTGGATGCTCGTCGCGCAGATCGGGATCGTCATCGCGCTGGTTCAGCTCTCGCACAGTCAACCGGCCGATGGTGCGCTCATGCCGATCGCGGTGAGCGCATTGTTACTGGCATTCTCATCGGCCACACAGGATATCGCTCTCGATGCATGGCGCATCGAATCGGCTCCCGTCGCGATGCAGGGCGCGATGTCAGCAGCCTATCAGCTCGGCTATCGAGTCGCGATCATCGTGAGCAGCGCAGGGGCGCTATGGATCGCAGCCGATGCCGGCTGGAACGTCGCGTATCTCATCATGGCAGTGCTCGGCGGCGTCGGTATCGTCACGACATTGGTGGTTGCGGAACCGGCCGTGTCGGTGCCGCGAGTATCGTTCGAGCAAGAGCAGCGCGTGATCGATTTCGTGGCGGCTCGGTCTCATTGGCCGCGTGCCTTGCGCGAGGCCGGCGCGTGGCTCGTTGGCGCCGTGGTGTGCCCTTTCCTCGATTTCTTCTCCCGATTCGGGGCGAAGCTGGCGGTGCTCATCCTCGTTTTGGTGTGCACATACCGCCTCACGGATTTCACGATGGGCGTGATGGCGAATCCCTTCTATCTGGACATGGGCTACAGCTTGAAGGAGATCGCCGCAGTAGCCAAATTCTTCAGCTCGTTCGCGACGATCATCGGCGTCGTGGCGGCCGGTGTGGTCGTCGCCAAGCTGGGCCCGTTGCGCTCGTTGGCCGCAGGGCTCGCGCTGACGGTCGTATCGAATCTGGCTTTCATGATACTTGCCTTGATGAGCGAACCGAGCTCCATTGCGCTCGCGCTCGTCGTCAGCGCAGATAACTTCGCCATGGCGATCGCAGGCACGGCGTTCATGGCTTATCTCTCGAGTCTGACGAGCAGCGCGTATACGGCAACACAGTACGCATTGTTCAGCTCGCTCTATGCGCTCCCGGGCAAGATCCTGATGGGATTCTCCGGCGCCTTCGTCGACCATTTCGGTTACCCGATGTTTTTCATCTACACATCGCTTCTCAGCGTCCCTGCGGCATTGATGCTCGTTTGGTTGTGGCGCATGGCGCCGCGCGGTCTGGGATGGCGAAGCGGCTTGGCAGAAGAGCGCTAGAAGAATGACCGGCACCTTGCTTTGTCCGCTGAGCGAGCTCGCTGAGCTCGGCACGAAGTCCTTCACCGCCGGCTCGGGTCCGTGGCCCTTGCGCGGGTTTCTGGTGCGCAAGGGTAGGGATGTCTTTGCCTATCTGAATCGCTGTCCTCACGCGGGGCATCCACTCAACATGCGCCCGGATGAGTTCCTGACGGCCGAGAGAACCCACCTCATGTGTCGCTCGCACGGCGCCGTTTTCGACATTGCCACTGGAGAGTGCCTCGCGGGCCCATGCGCAGGCAGGTTTCTTCAGCGCCTGCCGATCAGAGTGGTAGACGGATACGTGATCCTGGATGGCGATGCGGATGAGCTTGCTGCTCAGTACGCGTGAGTCGAAGCCTCGGGGCGCGGCGCTGCGCTGGGTTCAATAACCGCTCGGGGTCGGCCATTCGGAATAGCCCGAGGCCTCGCTGCGGTCGAGGTAGATGAGCGGATCGCTCCAAGTCGAGCCCGCAGGGGCTTCCCGCTCTTCATCGTAATCTTCGGGCTCGATGTCCACGGGACCGGTCCAATCGTCCGGTGCTTCGACCTCTTCGATCTCTTCGTCAGCCCAACTCTCGAGATCCATCTCGTCGAGCGTGCCGTCGAAGTATTGCACCTCGACGGTGCCGTCCTCGGGGTCGATCGCCACGACTTCGAAAAGCGTTCCCTGGTGGCTGTACCAGGCGCCGATCACCGGGCTTGGCGAGGTCATGAGCCGTTCTCCCGCTTCCAGTGCACACGCTCCCTGCACGAACTACAGCCTGTGTCGACAGAAGACGGCAGTCAGAGCCCAACAGGGCTTGATGGGCTCTTGGCTGTCCAAAACTCTTTTAGTCTTGTAGGGGCGCCGATTCAAGCGCAGTAAATGGCGCAGAGCCGCAACGCACCGCGTCAAGCGTTATCTGCGCACGTACTCGAGATCCCACACCGCGTGTCCCAAGCGTTGACCGCGTTGCTCGAAGCGCGTCAACGGTCGTTCGGCGGGTCGAGGCACGAAGCCAGCGGCACCGGCGCGATTCTCGAATTCGGGCGACGCGTCGATGACCTCCCGCATCTGATGTGCGTAGTGCTCCCAGTCGGTCGCCAGCCGTAATAGGCCGCCCGAGCGCAGCGCGCGCGCCAGCAGCGCGACGAAAGGCGGCTGGATCAGGCGTCGTTTGTGATGACGCTTCTTCGGCCAAGGATCGGGAAAGAAAATGTGAATCATAGAGATCGATGCCGGTGCGATCTGCCGTTCGAGCACCTCCACCGCGTCGTGCATGATCACGCGCACGTTCGATAACTGCATCTTGTCGAGGCCGAGCAGCAAGCGGCCGACGCCGGGCGGATGCACCTCGATCCCCACGCAGTCGACGTCGGGATGGTTCTGCGCGTAGGAGAGCAGCGCCTCTCCCGCGCCGAAGCCGATCTCGAGCATCACCGGTGCGCTACGACCGAACACGGCGGCGAAGTCGAGCACCTTGTTCTCGAAGGGGATGCCGTATCGCGGCCAGAGTTGGTCCAGCGCACGCTGCTGCGCCGCTGTGGCGCGGCCGGCGCGAATCACATAGCTCCTGACGCCGCGGCGCTGCAGGTCTTGTTGAGGATTCTCGTCGCTGTCAGCCATCGTCATGCTCGCTGCGCAACCAGGCACGTTGCGGGGGGCGCGATCATAGCGGCAAGGAACCTTGAGGCAAGCAGCGGCTCGACGCGTGGAAGCGCATCAGCCGCGCAGATGCTCGAAGAACAGACGCGCAGCGGCATGCAGCGAGCCGTTGGCGCGCGTGCACAGGAACAGTTGCCGTTTGGCCCATGTGTCCGTGAGCGGGATCGCGGCAAGCGACAGCGAGCGAATGTACGGCGAGATCGCGCCACGTGGCACGACCGTGACGCCGAGACCTGCGGCGACCATCGAGCACGCTGCATCGAAGCTCGTGACATGGATGCGCCAGTTCAGGGTCGCGCCTGCATCGATTGCCGCGCGTGTCAGTAGCTGGTGCAGCGAGCTGCCTGTGTGTAGCCCGATCAACGGAAAAGAGGCGACTTCCGCGAATGCGATCTCGGTGCGCTGCGCGAGCGGATGAGTGACGTTCGCGACGAGCGCGAGCTCGTCACTGCGAAACGGTACCGTTTCGAGGCCGTCGATCGTCGGCAGCTCGCTCACGATGCCGAAATCCGCGGTGTTTCCTGCGACGGCAGTGGCAATCTCGGCGCTGGTGTGTTCCTCGAGGTGTACGTGGATGTCCGGATATTTCGCTGCGAACGCGGCGAGCGCACCGGGCAGGAACTCCACGATCGCGGAGATGTTGGCGAACACTCTCACGTAGCCGCTCATTCCAGAGGCATGACGGCGCATCTCGTCCTCGAGCTGGCGGGCTTGCTCGAGCAGCACACGGGCACGCGAGAGCAGCGCATGGCCGGAGGCTGTGAGCTTGACGCCCTTGCCGCCGCGCACGATCAGCTCTGTGCCGAAGAGCGCTTCCAGGTCGGAAATTCGCTTGCTGACTGCCGAAGGGACGGTATGGCAGCGTTCGGATGCGCGCGAGATGCTGCCCGTTTCTGCGACCGCGACGAAGAGTGATAAGTCTCTGAAATCGAACTTCAAAGCCTAGCGCCTCTGCCTTTGCACGGCAGAGCGTGCCGCATCCTGCTCAAATTGGGTAGGGGCGCTGCACCGCGCTAGTGCAGCAGCGCACCGGGTGCGGCTCAGGCGAACACCGGCGCTTCCGCGAAGTCCTTGTCGTCGAAATCAGGTGCCGACCGTGGCGGACCGCCGACGATGCCGAGCGCCGCGAGCTCGCGTTCGAGAACCGCGACGTCGAAAGGCTTGCAGAGGACGCGGATACGGGAGGCATGCCTGAAGCAGACCGCCACCTCCTGGGGATCCTGCCCGGTGGTCAGCACGATCGGGAAGGCCGGATCCCGCGCCAGCAACGCTTCGACGACTTGGTTGCCGTCGATGTCCGGCAGGCCCAAATCCAGAATGGCGGCCGCATAAGGCGTCCCGCCGATCGACTCCAGCGCGGGTTTCCCCTCCATGAACACATGCGGGTCGAGACCCAGCTCTGTCAGGACTTCACGTAGGAGAAGCGCGATCAATCCTTCGTCTTCCACCACGAGCACCGACCGAAGAGGTTCGCTTCTCATCTCGTCCACCCCGCTGATCGATGTTTGGGGATACACGATGTCTTACTTCGAGCGCGAAAGCAAAATGTTTGCGCTAACCGTACTTCTAACCGCCCATGTTTGCGCTAACGTTGCGAATCGTTCTCAATATGTGCGCACTTCGTCCGCAGGTCGGCGCAACCTGAGCTCCTTGCGGATCCCCGGGTTCCGGTGAGGGGGCAGGAGGGCTTCAATCACCGGAACACGCTGGCTATGATGTTTAACCAAAGCGGGTGTAGTTCAATGGTAGAACCTCAGCTTCCCAAGCTGATGACGTGGGTTCGATTCCCATCACCCGCTCCACCTCTCTTGAGGCTGTAGGCGCCAGGGCGCCGTGTCGTGTGACAGCCTCTTCTATCCGTCCCAACCCTCACTGACCCTGCTAGGCGTTGCACGAGGCGCTGAAGCGCGTCTGTCCGCCGGCTCTGCACCGGCGATGAGCTTCGTTGCCGCCGACATCGACCACTGCGGCGCTCAGAGATATGTCTGAAGAGGGTGGAGCGCGTCCGTGGGAAAGCGCCGCGGCTGCGCAGGTGAGACGCGCGCTGCAGCACGCTGCCCGTTATCATGACCCTTCTGTCGAACCGCGGGAGGATGCCTGCACATGAATCGCCGAGACTTCATCGTCGGCACGGGTGCGGCCATGGCGGCTACACAGCTGCGCGCTGCCGACAACGCGCTGTCCGACGACGTGTGGGTGCAGAAGCTGCTCGCCCGACACGCCGAAGAGTTGTTGGCGGCCTATCCCGAGAATGCCACCGCGTTAGGCATCGACCATGGCGCGCGGGCGATCCTCAAGTCGCGCCTCACCGATCGGTCGGCTGCAGGGCAAGAGGCGATTGGGCGACGCGTGAAGGAGCGTCTGGAGGAGCTGCGATCCATCGATACGTCGGCACTCGGAGAGGCCGCGCGCATCGACGTGGACGTCATGCGCACGGCGCACGAGCTCGCTGCGGAAGGTTTCCGCTTCCCGTATGGCGACGTTGCGGTGCTGAACACGAGCTGGTCGTGGCGTAACGCCCCGTATGTCGTGGCTCAGAACACTGGGGCGTTTCTCGAAATACCGAGTCTGCTCGACGAGCTGCACACGATCCGCGAGCGCAGCGATGCGGACGCCTACCTCGCGCGATTGGAAGCGTATGCCGCGCAGCTCGACGGCGAGACGGAACGTTTGCAAGCCGCAGCTGCGCGCGGCGTGATCGCGCCCGATTTCATCTTGGAGAAGACGCTGGCGCAGCTGCGCATCGCTCGTGGCGGAGAGATCGAGCACTGGAGCGTCGTCGCGTCGTTGGCGCGCCGTGCCCCGCACTTGTCTGGCCACTACGTAGCCCAGGCACGACAGATCGCCAGAGACAAGATCGCACCAGCGCTCGATCGACAGATTGCGGCGCTCGAGGCGCAACGCGAGCGCGCAACCAGCGATGCCGGTGTGTGGAAGCTGCCCGACGGCGATGCCTATTACGCGTGGGCCCTGGCGGCGGCCACGACCACACGCTTGTCGCCCGACGAGATCCACGACCTCGGCCTGGAGCAGCTCAAAGCGTTGCACTCGCAAATGGACGCGATTCTGCGTCGGCTGGGCATGACCGTCGGCACGGTCGGGGAACGCATGACGGCGCTCGGTCGGCAACGCGTCTATCAGTTCCCGAACGACGATGAAGGCCGAGCAGGCGTCATGGCACTGCTGCACGAGCGCGTCGAGGACATACGCAAGCGCCTGCCGCGCGCCTTCACTACGCTCGTGCGCGGCAATCTGGAGATCAAGCGGATGCCGCCGGAGGTTGAGCCTGGCGCGCCCGGCGCATACGGCGGACCCGGCACGGTGGATGGGAAGGTGCCAGGGAAGTTCTGGATCAACCTCGGCGACATGAGCATCTGGACGACCTACAACCTGCCGACGCTTGTGTATCACGAAGCGATTCCCGGGCACGTTTGGCAGGGGGAGTACACGTTCCAGCTGCCGCTCGCACGCTCGCTGCTCGCCTTCAACGCGTACTCGGAAGGATGGGCGCTCTATGCCGAGCAGCTCGCGGACGAGCTCGGCGTCTACGACGATGCGCCGGTGGAGCGGCTCGGGTATCTGCAATCCATCGCCTTTCGGGCATGTCGACTCGTCGTCGACACCGGGTTGCACGCGAAGCGGTGGACGCGCGACGAAGCCATTCGCTGGTTTGCCGCGACCAACGGTTCGAGCGTTGCCGAAGTCACGAGCGAGGTGGATCGCTACTGTGTGTGGCCGGGTCAGGCGTGCGGCTACAAGGTCGGGCACAGCGAGATCAATCGCTTGCGCGCCCATGCGCAGCAGGTGCTCGGCGAGCGATTCGATCTGCGTCGATTCAACGATGCGATCGTCAAGTGCGGTGGCGTGCCGATGCTGACGCTCGCGCGCATCGTCGAGGCATTCATCGCAACCGAGCAAGCTCGCAGCGCCACGTCATAATAAACAACAGCAATCGATCGGCTTGGCGGCTGCGGGCCCCGCTCAAGCTGCCGCTTGCGCCGCAACGAGTGGCATGGTTTGCTTGCCTGCTCTCAGTCTTCATAGAGCACTATGCGGAAGATTTTCGTCAGCGCCGAATCTTTGCTCCGTGATTCGCTCGAGCTCGGAATGCAGATTGTCCGCAGCGGATTTCGGCCCACCTTCCTCGTCGGCGTGTGGCGAGGCGGCGCACCGATCGCCATCAGCGTGCAGGAGGTGCTCGAGTTTCACGGCATCGAATGCGATCACATTGCGATCCGTACCTCCTCCTATGTGGGAGCCGACTGCCGAGCACGAGAGGTCCGGGTCTACGCGCTCGACTATCTGGTATCGCGCCTGACATTCGAAGATCGTCTGCTCCTCGTGGACGACGTGTTCGACTCGGGGCGTAGCATGCAAACTCTGCTGGATCAGCTCGAGCAGCGCTGCCGTCGCAACTTACCGGAGGAGATCCGCATTGCGACCGTGTACTACAAACCGGCGCACAATCTGACGCAGATACGACCCGACTACTTCGTGCGCGCGACGGACGATTGGTTGGTCTTCCCGCACGAAGTGCAGGGACTCACCCCTGAGGAGATTTTGCAGCACAAGCCCGTCGATGAGTCTTTTTTCAATCCGCACAGCAGGTAGGCGCGAGCGCGCGATGTTCCTTTGGTTACGAGCACCAGTGCTATTGCTTTTCGTGCTCGCCGTGGTCGAGGCGGCGGCATACGACGCGTTGCCGTCGCGGGCGGTCGATCTCAGCGGCCATTGGGTTCTCAACCACGCGCAAAGCGACAATGTTGAGCGGATGTTGTCCGAGCGGCTGGCACGCGAGCGTGAGCGGTGGCGCAGGCAGATGGAGCGCTGGCACGGCGGCGACGGTGTGCTTTCCCAGCTCGACCGTGACAGCCTCGATGCGCAGACGACGCGCGCAGCGCGCGAACGGGCGCAGCGGCGACGCGAGCGCGAGCTGGCGTTGTATCGCCGGATGCTGAACATCAGCCCGACATTACGCATCGAGCAGGATGGACGGCGTATCGAGATCGCGTCGGCAGTCGAGACGCGCCGCTTCGAGGCCGGCTCGCGCAGTCAAGTTTCCATGCCGGAGGGCCAACTCGCCGACCTGCGTGCCGGCTGGAACGGAGAGTCATTTGTGATCGAGCGCAAGACTCGCAACGGCCCCAGCGTGGTCGAGCGGTTTCGGCTCCTGCGGAAGACCGGTCAACTTGAATATCAAATGACCTGGCGCGGGCAAACCGAGTTGGCGGGCATGAAAGTCCGCCGCATCTTCGACCGGCGCGAAGGCGCAGTCGCGCCGCGCGAGCCGAGCGTGGGGCCGGTGAGGTAAGGCGGCGGGATCGTGACCGCCGGCTGTGACTGCATGCGCTTGCCCGCCGCCCGGCGCATCATCCCTGGGTGTACCCCATCACCGCCTTGATCTCCAAGAACTCTTTCAGTCCTTCACGCCCCCATTCGCGGCCGTTGCCGGATTGCTTATACCCGCCGAAAGGCGCACGCGGATCGGTCGGCGCGCCGTTCAAATGGACCATGCCGGTACGTAGACGACGCGCGACGCGACGCGCTTGCTCGATGTCGCCCGAATAAACGTAACCGGACAGCCCGTACACCGTGTCATTGGCGATACGGATGGCCTCCTCCACGTCGCGATAAGGAATCATCACGAGCACCGGGCCGAAGATTTCCTCGCGTGCGATCGTCATGGAATTGTTGACGTTCGCGAAGATCGTCGGGCGCACGAAATAGCCCTTGTCCAAGCCTTCCGGTCGGCCCGGTCCGCCGGCAACGAGCGTCGCGCCTTCTTCGATACCTTTCCGGATGAGCCGCTGCACCTTTTCGAACTGTGCCTTGTTGGCCAACGGGCCCATCGTGACGCCGTCAGCCTTGGGGTCACCGACCACCACTTTGCTGACGACGCTTTTTGCGATCTCGACTGCCTGCTCGTAGAGCGTTTCCGGGACGAGCATGCGAGAGGGTGCGTTACACGACTGTCCCGTATTCGACATCATCGACAACACGCCTTTTTTCACGGCGGCGTTCAAGTCGGCATCCTCCAGGATGATGTTTGCCGACTTGCCGCCGAGCTCTTGCGTGACGCGCTTGACTGTGTCGGCCGCCACCTTGGCGACCAGGATCCCTGCACGAGTTGAGCCGGTGAACGAGACCATATCGACATCGGGGTGCCGCGCGAGCGCCTCACCCACGGTGGGTCCGTCGCCGTCCACGAGATTGAACACCCCCTGCGGCACGCCGGCTTCTTCAAGAATCTCGGCGAACACGTGTGCGCTGAGCGGCGCGACTTCGCTGGGCTTCAGCACCATCGTGCAGCCGGCTGCGAGCGCTGGCGCAACCTTGCAGCTGATCTGGTTGATCGGCCAGTTCCAGGGCGTGATGAGCGCACACACGCCGATCGGTTCGCGGCGGATGAGGGTCGAGCCCAGCGTTTCCTCGAACTCGAACTCTTTGAGCACGGCGAGCGTGGTCGTGAGATGCTCGAGACCGCTTGCAGCTTGGGCATGCCGTGCAAACTTCATCGGCGCGCCCATCTCGTCCGAGATCGCGCGCGCCACCTCATCAATCCGGCGGCGATAGACCGAGATGATGTTCTCGAGCAGGGCGATACGCTCCTCGCGACTCGTCTCGGCGAACGATGCAAAGGCAGTGCGCGCTGCTGCGACAGCAGCGTCGACATCCTCCGCGGTCCCGAGCAGGATCTGACCGATGGGCTCTTCGGTCGCCGGATTGATCACGTCGAGCTCGCGTCGTCCGCTCGGTGCCGTCCATGCGCCGTCGATGAAAAAGCGTCTGAAGTCGTACATGAGAATTACCTGTTGGGATGCCCGAGGTCTATGGCTTCGCTAGGGAGGGACTGTCGCCGCTAGGCATGATACGGCACTGGCGTCTCGGATACTGTTGCGGCTGCCCGTGCCGCAAGGGCGCGACTTGCAGATCAGAGCCCGGCCTGGCCCCCGCCAAGATGGTCGCGCCGGCGCGCCAGGCGGGGTTCCGAGGAGCGTCCTCTCTTGGTCTGATTACGCCGGTGTCATACAGCTGACGTAGGATGCGGCCGATATCAGTATCAGAACACGCCGAGGGTGCTCAGGGCTCGCTGAGCGAGCGCGGGCGGCTGGTGCGCAGCGCTCGCAGCTTCCACGACGTGGCCTACCTGCGCCTACAGAAAGCAGTCGAGCTTTAGGTCGGCAGGCTTCTGCACTGTCGCTAGCTGCTCGTACGCGCGTGTGAGGCCATGACGGACGAGCTCGTTGCTCGCGAGCCGTGCGGGCCAGAAGCGGGGCAGGTTCATGAAGGCACTCACATCGTGCGCCGCTTCTCCGGTGCAGCGCTGGCCGATCTCGCTCAATGCATCGGCCATCGGATCGACGATGGTGTCACCGTTGGCGGCCTTGCGGCGCACGAAGTGAAACCACGCCGCAATGGGTACACACATGCGGGCGATCGGCCGACCCGCCTCGAGCGCTTCGACGATCGTGTTGAGAATGCGAAACGGCAACTTTTGCGAGCCGTCCCACGCAATCTGCGCCAGCAGGTGGCGAATCGCCGGATTGCGGAAGCGTTCCAGCACGGCGTCGATGTAGTGATCGAGATCCAGACCTTGCGGAGCGCGCAGGCTCGCACGGAAATCCTCACGCATGAGCCGTTGCACGAAGCGGTCGAGGTCCGGATGACTGATCGCCTCGTATACCGTTTCCAGACCTGCGAGCGATCCGACATAGGCAAGCGTCGAATGAGCACCGTTCAGCAAGCGCAGCTTGGCGCGCTCGAAGCCGGCGACGTCGTTCGTGATCGTCACGCCGATGGCGGCCCAGTCCGGCGTCGGCCCTTGCATGACGTCCTCGATCACCCACTGACAGAATGCCTCGCGCTGCACGGGCCAACGATCCTCCACGCCGAGCGCGGCGGCCACGCGCGCACGCAGCGCATCGTCCGTGGCGGGCGTGATGCTGTCGACCATCGTGCATGGGAACGGCACTTCTCGTTCGATCCATTTGGCAAGATCGCCGTCGGACAGCGCCGCGAGCTCGACGACCGCGCGACGTAAGCGTTTGCCGTTATCAGCCAAGTTATCGCAGCTCACGATGTTGGGCGGCGGCACGTTCGCCTCCCGGCGCTGTTTGAGCGCCTGCACGAGATAGCCGATCAACGTGTGCGGCGCATGCGGGTGCTGCACGTCGTGCTGGACCTCAGGATGCTGCGTGTCGAGCCCGCCGTCCGGTCGCAAGCAATAGCCCTTCTCGGTAATCGTTGCAGTGACGAGCTTCGTGGCTGGGTCGACCAGCCGCTCGAGCACGGCGGCCGGCGATTCGCGTGCGACCAGCATTTGTTTGATCGCGCCGATCACGCGATAGCCTGGGTGCTCGTCCAGCACTGCGATCGTGTAGAGCCCATCCTGCGGTGCGAGCGCATCGCGCACGCCGGAGCTTTGTAGCGACACTTCGCAGATGCCCCAACGCGGGTCGGCACCGAGGGCCTCATCCAGGTAATACGCCTGGTGCGCACGATGGAAGGCGCCTGGTCCGAAATGTACGACCCCGACTTCGATGTGCTCACGATCGTAGCGAGGGACTTGGATGCCACGCGCGGCGAGCGCAGGCAGCGAGCGATGGTTCAATGAAGACATGACAGTCCTCAGGCTGAAAGCTCTACGTTACGGGAGCGGGTTGCGATGCGCAGCACGCTTGGGATGAACAAGGACATGGCAGGACGACGAATGGCTGCGGCGATGAAGGCCCTCTGCACGCTTGAGAGCGCGATGATACTGGCTCGTGCCTTTCAGTGACATCGCTGCTTTGTAGCCCGGATCGTTCAAGCGACGGCCGGGCCGTTGTATGCTGACCGCGAGCTCGCAGTATCCAAACAAAACAGATCGGATCGGCGCGCATGCGCCGCAGTGGCAGGAAGATCATGCCTAAGAAGTCAGCCGCGACGACGCACCGCGTGGTGTCTTCGTCCGAAGCTCATCAAGCCTCGGCACCGATCGCGCATGCGGCGAAAATGGAGCGCAGACCCACGATCAACGACGTGGCGCGGCTCGCCAACGTCTCCAAGAAGACGGTGTCGCGTGTGATCAACGAATCGCCGTTCGTGCGTGAAGAGACGCGCAACCGCGTCGCGGCCGTCATCAAGCAACTTGGCTTCACGCCCGATCCGCAGGCTCGTGGCCTGGCTTTCCGGCGCTCGTTCCGCATGGGGCTCATCTACGACAACCCGAACGCAGCCTACGTCATCAACATCCAAGAAGGTGCGCTCGGGGCCTTGCGTAAGAGCGGCTATGAGCTGGTCGTGCACCCGTGCGATCGGACGAGCCCCGAGTTCTTGAGCGACATCGAGCAGCTCGTCACGCGGCAGAAACTCGACGGAGTCATTCTTTTACCTCCTATCTCCGAGGACGACTCACTGGCTGCGCTGCTGAAGTCGCTCAAGTGCCCGTACGTGCGCGTGCTGTCCGCGCCGCTGGATGAGATCGAGAATCTGGTGCTGTCGCGGGATCGTGAGTCAGCCGAGCAGGTGGCCGAGCATCTCGTGCAGCTTGGACATACGCGCATCGCAATGATTGCCGGCCCTGCCAGCTATCGCTCATCGCACGAGCGTCTGGCCGGCTTCTCGCGTGCCTTGACGGAGCGCGGCCTGAGCCTGCCGCCGGAATTCGTGATCGAGGGGCAGTACACATTCGAGTCTGGCGCCGCCTGTGCCGACGTGCTGCTCTCGCGCAACCCACGTCCGACCGCGATTTTCGCGGGTAATGACGAAACGGCAGCGGGTGTCTATCGCACGGCTTACCTCCGTGGGTTCAAGATTCCTGACGATCTGACGGTGATTGGCTTCGACGACAGTCCGCTCGCATCGCGCTTGTGCCCCTCATTGACGACGATGCACCAGCCGATTCGGGACATGGGACGCACAGCCGCTGAGAAGCTCATGGCGCGCGTGGCGAACCTGCCTGGGCCGACACCAAGCGCCTCGACGTTCATGCCTCGCTTGGTGGTGCGAGAGTCCTCAGGCCCGCCCAAGCCGCCTAGAGTGACATAACGCTTCCCGCTCTCTCCGACATCACCGTTCAGGGGTTTCCTCAAATCGCGCCAGTCGCGCGATGCCACACAGATTTATTCGCCATTGTGGCGCAAGCTCGTCAATCCGGCGTGCACCGCGTGAAATCACACAGGCAAGTTCAATCGACTATGGGTGGGATCGCCACCGACACAACGTCTCGCGACATGACTGTCTTGCTCGACAGTTTGCCGTATGGCGTGCTGCTGTTCGACGCTCGGGGCCTCACGCCGATTCTGCTGCATGCGAATGCCGAGCTCGTGCGCATGACGGGCTACACCATGGAGCAGCTGCGATCGCAGCCGTTGTGGCAGCTGTTCGCGGGTCCGCAGAGTGAGCCGCTCGCGCAGCAGCAGGTGCGCAGCGCATTCAGCGGTACACGCGTCGCCGGCATCGAATGGCTCATCTATTCCAATAACCGTGGTCCGTTCTGGGCGCGACTGTCTTGCTCAGGCAAGCAACGCAACGGAATGTTCCTCGTCACGATCGAGGACATCAGCGCGTACAAGAGCACGCGCGAATCCTTGCGCACCAGCGAAGCCAGGCTCGATGTCGCAATCGAAGCGGGCGGCTTGGCGATGTGGGACTGGAACATTGTCCTCGATGAGATCTACTACAACGATGGATGGCGCCAGTCGCTCGAGATCGATCCCGAAGAGTTGCTCACACGCCAGGCGCTGCACGAAAGGCTGTTGCTCCCGGGCGATCGTCCTGAAGTGCTGCAACAGTTCGAGGATCACTACCACGGCCGCAGCGCTCACTTTGCCAGCGAGTATTCGCTCGTCATTGCGCGCGGAGCACGCAGATGGTTCCAGGCTTACGCAAAGGTCGTGCAGCGCGATGCCGAGGGGCGGCCGTTGCGCATGATCGGCGTGCTCACTGACGTCACCAGCAGGCACCGGACCGTGCAGGACATGAGGGCCGTGCAGGAGCGCTGGGAACGCGCGGTGCGCGGCACTTCCGACGGCTTGTACGACTGGGACCTGTTGACTGGGCATGTCTGGTACGCCGCGCGCTTTCGCGAGATCGTCGGTCGCGACGAAGCGGAGTTCCCAGACACATTTGCGTCCTTTCAGAACGCGCTGCATCCCGATGATCGGACACTCGTGTTGGCGAAGATTCGCGCACACTTGGAGAATCGCGCCAAGTTGGACTTGCGTTGTCGCATTCTCACGCGCACGGGCGAGACGCTTTGGTGCAGGCTGCGTGGCGAGGCAGTGCGCGATCCGGCTGGTCGTCCGCTGCGCCTGTCTGGATCGATCAGCGACATCACTGCGCAGATCGCTGCGGAAGAGGCGTTGACCCGCAGCCAGGACTTCTACGGCACGATTCTCGATTCCTTGCCGCTCTTCATTGCCTATGTCGATCGCGATCAGCGCATCGTCTACGCCAATCGCAACTTCCAGGATTTGTTCGCAGTGCCGCTCGCAAGCAGCCGCGGACGCGTGATCAACGACGTCATCGGCGATCGGCGCTATAGCGCCATCGCTCACAACGTGAGTGAGGCTTTGGCGGGCAAGCCGTCCGAGGCGCAGGGGAAATTCCGTGCCGCCTCAGGGCGCGTGCTCGACCTGGAAGCGCTGTTCCTGCCGCATCATGACGAATACGGCCAGGGCGAGCTGCAAGGTTGCATCATCGTGGCACGCGACATGACCGACAAGCGCCAGCTCGAGGCCGTGCTACATCAAAGCCAGAAAATGGAGGCGGTCGGTCGGCTCACCGGCGGCATCGCGCACGACTTCAATAATCTATTGTCGGTCATCATCGGCAATCTGCAGCTGCTTGCGCGCTCGTTGCGGGAGAACCCACGTCAGCTGCGGCAGACGGAGACGGCGCTGAGCGCGGCGATGCGCGGCGCGGCGCTGACGCGACGCTTGCTTGCATTTGCGCGCCAGCAGGTGCTCGAGCCGCGTATCGTGGATCTGAACACGATGATCGGCGGAATGTGTGAGCTGTTGCGCCGAACGCTTGCAAGCGACATCGAGATCAAGCTCGAGCTCGCGTCGCAGCTCTGGCCCATACGAGTCGATCCTTCGCAGCTCGAAAGTGCCGTCCTCAATCTGGTGATCAACGCACGCGACGCGTTACCGAACGGGGGGACGATCACCATTCGTACCCGCAACAGTGTCGTGGAGGCGGATCGAGTCCGCGGCTCAGAGCCGCTCGCGTCTGGCGAATATGCCTTGCTCGAGATCCAGGACACCGGCGTCGGCATGCCGCCTCAGGTGCTCAAGCGCGTGTTCGAGCCGTTCTTCACAACGAAAGACGTGGGCAAGGGCACGGGCCTCGGTCTCTCGATGGTTTACGGGTTCGTCAAGCAATCCGGTGGCCACGTGCATATCACGAGCGCCCCAAACCAGGGCACGACGGTCCACCTATACTTTCCGAGGGTTCATGCCTCGGTTGCTGCTGCTGCAGATGCAAAAGACCCAGGGGATCCGCCGACGGGTAGTGAGCTGCTCCTGGTCGTCGAGGACAATGCAGAGGTGCGTCGTACTGCCGTAGACATCTTGAGTAGCTTGGGCTATCGCGTCCTCGAGGCGGCCGATGCGCAAGAGGCGCTCGTGCTGTTCGAGCGGCACGAGGACATTGCGCTCGTGTTCTCGGATGTCATGCTGCCCGGTGGGATGCTTGGCTCGCAGCTCGTGCTGAAGCTCAGGGAACATCGTCCCGACCTACGCATCCTCATGACGTCGGGTTTCAGCGAAAGCGGGAACATGCGCCGGGGCGTGCTCGACGGAAGCATCGAGCTGCTGCACAAGCCGTATACCGTTGAGGATCTGGCACGGCGCGTACGTGCGTTATTGGATGCAAAGAAGGAGCCACATTGTGTCTCGCCCTGAGCGGAATCTATTGCTGGTCGTCGACGATGAAGTCGACTTTCTCGAGTTGATCGAGCAGATCGGCGAAGGCGTGGGCTGTGAAGTCATCACAGCCGACAGCGCTACGCGATTTCGCGAGCAACTGGCCACGCGCCACCCCGCTCTGATTCTGCTCGATCTGCAGATGCCGGGCATGGATGGCATCGAGGCCTTGCGTTATTTGGCACGCCAGGGCATCAACGCCAGCGTGCTCTTGGCGAGCGGTATGGATCAACGGGTGCTTGCCAGCGCGCGGCAGCTCGGCGAATCGTTGGGCTTGCGCATGGTGGGCACGCTGCAGAAGCCGGTGATGCTGGAAGACATCGAAGCGCTGCTGATGAAGCATCTCGACCCCGGCGCGCGCATCTCGGCGGACGATCTTCGTCGTGCCATCGAAGAGCACGAGCTCGTCGTCCACTACCAGCCGAAGGTCGTGCGTTGCGACAGCGATTGGCAGGTCCGCAGCGCCGAGGCGCTCGTGAGGTGGCGCCACCCGAGCCTGGGGCTGCTCTACCCGGGCGAATTCTTGGCGCTTGCGGAGCAATCTGGTCTCATCGCCAGTGTCACCGACTTCGTCATGACCGATGCAATCCGCCAGCTGGGCCACTGGCGCCAGCGCGGTCTCGAGCTCTCGGTCGCAGTCAACCTCTCGCCCAAGCTCGTTCAGGATCTGGAGTTCCCGGACCGTCTCAACAGGATTCTCCGCGAGTTCGACACCGCGCCAGAGCAGCTCATTCTCGAGGTGACCGAAGGGGCATCGCTCGACGATCCGGATCTTGTCATGGACATCTTCACGCGCTTGCGCGTCCGCGGAATCGGCTTGTCGCTCGACGACTTCGGCACCGGCACCTCCTCGCTCACCCAGCTGTACAAGATGCCGTTCAATGAAGTGAAGATCGACGGCAGCCTTGTCGCTGACCTCGGCACGAGCAAGGCCGCTGCGACGGTGGTGCGCGCGATCGTCGAGCTCGCGCACAATCTGTCGCTTACCACCTGTGCCGAAGGTGTGGAAACGGCCGCGCAGTTCGAATTCTTGGATCAGGCAGGATGCGATGCGCTCCAAGGCGATTTCATCGCGGCGGCGATGCCGGCTGCGGAGATGGAGAGCTTCATTCAGGTATGGAACGGCTCGGACCACGCATCGATCTCAGCAGAGCGGCCATGAACGGCTGGATTTGCCCGTTTAGACGTGTAACGTATCGATGAGCCTGCCTGTCCAGGAGGCATCTTCGCTGACCATCGCCGAGCGATGAGTGGACCCATGCCGATCAAACTGCTCCTCATCGATCCTCAGAACGACTTCTGTGATCTGCCCGGCGCGGCGCTCCCTGTGCCCGGCGCGGATGCGGACATGCGCCGCCTTGCGCGTTTTATGAGCACGGCGCGTCGGGAAATTGCGGACGTCATCATCACGCTCGACTCGCATGCGTCGGTCGGCATCGAGCGGCCGCCGTTCTGGGAGACAGGCGACGGGGGACCCGTGGCGCCGTTTACCGTCATCACCGAGCGGGATGTTCGCGAGGGCAAGTTTCGGCCCCGTGATCCTGCTTTGCAGACCCAGGTGCTCGACTACTTACGCGCGCTCGAGCAAGGCGGACGGTACCAGCTCATGGTCTGGCCGGTGCACTGTGTCGTCGGCACGTGGGGACACAATCTGCACGAGGCGGTCGCCAATGAAGTTGCGAGCTGGGAAGCGCACGCGCTGCGACCGGCATGGCGAGTGCTCAAAGGTCAGAATCCCATGACCGAGCAGTACAGCGCGATCCGTGCGGAGGTGCCAAGCGAGAGCGATCCTGCCACGCAGACGAACGAACGGCTCATCGCGCGTGTCCGTCCGAACGGTGGGATGCTGTTCGTCGCCGGCGAGGCAGCGAGTCACTGCGTGATGGCCACGATGGAGCATTTGTTCGAGGTCTTTTCGCCCGACGAGTGTCGCAAGGTCGTGCTTCTGCGCGACTGCATGAGTCCGGTCACCGGGTTCGAGGACAAGGCGGAAGCGTTCTTCGCGCAGGCGACGGCGCGCGGCGTGCGTGTGCTGACGAGCGAAGAAGCGATGACGCTTATCTAGGCCGTAGGCTGTAGCAGGGCTGCGGCTCGAAGCGGAACCGCGCCCTGTTTCCCACGCTCCAGCGACGACTGAACGCGGCGCCCTCGCGAATGTGCGTTAGGCCCTTCCGACGGCCATGCGCTTCCCCTTCGATGGGCGCAACATGTGCAGCGGCGCCGTCAGCACGACGCGTGTGCCTCGGCCCGGCTCCTCGAAAGCGATGTGACCGCCGAGCGTGCGGGCGCGATATTCCATGATCTTCAGGCCCATGCCTGGGTGTCCGCGCTCGAGCCCTGCAGACAGCCCGATGCCGTCGTCGGTCACGGAAAGCTGCAGATTGCGACCCGTCGTTCGCAGCTCGATGGCAATGGACTGCGCACGTGCATACCGAGCCGCGTTGGTCGTCGCTTCCTGCGCGACGCGATACACGTGCGTGGCGGCCCCTTCTTCGAGGTCCGGCAGCTTCTGTCCGTGCATCGTGAAGGTGCACTTGAGGTTGTAAATGTCCGTGCAGCGCGCCGCCAAGTGCTTGAGCGCCTCGGGCAGGCCGCCACGCTCGAGATTGACTGGTGCCAATCCGCGTGCCAGCGACCGCGTGCTCTGGATGGCACGCGCCAGCAGGTCGCTGATCTTGGCCACCTGTGACGAATACTGCGGGGCCTCGCGCGAGAGCTGCACTTCGAGCCCTTTGAGAAGCAGGGAAAGGCCGGTGAGCTCCTGCCCGAGCCCATCGTGCAGGTCGCTGCCCAGTCGGCGTTGCTCGCGATTGGAGATCTCCAGGATTTCTTGCTCCAGCAATTTGCGGTCGGTGATCTCTTGCACGGCGCAGACGAGCCCGGTGATCTTGTCGTGATCGCGCAGGGGTGCGTGCGTCAGGTTGAACCAGCGCACCTGGCCATCGGCGCCGATCCAGTGGCGTTCTTGTGAGGAGACGGCGCGTCCGGTTCGCATGACCGCTGCAGCTTGCGCCTCGACTTCGAGAGTCGTCTCATCTTGCCAGAGTTCCGAGATGCGCTTGCCGAGGAGGTCCTCCCGCCGCATACCGGTGATCTCGACCATCATGCGATTGACAGCGGTGATGCGGTTGTCGGTGTCGACCGTGTAGATCACCTCCGGCAGGCTGTCCATCACCGTGCTGAGGAGCAGTCGCTGAGCTTCAAGCGCTTCCTCGGCCTGCCGCCGCTCGCGCCGTTCGCGCGCCTCCTGTAATGCGCGCTCAACGACGGTTTGCAGCCGTTGCAGCCGGTCTTTGAGGACGTAGTCGGTCGCGCCGCTCTTGAGCGCTTCGATGGCGCGCTCCTCGCCGAGCGAGCCCGACACGAAGATGAACGGTACGCCTGGGCACAGCTCTTGTGTGATTCGCAGTGCTGCCAGACCGTCGAATCCCGGGAGGGTGTAGTCGGCGAGCACGAGGTCGACGTTTCCGTCGGCGAGCGCGTCGCGATAAGCCCGTTCAGTGCAGACGTGCCGCCAGTCGATCTCGAGTCCGTTCTTCTCCAGCTCGAGCTTGATGAGCTCGGCGTCGCTCGCATCGTCCTCGAGCAAGACGACCTGTAGAGTCTGTTGTCGAACCTGAGTCATATGAGGTGTGTTCCGGAGCGCTTCGCGTCTTTGGGCACGTCGCGCTGCTGCGCACGAAAGCTTCGCTCAGCATCAGGAAACGGTCCGAACCCGACAGTGCGCGAATTACACGGTGACATGCTCGCTCACGTCGCGCTCGTTCGTGCGGGCACCATCGCAGCACGACAAGCTATCACTTTGCGCTGAGTGTGGAAAATGGCGATCGCTGAGCGCTTGTGCGAACGCGAAACGGAATGATACGGTCCATGACGTGGGCTCTCTTGCGATCTTTTCGAGATCATGACGCTATGGCCGAACAAACACGGATCGTGATCGTGGACGATCATCCCTTCGTGCGCGAAGGATTGAAGCAGCTGCTCGCTGGGCAGGCAGAGTTCGTCCTGTCCGCCGAAGCGGCCACCATCGAAGACGCGCAAGCTGTGATCGCGAGCGAACAGCCGGATGTCGCGGTAGTGGACCTCGCGCTCGGCAACGACGACGGCATCGACCTCGTCCGTTGGATTCGCAGCGAGCATCCGGACGTGCGCGTGCTCGTGCTCTCCATGCAAGACGAAGCTTTGTACGCCGAGCGCCTGCTCCGTCTTGGGGTGAGCGGATACGTCATGAAGAACGTCGCAAGCCAAGACTTTCTCGGTGCGCTTCGCAAGGTCGCACGCGGTCAACGTCACTTGAGCGCTGCCATGAGTGAGCGCCTGTTGAGCCAAGTCGCGCGCGGACGCATGCCGGTGCAGGACGAAGACCCCGTCTCGGCGCTCACCGAGCGCGAGCTCGAGGTATTCCGCTTGATCGGCCAGGGCGTCAGCACGCGCGAGATCGCCCAGCAGCTGTCGCTGTCCATGAAGACGGTGGACGCGCACCGGCGCCACATGCGCGAGAAGTTGAACCTGCGCTCGACGAGCGAGCTCATCCGTTACGCCACTCAATGGGTCGCAGATCAAGAGGACAGCAACAAGGTGAAGCACTGACGGTTTGAGGGCGGGCGAGCCGCGGCTGAGGTTGGCCGGGCTTGCCACCTGAGCGCGATCCAGGCCGCAGCGCTTGGGCGCGGATCAGTGAACCTGTTCACCTGTCGTCGTTTTCGAGGCGCAGGGAGGCCATCTTATGTCCAATCGCGCCGACCGGATGCGGAATAGGCCGCAATCCGGAGCAAAGGCGACGGCACCACCCCTGACATTAGGGGATGGACTGATATCTCCTACACGATCGCTCACGGACCATTCGCTCGCAGGGCCGCCCCTGTGGGTGTGTGGCCGTGTGCACGCCCAAGACGGGCGTGGCAGCTCATGCATTTATATGAATCGATAAGAGCGCTAGCTTGAACGTCGCCACCAACACGCTCCAACTGTCGGATGACGCCGTAGGCGGTGCGTCGCTGGAAGTCGTCTGTCCCGAGCTGGGCAAGCCAGCGGTTCGCTCCTTGCTGGCCGGTTTGCCCGAGTATGTCTTCGTGCTCGACCGCGGCTTTCGCATTCTGCTGGCCAGTCGCGATGTCGGACAACGACGCGCGGATCAGCTCGAGGGTCGTTCGGTCATCGAGATCTTCCCGCCGCACTTGCATGACGTTGCTTCCGCGACCCTTCAGCGCGTGCTCACCAGCGGGCAGGCGGATGGCTTTTCTGCACAGATCGAAGGTTTTGATGGCCAGGAACGTCACTTCGACATTCGTGTCAACGCATACAAGCCGGACGAGAAGACGTCCTGGCTCTGCCTGGTGGCCACCGAGATCACTGAGCAAGTCCGTGCGGAACGCGCTATCGCCACGCAAGCTCGGATGATCGAGTCAATGCTCGAAGGCGTCGCGGTCATCGACGAGCGCGGCATCATCGAGATCACGAATCCGGCTTTCGACCGCCTGTTCGGTTATGGCCGCGGCGAGCTCATTGGACGGGAAATGGCCGAATTGGCAGGTTGGCCCTTCGAGCAGCCCGAGCGTTGGCAACGGACCGGTGCGGAACACGCAGGCTCGCAGCGCGTGGAGTTCGACGGACGTCGCGCCGACGGCACGTACTTCGCTGCCGCCGGCGTCCTCTCAAGATTCGAAATCGCGGGTCGAAACCACAGTCTAGTGGTACTGCAAGACGTGAGCGAGCGAAAGCAGCTCGAGCGCGCGGTTCTGGAAGCCGTCAATCGCGAGCAGTATCGGATCGGCAACGACCTCCATGATGGGCTCGGCCAAGAATTGACCGGGATTGCGCTCATGCTGCGCGGCTTGGCAGGACGTGTCAGCAGTGAATATGCGCCGATATTGCCGGAGATCGAGAACATCACCCGCCTGGTCAGTAATGCGATCGAGAGCACGCGTGCGCTGGCTCGCGGCTTGTCACCTGTCAATCTGGAACGAGGCGGGCTGCAAGATGCCCTCGAGGGGCTCGCGATGCACGCCGCCGAGCTTTATGGCGTGCAGATCATTTGCACTCAGCGGCAGAGCGCCGCGCGGCCGCTCAACGCCGAGCTCGCCAATCACTTGTACCGGATCGCTCAAGAGGCCGTGCGCAACGCCGTGAGGCACGGCGGAGCGCGGACTATACGACTGCATTTGCATTCCACCCGCGCTAAGGTTCGCCTGACGGTCACTGACGACGGGTCTGGAATGCCGCCGCATGCCGAGGAGTCCCCGGGCATGGGGCTGAAGATCATGCGGTACCGAGCCCGGATGTTGGGAGGAGAGGTGCGCTTCGAGCGCGCCACGCCGAACGGCGCGCGCATCGTATGTGAGTGTCCAATTGAGCCTGGGGCAGTGGATGCGCCTCGCGAGCGAAAGCCGCGACGCAGATCCGCGCGGGCCAGATCGATTGGGACGAGATGACTGTTCGAGGAGTAATGCAATGACCGTTGGGACCTCTTTGTTCAAGACGCCGCACAAGCCGCCGACGGGTGCGCCGAAGGACCGCAAACGGCGCATCCTGATCGTGGATGACCATCCGATCGTCCGGCAAGGTTTGCGTCGCTTGATCGAGGCGGAGCCGGACCTGGAAGTGTGCGGTGAGGCGGAGACTGCACGCGAGGCGAAGTCGCTGATTCGCGAGCTCGAGCCGGATGCCGTGATCGTCGACATCTCGTTGAAGCAAGGCGACGGGCTGGAGCTGGTGAAGGACGCCCGTGCGCACTATCCGTCCCTGCCTCTTCTCGTGCTGTCGATGCACGATGAGGCGATCTACGCCGAGCGCATGCTTTCGGCTGGCGCCAACGGTTACATCATGAAGCAAGCGGCGTCGGATCAGTTCCTGGTCGCGCTGCGCCGGGTGCTGGAGGGTGGCATCTACGTGAGCGAAGCCGTCGGCAACAGCATGATCGAGAAGTTCGCTTCCGGCGGCGCTTACATTTCCTCGAACCCCGTCGACAGCCTGACGAATCGCGAACTGCAGGTTCTGCACATGATCGGCAAGGGACTGTCCACGCGTCAGACGGCCGAGGCGCTCAACTTGAGCGTGAAGACGGTCGAGTCACATCGTCAGCGCATCAAGCGCAAGCTGTCCTTGCGCACCTCGGCGCAGTTGATGCAATACGCCGTCAACTGGTATGCCGGGCGCGACCCCATTCAAAGGTCCTGACGGCTCGTCGACGAGGTTGGACGCACAACCGTGACGCAAGGACTGCTGGGGTTCCTCATCGGGCTGTTGGTGGGTGGCGCGCTCGCGAGCGCGTTCGCCGTGCTCTTCGTGCGGCGCGCACGCGAGAGAAACGCCCGCCTGCAGCAGTCCTTGCTGGCTGAGAATCGCCGCAATCGCGCCGTGGTGGAGGGCTCTGGCGAAGGTGTGCTCGAGCTCGATCACGTCGGTAATGTCCGTTACGCGAATCCGGCGGCCGGCAAGATGCTGGGCTATGAGGCCGAAGAGCTCATCGGCCTCGATTACAAAGTGCTCATCAACGACCAGCTCGAAGGCGATGCCGTCCGGCGCGTGCGCTACACGACGGACATCATGCGCGGTGTCGGGGCGCTGCTGCGCCGGAAGGATGGTCAGTATCGTCCCGTTCAGTACAAGATCGTGCCGGTGATCGAGCAGGGCGTGACGATCGGCACGGTGCTCGTATTCCGCGATATCACCGATCGCGTTCGGTTGGATCATCTCCTGCGCGACATGCAAGCCACCGCCAAGATCGGCGGGTGGGAATACGATGTCGACGCAAAGAAGATGCGCTGGACCGAGGCGCTCTACGCCATGCACGAGCTGCCTCAGGGTGCACCGCTCGACGATCGCGACCTGTTCTCGATGCTCCATCCTGAAGATCAGGTCAAGATGCGCGCCGCGGTTGACAAGGCGATTCAGAGCGGCGGCTCCGCGGACCTGCAGGCACGCCTCATGAGCCCGCGCGGTCGGCAAGTGCACGTACGTATCATTCTGCAGGCCGAGCGAAGAGATGGGCGTACTGTGCGTCTGCACGGCACGATGCAGGACATCACCGATCTGGTGATGGCCGAGCGTCAGTTGCGTGAGACGCGCGACTTCTATGAGCTCACGTTGAACGCCGTTCCGACGCCCGTCACGTTCATCGATGCGAACATGCGCGTGACGTACGTGAATCGGGCGCTCGAAGAATGGCTCGAGCGGCCGCGCGAAGCGCTCATCGGGCTGCACCTGCGCGAGATCACGCCCCCCGACTCATGGGCCACGATGGCGCCGCAGTACGCGGCGGCAATGCGCGGCGAGACGGTGCTCGCGATGCAGTCCGGCATCCGCAACGGTCGCATGCGCGAGTGGCAGAACCACCTCGTGCCGCAGGTCGGCCCCAACGGTGAGGTTATGGGCTTCTTCTCCATCCTGTACGACCTCACCGAGATCAAACGTCTCGAGTCGCGCCTGCTGCAGGCGCAGAAGATGGAAGCCATCGGTCAGCTCACCGGTGGTGTTGCCCACGACTTCAACAATCTGCTCGGCGTGGTGATCGGCAACTTGCAGCTCATCGAGCGCAGCGTCGCCAACGATCCGAGCATTGCGCGCAAAGTCCACACGGCGATGCGAGCTGCGGCGCGCGGTGCCGACTTGACGAAGCGTCTGCTCGCATTCGCGCGGCGGCAGATCCTCGATCCGACCGTTGTCGATCTCAACAAGCAGCTTTCCGGTCTCACTGACCTCATGCAGCGCAGCCTCGGCGACTCCATCGAGGTGCGCATGGTGCTGGCGCCCGACCTCTGGTACACGCGCGTCGATGCCGGTCAATTCGAGAATGCGATTCTCAATCTCGCGATCAACGCGCGCGACGCGATGCCGCAGGGCGGTCGCCTGACCGTGCGCACGAGCAACGTGGTGCTCGACAGTGCGTTCTGCGCCGAGCATCCGCAGGTCGAGCCTGGTGAATACGTTGCGGTGAGCGTGACCGATTCAGGCTGCGGTATCGAGCCCGAGATTCTCAAGCGCGTGTTCGAGCCCTTTTTCACCACGAAAGAATCCGGCAAAGGCAGCGGCCTCGGTCTTGCCATGGTGCATAGCTTCGCCGAGCAATCGGGCGGCATCGCGACGATCGAAAGCAAAGTCGGTCACGGCACGACCGTGCAGATCTTCCTGCCGCGCTCGCGCGAGGCTCAAGTCGAACGTGAGGACACCATCGTTTCCAAAGCCGCACCGGGCGGGTCGGAAACGATTCTGGTCGTCGAGGACGACGCCGATCTGCGCGAAACCGTCGTCACCGCGCTATCGCAGCTCGGTTATCGCGCGTTACAAGCGGCGAACGCAGCGGCTGCGATCCGGATCCTGAGCGGACCCGAGAAGATCGATCTGCTGTTCACGGACGTAATGATGCCGGGAGGCATGCTCGGTCCCGCGCTGGCGAAGCGGGCTCGCGAGCTGCGCCCAGACATCGAGGTGCTGTTCACCACGGGGTATGCGGAAACGACGGTGCTCGCGAGCACAGCAGGTCTGTCGTCGAGCGACGTCATATACAAACCGTATCGCAACGAGGATCTAGCGATGCGCATCCGATACGTGCTGGACCGGGAGGCGCGCGTTGCCTGAAACGGAGAATAAGCTGCTGGTCGTCGACGACCAGCCGGATCTGTGCGAGTTCATTTCTGAAGCGGCGCGCGCGATGGGGTTCGATACTTTCGCTGTATCGGACCCACAGGCGTTTCGACACGCTGTGGAGGAGTTCCAGCCTACTGTCGTCGTGCTCGATCTGCAGATGCCGGGCGTCGACGGTATCGAGCTGCTGCGTTACTTGGGCGAACGCGGCAGCAAGGCGCACGTGCTGGTGGCAAGCGGCATGGATCAGCGCGTCCTGGCGACGGCACAGCAGCTTGGGCGTTCGCAGGGCCTCAACATGCTGGGCGCGCTGCAGAAGCCGATCCTGCTCGAGGACTTGGAAAGCACGCTGCGACGCTGCTTGCGCGGCGAATCGCCCCTGACGCTCGAGACGCTGCGAGCAGCGCTCGAGCGGCATGAGATCGAGGTCTACTATCAGCCGAAGGCGACGCGTGTTGCACCCGGTCGCTGGGTCATCGAAGGCGTCGAGGCGCTCGCACGTTGGCATCATCCGGCGCTCGGGCCGATCTCCCCAGTTCGATTCGTCAGCCTCGCCGAGAAGCACGGTCTGATTCGCAGCTTGACCGAGCAGGTCATCGAGGTGGCACTGAGACAATGTTGCGCATGGGAGGCAGACGGCCTGCAGCTGTCCGTCGCGATCAATCTTTCTCCGCAGTTGTTGAACGATCTTTCTTTTCCGGACCAGGTGGCACGCATGGCCGCGCAGATCGGTGCGGACGCCCGTCGCATCGTATTCGAGGTGACGGAAAGCGCAGCCATGTTCGATCCAGGCACGACGATGGACGTGCTCACGCGCATGCGCGTGAAGAACTTTGGGTTATCCATCGATGATTTTGGCACCGGTTACTCGTCGCTCAAGCAGCTCTACCTGATGCCGTTCAGCGAGCTGAAGATCGACACCTCGTTCGTGCGCGATATCTTCGCGCACGACGATGCGCGCACGATGGTCGAGACGATGGTGCTGCTTGCACACAAGCTCGGGCTCACCGCCTGCGCGGAAGGTGTCGAGACGCAGGAGATCCTGGACTTCCTGGACAGCGTCGGTTGCGATCGCGCCCAAGGCTATTTCATTGGACGTCCGATGCCTGGGGATCGGCTCGGGGAAGAGGTGCGACGTTGGAACGCACAGCACGCCGATGCGAGCCGGAGCTCGCAAACGAGCGACAGCAGCCACGGTTCGTGATGATGCGTGGCGCAGACAACCTACGCGATCGTCTTCAATCCAGCGCTTCCACCGTGACGCGGTTCCGACCCGCGGCTTTGCTGGCATAGATGCCCGCATCGCACTTGGCGATCAACGCATCCAGGGTGGCGTTCAGCGGCACATTGCCGTTCCGGCCCGATACGCCAAAGCTCGCGGTGACCTCGAGCCTCAGCTCGCCGCTCTCGAAGATCGTCTTGCTCACGTGCTCGCGCAGGTGCTCTGCAGCCTTGGCAGCGTTCTCCACGTTCGTTTCCGGCAGCACGATCACGAACTCCTCGCCGCCGTAGCGCGCGATCCAATCGCAGGTGCGTATGTTGGCCTGCAGTTGCGCGACGAACCACTTGAGCACCTCGTCGCCCACCAGGTGACCGTAGGTGTCGTTGATCTTCTTGAAGTGATCGACATCACACATGATCACCGACAGTGAGCGCCCATAGCGTGCCGCACGATCGATCTCGCGCGGCAGTTGCTCCATCAAGTAGCGCCGGTTATAGACGCCCGTCAATGGATCGGTGATCGACAAACGGCGATTCTCCTCGTTCGCGTGGCGCAGCGAACGCTCGAGCGTGACGATGCGCTTACCCGTGCTCAGTCGTGCAATCAGCTCAGGCTCGATGACGGGTTTGGTCAGGTAGTCGTCGGCGCCTGCCTGCAAACCCGTCACGACGTGCTCGACGGCATCTCGCGCGGTCAGGAGGATCGTGTAGATATAACCTTTCGTTTGTGACGCGCGCAGCGCATTGCACAGGGCGATGCCGTCCATCTCGGGCATCTCCCAATCCGTGATCATGAGCTGGAAGTCGCCCGCCTCGATCTTGGCCAGGGCTTCTTTGCCATTGCTCGCCGTGTCGACCTCGTAGCCCGCCCGCTTCAGTAAACGGGCCATGATGAGCCGCTGCGTCGGCTCATCATCGACGAGCAGAATGCGCCACGCCGGACAATTTGCGAACTCAGTCATGCAATTAGCATCGTATCTACTGCGCTGCTTCGCGTATAGGACGGACCCCGCAGATTTCGGGCCGTCCAATTGGTCGGATCGAAGATACAGCCGCGTGCAGCGCATTCCTCCGCTCGTTCGCCTCAGCAAGTAACGAGCAGGCTCAAGAATGTGCTCGAATCTGTGACGCAGATCCGCAATGAGACAACCTTGATGTGGATCACATCGCAGAGTTGTGGCGGCAACGTTCGCCGTCCCGTCCTCCCGCATCGTCACGGTGCTGCGTGGGATACTGCATTGAATGCACGTTTGAATCCCACTGTCAGATCACACTACTGCATTCCCTCAACGGCGGGCCGCGACGTTTGCCGCAAATCGGTTGTGCGGGTCTCAGTCCGCCCGCCCGTGGCAGGGATTCCATCGTTGTCGGGCGCGGTAGATAGAGCGGTAGATCGGCAAGTGCAAGATAGAACACCAAACGGGTAGATAGGACATCGAACAGTGAGACAGTCTGTTGGCGCGTGCGCCGCAAGGCTCAAAGGTGCCATGCCGCGACCCGGGACGACCCGGCCGCGCAGCGATGCGGAAGTTGTCTATCCGCAAGCAGACGCCGGGAGCCTGCTACACTTGCCGTGTGAACAAGGTCACGGCGCCGTAAACGCCCGTCGCCTTTTCGGCTGGAGGAAGTCGGATGCGTGCATTGAAGATCGTCGGCATCGCCATCGGCGCGCTGATCGCCCTTGTGGTGGTCACGCTGCTGCTCGTCCTCATTTTCGTGGATCCGAATGATTTTCGAGACGACATCGAGCGTCTCGTCGAGCGCCAGACCGGACGCGAGCTGACGCTCTCGGGCGATCTGAAGCTCTCGGTGTTCCCATGGGTCGCGCTCGAGCTCGGACCAGCCAGTCTCGGCGATGCGCCCGGCTTCGGCGACGAGCCGTTCGTCTCGATCGAAGAGGCGCGCTTGGGTGTGCGGTTGCTTCCCCTACTTCGCGGCACGATCGAAGTCGGGCACGTGCGGCTCGTCGGCGCCCGGGTGCGACTCGTCACCGACGAGCAAGGGCGGCGCAACTGGGAGGATCTGGGGGGCGGTGACGCCAGTGACACGGACACCGAGGACGAGACATCGCAGCGCTCGGCGCAGCTGCCGACGATCGCCGGGCTCGAAGTGCGTGACGCAGCGATCGTGCTGGAGAATCGACAAGAGCAAAGTCGAGACGTCATCCGCAATTTCAATTTGCGCACCGGACGCTTGGAGTCGGGCAAGCCATTCAAGATCGATACTGATTTCCTCTTCGAGCAGGGGGCATCGTTGGTGGCGGAGGTCCGACTCGCAGGCGAGATGACGGCGGACCTCGAGCAGAACGCGTATCGGTTGGCCGAGCCAGCGATCGATGTGACCGTACGCGGAGAGGGATATCCGGCGGACGGCATACCGATCGCGATTCGCGCACAAACGCTTGCAGCGGATGTGGCGCAGGACGTGTATCGACTGACGGGGCTCGAGCTCACTGCGACGTGGAAAGGCGAGGAACTGCCGAAAGCCGGCGTTCCCATCACACTGACGGCCAGCGACGTCCAAGCCGACCTGGGCCAGCAGACGCTGCAGCTCACTGCGCTTGATATGAACGTGGCGGGCGCGCACCTCAAAGGGGCGCTCAAGGGCGAGCAAATCCTGGATGCGCCGCGTTTGCATGGGCCGCTCGAGCTGGATCCGGTGCCGCTGCGTGACTGGCTGACCAAGCTGGGCATCGACGCACCGGCAACACAGGATCCGAAAGCGCTCGGGCGCTTGAGCTTTTCGAGCCAGGTGACGCTCACGCAGCAGTCGGCTGAGCTCGCCGACATCGTGCTGCAGCTCGACGACACGACGGCGAAGGGCATGTTCGGCATCGCCGATTTCGACTCGAAGGCGCTGCGCTTCGATCTGCATGTCGACCGCATCGATGCGGATCGTTATCTACCGCCAGCTTCGGACGAGCCCGTCGCAGAGGATGAAGAGACACCGTCCGAGATTCCTGTCGACGCGCTGCGCGAGCTGAACGCGCAAGGGCAGCTGACGATTGGCGAGGCGATCTTCGCAGGAATGACGTTCTCGAATCTGCGTCTTGGCGTGAATGCGCGCAATGGCAAGGTCCGTTTGCATCCGTCCGAAGCATCGATGTATGGCGGCCGCTACAGCGGCGACATCACCATCGACGCGACGAGCGAAGCCGCGCGCATCTCGCTCGATGAGCATGTCAGCGGTATTGATTTCACGCCGCTCTTCAAGGACTTTTTCGAGACTGAGCGCGTCTCCGGCAAGGGCAGTCTGAACTTGAAGGTGACCGGTGTCGGGCGGACGACGGACGAGATCGTCAAGACGCTCACCGGCACGCTCGATTTCGAGGTGGCGGACGGCGCCCTGGAAGGCGTCGACTTGTGGTACGAGATTCGCCGCGCTCGCGCACTGTTGCGTCGTCAACCCGTGCCCGCGCAGACTGGACCGGCGCGGACGCCGTTCACGGCGCTGTCGGGCGCCGGCACGATGAAGAACGGCGTTCTCTCCAACCATGAGCTCGCGGTGGCGATGCAATACCTGCGCGTGACGGGGCAGGGCACCGTCGATCTGCCCAAGGAGACGCTGGACTACAACCTCGTCGCCACCGTGCTGCGGATTCCGTCCGACGACAGCGACGCTGCGGAGATGCAAGAGCTGGTCGATGCCAAGATTCCGATTCGGATCACGGGCACGCTCACCGACCCGAAAGTGCGGCCCGATATCGAGGGCTACGTCAAAGGTAAGGTGCAGGAGCGCGTCGAAGAGCAGCGCCAGAAGCTCGAAGAGAAAGTGAAAGAGAAGATCGGCGACAAGCTCAAGGATCTCTTCCGACGTTAGCTGGTCGCTGTCGTGCACGGCATGCCACGCTCGACGACCATCGCCGTGACGACTGCCATGCTGACAGGGATGGTACTCTCGAGCGCAGCCAGCGCGCTCGAGGTCGAGCACATCGAGACGCGTTACGCGGCCGGGCAGTATCACTGCGAGCTCGTCGCGGTGCTGGATGCACCGGCGCACGCTGTGGAGGACGTGCTGCGCGATTACGAGCACTATCCGGCGCTCGACCCGCGCATCCTGCAGGCGCGCGTGCTGGCGCGCCCGGCACCGGGCACGGTGTTGCTCGAGACGCACTTGCGGACATGCTTCGGACCGTTCTGTCGCACGGTGGTTCGCGTCGAAACCGTGCGCGAGGCACAGCATGCGCTGAGTGCGGTCACGGATCCGGCGCGCAGTGATGTACGCTTCGGCGAAACGCAAACCACGCTCGAACCCGCGAACGCCGCGCGCACACGCATCACGTATCGCTCCAGCGTCACGCCCGGTTTCTGGATTCCCGCGGTCGTCGGCCGACGCTGGATGTTGAGAGCGATGGAGCAGGCCGCGCTCGATGTGTTTCGCGGCGTCGAAGCGCGCGCCAAGGCACCAAGGGAGATAGACAAGTAGCAGTGACTTAGACAGAGTGCCATGGAGGTGTGCGCGCAACGACGTGCCGCACAATCACCTACCGCCCACAGCCCACAGCCCAAGACAATGCCGATCGCTTCCCGTCTGTTGAGCTGGTTCGATGCCGCAGGACGCAAGCACCTGCCGTGGCAGCAGGATCCGACACCGTATCGCGTCTGGGTGTCCGAGATCATGCTGCAACAAACCCAGGTTTCGACGGTGATCCCGTTTTACGAGCGCTTCATGGCGCGCTTCCCGGACGTGCATGCGCTGGCGGCCGCGCCACTCGACGAGGTGCTGCATCTGTGGACCGGCCTTGGCTATTACGCGCGAGCGCGCAATCTGCATCGAGCGGCACGCGTCATCGTGGACGTGCACCACGGTCATTTCCCTCGCACGCTCGAGTCGTTGCAGGCTCTGCCTGGCATCGGGCGATCGACTGCCGGTGCCATCCTCGCGTTCGCGTACTCGGCCCGATATCCGATCCTCGATGGCAACGTCAAGCGCGTCCTGACAAGGCATTTCGGCATCGTGGGCTATCCAGGTGACAAGAAAGTGGAGGCGCAGCTCTGGGAATTGGCCGATCGCTGCACCCCGGCGCAACGTGTCGCGGATTACACGCAAGCAATCATGGATCTCGGCGCCATGATCTGTGTGCGTGCTCGTCCGTTGTGCATGGCGTGTCCGCTGCGCGAGACGTGCGTGGCGCATCGCGAAGGTCGGCAGGCGGAGCTGCCCACGCCGCGGCCCAGGAAAGCCCGACCACACCGGGAGGCGTATGCGCTCATCCTGGTGCGCGGCGATGGCGCCGTGTGGCTCGAGCAACGACCGTTGCAAGGGCTCTGGGGTGGGCTCTGGGTCTTCCCGCAGTTCGAGTCGCGCGAACGAGCCTGCGAGTACATCGGGCGCATCGGTAGGTCGTCCTGCGCGCCGCGGTCGTTGCCATCTTATTCACATGCGTTCACGCATTTCGACTTGACGCTGCACCCCTTGCTGGTCGAATCCGTCGAGCCCCACCGCGAGGTGAGTGAGCCGGGCGGGCGTTGGTTGGATCCGAGCGAGCCAGCGAAGATCGGTCTCGCGAAGCCCGTGGTCGACCTCATGTCCAAATTGATGACCGGCGAGGGAGACTGGTGCTGTGACCTGCTTCGCGTGCGGCAGGTGGCGATGCCTGATTGACGCACACGGCGCCATGCGCCGCTCACGTTGCGTGGAGAGGCTGAGTGCTGTGCCCCGGCAGCGGCGTGCGATGTAACGTCGCTGCCCCTTATCGCCCGCTCCCGCCTCCAAAGAGGGCTACAATCACCGCTTTGATCCACCCTCGGAACACCTTCCGACCCGCAGAGAGGACTGCCTCATGGCACGCATGGTGAAATGTGTCGTACTCGGGACCGAGGCCGAAGGCCTCGATTACGCGCCGTATCCAGGGGAGCTCGGTCAGCGCATTTATGAGAATGTGTCGAAGGAAGGCTGGCAACGCTGGCTGAGGCACCAGACGATGCTCATCAATGAATATCGTTTGACACCGATCGACCCCAAAGCGCGTCAATTCTTGGTGTCCGAGATGGAGAAGTTCTTCTTCGGCGGCGGCTCGAAGAAGCCGGAAGGGTATGTGGATGTAGGGAATGGGGAATAGCGACTCGGGAACGCGCCGATACCGACACGCGGCTCGATACGGTCTCGGCCTCCGTCACCCGGTTGCACGCTGCGCGCTTTGCAGCAGAGCGATTTCGCCGCGCAGCGCCGCACGGACGCGGTTGAATTCCGTTGTGAGCCGTTCGAGCTCCGCCTGCCAATTGCTGTCTGCGCCCGACTTGGCGCGACGTTCGATCTCCGCGCTGATCCCCACGAGCCCTTCCAGGTGCAGATTGGCGCTCGCGCCTTTGAGCCTATGTGCAGCGCGTCCGATCGCCGACACATCGCCGTTCGTCACTGCCGTTTGCAGCTCTCGCAACGTTTCCTCGCCGGTCGTGAGGAACGCTTCGATGAGCTCGACCATGAACTCGGTATCGTCACCCGCGATCGCCTGCAAGCGTGCCCGCACAGCCACGTCGGCGGTCGCCACTCGAGTCTCGTCATTCGACATGGGAGCATCCCCCTGGAAAGAGCCCATGAACCGATCTAATACATCTTGCAAACGTGAGATGTCCAACGGTTTGGTCAAATAATCGTCCATGCCTGCTTCGAGGCAGCGTTCCAACGTGCCCATCATCGCGTTGGCCGTCAGAGCCACAATCGGCGTACGCGGGCGCTCTGTCGCTGCCTCGATCTCGCGGATGCGTCGCGTCGCTTCGATGCCGTCCATGACCGGCATCTGCATATCCATCAGGATGAATCCATACTGATTGCGCTTGAAGGCCTCGATTGCCTGTGCCCCATCCTCGACGACCTCCACTTCACAGCCCAGCCGCTCGAGGAAGCGTCGCGCCACGCGCTGATTGATCTGATTGTCCTCGACCAGCAGCACCCGTCCGGAGTACGTGCGTCTCGCATCGGGCGTCGCGATCAAGGTGCCACGCGTGATGATCGGCTGACTGTGCATGTGCCAATCCTGCGCGTCGTGCGACAACGCGCGGCTTGCACACTCGATGAGCTCGCGCATCCGCACCGGCTTGGTGAGGTACGCCGCAAAGCCGATCTCAGCGAAACGTTGCATGTCGCCGGCGCGATCGAGCGACGTGAGCAGCATCAGACGGGTGGGTGGAATGTCGCGCGCGTTCACGATGGTTTCGCCCAACACCGCACCGTCCATGTCCGGCATGTGGTAGTCGAGCACGACGAGATCGAACGCGCCGGTGCCCGGCTTGCGTAGCGTTTCGAGCGCCTCTTGCGCGCTCGCGACGGAGGTCACCTCACAGCCTTCGTACGCGAGTTGGCTCGCGATCACGCGACGATTCGTGTCGTTGTCGTCGACCAACAGCACGCGTCGGCCGCGCAAGACAGCAGCCGGTTTCTTCTCATCAGCGGTGGGTAAGGTCGCTTCGAGAGGCAGCGTGAACCAGAAGGTCGAGCCCTTGTCCGGCTCGCTCTGTGCGCCGACCTGCCCGCCCATCATCTCGACGAGCTTGCGTACGATCGACAGCCCGAGACCGGTGCCGCCGAAGCGGCGCGTCGTGGACGAGTCGGCCTGTGTGAACGGCTGGAACAGCTTGTCGAGGGCGGATTTGGGAATCCCGATGCCAGTGTCACGGACCTCGAAGTGGACGAGAGTTCGGCCGTTCTGACAACCGAGCGCACAAACTTCGATGACCACCTCGCCCTTTTCCGTGAACTTGATGGCGTTGCCGACGAGGTTGAGTAGACATTGCCGGATGCGTTGCGGATCGCCGATCACGCGCTCCGGCACTTCGGGACGGACATTGACGACGAGCTCGAGCCCCTTGGCGGCGGCTTGGAATGCCATGATCGATGCGACGTCATCGACATTGGCCCGGATGTCGAGCTCGAGATGCTCGATGTCGAGCTTACCGGCCTCAATCTTGGAGAAATCGAGGATGTCGTTGAGGATGGTGAGCAGCGAATCGGCGCTCGCGCGAATCGTCTCGGCATATTCACGTTGCACGCGATCGAGCTTGGTGTCGAGCAACAAGCCGGTCATGCCGATGATGCCGTTCATCGGTGTGCGGATCTCGTGGCTCATCGTGGCGAGGAACGTGCTCTTCGCTCGGTTCGCCGCTTCGGCTTCCTGTGTCGCACGCAGCAAGGCTTCGCGCGCCGCGCGTTCGGCAGTGATGTCGTGGATGGAGCCGGCCAGCCACAGCGGCTTGCCGTCTGGTCCGCGTTCCGCAGCCGCCCGCGAACGCACCCACAGCCAGTCGCCGTCCTTCTTGCGCAATCGATATTCGACGTCGTAGGGCTTGTCGTGCTGAAGATGATCCGCCATCGCTTTTGCAAGCAGCGGCTGATCGTCGGGATGCACGAGGCTTTCCAGGCCGCTGGCAGGCGGCGCGGTGTGCTCGTCGTAGCCGAGCATCTGCATGAAACGCGGCGAATGCCACATTTCGCCGGTCAACAAATTGAACTCGAACAGCGCATCCTGAGTGCCGGACACGGCACGTTGGAACCGCTCTTGCGCTTCGCGCAGCTCACGGGCTTGTCGGGCGATCTCGAGCTTCGCCTGCTCCTCCCGCGTGACGTCCCAGTCGACGGCGAGCACGCTGATCGGCGCGCCAGCCGCATCGCGCAGCACACGGCCGTAGAGTTGAATGTGCGCGGTCGAGCCGTCGGGCAGGAGTTGACGGTAGCGATGACAGAACACGTCGTCGCCGGGTGGTGCTTTGAGCGCGCGCGCAAAAGTGTTGCGCCACGCTTCGCGATCGTCCGGGTGCACGAAGCGTCGTGCGTACTCAGAGCCCCTGAAGCAGTTGATGCCATTGCCCAAGCGCTTGATGAAAGGACTGCCATCGTCGACGCGGACGATGTCGTCGCGAATGTTCCATTCGAAGACAGAGATGCCTGCCGACTCGTTTGCCATGCGCATGCGCTCGAGCATGCGACGGTTTTCCGCCTCTGCCGCCTCGGCGCGCTCGAGCGCGGCGCGCAGCTCGGCGGTCTCGTTGCGCGAGCGAACCGCATCGGCGAGCGCAAGCGCTTCGGCTTGCGACTTACGCATGTTGGCGCTGCCGAACAGACCCGTCACGAGCAGCGCAAACAGGGTGAGCGCGTGATTCTCAATGTGCTGCCACCAGCCTGGGTGGTGCGGCGAGGCGATCGGCGCGACGAACAGGAGCACGCCGCCAAGCGTCGCGATGGCGGTCGCGTGCCAATGCCGGCTCGACGACAGGCTCAGGATCACAGCGAGCACGTAGCCGATGCCGATGGCCGAGTTGAGCCAGCCCGATACATCGAGCAAGAACACGACGATGCACAGACCGATGAGCCACGGCAGGAGGTTACGGCGTTGATGCGAGGCTGTGACGCCGAGCCCTGCGAGAATCGTCCTGCGACGCTCCTCCTCGGGGAGCCGCACGATCGAGCGCAGAAAATGGCGCAATGCGAAGGCGGCGAGGAGGAGCAAGCCTAGCAGGAGAAATCCGATCGCGTTGACCGACAGATACGACTGCCCGAAGAAACGCTCGACGAGGGCACGCTCTTGAGCGAGCTTCATCTCGAGCACCAGCATTCCGTCGGCGCCGTCGGCGACCGCATACAGCACATACGGCTCGCCCGCGAAGTTCTCGAACTCGACGTGCGGCTGCCCGGGATTCGCCTTCAACGCCGCGGCAGCGCGCACCGGAAAGCCTCGCGGTGCGGTGTCGCGCGGCGGCTCGATCAGCGCACGCTGGAAATGCCGCGCCGAATAATGTGTGCCATGGTGGGTGAGATTGCGCTGTGGCCGGCGGGATGCGAGCAACGCCTCGGCGAGCGCTTCAGCCTTGGCGAGCGCGAACTCCGCGCCCATGCGGTCGGCGACGACTTTTTTCTGTTGCAACAGCGGCGCACTTGCCAGAGAGAGGACGAGCACGAGCACCAGGAGCGCCACGATCGACGCCTGGCCAGCCAGCACTGCTATGACATCCTTTGCTTTCATCGCTCGTTACTGCCCTCGGCATCCTTCTACAACGACTCGCTGGCGGGAAACTGGACGTAGGTCCCGCTATTCGCGGCTCCTCGTGCTTGCGGATGTGACAGACGTCACTCAATGACGGCAAGAAGGCTCGTGCGCGAGAGCAGTTTCGCAAGCTGTTCGTTGCGGCGAGGAGCCAGTCGCCGTTCACATGCCCATGGGCATCTCACTTGTCACGTTTCCGAGTGTCTATCTCCTGTCGTCAGCGGTGATCTCGTCGCGTCTTACCGGTCGATCACGCCGTGCGCGCAATCTCCGTCACCGCCAAGCCATCCTTGAGCACGCTCGCCTGATAGCCGCGCTCGGACAAGATATAGGCACACACGGAGCTGCGCCGACCCGTGTCGCAGCACACGACGTAGTGCGTGTTGCGGTCGAGCGACTTCATTTTCAGGCGCAGCGAGTAGAGCGGAATGTTGAGCGCACCTTTGGCGTGATATTGATCGAATTCCGAAGGCAGACGCACGTCGAGCCACTTGCCGCCTGCAGCCACGATACGCTTTGCTTCTTCGTAGTCGACCCATTGCAAGAACGGCTCATTGAGCAGGCTGCGAAAATCCTCCTTGCTGAGGCGCATCAAGTAGCCGTCGGTCAGCATCGTGACGCTTGCGTTGCGCTTGGCGTCGGAAATCAGTGCTTCCTCGCCGAATGTATCGCCCATGGAGAGCTCGGCGAGCTTGATGCCTTCCTTGCTGAGCGGCGATTCGCGCGTGACGACGCACTTGCCTTTGACGACGATGTAGAAGTAGTCGCCCACGTCTCCCTGCTTGATGACGACGTCGCCAGCGCGATAGTCGACGCGCTGCAGCCGCATGAACAGCGCTTGGATGTTGGCTGGCGGCACCTTGTAGAACGCCTTGGTTCGCAACAGCGCAGTCATCCAATCATCCGGCGGCTCCGAGCCGTCCTCTTCGGTGCTGCGCAGCTCGGCGACGTGATAGGCGCCGGTTTGATCCAACGTCACCATCACATCGAGGAACTCGCTGTCGATGAATAGGTATTCTGCGCGCTCCGATGTCACCACCGCTGAGTAAGGACGCGGCAAGACGTGCGCGAGCGGCCGGCGCGCCTTGGGAGATCCTGCGGTGATGGTCGCGATCACTTCGCCTTCCTGCAGGAGATCGACCGTGCCGCTCAACAAGTAATAGGTGTGTCTTTCTTCGTCGCCTTCGGCGAATAGCAGGCGAGCATGCGGAGCCTGACGGCGGCTGGTCTTGCGTGCGATCGCAACCAGGTTCTCCGCGCGCATGCTATCGAGCGGCGAGAACCTGCGGAGCAATGCGATATCTTCTGGGCTTCCAGTGAGCTCCATGACAGCTGTGCCATGAGGGAGTGGCGCGCAGTATAGACAAGGCGTCCTGCGATAAACCGTGACGCGCGTCGGAACGCAAGGGCGCGCGTCGCGACACGCACGCGTGTCACGGTCGGGCGGCGTGCTTGCGGCGCTGTCGCGCATGGACGTCAGGGATGGCACGAGGGGCTGGCGCGTGGGCGTGAACGTCGTCGCACTTCGCGTCCTGCTGCTTCGGGCCTAGCGGCAGCGAGCGCCGGGCCGTTTCAGGTCGCGAAGACCGGCTGTGGAGCCGGGCTCCGGTCGCTGTGCTTTGTCCCGCACCCTGCCGGCAAGCGCCGGACGGGTACGCACCTTCTCGTGTTGTCAGTTGGGTCGAGCGCGTGCTTCCAGCCTGGCTACGCGCGGCACAGACAGCTCTCGGCGAGCGCCTGTGGTTCGTACCGCAGCTTGCGCAATGAGTATCGGAAAGCTCGTAGCGCGGCGGCGATGAAGCACGCGTACGCTCTAGCTTTCGCGCAATTACAGCTCGCTGAGATTTCGTTGAGGACGAGCCGGCTCGTCGATTCGCGCGAGCGGCCGTGTTTGGATTCTGTCTAGCTGAGCGCGCATCGCCGAGGGCAGTAGAGGGCATGATGGTCATGAACAATGTGATTCCGGAGGAAGGTCGTTGGTACGCCTATCGCGGCAGTCGCGAGCTGTACCAAGTGATCAATATCGACGACGCGGATCGGGTGATTTACTTCCAAGACACGCACGGCGACATTGACGAGGTGGACTTCGACGAATGGTATGCGATGGACTTGGAACCGCTGAGCGATCTCGATGAGCTCGAGCAGCTCGGAGACGACGATGACGAGCCTCACGCCGACGTCGAGCATCGCAGTATTCTCATGCGTCTGCGCGGTCTGCGCCGCTGAGGGATGCCGAGCGAAGATAGACGCTGCGAGGCTCAGGATGCGCGTCGCAAACGCGCTGGCGGAGGGCGCCAGCCGACGGGTGAAGCCCGTTCGTGTCACTTGAGAGCTATCGCTAGAGCGGTCGATGCGGACAGCACAGTTGCCGAGCTAGCGATAGCCTTCTAACGAGCTGCGCCTCTAGACGACGAACGCCTGCGGCAGCGCGTCCCGGGCTCACAGGCTATTGGAAGGTGTGCGGCTCGAGCAGCTGCACACTGAAGTATCTGTTTCGATCCGTCCACACTTCGCGAACGCGCAGACCAGCACTCTCGGCAAGCTCGGCGAAGTCCTCGAGCGTGTACTTGTGACTGTACTCGGTGCGGATGTGCTCACCGCGCTTGATCGTCACCTCCGCGTGGCCGATGTGCACGCGCTGATCGCGTTTGCTGATCAAGTGCATCTCGATGCGGCTCTTGTCCTCGACCCAGATCGCCGCATGCTCGAATTGCTCGAGATCGAAATCGGCGCCGAGCTTGCGGTTCAAGTGGCGCAATGCATTCAGGTTGAACGCGGCGGTGAGGCCTGCTGCGTCGTTATATGCGCGACGAAGCACGCCAGCATCCTTGCGCAGATCGATGCCGATGAGGGCCGCGCCATGACGGCCAATCATGCCGCGGATGCGACTCAGCAACGAAGCTGCTTCGGCCCGGTCGAAGTTGCCGAGTGTCGAGCCAGGAAAATACACGACGCACCGGCTCGCCCGGGCGACCTCAATGGGAAGCTCGAACGGCTGCGAGAAATCGGCATTCACCGGGATCACGTGCAGCTCGGGATAGTCGCGCGCGATCGCGCCGGCAGCATCGAGTAAATACTCACGTGCGATGTCGACGGGCACGTAGGTTGCCGGCATGTCGATGTGATCCAGCAAGAGGCGTGTCTTCGCGCTGGTGCCGCTGCCCAGCTCGACGAGGGCGGCACCACGTCCGATGTGTCGCGCCATCTCGGGCGCATGCTCCCGCATGATCGCGAGCTCGGTGCGCGTGAGGTAGTACTCGGGCAGCTCGCAGATCCGATCGAAGAGGTACGAGCCGTGATCGTCATAGAACCAGACCGGCGAGAGCTCTTTCTCCGGTTTCTTCAGCCCCCTCAGCACACTTTCGAGCACCTCGTCCGGTGCGGCGGATGAACGGACATGCGATGTGTGCGTCATCGGGCCGTTTCCTCAGTAGTCGCGAGCCAGGCGCACGCCCGCGAACTGCCAGCGCGCATGTGGGTAAAAGAAATTGCGATACGTCGCCCGAATGTGGTCGCCGGGTGTGGCGCACGAGCCGCCGCGCAACACGATCTGATTGCACATGAACTTGCCGTTGTACTCACCGAGCGCACCGCTGAGCGGCCGGAAGCCGGGATAGGGGACGTAGGGAGAGGCAGTCCATTCCCACGCGTAGCCGAAGACCTGCTTGAGTCCGGGGGAGTCCGGCGCGTTGCGCGGGTGCAGTTGACCGTCTTCGAGGAAGTGTCCCTGCACCGGCAACGTCGCCGCGGCGATTTCCCACTCGGCCTCCGTCGGTAACCGCGCGCCTGCCCAGCGCGCGAAGGCGTCGGCCTCGTAGAAACTCAAATGACACACGGGCGCCCCCGGCTGCAGCGGCTCGAGGCCGTACAACGTGAATTCCGCCTCGAGCGACTCGTCCCAATAGAGCGGGCGAGTCCAGCCGTCGCGCTTGACGAGCGCCCAGCCGTCCGCCAGCCAGAACTCCGGGCGCCGATAACCACCGTCGCGGATGAACTCACGGTATTCCGCGTTGACGATGAGTCGATCAGCGAGCGCGAACGGCTCGACATAGACGCGGTGCCGCGGCGTCTCATTGTCGAAGCAGAATCGCTTGCCGTTGGCGCCGATCTCCCTCACGCCGCCCTCGAAGCAGTGAAACCGCAACGTGCCCGGTGCGCGACAGGGTTGCAGTGGACGCGTGCGATAGGCAGGCAGGAGTGGATTGCACGAGAACAAGTGCTTGAGGTCGGTAAGCAGCAACTCCTGGTGCTGTTGCTCGTGATGCAGCCCGAGCACCGTCAGCGACTCGATGCGCTCGTCGTCTTCGCTCTTGGCGATGAGATCCAGCATGTGCGCATCGACGTGCTCTCGGTACTCGTTGATCTCCTTCACCGTCGGCCGCGTCAGCATGCCGCGCTCGGCGCGCGCATGCATCACACCGAGCGTGTCGTAGTACGAGTTGAAGAGGTACTCGAACTTGGGACGAAAGGGGCGGTAACCGTGCAGACGCGTGCGCAGCAGGAACTGCTCGAAGAACCACGTCGTGTGCGCGAGGTGCCACTTGACGGGGCTGGCCTCGGGCATGCTTTGCACCACGAAGTCCTCGGGCTCGAGCGATGCGCACAAGCTCAGCGTCTGGGCCCGAATCCGGCGGTAGCGCGCAGCCAGCGACTCTGAAGGACGCATATCCACTTGAGCTGCTGCTTCGACGGCTGCCATCCGGGCACTCCTTACTTATTAATGTGTGGCTTCGGTAGGTGGTGTCGGTGCCGAGCGACGTCGGCTTCACATAATCAACGCCTGTCTGGGAATAAAGTTGCAAGAACAGCGCCAGGGCGTGCGCTTGCGTCAGATCAGCGCAACGAACGCTCGGACGGGCTACCGGTAAGGCCCGACGGCTGGTTGCGGCCCTGGCCGGGCGGCGGTGCCGAGGGGCGCTCCTTGCCGTTTCGCGACTTTCCTTGACGCCCCATCTCCGCGCAGCTTTAATACGCGACCTTCTGGCACTCGTCTGGTCCGTCTGGCCCTCCTGGCCAGCCGGCGGCACGCCCAGCCACTCTAGGCCAGGTAGCTCAGTTGGTAGAGCAGCGGACTGAAAATCCGCGTGTCGGTGGTTCGATTCCGCCCCTGGCCACCAATTATCCCTGTCGAATTCAATACCTTGAAAGGCCGCGCGCGGACTAAGCTGTTTCATTTGGACCAGTTTTGGACCACGACCGTCGCGTGTCCAAGCTGCGAGCTAAACCTGATTGCTAGACGGGTCTCCACTTCAAATTCTGGAGACTTGCGATGGCATCAATCGATAAGCGTGGCAAAGTCTGGCGTGCTCGCGTTCGGATTCGGGGCTTCGCACCGAAAACTCGCTCCTTCGATACAAAGGCGGAAGCCGAGCAGTGGGCTGCTCGAATCGAGAGACAGCTCTTAGCTGGAGAAGACACGTGTCCGGATCTCGCGTCCGAGATGACGTTGTCTGAAGCGCTCGAGCGATACGCAAAGGAAGTGACGCCGACGAAAAAAGGCGCAGAGCAGGAACTTCGGCGCATCCGGGCTTGGCAGAAGCGCCCTCTCGCCTCCTTGAAGCTCTCCCTTCTAACAGCAGCGCACTTCAGTGAATTCAAGAAGGAGAGGGAGAACGAGGGCAAGTCAGCAAATACCATTCGTCTCGATCTCATGCTTATCAGCGCGGTGTTTAAGAAGGCGAGAAAGGCATGGGGGATGCCCTATCTCAAGAATCCGATCGCGGGTGTCGAGCTACCAGGAGGCAGTAAGTGGCGCGATCGTCGGCTGGATGAAGCTGAGGCGCAGCGGTTCCATCGCGCCTTAGCGCAGCAAAGCGACGAGATGTTCAAACTGATCGTGACCTTTGCGCTAGAAACTGCTGCGCGTCTCAGTGAGATCCTTCGGCTCAGGCGCACCGATCTTCATGTGCGTCGTCGAATCGCGATTCTGCGAGATACAAAGAACGGAGAGAATCGCGGCGTGCCGCTTTCAAAGTGCGCAGTCGAGGTCGTGGAGCGTGCGCTAAGCCTTCACGATGGTGAGAGAGTGTTCCCGATGACTCGGGTGCAGCTATACCGATCGTGGCGGAAGCTATGCGATTCGGCACGCATAGAAAACTTCCGCTTCCATGATCTTCGCCATGAAGCAACCAGTCGGCTCTTAGAGCGCGGGCTAACAGTCATGGAAGTGCAGAGGATCACAGGCCACAAGACGCTGGCGATGCTGCTTCGTTATACGCAGATGTATGACAACCATGTGGTAGCGCGACTAGATGAAACTGAAGACTCAGGTGCGCCCTCAGGGTGGGCACCGTTGGAATCTCACGGGGAGGAGTATGGCGCCGCCCACCAACGGCCCATCGCTACAGGTCTCGTATCGAATGTCGTGATGTTTCCGTCCTGCAGGCGGCGGTTGTAAATTGCCCGCATCCTGCAGTGAACCCCCCCAAGACTGGACAGTTGACGCTCCGGACTTGGAGCGGCAGTTGAGTGGTAAGCGTCCGACCGTCACCGTCTTCTACCCGACCGCCGTTTAAGTTTAGCTGCGCTCCGTGAGATGGACACGGTGGACGTGTCCGCGTGAGGAGCAAATGGACACGTACACTCTTGAGAACCAAGCGTCGCCGACAGCGGTGACGCGGCCGCGCCGCCAGATGCGCACGATCGAGACGAAGCTTCGGATCGTGCAGGAGACGCTGAAGCCGGGCGTCTCGGTTGCCGAAGTCGCACGCCGGCATGGGGTCAATGCCAATCTCTTGTTCAGTTGGCGGCGCCAGCACGCACAAGGCGTGCTCGAGCATACGCGGCCGCCCCGAGCGGTGCAGCTGCTTCCCGTCAAGGTGACGTCCCCGATCAACGAGTCGACGGCGTCTGACACGATCGAGATCGCGCTACCGTGTGGTGCCCGCGTGCGCGTGCTCGGGGAAGTATCCGTCGTCGACGACGCGGACATGCGCATCACGCACGTGATCCGCGGCGACGATCACGTCAACAACACGCCGCGGCAGATCAACATCTTTCGCGCGCTCGGCGAGACGCCGCCCGCGTACGCGCATTTGCCGATGATCCACGGGCCGGACGGGACGAAGCTCTCGAAACGGCACGGCGCGGTCAACGTGCTCGAGTATCGGGAGATGGGTTTTCTGCCGCAGGCGATGCTGAACTACATCGCGCGGCTCGGGTGGTCGCATGGGGATCAGGAGATTTTCACGATCGACGAGCTGATCGATCTCTTCGACCTCGACAAGGTCAGCCGTTCGGCCGCGAGCTTCGATCCGATGAAGCTGCTCTGGGTGAATCAGCAGCACATGATGAAAGCTCCGGTCGAGCAGATCGTCCC
>PKRE01000007.1 GCA_017577615.1 Gammaproteobacteria bacterium | reverse complement strand
AAAAGACAAATCCCAAATTTTCCCAGGCGAGGAAGGGTTTTTGGGGCAATGTAATTGATCCATTCCTTCCCGGAATCCACAACCATCGAGCAGGCTATCAGTTAAGACTTGCAGTGTAGTTGATCGATGCCTGCCCGGAATCCACAACATTGAAGGCGTTGAAGTAGCAACCCGAAAAGTGTAGTTGATCGATGCCTGCCCGGAATCCACAACTCTCGCAAACGTATCGACATCAAAGCATCGAGTGTAGTTGATCGATGCCTGCCCGGAATCCACAACCTCTGGACGCGTCATTCGCGGATTGGTGGAAGTGTAGTTGATCGATGCCTGCCCGGAATCCACAACTCCGAAACGGCGAAGGACTACGCCAGCAAGAGTGTAGTTGATCGATGCCTGCCCGGAATCCACAACGTCGACTTCCGTGTCATCCTTGCCGAATAAAGTGTAGTTGATCGATGCCTGCCCGGAGTCCAGATCTGCGGCGCAGGCGTAGGCGCAGGGGATGGAATACGGCCCCAGTGTAGTTGTAAACGTTTTGGTCGAACAATGAAGAAGGCGCCGTTGTCGGCGCCTTCTTATTAGAAATGTGAGTGAAAAAGTGGCGCGGCGTTTGAGCGGGCCATGATCTCACTCAATCACCAAGGAGCTCCTTGTTTCGCACGGCGCCGCGGTCGGCGCTCGTCGTCAGCGCGGCGTATGCCTTGAGCGCGGCGCTGACTTTGCGTGCGCGCGGCATGGCGGGCTTCCAGCCTTTTGCGTCCTGTGCTGCGCGGCGGCGTGCGAGCTCTGCGTCGTCAACCGCGAGATGAATGCGTCGATTGGGAATGTCGATCTCGATGATATCGCCTGGCTGGACGAGCCCGATGGCGCCGCCTTCTGCCGCTTCGGGCGAGACGTGTCCGATCGACAAGCCCGAGCTACCGCCCGAGAATCGCCCATCGGTGACGAGCGCACAGCTCGTCGCGAGACCGCGCGACTTGAGATAGCTGGTCGGATACAGCATCTCTTGCATGCCCGGCCCGCCGCGGGGACCCTCGTAGCGCACGATCACCACGTCCCCCGGCTTCACGGCGCCGCCGAGAATGCCTTCGACTGCCGCTTCCTGGCTCTCGAACACGATGGCAGGACCGCGGAAGGTGAGCAGCTTCTCATGCACGCCGGCCGTCTTCACGATACAGCCGCGCTCTGCGATGTTGCCGTAGAGCACTGCTAGCCCGCCATCCTGGCTGTACGCGGAAGACACTTCGCGAATGCAGCCGTTGGCGCGATCGAGATCGAGGTCCGGGTAACGGCAGTCCTGCGAGAAAGCCTTTTGTGTCGGTATCCCTGCCGGGCCGGCGCGATAAAACTCCTTCACCGCCGGATCATTCGTGCGTCGCACGTCCCAGCGCTCGATGGCCTCTGCCAAGGTTTCGCTGTGAATCGTCGGCACGCTCGTGTCGATGAGCTGAGCGCGCTCCAGCTCGCCGAGAATGGCCATCACGCCGCCGGCGCGATGCACGTCCTCCATGTGATAGTGGCTCGATGGTGCCACTTTGCACAGCGTCGGCACGCGTCGCGACAGCCGGTCCACGTCGCGCATCGTGAAATCGACCTCGCCTTCCTGGGCGGCTGCCAGCAAGTGCAGCACGGTGTTCGTGGAGCCGCCCATGGCGATGTCGAGCGTCATGGCATTCTCGAATGCGGCTTTGCTCGCGATCGATCGCGGCAGCACGCGCGCATCGCCGCCTTCGTAGTAACGCTTGGCGAGCTGCACGATGAGCTGCCCAGCCTGCCGGAACAGACGCTCGCGGTCGGCGTGAGTCGCGAGCAAGGAGCCGTTGCCGGGCAGCGATAGCCCGAGCGCTTCCGTCAAGCAGTTCATGGAATTTGCGGTGAACATGCCGGCACACGAGCCGCACGTCGGGCACGCGGAGCGCTCGATCTGCTGCACATCTGCGTCGGTGACGTTCTTGTCCGCGGCGGCCACCATCGCGTCGATCAGATCCAGCTTGATGGCCTTGTCTGCGAGCCTCGTCTTGCCGGCTTCCATCGGGCCGCCTGAAACGAACACGGTGGGAATGTTCAGGCGCAGCGCGGCCATGAGCATGCCGGGTGTAATCTTGTCGCAGTTCGAGATGCATACCAGCGCATCGGCCATGTGCGCGTTACACATGAACTCGACGCTGTCGGCAATCAGCTCGCGCGACGGCAGGCTGTAGAGCATGCCGTCGTGTCCCATGGCGATGCCGTCGTCAACGGCGATCGTGTTGAATTCCTTGCCGACGCCGCCCGCACGCTCGATCTCCTCGATCACGAGCTGTCCCAGATCTTTCAGGTGCACGTGCCCAGGCACGAACTGCGTGAAGGAATTCGCGACGGCGATGATGGGCTTGCCGAAGTCGCCGTCCTTCATGCCCGTGGCGCGCCACAAGGCCCGGGCGCCGGCCATGTTGCGGCCGGAGGTGCTGATACGAGAGCGAAGAGGGTGCATGGATCGGTCCCGAGGTGACTACGTGGATGATCTCAAAAGGAACATTATTGCGTGATTGCGCGCGGAAATCTGCCCTTGTGCAGCCGGTCGCGCGCACCGGGCCAGCGGGAATTGTGCGTCCATGCTTCTATACTGAGAAATATCGAATTCAAAAGCCGGCTATAGGGAAAACGTATAGTGGATCTGAGGCAGCTTCGCTACTTCCGAGCAGTCGCCGAGGAGAGGAGCTTCTCCCGGGCCGCCGCGCGGCTGCACATCTCACAGCCGCCCCTGTCGGTGCATATCAAGATGCTCGAAGAGGAGCTCGGCGTGCAGCTGCTCGAGCGCACCCATCGAGGTGTCAGTCTGACTCCGGCGGGGGAGGTGCTGTACGAAGAAGCGCTGGTGCTGCTGCGACGCTTGGAGGAGGCGAAGATCAAGACCCAGCAAGCTGGAAAGGGTGAGATCGGCACGCTCTCGGTCGGCTTCGTGTCGATCGCCGGGTACGGCATTCTGCCGCCGACCATCAAACGATTTCGCGAGCGTTTCCCCCAGGTCGATGTGCAGCTCCACGAGCTGACGACGGATGCGCAGATCCGCGAGCTGCGCGCCGGACGGCTCGATCTCGGTATCGGGTTGGGGCCGGTCAACGAAGCAGACTTGAGCTTCGAGAGTGTCAGTCGCGAGAGCCTGGTCCTCGCCGTCCCGGTGGGTCATCGGCTCGGGCCGAGCTCCGGGCCCGTGCGTCTCAAGACGTTCGCCAACGAGCACTTCATCATCCCGCCGCGCGACATTGCACCGGGACTCTACGATCAGATCATCAGCTTGTGTCGCGCCAATGGCTTCGTGCCCAAGGTGACGCAGCAGGCCCGACAGATGCAAACAGTCGTGGGGCTCGTCGCAAGCGGCATGGGGGTCGCACTGGTGCCATCCTCGGTACAGGACCTCAAGCGCCCCGGCGTGAAGTATCGCGCATTGAAAGGGCCTGCTGGCAGCGTTGAGCTCGGCCTGCTGAAGGTGCGCGGGCACAATAGTGCCGTCGCAGCGAGATTCGTGGCCGTGTTGAAAGAAGTCGCCGGCAAGTGAATAGATAGATCAGCGAACCTCGTAGCAGGCCTACGAGCCGGGCGCCTCTGTGTGAATCACGAGGTGGCCTGCAGAACCCACCATGATCCTTGCTTGACAATTAACAGCCCGTCGCGAATCTTATAACTTCGCTGACTTATTGAACGGGGTAGCGCCGAGAATCAACGAGCCGGTGCCGAGAATCTGTCGGTCCGGGCCGATCCGATCGCGCAGGGGGTTGTTCTGTTAGCGTGGCAATGGCTGGCTTCGAGCGTCGGGCAGCGCGGGTGGTGGCGCTCGAGCCGCACACAAATCGCGGTCCGCTATCCGCCGTTCAGCGGGCGTTTCCTTTGGGCTGCAAACGACGGTCCCGGTAAGAAGGCGCACCGTGCGTCACTTACGTCCTGCTTGCTACGTATCGCGACATTCACTGGTTCTTGGCTTCCAGTCAACGCGTGCGCGAACCACACGCCGGGCGTGGAGCTCACGCGCTGCGGTCTGTAATCCAATGATCGATGTTGTCGATGCAAGCCTGGCGAGTCTGTGTCGCGCGCAGCGGCAGGCGCTTCATATCGAGTTGCTACGGGAGTTGAAAAATGACTGACTCACTCATCAGCCGTCGTACCGTATTGGCTGCCACTGGCGCCGCAGCGCTCACCGTTGGAGCGCCGCTACGCGTGTCGGCAGCAGACGCAAAGCGTAAGCCCACAGCTCGCGGCGGTGCGCGCCCTCCGACGCTCCGCAATACGCACGGCAAGATCCTGTACATCAACGATGACGGCACCGAGCGCGGTCGGGAGTGGTTCTCCGTCACCTGGCGGCGCGACGGTCAGATCACGCTGCGAGCCTATTGCGAGATCGACGATGGTGAGGTCGAGCGCGACGTGGTGCAGACGATGACATCGAGCTTCGCGCCGATCGACTGCTTCGTGCGTCTCCATGTGCGCGGCAAGTTTCTCGGCTCAGGCATGATGCGATTCAGCGATACCGAGGCCGAATGCGATGTCTACAACGTGGAGGTTGGGCGTTTGCGTCAAGTGATCAAGCTCGACCGACCCGTGCCGACCCTCGTCACGCACCCATTGTCGACCGATGCCTTGTTGGCGGCGCAATTCGACCATTCGAAGAGTGAGCGCGTGCAGTATTGGGAAGGGGGAATGACATCCTCGCCCTTGCTCGACGGTGCGAGCGGTCCGCTGCTTTCTCCCAATGGACGACGAGCGATCGAGTATGTCGGCCGTGAACGCATCACGGTGCCGGCGGGGACCTTCGATACGCATCACTATCGACTCTTGTTGTCGCCGAGGCCCGACGGAACAAAGACGACCTACGAGTTCTGGGCGACGCATCCCGACTATGTGTTCGTGCGTGGTGCGGTATCGGGTTACCTGAAGAACAAGACCGGATCGGGCACGTACGAGCTCGTCGAGTACGAAGGCTGATCGCGCGCCGAGCGGATCGCATTCGACGAAAAGATATTCGATGGTACGCGCTCACGAGCGCTCAGCAGCGCACCGCTTTCGTATCCAAACCTCTGAGAACCAAAAAGATGATCGATCGTCGTACATTCATTGCGGGCGCTGCGGTGATCGCAGCAGCACCGCTCGATCTGACGGCCGAGGAAGCGCGCAACGAGCTGTTGCTGACGGATGCGATCGTGTTGACGATGGACGAGCAGCGCCGCGCATTTCACTCCGGATACGTGTGGATTCGCGGCGATCGTGTCCATCGCGTGGGACCGATGCGGGAGCTGGGGGAGGTGCCGCGAGGCGTGAAGCGGCGCCGGCTCAGTGGTCGGCTGATCATGCCTGGCCTCGTGAACTGCCACACGCACCTTGCAAGCGGCATCACGCGCGGTGTCTACGACGAGATGCCGCTGGAAGTCTGGTTCGCGAAAGGAATGTGGCCGGTGCTGGACGCCTTCGATGCGCGCAGCTCTGAGATCGGATCGGAGGTGTCACTGCTGGAGCTGCTGGGCAACGGCGTGACGACCACAGCCGTCGGCGAGATCGGTAGCCGGCATCCCGATCGCCTCGACGGCGTGCTGACGGCGATCGAGCGCTCCGGCATTCGTGCCGTCGTCGCACGCATGGCGATGGACAGCGCCGACGACTCCAACCCGGCGCAATTCATCCCGGAGGGCTACCGCGATACGCCGCAGTTCGCGGCCGATGAGGTGCGTCGGCTGCGCAAGCGATTCAACTCGGAGCGCATCTCGGTGATTCCCGAGGCGCTCGGCGTGCTGCGCTGCACGCCCGAGATGATTCAAGCGATGCATGCAGTGTCGCGCGAGGCCGATAGCCTGTTCTCGATGCATGCCGCGAGCTCCCAGAGCGAGCGCGACGAAAGCCGCCGCCGCTTCGGCCACGGCAGCATCACAGAGCTCGAGCGGCTGGGCGTGCTCGGGCCGAAGACGTTGCTTGCGCACGCGATCTGGCTCGACGACGAAGAGATCCAGCTGCTTGCAGCACGGGGTACCGGTGTCTCACACAATCCGGTCTCGAACGCGTACTACGCCTCGGGCATCGCGCGGTTGCCGGAGCTTCTTACGGCGGGCGTACGAGTCGGGCTGGGTGTCGATGGAGCATCGACCAACAACGGACAAAACGTCTGGGAGACGATGAAGATGGCGATGCTCTTCCAGAAGCAGAAGCTCGAGAATGCCAACTTCGGTTCCGCGGAGCTGGCGCTCGAGCTCATGACGCGCGGCGGCGCGGCTGCCTTGCACATGGAGGATCGGATCGGGTCACTCGAGCCTGGCAAGCTCGCCGACTTGATCGTGATCGACACCGAGCGCGTTGCGCTCACGCCTTCGCAGACATTGATCTCGAACCTCGTCTATTCACCCGATCCGTGCGCGATTCAGGATGTCTATGTCGGAGGCGAGCTGGTGATCGAGAACGGACAGCACGCACGGCTCGATCGCGCAGCCGTCGTCGCGCGTGCGCGTGCAGCCTCCGAACGACTCCTGAAGTCTGCCGGCCTGGATGAATACCTGCGCACCCGCGGCCGCTGGCGGTGGGAGTAGTGTAGTAGGGGCGCCGGGCTCTGGGCTCTGGGCGCGGGGCACTGGCTGGAAAGCACGCTGCGCTCGAGCGTTGTTCCAGCCGGTGTATATGCTTGCTTCCTCCCCGCGAAGCGGGGGAGGATCAAAGAGGAGCACCGCGCACAGCGCGCGCGGCGAGTCTTGCTCCAGTCTCCAGCCTACGCGGTCTGTACCTGCACGCTCTGCTTGTTCGAGTCGAGGACCGAAACGATCCACGCGGTGATGAATGCGAGCGGTGCAGCCACCAACGCCGGATACTCGAGCGGTGAGATCGCCTGCTCGTTGCCGAGAACACGCACCCACACCTCGGGCCCCAGCACGATCAACGTGATCGCGGACAGCAAGCCGACCGTGCCGCCGATGAGAGCGCCGCGGGCCGTGAGCCCACGCCAGTAGATGGCCAGAAGGAGCACCGGGAAGTTCGCGCTTGCCGCGATGCCCAGCGCCATCGCGATCAGCACTGCAATGTTCTGCTCCTTGAAGATGATGGCGAGGATCACGGCGAGCGCCGAGCTTGCCACCGTTGCGAACCGAAACACGCGCAGCTCCTTGCGCTCATCGATGTGTCCCTTCTGCAACGACGCGTACAGATCATGTGCTGAAGCCGAGGCGACAGCGATCGTGAGCCCTGCGACCACGGCCAGGATCGTGGCGAACGTCACCGCTGCCACGATGCCCAGCAGCACCTCACCACCGAGAGCAGTGGCTAGATGCACGACCACCATGTTGGTGCCGCCACGAATGGCGCCAGTCTCGGTCTGGTAGGCCGGATCGCCCATGACGTACGCAACCGTCGCCGGCGCCACGATGGCGAACAGGAACCCATTGACGATGGCGATGAGTGTTGCGCCAACTGCGATGGAACGTTGTGCGGCGAGCGCGTCTTTGACCGTGAATGCTCGGATCAAGATGTGCGGCAGTCCCATCGTGCCTGCCGCGACACCGATGACGAGCGAAATCGTCGAGAACATGCTCATGCCCGAGCCGCCGAACTGGAACAGCTTGGTTCCCTCGGGGAAAGTATTCGCGGCACGTGCGTAGAGCTCGCTCAGCCCGCCGGCGTCCACGAGCGCGAGGACGCAGATGATGAGCACCGTCGAGATGAGCAGGCCTGCCTTGATGATCTGTACCCACGAGGCGGCGAGCATTCCGCCGAACGCGACGTAGATCGTCATCAAGACACCGACGATCACGACCGCCCATTCGAAAGTGAGGCCGAACAGGATCGCGATCAGCATGCCTGCGCCGACGAGCTGTGCGATGAGGTACGCGATTGAAATCGTGATCGTGCTCAGCCCGATGTAGATACGCAGACCACGCGATGGCAGGCGATAGGCGAGCACATCGCCGAGCGTGAAGCGCCCCATGCGACGCAGCGGTCCCACGATCCAGATCAGCATCAGGCACAGACCGAAGAGAAACGGCGCGAGATACAGGATCATGTCGGCGCCTGCTGTGAAGAACAGCGCCGTCGTGCCGAGAAAGGTTGAAGCCGACAGGAAGTCGCCCGCAATCGCAAAACCGTTCTGGCCGGGGCCGAGCGCGCTATCGGCAGCGTACACACCTGAGCGTCCTTGCGAACGACGTGCCGCCCAGCCTGTGATCGCCAACGTTGCGATCACGAGTGCAATAAAACATACGATGGCAGTCATTCGCCGGACTCCCCGTTGTCGTGCTCGATGCTGAGCCAGGACACGACGATGAGCACGAGCATCGTCACAAGTCCGATCCAAGCGCTGAGCGGTATTGCGGCGAGCGGCGATGCCAAGCCCGCAGGCGAGCTCTCATCCATTCCCGTGATGATGGGTAGCGGCGCCATGATGAGACAGGCCACGGCGGTCAATAAGAGCTTTTTGCGGCTCACGACCATTACTGCGTTACCTCTTTGCTTGATGCTTTGAAGGACCGCCGAAACCTCGGCAGCGATGGAGAGCTCGGTATCAGCCGTTTGCGAGATCGCCGCGGTGCCGATGCGGTACTTTTATCACTTAGTTAGCTAACTAGGGAAGACCTGCAGATGTCTAGGTCGGGAGCTGGTCGTCGACTGTGGGGATGAGGAGAACGGAGCGACGCGCTCGCGGGAGCGCGTCGCATGGCGTGGTCTTTAGATTTCTCGCAGCTTGTTGATCAGGTCGGCGACCGGCATGACGTCCGCGTACTTTTCCGACATATCGAACAAGTTGACGGCGTGCGAAATCTCGCTGCGATCGTAGACGCAGTCTTCAGGGACGGCGACGCGGAAGTTGTACGAGAACGCATCGACGACCGTGCCGCGTACGCAACCGCTGGTCGTGCAGCCCGTGGCGACGACCGTGTCGACGCCAAGATCAATCAAATGGCTCACGAGGGCCGTGCCGAAGAACGCGCTCGGGTGTTTCTTGGGGATGAGGATGTCGCCTTCGCGCGGGGCGATCTCGCGCACGAAGTCGTAGCCGTGGTCGGGGATCGTCATGATCGCGGGAACTTTCTCCGCGAGTCGGCCGCCGTCATAAGCCTGCTTGCGCGCAACGTGCGGATAGAGCACAGGCCAACCGCGGGTGCGGAACTCTTCCAGCAACGGCTGAATGTTGCGCACCGCCTTCCAGGCAGCTTCGCCGCAGCTCGTCGGAAACTCCTTGATCGCTTCCCAGAAAGGTTTCGGCTCGGTGCCGACCGTTCGGTATTGCACGTCGATGATCAGCAGGGCGGGTTTCTTACCGAGCCCGGAGGGACGACCGAAACCGGCCGCACGGTAGCGGCGCTGTTCCTCGTCGCTGATGATGTTCGACCACGGTCGCATGCTCTCTCCTCTTTACTATTGGTGATGGAACGATTCCATGTCGAATCGTTGGCAGGGATTGTCGGTTTGTGTTCGACTCCGTAGGCTCGTCGGCCCGGCGCTGCTACTTAGACGAAGCGAACACGTACTGCTTTTACCTACTTGCTGGGTCAGTGATAGCGATATCGTCGGGCAGTCTGCGCGTCAGTGCTTGATGCTTTTGAGCGGCGCGCGGCGTCACTGCGTAGCAACGTATGCATCATTCCGCGAAACTGCGTTGCGTTGGGTTGACAGCCCAGCCACTCTGAAGGTACGTTCTATCTAAGTAGACCTCGCTATCTAAGTCAACTAGTTTGGCTACAATCCCAACCAACGGAGAGCTGTTTGCCCGCTTGGCGAGCTAAGCGGGTAGGACAGGTTCAATACGCTTCACGTAACAGGGGAGAAACTTATGCGTGTTGGTCATCAGCGGCGTACGATGGCGCTCGGTAGTGTGCTGGGTGCCGCGCTGCTTGCATCAGGCGTGGGCTACGCCCAGACCGAATCGACGGCAGAGCCGGATCGCGGGTATTCGGGCGAGCTCATGGAAATCGAGGTGACGGCCCAGCGCACCAGATCGACCGTCCAAGAGACGCCGATCGCGGTGACGGCGATGGACACCCGGCTCCTCGAAGAGCGTCAGGTTGTGTCCGTCAAGGAGGTCGGTGCCCTCGTGCCGGGTTTGCTCGTCGAGCCCGCAGCGAGCACTTCCAACTCGGCCCGCATCGTGCTGCGCGGCGCTGGACAGGAGAACAGCGGCATTCTGTATGACCCGGCCGTCGGCGTGTACGTCGACGATGTGTACCAGCCGCGCTTGAACGGTGCATTCTTCGACTTCTTCGATATCGAGCGTGTCGAGGTGCTGCGCGGTCCGCAAGGCACTCTCTACGGCCGTAACACCTCGGGCGGTGCCATCAAGCTGGTGACGCGCAACCCGGACCTGCACGCCGCAGAGGCGGCCGGCGACATCGCTTACGGCACTCACAACTTGTTCTCAGCGCGCGGCTTCGTGAGCGTGCCGATCGTGACCGATAAGTTGGCTTGGTCTGCCAGCTTCGTGAAGCGCGAGCGCGACGGCTTCATTACCTCCACCAAGACCGGCGAGAAGCTCGGCGAAGTCGATACGCTCGCGGCTCGCACGAAGCTGTACTACGCGCCCACGGATCGTCTCGACATCATCCTGTCGGTCGATTACGCACAAGACCGCGGCGACTCCGGTATCGGCGTGCCGTTGTCGACGTATCCTAATGTGAACAACCCGAATGCACGGCCGGATCGCAGCCTGTACACGACGGAGCTCGACGGTCCGCAGGTCAGCGATCTTGACTCGCTCGGTGCCGTCGCGACGATTCGCTACGAGATCAACGATGCCTTGTCGTTCTCGTCGATCAGCGGTTGGCGCTCTCTCGAGATCAAGCAGGCGGCCGAGTTCGCCCAGCTAGCAACGGGAGGCGGCCTGGGCGGCGACTACACCGCCGACGACGATAGCTTCAGCCAGGAGTTCACGCTGGAGATCAGTGCCGGCATCTTCTCGGGTGTCGCCGGTCTGTACTACTTCAAGGAGCGCGGCGAAATGCACCGCGGCTTCCTCGACGTGCCGCCGGGCTACGTCTACAGCACGCCGCACGACCTGCGCCGCGACACAGAGGCATATGCTGTGTTCGCAGAGCTCAATGCCGAGATCTTCCCCGGCTTCAACCTGATCGGCGGTATCCGCTGGACCGAGGAAAAGGCTGAGCTGCGCCAGATCTATCCGACGATCTACAACGTCTGGCAGTCGGCGAAAAAGACCTTTGACGACGTGACGCCGAAGGTCGGCTTCAACTGGCACGTTGCGCCGGACACCATGGTCTACGCAACGTACACCGAGGGCTTCAAGTCCGGTGGCTTCAACAACATCACGCCGAACGTCAACCCGGTCACCAATGAGCGCTTCGGGCCAGAGGTGTTCGAGCCTGAAACCGTCGAGAGCTACGAGGCGGGTATCAAGCTGACCACTGCGGACCGCCGCGCCCGCGTGAACATCGCGCTGTTCCGCGCGGACTACGAAGGTCTACAGTTGCCGGCCTTCATCCCGGGCACGGCCGTGACGACGGTCAAGAACGCCACGAGCGCCCGCATCGAGGGTGTCGAGATCGAGCCGACTTGGCGCGTGACCGACAACTTCGAGCTCTACGGTGCGCTGTCGTTCCTGCAGGGCAAGTACACCGGTCCGTATACCTGTGCGGATGCTACGGGCACCTGGGTCGACTGCAGCAAGAACAAGATCAAGGGTGTCATTCCGGAGCAGATGACGATCGGTTTCACCTGGACGCCTGTCTGGGATATCCCGGGCGAGGTGACCATCGGTGGCGACTGGCAGTACACGAGCTTCTACTACAACAACGTGTCCAACCAGACGGAGCTCGCTCAGTCGCGTCCGGTCGGCCTCTGGCAGGGCTTCATCCGCTGGACAAGCCCGGACGATCGCTGGAACGTGGCATTGGAAGGCCGCAACTTGGCAGACAAGATGTACTATCGTTCTGCAATGTTGCTGTCCAACGCGACGTCGCCGGCGGTGACGGCCTACCCGGGTGATCCCCGCATGGTGAACATCCGCATCGGCTACAGCTTCTAAGAAGCGAGTAAGAAGCGAGGCCGGCCAGAGCGATCTGGCCGGCCTTTTTCTTATCTGGCGCCGATCTCGAGGTCGATTACCGCCGCGCTTCGCGGCATCTCGTCCGCAAGCGCTTTTCTTTTTTCTGCGGGTCCTGCTCAATGGCAGCTACGCAACCTGGCCAGCCGACAGCATCCAGACAGGTCTTCACAGCGGCTTGTAGATGCTGAGCCCGACCATCGTAAAGATCAGCAGCCATAGCAGCACGAGGATCGCAGTTGAGACGATGTAGGTTTGTTTCACGATGGCATTGTGCTCGTCAGCCGGCCCGTCACGCTCCATGATGGCCCAAACCCGGAATCGTGCGAGCACGGACAGCCTAATGGCGACGCCGCACGCCATCACGCCGGCAAACAACGCCAGCTTCCACCGGATCCATAGTGGCAGATCCCATTCTCGTCCAATGAGCCCCACCGCAACCGTCAATAGGCAAATCAGCAACACGTAGCGCGAGCCGCGATCGAACGCGGCGAGCTTCTTCCCGATCGGTCGCTGCCGCAGACGGTGCACGACTTCGACGTAGATCAGCCACAGTACAGCGAACACGCCGAAGCCGATCGCGGTCTTGCTGCCACCGGGCAGATAGCCGAACAGCGCCCCCAACGCGAAGCCAAGGCCGAACTGGATGACCAGCGCATAGCGCACGTGCTGATCGACGTCGAGCACGTGCTGTAGCAATCGCGTGCGCTCGCGCATCGGCATGGCGTCGCTGTAGCAGACATACCTGGATGTCGCGTTGATGACCAGCTCCGCACCGAACCAGTAGCCCAACGTGGCGATATGGATAACCCAGAGAACCCTCTCTAGCATCGGTGGCTCCAGCACGTAACCGTCATCTCTTGGTAGCAGTCGGCTTTTTGGGAGTGCATGGCGCTGCGCGTGACCGCGTATGACTGTCCGCAATCAAATCACTCGAGCGGCAGAATCTGTCCAATTCCCACGAGCACATCGTCGGGGTCATAGACGATCATCTGGCAGTACGTCCCTGCTGGCGACCGTGCAGTGGGAGTGGACTTGATGTAACGATGCGGCGGGGTGAAGAAACGTACATTGGCCGCTTTCAATCGCTCTGCCAGTCGATCGAACTCATCGGTCTCGAGCACCAGCGAGGTCTGACCTGTGGCAGGTTGTCCGATCGGAGGCTGCATCGCTTGCAGCTGCGGCCCATCGATCTCGAACAGCCCTACAATGATGGGTAAATCCGGCGATGACGCCAGGAAGATGATTCGTATCCGACACGGAGGCAGCTGCAGCAGCGCACCGGCAGCTGCCCCTTCGATCACCTTGTCTTCGACGACGACCAGACCAAGCAGATCTCGATAGAACGCCAAGGAACGTTCTGCGTTCTTGCAGAAGATCGTCAATCTCGCGAACGAAAGGCTCATGATGTTTGGTCCTCACTCGACGCGTCGAGCAAATGTCGGAAGACCCACGCTCGTCTCACGCGCTCGCCCGTCTCCCAATCGTCTACTGTCCCTCCGCTGCGGCCGTATGGCCTTTGACGCGAATGGATGCGGCGACGAAGTCCTTCCATCCGATCAGGAGGAGGCTGATTCCGGTGAGCGAGCCAATCGCGAAGACCGAGGCGAGCGAGTAAGCAACACCCGTGGGCGAAGTGAATACGTAGTCCGACAACAAGCCGACTGCTAACGGCCCCAGTGTGATCGAGATCAAGCCGTAGATGATTGTGTAGAGCGCAGTCATCTGACCGCGCAGGCGGTTGTGGGTGATCTGCGTCAACCCGAAGAACGCAGCGGGCAAGCCGAAGTTGGCGCTGAGCGAGGTGATGAGATGCAATGCAACTGAGGTAGTGACGCTCGGTGCCAAGCTCTTGGCAACGCCGAGTGTTCCCCAAATGATCGCTTGGACCAGCATCATGATCAGCGGCGCATCCAAACGCCCGCGCTTGACGAGCCACGCCATGATGAAGCCGCTGGCCAGCGCGCTGACGATTCCCGAGGGCACGCCGACGACGGCCAGCAGTCCGCCCACTTCCGCAGGTTGCAGGCCGAACACCCTGACGAACAGTGTCGGGTACCAGCTGAGCTGGGCGGCGATCAGAAAGACGTTCATCACGGCGCCGCCGATGATGGCAAGATAGGCCAGCTTCTTCTCGAAAAGATTCGCGCTCAGGTCCCGAAGGATCTGCCCGAGGCGGGGCGCGCCCGAGGTCGAAGGTGCCGTCTCGCGCCGAACCGGCTCGCGAACTGTCAGCCCGAAGAGCAGTGCGAGAATCAGACCGGCGAGGCCGGAGAAGATGAACACGAGTTGCCAGTCTCGAAAGCTCCCCAGCAGGCCAGCGTGCGCCTGCAGCCAGGTCGAAAGATAGAGCGTCGAGGCGCCGACCAGATACGCAAGGCTCGTGCCGATCGACCCACCCAACATGTAGAAGCTGTAAGCCTTGGCGCGTAGCTCGGGACGGAAATAGTCCGCGATGAGAGACGACATCGTGGGTGTCACCGCGGCTTCGCCGGCCCCGATGAACATGCGCGCGATGAACAACGCAGCGAAGCTTGACGCGACACCGAAGGCGCCGTCGCCACGCTGAACAGCACGAGGCTCGCAGTGAGAATGGGCACACGCCGGTAACGATCGATCAGGATGCCGACCGGCAGGCTGGCGATGGTGTAGAAGAGCGAGAACGCCAAGCCGATGAGCAAGGAGATGCTGGTGTCGCTCAAACCAAGATCGCGTTTCATCGCGTCGACGAGAAGCCCGATGACAACGCGATCCAGCGTGGCTACTGCGTAGACCAAGATCAGCAGGAACAGGACGTACCAGGCGTACGGCGCACGGGGCCAGCCGTCATCCGCGATCGCAGTGACTATGTCTATCTTGGCGGCGCCTTCGGCTTGTGCCATAGCGGCGACTCTCCGCGCGTCCTTTCAGGGCTTGCTTCTGCCTGAGCTGGGCAGGGCTCGTTGGGAGGACAACGAGAAGCGGCGACGTTCGAGTCAAGCCAATGTCGTCGGTGCGCCGCAGAGGCCAGCCAAGATGCGGCTCACGGAACGCTTGTTCATGTATCCCCCCTGTCGAGCTGTAGAGTTATGTTCGATATAGATCAAGAAGATATCGTAGTTACCTCAATCTGGCTAGGAGAGATCGCGCCGGCGCGATGCGCCTCAGTCGGACATTTGTCCGTCCTCGGTGGCGGTGCAGGAAGGGCGATCCGATCGGACGCACGGTCCTGCATCCCGACGCGACAACCTTGTCAAGCGTCTCCGGCAGGCGCCGAAAACTCCGCACGTCTCATCGGGGCGGGTCGCGCACGCTTGATCGTGTATCCTGGAGCTGCAGGCAGCGTCGTGGCTCGAGAAGTCGGCTGCGGACGCGTGCTAGCGACCATCGTCATTGTTGATTAGGCAAAAGCGTCGGAAGGGGCGAGAGTGAAGGTCTTACATCATTGGATCGACGGGCACCCTGTGGCAGGGCGTTCCGGGCGCAGCAGCCACGTCTTCAATCCGGCGCGAGGGACTGTGACCGCAAGCGTGCCGCTTGCTTCTCGCAGCGAAGTGGATGCAGCGGTGCGAAGCGCCCACGCCGCCTGTGCGCAATGGGTGACGATGGCGCCTGTGCGTCGCGCGCGCGTGCTGTTCCGATTTCGAGAGCTGGTCGAGCGCGAGATGGATGAGCTTGCAAAGTTGATTGCAGCCGAGCATGGCAAGACGATCAGCGATGCGCGCGGGGAGATCGTGCGCGGGCTGGAGGTGGTCGAGTTTGCCTGCGGTATTCCCCATCTGCTCAAAGGCGAATACAGCGAGAATGTTGGCGGTGGGCTCGATGCGTTCAGCCTTCGTCAGCCGCTGGGCGTCGTTGCTGGCATCACGCCGTTCAACTTCCCCGCGATGGTGCCGATGTGGATGTTTCCGCTCGCGCTTGCATGCGGCAACACGTTCGTGTTGAAGCCCTCGGAGAAAGATCCATCAGTCTCGCTGCGGTTGGCGCAATTGCTGAAGGAGGCCGGCGTGCCGGACGGCGCGTTCAACGTCGTTCATGGTGGCAAGGAGGCGGTCGATGCACTACTGGAGCATCCGCAGATAGCGGCCATCAGTTTCGTCGGCTCGACACCGGTTGCGCGCTACGTGTATCTGGAAGGGACGAAGCACGGTAAGCGCGTGCAGGCACTCGGGGGAGCCAAGAATCACGCGGTCATCATGCCCGATGCCGATCTGGATCAGGCGGTGTCGGCATTGCTCGGTGCTGCGTTCGGTTCCTCCGGCGAGCGCTGCATGGCGATCTCGGTCGTGGTCGCTGTCGGCGATGCAGTTGCGGAAGCGTTGATCGAGCGCTTGTCGCCCGCAGTGAAGGCGTTGCGTGTGGGTCCACCGGACGACGAACGCACGGAGATGGGACCGCTCGTGAGCGACGAGCATCTGCAGCGCGTGAAGGAGTACATCGCTACAGGCGTAGAGGAGGGAGCACGGCTGATCGTCGATGGCAGAACGATCCAAGTGCCGGGCGGTGAAGGGGGGTTCTACCTGGGAGGGACCTTGTTCGATGCCGTGCAGCCGCACATGCGCATCTACCGAGAAGAGATCTTCGGTCCTGTGCTGTGTGTCGTTCGTGTGCAGAGCTTGAGCGAAGCGGTGCGGCTCATCAATGCGCATCCGTATGCAAACGGCACCGCAGTCTTCACGAACAGCGGCCGAGTCGCGCGCGCGTTCGCCTCACAGATCGAGGTCGGCATGGTGGGCATCAATGTGCCACTGCCCGTGCCGGCGGCCTACTACAGCTTCGGTGGCTGGCGCAGCTCGCTGTTCGGCGATCACCACATCTACGGACTGGAAGGTGTCCGCTTCTACACGCGCCTGAAGAGTGTGACCCAACGTTGGCCGGAGAGCGCAGGCGGCGAGGCGGAGTTCACGATGCCGACGTTTAAATAGGCTGTAGGCGGACGGTGACTGTGCCGCTGTGCGAAGCGCACGTCACCGTTCGACAGCGAGCGCAATACCTTGGCCGCCGCCGATGCAAAGCGTGGCGAGCCCGCGGCGAACGTCACGACGCTCCATCTCATAGAGAAGCGTCACGAGAATCCGGCAGCCGGACGCACCGATCGGATGGCCTAGCGCAATCGCGCCACCGTTCACGTTCACTTTCGAGACGTCGAGCCCGAGTTCCTTGACCACCGTCAGTGATTGCGCGGCGAACGCCTCGTTCGCCTCAATCAGGTCCACCGAGCCCAGATCCCAGCCAAGCTTTTCCAAGCAGCGCCGTGTTGCAGGCACGGGGCCTTCCCCCATGTATGCTGGATCGACGCCCGCGCTCGCATAGCCAGCAATGCGCGCCATGACTGACACGCCGAGCTCTGCGGCGCGCTGCGCGCTCATCAACATCACGGCGGCGGCGCCGTCATTGAGGGTGGAGGCGTTACCGGCCGTCACGGTGCCGTTGGGGTCGAAGACGGGTCGTAGCTTGGCAAGCGCTTCCATGGTGCTGTCCGGCCGCGGTTGCTCGTCGCGATCGAACGTGACGCTTTCCTTTTTCCTCTTCACTATCACGGGCGTGATCTGCGAAGCGAAGTGGCCCTGCTCAATCGCTTGCGCTGCGCGTCGTTGCGAGAGGAGTGCGTATTGATCCTGCTGCTCGCGCGAGATGTTGTGACGTTTGGCGAGATTCTCCGCCGTCACGCCCATGTGACAATCGTTAAACGCGTCCCAAAGTCCATCGGCGATCATGGAGTCGAGCATGGTTTGATGCCCCATGCGCACGCCCCCTCGCATGCCGGTCACGATGTGCGGGGCTTGGCTCATGCTTTCCATTCCGCCGGCGATCGCGATCTGCGCTTCGCCGAGTCGGATCGATTGCGCGGCGAGGCGGACGGCAGCCAGCCCAGAGCCACACACCTTGTTGACCGTCATCGCTGGCACGGTCACCGGCAGTCCGGCCTTGATGGCAGCTTGCCGGGCAGGATTCTGTCCAGCGCCAGCAGTCAACACCTGACCCATGACGACCTCATCGACCGTCTCTGCCGCGATTCCTGTTTTTTCCAGCAGAGCGCGCAGCACTGTCGCACCGAGGTCGACCGCGGGCACGTCCGCGAGAGCCCCATTGAACGCGCCGATGGCGGTGCGAGTGGCTGCGACAATGACGACGTCGTGCATCTTTGATGTTCCCATCCTGTAACTCACAACTGCATCTCGGGCACCGAGTCCGGAATGATCAGACGGCCCTCGGTCTTGCTCTTGATCTCTTCGATGCTGACGCCCGGCGCTCGCTCACGCAGGATGAACGCGCCGTCGGCGATGTCGAGGTAGGCGAGATCGGTGAGCACGCGTCGGACACAGCCGCGACCGGTCAAGGGCAGCGTGCAACGATTGAGCAACTTCGACTTGCCATCGATTGCATGTGTCATGACGACGAGAATGTTGGTGGCGCCCGCTGCCAGATCCATTGCGCCGCCCATACCCTTCACCATCTTGCCAGGGATCATCCAGGAGGCGAGATTGCCTTCGATGTCCACCTCGAACGCGCCGAGGATCGTCAGGTCGATGTGACCGCCGCGAATCATCGCGAAGGACTCCTCGGACGAGAACACGGCTGCCCCGACTCGCGCCGTGATCGTTTGCTTCCCGGCATTGATCAAGTCGGCATCGATCTCGTCCTCTGTTGGGAACGGTCCGACGCCGATCAATCCGTTCTCCGAATGAAACATGACGTCGATGCCGGGCGGCACATAGTTGGCCACCAGCGTTGGAATGCCGATGCCGAGATTGACGTAATCGCCGTCGCGCAGCTCGCGTGCGGCACGCTGTGCCATTTGCTCGCGTGTCAGTGCCATGGTTCGTCTCAGCTGGGTCGCGTGGTGCGTCGTTCAATCCGCTTCTCGAATGTGCCTTGGATGAGCCGATCGACGTAGATGCCGGGTGTGTGGATTTCGTTCGGATCCAATTGGCCTGGCTCTACGATCTCCTCGACTTCGGCGACTGTGATACGCCCTGCCGTCGCAACGGCAGGATTGAAGTTCCTGGCGGTGTAGCGATAGACGATGTTGCCGTACCAGTCCGCTTTCCAGCCCTTGATGAGCGCGAAATCGCCGGTGATGGCTCGTTCGAGAATGTAGTTACGGCCACAGAAGGCGCGGACTTCCTTGCCTTCTGCAACCGGTGTTCCGTAACCGGTCGCCGTGTAGAACGCAGGGATGCCCGCGCCGCCCGCGCGAATGCGTTCCGCCAGAGTGCCCTGCGGGACGAGCTCCACCTCGAGCTCACCGGAGAGAAGCTGCCGCTCGAACGTGGCATTCTCGCCGACGTAGGAAGCGATCATCTTCTTGATTTGCCGTTTGTGCAGCAGAAGGCCGAGGCCGAAGTCATCGACGCCGCAATTGTTGGAGACGACGGTGAGCCCCTTGACGCCCATGCGAGCGATCTGAGCGATGAGGTTCTCCGGGATGCCGCAAAGTCCGAACCCTCCAACGATGATGGTCATGTTGTCTGTGAGACCCTGCAGGGCCTCTTCCAGGCTGTTAACGCGTTTATCAAATCCAGCCATGCGAACAGTCTCTTGCTGCAAGTCCGCACAAAGCTTGGCCCAGCATATTTGTATTGTTAATTTTGATTTTTCTGGGAATTCATTTAGAAAACCAATTTATGACTCCGAGGCAGCTGCAAGCCTTCGTGGCGGTGGCGCAGACGCTGAGCTTCGCGCGCGCCTGTGAACGACTGCATTTGTCGCAGCCGGCTTTGAGCCTTGCCATACGCACGTTGGAAGAGGAACTCGGCGGCCGGCTCTTCTCGCGTACGACGCGGCAGGTGCGGCTCACGCCGGAAGGTGCCGAGCTGTTACCGAAGGCGCTGCAGTTGCTGGCTGATTGGGAGAACGTCCGCGAGCAATGTCGCCAGCGCTTCACGCTCCAGCGCGGTCACGTGTCCATCGCTGCCATGCCGTCCTTTGCCGCCAATGTGCTGCCGCGCATCTTGAAGGATTTTCGGGGCCGTCATCCTGGCGTGCAGATCGCCGTCCACGATGTCATTCACGAAGCGGTGCTCGAGATGGTGAGCGCCGGCCGAGTGGAGCTCGGCTTCTCGTTCGAGCCCGATTCGGAGGAGCTTGCTTTCCAGCCGCTGTTCGTCGACCGCTTCATCGCGATCGTGCCGCCGACTTCCGTGCTGACGCGTGCCAAGGCGATCACGTGGTCGAATCTCCTTGCTCATGACTTCATTGCGCTCCAGGACCCGTCCACGGTGCGGCAGCTGCTACGGCGCGCGCTGGAGGAGAATGGGCTGACATTGCGTGTCGCGCTCGAGTGTCATCAGCTCACGACAGTGGGAAAGCTGGTCGCCTCGGGTCTCGGCGTGAGCGCGGTGCCGGCACTGTGCGAGCCACAGATGCGTGCGCTTGGGGTACGGTGTCTGCGCTTGTATCGACCGATCGTGCGCAAACCCGTTGGGGTGATCATGCGTCGGGACCAGCAGCTCTCGACGGCGGCATCGGCAGTCGTATCCGCATTGCTCGAAAGCACGCGGACGTTGGCATAGACGCTCACTTCATCGAGTGCAGGCCGATCATGTTGCCTTCGGTGTCGACGACGAGTGAGATGGCGCCGTATTGCCCGATCGACATCTTGGGCCTTATGACGTGACCGCCGGCGCGCTGGACACGAGCTTCTTCGACAGCGCAATCCTCGCAGGCAAAGTAGACGACCGTTCCCATTCCGGGATGGTAGCCGGGCATCTTACAAAGTGCGCCCGCCGCGCCTGCGGCGTGTTTCTGCATCGGAAAGCTCAACATCTCGATGTCTGGCGCGGGTGTGTCGAGCTTATTGAGCTGCACCTGGAAGACGGTCTCGTAAAAGCGCCTCGCGCGTTCCAGGTTGCTGACGTAGATCTCGAACCAGATGACGGGATTCGGTTGCATGACGCGGTCTCCTGGGACTGAGCTATCCAAGGACGACTGAGCGAGCGGCTTACCGACATCAGAGAACGGCGATGCGAGTGAGGCCTTTGTCGTTGTTTTCCTTCGACGGAACGGCTCGGTGCGGCGACAAGGACTGCGGTAGGGCGCGCTGATTAGAGAAAGGCCGCGTGGTGCGGCCTTTCTGGTCAAGTGCTCTTGGCGTTCTTTTGTCGCCACTGCGCCCGCGCGAGCACGCGACGGAATCTCGCTGCGCTGCGAATACCGGGCACCGTGCGCCAGTCGCGCCCTTGCGCGTGCGCTTCGAGCACAGCCTTGTCGATCGCACACAGTTTCACGTCGTTCCCTCCCAGCTCACGTGCTTGTCGATCGTCTCGCATACGTGATTCACCACGATGTGAAAGCTGCAGGACGCGCAGATCAGGAACCGCGCCTGAGCGGCGTCCTGACGTCGAGCGACTGCCGCATTACGAACGGGCAGAACACCGATCAATGTCCGTGGTCACAGAGCGCACCGTTCGGTGACTCATCGGTGACTCACGGAAATGGATAATGTGGGGAGTGGCGCGGCCGGCAGGATTCGAACCTGCGACCACCTGGTTCGAAGCCAGGTACTCTATCCGACTGAGCTACGGCCGCACGGGGAGGCGCAAGTTTAGCGGATTCGTCGCGCCTTGGCGCGTGACTGGACGTTCCAGCCTGCAGCCCCGGAGCCCCGAGCCCCTCCAGGCTTCCAAACATCTCGTAATAAGTATACGCTATAACGTAGTATCTGTACGGAGGCCGGAAGTGAAAATCGACGTCGCAGTGCCCGTTCCGGACAAAGAGAAGCGGGCCGTGCTTGCGGCTGCGGTGTCGAAGCTGTTCGATAAGTGGGGCCTCAGCTCCGCCGACCGGCTCGCGCTGCTGGGCTTGTCGGAGGAGAATCGCGCCGCGCTGCATCGTTACGCCAGAGGCGAGGCGCTCGCTGCCAATCGGGACCTCACCGATCGAGTGGGGCATCTGCTCGGCATCCACAAGTCTCTCAAGTTGCTGTACCCGAAGAACGACGAGATCGTCTCCAGGTGGATGTCGTCGCCGAACGTCAAGTTCGGTGGGCAAACGCCGATCAATGTCGTCCGACGTTTTGGTCTGCCAGGCCTTGTGATGATTCGCGGCACGCTGGATGCGATGCGCGGCACGTGAGGCAGCTGGGCTGCACCGAAGAGAAAGAAACACTGCGCCCCCGCGCTCCCCGCTTCTAGGCCCCGGCATGCATTACCAAATCACCGAGGACTCGCGCGGCGATTGGTATCGGAACATCGTCAGCCTGCGCAAGAGCGCTGATTTGTTCGCCGACCTGGTCGAGGATCCTGCTCATGCCGCGATCCTGGCCGAGCATGAGTTGGCGACCAAGCTGGCCAGCGCGCCGCAGCCGATCATTGCGCGTCCGTTCGAGGATGCGGAGCTCTATGATCCGATCGCGCAGGCGATCGCTTGGCCTTTCGAGCATCCCGCAGCTTCTCGCTATTCGACGGGACGGTACGGGGTGTGGTACGGCGCTGGCACCATGGAGACGAGCGTCCACGAGACGGTGTATCACTTCCGCAAGAACACGCTTGCAAGCGAGGCTGCGCGTGAGACGGCGAAGCCGATCGTGCAAGAACGGCGCGTTCACCTCGTTCATTGCAGTGCTGCACTTGTCGATCTACGACCCCTCGTGCAAGCGGACAAGCGCCTCGTGGACCCGGACGACTACACCTATTGTCAATCGCTGGGTGCCGAGCTACGCGCCGCCTTCCAGCCGGGTGTGCTTACGAAGTCTGCGCGACATCGGAACGGCGATGTGATTGCCGTGTTCGTACGCGAAGCGCTCAGCAATCCGCGCGATGTGTGTTACCTCACGTACATCCTCGACCCCAGGACTGGACGCGTGCGAGTGGAGCGCACGCCGGGGAGGACGTGGATGGTGTTGGATGTGTCGTAGGGGGGTGCTGGAGCTGCAATATGCATATGCGCGCTCCTCTTTGCACGCGGCTCGGGATGGAGTACGAACGTTGGATGGCTGGCCAGAGGCGCTAACAGACACGCTAGCTCTAGCCCCAGCCTCCCGGTCTCCACCCCTATCGACACTCCGCTTCTGAGCGCGGCGTTGCTTGCTCGAGCTTCGTGACGGTGCTCAGGGTCGCTTGCTCGAGCGGTGTGCCAGTGGCGTGTTTCAGGGCGCGCGCGGCGAAAGCACGCGCCTCGTCCAAGCATCCTCGCGCGAGCAGCAGCTCGGCGAGATTGTTGTTCGCCACGATATTGTCCGGCTCGATCGCGAGCGCGGCTCGATAGCTTTCCTCGGCACCTCGAAGGTCGCCGCCCGCATGTTGCACGTTGGCAAGACCGAGCACGGGCCATGCACTGTTCGGCCACTGCTCGCGTGCTGTTTCGTACGCTTGCTTGGCAGCCTCGAGCCGCCCGATGGCTTCGAGCTCTGCTGCCGCGGTCATGTACTTGTGCATGTCGGGTGTGGCAGGCAGCTCACCCGGCTTCAGCGCGACCATCGCCCAGCGATCTGCGAGATCCCAAGTGCGCAAGAAACCGCGTGTGCTCATCACGAGTCGCTCGATCGTGCCGGAACGCAGGGTGAAGGTCTGCGCGTCGAGGTCATAGCCGATCACGACGGCGAAATGCCATGTCGGCACAATCTTGAGCGCAACGTTCTGCATGACCAGCACCGGCCGGCCCGCAGCCAACTCTTCGAGAATTGCGCGGGGGTCGGGATCGAGACGGTAGGCAAGACGATCGCGCTGGCGCGTGGCAGCGATCAGCTCGACGGCAAGCGATCCCTTACGTCCCGGCAGGAAGACTTCTGGCGTCAGCTCATCCGGCGTGACCGCGACATCTGCAGATCTCAACACAGTGGCCAACGCCGCTGGGCCGCATTGATAGGCTTCCTGCGGATAGAAAGGTGTATCGGTGAGCTCGACACGTCGCGGCAGGTGGGCGACGGCTGTCGGGTCGAGCGCATTGCGGTGAGTGGCGCATCCCGTCAGCGCCAGCAGCACCAGGGTGAAAAAGCTGTAGAACGCAGACCGCACGGCTCGTGGCTCTGAGCCCAGAACGAGGGGCGCAGATGCGCCCCTCGGCGCCTGGATCATTACGGGAATTTCTTAAAGATATCGATGACCCCGACCGCTTCGAGGATCAGAAGAACGATGAAGACGACGCCGATCACGGCGAGCACGCCTCCGGCGGGCGCCGAGTCGATGTTCTGCGCGAGTTGGCTGAGCTCTGCGTCCGTGAGCGCCGCCAGGCGTGCTTCCACCAGCGTTGCGTCGACGCCGAGTGCCTTCATCTGATCACGCACCTCTGCACGCGCGAGCACTGCGCTGACCTTCGCGAGGTTCGCATCACGCTCGACGGCTCGTAACCCGGTGAGCGTGCCGATCATTTGTGCCTGCGCGACGGCAGGGGAGGCGAGACTAACGAGCGAGGCGATGAGCACGTAGACAATCGATTTTTGCAGCAATCGCTTCATGTTTATTCCTCAGTTGCGAACAACCTGTCCCTGCCGAGCAAGCTGGGACCCCAGTCCAGGTTTGAGTCGGCCAGGCCATTGTAGTGATCGGCACGACCGATGCCCACTGTAGCCGAAAGGGGGCTTGGGGCTGGGGGCGGGAAGTTGGTGCTGACGCTGCGGTTGTGCTTGCAAGTGCTGAGCTGTGGGTGACGGACCATACACGTCTCGACAACGGTGTGGCAGCGCCCGCAGCCCCAAGCCCCCAGCTCCACACCTCACACATCCAGCGTGAGTTGGCGCTGATCCCCGATCACTTGCTCGAAGTCGAGCCCGAGCGTAGTGAGCACAGGCTCGGCCACCGGCTTGATCTGCTTGATCACGTAGTGCTCGCGGTCGATCGGGTGCTGCACGTTGTCGATCGGCTCGGGCCCGGCGGTGGTCATGACATAAGCAATCAGCCTGCCGGCGGCGCGAGTGGACTTACGCGCGGCCACCACATGAGGCGGTGTCGTGGCAGTGTATTCCTCGGCGCCTTTGCGCAGGTTCTTGCGATACACGAGCGCATTGTCCAGCTCGCCGCCGCGCACTTGCTTGACGACATCCGCTAGATAGTCGTCCACCGGTCGGCCGGTGAACAGGCGCAAGTACAGCTCGCGCTGTACTTGCTTCGCGAGCGCGGTCCAGTCACGGCGGACGACTTCCATCCCGACAAAATGCACCGTGTCCTGCCCGTACGGCATGCCTGCATAGCGTTTGCTGGCGCCGCGCGTGCTGTGACGAGCTTGAGGCAGGAATAGCTTGACGTACAGTCTCTCGAACTTGAGCTCGAGGCGGCTCGTGACTCGCCAACGATCGGCTATGTGTTGAGCAAGATCGCGATTCAACGCCAGCGCAAGCTCGCGAGCCTGTTCGAGCGCTCGTTCGGGATCCTCGATGCCCGATTGCACGAAAAGGCTATCGGTGTCGCCGTATAGCACGACGTAACCCGCCCGCTCGAACCAGCCCTTCGACCACAGCAAGAGCTCTCGTCCGGTGCCGGTGATGGCGTTTGCGAGTGCCGGGTTGTAGAAGCGGCACGCAGGCGTGCCGAGCACGCCGTAGAAGGAATTCATCAGAATCTTGATCGCATTCGCCGCAACGCGATCGCCTGCCCTTTGTGCGGCCTCGCGCCGCGGGAACAACTCATCGAGCAGCCGAGGCAGTATGGCAGGTGTGCGACGAAACGCACCGCCGGGCGTGACGATCAAGTCTTCGTCGGCGGTCGGCGTCGCCACGTACGAGAGTGGGTCGATGTTGAACGTGCGGATGATGCTCGGATAGAGGCTCTTGAAATCGAACACCCAGACATTTGAATGCAGGCCCGTGATCGGCTCGAGCACGTAACCGCCTTGCTGGGTGGCGAACACGCGCGAATCGTCGCCACGCACGGTGGGAGCCACGATGCGCCGCTGCTCGAGCTCGCTCAGGTACAGGAAGTCGAACGAAGCGATGCTCGCGGCGACCCGATCGGGCGTCATGCCGGTGAGCTCACTGCGTGCGAACGCGAGCGGGATGAGATTCAGGCGCTCGATGATCTGATACGCCAAGCGTGCGTCCGTGCGGGCATAGAGCGCGAAGGCCGGCAGGTCGTGACGGTAGTTGTGCATGATCTCCGCCATTCGATGGCGTGCATCTCCCGTGACGACCTTACCTTCACCCAAGACTTCGCGAGCGACCGCATCGAGCGAGTAATCGTCCATGCGCACGAACGCACCGCGCAGCAGATCGATGCCATCGAGCACGAGCCGCCCTGGAATGCTCGCTTGTCCGCTGCCGAAGTAGCCTTCCGGTTTGCGCAGACGAAGGGCGCCTGTATCGCGTCCGAGTCGCAGCGGGTGACTGAGCCGCGTGGCGATTCGCTGGAGCACGGCCAAGTCGAAATCGATGGTGTTCCAACCTGTGAGCACGTCGGGGTCGAGGGTGCGTACGCGCTCGCAGAAGGCATCGAGCGCGGCCCGCTCGTCGCGACATGCTGTCGCGCGCTCCGGCATGGCGCGGCCGCTTCCGTCCACGATGAGCACTTCGTCGATTTCTGGCGAGTAGAGTGAGATCGCGAGCAAGCGTTGGCCTTTCGGATCGGTCTCGATGTCGAATGCCAAGACGCGCGGCTCGATCTTGACGGACGCCGGACGCACGCTCGGGCTGTCGAACACGAAATCGATCTGCTCGCCAGACGCTGCTGCGCCTTCGACCTCGCAACCGCCCTTGATGCCTCGCTCGATCAAGTACCGAAGCGCGAAGCGCACGTCTGCTTCATAGGTTTCGATGCCGAGCTCGTGCAGTCTCTCGCGTAGCGGCGGGACGTCCTGCGGCGTATCCACCTCGATGCGGCAGACTGGTTCGCCCGCGAACGTCACGCGGTCAGTCGGTGCAATCGCGCGGGGACCCAGCGCCTGCGCCTGCACGGCATCGCAGGCGCGAACGTAGAAATGCGGCCGTTGCCGGTCGTCGCGCACGAGAAACGTCCGACCGTCGGCGGTGCGCCCGTATATATGAATGATCGGGCGCCGCCCGCCGTCGGTTGCGACGATGCGATAGCTCGCCTGCAGAATGAAGCCGCGAATCGTGGTCACGCTTCGCATTCTCGCCGACTCGTGCGAAGAGGTCGACAGGCGTGACTCGTCATTTTGCCGCGCAGTTTTCGCGCTTGCTTACAACGAGTACCATTTTGCGCCACACCTCGCCGGGCGAGGCAGCAGAAGAGGGTTGATTACATGCCGAAAGCGCGTGAGGCTGTCGAAGCGCTGCTCCGTGGAACGGGAGTGCAGCTCGATGGGCCAAATCCCTGGGACGTCAAGGTCAACGATCCATCGTTTTTCCGCCGTGTTCTTTGGAAAGGCACACTCGGCGTTGGCGAATCGTACATGGACGCTCAGTGGGATTGTGCCCAGCTCGATGAGATGTTGTTCCGCGTCTTTCGGGCAGCTGCTGAGGAGAAGGTCCGCTCGATTCACAAGCTCCTGATGGCGGCACAGACGCACATCATCAACCGTCAATCGCCGCGCCGCTCGTTCAAGGTGGGCGAGCAGCACTATGACATCGGCGATGACCTGTACGAGCGTATGCTCGACTCGCGCATGATCTACAGCTGCGGATACTGGCGCAATGCGAACGATCTCGACAGCGCACAAGAAGCCAAGCTCGACTTGGTTTGCCGCAAGCTTCGTCTCGAGCCCGGTATGCGCGTGCTCGATATCGGCTGTGGGTGGGGCGGTGCGGCGCAATTTGCCGCGGAACGGTATGGTGTGAGCGTGACGGGCGTGACGGTCTCGAAAAATCAGGCGGAGACCGCCCGCGCGCGCTGCAAGGGCCTGCCGGTGACCATCCTGCTGCAGGATTACCGATCGCTGCAAGGACGATTCGATCGCATCTACTCGCTCGGGATGTTCGAGCACGTCGGTTGGCGCAATTACCGCACGTACTTCGAGCACGTGCGTCGGTTGCTCGCCGACGACGGCTTGTTCCTGCTCCATACCATCGGTGGCAATGTTTCGGAGCGCACGACCGATCCCTGGATCGAGCGCTACATCTTCCCGAATTCGCAAATCCCGTCCATTCAGCAGATTGCGCATGCGCTCGAGGGAGTGTTCATCGTCGAGGACTGGCACTCGTTCGGCCCCGACTACGATCGGACGCTGATGGCGTGGCACGAGCGCTTCCGAGCAAGCTGGCCGGAGCTCGCCGACAAGTACGGCGAGCGGTTTCGCCGCATGTGGGAATTCTGGCTACTGTCGTCCGCAGCAGCGTTTCGATCCAGGCGCTTGCAGCTTTGGCAGATCCTGTTGTCGCCGCGCGGAGTCGTGGGGGGATTGGAAGAAGTGCGTTAGGGCTCGGGGGTTGGGGCTCGGGTCACAATGTTCTAGCCAGTAGCCCGGCGCCAGAGCCTGTGCTCAGCGCGCAGCCGCGTGCTTGGCCAGATCGCGATACATGCGAATCGCGTTCTCTCGACCTTGGTAGTAGCCGTCGACTCGACCGATCTCGCGGTACCCCATCGTGGCGTAGAACCTTCGAGCGGCGAGATTCGTCTCACGAACTTCGAGCCCGATGAGGAACGTGCCTGCGGTTATCGCGCTCGTTTCCAGCCATGACAGCAGCTGTCGGCCGATCCCGTTTCGCTGGCGAGTCGGCGCCACGCCGAGCAAGTTGAGATGAGCACTCGCGTCGCCGAACTGCATGATCGCGAATCCCACTAGTCGACCCTGATCGCGGGCCACGAGCACGACGCTCTCCTTGTCCTGCATGTGCCAGAGCACCCGCTCGGTGTGCCAGGTGGGAGTCAAGCCCGCTTCAATGAGCCAGCGTGACATGCCCGCAATCGTCTCTGCGTCCGAGCGACGCGCTAGCTCGTAGGTGCAGACGGCAGACATGTGCGGAGCGTGAGGGGAAGGGGGTGGCTGATGCTGAACTCTCAGACGTTGCTGTGGCAACCGACGACGATGCGCGAGCTTCGGCGGTGCGATAAAATAATTCTAGCTCGATCCGGCGGCGCAGCGACAGTCAGGCACGCCGACTGGAGCGCCAATGAGAAGGTCACAGTCTGACACACGTTGACGGCCCACCCGCGCTGGCGGGCCGCGAGGCACGAGGCGCGCGCATCACTGGTCGCTGCTTCACTGCCAATTGTGGCGCGCCTTGAACTCGCGGACCTGACGCTCAGCCTCTTCGCGCTCCCATCCGTAGCACTCCTGCAGCTTCAGAGCGAGAATGTCCGCTCGTCCTTCGAGCTGCTCGATCTCCTCTTCCGTCAAGCGACGCCAGCGCTGCTTGATCCGACTCTTGATCCTGGCGAAATCGCACTGAGACTCTTTGTTCACTTCCGATCGCCTCCCGCAACGACCCGACTGCTTGTTTCGTATCTATCCAAATCGAACAAGCCTGTCAGTCGCTGATTCACGCAACGAGCTCCGCGAGATCCCGGTAACCCACAGAACGCACCATCGCTTCACGAAGTTCGCAGGCGCGGTATCCGTCCTTCTCCGCGCGCGACGCGTCGGTCGTATGAGGAGTGCGGAGGGATGCCTTCCGCCCGGTCGATTCAAGAGCAAGGATCGGATCGTCGGTCGCAAGCCGATCTTGGAAGCTGTCCCCACCCTTGGTGGAGATCGGAGCTTGTTGTATGCCCTTTCGAATCGTTCCTCTGTCGCTTGAGACTTTTGCGCCGCTTTTTTCGCTTTCGGACGAAGCGTTGCTGGCGCAAAACATCGTTCGGACGGTTGCTGATCGTAAGCCGGGCTTCCCCTGTCGCGTGAGTCTGACCGACGCGGAGGTCGGAGACACGGTGTTGCTGCTGAACCACGAGCACCAGCCTGCGCCTACACCTTTTCGAGCTTCACACGCCATCTACGTGAAGCAAGGCGCATCTGAGGCGCGTTGTGCGGTCGGCGAGGTGCCGGCTCTGTTTCGCTGTCGCACGCTGTCGCTGCGAGGCTTCGATGCGCACCACATGTTGGTCCGAGCGAGCTTGGCCCACGGCGCGGAGCTGGAAGCGGCGCTCGAGCAGCTGTTCGATGACGCGCGCGTGAGCTACGTTCACCTTCACTATGCAGCAGCGGGCTGTTACGCGGCACGCGCCGAGCGTGTCGTCCCTGACTCCAGCCTCGCGATAACGCCCCTATAATCTCGGTCTCTTGCTACGCGGTGGAACGACGCGCATGAGATTCGCAATTCTTGGGGCCGGCGCGCTCGGCACGATCCTCGGCGCGCACTTGGTCCGCGCTGGTCACGACGTCACAATGCTCGCCCGCGGGCGGCGTGCGGAGGCTATCGAGCGAGAGGGCTTGGTCGTGCATGGTCTCGCCGAGCTCAAGGTGCGCTGCCCCGTCGTGACCCAGCCAGCGCTGCTGCGTGAAGTCGATTGCTTTGTCGTCGCCACGAAAGCAATCGACACGTTGCGGAGCATCGAGCCCTACGCGCACGTGAAAACGGGCACCGTCTTCTCGGTGCAGAACGGCGTCGTGAAGGACGAGTTGCTCGCGCAAGTGTTTCCGCCCAATGCCGTGATCGGTGCGATGGCGGACTTCAGCGGTGAATTGCTCGCATCGGGAGAGGTGCTGTTCACACGGAATGTAGGCCTCCATGTCGGCGAGCTGTCAGGCGAGATGACGCAGCGGGTCACGGCGCTCGCAGACACGATCGATGCCGCTGGTGTTCGTTGTACCGCGTTTCCTGACATCAAGACGCGCGAATGGTCGAAGTTCGTCGCCTGGGTGGGGCTCGTTCCGCTCGCCGCGCTCACGCGCTTGAACACGTGGCGTTATCTCTCACACGCGGATGGCGCTTGGCTGGCCGTTCGGCTCGTGCGCGAAGTTGCGCGCCTCGCGGAAGCGTTACAGATCCCGCTCATGGATCTGTCGCCGCTACCGGCGAAGCTCATCGCGGAGTCAGGAGAAGGGGACGCGCTACGGGCGGTGCAAGAAATCGGAAGTCGCTTCGCGGCGGACGCGCCCGAGCATCGGATGTCGACGCTGCAAGACGTGGAGCGAGGCACGCCGCTCGAGATCGACGAGACACTGGGCTTTGCTCTGCGCCGCGCGCGAGAGCACGGGCTCGAGATGCCCACCTTGGAGGTGTGTTACCGCCTGCTGAAGACGCTCGATGCTGGGGCTAGCTCTAGGCTCTAGGCTGAGGGGGTGGAGCCCGAAACCCCGAGCCCCAAGCCCTGCGCCCAATACACTCACGTTACAAATCGCAACGCGACGTTGACAGATGCCGTTATCGCCCTTAGGGATAATTCATGGCCAAATGGGGTGCGCCGACGCAGTATTCTTTCGATTCTCATGTACCTGATCCCACGCCAATGGGCGGCCGCGCTCGTCCTGATCTTGTGGAGCGCGGCAGCAGCCGCGCAAACCCCGTGTCGTGCGCCGTCGGCCGACTGCGTAATCGTAGGGAAGTGGGAGATCAGCCTGAGCATTGGCTATGGCGAGCGCTCCAATCCGATCGCGGCGAATTCGGACATCCCGCTTCATCTGCTGCCGCAAATCAGCTACTACGGCAAGCGCTTCTTCCTCGAGAATCTCGAGCTCGGCTTCACGTTGCACGAGACGGACGCACACATGTTCAACGTCATCGCTGCGCCTGGCTACGATCGCGTCTTCTTCGTTCGCAACGACCTGCAGAACATCTTCGTCTCGGCCTCCACCGTATCGCTGAATGCGCCGCCCACGGCTGTGCCTTCTTTCGAATTGGTGCGCGAGTATCCGATCGGCGGCCGCCGCACGACCTATCTGGTCGGGCCTGAGTGGCTGTTCAGAGCGGGGCGCTTTGTCGGGCAGCTCGACGCCCTGCGCGAGGTGACGGGAGAGCACGACGGCTACGAAGTCCGCGCTGCGATCGCGACTCCTGTCGTACAATCGAAAAGCTCACTCGTGGTCAGCGCCGGGCTGACCTGGAAGAGCTCAGCGCTCGTCCAGTACTACTACGGAGTCGACGGTCTTTATGAGCCGGGTGCGGCGCTCAATCCGTTCATCAAGCTCGGGTTCGTGCACCCGCTTTCGGAGCGATGGAGCTTCAGCACGTCCGTGCACCACGAGCGACTCGCCGATTCGATCACGGACAGCCCCATCGTCGCCGAGGACAGCGTCACGACGTTCTTCGCGGGTTTCGTGCTCAAAGTTCTTTGAGGCGGTGGCGCTGCTGTCGCTCGGCGTAGCCGGCCTCGTGCATGCGGATTCCTCCGCTGCCCAGATCGAGCTCCAGGTTCGTCCGCGCGTGTGCACGCTGCGAGCCCACGAGGATGCTTGTCAGACGACAGTGCGTGCTGAATGGCGTGCCGATCGCAACGAATCATTATGTCTCATCATCGTCGATCGACCGGACGTGAAACGTTGCTGGGAGAATTATTCCGAAGGTGTGTACAGCATCGAATTGACGTTCAGTGAAGACCTGATCGTCGAGCTGCGCGATCCGCAGCTCGAGCAAGTGTTGGCCTCCCAGGCTGTCAGCGTAATCCGCGAGGCGCTGCAGTTACGTCGCAGACGCCATCAGCCTTGGAGCATTTGGCCTTGATGACGATGCTAGTGATTTGCTTCAGCCCGTGAGTGCCGTGACGCTTCCGCTCATCGTGCTCGTCGAGGACGATCAGCGCCTGGCCGAGCTCATTCGTACCTACCTCGAGAACAACGGTTTTCGAGTATCCGTCGAGCACCGCGGCGATCGTGTGCTCGAGCGAGTGCAACGCGAGAAGCCTGATCTGATGGTGCTCGATCTGGGATTGCCAGGTCGCGACGGTTTCGCGGTGTGCCGCGAAGTGCGGACCGCACATGACTTACCAATCCTCATTCTCACTGCGCGCGACAACGACATCGATCAGGTGCTCGGGCTCGAGCTCGGAGCAGATGATTACGTAGTCAAACCCGTCGAGCCGCGGGTGCTCGTGGCGCGGATCAACGCGCTCCTGCGCCGTCGACGTATGGCGTACGGCCCGGAGCACAAGATCCTTCGGTTCGGCGCGCTCACAATCGATCCCGCTGCACGGGCGGTGAAGCTGGACGGAAGACTCATCGCCCTCACCAGTAACGAGTTCGATCTCCTGTATGCGCTCGCCACCAAAGCGGGCGAGGTACAATCGCGCGAGACGCTTTATCTGCAGCTTTACAAGCGGGAATACGACGGCCTCGATCGCACGCTCGACGTGCGCATCTCGCACCTGCGCAAGAAGCTTGGTGACACGCAGGCCGCGCGCATCCGCACGGTGTGGGGCCACGGCTATCTGTTCGTGCCCGACGCCTGGACGTGAGAAGCATGGCTCGCGGCTGCGGGTGGCAGCGGAGGATAGGGAACGGGGCAGCGGAAACGAGCGCGCGCCTGGCCAGCCACCTGCCACCCAGAGCCCAGCGCGAAGAGCCCAGAGCCCAGTGAAAGGTTCTTAAGCGCCTCGACAAGGAATAAAGAATAGGGAATAAGTACACAAGCGCGCCTTGGCCCCAACCCCAAGCCCCGCGCCCCAGCCCAACCATGGTCCGCCATTTCCTCCAACTCTATGCACTCATCGTGCTTACGCTCGCTGCGGTGAGCTGGGGGCAGGAGCAGCTGTGGCAGGAATACGGTCGGCGCACGGAAGAGGAATGGAAGGCCGAGACCAGACCGCAAGCGGCGAGTCTTGCCATCGTCGAACAACAATTGGCGAACGTGCCCCACGAGCAGCGAGCTGCCTTCGTGGCCGAGCTCGCCGCCAAGACTGGTGTGGATCTCGAGCTGTTCGAGCCGCAGGATATCGCGGGAGAGGAGATGATCGCAGCGCTCGCCCGTGGAGAGGTGGCCGTTCTGCGCGACGGCAAGAATCGGGCCTGGGTGCTCAAGCAGCTTGCAGACGATGGACGACTGCTGGCGTTTCGTTACGTTGCCTATGAGCCACAGCGTGGGCTGCTCGACTGGGTGCTGGCATTCATTTTCTACACTGCGATTGCGCTCGTGTTGATGATATGGCTGTGGCCGCTTACGCGCGATTTGCGTGCTCTCGAGCGTGCAGCGACTCGGTTCGGCGATCGCAACTGGTCCTTTGACATAGACATCAAGCCGCATTCTCAGGTGTATTCGCTCGCGCAGGCCTTCAAGCGCATGGCTGCGCGCATCGATGCCCTGGTCAGCTCGCAGCGGGATATGTCCAATGCGCTCTCGCACGAGATCAAGACGCCGCTGTCGCGCATGCGCTTTGAGGTCGAGATGGCGCGAACGGCGCGCGATCCGCAACAGCTGACGCAACATCTTGACAACATCGATACCGACATCGCAGAGCTCGATCGTTTCGTGAACGCGACGCTCGAGTACGCGATCCTCGAACGAGCCGACGTCGCGCTCAATTTGGCTCCCCACGACTTCACCGCGATCTTGCCGGCGATCACTGATGCCGTTCGGCGGCGTGCGCACACCGATGTGTCTATCTCGTGCGAAGTCGAGCCTTCGGCTACGAACGTCGTATGCGACGCGCACCTCATGGAAACGGTCTTGCGCAACTTACTCTACAACGCACTGCGGTATGCCAACACGCAGATCCGTGTCGCATTCGGCGTATCGTCGAGTGCGTATCGACTAGTGGTGGAAGACGACGGGCCCGGTATTCCCGAAAGTGAGCGTCAGCGGGTGTTTGCATCGTTCGTGCAGCTGAACGAGCCAGGACGTCACAAGAGCGGCTTCGGATTGGGGCTCGCGATCGTCAAGCGGATCGTGGAATGGCATGGCGGGCATGTCACGGCCGACCAGTCGGCGCTCGGTGGAGCGCGGTTCGTTGTCGTCTGGCCCGCGTAGGGAGCGCAAAGCAGCCTTTGCCGAGATCTTCGGGTTTTGTACCGATCCCGAGCTGCCGGAGATCCCCTGTCGCCATTTCGCGATAGGTGACGTCCGCCGGGGCCATTCGGTACAAGTGCACCGACAGTGCGTAGGTGAAGACCGCGCAGCAGAGGAGAATCGTATGAACAAGTCGTTGGTGACAGGGGTCGTGCTAGGCGCCGCAGTGATCACTGCGGGAGGAGCCTTTGCCGGTTACCAGTGGCTCAGCGAACCCAAATATGCTGAGGTGCTCGCCGTGCACCCGATTACGGAGACCGTGCGCACGCCGCGCCAGGAATGCGAGGATGTCGTCGTGACGCACACACGCCCGGCGAAAGATCAGCACAAGGTGACAGGCACCGTTGTCGGCGCAGTCGTCGGGGGCGTCCTCGGTAGTCAAATCGGCAGCGGCGATGGCCGAAAAATTGCGACCGCGGCGGGTGCGGTGGCGGGCGGTTACGCAGGCAATCGCATTCAGGACCGCCTCCAGAAAGGCAATACCTATACCACGACCGAGCAACGCTGCCGCACCGTTTACGATACGCACGAGAAGCAGGTCGGCTACGACGTGCTCTATCGTCTCGGAGACAAGGAGGCGTCAGTGCGGCTGGATTACGATCCGGGTGCCGGTGCTCGCATTCCGGTGAAGGACGGACAGCTCGTCCTCGAGCCGCAGGCCTGACGGTGGATCGGAGGCTGGCAGCGGGAGGCCGTACGCGACTCTTGCTCCAGTCTCCAGCCCCCAGCCCCAGTATCCAGCCCCAGCCTCACCTCATCGTCGCGCCCCGAGCTCGTCTATGTGCTTGAGCAGCTGCGCCGGGTCCTCGAACACCCGATACGCACCGGCACGCTCCAACTCTTCCAGGCCGTAGCCACCCGATAGGACGCCGATGCCTAGACCTCGAGCGCGTCGGGCGGCGAGCATGTCCCATACGCTGTCGCCGACGATGAAGCATGCGGAGATATCGACGCCAAGCGCTTCGGCAGCGGCGAGAAAGAGATCAGGATCCGGCTTGGCATACTTCACGCGGTCGCGCGTAATGATCGGCACTTGGCTCAGATCCAGACCGAGCGTCTCGATCGCGGGACCTGCGGTTTCCATTCGCCCGCTCGTGGCGATCGCCCAGGGGATCTTCGCTTGCGTCAAGAACGTGAGCAGCTCGCGCGCACCCGGCAGCGGACGCACCTGGTTGACGCGGGCGCGATACGCGGCAGCATGATGCTGCTGCAACCGCTCGATGCGTTCAGGCTCGATATCGAGTCCAGTTTCGCGCAATAGCATGTTTGCAAACAATCCGCCGCTCATGCCGATCTTGCGATGTATGCGCCAGACCGCGAGCTCGATGTTCTCCTTCATCAGCGCTTCGTGCCACGCCAGCACGTGCTGATACACGCTGTCGATCAAGGTGCCATCGAGGTCGAAGAGGAAGGCGGATTGAAGGCGATGCATGGCTCGTATCCCTGTGGTTGACTGACAAACCTGCGACTCACTGGCCGGCAGGCTTAGCCGATGCAAAGACTATACCTAATCGAGCGAGGGGCTGGGGAAGAGGGGATGAATAGGGAATAGCGAACAGGGAATGGCACGCCTGCCTCCAGCCTCCAGTCTCCAGCCCCCAGGCTCCATACTTCACTTCATCAGCTGAGCAACACATCGAGAAACAGCATCAGCACCACCCCTGTGAGCAACGAAAACGTGGCGAGGTTACGGTGCTCGCTGCGGTGTGTCTCGGGAATGATTTCGTCACTGATGATGAAGATCATCGCACCTGCGGCCACGCCAAGAATGACGGGCATGATTGGCTCGGCAAGCCAAATGGCCGAGGCACCGATGAGGCCGCCGAGCGGCTCGACGAGTCCCGTGAGGGAGGCGACCCAGAACGCTACCGACTTGCGATAGCCGATCGCGATCAGCGAGACCGCGACAGCGAGCCCTTCCGGGATGTTCTGTAGCCCGATGCCGACGCCGAGCGAGACGCCGTTGGCAATGTCTCCGCCAGCGAAGCCGACGCCGACGGCCATACCCTCGGGAAAGTTGTGCAACGTGATCGCGATGACGAATAGCCATAGTCGCCCAAGCCGCGTGTCGGCCGGTCCTTCGCGGCCGAGCTCGAAATGCTCGTGGGGCGCGTACCGGTGGATGACGAAAAGCAATGCAGCGCCGAGGAACACCCCGATCATGACGCTCAACACGCCGAAGCCGACATGGCTCGAGCGCGCTTCTGCTTGCTCGATCGCCGGCTGCAGCAGGGAGAAAAAGGACGCTGCCAGCATGACGCCGGCAGCGCCACTGATCAGCGCGTTGAGGGTACGGGCGGACGGCTGGCGCAGAAGGAAGATCCCGAGCGCGCCGACCGTCGTGCCAAGGCCGGCAAGAAGGCTCGTGAGCGCACCGAGGCGCAGCACGCTGGCACCGCTCGGCAGCGCTACAGCAGCTTGAGCCAACGAGAGATCCAACTGCAAGGGCGCTCCTTGTTTGCTAGGCAGACGCGCGCATTATCTGCGAGCCGTGTTTACGCTCCTAGCCCGGCTACAATGCCGGCCTTGGTTTTCCACCATGCAAGAGAAAGATCCGTGCTCCTGAAGTTGCATTCCTGGAACGTCAACGGCATCCGAGCAGTCGTGAGGAAGGGCTTTTTCCTTCCGTACGTGAAGAAGTACCGGCCGGACATCCTGTGCCTGCAGGAAACGAAGGCACAACGGGGACAGATCGAGATCGATCTACCGGAGTACCACGAGTATTGGCACTCGGCTGTGAAGAAGGGCTACGCAGGCACGGCGATTTTCTCGAGAATCGAGCCGCTCTCGGTCGTCAACGGTTTTCCGAAGAGCTTTGCAAAGCGATACAAGTTCGCAGACGAGCTGGAACGCAATGCGGAGGAAGAAGGCAGGCTCATCACCGCAGAATTCGAGAAGTTCTTCGTCGTGACGGTGTATACGCCGAACGCAAAAGACGATCTGAGTCGCCTGAAGCTGAGGTACGAGCATTGGGATCCCGCGTTTCTTGCCTACTGCAAGAAACTCGAGAAGAAGAAGCCGGTCATCTTCTGCGGCGATCTCAATGTCGCGCACACCGAGCTCGATCTGGCCAATCCGAAGCCGAACCGGGGCAAGAAGGGTTTCACGGACGAGGAGCGTGAGGGATTCCAGAGATTCATCGATGCGGGCTTCGTCGACACCTTTCGTATGTTCAAGCAAGGCAACGGCTACTACACCTGGTGGAGTCCATTTACGAACGCCCGCGAGCGCAATGTGGGATGGAGAATCGATTACATCCTGGTGTCGGCTTCACTGCGTGATGCGGTGAAAAAGGCCGAGATTCATTCGGAGGTGATGGGCAGCGATCATTGCCCGGTCAGCATCACGTTGGATACGACCAGGATCTAGGTGGCGCCTTTGGCTCGGGCTGGTCGCGCTGGCGAGCCCCAAGGTCGCGAGCCCACCAGATGCTTCCGCCCCTGCGGCGGTTGCAGCGAACGCGCGAGCGATCAGCGAGGCTGCTCGAGCGTGATCTCGCCTTCGAACTCCATCTCGATCTCGAGGTCAGGCACTTCGAGCCTCATCTTTGCTTGAAACGTTTCGTTGCCTTGTAGCGTGCCGTTCTCCAACGCCTTCTCGACCGCGTGCTCGATCTCACGTTGAGAGCTGATTCCCACCTTCTTGAGAAATCGACGGATGCTCAGGTTGAAAGTTTCTTGGTCCATGCGTCGCTCCAGCGAGCAGCTAAGAGGGAACAGGACGAGGGGACGAGGAGTGGGCGGCGGCGTGGTCGCTAGATCGGCGCGCCCGAGGCCTCGAACCCTAGAGCATCGAGCAAACCAGGAGACACTGGGCGAGGGAATAAGTGAATTGCGAATGGACGCGACGTGGCGTCGGGGCGGGCAGACGTGCGCGCGTTGACTATAGCCTGGAGGTCGTAGCCTTGCCCAGGCTTGCGGCTTATCTCGCCATCAAGCGAGATTGTGATACACCTTTTGCACGTCCTCGTCCTGCTCCAGCTTGTCGATCATCGCCATGACCTCGTTGGCTTGCTCGTCCGGGAGCTCGACGTGCGTCGTGCAGATGTATTCGTGCTCGGCAGAGATTGGCGTGATGCCGCGCTTCTCCAGCGCTTCCTGGACTTGACCGAAGTCCGGGAAGGCACAGCGCACCACGAGTTGCGGCTCACCCTTGTCGCCCGTGCTTTCGCCCATCTCTTCGAGACCGTGATCGATGAGGTACAGCTCGAGGTCGTCCTGATCGATGCCCTCAGGATTGAGGCGGAACACGCCCATCTTCTTGAACATGAAGCTCACGCTGTTGGACGTGCCCAAGTTGCCACCGTGCTTGGCGAAGATGTTGCGAACGCTCGCCACGGTGCGGGTGGGGTTGTCGGTGGCGCACTCGACGAGAACGGCCACGCCGTGCGGCGCGTAGCCTTCGTAGATCACGACCTCATAGTTGGTCGCTTCCCGGCCAGTTGCACGCCGAATGGCTGCCTCGACCTTGTCCTTCGGCATGTTGACCGAGCGAGCGTTCTGGATGATTCGACGCAGCGCCGCGTTCGCTGCCGGATCCGGACCGCCTGCCTTGACGGCGATCGTGATGTCCTTGGCGATCCGCGCGAACTGTTTCGCCATGCGATCCCAGCGCGCGAACATGGTCTGTTTTCGAACTTCGAACATGCGGCCCATGGAGGCAGCTCCCTAACGAAGGCTCGGAGCACGATTGAGCAGTGACGCCGATATTTTACTCGCGGCCATGGTGCGGCTGTAGGCTGTCGACAGCAGGCGGCGAAAGCAGCCTTCTCGCCACGCCGCTCGGACGCTTTCCTGTGCGAGATGGTGCGCGGCTTGCGCCAGGCCCCAGGCTGCAGACCTAGCGCATGAGACGGCGCTCGACCAGTTTCGCGGCGATCACCACAGTGGCTACGGCGTAGAACACGAGCACTGCGACGTGCAGAAGGATGTTGTCGACCGGCGTGCCGACTGCCAATGCGCGCGCGAGCGTTGTGGCATGCACCAAGGGCAAAAATTGTGCGGCCGTCTGCACGATCTTCGGCAGCTGGTCGATGGGGAAGAACACGCCCGAGATCAGCGTCATCGGCATGAGCAGCAGACTGAAGTAGTAGGTGAACGTGTCGTAGCTCTTCGCGAGCGCGGTGATGATGAGCGCGAGCCCGCCGAACGCGAGCCCTACGACGAGCGCGATCGGCAGCACCCAGAGGGCGAGTGGTGTTTGCACGATGCCGAGCAGCGCCATGACCAGCAGTATCGCAGCAGCCGACAGGGTACCCTTGAGGGCGCACCATACCCACTCGCCGATCACCACGTCCGCAACCGTCATCGGCGCGTTCAAGATGCTTTCCCACGTGCGCTGCACTTTGAGGCGCGTGAATGCCGACCACAGGCCCTCGAACGAGGCCGAGTTCATCGCGCTGTAGCACAGCATGCCGCTCGCGAGGAACTCGATGTACCGCAGGCCGCCGATCGGCGGCATCAAACGGCCGAGCCCGAAGCCCAAACCCACGAGCCAGATCAATGGATCGGCGAGGTGTCCGACGAGCGCCGAGCCGATCAGCTTGCGCCACACCAGATAGTTGCGGTAGACGACATGCGCGAAGCGCCAGCGCGACACGCGCCTGGACGTATCGGTGGCGGGAGATGCGATGGCGGCTTCAGTCACGAAGATCCCTACCTGTGAGCTTCAGGAATACGTCTTCCAAGTTCGCGGCGCGTCGTAGCGCACGCAGCTCGCGTTGCCCCTCGAGCGTTTTCATCAGCGGCTCCGGGTCGACGCAGTAGCAGAACGCGGTATCGCCCGCGAGCTCGGCACGGCTTGACAACGTCTTGCCGTAGGTGTGGAACCATCGCTCGACGCCTTCGCCGTAGACTTCGATCACCACTGGCTCGATCTCGCGCTCGATCAGCGTGCGCGGCGCGTCTTCGGCGATGAGCACGCCCTGATCCATGATGGCGACACGATCGCAAAGCCGCTGCGCTTCGTCCATGAAATGCGTCGTCAGCACGATGGTGCGGCCTTCGGTCACCAGTGTCTTGAGCCGGTCCCATACGAGGTGTCGCGCTTGCGGATCGAGCCCAGTGGTCGGCTCGTCCATGAAGAGCACTTGCGGATCGTTGATCATCGCGCGTGCCAGTGTCAGCCGCCGCTTCATGCCTCCCGACAGCGCTTCGATGCGCGCGTCGGCTTTGTCGGTGAGTCCGGCGAACTCCAGCAGGCGCCCCACGCGCGCCTCGCATTCGCGACGCGATAGGCCGAAGTAGCGGCCGAAGACGATCAGGTTCTCGGTGACCGTGAAGTCCGGGTCCAGGTTGTCGAATTGCGGCACGACTCCGACCCGCAAACGAGCTTCCCGTGCCTTTTGTGGAATCGGCAATCCCACGAGACGAATCGAGCCTGCATCGGGTTGCGTCAGCCCGAGGCAGCAGCGCAGCGTGGTCGTCTTTCCTGCACCATTCGGCCCGAGCAATCCAAAGCACTGTCCGACAGGCACATGAAAGCTCACGTCGCGAACGACTTCGAGCGCGCCATAGCGTTTGTGTAGATGTTCGACCGTGAGCATGAAACTAGAAGTGCTTGGGGTACTGGATCCTGCTTAGCGCGGGAAAAACATTATTTTGCTTCATTTTCGGGCCTTTGCGCGAACAGACGTCGCCAGCCGCGCTCCTTATGCAGCGACGCTTGCGTCAGGGAGTTGCGTCAGGGAGTGACAGCGACGCAGGCAACGAGCGCAACGCCCATCTATACCCGACCGTCTAGAGCCTACAGCCTAGGACGCGCCTTCCCACACGAGCTCGGCCTTGGCTGCAACGGCTCGTCTCATCAGATCCAGGAGCGGCACGGCACGTGTCGTGATTGCAACCGGCGGCTCGCGATCGTCTGCATCGCGATCGTCATCTTGCTCTTGCTTCTGAGCCGGAGGCGCAGCGGCCCGCTGACGCGCCTCGGCCTTCAACTCTTCGACGGCTGCTTCGAGCCGCGCAAGTGCTGCGGGCAAGTCCTCCGGGCTGAGACCGCCCGGTATGCGGCCAGTCGCACCCATGAGCTTCAGCAGCTCGACAGCTGCATCCTCGAACATCGTAATGGGTTCGGTCGCAGACGACTTGAACGTGATCAGCATTGTTCACCCATGAGCGCTGCGGCGTCTCAGCGAAACGGACGCCCTCGGCAGCAGGTTCCGTGGACGCAGGGAAGGCGAGCGTGAAGCTTGGCGGCTGAGCGCTGCAGGAAACCGCCGGCTACTTACTCGTGGCAAGCCAGCGCAGCGACCCAGAGCATGCGCGGGTGCATCTTATCCAGGCCTTGTAGCTCCAGCAATGCGAGGGACTCGTCCTCGTGCAATTCAGAACGGTGCGCCTCCAGCACCGCAAGCACGCTGGTCAGTCGAGCGAAATAGACGGCGCGTGCGAGCTCGCTCATGTGCGTCGGCGAGCGTTGTTGCACGTGTTCTTCGAGCGCTCGAACCGAGAGATCGGACATCTCCCATGCGCGCGATGCGTAGCGCGACCTGCGCGCCGTGGTGTCGCATCGCTGCGATGAGGATCTCGGAAGTCGTCCACACGCGCTGGAGAGATGCGGTAATAGGCGTTGTTGTCCTGCTGTAACACGCTGCCAGCGAGCGCCGGATCTTCTACAATGAGCTTCACGATCGTCTGGCGCGAGGGATCGTTCAGCGCCTGCATGAGTCTCGGCAGCGACATCGGGCGGCCGGGAAGTGGTCGCGTCGATGCACCGACGCGTCATCCTCGCATGCCGAGGCGGCGCGCCGGGTCAAGAAGAACCACGTCGATGCGCTGATCGCGGCGAGGGCGAGGATTAGGATCGAGATCGCGACGGCAGCCGCTCCGCTCCTCGTTTGCTGGCGGTCATCATAGCGTACGCCCTTTCCACGACCCACAGCTTACAGCCCAGTATCGTGTATTCACCGTTGATCGAGCTTTCCCATTGCTCTGTGATCTTTGACGGCGTGCCGGTGCTCGATGACGTGAGCTTCACGCTTCGTCGCGGCGAACGTTGGGCCTTGATCGGGCCGAACGGCTCTGGCAAGACACTGCTGCTCAAGATGCTACGCGGCGATGTCTGGCCAACGCCGACCGGTCGAGAGCGGCGCATGTACTGTCTATGGGACGAGCCGAGCGCAGAGCCTGCCGGCAGCAAGGAAGCGATTGCGTACATCGGTCCCGAGCGGCAGGACAAGTACGTGCGCTATGGATGGAACCTGACAGTCGAGCAGGTCGTCACGACCGGGCTCTTCGATGAAGACATTCCGCTCACGCGGCCGACGCGCAGTCAGCGCGCGCGTGTCGAGCGCGTGCTGAAGCGCTTCGCCCTCTGGGGCATGAGACAGCGGCACATGCTGACGCTCTCGTACGGTCAGCGCCGCCTCGCATTGGTGGCCCGCGCATTCGTCAGCGAAGCGCCGGTACTTCTGCTCGATGAGGTATTCAACGGATTGGATGAGCGCACACGTCTCAAGCTGCGTCGTGCGCTCGAAGCACCACGGTCCGGGCATAGCTGGGTGCTGACGACGCATCGGCCCAAGGAGTTACCACGTAATGTGACGCACGTGGCCCTGATCGAGCGGGGACGCATTCTCTATGCGGGCCCGAAGGAGCGAGCGCCTGCCCAGGCGCGGCGCACGGCTGCGACCCGACCGCGTTCGCGCGCGGCGGCACTCGATGCCGCCGTGAGGCCGGTCCCCAAACGATTGAACGGCACGAAGACAACGCCGCGTCGAGGCGAGTGGCTGATTCGTTTGCAGGATGTCACGCTGTATCGCGACTATCGACCGGTCATTCGCAATCTCGATTGGACGCTGCGCACCGGCGAGCACTGGGCCATCTTGGGGCCGAACGGCAGCGGCAAGTCGACATTGCTCAGCTTGCTGTACGGCGATCTGCATCCGGCGCTCGGCGGCACGATAGAGCGTGCGGGCGCGCCATTCGGCACTCCGATCGAGAGCTGGAAGAAGCGAGTCGGCTGGGTTTCTCCTGAGCTGCAGGCGGATCACTACCTGGCACGCTCCATTGAAGAGATCGTGATCTCCGGGCGCTATTCCAGCGTGGGTCTCAACGAGCGGCCGACCAGAACCGATCGCGCCGCAGCGCGGCATTGGCTCGAGTTCTTCGGGCTGAGCGCGCTGCGCGCCCGCGGTCCACGCCAAGTGTCCTACGGTCAGCTGCGGCTCGCGTTGTTCGCGCGCGCCATGATCAACGAGCCCGAGCTGCTGCTTCTCGATGAGCCGTGTACCGGGCTCGATGCTGAGACGCGGGAGTATGTGCTCGCAGTGCTGCAACGGCTTGCCGAGAGCGGCACGCAGATCGTCATGGCAGTGCATGACGCCGAGGACATCATTCCGGCGGTGCGACACGTGCTCGAGATCAAGCGCGGCGGGAAAGCGACGATGAAGAGGCTGTAGGCAGGAGGCTGCAGCGGGCAAATATCAGGAAGGGAATGGGGAACAGGGGAGCGGCGCGCAGCGCGCGCCGCTCACTACGGCTTGGAGCTTACAGCCCACAGCCTAAATCACGATCTCGGCCTCGTACACGATCACCGCATCGCCGACGATGCGAACGGACTGGGCGACCTTGCCGATGGTTTCGACTTCGACGTCGACGACTCCATCGCGGCGCAGCCATTGGCCTTGCAGACCGCGAAACGCGACGCGCCCGTCGGTGGGCTTCAGGAGCTCGTGATTGATGAGGTAGACGCCGAGCATTCCGTGAGCATTGCCGCTCACTGGATCCTCCGGAATCCCGAGTGCGGGACAAAACATGCGGGAAACCGTGCCGATGCTTCCGTTCGTCTCCGTCAGCGCGAACACGAAGTAACCCTCGGCACCGACATGCGGCGTGAGCCGCGCCAGCTCTGCGTAATCGGGTTTGAGCGAGCTGAGCAAATCGGGCGACTTCAATCCGATCAACAGTCGATGGCTGCCCTTGGTCAGGATCTGCAGCGGGCAGTCAACGTGCAGGCTTGGGCTCGAGATGCCGAGCGCGTTCAGTACTTGGCGTCGGTGATGATCGGGCACGATCGGCCCGAGCAGCGGCGGGCTTTGCGTGATCGCAACGCGATAGTCACCCTCGACCTCTGTGACCTCGATTTCGACGATTCCGGTGCCGGTCCGTTGTCTGATCTTTTCGCCTTTCAGACCCGTCGTTCTTGCATACACGTATTGCGCAGCGATCGTGGCGTGGCCGACAAACGGCACCGGATGCCGTGGGGTGAAGAATTTCACCTGCATGTCGTGATCGCCCGATTCGGCCTCGAGAACGAACGCGGTTTCGCCGTTGACCTCGGCGGCGATCATCTGCATCTCTTCTTCCGTTAAGTCGTCCGCCTCGAGCACGACGACCGCGGGATTGCCACGAAAACGCTGGCGGGTGAATGCATCGACATGAAACAGGCGGCAGCGGCGCTGACTCATGACGTGGTTCCTCGTTGCAATGAAGAGCGCACGATGGCGGATGCCGCGCTCGCGGTCAACCGTCGTTGCGCGTGGTCGTGACTCGGGGACTTGGTCGCTTGGCTATTCGCAATAAGACGACGTTTCTTTTCAGCCTCTTTCCCAATCCACATTCTCTTAGCTTATACTTGCGCCCGCCTTGGGGTGGCCCTCAATGGGCCTGAGATGCCGGTTGCGAGGTCTGACGACACCGCTGATCGGCAAACCCGTTGAACCTGATCCGGTTAGTACCGGCGTAGGGAGCAGGTAGTGCGAGTTCCTTCGCGTCTTATTTTCTCTGCTTTCATATCGCTCGTAACCGGATCTTCTGTAAAGGAGATCTGGCCATGTTTCGTTCTCGTTTGACTCCCGCTGCGTTCGCAGCAGCGGCGGCCTTGTCGTGCGCACAGGCTGCCGAGCCTCTAGATGAAATCATCGTCACGGCCACGTTCCGTGAGCAGACACTGATCGATGTTCCAGCAAGCGTCACCGTGCTTGGTGTCGATGCGACACGTGCTGCAGGAAGACAGCATTTCGAAGACGTGCTGACGCTCGTGCCCAATCTGCATTGGGCCGGGGGCACTTCCCGTCCGCGTTATTTCCAAGTTCGTGGCATTGGCGAGCGTGAGCAATACGAAGGTGCGCCGAACCCCTCGGTCGGCTTCCTGATCGATGACATCGATTTCAGCGGCATCGGCATGGCAGCCACGTTGTTCGATATCGAGCGTGTCGAGGTGCTGCGCGGCCCGCAGGGGACACGCTATGGCGCCAACGCGCTCGCGGGCCTCGTCGTGATGCGAAGCCACGATCCGGAAGAGACGTTTGGCTACATGGCAGAGGCTGGTATCGGCGAATACGGTGGGCGCTCGGCAGGGTTCGCGCTGACTGGCCCGATCGAATCGCTGCGCTCGTCGTGGCGTATCGCCGTGCAGCAGCAGCGCAGCGATGGCTTCATGCGCAATGCGTTTCTCGGCCGCGACGATACGAACGATCGTGACGAGCTTACGGGCCGGTTCAAGTGGCGTTGGCGTCCCAGCGAACGGACGACGCTGGACGTCACGGCGCTGCATGCGGATCTTGACAACGGCTACGACGCGTGGGCGATAGACAACTCGCGCGTGACGTTGTCGGATCGGCCCGGCGAAGATTCGCAGCGCGCCACGGGGCTCTCCGCGCGGCTCACGAGCACGACGGCGAGTGGCTACACCGTGACCGCTATTGCCTCATACCTCGACTCGAAAAGCACGAACAGCTTCGATGCCGACTGGGGTAATGCGCAGAGCTGGGCGCCGTATGTATACGACTACTTCCAACGCGCTGATCGCGATCGCGAGACGGCCAGCTTCGAGCTCAGGCTTGCCTCCGATGCGAGCGACACGCCGGGCGAGATGGCATGGCTCGTCGGCGTCTACGCCTTGCAGCTCGACGAGACGGGTCGCGATCGGCTCATCGGTGTATACGAAGATCCGTTCGATCCTTCTTGGAATGGCACCACCGACGATTGGCTCAGGAGCGAGTATCGCGGCCGTAACATCGCTGTGTTCGGCCAGGTCGATCAGCGACTGAACGACAGGTGGCGCTGGTCTCTCGGTCTGCGCGCAGAGCAGCGCGATGCGGACTACGAAGACGAGGGACTCGTCGACGAAAGCGAGCAGCGCTCGGATCTTTCGGCGCGGGATAGCATGATCGGTGGGCAGATCTCGCTGAGCGCGGATCTATCCGATGCCTCTGCGGCGTACGTGGCGTTGTCGCGCGGCTACAAGGCGGGCGGGTTCAATCTCGGCTCGATTCCGGAGGAAGCGCGTGAGTTCGATCCCGAGTATCTCACCAACCTCGAAGTGGGATTGAAGAGCGAGCTCGGAGGCGGGCGCGGCTTCGTCGATGCCGCTTTGTTCTATCAATGGCGTCGCGACTTGCAGGTGCGAACCGGACGGCAAGCCGATCCGATGAATCCGGGCACCTATGTGTTTGTCACCGACAACCTCAGGAGCGGCTACAACGCAGGTTTCGAAGCCAGCCTGCGCTACGCGCTGACGCCGTCTCTGACGGTTGGCGGGACCCTTGGGTTGCTACGCACGAAGGCTTCCGGGGGTCTTTCGGAAGACGGTGATCCGGTGCCGTCGCGGGAGCAGGCCCACGCGCCGGAGTATTCCGTGTCGATGTTCGCTGACTGGCGGCATGCCAGCGGTATACGTGCGCGCGTCGATGTCAGTGCAAAGGACAACTTCTACTTCGACGTGCCGACGGACCACGATCAGCGCTCGCACGCCTACAGCATCACCAACCTGCGAGTCGGATACGAGCGCGAGCACTGGAGCGCATATCTGTGGGTGAAGAACCTCTTCGATGAGCGTTATCCGATTCGTGGATTCTACTTCTACAACGAGCCGCCCTTTTTGGAGAAACGGCTGTATACACAGCTCGGCGAGCCGCGGCAGCTAGGCGTCACGGTGTCGTGGAGAATGAGATAAAGGGACTTGGGCGTCGGCTCGAAGCTGAGAGCTGGGAGGCTCAGGCCGTCACGTGGCAAGGACGCAGTCGAGCAGCAACGGACGAGCCGCGACGCACGAGTCACGAGGCAGTAGGCGCGCGCACGCGCGTCTACTGCACCCTGCAGCCTACAGCCTACAGCCTACAGCCTATAGAGAGCCTTGCCATGCATACGACGATCGAGATCAGCCTGTATCCGCTCGATGCCGACTACATTCCGGCAATCCAACGTTTCATCGACCGTCTCAACACATATCCCGAGCTCAAGGTGGTGACGAACTCGATGAGCACTCAGATCGCCGGCGACCATCAGCGCCTCTTCGAAATCCTGGCCAAGGAGACGGCAACGAGCTTTGCCGAGGGCGGTAGAAAGGTCTTCGTCATGAAGGTGCTTGGCGGAGAAGCCTGAGCGTGACCCAGCTGCTGTCTCAGCTTGCGCAGATTTCGCCCTGGGAAGTGCTTGCTGCGGCGCTCGGGTTGGCTTATCTGCTACTGGCTGCGCGCCGTAGTCTGCTGTGCTGGCTGTGCGCTTTTGCAAGCACCGCGATATACCTGGTGCTGTTCGCGCAAGCGAAGCTGTACATGCAATCGGTGCTGCAAGTCTATTATCTCGCCATGGCGGTGTATGGCTATCTCGAGTGGCGGCGTGGCAAGGCGGAAAGCGGCGAGCTGCTCATCCGCAGTTGGCCGTTGCGGCACCATGTGCTGGTCGCTGCTGCGGTGGCGGGCGCAACGTTCGTGAACGGCTGGCTGCTGGCACGTTCAACCGACGCTGTGGCGCCCTTTCTCGATTCGTTCGTCACGTGGGGCAGTGTGGTGACCACGTGGATGGTGGCACGGCGGCTCATCGAGAATTGGCTCTACTGGATCGTGGTCGACGGTCTTGCCGCCTACTTGTACTTCACACAGAACTTGTTGCCAACGGCGCTGCTATTCGCGCTGTACGTAGTCCTGGTCGTGCGTGGTTATGCACAATGGCGCAGGCAGCTGCGCATCCAGACCGCAGCAGCCGTTGCATAGGCGTATGGTGATCGGTGCTCTGCCCGATGATCTTGCGCCAATATCGGGAGGTCCAACGGGCGTGTCGCACCCCATCCATCGCTTACCCGCAGTGATCGCTGCTCGCGCGTTGAACGTCAGCCCGGAGGCGGTGATCTCGGTCGAGCGTATCAAGCACGGCCTCACCAACGACAGCTGGCGGGTGCGTACGCGCCACGATGCCGTGATTGTCAGGTTGAGCTCGGTATCCGAGGAGCTGCTGCAGCTCGATCGTGCGAGTGAGGCGCGCGTGTTAGCGATCGTGGCCGAAGCCGGGATCGGTCCAGAAGTGGTGTTGTGTGATCCCGAGCAGCGGGTGCTCGTCACGCGAGAGCTCGGCACTGTGTGGTCCGAGGCGGATGCGCACGTGCCGCGCAACATCGAGCGTTTGGCTGGATTATTGCGGAAATTGCATGCACTGCAGGTGCCGGACGGCGTGCGTCGAGTGGAGCTGCTCGAGACGCTGCGCGGCTATCTAGCATCGCTGGATGAGCACGGCATCGTCTCGTCGGTGACGGCGCGTGAAAGGCGCGAGCGCGGCGAATGGCTCGCACGGGCCTTGAGCGAAGGCTCCAAGATGTGTCTATGTCACAACGACGTGCACCACCTCAATGTCATCGACGACGGCGTGCTACGGCTCATCGACTGGGAATATTCGGGCATCGGCGTGCCGCTGTTCGATCTCGCCTCCGTCAGCGTCTATCACGGCTACGATCAGTCTGAGCGGGAACGCCTGCTGGAGGCGTATCTCGAAACATCGAGTGGCTCTGCATTACAGCAGCTCGAGCACGCGTGCTGGCTCTTCGAATACATCCGCGAGCTCTGGCACGAGGTGCGCGACGGGCCGGGGACTCGGGGCTCGGGGCTGGAGGCTGGACGCTCGAGTTAGAGCCAGGCGTCGTGCACACCAGTTGCGTCGTGTTTGCTTCGCGCTATGGCCTATTCTTCAGGCGCGACGGTGACCTTGATGCCGTCGAGTGACTCGTCGAACGTGATCTGGCACGAAAGTCGCGAGGCGTCTGGTTGATATGTCGTCAGCGACGTGAGGAGCTCGCGCTCGTCGGAGTACATCTCCGGGAGCTTGTTGCGCCAGGCTTCATCGACATACACATGACAGGTCGCGCAGGAGCACATCCCGCCGCAGCTTGCGATCACGCCAAACTCGTGCTCACGCAGACTCTCCATGAGCTTGCGGCCGACGCGGCCTTCGATGACGTGCTCGACGCCGTAGATATCGGTGAGGTAGATCTTCGCCACTTCAGGATGAGAACAAAGCTTCGGTCAGAGCAACACTCGCTTGGGGGAGTGCTTGTGTTTGGTGATTCGTGACTTACAGGACGTGAATGGCGCACTGGGGGAACGGGGAATGACGGTCTACGGCGCGCACAGCGCGCCGCTGCATTCTAGCGTTCCCCAGCCGCCAGCCTAGCTCTTCTTCTCCGTTTGCCGCGCAACGGCTTCGACCGCCGCCGCGATGGCTGCCGGGTCGCCAAGGAACTTGCGAGGCACACGAGGCTTCAGGTTGTCGTCGAGCTCGTACAGGATCGGCACTCCGGTGGGAATGTTGAACTCGACGATGTCGGCATCCGACATGTCGTCGAGCATCTTGACCAATGCACGCAGGCTGTTGCCGTGTGCGACGACCAGCACATTGCGCCCGGCCTTGAGCTCGGGGGCGAGCCGGCTGTTCCAGTACGGCAGCACGCGATCGAGTGTCATCTTGAGCGATTCCGACGTCGGCAGCTCCTTCGGATCAATGTCCTTGTAGCGCCGATCGAAGCGCGGATGACGCTCGTCGTCGAACGCGAGCGGAGGAGGCGGGACGTCGTAGCTGCGCCGCCAGAGCTTGACCTGCTCGGCACCGTGCTTCTCCACGGTTTGAGCCTTATTGAGGCCCTGCAACGCGCCGTAGTGACGCTCGTTCAAGCGCCAGCTCCGCTCGACCGGCAGCCACATGAGGTCCATCTCGTCCAGCACGATCCACGCGGTGCGGATAGCGCGCTTGAGGACCGAGGTGAAGACGAGGTCGAACTCGAACCCCTCTTGCTTGAGAAGCCGCCCGGCTTCGCGCGCCTCATTACGGCCCGCGTCGGTCAAGTCGACGTCGACCCAGCCGGTAAAAAGGTTCTCCAGGTTCCAGATGCTTTGTCCGTGACGGAGCAGTACGAGTTTGCCGGGCATGGTTATTCGATGAAGCTGGTTGACGATTTCTAGCGAAAGGGGCCGCTTTATACCAGACGGCGACGCTTTCGGCACGTCCGAAGCTGGTCGGTGCCCGCAGTCTCCATGCACAAAGCGTCGCCCGATCAGGCTTCTTCGAGGTCAGCGAGCCTGCGGATCGCCTGGACGGCGACCGAGAGCGTGGCGAAGTCCATTTCTGGCAGCGAACGCATGTCGTTCATCGTGCTCCGAACGGCCTCGACCGCGCTCTTGCGACGTGCCGCCCAGCCACCCAGGACGGCGTCCACGGTACCGCGGGAGGGGCCCTTCAAGACCTGGAGGCACAGAATGCGCTGCAGATCGTAGACATTGTCGCGCAGCGTGGCTCGCGCAACGGCTTGCCAGTGTCCTGTGACGCTCAGCGACTCGATCCGCTCGCGCAGCCAATCGAGGGAGACGAGGTGACCGACGGCGAAGTAGATGCGCGCCGCGCGCTCTATCGGCAAACGAGTCTTCTCCGCGATCGCGACGAGGTCGAGCCCTGAGCGCAGCGCATTGAGCGTCGCCATGCGGTTGCAAAGCGCTTCAGGCACGTTGGCTGCACGGTACTGGGCATAGCGCGTTTCGAATGCGGCCAGGTCGGCGCCGGTGAGCACGTCCGGAATCGCATTGTCCAGCTCAGTCAGCCCACGGCGGAAGCGCTGCACCTGCTGATCGATGTTGAGCGAGTCGGGCTGGTGACGGATCAGCCAATAGGTTCCAAAACGTACCAGCCGTGCCGTCTCGTGCATCATCTCGTACTGCACCTTGGCGGCGATCCTGTTATCGAGCGCTTCAATATCTGCCCAGGTCTTGCGCATGCCGAAGGCTTCGCGCGCGATCGCATAGGCACGTACCACGCTCGCCGCGTTGGCGCCGGTGTCCTCCTGCACGCGCCGTGCGAAAGTGGGCCCCATGCGATTGACAATGCTGTTCGTGGTCGCGGTGGCGATGATCTCGCGGCGCAAGCGATGCTGCTTGAGCAAGCGTGCGAAATGACGCTCGATCAGCGGGGGGAAATAGCGCTCGAGCTCCTGGCTCAAGTACGGATCCTCCGGCACGTCCGAGGCGATGAGCCGCTCGTAAAGCGTCATCTTGGCGTAGGCGAGCAGCACGGCCAGCTCCGGACGCGTGAGCCCCTTGCCGGCACGATGACGCTCCTCGATCTCCTCCGCGGATGGCAGGAATTCCAGCGCGCGATCGAGGTGCCCTGAAAGCTCGAGCGAGCGAATGGCATGGGCGTGCTCGAACAGATCAGTGGCGGCCCGCAGCTCGAGCGTCGACAGGGCTTGGCTCTGCAAGTAGTTGTCTCGCAGCACGAGCGCGGCAACGTCCTCGGTCATGTCGGCCAGCATTTTGTTGCGCTTGGCGAGCGTGAGCATGCCGCGCTTGACCGCCGTGTTGAGCAGGATCTTGATGTTGACCTCGTGATCCGAGCAGTCGACGCCGCCGGAGTTGTCGACGAAATCCGTGTTGATGCGTCCACCGCACAGGGCATATTCGATGCGGGCACGCTGCGTGAAGCCGAGGTTGCCGCCTTCGCCCACGATCTTGCAGCGGAGCTCGCGGGCGTCAACGCGTACTGCATCGTTGGCGCGGTCGCCGACTTCAGCGTGCGATTCGTTGCTGGCCTTGACGTACGTGCCGATGCCGCCGTTCCACAGTAGATCCACGGGCATGCGCAGAATGGCGCGAATGACCTCGATCGGCGTGAGGGTGTCGCGGTCGACACCAAGCATGGCGCGGGCCTCGGGCGAAAGCTTGATGGTCTTCGCATGGCGCGAGTAGACGCCGCCGCCCTTCGAGATCTTCTTGCGGTCATAGTCTTCCCACGTCGAGCGTGGTAGGGCGAATAGGCGCGTGCGCTCTTTGAAGCTCACCGCTGGATCTGGATTCGGGTCCAGGAAGATGTGCTGATGATTGAATGCGGCGAGCAGCTTCATGTGAGGCGAGCGCAGCATGCCGTTGCCGAACACATCACCCGACATGTCGCCGATGCCGATGGCGGTGAATTCCTGTCTCTGCGTGTCGATGCCGATCTCGCGGAAATGACGCTTCACGCACTCCCAGGCGCCGCGTGCAGTGATACCCATCTTCTTGTGGTCGTAACCCGTCGAGCCGCCAGAGGCGAATGCGTCGCCCAGCCAGAAGTCGTACTCGGCGGCGATCTCGTTGGCGACATCCGAGAAGGTTGCCGTGCCTTTGTCCGGCGCTACGACGAGATAGGCATCGTCTCCATCGCGACGTACGACCTGTGCAGGCGGCACGACGCGATTGCCCACGATGTTGTCGGTGATGTCGAGCAATGCGCGGATGTACGTGCGATAGGCTTCCAAACCGGCGCGCTGTATCTCCTCGCGGCTCGCCTCTGAAGGCAGTTGCTTGGCGACAAAGCCGCCCTTTGCGCCGACGGGTACGATGAGCGTGTTCTTGACGTTCTGTGCCTTGAGCAGTCCGAGAACTTCCGTGCGAAAGTCCTCGCGTCGGTCCGACCAGCGAATGCCGCCGCGTGCCACGTGACCCATGCGCAAATGCACACCTTCGACGCGAGGAGAGTAGACGAAGATCTCGAACGCCGGCCGTGGCTGGGGCAGATCTGGTATGCGACGCGGATCGAGCTTGAGCGACAGGTATGCCTTGGGGCGTCCAGCACGATCGGTTTGGTAGTAGTTCGTGCGCAGCGTCGCCTGAATGAGCGAGGCAAAGCGGCGCAGGATGCGATCATCGTCGAGGCTCGTGACGCCCTCGAGCTGCTCGCTGAGCTGCTGCTGCGTCCTGGTGAGCTCGGCTTCGCGGCGGTTCGCAGCGATCGCAGGATCGAACTGGGCCTCGAAGAGCCTGAACAACGTGGCCGCGATCGGCGCGTTCCGGCTCAGGACCTGCTCCATGTATGATGGGCTGAAGGTAGCGTTCGTCTGCAGCAAGTAGCGGCAGTACGCGCGCAGCACCATCGCTTGCCGCCAATGGAGCGAGCTCAACACCACCAGGCGATTGAAGCCGTCATTCTCGGCCTCGCCGTTCAGCACCGCCGTGAACGCTTCCTCGAAGCGTTGTTGCAAGGACTCTTCGATGGGTTGTCCGTCTACACGACGCACCTCATAGCTCGTGATCCAGATCTCGTCGCCCGCCGGTGCTTTGACCGCATAGGGCCGCTCGCTGATCACGAACAACCCGAGGTTTTCCAGAATCGGCAGCACCTGTGACAACGGGATCGCCGAGCCCATGCGGAACAAACGCAGATTCGCGCTGGCGTCGGGGCCGCCGATGAGCCGCAGCGCGACGTTGCTCGGATCGGCCAGCACACGATCGAGGGCCTTCAAGTCCTCGATTGCATCCGCCGTTGATACCTCGGCTTCGTATGCAGGCGGGAACGCGTTGCGATAGCGATCGGCGATCGTGCGCCCCTCGTGCTCTCCGTACGTTTCGATCAGCGCGTCGCGCAGACGATCGTCCCAGGTGCGTACCGTTTCGGCGATTTGTTCCTGGAGTGTGGCCTCGTCGATGCGTGGCGCGTCGCTTTCGGCGACGCGTGCGATGATGTGCAGGCGTGCCAGCGCCGACTCGGAGATCTGCACGTGTGACTCGAGCGCGGTTGCGTGCAGTGCCGTCTTGATGGCGGCTTCGATCCGTTCGCGGACTTGCGTGTTGTAGCGGTCGCGCGGCACGTAGATGAGCGCAGAGTAGAAGCGGCCGAACACGTCGCGTCGCAGGAAGACGCGCACACGGCGTCGTTCGTACAGGTTGACGATCCCGCGCACCGTGCGGATCAGCTCTGGCACGCTGGCTTGGAAGAGCTCGTCGCGCGGATACGTTTCGATCACTTGCACGACCGCTTTCGCATCGTGGCTCGCGGGATCGAGATGGAAGTGCCGAGTGATGCGCTCGATCTTGTGCTTCAGCAACGGAATGTCGCGCGGGCTGCTGTGGTAGGCGCTTGAGGTGAGCAGGCCGAGGAAGCGCTGCTCGCCTGTGACGCGACCAGCGGCATCGAAGGTCTTGATCCCGATGTAGTCCAGATACGAGGCGCGATGAACCGTGGACTTCGAGCTGGCTTTGGTGATCGTCAATAGCTCGGGAGCGCGTGCACGTTCGCGCGCCTCGCCCCGCAAGACGGTTGGCTGCGACGCTCGCCCGCGAGCACGCAGGATACCGAGTCCCGTCTGCGGAATGGCTTCCACGATGTCTTCGGTGCGGCCGCGCTTGAGACGGTACTCGCGATAGCCGAGGAACGTGAAGTGATCGTCGGCGAGCCACTCGAGCAGCTCCTTGGCCGCTTGCACGTCGTGTTGAGGCACCGGATGGGGGCGTGAAGGGAGGGCCGCTGCGATCTCGAGCGCACGCTTGCGCATCGGCTGCCAATCCTTGACTGCGACGCGTACGTCGTCGAAGGCACGCAGAATCTTGCGCTCGAGCTCGCGTAAGCGCGCTGGATCCTCGAGGCGATCGATCTGCACGTGCTGCCAGGATTCCTTCGTGTATCCGGCATCGCTTTGCGTGCCGCCGAGCTCGACGAGTCGGCCCGCGCGATCGCGTCGCAGCGCGAGCACCGGATGAATCATCAGGTGGATTGCCAGGTCTGCCTCGTTCAGCACCATGCTGAGCGAATCGACCAGGAATGGCATGTCATCGATCGTCACCTCGACGATCGTATGCTTGGAGGTCCAGCCGTCGCGCGCCTCCTCGGCGTTGAAAACTCGGACCAATGGCTGGCCACGTCTGCGCGTTTGCGCGCTGCGTAGGTGTGCCAACGCTGCGGCGGCCAGCTCGGTGGCGGGATAGGCGCTCAGATCTTCCTCGGCGACGCCGTGGAAGTACTGGCGAATGAACTCATCGACCGGTAGCGCCGCGCGGCGCTGCTTGCGCGAGCGCGCTGCAACCACGATGCGCTCGATGAGTTTCTGTCGGGCAGCGGGAATCGTGCTCATATGCTCAACAAGAAGGAAAAGCCCGAGGCCTGCGCCTCGGACACTCTACGAACGAACGGTCATCAGTGACAGCGGCTAGGGAGCGAGCCTGGCGGCCCGGCGCTGCGGCGCCGCACACTTCGCGTCCCTAGCCTTACTCGGGTAAGGCGAGATCCGCAATCGCTGCAGCCAAGAAGCGGCATGCTTCACCGCCCGTGATGCAGCGATGGTCGAAGGTGAGCGAGAGCGGGATGCGGGTATGAATCTCGGGGCCATTGGCGCCCGCGACGACGTCGCGTTGCAAGCGTCCCGCCCCTAGGATCGCGACCGTGGGCGGCACGACGAGCGGAGTCGCGTATCGGCCTGCCATCATCCCGAAATTGGATAACGTGAACGTGTAGTCGCGCATCTCGTCCGGCGCGACGGCTCGTGCACGTGTGCGTTGCTTGAGGTCTTCCAAGGCTGCGCGCAGCTCTGCCGCAGAACGGCGCCCGACGTCGCGCAGCACGGGCACGATGAGCCCATCGGGCGTGTCGATCGCGATCGCCAGGTGCACGTGCTCCATGATTTTCCTGGAAGGGCCGGTGGGGTCGAAAAGCGCATTCAATCCTGGCTCGGCCTTGATGCCGGCGACAATGGCGCGAATGAGTCTCACCGTGATGTCGCGGCGGTCCTTCCAGCTCTCGATGTCGGCGTCGTCGAAAATCGTGCACGTTGCGACCTCATCGCGCGACAGCGACATGCTGGCGGACATGGCCTTGCGAGTGCCGCGCAGTCGATCCGCATCCGTCAATCCCGGGACCCCGAGCGAAGCAGGGCGGGTGCGCGTGCTCAGATTCGCGGCCGTGAGCACATCGTCCACGCTGACGATCCCGCGCGGGCCCGTTGCACGACACGAGGCGAGATCGACACCCAGGCGCTTGGCGAGCATGCGCACCGCCGGCGCGGCGCGAACGCGCTCCCGCACGCTGCGACGGGTGCCGCCGACGATCGCCCGGTCGACGAATTCCTGGTCGCTGCTCTCCATGCGCCCCACGACCATGCCCTGCGCGGGCCTCGCCGGTTGGGCCGTGCTGCTTGGAGCAGGTGCGGCGGCGCTTGGGGCGCGGGCCGCAGCGACCTTCGTGCCTTCCGCAGGCTCAAACTCGACCAGCGGCTTGCCCGTTTCCACGACGTCGCCGGGCTGCGCATAGAGCTTGACGATGCGACCCGTATAAGGGCTCGGCACATCGACGACTGCTTTTGCAGTTTCCACGGAAACCAGCGGCTGATCGACGGTGACCGTGTCACCTTCCTTGACGCGCCACTCGACGATTTCGGCTTCGGGCAAACCTTCGCCAAGATCCGGAAGATTGAATATCGTGCTCATCGGTGCATCCGTCGTGTGTGCAATCAGCCATCCACCATCGTGGCTCTGATACCGTCCATGATGCGTGGGATGCTCGGGATATATTCGTTCTCGAGCCGGTATAAGGGCATCACGGTGTCGTATCCGGTGATGCGTTGAATCGGAGCGAGCAAGTCGTAGAGCGCGTGCTCGGCGACGGTTGCAGCGATCTCTGCTCCGATGCCGCAGTTGCGCGGTGCCTCGTGCACGATGACCAGCCGTCCGGTCTTTGCGACCGAGTCGAGAATCGTGTCGAAGTCGATCGGGCTCAACGTGGCAAGATCGATCACCTCCACGTCGATACCTTCGCCGGCGAGCTGATCGGCAGCCTTCAGGACATCGACCACCATCGCGCCCCAAGTGACCACCGTGACGTCGTTGCCTTCCCGCAGGATGTAGCAGACATCGAGCGGCAACGCAGTGCCGTCATCCGCCACTTCCTGCCTCACATATCTATATATGCGTGCAGGTTCCAGGAAGACGACGGGGTCCGGATCGCGGATCGAGGCGAGGAGCAAGCCGTAGGCACGCGCCGGCGAGGAGGGGCAGACGACACGGATGCCGGGTATGTGCGCGAGCATGGCCTCGACCGATTCCGAATGATGCTCCGGTGCATGGATGCCGCCCCCGTGCGGCATTCTGAGCACCACCGGGCAGCTCATGCGGCCACGCGTGCGGTGGCGCAGGCGGCTCATGTGATTGACGATTTGATCGATCGCCGGATAGACAAACCCCATGAACTGGATTTCGGCCACCGGCCGCATCCCTTGCGCGGCCATGCCGACGCACATGCCGCCGATCATGTTCTCGGCGAGCGGAGTGTCTTGCACGCGATCGGCGCCGAAGCGCTCATAGAGTCCTTGCGTGGCACGAAACACGCCGCCGCTCTTGCCTACGTCCTCGCCGAGCACAACCACGCTCGGGTCGTGCGCGAGCTCCCACGCCTGCGCCATTGCAATGGCTTCGACCATCGTGACTTTCGGCATGGCTACCTGCGGTTCTCGGTTGCGAAACGAAGGCTGTCGCCGATCCGCAAGCAATTGCTCGAGCGAATGCGTGCGACGAAGGGGCGTCCGAAGGCGAGAATTTTCCCATCTATGTGCATGTGCGACTCTTCAACTTGTGCCATGAGTACCTGAGGTCCGCCGGTCGAGGCGTTTCCGTGGCTACCGCCTGCAGGCACTTAACCGTCAGTGCGATGGCGCTCTGGTGCCGGCATAGCGTCGTGCAATCGCTTTTTGCTCCTCGATGTAGCGCGGCGGGTTTGCGAAGAGATAGTCGAACATTGCATCGACAGATTGCCTCGGCGTGTTCAAGTACTCTGCCACCGCAGCTTCGACTTCCGCCGTGTACTGCGTCTTCATCTCTTCCTCGCGAGCCTCATCGAGCACGCCGCGGCCTTGAAGATATTTGCGCAGCCGTATGAGCGGTTCGACCTTCCATGCCTCTTCGACTTCCGCGTTGGTGCGATAGCGTCTGGCATCGTCTGCCGTGGTGTGATCGCTCAGGCGATAGCTGAGAGCTTCGATCACGGTTGGGCCGCCGCCCGAACGGGCTTTCTCGAGTGCCTTGGCGACCGTGTCGCGGACGACGATGACGTCGTTGCCGTCGATCTGTATACCGGGAATGCCGGCCGCAATCGCCTTCTGAGCAAGTGTCTGAGCCGCGGTCTGCTCTTCGACGGGCACCGAGATCGCCCACTTGTTGTTGACGATGACGAACACGATCGGCAGGTTCTTGACGCCCGCGAGATTGAGCGCCTCGTAAAAGCTTCCTTCGGACGTGCCGCCATCGCCGATGAACGACAGCGCGCAGCGCGGCTCTTTGCGAATCTTGAACGCCATGGCAGCGCCGGCTGCATGCAGTGTTTGTGTTGCAATCGGCACACACCAGGGAAAATCGTGCGCGGGACCTGCAAAGTTATTGCCGCGCTCATCGCCGCCCCAATACAACAGAACGTCAAGCATGCGCACGCCGCGCCAGAACAGGGTCCCGATCTCGCGATAGACGATGGCAACGCTGTCCTCTGGTCGTAGCGCCGCGCCGACACCGACGTGTGCGGCTTCCTGACCCAGGCAGGGAGCGTAGGTGCCGAGCTTGCCCGTGCGCTGCAAGTTGACTGCCTTGGCGTCGAAGATGCGTGCCCGAAGCATTGCACCGAACATCTTCAGCAGCTCCGTGTCGTCCTTCGCGAACTCGGGTAGCTCGCCGCGAACACGACCGGCTGGATCGAGGATTTGGCGATAGGGAATCTGAAACTCGGCCACAATCTTCACTGAAGGATCTCCTCGCTCGGCAAGGCCGGCTTCGACGCGGCGCGGATTATAGCGGAGCTGATCGCGCGCTGCGGATGGCAGTGTGTGCTCGCCGAGCAGATCGTCGAACGTCCTGCGATCGTTCATGTGTCTTTGCCATTCATGTGATTCAGAAGTCGCGCGCGTTCGATGAGTTTGCCAATGAGTCTGTCGAGCGCGCGACGATCGCTCGGGCTCAGCGCATCGAGGAGCTTGCGTTCGTAACCCAGGGCAAGCGGCGCGACCCGCATATACAATGCGCGGCCCGCTGCGGAAAGCCGCAGCATTGAACGCCGACGATCACCCTTGTGATAGCTGCGCACCAGCTTGCGTCCTGCAAGCAGGCTTTGCACGGCCCTGCTCACTGCGACCTTGTCCATGGCGGCGCGTTCCGCAACCTCGATCGCAGACAGGTTGGGATAGCGGGCGAGCACCGCGAGCACGCGCCATTCGGGAATCGTGAGCCCGCACTCGCGCTCATATGTATGCGCAATGCTCATGCTCACGATGTTGGAGAGCACCGACAGTCGATACGGCACGAAACGTTCCAGCCGGAGCCTGTCGGCAGATCTCGAAAAGCTGCGAATCGATGTGGGCATCGGTCGATCTTCGCTTGACGGAGCTCGATGCGATAGTTTCAATTGTAACCATCGGATCGCGCGAAGTTTACACCGATGTTGTGTATGCAATGTGGCGACGCAGCGCCCGTCGCTGCTCGAGCTGCTGCCGACATTGCATACTTTCGGAGAAAGCCAATGAGCGTGAACGGCCCTCGCGCCAGCCCGCCGATCCCTCACGGCGTCACGGCTCGCAACCCGCTCGGTACGGACGGGTTCGAGTTCGTAGAGTACACCGCGCCGGATCCCGAGTTGCTGCGAGCCCTTTTCGAGCAGTTGGGATTCCCGGTCGTTGCCCGCCACAGAAGCAAGAATGTCACCCTGCATCGTCAGGGCGACATTAATTTCATCGTCAATGCCGAGCCGGGCAGTTTCGGGCAACGTTTTGCGCAAGCGCACGGTCCGTCGGCATGCGCCATTGCGTTCCGAGTAAGAGATGCAGCGTACGCCTATCGCCGCTGCATCGAGCTGGGAGCCAGGCCGGTCGAGATACCCGTCGGGCCTATGGAGCTCAACATACCGGCGATCGAAGGGATCGGCGGCAGCCTGATCTACCTCGTCGATCGCTATGGGGAGCGCACGATCTACGACGTCGACTTCGTGCCCGTGGAGCCCACGGGCCCCGTTCGCACGGCGGGACTCAAGTACATCGATCATCTCACGCACAATGTTGCGCGCGGCAACATGGAAAAATGGGCAGGCTTCTACGAGAAGCTGTTCGGTTTTCGCGAGATTCGCTACTTCGATATCGAAGGGAGGAAGACAGGGCTGTTGAGTCGCGCAATGACGAGCCCCTGCGGGCGCATTCGAATACCTATCAACGAATCACAGGACGACAAGTCGCAGATCGAAGAGTATCTGCGCGAGTATCGCGGCGAAGGGATCCAGCACATTGCGCTCGGCACGGACGACATCTTCTACACGGTCGATGCGCTACGAGAGCACGGCGTGCAGTTCCAGGAAACGCCTGATACGTACTACGAGGGCATCGATGCTCGTGTGCCCGGACACGGCGAGCCAATCGAAGAGCTGCGCAAGCGGCGCATCTTGATCGACGGCAACCCCGAGAAAGGGGAAGGGGTGCTGCTGCAGATCTTCACGAAGAACGTCATCGGTCCGATCTTCTTCGAGATCATTCAGCGCAAAGGCAACGAAGGTTTCGGTGAAGGTAATTTCAAGGCGCTCTTCGAGTCCATTGAGCTGGATCAGATGCGTAGGGGAGTCATCTAATGACTGTCGAGCGCTGGGCCTTGCGCGCTGGCAGGAGTGAGACAGGCCGTTTGCTCGATCGGATGCCATCCGCAAGGCCTTGTGTCGAATACGCCGAGCACGTTTTCAAAGGTTCTGGCCGGCGCCCAGAGCCCAGTACCCAGAGCCCGAGCGCAGCATGAGACGCTCCATCACTTTTTCCCGCACTGAAGGCATCGCATCGCGGCAAGCGCATGCAGACTTGCCGACGGACACATACGAGCGCGAAATCAGCAGGAAGGGTTTTTTCGGACCGGCATCGTTCTTCTATCACAAGCATCCGCCCACGGCCTGGGTGTCCTTCGAGGGACCGTTGCGACCACGCGCGTTCGATCTCAATCGGCTACCGAAGGACCAACGCTCGCCGTGGCAGGCGAAGGAGCTGCTGCACAACGCGCACGTTCGCATCCGCTATTGGAACCTCACCGCGCCAATGGATCATCTCGTGCGCAATGCAGATGGCGACGAGCTGCTGTTCGTTCACGACGGACACGGAGCTCTTTATTGCGACTACGGGCACTTGAGTCTTGTCGCCGGCGATTACGTGATCCTCCCGCGCGGAACGATGTGGCGCATTGCCGTCAAGCGGCCGTTGGCTGCGTTGCTCATCGAGGCAGTCGACGGTTCTTACGGGCTGCCCGACAGAGGGTTGCTCGGACGTCACGCGCTGTTCGACCCTGCCATGCTCGATGTGCCCCAGATGAACGCAGCCTTCCTCGCTCAGCAAGCCGACGATCGCGCCTGGGAGGTGCACGTCAAGCGTAGGAATGCGGTTTCCGTGATCACTTATCCCTTTAATCCTCTCGATGCGATCGGCTGGCACGGCGACCTCACCGTGGTGCGCATCAACGTCAAGGACATCCGTCCCGTCATGAGCCATCGCTACCATCTACCGCCGTCGGCGCACACGACCTTCGTTGCCGATCGGTTCGTGGTATGCACGTTCGTGCCGCGGCCGTTTGAAACGGATCCTGGCGCGCTCAAAGTCCCCTTTTTCCACAACAACGAAGACTATGATGAAGTGATCTTCTATCACGCCGGGGATTTCTTCTCCCGCGACAACATCGCGCCGGGCATGATGACGCTGCATCCTTGCGGTTTCACGCACGGTCCGCATCCGAAGGCGCTCGAGAGCATGTACGCCCAATCCAAGCCCGCGACCGATGAGTATGCCGTGATGATCGACAGTCGCGATGCGCTCGAGATAGGCGCTGCCGCCAAGGCGGTCGAGTGGGAGGGTTACGTCGACAGCTGGAAGGCAAAATGACGGAGCGACCGGGCGACGACGTGAGGAAGTCAGTTGCGCCGCAGCTGCATGGCCAGTTGCGTCGGGCTGACCGAACCACGTCGTCACCCGGTCGCTTCGATCTTTGAGGTGTGCGCCGTGAAGCTGGCGACGTTGAGAACCGGAGCGCGTGACGGCCAGCTGCTCGTGGTCAGCCGCGACTTATCGCGTGCAGTTGCCGTGCCGCACATTGCCGAGACGTTGCAGGCGGCGCTCGATGATTGGGTGCGTATCGAGCCGCGTTTGCGAGAGATCGCCGCCGCGCTCGAAGCAACCCGGCCACCCGCCGGCTTGCGGATCCTGCTGTTTGCGCCCGAAGCGGTCATGGCGCCGCTGCCGCGCGCGTATCAGTGGGTGGATGCCTCCGCGTACGTGAATCATGTGGAGCTCGTGCGAAAGGCGCGTGGCGCTGAGATGCCTGCCAGCTTCTGGACCGATCCGCTCGTATATCAGGGTGGCTCCGACGACTTGCTTGCCGCGTGCGCTGATGTGCCTGTGCCCAGCGAAGATTTCGGCATCGACTTCGAGGCCGAGATCGCAATCGTCACTGACGATGTGCCGATGGGGACGACTCAGGCGCAAGCGACGCGACACATCAAGCTCGTGATGCTCGTGAACGACTGGTCGTTGCGTAACCTGATTCCGAGCGAGCTCGCGAAGGGTTTCGGCTTTTATCAGTCGAAACCTGCGACCGCGTTTTCACCGGTGGCCGTCACGCCGGACGAGCTCGGCGATGCATGGCGGGACTGCAGAGTCCATCTGCCGCTCGTCGTCGAGGTGAACGGGAAGCTGTTCGGGCGTCCCGATGCTGGCGTTGACATGACGTTCGATTTTGCGCGCTTGATCGAGCACATCACGCAAACGCGCAATGCACGCGCGGGGACGATCGTCGGCTCCGGCACCATCTCCAATTACGACCGTTCGCGCGGCTCAGCCTGCATCGTCGAGCGACGTATGCTCGAGCAGCTCGAGCACGGCAGGCCCCTGACCCCATTCCTCAAGTTCGGCGATCGAGTACGCATCGAGATGCTCGATGAAAGCGGACACAGCATCTTCGGGGCCATCGATCAGTGCGTCGTGCCGGCCACCTAGCCGGCTGTGAGAGCCCATCGGGCAGAGGGGACTGCTGTCGCACAAGGAGACCGTTCCGTACCACCTACAGCCCATCCAACACCTTCCGTCCTCCCAACGCATGCATCTGCTGGAGTATCCATTGTTGACGTGAGCGCACGTAAGGCGAGGGTGCATCCACGCGCATGCGTTTGGGGCTCGGCAACACGGCGGCGAGCAGGGCCGCCTCGGATGCGGTGAGCTGTGCGGCCGTCTTGCCGAAGAACGCATCGCTGGCTGCACCGACGCCATAGATACCGCGGCCGAACTCCGCCACATTCAAATAGACTTCGAGAATGCGCTGCTTTGACCACGCGAGCTCGATGAGAACAGTGAAGTAGGCTTCGACGCCTTTGCGAACCCAGCTCTGGCCGGGCCAAAGAAAAAGATTCTTCGCCACCTGCTGTGAGATCGTACTCGCGCCGCGCACGCGTCGACCCCGCTCGATGTCCCTGAGCGCATCGTTGATCGACGCGAAGTCGAAGCCTGCGTGATCGGGGAAGCGCTGATCCTCCGCTGCGATCACCGCCAACTTGGCGTGCGCGGAGATCGCATCCCAAGCGACCCACTCATGACGGATGCGCAAGTCCGGCGCGAGCGAGCGCTCGCGTAGCATGAAAGCGGTTGTGGGCGGATTGAGCCAGCGCAAGGACAGCACCAGCGTGCCGCTTGCGAGGAGCCACGTGAGAATCGCCCACAGGAAGAACCGGGCGCAGCGTCGGAGAAAACCGCGACCAGCTCGCGCCATGTGCTGCGTTGGGTGACTAGCCTCGCTGCTCCAGGCGGGTGACGGACTCGATGATGACCGGCTCCAGGGGGACGTCTTCGTATCCGGCGCGGGTGCCTGTCTTGACTGCGGCGATGGCATCGACGACGTCCATCCCCGAGTCGACGCGACCGAACACGGCGTAACCGTAGCTGCCCGGTCTGTGGTCGAGGAAGTCGTTGTCGACGACGTTGATAAAAAATTGCGAGGTCGCGCTGTCGATCTCGTTCGTGCGCGCCATGGCGATGGTGCCGCGCTTGTTCTTCAGCCCATTGGCGGCTTCGTTCTTGATCGGTGCGTGACCCTTCTTGTGCTTCATGTCGGGCGTCAGCCCGCCGCCCTGGATCATGAAACCGGCGATGACGCGATGAAAAATCGTTCCGTCGAAGAAGCCTTCATCGACATAGCGTAAGAAGTTCTCGACCGTGATGGGCGCTTGCTTCTCGAAGAGCTGCACGGTGAATGTGCCTTTGGATGTCTTGACTTGCAGCATGTTGCGGAATGAGCTGAGACGAAGAGTGTTGAACAATGGGTCGACGCTCGTGCGCACGTTCAGATCGAGCCTTCCGTGACGCGCTCGTGACCGGCTAAGTCGAGATGTGAGCGTACGTGAGTGAAACCCCTGCGCACAAGCAGATCGCGAACCGCAGCAGCCTGCTTCCAGCCATGCTCGATGAGAAGGTGTCCGCCAGGTAAGAGGTGGTCGGGCGCGTGGCGCACGATGTGCGCGATCGCTTCGAGCCCTGTCGGGCCGGGAATGAGTGCGAGAAGCGGCTCGTACTGACGCACCTGAGGCGAGAGGTCGGGATCGTTCTGTGCGACGTACGGCGGATTCGTCACGATCAGATCGAAGCGTTCGTCGCGCAGCGGCTCGAACCAGTCGCCGTGTTCGAAATGGACATTGCTCACTCGCAGACGTGCGGCATTGCGCGCGGCGACTTCGAGGGCGGCCTTGGAGCGATCGACACCGATCACGTGCGCGCGGGGCCGTTCGTTCGCGATGGCGATGGCGATCGCGCCGCTGCCGGTGCCGAGATCGACGATGCGCGCCGTGCGATCGTCGGGGATGAGTTCGAGCGCCCGCTCGACGAGCAGCTCGGTCTCCGGTCGCGGAATCAGAACCGCCGGCGTCACCTCGAACAGCAAAGACCAGAATTCCTGTTGGCCGAGGATGTAGGCAACCGGTTCGCCCTTCATACGACGCTTGACGAGCTGTTGAAATGACCAGCCTGCTGCGGCAGGCAGTTCCTTCTCCGGCGAGGCACGGAAACTCGCGCGCGGCAGTCCCGTCACGTACTCGAGCATCAATTCGGCATCGAGTCGTGGCGAGTTCGATACGCGCTCGAGCATCACGCTTGCCGTGTGCAGCGCGTCCGAAATGGTCTGCGAGGAGCGGGTGGATGACATCGACGATAAAGGCCGCGACGGGTCAGGTAGAATTCCCTTCATCGTAACCGTCGTTCCGCTCGCACGAAAGCGCGCAAGGAGCTTGCACGAATTTGCATTCGAGCCGGTGCGAACGAACGGCCCCGAAGAATCTGAGGTATGCGGGCATGCAAGTGTATTCCAACGTTCTCGAAATGATCGGGCGCACTCCCATGTTGCGCTTGCAGCGCTTCGATGTAGGCCCGTGCGAGCTCTTCTTGAAGCTCGAGTCGCAAAATCCCGGCGGCTCGATCAAGGACCGTATCGGCTTGTCGATGATTCAGGAAGCCGAGAAGCGGGGCGAGCTCAAACCTGGCGACACGATCGTCGAGGCCACTGCCGGCAACACGGGCATCGGTCTGGCGCTGGTCGCGGCGCAGAAGGGCTACCGGCTGATCCTCGTCATGCCGGACAAGATGAGCCAGGAGAAGATCTTCAATCTGCGCGCGCTCGGCGCAGAAGTCGTGCTGACGCGTTCTGACGTCGCCAAGGGTCATCCGGAGTACTACCAGGACCTTGGTGCCGCCATTGCGAAGCAGATGGGCGCGTATTTCATCAATCAGTTCGCGAATCCGGACAACCCGAAGGCGCACGAGCTCACCACGGCACCGGAGATCTGGGAGCAAATGGAAGGAAGACTCGATGCGGTCGTGGTGGGAGTCGGCTCGAGCGGCACGATCGCCGGGCTCACGGCGTTCTTCAAGAAACATGCTCCTCATGTCGAGATCGTGCTCGCAGACCCGCAAGGGTCGGTGCTCGCCGAGTACATCCAAACGGGCAAGATGACGCAAAAGGGATCGTGGCTCGTCGAAGGCATCGGTGAGGATTTCATTCCCTCGATCTGTGATTTCTCGATGACGAAACGGGCCTACACCATCTCGGACGCCGAGTCTTTCTCGGTCGGGCGCGAGCTGCTGCAGAAAGAAGGCGTTCTCGCAGGTTCCTCGACTGGCACATTGGTTGCCGCGGCTCTGCGCTACTGCCGTGAGCAGAAAGAGCCGAAACGCGTGGTCACGTTCGCGTGCGACACCGGCGCCCGGTATCTTTCAAAGCTTTTCAACGATTTTTGGATGGAGGATCAGGGTTTTATCCAGCGCGAGCAGTACGGCGACTTGCGCGATCTGATCGGCCGCCCGCACGGTCAGCGTGCCACGGTCACGGTCGGGCCGGACGATGTGCTCACCACGGCACACAATCGACTGCGCAATGCAGGCTTCTCGCAATTGCCCGTGATGGACGGCGAGCAGCTGATCGGCATCATCACCGAGGATGACATTCTGCGGTTTGCGTTCGGCCGTCCGGAGCGTTTCAACGAGCCAGTGCGCAACGCCATGACTGCGACGTTCCTCCGTGTGCAGAAGGACATGTCGATCGACAACCTCGTTGCGATGCTCGAGGTGCGTTCTTCCGCGGCGGTGATGGATGGGGATACCTTCCTCGGCCTCATCACGCGCTCGGATGTGTTGAACTATTTGAGGCGACAGATGCCGCGGTAATGCGCGCGTCGAGGTGTGAGGGTACAAAGCTGTCATGACCGATCAGAGAAGCTCCAAGCTCAAGTTCGCAACTCAATGCATTCATGCGGGTCAGGCTCCTGATCCGTCCACCGGGGCGGTGATGCCGCCGATCTACACGACCTCGACGTTCGCACAGTCGAGCCCGGGCGTGCACAAGGGATACGACTACGCACGCACCAGCAATCCGACACGCAGCGCTTACGAGCGTTGCGTGGCGGCGCTGGAGGGCGGCTTGCGGGGATTCGCGTTCGCATCGGGCATGGCCGCCACGAGCACGCTGCTCGAGTTGCTGGATGCGGGCAGCCACATCGTGGCGATGGAAGATCTCTACGGTGGCACCTACCGATTGTTCGAACGCGTACGGCGCCGCTCGGCGAATCTCGATATCAGCTTCGTCGACTTGTCGAAGCTCGAGGCGTTGGAGGCGGCGATCCGTCCGAACACGCGGCTCATCTGGGTCGAGACGCCCACGAATCCGACGCTGCGGCTCGTTGATATCGCCCAGGTGGCGGAGTTCGCACGCAAGCACAACATCCTCACGATCGTCGACAACACCTTCGCGAGCCCGTGGGTTCAGCGTCCGCTGGAGCTTGGCGCCGATATCGTGATGCATTCGGCGACGAAGTACTTGAATGGACATTCGGACATGATCGGCGGCGTGGCGGTGACGAACGATCCGGAGCTGGCCGAGCGCATCGCGTTCCTGCAGAACGCCGTCGGTGCCATCGCCGGCCCATTCGACAGCTTCCTCGCGCTGCGCGGACTGAAAACCTTGGCGTTACGCATGCGTCAGTGCAGCGAGAATGCGCTCGCGATTGCCGAGTGGCTGGAGAAGCATCCGCGCGTGGCGCGGGTGATCTATCCCGGTCTGCCGAGTCATCCGCAGTATGAGCTTGCGAAGCGTCAGATGAAGAACGGCTTCAGCGGCATCGTGACCTTCTTCGTGAAGGGTGGGCTGAACGAAGCGAAGGCATTCCTGGAAAAGCTCGAGATCTTCACGATCGCAGAGAGCCTCGGCGGCGTCGAAAGCCTCGTCGATCATCCCGGTCTCATGACCCATGCGTCGATTCCGCCGGAGAAGCGTGCCGAGCTCGGTATCGACGACTCGTTGATTCGCCTCTCGGTCGGCATCGAGGATGTCGAGGATCTGATCAAGGACCTCGAGCAGGCGTTGGGATGAGTTGGGCTGGAGGCTGGAGTAGCTACTGCCAGCACCCAGCGCCCAGCACCCAGAGCCGAATGTCCGCGCCCACGCCCTCACTGCGCGCTCATCCGCGCGAGCTCTTCGGCTTGGTATTCCTGCTGCAGAGCGCTGATCAGCTCGTCCAGGTTGCCGTCCATGACCTCGTCGAGCTTGTACAGCGTGAGATTGATGCGATGGTCGGTGACGCGCCCCTGCGGGAAGTTGTAGGTGCGGATGCGCTCGGAGCGGTCTCCAGTGCCGACTTGCAGCTTGCGCGCCTGCGCTTCGGCCCGTTCGCGCTTCTCCTGCTCGGCGGCGAGCAGGCGTGCTTTGAGCAGGGCCATGGCGCGTGCGCGGTTCTTGTGCTGCGAGCGCTCGTCCTGGCACTCGACGACGATGCCGGTCGGGATGTGCGTGATGCGGATCGCGGAGTCGGTCTTGTTAACGTGCTGACCGCCCGCGCCTGAGGCGCGGAAGGTATCGATCCTCAGATCGGCAGGATTGATCTCGATCGATTCGATCTCTTCGACTTCCGGCAAGATCGCCACTGTGCATGCCGAGGTGTGAATGCGGCCCTGAGCTTCGGTCGCGGGCACGCGCTGCACACGGTGCGTGCCGGACTCGAACTTGAAATGAGAGAAGGCGCCGCGACCGACGATGCGGCTGATAATCTCCTTGTAGCCGCCGTGCTCGCCTGGGCTCTCGGACAAGACCTCGACGCGCCATCCGCGCGATTCGGCGTAACGTGAGTACATGCGGAACAGGTCGCCGGCGAAGAGGGCCGCCTCGTCGCCGCCCGTGCCAGCACGGACTTCCAGGTAAATGTTGTTGTCGTCGCGCTCGTCCTTCGGCAGCAGTAGCTTGGCAAGCTCAGTCGCTTCCTGCTCGATGCGCGCGTTCAGGCTCGCCAGCTCTTCGCGGCCGAGCTCGCGCAGCTCCGGGTCGCTCTCCTTGGCCATCTCCTGCGCCTGCTCCCTTTCGACGAGCAGCCGCTGATAGGCGCGGTAGCGACTCACGATGGGTTCCGAGCGCGAATACTCCATTGAGAGCTCGCGGAACTTGTTCGTATCGGCAATGACCTCCGGATCGGCGAGCAGGGCGCTCACTTCGTCGTGTCGTTCGGCCAGCTTGTCGAGCTTCTTACGAATCGAATCTTTCATGAGTGAGGGTCGCGGAGTCGCGGCGCACGTGCCGCTGAGAATGCGCTAGCGCTCGTTCGCGGCGCCCGCGCGCGGCGGCAGCGGCATGGGGCTCGTTTCGTCGCCTTCGTTCGCGGGCGGCTCGGTGTGTTGGCCGGCGCTGTCTCGGGCTTGACCGCTGAAAAGCAATTGTACCGCGCGGAGGAGCTCGTCATCGGCCTGCTCTGCCGCTTCGCGGAGGCGTTGGGTCGGAGCATGCATCAGGCGACTCGTGAGCGTCGTTCCCAGGAACTCAATCACTTCGCGCGGGTCGCGGCCGGCTGCGAGCATGCGCTGAGCCTGCGCCACGGTGTAGGCCCGCACCGCGTCGGCGTTCTCACGGATCTGTCGTATGAGCGGCGCGACATCGAGTGCCTTGAGCTGCTGCTCGAATGCTGCAATCTCGGCCAGGATGAGCTGATCGGCGTCGCGAGCCGCCTCGCGACGCGCCTCAAGGTTTTCATTGACAACACTCTGGAGGTCGTCGATCGTGAACAAGTAAACGTCCGGCAGCTTGCCCACAGCGGGCTCGATATCGCGCGGGACGGCAATGTCCACCATGAACATCGGCCTGCGCTTACGAGCGCGCAGCGCCGCGCGCACCGCCTCGTACGTCACGACCGGTGTCGGACTGGCCGTCGAGGTGATCACGATGTCTGCATCCGGCAAGTGCGTGGCAAGCGCATCGAGCGAGATCGAAGAGCCGCCAAGCTCTGCCGCCAGCTCCTGTGCTCGTGCGATGCTGCGGTTGGCCACGACGATGCGCCGCAGGCCGTTCGCGCGCAAGTGACGGCCCGCCAGCGCGATCATCTCGCCAGCACCGACGAGCAAGGCCGTATGATTTTCGAAGTGCTCGAAAACAGTACGGGCCAGCACGACCGCGGCCGAGGCCACGGAGACGGCGCTCGCGCCGATGCGGGTATGCGTGCGAACGCGCTTTGCAACGGAAAATGCCGTCTGCATCAGCCGATTCAAGTACGGGCCGGTTGCGCCGTGCTCGTGCGCGTGGCGGTAGGCAGTCTTTAGCTGGCCCAAAATCTGCGGCTCGCCGAGCACGAGCGAGTCGAGCCCGCATGCCACGGAAAAGATGTGCTTGATCGCTTGAGTATCGTGTAGGCGATACACGCAGCCCGTGATGTCGACACGATGCGCGGCCAGATCGTGCCAGCGTGAGAGCCATTCGACGAGCGGCGGCTCGACGGCGTCGGTGACGCAGTAGAGCTCTGTGCGGTTGCAGGTCGAGACGATGAGGCCTTCGCGAACGCCCGGCAGGCTCGTCAACTCACGCAGCGCTGCACCCAGGTCGTCCTCCGCGAAAACGACTTTTTCGCGGATTTCGACGGGCGCAGTGCGATGATTGATTCCAATGACAACGAAAGGCATTCGAGATGCTGGCGCAGCCGGGGTGATTGTCCGGTAAGGTCACCGGGATGACAAGCGTAGGAACGTTACCTGCTATAGTGGCTCCAAGATGAATTCCGCAACATTGATCGCCCGCGCCGGCTGCTCTGCGCTGCTCTGCCTGTTCCTTGCCGCCTGCGCGTCTCACGTGCTGTCCTCGGCTGAAGCACAGGATGCGGCAGTCGCCGATCCAAGCTCGTTCGTGGAAGAAGCGGAAGCAGCCTTGCAACGCGGCGAGTACCTTGCGGCCTCTAAGGCATACCTGCGCGCCGCCATGGATGCCCAGGATGAGCTGCTCGCCGAGCAGGCGGCGCGCGTGGCCTACGAGCATCGTCAATGGAGCATCGCCGCGCAAGCCGCTGCGCGGTGGCTCGAGCTCAACGAGACGAGCGAGGAGGCGCGTCGACATGCTGCCTTCGTCGCCCTGCAGCTCTATCAGCTCGACGAGGCGGCAGAGCATCTCGGCGCCTTGCTCGAGACGGCATACATCAACCCGCAAGCAGGTTTCCTGGCGCTCCTGCCGCAGTTGGCCGAGGAGCTGCCCGAGGCCGCCGTCACCAGCGTGCTCCAGAAGCTCGTGGCCAAGTACCCCGACTTGGCCGAGGCGCATTACGCACTGGCCCAGTCGGCATTGCAATCTGACAACTTCGCGCTGGCCCTTGAGCATGCGCAGAAGGCCCGCGAGCTCGGCCCGTACTGGTCGCCCGCCGCATTGCTGCTCGCACGCGCGCAGCTGCTGACCGGCCATGGCGAGCACGCCCTCGAGACCGTCAAAGCCGTACTCGAGAATGACGATCGCGATACGCACCGATTGGAGTATGCCCTGCTGCTGCTTCAGCTCGGCCGCGAAGAGGAGGGCAAGAAGGAGCTGGCTGCGCTTGCGAGCGGGGACGAAGTCTCGGTGCTGGTGGAGCGTGCGCTGGCGGACTTGGACTTCCGCTTGGGCAACAACGACGCCGCGGCCAAGCGCTACACGAATCTCGTCACCAGCGGACGCTTCGTGTACGAGTCGCTTTACTATCTCGGTGCCATCGCCGAGTCGCGCCAAAACTGGAACGATGCTTTACAGCTCTACAGCCGTGTCGCGGGCAGCGACTTCGCGACCGCCGCCCAGATGCGCGCGGCGCGCATCAAGATCAAGCAGGAAGGGCTCGAAGCGGGTCTGAAGCACATGGAGGATTTCGGCGCGGCCCGTCCCCGCTACCGCATCGAAAGCATCACGGCGCGTGCGGCACTGCTCGCGGAGAACGGCGAGCCGGCGGCCGCGATCGAGCTGCTGGACCAAGCCATCGAGCAATATCCGGATGTGGTGGATCTGCGCTACGCGCGCGTGTTTCAGCTCGAAGCCACCGATCAGGTGAACGCTGCGATCGATGAGCTGCGCGCTTTGCTCGCAAAGCGCCCAGACGATCCCGTGGCGCTCAATGCGCTCGGCTACACACTCGTCGATCGGACGACGCGCTATCGCGAAGGATACAACCTCATCGAGCAGGCGCTACGACAGACCCCGGACAGCGGGGCTGTCCTCGACAGCATGGGCTGGGCGCTGCACCGCCTCGGGCGCCACGAGGAGGCCCTCGAATATCTGGAGAAGGCCAGGCGCCGCATCAGCGACCCGGAGGTGGAGGAACATCTCGGTGCCGTGCTGATGTCGCTCGGGCGAGAGGATGAAGCGCGCACGACGCTCATGCGCGCGATCGAGCGCTTCCCCGAGCACGACGATCTCAAGAAGCGTCTGCAAGAGCTCGACGCGAAGAAGCGCTGAAGGGAAGACATGCCTGGTCGGCTGAGGGCACTTGGAATCGCAATGGTGTGCGCCGTCATCGTCGGCTGCGCGGGTGCGCCGACTCGTCCCGGCACGGCCGTTCCGCAAGATCTCGCCCAGGTCTCACGCTGGGAAGCGCGCGGTCGCCTTGGCGTATCGGGTGGCGGCAGCGGCGGTTCCGGCTCGTTCGCTTGGGCGCAGCGCAAGGACCGGGCCGACATCCGCATCCGCGGACCGGTCGGCATCGGCAGTGTGCGGCTGCAGCTGGTGAGCCCGCGGGCAGGATCGCCTCGGTTGAAGGTGGAAACGGGGGATGGGCGGGTTTATGAGGCCGACGAGGCATGGCTCGAGCTCGAGTCGCGGCTCGGCACGCGTGTGCCTGCCGACAAGCTGCGCTACTGGATGCTTGGGCTGCCGGCCCCGGGCGAGCACCGCTGGCTGTCCGATCCCGCAGGAGAGATGCCGACGCTCGAGCAGGACGGCTGGCGCATCGAATACCAGTACTCGGACGCTTGCGGCGTGCGCTTGCCACGACGCATACGCGCCGCGAGCGGAGATACGCGCGTACGCATCGTCGTCGATTCGTGGTCGTTCGACCCATGATGGACGAGATGCAGACGCCGCTCGGCACGGCCAAGCCCTGGCCGGCGCCCGCCAAGCTCAATTTGTGCCTGCACATCGTGGGGCGCCGCCCTGACGGCTACCATCTGCTGCAGTCCGCGCTGCAGTTCATCGATCTTGCGGACGCGCTACGGTTCTATCGTCGTCCTGCCGGCATCATCGAGCGCATTGCCGGTCCCGGCGAGATTCCCGCGGATCAGGATCTCGTCGTGCGGGCCGCACGGCTGCTTGCCGCGCACGCTGAGGTGAACGAAGGCGTGGCGATCGCGGTGGAGAAGCGCGTGCCGATGCAGGCGGGGCTCGGCGGTGGTAGCTCGGATGCGGCCACTGTCTTGGTTGCGCTCAATCGCCTGTGGGGCCTGGAACTGAGTGAGGAGGATCTGGCCGAGCTAGGGCTGCGCCTTGGCGCCGATGTGCCCGTGTTCGTGCGCGGGCGCGCCGCGTGGGTGGAGGGCATCGGTGAGCAAGTTTCGCCGCAAGACTTTCCGGAAAACGTGTACCTCGTCGTCAAACCGCAGGCAAATGTGAGCACGGCGGAGATCTTTCAGGCTCCTGAATTGACACGCAATTCTCCGGTCACGACAATACGCGCCTTTCTCGCGGGGGGTGGTCGCAACGATTGCACGTCTACCGTGCGCGGGCGCTATCCTGAAATCGCCGAAGCGCTTGATTGGCTTGGACGATTCGGTTCGGCCCGCTTGACTGGCACGGGTGCGTGCGTATTCGTATCCATGCCGGACGAGGAGGCCGCCAGGGCCGTTTTGGCGCAGCTCCCTGCGCGTTGGACGGGATTCGTCGTTCGCGGTATGAATCGCTCGCCTTTGCTCGATCGGCTCGCGGAGGAGCCGCAGCAATGCAGAGCGGGCTCGCAGCGTGCCGGGCACGACGGTTGAGTTGCAAGAGTTCTTGGGGCGTAGCCAAGTGGTAAGGCAGCGGGTTTTGATCCCGCCATTCGGAGGTTCGAATCCTTCCGCCCCAGCCAATTCCAAGGCTGCAGGCTGTAAGTCATAGGCTGGAGCTAGAAGCGCCGACGCAGCCTTCTGCCTGCGGCCCATCGCTTACAGCCTGCAGCCCGTTGGGAGCTGTAATGGTAATGGCTGATCGTTCCTCGATGACCGTGTTGACGGGTAATGCTAACCCGCAACTCGCTCACGATATCGCGCGCCATCTGATGATGCCGCTCGGACGCGCTACAGTAGGGCGCTTCAGCGATTCCGAGACGACCGTCGAGCTGCTCGAGAATGTCCGTGGCCGCGATATCTTCATCGTGCAGCCGACCTCTCCACCTGCCAACGATCACCTGATGGAGCTGCTCGTGATGGTCGATGCGTGTCGGCGCGCTTCGGCCGGCAGGATCACGGCGGTCATCCCGTATTTCGGCTACGCGCGTCAGGATCGTCGTCCGCGCGCGCAGCGTGTTGCGATTACTGCGAAGCTCGTTGCGAACATGATCGTGGGCGCTGGCGTCGATCGTGTGCTGACGGTCGATTTGCACGCCGACCAAGTGCAAGGCTTCTTCGACATTCCGGTGGACAATGTCTACGCTTCGCCGGTGCTGCTCGGCGACGTGTGGAAGCAGAAGTACGAGAACCTCATCGTCGTCTCGCCTGACGTGGGTGGGGTCGTGCGAGCGCGAGCGATGGCAAAGCGCCTCGACGATGCGGACCTTGCAATCATCGACAAGCGCCGCCCGCGTCCGAACGAGTCCGAGGTGATGAACATCATCGGCGAGGTCAAAGACAAGACTTGTGTCATCATCGACGACCTCGTCGATACGGCGGGCACGCTCTGTCATGCGGCAGCGGCATTGAAGGAGGCCGGCGCCAAGCGTGTGGTTGCGTACGTCACGCACGCGGTCTTGTCGGGGCCGGCAGTGGAGCGCGTGACGAAGTCGCAGCTCGATGAGCTGGTCGTCACCGATACGATTTCGCTGCGCGAAGAGGCGAAAGCGTGCCCAAAGATCCGTCAGCTGTCCGTCGCGGGCTTGCTGGCGGAGACGATGCGCCGCATCCGCGACGAAGAGAGCGTAAGCTCGTTGTACATAGATTGAGCGAGGCAGCGCCCAGGCGGCGAAGCGGCGGCCCGAGCCCGCCGACGGGAAGCCTTGCGCTGCGTTGCCAAGCCGGGTGCAAGTTTGGTCGCGAACTTGCACTCCGGTCGGTCGGTGATCGACGCGAACGGAGCCTCCGACTTCGTCGCTCCTCGTGCGATCGCCTGGTCCATCTCAATTGGAGCCAATCATGAGAATCTCATTCGAACTCGTCGCCGACCCTCGGGATGGTGTGCAGGGCAAGAGTGCGAGCCGCCGCCTGCGTCGTTCCGGGAAGGTGCCGGCGATCCTCTATGGCGGCAAGCAACCGCCGCGTCTGATTACGCTGGATCACCAGAACCTGCTGACCTTGCTCGACAATGAGCGCTTTTATTCGACGATCATCGCGCTCAAGGTCAACGGCGAGACGTATCCGGCGATCCTGAAGGACGTGCAGCGCCACCCCGCGAAGAATCAGATCCTGCACTTGGATCTGCAGCGCGTGCTCGAGGACGAGCCGCTGCACATGCGCGTGCCGTTGCATTTCGTGGGCGGTGCCAACGCGCCCGGCGTCAAGAGCCAAGGCGGACTGGTGTCGCACTTGCTGAACGACGTCTTGGTGGAGTGTTTACCGAAGGATCTGCCCGAGTACATTACAGTGGATCTGTCCTCCATGGTGCTCAACGAGATCAAGCGTCTGTCCGATCTCGAGCTGCCGCCCGGCGTGACGCTGGTCGACCTTGCGCACGGCCGCAACCTGCCGGTCGTGGTGATTCATCCGCCGCGGGCGGCCGAGGAGGCAGAGCCTGCTGCCGAGCAGGCAGCGGGCGCAAGCAACGCTGCGGCTGGGGGTGCGGCCAAGAAGTAACCTTGGTCTTGCGAGATTGCGTACGGCCGGCCGTTGCGCGCCGGCCGTTTTCTTTTTAGTGGGTTCGTTGCTATGCCAGGTACTCCACTCAAAGTCATCGTGGGGCTCGGCAACCCAGGGCCGGAGCACTTGCTCACCCGCCACAACGCCGGCTTTTGGTTCGTCGATGCGCTCGCTTCGCGGCTTGGTGGACGGTTCCGCAGCCACGCTCGCTACCAGGGCGATATCGCGCGCGTGCAGCTCGGCGAGCAGGAGATCACCCTGCTCAAGCCGATGACGTACATGAACCGCAGCGGCCTGTCGGTGCGCGCGATCGTCGATTACCTGAAGGTGCCGCCCGAGGAGATCCTCATCGCGCACGATGAGCTCGATCTGCCCATCGGCGAGGCGCGCTTCAAGTTCGGCGGCGGGCACGGCGGTCACAACGGATTGCGGGATGTGATCACGCACATCGGCAACGATTTCTGGCGGCTGCGTATTGGCATAGGGCACCCAGGCGATCGTATGCAGGTCATCGACTATGTGCTGAGCCGAGCGCCGGCAGCAGAGGAGGAGAGGATCCTGGCGGCGATCGCTGCTGCCTCGGATGCGCTTCCGGTGTTCCTCGAGCAGGGCGCCGAACGAGCGATGAACGGCTTGCACCGCAAGACTACGGTGTGAGCTGCGGTCGGCATGGGCGGAGCAGGCATTGAACAATTGCCGGTCCGTTCGCACGTTAGGCTTGCGCAGCTTCCTTAGACCTCGGTTCAAATTCGTCAATGGGCATCAAATGCGGCATCGTCGGCTTGCCGAACGTAGGCAAGTCCACTCTGTTCAACGCGCTCACGCGGGCGCAGATTGCGGCGGAGAACTATCCTTTTTGCACGATCGACCCGAACGTCGGTGTCGTGCCGGTGCCGGATCCGCGCTTGCAGGCGCTCGCCGCGATCGTCAAACCTGAGCGCGTCGTGCCAGCGACGGTCGAATTTGTCGACATCGCGGGCCTTGTGGCCGGCGCTTCCAAAGGCGAGGGGCTCGGCAACAAGTTCCTCGCACACATCCGCGAGACCGATGCCATCGCGCACGTCGTTCGTTGCTTCGAGAACGACGACGTCGTGCACGTTGCCGGCAGGGTCAAGCCGCTCGATGACATCGAGGTTATCAATACCGAGCTCGCACTGGCGGATCTCGAGACCGTCGAGCGTGCACTGCAGCGTGCGGAGAAGGCGTCCAAGGCGGGAGATAAGGATGCGATCCGCCTGCGCGATCTGCTCAAGACACTGCGCGATCATCTCGATGCAGGCAAACCGGCACGTTCGCTCGTGACGGACCCCGAAGAGCGCAAGCTCGTGCACGATCTGCACCTCATCACGATGAAGCCCCTCATGTACGTCGCGAACGTCTCCGAGAACGGCTTCACCGACAATCCGCACCTCGATGCGGTTCGCGAGCTCGCGGCGAGTGAGAACGCCGAAGTCGTGCCCGTGTGTGCGGCCATCGAAGCGGAGATCGCGCAGCTCGACGAAGCCGATCGAGCGGAGTTCCTGCAAGAGCTCGGCTTGGAGGAGCCCGGTCTCAACCGTGTGATCCGTGCTGCCTACGCGCTGCTCGGGCTGCAGACGTATTTCACCGCCGGTGAGAAGGAGGTGCGTGCGTGGACTGTGCGCGCGGGCGCCACGGCTCCGCAGGCCGCGGGCGTCATTCATTCGGATTTCGAGAGGGGGTTCATCCGAGCTGAAGTCATCGCCTATGAGGACTTCATCGCGTACAAAGGCGAGCAGGGCGCAAAGGAAGCCGGCAAGCTGCGGCTCGAGGGCAAGGAGTACGTCGTCCAGGAAGGCGACGTGATGCATTTTCGGTTCAATGTGTAGGCTCGGGGCGTGGGGCTGGTGACTGCCCCAGCCCCACGCCCCGAACCTCGCGCCGCTGCAGCCGGTTGACACCGGCGCCTCCCGTCCAGACAATGCGCCTCCCTCCAGCTCAGGCCGTCGATCGGAGGTGGCGGCCGAGTGCGTTTGCCAGAAAGGCTAGGTAGCTCAGCCGGTTAGAGCGTGGCACTCATAATGCCGAGGTCGTGAGTTCGAGTCTCACCCTAGCCACCACGCATACAGGCACAGGCGGTTAAGCTGTAGGCATCAGGCTGTAAGCTGTGCTAGAAGCACGGCTCGCCGCCGTGCGGCCTTTTTCGCCTGCCTTCTGTGTGCGATCGACGGCTACGCCGGGCAGGTGAACGCGCGCACTGCGCCGACTGCAACCTGATAGCCTCTCCATTCAGCCTCGCTGGCGCGACAGAAGGACCATGAACTCGCTTTTCGATCTGCGCGGTAAGGTTGCGCTCATCACCGGTGCCTCGAGCGGCTTGGGTCGTCACTTCGCAGGGGTATTGTCGCGCGCCGGTGCGCGAGTCGGGCTCGCGGCGCGCCGCGTCGATGCGCTGGAGACAGCAGCTGCAGAGCTGTCCGCCGGCGGTGCCGTCACGGGTATCGCCAGGCTCGATCTCAACGACGAAGAGTCGATTACCTCGGCGATCGCCACGATCGAGCAGCTGCTCGGCCCGATCGACATCCTCGTCAACAACGCCGGGGTCTGCATCACCAAGCCGGTGCTCGAGCAGACCGCGCGGGATTGGGACGAGGTGCTCGACGTGAATCTGCGAGGTGCGTTCCTCATGTCGACGCACGTTGCACGGCGCATGCGCGAGCTCAAGCGCGGCGGCAGCATCATCAACATCCAATCCATTCTGAGCTATCGCCAGGCAGGGCACATCGCACCGTACGCTGCTTCGAAGGCCGCGCTCAATCAGCTCACAAAGAGCATGGCGCTCGAGCTTGCCCGCTTCAACATTCGCGTGAACGGGATCGCACCCGGTTATTTCTTGACCGACATCAATCGCGACTTTTTCGCTACCGAGGCGGGTGCAGCGATGGTGAAGCGCATCCCGCAGCGTCGCCTCGGGCGTTTTGAGGATCTGGACGGACCGCTGCTCTTGCTCGCATCAGATGCGTCCCGCTACATGACGGGCAGCACGATCGTCGTGGATGGTGGGCATTTGTGCAGCAACCTTTAGTAAGCCCTAAGCCGTAGATGCGGCGCGCAGCGCCCCGTCCCCGAGTCCCCACCAAGCCCGTTCTGGCGAAGCCAGCGCACGAGCGCGCTGGCTTCCTGGACGTTTGCCTATCGTGTGCTTGCGACCGCGACGTCAGGGCCCGAGCGAATCGCGAGCGTGACCCGGCGTTCCCAAGCATAGGCTTCGAGATCGCCTTCAGGCGCGGTAGACAAAGCTTCGCCGTGCGCAGACAACACGATTTGCTCGGGTGCGGCGCCGCCGTCGAGCAAGGCTTCGCGGACCGCTTCCGCGCGACGCAGCGACAGCTCCAAGTTCATCTCGGCGTCGCCGCGTGGATCTGCAAACCCGTGCAGCTCGATCTGGATCCCAGGATAGGAGCCCAGCAATCGGCCAAGCTCGGCAAGCTTCAGAACCGCTTGCGGATCGAGCTCCGCTCGCTCGACCGGTGCGGAACAGGACGTCCGTATGCAGCCGCTGCGCGAGCTCATCGAACATCGTGTCGCCACCGATGCGCTCGCTCACTCTGGCCAGCTCGATGCGCGCCTCGAGCAGCTCGCGCTCGAGCTCCTGCACGCGCACATTGGCGCGCTTCGCAGCGCCAATGTTGTCGCCGACGATCCCGCCAACCATGAATCCGACGGCGGCACCGACCGGGCCGCCAACCAACGCGCCGGCGGTTGCACCCGTCAAGACGCCGATGCCTTCTTCCTTCGTGAACGTGTTCTTGTCCGCCGCACAGGCGGCACTGCTGCTCAACGCAATCGCGACAGCGACAATCAAGGGTTTTCTCATCATGGTCGCGCTCCTCACTGTGCCTCGTCATTGTCAAGGGGCTGACGATCAGCCCGTGACAGTGAGTAAAGGCGGGAAACGCGACCGAAACGCGCCCGCGAAATGACGGAATGACGACGGATTGTGGAGGATTGTGGCGCGCGATCGCGCTGTCGCTGAGTGCTGAAGATCGCAGCGAGCATCCCGGGCGCCGCGCCACCTATAGCCAACGCCTCCTTACCCCCAGCCCCAAGCCCCCAGCCCACATACCGCACCGTTTGGGGGCACATTTGCTTGCACAACGCATGTCGTGCTCCAACACGGAACATAGACATCTCAATGTCTGCTGCTCGATCAACGCCGGGCATGGATGCAAGCTGCGAATATTCAGCGATTTTTTCGCGAGAACGCGCGACTGCTCCATCGAAGACACATCTGGCACGCATGGTGCACTCGGACTGGCGAGACTCTGGGTGCTGTTTTGCGTGCCTAACGCGCAAGCCTTCGACCAAAGAGCCGGACGGCTTTCGCGGCGAGTCGCAACAGCAGTGCCACGAGTCTCGAACACGTGCGCCATCAACGGCGCGTCATTGCTCACACAAAGGGGAGACATATGCGTTACTCGAGGATCGTGGCTGCGTTGGGCATGTTGAGCTTTGTCGCAACGGCGGCGCACGCAGATCTGTCGGCCAGCGTCACTGCGACATCTGACTATGTGTTTCGTGGCATTTCGCAAACCAAAGAAGATCCGGCGCTGCAAGCGAGTCTCGACTACAGCCACTCGAGCGGGTGGTACATCGGGGCTTGGGGCACGAACATCGACTTTGGCCCGGACGATCCGGCGGACATGGAGCTCGACATCTACACTGGCTTTGCAGGTGAGACTGCGACGGGATTGGGCTGGGACGTTGGCCTGCTGCACTACACGTATCCAGGCGCGTCGGACTACAACTTTCTCGAGCTCTACGGAAAGCTGAGCTATGGGCTGTTCTCCGGAGGCTTGGCGTACTCGAACGACTGGGCAAACAGCGGCGAAGATGCCTTCTACGTGAGTGCCGGCGTCTCCGTGCCCTTTGCGAGCAACTTCACGTTCAATCTAAACGCGAATTACAGCTTCGGCGATGCTTTCGATGACACCGAGTACATGGACTACATGGTGGGTATCGGCTACACGCTCGGTAGCTTCGAGCTCGGTTTGAGCTACATCGATACCACGCTCGATAGGGGAGACGCATTGTTCAGCGACGCCGATCTGTTCAATACCGAAGGTCGTGTCGTCTTCAGCGTCTCTACGACGTTTCCTTGGTCGACACACTAAGGGAAGGCTGTGGACGCGGCGCGCGTAGCGCGCCGCTGCCTTACTGTTTCTAGTCCCCGCAGAAGAAAACCTTCACCCCCACTTCCTTGAGCCGGGGCGCGAAGCGCGCCACGTCCGCGCCGGCTCTCCACTGTAGTATCCTGAAGCTCGCCCCTCTTTAGTGGAATCCCGCCATGGACCTGCCGAGTCGCCAGGCGCTCGAAGCCTTTTGGATGCCGTTCACGGCCAATCGCCAGTTCAAAGCGAGCCCGCGTCTGCTCGCACGCGCCGAAGGCATGTATTACTGGAGCGCGGACGGACGCCGTATGTTGGATGCAGCGGCGGGTCTCTGGTGTGTCAATGCCGGTCACAATCGGCGCGAGATTACAGAGGCAGTTGCACAGCAGCTCGCGACGCTCGACTACGCGCCGACCTTTCAAATGGGACATCCGCTCGCCTTCGAGCTCGCCAATCGACTGATCGAAGTCACGCCGGGTGACCTCAACCGTGTCTTCTTCGTCAATTCAGGCTCCGAGGCGGTGGACACCGCGCTCAAGATCGCGTTGGCATATCACCGAGTACGTGACGAGGCGTCGCGTCAGCGGCTCATCGGGCGAGAGAAGGCCTACCATGGTGTGGGATTCGGCGGTACTTCCGTCGGGGGCATCGTCAACAATCGCAAGTTCTTCGGCCCGTTGCTGCCTGGCGTGGATCATTTGCGCCATACGCTCGATCACGAGCGCAACGCGTTCTCGCGCGGCTTGCCTGAGTGGGGCGCGCACTTGGCGGATGATCTGGAGCGACTCATCGCACTGCATGACGCCTCCACGATCGCGGCCGTGATCGTCGAGCCCGTGCAAGGCTCTGCCGGAGTCATTCTGCCGCCGAAAGGCTACCTGCAGCGCTTACGCGAGATTTGCGATCGGCACGGAATCCTGTTGATTTTCGATGAAGTCATCACGGGCTTCGGCAGGCTCGGCGCGTCGTTCGCTGCCCAGTATTTCGATGTCACGCCCGACATCATCACTGCGGCGAAAGGGTTGACGAACGGGGCTGTGCCGATGGGTGCCGTGTTCGTGCGGCAACGCATCTATGATGCGTTCATGCAGGGGCCGGAAAATGCGATAGAGCTCTTCCACGGCTACACGTATTCGGCGCATCCGGTGGCCTGTGCCGCAGCGCGCGCCGCGCTCGACATCTATCAACGCGACGGCCTGCTGACGCGTGCAGCGTCCCTAGAGAAAGAATGGGAACAAGCCGTCCATTCGCTGCGTGATGCACCGCACGTCATCGACATCCGCAACATCGGGCTCATCGGCGCGATCGAGCTGCAGCCGCGGCCGAACGCGCCGACGGCACGTGCCTACGAAGCATTTACCCGCTGTTTCGAACGTGGCGTGCTGGTGCGGGTCACGGGCGACACGATCGCACTTTCGCCACCGCTCATTATCGAGCGCGAGCAGATCGACGAGATCATCGCAACGCTCGGTGAGGTGCTGCGCACGCTCGAATAGCGGCGGCTTCGAGGTAGAGGAGAGTATGTTGGGTCCAGAGGCGCCACGTGCGTGGCGTGGACCGGCCTCCTCGTTACTTGAGTTCGCGAGAACACGCTCAATATTGCTCATTCGTCAGCCCGGAATCATCGCACCCCATGCCCGTTACCGTCGCCGCCGCGCAGTTCGCCTGCACCGAGGATCGCGCTGAAAACCTCGCGCGCGCCGAGCGTCTGATTCGTGAGGCGGCGCGACAAGGTGCCAACATCGTTCTCGTTCAGGAGCTGTTCGAGACCCCGTACTTTTGCAAGGAGCACGACCCGAGTCATTTCTCGCTCGCGTTGCCGATCGCGGACAACCCCGCGGTGCAGCGTTTCCAAGCGCTGGCGCGCGAGCTCGATGTCGTCTTACCGGTCAGCGTGTTCGAGCGCGCAGGCAAAGCGTTCTATAACTCCATTGCCATCGTCGACGCAGGCGGGCAGCTGCTCGGCACCTATCGCAAGTCGCACATTCCCGAAAGCCCGGGATATCACGAGAAGTTCTATTTCTCCCCGGGCGATACCGGTTTCAAGGTCTGGCGCACGCGCTTCGGCACGCTCGGCGTGGCGATCTGCTGGGATCAATGGTTCCCGGAGACGGCGCGCACGCTGGCGTTGCTGGGCGCGGAAGTATTGCTCTTCCCGACCGCGATCGGCTCCGAGCCGCAGGATCTCAGCATCGACTCGCGCGATCATTGGCAGCGGACGATGCAAGGCCACGCTGCCGCGAACCTCATGCCGGTCGTGGCGTCCAATCGCATCGGCACGGAGCGAGGTGCACAGTGGAGCGTGACGTACTACGGCTCGTCGTTCATCGCAGATCACACCGGCGCCATCGTGGCGCAGGCCGATCGCACGAGCGAGGTGGTGATCACGGCGACCTTCGACCTCGATCAGATTCGCGCCTATCGCGAGGCATGGGGAGTCTTCCGCGATCGGCGTCCAGAGCTTTACGCGCCGCTCCTGACATTGGACGGCATGACGCTGGAGCAGTCTGCCGGGCCGTAGCGCTTCGAGAAGGCCATCTCATGCTGCGATGACTTGCGCGTCTGCCAGTCGCCGGTATTGCCCGGACGGGTCGCAATAACACGAATCAGCGTTGGCTGTAGACTAGCCAGGTCACCGCCCTCCTGAAAGTTGATCTCACGCTGACAGCCGTCGCTCGTCGATCACAGCCATGCTCTTCTTCGCTTCCTGTCCGGCCGGTGTAGCCGATCTGACCGCTGCTGAGCTGCGCGCTTGCGGGGCGGAGAAGGTGCGTGAGCGCAGGCTCGGCGTCGAGTTCGAAGGTACGCTCGAGACCGCATATCGCGCCTGCCTATGGTCGCGGACGGCGTCGCGCATTCTGTTGCCGCTCGCGGCGTTCCCGGCCGCGAGCGCCGAGGAGCTCTACCAGGGCGTCGCATCGGTGACATGGGAAGAACACATTGCACCGACCGGCACGATCGCCGTCGACTTCGGTGGCACCTCGAGAGGCGTCACGCATACGCACTTCGGGGCGCTCAAGACCAAGGACGCGATCGTGGATCGACTCCGCGCACGCACCGGCGGACGGCCCTCGATCGATCTCGAGCGGCCTGACGTGCGCGTCGATGTGCGGCTCGATGGCGAGCGCGCGACGGTAAGCATCGATTTGTCCGGGGAGAGCTTGCATCGGCGCGCGTATCGTGCGCGCGGGGTCGCGGCGCCGCTCAAAGAGAATCTCGCAGCAGCCGTGTTGCTACGCGCCGGTTGGCCAGCCATCGCTGCTGCTGGCGGCGACTTCATCGATCCCATGTGCGGCTCCGGGACGCTCGTAATCGAGGCGGCACTGATGGCGCTGGATATTGCGCCTGGCTCGTTGCGGAGCTATTTCGGCTTCATCGGTTGGCGTGGCCACGATCACGCGTTGTGGCAGCAGCTCCTGGACGAAGCGCACGAACGCCGCGAAGCGCAGGCAAGCCGCCGCATCGCGCTACGCGGGTACGATGCGGATGAGATCGCGGTGCGGGCGGCGCTCGCAAACAGCGAGCGCGCCCGACTGAACGGTCGAGCTCACTTCGAGCGTCGCGAGCTGACACAGCTCACGAACGAAGGCGGTGCCTGGGGCTTGCTCGCGACCAACCCGCCATATGGTGAGCGCATCGGCGATCGCGAGGGGCTCGAGCACCTTTATCGGACACTCGGCGCGAAGCTGCGCGAAGCATTCGTCGGCTGGGAGGCAGCCGTGCTCACTGGCAATCCGCCGCTCGCGAAGGCGATCGGCATCCGCGCTCGACGCGCGCACACGATGTTCAACGGCCGCATCGAGTGTCGTCTGCTGCGCTTCGATCTGCGGCCCGAAGCCTTGTCCGTGCGCGTGCCGAAACCGCTGGATGATGAGCAGATTCGCGCTCGTCCCGGAGCGCAGATGTTCGCGAACCGGCTGCGCAAGAACTGGAAACAGGTCTCAGCGTGGGCGCGCAGGGAGAACGTCGACTGCTTCCGTGTGTACGACGCCGATATGCCCGAGTACGCCTTCGCGATCGATCACTACAGCGACGGTGCTGCAAGTCGTTGCATCGTCGTGCAGGAGTACGCGGCGCCGGCGACCATCGATCCACGCGCTGCACACTGGCGCCGGCGCGAAGCCCTCGCCGTCATTCCGCACGTGCTCGACGTGCCGGCGGAGCGCATGTTCTTCCGCGAGCGCAGGCCGCAGAAGGGCGGGGCGCAGTACGAGAAGCTGGGCGAGGAGCGCGTGTTCGAGATCGTGCGGGAGCATCCCTATCGCTTCTGGGTGAATTTCACCGACTACTTGGACACTGGTCTGTTCCTGGATCACCGTCTGACCAGACGCTATATCGGCGAGCTGGCGAACGGCTGCAGGTTTCTCAACCTATTCGCCTACACAGGCAGCGCGACCGTTTATGCGGTCGGTGGCGGGGCTGTGTCATCGACGACGGTCGACATGTCGCGGACGTATCTCGATTGGGCGAAGCGCAACCTGGCGCTCAATGGTCTTGCAGGTCCGCGACACGGTTTCGTACAAGCTGACTGCCTCGCCTGGCTGGAGGCGCAAGCGCGTGGCACACGACGTTATGACTTGATCTTCATCGATCCGCCGACATATTCGCGGTCAAAGCGGATGAACGGGGATTTCGACGTCCAACGCGACCACGTTCGATTGTTGTCATTGGCAGCCGAGCTGCTCGAGCCGGGCGGCACGATCATCTTCTCCAACAATTACACGCGCTTCAGGCTCGATGCGCAGGCACTGGCGCGCTTCGAGATTCGAGATCTGACGCGTTCGACCTTGCCGCGCGACTTTGCCCGTAACCCGCGCATCCACAGCTGTTACTCGCTGCGGCTGCCGGCTTGATCAAATTGCAGTCGGCATTTCAAGACTGTGCGGATTTACAACACGCGTCATACGTCAAATTGGGAAGGCTGCCTTCACCAATGTCGCATTGATATGACGTCGCCGTTGCCGCACAATTGCGCCCCGCGTTGATCCCCCGTCCTTGTGCTTCGTTTTTTCTGGAAAGTGCGTCTCGACAAGCGTTTTATGAGTGCTGACTTACTTATCTACACCCATCCCAAACTCGGCGTCGTGATTTATGACCCGGCGGCGCAAATGGGATTGACGCGCGAACAGATGCGGTTGTTCAAGCTCGGCACCATGGGCTCGAGCACCTTTCTGCGTGCGATCGTGAGCAAGGATCTGACGGAGGACCCGAGCGCGGCGAACGCTGAGCAGCTGGAGGTTTACCGGGCAGCCCGAGCGAGCCGTCGCAAGCCATATTGCGAGCACTGCCGTCGGCACTATGGCTCCGTGGACTTCAGCATCTGTCCCGAGTGCAATTCGATTCGCTGCACGTGTGGTACTTGCAGCTGCGCATCCAGCTCGCGTCGTCGCAAAGCGGCCTGACGAGCGCGCGAGAAGCATCGAAGGAGGCGCCTCGGAGGCGCCTTTTTTGTGGCTGCGGACGAGAGCGGGCGGACGATTAGAGCGGCGCATCGCGCACGTCATGCTGTAGTCTGTGGAGCGTAGCCTGTAGTCGGTCTTGAGCCATGTACCTGTTCCGATCCTTCACCATCGAGGCTGCACATCGCTTGCCGAACGTGCCGCCGGATCACAAATGCGCCCGCCTTCATGGGCATTCGTTCCGCATAGAGCTGCATCTTAAGGGCGAGGTCGATCCGCACACGGGTTGGGTGATGGATTTCGCCGACGTGCGAGCCGCGTTCCAGCCGACCTTCGAGCGCCTCGATCATCGCTACTTGAACGAGATCCCCGGCCTCGAGAATCCGACGAGCGAGAATTTGGCGCGCTGGATCTGGAACGACGTCAAGCCGCGGCTTCCGCTGCTTTGTCGTGTCGTTGTGCACGAGACGTGCACGAGCGGATGCGCGTACGAAGGTGATTAGTCGGGCTTGGGGCTGGGTGCGGGCCTCGGGGTTGGCTACGCCAAGCCCTCCACCACCGCCTCCCGATTACCGCCTCAGCCCTGGTCCCCGGCACACTCCCGCACAGCGCTGCTCGCCGGCCCGCTACAGCCAATCCCTGATCCGATACCAGGTCGTCGCCAGCACCAGCAGCGGTGTCCGCAGCCACGGACCACCAGGAAAGTTGCGGTGCTGAATCTTGGTGAAAAGATCAAAACGCTCTGCCTGTCCCGAGATGGCCTCCGCCACGAGCTTGCCTGCGATGGTGGACAGCGCGATCCCGTGGCCGGAGAAGCCTTGCAAGTAATAGACATTCGGCGCCAGACGGCCGAAGTCGGGCGCGCGGTTCATCGTGATGTCGACATAACCGCCCCAGGCGTAGTCGATGCGCGCGTCGGCGAGCTGCGGGAAGACGCGTAGCATGCGCAGCCGTGTGGCAGTGGCGGTGGCGATCGAATTCAGACCGGAATAGCTCACGCGGCCCCCGAACAGTAATCGGTGATCGGCGGAACGGCGGAAGTAATCGAGCACGAAGTTCACGTCCGAAACCGCGATGTTCTTGCGCATCAGCGCTTCCATACGTTCTTCTCCGAGCGGCTCGGTCGCGACGATATAGGTGCCGACAGGCATGATGCGGGCGCGCAGCCTGGGGGCGAGCTTGCCGATATAGGCGTTACAGCACAGCGCGACGAAACGTGCCTTGACGCCGCCCTGCTCGGTAATCACCAAAGCAGGCTCGCCGTGGCGAACTTCGATCGCCGGAGAGCTCTCGAACATCAGTGCCCCGTGCTGGCGGGCTGCCGCTGCGAGCCCGAGGGTGTAGTTCAGTGGATGGAGGTGGCCGCTGCGACTGTCGAGCACGCCTGCGCAGTAACGGCGCGTGGCGAGCAGTGCCTCGAGGTCCGCGCGCTCGAGGAAGGTGAGGTGCTCATAGCCATAGAGCTTTTGGATCTCCTCCATCTCCTCGAGCAACGCCACGCGTTGGCGTTCCTTGATTGCGACATTCATCGCACCCCGATGGAAGTCGCAATCGATGCGGTAGCGGGTAATCAACCCCTCGACGAGCGCCACCGCCTCGACCGACATGTCCCACAACCGTCGGGCAGCTTCGAGCCCCAGCTGTTGCACGAGCGGCTCTTGACCCGACGCGTATCCGACGAGGGCTTGACCGCCGCTTCTCCCCGACGCGCCCCATGCGATGCGATTGGCTTCGACGAGAACGACGCGATAACCCCGTTCGGCCAGGTGCAGCGCTGTAGAGCATCCCGCCATCCCGCCGCCGACCACGCAGACGTCGGCGTCGATCTCCCCGGTGAGCGGCGGGTGCTCCGGCGCAGGGTTCGCGGTGGCAGCGTAATACGAACGAATATGAGTAGCCGGCATAGAGTCTTTGACTCATCCGTGCTCGAGTGCTCGCCCGACGGCCGGGTAAGAGGGCGACAACTGGCTCTCGGCCTCGTGTAGCCAAGAGCGACTCGGCACGTCAACGATACTTGGAGCTTGTGAGAAAGTGCCAGGAAGTGAGGCGGCGCAGAATATCGGTTATGCGGCGAATGCGACAAGACGCCGTTGTCGCCAGCGCCGGCGAGTTGCCCGGTAAGCTCTTGATTTCTCAGACGGGGGTGCCCAATAAACCACAAGACCGGCGCTCGTCGCCGAACTGTGGTTAAATCGGGTGTCCCCTGAAGGTTGGCGGTTCTGCCGGCCGCCAAAGATCCAGAACGTGCTAAGTCGCAAGCCGCTCATTGGAATCCCAGCCGACCGGCGTCTGCTGGGCGAGCATCCCTTTCATTGCGTCGGCGAAAAGTACATCCGTGCGGTGGTCGAGGGGGCTGACGCCCACGCGGTGCTGATTCCCTCGTTGGGCGAAGGCTTCAATCTGCGTGAGCTGCTCGCCCACTTCGACGGCATTCTGCTCACTGGCAGCCCGTCCAATGTCGAACCGCACCACTACGGGGGACCGCCGAGCGAGCCCGGCACATTGCACGACGCGCACCGCGACGCGACCACCTTGCCGATGATTCCGCTCGTCGTGGAGGCGGGTATGCCTGTGCTCGCGATCTGCCGCGGCTTCCAGGAAATGAACGTCGCCTTCGGCGGCACGCTCTGGCAGAAGCTGCACGAGGTGCCCGGCTTCAACGTGCATCACGAGGATCCGAATGCCCCGTTAGACGAACAGTACGGGCCTGCGCACATCGTCGAGCTCACTCCCGGCGGCGTGCTGCACGAGCTCGCTGGGACTTCGACCCTCATGGTGAACTCGCTGCATTCACAGGGCGTGCGGGAGCTCGGACGCGATCTCGAGATCGAGGCGCGCGCACCGGATGGTGTCATCGAAGCATTCCGCGTGCGTCACGCGCGCTCCTTCGCGCTCGCCGTGCAATGGCATCCAGAGTGGAAGTTTCAGGACAACCCGTTCTCGCGCGCGCTCTTCGCGGCTTTCGGGGCAGCGGCGCGCCAACGCGCAATGAGGCGTGTATGAGCATCATTCAACAGTTCTTCAAAGAGCACGGCATTTCGGAAGTCGAGGCGATCATTCCAGACATGGCGGGCGTGCCTCGCGGCAAGATCATGCCGGCGGAAAAGTTCGCTGAAGAAGAGGGCATGCGCCTGCCCGAGAGCATCTTCCTGCAGACGGTGACCGGCGATTATCCCGACGATGAGCGCGCCATCAGCCCGTCGGAAATCGACATCGTGGCGAAGGCCGATCCGAGCACCATTCGCGTGGTGCCGTGGGCGGCCGAGCCGACGGCACAGGTCATTCACGACTGCTTCTATTCAGACGGCAAGCCGGTCACGATGGCGCCGCGCTACGTACTGCGGCGTGTGCTCGAGCTCTACGCCCAGCAGGGCTGGGAACCAGTCGTTGCGCCCGAGCTCGAGTTTTATCTCGTCGAGCCGAACACCGATGCGGACTATCCGCTCAAGCCGCCGATCGGCCGCTCGGGACGTCCCGAGATCGGACGCCAGTCGTATTCGATCGCGGCGGTCAATGAGTTCGATCCGCTGTTCGATGACGTCTATGCCTTCTGCGAGGCGCAGGACATCGAGATCGACACGCTGATCCACGAGGACGGTGCGGCGCAGATGGAGATCAACCTGCTGCACGGAAATGCGCTGGAGCTCGCGGATCAGGTCTTCCTGTTCAAGCGCACGGCTCGTGAGGCGGCGCTGCGCCACAAGATGTACACGACGTTCATGGCCAAGCCCATGGAGAGCGAGCCTGGCAGCGCCATGCATATTCATCAAAGCATCATCGATCGGCGCACCGGGCAGAACGTCTTCAGCGACGCCGACGGTCGGCCGACGCAGCTGTTCTTCTCGCACATCGCCGGACTGCAGAAGTATCTCCCGGCAGCGATGTCATTGTTCGCGCCGAACGTCAATTCCTATCGCCGCATCACACGCCACTACTCCGCGCCGATCAACACGCAGTGGGGATACGACAACCGCACCGCAGGTTTACGCGTGCCAGTCTCGAGCCCTGCCGCACGGCGCGTGGAGAATCGCATCGCTGGAGCGGATGCCAATCCGTATCTGGCGATCGCCGCCTCACTCGCCTGTGGCTATCTAGGTATGGTCGAAGGTTTGAAGCCCACCGAACCGATCACCGGCAGTGCCTACGACCTGCCGTTCTCTCTGCCGCGAAACATCGAAGAAGCGTTGCGGCTCCTGCGCGAGTGTCGACCGCTGATCGACGTGCTCGGGGAGCGTTTCGTCATCGCGTACACGGCCGTGAAGGAGAACGAGTACGAGACGTTCTTGCAGGTGATCAGCTCGTGGGAGCGAGAGCACCTGTTGCTGAACGTCTGAGAATGGGGCTGGGCTCGAGCGACGGGCACGCACGCCGCTCCGCTATCTCCATTCGTTCCACGAGAAGGCCATGACAGGGAAGCCTGTTGGCAGGAGGTCTAACGGCAGAAGGTCTCTCTCCGGTAGAGGCGCGCCGCGCACATTGTCGTCCGCGGATCGCGATCACCTCCGGCGCGCGTAGCGCGCCGAATCCACCACGCCCCGAGTCTCAAATCCCACGCCCGTGCTCGGTCGCTATGCGCCCGCGACGGGCGTTGATTCAGCGATACGTGCTGTTCAGCTCCGGCAAGCGCGCAGCGATGCATCGCTTCGATGCTCCTGCGAGAAAGGTGTATTTCGGCGCTACCCATCGATTCGCGCGTGCGCTACGCTTGCGGCCCGTTGGCGCGCCCGCGTCGGCGACACACTTCACCGGGAGAAGCTCGCGATGTACGACAAGCTGCGTGTTGCTTGGGCTGTGGCTGTGCTCGGCGTGGCGATGACGGCATGCGGCAAGAAGGAGGAGCCGACCGCCGCCGCGGGCGAGGAAGAGCCCATCCTCAACCTTTACATCTGGAACGACTACCTCGCCGAAGACACCATCGCCAACTTCGAGAAGGAGTTTGGCATCAAGGTGTCCGTCAGCAACTACAGCAGCAACGAGGAGCTCGACAGCAAGCTCGCTGCCGGCAACTCCGGGTACGACATCGTCGTGCCGTCGGCGTCTTCTTATGAGCGCCAGATCAAGGCCGGCTACTACCAGAAGCTGGACAAGTCGTTGCTGCCGAACCTCGTGAACATGGATCCGGACATCCAGGCGCGCCTCGCGCTGCAGGACCCGAACAACGAACACGCCGTGCTGCACATGTGGGGCACGACCGGCATCGGCTACAACGAGGAAAAGATCAAGGCTGCCATGAAGGACGCACCGGTCGACAGCTGGCGGCTCGTGTTCGATCCCGACGTGATCAAGAACTTCCAGAAGTGTGGTGTTGCCGTGGTCGACTCGGCGACCGAGATGTTCACGATGGCTTTGGCTGCTTTGGGCAAGGATCCGAACAGCCAGGATCCGGCGGATCTCCAGGCGGCGAGCGAAGCATTGATGAAGATTCGCCCGTACCTGCGCTACATCGACACCCAGCGGATCATCGCCGATCTGGCGAACGGCGAGATCTGCCTGGCCGTCACCTACAGCGGCGATGTCCTGCAGGCGCGCGATCGGGCCAGGGAGAACAACACCGGGCAAGTCATCAAGTACGTGATCCCCAAGGAAGGCTCGATCATCTGGTTCGACAGTTACCTGATTCCGGCGGACGCGCCGCATCCGAAGAACGCGCACAAGTTCATCAACTACATGTTGCGTCCGGAAGTGATCGCTGCGGCCAGCAATTTCACGAAGTTCGCGAACGGCAACAAGGCTGCCACCGAGCTTCTCGACGAAGAGCTGCGCAACGATCCGGCCGTGTATCCGCCTCCCGAGATCATGGCAGTGCTAGCGCCGGATCTTGCGGATACCGAGGAGACCACTCGCATCATGACGCGTCTGTGGACGCGCTTCGTGACTGGACGTTGACGCCGAAGATGTCTGCGCATCCCGATGAGCGCGATGCACCTTGGCTCGATCCCAAGGCGCAGCCGTATGTCCGAATCGAGAACGTCACGAAGAAGTTCGGGGAGTTCGTCGCTGTCAACGACGTCTCCCTGAACATCTATCGTGGCGAGATTTTTTGTCTGCTGGGCGGCTCCGGCTCCGGCAAGACGACGCTGTTACGCATGCTTGCCGGCTTCGAGCAGCCGACCAGCGGCCGAATCTTCATCGACGGTGTGCCGATGGAAGGCGTGCCGCCGTATGAACGCCCGGTGAACATGATGTTCCAGTCTTACGCGCTCTTCCCCCATATGACCGTCGAGCAGAACGTCGCGTTCGGTCTCAAGCAGGAAGGCTTGCCGCGTGCGGAGATCGAAGAGCGCGTCGCCGAGATGCTGTCGATCGTGAAATTGAACGGGCTGGAGAAACGCAAGCCGCATCAGCTCTCGGGTGGACAGCGTCAGCGCGTCGCATTGGCGCGTTCGCTCGTCAAGCGTCCCAAGCTGCTGTTGCTGGACGAGCCGCTCGGTGCGCTCGACAAGAAACTGCGCGAGCACACACAGTTCGAGCTCGTGAACATTCAGGAGCGCCTCGGCGTGACCTTCATCGTTGTCACGCACGATCAGGAAGAGGCGATGACGCTCGCCACGCGCATCGGCCTGATGGATCAAGGGCGCATCGTGCAGGTCGGGACGCCGTACGAGATCTACGAGTTCCCGAACTCGCGTTTCGTTGCCGAGTTCATCGGCAACGTCAACATGTTCGAAGGACGCCTCGTCGAGGACGAGCCTGATCACGTCACGATCGATTCGCACGATCTCGGCGGTACCTTGTACGTCGGGCACGGCGTGAGCGCGGCGCCGGATGCGCTCGTGTGGGCAGCGATTCGCCCCGAGAAGATGGTGCTGTCGCGCGAGGAGCCGCCCGGTCAGCACAACAAGGCAAGCGGCATCATCACAGAGATCGCTTACATGGGCGACATCTCCATCTACATCGTGGAGCTCGATTCGGGCAAGCGCGTGCGCGTCACACAGCCGAATACACATCGGCATGCCGACGATCGCTTCAGCTGGGACGAGCGCGTCTGGGTCAGCTGGAGCGACTCGGCCGCCGTCGTCGTGACCGAATGACGACGGACGTTTGACAGTTGACGATCAGCCACGCGCGTCCGCGACACGAAACAGCGCTGCCGTGCCTTTCTGACCGTCAACTGCCAACCGTCCCACTGTCGACTGAGCTGTTGCGATGGCCAACCCAAGCTACGTCAGTCTCGGCCAGCGTCTGATCTCCGCGCTGGAAGCGGTGCTGGCCGTGATCGTCTCTTCTTATCCTTACCGGGCCTCGGCGGGGCTGCTGCGGCGCGCCGGCGTGACCGGCCGCACGCTCGTCATTGCCATTCCGACGATTTGGCTGCTGCTGTTCTTCCTGGTCCCGTTCCTGATCGTGTTGAAGATCAGCTTTGCCGAGACGCGCTGGCTCGGCTCGCCTCCGTATACGCCGCTGTTCGAGTGGGTGGAGGGGCAGTATCTGCAGATCAAGCTCAGCTTCGGCAACTATCTGTTCTTGCTGCGCGACTCGCTGTACGTGCAGGCGTTCCTCAGCTCGCTCAAGGTTGCCTTCATCTCGACGATCTTTTGCCTGCTGATCGGCTATCCGATGGCGTATGCGATCGCACGCGCGAGCCCGAGCTGGCGCAACACGTTGCTGATGCTCGTGATCCTGCCGTTCTGGACGTCGTTCTTGCTGCGCGTGTACGCGTGGATCGGTCTGCTCAGCAATCAAGGCGTGATCAACCAAGTGCTGATGAGCCTGGGTATCACGCGCGAGCCGATCGTGATGCTGCAGACCGACTTCGCCATGTATGTGGGAATCGTCTATTCATACCTGCCGTTCATGATCCTGCCGCTGTACGCGAATCTCGAGAAGCACGACCCGTCGCTGCTCGAGGCGGCAGTCGACCTCGGGTGTCGGCCGTTCCGCGCGTTCTTGAGCATCACGTTGCCGCTTTCGCGGCCGGGCATCATCGCCGGCTCGATGCTCGTGTTCATTCCGGCGGTCGGCGAATTCGTGATCCCGCGTCTGCTCGGCGGGACGAGCTCGCTCATGATCGGCCGCGTGCTATGGGATGAGTACTTCGCCAATCGCAACTGGCCGGTTGCAAGTGCGGTCGCCATCGCTTTGTTGCTGCTGCTCGTGGTGCCGATCGTGATCTTTCAGCGCATGCAGGCGCGGGAGACCTTTGGAGCGGCGCGGTGATGAACCAGAGACGTTCGATCTTCTTGCTGAGCGCGCTCGTCTTCGGGTTCGCGTTCCTGTACGTGCCGATCCTCTCGATGATCGTGTTCTCTTTCAACGAGTCCAAGCTCGTGACTGTATGGGGCGGCTTCTCGGTCAAGTGGTATCGAGCGCTCCTGAGCAACGAGCGCATGCTCGAAGCCGCTTGGCTCAGCATCCGCATCGCAGCCGTCACAGCGACGATTGCCGTGGTCCTGGGCACGATGGCGGCGTTCGCACTGAGCCGCTTCGGCCGTTTCCGCCTGCGCGCGTTGTTCGCCGGCATGGTGACCGCGCCACTCGTGATGCCGGAGGTGATCACTGGCTTGTCGCTGCTGCTGTTGTTCGTCGCGTTCGCGCCCTTGCCGTTGTTCCCGGACGCGCGCGGGTTCAGCACGATCACCATTGCGCACACGACGTTGACCATGGCTTACGTCACGGTCGTCGTGCAATCGCGGTTGTCGATGCTGGATGAATCGCTCGAGGAGGCAGCCCTCGATCTGGGCGCGCGGCCAGCGAAGGTGTTCCTCGTGATCACGTTGCCGCTCATCGCGCCGGCGCTGATCTCAGGCTGGCTGCTCGCGTTCACCTTGTCGCTCGACGACCTCGTGATCGCGAGCTTCACCGCGGGGCCGACCACGAACACGCTGCCCATGATGATCTTCTCGACGGTGCGGCGTGGTCTCACGCCGGAGATCAATGCGCTCGCCACCATCATGGTGGGCATCGTCACCGTCTTCGTCGTGACGGCAGGCGTGCTGATGGCGCGTCAGGAACGCAAGCGAGAGCTGGAAATGCGCGCCGCTTGGCAGGCTGCTGCGGCGGCGGGTCCGCGGCAGTGAGGGTAGGGGCCCGAGGCTGGAGGCATGTAAGCGGCGCGAAGCGCGGCAACTCCCAAGTCCCATCCCTCGCGCGCCCCGCAGCGATCCGAGGCTTGCTCGCGCAAGCGCTCAGCGTTAGCTTCGGCTACAGCCTACAACTAAGCCTGCAGAGCCGATGAAGGGTCCGACGCGTGTCAATCATCCTCCGCGAGTGAACGTGCCCGCGGACAATCGTCCGCTCGTCGCGCCGATCTACCAGTCGGTGAAGTTCACGTTCGACAGCGTGGGCGAAAGCGAAAAGCTCGATCGTGGCGAGCGCGACGGTTATGTCTATTCGCGCGTTTCCAATCCCACGCTCACGCAGCTCGCGCAGACTCTCGCCGAGCTGCAAGGCCGCGAAGCGTGTCTGCTGACGGCTTCCGGCGTGGCGGCCGTCAACCTGACGCTGCTTGCGCTGTTGAAGCAGGGCGATCACGTCGTTCTGTTCGCCGAGATGTATCAGCCGACGCGCTACATGGTACGCCGCCTTCTGGCACGTTTCGGTATTGAGCATACGATGTTGTCCATCGAAGATGCGGCAGCGCTCGAGCGCACGCTTGCAAGCAGGCCGACACGACTCGTCGTGTTCGAGTCGCCGAGCAATCCTGTGTTGAAGATCGCCGACATCGAGCGCATCACGACGGTAGCGCGTGCACACAATGCGCTGACGGTACTAGACAACACCTTCGCCGGTTTTCACAACCACGGCGAGTTTGACGTCGACCTATACGTGCACAGCCTGACGAAGTTCGCGGCGGGGCACGGCGATGTGATGGGCGGGGCGGTGATCGGCTCGAGGAAGCTGCTGTCTTCGATGGAGCGCGATTTTGTGGTGCTCGGCGCGACGCTTGATCCGCACGCAGCCTTCCTCATCCAGCGCGGGCTCAAGACCTATTTCGTGCGCATCGAGCGGCAAGTGCGCACCGCCCATGCCGTCGCGCGTTTTCTCGAGGGTCATCCTGTCGTCGAGCGCGTGCTCTATCCTGGACTGGCATCGCATCCTCAACATGCGCTCGCCGCACGACAGATGAAGGATTTCGGTGCCGTCGTGACATTTGAGCTGGCACCGAGAGCCGACCCGGTGAAGTTTGCCGACACGCTGCAACTTTTCACCATCTCCGCAAGCCTCGGCTCGACGGAGTCCCTGGTGCAGCCCGGCCAGCTGATGATGCCCCGCGGCTTGAACGAAGAGGAACGCCGGTGGGCGGCGGTGACGCATCGAACCATGCGCCTCTCGATAGGGCTGGAAGACGAGGCGGATCTGCTCGCAGACTTGGATCGAGCGCTCGCAGCGGCGTGCGGGTAGATACGCTCGGCGCGAGCTCTGGGCGCGGGTCTGGGACAACGCCCCCAAGCGCGGCACACCTCCATTGCCTGCACAGCCTCAGGTCACCGCCTGAATAACCACATCAGCACCGACAGCACGATGCTCACCAGGATCATCGTGGTGATGGGAAAGAAGAACTTGAAGCCGGGGCGCTCCACGACGATGTCACCGGGCAGCCTGCCGAGCGGCAGCTTGGACAGCCAAGGCCAAGCGATCCCGATCAGAATGATCAATATGCCGATGGCGATGAAGACTCGTTGCATGGCCGCTAGCGAAGGATGCGGTTCGCAGGTGATGGCTGCCGCGAATCCGTGCTCGAACGGCGGGCGCGCGACGCAACGGGGCGCGGCATCGCCTCACGATGGGGCAAGTCTGGCCAGATTTCAACGGGCACGTCCCTGCGCATAAACAAGAAAGCTCGGGGCGCTTAGCGCCCCGAGCTTTCGGACTGTCCGCTGCAGCCCCGCAGATTTCTCACAGATTGCGGATCAGAGCGTTGGCGAACTCGCTGCACTTCACTTCGTTAGCGCCTTCCATCAGCCGTGCAAAGTCGTAGGTGACGATCTTCTGACTGATGGTCTTGTCCATCGCAGCGATGATCGCGTCGGCTGCCTCGGTCCAGCCCATGTAGCGCAGCATCATCTCGCCCGAGAGGATCACCGAGCCAGGGTTGACCTTGTCCTGATTCGCATACTTCGGCGCCGTGCCGTGCGTCGCTTCGAACACGGCGTGGCCGGTGACATAGTTGATGTTGCCGCCCGGCGCGATGCCGATGCCGCCGACTTGCGCCGCGAGCGCGTCGGACAAGTAGTCGCCGTTCAGGTTCATCGTCGCGATCACGTCGAACTCGTCCGGTCGCGTCAGCACCTGCTGCAAGGTGATGTCGGCAATTGCATCTTTCACGATGATCTTGCCGGCCTTCTTGGCGGCCTCCTGCTCGGCGTTCGCTGCTTGCTCGCCCTTCTCGGCCTTCGTCCGTTCCCACTGAGCCCACGTATATGTCTGCTCGGGGAACTCTCTCTCGGCGAGCGCGTACGCCCAGTTGCGGAAGGCGCCCTCGGTGAACTTCATGATGTTGCCCTTGTGCACGATCGTGACACTCTTGCGCTTGTTTGTGATCGCGTACTGGATCGCCGCACGGACGAGCCGCTCAGTCCCTTCTTGCGACACCGGCTTGATGCCGATACCCGAGGTGTTCGGGAAGCGGATCTTCTCGTAGTACTTCGGGAACGCCTCCTTGAACAGCTCCAGGAATTTCTTGTTCTCAGGCGATCCCGCTTCGAACTCGATGCCGGCGTAGATGTCCTCAGTGTTCTCGCGGAAGATCACCATGTCGACTTTCTCGGGCGTCTTCACGGGCGAAGGCACGCCCTTGAACCAGCGCACCGGCCGCAGACAGACATACAGATCGAGCATCTGACGCAAGGCGACGTTGAGCGAGCGAATGCCGCCGCCAACAGGTGTCGTCAGCGGACCTTTGATGGAGACCAAGTATTCCCGACATGCTTCGACAGTCTCGTCGGGCAGCCACGTGTCGAATAGATCCTTCGACTTCTGGCCAGCGTAAATCTCCATCCACTGGATCTTGCGCTTACCGCCGTAGGCTTTCTCCACCGCTGCATCAAGCACTCGTACAGCAGCACGCCAGATGTCTGGACCGGTGCCATCGCCTTCGATGAACGGAATGATCGGCTGATCGGGCACCGAAAGCTTGCCGTCCTTAATGGTGATCTTTTCCCCTTGAGGGGGCACGTTCAGCTTGACCGCAGTCGCCATCGACGAAACTCCGAAAGACGGGAAAGAACTTGGGGGGCGAATGCTAGCACACCTTACCCCCAGCGACCGTGATCTGACCGCTACTTCGCAAGCGCTGGCGCGCTCGTTTCGTGCAACGCGATCGATGCTTTCGCGTATCTAGAGGGTGCTGGGCGCTGCGCTCTGGGCGGTGGGCAAGATCCACTCGAAGCGTACAGTCCCGTACACGATCGTTAGGCGTGTCAAGTCCCGACTCTCGCACGCGCACGGTGCACACATGAACGTTGCTGCGGATCGTGTGCAAAACATGGAAAACGTGAGCGCGCACTGCTAGCCAGAGCTCAGCGCCCACTAGAACTCAACCGTCGCTTGCACGCCAGAAGGCGTGTTCTCGAGTCGGATCGACCAGCCGTAGCGCTCACAGATGCGGCGGACCAAGTACAGGCCCATGCCGTGTCCGGCCGGATGGGTGGTGAAGCGCACCGGTGCTTTCAGCGGATCGCTCGTCGGCAAGGTGCCGGCGTTGCTTACGATGAGATCGCGGCCGCGAATCTCGCAGCGAATCTCCGAGCCACTGCCGTGTCGGACCGCGTTGCGCACGAGATTGCTGACCGTCATGGCGACCATGCTCTCTGGTGCCGCGACTTTCAGCTCATGATCAGGTGGCACGTCCAGGACGATGTGCTTGTCTGTGGCGACGCTGCGTTGATCCTCGACCACGCGTGCGAGCACGGCACGCACATCGCACTGAACATCCGAGCTCGTGTGCGTGTCGCGCTCACGTGAGAGTGCCAGCAGTGCATCGGTGAACTCCGTCATGTCGCGCACTGCCCGCTGAATGCGCGCGAGCGCTTTTGCCGCCGCCGGGCGTTCTGCAGCGTGCGCTTCGAGCAGCTCGACCGCGCCGCGCATGACCGCAAGCGGCGTGCGCAGCTCGTGACTCGCGGTCGCCGTGAACGACTGCTCGCGCTCGACGAAGCCGTCGAGCCGCTCGAGGAAGGTATCGATCGACCGCGCAATCGGCTCGAGCTCGTTGCCCGCGAATTCTCCAGCGATACGTACGTGCCGTTCCTTCGGATCGATCTGCGACAGACGATTGGCAAGCGCAGTGACCGGTTCGACGAGCCGACGCGAGATCGTCGTGGCCGCCAGGCCGGCGAGCAGCACGATCGCTGCAACGCCGAGCACGAGTACGAGGATGGCGATCAGCTCCTGCCGCGCGTGTGTCGTGACGTCGTAGGTGATGTACAAGCGTCCGAAATCGCCGTCGCGCACGAGCACGTCGAGCAGGCGGCCGTCGGAACGGACTCGATGCATCTCGCCCGGCTTGAGAATCGCGATGTGGCGCGGCAACTCTGCGAGGTCGCTCGAGCGGTAGATGCGAAGGCGGGCAGAGCGCAGCGGCTGGGCACCACGATCGACACGCATACGTTGCTCATAGTGAATCAATTCCTCAGAGAGCAAATCGAACGTGATGTTGCGTTTCAAACGCTCGTCGGCGAGATAGGCCCATGCGCTCAGCACCATGCCGGCGACGGCGATGAGCGCGATCATCGTGCCCGCGATGCGGGCACGCAGACTGAGCCGAGTCAACCGTGTCGTTAAGCGCTCAACGAGGCGGATCCGCAGAGAGCCGATAACCCGTGCCATGAATCGTGTGCAGCAGCTTGACTGGGAAGTTCTTGTCGATCGCGGTGCGCAGCGCGTGCATGTGGGCGCGCAGGTAATCGCCTTGCGGCGGGTTGTCGCCCCACAGCTCGCGCTCGAGCTCCGCGCGTGTCACGACACGGGGAGAGTTTTGCATGAGCAGCATCAAGATGCGACGCGTCGTGGGATTGAGCTTCACGGGTTCGCCGCCGCGCTGCGCTTCGAGCGTATCCAGATCGAAGGTGAGATCGGCCACTGTCAGCACGCGCGCAGTGTGCGGCATACTCGCGCGACGCACGAGCGCCTTGAGCCTCACCTCCAGCTCGGCCAGCGAGAAAGGTTTGACGAGATAGTCGTCAGCACCGGCTTCGAATCCTTCGATCTTGTCCTCGAGAAGATCCTTTGCCGTCAACATGAGCACGGGCACGTGAGTACGGCCGGCTTGGCGCAGTTGACGGCAGATCGACAGGCCATCCGTCCCGGGCAGCATCAGGTCCAGCACGATTGCGTCATAGGAGCCCGTGAGCGCCTTGCGCAAGCCGGCATCGCCGTCGACCTCATGATCCACGGTTGAGCCGCGCGCCTCGAAAAACTCGGAGATGTTGGCGGCGATATCGCGATGATCTTCGATCAGCAACAAACGCATCGTTGAGCGGTGAATTGAGGGTTGGTCCAAGAGCAGGGTCGCTGCCTCGCTGGGCGATTTTGTAACGTTGCACGATGAATGCACAACGTTCCCGGGAAGCGGGGTGGTGCGCTTCGTGCAGGCAGGGCCGAATGATTGCACTGGAGGCGGGAGACTGGAGCTGGGGCTTGCCTACAAGTGCGCGTGTCCCCCGGCAGGGCCCAGCGTCCAAGGTCCAGCGGCACTAACCTAGCGAACCGCAGGTCCCGTACTGGCCGACAGCCTACTGCCTACAGCCTAGCCAGCTTGCTCCATTCCCGTATTTCCTTCCTTCCCCGAGACGAGGAAACCTGTGTAATGTCGTCTTGTCTATGTGTTGAGAGCAGCCCAACATGACCGAGATCATTCCGACCACCTCGTATGTGCGTACTCCCGAGGCGCTTCGAGATCGTACCAGCGAGCAAGCCGTTCTGAGCGCGATCCGTCACGATGGCAGCCTGAGCGCGGCCGAGACGCAGCGGTTGTGGGAGTTGCTCGAGACACCGCAAACGGTCGACTCGTTGTGCCGCGTGCTCGGGGAGCACAAGTACGATCAGATTCGATCCGCCTTGGCGGCGCTGTATCAGAAGGATCTGATTCAGGTGTCGCCGGATACGTGATGAGGGAGTGGGAATGGCGAAACCAGGCTTCACTCTAGCTCGTATGCAACGACGCTGTTCTTGAAGAACGTCGGTACATAGATCACGCGCGTGCGTGGATCGTAGCCGATATCGGCGGCGTTAATTTTCTCCGCGCGCGTATCGAGCAAGAGCTCGTGGGTGCCGTCTCCCTTGACGTAGTGGATGGTGCCTTGCCAGGTCGAGACGACAAACTCGTCAGCTTCGACTGGCTCGATCCCGTCCAGTGCTCCTTCGATGCCAGTCGCTATCGGTTCAAGGGAGCGTGTTTCGGTGACACGATACACGCCGCCGCTGTCGAGCACGAGCAATGAACCGCGATGGTAGAGCAGCCCGTTCGGGCCTTTGAGATTCTCGAGGTGCACCCGCGCAACCTCGTCCTCGATGGCGAAGACCTTCTTCTCCGCAGAATCGGAGACGTACACCGTGCCGTTTGCAGCGGCGGTGACATCGTTGAGCCCTTGTGCGCCAGGCACGGCAATGCGCTTTACGATTGCGCCCTTGTCGACATCGATCACGACAACGTGCTGCAAATCGGCGACGAACAGCTGATTGCCGACAAGCGCCATGCCCTTGGGAGCGCTCAGCCCTGTCACCCAGTCGACACTCTCGATTTCGCCGTCCATGCTGAGCTTCCCGATCGATCCCTGCTTGTCGTCGCCCCACGGCTCGCCATCGATGTTCGAGACATAGAGCACGTCTCGTTCACGATCGACGTACACGGATTCCGGCACTTTGAGCCTGGCTTCCGACTCCCACTTCTTGACGAGCCGATGCGACTGAGCCTGTGCATGTGCAACAGCGAGCGTTGCGAGCAGGATGGTGAGCGCGGTCCTCATAGCATTCCTCCAGCATGAGGCTTGGGGCTGGGGCATGGTCCACAGTCTACAACCTGCTGCTTACGGCGACTCTAAGTATCCAATCAGATTGCTTTTCTCTCGACCGCTCCACTTGGGCTCTAGGCTGTGGAAACCCCGGCCCGAGACCCGTGTCCCGAACCCCGAGCCCATCACTACAGCCTACAGCCTAGTATCATCATTCCATGTCCACGACGTGCGATGTTCTAGTAATCGGAGGCGGGCACAATGGTCTCGTGTGTGCGGCCTATCTGGCTGCGGCCGGCCTTAAGGTCATCGTGCTCGAGCGCCGTCACATTGTCGGGGGTGCGGCGGTAACCGAAGAGTTCCATCCAGGGTTTCGCAACTCGGTCGCCTCGTACACGGTCTCGCTGCTTCAGCCCAAGGTCATTCGCGATCTCGAGCTTGCGCGCTACGGACTGCGTATTGTCGAGCGCGAGATCTCGAATTTTCTTCCGACGGAAGACGGACGCTATCTCGCGGTGGGCCCAGGGATGACCTACGCAGAGGTCGCGAAGTTCTCGGCGCGAGATGCGGAGCGTCTGGACGCTTACTCCAGACAGCTCGAGCGAATAGGTGATGTGTTGCGAGCCACTGTGCTCGAGACCCCACCGAACGTCGTGGAAGGTGACTGGCGTGCAGCACTCGGCGAGCTCATTCGTGCCGGCGCACTCGGTCGGCGTATCGCAAAGCTCGACCTGCCATCGCGACAGGCGCTGCTGAAGCTGTTTGCGAGCTCGGCCGGAGACTATCTCGACGAATGGTTCGAGAGCGACCCAATCAAAGCAGTGTACGGCTTTGATGGCATCGTGGGGAGCTATACGAGCCCGTACGCGGCAGGCTCTGCCTACGTGTTGCTTCACCACACGTTCGGTGAGGTGAATGGCAAGAAGGGTGTGTGGGGCCATGCCATCGGCGGCATGGGCGCGATCACGCAGGCGATGGCGCGTTGCTGTGCTGCGCGCGGCGTCGACATCCGCATCAACGCCGAGGTACGCGAGGTCATCATCGAGAAGCATCGGGCCGTTGGTGCCGTGACCACGGACGGCAAGGTATTCCGCGCACGGGCCGTGGTGTCCAGCTTGAATCCGAAGCTGCTCTTCTTGCAGCTCGTGGATGCGGCAGCACTGCCGCGTGCCTTTCTCGAGCACATGCGGACCTGGCGCTGTGCATCCGGTACGTTTCGCATGAATGTGGCGCTGACGGAGCTACCCGATTTCACTTGTCTGCCGGGCAAAGCGCGGGCGCCACATCACACGGCAGGCATCATTCTCGCCCCGTCGCTGCGCTACATGGAGCAGGCGTACTTCGATGCCCGCACGAGCGGCTGGTCGAGACAGCCGATCATCGAGCTGTTGATCCCTTCCACGCTCGACGATTCACTGGCGCCGCCCGGCCAGCATGTGGCGAGCCTTTTCTGTCAGCACGTCGCACCTGTGTTGCCCGACGGCGCGTCCTGGGACGCTCACCGTGACCGCGTCGCCGATCTGATGATCGAAACCGTGAATCGGTATGCGCCCAACTTCAAACAGTCCGTGATCGCACGCCAAACCTTCAGTCCCCTCGATCTCGAGCGCACGTTTGGCCTCATCGGTGGGGACATCTTCCACGGCGCGCTCAGTCTCGATCAGCTCTTCTCGGCGCGGCCCATGCTGGGTTATGCACACTATCGTTCGCCGATTCCCGGCTTATACATGTGTGGTTCTGGCACGCATCCAGGCGGCGGCGTTACGGGCGCGCCTGGCCATAACGCTGCGCGCGAGATCATGCGTGACTTTGGGCTGTAGGCTGCAGCTGGTAGGCAGGTGGGCACTCCCGAGGCCCAAGCCTCACGGCCCGAGCCTTACCCCATGGGTATCTCGACGAAGAACGTCGCGCCCTCCCCGGGTGCACTTTCAGCCCACAGACGTCCCTGCATGCGCTGTACCGCTTTGCGGCTGAGCGCCAGACCGATACCCGTGCCTTCGTAACGATCGTTGGCGTGCAGGCGCTGGAAGATACTGAAGATCTGATCGTGATACGTCTGATCGAAACCGATGCCGTTGTCGCGCACCCGCAGCACGACACGTTCGCCAACGACCTCGGCGCTGATCTCGATTCTCGGCATGGGTACGTCGCGCGTGAACTTGATGGCGTTGTCCAACAAGTTGCGCAGCACGATCAGCAGCGCCTCGCGGTCGACGTGCACCTTGATATCGGGCACGTGGACTTGAACGTCGACCGCGTGGGTACGAGTGATCTGCATCATCTCGTTGACGAGCTCATCGATGAGGCTGCGCAGAGCAACCTCCTGACGCTCGAGCTTGCGGCGCTCGACCCGAGAATAGGCAAGCAGACCGTCGATGAGCTCTGCCATTCGCAGTGCGCCGCGGCGCACTCGTTGCACGTACTCGAGCTCCATGGGGCTCAATTTGTCCTGAGCGCTTTCCACGAGCAAGTGACTGAATCCATCGATTGCGCGCAACGGCGCTTTGAGATCGTGCGACACCGCATAGGCGAAGCTTTCCAGCTCGTTGTAGGCGTCCTGCAGCTCGGCGGTGCGCTCGGCCACTCGCGTTTCGAGTTGTTCGGCCAACGAACGGTAGCGCGCCTCGCTGGCACGCAGCGCGGCTTCGGCGGCCTTGAGACGCGTAATGTCGACGTGCGATCCGAGCAGCAACCGAGGGTTGCCTGCCTCGTCGCAGCGTACGGTGGCTTGCATGAGGAACCACCGGTATTGCCCGTCACGGTGGCGTAGCCTGATCTCGAGCTCGTCAGCGGAGCTCGGTGCGGCGATCACTTCGTTGATCCATGCACGAACGCGTGGCTCGTCGTCCGGATGCAGACGGCTGTACCATTCCTTCTCGTCATCGCCGATCTCGTGCTCGCCATAGCCCAGCAATCGTTTCCACTCCGGCGAGAAGTGCGCCTTGTGGCTCGTCAGATCGATCTTGAAAAGCCCGACATTGCCCGTGCTCGCGGTGATCCTTAACAGCTCCTCGGTCTCGCGCAGCTCCGCGATGGTGTGCTCCAGGCCGATGCGAGCCTGTTGCAGCTCTGCGTTGGATCGTTCCAGGTGCAGCCTGAGCCGGCGCTCCCGGGTGTAGATCCAGCTCTCTCGCACCAGCATGATGAGCGCGAATGCCACCAGCAAGGCCGCATCGATCGCGAGCACACGTGGCGACAGCTGCTCGTGAAAACCAATCGCTCCAACGACGAGCGCGAGTAGTAATAGTCCCGGAAGGACCGCTTCGATGTGCCCTTCGCGCGCTTCGAGCACTTCGGCCGGCACTGTGGAAGCTCCGGCCGCGATCCGCGTTTGCGCGCGGCTCGCAAGGTGCATCAATGCGAACGGCGCGAGCCACACGGCGTTGAGATAGTGGCTTGCGTCGAACTCGCCCAGAATGAGCTCACGCATGTAAAGAAGCGATACTCCACCATGGACCGCGTAGCTGAGCACGATGAGAATCAACGGTGCTGTTTCCAGTCCCCAGCGGTGTGACCACAGGAAATAAACTGAAAGCACGAAGGCAAGCATGAAGCTGAGCGCTTGGGCCACCACGATGTCCACGTACGCAAGCTCGTGAGGTGTGTTGGCGATCGGCTCGAAGAGTGCCGTTACCACTCCGACGGCGAGACTACAGACGATCAGCCCGAGATTACCGAGGATGCGAGGCGTGAGCGGTCGACTGACACTGGGATCGCGCAGCGCGAACAAGGCGAGGATCGACACCAATCCGAATGCGGCGTAGAACACGTCGGACGTGCTGGGAAACGGCACCGCGATCTTTCGGAAGAACTCCTGCCAAACCCAGATGAGCTCGCCGATCAGCCAGGTCGCGTACGCCAGAGCGAACAGCAACCATGCACGCCTTAGATAGCCGTTGACTCTGCGACTGGCCTGAAGACACCCGAGCGTTGTCACAGCCGCGCTCACCGTGCGAGCGAGGTTCGTAAGCTCGGACCCAGCGGTGCGGCCAGCAAGACCCGACACGAGCACCGCATAGGCAGCGATCGCCATCATCCAGAGGAGGGGCGCCAACCAACGCTGTGAGGGGAGAATGGAGGGCGATGTCGTCAATGTGTCGGGCGCCGGGACGACTTTGTGAGAATTGGAGCGTCCTGCCATGCCGCAGCTAAACACGTTTTGGCTTCGCTGCGCAGTCGTGGTGTTAGCGTATGCGTAGGTCGCTGCTATTGCCGAGCAGCATCCCTGTGGCAAGGGAACCGCCCGCGGTCAGTGGGACTTGTACCGAGGCGCTAGGGAGAAAATGAGAAGGTGAATAGCCGACAAGAGCGGCACAATCATCTACGATGCATTCGCGCAATCTTGCGATGCGCGACACGATGCGGGAGTCGATGATGCAAATACACGTCAACACGGATCGCAACATTCAAGGCGGAGAGAGCCTGCATGAGCGGGTACAGGCCATGGTCGCGGATGCGGTATCGCACTTGGCCGATAGGATCACCCGCATTGAGGTGCACTTGAGTGATGAGAACAGCGCCAAGGGTGGCGACAAGGACAAGCGCTGCGTGCTGGAGGCGCGCATCGGCGGCTTGCAGCCAATCGCTGTGAGCCATCAAGCGGAGAATCTTGCACTGGCCATCGATGGCGCGGCCGAGAAGCTCGAACGCGCGATCGAATCGACGCTTGGAAGGCTCAAGTCGGGGGGGTAGTGGTTCCCCCTCCCTAACCCTCCCCGCAAGCCGGGGAGGGCTCTCTCTTTTATTTTCCTTTTTCCCTGCCAAGTGCTTTTTCCCTGCCAAGTGCTTTTTTCCTTCTCCCGCCAAGTGGGGAAAGTCTCTTCCCTTCCTATCCTTCCCAGCCAAGCGGGGAGAGTCTCTCCCTTCCTTCGCGAGCCCTCTCACCCCTCCCCGCTTGCGGCGAGAGGTCGAACCCGCTCCTCTCCCTTCCCCGCTTGCGGGGGAGGGCTGGGGAGGGGGCTAATTCTGTGCTCCTGCATCGATCCACGCTTTCACGCCATCGATGGTGGCTTGATCGAGGAACGGTCCACCGAGCGGCATCCGCGAGCCGGTGATACCGGGTGCTCCTTCGAGCTTGTGGATCAAGTAGCTGTTCGCCGAATCATTCGGTATGACGCGGATACGACCCGGTTGCTGCGCGCTCGGCACGTTCACAAGTGCCGCAAATGTTTCATCCGTCGAGGAGAGATTCATCGCGCCGGGCAGCACGTCGCCGAGACCGTTGTGACAGCCGGAGCATACCGGGCCGAAGATAGTGCTCTGCAGCTCGGCCAATGTGGGCGCGGCTGGAGGAGGCGGTGGTGGCGGCGAGGCCGACACGATGATTTGCCCGCGCACTGCCCCAGCAGGCAGACCTGTCGTGTGCACATCCACGTACCACAGATTGGCCGTCAAGTCGGCGAGCTGTTCTGCGGTGACGGTCTGGCGCTCGATGAGCCAGTGCGTGGGCTCGTCCTGCGCTTGTGTGAGCGCGAGCACCACGTCTGGTGCATTCTCGCCGGCAGCGGCTCGATGCACATGCGCTTCCATCGGCTCGACGAGCGCGCTCGTGATGGCGTGTATGGTGACCGCGCTCGCGTTCGCGTCGATGGTCGTGGCGATCGTGCCGCTGGCCGCATCGGGTGCAGCAGACACGACCTGCTCGTTACTCATTGGACTGAACACGACGGAGATGTTCTCGGGTTTGATTTGGCCCCGGATCTCGCCGGTCGGGTGTGCTGCCGAATGCACATTCACATAGAGCGCGCCAGCCAAGAGATTGTCGATGTCTTCAGCGCTCAACATGGCTCCTTCGACGGCGTTCCACCGAGTCGGGTCAGTCGGATCCTGTACGAAATCCACGACGACTGGCCCGTTCGCGCCGGCAAATCCACGATGAATGTGAGCAAGCGTCGCTGCCAGCCCCTCAATCGTCACGCCACCTGTGACGGCGCCGGTCAACAGATCGAACGCAAGCTCGCCTGCGCCGGTGGCGCTTGATTCGATTGCGGGCAGCACCTCCGCAGCTGAGAGCTCGACACGAATGACGGGATGGTTGAGCACGGTAAAGGTGACCGGCGAGGAGGTCGTGGTGCGCCCGGAGCTGTCGGTCGCGCGCGCAATGACGACGTAATCGCCATCGCTGACGGTGGATGTGTCCCATTCCACCGTGTATGGATCAGTATCTGTCGTGCCGATCACTGTGCCATCGACCATGAATTCCACGGACGTGATCGTCACGTCGCTGGGAGCTGAGACGGAGGCGCTCAACGCAACTATGCGATTCACCGAGCCGGTGGGTGCCGCGATCGTGACCGTCGGCAGCGCCGGCGTGGACGGCGGAGGGGGAGTTTGCTGCGCTGGCGGATTGGAGCCGCCGCCTCCACTGTCGCAAGCAGTGAACAGCAGCACATAGAGCAAAGCGAGCGCGAACGTTCGCGCCATACAGCACGTCGTCTTCATCGTCCCCTCGCGCATACCGTTCCCCAAGCCCGCCCGTCTGAGCGGATACGTGTCATCTCGCCGCGTAAGTGCCACTTCACGCATGCCGAGGTTCAACGATCGTCATAGAACTTATTTGTTTCTCGATGCCACTTACCGCAGCGCCCTTGCAAAGGAGCAGGAGCAAGAACGATGCAGAAGCGCGTGACAGCGTGCCTGGCGTGCATTGCGTTAAGCGGCTGCGCCGGCAGCGGCGAGGGGCTCGATGCGAACGGGCGACCGCTCGAGGAAAGTGAGGGCGGCGACGTGCTGACTGCAAATCTCGCTTCGATACAAACGCACGTCTTCACGCCTATGTGCACGAATTGTCACTCGGGCGCGGCTGCGCCGCTCGGCCTGCGGCTGGATGAAGGCGTGTCGTACGCCATGCTCGTGAATGCGCCGAGTGTCGAAGCGCCGGCGCTGCTGCGGGTCGCACCGGGCGATCCGGATGCGAGCTATCTCATACACAAGCTCGAAGGCACGGCGCAGGTTGGCGGGCGCATGCCGCTCAACGGTCCAGCGTTGCCTGCTGAGACGATCGCAGTCATTCGACAATGGATCGCGGAAGGTGCACAGGCGCCTTCCCAAGATGCATCGTCGTCGGTGCCTTCTCTGACTGCCGTCTGGCCCATGCAGCGGATGAGCTCACATGAGCACATTGTTGTCGTAGCTGATCGCGAGCTCGATGCCACATTGCTGGCAGCAGGAACGATCACGTTGCGCAAGACAGACGAGGCAGCGGAGCGTGCGCTTGTGCAAGGCCTCGACCTACCGCGCATCGAGCTGCGCTCGCAGTTGCCCACGGTGGTGGCGATCGCTCCACCCGACGGTGGCTGGGCTCGCGGTGCCTACGAGCTGCGCATCAGCGGCAATGCACCGCTTGCCGTCGCCGATCTGAATTCGCGTGCGATCGATGGTGATGGCGACGGCATTGCTGGCGGCGATTTCGTGCTCACGTTCAAGGTGGAGGAGACCAGATGAGGCGTAGCGCGTTCGCCGCGTATCTGGGCGTAACCGCGATGCTGGCCGTCGTCGTCTTGTCCGTGCCTTCTGAAGTTGCGGCCGAGCCATACTTCGCCGCGCGCGAAGGTATGAAATGTGTTGCGTGCCACGTCAGCCCGAGTGGCGGAGGCATGCGCAATCAGTTCGGCAACATATGGGCGCAGACGATGCTTCCTGCACGGCGCATCGAAGTGGAGGACGTGCCGATGTGGACGGGTGCGCTGAGTCCCTACCTGGCAGTGGGCGGTAATTTGCGCGCAAACGGCAGCTACGTGGACATCCCTGACGAAGACACACAATCTGAGTTCGACGTCGAGGAAATGCGTGTCTACGGCGCAGTGACGCTCATTCACGAACGACTGTTGCTCTATGTCGACGAGCGCATTGCACCCGGCGGTAGCGTCAACTTGGAAGCGTATGCAAGGTTCTCCAGCGCGGATCAACGCTGGCACGTGCGTGCAGGACAGATCTATCTGCCCTATGGCTGGCGTCTCGAGGACGACAACGCATTCATTCGACAGGTCACTGGAATCGGTTTCGCGACACCGGACAGAGGGATCGAAATCGGGCTCGAGACCAATGAATGGTCTGCCCAGCTTGCGCTGACCAATGGCACAGGAGGTGGGTCGGAGATCGACGATGGCAAGCAAGTGAGCTTGCGGGCGGAACACATACGTGCGCTATGGCGGATCGGCGCGAGCGCGAGCTACAACGATGCCGAAGCAGGCGCGCGACACATGCAAGGTGCGTTCGCGGCTGTCCGCACGGGGCCAATCGTGTGGCTGGCCGAGGCGGATTACATCACCGACGACAGCTTTCCAGCGCGGCGGCATATGTGGGCGGGCCTCATCGAGGCGAACTGGAACTATAAAAAGGGGCACAACCTGAAGCTCACTGCCGAGTACTTCGATCCCGACGACGACATCGACGAGGACGAGCAAAACCGCTACAGCCTGGTGTGGGAGTATTTCCCTGTTCAGTTCTTGCAACTGCGCGCCGGGGCGCGCATCTACGACGGGATTCCTCAGAACGCGTTTCAGAATCGCAAGATCTACTTCGTGCAGGCGCACGGGTATTTCTAGGCGGCCCCCTCCCAATCCCTCCCCCGCTGCGCGGGGGAGGGATTGGGAAATCATCCCTCTTCGCTGCGCGGGGAGCGTTGGAGCAATCGTCCCTCCCGCGGGGAGCGTTGGAGCAATGATCCCTCCGGCGGGGAATCATCCCTCCCCCGCTATGCGGGGGAGGGACAGGGAGGGGTAATCACCCTCCCTCGCTGTGCGGGGGAAGGATAGGGAGCGGCAGTCGCCCATCCACGCTCGGAACCTTCGATCCCGTGCTTTCGTCTTGACGGTCTTGGGCTCTGGCACGAGGTCTCTCGTTCCAGTCACCAGCCTGCAGCCATGAGTCAACCATGGACAGCCCTCGTCTTAGCGTCGATACGGACAGCCACACCTGCAACGCGAGCGACGAAGACGCGGAGCTCGCGCGGCGGGCTGCGGTGGGCGACGAGCGGGCGTTCGAGCGCATCATGCGCCGCTTCAACCAGCGGCTTTTCCGCCTGGCGATCGGCATCGTCTCCGATGCCGGCGAGGCGGAGGATGTCCTGCAGGAAAGCTATGTGCGGGCGTTCTATCGCTTGTCCACGTACACGGGCGAGGGCGATCTCGGAGCGTGGCTCGCACGCATCGTGCGCAATGAAGCCATCGATCGGTTGCGACACAAGGACAGTCGCTCGCGCCGCGTCATGCTCGAGTGCGACGTCTATTCGGAGCACGATGGACTCGGATTGTCCGGTTCCGCCCGCGCGGACGAGATCGAGTTCGATCCTGAAATCGCTGCGGAGCGTGAGGACATGAAACGCATGCTCGAAGACGCCATCGCCTCCCTGCCGACTCACTTTCGCGCCGTGTTCGTGCTGCGCGAAGTCGAGGGACTGTCGGTGGAGGAGACGGCCGCATATCTCGACATTCCACCAGGAACCGTCAAGACGCGCGACCACCGTGCGCGGCTCTTGCTGCGGGCTCGGTTGAGCCAGCAACTGGAGAGTGCCCTACCTGAGATGTATCGCTTCTTGGGCGAGCGGTGTGAGTCGATCGTTCACACCGTGCTGACGAAGCTCAGTCGTTCAAGTAACGGCGCAGGCACAGCTCCAGCGCCTCGCGATCGATGGGTTTGGTGAGGTGATCGTCCATGCCGGCCGCACGGCACTCTTCGTCCGCGCCTTTCATTGCGTGCGCCGTCAGCGCAATGATCGGAATGCGTTTGCCGGACTGCTGCTCGCGGCGACGAATCTCGCGCGTCGCTTCGTAGCCATCCATCTCCGGCATCTGGCAATCCATCAGGATGAGGTCGTACTTGCCGGTCTCCCATGCCTCGATGGCCTCGAGCCCGTTGCTGACGACGTCGACTTCATAGCCGAGCTTCTCAAGGGCGCGACAGGCGACTTTCTGGTTGACCACGACGTCTTCGGCGAGCAGCAGACGCTTGGTCTGCGTCTTGCTGCGCAGCACTCGCAGCTCGTGACGTGTGACTATCGGTTGCGTCTGCGAATGCCAATCTTTCGCCTCGCCGCCGAGCACGACGAGCAGGCAGTCGATGAGATCTCGCTCCGAAACCGGCTTGAGCAGGTAGCCGGCAAAGCCGAGCTGAGCAAAGCGCACCGCATCGCCGCGTAGCCCGGAAGATGTCAGCAGGACGAGCCGTGTCGATTTGAGCTTCTCGTCGGCATTGACTTGGCGTCCTAGATCAGCGCCATTGCAATTCGGCATGTCGTGATCGAGCAGGGCGATCTCGAAAGGCTGGCCTTCGTCATATGCCTTGCGCATCAATGTCAGCGCCTCGTCGGCGGAGCTCGCAACGACCGGCAGCATGCCGAACTGCTCGAGCTGAATGCCGAGCAACTTGCGGTTCGTGCCGTTGTCGTCGACGACCAGCACGCGCCGTCCTTTGAGCGACGACGGCGCGACACGACGCAACTTCGGGCCGTTCGTGCTCGCCCGGCCGAAGCGTGCCGTGAACCAGAAGAGCGAGCCGACATTCTCAGTGCTCTCGACGCCGACCTCACCCCCCATGAGCTCGACGAGCTTACGGACGATCGACAGCCCGAGACCTGTACCGCCGAAGCGCCGCGTCGTCGAAGCATCGACTTGCGTGAATGGTTGAAAAAGCGCCCCCATACGGTGCGCCGGAATACCCACGCCGGTATCGCGTACCTCGCAGCGCACGAGGGTACCTTCGTCGTTCGATTCCAAGACGCGGACTTTGATCGAGACTTCGCCTTTTGCTGTGAACTTGACCGCGTTGCCGCCCAGGTTTAGCAAGATCTGCCGTAACCGCCCCGGGTCGCCGCGAACCATCTCGGGCAGCTGTGGATCGATGTCCATCGTGAGCTCGAGCCCCTTGGCATGCGCCTGCACGGCAAGCACGCGTGCGGCGTCGTGCACGGTGTCACGCAGATCCATATCGATGTGCTCGAGCTCGAGCTTGCCCGCCTCGATCTTGGAGAAGTCGAGAATGTCGTTGATGACGGTCAGGAGCGCGCGTCCGCAGTCGCGGATCGTTTCCGCATAGTCGCGTTGCACAGGGTCGAGCTGCGTGTCGAGCATGAGCTCGCTCATGCCGATGACGCCGTTCATCGGTGTGCGAATCTCGTGGCTCATGTTCGCCAGAAATTCGCTCTTGGCACGGTTGGCGGCTTCGGCAGCCTCGCGTGCGGCACGCAACGCATTCTCAGCCTCGACACGCTCGGTGATGTCGCGCCCGATGCCCATGATGCCGATCACCCGTCCTTCGGTATCTCGCAAGGGGACTTTGGTCGTGAGCACGTGTGAGCGGCGCCCGTCCGGCCAGACCACCTCTTCTTGGCGATTGAGCAGCGGCTCGCCGCTACGCATGACCTGCTGCTCATCCTCGAAGAAGCCCTGCGCGAGCTCGGGCGGGAAGAAATCGAAGTCGCTCTTGCCTACGACGTCGGCGCGATTGGTGCCCATCAGGGCACAGCAGGCATCGTTTGCGAGCAGAAACCTGCAGTTGACGTCCTTGGCGTAGATGAAATCCGGCAAGCTGTCGATCAAGGTGCGGAGCATCTGACGCTCATGCTCGTCAGGGGCGCGGTCGCTGGCCGCAGAGGTTGCTGCGCCGGTACCGACGCCAGACTGGGTGCGCCACAGGACCACTGCGGCCGGGAGCGCCAGCAGTGCGAACACAAACGTGTGCTGCGCAGTGCTGCTGAAGAGCGGAAAGAGAGCAGTAACCGCCACGGCGTAAAGCACGGCGGCGATCGCGCATGCGCAAACGATAGGCGCGGCCGTTGATCGTGGCGCGCCTTTCGTTCTTTCGGCTACCTTCTGCGTCATGCTCGACCTCGGAACAAAGCTCATGGAGGCGTCGGCGGCCGCTTTCTTGTACTGCTAAGGCGGCTCTAGGACGAACAGCGGATATATTGTGCAAGCTTTGCGTGGTTAGTGCGTAGGCGCGGGTGCACTGTTCACAGTTTCAGCAAGTTCTCGGGCGCGCTCGGCTGACTAGACAACGACGCGATGGAACTGGTTCACAAACCAAGCCGCCTTTGCGTTTGACGACGGTTCATTGACACTGGCGCCAATTTTTTGATGCGTGCGTCGCGTTGGACGGGCAGGCCGCGTGAACCTTGCTGCCGCTTGCCGCGTTGACGCAAGGAAGAACCGGGAGCACATCATGCAAGAGGCCTTGCATCACGAAGTGGACGAGTGGGTCAAGGCAGGACGACAAGCGGTTGTCTCGGGAACCTTGGCAAGCATCCTATCGACGGCTGTGCTCGCATTCTTCGGCAAGTCCAGCATGGGCAAGGCGCTGGCGCCCACGAATGCAACCAGCCACTGGCTCTGGGGTAACGAAGCCTATTCCGAGCATGACCTGTCCGCCAGGCATACGGGAGTCGGGTACGCGACCCACCATGCGTCGGCAATGATGTGGGCGACCATCCTCGAGCGTTGGCTCAATCACAAAGGCTTCGTGCGTCCGGCGGAGATCGTGCGCGATGCAGCTGTCCTGAGTGCCATCGCTTCGTTCGTCGATTACCAGCTCACGCCGCCGCGATTGCGCCCGGGGTTCGAGCAACATCTCTCGCGCGGCGAGCTGTTGGCGGTCTTCGCTGCGTTCGGGCTGGGGCTGGCGAGCGGCGCGATCCTGAACCGTCTTAGACGCTAGTGACGTGCCAAGCCCAGAGCCCAGTAGCCGGCAGCCCACAAAAAAACTAGGTCATCCACTCGAAAGCGTGTATAGTGCGCTTGGCTCGTGTTCGTTCTCGTTTTCCCTCCTTGGTAGAAGTGCCGCGCCGGGACCCCTGAACGGTGCACCTTGCGTACCTGACGCGGATGTCCGTCCCTGTTATGTGACGCTACGCACGCTCAGAACCCTTCGAGCATCATCTTACTCGAGGACCAAACTCAGACGTCTCGATCCAGGAGGCAGCTTGCATGGTGCATGGCTGTCGTCGTTCGTTGGCTTCGTCAGGAGACGAAGTCGTTTAGAGGTCTTTTTCCATGAGTAAGATTTACGTAGGCAACCTCCCTTTCACAGCTGATGAAGCAACTGTGCGCGAGCTCTTCGAGCAACACGGCACGGTGGACTCGGTTGCCCTCATCAATGACCGAGAGACGGGACGTCCCCGAGGCTTCGGTTTCGTCGAGATGCCACGCGCCGACGCGGCGCGCGCCATTCAGAGCCTGAACGGTCACCAGCTGGGTGGTCGGCAGCTCAAAGTGAATGAGGCACAGGATAAGCCACGCGGCAACGGCGGTCGTCACCGCTGGTAAACTTTAAACCTAATGGGGTTTGGGCTCTGCGGCCCAGCACGCGCTCGCTGAGTCGTGCTTGGGGTCGCAGGGCCTAGATCCGTTGCAGGGATCGGGAACAAGAAGGAACACGGAAGAAGCACAAAGTACGGCCCACAGCCTACAGCCTAAGCCTAGTGCTAGACTGAAGCTATGCTGTGGCTTCGAATCCTTCTGCTCGCGTGCGTCTTTGCCGCGCTTACTGCGTGCGCGGTCAACCCCGTCACGGGTAAGAAAGAGCTGCAATTCATCTCCGAGGCGCAGGAAATCAAGCTCGGCGAGCAGTACTACGCACCTACCCGGCAGGTCGAAGGCGGCACATTCGAGCTGCTGCCTGAGCTCACGCAATACGTCAACGAGGTCGGGCAAAAGCTCGCAGCTGTCTCCCACCGTCCGTTGCCGTACGAGTTCGTGGTGCTCAATAACTCCGTCCCCAATGCATGGGCGTTGCCCGGCGGAAAGATCGCGATCAATCGCGGTCTGCTGACCGAGCTGAAGAATGAGGCAGAGCTTGCTGCCGTGCTGGGACACGAGATCGTGCACGCGGCAGCGCGCCATGGTGCGCGCGCACAGGAGCGCGCCACGTTGCTGCAGGCCGGGCTCGTGATAGCGCAAATCGGGGCAGCGGTGGGCGATGTCGATCCGAATATGGCGGGACTCGTTCTGCAAGGTGCCAGTGTCGGTGCGCAATTGATCCAGACGCGCTATAGCCGTGAGCAGGAGCTCGAGGCCGATCACTACGGTATGCGCTACATGAAGGCAGCCGGTTACGATCCGGCAGGCGCAGTGACACTCCAGGAAACGTTCGTCAGGATCGCGGCAGAGAACAATCGCAAGCAGAGCTGGCTCGAGGGATTGTTCGCGACGCACCCGCCGTCCACGGAACGTGTGGCGCAGAACAAGAAGCTTTTGGCCGAGCTGGGAGCAGGCGGCGAGCTGGGGGAGGAGCGCTACGCTGCAATGGTCGCGCCGCTGCTCAAGATGAAGCCGGCGTACGACAGGCATGATCAAGCCGTGCTCGCCGCGCAGAAAGACGATCTCGGCACCGCACGTCGTCTCGCGCGTGAGGCCGTCGAAGCGCTGCCACAAGAGGGCCGTTTCCATCAGTTGCTCGGCGATATCGAGCTTGCGGCCAAGGATGCAGACGCCGCCCTTCCGCACTACCAAAAGGCGATTGAGCTCAATCCGGGCTATTTCGGCTCCTATCTCGGTGCAGGTATCGCCAAGTATCGCACCGGAGACAAGTCCACCGCCGAGCAGTGGCTGAAGAGGAGCTTCGAGCTGCTGCCCACCGCGCCGGCGGCCTACTATCTCGGCGCGCTGGCGAAAGAACGGGGCGACTCGCGGTTGGCTCTCGAGTACTACAAGGTCGCAGCTGGCTCGAACAGCCAGTACGGTCGGCTCGCTTACACCGAGCTCATCAAACTGGACCTGCCGCAGAACCCTGGCAATTACGTGGCGACGGCTGGCCAGGTCGATCGCTTCGGGCGACTCATACTCATCGTGGAGAACCGCTCGCCCGTGCCACTAACGCGCATTCGAGTGACGCCCGTCTTAGTCGACGGCGCCGGACGTATCGTGCGCGAAGGCACCACCATTGTCATTCGCGAAGTCTTGAATCCCGATCAGCGCATTGCGAGTGACGCAGGTGTTGGAGCACTGCCGCCAGCGCAGCTCGCCCACATACGTTTCCGAGTGGACGGAGCGCAGGTCGCGCAGTAGTTCAGCTGTCGACGGTAGGCTGTAGACTGTGGGCTGGACGGTGCGCGAAGCGAGCGCTGCCGGCCAGAGCCCAGCAGCCGGCGGGCATTGCGTCGTTCGGGAACAATCGACAACAACAACCTCGGAGTGCCTCATGCATCGATTTCGCGCGTGGTTGCTTTGTATCTTGGCGTGTGGGTGGTCGAGCTCGAGCATCGCTCAACAGTTCGATGTGCTGCTGTTCACGAAAACGGACGGGTGGCATCACGAGTCGATCAATGCGGCCGTCAGCGCGATCGAACACCTCGGCAAGAAGCATCACTTCAACGTCGTGTGGACGGAGAACGCGTCGCTCGTGTTCAACGACAAAGCGCTGGCGCAATTTGAAGTCGTCGTGTTCCTGCTCACGACCGGAGACGTCTTGAACGACGAGCAGCAGGCGGCATTCGAGCGTTACATTCGCTCGGGTCGCGGATTCGTCGGCGTGCACAGTGCGGCCGATACCGAGTACGAATGGGAATGGTACACGCGAATGGTGGGGCACATGTTCGTGCGCCATCCGCCGGTGCAGACTGCCACCGTGAAAGTGGAAGATCCAGATTTTCCCGGGATGGATCGCTTCGCGCCGCGCTTCCTGTTCACCGATGAGTGGTATGAGTTCGACGCGGCGCGCTCGCAGAACCTGCGCTACCTGCTATCGCTCGACGAGTCCACCTACGAGCCGACTGCCGCCCGCCGCAAGGAGTCGTCGCGTTTTCATCCTTTGAGCTGGTACCAGGAATACGACGGTGGGCGCGCGTTTTACACGGCGCTCGGCCATCTGCCCGCGACCTACTCCGATGAGAGTTTCTTGCACCATCTGTATGGCGGGATCTACTGGGCCGCGACGGGCCGAGGCTTCAAATCGCGATGAGATGAGATGTCTCTGCCGCTGCTGACGCTGCAGGTGCACGAGGCCTTGATGACGGCGCGCCGGTCCGGAACGCGCGAGGTCGAGTGCTCGCTCGACCTCGGTCGTTCGCTGACGTCCGTGCGCGTGCATGCGGACAGCTGGGAGTGGCGGGGTTCGCACTATCCGTTCCTGCAGCGCTGCAAGGAGCGCACGATTTACTCCTGGACGGGCGAGGGTTTCGAGCCGGTCGCGCGCTTCACGACGTCGCTGATCAAGCTCGTGCCCACCGAGTGGGGCCCTCCGACGTTCGAGATCGACGGTATCAAGATGCTGCCGACGCTGAACGTCTCCCCATACGAAGATGCTCAGCGAAAGGTGACGCTCATCGAGCCGCATGGCAAGACGGTTCTCGACACCTGCGGCGGATTGGGATACTTCGCTGTCTGGTGTTTGCAGCTCGGTGCCGCACGTATCGTTTCCTACGAGGTCAACGACAGTGTGCTGTGGCTGCGCCGTGTCAATCCATGGTCGCCCGAGGGTGGCGGTGTGGTCGACGAACGGCTGACCTTGGTGCACGCGGACGTGCTCGATGAGATCGGGTCATACCCGGCGAAGGCGTTCGATGCTGTATTGCACGATCCGCCGCGCTTTGGGATAGCGGGTGAGCTTTACTCGCAGCAGTTCTACGACGAGCTCGCACGTGTCTTGAAACCAAGGGGCCGGCTGTTCCATTACGTCGGCGCTCCGAACAAGTTGACGAGCGGGCGCGACGTACCCAGAGAGGTGTCCAAGCGTCTGCAACGTGCGGGCTTTCGCGTGCGCGCCTGCGGCGACGGGCTAGTAGGCATCAGGCTGTAGGCAGCGAGCGCGCGGATTGGGCATTGGGCTGTGGCCCCTCTCCGTCCTCGGTTACGCAGGCGCGACTGTTCCACAGGTTTCTGCCGCAGGCTTCTCCAGTGGAAAGCCAAGGAATAGGGAAGACACAAAGCGCTTCATGCGTGCACACTAAGCCTCCAGTCTTCAGCCTAGAGCGATACACTGTACGCAATCCTTACCTCATCGACTGAGCGGCTATGTACTCCAAGCATCCCGCGTTGTTCACGGACCTGTACGAGCTCAAGATGCTCGAGGCGTATCTGCGCGAAGGCATGACGGGCGAGGCGATTTTCACAGTATTCATTCGTCGTGTGCCGCCGCAGCGCAATTTCCTGCTGGCATGCGGTCTGGATACTGTGCTCGAGTATCTCGAAAACGTGCGGTTCGACGAAGCCGATATCGAGTATCTGAGCTCCCTGGGTCACTTCTCGAAGGAGCTGCTCGATTCGCTGCGACATTTTCGCTTCGAAGGCGAGGTGCGGGCGGTGCCCGAAGGCACGCCGGTGTTCGCGAACGAGCCGATCCTGGAGATACGTGCACCCATCGCGCAGGCCCAGCTCGTCGAAACGTATGTCACCAATCAGATCCATCTCCAAACCTTGCTCGCGTCGAAGGCCAGCCGTGTGGTGCTGGCGGCGCAAGGACGGCCGGTCGTCGATTTCGGGGCGCGGCGCATGCACGGTATCGATGCCGCGCTGAAGGCAGCACGTGCCTTTTATATTGCAGGCGTCGTTTCGACCTCCAACGTGCTCGCTGGACAACTATACGGCTTGCCGGTGGCGGGCACGATGGCGCACAGCTATGTCCAGGCGCACGATCTCGAGATGGATGCATTCCGCGCCTTCGCGCGCACGTACCCTGACACTACGCTGCTCGTTGATACCTACGACACGCTCGATGGCGTACGGCGTGTCATCCAGCTTGCGCGCGAACTGGGCGAGGCGTTTCAGATACAGGCAGTGCGCCTCGATTCGGGAGATCTGGTGGAGCTGGCTCGCGAAAGCCGCAAGCTCCTCGACGCCGCGGGGCTACAGCGTGTCAAGATCTTCGCGAGCGGCGGGCTAGACGAATACGAAGTCGCAAAGCTCGTGCGTGAAGCGCCCGTCGATGCGTTCGGCGTCGGCACGAGCATGGGGGTGTCGGCAGACAAGCCCGATCTCGACATCGTTTACAAGCTTGCAGAGTATGAGGGGCGAGGACGCCTCAAGCTCGCCACCGATAAACCGGTGCTGCCAGGTGCGAAACAAGTGTTTCGCTTCGAGGAAAACGGTGTCGCCGTGCGCGATGTGATCGCACGCGCTGACGAGCAGCTCGGCGGTCGGCCGTTGCTCGAGTGCGTCATGCGCGGCGGCAAACGACTGGATTCGGCGCGACGCACGTTGGATCAGATGCGCGATTACGCGCGAGAGCAAATCGCAAAGCTGCCTGCAGCGTTACACGCGCTGGAAACCGCGGCACAGCCGTACCAAGTCGAGATCAGCGACGCGCTCGCGGAACATCAGCGTGAACTGCAGCGCGAGCTCGCGCAACGTCAGAACGTGCAGCTGTAGATGCGGGCGGACGCGACATTCCATGTGACATAGGATACCGGAATGCGGGCATAGGGAGCGCACCGCATCGGCCCGAAACCATGGCCGAGACGCGAACGCGTTCAGCTCTTCCTGCTGCGTCTGTCCAGCCAGACAAAGTAGTTGGCGAATCGAAGACATTATGGACGTTTGATTGTTTGCCGCGATTCTCCGCAACGAGTTGCAGTGAGCTTGGTCGCTTCTCGAAAGCATCCCTGCGTCGACTACGCCGAATGTCGAACCGGGAGTGGTGGGGAAACGGTGTGTGCGAGCACGAGGATTGGAGCACATGGAAAGTGGACGCGTCGCACACGCGTACGCCGCCACGGTCGCGTTGTAGGGGTCTCTGCTGAATGTCGAGTCGATCGTGAATGGACGAGGTTGTCACCGCGCGCAGCGGGGCTCGCCCGGCAAGAATAGAAATCAAGTGGTTGGAGATGTCGAGCATCGTTGATGACATCACGTCGCTGCTCACAATGGCGCAGGTAGCGAAAACGGAGCTGCAATCATCATGAGACGGCGAGCATGGGTGGCGCCGGTTCTCGTGTTCGGCGCCATGCTCGTGGCGCTGAGCGCGGTGCGTCTTTCGGATCGAGCGCCTGCGCAGGTGGTGCCAGCAACACAGCGCGACGTGTTCTCGGCCGAGCGGGCATTCGCTCACCTGCAGGATCTGCTGAAGGAGAACGTGCCGCATCCGGCCGGTAGCGTGGCGAATGCGGCGATCGGCAATCGCATCGTGGAGAAGCTCGAGCGATTCGGCTACGAGCCGCAGGTTCAGGAAGGCTTGCAATGTTCGACGCTCGCACCGGGTTGCGCATTCGTGCGGAACATCATCGCAGTACGCAAGGGGCGCGAAGCGGGCAAGGCGGTGATGGTGACGGCGCACTACGACAGTGTGCCGGCCTCTGCTGCTGCCGCAGACGACGGCGCGGGTGTTGCTGTGATGCTCGAGCTTGCGGAGCGGCTGGCGCAGCGTGAGCCGCTCTTGCACGACATCGTGTTCTTGTTCAGCGATGGAGAAGAAGCAGGCTTGCTGGGTGCCACGCTGTTTGCCGAGAAGCATCCGCTCATGCAGCGGATCGGCTTGGTGCTGAATGTGGAGGCGCGCGGCGTGTCCGGGCCCGCTTTGATGTTCGAGACCGGTGCGAACAATGCGCGGCTCATCGATCTGGTCGCAGCGATTCCTCGACCCGTGACGAGCTCGATACACGTCGAAGTGTATCGGCGCATGCCGAACGACACGGACTACAGCATCTATCGACGGGCCGGTGTGCCTGGGTTGAATTTCGCGTTCACGCGCGGTGCATCGCTCTATCACTCGGTGCGTGACGACTTGCAGCGGCTCGATCGCACGACATTGCAGCATCTGGGCGAGAGTGTGTCGGCCGTGCTCATGCGGGCCGGAGAGACACCTTGGGAGGCGCTTGCCGCGCAGACGGATGCGACCTATGTCGACATCGGTGCACTTATGCTGCTGCGATGGCCGTCGACTTGGAATTTGCCGCTCGCGCTGCTCGGCCTCGCAGGTGTCGTGGCACTCGCCCTGTGGCGCGCACCACTCCAGCTTCGTAGCGCTGCGTGGGCACTGTTGACACTCGCTGCTGCGGCGATCGTGGCACTGGTGTTCGGCTGGCTGCTCAGCTGGCCGCTGGGTCACTGGCCCGATACGCATCCACTCGATCATCCATATCCGTGGCCCGGTCGCATCGCGTTGATAGCAGCTGGCGTGCTCACGGCGCTTGTCTGCGCACGCTGGCCCGGTCGACGTGCGGGAACAGCGGCGCTGCTAAGCATGGCATGGCTCGTTCTGGCGATGCTCACGATCGCCACCGCACTGCTCCTACCGGGCGCGACGTATGTGTGCCTGCTGCCAGTGGTCGTTTACGCCGTGGCGGGCTTGCTCGAATCGCGAGTGAGACGCACACATGGGACACTGCCCATCGTGGCGGCCTGTGCGGCGTTCTTCGTCGCCGCCTACCTGGCGCTGCACCACTTCGCAATGGTAGAGGTCGTGCTGGGCTTCAAGCTCAGTCACGTCAAGATCGCTGTGCTTACCTTGTTGATCTGGCCGTTGCTGCCCTTGGCAGTTCACTTCGAGCACAGCGTCGGATCGCGCAGCGCGCTCTTGGCGAGTGCAGCGACGACGGTGCTTGCAGCGCTGATCGCGATGAACGTCCCATCGCACACCGTCGATCGCCCGCGCGGTGCCAGTCTCGCGTACGTGCAAGATGAGCACGGTGCGCAATGGCAGATCGAGTCCCATGCCGGCCCAGGTGAGGAGACGCTGCGGGCAATGGGCTTCGATCGCGAAGCTCATGAGATCGAGCAGTACGGTGTCGTGCGGACGAAGACACAGGTACGTCCAGCAACGTCGTTGGACTTGCCGCAGCCGATGGTCGAGATCGACGCGGATCTCGAGCGCGACGATCAGCGCATCGTGCAGGGACGTATACGCAGCGGACGTAGCGCGCACATCCTGGGTCTGGCGTTCGCAGCCGATGCGCCGCTCACACGTGTTGCTATCGAGGACCAACCGGTGCTCGTTGCGCGACCGAGGAGCGCCGAGGTTATTCGAGTCTTCGGTGCGGGAGATCAGATCCTTCGTTTCGAGATCATTGCGGATCCGTCCCAGCCGTTGGCGTTCATCGTGTTCGATGACGATGCGCTTCCGACGGAAGGCGAAGCGGCGCAGATGCTGGCGAAGCGTCCGGTCACGGCGGCACCACTGCAGTTTGGCGATCACGCGGTCGTATTACGGCGCGTCACGCTTTGATGTCACCGCCACGTCGCCGATGTGCGGATACCCAATCAGTTTGGCAATCAGTTTGGGACACCCATGCAAATTTGGACACCCATTGCAAATTTGGACACCCATCGATTCGGCGATTTCGGGGCGGATTTGGGGCGATTTCTGGACACCCAGTAAACTTGAAGACACCCACGCCGGCGCGGTTTTCGACCGATATTTGGACACCCACGTGGTTGATATTGTTGGAACACCCACTGATTTGGACACCCCCGGCCCTGATTTGGGGCGCTGATTGGGACACCCACCGGTGGCCGATCTCTGGACACCCACTAGATCGGGGACGCCAAGTGCATTCGGACACTAGATTCGGGACACCCACCGAAGTTGTGGATCCGAGACGGTGTTTGAGACGAATCACCATGGCTGAGGTCCTGCGGTCGGGCTAGAGCTGCGGTCGTGATATCCGGCAGGGGCCCGAGGCTAGGCCTGCCTAGCGCATCAGGTGGGTGTCCAATTCGCCCCTCAGGTGGGTGTCCAATTCGCCCCAATTCGCCTAGGTGGGTGTCCAATTCGCCGTCAGGTGGATGTCCTTCGCCGTCTAGTTCGCCGAGATGGTCGCAGTGGCTTTGTGCTAGTCCCGCGTCGGCGACAGTCGAAACTCTATGACGGAAGGAAGCTCCTTGAGTGCCTTGCTCAGTGCCTGCACGTTCTCCATGTTGTCAGTGCGGATCACCATCCGATACTCGAAAAAGCCCTCCTGCGTATCCAGCCGGTAATGAAGATTGGCGATCGAGAATCCGAGCTTGCGGAGTAAGCTACGGATGGCATTCTCGGGCATGGTCTCATCTCGCGCGAAACGAATAAGCAGCTGGGTGTAGAACGCGACCGGGACTCGCTCCTCAATCCAGCGGAACAGTGACAGTGCGCCGAATGTGAGCGCGGTGGCGATGAAGGCTGGAAAGTAGAAGCCGATGCCGATGAGAATGCCAATTGCCGCTGTCGTCCAGATTGATGCCGCGGTCGTAAGTCCGCGCACGGTCAGCCCTTCTTTCATGATAGTACCGGCACCGAGGAAGCCGATGCCCGTCATGATGCCTTGAGCCATTCGCGTAGGGTCCATGGCAATACGCCCTTGCGATAGGCCGGGAAACCAGCGGCTTTCATAAACCGTGATCAGCATGAGCAACGCCGTCGACATGCACACCAACGCGTGTGTACGAAAGCCGGCTGGGCGGCCGTGATAGCTGCGTTCCAACCCGATCAGCCCACCGATGATCAATGCAACAAGCAGCCGTAGAGCGATTTCTCCATCGCTCGCGCTGAACCAATCCTGGATGGTGCTCACCATACCTTCCAAAGTCGACTAGATATGTGCTCACGCTACCTGCCAGCGCGCTGTGTCGTTGAGCATAAAGTCGATCATTCCTGCCGGCAATGTGGGGTTCGGACCAACCCATGATGTGCGCTCACGCGGCCTGCGGAATCAGCTATGCTCGATCCGAAGATCTTCTACAGGTATCTGGGCATCCCCACCCAGTCAGACGACCGCGCAGCTCAAACGCGCCAAGCTGTCACAAGGAGGAGCCTTGATGGGCATGCTGTGCGTTTGTGGCAGGCGGCGCTGACGGTGGGCAGGCTACGTCGTCCATTTGCTGGTCGGGAATGAAGCAGCGATGTGAGTTGCCTCGACTCTTGCACTAGGCCCGTCATCCATGACGTACTGATCGTTTGTTTATCGTGCCGGCAAGCTCGGAGCGACTCGGTGTCGCTCATCGCCGCTCTGCGGCGTGCATAAAGACAGCGTCGCACGCGTAGGTCTTCAGCGCTCGACTGGTGGGTGGTCGGGGTGATGGCGTTGCCTGGAGGAAGGAGACGCGGTGAATGCACAATACGGTGAGGTCCGTGTTTCGGGCGCTCGCAGGATCGGGTATTGTCACGTTCGAATCCGCAGGCGATCCATAGGAGACGAGTCATGCTGCGACCAGATGTGACGGTCGAGGAGTTCACGACCCCCGAGCCGATCACTGCTACAGAGGACATGATGATAGAGGACCTGCGGTTCCTGATGGACGAACACGGAATCCGTCATTTGCCTGTGGTCCGTGGCGACAGCATCGTGGGCGTGATCAGCGAGCGCGACGTGCGGCTCGTGTCCGGATTGACGTCTGAGGAAAAACGGCAAGTGCGAGCCTCAGATATCATGTCTCCCGATCCCCTTATCGTCAGCGCGAGCACGCGTCTGGATGATGTGGCTTTTGCAATGTCCGAGAGGAAGGTCGGCAGCGCGATTGTGACCGACGCAGATGGCAAGCTGCTTGGCATCTTTACCGCAACGGATGCATTGAATGCGCTGATCGAGATCATCCGGGCAGGACAGGCGTCATCGTGACTCGCACCGTGGATCGCTCAGCGGCCAACGGGGAGTGAGTCTACACCGTTGCCGCATCCCGCCGCGCACGAAAACGCGTGGCAGTGTGGTGCTCATACACGCAGCACCTGCAGAATAGTCTCACTTCAGAGTCGCATACTTGTCTGGGCTGAAGCCAACGAGCAGTGTCTTACCGCGCTCAAGGACTGGCCGCTTGATCAGCGATGGTTGCTCGAGCATGAGCTGGATCGCCTTTGCTCGTGTGAGGTTCGTCTTCTTATCCTCGGGCAGTTTCCGGAAGGTTGTACCCGCGCGATTTAGCAACGTCTCCCAGCCGACCGCGTCTACCCAACGCTCCAGATCCGCTCGCGTCACGCCGGAAGTCTTGTAGTCGTGAAATTCGTACGACACGCCGTTGGCCTCCAGCCATGCTCGGGCTTTCTTCATCGTGTCGCAGTTCTTGATGCCGTAGAGGATCGTTTTCATTGATTCAACTTCGTTCCACGTGCTCACCTCGTTTGATCATAGTGTGATGTGTGAGCGTGTGCACCTGTGGGTCAGTCCTGCCCTAATTCAGGACAGCCACCTGAGGTCCGAGCAGCCGCCGCTACGGCTGACTTCGCAATTCACTCTGGGGCACGCGCCGGCCGGTTTCCGAGCGTTGGGAGCTCAATTGGGACACCCACCAACCCGCGTAAGAGGCGCTTCTTGGACACCCATCGGCTCTTGCAGGTGCAGAGCTCTCGGCCTGCGGAGACACAGTGCGCTGCGCTCGGGAGAGATGATTTGGCGACTACGGAGGCATCCGGGATACGGCCTGTCGAGGCGACCCTTACTAGTGGGTGTCCAGTTCTTGCGGTGGGTGTCCAATTCTTACGCGCCAGACGTCCGATGATTGCGTCCACGCATCTGTGGGTGTCCAATGCATGAGAGATGGGTGTCCAGTTCCTCTCACGAGCATGGAGGGCAACCATGCGCTGCGAATACTTCCTGCGATCGCTGATTGGCTCGGTGTGCGCACTGGTCGTATCCGCTTGCGGAGGGGATGGTGGCAGTTCACCGCCGTCGCCGCCCACACAAACACCGCCACCTCTACAGCCGTCGCCGGATCCGCAGGTAACGCCGCAGCTCCAGCGGTCCGTCGTGATGGCCGGATTGCAGTCGCCATGGGATCTGGCGTTTGCGCCTGATGGCGCGATGTTCTTCACGGAGAAATGCCGCGGACTCTCAGTGCGTGATGTGAACGGCACGACGCGACGCTTGTTCGGTAGCAGCGGCGCGGCGGTTGTCGCGAGCGACTTCTTCTGTCAGGGGCAATCCGGAATGCTTGGAGTAGCGGTCGATCCCGAGTTCGCGACAAACCGGTTCGTGTACGTCTACATGCTGTCCAGTCTCAGCTCGCCTCCAAGCAACCGAGTGGTGCGTCTTAGGGTGGATGTCAACTACACGACGGTCGGCGATCGCACTGACATCATCACGGACATCCCATACAAGGCTGCCGGCAATGCCTGGGGCGGTGCAGGCGCTCACAGCGGGGGACGTATCCGGTCTCATCCAGGTGAAGGATTGCTTTACGTCACCACAGGTGACAATCACGACGGCCCGCTGCCTCAGGATCCCACGCGTCTTGGCGGCAAGGTGCTGCGTGTGACTCGCGACGGGGCAGCCGCAGCCGGCAACAATGCCCCGCCAGGTGCGGATGCGCGGATATTCACGCTCGGTCATCGCAATGTACAGGGAATCGCGTTCCATCCAGGCACGGGACAGCCGTTCTCGTGCGAGCATGGGCCAGGCCACTCGGACGAAGTGACTCCGCTGTTGGCTGGGGGTAACGGAGGCTGGGATCCACGACCGGAGCAGGGTGTGACCTGTGCAGACGACTATTGCGGCTATATCTCGAACAAGTCGGACGGCACACCAACGCCGATGACGGACCTCGACAAGTTCCCGAATGCTATGCGGCCGTGGTGGACGAACAATGGCAGGTCGGAGGGTATGGGTCCGTGCACATTCTTGATTGGCACGCAATGGTCTGCGTGGGACGGCACGCTGGCAGTCGGGATTATGGCAGGACGGCGCCTAGATATTCTGCAAATGGACAACGATGGCGCGACGATCTTGGTTCACACCGTGTCGGACATACCGGCCGAACGTTTGCGATCGCTCGTGCAGGGACCCGACGGGTCGCTGTATGTGGCGACCGACGGCGGTGAGATCTGGCGCCTGACACCGCGGACGTGATCGTTAGGTGCCACCCGGTCACACGTATCATCGTGAGAGCGGGATGGGTGTCCACTTTGAGGACCTGCAGGCGGGACGCCCCAAGGCTTAGGTAGTCGTTTGAGTTGCTTGGGTGTCCTGAAATGCCTGAAATCCTATTTGTCCCAGCACTTTGGGTGTCCAAAGCCTCTGGAAAAGCTGATGGGTGTCCAGAGAGCTGGTGCTGGAAAAGCTGATGGGTGTCCAGAAAGCTGGTGGGTGTCCAGAGAGCTGTCCAGAAAGCTGGTGGGTGTCCAAGGGCTTTCCGTCCAAAAGTCTCCGAGTACCTGGGACTTGTCTTGTTGCCGTGATGCCATAGGCCATCTGCGCGCCAGAGACGCTTGAGATCGTCGGGCGTTCACACGTGGGACGTTCGCGGTTAGCCTCCATATGAGCGGAGCAATGGTGAGAGGCGTGGCGCTCAGGCGGACAGGATTGGAGCACGTTGTACACGATGAACGACCACTTGATCGCGGATCTCGGCCGGTTTGTCGACGAGCGTTGCGTGAGATTGCGCGAGACGCCTGGTCACGTTCGTGTGGACATCGACCGTTTCGAGGTGTGGCTGTCCGTCCTGATTCCGCGTGCGGTGCTCGAATGGTGGGTCGAGGCAGAGGACCGTGTGAGTGGCACCAGGCTCAAGGATTGTTGCAGCTACGATGGTTACGACGCAGCGTTGGTTCGCGAACTTGCGGAGGACATGCGAGCCGATGTGGTGCGCTTCATCGAAAACGCTGCTGCGCGCCCCTTAAGGGTCGTGGCGAGTGGCGCAGTCTTGCAGTGGAACGTCGGCGGCGAATGGGTGCAGGCGATTCCGCTCGTCCCGGAGAATGAAGATCTCGTGTGGAATGCGCGGATTATGCGCGTGCGGTAATCGGTCATGGCCACGAACGTTTTCTAGGTCCGGGTTCGTCCGCACACCACGCTCATGCGCGACGCCCGTGCTTACGCCGAGTAAAGCGCATGACCCGCACCGACCCCGGATTGCGAGAACCGCAGAGCCGGTGCGTGTCCCATCAGAATGTCAGCGCTATTGCACGTGCTCTGCGGCAGTCATGCGCGCGCCGTTCATGTCCTGCGCAGTCTGGGTGTAGGCACCGGGCAGACGCGTCGGCGTCGTCCAGCCAGTCGCTTTGAGCGCTTCGGCTGCAACCGGACGCGCCTCCATGCCTGGGAGCGGTTGCACCAGCTCGAAGCGGCGCATGTCTACGCTGCGGAACACTGCGCCGTGGTACGGCATCCAGGCCTTGCCGTGCGCTTCGACGCTCGCTCCCTTGCGGAAGGCCTCCAGCGTCGCATAGCCCATCTGGCACTCCTTGTTACGCGCCGGGCTCCAAATCACCAGCGGCTCATCGCTTGGCGCGGCACGTACATAGGCATTGCCATCCACACGGGTCGCCATCGGTCGTGTCAATCGCTCGCACAGTGCCGCCGGTTGTTCGAACCGCAGCAGCGGTTGAGTGAACCCTTCGCTTGCAACCAGCAGATTACCCTCGAACACGTGCCCCTCGCGCTCGTCTATGTCAGGACCGGTCAGCGCGTGCCAGCCGAACAGATCGCCCTGAGCAGTGCGCTGATTGCGGTCGATCACGACCGGAGAGTTGAGGAACGTGTTGTGATAAATGCGTGCATTGGAACTGTTCAGCACGCGAATACCTTGCAGGTTGTTGACAAAAACGTTGCCCGCCGCGACAACTCCCTTGGAGATCTCGAAGAAGAAGCCGATCTGTGTGCCTTCGACATAGTTGTTGACGAACACGCCTTCGACGTTGCCCACGTCATACCAGACGCCGTTCGAGTAAGGGTGCTCGACGATCAGGTTATCGCGCACCGTGACTCGATAGGACTGGTTGAAGATCTTCACGGCAGCCGGGTAATAGCCTGTCAACTGCTCGATGTTGTTGCGGCGAATGATGTTGCGCTCGAGCAGGACGTCTGAGGAACCGATGACGTAGATGCCTTCGGTGCCGGTGTCGCTGATCAAGGAGTTGCGGATGACGAGCCCATCGCCACGGAAGTAGCCAGCGACGCGCGAGGTGTAGCTGATCGTGACGTTCTCCAAAGTCGTACCAACCACTTCCTTGCCGTGGTTGGCTGGATCCGACACACCCACTGGGTCATCGGTAGGTTCTTCCTCGGCCGTGGTCGAAGGCTTCTTACCTTCGATGTCGATAGCGCGATAGGCATATTGGGTGAAAGTGATGCCGCGGATGATCGGACCTTTGCGGTCTGATTCCTTGCCGTGAACCGGACGCGATGGGCGATGCAACGCGATGTCATATGCCGTGATCTCGACGAGCTTGTCGCGCGGGTCGACCCCGATGTACACGTAACCATTCTCATAGTCGATATAGAAGGAGTCCTCGTCGAGCTCGCCTTCCCAGCCAACCGATTTCAACAGCTTGCCGTCGACAAACACCATGTCGTTGTTGAAGCGGTGTAATGGCGTGCGCATGCCTTCGCGGTGGCGTTGCCACCAGCCGAGCGGACGCGCTGGGAAGAGCGTCGACCATTTCGTGCGCCAGATCCCGTCGCGCAGCTCTTCCCACTCCGTCGCGACCTGCGTGCCTTTCAGCACCGGCTTTTCGTCTCGATACGGTTGGATCGTGATGCCTTGGTTGAGCTGGAGATTGCCGGTGCGGTAGATACCGCCGCGCATCACAATGGTATCGCCGGTGACGACGCGGGCGATCGCCGACTCGATCGTGGTGGGACGCTTTAGCGATGTGCCAGGTGCGTTGGGATCGCCGTCCGGCGCGACATAGTAGACCGTGCCCGTCGTCGGCACCTCATAGACCTGCGCGATCGGTCCATAAGGGCCACCGGACGGCTGTGCGGTTGCCTCTGCCACGAAGAACGCTGCGAAGAGGGCGAGGGCGCCGCACATTGCCGAGCGTCGCATCGAGGAAGGGTGCGCCACTGGCGCGGACGAAGGTGTCGGCATACGTCTCCTCCAGAAGCCTGCGCGGGATGTTATCGCTACCAAATGTAGCGAAGTTATTCGAGGACATCTAGCAATTTCCCTATTCGCTGCGGTCGCTCCCAGGAACGCTCGAGGTGTCCTGTCTAAGCCGCAGATCCACTCGCGCTGACAGACAGCGTGTTTTCAGCACTTTTCAGATTTCTAGGCAAGAAAACCTGATCTGCGCGAGTGCCTCACCGTCCGATCGTGCGTGTCCAGATTGCAAGATGCACGCCGCAATCGGCGGTGGTGGTGAATGTGTCCCAACTTCGCCGGTTTCGCGCATTTCGACGGTGTGCGACTGCCTGTCCCGACTTCAAGTGTGTACCCACCATCGAGACGGTGGGTGTCCAAAATTGGTGGTTGTCCAAGATTGACTTCCAAAATGACTTAACGGATGGGTGTCCAGAATCGGCCTGTGGGTGTCCGGGTTTTGTGCGGATCTTGTGGGCGTCCAAGATTGGCGATGGGTGTCCGAATCGACGTTCCTGACGGTGGGTGTCCAAAACTGGTGGGTGTCCAATATTGATGTTTCCAAGACTGAAGTTTCCGTGTCCGCTGCTGCGAACCGCGCAGGGGCGGTACCGGAGCACCGGTGTGTCCTCAGAAGCGGCGAGGCGGAAAGTTCCAGGCGAAAGAGACGGCTCGAGAATCCGTCAGACAAGACGGTGTTGATTATTTGCCGTCATCCTGCGTGGGAGGGATCGAGGAGAACGTGCCCAACGCCGAGAGTCGAAACAAGAACGGATGCTTGGCGCGATGTCGTTGAATCTCGATCGATAGCGTGGCGGCGCTGCGACCGAGCTGCTTGGAGATGTCGGTGAGAGTGGCGAGCCGACGTTCGGTGACATGCCAGGCGATGACGGCGCGGGCGAGCACGACCTCCTTGCGCCGCGAATCTGAAAAGAGCTCACTTCTATCGACGCCAACAAGCTTGAGCACGCTCTGAATGATGCGTTCGATCTCCCGTTGCGCAGTCACAGCCGGTGTGTGCGGTGGACATGCACCCATCACGGCGGATCGCATGCTGCTCAGGGAAGCGTCGAGGCGTGCGGAAGCTCTGGTGCGCTTGAACGGCGCCCGCCGCAACGAGCCCAGAAACGGGCCAGATCCTTCGAGCTCGGCGAGCGCGCGCCTCACGGCCTGGGTATCGAGCCACGGCACTGAGGTGCGCAAGAGATGGACACAGATGGCGATGAGTCTCAGTGCTTCAGCGCTCGCCCCTGATCGCTCGAGAGCATGCAGCTGCGGCTCGGTCAGCCGGAATGGCAAAGGCGCTGCTTCCGAATGCAGCAACAGGGCGGCACGATCGAACAGACAATAGGCCATGACCTGTGCCGCGTGCATCGCGTGCAGAGGAGGCACAGGGCCATCTGGCACCACTGAGCAGGACGCGTAGACGGGCACTCGGGAATAGGGAGAAAAGACCGGAATGGTGTAGCCGTGCTCGATGCGGAACGCGCGGGCTTCCTCCAGCATTGTGCGTTGTCTTGCGGTTAGCCCGGCTCTGAACGCCGGATCGTCCCAGCTAAAGGGCGCGGCGCTCTTGCTCGCGCGTTCGAGCACGGGGTCGATACAGTAAAGCTTTAGCTCGCTGTATGTCTTGATCCACTCGGCCGGGTAGTTGAGCAACATCACCGCCGAGTCCGGGTTGAGCGGGTCGACGTGCGAGCCGCAGAGAAAATAGTGAAAACCGAGTCGTTCGATCGCACGCTCGAACGTGTGCTGCAGATCCTGGATGTCAGTCAGTGTGGCGCAACGACGAGCGAAGTCGCGCGCGACCGCGAAGCTCTTTGCAATGCCTCGTTGGAGTTGCAGCGATCGCCGGCGAGGCCGTCTCGAGCGCTCCATGCGCCACATCCCTGCTGCGAGTATCCTGATGCTTTGTTTATATACAGACTGGACCTTAAGGGCAAGGCGACGCGCTGCGCAGGGACCGAGGTGAGGAGCAGTCGTCCAGGCGATCTCAGCCCACCTTCAACATCAAAGACATCATGTATCTCCATCTACTGATACTCCTAGGCGGATTGGTGCTGATCGTCAAAGGCGGCGACTCGTTTGTCGCGGCGGCCATTCGCCTGGCGGAACACTTGCGCATGCCGCGTCTCGTTATTGGCACAACGCTGGTCAGTCTGGCGACGACGATGCCGGAGATAGTCGTGTCGGTCGTCGCCGGTCTGGAAGACGAGGCGGGTCTTGCGGTTGGCAATGCAATAGGATCTTGCATGTGCAACTTGGGACTAATCCTCGGGGTGACAGCGGTGATTCGACGCGTGGATGTGCACGTCCCAACTCTGCGCGTAGCTTTGTTCACGATGTTTGGGCTCGCGGTGCTGCTGTTCGTAATGACGCGGGATCTGGCGCTGGTGCGCTGGCAGGGTGCTGTGCTGCTGTTGGCGGGAGTCGGCTACTTTGCATGGGATTTCTGGCAACACTGGCGAAAACGAAGCTCGCAACCGCTGATGGAGGCGACGGACGCGAGGGAGCTCGAGCTGGAGAGCGCTACTGCAAGCGGAGCCTGGCTCCGAACGACCGGCGGCATAGTGGCCCAGTTTCTGCTTAGCGCGGCGCTCTTGATCATCGGGAGTCGCTTGCTGGTCGCCGGGGCAGTCGGCGTCGCGACGAGCTTGGGGGTGTCGTCCATCATCATTGGTTTGACCATCGTGGCGGTTGGCACTTCGATACCGGAGCTGGTCACGGCGATCACGTCATCGCGCAAGGCGGCAGGCGATCTCGCGGTCGGCAATGTGCTCGGGGCGAATATTGCCAATCTGAGCTTGGTCGTGGGCGCTGCTGCTGCGGTGAGCGACGTGCGCATGGATCGGCTCACGCAGCTGTTCAGCTTTCCTGCGCTCTTGGTGCTGATGGCCCTCTTTGTGGCGATGCTTCTGACGTACCGCCGCGTGAGCCCGCGTGAAGGGGCGGTTCTGATTGCATTGTATGTGCTGTATATCGGCGTAGTCGCCGCAATCGTGGCTGCTTCCAGTGCAGCGTGACTTCGCACGGAGTCGGGAATTCCCAATAAGGGATATATAGGGAAGAACCCGCGTGCGTCCTGCCGCTGATCCCCCTAACGCCCGCCGCCTACAGCCTAGAGCCTACAGCCTTCATGTGATCCAGCGCACAGTTTCGCTCGTATCGCCGACGGCGTTTAAGTCCGGTCGTCGATGCGTCGCCTGCTGTTGTCGAGGGTAGCAGGATTCACGCTATCGCCGATCAACAGGAGGATTTCGTTTATGCTGAGTCTTCACACTAATGCGGCAGCGCTTTCCACGCAGAATGCTGTCGGTTTCACGAACAAGGCGTTGACGACGTCGTTGACGCGGCTGGGCACGGGCTATCGTGTCAACTCCGCGATGGACGATGCTGCCGGCTTGCAGATTGCGGTGCGTTTGGAAGCGCAGGCGCGCGGCATGGCGGTGGCGCAGAAGAACACCCAGAATGGTATCTCGATGATGCAGACGGCCGAGGGTGCGTTCACGGAGCTGACGAACGTGCTGCTGCGTATGAAGGACCTGGCGACGGAAGCCTTCAACGCATCCACGACGGCTGCCGACAAAGCCGCTCTACAGGCTGAGTACGATGCGCTCGGCCTGGAGCTCGCCAACATCATCAGAACCTCGTCGTTCGGCGGTCAGACGCTGTTCAGCGACGGCACGACCACTGACGGCAGTGGCGGCTTGCTGTCGAGTGCAATCACGTTCCAGATCGGCGCCAGCGCCGCGGAAACCATGCAGGTTGACACAGGGCAGAGCCTCGCGGATCTCGCGGATGCTTTGGCTGACGTAAGTGCGATGTACCGCGCTGAGGCGGGCGCAAATACAGAGCTGACCACCGGCACCAACGCGATTATCGAGACTATCAACAACGCGATTGCCGCGGTTGGCAAGATGCGTGCTGAGCTAGGTGCGGCATCCAACCGTTTGGAGCACGTGTACAACAACCTGGGCAACATGATCATGAACACGAAGGCCTCGCGGGGCCGGATCATGGACGTGGACTATGCTCAGGAGACGGCGAACGCGACCTCCAAGCAGCTGCTGCTGCAGGCTGGCACGGCGGCGCTCAAGCAGAGCAGCGCCTTGTCGCAGCTCGTCGTGGCACTGATGCATTGACCGAGTGACTAGCGCAGCCTCTCGCGCGGTAACGCGCGGGAGGCTTTTCTTTTGGGCCGTAGGCTGTAGGCTCAGCGGGTGTGCGACGCCCCGCGAGATTCTTCCCAACTTCCCATTTCCTTGTTCAACCGGAGCCCAGCGCCAGAGCCCAGTCTCAACACGATTCCTGCCGCACGGAGCTCGTAGCCTCGGTATACTGCAGCACTACTGGCACGTATCTGCACGCCTGCTGCGTCGGAAACGATGGGGGATCCCCTGCACCGCATACCGATTACTGTCCTGACGGGCTTCTTGGGCAGTGGCAAGACCACGCTGATCAACGCGCTCTTGCGCAATCCCAACCTGCGCGACACGGCAGTGGTCGTCAATGAGTTCGGCGACATCGCGCTCGATCATCTGCTGGTGACGAGCTCCAGTGATAACGTTGTCGTGCTCGATTCCGGCTGCCTTTGCTGTGTCGTGCTCGACTCGCTGAAGGAAACGCTCGCCGATCTGTATCATCGGCGCGCGCGAGCGGAGGTGCCGCCGTTCTCGCGCGTCATCGTCGAGACGACGGGGCTTGCGGATCCAGCACCTTTGATGCAGGTGCTCCTGCGCGACAGCTTCGTGTCGCACTATTTCGAGCTTTCTGCGCTCGTGACGACGGTCGACGCCGTTTTCGGGGTGCGCCAGCTGGAAACGCAGCGCGAGCCCGTCAAGCAGGTTGCGCTCGCCGATCGCATCGTGATCACGAAGGCGGACGTCGCGTCCGCCGAAGCGCTGAAGCAGGTCGAACGGGCGATCGCGGCGCTCAATCCCCACTCGAGCGTTCATCTCTCGCCGCATCCGTCGTTCGATGTGGAGCGCGTGCTGCTGGATCCTGCCGCGCGCACGCAAGCCTTCTTGCGTGAACCCGACACGACACTCGAGCCGGCAAGCTCGGACCGTCACGACGATTCGGTGCGCTCGACTTCATTCGTCACCGATCGTGCGCTCCATTGGGCCGGGCTCGCCGGCTGGACCGATCTGGTGCGCAAGGAGTTCGGCGCGAAGCTGCTACGCTGCAAAGGGCTCGTGCGTATCCACGGGCTCGACGTGCCGGTACTGGTTCAAGGGGTGCAAACTGTCTTCGCTGCGCCAACGCGCTTGCCCGCCTGGCCTTCCGACGATCGTCGCACGCGCATCGTCTGCATCACGCAGGGCATGCCGAAAGAATGGGTGGAGGCAAGCTTCGCGGCGCTATTCGCTGAGCCGGGCACGTATCCGCCCGCGTCGATTCACGAACTGCTGTCGAGGAATGTTCCGTAATGAAATTCGATCTGGCTATCGTCAATGGCACCGTAGTCTTTCCCGAATCAGGGTTATCCGAGGTCGACATCGCGGTGAAGGATGGTCGCATCGCAGCCATCCTTCAGAGAGGCATCGCCCAGTCGCTCGCGGCGCAGACGCTCGACGCGAGCGGTAAGTACGTCTTCCCCGGGCTCATCGATGCGCACATCCATTTCGGGTTCGCCGAGCCGGTCACCGAGTACACGACCGAGACGATTTACGCCGCGCAAGGCGGTTTCTCGACGGTGATCGGGTACTTCCTGAACAACGAAGACTACGGCGGTGTGTTCGAGCGCGAGATCCAGCATGCGACGCCGCGGGCTCACGTCGATTTTGCGTTCCACTTCAGCACCGCGAGCGAAGATCACATCCGCGGCCTGGAAAGCTACGTGCGCAAATACGGCGTGCGTTCCTTCAAGTATTTCATGAACTTCAAGGGCGAAGAAGGCCGCTACCTGGGTCTCGATGGCACGGACGACGGTTACTTGTATGCGTTGCTCCAAGAGGCCGCGCGCATCGGTAACGTGACCGTGGTGCTGCACACGGAGAACATCGAGCTGGTCAATCGCATCCGACGCGAGATGCAGGCTGGGGGCAAATCGACGCTGCGCGATTGGAGCCTGTCCAAGCCGCCGTTCACCGAAGCCGAGAACGTCGTGCGGGCAATGTACTTCGCCGAGCATCATGGCGCCACGATCTATATCCCGCATCTGTCATCGCGCATGGCGCTCGATGAGGTGCGGCGCTGGCGCGAGCGGTACAACCGCATCTACGTCGAGACCTGTCCTCACTATCTGACGCACACGATGGATGCGGACATTGGATCGATCGGCAAGGCAAACCCGCCGTTCCGTGCGCAAGAGGACGTCGATGCGCTGTGGGAGGGACTCGCTGATGGCACCATCGATGTGGTCGCTTCGGATCACGTGCCGCGTAAGCGTGCCACCAAGGAGAAGGGCATCTGGCAGGCTTCGCAGGGCTTCCCAGGTACCGCGACGATCCTGCCCGTGTTGATGCACGAAGGCTACCATCGGGGCCGTCTGTCCATTCAGCGCATCGCCCAGTTGCTGACGAGCGCGCCGGCGAAGATCTTCGCGCTCGATTCGAAGAAGGGCGATCTGCGTGTCGGCATGGATGCAGACATCACCATCGTCGATCCGAATCTCGAGCGTGAGGTGCGCCCGGAGGAGCTCGGCTCGTACTCGGATTACAGCCTCTACGAAGGTCAGAAGCTCAAGGGATGGCCGAGCATGACGATCGTGCGCGGTGTGCCGGTGATGCAGGACGGCAAGATCGTCGGGCCGGCCGGTCACGGCAAGTACTTGCCGCGTTACTGACGGAACGCATCCATGGCAGGCGAGCGAGGTGTCAGGCGCTCGAGCGAGCACGCTTGGCTGCGGCGCCTGCCGTATTCCGGGCGCGGTGTCGAAACCTGAGAACTCTTACTTGGAGTGGCATATGACTCAGCGTGCTGCAGCAGTCGAACGGCAAGAACACCCGTCGCGAGCGCGCGCGTCCGTCCTGCTGCTCGCGCTCGCGTTGGTAACAAGCGCGGCGCATGCGCGCGATGCGACGCCGGAGATTGAAGCGTTCTGGCGCACGTGCACGCAGAAGGTCGCCGGCTTGTCGAAGCCTGATTTCTACCGGGTGCGTTATTTCGGTTCCGATGCAGCCACTGCACGCAGACTGTTGGACTTGATTCTGAGCGGCGAGAAAACGGTGACGTTCACAACGCCATGGCTGTATCAGGACGACCCCAACCGTACGCCGGTCGTGGGCGGCTATACGGTCGTCACGGATTTCGATGGCCGTCCGGAGGTGCTGCTACGCACGACGCAGGTGAAGACATTGGCGTTTTCGGAAGTCACCGAGGAGGACGCCCGTTTCGAAGGTCCAGGTGCACGCACTGTCGAGGCGTGGCGAAGGATTCACTGGAATTTCTTCACCAATGGCTTGAAGCCGCTCGGCAAGCAGCCGACGGAAGACATGCCCGTGACGGTGGAGCACTTTGAGGTGGTGTGTAAGCTGTAGGCTCTGGGCTCTGGGCTGTAGGCGGGAGGCTGTAGGAGCCGCGCGCGAAGCTCCATGCCGTTCGCTCACCGATCGACTCAGTCGTCAGCGCCGATACCGCTTCATGGGCGGCGGCGTTATCAGCGTCGGGGGTTCGAGCTGCTCGTGGACCGCAGGCTGTAGGCCGGCGCGATCGCGCTCTTCAGCGCGCCAACCCCAGCCTACAGTCCACAGCTTACAGCCTCACACAATCATCTCGTCTCGACGATCTCGACGCGCTCGCCTCCCTTCCCGACGAACGACACCGCACGTGCATGCGGGAACGGCGGACAGGTGTTCGCCTCGATCTCCTTAAATGCGATGCCTGCAGTCTGCAGTGCTGCTTTCACGGCATCGAGATTGCGCGTGGTGAGCGTGCACATGCTCACGCCGGGTGCGAAGCAGCCGGGCACAGCGGGCCGCTGCGGCGCTTCCTTGGGATACTCGTCGATCTGCAGCGCGCAGTAGTCAGGTGTTCTGACCGCAGCGGACTTGTAGCGGGCGTCGCCCTTGAGGCCCAGTGCTTTGACGAGATCGGTCCTGGGCGATTGCCACTCGATGCGCATCTTCAGCTTCAATTCCTTAAGATAGAAATTGAGCGCGTCCTGATACGACGTGGTCGAGAACGTCTGGATGAAGAGCGGGCCGACGTTGTTGCGAGAGCCGGCCATCAATGGCTCGAGCTGCATATGCCGCGTCATGAAGAGCGGCTCGCCCGAGGGACCTTTGAACTGTGCGGCACGGTAGAGCGGCTTGCCTTCTTGATCGTTGGCAGTGTTCGGACCGCCGGTGTGCACGAACGGCAGCCCCTTGAGCTCGTTGACGAGATCGTCCGGCGAACGAACGAGTATCTCGAGCGCAATCCACCCGAGCGTGTCCGGATAGGACACTTCCTGAAAGTCCTTGCCGAGCTCGACGATGCGAATCAGGCCGCGTTGATAGCCCGGCGGCCCCATCACGGACACAGCCCGACCGGCCATTGCCGGCACGCCCCAGAACTCGGCCATCTCTCTCGGGACATGGCCGCGATAGTGCTCAACGTAGCCAAAGCCCTTGCGATACGCCTCGACGGTCTCGGCGACGCTCGCGGCGGCGAGGGTGCCCGCGCCGATCGCCGTGACCAGTGTCGCGGGATCGCCCCACGGGCCGATCACCGCATCAAGATCCGCGGCGAGCGCGCGCCGCGAGCTCCACGTCGCGACCGGTGCCGTGAGCAGCACGCACGCTGTCGCTTTCAGCAAGTCCCGTCTCGTTGGCGTCGTGGATAGAACCTTCGTTGCGATCTCAGTGAGCCGGTCTGACGACATGAAGATCCTCCGTTGGATCCAAGAAAAAAGACACCAGCGTCGAGCTGTCGCATCGACAGCTCGACACTGGTGTGGGGCGTCTAGGCCGATCGTGCGCGCTGCCCCGCGGTCGGAACGTCACTTTCCTTCGGTCGGCAAGGTGCTGCGAACGATCGACGCATCCAAGGCCTCGTAGCCCGCATAGTCGATGGTCTCGTAGAGCTCTTGCCGCGTTTGCATGTGCGGCAGCATGCTCTTTGCCGAGCCCTCGCTCTTCAACACCCTGTAGAGCTTCTCGTGCGCCTTGGCGGCGACGCGCAGCGCGCTGACGGGCCAGATGATCATGCGATATCCCATCTCTTCGAACTCTTTCGCAGTCATCTGTGGCGTGCGTCCGAACTCTGTCATGTTCGCGAGCAACGGTGCTTGGACGCGGCGGGCGAACTCGCGGAACATCTCGGCGCTTGTCAGCGCCTCGGGGAAGATGGCATCGGCGCCCGCCTGCAGATACAGCTTGGCACGCGCCACGGCACCATCGAGACCTTCGCTTGCTGCGGCGTCAGTGCGCGCGATGATGCGCAAGTGACGACGCGCACGCACGGCCGCCGCGATCTTGGCCGCCATTTCCTCCGGCGCCACCAGACGCTTGTCGTTCAGGTGTCCACACTTCTTGGGCAGCACCTGATCCTCGATGTGCACGGCGGCGGCACCGGCATCCTCGAACGAGCGCACCATGTGCATGACATTGAGCGCTTCGCCGTAGCCCGTGTCACCGTCGACGAGTACCGGCAAGCCGCTGGCACGGGCCACCTGTCGGATGAAGAAGCAGACTTCATCGACGGTGATGATGCCGAGGTCGGGTAAGCCCATCGACGCGCTCATGGCCGCGCCGGATAGATACAGCGCTTCGAAGCCGAGGCGCTTGGCTTGCAGCGCCGAGAGGCCGTTGTAGGCCCCCGGCATCTGCAGGATTGTCGGCCGCTCGAGGAGCTTGGCGAAACGCTCGCCTGCTGGCTCGCGCGGTAGGTCGTCTGCGACAAGGTAGGTCATGGTTCTTACGGTGTGTAATCGGGTGTATACAGGTCGACGTACTCGTTGACCGGAATTTCCTCGAGCGTGGCGCGATCTTTCGATACAGCCAGGATCGCATTGCGCTGCTTCTCGGCGAAGCGCCGTGCGAGATTGCGCTCGAACTTCTGCATCAGCAACGGGATGCCTTCGTTGCGACGCCGCTTGTGGCCGACGGGGTACTCGATCACGATCTCATCGAGCTTGCGCCCATCCTTCAGGTGCACCGTCAGACCGTTGGCGATGGAGCGCTTGTCCGGATCGTGATAGTCCTTGGTGAACTGCGGATCCTCGAAGCACTCGATCTTCTCACGCAGCGCATCGATGCGCGGATCGCTGGCGACGTCGTCCTCGTAGTCCGCCGCCGTCAAGCGTCCGAAGATCAGCGGCACGGCGATCATGTACTGCACGCAGTGATCGCGATCGGCCGGATTGGAGAGCGGGCCCTTCTTGTCGATGATGCGAATGCACGCCTCGTGGGTGCGCACGGTGATGCGTGCGATGTCGTCGATCGTGTAGCCCTCGGCGAGCAGACGCTTTCTCGCTTCGAACGCGGCTTCCACGGCAGTCTGCGCATGGAACTCCGCCGGGAAGGAGATCTTGAACAGCACGTTCTCCATCACGTACGAGCCGTAGGGGCGTTGGAACTTGAACGCCTGGCCTTTGAACAGCACGTCGTAGAAGCCCCAAGTCTTCGCCGTGAGAACGGACGGATATCCCATCTCGCCGGTCGCTGCGATCAGCGCGAGGCGTACTGCACGGCTCGTGGCATCGCCCGCAGCCCAGCTCTTACGCGATCCGGTGTTCGGCGCATGCCGGTAGGTGCGCAGGCTGTGGCCGTCGACCCATGCATGCGACAGCGCATTGATGATCTCGTCGCGCGATAGCCCGAGCATCTGCGCGACCACGGCGGTCGATGCGACTTTGACCAGGATGACGTGGTCCAGGCCAACCTTGTTGAACGCGTTCTCGAGCGCCAGGACTCCTTGAATCTCGTGCGCCTTGATCATCGCGGTCAGCACGTCGCGCATTTTCAGCGGCGGACGACCGGTCGCGACATTGCGGCGCGAGAGCCAGTCGGCGGTCGCGAGAATGCCGCCGAGGTTGTCCGACGGGTGACCCCATTCAGCTGCGAGCCAGGTGTCGTTGAAGTCCAGCCAACGGATCATCGTGCCGATGTTGAATGCGGCTTGGACCGGATCGAGCTGATAGGGCGTGCCAGGCACTTTTGCGCCGTTTGGCACGATGGTGCCGGGCACGATGGGTCCGAGCAGCTTGGTGCAGGCCGGGTAATCGAGTGCTTCGAGACCGCAGCCGAGCGTATCGAGCAAGCACCAGTGTGCTGTGTCGTACGCAAGCGTGCTCTCGATCTTGTAATTCAGTACGTAATCGGCGATGTCGACCAGCACCTGATCGGGAGCTGGCCGCTGCGCATTGGCGCTGTGAGACATGTTTATCACTCCGTTGCGAAAGACACCGGACGCTGGTCGAGCGGCACGAAAGTCGCGTGCTCGGGACCGGTGTAATTGGCCGAAGGACGAATGATCTTTCCGTCCGCACGCTGCTCGATGACGTGAGCAGCCCAACCCGTTGTACGCGAGAGAACGAACAACGGGGTGAACATGGGCGTGGGCACGCCCATGAGGTGATACGACACGGCCGAGAACCAATCGAGGTTGGGGAACATGCGCTTGGTTTCGGCCATCACGCTCTCGATACGCTCCGCGATGGCGAAGAGCTTCATGTCGCCGGCTTCCTGCGACAGGCGGCGTGCCACCGCCTTGATGATCTGATTGCGCGGATCGGCGATCGTGTATACAGGATGGCCGAAGCCGATGATGACCTCTTTGCGCGCGACGCGCTCGCGGATGTCTTTTTCCGCTTCATCCGGCGTCTCGTAGCGGCTCTGGATCTCGAAAGCGACCTCGTTCGCACCACCGTGCTTCGGTCCGCGCAGTGCACCGATCGCGCCGACGATGCAGGAGTACAAGTCCGAGCCCGTGCCGGCGATCACTCGCGCCGTGAAGGTGGAGGCGTTGAACTCGTGCTCGGCGTACAGGATCAACGAGGTGTGCATCGCGCGCACCCACGAAGCAGGGGGCTTGCGCTGATGCAGGAGATGCAGGAAATGTCCGCCGATCGAGTCGTCGTCGGTTTGCGTCTCGATACGAACGCCGTTGTGGCTGTAGTGATACCAGTAGGCAAGCATCGAGCCGAGCGAAGCAATGAGCTTGTCGGCGATGGCGCGTGCTCCTGCGGGCTCGTGCGACTCGCGCTCCGGGCAAATGCAGCCGAGCACCGACACGCCCGTGCGCAGCACGTCCATCGGGTGCGTGCCTGGCGGCAGGAGCTCCAATGCCGAGCGCACGACCGCGGGTAAGCCGCGGAGGGCTTGAAGGCGTGCCTTGTAGGCCGTGAGCTCTGGGCGATTTGGCAGCTTGCCGTAGATCAACAGGTACGCGATCTCTTCGAACTCGCAAACGTCTGCGAGCTCGAGGATGTCGTATCCACGGTAGCGCAGATCGTTGCCCGTGCGACCTACGGTGCAAAGGGCGGTGTTGCCGGCGGCAACGCCGGACAAGGCCACTGATTTTTTCGCTGGGCGGCTAGTTGGCGTCGGTTCGCTCATCATCGACCTCTCGGTGATACGCGGTGACCTCTCGGTGATACGCGGTGTCCCGCGGGAAGGACCAAAAAGATTAAGTGGCGCGTCGTCTCAAATGAAAATACATTCCACGTTGGATCTCCATATGAAATAAGTATCGATATGGAACTGCGCCATCTCCGGTATTTCCTCGCCGTCGCGGAGGAACGGAACTTCACCCGGGCGGCCAAACGGCTGCACATCGCGCAGCCGCCTCTGACGCAGCAGATCAAGGCTCTCGAGCGAGAGCTCGGCGTTACCTTGTTCGACCGCTCCGGCTATCGAGTCGAGCTCACTGAAGCGGGTCGGCTGTTCGCGACAGAGGTCAGCCGCATCCTGGGTGACATCCGCCGAGCCGTTCTGCTTGCACAGCGCGCCGCACGCGGGATGACAGGGGAAGTGCGCGTCGGCTTCACGGAATCCGCGTCTTTCAATCCGCTCGTGATGGGCACGTTCCAATCTTTTCGCTCCGCTTATCCCGAAGTCGAGCTCGCCTTGGAGGAACGCAAGTCGACGGACCTCTCGATCGCCTTGAGCGAGGGCTGCATCGATGCGGCGTTCGTCCGTCCGCCTTTGAGCGCGGGCGACGGCCTGACGCTGCACTTGCTCGAAAGCGAAGAGATGGTCGTCGCCGTGCCGGCAAATCATCCTTTGGCGGCACAAACGCAAGTGGAGCTGCGTGCGCTCGAGAACGAAACGTTCATTCTTTACCCGCGCGCCGTGCGGCCCGGTCTTGCCGATGCCGTGATGGAGGCGTGCCAGGCAGCCGGGTTCACGCCTCGCGTCGGTCAGCACGCACCGCAGCTCTCCTCGACGATCAACCTGGTCGCTGCATCTCTCGGCATCTCGGTGGTTCCGCGCAGCATGATCGGCCTGCAACCGCAGGCCGTTCGCTACCTGGCGCTGCAGGGTGCACCGATCCGCGCCGACCTAGGCATCGCTCATCGCACCGGCGAGTCCGCCGTGGCGGTGCTGAACTTCATCGAGACGGCGAAGTCGATCGCCGCGGCTGCTCGCACCAGCCGGGGCGATACCTAAGCTCGCCACCACCACAGCATCTTCCTCAACGTTTCCATCGTGCGCGGCCTGATGCGCTCGCGCACGATCATAGTCGCGACCGCACACCTTACGCGCGACCGCGCACGGAAGTCCGCTGCGCGGTCTGCTGCCTCTTGCTCTTGACAGCCCGCGCACCGCGAGCAATTCTCCTACGAAGTATACCTAACTAACTACGTCTACGGGCAACCAAGAGGGGGTGTCGGCCATGACGTCCAGGGTTTTGTCGTTGAGAAGCGCGCGCGGCGTCATCGCAGCGTTGAGTGCCGTGTGCGCGATGGCTGTGTCTGCGGCCGAGACGCCGCCCTACGAGCAGCGTTCAACTGCAACTGCTCCGTTCACGTCGGTGCGCGTGCTCGATGTCGAGCGCATGCCGCTCGAGCGCGGGCAGTACGGCAGCACGAACTGGGGCACGCGGACCCTTTGGCGCGGCCCCAATGGTAATGGCACGTTGCGGATTCTCTACGTTCCGCCCGGCGCCCAGGGTGCGTATGTGCACTATCACACGTTCCACGAATGGGCCTACAACATCCAAGGCGACTTCACGAACAATGAGTCAACCAATCCGCTGAACGTCTCAGGCCCGGTGCAGCGTTTCCGTGAAGGTTATTTCCTCTCACGGCCACCTTACAGCTTGCATGGCGGCGAGCGCGGCCGCATGCCGCACATGATGTCGCAGATCGGTGCAGTCATCCTCATCATGGAGGAGAGCGGCGTCTGGGGTGAGACGTTCGCGGTCGATCCGGCCGTGGAGAAGGATCCGTCGCTGGTGAAGCACTACGGCTTCGACCACAACTACAAGCAGGTCAAGCACTGGTCCACGCCGCGCATCATCGACACCATCGACAAGATGCCGTGGCAACCGGTCGAGGGCGTGCCGGGACTGAATGCGAAGTACCTCATCGACGATCCGGCGCATGGCTTCCGTGCCCGCATGTGGTTCCTAGAGGCCGGTGCACAAACGCCTGAGATGCTGCTGCCGCACTATTACAAGCAGGCGCACCAGTTCAATTTCGTCATCAATGGCGATCTGAAGCTGCAGGCATACGCCAACGAGAAGAAGCCGGCCGAAACGTTGCAGCTGGACAAGCACTTCTTCTTCGAGCGGCCGCCGATGGCCATTGTCGGTGTCGCGCCGGGCGTGGCGACCGAATACGGTGCCGTATGGCTCGAGGTGACCTACGCCAAGGGAACGGCGTGGACGAAGGAGCCGACGGACATCGAAGATCCGATCTACGTCAACAAATAAACACAACGACTGCCACGAACGTGCCGCATGCCTACGTGCGGCACGTTCGTTCTGCCATCGCACTCCCTGAGCTTGATGGCGTCGCAGTAGCGGTACCATCCACGAGGCATCCATCCATGAGCTTATTGAGCCTCATTCTCATCGTGACCGTCGGCGCGCCCGATATCGAAGCCATGCAGCGTGCCTATTCGGAATGGCTCGACTACACCGTTGAGAGCCGAGGGCATGTTTCGCAAGAGCTGGCGGAAGCCTGGAACGCACCGAAGATGGCCGGCCGCGCGTTCGTGCTCATGCAACCAAAGAGCAAAGAGCCTGTCTATCTGCGCTTCGTTCAGGTCGATGCGCTGGACGGCTATGTGCCGATGAAGACCTATGGGTGGAACGCCATTGAGATTCTCGTGCAGGATCCGGATGGTCTCGCAGCAAAGTTCGAGCGACCCGGGTCGCCGTTCAAGGTCGTTGGGCCGCCGCGCCCGTTGGGGCCCAATTCGCCGATTCGTGCGATGCAAGCCGTTGGGCCTGCGAACGAGGTGCTGTATCTGACGCGCGTGCCGCCAGACTTTCGCGGCGGTCCCGCCAAGACGCCGGTCGATCGTCCATTCATCATGATCGTCGGCGGGCCTGATCAACAGGCGGTACGCAACTTCTACAAGGATCTGTTCGGTGTCGAAACGAGCGACCCCGTGATGGCGCGCATCACGGTGCTCAACAAAGCGCATGGGCTGGACGTCGAGACGACGCATCCGATTTCTCTTGCGCGCCTGTCGGACAGGTTCTCGATCGAGATCGATCGTTATCCGCCGACGGCAACCGAGCGCGAAGTGCGTCCTGGAGAGATCCCCAGCGCGATCTCCATCGTTTCCGTGGTGGTGCCGTCGCTCGATGACTTGAAGGTGCCGACATTGACGCCTGCGCGAAAGATCACGGAGAAGCCCTACGCTGGCCGCCGCGTCGCAGTGATTCGCGGCGCTGCTGGAGAGCTGATCGAGCTCGTGGAGGAGTGAGCTGCGTGCTTCGCGCGCGGGCGCTGGGCCGCGGGAGGTTAGTGGCGTGCTTGGGACGTGGGCTGCTGTGCCTCGTCCCTATTCCCCATTTCCTATTCCCCTAGCCTGACTAACCCGATCCCTCGCTCACGACACGGAGAAAGGTCGCAGAGCGGCAGGCTATTGTCCAAGCAACAGTTCCCACCACGCGGCAGGCGGGGAAGGCACGCCATCCCGATAATGAAGAGCGAGCCTCCGCCCGCTCGGGGAAGTGCACACCATGCCGAATCAACGAAGATTCCTCCCCCGCGAAGCGGGGGAGGGTTGGGGAGGGGGCACACGCGCAGCGTGTGTGCTTAGAGCTGCTCGTCCTGGAAGCGTCTAAACGCCTCTGCAAGGGCGGAGGCATCGCTATAGAGATCGGCGAGCGTGAAGTCCTCCGGCAGCACCTTGGCGTGCTTTGACGAGGTGAGCATACCGACGACTTTCTCGCTCATTTCACGCGGCGAGTACTTGAACGTGCCCGCGCCCATCGCTGAGCCCTTCGTGCCGTCATCGATCACGATGAGCGATACGGGCTGTGTGATCTGAGCCAGGCGGGCATCGAAGCGCTGACCATACTCGAAGGCCGCCGCGTGACCGTACTCGTAGCGGGTCAGGTGACGCAGACGTTCGACCACCATCCTGCCCCAGAACTCATCGTCGATATTCCACTGATCGCGCAGCTTGACCCGTCCGGGCAACTGCTCGATGAACACTCTGAACGCATCTTCAGACGAGGTCGGGTGATAGAGGCTGTTGAGGAACTTGGCCATCTCTTCCGGTGGCAGCACCGATGCGCCGGAAAGCCCCATCATCACGCGGCGAATCATTTTCGGCTCGGTGACCGCAAGCTCGGCGACGATACGCGAGCCCGTATGAAAGCCGAAGGCGTCGAACGGGCGCTTCGGGCCGTAGCCGAGGTTCTTGAGCGCCACTTTCAGCGCTGCGGCATAGTCCTCGATGGTGGGAATCTCTTTGGGCCCATCCGAGCCTCCGTGACCGGGCGTGTCGAGCGCGAGCACGACACGATCCTTGCCGAGCTCCTCGACGAGCTTGGTGTATTCGACCGACGAATTCGGCGACTGATGGAACAAGATCAGGTGCGGTGTCTTCTGCTTGCTACCCTTTGGCGGGGTGGCCTTCATGTAGTGCACTTGCCCATACGGGCTGTCGACATAGCCACGCTTTATGATGGCTTTGTCTGCAGCGAAGGCCGCCACGTGCGCCGATAACATGGCGACGATCGCTAGTAGGGACGTGATGCGAAACATGCACTCCTCCTGGTGGTGTTGTTGGAATCACGAATGCTTTTTGCTGGCTTCGACGTTTCCTACGACGTCGACGTATGGGGTTGGCAGGGGCGCTCCATCAGCGGAGGGACTCGCGATTCTGTGCAGCCGGTGCTCACATGTACGGCGCTGTCGCGCCAGTCGATGCTCGACGAGCTTCGCAGAGAAGAGACGTAGCGGTGTAATGACTCGGAAACGCACGCCCACCCAAGCATTGACAGCGCAAGGCTCATCGGAATCGCCCATGCTCCCTGGGCAGGGTGAGTCTGCGTTGGTCCATCGTGCCCCCCATTGAATGTGTCGTCGCGCACTGAAAGGCGACGCATTGAGCAATCAGGCTAGCTTGCTCGATATTGAAGCGTCAAGACATAGTGATCGACGTTATCGAAGTGCACTACTGCTGACCGTGTCAATTGAGATTCCCGGACGCCCTGGCAGGGTCCGGCACTCCGGAGCGACGAGCACGGTCCGGAAGCCGCTCCTTGACAGGCGGCAGCGGGCGCAACTATAAGAGCCAAGATAACCTAGATATCGAAGTATGTTCTGGTCGCTTTCGCGGTGAGCGGACGTCATGGTCCCGTCCGCGGGCACGCCGATGCGCAGTGTCGGCGCGGAACGGTGCCACGGTGTGCGGAGGGGCGACACCTGCGTCCCTGCATACGTCAATGAGACTGGACGGGTATTCCGGGTGTCGATTCATTCTCGTTCGCTGCCGACGATAGAGGGCGTGCTGCGAGCTTGCACTGCCAATCTGCGTGCTCCTCTGGGAGCGCCTTGCGGTGTGCTTCTGCGCACGGTGAACCACTGCTAACGACGCCTCACCGATGAGCAAAGTAACCAGGCGGGATGCGATCAAGGCTGTGTCGGCCGGAGTGGCCGGTTTGCCTATGGTGAGCATGGCCGCTTCGACTCGGTTGCCGCGAGCGTCCCGCGGTGAGATTCGCGCTTACCAAATCGGAGACCAGAAGGGGCTCGACTCGCTCACCCTTACACGACGCCCGGAGCCGATTCCAGGGCCGGGTCAGGTGGTCGTGAAGGTGCGCGCGGCGGCGCTCAATCACCGCGATCTCAGCATTCTCTATGGTCGCTATCTCGGCGCGAAACCGCCCGAGCGTATTCCGCTCGCCGACGGTGCCGGTGATGTGGTGGCCGTCGGCGATGGTGTCACGCGCGTCAAAGTGGGCGACCGTGTGACCGCAGTGCCATTCACATCCTGGGCCGACGGCGACTTCGATCCGAGCGTGTTCGCTGCGGATCTTGGCAGCGGGCACGATGGATGGTTGACGGAGAAGGCACTGCTGCCCGAAGCAGCGCTCGTGAAGCTGCCCGATCGTCTCGGATATGAAGATGCGGCGGCGCTAAGCGCGGTCGGCGTCACGGCGTGGTCGATCCTCCACGGCTTCGCTGCCGTCAAGCCCGGTGAGGTCGTATTGACGCTCGGGACCGGTGGGCTCTCGATCATGACGCTGCAGCTCGCGAAGCTCGCCGGCGCGCGTGTGGCGATCACCTCTTCGAGTGACGAGAAGCTTGCGAAAGCGCGGGAGCTTGGGGCGGACATCACAGTCAACTATCGCACCCATCCAAATTGGGGCGAGAAGATCCTTGAAGCCACGGGCGGTCGCGGCGCGGACGTCGTCGTCGAAACCGTCGGAGCAAGCACACTGGACCAGACATTCAAGGCATGTGCGCCGAACGCGCGTATCGGTTTCGTCGGATCACTCGGCGGCGGAGCGACCACGCCGCCGAATTTCGGTCCCGTGATCGCGAAAAACTTGGTGATCAAGGGTCTGACCAGCGGGACGCGGCGTACACTCGAGCGGCTTCACCGTGCGGTAGAAGTCAGCGGATTGCGTCCGCTGATCGACAAGGTCTTCAGCTTCGAAGATGCGCGTGCCGCATATGCGTATCTCGAGAAGGGGCAGCACATGGGCAAGATCGTGATCCGATTCGATTGAGCTGGTGCACGCGCACGCCTCGAGGAGAATCTTCATCTGCCCGCGGTAGCAATACGCTGCGGCAATCAACATAGACAATCATAGCCATAGTTCGAACTGCATGAGGGCGATCACGATGCCGAATCACGCTGACCACGATCATCCGACATTTACCAGGCGTTCGCTGCTGAAAGGTGCTGCAGCGGTGACCGCGTTGTCGAGCCTTCCGTGGTCCGTACGCAAGGCTTTCGCACAGAATGCTAGCCCGCTCGTGATCATCGGTGGTGGGACGGCAGGCATGGTCGCGGCGATCTTCGCTGCCAAGCGCGGTGCCAGAGTCGTCGTGATCGAGAAGACCCAGAACGTTGGCGGCACGCTGGTGATCTCCGGCGGCATGATGGGTGCTGCCGGCACCGTCTTCCAGAAGAGAAAGGGCATTCAGGATTCGCCGCAGCAGCACTACGAAGACATCATGCGCATCAGCGCCGGGACTGCCGTGCCGGAGATGGCGCGGTTGTGGGCCGAGCATGCGGGCAGCATGGTGAATTGGCTTGCGGAGCTGGGCTTCACGATTCCGGACGATCAGCCCTCTGTCGGCACGCTGTACGACTACTACTCGGTACCGCGCTACATATGGGGCGCGCAGCAAGGCCGTTCGATCCTTGCGGTGCTCAAGCCGGAGTTCGACAAGTACGTGCAGTCCGGTCACATTACCCTGATGACCGATGCCAGCGCCGTGGACCTCATCAAAGATGCGAAAGGCGCGATCAACGGTGTCGTCGTCGAGGACAGCAAGGGGAAGCGCTCGGATGTGCTCGGCCGCAACACGATCATCGCGACCGGCGGTTGCGCCGGCAACCCGAGCATGTTCGAGGCATTGCACGGTGTGCCGCTGTATCGACGCGTCGCCTTGCCGTCAAGCCAGGGCGCAGGGTTCATGCTGGGTCTGGCAGCCGGCGGTTATCTGCGTTGCGCGGAGAACTACTGCGGCTACTACGGTTCGGTGGCGCAAAGCGATCAATGGCCGTCACCGCCCGCCACAAACATGATGATCGATCACCGCGTACGTCCGGTTTGGGAGATCTTCGTGAACGTGCGCGGTGAGCGCTTCGTGCGCGAGGATCACCCGAGCATGAGCGAGCGCGATCGCACCATGGATAAGCAGCCGGGCTATCGTTTCTGGGCCGTGTTCGATCAGCGTATCCTCGATGAGGCACCGCCGCTCATTCCGAGCTGGACGCGCGAGCAGCTTCTCGACTCCTTCAACAAGCATCCGATGTTCCACCGCGGTGCGACGTGGACGGAGCTTGGCGTACGCGCAGGCATCGACCCGGCGGCGCTGCAGAAGACGGTGGCCGCGTACAACGAAGCGGTCCAAAAGGGCAAGAGCGATCCCCTCGGACGCGAGCATCGTCCGGTCCCGCTGCTTCGTCCACCGTTCTATGCGATCCGTTCTCAGACCTGGACGTTGAAGTCCTATGTCGGTCTGGCCGTGAACGAGAACCTGCAGCTCATCAGAGAGGACGGACAGGTCATTCCGAACCTCTACGCGGCAGGCGAAGTCTTGGGCGCAGCGCCGGGCGGCAGAGCTCACACGAACGGTGCGAGCGTGACACCTGCGCTCGCCTTCGGCAAGCTGCTGGGAGAGAAGATCATCAAGCTGTAAACGCAAAGAAGCCGGGTCGTGGCAACGACCCGGCTTCTTTCGTTCTGGCGGGCAAGCGCTGCTCAGCGCATGATGCGCATGTACGCCGCCACGCTACGAATCTCTGCGGGCGTCAGTTTCGACGCCACCTCATACATGATGTTGAGATTCTCGTTCTCGGGCCCAGTCATCTTCGCTTGCGCATAGCGAGTCCGGTTCGCGTAGGCCTCGAGCGCCAGAATCGAATAGTCGGGTTGTTGACCGCGTACGGCAGGATCACCCGTCGCAGGATTGCCTTCGCCGCTCGCGCCGTGACAGGAAGCGCACGCGGGGAGGGCGCGCGCGGGATCGCCTTTCTGATACAGCGCTTCACCAGCTTTTGCGGTCTCGTCAGGGGCTTCCTGAGGTGCGATCGGAACCTGCGCCGCGTAGTGGGCTGCCAGATCGGCAATGTCCTCGTCGCTCAAAGTTGCGGCGATAGGTTGCATCTCCGGGCTCGGTCGTGCACCGGCGCGCAGCAGCTCCATCTGTCGCACTAGATACCGCGCGTTCTGTCCGGCAAGTGACGGCCACACGGAGGTCTCGCTATTGCCGTTGACGCCATGACAGGCATCGCAGTAGAGCTCGGCGCTGCGCGTCTTGCCGCGTTCGGCATCGCCAAGCAATGTCGGGGCGGCGGGTGCAGCGGCGACGTCGTTATCTGCCGTGGCAGAGCGAAGCGGTACGGTGTTTTCGCAGGCTGCAACGCATGCCGCGAGGGTGAGAATCGTCAGTCTCAGGCGCATCGTTCCTCTTGAAATCGCCAGTTGGGCTCGTGGACTTCTCGGCGTGAATGTGCGACCAATATAACCTAGTTGTCGCTATCGCTGCATGGGTTTGTCCAACCGTCATTCGTGGTGCTGAACGGCCCGCCTCTGATCGCGGCACTAGTGCAAAGTCGATGATGTTTCAAGTGCAGGAAGAGGTTGCAGCTCATGAGGACGGTGACGATGGCGATGATAGCAACAGTCGTGCTGGCGGGCGCGTCGCTCGCCGCCGCCGAAGCGGCCGAGCGAGATAAGCCACGCAATGCGCTGATCGGCACATGGGCCTGCGACCCGTCGATATCCACCTTCAACGGCGCCATGCCGTATCGCAGCGCCACCGCAAAGTTCATCGAGGTCGAGCGCGGCACGCACGTCATCGTCGACATCGTCGAGGCGAACGGTGTTGCCTTGCATTTCGAGTACATCGACACTGAGGATGGAACGTTCGTTCCCGTTCACGGTAACCCGTTCTACGACAATGAATCGACCGTATGGGTCGACGAGCGTACGGCAAGACGCACTGAGCGACGCGGCGAAGAGGTCACGGGCACGACGATTATGACTGTAGCGCCGGACGGCAAGTCGTACGTGGCGCGATCCAGTCGGACGCGGCCGGACGGCAGGCTCTATACATCCCTCATCCATTGGAAGCGCGCCGAGTGATCCTCGCCCGTGACAGCCTCGGCTAGACGGTGATCACGACCTTGCCGAAGGCTACGCCGCTCTGGAAGTAGTCATAGGCCGCGCGCGCCTCCGAGAAATCGAAGCTGCGGTCGATGACGGGACGCAAACGCGACGCTGCGAGCGCGCGGTTCATCGCTGCGAACATCTCGTGGCTGCCGACATTGATCCCGATCACGCGCACGGCACGGCGCATGATCGGCAGCGGATCGATGAGGCACGTGCCGGCCAGCCGGCCGATAAAAACGATGGTACCTCCCTTGCGAACACAGCGCAGTGAGCGTTCCAACGTACCTGGTCCGCCCACCTCCACGATCACATCTACGCCTCGTCCCTGCGTGAGCTGCAGCACCTCGGTGTCCCACTCAGGCGTCGTGCGATAGTTCAGCACGTGATCCGCGCCCAGCGCGCGCACACGCTCGAGTTTCGCCTGGCTGCCGGAGGTCACAATGACGGTGGCATTGTGCAGCTTCGCGAGCTGCAAGGCGAACAGCGATACGCCGCCCGTGCCAAGCGTCAACACGACGTCTCCTGCGCGTACCTTCCCCACCTCGACGATCGCCTGCCATGCGGTGAGTGCGGCGGAGGGCAGCGTGGCTGCTTCCTCGAACGAGAGGTGCTCGGGAATCGGTATGGCGGCGCTCGCCGGTAATGTGATGAGCTCGGCCAGCACTCCGTCGAGCGAACCACCCAGCGCTGGGTCCGTCACTGTTTCCGAGATCGCGCCCGCGATCCAGTATGGATAGAACGCCGTCACGACGCGTTCGCCAAGCCGTGTCTCTGGTACTCCGGGTCCCACGCGGACGATTTCTCCAGCGCCGTCTGATAAAGGAATCACGGATGTCTTGATCGTGCCTGGATAGCGACCGAAGCTGACGCTGATGTCGCGATAGTTCAGTGACGCCGCGCGAACACGAATCAGCACTTCACCGGCGGAGGGCTGCGGCTCCGGACGTTGGCTATTAAGTGTCAGACCTTCGGGGCCAATCAGCTCCCTCAGTTCATAGGCCTTCATTGATCTCACCTTGCTCCTGATCTCACTTTGCTACGCGCGCCAAGAAAATCGGTTCGTTGTCGAGCGAGCGTGTGTCGCGCTCGCCTGCTCGTGTTGGAAAGACAACAGGCATGATGAACAGTGAACCCATCAAGTTACTGCACGCGCGGAGTGATGCAAGCTGTCTCTGCGTTGCGCGCCGGATGACCACCGTTGTCGCTACAAAGAGCTCGCCGGACATTCGCTTGCCCTTGACAAGTCGCAAGACCAGGGGCATTGTTTTTACCTAGGATACGTAGTTAGAGAATAGCGCTAGGAGAGGCGCCGTTGCGTCGAAGCAACCAAGAATCGATAAGGGGGGGAGTCGTGACGAAGTACAAGAGTCTTGGGCTCGGAAGCGTCGCGGCGCTTGTGACTCTGACGCTCGCTTCAGCGTCGGCCAATGCGCAGAGTGCGACGAGGGAGGCCTCCGAGGAGTCTGCAGACGACGGGGGCGGTCTCGGTGAGATCATCGTAACAGCCGAGCGATTCGCTGCTTCAGTCCAGAAATCTCCAGTCGCCATTACGGCGGTAGACGCGCAGGCTCTGGAAGAGCGAATAGTCACCAATGTGCTCACTGCCGCTCAAGAAATTCCCGGTATCAAGATCACGCCTGCGCAGGGCAGCAACACCAACGCTTCGATCGCGCTACGCGGCGTCGGGCAGAGCACGGCAGGCATCAACTTCGACCCCGCCGTTGGTATCTACATCGACAACGTCTATCAGCCGCGCATCAACGGCGCCTTCTTCGATTTCTTCGACATTGATCGTCTAGAGGTGCTGCGCGGGCCACAAGGTACCTTGTACGGCCGCAACAGCTCGGGCGGTGCGCTCAAGATTCAAACGAAGCGCCCCAAGTTCCATTGGGAAGGCCAGGTGGAAGCCAGCGCAGGAAACTTCAACTACGTCGGTGGCAAAGCCTATCTGACCGGTCCGTTGATCGACGGCGTCCTCGCGTTCTCCGTGAGCGGAGTGCTGCGGCAACGTGACGGCTATCTCTACGGCGTCGAGCATGGGCGCCGCATCGGCAACATCGATTCGCGCGCCGAACGTGTGAAACTGCTGTTCACTCCGAATGAGAAGTTCGAAACCGAGCTGTCGGTATTTGCGATCCAGGACTACTCCGAAGCCGGTGTGCCAGTGCCGCTGCAGGTGCTGCCCGGGATCAACATGCCGGAGGCGAACGGCACGTTCAAGCGCGACCTGACGCGCACCGAAATATACGGGCCGCTCGGTCAAGGCTCGATCAACAATACAGGCGTGGCCTTGAACATGCGCTACTTCCTGTCGGATACGGTCGAGCTGCACTCGATCACCGGTTACGGAAACATGCGCGTGTTCAACACCGGCAATACGCTGTTCGTGACCTTAGCCATGCAGGAAGCGAAGGAGCGGGGCGAGCCGGTGACGCAGCCGAGCGCCAACCAAGGGCGCATGCGCGACGAGTATTGGACGCAAGAGATCAACCTCACCTACAACAGTGATCGTCTGAAAGGCGTGCTCGGTCTGTACTACATCGATGAAGAAGGGCAGAACCGTGCGACAGAGGCGAACAGCCCGACGATCGATCAAGACCGACTTACGAAGGCGAGCGCGATCTTCGCCCAAGGCACCTACTACATCACGGAGAACCTGGGCTTGACTGCGGGTATCCGCTACACGCGAGAGAAGGCGGATTTCACGCAGTTCTATCGTCTATTGCTGGGCGAATCGCAGAACGCCAAGAAGACGTTCACCTCGACCACACCGAAGCTCGGTGTCAATTGGGAGGTGAGCGACAACTTCATGGTCTATGCCTCTTATACTCAGGGGTTCAAGAGCGGCGGTTTCAATCCCATCCCGCCGAATGCCGACACGGGGGTGCCCGATCGCATCGGTGAGCCGACTCCGTATAACCCTGAGGACGTGAAGAGCTACGAAGTCGGCTTCAAATATCAGACACCGGACAACACGTTCCGTGTGAATGCGGCGCTCTTCCGCGCAGAGTACGATGGCTTGCAGTTGCCGGTGTTCTTCCCGGGCACGACCACGATCTACACCTCGAATGCGACCTCCGGCGTCGTGCAGGGAATAGAGATCGAGCCGACCTGGCAAGTCACGCGCGACTTCCTCCTCTATGGCAACGTGGCCATCAATGACGGCAAGTACACGGGGCCGTTCCCGTGCACGAACCAGTACGGTCAGATCTGGGATTGTCGCGACAATGAGCTCGTCGGTCTGATTCCTGTGAAGAGTCTCCTGGGCTTTCGTTACACACCGCCGCTGCCCATACCCGGCGAGCTGCGTCTGAATGGCTCATGGTCGTATCACGACAAGTACCACAACAACGTCGCGAACTCGCCGCTGGTCTACACGGTCGCAGCGAGCATCTATAACGCGAGCGTGAGCTGGCAAAGCCCGTCGGCGCGCTGGAACGCGGCGCTCGATGTGCGCAACCTGTTCGACAAGCACTATTCGCTCGCGGGACTGCAGCTCGCGCATCCGGTGCGGCCGGCGGTGAGTGCGTTCCCGAATCCGCCACGCGAGATCATCTTTCGCGTTGGGATGAGGTTCTGAGCGCGTCGCTACGCTGATCGGCGCAGAGCGGCGGGCGGCGACGAGGAGCCGTCGACGCTGAGGGATCGAGCGCGATGTCTGGACGAGAGATCGATCCGTTTCGTCGTCGACGTCTGGACCCAAAAGGGAACGTCACGCTCAGCTCTTGGGGATGGCCGTTGCAACACCGGATGCGATCGATTCGGCAGGGGGGAGTTGCCTGGCGGCGCGGGCGCGGGTCCACCGCGCCCGCTTTGTTTGCGAACGTGGGTTCAGTCGGCGACCCGTTTCCACACGATGGACGTCACGTAGTTCACCCCATCGGGCGTCAAGCGTTCGCCCTTCGCCGTGAAGGACTTGCCATCGGGCGCAAGCTCCATCGTCGTCGTGCCCGTGACTTTGCCTTCGCGCATCTCGGTGCGCTTCAGCGTGCGCTGATCCGTCCAGATGTTCGATGCGCTGTCGTAGTAGGGATTTCCTCGGACCGGCACGATGGTGCCGTCTTCCGGACCTTCATATTCGAAGTGAAAGTGCGTGCCGCTGGCGGTGATGACGTCGGCGATGACGCGAACGTTTTGCCCTTCAGTCTGCACGAAAGTCATCTTGCCGCTCCGATAGGGGGCGCGGCCCTGAAACGTGGAGCTGCTGACATCGGCCTCCCAGGTGCCGAGCAGCGGCGAAGGCACGGGCGGTGCGGCGAGAGCAGTCGTCGTAAGCAGTGTGGCCAGTCCAGTCAAGGCCGTCATGCGAAGCATGGACGAGATGGTACGCATCGAGGCTCCAGAATCGTAAGTTCGACACACGTGGAAGAGAGAAGGATGATGGCTAGGCTCTTGCAATCGTTCGGTATTACTAGCGATAGCCGTTAGCGCGTGTCAATCGAGCCCGGTGCAGCGTTGACTCATGGCTCGTGGCACGTCACCATGCCGCCAGAATGACATAGGTAACGTAGTGAAATAAAGCCGGGCTCGTGATTCCCAGGCAGTTCTCAGTGCTTCATCAGAGTGGAGACAACGATGACGTGGAAACCTAGTTGGAAAGCGACCATGGCGGGCTTGGCGACCGCCGTCGCGCTCAGCGCCTCGAGCGTGGCTGTGGCGCTGGACACGCCGGAGCCGCCTCCGAGAAAGACGCCGATCATCGGAACGATCACGCCGGACCCGAACAAATGGGGACAGATCGAGTTCGTGTATGTGCGTGAGTATCCATTCGACGGCACGCCGGAGTCGGCGATCAAGAAACCGCCGCTCGGGCCGACGTCGAAGACGATCTTTCAGAGCCCGGAGGGCACGCCTGAGCTGCCGGTTGGTCAGCTGATCCATTTGGAGTACCGTCCGACCTTCGACTCGAAGCTGCCGGAGCTCGGTCGTGTGTCGCACTATCATGAATTCTGGGAGTGGGGCTACACGCTGAAGGGTGACTCCATCATGCCGGAGCCGGTACATCCGTTGCAGAAGAACGGCATGTACTACCGCAAGAAGGAAGGCGGCTGGCTCACGCGTCCACCGTACTCGCTGCACAGCGGCTCGTGGGTGACGGGCGCGATGCGCAATCAACTGCCCTATAACCTCATCATCTTCGAGGAAGGCGACGGTCATGTGATCGACGTCGGCACGAAGGAAGGCGAGCCTGGTAAGTATCGAGGTCGTGATGGCAAGGGACCGCCGCCGGGCACCGTTGGCGATTGGCGCAAGGTCGAGCGCTTTACACGCCCCTGGCTGGTGGACTCGGTGCGTGATCTTGATTGGGAAGACGATATCGAAGTGCCGGGCCGCTTCGTGAAGTGGCTCGACGACGACATGTACCATGGCTTCCGCGCGCAGCTCATCAAGATTCCGCCGGGTTGGCAGCCGCCGCCGGAATGGAAGAAGACCTATTTCGAGCGCGCCAACCGCCTGCGCTACATGGTGTGGGGCGAGATGAACGTATGGGTGTTCAAGGATCCGTCCGATCCTGGCACACCCTATCAGGTAAAAGAGGATTACTTCATCTATCAGCCACCTCGCGCCATCTGGGGCTATGGCGACGGTCCGGTGACGGATCGCGGCGCAATCTTCCTCGAGGTCACGTACGCCAGAGGGCTGAAGCACGACGGCGGCGGACCGATCGAGAAGCCCAAGCGGCTCTGAACGATTTGTTTTCCGGAAAAGGAAGTGCGCGGCTCCTAGGAGCCGCGCACTTTTTTGTGCAGGCGCAGGCGGGATGGTTACTTGACGGTCGTCGTAGCCGCTGTCGACCAAGATTGCGCTTCGATGTAGGCAGCCTTGTATTGACGCAGGTTGTATCCCAGGAACACCGCTGCGAACGCGCCTGCCAGGAAGGACACGCAGGCCACCGAGTAGCGCAACGCACCGATGTCTTGGAAAACGTAGTCGGTGAACATCGCTACCCCGGTCGGACCCAGCGTCAAGCCCACCAGATTCACCACCAGGTAGTAGAGCGCCGAGCATTGTGCGCGCATCTGATTCGGCGTCACCGTCATGAGCGCTGCCAAGCCGGATGCGGTGGCCGCAGTGGTGCCGATCGATGCCGGCACGAGGAATGCCACCGACAGGACGGGCGAGGGCGACAGCGCCGCGCCCAGGCCACCGGCAGCTGCAAGCATCATGCTGATCAATGCCGCGCGCATCTGTGCGTCTTCATAACCCTTGTCGCTCAAGCGCTCACCAAGCAAGGAGGCCCAGACCGCAGCCAGCGGACCAGCCACGAGGGTCACTATTCCATACGCCATGCCGATCTCGGAGATCGACCAATTCCAGGTGCGCATGAACATGGTTGGGATCCACGCATACATGGCGTAGGCGAGCAGCGCGACCATTGACATGCCTATGAAATGGCTGCCGTACATGCGGAAACGTTGCCCGACGAATGACACCGCAGCTTTGAGCGAGAGGTGCGAGCTGCCGTCAGCACTTTGCATACGCTCGCGCCGCACCGGCTCTCGCACGGTCAACATGAGCATTGCCATCACCAAGCCCGGCAAGCCGACGACGATGAAGGCGGTCTGCCACGCATGAAGCTGGCCGACGACGGGCAACACGACCGGCGGCGCCGAGGCGATGTATTCGACGAGGTGACCGCCGAGGATCATCGCAAGGCCCGTGCCCAGCGTGATGCCCGTGTTGTAGACGGCAACAGCGCGTCCACGAGTCCGCTTGGGGAAGTAGTCGCTCATCATCGAAAGGGCGCTCGGGCTGAGTGCCGCCTCGCCCACGCCGACGCCCACGCGCGCCAGGAAGAGCTGGCCGTAGTTGCGGGCCACGCCGCACAGCGCAGTCATGATGCACCAGATCGTGATGCCGACCGAGATGATGAGTCTACGGCTGTAACGGTCGGCCAGCCGTGCGATCGGTATGCCCAGCAGCGTATAGAACACCGCGAACGCCAGACCGATCAACAAGCTGACTTGCGTGTCCGAGATCTGCAGATCGCGGCGAATGGGTTCGATCATCAACGCCATGATTTGGCGGTCGATGAAGGAGACCGTATAAGTCAACGTTAATATGGCAACGACATACCAGGCGTAAGCCGTTGACGGGTAACCTTCTTTCTCGTCATTTGTCATCGGACTCCCCCTTGGAGCAGGCGCTGCGCGTACGTGGCAGCACGTATAGCCTAAGTGATCTCGACAAAGTTAACTAGGTTGCATATGTTGAGGGTCAGCCATAGAATACCGTTGTCTTAGTTAACAGAGTGCACGAAATGAAGTCGCCGCGCGATTATGTAATCGAAAACAACGAACCGGCCACCATGCGGTCGGAGCAGATCTTCTTCGACGACCCGGCCGTCGATCGTGTCATGGGGGTCCTGTTCTCGCTGGCTCAGGAGCACTACGTTCTGCACGACCGTGTGCGTGCGCTCGAAGAGCTGCTTGTCGAAAAGGGCGTTGTCAGCGCTGAAGCGCTCAATGCTCCTCCGCGTGACGAGGCGGCGGCGCACCGCGATGCAGCCGAGTTCGCCGAGGCCCTGCTGCGTCCGATCTTGGGCGTCCAGACCGCCAAGGGCTTGACCGGCCGCTTCAGCCTGGCCCGCGGCAAGGCACAATAATTATTCAACGAGGTGAACGTCATGAACGAGCGTTCGTTCAATGCGGGACAGCGCTTCCTGCTTGCAGCGAAGCAGTATTGGACTACCAAGATGTACACCCAGTTGCGCAGAGAGTACGAGGACAAGTGCAAGCAACTGGGCGTGGAGCCGAAGACTGTCTCCGAGGTGGCAGAGATCACCGAGAACCTGACCCTGTATCACTTCTTTGCCTGGTTCGAGCGCCATCTGCAGATCGGCAAGTATGCCGGTCGCTACGGGTTGGTGCCGTACTATGCGGAGCGTCGTCAGGAGGTGCTCAAGGAGATCGACACTGTGCCGGAAGGCGATCCGATCCTGGAGCTCAACCCTGACATGAAGATGCCGCTCTACTACGAGGCGACGGACATCCACCAGCATCCCGGCGGTGTGTGGTCCGACGATACCGCGGGCCTCGTGTATCAGCACGGTGCACGTACCACGACGCCGCTGTTGGGTGCGGCACACGAAGACCTGCACTATCGCTTTGCCGAGGAGATCGCTGCGGGTGGCACGCCCACTGCGGTGCTGGACATGGCGTGCGGCTTCGGCAAGACCACGCTGCCGCTGGCGATCCGCTTCCCAGAAGCCCAGGTTGTCGGCGTCGATCTCGCTGCACCGTGCTTGCGAGTGGCCGCGCACAACGCCCGGGCGAAAGGTCTGAAGAACGTCCGCTTCAAGCAAGCAGATGCCATCGAGACAGGCCTGGAGTCCGGAAGCGTGGATCTGGTGACCTCGAGCATGTTCTTGCACGAGGTTCCGCCGAGGTACATCGAGAAGGTTCTCGACGAGGCAGCCCGCGTGCTGAAGCCGGGCGGTCGCATGGTGCACCTGGACTTCTACTATTTCCCGGATGCGTTCGCCCGTTTCCTGCACTACGGGCACGGCCGTCGCAACAACGAGCCGTACATGCAGCCGCTCGCCGAGCTGGACCTCCCGGAGATGATGCGGGAGAGAGGCTTCACCGACATCGAGATCCGGCCGTTCAAGGAATCCCCCGACGCCGACAGCAAGACTGCTTGGCGCTTCCCGTGGACCTACATCAGCGCGCGCAAAGCGGCGTAGCGTGTAAGCCACGACCCTCGACAGCCGGGCATCGCAAGGTGCCCGGCTTTTTTTGTTGAGCGGCGGATGTGGCGTGCGCCCTGCGCACGCAGGAGAACGGTGTACGAATAGGGAACGGGGAATAAGGGGAAGGACGGCGCTGTGCGGTTCCGGCTGCGCCGCTCTCACGATTAGTGACTAGGACGCCGATGCAAGCCTAAGAGTCACGTCGCACCGTGAGCGATATTGGCCCCAGCGCCCAGCCTCCAGCCCGATCAGTCCTGCGACCGCGGAATGTCGACCGGCAGATTCGCGAGGCCGTTCTTGACGAGATACTCCGCGGTCTCTTGCATGTACTTGCGCCAGAACGTCTCGACCTGACTGGCCTTTCCAGCGCTAATGAGCTTGAGGCAGTGCGCGTGCGCTTGGTGTGACTGCTCGGTGCGTTCCCAAATCGCTTTCTGATTTGGCCGACTGAGGAGCAACCGCGGATAGGCTGCAGCGGAGATGTCGTTGAGCATTCCGGTGAGCAGCTTGAGCGCCGCGTTCTCGGAGTGCGTGCCCATGCATTGGTGGAACTGGTTCACGGCGGCGATTGCGCCAGCGTAGTCCTGTCGATTGAGCGCTTCGCGTTGCACGCGTACCCAGTCTTCCAGCTCCTTGACGAAATCCTTGTTAGACCGTGAGGCGAGCGATGCCGCCAGCGGCGGTTCCAGCAACGTGCGCACTTCGTGGATGTCGCCGAGCGTCGTGCCTTGCGTCGCCAAGTACAGCCCGCCGTACTTGGCTGCGGTCAAGATGGATGGCGACAGCAAGGTGGCGCCTGCACGGGCGCCGCGTCCCAGCCGAATCAGGCTTTCGGCTTCGAGTACGCGCAGGGCTTCGCGCATGATGGGGCGCGAGACATTGAACTGACGCAGCAGCTCGGCTTCCGACGGCAGCGTGTCGCCCGGCCGCAACTCGCCTGCGGCGATCATCGCACGCAGCCGTTCTGCGACAAGATGCGACAGCTTGGGGGCACGAATGCCGACGCGTGAGAACGTCGCAACGGTGCGGCCCGACGTATTGCCGGTGTTCTCCATGGCCAGGGCGAGATTTCGCTTCTTCTTCGTGTTCGCGCTCATAGACATAGTGTGCCACGGTCAGGCCAGTTGAGCCATTCCCCGAGGGCCGCGGCTGCTGTCGGCGCGTGCTCGCCCGTCGCTGTGCCAGCAGCATCGTCCGCGCGCCAAACGCTTCCATCTCAAGTGCAACTAAGTTACCTTAGTGATCGTGGTGATTGCGGCACCACTTACGTCAATTCCGAAATCCCGCGCCCAGCCCGCGCAGCCTTACGTGGAGATTACAAAGTGGATGCGAGCTCGCAATACGATCTGCTCATAAAGAACGTCCGGATCGTCAGACCGCAGGCAACGTCCGTCGAAAGTGGAGATATCGCAGTCCGCGACGGCAAGATTGTCAGTGCTGGTCCGCAGATCCCAGCCGAGTCAGCCAAGCGCGTCGTGGACGGAAAGGGACAACTTGCATTCCCGGGTCTCGTCGACGCGCACATGCACACCGGCATCTATTCGCCGCTTGCCGAAGATGCGCTGACGGAAAGTCGCGCGGCTGCTCAGGGTGGCGTGACGACAAGCCTCAATTACATGCGCACCGGGCAGTACTACCTCAACAAGGGCGGCCCGTACGAGCAGTTCTTCCCCGAAGTGCTGGAGATCAGCAACGGACGGTTTTACGTCGACTACGCGTATCACCTCGCGCCGGTCGATCGCAAGCAGATCAAGGAAATCCCGATGCTGATCGAGAAGTTCGGGGTGACGTCGTTCAAGATCTTCATGTTCTATGGCAGCTACGGGCTGCACGGCGCGTCGAGCAATCAGAACGAGTTCCTGATGATCGGCCCCGACGAGAAGTACGACGTCGCGCACTTCGAGTTCGTCATGCGCGGCATCACGGAAGCTCGCGAGGCATTCCCCGATAAGCGAGATTCGATCTCGCTCAGTCTGCACTGCGAGACGCCGGAGATCATGGCCGCCTATACGAAGATCGTGCGCGAGGAGGGCAAGCTCTCCGGACTGCGTGCGTATAGCGCCGCACGGCCGCCGCATTCCGAAGGTTTGGCGGTGTGCATCGCTTCTTACCTCGCGCACGAGACGGAGTGCGTCAACATCAATCTGCTGCACTTGACGTCTCGCAAGGCGATCGACGCGGCGCTCGCGATGGAGCAGGCGTTCCCGCACGTGAATTTCAAGCGCGAGGTCACGATTGCGCACCTCGTGCTCGATTACGACGCGCCGACCGGCGTGTATGCAAAGGTCAATCCGCCGATTCGCTCGCGCGAGGACGTCGAGTACCTCTGGGAGAAGCTGCTCGAGGGCAAGATCGACTGGGTCTGCTCCGACCATGCATGCTGCCGTCACGAGCTGAAGATCGATCGCAAGCAGCCGCAGGAGGTGTTCCTGGCCAAGTCCGGATTCGGCGGCACCGAGTATTTGCTCTCGGCGCTGATGACGGAGGGCCGGCGCCGCGGCCTGTCTCTCAACCGCATCGCCGAGCTGACCTCCTGGAATCCGGCGCGTCGTTTCGGCTTGCCCAGCAAGGGAGACCTGGCGCCCGGTTTCGATGCCGACATCGTGCTTGTCGATCCCGATCGCTCCTTCACCGTGCGCGCCTCGGAATCCGAGTCGGCGCAGGGCTATACGCCGTTCGAAGGCCTCGAGCTTCAGGGTAAGGTGATGAGCACGTATCTCCGCGGTGAGCTGATCTACGACAACGGTCAGGTCGTCGGCGAGCCGCGCGGCCGTTATCTGCAGCGGCCGTACTGATGTGACGGTGCGATCCGTATGCAGGAGGCGCGTATCAATACCCATGCAGGCGCAGCTGCGCGCACGTTGTTCGACAAGATATGGGCTGATCATGTCGTCGCCGAGCTCGGCGGCGGCACCAGCCTGATCGCGATCGACCGCGTGATATTGCACGAGCGTACCGGGGCGATCGCCTTGCGCGAGCTCGCGCAGGCAGGTCGCCCGATCGCCGATCCTGCGCGCGCGTTCTGCACGATGGACCACATCGTCGAGACGCTACCTGGGCGTGCAGATGCGACCCGCGTCCCAGGCGGCGAAGCGCTCATCAAGGAAACGCGCGAGCGCGCCAAGGCGGCAGGCATCCGCCTGTTCGATATCAATGCGCCCGAGCAAGGCATCGTGCACGTCATCTCGCCCGAGCTCGGCATCGTGCTGCCGGGCGTGACGCTTGTCTGTCCCGACAGCCACACTTGCACACAAGGCGCATTCGGTGCCTTTGCATGGGGCATCGGCACGACGGAAGCGGAGCATGCGCTCGCCACCGGCACGCTGCGCGTTCGTAAGCCGAAGACGATGCGAGTGACGTTCGAGGGCAAGCTCGGGCCGGGCGTGAGCGCAAAGGATTTGAGCTTGACGCTCATCAGCACGTACGGCTCTGCGGGCGGCAACGGTTACGTCGTGGAATTTGCGGGCAGCGCAGTGAGCGAGCTCGACGTAGAGGGGCGTCTTACCCTCTGCAACATGGCGACGGAGTTTTCGGCCGTCACCGGGCTCATCGCGCCGGACGAGAAAATCTTCGATTACCTGAAAGGAAGAAGATTCGCGCCGCAGGGCGAGCTGTGGGAACGTGCGCTCAGTTATTGGCGCACGCTGCAATCCGATCCCGATGCCGTCTTCGATCGCGAGCTCACGTTACAACGCGATGAATTCGTGCCGATGATCACGTGGGGTACGAGCCCGCAACACGCCGTGCCGGTGACGGGCCGCGTGCCATCGTTCGAGGAGTCCGGGGCGACGCGCGAAGCATACGAGCGGGCGCTCAAGTACATGGGCATCGAGCCGGGTACACCCATGTCTTCTTTGAAGATCAACGGCGCCTTCATCGGCTCGTGCACGAATAGTCGCATCAGCGACCTGCGCCGTGCGGCCGCCGTGCTGCGCGGCCGACGCGTGGCACCGGGCGTCAGAGCGATTTGCGTTCCGGGCTCGCAGTCGGTCAAGCGGCAAGCGGAAGCCGAAGGGCTCGATCGCATCTTCCGTGAGGCGGGCTTTGAATGGCGCGAGTCCGGTTGCTCCATGTGCTTCTTCGCTGGCGGCGAGAGCTTCGGCTTCCAGGAGCGCGTCGTCTCGTCGACGAATCGCAATTTCGAGAGCCGCCAAGGTCCACAAACTCGCACGCACATCGCCAGCCCCGAGACGGTGGCTGCGAGCGCCGTCGCCGGCCACATCGCTGATGTGCGCACCATGCTGGGGTGAGCCATGGAGAAGTTCGAACGTCTGACTGCCGTGGCGGCGCCGTTACTGCACGCGAACATCGACACGGACATCATCATCCCGTCACGCGAGATGAAGTCGGGCAAGAAAACCGGTCTCGCGGAAGGGCTGTTCGCCGGTTGGCGCTACACGCAGATCGGTGGCCGTGAGCCGAATCCAAAGTTCGTATTGAACAAGCCGGAATACCGCAACGTTCGCATCTTGCTCGCTGGTGAGAATTTCGGTTGCGGCTCGAGCCGCGAGCATGCCGTGTGGGCGCTGCACGAATACGGCTTTCGTAGCGTGATCGCACCTAGCTTTTCGCCGATCTTCTACAACAACTGCATCCGCAACGGCATCGTGCCGGTGCGATTACCGGAAGGTGTGGTGCGCGCGCTGGCGGGCAAGGTCGAGCAAGCTCCTCAGGATCACAAGCTCACCATTGATTTGCCGGCTCAAGAGGTCATCGCGCACGACGGCGAACGCCATCGCTTCGAGATCGACGAGCACCACAAAGAGATGCTGCTCTCCGGCTTGGATGAGATCGATCTCACGCTCACGAAGAAGGCGAGCATCGATGCCTATCTTGCGGCAGATCGAGCCCGCAGACCCTGGATATACCTGGAACCTTGAGGACTCGCGCTAACCATGTCTAATCGGATTCTCATCAGTGAGGTCGGACCGCGCGACGGACTGCAGATGATTCGCAGCGTCATGCCGCTCGAGGCCAAGTGTGCGTGGATCTCGGCGGAGGCGGCAGCGGGCGTGCGGGAGATCGAGGTGGGCAGCTTCGTGCGCCCGGATCTGCTGCCGCAGCTTGCCGATACCGCCGAGGTCGTGCGGCACGCGTGCACGATTCCCGGCTTGACCGTCGCAGTGTTGGTGCCGAACTTGAAAGGTGCGCAGAAAGCAGTTGAGGCCGGTGCGCACAAGATCACGTTGCCGCTTTCTGCATCCGAGACACACAGCCTGAAGAATCTGCGTCGCACGCATGCGCAGGTCCTCGATGAGGTGCGTGCGATCGCCGCCATGCTGCGCGAGCTACCTCCCGAGCAGCGCCCGCATTTCGAAGGTGGCATCTCGACCGCGTTCGGCTGCACGCTCGAAGGCGAGGTGCCGGAGCGCAAAGTCGTCGAGCTCGCCGAGCAGCTTATGAAAGCAGGCTGCGACGAGGTGGGTCTCGCCGACACGAGCGGCTACGCGAATCCCGCCCAGGTGAAGCGACTGGTGCGCGCCGTGCGCTCCGCCGTCGGTGAGAACGCGCTCACCGGGCTGCATCTGCACAACACGCGCGGCCTCGGCCTTGCGAACGTGCTGGCAGGTCTGGAAGTCGGCATCACGACGTTCGATTCCTCGCTCGGCGGGCTCGGAGGCTGCCCGTTCGCGCCCGGAGCTGCCGGTAATGTCGTGACCGAAGATCTGGTCTTTATGCTCGAGGCCATGGGGCTCGAGACGGGTATCGACCTCGAGCGACTCATCGAAGTGCGCAAGATCGTGCGCGAGGCGCTGCCCGAGGAACCGCTGTACGGGTTTGTTCCGGAAGCAGGCTTGCCGCTCGGCTTCCGGCCGGCTTCAAGGAGTACGTGAGCATGTCGTCCGAGAACACCAACGCAACCGAGCTGCCGCTCACCGGGTTGCGAGTCATCGAATTCACCCACATGGTGATGGGGCCCGCGGTGGGCGCAATCCTTGCGGACTTGGGCGCGGATGTGATCCGAGTCGAGCCGGTCGGCGGTGATGCGACACGGGAGCTGGTTGGCTCGGGTGCGGGCTACTTCCCGATGTACAACCGCGACAAGAAGAGCATCTGTATCAATCTCAAGGATCCGCGTGGCCTGGCGATCGCGCGTCGTCTGACGGCCAGCGCCGATGTCGTCGTGGAGAACTTTCGCACCGGGACGATGGAGAAGCTTGGCCTCGGGTACGAGACACTGGCGCAGGAGAATCCGCGTCTCATCTACTGTTCCGAGAAAGGTTTCCTGTCCGGTCCCTACGAGCACCGCACCGCGCTCGACGAAGTCGCGCAGATGATGGGCGGTCTTGCATACATGACTGGACCGCCGGGCCGACCGTTGCGTGCGGGCGCGTCGGTCATCGACGTGACCGGCGGCATGTTCGGCGTGATCGGCATTCTGGCCGCGCTCCAGCAGCGGCAGCGGACCGGTCGCGGACAGAAGGTCAGCAGCGCGCTGTTCGAGACGACGGTGTATCTGATCGGCCAGCACATGGCACAGAAAGCTGTGACCGGACAGGCTGCACCTCCCATGCCAGTGCGCGTCTCCGCTTGGGCGATCTACGATGTTTTCGATACGCGCGACGGTCACCAAGTCTTCGTGGGTGTGGTCTCGGATGCGCTCTGGGTCACCTTCTGCGAGGCGTTCGGTCTGACTGAGCTCGCAGCGAATCCGGAGTATCGCACCAACACGCAGCGAGTGCGTGCGCGCGATCAGCTGCTGCCCAAGGTGCGCGAGCTGTTCCGCGGCTACGATCGCGACCAGCTCGTCGAGATTCTGGAACGAGCCGGCATTCCGTTCGCACCGATCAATCGTCCCGAAGACATGTTCGAGGATCCGCACCTGCTGGCGAGCGGCGGTCTTGCTGACGTCACGCTGCCGAACGGCGTGCGTACGAAGCTGCCGAGCATCCCGCTCGAGCTCGACGGGCGTCGGCCAAGGGGAGCGGGCAAGCTCGCGCGCCCGGGCGAGCACAGTGTGGCCGTTCTCTCAGAGCTGGGCTTGAGTCAAAGCGAGATCGACGAGCTGGTGCAGGCCAAAGTCATCGGTGTGGACCCGGCGGGCGCACACTCCGACAACAAGGCTGCTCAGTGAACGGTCGAGCAAGTTCCCGGTCGCGCGCCGAGCCGCGGCGCGCGACAATGATCTAATTTCCTCGGAGGGGGAGGAGCAGATGTCGGAACAAACGGACAAACCTGCGTCGACGGGAATGACGGGCTCGTTTGCCTATCGCGGGCGATCGAGAGGACGAGCCGCTCGTCTGTGGTCGCGAGAGGAAATCCGCCAGCTGCGCGAGCTGGCCAATGCTGGTGTCCCCGCTCAGGTCATTGCCGCGAGATTGCGCAGAACAGTTTCCGCGATCAAGAACAAGGCGGGTCTGCACGGCATCTCCGTGCGTACTACGGGCACGAGCACCGGGCCATCGCAGTGAGCCCGGCGTTCACTTCGCAAATCTTTGCAATCTCGATTACTAAGATATCTAAGTATTGACAGGGTAGGGCGCCCCGATAAGCTGGCTTCGACGTCGAGCGCCTGAGGTCGCTCGTGCATACGGGCGTAGCTCGCGGTGTTCGAGCGGATCTGCCCGGTTCGAGTGCACGAACGGCCTGCGGCGGCCGGCGCGTGCTGGAGTGAGACTTGATGACACTGACGCGACGGAACCTACTTCAAGGCGCAGCTGCGGGCTTGCTGCTTCCGATGGCAGCTCGCTGGTCGGATGCAATTGCCCAGACGGATCAGCCCACGCTCGGCGCAGTCCGCGCCGTCACGATCACGGCTGCAGACCTTGCCGTGGCAGAAGAGGCGTGGACCAAGTTCATGGGGTACCGGCTCGTGCGGCGAGGCAGGTTGTCGGCTGCCACTGCACGCAGCTGGGGTGCTCCAGCGTTGGAAGGTGCGCAGTACACCATTCTCGGCCCGGCGAGCGAGGAAGAGTTCTATCTGCGCTTCGTTGAGCAGGCAACACCGGAAGGTTACGACCCGTCGCAATCGTGGGGCTGGAACAAGCTGGAAGTTACCGTGCAAAACTCCATCGAGTTGCACGAACGCCTGCAAGGCTCGCCGTTCCAGATCACGCGACCGCCGCGCGAGGTGCCGACCTATCCCTACTTGCTGGCCATGGGCGCTGTCGGGCCTGCGGGCGAAGTGCTCAATCTCACATGGATCAAGGAGCCACGGCCCGACCTCGCTGCTGCAAAGTCTTTCGTGGGACGTGTCTTCATGCCCGTTCAGACCGTTCCGGATCTGCCCCAAGCGCTCGATTTTTACCGCGAGACATTCGGCTGCAAGCCAAGCCCGATTCGTAAGCTGCCCATGGTCCAGCTTGCGGTCGTTCCATTGAGCGACGGTTGCAAGATCGAGGTGGATCAGTACAGCGGCACCAATGGCCGGCCGCGAGCGCGCGTGGGCAATGGCCTGCCTCCGGGCGTGGCAATGGTCACGTTCGAGTGCTCGGCCTTCGATGGCCTGAAGGACAAGTTCATCAGCACCCCGGTCGAGAACGAGATCGAACCGTTCAAGGGGCGCCGCGCCGCTGTGATGCATGGCGCCGGCGATGCGCTGATGGAGCTCGTGGAAGTATGAGGGGATGCCGGTTCACGTGCGGCATCCTAGCTAGAACGACAGACGAATATTCAGGGGCTTCGGCATGAGACGATTCGCAGCGCTGCGTGCGCTTGGCGTGTTGATGTGCTTCTCAATCGGCATGAGCGCGCAGGCACAGACGCCGGCACCCGGCAAGGGCCAGTACGTCGTCACCGATGAGGCGCTGGCGGAAGCGCAAGCACGTGCCAAGCGGGATCTGCGTCCGGGGCCTGCTGCCTGGATCGAAGAGTATTGGGACGTCCTGCCCGATAAGGTCGACGAGTTCGTCAAGACTTATCGCGAGGAGGTGTATTCGCTTGCCCGCCAAGTTCCCGGTTATCGCGGCTATACGGTGCTGACGAATCTGCCTGATCCGCAGCATCCCGAGCGCCCGGCCTTGTTTGGTGAGAGAATGTTCGTTCCGCACTACGGTGTGCACCTCGACGGCAAGATCCTTACCGAGCGCGTCGTCAATATCGGCAATCTCATTCGCCGCACGCACAACATCGTCATCGCTCACAGCTTGCAGACTTGGGAAGATGCGGAACGCTTCCGCTCCAACATGGAGAAAATCTTTGCTAGCAAGCATCCGGGCGAGAAGCTCACGGAACGACTGGCGAAGACGCTCTATCCGCTCGCAGCCAATTATTGGGAGGAGCGCTACCATCTCATCCTGACCGGGCTTCGTGTTGATCCTGAGACCGCATCCGACGGCCAGGATGCCGACGGGCTGAATCTGGATCCGCGTCCGTCGGAGACGGCGTGGTTCAAGGAATATTTCCAGGTCGATGCCGACAAGATCGACGATTTCTTGAAGGCTTATAACGAAACGTACGCGGTCCTACGCGACGTCCCCGGTTATCGCGGCGTCACCATCGTGACGAACATTCCGCCGAAGGGCGCGGAGGCGCGCCGCACGAAGTACAAGAATCAGCCGCTCGGCGCTGCGAAACAGCTGTATACGCCCATGCCTGGCGTGATGATCGATGGGGTGGTCAGGACCGACACGGCAATCAACTTCGGCACGTTCTTCCGCGATACGTTCACGCTCATTACCTATTTCGAGTTGCCGTGGGACATCAATCTGCGCGAAGCCATGCAGAAGAGCTGGGAGGCGATGGGCAACCGCGGCAATCGCCACGCGCGCGTGACCGAAGTCCTCTTCCCCCATGCGCGCAATCACTGGGACATGCAGTATCGCGCTATCGAGACCAGCCTCGTGCCCCTGCCCAGGGACGCGGATGGGTCTCGCTGACACCTCGCCTCGGGACTGGCAGCGGCTGAACCGCTGCCGTCAACCTTTAACACCTTCTAGTCACCTCACGCAGCGCTCCTCACGCAACTGAGGGCGCTGTGCCGTCTGAGCACGACGCGCGCCACCACCGGAGTCGATTCACGCGCAGCAGCACGCCCGTTGCGTAACAGGCGCCTGCATCGCTCAGACGACGCCCCTTCCTTGTCGAGTCTCTGCATGCGGCTGTGGCACGTCGTGCCCCGCGCAGAAATTGCATGCCAGGGAAACTCTCATCGTCGCGCTGCGTTTGGAACGCACTGTCGGCCGAGTCGCCGAGCTCGGTGTCCCACCGTCTCGACAAGATCACGCAAGCGGCAGAGCTCTGAACATGTCTGATTCGAAGACGCGTGCCGCGTCGCTCAGCGGCGCCGAAGACGAACGAGAACCTATCGACCGAACGGAGCAGCCCATTCGCGGCGGCCGGGGTCCAAACCTGCCGGTCGACAGATGAGCTCACGAGCGGGGAGGCATCCACTGGATTCGCCGTTGCTGCACGCAGTACGCAGCGCGGCGCTCGTGGCCTCTGCGCTCGTCGGCGCCGGATGCGTCTCGATGGCTCCGCGTTATCAGCATCCCGCAATGCCAGTTCCCGGCGAATATCCTTCCGATGCGCCGCGTATGGGAGGCGCGAGGCTCTCCGCAACCATCGATTGGCGCAGCGTGCTCGTCGATGTCGACCTGCAACGAATTGTGGAGCGGGCACTGAGGAGCAGTCGCGACCTTCGAATGGCGGTGCTACGGGTGCAAGAAGCACGGGCGCTGCGGGGAATTCAACGTGCAGAGCAGTTTCCGAACATTGCCGCGAGCGTGACTGTCAATCGAGCGCGTACGCCAGGCGAGCTCAATCTCGCCCGTCGCTCGCTCGTGACTGACTCGTATCAGGTTGGCTTGGGCGTGGCGACCTGGGAGCTCGATTTCTGGGGCCGCATACGCAATCTCGATGTCGCCGCGATCGAGAGCTATCTCGCGACACAAGCCGCGCGGCGTGCATTCACCGTAAGTCTCGTCGCCCAAGTCGCCGATGCCTGGCTGCAACAGTGCGAGCTGGAGCGGCGGCTGGAGCTTGCTCGCAGCACGCTGCGCACCCGCCAGGAGTCCTATCGCATCTTCACGCGGCGTTTCGAGGAAGGCGCGAGCACGCGCCTTGAGCTGACGCAGGTGGAAACGCTGCTCACACAGGCGGAGATGCTCGTGGCCCAGCTCGAGCAGGCACGCGCCGCCAACAGTCATGCGCTGCGGTTGCTCATCGGCGACGACATGGACGTGCCGTCTCGGCCGGATGTTTTCCAAGATGACACCGAGCCGGTGCGTCCGCTGCAGGCAGGATTGCCTTCGGAGCTCCTGGTCCAACGTCCCGACATCATTGCTGCCGAGCACGAGCTGCGCGCAGCGCATGCCAACGTCGGCGCAGCGCGCGCAGCGTTCTTTCCGAGCGTGACGTTGACCGGCAGCTTCGGCACGGCGAGCGCCGAGCTGAACGGATTGTTCGAAGCGGGAACACGTGCGTGGGCATTCACACCAGTGATCACGCTGCCGATCTTCACTGGCGGACGTCTGCGTTCGAGTCTCGAGCTCGCCCAAGTGCGACGTCATCTGGCGATTGCAAGCTACGAGCTGACCATACAGGCCGCCTTTCGCGATGTCGCCGATGCGCTGTCGGCGCATCGTTGGCTCGATGAGCAGGTGCGCATCCAACGTAAGGCGCTGCGAGCGCTGACGGAGCGCGCGTATTTGGCGCAGTTGCGCTACGACAGCGGCGCCGCGAGTTATCTCGAGGTGCTCGATGCTCAGCGTGACTTGCTAAATGCGGAGCAGGCACTGGTGCAGGTGCAACGCGCCTTGTTGTCGAGTCGTGTGGCACTGTTTGCCGCGCTTGGCGGCGGGGCGCTCGGTGCGGGCGAGTAGGCGCGACTCGACGAGGAGCAGGTGGACGCAACTGTCAGGAAAAGGCTCGGCATCATCGCGATCGCGCTCCTGATCGTTGCGGTCGTGTACGCGTTGTCGCGGCTGTTGCAGCCCGCCGGTCCCGGCGAAGGATTCGTGAGCGGCAACGGCCGTATCGAAGCAACCGAGATCAATGTCTCGGCGAAGATCGCTGGACGTATCGAGGACATTTACGTGCGCGAAGGCGATTTCGTGCAGGCGGGGCAGCCGCTTGCAAGGATGCAGACCGATACGTTGGAAGCTCAGCTCGACGAGGCACGCGCGATGCATCAACGCGCGATCACTTCGGTGAGCGCGGCGAAGGCGGAGCTGGCGATGCGGCGCAGTGAGCTGGCCGCAGCGGAAGCGGCCGTCGTGGAGGCGCAGAGCGCGCTCGAGGCCGCTGAGCGGCGTCTGGCCCGCTCCGAGAGGCTGACGACGGAAGGTGCCTCTTCGATGCAGGAGCTGGATGACGACCGGGCGCGCGTCAAGTCAGCTCGCGCCACCGTCGCGGCCGCGAAGGCACGGGCGGTCGCCGCGGCCTCGGCAGTCGAGGCCGCGGAAGCGCAGATCGCGAGCGCCGAATCCGCAGTCGTTGCCGCGGCGGCAACGGTGGCGCGGATCGAAGCGGACATCAGAGACAGCGTGCTGTCGTCGCCACGTGCCGGGCGCGTGCAGTATCGCATCGCGCAGCCTGGCGAAGTATTGGCTGCCGGCTCGCCGGTGCTCAATCTCGTCGATCTCAGCGACGTCTACATGACGTTCTTTCTGCCGGAGACGATCGTCGGACGGGTGGCGCTGGGCAGTGAGGTGCGCATCATCTTGGATGCGGCGCCCACGTACGTGATCCCGGCGAAGGTGTCGTTCGTCGCGGATGTCGCTCAGTTCACGCCCAAGACGGTCGAGACCGCAAGCGAACGACAGAAGCTCATGTTCCGCGTGCGCGCACACATCGATCGCGAGCTGTTGCTCCGTCATCTCACGCAGGTGAAAACCGGTTTGCCGGGTGTTGCGTGGCTCAAGATCGATCCGAACGCATCGTGGCCGGAGAATCTGCGCGTCAACGTGCCGTGATGCCCCAAGCCGCATACAACGATGGCAGGCAGGCCGTTGCGCGGCTCGAGCACGTCAGTCTGAGATACAAGGCGAAAGTCGCGCTGGACGACATCGACCTGCTGCTTCCTGCAGGTCGCATCGTCGGTCTCATCGGGCCGGATGGCGTAGGCAAGTCGAGCCTGCTGTCGCTCGTAGCAGGCGTGCGCGCCGTGCAGGGGGGCAAGGTGATCGTGCTCGGCGCCGACATGGCGGATGCGCGCCAACGCAAGCTCGTCTGCCCCGACATCGCCTACATGCCGCAAGGCTTGGGACGCAATCTCTATCCGACTCTTTCGGTGGAGGAGAACCTGCAGTTCTTCGCTCGCTTGTTCGGACACGACGCTGCCGAGCGTAGGCGACGTATCGATCTTCTCACGCGCGCCACGGGACTGTATCCATTCTTGAGCCGACCGGCAGGCAAGCTCTCGGGCGGCATGAAGCAGAAGCTCGGACTGTGCTGCGCTCTCATCCATGACCCGCGGCTGCTCATACTCGATGAGCCCACGACCGGCGTCGATCCGCTTGCACGTCGTCAGTTCTGGAATCTCATCGCCGATATCCGTGCAGCGCGTCCCGACATGAGTGTCATCGTCGCCACGGCGTACATGGACGAGGCGAGTCAGTTCGATTGGCTGATCGCCATGGACGACGGCAAGGTTCTTGCGACGGGCACACCGCAGGAGCTCTACGAACGCACAGGCACGAGCTCGCTCGAAGCCGCCTTCATCGCGCTCGTGCCGGAGGAGAAGCGTCGCGGACACAGGGCGGTGCAGATTCCACCGCTCGAATCGGAAGCGACCGGCGATATTGCGATCGAGGCGACGGATCTGACTAAGCGCTTCGGGGATTTCGTCGCGGTCGATCATGTGAGCTTTCGCATCCCGCGCGGCGAGATCTTCGGCTTCCTCGGCTCGAACGGCTGCGGCAAGACGACGACGATGAAAATGCTTACGGGTTTGCTGCCTGCGAGCGAAGGTACCGCGAAGCTGTTCGGCCGGGAAGTCGATCCGCACGACATGCACACGCGTAGCCGCGTCGGCTACATGTCGCAGTCGTTCTCCTTGTATTCCGAGCTGACGGTGCACCAGAACCTCACGCTGCATGCGCAGCTCTTTCATGTGCCGCAAGAGCAGATCGCCTCGCGCGTTGCGCAGATGATCGAGCGCTTCGGGCTGACGCAGTACGTCGACGAGCTGCCGGAGAGGCTGCCGCTCGGGGTGCGCCAGCGCTTGTCGCTGGCCGTGGCGTTGGTGCACGGTCCGGAGCTGCTGATTCTCGATGAGCCGACCTCCGGCGTGGATCCCATCGCACGCGATGGCTTTTGGCGTCTGCTCGTGGATCTGTCGCGTACCGACAAGGTGACGATCTTCATCTCGACGCACTTCATGAACGAGGGTGAACGCTGCGATCGCATCTCGCTGATGCACGCAGGAAAAGTGCTCGTGAGCGATGCACCGCGCAGGCTCATGGAACGCCGGGGTGTGGCGACGCTCGAGGAGGCGTTCATTGCATATCTCGAAGACGCCGGTGCGGGCGAAAGCGCGGGTGCCAGCACTGAGATCGGCGCGACGGTGGCGAGCAGCGAACCGGTCGCGACGAGCAAGCATCGGACCCGGTTCAGCTGGCAACGCCTTTTCAGCTACGCGACGCGCGAGACGCTCGAGCTGCGGCGCGATCCGATTCGCGGCACGCTTGCGTTGCTCGGCAGCGTGATTCTCATGTTCATCATGGGATTCGGCATCAGCTTGGACGTGGAGGATCTGACGTTCGCGGTGCTCGATCGCGATCAGACAGGGCTCAGCAACAGCTATGTGCTCAATCTGTCGGGCTCGCGCTACTTTATCGAGCGGCCGCCGATCGCCGACTACCGCGATCTCGATCGACGCATGCGTAGCGGGGAGATCGCGCTTGCAATCGAGATTCCGCCGGGTTTTGCGCGCAGCGTGCAACGTGGCGATTCGGTGCAGATAGGTGCATGGATCGATGGGGCGATGCCGCTGCGTGCGGAGACGGTGCAGGGATATGTGCAAGGCATGCACCAGCTTTGGCTCGCGCAGCAGGCAAGGGAGAGGCTCGGGCGGCCTTTGAGCTCAGCCGTCACGATCGAGACACGCTTCAGATACAACCCAGACATCAGGAGCTTGCCGGCGATCGTGCCGGCTGTCATCCCGATCTTGCTGCTGCTCATTCCCTCGATGCTGACGGCGCTCTCCGTCGTGCGCGAGAAGGAGCTGGGCTCGATCATCAATTTCTACGTGACGCCGACGACGCGAACTGAGTTCCTGATCGGCAAGCAGCTGCCGTACATCGCGCTGGCGTTCGGAAATTTCTTGCTCTTGACCGTGTTGTCGATCACTGTGTTCGGCGTGCCAGTCAAAGGAAGCTTCGCCGCGCTCGCGCTCGCCGCGCTCATCTTCGTCGTCTACTCCACGGGTTTCGGTCTGCTGTGCTCGACGTTCACGCGCAGCCAAACCGCCGCAATATTCGTTGCGATGATCTTCGGCATGATCCTCGCGATCGAATACGCTGGGCTCCTCAACCCGGTCTCGTCGCTGGAAGGTTTTGCTCAGGTGATCGGTCGCATCCAGCCGCCCACGCACATGATCACTGTCAGTCGCGGCGTGTTCGGCAAGGCGCTGCAATTCGCCGATCTGTATACATCGTTCTGGGCGCTGCTCGCAGCGGTGCCGGTGATCCTTGCGGTGTCCATCGCATTGCTCAAGAAGCAGGACACATAGGTATGAACGAAGACAAGCAGCGACGCCCAAAGCATGACGCCGCGCATCGACAGCGCGGAGCAGCGCGCATGCTCGCCAACATATACCGATTGGGCGTCAAGGAGCTTTGGGGCTTTGTGCGCGATCCGATGTTGGTCATCCTGGTTCTGTACGCCTTCACGCTGTCGATCTACACGGCTGCGACGGCAGTGCCCGACACGCTGCACAACGCTCCGATTGCCATCGTGGACGAGGACCGCTCGCCGCTGTCCGGACGCATCGTCTCGGCGTTCTATCCACCGCATTTCAAACGGCCGGAAGTGATTTCTCTCGCGGAGCTCGATCCTGGCATGGATGCAGGCGAGTTCACGTTCGGTCTCGTGATTCCCACAGGTTTCCAGCGCGATCTGCTCGGGCGGCGCAATCCTGAGATTCAACTCAATGTGGATGCCACACGAATGACGCAGGCATTCGTCGGCAGCGGGGTGGTGCAGCAGATCGTGAGCGGTGAGGTGACCGAGTTCGTGCAAAGGCATCGGGGTGGGCCTGAGCTGCCAGTCGATCTGGCGCTGCGGGCACGCTTCAATCAGACGCTCGAGCGCTCGTGGTTCCTGGGCGTGATGACGATCATCGACCGTGTATCGCTCGTCGCTCTGGTGCTGACCGGTGCAGCGCTGATTCGCGAGCGCGAGCGCGGCACGATAGAGCACCTGCTCGTGATGCCCATCACACCGTTCGAGATCATGGTGTCGAAGATCTGGTCGATGGGCATCGTGACCATTCTCGGCACGGCACTGGCGCTCGTGTTCATCGTCGAAGGTGTGCTGGGCACGCCCATACAAGGATCGCGGGCGTTGTTCTTGTTCACGGGCGGGCTGAATCTCGCGTCGATGACGTCGATGGGTATTCTGCTTGCAACATTCTCGCGATCGATGCCTCAGTTTGCGTTGCTGGTGATATTGGTGCTGTTTCCCTTACAGATGCTTTCCGGCGGCGCGACGCCGCGGGAGAGCATGCCCGAGCTCGTGCAAAACATCATGCTCCTTGCTCCTACGACGCACTATACCGCGGCGAGCCAAGCGATTCTGTTCAGAGGGGCAGGCATCGACATCATTTGGCCGCAGCTGATTGCCATCGTGGTGATCGGTGCCGTGTTCTTTGTGGTCGCCCATGCACGCTTCCGCAATACACTCGCGCGGCTGGGATGAGCGGCGCTGGCGACCGGGGGCTGGAAGCCGGCTGAAGGTGCGGCACATTCGCGTCGTTCCACTACTCCCTATTCGCTCGTTTAGCCTTCAGGTTGCAAAGTCTTGATACTGTTCGGATATACAGATAATGTATTCGGCGCGATCAACGTGGCGGCTGCTCGCTCGGCGTTCTGCCGGGCGCACTCGAGCGTCTGCCGCGCTAACTGACACGGAGACAAGGTGATGGCGGCGAAGGGAACGATATCGCGTGCACGAGCAAGGTACGACAGGTCCGATGACACAGTGGAGCGCTCGCCTGCTTTAGCGTGGAGCTCATTGCCGTTGCAGCTGCGCGAGCTCATCGACGAAGAGCGCTTGCGGCTCATGGATGCCGAGGCTGTCTTACACTGTGCTGTTGTGGCGCTCGATGGGCACGATCGCTCGACCGAAGACATCCCGGATTATCAGAGCGTGATCAATACGGCACGGACGCTCATCCGCCAAAGTATCGACCGGCTCGATGCAGTGACGATCGGTACGGCGCTGCGCGATGCCGAGGCAGCGGGAATGGTCGAGCCAATCTCGACACGCGTGCGTCGATACGCGGTCAGAGAGCAGGCGGTTGTTTACTTGAACTGAGACGCGGGCGCTTGGCTCTGGCATGGGCGAGCGCGATGACAGAGCCCAAATCCTACGACCCGCAAACGATGATTCGCGAGCCACGAGTGCGCTGGAATTTTCGCGCGCACATCGTTGGCCATTTCCCATTCCTCATTCCCTGTTCGCTATTTAGGGTAGGCAGCTTTGACGACTTTCGCGAGCAGCCTCGCCGGATCCATGTCGAGCGCGCGTGCAACCTCGATGAATTCGATGACATCTATATTGCGAGAGGCATTCTCGATCTTGCCGATGAAGGACTGCTGTCGACCGAGCTTCTTGGCGAGCGCCTGTTGAGTGAGACCTCGGGCGATCCTGCTCTCGATGAGCACCTGTCGGAGTACATCGTAGGGAGGGCTTGTCCGTGGCATCGTTGCTTCTTCGTGCTCGCCAGTTAATCCCAAAACAGGCTTGATCCTAAAATAGGATAAAGGGTAGACTTTCCCTACAAGTATAGGGGTAAAGGGATTTTGTAGCCTCAGTTTATTCAGGGCGGCACCCGACGGTGAGGGCAACACCGCCGGGCGCCTAACCACAGCCACCTGATGGAGAGGATGACTATGGCTAGGGGACAGTCTACGTCGGATGTCCGCGTTCGTCGAAGGGGGGTGCGCGAACGGTCGTCCCCCGTTGGGAAAGCTGCGCGTTCTCCACTCTCGGACACCGGCTCGCCCGCGCGTGCTGTGGGCGACGCTTCGTCACATCCCCTCGAGCGCATCCTGCAGAGCGAGCGCGATCGACTAGCCAGTGCTCAATCGGTTCTCGGATGTCTGCATGTCGCGTTGTTACATGCGGATCAAACCGGAATCAAAATGGATCCGGACTATGCCAGTGCCGCAGCCATTGCTTTGGCGCTCATCAGGGAAACCGCAGATCGTCTCGATAGCGCCATCGTGCGGCCGCTCTTGACGAACGTGGAACCTGGCCGCGGGCGACGTAAGTCAACGAGCTCACGCAGCTAGGGCGAGCCATGGCTGCATGCATCGGTACGACCTCGCTGACGAGGCGAGCAGATGTGCTCGTTGCGCTCCGACCTGCGCTCCGCCGCTATTTTCGCAGGCGACTGCCCTCATCTGTCGACGATGCAGACGATCTCATCCAGGAGGTCTGCGCGCGGTTTCTGGCGTTGCCAGAAACGGCCGCTCCCGTCGATGAATGGCGCTACCTGTTCGGTATCGCACGGCACGTCTGGGCTGATTTTCTAGCGGAACGCGCCCGGCAACGGCGGCATCTCGTATCGAGCGAAGAGTTGTCGCCAGGCACGATGCTGCATACAGCTGAATCGCCGTCCGATCCAGCCAGGGAAGCGCTGACCTCGCAGTTCGTGGCGTCCCTCCTGCAGCACCTGCCGAAGACACAGAAGGCGGTGCTGCTCACTCACGAGCAGGAGGGGTATTCGTATGCTGAGACGGCAGCGAGACTAGGTCTTTCCGTCCATACTGTTCATACCTATTTGAAATCGGCGAAGTCTCAGCTGCGCAAGCTCGCGCGGTAGGAGATTGCGTGGAGGGCACATTGAGCGGTCGCAGCTTAAGCGTCGCTGCGATCGCATCGAGGTGTCATGTCCAGGCAATCGCGCGAAGACGTCTTGCAAGTTCCCATCCCGGATCGTTCAGTGAAATCCGCAAGCTGGGTCCCGCGAGATTGCTGAGCTGCGCGAGATCGTTGTGACGATCGTCAAGAATCCCAGCAGCGGTAGTTGCTCTGCCATTCGATCGTGGTGAAACATCCGCGCGGCGTTCGTCCGTGAGCAATGGGAGGTCGAGTGCCCGATCTCTTTGACTCGGACGACGTCGTTAGCGAGATCGATGAGTGGTTCGACGGCGCGGTTGGAACATGAAGAGTTCGATATCTCATGTAAAGACAATTGTGATGACTTTGCTTGCAGCGACGCTTTCGTGTGCGTCGTTCGCAGCGCCGACTTTTCGTGATGCGGGTCCCACCCTGACCGATGGCGCCTCATCGAGTCACTGGACGGCGTTGTACGCAACGCGTAATCCTGCCGGCGCCGAGTTCTCGATCTCACCAGAATCCAAGATCCGCATGGGGGTGCTGAGCTCGCTGGGCATCGGAGTGGAAGTCGGCCCCGTCGACGATTTCGTCGACGAGATCGACGGTCTCATCGAGCAGCTCGATCGCGACGATATCTCGCTTGCGGAAGGCCAGGCGCTCGTACAGCGTTTCAACGCGCTGCTCGGGACGATGGCGCGGGATGGGTACGCCAAGGTGCACGCGGGAGCACATGTTCCGTTCTTTCCCATGCTCATCCGCAGCAAGAGGGGAGTCGTCACGCTGAATGCCAGTTTCGCCGGCTTGGCTCGTCTCGGGCTGCTCGATGCTCCCGTCACCTATAACGCTCTCGCAGGAGAGCTCGAGACTGCGTCTGCGGTGTACGTCAAGGGTGCCACCCTGGGCGAAGTTGCCCTCGGCTTCGCTCGTCCGGTGTGGAGCGACCGCTCGCGGCAACTGACCGTCGGGACCAACGTACGGTACTTGCAAGCGGCGCTCAGCAAACAGGTCGTGGCGTTACAGACCGCCGACGACGATGTCGAGGACATCGTGAAAGACACCTACGACGCGAACGAGCACGAGTCAAGCCATGTCACGCTGGACATCGGTGCCATTTACAGCACGGACAACTATCGCATTGGGTTGACGCTCGCCAACCTGACCGAACCGGAGTTCAAGTACGGGACGATCGGCAACGACTGCCATTTATTGAGCGGCAGCGCGCAGCACAACTGTTATGCGGCCAGATACTTCAGCGATCGTCTCGCTTTGAGCGAAACGTGGACCTTGGAGCGCCTTGCGACGGTCGAAGGTGCGTGGTTCTTTGCCGATGGTCGCGGCACGCTGTCAGGGGCACTCGACCTCAACGAGGTACGAGATCCTGTCGGCGATCTGAATCAAAGCTTTGCAGTCTCTCTCGGCTACAAGACGTTGACGCGATTACTGCCGGACGTTCGCATTGGCTATCGCAAGAACCTCGCGGGCACCAAGCTCGACACTGCGACGTTCGGCATGACGTTCTTCCGCCGCCTGCACCTCGATGTGGCGTGGGGGCTCAAATCGACAGTGATCGACGACCGCTCAATGCCGCGTAACTTTGCATTGAATCTTGGCTTTGAAATGACTTATTGAGCGTGGAGCCACCCTTCGTTCTCCCCCGCAAGATGGGACGGGCCCGGTCGAGGCTCGCCAGCTATTGGATGCTCGCTACAGCTCGCAGGAGCTAGATGTCCGTCAGCACGTGTGACACACTCTGAGGCGATTGCCCAGAGGAGAAGTGCATGTCGGCACTTCCTGTATTGTTCGTCGGGCATGGCAGCCCGATGAACACGCTCGAGATCAACGGCTACACGCAAGCCTGGCGCAACGTCGGGCGGGCTTTGCCGCGACCGCGCGCAATTCTGGCGATATCTGCTCACTGGTTCATCGGTGCCACCGCGGTGACGGCGATGGAGCGGCCGCGCACGATCCACGACTTTTACGGTTTCCCCGAGGAGCTGTTTGCCTTCGAGTATCCGGCTCCTGGTCTGCCTGAGCTGGCAGAGGAGATCGCGGAGCTTGCGAAGCCGACGTGGGTCGGTCTCGATCGCGATCAGTGGGGCTTGGATCATGGCACGTGGAGCGTTCTTGCGCATTTGTTCCCGCAGGCAGACGTTCCGGTGCTGCAGCTGTCGCTGAACGCGCTCAAGCCGATGGAATATCACCTGGAGCTCGGGGCGCGCTTGGCGCCGCTGCGCGAGCGCGGCGTGCTGATCGTGGCAAGCGGCAATCTTGTGCACAACTTGCGACGTGTTGTCTGGCAAAGCGAAGGCGGCGAAGAATGGGCCCATCGCTTCGATGATGCAGCCGTATCGGTGATGGCCGAGGACCCCGGCGAGGTGCTCGTGCTGCAGGATCATCCCGACTATGCGCTGGCGGTGCCGACGCCCGATCATTTTCTGCCGCTGTTGTATGTCGCGGGCATCGCCGCCGAAGTCGGCACAGCTGCTCAAGCCTGGTTGCGCGGCTGCACGTTGGGCTCGATTTCCATGACCTGCTTCGGCATTGGCATGGAAAGCGTCGGCTGCGAGCAGGGCACGGACGGCGCGAAGCTGCCCGCCGGTGTGCCCGCAGATCAGACGAATCTCTGAGATCCCTCAAGTCCTGTCACGTTTTCTGCGCATCGAGCGCGGCCGCGCGGCTACGCCCGTGCCTTCGGACCGTTTGTTCTTCGATCCATTGTCGCATTCTTGCATCACTTTTGTGTGGTGTTTGTTCAGGTTCCTTGCCGTACAATGCGCGCGCTGTTGCGGCGCACGATGCGTGTTCGCAACAGCATGCGTTCAACAATTCTGGAGATACTATGCGCAAGGGTTTGGTCTTTGCATCGATTGCGGCAATGGGCATGTTCGGCTCGGCATTGGCCGATAGCAGCTTCGAATACTCCTTTGTCGAGCTCGGCTATGTGAACACGGAGCTGGATGATTCAAATATCGATGGAGACGGCTTTCAGCTGCGCGGTTCGCTGGAAGTGACGGGGAACCTGCATGTGTTCACCCAGTATTCTCATGTTGATATGGATGCCAACATTGATGTTAACGACTTCGAGGTGGGCGCTGGCTACGCATGGCCGGTGAGCCCGAACTTGGACGTCGTGGGCACATTGTCGTACTTGAAGACCGAGATCGACGTGCCGCGGGGCCGGGACATCGACGATGACGGCTTCGGCTTGGGAATCGGCTTGCGCGGTCGCGTGCATCCGCAGATCGAGTTGACGGCGGGCCTGAAGCATGTCGATTACGATGACAGTGGCGACAACACTTTCTTCAACGTCGGTGGCCGCTACTTCTTCACGAAGGCGTTCGCCGCCGGCATCGATGTGACCTTCGACGACGATGCCACGACGTGGTACGTCGGCGGTCGCTGGAGCTTCGGTAAGTAACGCCGCTGGCATTGCGAGCAGAGAAGGCGCCCCCTGGGTGCCTTCTTTGTACCCTGTGCATTCTCATTCTTTGCTTGCAGGCGCCGGTTCACGGTCGCGCGCCTCGGCGATCGGCTTGAACATTCGCCGATACTCACCAGGCGTGAGCCCAGTGGAACGTCGGAAGAGCCGACGGAAGAACGAGGCATCTTCATAACCGACGCTCGCGCTGATCTCGTCGATGGCGTCCGCGCTCGTTTCCAGCAGTCGTTTCGCAGCCTCAACGCGCAAGTTCTGCACGTGCTCGATGAGTGAATGCCCGGTGGCGGCCTTGAAGCGGCGCTTGAGCGTGCGTTCCGGGATGCGCGAGAGGCGCACGGCGTGTGCGATGACATCATCCTCGCGATAGTGGTCGGCGAGCCATTCTTCGCAGCGCCTCACGAGCCCATCTGCATGCAGCGTGCGTTTGATGAGCGGTGTGAAGGGCAGTTGCCCTTCACTGTGCCACTTCAGCAGATAGACCTTCGCGATGCGTAGCGCTTCGCCGGGACTGCCGTGGCGAGCGATGATATGCAGCGCGAGATCGTGCCAGGAGGTTGTGCCGCCTGCGGTCACGATCCTGCCCGTTCGATCCGCGAATACCAGGCTGGGCTCGGGCCGGAAATCGACCTCAGGGTACTCGCGCGCGAAGAGCTCCCGGTACGCCCAATGCGAGGTGGCGCACCGGCCATTCAGAGTCCGGTCTCGGCAAGCACCAACGCACCCGAGCAAGCCGAATAGATGGCGCTGCCTCGTGCATAGCAGCGCCGTATCCACTCCATGAGCTCGGTCTCGCGGCCGCGAAGGCTCTCGTCGGGATCGAGCCAAAGATCAGGGATGATGACGATGTCCGCTCGAGGATCGTCCGCGATGCAGCAGTGCGGTCGCACCGGAATCTCGTTCCCGCAGGTGAAGGGCTCACGCAGATTGGAGACGATGCGCACCTCGAAGAGTCGCGACATGTCGTGGTCGCGAACGAGCTCTTGCCAGATATTGCCTGCTGCGCTCAAGACATCGAGCATGCCATAAAGCGCCGAGCCCGCCGTTTGCCGCGTCGCGACCAGCAGTGCCTGTGTGGGGGTCTTGTTTGCTCGTTGCATCGTACAATCTCGAATGGCACGAATGCCTCGGTCGTGGCACGAGCCGATCTTATATGAGCAAGGTCGCGACGCTAATCTGCCCGCCGTCCGACAACGTTCGGATAATCGTTCTCAAGTCAACGCAGGAGGGCAGATCATGTCGAGCTTGTCTATACGAAACGGCCTGGACGTGGATCAGATGGTAAAAACCGTACAGCTGGTCAAGGATCAGCCGTCGCTGGCGCAGTTCGAGTTTCGAGCGCGCAACGTCTGGGTCAACGGGGGCGAAAATCGGTCCACGATCAAGGAGTTCTATGGTGCGGGCGCGGAGGATCAGTCGCGCAGCGTGGCTTTCGAGTTCACGAACGGTGAGCCGCCGGTGCTCTTGGGGCACAACGAAGGTGCCAATCCAGTCGAGTTCTTGCTGCATGCGCTCGCAGGATGCGTGACCACCACGACCGTTCTGCATGCGACTGCGCGCGGCATCAACATCCGCTCGATCTCCACCGAGCTCGCAGGCACGATCGACCTGCAAGGTCTGCTCGACCTGGATCCGAGCGTGCCTGCGGGTTATCGAGAGATCCGCATGCGGATGGACATCCAGGCCGATTGCAGCGACGAGGAGCTCGACGACCTGCTGGCATTTGCGCGCGAGCATTCACCCGTGTGCAACACAGTGTGCCGACCGGTGCCTGTCAAGCTCGAGCGCAAGGGTGCCAGGAGAGCTGCAGTTGCCTAGGTCGATGTTTGCCCTGTCACGTAGCGCAAGACGAACGGAGCTCAACGCGGCGCTCGTTCGCGTTAGGCCTTTGCGCCCGGATCCGGTCTCCATTCCGTTCGTCCCAGGTAGATGTCTATTCGTCGCAAGCTGCATCGCAAAGCGAACGCAGCTGCGCTAGCGTCCATGCTGAAGTCTCTGGCGACAGACACGCAGCATGTTCGCGAAGCTGATTGTTCACCTCGCTACGGCGGTATCGATAGCCGCGCTGGCCGTGAAGGCGAGCGCGGATTCTGCTCAGGATGACTACGACCGCTTGTGCAGCACATGTCATGGGACGAGATTTTCGCTGCAGAGTACGACCGTGCCGAGCGTGGACCGGCTCGCTGCCACCATCCGCGACGGCGATGCACGGCGCGGCATGCCGGCCTTTGGCTTGCAGCTGTCACCGGAGCGTATTGATGCGCTTGCCAAGCTGACCGCCGAGCATGTAGCGGCTCGGGCTGTGCTCGGTCGACGAGTGCGAGCGGAGACGCTCGATCCGGTGCGTTCCTCCGGCTTCGTGCTGATGCGAGCGCAGGAAAGTGGGCTACCCTACATCGGCTACTTCGGTGAGCGTAGCTCCTTGTGTTATCCCGACGTCGATTTGACTGGCGTGCGCAGCGTCGAGCTTTCCTACGCGAAGGGCTCCGACGAAGCCGGTCGATTCGCGATCCTGGCAGGCGACGGCATTGCCAAGGCGCAGTTCAACTTGGCGGAAAAGAACACTGTCTCCACGGGCGGATGGGAGACCTTCCAACGGCATCGAGTTGGCTTGGACCGCGAGCTGAGCGGCCGCTATGAGCTCTGTTTCTACGGTGTCGCTGGCGGCGGAATCCTCAACTTGGAAAGTTTCATGCTCAGCGAGGAGCCAGGTGAGCACGATGGGCTCACGCTGGTGTTCGACGAACCCGCAGCGCCGGTGCTCGAAGCCGCGGGTCATCGTTTCGTGCTGGAACGTGTGGGCGAGGCGCCTGCGGAGCTGTGGAGCATGGCGTTCCTCCCGGACGGGACGTTGCTGGTGACGCAAAAGAACGGGCAACTGCTGTTGTTCAAGAGCGGCAAGCTGCTCGGGCCCGTCGAGGGCGTGCCGCAGGTCTGGAACGGCGCACAGGGTGGTCTCATGGACGTCAAGCTGCATCCGCAGTACGCGCAGAACGGTTGGATCTATCTCACCTTCTCAGATCCGGGTCCCGACAGTTCTACCGCGATGACGCGCGTCGTGCGGGGTAAGTTGAATGGACGGCGTTGGGTCGAGCAGCAGGATATCTATCGTGCGCCCGAGCGGTTCTACACCCAGCACTATGCGCACTTCGGCTCGCGCCTGGTGCTCGCGGACGGTTACGTGTACTTCAGCATCGGCGAGCGTCAGCAACCGCAGTTGGCACAAAGCCTTGCTCATCCGTACGGCAAGATTCATCGCCTGCACGACGACGGACGTGTTCCGACCGACAATCCGTTCGTGGGACACGCGGACGCGCTTCCGTCGATCTGGAGCTACGGTCATCGCAATCCACAGGGTATGGCGATTCACCCTCGCACCGCAGAGATATGGTCGGCTGAGCACGGTCCCGCAGGCGGCGACGAGATCAATGTGATTCGCAAGGGCGCCAACTACGGCTGGCCGCTCGTCAGCTTCGGTCGCCACTACGATGGCACGCCCGTCGGGCCGAGCCCATATCGAGAAGGCGTCGAGCCGCCGATCTATCACTTCACGCCGTCGATCGCGATCTCTCAAATCGCTTTCTATGAAGGGGATGCGTTTCCACATTGGCGAGGCCGACTGCTCGTCGCGAGCTTGGGACAGGAAGAGCTGCGCCTGTTGCAGCTTGATGGTACGACCGTTGTCGAAGACCGTTTGCTGCTGCAAGGCTTCGGCCGCATTCGCGACGTAAGTGTCGGACCGGATGGCCATCCGTATCTGTTGCTCAATCGGTACACATCGGGTGTGTACCGCCTACGACCTGAGCAAGAGATGGGGATAGGGAATAGGGAATAGGGAATAGGCGATAGACGCGACGCGCATCGTGCGCCCGCTCCAGCCCTCAGCCTCCAGCCCCGAGCCTTTACAGCGCCGGCGGATCGCTGGCCGGAAACGACTGCATGGAAGCTTCGTCGATCAGGGTGTCGGGCACGTTCGTGCTGGGGCCGTCCACTTCGCTGATCGCAAGGCTCGGTGTTTCCTCGGGCCCGGAGATGAGCTGGCGCAGTGCATATTGCAGGATGCCGCCATGGCGGTAGTACTGCGCTTCCTTGGGCGTGTCGATACGAGCGAACACCTGAAACTCGGTCACGTCCCCGTTCGGGCGACGTGCGCGCACCGTCAGCACTTTGCCGTTCGCGAAGTGCGCACGGACAGCATCTGCAAGCCCCACGATGTCGAAGATCTCTTCACCAGAAAGCTGCAATGATGCTGCGGATTCGCCTGTTTGAAATTGCAACGGCAGCACACCCATGCCGACCAAGTTGGAACGATGAATACGCTCAAAGCTCTCGGCGATCACGGCGCGCACACCCTGCAGAAAGACGCCTTTGGCAGCCCAGTCGCGGCTCGAGCCGGAACCGTATTCCTTGCCGGCCAGCACGATGAGCGGTATGCCTTCCTCGGCATAGCGCATGGCGGCGTCGTAGATCGGCATCACCTCGCCACTCGGTAGATGTTTGGTGAATGGGCCTTCCAAGTCGCCAGCCAGCCGGTTGCGCAGACGTACGTTTGCAAACGTGCCGCGCACCATCACCTCGTGGTTGCCGCGTCGCGAGCCATAGGAGTTGAAGTCCTGTGGCGCAACGCCGCGCTCGATCAGGTAGCGTCCGGCGGGCGAATCCTTCTGAATCGACCCGGCAGGTGAGATGTGATCCGTCGTCACGCTGTCGCCCAGCACGAGCAGCGCGCGCGCGTTACGAAGATCCTCGAAGCTCTGCGGCGCGTCTTTCGTCATTCCGTCGAAATAGGGCGGCCGACGGATGTAGTTCGAGCGCTCGTCCCATGGAAAGCGTTCGGCCTGAGGTGCCTGCAACGCCTGCCAGCGCACGTCACCTGTGTAGATGCGGGTACGATTGCGCTCGTACATGGCTGGATCGATGGCGCTGCGAATCACTTCATCGACTTCCGCAGGCGATGGCCATATGTCCTTCAGGTAGACCGGCCTGTCCGTTTGATCCACACCGAGCGGCTCCGTTTCGAGATCGATATCGATGCGACCTGCGATCGCGAACGCGATGACGAGCGGCGGCGACATGAGGTAATTCGCGCGCACTTCCGAATGGATGCGTCCCTCGAAGTTGCGGTTTCCTGATAGGACCGCAGCAACGACCAACGACCTTTCGCGAATCGCAGCGGATACGGGCTCGGGAAGCGGCCCTGAGTTGCCGATGCAAGTCGTGCAGCCGAATCCGGTGATGTGAAAACCAAGCGCTTCGAGGTCCGTGAGCAATCCGGAGCGCTTGTAGTAGTCGGCGACGACACGCGAGCCGGGCGCCAGAGAAGTCTTGACCCACGGCTTCGGCGTCAGGCCGCGCGCGGCGGCTTTGCGGGCAAGGAGCCCTGCTCCGATCATGACCGAGGGATTGGACGTATTCGTGCAGCTCGTGATCGCGGCGATGACGACGGAACCGTGATGCAATGCTAGCGGCTCGTCGTCCTGCGCCCCACTGGCCTGGCTGTCCACCTCGGACGATTCGCCCCACACACCGACCTTGCGTCCGTTCGGGGTCGCAGCCGCAGCCGTTTTCTCGCTGCGTGCGCTCGGTGTGAGCAACGTGGGCAGCGCCTGCTCGAAAGATTTCCTCGCTCGCGACAATGGGATGCGATCCTGGGGACGCCGCGGTCCTGCGATGCTCGGTCTGATCTTGCTGAGGTCGAGCTCCAACGTTTTCGTGAACAACGGCTCTGGTGAGTGCTCCGTGTGGAACAGCCCTTGCTCCCGCATATACGCCTCGACGAGCGCGATGTGCTCTTCTGACCGCCCGGTGAAGCGCAGGTACTGGAGCGTTTCGCGATCGACGGGGAACATCGAGCAAGTGCAGCCGTACTCAGGCGACATGTTGCCGATCGTCGCTCTGTCAGGCACCGGCAACGTCGACAGCCCTGGTCCGAAGAACTCGACGAATTTGCCGACGACGCCTTCCTTTCTGAGCATCTCTGCAACCGTGAGCACCAGATCGGTGGCGGTTGCGCCCGGTGCCAAGGTGCCGACCAAGCGCACGCCGATGACTTCTGGTATGAGCATCGAGATCGGCTGACCGAGCATCGCAGCCTCCGCTTCGATGCCGCCGACACCCCAGCCAAGCACGCCGAGCCCGTTGACCATCGGCGTGTGCGAATCCGTTCCCACGAGCGTATCGGGATACGCCTGCGGCATACCATCGTGGCCGCACGTGGCATCCGCGCCAGTGCCGAACACGACTCGTGCCAGGTGCTCGAGATTGATCTGATGGCAGATGCCTCCGTTCGGCGGGCTCACGCTGAAATTCTCAAACGCTTGCGCGCCCCACTTGATGAACGCGTAACGCTCGGCATTGCGCTCATAGTCACGCGCCTCGTTGATATCGAAAGCCGCGGGCGAACCAAAGGCATCGACTTGAATGGAGTGATCGATGACGAGCTCGACAGGTTGCGTCGGATTGATCTTCTTGGGATCGCCGCCCAACGCGTGCATCGCGTCACGCATCGCCGCCAGATCCACGAGCGCCGGCACGCCCGTGAAGTCTTGTAGCAGGACGCGCGCCGGCGTGAACGGAATCTCGCGTGGCGTGCGCACTTGTGGATCCCATGCTGCCAGTGCCCGGATGTCGTCGGGGCGAACGGTGACGCCGTCTTCGCAGCGAAGCAGGTTCTCGAGGAGTACTCGTATCGAGTACGGCAGACGGCCTATGTCGAACCCGAGCCGCTCGAGGCTGTCGAGGCGGAAGATCTCGTACTCGCGAGAACCGACACTCAAGGTCGAGCGGGCACCGAAGCTATCGTTGGAGGTGTACACGCCTTTCTCCTGCTGTTCTGGCGGACGGCTGCACCGACCGTGCTGGCCAGTGCACGACGACACGCACCTAACGATCAACTACAGCGGCTTTGTTCCGCCTACAGGGTGAGTATGCGCGGAAAGGCTGGTTGTGGCTGTCGTGAAGTCATCGTACTGGCTGCCGGCAGGCCATTCACTCAGGAGGAACCGAGCGTTGCTGGCGTGAATTGAAGTCGTCAGTCAGACAACGAAGTGTGCGGGCGCAAGCGATGCCTCGATGAGGACCCTCGAGGCAGCTGCCACGAAGCACTTCGAGTAGCTTGTACTTGTGGCAAACATGGTGGCATGTGCAAGAGGAGCGAGTTTTCACGGGGTTCAGGTGCGCTCCGGAAGGTCCATGCCACGCGATGATCGTGCATCGAGACCGTGTCGTGCGGTCTTGATCGCAACCTTCTTGATGAGCACGGGGCTCGGTTGGGCCTCGCCGCGGGTGTTGGAAGAGCAAGCGCAAGTCGAGCTTCCCGGTCCAAGCTCGCAGATCGTGACCGATCTGGCGCTCGACGGCGACCGCATGCTCGTGGTGGCAACGCGTATCGAGGAGAATCCGCTCGGCCTATGGTCGCATGCGGCCGCGTACGTTTTTCATCGCACTCCAAAAAACGAATGGCAACATGTGACGACGCTCGCGACAGAGCACGCGGAGTGGCAGGAAGCGCTTGGGCTGCGTGTGGCGCTGCATGGGAATGTAGCAGCTGTCGACGCCGACGAGCTGCGAATCTTTGAGTATCTGCCGTCGAGTGGCTGGACGCAGGTGGCGGCGTTTCCTTCGTCGAGCGACCACTACCTGTACGGAGGGAGCGTCGACGTGGACGCCAGTACGATCGTGGCAGGCGGACCCCGTTGCGCCTGGAAGGCGTATCGCAAAGACGCTGCTTCACAGTGGACCGTCATTGGGAGCGCAAGCGACCCAACGGCCGATCAGTACTGCTTTGCGAGCTTGGATATCTCTGGCGACGTGGTTGTGGCGGGGCCTTCCAACTGGATGACGACACCACCCAGCGAGGTTCGTATCTACGCAAGCTTCGCTTCGGCACCCACGGCAACGCTCGTCAGTCCCTTCGGTCTCGATCCGTACTTCGGTGTGCAAGCGGTTGTTCACGGAGACACGATTGCGACGGTCGCCTCGCGACGGCCAGGAGCGCACATTTATCGTCGCGACACGAGCGGTGCATGGCAGTTCGTCGGTAGCGCGAGCTCCGTCGATGCGCTGGTCAACGAGCGCGGGTACAACCTGCCCATCCTCGATGTGAACGAGGAGTTCGTGGTCGGTGCCTATCCGTTCGATGCGCAGCGCGGCGTGGCTGCTGGCTCCGTGCCAGTGTACCAGCAGGGTGCCGACGGCTCATACGTGGAAGTGGCGCGTTTGCTGGCAAGTGATGCGCGTACCGGACTGGTGCTCGGAACACATATTGCGGTCAGCAAGCGGCGGATCGCTGCGTCGGCAGGATACGATAGCAATGGCGCCGTCTACGTGTTCGAGCTGCCCGAGGATCTGACACAACCAGATACCATGCAAGATGACTTCGAGGCGGGAGAGCTTCGTGGGTGGATGCCGCTGCCAGGGAGCATGCTCGCGATCGAATCGACAGACCGCTCGCGCGTGTTGCAGCAGACGAGTCGCGACGGTGATGCAGGAGCGTATGTGGCAGGTATGGATTGGACCGACCAGTCCATTCAAGCCGATGTTCGCGTGCTCGAGAGCGACGACAAGGGATGGTTCGGCATGGTGGTCAGGCGGAGCGATCCGGCGAATTACTACTACGTCACGGTACGTGGCTCGAAGCTCATACAGTTGCGTCGCATGGTTGACGGGACGTTCGAAGAGATCGCCAGCGCTCCGTTCACGTTCGAAGGGAATCGCTTTTACCGGCTGCGACTTGAGGCGGTCGGCACATGGCTGCGAGCGTATGTAGACGGAAAATTACTTGTCGAAGCACGCGACACGACGCACGAACATGGACAGGCCGGTATTCAGATGTACAAGGCGAGCGTGGAGTACGACAACATAGTGATCACGCCCAATCCGCAAGTGCTGATTGCCGCTGACCGCTTCGATTCGGAGCTGGAACGACGGTGGAGCACCATCGACGGCCACTGGTACGTGGCATGGGACGAAGCGACCGGTCGCAGCTACTACCACCAAGCGGCGGCAGCCGAGACGGCCCGGGCTGTCACCGGGGTGAGCGTCGCCGAGCAGATCGTTCAAGTGCGTGCGCGTGCAGAGACGTTCGCCGCTCCCAATGCATGGCTGGGCTTGATCGGCCGCTACCAGGATGGCAACAACTACTACTACGTCGCGCTGGGTGCAGACGGCACAGTGTCGCTGTGCAAGTTGGAGGGCGGCGTCACGACGGTGCTCGCGACCGCGAGTCTCGATATATCGCCAAGCGTTTGGTACACATTGAGGCTCGAGCTCGTGCGCGATGCGTTGCGGGTCTATGTCGACGATCGCTTCATCTTGCAGGCGCACGATACGACCTTTGCAGAGGGTCGATACGGCTTGGCGACGTCTGGCACGGTTGCCAAGTATGCAGATTTCGTGGGCTGGCGACCGTGACACCGAGCTCTCAGCTGTAGTTCTCAGCACCAGCGTGCTTGCACGGCACGCGAGCTGGCAATCTGGCTACTCGTGTTCGTAGAAGTATTGTTGTAGGAACGGCATTTTTTGCGTACCGTCACGCTCGCATGGAGTTGGTGACGATGACTGTACGACAGTTTTGCCTGGTTCCCATTGTCGTGCTCTCTCTGGCGCTTGCGGCTTGTGAATCCAAGCCGAAGCTCGTGTATGTGCTCGAGGGATCGCAGTCGGTGACGCTGATTCCATCGGTTTCCTCGGACAGTGTCGCGGAAGGAGAATCCGTCGTGCTCAGCGTGGAACGACGCACCTCCGGCAACTGGAAGCAGGTGCCGCTGAATGAGGTCCGGGGAAGGTGCTGGGTCTATCGGCCGCCGCCGGAGGTGGAGCCGCAAGTGGCCGACACTTTGCGCTGGATCGTGGAGCCCGAAGGCGCGGTCTGGTTTCCGCCCGAGCACCGGCTCGATCGCACTCGGGTGGCAACCATGCTGGTGAAAGGCACCGTCACCCTCACACCGGTCAGCACCGTCACCTGTGAGGAGGGGCGTCTCGTGGAAGGACCGCCGATCACCATCGAGGTGCACTGATCGAGCGGCGTGCCGCCGCGGCGACACGCCGTCTTCTTCGCGATAGCGGGTGCGCGCGGTTGCGTAACCGTTACTTGCCGACCTTGTCGAAGTCCGAGGCGTCGTGGCGTTCGTGCAGCTGGGTGGCCGGATCGCCAGTGGTGCGGTTGACCATGCGGCCACGCTTCACCGCCTCGCGTGCAGCGATGCGTTCGGCCCAGCGCCGTACGTTCGGATACTCTTGCACGTTCAGGAAGATGTGCGCGTCCTCGTAGAGATTGCCGAGAACCAGCTCGCCGTACCATGGCCAGGTGGCGATGTCGGCAATGGTATAAGTGTCTCCGGCGAGGTACTCCGTTTCCGCCAGACGACGATTGAGCACATCGAGCTGTCGTTTGACTTCCATCGTGAATCGATCGATGGCGTACTCGATCTTCTCGGGCGCGTAGACGTAGAAGTGCCCGAAACCGCCGCCGAGGTACGGTGCACTACCGACCTGCCAGAACAGCCACGACAGACATTCGGCTCGCGCCGCTGGCTCTGTCGGCAGGAATGCACCGAACTTCTCCGCTAGATAGACGAGGATCGCGCCGGATTCGAATATGCGGATCGGCCGCTCGCCGCTTCGATCCACCATTGCTGGGATCTTGGAATTGGGATTCACGGCAACGAATCCCGTGCTGAACTGCTCGCCCTCGGTGATCCGGATCAGCCAGGCATCGTACTCTGCGCCGCTATGACCCAGGGCGAGCAACTCCTCGAGCAGGATCGTGACCTTGTTGCCGTTTGGCGTCCCTTGCGAATAGAGCTGCAAAGGGTGTCGGCCAACGGGCAATTCGCGCTCATGCGTAGGCCCCGCAACGGGACGATTGATGTTCGCGAACTTGCCGCCGTTTTCCTTTTCCCATTTCCATACGCGCGGAGGGGTATAGCCGGAAGATTCTGTCATCGGGACACACTCAACTGATTGCGGACCGTTGGAATAACTGCCTCAGAGTGCGGACAGATCCATGCGCTGGCATGGCCCGGACCCTGATCCGGGGACCCTGATCCGGGACACGCACGGGACCCTGATCCGGGAGGACCCTGATCCGGGACACGCACGAATCCCACGCACTAAGTCTCATCCGAGCCTGGTTCAAGCCTAGTTCAGGACACGCGCCAAATCTCATCCGGGTGGTCTATTCATGCCTGCCATTGGATACCTGACATTGGACACCCATTGCTCGCACCTGATCTTTGAGCCTGATACTCGTTCGGGGACACGCATTGTTTCTTGTTTTGGAGCCGATCACGAGTCCCGGCTCGTTACAGCGGTCGCCGCAATTTATCCGGCGCGTTCTCGCGATTTGAGCGTTTCGGGACACGCGGGCTCGTCTGCGCGCGATCGGGAACGCGCCGTTCCTCGGAACGCTTTGGCAACTTTTTCCTAACTTCCTTTTCTGAGTTTCTGGGACAAGCATCTCCTTCGTGGGATGAGGCGTCATGTCGAGCCTGGCGGGCATTCCGTCATCGGAAGGCGAGATCACGTCAATGGGGGCGCCGTGAGCATGCGCGAGGTGTCCAGTACGCGTCTTGTGGGGATTCTAGATTTGGGACACGCGTGGACTGATCGCACAGCCCACGGGCGCCAGCGTGATTTGCGTAGTCCGATCCTGATTTCCCAGATCGTGATCCTGATCGATCGTGCGCTGGCGCGAGCGAGAGCCGGTTACGAGCGCGTGCCCTGTGCCCGACTGCCTGTGTCGGGCTGCTGTTGTGTGGGCTGGGTATCACCGTGCCGGAGGCGTCGTTCGAAGCGCGTGGGACGCGCGCCCCAGCGACGGACGATGCGCTGGAAGAATAGGCTGTTCGGTATCTGCAACACTGCACCAGGCTCGCCGTCGGCTGTCGTTTCCCGCAGCGTGGTGTAAATCAGGTTCAAGTCCACGACCTGGCCGCGCAACCCGGGCTTGTCACCGTTCTCCAGCAACTCGATCTCGTCGTATAAGCGGAACGGCCGCGTCGTCACGATGAGAAGCATACAGAATACGTTCGACAGCACGCTCCAGGCCGCGAAGAAGGCGATCGCAGCGACAGCAACGAATCCCGTGAAGGCTGTCCAGAGTAGCGTGGCGGAGACGCCGAATTGCTCTAAGACGAGCAGGAGTGCAGCCGCCGTAATGAGAAGGGAAGAGGTTCGCTTGAAAGCGACGACCAGCTCACTGGGAAAGATGGACCGTGCGCCCAGACGACCGATGAAGGCGCGCATGAGCCGGTGCAAGACCCATGCACAAGCGATGATCAGCAATACGCGGCCAATCGAGCCGAGCGCGTACACGGAATCGTGGAACCAGAGTCTGACGTTGTCGAACATACCGAGCGCCGCAGATGTTGGAATCCAAGGACGCAGAGACTGTCTGCGCAGAGCACAATTCTAGGCACAAGCCGGGACACGCGCGATCTGGGCGCTAAGAATCGCGCCAGCGCCGCTATCGTTTGCTGTGCTTAAAGATGAGATGAGGTGACTGCCTGTCAGGACACGCGCAAGTTCGCTCTTTTCTTCTTGTCCCGTTGATAGTTGATGCGCCAGATGCGGCCGGTTTGCGAGTCCATGATGTAGAGTGCACCCGCCTTGTCGGTGGCAAGGCCGATGGGTCGATGTGCAGCGTTCGCGGGATGATTGTCCTTGAGTGGCCCCCGCGTGAAGTTGTCGGCGAAAATACGCCAGGGTCCAGCGACTTTCTGCTTGCGAAACGGCACGAACGTGACGTTATAACCGCTCTGTGGCAGGGGCGCTCGATTCCAACTGCCGTGGAAGGCGATGAAAGCGCCGTGTCGGTACTCGCGTGGAAACGCTCGACCCTCGTAGAAGAGCAGATCCCCTGGTGCCCAGTGTGCAGGAAACGCGATCATAGGATCAACGTATCGCCCCGGTGGCGCCGGAGTCTGGCCGTCGCCGCCGTACTCGGGCGCAATCATGCGCTCGCCGCGTCGTACGTCGAAGTAGGTATATGGCCACCCGTAATCGTCGCCTTCACGGACCAGGTGCATCTCCTCCGCGACCGTTTCCGCGTTGTCGTGCGCAGTGAAGAACTGGGGCCACAAGGTGTCCAGCTGATCTCTTCCGTGAATCACCACGAACAACGCATCGGCGCTGCGACTCCAGTCAATGGCGACCGCATGACGCAAGCCACGCGCATAGCGCACGCCGTCGGATGGTTTCTGACCGAGGCGCAGGGCATCGAACACCCAGATGCCGCCGTACTCTTCCAGGAGCGGACAGGGGAACAGGCCCTTCGAGCCTGGTGTACGGTCCTCTTCCTGGCAGGCGTTCGATGGTGCCCCCACGTTCACGTACATCCGGCCCTTGCGATCGAAGGCAAACGTCTTGTCGGCGTGCTGCGCTTGAGGCGCAAAGCCATCGAGCACCGTCTCGCGCGGTTGGCTGGGGACGAGCTCCTTGCCCCGGAACCGGTAGCGATATACCCCGACATGATCGGAGACATAGAGCATGCCTTTGTAGAAGCGGATGCCTGTCCCCAAAAGGTCACTGAAGCTCTCGACATGATCGATACGACCATCCTTGTCGGTGTCGCGCAAGGCGAGAATGCCTCGATTCAGTGCGGGGTCGTACGTGGAAAAAGGAGGGAGCTGCGTCGTGACATAGATGTCGCCGTTTGCTCGTACTGCCAAGTGACGCGCTGGTCCGCTGCCTTCGTAGACAACGTCGGCATGAAAGCCGGGTGGCAAGACGAGCCCATCGTTGGTATCCGCTGCTACCGTGAAGGTCACGATCAGGAGCAGCAAAGTGCCCCAGCGTAGTAACTCGGACATGGCAGATCCTGATGAGGTATCTGCCCCTTACGAGCAAAGAGGGTATGGAGTTCCTTGGTGCGAGGGCGACGAGCAACGGCTTCCGACCCTTAGCGGGTGGGTAGTGAGACATCGAAGCCCTTCGATGTTCTGCCCTTTCGTCTCATGATCTCTTGCACCAGCTCCAAGCCGGTCTTGTCGCACTCGGGGAGCTGGAGCTCGCTTTGTCCAATCGGCGTGACGCGTTTGCCCCAACGAATGACATGCGCGCACCAGGTCAGACCCGCGCCGAAGGCAGGGGTGATGAGTAGCGAGCCGGGTCGCACACGGCCTTCTTCAAGCGCTTCCACCAGCGCGACTGGCACGGTTGCCGACGACATGTTCCCGTATCGCTGCACTGTGAGATAGACGGACTCCATTGTGAGTCCGAGCCGTTTGGCGACTGCTTCGATGATTCGGAGGTTCGCTTGGTGAGGCACGACCAAAGCCACGTCGTCGGTGGTTAGACCGGCGCGCTCGAGCGCAGCTAGCGTGGCCTCGGTCATGCCTTGCACTGCGCGCTTGAAAATCTCCGGTCCGTCGAAGTCCCAGCGCGTATCGCCGAGTTGCACTTCATTGTTGCCGTAGATGGTGCCCATGCCGCGCACCCGTAACGTGTGGCGCGCTTCGGCAGCGCAACCGAGCTTTTCGGCGATGACGCCGGCAGGCTCGTCGGACGCTTCGATCACGACCGCTGCAGCGCCGTCGCCGAAGAGTACTGCTACGTTGCGGTTGCTCCAGTCCATGTACGGACTGATGACTTCGACTCCAATCACGAGTGCATTGCGGACGACGCCCGTGCGCACCATCGCCGTGGCCGTGGAGAGCCCATACAGGAAGCTCGTGCAAGCGGTGTTCAAGTCCATGGCGGCCGCGTGGTGGGCGCCGAGCATGAACTGCACGCCGGAGGCGGTGTTGGGCACCTGCTCGTCGGCCGAGCAAGTGCCGAGGATGATCAGATCGAGCTCCTTGGGATCGAGCCCGGCACACGCGAGCGCGCGTGCCGCGGCGATGTGTGACAACACGGTCATGGGCACGTGCGAGATGCGTCGCTCCTTGATGCCGGTGCGCGTGGTGATCCATTCGTCGCTCGTGTCCAAGAACGTCGCGAGGTCTGCGTTGCTGAGGACGGCCGGGGGCATGCACTTGCCCCAGCCAGTGATAGCGGCGTATTTCATGACAGTCGAAACGTTACTCGATCCGGCGCGCGACCATAGCACGATCTGACACTTACCGACCGTTTTCGGCGCACGAAAAGGTGTCTTGACGGGCTGGTGAGGCCACGCGAGCGACCCCAGTCGCGCTTGCCGGGAGAGGACACGCACCAAGGTGGTGGTCGAGCGCGACTTGGCGAGCGCGACGTGGGACACGCGGTTGGGATATGGACCAAAAAGCGAGAGGACGGGTGAGCCTTGGACAGGCGGTGAATCTTGGACTGAGTTTTTGACGACTGTGTCTTGGACAGACACCAAAGGTGGAGGGTGGCGGCGACGTAGGACGGGGCGGGTGGATCATCGAGATGGGACACGCAGGCAAACGAAGATGGGACACGCAGGAATGGCCACAAAGGGGTCTTCCGCAGGACTCGATCGCCTTAGGAGTCGCGAGTCCTCGTTCTCCCTAAGCTGCGTGTCCTCGATTCTCTGCTCGATTCTTTGTTCTCGGTTTGCAGCGTGTCCCAGAGCCTCCGCTCTGCTCGATTCTTTGTTCTCGGTTTGCAGCGTGTCCCAGAGCCTCCGCCAACGCGCAGCGGTTCAGGCTCGAGCCTTCGGTTGCGGAGAAATACGACGTGCGCGACATCTCGGCGGAGACGATTCCCGAGGACTTCGCGCGCAACCCGAAGATCCACCGCTGCTACGAGATCCGCGCGAGACGCTGAGCGCGCAGCGTGAACGTCGCGCGCGGCTCAGGGGCCGACGTAGGCGTCGGCCTCGATCTCGACGAGCAGCTCCGGGGAGATGAGGCGACTCACTTCGACCATGCTCGTCGCGGGGCGGATGTCGCGGAAGAACTCGCCGTGAGCCTTGCCGACCTTCTCCCAGTCCGCGATGTTCACCACGTAGATCCGCGTGCGCACCACGTCCTCGAGCGACGCACCGGCGCGCGTCAGCGCGGCCTCGATGTTGCGCAGGCACTGGACGGCCTGCGCATAAGGATCGCCGATGCCGACGATGCCGCCTGCGCCGTCCGTTGCCGTCGTGCCCGATACGTGAACGTAGGGCCCGACCCTGACGGCGCGCGAATAGCCGACGACGGGCTCCCAGGGTGTGCCCGTTGCGAAGTTCCGTCTGCTCATCGATGACTCTCAGTTCCCTGCGATCGCCCAGGCGATGCCGTGCAGCGCCGCTCCGGCGATGAAGAGCAGGAAGAGGACCGTGGAGACCGGATGGGCGAGGCGGAAGAACATCGGCTGGTAGATCGCCCGTGCGATCCAGAAGCCGGTGAGCGCGAGCAGCAGGAAGCGTCCCAGCTCGCTCGTGCCCATCGACAGCGGAAAGATGAGACACACGGCACCGGCGATCGCGAGCAGGTAGGTGAGGCAGAGATTCAGCACCTGCATGATGCCTGCGTTCACCGCGCTCAGTCGCGGAAGCTGCTCCGGCCAGCGGAACAGCCGCCAGAAGAAGAGGTGAAACGCCGCGAAGGCCAGATTGAACACGCCGGCGGAGGCGATGAGCACGTAGCTGGTGCGAGACATGGATCTCCGATGCTGTCTAGCTCGCCCCACGCGGGCCGGAGAGCGCCGTGAGCGCATCGAGCGCGAGGCTCACTGCGAAGAATACGGTGAGCAGCGGAAGAGGCGGCAGGGCGTCGTGCATCGATACGTATCTCACGCGACCGTGGCCTCCACGATCGAGTAGTGTGAAGGCGTCCTGATGACCCGTTCGAGGCGCAGTCCCGCTCCGGCGAGCAGCGTTTCGAATTCTGCGGGCGTGCGTTCGCGCCCGCCCGTGATTGCCAGCATGATGACGTCCAGCGTCTTCGCGAAGCCCGGCCCGGGTGAATCCGGAACCAGCGTCTCGACGATGAGGACTCGCGCGTGCGTGGGTGCCGCCCGCCTCACGGCGGCGAGAATCCGTGCCGCGTCGTCATCGCCCCAGTCGTGAATGATTTCCATCAGCAGGTAGGCGTCCGCCGCGGGCAGCGGATCGACGAAGAAGTCGCCCGCGACGAGCTGCGTGCGAGGAATGCCTTCCCGTGCCGCGTCCTCGATGACTTGCGGCAGCTCGAACAGGATGCCCTGCGCGCCGGGCACGCGCTCGAGTATCGCCCGCAGCAGGTGTCCACGTCCTCCGCCGATGTCGGCGATCGTACCGAAGGCGCTGAAGTCGTAGGCCTCGAGCACCGCGGGAACGGCGGCGATCGACTTGCCCGCCATCGCCTCGTTGAACATGCGTCCCTCGTCCGGATGCTGCGCGAAATGGGCGAGGATCCCCGCCCAGTCCGTCGCGGGCTTCCCCGTCCGCGCGGCGTGCGCGAGCTCGGTGAAACCCTTCCAGAAGATGGGTGACCCCATCGTTCTGGCGAACGAGCGCAGAGACTGCGGGTGGTCGCTGCGCAGATGCCTGGAAACCGGCGTATGAACGTAGGCATCTCCTTCGCGCGCGAACACCCCATACGCCGCGAGCAATCGCAGCATCCGGTCGAGCGCGCCGGCGTCGAGGCCGGTGCGCGCGGCGAGCACGCTGGCCGTCTCCGGACGCTCACCGAGCGCGTCGGCGACGCCGAATTCGGCGATCACGTGCAGGCAGCGCGGCGCGACGTGACCGTTGACGAGGTCCTGGAGGATGCGGGCGGGGTGACGATCGGTCATGGTCGCGCCTCCCACTGTCTTCGCTGTGCTGCTTCGTCCCGCGCACCTAGTCGGGCGTCGACTGCGTGTGATAGCGGCCGCCGTCGGGGTTGTAGAACGCCACGCCGCACTTGCACGGACATCCAACTCTTCGCGTGCACCAAGCATGTGCAAGACCGAAGCAACGCGCCTTTCGATCGCGTCGCACGAGCGAACAGGCGTGTTCGGCCGGTAAACGAAGCTCAGCTCCCGGAGCTTGAGGACAGCCGTGACGTCCCCCTCACCCGCCCCTGCTTGCACGGTAACGGCCGCGAGAGCCAGAAAGCTCAGGAGACTGTGCCGGCGACTAGCAGGAATCGCACCGAGACGAGAAGACGTCGAGGTCATGAGGGCATTCTGCTCCGAATGCCTGATGGCGCAATTTCGGCTATGCGCAGCGTACTCGTACTCAGGAAGCGACAAAGTGTAGGGGAAAGTCCCGACGCAGAGTTTGGGACACGCAGCGGAGGCTCTGGGACACGCTGCAAACCGAGAACAAAGAATCGAGCAGAGCGGAGGCTCTGGGACACGCTGCAAACCGAGAACAAAGAATCGAGCAGAGAATCGAGGACACGCAGCTTAGGGAGAACGAGGACTCGCGACTCCTAAGGTGTAGAAGTCAATACTTGATCTGACAGTCTGCGTTTTCTCTCCGAGTGTCGATCCGCTTCGTCACTGTCGGTTGGTGCTACGCCGCGAGTGTCTTCTCCTTCGCCAGCGCTTTGCTATCGAGGAAGGTCTGCATCGGCGTCTTGCCGTAGCACCAACGCCCTTGGTGCGTCCGCTCCTCGTTGTAGTACCTCAGCCATTCGTCGAGATCTTCCTGCAGCTCCTCGAGCGAGCGGTAAATCTTCTTGCGAAACGCCACACGGTAGAACTCATCCAGCACCGTCTTGTGGAAGCGCTCGCAGATCCCGTTCGTCTGCGGGCTCTTGGTCTTCGTCTTCGTGTGATCGATGTCCTCGAGCGCCAGATACAGCTGATACTCGTGCCGCTCAGGATTCCCGCAGTACTCACTCCCACGATCCGTCAGAATGCGCAGCAGCGGCACCTCGTGCTCGTCGAAGAACGGTACAACGCGATCGTTCAGCAGATCCGCCGCCGTGATCGGCGTCTTGCGATCATACAGCTTCACGATCGCCACCTTCGAGTACGTGTCGATGAACGTCTGCTGATAAATCCGCCCAACGCCCTTCAGGTTGCCGACGTAGAACGTGTCCTGCGCGCCGCAGTAGCCCGGGTGTTCGCTCTCAAACTCCCCGTGCGCCTCCTTCTCGCTCTTCGCCTTCTCAAGCGCCGCAACCTGCGCCTCCGTCAAAATCAGCCCCTCCTGCGCGACCTTCGCCTCCAGCGCCTTCAGCCGCAGCTTCATGTTCTCAAGCTCGTGCCGCTGCCACACGCAGCGCACCCCCGCCGGCGAAATCGACAGCCCCCGCTTGCGCAGCTCGTTCGATACCCGCACCTGACCCCACGCCGGCTGCTCCAGCGCCAGCTCCACCACCGCCTGCTCGATCTCCGGCGCCACCCGATTCTTCAGGTTCGGCTGCCGGCGCGACATCTCCTGCAGCGCGAGCTCTCCGCCTTTCTCGTACAGCTCCTTGAACCGGTAGAAGCTGTCGCGCGAGTAACCCATGATCTTGCAGGCTTGGCTCACGTTCCCCAGCTGCTTCGCCAGCTCCAGCAGGCCCAGCTTCGGTCGAATGATCTTCTCCATCTGCGTCATTGTCGGTTCTCCTCTCCGGTGGTCAAACGACCGACACTGGAGCAGATTACGCAAATGTCAGATCAGATTGTAGCTTCCTCAACTGGAGTGAGGACGCACTTCGTTGTAGCTGCGCCGGAACTCTTCGATCATCACCTTCGCGTCGATCCGGTTCTTGAACCACTGCATGCTCAGGCACTCGTCGCGGAACTTGCCATTGAACGACTCG
>PKRE01000006.1 GCA_017577615.1 Gammaproteobacteria bacterium | reverse complement strand
CGACTGGATCGACCACCACGTAGCTGAGAAACCAGTTACTCCTTCCTCGGGCAGCCCGGCAGAACAGGGAAGGGCAACACAGGAGCAACGGAATGCGAAACAAACGATTGCAGCGCTACGCAAGGAAAATGCGCCGGCACCCATCAGACGCCGAGCGGCGCTTGTGGTACTACCTTCGCCGCAAACAGTTGCAGGGCTTCCGTTTCCGACGACAAGTTCCCATCGGCCCATACATCGTGGATTTCTATTGCATCGAAGCCCGACTCGCGATCGAGATCGATGGCAGTCAGCACGTGCGAAGGCGCGAGTACGATCACGGACGCGATAGCTATCTATTGAGAAGAGGCGTCCGGGTGCTGCGCTTTTGGAACAACGAAGTGCTGCAGAACCTAGCGGGTGTGGTGGAGGTGATTGGGAGAGAACTGCAACTGCCCCCTCCCTGTCCCTCCCCCGCTTCGCGGGGGAGGGATTCACGACATTTCATTCGTAAAGCTGGGGAGGCAACGATAGGGTCTCCGCCCACAAGCGGGGGCAAGCATCGATGATGTTTCACCCACAAAGCGGGGGAGGATCGATGGTGTGTCCTGCGCAAGTGGAGGGAGGAATCGATGATGTCTCGTCCATCACCTGCATCACCCTCCCTCCCTTGCAGGGAGCGCAAGAAGGGGTCGATGTGGCATCCACCTGCTCCCTCCCCCGCAGCGCGGGGGAGGGTCGGGGAGGGGGTCACGCTCGCGCGGCAGGACGCTGTTTCCTGGCGCGACGCGTCTTGACTGCGGTCGCTTCCGGTTCCGACTCGACCGCGAGCAAATTCTCGCCGAAGAACCGGAAGTACGGATTGCCGTAGTGCTGATACGCGCCCCAAGTCTGCACGCCATAATCGCGACTTGCTATCGCGCGACGTGCATCGCGCATCGCTTCATATAAATAAAGTGGATTGGCGGGGCGTACCTCATCGGGATCCTCGAGGTCGATGTCGAGCCCAAGCAGGCGCGCATACAGGATCAGTGCGAAATCGCTCGCGGCCAGATCGTCGATGCGCCATGCAGTACAGACAAAGTTCGAGACGCCCTTCGCAAAGAACGCTTCGGCAAATCCCGGTGCAAGTCCCGGCGAGCGTCCAGCGCGTCCGCGCGTCACACCCGATTCGCACGCGTTCGAGAAGACGAAGCTCGGCACGCGATCGATCCGTGTGAGCTCATCGGCCGTCAATCGCTGATTGTTGCTGAAAATCCAGCCTGAGCGACGCGGCTGCGCTTCTTCGAACACGCAGTGTCCCGCGAAATGCAGCACGTCATACGGCTCACTTGACATCAGCTGTTCGAGCACATTGAGCCGCGTTGCTTCCGTCGGTCCGAGCAGGGTCGTGACCTCCACGCGACTGTTCGTACGCGCGCCATGCACCGTATTGAAACGCCGGAACAGATCGGCGAGGGTGGCACCCTCTTGTTGCGCGCCGGGCAGCGGCGCATCTGAGGCCGGATCAGCCACGATCAGCACACGCAGCGTACGCTGCGGCGGTGGGGGCGGCTCGGGCGGCGGCGCAAACGTCGAGCGCAGTTGTCGTGTGAAGCCGCGGCTCGTGCCCAGGAATTCGTCGAGCATCTGCTTCGGGCCGTTCGTGCGGCGACCTCGCACCGATGCGCCGTGCACGATCATTTCCCAATGAATGCGTGCAGTCGCCGAGTCCATCGTCATCACGATCGGCGCATCGCCGCTCAGATGTGCTTTGAGGTCTTGCGGTAACAACAGTCGACCGAGCAGCACTCCGGCGTCGTACTGGCTTTCCCAGGTCTCGCTCGCTGCAACCTTATCGTTCGCTTCCGCGACGAGCGCATCGTCCATGCGTGTCGTACGCTCGGGCACGGATGCGGTCTCTGACACGGCTCCGAAGCGATAGCCTTCGCGATCACGCTCGACGGTCATGCGCGTCGGGATGCGTGGGCTTGCATCGAGACTGATCAGCCCGCGCGCTGCCTTCTTGCGCCAGGCATCCCGCTCGCGGCGTGCTTCTTCCTTGAGACGCGCATCGATCGACTTGAGCAGCGTATCGATCTGCCGCTTGTTGAGCGACTGATACTCGACCTCGAGGTGCGGCTCGATCGTGTCGCGTGCCGCAAGGATCGCAGCGTTGAGCTCAAGGATGCGTCGCGGATCGATCTCGACGAAGGTGATCCGGCGCAGCCGCTGCCTGTTGTCGCGATCCGCATTGGCGAGCGCAGCGGCGATACCGCGCAGCCATGCGCGCACTGCCTCGGCGATGCTCATGTTGCCGACGCCTGTGCCGATCAGCACAGTGGCGAGATGCCTCTTGCCCATGCGACCGAGTGCCCAACAGAGCTCGCGCGACAGCACGGTGAGCTCGGGCGAGCCGAAACGACCGGGCAATCCCATGCCCGCAATCGCAATGATGCGATCACGGGTGCGCGGATCGGGCATGAAAAATGGCTGACCGAGCTCGCCGCGAATGATGCCGCGATCGGTGTACTCGCAAAGGATCCCTCTGCTCGGATCGATCGTCTCAGGCGCATCGGAGCCGCGGAGCGCTGCCGAGATCGCAAGGTCGAGCGCTTGCTCGGCATACTGCGGCCGCACGCCGACGTAATGACCGACGGCAATCGCGTCGATCGGCAATCCCTTGCTGACGATCGCATCGATGTCGGCAATGCTGCCTTCGACGACGGCAAGCTCGATCGAAGGCGGCTCGCGCCGCTTCGCCCTGCGCTCGAGCTCGCGACTCGACTTGCTCGGCAGGTAGCCGCGCGTGAGCAGCTCTTCCAGCTCGCGCTCGCTCGGATCGATCTGCCGCGCATCCACTGCAACTTGCGCACGCGAGCGCGTGGTGTCGATCAGCGCACGCATACGGTCGAGCTCGGCGAGTTGCTCCTTCCAGATCTGCTCGCTGAGCTCGCGCTGAGGCACCGTGCGTGTCGCGGGCTTCTCGGTGGGCAGAAGCCGTGTGTCACCCGTGCGTAGCAGCTCCGATGTCGCTGCGATGACGACGTCGTTCGCGGGCAGCTCGCCGTGGCCTTCTTTAACGAAGTAGCTCGTGACACCCTTCAGAAAGCCGAGCACATGGGGCACGCGTCCGTCACCATCGAGCGTGACGTTATAGGCGTTTTCGACGTGCGGTTGCTTCTTCTTGAGCCCAGAGAACGTGGGCTGATCGTAGCCAGCGATGTAGAACATGCGCTCGGGGTCGACGATGTCGAGGAGCGACTCGTGATGTCGCAGCGCTGTGTCGAGATGCGTCTGCGAAACGAGAATCGGCGCATATGAAGTTGCCTGATAGAGCCATTCGACCTCCGGCATGACGAATGGAGAGGGCAGCATCTGGTACGAGCCCACGAAAGTGTTGAAGACCGGCAACAGATCGTCGAGCCCGTGCCGCAAGTCGACCAGCGCGAGCTTGCGCACCATGCCTTCCAGCCCGGTGAACACCTGAGGGATCGCGAACGAGCCGTGGTTCGGCGTGCCGAGCATGACCAATCGACCGCCCTGAGACAGATCGCTGTTCGCCATCCTGTCCCAGCGTTTTGGATAGTCACGGATGAAGGTGCGTGCGACCAGGCCGCCCATCGAGTGCGCCACGAGGTGCACGTGTGCATCATGGCCGAACCAGATCCGCAGCTTCGCTTCCAAGTCGGCGGCCGCGAGTGTCAGGTCTTTGCGCCAGTCGTACCAGAACGCGCGCACGTTCCACTCGTCGGCGAGCTCGAGCAGGAGCTCACCGTACGCGCGTTTGAGAATGCCCGATGCATGCACTTGGTACTGCGGATCGGCTTCAGAACGACCGTCTTCGCTCAAGCGCAGGCGCTTGACCTTGCCGCCGAGCAGCGCCAGCGCCTTGACCCAGATCAGATCTGAGGCTCCGCCTCTGTGTGCTGTGAGTTCGCCGCCCATGATGCCGTGAATGACGACGACGTTTCCCTTCGGTGCGCGCATCCCGCGCCGAGACACACGCCGCAGAGCCGCGGCATGCAACCGGCTGTAGCGCTCATCGCCGAAGTACGCGCGTAATGCCCGTTCTTCTTCCAGCGTCGGCCGGGCCAGAATCTTCGCAAAGTCCTCCACAGCCGCCGCCTCGACACGGCGGATGAATGCGCGCTCGTCGAACACGATCCGTCCTCCCTTATCAAGCGCTCTGCCGAGCACTGTTCTTGTGCGCAGAGCATGCCTATCACGTTGTCTTCCCAACTACAAGGAGGTCATGCGATCGACGGCAAGGAGGCGGCTATGTGGCAGGGTAGATGGAGTGCACGCTTTCGCGTGCGTCGCCTAGCGCCTGCAGGCCAGTGCACAGCCGAGTTGAATGGATCTTTTTCTGTTCTCTCACGTATTGAATTCGGGGCGAGAAGGGAGGAGACCCATGCTGATCCGGATCCTGCTGATCTCTGTCGTTGCATTCGCTACGGGCACCGCCTTCGCTGTGACCTTCGTTCCCATCAACGGGGAGATCACGATCGAGACGTCACCAGATCGCCGCACGGCCGAGGTCACGGTTGTGAAGAGCGGAGTCGTCGCGGCGAGGTTCTGCCTCACTTTCCTCGAGCCGCTCGAGACACCCATCACGATCGCCGCAAGAGGAGAGCTAATCTATCTCCCGCAACCGCTCGAGGGAATCCCGCCCAGCGCTCGGATCGCCGGAACGGAACCAATCGCACAGACACTCACCGTCGTTCCGATCAGAGGGCCCTCGTTTGCGTTCGTCGCGAAGGGGGTCAAGCCGATATACAACGCTTCACACGTCATCCTCGTCAGCAAGGTGACCAAACAACGAGTGTCAGGATCGAGTGTCTCGGCGCATGAGAACGAGTGTGCGGGGAAGAACGGGGATGCGGAATAGGACGGAGAGCGGCGCAGAGGCGGGCACGTAGCGCGGAGCCTCGTGGTTCAGGCATGCGGGCGTTCGGCCCGCTACAGTGCAGAACGGCTTCCGGCCGCGAGCCGGTCGACACACACCAATGCCATCCCGGCCGCCGCAAAGGCGGCCAGCACGATCACAGCTCGCAGCACTCCGTCATGGAAGCACTCGAGCGCCGTGTGGCGGATCAGATCACTCGTCCCTACATCGAGGGCCAACCCATCGAGCGCATCGAAGCGTCCCGCGGCCAGCTCGTTCAAAACCGGTCGGAGCAACTCCACCGGAGCGACATCGGCGAGCAGGTTGCGCATCGTGTGGACCAACACGGCGGCTGGCACGATCGTGCCGAGCGCATCGCCGGCCAGTCGCAACAGGTTGAACGCCCCGGATGCCAAACCGACATGCTCAGGTGGCACGGTGCTCAACGCGAAATAGTCGGAAAGCCCATATAGTGATCCCGCGCCGGCGCCGCAAATGATTAACCCCGCAATCTCGTAGGCGCGTGCATGTGCCGACCATGCCGCGAACAAGAGTACCAGGCCGAAGACCATGAGCGAGAAGCCGGCCGCAAGCACGGTTTCGACGCGCACGTATTGCACACAGCGACTCGCGAGGAGCGGCATCACGAGCGCCGGAACCATCAGCGCCAGCATCGTGGTGCCCACTTCGTCGCCGCTACGTGCGTAGCTGACGCTCATGTGGAGCGGAACATAAACGAACAAGGCTACCCACACGGTGGTGAAGAGCACACATGCGCCGCTCGCGACAATGAACTGTCGATTACGCAGCACGGTGACGCGAAGGAGCGGTGCCGCGGCTCGCGCTTCGCAGCGGACAAATGCCCATCCACCCACGCATGCGATGCAGAATGCGCAGATCACGGGCAGCGACAGCCAGCCGAGCAATGGGCCGAAGATGCTGCACACCATCGCGGCGGTGATGAAGATTGCCGAGAGCAGCGCGCCGCCCCAGTCAAAGCGTGTGGCGGCCTGAATCGGGCGCCGACTGAACCCCTGCCTGGCACAGCAGAACGACGCCACCGCGAAGGGTAAGTGCAGCGCGAATGCGCTGCGCCAACCGCCCTCGTCCAAGACGAGGCCAGACAAGAGTGCGCCGAGCGTCAACCCGATCCCGCCGCTCGCGCCCAAGTAGCCGAACGCGCGTTTTCGTTGCGCGTCGTCTTCGATCGATGAGGCGAGCTCGGCGGGCCCGGCCGCCGAGACGAGCGCCGCGCCGGCGCCTTGCAATAGTCGTCCCAGCATCAGTACGCCGAACGAGCCGGCGGTGACAGTGAAGATGATGCCCCCCGACAGGATGGCGCTGCCCCACAGAAAGATGCGGCGTGCACTGAGGCGATCGACGATCGACCCGGCTGGCAATAAACAAGCAGCAAAGCTCAGAATGAATCCATTCATGATCCACTGCAGCTGCAGAATGCCGATGTGCGGGGCGATGTCGACGTGCGCCAGCGCGACGCCTGAGGCGGTGATCGACATGGCAATCGCCAGCGTGGCCGCGCACGTGGCGAGGATCGCGGCGTGAGGGCGGCGACGAGCTTGAATAGAGATGACCGTAGCGTGCATCGGGCACACTACGCTAAGCGCGGCCGCTGCGAAGTTCGAGAGCGGAACTGCAACGCGTCGTTGCAGAATTGGATCGAGCCATGATGATCGAAGACTTGAACGATCTGTATCTCTTCAGTCGTGTCGTCGAAGCCGGCGGATTCGCGGCCGCGGAGCGCCAGACAGGCATTCCGAAGTCGCGCTTGAGCAGACGCGTGGCGGCGCTCGAGCGCCAGCTGAATGTGCGCCTCATCCAGCGCAGCGCACAGAACTTCGCAGTCACGGAAGTCGGTCTGGCTGTTTACCAGCATGCGCGGAGAATGGCCGAAGAGGCAGAGGCACTGGCCATGACCGTTGGCGAGGCACTCAATGAACCGCGCGGGCTCATTCGCGTCAGCGCCTCTGTGTTGGCGGGCGAAAGCGTGCTCGCAGGCTGGCTGGCCGAGTACCAAGTTCAGCATCCGCGCGTGCGCATCGCGCTTTCATTATCGAATCGCTTCGTCGATCTCATTGCCGAGCGTTTCGATCTGGCGATCCGCTACTCGAGCCGGCCGCTCGAGTCGGCCGATATCGTGGCGCGTCGGCTCGGTGCTTCTCGCATGGTGCTCGCCGCCAGCCCGAGGCTGATCGACAAGCTCGGTGAGCCGGCCGATGTCGCCGATCTGGATCGCTTCCCGGCATTGGCGCAGGGCACGTTCGAGAATGCGCGTGCGTGGACCTTCACGGCGGAAGACGGCTCGCAGATCGTCTATCAGCCGAAGCCCATCTTCGTCACCGACAACATCCTGGCGCTGCGTGCCGCAGCGGAGGCGGGCGCCGGCGTGGTGCAGATTCCCGTCGAAGCGTGCCGCGACGCGTTACGTGCCGGCACCTTGCGCGAGATCCTTGCGCACCGACCGTCCGCGATGACGCCCGTGTATGCGATGTATCCGAGCCGACGCGGCATGACCGCAGCGTTGCGCTCGCTGCTCGAGTTCCTCGAGCAACGTTTCCGCGCATACGAGGAGCAGCAACGCTAACGCCAAGAGCGCGTTGCGTTAGCGGAACGCAGCGTTCTTCTGCTGCGGCTTCCCCACGGCTCCGTCATACGTATCGTCGCACTATCGATTGGATTGGAGCGACGACCATGAAACTCACCGGCAAGACAGCGCTCGTGACAGGCGGCTCTCGCGGCATCGGCGCGGCAGTGGCGCGCAGGCTCGCACGCGATGGCGCCATCTTAGGTATCGTCTATAAAGAGAATACAGCGGCAGCGGAATCCGTTGCAGAAGCAATCCGTGCTGCAGGCGGTCATGCCGAGCTCTTTCGCGTGGACGTCACACAGGAACAGTCCGTGCAGGCGATGATGCAGGCGTTCGTCGCGCGTTTCGGCAGGATCGACATCCTGGTGAATTCCGCGGGAACGTTCGCTGCTGCACCGGTCGAAGCAGTCTCGCGCTCACTGTTCGAAGAGCAGATGCTCACGCACCCCTGGAGCGTGATCGCCACGACGAAAGCAGCGCTACCGCACTTTCCTGCGGGCAGCGGCTGCGTCGTCAACGTGTCCACGAGCTTGGTTCACCAGCCCGCGAACGGCACCGCGGTGTACGCCGCTGCCAAGGCTGCGGTCGAGGTGCTCACACATGGTTTCGCCCTGGAGCTCGGTCCACGAGGCGTCCGCGTCAACGCGGTCGCCCCCGCGATCACGCGCACCGACATGACAGCAGGCATCCCGGCAGACGTGCTCGAGCAAGAACGAGCCCTGACGCCTCTCCAACGCCTCGCCGAGCCCGACGATATCGCCGACGTGGTTGCATTCCTCGCCTCCGACGACGCCCGCTGGATCACCGGACGAACGATACTGACCGACGGCGGCCGCGTGTAAGCGCTTGCGCACGAAACCTTAAGTAACCGAGCCCGGAGCGGCCGCTCGTCCCAACGAAGTCGGCACAACACGATCGTTCCAACGCGGGTAATAACCAATAACCCATCAGCGAAGCGGGTAATCAAACGGATCCATTACCACTGAGGCGTGCAACAGGCGGTCCCGCGCAGCACGCACAACATGCTTCCTCCCCTGCGGAGCGAGGGAGGGTCGGGGGCAAGCCTCAAAGTCGACACTGCTGCCACCCACTCCAAGCGCTAACGATCGACAGTCCAAGACTTTGCTTCTATTCTGCGGCCGGTGAGTCGCACAACTTGGCGCAGACCGAAGACCGCCAGACGACACAGGGATCCAAGCGTCGGTGATAGCAAGCCACCTCGACGAAAGCTACATGAGTAAAGACCTTGACGACCTCCGAGACGCACTGCGTCGCTTTGCGCGCGAGCGAGATTGGGATCAGTTCCACTCACCGAAGAATCTTGCATCTGCCCTCGTCGTAGAAGCAGCCGAGCTGCTGGAATGCTTTCAATGGCTCACGGAAGAGCAAAGCCGAGCGCTCTCCGACGACGACAAAAGAAAAGTCACGGAAGAGCTCGCCGACGTGTTCCTCTACTTGATTCGTCTTGCGGACAAGCTCGATGTGGACTTGCTGGAAGGTGCTCGCGACAAGATCGCCAGGAACGCCGAAAAGTATCCGGTAGAAAAAGCCCGCGGCAACGCCAAGAAGTACACCGATCTTTGATCGCGCAATGCTCTGGTGCGCCGTCCTGCGTGATCCCCGTCTCAATCCGAGCCTTTGTCTCAGCCACAAAGCCGAAACCCATGCCTCGATGTGATTTAAGTCGCGGGTTATAGCGTGTCAGTTGGCTATAACCACCGCTGTCACGAACATGAAGAGCACGGATAGCGGACGGCACGGAAGGCTCCAAGACCGAGATCGTAGAGTCGATGTCGGTCTGCCGTCGACGAGCTCAGCCGAACGCAGGGTCTGCATCATATGATCATCAAGAGCCTGGACGATCGAGCAGCCGATATCGAAATTCTCGGGCGCCTCGCAGCGGAGACCAGCGGCGACACCCGCAGGAGAATCGAGGCAGAGCTGCGTGCTCTTCAAGCTGGTCTCAGAGCCGAAAGCGATGTCGCGTACTACATCAACTTCGACCTCGGCAACAGTAAGAACTGGGCCGTCATCCACGATTTGCGTCTACAAGTCGGTGACCGAGTGGCGCAGATTGATCACCTGCTGATCAATCGCGTCATGGAAGTCTTCGTGCTCGAAAGCAAATCCATCCGAACAAGCCTCAAGATCAGCGAGGAAGGCGAGTTCATCCGCTACAACGAGTGGAAGAGAACCTATGAGGGGATGGCTTCACCCCTCACTCAGAACGAACGGCATATTGCCGTCCTCAAGGAGGCGATCAAGCACATCGAGCTACCGTCGCGTCTCGGCTTTCGCCTCGAGCCGACGTATGAGTCCTACGTGCTCATCTCGCCCAATACGCGAATCGACCGGCCCAAGAGATTCGACACGAGCCGGGTGGTCAAGGCCGATGAGTTCGTGAAAACCATCCGCAGGAGGATGGAAGAAGGGAGTGCGACGAAGGCGCTGCTCTCAGCAGCGAAGATCATCAGTCAGAGTACCCTCGAAGAAATCGGACGAAAGATCGCCGCCCTACACACGCCAGCGAGATTCGATTACCGAGCGAAGTTTGGCCTAAATCGGTCCACCGCCGCGCAAATTGCCGACCCGAGCGATGTCGAGTCGAGCAGTCAAATGACTGCCTCCTCATATGCGTGCCGCCATTGTCAGAGCGATCGACTTTCGGTCATGTACGGGAAGTATGGTTACTACTTCAAGTGCGCGGTTTGTGGCGGAAACACGCCGATCAAGGTTGGTTGCGGCAAGCCTGGCCACAAAGAACGTATCCGCAAGGACGGATCAAAGTTCTTTCGAGAGTGTGGGCGCTGTGGTCGTTCTGAGCTGATCTACACCAATGTGAACTGATGCATCGTGTGTCATAACTAGGCTATGCGGAAAAGTGTCGATTACGTTGAGGTCATATAGTCATTCGCATTCTCGAGAACGGCGACTTCCTCAGGCAGGTATCCAAGAATCGTCATGACTCATCAGTCGAGCGAAGCATAATGGGGCCGGCAAGCTCGGTACGTCGATATGAAACTAACAGAGCCGCATCAGAAAGAGCTAGGATTACTTCATAGCGGGCAACTCGCCCTTCGCAGGATGTGATCAACAACGTACTGAGCCGAGGCTGGCTGACGAAGAACGAAATCATTGCCATTTGGGGCATCGACGAAGATACCTACGAGGCACTAAAGATTTCGTTAAGCAAAGAGCGGCTCATAGAGCCGGGTCCACGACGCGTCGGCGGCTTCAAGGCGAAAATTCGAAGACGCCCAGTACCAGTTCCAGGTCACCAAGCTCTTGGGGTGAAGCTGTTTGAAACTGACTGGGAAAATGCTGCTGTTGATCGGTTGGTTGAACTTCTCAGTCACGAAGAGACGGAGCACTTGCTTGGGGACTTGCTTTATACGGTCCGTCGCATGCGCTTAGAGGAGACGGGCGTGAATCGTCGAGGTACTAAGCAAGAGCTTGCGGCGGCTCTTATCATTCAACATGGAGTCGACTTATTCGCTGATCGCACGATACGGTCGCTAGTAGCTCGCAAAGCGCGTGTGAGCTGCCCACGTCGTTGGGTTCCAGGCAAGGCTAGTGCGCTGCGATTCGTGGCGTCCGCAGGATTCCCAATCGAGCTGGCTGGCTTGCCGGCTGAAGAGTCCCCGCCGGACTTTGAGGTTCTGGAAGGCCGGATCGACCTAAAACCGCTTCAGAACTTGTTTGCCGAGACGAACCACGAAGAATCGTGTCGGACGCCGTTCTATGGTTGTCTAGTGAACTTTTGCGGGCGCCTGCATTATCACCCTGCAACCTGCGATCTGCTGAGGAAGGACCTCCTCCGATCAAGAAAACACAGCAATCGACGCCTGTCGGGAACGCGCGTGGCATCCAAGACAAACTTCGAAAACTGATGTGTCACCTAGGGAGATCCGCAGGAGACGTGTGGTTTGGAGGAAGAGCAGTGACGGACTCGATATCGGCAGACGGCCAATGGTATCGAGCGTCGCCTAGCAATCCGAGATAGTCGCTAGGGTGTAACGGGTGCGTCCGATAGCATGGATCTCTGGTTTGCTCATCGATAAGATTGCGACTGGTCCACCCCTGAGACGAATACTAGTGACAACCGTCTTCAGTGGCGGTGTTAGGAATCATCGGGCTTGGCAAAGAAGTGGTACTGATCGTCAAGAGTCGAGTCGAAGTGATCGTGAATGCGGATGTATTCCAATCGCCGGACCTACAGTCGATTTCCCACGCTATGACCCGCGACTCGCTGGGCGAAGCTGGGAAGGTCGTCTGGGATTTTCTGCACCTGTGTGCCGAGCGGCGCTATGAGGAAGCGAATGCCTTTCTTGTGCCCGGCTGCGTGATGGAATTTCCCGGTGGCTTGAAGTTCAGGGATTGCAGGGAGCTGTCGCAGCGTTCGTCGACGGTCTATCGTTGGGTGGCGAAGGTGTTCGAGCGCTTCGAGGAGTATGCGACGGCGGACGGTACGGTCGTGTACAACTTCGGGACGCTGTTCGGGCAGTGGCTCGATGGTACGCCGTTCGAAGGGATCCGCTATATCGATCGCTTCGTGATCCAAGATGGCAAGATCGCCGATCAGAAGGTGTGGAACGACTTAGCAGTTGCGGCTGCGCGCAGATAGTAGCAGGAAGCGTAATAGGACGGAGGATGCTTCCATAGTTGTGTTGTGCATGGATGGTTGGGAAGCCGAGCAGCAGCCGTGCTAGAGCGCGCGGCCCTCAGACTACAGTCCAACTGTGCCCTCCCCCTCCCTGACCCTCCCCCGCTTCGCTTCGCTTGCGGGGGAGGATCGTTTCTCATCTGCCCGCTCCGCTTCACTCGCGGGGGAGGGGTCGCTTCTTATCGGCCCGCTTCGCTAGCGGGGAGGTATCGTTTGCCATCTGCCGCTCCGAGTGATCATCTCCCATCGTCCGGCTTCGCTTTCTTTTCGTGCTGTCGTGCTCCGGTCGGGTGGTCCGGAGGCCTTTATCGATATCGGCGTTTTCGTCCTTGGGTGATGGTTCAGATCGTATACAAAGAAGGTGCGTGATGACTTGGCGACCGTAACGTACGCGTGAAGATGTATACGTGGCCTTCTAGCTAACGCACATCGTCAGCATCGTATCAGCTGCTCGTCGGGCTCGGGACCATCATGAGCCCAATTGCTGCGAGCGCAGTATCCCCACTCTGGTTCGGATTCGCGACCTTACCCCCGATCGATCGTGCGGTGTGCGACCGCGCGAAGCATCGTGGCACGTACAAGACAGGGGGGAGCATGTCCATCGTGAACAAGCGAGCGCAATGGTTGAGCTGTTGCGCGTGTGGTGTGTTGCCGTTTTTGGCGGCGTCGGGCGACGCTGCGACTCCAGGGGAGGCGCGAATCGAGCTGGAAGAAATCGTGATCACCGGCTCGCGATTACGCGCTCAGGATCTGGAAGGTCCCGCGCCTGTCGTCGTGCTTGGCCGTGAGGAGATCGAGCGACTCGGTGCGTCAAACCTGTATCAGGTTATCGATTATGTGTCTCAGCAGCCGTACACATTCGAGGAGACTCGCAATTTCGGAGGCGCTCAGTTTGCGGAACTTCGCGGGGTGGGAGTGAGCACAACGTTGGTGCTCATCAACGGGCGGCGCGCGATAGCATCCGGAGCAAATATCGCAGCCAATGCCTTCGACCTGAACACGATTCCGCTGGCGGCGGTCGAACGGATCGAAGTACTGTCGGATTCGGCGTCAGCAGTATACGGCGCGGACGCGATGGGAGGAGTGATCAACATTATCCTGAAGAAGGAAATCGCGCGTCCGGTACTGGAGCTGGAATACGGCGGGGCGCATGGTGGAGCGGAGCAAGTTCATGGGTCCTTGAGCGTGGGCGCTTCAAGCGACCGCCTGCGCGGTTCATTGATTGTCGATTACTACTCCCGCGACTACTTATTGGGCGAAGAGCGTGATCTGTGGCGGAACCAAGATTTCCGTCGTTTCGGCGGTAGCGACCGCCGTTCATTGAACGCCAATCCAGGAAACGTCGCATCGCGAACACCAGGGAATCTTCCAGGGTTGACGACCTCATTCGCCGCCGTACCCAAGGGAAGCAGCGGTGTCGGGCTCGAGCCCGGAGACTTCGAGGAGACAGCAGGGCAGAGAAACTACGAAAGCTTGTATCGATTTCGATCGATCGTGCCAAAGGCGGAGCGATATAGCGCGGCCTTGTTGGCTGAATGGGACGTTCTTCCACACACGGCCGCCTTTGGCGAGGTTCTGTACGCCGATCGGCGTAATGAGACACAGGTAGAGCCGGCGTCGCTCGCGGGTACGTTGGTGCCGGCCTCTAATCCATTCAATCCGTTCGGTGTCGACGTGTCTGCCAACCTGTTGCTTACTGGTCTAGGACCGAGACACACCGTGGTAGAGTCGGAGTTGTTGCGAACAGTCGTGGGAGTTCGAGGAGCACGTGATCGTTGGGCTTGGGAACTATCGGTGCTCAACACAGAGGAAAACGCACGCTCGTGGAATACGAATACCCTCGACAGCGCGCGTATGGCAGCAGCTCTGGCGGAGACCGATCCCTCTCGCGCCTTTAACCCTTTTCAAGACGGTCCAGGAGGGAGTCCGGCGCTCTTGAAGTCGCTCGTCGCGGAGAGAGTTATAAGCGACTACACATCTAAGGCGACACAGGTGGCTGGTTTCATTCGTGGCGATCTGTTGTCGCTTCCTGCCGGCGAAGTAGAGGCGGTCATCGGCGCAGAGTGGCGAGTCGAAGATGGCTTCATGGATTCGCCACCGATCTTAGTCTCGGAAGATCGCCGTGCCATAGCAGCGTACGGTGAGATGCGCATGCCTCTGGTAAGTCCTTCGATGGGACTCATGGGGGCTCACAGGATCGTCCTCAATGTTGCTGCACGCTATGACAGGTACAGCGATTTCGGTAGTACCTTCAATCCTCAGTATGGGCTGATGTGGTATGTTACGCGCGGCTTGCTCGTCCGAGCGTCCTACGGGGAGGCATTTCGGCCTCCGTCTCTCTTCGAACTCTACTTTCCTAGATTAGAGTTTCCAGGGACGAGAGTAGTAGATCCGAGACGGAACAATGAAACCGTTACGATCAACACGATCGCCGGAGGGAATCCGGACCTGAAACCCCTGGAAGGGGAATCCTTATCGACAGGGTTCGTGCTGACACCGTTCAGCGGCTTTCGTCTATCGGCGACGTACTGGCGCCTCAAGATGACAGACCATGTTGCCACCTTATTGTCGCAAGTGGTCCTGAACCATGAGACGCGTTTCCCGGACCGAGTGATTCGCGAGGAACCGACGCTCGAGGACATCGAAGCGGGATTGCCCGGGCGTGTGGTAACCGTGGACACATCCCGAGTCAATTTTGGTTTGTTAAGAACCAGCGGTCTCGATGCGCAGGTGTTCTACGTGTTTGATACGCCTATTGGCGTCTTTACACCCAGCGTGTCTGCGACGTGGGTGGACTCATATGTCGCCGAGGAGGCTCCAGGCACTCCTGCCGTCGAACGAGTTGGGTCGGCCAATGTGGCAGGCACGATTCCGGAATGGCGTGGTGTCGTAGCCCTTGGCTGGAGCTGGCATGGCTTTAGCGCCACGCTGAACGCTCGATATGTGCACGGGTTCAAAGATGCAACATTCAGTGGTGAATTGCTTAACCGTCGCATCCCTTCCCAGACTTTGATAGATGCACAGGTATCACTCGATCTCAACGCGATTGGTATCGTACGCTCCGGATGGCTGAAGGGATTCAGACTGACAGTTGGAGCGCGCAACGTATTCGATCGTGCGCCGCATTTCTCGGATATGAGCGCTGATGGATATGATCTCTCACAGGGAGATCTTCTGCAGCGCTTCATATATGTGCGTCTCGGCAAGATCTTCTAGAGACCGAGGATGAGCACACGATTGAACCGTAGCTGCCAGCTCACTCGAGCCGGCAGGTGCATAGCGTTTCTTTCCCTCACTTTGGTCCGGTGGTTGTCTGCCCATGGTGCGGGGGAGCCGGGACCGCTCACGATCGAAGCGGCGATCGAAACCACTCGTGCTATGACGGACCGTAGCGGTCGCGCGGTGTTCGTGTCATCAGACAACCAAAGGTACGCGGTCCTGCTTATCCGAGGTGATGTTGCCAACGACGGTGTGTGGGCAGAGTTGCGTGTTGGCAAGCTCTTGTCGCTGGACGCTGCAGACCCAAAAGTTGTCGCTCGTTTCTTTACACGAGGACTAGGACGGAACTACGGACAGCCGCCTGACGCGTATCGCATTACTTGGCCCACCACTAATGCACCTTTCTGGATCGATGAGCGGCACGTTGCGCTCGTTTGGTCGGACGAGCGCGGCACGGAACAGCTTTTCGGTATTCACGTTGAGACCGGTACTCTTACGCAGCTTACGGCTCAGCGTGGTCATGTGCGTGTGGCAGCCGTTAGTCCAAGAGGACAGTTGCTGTTTGCCACAGTCATCCCCTGTGAGCCGAACAATACTTCGGAGCGTCGAAGGAGGGGTCAAGTTATCGAGGCGGCAGACGTTTTCGAGCTATTGTTCGGATGTAGCGCGCTGAATGCGAGTAACTCCGTATGGTTCCTGTCTGACGCGGAGACAGGTGGGAGGCAAATTGCTTTCCATCGTGGAGACGCTATTAGCTACTTCCCGTCGCGGCTTGCAGTTCCGGTTTTCTCGCGTGACGGAAACTTTGCGCTTGTCTCCAATACGCTAACGAGCGTAGACACTCCACTGGATTGGAGTCGCTACACGCAGCCGCACTTTCGCAACATCTTGTCCGAAAGAGAGTGGAATCCCCACGGAGGTTATGCAAGACAGCTCCAGCAACTGTTCGTCGTGGATATGCGCGCCGCATACGCGCGACCGTTGTGGAACGTGCCCATGAATGTGTGGTACGTGGCACACGCCGCTTGGTCGCCAAGCGGTAGATCGGTGCTCGTTGGTCCGACGTTCCTCCCGGTGGAGCAAGCGGATGAGGCGGGGCTGGTGGGCGAGGCCGTTGCGGAGATCGATGTTCGCACCGGAGCTTGGCGATCGTTGCCCGTCCCAAGAGACGTCGCTACGAACATGCGCGAGATCCGCTGGCTGGACGAGAACAATGTGGAGATCGCTGCCTCAAGCACAAGTCACTTATTTGCGCGAAGTGCGCAAGGTTGGAAGTTCGCATCTACGCGCAATGCGTCGAACGATGCGAAGCGAGGTCCGCGCATTCGAGTTGAGCTGCGTCAGGACCTGAACACGCCGCCGGTGCTGTACGCGGTGGATACTCGCACTGGTCGTGAGCGCCTGCTGCTGGACCTGAACCCAGAATTGACCTCCAAGTACGCGCTTGGGCGAGTGGAGTGGTTGGATAGAGAAGTACCGGGAGGCCGCTGGGAAGGTCGGCTCTACTATCCAAGCCGCTACGAGGTCGGCAAGCGTTACCCCTTGGTCGTTCATACGCACACCCTTGCAGGCAAGCACGAGTTCTCTTTGTACAGCAAGGGAGGTGCACAACCGGCGCTCGGCCCAGGTGGCTCGGTGTACATTGCACAGACGCTCGCTGGACACGGATTCTTTGTTCTGCATGGGCGCTTCGTCGATCAAAATCCAAGCGCCTCGCTGCTGGTGAGAACACAACGCGAGCTGGCAGCGCTCGAGCACGTGATCGATCGGCTCGTGGCCGAGAGCAAGGTCGAGCGGAGCCGTGTCGGTATCATGGGGCACAGTGCGTCCGGGTGGCTCGCCAGCTATGCGCTGGCGCACTCCGACTTTCCCTACGCAGCCGCGATCACGGATGACAACAAAGATGGAAGTTACCTACAGGCGGCCCTCGCGGCCTGGGATATGGGCTTGGGCGCCGAGATGATTGGCGCGCAGCCCTTCGGTGAGGGTCTGTGTCAGTGGCTTCGGTGGTCGCCAGCGCTCAACGCGGAACGTATTCGCACGCCGCTGCTAATGACGGTGACCTCGCCGGGATTGGAGATCGGCGCCTGGGACATGTTCTCGCGCTTGCGGCACTTGAGAAAGCCGGTCGAGCTCTATCTGATTCCAGACATCGAGATAGGCATGCACGGGTTGCAAAATCCAAGACAGATCCGCGCGCTTCAGCAGCGTGCGCTCGATTGGTGGCGCTTCTGGCTGAAGGACGAGTTGGATATGGATAGCGAGAAAGCTCGTCAGTACGCCAACTGGAGCAGGTTACGTCTGCTGCGCGATCAGGACCGCGAGCAATGGCAGCAGTCAGCGGCTGCCCGCGTGCCATGCACGTAGCCATAGCTCCGTATCCAGGTGACGCAGAATCTCGCCAGGGTAGGCAGTGCTCCGAAACGCAGAGGGCGAGAGGGCCTGTTCAAGCGCGTCCCGGTCGAGGATGCGCTCGCGAACGAGCAAGCCGTCGAGCAGCATCTCGCGTAAGTAATGCACGTTGGCTTCGACCAAACGTTCGGCATAGCCAGGCGCACGATCCTTCCATTCGCGATCGAGAATGGCGTGTGGCACGTCGCCCCGGAAGGCGCGTCGCGCGAGGCCGCGATCGCGACCGCCAAGGAAGTGAGTGTAGAGAGGAATCCTCAGGAACAGCTCGATGGCGGGTTGAGAATAGAGCGGAGAGACGATTTCCTCGACTGAGGCGTCAGGGTCCAAGCTCGGGTCATAGAACTCGGGATGATAGGGCAGCTCGCCCAACCGCCTGATGACGGCCCAGGGCACGTCGGGGCAGTCGTGGAACCAAGGATGGGGAAAACGTTCCAGCTCGGCGATGCTTTCTCGAACCTCTCGACTCACGAGCTGGCTGGCCTCTGTTATCGCTTGCCGCTGATCCCGCATGCGAGGCCCGGCGAGCCAGATCATCAGCGAGCGCAGCAGCACATACCACTGTGTCAGCTGCAGCGCGTGCGCGACGTGACCGGCGACTCTAACCGCTGACAATCTCGGCCCGTGTCGTTGCAGGTAGTCAACCACCGCAAATGCCTTCGAATCACCGCAAAAGCCAGAGTCGCCGCCGAGCCCGGTGAAGACCGCCGTTGCCGAGCATCGCTTGATCAGCGAGCGCTCGAAGTCAACGCGCCACAATAGATGCAAGGCGTTTGTAGGCTGGATCGTAGGCTGAAGGGGAGGCAAGGACTTGAGCCGTACACGCTGGGGGTTGAGCGCTATCTCAACGTGCTTGCAGCCGACGAATTGGGCCACCTGCCGTGCCCACGGGCGCTCGTCCGAGCGAGCGTCAGGCTCGAAGTACGTGCAGGCAGTGATCTCAGGCTTTGAAGGTGCGTCGCGGAGACATCCGAGCACGATCGAAGAGTCGAGCCCGCCCGATAGCCGATGAACAACACTCCCGTGCGAGCTTACCCAAGCATGGGTGCAGGCACGCACGGTGTTGCGAACCATCCTGGCTGCCTGCTCCGGTTGCTCAAGCTCGTCAGCGTGTGCCGCGAACCGCATCGGGTTCCACAGCAGCGCGCGAGCGTGTGATGTGGCGGGCGCATCAGCGCGGAACTCGAGGCGTTCCCCGCCATATACTCTGGATATCCCTTCGAGCGAGCTCGCAGTCTGATTGCGACCTCCGCTGAGCGCGTGCTCGCGGACGTAAACCAGGCTTGGGGAGAATTTAAGCCCGAGCCGGACGCAATCGGCGATGCAGGAGAAGACGATGGTCACGCCACCAGATCGAGTGATGAGACAGGGAAGAAGGCCGCAGGGATCGTTCAGCACCCAGCGTGTGCCAGAGCGTGGCTCGCAGAAGAATGCGACGTAGTTGCCCCAGTAGTGCCCGATCAGGTGTTCTCCTCGCGACTCGAGGATGAGTCTGGTGGTGTGCTCGTCCAAGGCGTCTACTTGTGTGGTGACGCCCGCTAAAGAAGTGGAACGATGGAACAGAGCACCGAGCACGACGCCGCAATCGTCGTGCATGCTATGGATTCGAAGCGATCCAGAGGGCGCGCCAGCGCAAAGGACCTGCAGGCCTCGTGCCCGCATCACGATGTTCCAGCTCGACGATGAGGCGAGTAGCTCGACTGCTAAGCGGTTGGCGTCTTGTTCCTGGTGCACGATGTCCGGCTGCCAGACGAGCGCTAGATAGCGAAACATGGCGGTTCCCTCGCATCAGACCACTAGAATCGGTGTGTACTCGAGCACGTGCTCTACGCTGCCATCCAGCACTGTGTCCCCGAGCTGGACCCAGCTGTGGGCGCCCCATGGCTTCACGCGCACGCCGATGACCCACATAGGGAAGTGCCCAAAGCGGCTGAGGAAATCGACGAGTGAGAGGGCGTTCAGAAGGCAACGATCCTTGGCGGTGAACAGAAAACCTCTCAGCCGATGAAACTCTTTGAGCAACGTCACGAGATCATATTCCGGCCGCAGCCTGGCATTCGTCTCGCTTCTCAGTCTTCGTTCAGCTAAATCGGTCGCGATCTCGAACAGCGAGGTCCTCCGTAGCTTCCATCTGGCTCGGAGGTGTGCGATAGCAAACGCAGCGACAATCTGAGGCGAGTCCAATGAGAGTCTGTCGTGATCTGGAACCAATGGGCGGGTCGCTGGCACGAGCTCGTGCTCTCGTGTAATGAACACGGAACGCGACGGCGCGCGCGACAGAAGGCCGCGGCTGACGAGCGCTTCGGCGACGTGTTTCGCTTCGGCGGAAGTCCCGGTGGGCAGCGGCTCGTCGCCGCGTGTCGCGAGCTCACGCGCAATTTTCGAGAGAAGCGCGCTCTCGCGACGCGACAATCCAAGGTAGCGGTTCCTCAGTAGGTCCAGGAACACAAGGCCGGCAACGGTGTGACAAACGCGTACATGCGTCGGCAACCAGTATTCACGATGTCGCGGACTCCTGACAGTCGGTTGCGGAAAAAGGTCAGCATCGGCGTTCACATGCCCCGCTGAACGAGCTTCCATCTCAAGACTCCTTTCTCGCGGGCGAGGTGTGCAGAAACCTGCACACCTCGCCGCTCCCGTCACAGATCGAGCGGTACCTCAGCAGGCAGCTGAGCATTGTCCCGGATGGGACCTTCAGGCGGCTGCTTGGTTTCCTCAACCGCATCACCCAGATCGAGGATTTGAACATCGTTCATGACTGTGTCCTCCTTGTGAATGAGTAAACAACTGCCATCCGCGGTGGCGGATCGAACGTGCATAGAAGCAGATGAGAAGTCAACAGGGATTTTCGAAAGATATTCGAGGCCGGAGTGCGCGTGTCTCGATAGAGATGTGGGTGCGGATGGCGGTGAGGAATAAGCGCGGGGAATCAATGCATTGCGCTGTTTTCTTTCGACGAGAGAGAAGCGCGAAATGTCTAACTAGACAAATCAGTTAGCGCATCTAAGACATTCCCTGAATCGTGGGCGTTTGATGTTTTGACGTCATTCTGCGCAAGCCCTTGCGAGAGCCGTGTGCTTCCGTGTCGTGCGCCCGTCTTGCCTTTCCTCGGCTCGCAGTGCTCACCTCGAGGACCTGTTGGTGGTCTCCGGCAAGGAAAGCACATCGGTGTCCGGCGGGAAACCCGCTATCGCGCTGGGCAGGACGCCGCGCGTCAAATGGCTGCTGCCGTGGCAAATACGATCGCCAGAGAGCCTGCGCGCCGTTGATATCGAGACCGGCTAGTCGTGACTGACAAGCGCTCAAGGATTGAACTGAGCGTCCATCCATGCAATGCGGGTCTGCAACCAATCTTTGAGATACGCGATCTCGCCCTCGTAGGAGCCGGTGACGACGGCGTTAGGCCACACCCACTGGTCGAGGATGGGCCAGCGGTTGAAGTTGTTGGAAGCACCCAATGCGAGTGCAGCGGCGGATTCGTCGATGTAATCGAGGATCGTATCAAAGTGCTCTACCTTGAGCTCGTTCCACCGTGCTTTGACGCGTGTCTCGAATGCTGGATCCTCGAAGAGCCTGCTGATCCAGCGGCTATTGCGAATCCACCAACCCGTCGGATCGTCGTTTCCATTGTAGTTGATGTTCCCTGCAGCGATGTCGAAGTCCCACAAGGGGCCCATGAAAAGCTTGCCCTCGCGTTGCTTGTACATCCAGCAACTGCTCCAGAAGACTGCATCGTTGTTCTTCAGCAGCTCGTTGACGAGATACCAATTCACGAAGGAATCGACATCGATGTACGCCGCATACCCAGTGAGGGGATCGGCAAAGTCGCTCGCTAGGATGGCGTCTTCCGTTTGCTGAATGTAATCCCAGATATAGCTGAGCTGTTCGGGCGTGGGTTCCTCGGGCGTGTCGAGCACGAACGGTACGCCGAGCCGGGTCACGTAATACACGTCGCCGTCGAGGCGCTCGTCGACTTCCAGCAGATAGCCTCCGGTCAGCGCGCTCCCGGAGGTGTCGAGCTCGTTCAGCTCCGGAATATCCACGCGGTGCGCGGCGACTTTGATGCCTTCGCCGAGCTGGTACACGCCGAGATACTCATCATTTACGAAGAGCTCGACGGAACGAAACCGCGGAGACCACGCAAGTCCGACGCGATGACCCAACTCAAATGCCACTTGATTGCGCAGCAGGCTCTTGTCCGCATAGTTGGCGAGGAGTACCCAATCGCGGTCGGCAGGCATGCCGAGCAACGAGGTCTTCTCGTCGAGCTTCAACTTATAGGGTTTCTTGGGCATGGCCCAGGTGGAATTGCCGCGGCCGCGAATGCGCAGCGGAACGCTGAGCGCTGCAGCGTCGGTGCCGTTGGGATCGATCGTCAGGGTCGCGCTAACGTACTCCGCTTTGCTGACTATGGGTGCCGAGCCTTCTGTCGTGATTCGCACGATGGGCAGGTCGGTGGCGGTCGGTACGAATTCCTCTGCGGGCGTTCGCCGGAACTCATGCGTCGCAGCGACTTGCTCACCGGCCATGCCTCTCACGACGACTTTGAGCTGCACGCGTGCGATTCGTTTTTCATTGCATCGCGTCGGTATGATGATCGTGCCTGTCGTGGCGCTGGTAGACGAGTGGGACCCAAGAGCTGCGCACTCGTGTGTCGTCGCTGCGTCATCGTTGCTGGTGAACAGGAACGCGAAGAGTCGCACGCTCGAGATGGAGAAAGTCGTTGGAAGTGTCCATTCTACTTGCAGCGGTTGTCCAAGTTGGGCGTCAGCCAAGGCGGTTCCAGTTGGACGGACGATCGCGATTTGCTCGTCAGCAGGAAGCGGCGTCGGTGCGGCGGGGAGGGAAGCGCGGTCTTCGTTCTCGTTACTGCTGCCGCACGCTTGCAGAAGCAACACCGATGCGGCAACGAACCATGATTTCAGTCGGCTCAGGCGATCAGGCTGGAAATGACGTGCATTCATCGTGTCGGTCGAGGTGATGGGCATCGCATGTGCACGTCGCGAACGCAGATGTAGAGAGTTCGCGGGATGCGCGGATCCAACCGGCGTAGCGGCATTGATATGGGCGGATGTTTCCTGCCGATGATGGTGTCGGTGTCGTCGGCGGCGCGAACGGCGGCGGTGCATGCTCACGTTCCTTATGGGGGGTGACGGCCAGGTCATCTTGGTGGTCAGCATGCTCAGCATGCTCTGAATCACCTGTAGCAAAAACTGTACAGCAGGGTCGTTGTCACGTCTACAGAAAGGCATGTTTCGCGGAGGAATGTACGTACGTCCACGGCGAGATGGCTCGTCAATGTGCAGGCCGGTGGACAGAGCAACAAAAGCAGGTCCGAAAGAAATGCTGCACTGCGATCCTTCTCAGTCGGGGCGGCCACCGGGTGCAGTGCGCTCTGCGTGGTGATAGCGCAGATGCGTGGTGATAGCGAAGAAACGATTCGTCGCGCCCCGATCGGGACTGAACCTGAGTCGGCTCGCAGGGACGCTTGAGATCTAACGTTCTAATCTTGACGCTTGCTGGCTGCGGCGCTACATCCGGGAACGTGAGGACACATGTAGACACAGACTTGAATGCGCTTGCGATTCGCGTCGGGGCTCGCCTGCGTGACGGCGAGCGTCGCCTGGTGACAGCGGAGTCGTGCACCGGCGGTTGGATCGGCAAAACGATCACGGACGTTCCCGGCAGCTCGGCGTGGTACTTGGGTGGTGTGGTCGTGTACAGCAACCTGCTGAAGCAGGCGCTGCTCGGGGTGCACGCGTCGACGCTCGCCGCGCACGGTGCAGTCAGCGAAGAGGTTGCGCGCGAGATGGCGCTCGGGGCGCTGGAAGTTCTGGGCGGCGATGTGGCGTTATCCGTGACGGGTATCGCCGGGCCGGACGGCGGTCTGCCGGACAAGCCCGTCGGCACCGTGTGGTTTGGCTGGGCGTGGCGCACGCCGGACCATACTCTTGAGACACGGACGGCACGAGAGCTGTTCTCCGGCGATCGGGATGCGGTCCGTCGTCAGTCCGTGGCGCGTGCCTTACGAGAGGTGCTGCTCCTAAGTGATTGAGTCGGCTACTGACGCTCGCTCTGCGAGCGAGAAGAGAAGACGCTTGTTTTTCGCGTTGTGGCCACCCGAAGCGCAGCAGCAGGCGATCGAAGCCACGATGCGGCCGCACGTGGAGGCGGTTCGCGGGCGGGCGATTCCGGCGCGCAATCTTCACGTCACTCTTGCTTTTCTGGGCGGTGTGCCCGCCTCGCGCTTCGATGCCGTCATCAGCTGCGCAGAGGCCGTCCGCGGCGAGCCATTCGAGATCGCGTTCGATCAGCTCGAAACGTGGGGGCGAGCACGCGTGCTGTGCGTGGCGACGAGCCGCATCCCGACGGCGCTCGCTCGGCTGGAGGAGCAGCTGCGACTCAACCTGGTGCGCGAGCGATTCGACATCCGACAGCAGAAGTATCGGCCGCACGTGACACTGGCACGCGACGTTCGTCGCGGTGATACGCGTGCGCCGCTCGTGCCCGTACGCTGGCGAGTGCAAGACTTCGTGCTCGCCGAGTCACGCCCGGGTCCGTCAGGCTCGGAGTATGAGGTGATCGGACGATGGGCGCTCGGATGAATGGGATTGCGGGCTCGGGGCGTGGGGCTCGGGACTTTTGCGCGCGGAGCCTTCAGCCTGGCGCAGGTTTTCTCGTCGTGGCGTGCCAACGGCTTTCCACGCATTTCCCGGGATTAATGACATCCTTTGTCGCGTTCGCCTGTACAATACTCACTACATCAGCGCCGCTTCGAGAGTAGAACACACTCACGCGAGCCGGCTTGTCCAACCGTCACTCACGGGGCTGAACACCGATGGAAGAAAATCGCAAGAAGGCGCTCGCCGCCGCGCTCGGGCAGATCGAAAAGCAATTCGGCAAGGGCTCGGTCATGCGCCTCGGCGATGCAAGCGCGATCTACGACGTCGATGTGATCTCGACGGGATCGCTCGGTCTGGATATCGCGCTTGGTGTCGGCGGTCTGCCGCGCGGGCGCATCATCGAAATCTACGGGCCGGAGTCCTCCGGTAAGACGACACTCACGTTGCAGGCAATCGCCGAGGCACAGCGTGCCGGCGGAACAGCAGCGTTTGTCGATGCCGAGCACGCGCTCGATCCTGTCTATGCCGAAAAGCTCGGTGTCAACGTGAAGGACTTGCTCGTCTCGCAACCCGACACGGGCGAACAAGCGCTCGAGATCACCGATATGCTGGTGCGCTCGGGCGCGGTGGACATCATCGTCGTCGACTCTGTCGCTGCGCTCACGCCGAAGGCGGAGATCGAAGGTGAGATGGGCGATGCACACGTGGGCTTGCAGGCGCGGCTGATGTCGCAGGCGCTGCGCAAGCTCACCGGCAATATCAAGCGCTCCAACGCGGTCGTCATCTTCATCAACCAGATCCGCATGAAGATCGGCGTGATGTTTGGTAACCCCGAGACCACCACCGGCGGCAACGCTTTGAAGTTCTATGCCTCGGTGCGCCTCGACATCCGCCGCATTGGCGCGATCAAGAGCGGCGACGAGGTCATCGGCAATCAGACGCGCGTCAAAGTGGTCAAGAACAAGGTCGCGCCGCCGTTCCGCGAGGCCGAGTTCGAGATCATGTACGGAGCCGGTATTTCGCGCGTGGGCGAGATCATCGACATGGGCGTGGCTCACGGCTTCATCGAGAAATCAGGCTCCTGGTACAGCTACGGCGGCGAGCGCATCGGCCAGGGCAAGGAGAATGCGCGTGCATTCCTGACGCAGCACCCGGAGATTGCACAGGAGATCGAGACCAAGTTGCGCGAGAAGCTGCTGCCCGTTAAACGCAGCGAGGCGGCGAAGGACGAGGCAGTTTAGAGCGGCTAGCTGGCCGGTTCGCCGCCGGCTCGCAAGACGATGTGCGCTCGTACCCGCTCCACCGCTCCCCCGCCCGACGACGAGCCGGACGCGGACAAGAAGCTGGAAATTGCCGCCATCCGGTTGCTTGCCCGGCGCGAGCACAGCACGGAGGAGCTGAAGCGCAAGCTGCTCAGGAAAGGGTTCGGTGCCGAGGCTGTCGAGCGGGTCGTGCAGAAGCTCGCCGCGAAGCGCTTGGTGTCGGATGCGCGCTTCGTCGCCAGCTTCATCCGGCATCACGCGGCCCGCGGACGGGGGCCCGTCAGAATACGGGCGGAACTTCGTCAGCAGGGCATCGCCGACGAGCACATCGAAGAGGCGCTCGAGGCCGCCGAGCTCGACTGGGTGCGGCTGGCGTGCGAGGTCAGAGCCCGGAAATTCGGGTCGGGGCGCCCGAGCTCGGTGGCGGAACGTGCAAAACAGGCCCGATTCCTTCAATATCGCGGGTTCACCGCCGATCAGATTCGTGTCGCTCTGATCGATCAGGGCGAGGGTCGAGTCGATCTCGACTCGGAGCCTTGCGATCCGGCGTGGCCGGATTGAGATACCCTCCCTGAGCCCTCACTAGGGGCGGGATGGACGATCTGTAACCGTCAACAGCTTTTTTATGACCAAGCGCCTCTCTAGCGCCGAGCTTCGTTCGCTGTTTCTGGAGTTCTTTCGGGAACGAGGGCATCAGATCGTGCCCTCGAGCTCGCTCGTGCCGGCCAATGACCCCACGCTCCTGTTCACCAACGCGGGCATGGTGCAGTTCAAGGACGTATTCCTCGGCAAGGAGAAGCGCAGCTACACGCGGGCCGCGAGCGCTCAACGCTGTGTGCGTGCCGGCGGCAAGCACAACGACCTCGAGAACGTGGGCTACACGGCCCGGCATCACACCTTCTTCGAGATGCTGGGCAACTTCAGCTTCGGCGACTACTTCAAGCAGGACGCCATCCGCTTCGCCTGGGAATTCGTCACCGGAAAGGAGTGGCTCGGGATCGATCCATCACGGCTGATGGTGACGGTCTATCACACGGACGACGAAGCGTACGAGGTGTGGCACAAGGACATTGGGCTGCCGGCCGATCGCATCGTGCGAGTCGGCGACAAGCCGGGCGGCGGCTCGGACAACTTCTGGCAAATGGGTGAAACGGGCCCATGCGGCCCATGCACCGAAATTTTCTATGACCATGGCCCGGGCATCCCCGGTGGGCCCCCCGGCTCGCCGGATGCCGACGGCGATCGGTGGGTCGAGATCTGGAATCTCGTCTTCATGCAGTTCGACCGCTCGCCCGATGGGGTGCTGACGCCGCTGCCGAAACCGTCGGTCGATACGGGCATGGGCCTGGAGCGCACTGCTGCTGTGATGCAGGGCGTGCACTCGAACTACCAGATCGATCTCTTCATCAACTTGATCAAGGCTGCGGCGGAAGCGACGGGCGCTCGCGATCTCGATTCGAGCTCGTTGAGGGTGATCGCGGATCACATCCGCGCGTGCTCTTTCTTGATCGCAGATGGTGTGCTGCCGTCGAACGAAGGCCGCGGCTACGTCCTACGCCGAATCATCCGCCGCGCGATCCGTCACGGCTACAAGCTCGGGCAAAGGCAGCCGTTCTTCTACACGCTCGTGGCTCCGCTGGAGCAAGAGATGGGCGATGCCTATCCGGACCTCAAAGCGCAGCGTCGTCACGTCGAGCGCGTGCTCAAGCAGGAGGAGGAGCGCTTTGCCGAGACGCTCGAGCAAGGTATGGCGCTGCTCGAGCAGGCGATGAGCTCGGTGAGCGGCAAGGTGCTGCCTGGCGAGACGGTTTTCCGCCTGTACGACACGTACGGCTTTCCGGTGGATCTCACGGCGGACATTGCGCGCGAACGCGGGCTGACGATCGATCAGGAAGGCTTCGAAGCAGCCATGGAAGCGCAGCGCGAGCGCGCACGGGCCGCGAGCAAGTTCGGCGTGGATCTGCGCGCCGGGATCACCGTCGACGAGAAGACGAAGTTCAGTGGCTATGAGCGTCTGGTCGACACCGGGACAGTGGTCGCGCTCTTCAAGGGAAGGGAGCGCGTCGATGTTCTCAAGGCGGGCGAGGAGGGCCAGGTCGTGCTCGATCACACGCCCTTCTATGCGGAAAGCGGCGGACAGGTCGGGGACACGGGCACTCTGGTCGGGCTGACGAGCCCAATCGAGTTCAAAGTCGAGGACACGCAGAAGCTCGGTCAAGCGCACGCACATATCGGTCGCTTGGTGTCCGGGGAGCTCAAGGTCGGCGATCAGCTGGAAGCACGAGTCGACGAGAAGCGGCGCGTCGCCATCATGGCCAATCATTCGGCGACGCATCTCTTGCACGCCGCGCTGCGCAAGGTGCTCGGCACGCACGTCACTCAGAAGGGCTCGCTCGTCGCACCTGACCGCCTGCGCTTCGACTTTTCACACTTCGCGCCAGTGACGCCCGAGGAGCTGCAGGAGATCGAGCGGCTGGTGAATGCCGTGATCCGCTCCAACGCTGCCGCCGAAACCAAGGTGATGAGATACGAGGACGCGCTCGCGTCGGGGGCAATCGCGCTGTTCGGCGAGAAATACGAAGATGAAGTGCGTGTCTTGAGCTTCGGCGATTTCTCGAAGGAGCTTTGTGGCGGCACGCACGTCAAGCGCGTCGGCGATATCGGGTTCTTCAAGATCGTGAGCGAGAGCGGCGTGGCGGCGGGCGTGCGCCGCATCGAGGCCGTAACGAGCGAAGGGGCTTATGAGTACGTCGCGCAGTCGGAACGGATTCTGCGGGACGTGGCGCAGCTGCTGCGCGCCGGGCGCGAGGATCTCGAGGACAAGCTCAGACAAGTGCTCGAGCGCCAACGCCGGCTCGAGAAGGAAGTCTCTTCGCTGAAGGCGAAGCTCGCGAGCGGACAGGGTCGGGACTTAGCGAGCTCCGCGGTCGATGTGAACGGTTTGAAGGTCGTGGCCACGCGCATCGACGGTGCCGACGCGCCTGCGCTGCGGAACGCAGTGGATCAGCTCAAGAACAAGCTCAAGTCTGCTGCAATCGTGCTCGCTTCGGTGCAGGATGGAAAAGTCTTGTTGGTCGCCGGGGTGACACCTGATCGAACTCACCTGATCAAGGCGGGGGATCTGGTGAATTTTGTTGCCCAGAAGGTAGGCGGCCGGGGAGGTGGACGGCCGGATCTTGCCCAAGCGGGCGGAAACGACCCAACGAAGCTGGACGAAGCGCTGGCGGGCGTGGTGCCGTGGATCGAAGCGCAGCACCTCGTGCAATCGGCGTGAACCGGTGGATAGACCGCGCGAACTTACGGGGCAGCTCGCCGTGCATTTGGGACATCCGAGGGTCGGTGCCACCGGTTTGCGGTGCGCGAAAGCGGTCAGTCGAACATAACGTGGAAAATTTTGTGTACCTGTGAGGGAGATTGTGATTTATCAGGGAAATCCCGATCCCCAGTAAGTGCACGTGTGGCCTAACCTCGACCACGAGTTGGGTGAGGCGGTGCGCTGTGGGAGGGCAGTGAGTTCCGCTGCCGGCAAGCCGCTTCAAACCTCTCGGCAGACAGAAGCAAGGAGCGAACCATGTTGATTCTGACACGGCGCGTCGGTGAGACCGTGATGATCGGTAATGACATCACGGTGACCGTGCTAGGCGTCAAAGGCAACCAAGTCCGCGTCGGCGTGAACGCGCCGAAGGAAGTTGCCGTCCATCGCGAAGAGATCTACGAGCGCATCAAGCGTGAAGAGCAAGCAGCTGGGGGCGCGGCGAAGCGTCCGGCGACCGGCTCGGGCTCCTGATCCAACGGATCACGTCGATCTTCGCACCGCGGGGTGACGCGCGAGCGCCACTCCCGCGGCTGCCTCAAGTTCTTTTGATTGGCAAGTCTTTACGTATTCGGCCGTGCTCAGTATTCTTGCCGGCCTTTCGCAGGCAGGGACTGATGGCTGCGACAGCCAGACGGGAGTGCGGCTCCTAAGCGCAGGATCCGCCGTGGAACCGTCGACCGAATTCGCCCAGGGCGGGTTGGACGCGTCGACTCGGTGACTTCGAGTCGTGCGACGGCCTGAAAGGGCGGAGCCGAGTGGTCGACTAGATTCGCCGGGAGCGAATTCGAACGTCGACTCGGGAACCGAGTCGGTGGCCCCGAAGGGGCGAAGTACAAGGACGTACGGAGTCACGCGCACCCCGTGCGTGCGACTTCCCGTCCACTCGGCGGTACGAACAAAAGGATTTAAGCGCCGGAGAGATGGCCGAGTGGTCGAAGGCGCACCCCTGCTAAGGGTGTATGGGCCAAAAGCCCATCGAGGGTTCGAATCCCTCTCTCTCCGCCATTCCTCGAAGAGTGGATGTGAGCGAAGCGTCGACGATCGCAGTCGACGACGAAAGGATACGCGGCGTCAGTCGCACGTGAGTGACGCCACAAGGTAGACTATCGCACCGCATGAAGCGCCCGTAGCTCAGTTGGATAGAGCGCATGGCTACGAACCATGAGGTCGGAGGTTCGAATCCTTCCGGGCGCGCCATTTCTCTCCCCGCCGTTGTTCTCTGACGCCAACCTCTGATCTCCCACGCTCGCTCATTCCGTGGCGGTCACGCCGTAGGTGTTTCTGCTCTGTCCCATAGCCGCAAGACTCGTTCGTGTCCAAGAGCCTCGTCCGGCACGAGCGCACGTACACAACGTGAGAACCGGTACACGAGCGTTCCGTACGCGCGTATCAGGGCCACAAAGGTTCCCGCTTATTGGAAGCCGCACAAGACGTCTGATGCACGAATAAGAGTTATCAAGCTCGTATATAACGCGGCTTCACTCAGGGAGGACGTGCACTGATCTGAGTTGCCGCTCATTGAAGCTAGGCGCGGCTACGGCTACTACGAAGGAGATCGTGGAATCCGTCTCTGTTGGAATGCCCGTCGGTGCGTAGACTGCGTTGTGCATTGCCCACGGCTCGTGCAGTCAACACTGATCAAGAACGTCACCTATGCTTTCTTCTCGTACTTGTGTCCGTATTCAATGGGGAGACTGCGACCCGGCTGGGATCGTCTATTTCCCTCGTTACTTTGCATTCTTCGACAACGCCACGATCGCCTTGCTCGAAACATTGGGACTGAAGAAAGCCGAGCTACTAGAGAAGTACGGGATTGCCGGATTCCCGGTCGTGCACGCGGAGACGGATTTTCGGGCTTCTTGTACGTTCGGAGATGAGGTGACGATCGAATCGACGATCGAACGATGCGGCCGTGCGAGCTTCGACGCGCGTCATCGATTATTCAAGCAGGACGGTGTGCTCGCGGTGGAATTCCGCGAGACACGCGTATGGGTCAAGCGAGACGGAAAAGGTGGGATCAAGGCAGTGCCAATCCCGCCGGAGATCAAGGCGCGTCTCACGGAATAGATCAAAGGCGATGGCTAAAGCGGCGCTTGCCGGGTTTCATGTAGCGTCGAGCGCTGCTGCCAGATTCCTGCGCAGGTCCCGGCTCGCCAGGAAGAAGTGCACAGCTGCCCAAATGATGAGGCTGAGCACGGCAATCATCGCGTAGCGCAAGGAGTGCTCGCCGAACGTTGGTGCGAACATGTCGCTTAGCGCGCCGACGAGGATCGGGCCGATCCCGTAGCCAACGAGGTTAGAGAGCAGGAAGAGCAGGCCTGCTACGGTCGAGCGCATTCGCGGCTCGACAAGACCTTGACTGAGAGCAGCCACGGTCGGGAACCAAAACATTACAGCAACGGCGAACAGGATCACGCCGGCCAGCGCTCCGTTGGCGCTCTCTGTCAGGATCGACCAGACTCCAATACCAAACGTGATGAGAGCAGCAGTGCCGATCAGCCGTGTGCGGTAGCGCTCATCGCGGGCGCCCAGAAAATCTGAGAGCGCGCCAGAGAGCAAGTTCGAAGCGATGCCTAGCACCGCGATCCCGATACCGATGATCGGGCCTACCTCGTGAAGATGAAGATTGTGGCTGCGTACAAGGAAGGAGAAATGCCACGAGCCCATGCCCGCGACGACGATGTAGCAGAGCGTTGCACCCGTCAAGAGATGCCGTAGCGATCGTTGCCGCCAAATGCGCCTCAATGACTCGCGAAGCGGCGGAGCCTGAACGGCGCTTCGCGCGCGATCGGCCATGCCTCGTTGCGGCTCGCGCACCGTAGTCACCAACAACAACGCGAGCACGAAGCCTGGCACTGCTGCGGCTACAAGCGTCATGCGCCATCCGTAGGCGTGCGCGATCTGCGTCGCCAAGGTGAGATTGACGAGGGCGGCGAGCTGCGTGCCGGTAGCGAAGATCGCCATTGCGGTCGCGCGACGGCGCGGCTCGAACGTATCGGCGATCATGGAAACCGCAGTCGGTCCGCCGCCGGCTTCGCCGATACCCACGCCGATGCGGGCAAGTATGAGGTGCCACAGGTTCTGTGCTGCCGCGCACGCGAGCGTCATGGCCGACCACGCACTGAGGCAGATGGCCGCAAGGTTGCGACGGTTCATGCGGTCGGCGAGCATGCCGAGCGGCAGGCCGGCCGCTCCCATGAAGACCGCATACACCAACCCCATCAACGCGCCCAGCTGACCGTCGGACAGGCCGAACTCCGCGCGAATCGGCTCGATGAGGATGCTGAGCACGATCTTGTCGAGCACGAGCAGCACGTTGAGAAGTGTCAACAATGCGAGTAGGTAGTAGCGTCGTGCGTTCGACACTTCCGCTGTAGCCGCAGCTACTGCTTCGGCGGCAGGGCGCGGATCGCGCATTTAATCCCCCTTCAAATCCCCCGTCTTAGTGAGTTGCGTGGTCACTCAGGCCCGCAGTGTGATCTGACAAGAGCGGACGAGGTCGGGTCAATCGTTCGCATCGATGTTCGGTATGCGGCTCGTGAATGTGTCGAGGAGCATGCGGGCCTCCTCGGCTGCTGCAGCGATCAACTCGCGCAACCAGCGATGGCCCGGTTCGTGGTGAACGCGGGGATGCCAGGCCATGGAGACCGAGAACGGCGGGAATGCAATCGGTGGCTCGTGGACGCGCAAGCGCGGTAGCTGAGCAAAACGCGCGGCAAGTCCCGCTGGGATCAGGGCGATCAACGATGAGTTGAGCACTATGAAAGGCGTGGCGGAAAAGTTCGACACGAACGCGCCGACCTGACGTCGCAAACCATGGGCGGCAAGCGTCGTGTCGGCCATGTTTTGCATCATTCGCTCGTCCGGAGACAGGACGACGTGCTTGAGAGAGAGGAACGTCTCCAGGTCGAGCGTCTCGCCAATGGCCTTGTTGTCTGCGCCGCTGATGACGACCAGACGCTCTTCAAGCAGTTTCTTGACGTGCCAGTCGGCCGGTAGCGTCTGGAACCACCCGAGAAGCAGATCGAAGCGCGTCGCTTCGAGATGATCCATGTCGAGGCGGCGGCTGTGCACTGATAACACCTTCAAAGTGGCGCGGGGGGCTGCGGTGACAAAAGCACGTTGCAGGGGCGGCAACAGCACGATGGCTGCATGATCTGTGCAAGCAATCCGGAAGGTGGCTTCGCTCTCGTGCGGTGAAAAGCGATCAGCGCGGCCGAGCGCTTCGATCTGTGGCGCAAGTTGCGTGACGTGCGCAAGCAACCGCTCACCGTACTCAGTCAGGACGAATCCCTGTCGACCGCGCACGAGCAGCTCATCGCCAAAAGTCCTCCGTAGCCGGGCCAGCATATGGCTCATCGCGGGCTGACTGAGTCCGACATGCTGTGCCGCCTTGCTGACGCTGCGTTCACGTAGCAGCGCTTCGAGAGCGAGCAGCGCGCGCACCTCCAGCTTTGCGATATTCGAGTTATGCATATCTGACATGCTAGCGCGGACGTATCGCGGTTTGCGTCCTCACACTAGGATCGATTGCCTTCCGACACTTCTTCTAATCGCACTCTAAAGCGAGGTTGGAACGGCGTGACTCCAAGGATACAGCGCCTCCTGAAATCATTGGACGACGTACGTGATTGCAGATTCACCGTAAGCATCGCCAAAGGCCTGCTGGTCACGGAGGCATTCCGTGACAGCGAAGGCGAGCCGCAAGTCGTTCGCTGCGGTCGAGCGCTTGCGCGCGTTCTCGACGAAATTCCGATTTACATCGACGAAGACGACCTCTTGCTCGGCAATCTGGCCAGTCGCCCTGGCGCCGTAGAGCTTACCTGTTTGTGGGCACCGTGGCCGGACGATGAATTGGACGCCTTGTGCGCGAGCGGCTTCGTGGTGGCCGACGCGGATCGGCCAAGGATACGCGAAATGAACGAGTTCTGGCGCACGCGCTGTCTGACCGCGCGCATGACCTCGCTGTATGACGATGATCGGCTTTGGCCTTATGCCCAGCTCGGGGTGGTGCTCCCGCCGTTTCGCAGTAAGGAGGAGGGCTGGGGTCCAGGCGGCATGATCGGGTGCGGTTGGGGTATCCACCACGAGATCAGTCAGATCATAGGCGTCTTTCAATTTGAGAAAGTCATCCGCCTGGGGCTCGACGCCTTGATAGAAGAGGCGCGCCGAGAGCTCGCGAGAACGCGGCTGTTCACGGCGGAGGCGGCAGCGAAGATCGATCAGCTGCGTGCGATCGTGATCGCATTGGAGGCCGTGAAGCGCTACGCAGCGCGTTTTGCCGCCCTTGCCGAGGAAACTGCCAAAAAGGAAAGCAATCCTGCGCGACGGGAGGAGCTGCTCGAGCTCGCGCGTATGTGTCGTCACGTGCCGGCGAAGCCGGCGCGCACGTTCCGCGAGGCGTTGCAGTCGCTGTGGTTCATGGTGCTCGTCGTGCTGCCGTCCGGAGTCTTGTCATTCGGACGACTGGATCAGTACCTGCAACCCTATTACGAAGAGGACTTGAAGGCTGGGCGGATCACGGAATACGAGGCGCTCGAGCTGCTCCAGTGGTTGCGTATCAAGGATTCGCAGATCGTGATCACGGCGGGACGCACTCATCGGTCAAAGTACGGCGGCCTCGCTAAGTGGCACAACTGTGTCATCGGCGGCCAAACGCCCGATGGGCGAGACGCCACGACGCCTTTGTCCTTCCTGATTCTGCGCGCGGCACGCGAATGTCCGGCACCTCATCCGACGCTCACGATGCGCGTGCATCGCGGAACACCGGATGCGTTGCTGCTCGAGGCCTTGCGCACGATTGCAACCGGCATCGGTATGCCGGCGCTCATCAACGACGAGTCCATCATTCCATACTTGCAATCGCAAGGTCTCTCAGTCGAACAAGCGCGTGATTACGCCGTGGCGGGATCGCTGGGTGTGAACATACCGGGTCAATCGCGCACGATCGCATGGCCGATGTTCACCGTGCCCCGCGTGCTCGAGTTCGCCATTCATGGCGGAAAGGACCCGCGCACTGGTGCGCAGGTCGGGCCGAGAACGAAGCCCCTCGTCGAATGCAGCTCGTACGAGGAATTCTGGGCTGCGCTCAAAGTGCAGCTCGCGCACTTCATCGAGCTGCAAGGCGAGTTCAACAACGTCACGATGCAGGCGTACGCCGAGCGCTTTCCGCAGACGATCGAAACTGCTCTCAGCGAAGGCGGTCTACAGTCGCATCAGAACATTCTCGGCCGGACGCTGCCCTACGAGAACGGTTCCGCGATCAACCCGATCGGAATGATCAACGTCGCCGACTCGCTGGCCGCGATCAAGAAGGTCGTGTTCGAAGACAAACTTGCGACTGCCGCCGAGCTCGTCGAAGCGCTGGTGAACGATTGGGCCGGCGAACGCGGACAGCGCATACGGCAGCACGCTCTCGCAGCGCCCAAGTACGGTAACGACGATGACTATGCGGACTCGATCGCCGCGGACCTGTACGCGTTCTGGGCGAATGAGGTCAAGAAGCACACGACCGTCTACGGAGGCCGATTCATTCCCGCAGCGATCACGATCGGCACAGCCAGCTGGCCCGGCGGTGCGCTGACTGGCGCAACGCCGGACGGGCGTCGCGCCGGAGAGAACTTGGCGGCTGAATCGCTGACGCCAGTGAACGGACGTGACCGCCACGGGCTACATGCAGTGCTCCGCAGCGCTACAAAGATCGATCAAAGCTGCTGGCAGTCGATGTCCTTGGAGCTGTTTCTGCGACCGGAGGCATTCGCTACGCCGGAGAGCACTTGTGCCGTAGCGAGCGCAGTGCGCGATTACTTCTCCAGAGGCGGCAAGCACTTGCAATTCAATGTCGTGGCAGAGCGCACTTTGCGTGAGGCGCGTGTTGCACCCGATCGCTTCGCGGACTTGATCGTCCGCATCGGCGGTTGCAGCGCTTACTTCACGCAGCTGCCGGACCCGATTCAACAAGATCTCATCGAGCGCGCGGCGAGAGCAGGCACGTTCGGTGATTCGAAGGCATAGGAGTAGTAAGTAGTCGGGGGGAATGTATGATCAGAAGCAAAGAGCAATTGAGGCAGGCGATTGCTTATCTGGTTGCGACTGGCTCGGCGGTTACCGTTCAAGTCGCACATGCTCAAGATGCGCCAGTCGTCGAGGAGATCGTGGTCACGGCGCAGCGTCGCCAGGAGAACCTGCAGGATACGCCCATATCTATTGCTGCTTTCAACGAGGAGGCACTGATCAACCGTGGCGTGACGAATCTTCGCAACATCACAAATTTCACACCCAACGTCGAGCTCACGGTGACGAACCGGCCAACCGCAGGCGGTTCGGCATATGCAGCTTGGATACGCGGCGTTGGCACGGGCGACTATGCGTATCCAACAGATCCCGGCGTCGGCTTGTACCTGGACGGCGTATATCTGGCGCGCACGCTCGGTGGGTTGATGAGTGTCACGGATATCGAGCGTATCGAAGTCCTGCGCGGTCCACAGGGTACGCTCTACGGGCGTAACACGATCGGTGGTGCGGTTAACGTCATTACCACCAGCCCGAGTGTCTTCGGACCGGCAGAGGGCATGTTCGCGGTGCGTCTCGGTGAAGACGAGCGCATCGATGTTCAAGGCAGTATCAATGGACCGATCGTCGAGGGCCGTGTCGGCGGCAAGCTCGCGTTCGGCGTGTTCACTTCCGAAGGATACGGTCGCCGCCTGTTCGACGGTAAGAAAACGAACGACGAGGATCGTGCAGTCGTGCGAGGCGGTCTCCTGTTTCAACTCGGCGAGCACAGCGAGCTGGACTTGCGCGCAGACTACAGCCGCCAACGCAACACTGGTCTCTTGTCCAACGCGACGGCCTTTACGACGCCACCGCCCCCGCTCGTCGCGCGTTTCAATGAGATTGCGGCGCCGGTGCAAGCCATCGAGCTCGGTTTACCGGCCGGGACACTCTACGACAGTCGCTGGGTCATCAGCGACCGGTACACGACCCACAGCGGTAGTCCGCTGCAGGACGATTACGACATCGGCGGCGTATCGGCGACCTTCACGTTCAGTCCGAGCGACGCGTTCAGCTTCAAGTCCATCAGCGCGTGGCGCGACCTTTCGAGTGAGGTACGGGTGGACGGCGATACGAGCCCGTTCACCATTTCGTCGACGCACGAGAAGATCGACGACGAGCAGATCAGTCAAGAGTTTCAGGTGAGCGGTGAACTTGCCGGCGGTCGTTTGCGGTATCTGGCTGGTGTGTACTATTTCTCAGAGAAAGGTAAGAGCCGTCGCTTCAGCGAAAGCTTCCACGGCGTGTACGAAGTGACCGGCCTGCCGAGCGATGCTCGCGATACCCTCGTGTTGCAAGATTACGAGGCGGAGAGCATTGCGATCTTCACTCAAGAAGAGATCGATCTCACCGATAAGCTGACACTCGTGCTCGGTGCGCGCGCGAACTGGGACGACAAGACCTTCACCACGGAGACACAGCTGCCGCAACGGGATTACTTCGTTTCCATTCCGGCGCAGACGCGTTCGGAGGATTGGTTCTCGTTCACTCCGCGCGTGGGCTTGAACTTCAAGCTCAGTGACGACGTGATGCTCTACGCGAGCTATGCTGAGGGCTTCAAGAGCGGTGGATTCGGCAATCCCACGGCGGTCCTGCCGACGCCGGTCTATGGGCCGGAGGAGCTTGCGACCTATGAGATCGGTGCGAAGACACGTTGGCTGGACGGCAGGCTGACACTGAACGGCGCGGCTTGGTGGAGCGACTGGACCGACATCCAACTCAACGTGATCGTGCCGGGCCCCACGGGCGGGGTCGTCAATGTCACGCAGAATGGTGGCGATGCCGAGCTCTACGGAGTGGAGATCGAGGCCACTTGGCGCCCGACGAGCGCATTCACATTGAATCTCGGAGCCGGCTACACGCACAACGAGTTCGTGCGATTGGCCGGTGGGGTCGTCGGCGTGACGTACGATACGAAGTTGCCGCACGTCCCGGAGTGGACGATTTCCGCTGGTGCTCAATACGATCTGACGACTTCGCTTGGCAACTGGACGCTGCGTGCGGATGCCAGCTATCGCGACGATCAATTCCTGACGATTGCGGATCCGACCTCGCTCGAGAAGGCTTACACGCTGCTCAATGCGCGCATTGCATTCGAGCCGGCGGCCTTACCGCAGCTGGAGCTCGCTCTCGAGGGATCGAACCTCACGGACAAGGAGTACCTCGTGTACAACCAGAATGCGACGATTTTCGGTATCCAGCTGAACGTGCCAGGAGAGCCGCGTCGCGTATCGCTGTTGGCACGCTACCGTTTCTGACCACCAGTGTGCGACGCGGCCGCAGCAGCGGCCGCGTCGGCCTGGAGTGATCATGCTCTACCGTGACATCGGATTGGATCGACCGGTTTCGGCGCTCTCGCTCGGCTCTTGGAACACTTTCTCGCGGCTGAGTCGACGCGAGTGCGCCGGATTGCTCTCGCTTGCAGTCGAACGGGGCATCAACCTGTTCGATGTCGGTTACTACTGGGACAAGCCGGATACGGAGGAGGCGTTTGCCGCTGCCATGCGGACCGCCGGCCTGCGGCGCGAACAGTACATGCTTGCGCTGAAGCTATGGCTGTGGAACTACCCGGAACAGTCATTGGCGGAGCAGGCTAAAGCATCTTTGCGCCGGCTCGATGTCGACCACGTCGATGTGGTCATGGTTTCTCGACCCACCCCTGAGGTGGACTTTGCCGCTTTCTGCGAGGAGGTTGATGCGCTGGTGCGCGCCGGGATTGCGCGTGCTTGGGGCGTGACGAACTGGGAGCCAGAGCAGATCGAAGCAGCTTGCGCGGTGCTGAACGGACGCTCGCCGTGCCTTGTGCAGCTCCAATACAACGTGGCGCGTCGCAACGTCGTCGAAGATGCACGTTACGCTCGGCTGTTCGCCTCAGGTCAATCGGCGCTCTGTGCCGCATTCGTATTGGAAGGCGGTATCCTCGCGGGTCACTTGGATCGCGATCGGGTGAATCCGAGCGACTTTGCGCGTGGCGAACGTCCGCGCGAACGTAACATCGCGCGTGATGCGGGCGGGGTACGCGAACAGATCAGGGCCAGTCAACCGCGTTTACGAGAAATCGCACGAGCGTTCGGTGCAAGCGCCGCGCAGCTGGCGATCGCATTCACATTGACAAATCCAGCCACGGCAACCGCACTGATCGGGGTAACGAAGACGACAAATCTTGAAGAAAACTTGGGGGCGCTTCGACTGCTCGACTCGCAGCAAGAGTGGCTGCCGCTGCTCGAGTCACTGCGCGTCACTGCTGCGCATCCTCGATTGTTCGACCCGGTCAAGCACGAGTAGGGCAGCATTGACCGACATCCCGGTTATCCCGGTCAGTCGTCTCTCAATTCTTATGTGAATTTCACGAGGGCGAAGCGCCTGCCGCTCGTGCCTCCTGCCTTTTCGAGCGTCGCAAGAGCATACAGCGACTGGTTTAGATTATCAGGATTCGACGGCCGGGCATGATCCGCCGTGCTCGAGTCTCCAGCCGTTAGGGCGGTGTCGCTCACAAGGCGCTCGAGGTCGCACGTCGAATTCACGCGGCGGAATCGCCTCGCGCAGCGGTGGGTGCGACACGACGTGATCGGATTCAACCCTGGGAGTGTGATGTGGCTGAATTGACTGGCAAGGTGGCGATCGTCACGGGAGGCGCGAACGGCATCGGTGCGGCGATCGTGCACGAGCTGGCGCGCGCGCACGCGCGGGTGCTGATCGTGGATCTGGACGCCGAACGGGCGATGGCGTTGGCCCGGGAGGTGGGCGGCACAGCTTTCACCGTGGACGCTGCTGATCCGCACGCCATGGCAGCGTTATTCGCCCGTCTCGACCAGCAGGAGCCGGGTATTGACATCTTGGTGAACAACGTTGGTGGCGGCCCACGGCGGACCTTGGAGGAAATGACTCTCGAGGATTGGCAAGGTACGCTTGCCCTAAACTTGACCTCTGCATTCGTGGCAACACAGGGGGTACTCGGCGCAATGCGGCGCCGAGGTGGGGGAGCAATCGTGAACGTGGCCTCGATCGCGGCACATTGCGTTTCGCCCGTCGGAGGGGCGGCATACGCCGCAGCCAAAGCCGGGCTGCTCGCGTTGACGCGTCAGACCGCTTACGAGTGGGCGAAGTACCGTATCCGGGCCAACGCGGTGTGTCCCGGGCCGACACGCACCGAGCTCACGCGCACCTCTGCGCGCGTTGATGCGGATTTTCCGCTCGGCGCATGGCTCCAACCGAGCGATATCGCCGCGGCGGTACGCTTCCTCGTATCTCCGAGCGCCGCAATGTGCACGGGTGCGGTATTGAACGTCGATGGTGGTGTGAGCTTGAAGTGAACCTTCGCGATGTCGATCTGAATCTCCTCGTGGTGTTTGACGCCCTGCTACGAACCGGCAGCGTCACGCGAGCTGCGCAGGTGCTCGGTATGAGTCAACCAGCAACGAGCTTTGCGTTGAGTAAGCTGCGGAAGATTTTCGGCGACCCATTGTTCGTTCGCACGGGTACGGGGATCTGTCCAACTCCTTATGCTGAACGCCTGGCAGCGCCTCTCGACAGGATTCTCGACAGCATTCGTTTCGATCTGTTACGGCAACAGGACTTCGATCCCGCGACCGCACAACGCTCCATCACCTTGGCAATGCACGATATCGGCGAGCTCGTGTTCTTGCCGCCCATCATGGAACGCGTTGCGGCGGTCGCTCCTGGGATAGAGATTCGCACGGTCAACCTTCCCGTGCCGGAGCTCGAGCCTGCTTTGAGATCCGGCGAGGTCGATCTGGTCGTCGGGTACTTCCCGGAGCTGCAAAGTGCAGCGCTGTTTCAGCAGCGACTCTTTGCGCACTCGTTTGTGTGTCTCGTACGCCGCGATCATTCGGAGATTGGCGATGAGATGACTCGCAAGCAGTTTGCCGAAGGTCGACATGCCGTAGTGCATGCCGACGGTTCCCTGGACGACACCCTCGAGGCTGAGCTACGCGAGATGGGCCTCGCGCGTAGGGTCGTGCTGAGAGTACAGCACTACTTGGCTCTGCCGGCAGTGCTCAGTCGCTCGGACTTGATCGTCACGGTACCGTACGCGATCGGATTGAGCCTCGCTCGGATGGGCGATCTCAAGGTCGTGCGCCCACCGTTCAACGCGCGGCCGAGGATCGTGCGTCAGCATTGGCATTCGCGCTTCAAGCACGATCCCGCCAATCGCTGGATTCGAGGGATCATCGCGGATCTTTTCGTCAAGAAGTCTCGTAGCGACAGAACCAAAGAGCAGTCCCTCGGCAAACAGTCGAGTTGACGTTGGCTCGTGAGTCGGCCGTGCTATTGCAGGTTGTCCTGGCGCGATCGAGTGCCAGCCGAAGAGGCGTGCACGGCAAGTGTGCACTTGGTAATTGCCTGGCTAGCAGCCCGGGCAACCAATGGCAGACAAGTGATCGAGTCAACTAGAGCAGCTGCACTGAGCACTCACCAGGGGTCTCCACAGACGTGACGAGGTAAGCGTCAGAGGACGGTTGGCTGTCATCACGTTGTATATGCAAACCCCGTATTCGTTTTGCATATAATCAATATTTCATGGATATATGGGGTTGTGCACCGCGTGGAGGAAAGAATGGCCGCGCCGAAGAAGAAGTCTAATAAGGCGAAGAAGACCCAGAGCGCCAGCAGCAATCATTCGGACATGGGCGAGCTGCTCGAGCTGGTCGGCTTCAATCTGGCGCTGGCCAATGCACTCTTTGTCCGCGATGTGAATGCCGCCTGCAGCAAGCTCGGGATCTCCGCCAAGCAGTTCGCGATACTTTCGATGATTGCCAACAACTACGGTATCTCGCAGGTCGATATTGCAGCGGCGCTGATGACGGACCGAGCGACGATGATGGCGATCGTGGATCGCCTGGAATCTCGAAAATTGATTTCGCGCGAGCGCTCGAAGATCGACCGTCGTCGACAGCACTTGATCCTGACGCCGCGTGGCACTGACGTCTTGACTCAGGCACGTCGTGCAGTCAAGCAATGCGAGCAGCGACTCTTGCGTCGACTACCTCCGAAGGACACGAATCGTCTCTTGCTGCTCCTTAAGCAGTTGCGTGAGCCCGCTTGAGCAGCGGGCTCGATGACGAGCCCGCTCGCAGAGCCAATTCAGGCGGCGCATTCGCGCACGAAGTGCGCCTGCGGTCAATCATTCCGCACGTTTGAAGAAACCAAGCAGGAACACGGCGACACAAGCCGTGGCAGCAACGGGAGCCATGTACTGCACGACTTGGACCGCGCTCAAGCCGCCGGCAAGCAGCAATCCGGCGAGTAGCGGGCCGCTGATCGAGCCAACGCGGCCGACCGCAATGCTGGCGCCGGAGCCGGTCCCGCGCACGTTGACCGGGTAGTACATGGCCGCCACGCCGTAGAGCGCAAAGTTGGCGCCCATGAGTAGAAAGCCGGCAGCGCCGCTCAACGCCAGGATGGGTCCGAGCTCACGTGCGACGCCAAGTGCCATCAGGGTGACAATCAGCGCCGCGTATGCGCTCGCTAGCGGCCAACGTGCGCCGTAGCGGTCGACCAGGAAGCCAAGAATCAGAGCACCAGGCACACTTGCGAAGTTGAACGCCAGCGATGCCTGCGGCGCAACCGCCCGGTCGAGCCCGTTGGCGGTGACGAGCATCGGCAGCCAATTCAGGAACAAGTACAGCATCAACAGCGTGGGCAGGAACGTGAGCCACAGAAGAATAGTGGGCATTGCGCGCTGTTCGCCGAACAGCGCTTTACCTACCGGCACGCGTTCCCGAGCGGAACGTTCCTGCGCGGTCAGCGTCTCTTGCATGAATGCGTAAAGTGCGGCAGCGACGAGCAGGGGTAGCACGCCGCCGATGACGAAAATCGTTCGCCAATCGTAGGTCGCGGGTAGCACTTGCGTCAGGAGCGCGGCAGAGCCGCCGCCTATTGGCATGCCACAGAACATCGCCGCGGCCGTTATGGCTCGTTTGCTCGGTGCGCTGATCTCGGTTGCAACGGCCATCATGTTCGGTAACGCGGCCCCGAAACCGAGTCCCGCGAGCAGGCGCGTTAGAAACAACGTTGTGAACGAGCCTGACAGCGCGGTCAGCAGCGTGAACAAGCCGAACATCATGACGGAGCCGATCAGCACCGGCTTACGGCCCAGCCGGTCGGCGAGCCAGCCGCCCAGACTGGCGCCGACCACGAGGCCAATATTGCTGATCGAGAAAACCCACCCCAGTTGCCCAGGTGTCAGTCCGAATTCCGGTGCTAGCTTCGGTGCGGTAACGCCAATCGCTTGAATGTCGAATCCTTCGAGCACTGCCACTGCAAAGCAAAGGGCAGTTGTCAGGGCGGCGTTGCCGCCTACGCGTGCCTGAGTCATGTCATGGCCCCCCTTCGATTGATCTTTTATTCGTGAGTCCGCCGCGTGCTCACTCAATCACGATGACGTGGTCGGGCGGATTCTGCTCGTAAAGTGTTTCGATGCACGCTGAGCGGAGGCGCAACATCGTTCGCTGGTTGATCGAGCCCTTATCCGTGATTTCGCCGTTATCGAGAGAAGGTGCAGACGGCAGCAACATCGCACGACGGATACACAACGAGCTTGCCGGATACTGCGCAGCGTGCGCTTGCAGTCGTTCGCGAAGAACTTGGAGGAGTTTCGTCTGCACCGACAGTTGCTCATAGGAAATCGACGGCACCCGGAGGAACTCAGCACATGCTGCCAAGTCCGGCAGTAGCAGTGCCGTCAAGTAGTCACGATCGAGGCCAGCGATCGCCACGTCCTGAATGAACGGAGACAAGGCAGCGATGAGCTTGGCGCGCAACGGTCCGACGCTGACCCACGTGCCGCTGGAGAGCTTGAAGTCTTCGGCGATTCGCCCGTCGAAGCACAAGCCGCGTCCGGGGTCACGCTCGTCCAGCAGACGCGCAGCATCGCCGAGTTTGTAGAAGCCTTCCTCATCGAAGGCCGCAGCGGTCAGGTCAGGCCGACGCCAGTATCCAGGCGTCACGCTCGGGCTCTTGACGCGCAATTCGAACTTGTCCTCGTGGGGCGCAAGCTTGACGATGTTGCCGGCAGCTGGCAGTCCGATGACGCCGGCGCGAACGCAATCCGGCGTCGTGAAGGTAACGGCGGGGCCGGTCTCGGTCGCGCCAAGACCGGACAGCATCGGTATTCGGACTCCTCGCTCTGCAATCGCAAGCTCTGTGAAGGCGTCCATGGTGTGCTGAGCGAGCGAGCCGCCGCCGAAGAGGCAGGCACGCAGACGACGGAAGAACGAGCGGCGCAGCTCGCGATCCTCGCGCAGGTGATGCGCGAGCGCATCGAAGCCCCTCGGCACGTTGAATTGCACCGTGGGAGAGATCTCTCGCAGATTTCGCAAGGTCGCCGCGATTCCGGTAGGCGTCGGTTTACCCTCGTCGATGTACAGTGTGCCGCCGTTGAACAAGACGAAATTCAGGTTGTGGCTGCCGCCGAACGTGTGATTCCACGGCAGCCAGTCGACCACGATAGGCGGCTCGGTTCGTGCGAAAGGCAAGGCTTGGCACAGCATGACCGCATTACTGCACAACATACGATGTGTGGTAATGACGGCCTTCGGGTCGCCAGTCGAACCGGACGTGAGCAGCAGCTTCACGATCGTATCGGGGCCCGTTTTCGCATGCGCACTTGCCAGCTCGGGACCAGGCTCGCCTTCGAGCTCGGCGAGTGCAGTCACCTTGCGCCCGCCGATGCTCGGTACGTCGCCGACGATCTCGACGTCCTGGGCGACGAGCTGAGTCAAAGGACGCTCGAACATCTTAGTGCCGAATGCTGCCACCATGCCGGGCGTCAGCAGGTCCAAGACATACTTGAGCTTCTTCAGCTCACCGGATGCGAGAGAGTAGGCGGGCGAGACGGGACTGTACGGCACGCCGATCCAGGTCGCAGCAAATGCCAGGAGCAGATGCTCAATGCTATTGCCCGATAGGATCACGATCGGCCGCTCGGCGCTCAAGTCGCGTGCGAGCAGTCCCTGTGCGATGCGTTGGACGCGTTGGAGCATGTCACGGTACGTGAGTGATACCCACGCGCCTGTCGCATCACGTTGCGCGACAAAGGTGCGATCGGGCGACTTTCGCGCCCAGTGCTCGAGCATATCGAGCGCACGGGCGGGATAGTCGCCGAGCTGTTTGCGAGGGCGCAGGATGATCGAGCCGTCCGGGCGGCGCTCGACGTCCGTCTCGAACGACTCAGGATTCCAGCTCAGTGCTTCAGCGGCCATGTCTCTCAGCTTCCCATTGTGCAATGGTCTTGTTCTCTCGCACGAGCTTCTCGAGAAGCGGCGCGGGCTGCCAGTGCATAGGACCGAAGATGCGTTGATACTTCAATACGCCTTCCAGAACCTTCGGCAGGCCGATGGTGTCTGCATAGAACAAGGGGCCGCCGCGGAAGCGCGGGAAGCCATAACCAGCGTTCCACACGACGTCGATGTCGGACGCTCGCACCGCGATGCCTTCCTCCAAGATGCGAATGCCTTCGTTGATCAGCGCCAGCGTGCAACGTTCGACGATCTCTTCGTCCGTGTGCTCGCGCTGTTCCACACCGAGCTTGGCGGCACGCGCGCGTAGAATCTCGATCGCTTCGGGATCGTCATAACGCGTGCGGTCGCCCGGCTCGTAACGGTAGTAGCCCTTGCCGTTCTTTTGTCCGAGGCGACCCGCTTCGACGAGGGCGAAGTCGGCCTGATAGTAGGTCGGATCCGGCGGGTATCGGTGCGCGTGCTCTTTGTGGATGTTTACACCGACGTCGAGACCGGCCATGTCGAACACGGCAAGGATGCCCATCGCCATACCCCAGCGCTCGAGCGCGGTGTCGACCTGACGAGGCGTGGCGCCTTCGAGCACCATTCGCTCCGCTTCGCGCGCGTAGCCTTCCATCATGCGATTGCCGATGAACCCGTAACACACGCGCGCCAGGACCGGTGTCTTGCGCAACGGCTTGGACAGATCCATCACCGTGCGGATCGTGTCTGCCGAGGTGCGCTGCGTGCGGACGACCTCGAGCAGCGGCATGACGTTCGCTGGAGAGAAGAAGTGCATGCCAATGACGTCCTCCGGACGCTTCGTCGCGGATGCGATCTCATCAATGTCGAGCGTGGACGTGTTGGTGGCGAGCACTGCTCCCGGCTTTGCGACCTCATCGAGCTTCGCAAAGATGCGCTTCTTGAGCTCCATGTTCTCGAAGACAGCCTCGATGATCACGTCGGCGTCGCGCAGATCGTCATAGGACAGCGATCCCTTGATCAGGCTCATGCGCTGTTCCTTCTCCTCTGCCGTCAAGCGGCCGCGCTCGACCATCGAGTCATAGATACCGCTGATGTTGGCAAGGCCACGATCGAGTCCTTCTTGCGAGACCTCGATGATCGTGACCGGGATGCCTGCGTTGGCGAAGCAGATTGCAATGCCGCCGCCCATCGTGCCGGCGCCGATGATCCCCGCGGACTTCACTGGACGCGCAACGGCGGTGCTTGGGAGATCCGGAATCTTGCGGGTCTCACGCTCCGCGAAGAATGCGTGCACCGCGCCTTTTGACTCATCTGTTTTCTTGCACTTGTTGACGAGCTCGGTTTCGAGCTCGAGGCCCTCTGCGAGGGGAAGCCGCGTGCTCGCAAGCACCGCTTCGATCGCGGTGAAGGGGGCGGTGCGATTGGGATATTGACGCTTGGCTTGTTCGGTGAGTCGTTCGATGATCTCCGGTGTCGCGGTGGCCGGATCAACCGAGCGCTCTCCGGTGCGTCGCACGCCGCGGCCGTCGGCGAGGAGTTTGCGTGCGTAGGTTATGGCTGCTTCACGCAGATCGCCTTCCACGACCTCATCGAGGAACCCGAGGGTCTTGGCTTGCGCCGTATCGACAGGACGCGCAGAAAGTATGAGCTCGAGTGTCTTCTCCACGCCTATGAGGCGTGGCATACGCTGCGTGCCGCCCGCGCCCGGAATGATACCTAACGTTACTTCGGGCAAGCCGAATCGTGTGCGCGGCAACGCGATCCGATAATGACAAGCAAGCGCGATCTCGAGGCCGCCGCCGAGCACCGTGCCGTGCATCGCGGCGATGACTGGGACGGATAGATTTTCGATGGCGTTGAACAGGCGGCGGTACTCTTCCTCGCGTGGCGGCCCGGCGAATTCGCCGATATCGGCGCCGGAAAAGAATGTGCTGCCTTCGCAAAGGAGCACCACAGCCTTGATGTCCGTCCACGACCTGATCTCATCCAGCGCTCGGCCGAGATCGTTGCGGACGGAGGCATTGATGGTGTTGACAGGTGGATTATTGGCAACGAGCAAAGCGATCTCACCGTCGCGTTGCGCGGTGACAGTTTTCTTCTGTTCCAAAACGAAGACTCCTACATTCCAGCATCAATGACTTCAGCGCGCCGCTGAGAAGGCAGCGCCGCATTCGTTCGTCAGCGTTATTCGTCGGCGTACCCAGCGAGCACATCCTCCGCGGCCGACCTTGCGATCTTTTCCGCCTGAGCCGGCGAGATACCGAGGGCACGTAACATCCCGGCGGCCATACGCTTGGCCACCGCCTTTGGTGGGGTGGTCAGTCGTTCTTCGAGCACGTGGCGCAGAGCGATCACGACGATGCCCATGACCAGCAATAAGCCGGTTTCGACATCGACGTGCTTGAATCGCTGCAGGCGAATGCCGCGCTCGACGATGTCTCGTATGCCGCGATTGACCGGAGCATCGGCCATCGTTGCGCCTGAGTTCAGCCTCCACAGCACACGCGCGCTTTCAGGGTGCTCCATTGCAAAGCGCACGAACACACACAGCGCGCGAGCAAATTGCTCGGCCGGATCCTCGATGTGCGCGTTGGCCGCATCCACTGCCTGCTCGGCTTGACGTCGAACAGCCGCAACGATTTCGCGTGCGAATACATCCTTGTCTGCAAAGTGATTGTAGAAGCTGCCTTTGGCGACTGCGGCCGCAGCGACGATCTCATCCACGCTCACACTTTCGACGCCGCGCGCAGCAAAGAGCGCGCGGCCGGCACTGAGTAGCGCTTCGCGCGTGCGCGCGCGACGCCGGTCCATCGCAGGTCGTGCTGTCTTATGCACTGCGGTTTTCGCTCGGGTCACTTTCGTTCTCCAGTCGGAGGAAGTGACCATATCGTACAATATTGACTAAGCAGTACAACAATGACTAAATAGTCATTAATCTCGGCGACGTCGGGCTAGAGCTGTCCGGTCTAACGCAACACGCTCACGATACCGCCGAACCATATTCAGCAGACGAATAAGAGATATGAGTCGTTTCGATCGGGTAGAGATTCCTTACGGCGCGTATTGGTCGACGCCGTTTGCCAAGTGGCAGGGCGCGCTACAGCACTTGCACAGCGTGCGTTTCGCGGCCCATGTGGCCAAGCTCGAGCTCGCCAAGCGCGGCTTCGCGCCGGACTTGTTCGATTTCGGCGTGCTCGGGATTACTCAGGTCCAGTATCAATCGTTTTACGGTGCGTCGTGGCCGTTGTACGAGATTGGCCTGAAGCACGTCATCGGGCCGCAGCTCTCGCAGGTGTGTGCCACTGGGCCGCGCGTGCTCATGACCGGTGCGGCGGAGATTCAGCTTGGGCTTGCAACCACGGCGCTATTGCTCGGTGCAGACCGCACGTCGAACGGCGCACACATCTATTACCCGGCGCCGGCGGGCTTTGGCGGCTCCGGGCAGTCCGAGGATCAGGTGATACACAATTTCATGCACGATCCGATCGGCGATCACGCGATGCTGCAGACAGCGGAGAACGTCGCGAAGAAGCATGGTATCAGCACTGCACAACAGCATGAGGTCGTCCTGATGCGCTATGCGCAGTACCAAGAAGCGCTCAAGGACGACCATGCCTTCCAGAAGCGCTACATGACGTTGCCGTTCGAGGTGCCCAAGCCGGATTTCAAAGGTGTAGCGACGACACTAACCGGCGACGAAGGCGTGTTTCCGACGACGGCGGAGGGTCTCGCAAAGCTCAAACCGGTGCAGCCGGGCGGCACAGTGACGTTCGGCGGGCAAACGCATCCAGCGGACGGCAACTGCGGCATGGTCGTGACCACGCCGGAGAAGGCACGTGAGTTGAGCGCGGATCCTTCGATCCGTATTCGCGTGCGTTCGTTCGGTCAAGCTCGTGTGGACCTGGCGCACATGCCCGAAGCGCCTGTGCCAGCGACGCGACGAGCGCTGGAGAACGCCGGGTTGACCATCAAGGACATCAAGGCGGTGAAGTCGCACAACCCCTTTGCAGTAAACGACATCGTGTTTGCGCGCGAGACAGGTTTCGATCTCAGCCGCATGAACAACTATGGGTGTTCCTTGATCTGGGGACATCCGCACGCGGCGACCGGAATGCGAGCGATCATCGAGCTCATCGAGGAGTTGAAGCTGCTCGGTGGTGGCTTGGGATTGTTCCAAGGGTGTGCCGCAGGCGATTCAGCGATGGCGGTCGTCATCGAAGTCGATGATCGACCGGCGAACTAGAGGGTAGGCCATGTCTATATCAAGTACTGAGCGAGAAGTGCTCGTCGTGGGTGCCGGGCCGGTCGGTTTGACGGCTGCTCTTGCTCTGCGTGCAGAAGGGTTGCCAGTCACCGTGCTGGAGGCAGGCACGGAAGATCGTGAGCGTCCTGGCAGTCGCGCGATTTTTTATCACCGCCAGACATTGGAGTTCTGGGAGAAGATGCGCCCCGGCCTCGGGTGGGATATTGCTCGCGCAGGACTCGTATGGTCGACGAAGCGTACTTTCTGGGGCGAGCACCAGGTGTACGAGCGGACGTACCCGCCGCCGAATCCAAATGTGTTGCCTCATTCGACCAACTTGGGACAGACGGACGTCGAGCGCATTCTGCTGCGTCATTGCAAAGACGCAGGCGTGAAGTTCGCTTGGAATCAGGAGGTCAAGAATGCGTCGACAGACCCGGAAGGCGTGACGCTGGCGACTACCGACGGTCGCGAATGGCGTGCGCCGTACGTTATCGCTTGCGATGGAGCGCGTTCTGTCGTTCGCAAGTGCGTTGGTATCGAGCTTGAGGGACCGCGCATCGAGGATGCGTTCGTGATCGTCGATGTGGCGGAAGATCCGGAGGCGCCCATTCGGCCGGAGCGACTCTATTTCTATGAGCATCCGGCAGTGGAGAAGCGCAACGTGCTCATCGTGCCGTTCCGCAACGGCATTCGCGCCGACATCCAGCTACGCCGCGGCGACGATCCGAGCCGATTCAATACTCCTGAAGGCGTGAAGAACTGGATTTCGCGCGTGCTTCCACCGAAGTATGCCGATCGTGTCACGTGGATCTCGACCTATCACTTCCTGCAGGTCGTTGCCAACTCGTTCACCGATGCGAATCGCCGCGTGATATTGGCGGGCGAGGCGGCGCATCTGTTCGCGCCTTTCGGCGCGCGTGGGCTCAACTCCGGTGTGCCCGACGTGGTCGCGGCGGCGAGAGGCATCAAGCGGGCGTTGACCGCCAATCACCCCGACGAGGCGCGTCGCGTGATCGAGGAGGCTGCGAACGAGCGTCGTGAGGCGGCGCTGTACAACCGCAACGCATCCAATCTTGCGCTCGAGCACATGCGTGCGCGCGACTGGCGCACACGCCTGCGACGTGCCTGGTCCGTGAAGCTGGCACGCACGGGTATGAAGGCAGGCCAGTACTTGGACTCCGCGCCGTTCGGGCCGCGCGCGGCGGCGAAAGGAACGGAAGCGATCTATTGAGGGGGGCTACGATGAGTCAGGCAGCAGACGCAATCCGCGAGCGCCGTCGGGAGTATTACACGCGCATCTCGCAGCAGCATCTCTCGCCGCTGTGGGAGGTGTTGAGCGTGCTCGTTCCGAAGCAACCTCAACCGACTTGTGTGCCGGCCTTCTGGAAGTACGACGATCTACGGCCGTCACTCATGGAGGCAGGTGAGCTGATCACAGCGCACGAAGCTACTCGTCGAGTGCTCATCCTCGAGAATCCGGCATATCGAGGGCAATCGCGCGTGACCAACACGTTGTACGCGGGTCTTCAGCTGCTCAAACCGGGTGAAGTTGCTCCAGCGCATCGGCATACGCAAAGCGCCCTGCGCTTCGTGCTGGAAGGCCGCGGTGCGTTCACGGCCGTCGACGGGGAACGACACTACATGTCGCCTGGTGACCTCGTCCTCACGCCATCTTGGACTTGGCACGACCATGGCGGGACAGAGAGCCAGGAGCCAGTGGTCTGGCTCGACGGACTCGACATTCCCCTCGTGCAGATGCTCGATGCAGGCTTTGCAGAAGATCTGCCCACCGAGCAACAGCCGATTGCCCGGCCCGAGGGCGATTCGCTCATGCGCTACGGAGCGAACATGCTGCCGGTCGATTATCACTCGCGGCCGCATACCTCGCCGGTGTTCGCCTATCCTTATGAGCGTACGCGCGAAGCGTTGTACAACTTGAGTCGAAGCGGGGATCCTCATCCGTGTCACGGGTACAAGATGCGTTACATCAATCCCGTGACGGGTGGGCACGCGATGCCGACGATTGCCACTTTCATGCAGCTGCTGCCCAAGGACTTTCGTGGGCGTCCGTACCGAAGCACCGACGCGACGGTGTTCGTCGGTTTCGAAGGCTATGGTCGTACGGTCGTCGGAGACCGTACGTTCGAGTGGGGTCCGCGCGATATCTTCGTTGTGCCGAGCTGGACCGCTTGTCGTCATGAGACTCAGGAAGAGGCGGTGTTGTTCAGCTTCTCGGACCGGGTCGTTCAGGAACAGCTCGGTCTGTGGCGCGAATCGTGCGAGTGACGACCCATCTTCAGTCCACCAAGCGAGTTTGTCTACGACATGAGCTTTATATTTACTCCACACGAGCCGGTTTCGATTGAAGTTCGCGGCACGAGCGATCGCTTCCCTGTGCATCGCATCTACTGCGTTGGGCGCAATTACGCAGCACACGCACGTGAGATGGGCAAGGACCCCGAGCGTGAGCCGCCGTTCTTCTTCACCAAGCCGGCCGATGCCATCGTGCCCAACAATGCAACGGTGCCGTACCCGCCGCGTACCAATAATCTTCACCATGAGATCGAGCTGGTGGTCGCGATCGGCAAGGCGGGACGCAACATTGCAGTTGCAGACGCGCTCGATTACGTCTACGGCTACGCCGTCGGAAACGATCTGACCAGACGCGACCTGCAGCTCGAGGCGCGTGACAAGGGACGGCCGTGGGATACGGGCAAAGCGTTCGACAAGTCGGCACCGATCACGGCAATCGTGCCGGTCGCGCAATGTGGGCATATTTCCAAGGGCCGCATCTGGCTGAAGGTCAATGGGGAGACGCGTCAGGACGCCGACGTCTCAGAGCTGATCTGGAACGTGCCGGAGGTCATCGCGGAGCTGTCGACGCTGTTCACGCTTGCGCCGGGTGACCTCATCTTCACTGGCACGCCCGCCGGAGTCGGTGCACTCAAGGTGGGTGACCGCGTCGAGGGAGGCATCGATGGTCTCGATGTGCTCGTGACGACCATTGGGCCGAGCGAAGCGTAACCACGCATGCGAGACGATGCAAAGGCCGCGCGGCGGTCTACGACTTCATCATCGATGCGGCGTGACAACCTCGCTCGGTTGTTCGATCCGCAGTCGATCGCGGTTGTGGGCGCATCGGCGGCACCCGAGAAGGTGGGTTATCAGCTTGTCGACGCATTGCGCGACTATCCAGGCGAAGTGTTCCCGATCAATCCCAAGGTCGCGGAAGTGGCCGGGCGGCGCACGTATGCGAGCCTCGCCGAAGTGCCGCACGCGCCCGACCTCGTGCTCATGGCAGTGCCGGCCGCCGCGACGCCCGATGTGGCGAGACAGGCCGCACAAGTGGGTGCAGGCGCCGCGCTGATCGTCAGCGGCGGATTCGCGGAGGCGGGCGGCGCTGGCGCCGCTCTGCAGGCACAGCTCGCGTCGATCTGCTCCGATAGCGGTTTGCGGCTGCTCGGGCCGAACACGAGCGGCTACGTGCGTCCAGCCACGAGATGCTTCGCGAGTTTCGTGCCTGCCGTGAGGGGGTTCCGCCCCGGAACGCTCGGCATCGTTGCGCAAAGCGGAGGCGTCAATCTTTCGCTCGCCTTTCTCGCACAGCGGCGCAACATGGGTTTACGGCTGGCAGTGGGACTGGGCAACGCGGTGGACGTCGACGCTGCGGATGTCGTGGAATACCTTGCGGACGACGATGGCACACACGTCATCGTGCTGCACCTCGAAGGCGTTCCGAACGGTCGCCGTCTCTATGATGTGATCGCTGCAACCACGCCGCGCAAACCGGTGATCGTCTTGCCGGTGGGTCGTGCTCAGGTCGCCGAATTCGCGCAGTCGCACACGGGCAACCTGATGGGTGCGCACGCGATCACGGCCGCAGCCATGCGTCAGGCCGGCGCCATCGTCGTCGACTCGACCGAAGATGCGATCGACTGTGCGGCAGCGTTCAGCGCCGGGCGTATCGAGCCGAAGCCGAAACCCGGCGTCGCCGTGCTGACTGGGCAAGCCGGACCAGGACTCATCATTCTCGATGCACTACGCTCGCGCGGCGTGGACGTTCCGCAGCTCGGCGACGAGACGGTCGGACGCATCGCCAAGCTGCTGCCTCCGATGACGTATCTGCGTAACCCGATCGACACCGGCCGGCCATCGCCCGTCTTTGCTGATGTGATGATGGAGGTCGCGCGCGATCCCGGGATTGACGCGGTGCTGACGTTCGCGCTCGATGAGCCTGCGGCGCTCGACCCGATCGCGGTCTTTTCGCGAACGCGCGATCAAGTCAAGCAGCCGCTCCTCTTCGCAACGCTGGGAGAGGCGAGCTCGATCGAGACGGTGCGCGATGCGTTGGCAGCGCGCAAGATACCGACGTTTTTTTCTCCAGAACGTGCTGCAACAGCTGCATGGGCGCTCGCAGAAGACGCGAAGGCTCGATGGCGGTGCAGCTTGACTGCCCCAGCGACTTCCATCGAAGCGGGAGAGCGTGCATCGGCTCGCGATGAGCTCGCAGCAAAGCAGTTGCTGCGGCAATACGGCATTGAGTCGCCGAAGAACGTCGCTTGCCGCACGCACGATGAAGCGCTGCGCGCGTTCGAGACATTGCGCAAGCCGATCGTCGTCAAGGTGCTCGATCCACAGATCGCGCACAAGACAGAGGTGAACGGCGTGCATCTCGATGTGAGCGACGTGGAGCGCTTGAGGCGAGCCCTGGAAGCGATCGATTCTATTCCGGGCGATCGTCAGGAACGTGGCTATCTCCTCGAAGAGATGGCGCCGCCGGGCGTCGACCTCATCATCGGTGCGAAGCGCGATGTGAGCTTCGGCCCAACGATACTCGTCGGTCTCGGCGGCACGGCCGCGGAAGCGCTGAACGACGTGAGCATTCGCCTCGCGCCCATTAGCAGGCTCGATGCTCAGGAAATGCTCGACGAGCTGCGCGGCCGCGAGTTGTTGGACGGCTGGCGCGGCGCGCCTCCTGTCGATCGCGATGCCGTTGTGGACGCACTATTGGCAGTCAGTGCCTTGATCAGCACGCAACCTGAGCTAACGGAGCTCGATATCAATCCGCTCCGCGCCAATCCAGAAGGTACGTTGGCACTGGATGCTCTGATGATTTGGGCCAGCCCTTCGCGTGGCTGATGGAGCGATACGCTTCTAGGTATTGCGTCTAGGTATTGCGCTCTACCTGCTGGGGCGGATCGCGTTCGATCTGAAGTGGGCTTGCGTCAGGGGCCAAAGATCGTCGGATCCGCCAACGCCCGCTGCTTTCTGCCTGGCTGCCGTGCCGGGGCAGCTCGCCGGCGGCTCCAGTCGTTTCGGTGTAGCCCTCGCAAGCGAATACCGCTGTGCAATCAGATGCTTGCGAGAGGCGCGGCCTGATTCGTGTCGGTATCTCGCCACCACTTCTCGCGCTCAACCGCCCTCGAGCCGATGCCTGCTCGTGTGGACTCTGACGCTGGGCCAATTCCGCGCGCGGCAGGTTCGCATTATCATTGCGACCCTTCTGGATCCGATAACCACTAGCGGCGCCCACGGCGCCTCAAGGAGATCGTTAATGGCCCTCATCACCCTCCGTCAGCTACTCGATCACGCGGCCGAGCACGGTTATGGCGTTCCGGCATTCAACGTAAACAACATGGAACAGGTACGCGCGATCATGGAGGCTGCAGATGAGACCGATAGCCCCGTGATCCTGCAGGCCTCGGCAGGCGCGCGCAAGTACGCGGGCGCGTCGTTTCTGCGGCACCTGATCCAGGCTGCCGTGGAGGAGTGGCCTCATATCCCGATCGTCATGCACCAGGATCATGGTGCGAGCCCGGCGGTGTGTGTGCGCTCGATCCAGCTCGGCTTCACGTCCGTGATGATGGACGGCTCCTTGATGGAGGACGCGAAAACGCCGGCGCCCTATGACTACAACGTCGAGGTGACGCGCAAGGTCGTGGAGATCGCGCACGCGTGCGGCGTGTCCGTGGAAGGCGAGCTCGGATGTCTGGGATCCCTCGAGACCGGCACCGCCGGGAAGGAGGACGGTGTCGGGGCAGAAGGAAAGCTCGATCATTCACAGCTGCTCACGGATCCTGACGAAGCGGCCGATTTCGTGCGCAAGACGGGTGTCGATGCGCTCGCCATCGCGATCGGCACCTCTCACGGTGCGTACAAGTTCACGCGTCCTCCGACGGGCGACATTCTGGCGATCGATCGCATCAAGGAGATTCATCGCCGCATCCCGAACACGCACCTGGTGATGCACGGGTCGAGCTCGGTGCCGCAGGAATGGCTCGAGATCATCAATACCTACGGCGGCGACATGGGACAGACATATGGCGTGCCCGTGGAAGAGATTCAGGAAGGCATCAAGCACGGCGTGCGCAAGGTGAACATCGACACCGACCTGCGCATGGCCGCTACCGGTGCGGTGCGCAAGTTCTTCCACGACGATCGCAAGGAGTTCGATCCGCGCAAGTGGCTGGCCGCGGCTACGAAGGCCATGAAGTCGATCTGCAAGGCGCGTTACGAGCAGTTCGGTACGGCTGGCAACGCTTCCAAGATCAAGCCGATCAGTCTCGAAGCAATGGCAAAGCGCTACGAGAAGGGCGAGCTGGATCAGAAGATCGTCTGATTGCGCCTCTTGTCCGGCCATCGACGCCCGAGCGCAGCGCGCTCGGGCGTTTCGTTTTCTATCTAGTCGGGCCGCGTGTTTCGACTGCGACTGCAGTCGCTCCCGGGCGTGACGCCATCCGTTGCTCGCGTGCGCCGCGCATTCACGCGAGCGTGAATCCTTCTCTGGTCAACGGCAAGGTTCGTACGCGATGGCCGATTGCGTTGTAGATGGCATTACAGATCGCGGGCGCAACGGGTGGCAGCGCGGGCTCGCCAACGCCCGTCGGTGGAAAGTCGCTCTGAATGAAATGCACCTCGACTTCCGGAGCGTGCGCAATGCGCAGCAGTGGATAGCGGTCAAAGTTGGTTTGCGCGACGCGCCCGTTCTCGATGTCGAGCTCGAGCCCCATCGCGGTGCTGAAGCCATCGATCACGCTGCCTTCGACCTGATTCTCTGCCCCGCTAAGGTTGATGATCGGCCCGATGTCGCCCGCCACGGTGACTTTGTGAACCCTGAGCTTCTTGTTCGCATCAACGCTCACCTCCGCGACCTCGGCGAAGTGACCGGCGTGGCTGAAGTGAAAAGCAAGCCCGAGGCCGCGCCCTTTCGGTAGCGGCTTGCCCCAGCCGGCTTTCTCCGCAGCGAGCTTGATGACTGTTGCTGCGCGTCCGGTATTGAGCGCGAACTCGTTGCCTGGCTGCAGCCACCGCGGCTCGCCGAGAATCTCGAGCAGGAACTCGAGATGGTCGCGATTGGCCGCTACGGCGCACTCGTGGATGAAGCTCTGAATTGCAAAGGCCAGCGCGCACGAGCCCGGTGCCCGCCATGGGCCGGTCGGAACCTTGAGCGGAAGCTTCGTCTGAGTGACCCGCACGTTCGGTACCAGCTGGGCAGGGAATTCGTCCGGGCTCAAGCCGCCGCCGCTCGTCGGATTCTTGCCGTCCGCAGTGAAGGTGATGAAGTGATCGCCCCAGGCGATCAGCTTGCCGGAAGCATCGACGACACCTTTGAAAGAATGAAAGCCGCCGACGCGATAGAAGTCGTGCCGCATGTCGTCTTCGCGGGTCCACACGAGCTTGATCGGTACGCCCGCCTGCTTTGCGATCACAGCGGCTTCGCACATGAAGTCGTTGATGAGACGACGCCCGAAGCCGCCGCCGGCACGCAGCTGGTGTACGGTGACTTTCTCGGGCGGCAGGCCGAGAACGCGCGCCACCGCGTTCAATCCGGCCTCAGGCGTTTGCGTGGGCGCCCATAGCTCGATACCGCCATCGTGGAACCACGCCGTGCAGTTCTGAGGCTCCATCGGAGCGTGCGCGACGAACGGATAGCTGTAGAACGCCTCGACCACTTTCCCGCTGGCGAGCGCTCTATCGTAGTCGCCAGCAGTCTTGAGGATCTCGGCGCCTTCCTGCTTGGCCAACTCGCGCGCCTGCGCAACGGCTTTGCTCCAGCTGTCCTTGGACGCGTCGCTTTCGTCCCACTTCACCTTGAGCGCGCGCTTTGCGGTCAATGCGGCCCAGGTCGAGCTCGCGATGATGGCGACACCAGCTCTCACCTCGTGCGCCTGACCCGTTCCCGCGACGATGAAGGCATCCACGACACCAGGCATTCGCCTGATCTCGTCCAGATTGGCCTCGGCGACCTTGCCTCCGACAGCAGGGCATTTCTCGAACACGGCGTAGCGCATGTTCGGCACGACATGATCGATGCCGAATACGGCCTGGCCCGTGACGATCGCATGATTGTCGACGCCGCTGACTCGTGTGCCGAGCAGCTTGTAGTCCTTGCGCTCTTTGAGCTTGAGCGTCTTCTCGTCCGGCACCGGTAAGGCAGCAGCTTTGCTGGCAAGCTCCGCATATGTGAGCTTGCGATTGGATGCGTCGTGATAGACGACGCTGTTGGCGGTGCGACACTCGCTTGTGTCGACGTTCCATTCTTTCGCTGCTGCCGCCACCAGCATCGCGCGCGCGCTCGCACCGGCCTTGCGGAGTTGATCCCAAGCCGTGGGAATCGACCGTGACCCGCCAGCGCTCTGCCGGCCGTAGATGGCCGGGTCGATCGGCGCTTGCTCGACGCGCACGTGCGACCAGTCAGCGTCCAGCTCTTCTGCAACGATCAAGGGAAGTGCCGTCTTGATGCCTTGACCGATTTCGGGTGCCTTCGAATAGATCAGGATCGTGCCGTCTGGTGAGATGCGAAGGAATGCGTTCGGCGCAAATGCGCCTGCACCGTCCTTTGCATAGGCAACGTTGCGCTCGCCGACGTGGAAAGCGAGCACAAGGCCAGCACCGGCAAGACCTGCGACCTTGAAGAACGTGCGGCGATCGAGTCTGGCGCGGCGTGCCTGTGCTATGGCAGCGTCCAAGATCTCGCGCACATACGCGTCTGTTGCTGCAACGGGTGCTGCGACTTCACTCATGACGTTGTTTCTTCGTTGAGCTCGCGAGCTGCTGCGTGAATCGCCTTACGAATGCGCAGATAGGTGCCACAACGGCACAGGTTGCCTGCCATGGCAGCGTCGATATCCGCATCGGTCGGTCGCGGTTTCGACTTGAGCAGTGCCGCCGCAGACATGAGCTGTCCGGCCTGGCAGTAACCGCACTGGGAGACGTCGTGCTCGATCCATGCCTTCTGTAGCACGTGAAGGGTGCCGTCCGGCCCGGCCAGTCCTTCGATGGTCGTGACTTGCTTGCCGACCGCGGCCGATACCGGCAAGGTGCAAGAGCGCACCGGCTCGCCGTTCAAGTGAACGGTGCAGGCACCGCACTGCGCGATGCCGCAGCCATACTTCGTACCTCGCAACCCAAGGTGGTCGCGTAGTACCCACAGCAACGGCGTGGAGCCGTCGACGTCGTTAACGAGATAATCTCGGCCGTTGACGTTCAAACGCATAGGCGTGAGCGGGAAACGAGGTTACCGCCGAATTCTTCCACAGTGACTTACCTGACACAAACAACGGAACAGTGCAAAGCGCCGCGACATTTCTTTTGTGGTCGTGATGTAGAGAAATGTCAGGGACTCTATAATTTCGTAAGTCGCGGCGAGCGCACCTAGCGAGGAGAGGGGGTTGTCCGATTCGATCGAATCTGCGCTGATCGAAGGCGCGATCCAGACGGATGCCGTCATCATTGGAGCCGGTCCGTGCGGCTTGTTCCAAGTCTTCGAGCTGGGGCTGCTCGGCATCCACGCACATGTCGTCGATTCGCTCAAGCATCCAGGAGGACAGTGCAGCGAGCTGTATCCGGACAAGCCGATCTACGACATTCCGGCGATTCCCGTGTGCACCGCGCAAGAGCTCATCGATCGGCTCCTGGAGCAGATCAAGCCGTTCAACGCACAGTTTCATCTCGGCCAGGAAGCCACGGAGCTCAAGAGGCTCGAAGACGGCACGTTCCTGGTGCGCACGTCGCTCGATACGCGTTTCCATGCCAAGACGGTGATCATCGCGGCGGGGCTCGGTTCGTTTCAGCCGCGCCGGCTCGGTTGCGAAGGAGCGGAGGCATTCGAGGGCAGCCATATCCATTACCGGGTGAAGAGCGCGGCGGATTTCACCGGGAAGAGATTGCTGATCTTCGGCGGTGGCGACTCGGCGCTCGACTGGACGCTGGAACTGGCAGGCAAGGCGCGCAGTCTCACTCTGGTCCATCGTCGACCCGAGTTTCGCGCGGCACCAGCGTCCGTGGCGAAGATGAAGGAGCTCGTCGCCAATGGCAGCATGCGCTACGTGGAAGGGATCGCGCATTCGATTCTTGTCGAGGGAGGGCAATTCCGCGGCGTGCGCGTGAAGACGACTCAGGGCGAGCTCGTCGAGCTCGAGGCGGACCATGCGCTCGTTTTCTTCGGCCTGCATCCTAGGCTCGGCCCAATTGCCGACTGGGGGCTGCAGCTCGACAAACGAGCGATCGTCGTCGACACCGAAAAATTTCAGACGAACATTCCTGGTGTTTTTGCGGTGGGCGACATCAATACCTATCCAGGCAAGAAGAAACTGATCTTGTCGGGTTTTCATGAAGCTGCATTGGCCGCGTTTGGCGTTGCAGCCCATCTCAACCCCGCCAAGAAAATCCCGCTGCAATACACGACGACGAGCCCGATCATGCACAAGCGCCTCGGGGTGGCCGAGCAGGGCGGAGAGAAGGCCGGGAATGGGTGAACGATAGTCGGTGGAACGGTGCTCCGGAGACCGTAGGCCGGCGCGCTCGCTTCATCATTCCGGCTTTTTTGTGCCCGCGCGGCGTTCCGGCAGCGCGGACTGGTTCCGGTATCTGCTCATATCCAAAGGCTATTTCATGCTTTGTTCGCGGGGGGCTAGAGTCCGCAGCATGTATCTCTACGACCAGATCGATCAGCGGCTCGTCGAGGAGCGAGTCGCACAATTTCGCGAACAGACACGCCGTTACCTTGCTGGAGAGTTGTCGGAAGACGACTTCCGTGCGCTGCGGCTTCGTAATGGGCTGTACATTCAGCGACATGCGCCGATGTTGCGCATTTCGGTCCCGTACGGCCTGTTGGCGAGCCGCCAGCTGCGCATGCTGGCGCGTATCGCGCGCGAGTACGACAAGGGATACGGGCACTTCACGACGCGACAGAACATCCAATTCAACTGGCCGAAGCTCGAGCAGGTGCCGGATATTCTGGCATTGCTCGCGACCGTGCAGATGCACGCGATCCAGACGAGCGGTAACTGCATCCGCAACGTCACGGCCGATCATCTTGCCGGCGTAGCGCCGGACGAAGTCGAAGATCCGCGCCCCTGGTGCGAGTACGTGCGCCAATGGGCCACCTTGCACCCCGAGTTCTCGTTTCTGCCACGCAAGTTCAAGATCGCGATCACTGGGTCGCCGCAGGATCGTGCCGCTTCGAAGGTTCACGACATCGGCTTGCACCTGGTGCGCAACGAACGCGGGGAAGTCGGCTTCGAGGTGCTCGTGGGCGGCGGCTTGGGTCGTGCCCCCATGATCGGGCACGTGATTCGCGAATTCCTGCCGAAGGAGGATCTGCTCAGCTATCTCGAGGCAATCCTGCGCGTCTACAACCTCGAGGGCAGACGCGACAATATTCACAAGGCGCGCATCAAGGTTCTCGTCAAGTCGCTCGGCCCGGAGAAGTTCCGCGAGCTGGTCGAAGCAGAGTGGCAGGCATCGCGTGATACCGCGCCGCAGTTCGACGCGGCGGAGTTCGAGCGGATCAAGCGCTGCTTCGCGCCGCCTCCGTACGAGACCTTGGTCGACGAGGATGTGCTATCGGGTCGGCCAGCCGAGTTCCGTAACTGGTACCAGCGCAATACGCGGCGTCACAAGGTGCCGGGGTATCGCGTCGTCTTTCTGTCGCTCAAGTCGCCGACCCGGCCGCCGGGCGACATCACGCACACCGAGCTCGATCGCGTTGCGGACTTGGCGGACCAATACTCGTTCGGCCTCGTGCGCTCGACGCACGACCAGAATCTATTGTTTGCCGACGTGCGCCAGCGCGATCTGTTCGAGCTCTGGCAGGCGCTGAAGGAAATCGACCTTGCGACCCCGAACATCGGCACGCTGACCGACATGATCTGCTGCCCCGGGCTCGATTTCTGCGCACTCGCGAATGCGACCTCGATCCCGATCGCCAAGCAGATCAACGAGCGCTTTGACGATCTCGATTACCTCTACGACTTGGGCGACATCGAGCTCAAGATGTCGGGCTGCATGAATGCATGCGGGCATCACCACGTCGGTCACATCGGCATTCTCGGTGTCGATAAGAACGGTGAAGAGTGGTACCAGATCACGATCGGTGGATCGTCGAGCGGCCAGGACGCATCGCTTGGACAGGTGATCGGGCCTTCGGTGCCGCACGCCGAGGTGGCGGCAACCATCGAGCGCATCTTGAACGTCTACCTCGAGGAGCGCGAAGAGGGCGAGCGTTTCATCGATACCGTGCGACGCATTGGCATCAAACCTTTCAAGGAGCGCGTGTATGCGCCGGCTCATCAAGCAGCGTGAAATCGTGGTCGACGAATGGCGCTATGCGGATGAAGATCCGCAGGGGCGGTCGCGTGCGCTCATCCTGCCTTTTGCGCGCTGGAAGGCGGAACGCGAGCAATGGTGGCTGTGGGATGGCCGGTTGGGAGTCCGCTTGGGTCCGACCGATCCGGTAGCGGAGCTGGAGCACGACTTTCTGCGAATCTCGCTGGTTGCGATTGAGTTCGGCTCCATTGGCGAGGGACGTGGCTACAGCCAGGCGCAAATTCTCCGCCGGCGTTTCAAGTTCACGGGCGAGCTGCGCGCCGTCGGCTACGTCCAACGCGAGCAGCTGTTCTACTTGGCCCGCTGCGGCTTCGACGCGTTCGAGCTGCGAGAAGGCGAGGACTTGGAAGCCGCACTGTCTGCATTCGATGAATTCTCGGTTGCGTATCAGCCGGCGGTCGATCTCGTGGTCTCGCCCACGAGACGACACAGCCTGGCACAGGCGTAGGTCGCCTCGGGAGCAGGCGTGCATCGCGCGCCTGCTTCCCTCCTTCCCGATTCCCTGTTCCCTATTCGTATTCCACCGTCACACTGCGACGTCGGCGAACTGTAACGCCGCCAAGCGCGCATAGAGCGGATTCTTCTCGAGCAATTCTTCGTGTGTGCCGATCGCGGCAATGCGACCGCGGTCGAGCACGACGATGCGATCCGCCTTGAGTATGGTGGCGAGCCGATGCGCGATGATGATGGTGGTCCTGTCGCGCATGAGCTGGTCGAGTGCCTGCTGGATGTAGCGCTCGCTCTCTGCATCAAGTGAGCTGGTCGCTTCATCGAGCAGCAAGATCGGTGGGTCTTTCAGCAGCGCCCGAGCGATTGCGATCCGCTGGCGTTGCCCCCCAGAGAGCCGCATGCCGCGCTCGCCGAGGAAGGTATCGTAGCCTTGCGGCAGCTCGCGTATGAATGCATCGGCGCCTGCGGCCCGGGCGGCCGCTTCAACCTCTGCGTCGCTCGCCGTCGGTCGACCATAGCGGATGTTCTCGCGGGCAGTGGTGCCGAACAGAACGGTTTCCTGGGGCACAATCCCGATGCGCTCGCGGACGGCCTGAGGATCGGCTTGCGCGATGTCGACGCCGTCGATCAGTACGCGCCCTGAAAGGGGATCGTAGAAGCGCAGCAACAGCTGAAAGGTCGTGCTCTTGCCGGCGCCGGACGGACCGACGAATGCGATGTTCTCGCCCGGCTCGATCGACAGCGTGAAGTCGTCGAGCGCGAGCGTATCGGGTCGCGAAGGATAGCGAAACCGCACGTGCTCGAAGGTGATCCGTCCCTTTGTCGGGGTTGGTAACGCCACTGGCTGCGGCGGCGCCACGATCGTAGGCACGGCAGTCTTGAGTTCGAGGAGGCGTTCCATGGCTCCCGCAGCGCGCTGCATCTCGCCCCACATTTCGCTCAGCGATGCCGCGGAGATGCCAACGTACACCGCGTAGATCAAGAACTGGCTCAGCTCTCCGGGAGTCATCGTTCCCGCCAGCACGCGATGCGCGCCTTGCCAGAGGACGAACGTCACTGCGCCAAAGATGAGCATCGTGCCGAGCGCAGTCAGCAGAGCGCGTACTTTCGAGCGGCGCACCGCGATGGCGAAGGCTTCCTCGAGCGCGCGGCCATAACGCGTGCTGTTGAGCGTCTCGAGCGTGAACGCCTGCACGGTCTGGATCGCATTCAGCGTCTCGCCCGCGAGGGCGCTCGTCTCGGCAATGCGATCCTGCGATTGTCGCGACAGCGCCCGCAATCGTCGCCCGACGACGATGAGCGGTGCGATGACGAACGGGATCAGAAGCAGGATCATGGCGGCGAGCGAGGGGCTGGTCACGATCAACAGCACGAGCGCACCGACGAGCTGGATCGACGAGCGCAGAGTGATGGAAAGGTTCACACCTGCGATTGATTGCACGAGCGTCGTGTCGGTGGTCAGCCGCGAGAGCACTTCACCCGTGCGCGTGACCTCAAAGAACGTCGGATCCATGCGCACGACGCGCTCGTACACGTCGCGCCGCAAATCGGCCACGACGCGTTCTCCCAGCCAGGTGACCAGGTAATAGCGGAGCGCGGCGAAGATGCCGAACACGGCCGCAGCCGCAAGGAACGCCGCGAAGTACAAGTCGAGTGTTGCGCGATCGCGCACGACCATGCCCTGGTCGATCACATTTCGGAACGCGATCGGCAGGACGAGCATCGCGCCGGAGGCGATCAAGAGCGCTCCGAGAGCGAGCGCCAGCGTTCCCTTGTACGAGCGCAGGTACGGCCACAGGGCGCGCAGCGGCTTGAGCGAGCGGGACTTCGGTCGATCCATTGCGGGCATGACGAACCGCTGAGGCGAGCGAAACGGACGAGACGTGCCGAGGCGGCACGTCCAGTATAGAGCTGGACGTGCTTGCGCGCTTTTCGCGCCGACCGCTCTTTGCTTACCGGCTTACCGATAGATCGGTAGCTCGACGTCCGCGAACAGTGCCTCAACGTCTGCCGGCGACGAAGCGTTGCCGGCGCGATCGACGAGCCGTTTGGTCAGGTGCGGCGCGACGAGCTGGAGAAAGTCGTACATGTAGCCGCGCAAGAGCGCGCCCTGGTGAAAGCCTATCCAGGTGAGGTGCGCGGGGAACAAGTGCGAGGCGTCGATCGAGACGAGGTCGCTGTCCTCGCGCGGATCGATTGCCATGCTGGCCACGATGCCCACGCCGAGACCGAGACGCACATAGGTTTTGATCACGTCAGCATCTCGCGCGGTCAAGGCAACGTTGGGTGTCAGACCTGCACGCGCGAAGATCTGCAGCAGCGAGGAGGGGCCGGAGAAGCCGAACACATAAGTGACGATTGGATATTTCGCGAGCATTTCGATCGTCACCTTCTTCTCCGCGGCGAGCGGGTGCCCGTGCGGCACGACGATGCGTCGATGCCATCGGTAGCACGGCAGCAACACCAAGTTCGTGAAGAGCTCTTGCGAGCCCGTGTTCATCGCGAAGTCGATCCGGTCGCGCGCAGCAAGCTCGGCGATCTGCTCCGAGGTGCCTTGGTGCAGGTGGAGCTGCACTTGCGGGTAGCGCTCGCGGAACTTGCGAATCACCGGCGGCAGCACATAGCGCGCTTGGGTATGGGTCGTGCCGATCGACAGCGATCCGCGTCCATCGCCGCGCTGTTCCTCGGCAAGCCGCTTGATGCTCTGGACCTCTCTGAGGATGCGCTGCGCCCGCTCGATGACACGTTTGCCCGCCGGTGTGATGCGCGTCAACGTGCGGCCCTGGCGCAGGAAGATCGGAAAGCCGAGCTCGTCTTCGAGCTGTTTGAGCTGTTTGCTCACGCCCGGCTGCGAGGTATGGAGCCGTTCCGCAGCGGCAGTGATGTTCAGGTCGTTTTCGACGATCGCGGCCAGATAACGTAACTGCTGTAGTTTCATGTACTTAGAGACGCACCGTGCGTGGCTAGGGGGTCATAACGCCCCCGCATCATGACAGAACGAATGAGTCTTTCCCTGGTTATAAGCCGGTTAGATACAGTCCCGCACACGAAAACTCCAGCCCAGTGGATTCGGATCGCAAGTTCAGAAGACGCCCATGAGTGACGAGTCATTATCGCCCCGATTGCAGGCCCTTGTGCAGGATACGCGTGCGTTGCTCGAGCGCGCAGTGCGCGACTATGGGGACGTCGTGTACTCGAACAGTTTGGGCGCCGAGGCGATGGTGCTCACGGACATCATCTGCACCCACGTGCCGGAGATCGAGATGTTCACGCTCGACACCGGCCGCTTGTATGACGAGACGCTGGCGCTCCTCGATCGCGTCGAGCGCCGCTACCAGCGCCGGATTCAGGTGTTCTACCCCGACGCCACGGCGGTCGAGAGCTACGTGCGCGACAACGGAATCAACGGCTTTTATCTCGGAATCGAAGAGCGCCAAGAGTGCTGCCGCATTCGCAAGGTCGAGCCGTTCAAGCGTGCGATTGCCGGCCACAAGGCCTGGGTCACGGGCGTGCGGCGCGAGCAATCGGCCGAGCGGGCCCTTGGAGAGCCGATCTCCTGGGATGAGCGCTACGGTCTGTGGAAGATCAGCCCGCTGCTCGAGTGGACGGAGCAGGATGTCTGGGACTACATCCGAGCCTACAACCTGCCCTACAACCCGCTGCACGACAAGGGATACCCGAGCATCGGATGCGCGCCGTGCACGCGTGCGGTTGAGCCGGGCGCCGACCCGCGTTCCGGGCGTTGGTGGTGGGAGAACCCGGAATCGCGCGAGTGCGGGTTGCAGCCACGTCGACGCGTCATTCCGCTGAAAGTCGAGCCGCGACGGGCGGCGGGACAGTAGTCATCCCCGAGGTGCGGCTGCTACGCGATGGATTATTTCCCTATTTTTCTCAAGGTGGCGAACGAGCCGGTGCTCGTCGTCGGTGGTGGTGACGTTGCCGCGCGCAAGGTCGCGTTGCTGTTGCGCGCAGGTGCAAGGGTCACGGTCGTCGCGCCCACGCTGAACGACGAGCTCGGCGCCAGAGCAGCCGCGCGGGACATCGAGCACATTGCCGCCGAGTTTCGGCCCGAGCTGCTCGAGGGCAAGCGCATCGTCATCGCGGCCACGAGCAAGCATGCAGTCAATGCATGGGTCGCGCACCAGGCCGAGCGGCGCGGGATTCCGGTGAACGTTGTCGACGATCGCGAGCTGTCGCGCTTCATCGTGCCTGCAATCGTGGATCGTTCGCCGGTCGTCGTGGCGGTGGCGAGCGGTGGCGATGCGCCGGTATTGACGCGCCGGCTGCGAGAGAAGCTCGAGTCGTTTCTGCCCCCGCGCCTCGGTGCGCTCGCTCGGCTGGCGGGATCGCTGCGTGCAACCGTCAAGGCACGTCTGAAGAGCTCGAGCCGACGGCGACGCTTCTGGGAGAGCTTTTTCGACGGCGAGATCGCGTCGGACGTGCTGGCCGGACGAATCGATGCCGAGAGCGAAGAAGCGCGCGCTCGTCTTGAGCGTGCGCTCGCGCACGAGGCGAATCTGCCGGAGCACGCCGGTGAGGTCGTGCTCGTCGGTGCAGGGCCTGGTGATCCGGGTCTGCTCACCTTGCGGGCTTTGCGCGCGCTGCAGAATGCGGATGTCGTGCTGTACGACCGCCTCGTGTCGCGGGAGGTGCTCGATCTCGCGCGGCGCGATGCGCAGCGCATCTATGTAGGCAAGGCGCCGGGCGCAACGCACGTCTCGCAGCAGGAGATCAATGCGTTGCTGGTCCGGCTCGCCCAGCAAGGCAAGCGCGTATGCAGGCTGAAGGGCGGCGATCCCTTCATTTTCGGCCGCGGCGGCGAGGAGCTGGAGGCGCTTGCGGCGGCAGGGGTCCGGTTCGAAGTGGTGCCCGGCATCACCGCAGCGGCAGGTTGCGCCGCTTATGCAGGTATTCCGCTCACGCATCGCGACCATGCGCAGGCTTTGACGTTGGTCACCGGGCACTGCAAGGGCGAGACGGACCGGACGGACTGGGAGCTGCTCGCCCGTCCCGGGCAAACCTGTGTGTTCTACATGGGCCTCGGGCAGCTCGAGCACATCGTCGCAAAGCTCCTGGAGCACGGTGTGCCCGCAGATCGGGCGGCGGCGGTGATCGAGCGAGGCACGCAAGCGCAGCAGCGCGTCGTCACCGGCACGCTCGCGAACTTGACCGAGAAGGTGCGCGAGGCGCAGGTGCAATCGCCGGCATTGCTGATCGTCGGCGAGGTTGCGCGACTACACGATAACTTGCGCTGGTTCAACGCGGCGGCCGATGAGCACACGCGCTTCAGCGGGCGCTTTCTGTGGTCCTACGCCGCCTACACTGACGGGAGGCGTTCAGCATGAGCCATTCGATCCGGCGCGGTTTTGCCGAGGCGATCGGCAATACGCCGCTTATCCGTCTCAATCGCTTCAGTGATCTCACCGGTTGTGAGATTCTCGGCAAAGCGGAGTTCATGAATCCGGGCGGCTCGGTCAAGGACCGCGCTGCTCGTGCGATCATCGAGGATGCCGAGCGGAGCGGCCGTTTGAAGCCAGGCGGCACTGTTGTCGAGGGTACCGCCGGCAACACCGGAATCGGTCTTGCGCACGTCTGCAACGCGCGCGGTTATCGGTGCGTGATCGTCATGCCCGACAACCAATCGGCGGAGAAATATCAATTGATCGAGGCGCTTGGTGCGGAAGTGCTGCGCGTCAAAGCGGTTCCGTATTCGGACCCGAATCATTATCAGAAAATCGCGCGCCGGCTTGCGGATGAAATCCCGGGCGCGATCTGGGCGAATCAATTCGACAACACGGCCAATCGCGACGCGCACGAGCAGACGACGGGCCCAGAGATTTGGGCGCAGACAGGCGGGCGCATCGATGCGTTCGTGGCAGCAGCCGGCACGGGCGGTACGCTGGGCGGGATTTCCCGCTATCTCAAACGGGAAAACCCTAAGATTCTGACCGTTTTAGCGGACCCGCAAGGCAGCTCGCTTTATCATTGGGTGCGTTACGGCGAGTTGAAGCAGATCGGTCCGGCGTCCATTACCGAAGGCATCGGAATCGGTCGTGTCACCGCCAATCTCGAGGGCGCGCCTCTCGACGACGCGCTCCACATCACCGACGTCGAATGTGTGCGCACCGTCTATCAATTGCTTCGCGAGGAGGGCTTGTTCCTCGGGAGCACGAGCGGTGTCAACGTTGCGGCGGCAGTGCAACTCGCGCAGCGTCTCGGCCCCGGTCACACGATCGTGACGATCCTGTGCGATAGCGGCGCGAAGTATCAGTCGCGCTTGTTCAATCGAAAGTGGCTGAGCGAGAAGGGCCTCCTCGAAGCGGCAGGTCTCACTCAGCAGGTACAACCAGCTTCAATCACCACGGAGACGCCTCGTGACCTCGACGGCTACCAACGACTCAGCGCTTAAGTTCGAGCGACATCCGATCCAGACCGACGTCGTCATCGTCGGTGCGGGCCCGTGCGGACTGTTCCAGGTGTTCGAGCTGGGATTGCTGGGCCTCAAAGCTCATGTCGTCGACTCGCTCAAGGTCCCCGGCGGGCAATGTGCTGAGCTCTATCCGGACAAGCCGATTTACGACATCCCCGCGGTGCCCGTCTGCACCGGCCAGGAGCTCACAGATCGCCTGCTCGAGCAGATCAAGCCGTTCAAGCCGGGAATGCACCTCGGTCAGGAGGTCACGGAAGTGCAGCGCCAGGAGAACGGACGCTTCCGTGTCGTAACGAGCGCTGGGACTGTCTTCGATGCCGGGGCGGTCGTGATTGCAGCCGGTGTGGGTTCCTTCCAGCCGCGTAAGCTCGACGTGCCGGGCGCCGAGGAAATCGAAGGGAAGTATCTGCACTACCGCGTGAAGGATCCACGTGCGTTCACCGATCAGGATGTCGTTATTTGCGGTGGCGGCGACTCCGCTCTCGATTGGGCGCTGACTTTGGTTGACTACGCGCGCAGTGTGGTGGTCGTGCATCGCCGGCCCGAGTTTCGCGCCGCTCCGGCTTCCGTGGCGAAGCTCTTCGCGTTGCGCGACGAGCTGCGGGCCGACGTCATGATCGGACAGGTGAAGGAAATCCATACCGTCGACGGTGTGCTGAAGTCGGTGAGCGTGCTTGGTACCGACAGTGTCGTGCGGCGGGTTGAGCTCGATCAGCTGCTCGTGTTCTTCGGTCTGCATCCGAAGCTGGGCCCGATTGCAGAATGGGGCCTCGAGCTGCACAAGAAGCAGATCGTCGTCGACACTGCCAAGTTCCAGACGAATGTTCCCGGCATCTTCGCGGTCGGCGACATCAACACCTACCCGGGCAAGAAGAAGCTGATCTTGTCGGGCTTTCACGAAGCGGCGCTCGCTGCGTTCGCCATCAAGGAGTACCTCGAGCCGGGCAAGAAGGTGCATCTGCAGTACACGACGACCAGCCCGATCATGCACAAGCGTCTGGGTGTTGCTCCGCTGGAAGACTCCGAAGCAACGGAGGAGCGCAAGGTTGCTGGCGGTTGAGGTGCCCCCTCCCCACCCCTCCCCCGCAAGCGGGGGAGGGAGCGTCCGCTTGCATTCGCTGCACGGGAGGGAGCATCTGTTCGCATTCGCTGCGCGGGAGGGAGCACAAGCGCGTAGTCCGACGACGTTGACGCGTTAAGTGCGTCTCTTTAGCCCGAGCCCAGCACCCAGCTGCCCAGAACCCCAGTTCTCCGCCGGTACGTACGTTTTCGCGCTTCGCGCTGCTTCACGTAGGGAGCACACGTATCTGCAACGACGTTCTGCGCGAAGCGCGTCGCCAGAGCCCAGCGCCCAGTGGCCCAGAACCCTGTGTGCATGCGCCGCCGGGTGCCCAGCAGCCCTGCATCCGGCTATCATCGGCTGCATGCGAACGTATCGCTTTGTTTCAGCCGGTCTATTGCTAGTGGCGGTGACCCTCGGCGGATGTCAGCTCGCGCCTACGCGCATTCCGGAGCCACCGCGACAGCCTGAGGTATTGAGTTCCGAGCCGCTCCGTATCGAGCGCGGTTGTGAAGTCGATGGAGCCGTGCTCGTCGAATACACGGTTCTGCAAGACGGGCGAACGGGCAATATCGAGGTCTCTTCCGGTCCTGAATGTGCGCGCGAGGCACTGGTCGCGTGGATCGCCTCGCACCGATATGCGCCGCAACCGGCCGATACGCCCATGCGCTTCGAATGGATCCTCGTAACGGCAAGACGAGGCTCCTGATCGAAGGCGTTGCACGAGCATCGGTTGAGCTCAGGGTCGAGTGGCACGTGCAGCCATTCTCTGTCCGGCTGAGCTAGCACGTTTCGTCGATCTGCTAGTCGTGGCCAATGCCCATGTCTAATGAGTCGAAACCCTTCCAAGCGCTTCTTGCGCAGCGTTTCTCCCGCCGGGAAGTCCTCCAAGCCGGCTTCGCACTTGCACCGCTGGTGCTGGGCGGGTGTTCACCGACGTCCACCACGGGGCCTTCCAAAGCCGCCAGAGGCCTTGGCTTTCAGCCGATCCGGGGCAGCACGGCAGACGCCATCATTTTGCCGCCCGGATACACGTATGACGTCGTGGCGCGCTGGGGCGATGCTTTGTTCGACGGGGTGCCCGATCTCGACGCCGCCCGTCTCGCCGATGGTGTCCTGCTGGAGCCGGGCGCCGCGGAACTGCAAAGCAAGCAGTTCGGCCAGAACTGCGATGCCATTCACTTCTTTGCGCTCGATCCGCGCGGCGATCGCGGCATCCTGTGCGTGAACAACGAATTCACCGACGATGCGCTCATGTATCCCGGCCATGCGGGCTTTGCGGGGGCGAGCCGCGGTGCGGCCCGCGCCTATGTGGAGACGCATCCGCAGATCGTCGCGGTGTCGCAAGCAGCTCAAGGTGTTTCGATCATCGAGGTCGTGCGCGAGCACGGTGTCTGGAAGCGAGTCAAGCGCTCGCGTTATGCGCGCCGCATCACCGCGACGACTCCGATCGAGATCGGCGGCCCGGCGCGTGGCGCGGCGCTGATGCGAACCACGGCTGACCCGAGCGGCACGCGCGTTCTCGGCACGTTCGGCAACTGCGCAGGAGGACGCACACCGTGGGGTACGTACCTGACGGCCGAGGAGAACATTCAGGATTATTTCGGGAACTATGCGCTGCTGCAGGAGCAGCGTGGGGCCGACGACCCCATCGTTGCTGCACACTCGCGCTATGGAATGTGGAAGACGCACTCGCTGTACGGCTGGGAAGCGGCCGATACGCGTTTCGATCTGATACACAATCCCACCGAGCCGTTTCGCTTCGGCTGGATTGTCGAAATCGATCCAATGGATCCGAACCGTCCGCCGGTCAAACGGACAGCGCTCGGACGCTTCGCTCATGAATGCGCGAGCACGTTCGTCGCGCCGGATGGGCGTGTGGCGGTCTACATGGGCGACGACGCGAAGTTCGAGTATGTCTACAAGTTCGTGACGGCGCGCAAGTTCGATCCTAAGAATCCGGCTGCCAATCGCGATCTGCTCGATGCCGGAACGCTGTATGTCGCACGTTTCGATGCGAATGGCTCGGGCGAGTGGTTACCGCTCGTCTACGACGAGAAGGGCCCGTTGAACGAAGCGGCTGGTTTCCGCGATCAGGCCGAAGTGCTGATCAAAGCGCGCGCTGCAGCTGCGATCCTGGGGGCAACGCCGATGGACCGCCCCGAGGACGTCGATGTGAATCCGGTGACGGGTCGCATCTATATCGCTTGCACGAACAACGACAGTCGCGCTGCCGAGTCTGTGGTGAAACACTATCGCGGCCGCGAGGTCGATCTCGGACCGAACCCGGCCAACCCGCGTGCGCTCAACCGCTACGGTCACATCATCGAGATCCGCGAAGCAGGGGACGATCACACGTCCACGAGCTTTTCCTGGGAGGTGTTCCTGCTCGCCGGTGATCCGAGAGGCGGTCGCCTGATCGCGAGCCTTACGGATGCGACCAGCGAGAGCGCGTATTACGCCGGCTATACAAACGCAGACGAGGTCAGCCCGATCGGCTCACCCGACAATCTCGGTTTCGACCGGGACGGCAACCTATGGATCGTGACCGATGGCGAGCAGCCAGACGAATCGAACAATGGCTGCTGGGTTTGTCCCACCGTAGGACCCGAACGCGGTCGCCTGCAGCGCTTCATGAGCGGGCCAGTGGGCGCGGAAATCTGCGGCTGCGAGTTCACGCCCGACGGTGAAACGCTGTTTCTCAGCATCCAGCATCCTGGCAGCGGCGGTAGCGTCACCGAACCCATCAGTCATTGGCCCGACGGTCCGGGCACTCAGCCACGTGCCAGCGTCATCGCAGTGCGAAGGGAAGGCGGCGGAAGAGTCGGAGGTTAGGTTGGGTTTGGGGCTCGGGGCTGGAGGGAAACGGCGAGACACTATCGACCGCCGACCGCCCGTTAGCACTGGCCCGCTGTTAGCTTTGTCAGGGCTGCCCCAAGCCCCGACCCCTATTTCGCCTTCGGCATGTACGCCGCGCCGAGCTGCACGCCGACGTCAGGCGTGTTGCTGAAGTTGGAGATGTTCTCCGTGATGGCGAAGCTCCAGAGCACGTTGCGGCCGCGGGTCTGCACGCCGAGGCTCAATTGATACTTGTTGTCTGCGAGCTCGTCGATGTCCGTTTGTCGAATGACACTGCGGCTCGCATAGCCTTGCATGATGAGGCTCGTGTGTCGGCTGATGCCGAAGCTGTAGCCTACGATCACCGTGGGAATGATCTGTGTCTCATCGGCGGGTATTTCCGGTCCGCCCGCGTAATACACCGCACTGCCAGCGAGATAAACGGCGTGTCGCCCGGCTTCACCGAGCCGTCGCTGCAGCGTCGCCTGTATACCGACATCGTGCTCTCCGGTGGATAGCAGGAAGCGTTCGCCGTCGACGGCGAACTTGACCGCGGCTTCGACGACTACGTCCCAGCCGAAGCGCGGTTCAGGAAGCGAATAGCGTATGCCCAGGACGGGATCGCCCAACCCACCTTTGGTGTTGCGCTCCAATTGCGCGAACCGGATGTCGCCCAGCTTGTACAGCAATTGGAAGCGATTGCGGGCAACGAGATCGCGGCCCTGCTGACTGAAACCGAAAGTATCGTGGAACGATTCGATGATGCTATCGAACGCGCCTTGACCGTAATGAATGTACGGGATCGTGAGATAGGCGCTCCAATACTCATCTATGCGTCTTTGAACGATGAGATCGACGAGGCCGACTTCGCCGTCGATGTAATAGGCATCGCCGGGTAGGGCGAGAATCGCGGCGGCATCTTGCGGCCGGATCGGCGCACGCCCGATCTGTCGCTGCTCGAGATAGCCGCGTACGTTCTTGCTCATGATGAAGGTGTTCTGATAGGCGAGCTGGACCTCAAAGGTCCAAGTGCCTGCTTGGGCGTCTGCAGTGTGTGCAGGCAGCATGTCCAGACGCAGTAGCCCGAAGGGTGTCAGGTCGCGGGCGCGAAGCAGTCCGACGTGGCTCCAGCGTTGCTCGACGGTGCGTGGCTCGCCGTCTTCATCGAGCACGCGTTCCGTGGCTTCTTGTGCATGCAGGGCAGAGCTCAGCAGCATCGTCGACAAGAGCGCGATGCCCCCTGGCAAGCCGGAAAGAATCGACGTGTCCGTCATCGGACGACTCCTGTGCACATCGACAAACGACTCTCTGCTCGGTGCTGTTCCGGCCCGTTGCAGGGGTTTAGGTCAGCGTGGGAAGCGTGGCGCTCGTCGCGACGATGCTAGAGCACCTTGCCGGGATTCATGATGCCGTTCGGGTCGAGCGTTTGCTTGATGGCGCGCATGACCTCGAGCGCTACCGGATGCTTATAGCGCGCGAGCTCTGTCCGCTTGAGCTGTCCGATGCCGTGCTCCGCGCTGAAGCTGCCACCGTATCGTGCGACGAGGTCATACATCGCGCTGTGGATTTGCCCTGCGCGAGCCATGAACTGCGCGGCATCGCCGCCTACCGGAACGCTCAGATTGAAGTGCAAATTGCCGTCGCCGAGATGGCCGTACGGCAGGATGCGCGCATCGGGCACGAGGCTGTTGAGCATGGCGCTCGCCTCCTCGATGAAGCGCGGCAGCGCACTCGTCGGAACAGAAATGTCGTGCTTGATGCTCGCGCCCTCTAAACGCTGCCCTTCGGGTATCGATTCCCGCAGACGCCAGAAAGCCTCACGCTGTGCTTCGTTCTGGGCGATCACGGCATCGCGCACCGTGCCGTTTTCGATGGCTGCGAACAGTTCCCGCTCGATGATCTCGCGCAGTTCGCTGTCGGTGCGCGCGGAGCTTACCTCCGTCAGCACATACCAGCTGTGGGCCTCGTCGAAAGGGTCGCTGGTGCCAGGCACGTGCCTGATCACAAGATCCAGGCCAAAGCGCGGTATGAGCTCGAAAGTGCTGACCGCATCGCCAGTCGCCGCACGCAAGCGCGACAGCAGGGTCACCGCGGCACTCGGATCCGCCACCGCTGCGAACGCGGTGATCAGCTCGCGCGGCCGAGAGAAGAGCTTGCACGAAGCAGCCGTGATGATGCCGAGCGTACCTTCAGCGCCGATGAAGAGATTGCGCAAGTCGTAGCCGGTGTTGTCCTTTCTGAGCTGGCTCAACCCGTCCCAGATGCGCCCGTCAGGAAGGACGACTTCGAGCCCGAGCACTAGATCGCGCATCATGCCGTAGCGCAGCACGGCCGTGCCGCCCGCGTTCGTCGACAAGTTGCCGCCAAGCTGGCACGAGCCCTCGGAGCCCAAGCTGAGCGGGAACAGACGGTCGACGGCAGCTGCCGCTTCCTGCACTTCCTGCAGCACACATCCCGCCTCGGCGATCAAAGTGAAATTGTCTGGATCGATCGAACGAATGCGCCGCATGCGCGCGAGCGACACAACGATCTGGTTGCCGTCCGCGCTGGGTGTCGCGCCGCCACAGTAACTTGTGTTCCCACCGATGGGTACCACGCCGATTCGTTCTTCGTTGCACAGGCGCAGAATGCGCGAGACTTCTTCCGTCGACTGTGGACGCAACACGAGAGGGGTCGCGCCTCGATAAAGCCGGCGATGATCGATGGTGTATGGCTCGATATCCGACGGTTGGTCGAGGTAGCCGGCTGGGCCGACGATGCGGCGCAGCTCATCAAGGATCGAAGCACGAATCGCCATGAAGGCATGATCTCAGGTGGGAGCCGCGTCGGGAAGGCCGGGCTAGGAGCTTGGAGCGCGGCACGCAGCGCGCCGCATTTGCGGGTCACCGCTGCCCTAGGGCTCTGGATAGCTGGGCGCTGGGCTCGTTCGGTGGCCAGGGGCTCGGGGCTCGGGCCAGAGCGCTCTTGCTCCAGCCTCCAGTCCCGGCCTCCGGTCACCCATCCCAGCCCGGTCAGGCGCGCCGGAGCCCGAGGTCCGTTTCGGCGGCGCGGAGCGCGGCAATGCGCTCCTCCAGCGGCGGGTGTGTCATGAACAGGCGCTGGATACCGGCAGCGATGCGGCTGTTGTTGATCCCGAACGCTGCCATGTGCTCCGGCAGCGGCTCGCTGTGTCGCTGCCGCAAACGCTCGAGCGCGGCGATCATGGCGCTGCGGCCCGCCAGCTGTGCGCCGCCGGCGTCGGCACGGAACTCGCGGTAACGGGAGAACCACATCACGATCATGCTTGCCAGGATGCCCAGCACCAGCTGCGCGATGATCACCGTCACGATGAATGCGGGTCCGTGACCGCGCTCGGTCTTGAAGACGACGCGATCCACCGTGTAACCGATGACACGCGAGAGGAAGATCACGAACGTATTGACCACACCCTGGATGAGCGTGAGCGTGACCATGTCGCCATTGGCCACATGGCTGACCTCGTGCGCGAGAACCGCCTCGACCTCGGACTTGGACATGCCAGCCAAGAGCCCCGTGCTGACGGCGACGAGCGCGTTATCCCGACGGGCGCCGGTGGCGAACGCGTTCATGTCGGGGCTCTCGAAGATTCCAACCTCAGGCATGCCGATGCCAACCGCTTCCGCTTGGCGGCGTACTGTCTCGACGAGCCAGCGCTCGGTGGGGTTGCTCGGCTGCTCGATGATTCGTACGCCCATCATCCGCTTGGCGGTCCATTTGGAGATGGCAAGCGAGAAGAGCGAGCCGGAGAAGCCGATCACCGCCGAGAAGATGAGCAGCGCGTTCATATCGAGGCCGACGCCCTGCTCGTCGAGGATGCGATCGATCCCCAGCAATCTCAGCGTGATGCTGAGTACGACCAAGACCGCGATGTTGGTGGCAACGTAGAGAAGAATGCGTTTCATTGCGAGGATCCAGTAAGGAACCAACAAGAAGCTGCCGCAACCACCCGCGAAGGCACGCGGCGGCCTGCGCTGGGCGCAGGCACAAAAATCAAGTTAGGGATGAACGAAAAGGGTTTCAAGGCGGCCCTGGAGAGGTCCGCGCTGCGAGCGCAAGGCGCAGGATCACGCGCCCCGCGCGACGGCGTCACAGATCGTCGCGATCGCCGTAGTCGTCGTCGAAGTCGTCCTCGTCGTCCCAGTCGTCATCGTCATCGTCCCAGTCATCACCGAGGTCGTCCTCGTCGTCTTCGTCGGCTTCGAACTCGTCGCTCGACCAACCTTCAGGCTCGTCGGTTTCCTCGAGGTCGAGCTCACGCCACGTATCGAGGTCTATTTCCTCGATATCGCCGTTCTCGTATTGCAGCTCGATGATTTCCTCATCCGGATCGACGGACAGCACCTGGAAGATCTCGTTGTCTTCGAGATCTTGGTACCACTGGCCTTGAACCGGGTCGTAGTCTCTGCCCACAGAACACCTCAACGACAGATGCCGATGCTCAACCGGCGGCAAAATATTAGGGTCTCGTATCGTGGCAAGCAACACGGCTGCACGCCGACGCGCATCGGTGCGTCGCCGAAGCACGAGGGGTTCGTTGTCCGCCGGCGCATAGGTCGAGTCGCTCCCAGACCCGTTCTCTGACACATGAGCTCGTCGACCTCGCATGCCTTCATCACATTCATTACATTTAACGTCCCGAAGACGCCAGCGTACGGACCGCCGCGCCAACGCCGGCGCCAATGCGCCCTCTGAGTCAGCACTTGCATTCCCGACCTTCGTCATCGCGGTGCAGGATGCGGCTGCAAAGGCCGCGCGGCGTCCTGAACGCATACATCGTCAAACCGTTCCATCTAATTGTTTGGATCCATCGAGAACATACCGGTGAGCGAGCAGAAGCAGACCGCCTCCCCGTTGTTGGACGCGAGGCGCATCGTGGTGAAGGTCGGGTCCGCCTTGCTCGTGGAGCCCGCGACCGGTGAGGTCAATCGCGCTTGGCTCGAGACGCTCGCCGCGGATATTGCGCGCTTGCGAGCGCGCGGATGTGAGGTGCTGGTCGTCTCCTCGGGCGCCATCGCCCTCGGCCGGCGAGCGGTCGGCCTACCTGTCGGCCGACTCAAGCTCGAGGAGAGCCAGGCTGCGGCGGCCGTCGGACAAATCCGTTTGGCGCACGCCTGGAAAGAAGTGCTCGAGACACACGGGCTGCAGGTGGCGCAGATCTTGCTGACGTTGGGGGACACCGAGGAGCGGCGCAGATATTTGAACGCGCGCAGCACGCTACGGACGCTGCTCAAGCTGGGCGCGGTGCCGGTCATCAATGAGAACGACACGGTTGCAACCGCCGAGATCCGCTACGGCGACAACGACCGCCTGGCGGCGCGCGTCGCGCAAATGATCAGCGCGGATTGTCTGATACTGTTGTCCGACGTTGACGGTCTATACACAGCCGATCCGCGGTTGCGCCCCGACGCGCGGTTCATTCCCGAGATCCGCAGCATCACGCCCGAGATCGAGAAGATGGCGGGCAGGTCTGTGTCCGATGTCGGCTCGGGTGGCATGGCCACCAAGATCGCTGCTGCCAAGATAGCGATCGCGGCGGGATGTCACATGTGCGTGGCGCTCGGTCGTGAACTGCATCCCATCAGGCGCATCGAGGATGGTGCGCGCTGCAGCTGGTTTTTCCCGACGGTCAATCCCACCACAGTCCGTAAACAATGGATCGCCGGAACGCTCAAACCGGCCGGCGAGCTCGTGCTCGATGCCGGGGCCGTGCGGGCGCTACGGTCGGGCAAGAGTCTTCTGCCTGCCGGTGTCGTGGCGGTGCTCGGCACGTTCGAGCGTGGTGATGCAGTCATCGTCCGCGACCCCGACGGTCGGGAGATCGCACGCGGGCTATGCGCGTATTCGAGCGGGGATGCGAGCAAGATCATCGGGCGTAAATCGCACGAAATCGAGGCGCTGCTCGGTTACCGCGGCCGCGACGAGCTGATCCACCGCGATGACCTGGTGCTCACATCGTAAGCTCTTGAGTCGGCTCGCAACGGACGCGCGTGCGCACCCGTGACGAGCGCTTGCGCGCAGCGGTGCGTGCTTGCCTCGCAGTTAGCGGCGATTCGCAGGGATATCGAAGTAACGGGTGGCCGGCGGGTCGCTCGCCGGATACGTGGCTCGCAGAGCATCGTCGATCGCTGCCTCGGAGCGCGCCCGAGGATGAGTGATCGCCCACCGATCCCTGAGCCTGCGGATGATTGGAGCGGCCACCAGAGCGAGGGCGCTCGCGGCCACGGCAAGGGCGCCGAGCCATCTCGCAGACGGCGAGCGATTGGAGCTCTTTTCTTGATGGCGCATCGTCAATTTCCCGGGCAAAGCACTTCTTAACGCATCACAGGGGCAAGCGGTTGCGCCCTCAAAGCGCTCGCGCTTCCGGTTGCGCTTGTTAGAATCGGATTGTTATGAACGCGAAAACAGAGTTGCCGAAGATCGGCGAGATGATGGACGCGCTCGGGCGCGAGGCGGTGGCTGCGGCCCGAGTGCTTGCTCGTGCCTCGACTCAGGTCAAGAACGAGGCATTGCAAGCGGCTGCGAGTGCGATTCGAGCCAAGCGAGCGGGCATCCTCGAAGCGAACCGCCTCGATATGCAGGAGGCCAAGGAACGCAATTTGTCGAGCGCAATGCTCGATAGGCTGCTGCTCGACGACAAGCGCATCGAGGCCATGGCCAAGGGCATCGAGGAGATCATCGCGCTTCCCGATCCGATTGGCACGGTCATTGCCGAATGGTCGCGTCCGAACGGCTTACTGATTCAGCGTGTGCGCGTGCCGCTCGGTGTCATAGGCATCATCTACGAAAGCCGTCCGAACGTAACCGCCGATGCCGGTGCGCTCTGTTTGAAATCAGGCAATGCCGTCATCTTGCGTGGTGGCTCGGAGAGCAGCCGTTCGAGCGCGGCTATCCACCAGTGTCTGGTGGAGGGGCTGCGTGCGGCAGGTTTGCCGGCGGGCGTCATCCAGCTGGTGCCCACTCAAGATCGTGCTGCGGTGGGCTACATGCTCGCCAACATGACGCAATACATCGACGTCGTCGTGCCGCGCGGCGGAAAGAGCCTGGTGGAGCGTGTGCAACGTGAAGCTCGCGTTCCCGTCATCGGCCATCTGGAAGGGAACTGTCACGTATACGTTCATGCAAGCGCCGATGCACAGATGGCGAAGAACGTTGTGCTCAACGCCAAACTGCGACGTACAGGGATTTGCGGTGCGGCCGAAACGCTCTTGCTGGACGAGGGGTTTGAGGATCGCGCCGGCATCGTGAAGGCACTGTTGGACGCAGGCTGCGCCGTGCGCGGTGACGAAGCAGTGCAACAGCTCGACTCGCGTGTCACCCCGGCTTCCGAAAGCGACTGGTACACGGAGTACCTGGACGCGATCATCGCGGTGAAGACCGTGCGTGGCGTCGAGGAGGCGGTCGCTCACATCGGCAAGTACGGCTCCGCCCATACAGAGTCGATCGTGACCGAGGATCAGCAGGCTGCCGACTATTTTCTCGCGCACGTCGACAGTGCAATCGTCTTGCATAACGCTTCGACCCAATTCGCGGATGGCGGCGAATTCGGGATGGGTGCCGAGATCGGTATCTCGACGGACAAGTTTCACGCGCGCGGGCCAGTGGGGGTGGAGCAGCTGACGAGCTACAAGTACGTCGTGCGAGGCTCCGGCCAGACACGCCCCTAAGCCAAACAAAGCTACATTCGTATTCTTTGTGAAGTCGCACTGCGCAGCACGCGACAGTGTGCCGCTTATACTTGCGCGCACACGATGGTGCTGGTCGGTGTTCGAAATGTGTCACTCGTCTCTACGCTCGTTGCTGTGTTTACTCGCTCTGCTCGCCGGCTGCTTAGGGGCCTCTGGGGCAGCTTCTGACAACGACGCTTTGCAGGAGCTGGCCGCCAGGATCGAAGCGCAACGCGCCGAGCAGCACGAAGTGCTCGCACCCAAGAGCTTCGCCGCCGCCGTCGCAGCGTACGAGGCCGCCAACAGGGATCTCGAACGTGGCCGTAAGGCCGAACGGGTGACCGAGCGAATCGCGGAGGCGTACGCCAGCCTCGATCGGGCGGCGCGGGCCGCTACCGGCGCACAGACATTGCTCGGCAACGTCATCAAGGCGCGTAGCGATGCGGTGCTCGCGCAGGCGCCGGATTTCGCACCGGAGCTCTGGACGCGTGCGGCGGAGCGCTTCCGCCAGGCAATGATCGAGAACGAGGCCGGCAACATTCCAATGGCTCAGCGCCGCGCGGCGGAAGCGGAGGTGCTGCTGCGCGAGGCGGAGCTCACGGCGATCAAGGGAAGTGTGCTCGCAGAAGCACGAGCGCTCATCGCGCAGGCGGAGCAGGCACGCGTCGAACGGTATGCGCCGCGCACGCTGCAGGCCGCGAAGCGGTACCTTGCAGAGGCCGAGCAGGAAATTCAGCGCAATCGATACGATTTGGTCCTGCCGCAAAATCTCGCTGCGCAGGCTGCTTACGAAGCGCGGCACGCCCTGTACTTGGCAGAGCTGATCGCGCACACGCTCAAGCAACGCGGCGAGGAAGCAAGTCTCGAGGCACTCATTCTGTCGTGGGAAGAAGCGCTCGCGCGGATGGCTTCGAGCATGGATCTCGCCGTGCGCTTCGACGAAGGCATGCAGCCTGCAATGAAGGAACTCGCCGAGCGCGTTCGACAGCAGCAGCAGGAGCTGAGTCGGTTGCGTCAAGAGCTGCGCGATCAGCAAGAGCAGATCGCGGGTCTGACGAAGGAGCTCGAGCGACTGGAGGCCCGGCTCGGCGGTGTCTCTCAAGAACGGCTCGCGTTGCAGCGCCGTCTCGAGGAACAGGAACGGCTGCGCGCAAACGTGCTGATGATCGAGCGCTCTTTCACGCCCGACGAAGCACGCGTGTACCGCCAAGGAGAGGACGTGGTGATTTCCCTGCTCGGTATCAAGTTCCCGTCCGGGCGCAGCACGATCGATGCGAGCAACAGCGCGCTCATGGCCAAGGTGCAGCAGGCGCTTGCGCTCTTCCCCGATGCGCCCATCACCGTTGAGGGGCACACCGACGCGCTGGGCAGCGAGTCCACCAACCTGATTCTGTCGCAGGATCGCGCAGACGCAGTGAAGCAGTATCTAGTCACGCATTTCGGCGTGAACCCGGAGCGCATCACATCGATCGGATACGGCGAAGCGCGTCCGGTCGCGACCAACGAAACTGCTGAAGGACGTGCGCGGAACAGGCGAATCGACTTGGTGATCCACTTGGGGCCGCGCTGAAAGCGAGCTGCTCGCTCTGGGCTCGGTCAGCGGTGTGCTGATGCACATCGCTCGCAGTTCACCCAACCCGAGTCGCCGTTCAAGTAGTACTCCTTTTTCCAGATGGGCACGCGATGCTTGACTTCATCGATGATGTAGCGGCACGCGGCGAACGCCTCGGCGCGATGGTGTGAGCTGACGCCCACCCAAACGGCAAGCTCGCCGATCTGGAGCGAGCCGAGCCGGTGAACGCAGGCGGCGTGCAGCACTCCGAACCGCGCAATCGCTTCCCTGACGATGCGTTCCCCTTCTTTGACCGCCAGCGACTCGAACGCCTCGTACTCGAGTCGTGTAACCGGCTGTCCCTCGTTGTGATTACGTACCCAACCCTCGAATGATGCATAGCCGCCCGCAGCCGGATCGGTGAGCCGGCTGCGATAACTTTCCGGCTCGAGCGCCGTGTGACTGAACCAAAAGAGACTCATCCGCCTGCCACGGGTGGAATGAAGACAACCGTATCGCCGTGTTGCAGGCGTACGTTCCAATCACTGAACTCGTCGTTCACAGCGACCTTGAGCTGTGAGGGCTCCAGCGAAAATCCATGCTTGGCGCGCAGTTGCTCGTACAGCTCCGACGGGCTGCGAGCAAAACTGTCGAGCAACTCTTCGCTGCGGCCGGCTTGCTCGCGCAGGACAGCAAAATATTGCACGCGCAGGGAGATGCTGGTCCGCTGTTCCTCGGACGAGTCTCCTTCCGTGCGTTTGTTTGCGAGCCGCGCGTTGGCCGCCTGCCATTCCTCCGGCGTGTTGATGTTCTCGAGCGCGTGCGGATCGACGAGGTCGATGAGCTTGCAATCGGATTGAATCAGCAGCTTGCGTGGACAGAGCTTGCCGACCGCAAGGTGCTGCGAAACCGCAGCGCGTGCTGCGGGCTCCCAGATCGCGCACAGCGGCTCAGGCGAACCATCGCGACTGCTGCGATACACCGTCGCGATGCGCTCGGGATCGCGCGCCTCGACGAGCCGTCGCAGCGTGGCTTCGGTCACGAACGGCAAGTCGCAGGCGACGACCAGCCAGGCGGCCTTGGGGTGCGCGCGCAGGGCGGCGGCAATGCCTGCAAGCGGGCCGAACTCGTCCTCCTTGTCGATGATCTGCGGGAAGCGAGCGCGTACAGGATCGTTGCGTTGCTCGGGTCGAACCGAGACGAAGGTCGCAAGGCACAGCGTGGAGACCAGCTCATATGTCCACTCGAGCTGCGTGCGACCGTGATACTCGAGCGCTGCTTTATCGCGTCGCATCCGCGTGCTCGCGCCTCCTGCGAGCACCAAGCCAAAGAGGGGAGCAGCGTTGGTCATGATGAGCTCCGTCGATTGCGAGGTCTCATTCGGTTGAGGCGGTGCGTACCACATCGGACTTGCCGCCTCGTTTCAGCAACAGCCTGGTTTCGGTGATGGTCATGTCGTGCGAAAGTGCTTTGCACATGTCGTATATGGTCAAAGCAGCCACGGTCGCGCCCGTGAGCGCTTCCATCTCCACGCCCGTCTTGTGATGGACTGCTACCGTGCAGCGCACGACCGCCTCATCGTGCTCCATCTCGATCGTCAGCTCGCACTTCTCAATGCCAAGAGGGTGGCAGAATGGTATGAGCTCGTGCGTGCGCTTCGCAGCCATTGTGCCGGCGATGATCGCGGTGTGAAAGACCGGTCCTTTTGCCGTGTTGAAGCCGTTGGCGCGTAGCGCTTGAGCGATGATTGGCGGAAACCGTACGCGCGTCTCGGCGGTGGCGACACGATACGTGGCGTCTTTTGCGCCCACATCGACCATCGAGGGGGCACGGTTGGCATCGATGTGAGAAAAATCAGACACAGTGCTGCTAGCCGCCTATGTAGTACATCTCGATCTTCTTGAGCGGATACTCGTTGTTGCGCAGGGACGAACGCAACTCACTGTAACGATCAGTACGTTGCTGCCAGGTCGATCTGATGAGCTCGAGAAGCGCTTCGTCGGAGGCGCCGCTTCTCAACGGGCCTCGCAAGTCTACGCCAGTGCTGGCGAACAGGCATGTATAGAACACGCCCTCCGAGGAAAGCCGCGCACGTGTGCAGTCCCCGCAGAACGGATTGGTCACCGACGAGATGAAACCGATTTCGCCGGCACCATCGTCGAACGCATAACGCTCGGCTACTTCGCCTCGGTAGCGACCCTGCACGGGGTGAACGGGCCAACGTGCGTGTATGCGCGCGAGGAGCTCGCGCGAGGGCACGACGCGGTCCATGCTCCAGTGATTGCGATTGCCGACATCCATGTACTCGATGAAACGCACAATGACCCCGGTACCGCGAAATCGCTCCACGAGATCGAGCACGGTGTGATCGTTGATGCCGCGCTGTACCACCGTGTTGATCTTGATCGGTGTGAGCCCGGCTGCGACGGCAGCAGAAATACCCTCGAGCACTCGCTCGAGTTCGGCAAAGCCACCGCTCATCTGGGTGAAGATGGCAGCATCGAGGGAGTCGAGGCTGACGGTGATCCGGTGCAGACCATTTGCCTTCAGCTCGGCGGCATGTTGCGCGAGGAGCACGCCGTTAGTTGTAAGCGCGACATCCTCGACCCCTTCGATCGATGTGAGATCGCCAACGAGCTCGGCGAGATTGGCACGCAGCAGCGGCTCGCCACCGGTGAGGCGTACTTTGCGAACGCCAAGCTGCACGAAGAGTCGCGTGATGCGGACGATCTCATCGAACGACAACCGCTCCGAGGACCTCAAGAAGCGATAGTGCTCGTGGAACGTCTCGCGCGGCATGCAGTACGGGCAGCGAAAATTGCACCGGTCCATCACCGAGATGCGCAGATCGTGCAGGGGTCGGCCGAGCATGTCGCGTGGCCGAGCTTGCTGCAGGTCGGTGATCTTCGCTGTCATGGGTTACCACTCGTAGAAAGGGACCTCGGTCCCTCGAGTTACGAGCGCCGGGCCGGGTGGAAGTTCCACGAAGCCGTCCGTGCCGAGTAGAGACGTGAAATCGCCGGATCCTTGTGTAGGGCGCGGCGAGGCGCGCGCGGCACCGTGTCGGGCCACGGGTAAGAAGTAGGCGAGCGCTGGCTTGACCTCGAAATCTTCGTCCATGACCACGGTTTGCACATGGTCACGCTGGACGACACCAGCGGCGACTTCCAGCCCGCCGTAGACGTAGCGAGCCAGGCACATGAGGGTCGACACCGGGTTGCCGGGCAGCCCAAATACGGACTGTCCTTTTGGTCCGATCCCGAACCACATGGGCTTGCCCGGTCGTTGCGCAATCTTGTGGAAGATTCGGCGTACGCCGAGCTCTTCGAGCACCTCGGGTACGTAGTCGAAGCGTCCCATCGAGACTCCGCCACTCAGAAGCAGCACTTCGCAGGATTCGAGATGTGCGCGCAGACGGGTGCGTAGCGCCTCGCGGTCGTCCATCAAATGGTCGACGCGCACATTCGTGTAGCCGCGGCGTGTCAGGCTTGCTAGCAACGCATACGCATTCGAACGATAGATCTGCCACGGTGCGAGCGGTTGCCCCGGCTCGACGAGCTCGTCGCCGGTGGAAACGACGACGATGCGCGGCTGCTGCGCGACACTGACGTGAGCCTTGCCGTTGGCTGCCAACACCGCTATCTCCGTGGGGCCGACGCGCGTGCCGCTCTTGAGCAACAGATCGCCCTTGCGAACGTCCCGGCCTCGCGAGTGGACGTTGAGCCCGGGCGCTGGCGTGATGCCCTCAGCGAGCTCGGCAATGCCGCTTTGCAGCGAAAGCTTCTCGAACGGCACGACGCAGTCGCACCCATCCGGCAACACGGCACCCGTCATCACCTCGATGCAGCCCTCTGGATCCGAGAGTGTGCATGGCGCTGAACCAGCCGCCTGCGTGCCACAGACGACGAAGCGACGTCGTCCAGCCGCGTAGGCCCGTGTCGAGAATGCAATGCCGTCCATCGTCACGCGATCGAAGGGTGGCTGATCGCGTGTGGCAACGATGTCTTCGCGAAGCACGCGTCCCGCCGCTTGCTCGAGCGGCACGATCTCACTCGGCAGCGCGACGACATGCGCTGCGATCGCAGATGCGGCTTCGGTTGGGGAAATCATGGCAGTAAGGCGACAGTATACTGCCTTCTGCTGCTCGACGCGGGAGCGAATCAGACGAAGATGCAAGAAGGCGCCCGATGCAAGCATCGGGCGCCTTCGATCCAAGAAGAAGGCTGCAGCATCAACTGCAAACCGGCAATGTGCCGGCCGTGAAGATTACCTCCCCGAAGTGAGCACCGCGCCGCTCAGCTTAGCCCGAGCGAGCCTTGAAGATGCGCACTTGCTCGTTGAATTTCTTGGCCTTGGCTTCCAGCTCCTTCACAGCTGCGTCGAGCTTCTTCGCCTGCATGGCCTTGAACGCCATCGTTGCGCCACCTGAGGCGGACTTGGCCTTCGTCTCCTCATCGAGGCAGTTCTGGAAGGCTACGACCGCATCGTTGTATGCCTTGAACTCGTTCATGGCGGCGATCATCTCCGCCTCGCTCGCAGTCCTGCCGTCAGGAATGTGGTCGGGCGCCTTGGGGAACGGACAGTCAGCGTGCGCAGACATCCCAAACCCGAATGACGCAACCGCAACGGCAGAAAGTAGCCCTTTTGCTTTCAATCTCATGATTCCAAGTCTCGCCCTAGTCAAGAATTCAACCTCCATCCGCCGGAGGTCCCGACTCACTCATCGGCGCTAGGCGAGCTGACTTGAGTGCGGTTTACGGCAAACGTTACATAAAGAATGGATTCGAGCCGGAAAATGCGGCCCACATCTCCCTCTTACGCAATGCTCGCAATGCTGGGAGCGGTGGAAGGATGGCGGGGAATTCAGGGCGATGACGAATGAGCTCTGCTGCGTCAGCTCTTCTTGCGGCTCTTGTACACCCTGACTTGCTCGTTGAATCGCTCGGCGTGCGCTTCCAGCTCCTCGACGGCCGCGTTGTGACGCTTGGCATGGATCGCCTTGATTTGTGCGATCTGCTCGGGCGTTGCATCGGGACCTGCAGCCTCGATGCGCTCGTTCGTCTCATTTTCCAGGCACTGCAGATAAGCCTGCACGCGTTCCTGGTAGTCCTTCACGGCCCGCATGCCGGCGAGCATCTCCTCTTCAGTCGCCGTGAGCCCGTCCGGCGCGGCTCCGGGCGCCTTCGGGTAAACGCACTCAGCGTTGGCCATGGCTGCGCAAAGCAAACCGGACATCACACAGGCTAGTGCTCGCATTTTCATCTCTCCAGACCCCTCGGTAGGCTTCGCCCGTCTGGCCTGCACTCGACCACAGTGGCCAGGCCAGTCCCATCTTAAGTGGCCGTCACGTCCTTGGCTACGGACAAGATGCCGTGCATCGCAAACGATTGCCACTCGAGCTCCAGTCTCCGCCCCTCACTAGCGTAAACTGCGATTTTCGTGCGCCATCCGTCTGTGGCGCTATGACGCACCAATCTTGACAAGGGAGGTGCGCCTCGCGCGAGGCGAGCTTTGCTATGTCCGATGCCGAACTGGATGCGCTCCGCTTGAGCCTGTCGGTCGCTTTTCGCAGTGTGCTCCTGAACTTGCCGCTTGCCGTTCTCGTCGCCTGGCTGCTCTCACGCTCACGTTTTCGCGGCAGGATGCTGCTGGATGCGATCGTGCATCTGCCGCTGGTCTTGCCGCCCGTCGTCGTCGGCTACTTGCTCCTCATGCTGTTTGGTGTGCGCGGGGCAATTGGCGCATGGCTGTATGAGCATTTCGGGGTCCAGCTCGTCTTCACCCAGGCCGGCGCGGCGATTGCGACGGCGGTGATGTCATTTCCGCTCGTCGTGCGGGCGATTCGTCTATCGCTCGAGGGCATCGATCCAGGGTTGGAGGACGCCGCTCGCACACTGGGGGCTGGTCCCTGGGATCGTTTCTTCACGGTGACGTTGCCGTTGATGCTACCGGGCATCGTCGCAGGCTCGGTGATCGCGTTTGCAGCCGGCCTGGGCGAGTTCGGCGCGGTGATTACGTTTGCTTCGAACATTCCCGGCGAGACGCGTACGTTGCCGCTTGCGCTGTACACGGCGCTGCAAACGCCGGACGGGGAGGCGTTGGCCGCGCGGCTGGCAGCCATGTCGATCTTGCTCGGGCTGCTCGGCTTGGTTGCTGCCGAGCTCATCACCAGGCGGATGCGCCGAGCTCTGGGACGTTGATGTTCAGAATACGAGCAGCGCTCAAACGCAGTGATTTCATGCTCGATGTGGCCATCGAGCAAGCCGAGAGGGGAGTGCTCGCGTTGTTCGGCCGTTCTGGGTGCGGCAAGACGACGCTCATCAATATCGTCGCGGGGCTCCTCCAGGCGGACACTTCGTACGTCGAGATAGACGGGGTCGTGTTGGAGGACAGCGTCACGGGCCGATACGTGTGCAGCGAGCGTCGTCGCGTCGGCTACGTGTTTCAGGATGCGCGGCTTTTCCCTCACATGGATGTGGCGGCCAATCTCAAGTACGGGCTGCGGCGCGCCCGCGACCGACAACCGCACTTGGACTTCGATTCGATTGTGTATCTTCTCGGCTTGCAGAACCTGCTGCGTCGGCGCCCTCATCAACTCTCCGGTGGCGAGCGTCAGCGTGTGGCGCTCGGTCGGGCTCTGCTCAGTCAGCCGCGTGTCTTGTTGCTGGACGAGCCGCTCGCTTCTTTGGACGTCGCGCGTCGTGAAGAGGTGTTGCCCTATCTCGAGCGACTGCGCGACGAGCTGTCGATCCCCATGATCTACGTCAGTCATCACTTCGATGAAGTGCTGAGACTTGCCACACACGTCGCGCTGATGCACGAAGGCCGGATCGTTACACAGGGGTCGATCGATGAGGTCAGCTTGCATCCAGGCCTGCGCGCGATCGTCGGCGCCGAGGCATTGGGTGCGGTGCTCATCGGTATCGTCGAGCTGGCCGATGAAAGCACGGGCCTGGCGGCCGTCAGAGTCGGCGACAATGTGCTGCAGGTGGCGCTTCGCGGCGTACGGCCCGGTGCCCAAGTCAGGATGCAGCTCCTGGCGCGAGATGTGATCCTCGCGACCGTGCGCCCGGAAGGGCTCAGCGTGCGCAACGTGCTGCGCGGGTCGGTGGCGCGCATCGTCGAAGACGATCCCGATACGGATCTGGTGTACGTTGACCTCGGTGGCCCTCTCGTCCTCGCTCGGGTGACCAGAGCGGCGGCGCTCGCCCTCGCGTTGAGGCCTGGCGCGCCTGTCTGGGTGCTCGTCAAGTCGGTCTCGATCCGCGGCTACGCGTATGCAGCCGCGTCGATGTGCGACGTCCAGGCCGCAGCTGTTCGTGAACCATGCGCCGACGGCGCCCATGAGCGGCATTCGTAGCGTCGCGACTCGCTGGGAGCGCGCATGGGGCAGCAGGGACGTGCCGGTGGCTGTCGGAACGGCAACACCGTTGCTAGCTTTCGTCCGAAGGTGTCGGTTCGTATGCTTGGACGATGAATGCGCTGCTCTCGGGCACGCAACGCTACCCCGGCGAAGCGGCCGTTGTATGGGGCGCGCTTGCCGGCTTGCAGTGTTCGATGCGGTCTGGTGACCGATCTCGTTTTCCGCAGGTGATTGAGCTGCCCGACGTGATGACTTGCTTTGCACGCCGCATTCTACTGCTCACGCTCCTGATCTTGGTCGCGGCTGCGCCTGTATGCGCGCAGGAGACCAGGCCAAGGGTCGGATTGGTCTTGAGCGGAGGTGGCGCTCGGGGCGCTGCGCACGTAGGCGTGCTCAAAGTGTTGGACGAGATGCGGGTGCCTGTGGATGCGATTGCGGGCACCAGCATGGGTGCCGTGGTCGGCGGACTCTACGCAGCCGGCATGTCGGGGAGCGAGATCGAGCGTCTCATAAGGTCACTTAATTGGCAGGATGCGTTCCAGGACCGACCCCCACGCGAAGAGCTCGGATTTCGCCGCAAGCAGGACGATCGCAATTTCTTGGTGCGGTATGCGCTCGGCGTAACCGATCAGGGCTTCGTGTTGCCTCGAGGCTTGATTCAAGGGCAAAAGCTCGAGCAGCTGCTGCGTCGCGCGACGCTCGGCGTGGCGGAGATCCAGGACTTCGATCAGTTGCCCATTCCCTTCCGAGCGATCGCCACCGATCTTGAAACCGGTGAGCTCGTGCTCATGGATTCCGGAGATCTGGTTTCCGCGATGCGCGCGAGCATGTCCGCACCGGGTGTGTTCGCGCCCGTGCAACGGGACGATCGCTTGCTCGTCGATGGCGGCCTCGTAGACAACTTGCCGGTGGACGCCGCGCGCTCCATGGGAGTGGATGTTCTCATCGTCGTCGATGTGAGCTTCCCCTTGTATGCGCGTGAGGAGCTCAAGTCGCCGCTCGAAGTGACCAACCAGGCTTTTGCGATTCTCATCCGCAGCCGCACGCTCGAGCAGCGGGCCAAGCTGACGAGCGCAGATATTCTCATCGACCCGCCGCTCGGCCGATTCACTTCGGCTGACTTCGCGCGCGTGCCGCGCGCGATCCGTGCGGGCGAGGAGGGTGCACGTAAGGCGCGCGAGGCTCTCGCCAAGCTTGCCGTCAGCGAGCAGGAGTGGGAGGCGTACGTGGCCGCACGCAAGCCGCGCCCGGTGGAGACCCGAACGATCGAGTTCGTTCGCGCTGACGAGGGCTCCCGCGAGTATGATGCTCTCGTGCAGGCGACGATGCAGGATCTCGTTGGACGCACCTTCGATAAAGACATAATTGCGCGGAAGTTGTCGTCCTTGTACGCGCTCGATCGCTTCGAATCGATCGACTACACCCTCGTCCAAGAGGAGGGACGCGACGGACTCGAGCTCGCCCTGCGACGCAAGAGCTGGGGGCCGAACTACGTGCGCGTAGGGCTCAATCTCGAGGACGATTTCGAGGGCAACAGCCGCTACAACGCCGCGATTCGCTTCATCGTGACGGAGCTGAACCGTTTGGGCGGTGAGTGGCTCACCGATTTGCAGATCGGGGAGAATCCGCGCTTCTTCACCGAGTTCTACCAACCATTGTCGCTCGCCAGTCGATACTTCCTTGCGCCTCAACTCAATCTCGAAGAGCGTAGTGTCTTCAGTCTGCAAGACCGCGATCGAATGGCAGAGTATCGAGTCCGCTCGACGTATGGAGGCATCGATCTCGGGCGCGAGCTTTCCAATTGGGGGGAGATTCGTTTCGGCCTGCGGCGTGGATCGGAACGATCGCGCATCCTGATCGGAGATCCGCAGCTTCCCACGTCCGACGTCGAGCGCGGCAGTGTGTTCGCGCGTTTTTCCTACGACAAGTTGGATAGCATTTTCTTCCCGCGCCACGGACAGCAGTTCGAGTTCCAGTGGCTCGGGGAACGCAGCGGTCTGGGAGCGGATGAGGACTTCGATACCTTCGAGGCGACGTGGCTGGTCGCGCGCTCGTTCGGCCGCCACACGCTGATCTTCTGGGCCGATGCAGGCACGACGGATGATTCTCCGCTCACGCCTGAGAGCTTCTTCTCGCTGGGAGGTTTCTTCAATCTCTCTGGATTACCTCCTGGCTATCTCGCTGGCCCTCACTACGGAATTGCACGACTCTTGTACTACAAGCGGGTAGGGCGCGGTGGGTCGGGTGTGCTCGACCTGCCTGCCTACGCAGGTCTGTCGCTCGAAGCTGGCAACACCTGGCTCGAGCGCAGGGACATGAGCGTGGACGATTTGCGTACCAACGGCAGCTTGTTCTTCGGCGTCGATACGCCGCTCGGGCCGGTTTATCTGGCGACGGGATTCGGCGAGGACGGCGAGAAAGCGTTCTATCTATTTCTAGGTAGAACGTTCTAGCCGTCCAGCTGTCGCAAATCAGAGTCGCTACCGCTCGATTTTCTCGAAATCGAGCGATGGCTGGTCGCCTGGGCGGAAATATACGTATCGGCCACTCATCTCCTTCAGTGCACGATCACGTTCTTCCCTGGTGGCAAACCAATGCTCCCTGCTCCAATCCTCGCCCACGAGATACTTGAAAGGATCCGTCGGGCGGACCTTCACGCGAATTCCGTAGCGGAGATCCTTCGGGATGGGTCGAGCGAGATTGTGTTCGTGGCAGATTGGCATAGGTCCAAGTCGAGCGAATGGAGTACCGACGCAATGTGGCGACATAGGATACGCACCGCGTCTGCAGCAAGCCAGATCCTCTGGCGAAGGAATGTGCCGTCCGCTTGAATAGGACGAAACCCGCGTCCAGCTCTCGTGTCAAACCTTGCGTATTTGCATGGCGACCGCGCGTGAGGCGGCGATGTCGCTGAACCTTTTGCCGCAGGACGCTCTCTGATGGTCTCAAACGGCTTGCGGTTCGCTCAGCTCCTGCGCGATACCGTCAATGAAAATGCAGCGAGATGTCTCGACGTCCAAGTTACACATGCGTAACAAATTTCACTGGCGTGGTGTAACCAATATGAGTTCCATTGCATCTCAAACAGAGTTCCTGTCGGCACGACGAGCTCTCGAGCGTGTCGCGGCGGCACATTGGTTTTGTGCCGAGTCCATCTAAACGAAGGAAGAGGTGTCAGATGATGCTCCGAACAACGCCTGGACCAATTGGTAGCTCCCTGAGTCTTGCGCACGAAGAATCGGGCAATGTCATCTACACCACTCGCGCGCACGCAGAGGACTATACGCTCGCAGGCGACAGAATGGCGATTCTTTGTGCGTGGAACGGTCGGCAGGAAGTCAACCTTGACGGCCGCCGGATCGTGGTCGATGACGATACGTGGCTCGCCATTCCGAACGGCGCGGCCGCCGTGCGCGTGCGCGGTAGTACGGAGGGGGCCCTTGCGTTGACAATCCTGTTCCGCCGCGGCATGCCGGAAGAGGTGCTGGGCTCACTCATGGTCCCGGAGGATCGGTTGCTCGACGGCGCAGAGCCGGACAGCGACAGCTCATTACCGTTCCTGCCGAACCTTCAGGTGCACGATCGCAGCGTCACGCCTGTGTTGTTGTTCATTGCGCGCCATCACGAAGCGGGACTGCGTGATCCACTGTGGTACGAAGAACAGCTGTCCTTCTTGCTCGAGCGGATGCTCGCTCGCCACCGCCAGGTGATAGCCAAACTGCAATCGGTACCGGTGCGCCGAGCGGCAACACGCCGTGAAATATTCAGACGTGTATCTCTGGCGACCGACTTCATTCATTCCAACTACGAGAAGCCGCTCATGTTGAGCGACATGGCTCGTGCCGCGTATCTATCGCGTCATCACTTTCTGCGTTTGTTCAAGCACGTTCACGACGTGACTCCGCACGAGTACCTGCAACGCAAGCGCACGAGTGTGGCAGCACGTCTATTGCGAAGCAGCGACCTGTCGGTCGAGGAGATCGTCAAGCGTGTAGGCTTTGATTCTCGCTCCACGCTGTTTCGTGCCATGCGCCGCTTTCACGGTGTCACACCGCGCGAATGCCGCCGCACGAGCAATGTGGCCATTACGATGGGCGGGGCGCTTGCGGCGGAGGCTTGAGCACGAAAGACAAGGGCGCGCGGCTTGGGCGGAGCGCCTTCCAGCCCCCAATGCCGTGGCTGGCTATCGCCACGGGCTCCGCGTCTTCGTCAGAGCGGCGGCTCTGCGCCTGGGTTGGGATCCTCCAGCGGGTAAGTGGTCACGCCGCCGCTCGTCGACGCGGGTTGACCAGTCGTTGTGGGCTCATTCAGGCGCGGAGTTGATGTGGCAGTTTCCCGCGTCGCCGCAGTCGCTCGCGTGCCGCGAACCGAGTATTCCACCGCTGCAATGAACTGCTGCGCCGCAGCGGACGTAGGCGGCGTGCTGTCTTTGATGATTTCGCTCGCAAGTATGCCTGGACGCCGATAGAAGGTCTCGTTTGATCGGTGGTCGATCGTGAGGGCCGAGCCGTCGAGCGCGACGCCTGCGAACAGGCCACTTGCACGCGAGTACGAATAGACCTGCGCGGTCAGGCCGACGTCCGTTGCGGCCGAGCTCTGACGCCCCACCGGTCCAGCAGCCACCGATGCGTCTGCTCCGAGCGTCACTTTACCCCCGACGATGCCTTCGATGCTGTGTCGAGATGTGAATACGAGCACGACGTCCGCTGACTGCACGCCGACCTGAAAGCCGAAACTGCCGCCGGTCAGGTTGACGAAAATCGGGTTGCTCCATTCGCCGTTGTCCTTGCGTACGACGAGCACTCCTTTACCACGTCGGCCGCCGATTCCAAGACCGACCTTGATGACGTCGGGCACGACAGCAATGGCATAGGCGCGCTCGAGCAGCCAAGTGGGGATATTCTGCTCCGGCATCTGCAGCAACTCATCGAGCACCTTCGTCGCGGTGAGCAGTCGCGCATCTTGTCGCTCGCTGGCGACAGCGATTGCGCTGACGAACGAAAGCAACAGGACGGCTACTCGCGTCAGTAAAGGATGCGCCCGCATCTGGTCTGATCTCCTTCGAACGCTTGCCCTAAAGAAACTTTAGCAGATGACAACCGTCCCGTGATTCGTTTCGAATCATCGTGCGGTCGGTCTGGCGGCACCGGTTGTGGCCAACAGCTTTTCGAGCTGATCGCGTCGACCTTGGCTGATATAGAAGCGTTCCACGCGCTGGCGTGCAGCGATGCGGGCATCGCGATCCGCGCTCTCGTCCAGTGCGAGCACCTTGTACCCCGCCGTGAGGAGCTGCTCGGCTTCCTTGATACGTCCTTGCAAATGCAGCACCTCCCCGAGAGCGCTTTCCGAACGCGCTATTCGCCACTCGGGCGCGTTCGTGCGTTTCCAGCGGTTCACCGCAGCCCTCAGGAGCGCTTCTGCGTCGTTCAACTCCCGTTTGCGTAGTAGCACCTCGCCGAGCAGGTGCTCGGACGAGGCGACGTACGGATGATCGGGGGGAAGAGTGCGCTCGTAGATCTGAAGCGAACGGCGCAGCTCGGTCTCCGCCTCGGCCAGTTTGTTGCGTTTGATGAGGATGTTTGCCAGAGCGGTCCGGCTGTAGCCGGTGTCTTGGTGAGTGTCGCCGCGCGTTTGCACATGAATGTCGAGCGCTTGGCGTGCAAACTGCTCCGCTTCGCCTAACGCCCCCTGACTTGCTCGCACGATGGACAGCAAAGCGTATGCAGCCGCCACTTGCCTGCTGACGGCGCCGTAAAGGCGGATCTGCAGCTCCACGGCGGCCTCGAGCAAGGGCGAAGCTTCATCCATGCGGCCCTGCCAGATAAGAATCTCGGCGAGATTCACATTCGCCATCACTCTGTCCGGATACAGCGGCGGAGTCGTTTCGGAATAGATCCGTACCGCCTCGCGTACGGTTCTCTCAGCTCCTCGTATGTCGTCTTCCCACAGGTGCACTGTAGACAAATCAAGTAGAACGCTCGCGACTTCCGGGTGAGTCGGTCCGAGCAATTCCTTGTGGAGAGCGAGGCTGTGCTCCAGGTGGATCCTGGCGCTTTCGGGCTTGCCGCCTGAAAGCTCGACGCGACCCATGTTCGCGAGCGCCTTGGCATAGGTGAGAGACTTGGCTGCACGGTTCGGCTGCGACAAAGCGATGGCTTCTTGAAGCGCGCGCTGTGCGCCTTCAAGGTCACCCGCCTCTCGCAAGGACATTGCGAGCTCCGTCAGGACGTTCGCGGTGCGCGAGCCGTCGGGATCGGGCAGCTGGCGTCGCAGATGCCGGGCTTCCTCGAGGAAACTGATCGACAGCTCGAACTCGTTCTGCCTTCGGTAGGCGCGGCCTATCGCTTCCAGCAATCGGGCCCGTACTTCGGGATGCTGACTCAGATCGCCACGGATGTTTCGGCCGGCCTGGTCGAGCAGCTGCCGTGCAGTGACTTCTTGCCCACGTGCCGTGAAGGGATCCGACGCTTCGAAAATGCGCAGCATGAACTCGGAGACACTCTCAGCGCGAGCGCTCTCGAGTGTCGCTCGGTCGCGTTCTTCCGCGATCCTTTGCGCCTGTATCGACATCACGACGCCGAAGGCAGCGGTGAACAGCACGAACGCAGCTCCTGCGGAGACGCCTACGGCATGTCGGCGCACGAAGCGGGAGGCGTAGTAGGTCCAATTGCCCTGACGAGCGTGGACGGGCTCGCGGAGCAGATGACGTCGGATGTCGTCGGCGAGCTGCTCGACGGAGCCGTAGCGATGTTGTGGTTCCTTGCGCATGGCGCGCAAGACGATGGCATCCAAATCGCCGCTCAATCGGCGTGCAAGCTTGTCGATCGAGCTCTTGCGTGCGGCTGCGATCTTCGCTGCCGCTGCACTGGGTTCCGGGCTCTCAGACCCCGCTCGCTTCAACGCGACGCTCGGTCGCTCCGGATCGGAAATACAAATCGTGCGTTCGAGCTCGAGCTGGCTTGCAGAGGCGGGGACCTTGTATGGGCGTAGCCCGCAGAGCAGCTCGTAGAGCACGACACCGAGCGCATAGACATCGCTCGCGGTCGTAACGGGGCGGCCCAAGATCTGTTCTGGGCTGGCGTACTCCGGCGTCAGCAGTCGGTCGTTCATGCGAGTGAGCGCGAGCACGGCCGCCGCATCCCCTGCATCCAGCAGCTTCGCGATGCCGAAGTCGAGCAGCTTAGGAGAGCCCTCGGGCGTGACCAGTATGTTGGCTGGTTTCAGGTCGCGATGGATGATCAGGTTCTGGTGCGCATACTGCACTGCCGCACAGACTTGCAGGAACAGCTCGAGGCGTGCGCGTATGTCGAGCTGCCTCTGATCGCAGTATCGGTCGAGAGGCTCGCCGTGCACGTACTCCATGATGAGATACGGCTGTCCCTCGCTCGTCTCGCCTGCGTCGATGAGCCGTGCAATATTCGGATGGTTCAGGCTGGCGAGAATTTGACGCTCCGCGCGGAATCTCTGTCCCAGCTCCCCATGAATGGTCGCATCGATGATCTTGACGGCCACTTGAGCGGAATATTGACGGTCGGCTCGTTCCGCCAAGTAGACCGTGCCGGTGCCGCCATGCCCCAGGATGGACACCAGACGATAGTTGTTGACGACGCGACCGAGCAGTGCCTTACGTCGGTCCTGCGTGGTTCGTTCGAGCGCAGCCCCTACTGCGTGCGTGAGAGGACTGGTCTCCCGGCCCATATCGAAGGCGAGCAGCCGCAGAAGCTCCTCTCGCAGCCAGGCACTGTCGCCCGCCTCTCGTGCGATGAACGCTTCGCGCTCATGCGCATCGAGCTCGACTGCGCGGGAGAACAGGTCCTGGAGTCTGTTCCAGTGATCGGCTGTCCCCCCTCCGGGTGAGGAATTCATAGTCAAGGATTGCTATCCGAACGTCGGTGCGGACGAATTTGACTCAGGATCCATGCCTTGGCGAGCCGAAGCTCGCGGTCCACAGTGGCTTCCGAGATCTTGAGTGTCTCCGATAGCTCTTGATAGGTCAGCCCGCCGAAATAATGAAGCTCGACGAGCTGCGCCAACCGGGCGTTACTTTCTGCGAGCCGTTGCAAGGCTTCGTCGATCTCGATGATGTCTATGTCGCCGGCCGTCGGCGGTCCGATCTCCAGACCGTCCAGATCCTCTATGGAGCTGGTTGTGGTGGTTCCGCCACGCTTTTCGCGGAAGCGGCTCTTCGCATGGTCGACGAGGATACGCCGCATCTGACGCGCGGCGACCGCAAAGAAATGCGCGCGGTCTTGCCAGGGGATGTCCATCTCGACAAGCCGCACGAACGCCTCGTGCACGACCGCAGTCGCCTGCAAGGTATGCCCAGGTCGTTCTTGGCGCATGTACTTCCGGGCCCGGTTTCGCAGCTCCTCATATATCAATGGAGTGAGCCGCTCCAACGCGCGCGAATCGCCGGATTTCCAAGCGGATAGCAAACGAGTCACCGCCTGACGGTCCGGGTGCGGAATGGCACTTGCGATCGTGTTGCTCAGAGCTGTCTCTCCTTGTTCGATCGGGGCGGCCAGATTAAGCCCGGTTCACGGGCACCGCCATTATTCCGTTACGCAGATCTGCGGCCTACCCGGCAGACCTGAGCCTGCCTACGGCACTTCCTGAGTTCTCTACCCGCTCCCTCCCCTGCAACGGGCATCAGTAAGGCACTGATTGTTATCGAAATCGCCGGATTGTCCAGCCGCTCTGTGACGGGAGTCACAAGGCAACGTCGCTTATGAGAGTGAGCCAGTTCTCACTTTCGCGACTTTTTCTGGAGGTAGTTCACATGTCCAAGCTTCTTGTTTCTTCCGTAGCTCTTGCTCTGGCGGCCATGCCCTTCTCAGAAGCGATCGATGCGAGCCGGGCGTCCATCGCCACGGATTCGCTCTCATTTGCGGCTGAGAATAATCCACCGATGCGTCCGCTGGCGCAGTTCGCGGCCGAGAACAACCCGCCGATGCGTCCGCTGGCGCAGTTCGCGGCCGAGAACAACCCACCGATGCGTCCGCTGGCGCAGTTCGCGGCCGAGAACAACCCGCCGATGCGTCCGTTGGCGCAGTTTGCAGCCGAGAACAACCCACCGATGCGTCCGCTGGCGCAGTTCGCGGCCGAGAACAACCCGCCGATGCGTCCGCTGGCGCAGTTCGCGGCCGAGAACAACCCACCGATGCGTCCGCTGGCGCAGTTCGCCGCCGAGAACAACCCGCCGATGCGTCCGTTGGCGCAGTTTGCAGCCGAGAACAACCCGCCGATGCGCCCGCTGGCACAGTTTGCGGCCGAGAACAATCCGCCGATGTGTCCGCTGGCACAGTTTGCGGCCGAGAACAATCCGCCGATGCGTCCGTTGGCACAGTTTGCGGCTGAGAACAATCCGCCGATGCGTCCGTTAGCGCAGTTTGCCGCCGAGAACAACCCGCCGATGCGTCCGTTGGCGCAGGTTGCAGTTGTATATGACGAGCAATCCCACCTGCGGCAGGTGTGAGCGACTTAGTCTCCCGAGCGATAAAGATTCGCGAGAGGACGATGAGACAATGAAGCAACTCAGCGTGATCAAACTTAGCGTCAGTCTGGCTCTGGTACTGGGCGTGGTTGCTACCGGTGCAGCCCTCATCGCTGACGAGGCGCCTGCAGCGCGCGCCGGCGCCTCTTCTGTCGAAAGCCCGATGTCTTCGACCGATGAGCCGACTCCGGCAATGATTGCGGCTTGGAAGGCGACTGCCCGCGCGTCGGATTACGTCAGTCCCCTGGTGCCGCTCTAGTTTTCGCCCGTACAGCGTCGGCGCGCTGTCTGCAGTTGCAGACAGCGCGTCGAACTGTGCTGCAGTTCACAATCTTATCGCCAACTAGCGTCGGCGGCGTCACACTCGCTTCGTTGACATAGCTTCGCGGCGTATAGCACGCTACCTGTGGTCTTGGTCTTCGCGCAGGGGCGATAGCCAAGCAAGGGCAAACTCACTGAAGAGTGAGAACGCAAGCCACCGGTCTGCAGGACTTTCCGGAAGCGGGGGTGCCAACCGCAGGCGACGTCTCGCAGTCTGCGCGCTTCCACGACAGTCCTACAGTGTCCCGTGGCGCAACGCGGGCACACCCGCTCTTTCTGCAGCCACGAAGTCAATGCCGCGATCGTTATATCTCAAGGCGAGAGGACTGCTGCACGCATGCCTTCTGTTCTCGTACCTCTTCGCAATGCCGCTTGCGCTGTCGGCGCCTTCTGACCTCATCGGCAAGCCGGCTCCGGATTTTGTGCTGCGCTCGCTCGATCGAGAGAACATCAGACTTTCCGAGCAATTCGGTGAGGTGGTCATTCTCAATTTCTGGGCAACATGGTGCGGCCCGTGTCGGCAGGAGATGCTGTTGTTGGACGAGATCTACGCCAGGTATCGCCGCGCCGGGCTCGTGTTGCTCAGCATCAACATCGACGAAGACACCGATCGTGCGGCCGAGATGGCACGGGCCCTGAGGCTCTCTTATCCAGTCCTGCTGGACGTACGCAAGGATGTCGCGCGTGCCTATGAGATCGATACGATGCCGTCCACGGTGCTCATCGATCGCGCGGGTGCGGTTCGCTATGTTTCCGAGGGTTTCAAGCCCGGCTATCAGGAGCGCTACACCGAAGCGCTGCGCGAGCTATTGAACGAATAGTCGTGCCTGCTTCGATGCCCCAGAAAGCTTACGACCGAGTATCGCCATGTTGCGCAAGCTGATCGCTCTTCTTGCTTGTTTGCTCACTGTGCCCGCGCTCGCGCAAGGGACGAGCACGATGGAGGACTTCATGAGCCTGGATCAGGAGGTCCAAGCGCTCAAGAAGGAAGTTCTCGACCTCAATCGTGAGCTCTTCGTGCTCGAAGAGGAATTGTTGTTTCCGGCCAATACGCAGGTGGCCGTATTCGTCTCGATGGATGTTGGTGAGTTCTTTGCGCTCGACTCAGTGACGATCAAGATCGACAACAAAGAAGTTGCTAACTACCTCTATACAGAGCGTGAGGCCGAAGCCCTCTTCAAGGGCGGCGTGCATCGTGTGTATGTCGGTAACCTCAAGGCCGGCACGCACGAGCTGATCGCGCTGTTCACCGGCAAAGGGCCCAACGCGCGCGACTATCGACGCGGCGCCACGGCAACACTCGAGAAAGGGGTGGGCGCGAAGTACATCGAGCTCAAGATCAGTGATCGGGCGACGAAAGGGCAGCCCGAGTTCATCGTCAAACAATGGGAGTAAGGGGCGCACGTGGGCGGTGCGTGGGGTCACTTTGCTCGAGCACTGACAATGACTCTCTCCAAGTTCGCTGTCATTGCTCTCGTGGTGTCGAGCGCTCTTGCTGCGACACGTGCCGACGCGCGCGAACAGTCGCAAGACGATCGACCCTTGCTGGGTACTCCGCAAACGGTCAAGGACCTGCATTGGGGAGACGTGCTGTTCTACTTCTATCAAGGTGACTACCTGTCTGCCCTGACGAGGTTGGCTGCGGCGCAGGAGCTCGACCGCTTGAGGCACCACACGTCGGAAGCGGAGCTGCTCAAAGGCGGGCTCTACCTCTCGCTTGGGCAGCACGAAGAAGCGGGTCGCATCTTCAAGGCGCTGCTCAACGACAACGTGCCGCTCGATGTGCGCAATCGCGCCTGGTTCTATCTCGCGAAGGTCTGGTATCAGCGCGACTATTTCGAGCAAGCCGCGAACGCGCTCGCCGCCATTCACGGGGCACTGCCCGGGGATCTGGAGCCGGAACGTCACCTGCTCGAGGCGCAGGTGTTCATGTATCTGAATCGTTACGACGAGGCGGTGCGCGTGCTGGAACGTTGGCAGCCAGCCGGCGATGGCGTGGACGAGTGGTCCGCCTACGCGCGCTTCAACATCGGTGTCGCGCTTGCTCGACAGGGCCGGATCGACGAAGCGTCGCGGCTGCTCAATGCAGTCGGGCAGATTCCAGCCTCGTCGGCGGAGCTGGCCGCGCTGCGCGACAAAGCCAATGTCGCGCTGGGTTATGCGTGGCTGAAAGCCGCTCGCGCCAACGATGCCAAGTCAGTGTTGCAGCGGGTCAGGCTTCACGGTCCGCAATCGAACAAGGCGCTCCTCGGAGTCGGATGGGCTGACTCTGCAGAGCAGCGTTTCAGGAAGGCGCTCGTGCCGTGGCTGGAGCTGCGTGACCGCAATCTCTTGGACGCAGCTGTTCAAGAGTCGTATCTGGCGGTCCCATACGCCTATGCACAGCTGGGCGCCGAGCGACAGGCCGCCGAGCAATATGCGCTTGCATTGGATGCTTTCGCCGCGGAAGAAGAGCGAATCGATCGAGCGATCGAAGCGATCCGCCAGGGACGACTGCTCGAGGCCATCGAGCAGCATGATGTGGATGGCCGTGCGGGCTGGTATTGGCAGCTGAAGACACTGCCCGATGCCCCGGAGAGCCGCTACCTCTATCACTTGCTTGCGACCCACGAGTTCCAGGAGGGACTCAAGAACTACCGTGACCTGCGCATCATGCAACGCAATCTCGCGAGCTGGGCGCTGAGCATCGAGGCGTTCGAGAACATGGTGGGTGCGCGTCGACTGGCGTTCTTGCAGCGATTACCGATGCTCGAGTCGACACTCGACGGAGTCGATCTCGACGCGCTCGAAGCACGCAAGAACGAGCTGGCGCTACGTATCGATGCGATCGAGCGGGATGGTGACATCGTGGGGCTCGCGACTCAGAAGGAGCTCGAGCAATGGCGCCGGATCGAGCGTATCGAGAGCGTCCTGGCGAGAGCCGACCACAGCGATCCAATGATTCAGGAGATGGTCGAGAAGACCCGACTTCTGAAAGGTACGTTGCTGTGGCATCTCAACGCCAACTACAAGGCACGCTTGTGGCGCGCGCGCAAAGAGCTACGCGATCTCGAGATCGCTTATCGTGAGGCGCGCCGCAGATGGGTGCTCGTCGAGCGCGCGCGCGAGGAGTATCCAGCACGAACGGAGGCGTTCGCGGGACGTGTCGCCAGCTTGCGCCCGCGGATCGAGGAGTTGATGGCACGGCTCGCTACCACGGCCGAGGCGCAGAGTCGATATCTCGCCTCGATTGCCGTGCGCGAGCTCGAGGCACAGAAGGAGCGTCTTGCTGCGTACGCCTTGCAGGCGCGTTTCGCCCTCGCAGCGATTTATGACCGTGCTGCGAGTGGTTCCGTCGGAGGTGGCGAATGATCTTCGCCATGACTCGTGCTGCACGTGGGCGCTACCGTATTGGAGCGGCGCGGCTCATCGCAATGTTCGTGTGCGTTACAACGGCGCTTGCGAGCACCTGCACGGTCGCTGCGGAGAAAGGAAGGACCGGTACGATCAAGAATCTCGAGGATCGGGAGGTCGAAGTGCTCCCCGATCCGCCCGCTGACATCAAGGCCGAGCACGCGATCGAGCAATACCGGCAGTTCCTGAAATTGCAGTCGACGCATCCGCGGATGCGTGCCGAAGCCATGCGTCGGCTCGGCGACCTCAACCTAGAAGTCGACGAAGAGTTGCGCGCGCTCGAGGGAGCGCACGAAGGGCTGGGCGTAGACGAAGCGATCGCCCTTTATGAGGGCTTGCTGCTGGCGTTTCCCGACTACGAGAAGAACGATGTCGTTCTGTATCAGCTCGCTCACGCGTATGAGCTCGGAGGGCGTCCGGAAAAGGCACTGCAGGCACTCGATCGGCTCGTCGCGGCATTCCCGCAAAGCGTGTGGTTCACGGAGTCGCAGTTCCGGCGCGGCGAGATCCTGTTCAGCGAGGGCAGGTATCGCGATGCGGAGACAGCTTATGCTGCGGTGATCGCGGCGGGGCCGGATTCGGGCTTCTACGAGCAGGGTCTCTACAAGCACGGCTGGTCCTTGTTCAAGCAGAGTCAGAGCGACGAGAGCGTCGAGTCGTTCTTGAAGCTGCTGGATCGAATCCTCCTCGGGGAGGATGACAAGGCAAGAGAGCGCGACGCGCTGACGCGCGCGGAACGCGAGCTGACCGACGACGCTCTTCGTGCGATCGCCATCATGCTCTCCGATCTCGACGGACCGGATTCCCTGGACGCCATGTTGCAGCGTCGTGGCGATCCGCTGTATGCGCATCGGTTGTACGAAGCACTGGGCGATCTCTACCTCGAGCAGGAGCGCTATCAGGACGCGGCGCTCGCGTTCGAGGCGTTCGCCAAGCGCCGCCCGGACGATCGGTTTGCGCCGTCGCTGCAGATGCGGACTATCGAGGCATATCAAAAGGGTGGCTTTGCGTCGTTGGTGCTGGAGGGTAAGCAAGCCTTTGTGGAACGCTATGCGTTCGGTGCGCCTTTTTGGCGAGAGCGTTCCGTGGCCGATGCGCCAGAGGTCGCCGCTCAGCTGAAAGCCACACAGAAGGATTTGGCGGAGTACTACCACGCGCGCGCGCAGCAGCAAAAGCAGCCGGAGGACTACGCTGCTGCGGCACGTTGGTATCGAGCCATGCTGGATTCCTTTCCTGAGGACGCCGAGGCGGCCGCGACGCGTTATCTATTGGCGGAAGTGCTCTTCGAGTCCGGGCGCTACGCTGAAGCGGCACGCGAGTACGAACGCGTCGCCTACGATTATCCGTTGCATGCCAAGTCCGCGGCAGCTGGCTACGCTGCTCTCGTGGCGTACGAAAAGCATGAGATGACGATCTCAGGTGAGTCGCAAGCGTTGTGGCATCGGCAGAGCATCGAAAGCGCGCTGATGTTCGCGACGAGCTTCCCGGAGCATCCTGAGTCGGCGCGTGTCCTGACGAAGGCGGACGAGCAGCTGTTTGCTCTCAATGAGCTCGATCGGGTCATCGAAGTCTCTCAGCAGATTCTCGAGCGTGATCCGCCGGCCGAGCCGACGCTGCAAAGGACGGCAGCCACGCTCCTCGCACACTCGTTGTTCGACAAGGGCCGCTTTCGAGAAGCGGAGCTGGCGTACCTGCGTGTGCAAGGCTATCTGTCTGTCAATGATCCTGATCGGGCACCGATCGAGGAAAGGATCGCAGCTGCCATTTACAAGCAGGCGGAGCAAAAGCAGGTGGCGGGCGATGTCGCGGGTGCTGTCGAGGATTTCCTGCGTGTTGGAGCGTTGGCGCCGAATGCGAAGGTGCGTGCAAACGCGGAATTCGATGCCGCCAGTCTCTTGATGCAGAGCAAGCAATGGGAGCGTGCTGCCGAGGTTCTGGAGACATTCCGTCGCGTGTATCCAGAGCATGAGCTTGCGCCCGAAGTCACACGTTCACTTGCCGTCGCCTATCTGGAGACAGGTAAGTCGCTGGCCGCAGCCACGGAGCTCGAGCGTATTGCCGCGCGCGCGGATGAGCCGGAGGACGTTCGTCGAGCGGCGCTTTGGCAAGCTGCAGAGCTGTACGAGCAGTCAGGTTCGCCCAGCAATGCCGCGCGTACGTACGCCAGCTACGTCGAGCAGTTCCCAATGCCGCTCGATGCCGCCATGGAAGCCAGGCAGAAGCTCGCCGACATGGCCGGCGCACGGAATGATTCGCGCGAGCGCGCGCGATGGCTTGCTGCGATCATTCAAGCGGATCGAGAGGCGGGCCCTGGGCGCACGGAGCGCAGCAGATATCTCGCGGCAAAGGCGACTCTAGAGACCGCAGAGCCGCACGTGGCGGTGTTCAACGCGATCAAGTTGGTCGCGCCGCTCGACCGCTCGCTGAGAGCGAAGCGGGAGGCCATGGAAAAGGTCTTGGCCATCTACGGACAGGCGTTGGATTACGGAGTGGCGGAGGTGACAACGGCCGCTACCTACGGCATGGCCGAGCTTTATCGCACCATGGGCGCCGACCTGCTCGAATCGGAGCGCCCGAAGGGATTGGACGAAGAAGCGCTGGAGCAATACGAAGTGCTCCTGGAAGAGCAGGCATTCCCCTTCGAGGAGAAGGCCATCGAGTTGCACGAGGCGAACGCAGCTCGCGTACGCGATGGTGTCTACGACGCATGGGTGCAGCGCAGCTTCGATGCGCTCGCGCAACTGGTGCCCGCTCGCTATGCGCGCACCGAAATCGGTGAAGACTATGTGCGAGCGCTCGAGTGAACGATGTGCCCGGACCGTTGCCGGGTGGGGCATCGGCTGGTGCGCGGCGGCTCTCTTTTCGCTGCTCGCGGCCTGTGGCACGACGCCTAGCGCGCCTGGTCACAAGGCGCAGGACGCGAGCTCCTCGGCTGCGCCAGCAACACCCATAGGGACGCGTTCCGGCGAGGCAGTGCCGTCGCAGGAGCCGCTGCCGCCCGAAGCAGTGCAGCGCTTCGATGCTGCATTGACCTACATGAGCACAGGCGATCTCGCAGCAGCTGAAGAGGCTTTTCGCGCGCTCGCTGCTGAGTATCCGTCCTATTCGGGGCCGCTCGTCAATCTTGGCATTCTCGCGGCCAAAGCGGGCAGGCTCGAGGAGGCGGAGAAGGCATTGCAGGCTGCGATCGAGCGTAATGCGCACAACGCTGCAGCGTTCAACCAGATCGGCATCGTCTATCGCAAGCTTGGGCGCTTTGAGGAGGCGGATTGGGCCTATCAGCAAGCGCTGCGAATCGATCCGCATTACGCCAATGCGTATCTGAACCTCGGGGTGTTGTGTGACTTGTATCTGCAGCAGCCGCAGCGCGCGCTCGAGGCGTATGAGCGCTACCTGGAGCTTGCAGCCAGCCCCGACGCGAAAGTCAGCGTGTGGGTCGAGGAGCTGCGCAGGCGCCTCGGTGCTGCGTCTCTGGAGGGCAATGAATGATGCTACCTCGCCATCTGTTGCTCTGGATCGGTCTGCTGAGCGCGGTGCACGCGGCAGAGCCGCTCGAAGAGCCTGCGCCTTCCCCCTCGGCCGCCGCGGAAGACCCGGCATCGCAAGGCGAGCGGCGAACGTCGCGCCCGCAGAGCCGCCGCGCCGCGGAAGGAGTCGATCGGCTCGAGCTGGACACGACGGTTGTCACCGGCAACCGAGAGCTGCCGAAGGTGCTCTACATCGTGCCATGGAAGAAGGCCGACCTGGCGGATCTTCCCGCGCAACCGTTCAACACGCTGCTCGATGAAGTGCTGACGCCGGTTGACCGTGACGTTTTTCGTCGAGAAGTGACGTATTTCGAAGCGGTGACGGAAGGCGTAGACGCGACACAGTCGACATCTCAATCGCAGCAGTGAAGTGCATCATGTTTGTCTGTCCCTGAGCCGGAGCTCGGGAAGCGTTCGGAGGAGTCATGTACACGTCCATCCTGGAGTTCTTTGTGAAGGGCGGGCCCTTCATGTACCCCATCGCATTCGTATTCGCCGCCGGTGTGGCCATCGCCATCGAGCGCTGGGTGTACCTGACTGTTGCAAGTTCGCGTAATCGGCAGCTGTGGAGCCAGGTCGTGCCGTTGCTGCAGCAGGGCAACTTCCGCGGCGCCGTCGCGATGTGCCAGAGGTCGCCAGCGGCCATTGGTCGCATCCTGAGCTACGGCCTAGCGCGTCTCGAGTCGGCTCGGCGTCGCGATGATGTCGAGAAGGCGATGGAGGAGAGCTTGATGGAGGTGCTGCCGCGGCTCGAGCGCCGCACGCACTACCTGGCGACATTCGCGAACTTGGCGACGCTGCTTGGACTACTCGGCACGATCGTAGGTCTCATCCAGGCATTCACCGCGGTGTCGAGCGCCAATCCAGCGGAGAAGGCGGACCTGCTCTCTGCGTCGATCTCGGTCGCCATGAACACGACAGCGTTTGGTCTGATCGTTGCCATTCCGCTGCTGCTCGTGCACGCCGTGATTCAGACAAAGACCACCGAGCTCATTGATAGTCTGGAGATGGCCTCGGTGAAGTTTCTCAACACGCTGACCGAGCGTCGTGCCGAGGCGGCTGCATGAGTCTGATCCGTTCGCGGCGGCGTAAGCCGCAGGAACAGGAAATGCAGATCACGGCCTTCATGAATCTGATGGTCGTGCTGGTTCCCTTCTTGCTAATCACCGCCGTTTTCTCGCGTTTGTCGATCATCGAACTGAACTTGCCTGCCGCTACCCCTGCAGCACAGGAGCCGCCGCAGGGCTTTGAGCTCGAGGTGGTCGTGCGCAAGAACGCCATCGAGGTGGCCGAGCGCAACAGCGGCCTGCTGGGCCGCTATCCGGCAGGCGAGCAAGGCTATGACTACGACGCGCTGCGCAAGAAGCTGAAAGAGCTCAAGGCGCAGTTCCCGGACGTGATCGCGGCGACCATCCTCCTTGAGCCGGATACTCCATACGACGTCGTCGTGCAGGTGATGGACACGGTGAGGACCTTTCCGGCTCAGCAAGGTACGCGAACGGTCCAGGCAGAGCTCTTTCCCGAGATTTCGATTGGGGATGCGCCGATATGAGAAAGTCGGATCGGGCGCGTCGCATGGAGCGCCGTCATGCGCGCATGCGCAGAGGAGCGGGACTGAATCTGGTTTCGCTCATGGATATTTTCACGATCCTGGTGTTCTTCCTGCTCGTCAACTCTGCCGAGGTGCAGACGCTCGAGACGCCGAAAGACATCCAATTGCCTGAGTCAATCGCCGAGAACAAGCCACGGGAGACCGTGGTCGTGTATGTCTCCCACGACCAAGTGCTGGTGCAAGGTACGCCTGTCGTGACGCTGGCAGAGGTGGAAGCGTCGGAGGGCAATATCATCGAGCCGCTCAAGACGGCATTGCAGCGGCAGTCCGATCGCGCGTTGCGAGAAGCGGCCAGGCTCGATGCAGCGAATCGCGAGGTGACGATTCTCGGCGATCGCGAGCTCCCGTACAGAGTCCTCAAGAAGATCATGGCGACTTGCACTGACGCCGACTATGGGAAGCTGTCGCTGGCGGTGATTCAGAAGCAAGACGAGCTGACGGAAGGCGCGGTGACGACGGGCTGAGAATGGCGATATGGCTACGTTGAGTGCGTACTACCGTAGTTACGATCTGCCGTGGAGCGCGTCGCAGGAAGAGAAGCAGCGGCTGCGACGTTTGTTTGCGATCTGCTTCGGCATCACTCTGCTGCTGTGTATCGTGGTACCGCTGCTGCCGTTGCCGGAACGAGAGATCGAGCAAACGCAGGAGGTACCGCCTCGCTTCGCGAAGCTGGTGCTCGAACGTAAGACGACGCCTCCGCCGCCCCCACCGCCACCTCCAAAGATCGATCCATTGCCGAGACCGTCGGAGCCAGCGCCTCGACCGACGGTCCCCGCCGATAGGACTCAGCAGGCACGGCAAAAGGCCGCGCAGGCGGGCTTGCTCCCATTTCAGGAACAGCTGGCAGCGCTGCGCGACAACACAGTCGTCGAAAAAGTCGGACAGACGAAGAACTTGCTCGGCACGGTCGCCGCCTCGACCCGCGCAGAACGCTCGTTGATCACGTCCCGAGTCGGAGCAGGCAGCGGCGGCATCGATACCTCGAGCTTGAGCCGTGGCTATGGTGGCGGTGCAGGCTCACTGAGCGGACACGAAACCACGCAGGTGTCCTCGACACTTGCCGCAACGCTGCCGCGACAGGACAACGTTCGCCGCAGCAGCGGTAAGGCATCTCGCAGCGAGGAAGAAATCGCGCTCGTGTTCGATCGCAACAAAGGAGCGATCGATGCGATCTACCGTCGTGCCTTGCGAGACAATCCCAATCTTCAGGGCAAGCTCGTCCTCGAGCTGACGATTTCTCCAGAAGGTGTCGTGACGCACTGCGAAATCATTTCGAGCGAGCTGAACGATCCGGAGCTCGAGCGCAGGCTCGTGGCGCGCATTCGAATGTTCCGCTTCGAACCGAAGGATGTCAGCCCCATCACTGTCACCAAGCCGATCGACTTCTTCCCAGCTGCTTGAGGCGTGCTGGCATGCAAGGGCTCGACCTTGGCATGAGCCTCAAGCATGCCGCGGCTTTCCCGCCGACCCGATTCCCCAAGCCCCGCGACCCCGAGCTCAGCAGCAGTGCCTCGCTCCAAGGGCTGGCCATGGATGGTAAACTCTGCGCCCATTCGTAGCTCCAACCAGGCACCTGCGGCCATTTCTGTCAGTGGCGCAGGCCACCCCTCATATCCGCTTCCTCGAGAGAAATTCTTGCAAGGGCAACACGCGGACGCGAGGCTGCAAGTTTGTCACCCCTTGAGCAGGTTCCGCTGCCATGTCCCGCGCTGATATCAGCTTCTCGCCGAAGGACGCCGAGTTGCGCGAGGACGTGCACATGCTCGGTGTGCTCGTCGGCCAGGTGATTCGCGAGCAGGGGGGCGAGGCGTTGTTCGCGGCGGTGGAAGCGAATCGCCGAGCGGCGATCGCGTGGCGAGAGGGAGACCCGCATGGCGCCCAGCTGCTGACACAGCGCATCCGCAACGCCACGCCGGCCGAGGCGCGCGATCTGGTACGGGCTTTCTCGATTTGGTTCGAGATGGTCAACACTGCCGAAAAGGTGCATCGCATCCGCCGGCGCCGGCAGTACTTGAACGAGGGGCTCAAACAACCTGGCGGGTTGGTCGAGGCGATCGAGCAGCTCAAGGCGCATGGACTTGGCCTCGAGGACGTGCGGCAACTGTTGCTCAAGATGTGGATCGAGCCGGTTTTTACGGCGCATCCGACGGAGTCGACGCGCAGAACGATTCTTCGCAAGCAGCGCAAGATCGCGGAGCTGCTCTTGAGTCGCGTGGGCTTGCCGCCGCATGCGGCGGAGACCCGCAAGATCTGGGAGCGCATCCGCTCGGAGATCACGTCCGGGTGGCAGACCGCTGAAAACTCTCGCGAGCGCCTCACGGTGGCGGAAGAACGAGAGCACGTGCTGTTCTTCATCGCCGAGATCCTCTACCAGATCATCCCGGTCTTTTACGAAGAGATTCAGTCCGCCCTCGTTGCGCAGTATGGCGACGAAGCTAATGACGTCGAGGTCCCAGAGATCATACGTCTCGGGTCGTGGGTCGGCGGCGACATGGACGGCAATCCCGACGTCCATGCCAAAACCATTCGCGAGACATTGGCACGCCATCAGCAGATCGTCGTCAATCGCTATTACCTCGAATGCCAGGCGCTCGTGGAGACGCTCTCGCAAAGCGCCAGCCGGGTGGGCGTTTCGCCTGCGCTGCTCGAGCGGATACAGCGCTATTCGGTCGTGCTGCCGGCTGCTCAACCGACTTCACGTCCTCGGCACGACTTCATGCCTTATCGAGTGTTCCTGGGACAGGTGCTGCAACGCCTGCGTGCAACGTACGACGGCCGAGCAAGTCGCTACGAGAGCGCGCAGGAGTTCCTGGATGACTTGAACGTCATTGCCGCGAGCCTGCTCGAGAACAAAGGCAGGCACGCCGGGTACTTCAAGGTCCGCCGCTTGATCCGTCGTGTCCGCACTTTCGGCTTTCACCTCGCGACGTTGGACATTCGACAGAACGCTGCTGCGCATCGTGCGGTGATCGCGCAGGGCCTCGGCGACCCCGGCTGGCATTCTTTGAGCTCCGAGCAACGCATTGAGCGGCTGCGCCGTGCTCTCGAGCGGGACGAAGGGCCATCGAGCACGCTCGACGCAAACGGCAAGCGCACGCTGTGGGTGTTCGAGGCGATCGCCTACTGTCGCCACAGGTACGGTCCTGAAGCCATCGGGCCCTATGTCGTGAGCGGGACTCAGGGAGTGGACGACATACTTTCGGTGCTGCTCCTCGCCCGCTGGGCTGATACTGCCGATCGTCGCTCAGGCGACGTCCCGGCGGATGTGACTCCGTCGTTCGAATCGGTCGCAGCGCTCGAGCGCTGCGGCGACATCATGCGCCGGCTGTTCGCAGAGCCACTTTATCGTCGCCATTTGCTCGGGCGCGGCAATCACCAATACGTCATGATCGGCTATGCAGCGAGCAACAAGGAGAGTGGCATCGTGCACTCGCGTTGGCTCGTGCGACAGGCGCAGGAGAGTTTGTTCGCCGCCGCAGACGAAGCCGGTGTCGATCTCACTATCTTCCACGGACGGGGCGGTGGGCGAACCGAGGCGCTCGTGCGCAGTGGCCCGCAGGGGGCACGGCGGGGCCGTTTGCGCATCAGTGAGCAGGGGGAATTGCTCAAGGAAAAGTACAGCCTGCGGCCGATCGCGCTGCGGGTGTTCGAGCAGGCGTTCAATGCTTTGTCGCTGGCCGCGGCAGGCGTCACTCCCGAGGAGCACGTCGAGCCGCGCTGGCGCGAGGTCATGGAGCTGCTGAGCGCAGAGAGCGCGCGTGCATACCGCGCCTTGGTGCACGAGGAACCAGAGTTTCACGTGTTCTTCCGCCAGCTGACGCCGATCGACGTAATCGAGCGCATGCAGATCGGTTCACAGCCGCAAAACGGCCAGGAAGGCGATCTCATCGCGGCCTTGCGCACGATCCACTGGTCGCATGCCTGGTCGCAGTGCCGTTACATGTTGCCCGGATGGTTTGGCGCAGGCACGGCCTTGGCCGCTGCGGAGGAGCGCGTCGGTGCAACAGTGCTCGCGGAGATGGTCTCGAAGTGGTACTTCTTCGGCCACCTGTTGAACGAAATCGAGCTGGCGCTCGCCCGGGCGGATCTAAACGTTGCGGCGGCCTACGAGGAGCTCGTCGACGCGCCTCTCAAACGGTTCGTGCCGCGTTTGCGCGCGGAGTACGAGCTGACGAGGCAGCAGATCCTACGTCTGCGCGGGACGAAGCAGCTGCTCGAGCACGAGCCGACCATACGACGCTCGATCGTGCTGCGTAACCCCTACATCGACCCGATGCATCTCGTGCAAGTCGATCTGTTGAAGCGATGGCGCGCAGCGCAGCGGCGCGACAGAGAGATACTCAGTGCCCTGTTTGCAACGGTGAGCGGCATCGGTCAGGCGTTGCAAGGGGCCTGAGGCTGGCTACAGCTCGGTGCTCTCCGTAGCGGGCTGCAAATGGGGCAGCAGCCATCCCACGATGGCATCGTGGTCGAGATCTCGCGCTGTGCTCAGTAAGTCTGGTCTTTCGCGCAGGAGGCGGAATGCGAAGGCCACGGCGTCCGTCGCGTGACGACGGCGCGATTCTGGCTGTCGAAACCACTCCTCCAAGACGCACGCTCGTACGTCGAGTTCTGCCATACCCCCCTCCAGGGCGGCGGGAAAATACCAGGCTGGATTTACATGTGCACGTGTTGTGTCAGGAAGCGTCGCGCACGCTGCGATGCAGTGTTGTCTAGCGCTATCGCTCAGAGCTTGCCGAACATATAGATAGCACGCGCGTCTCGAAACATTGTAGGTTCGCGCTGCCTTCCGAAAGCCCGCCCCGCATGCCACGGTTCGCCCGTGGATGAGCGCATTTGCGCAACGGGAAGTCACGATTGACACGGATCGGTTCTACACAAGGCGCGTGCGATCCGGCAGAATGCGCGCCGTTTCGTTTTCATTGGCATTTCTGCCTGATTGGATTCTTGTGAGCAAGCAAACCCAAAAGAGTAAGAGTACTCGTACCACCCAGAAGAGCACCCAAGCGCGGCAGCGGAGCACGCGTCTTAGCAGACGCAGCTGTCCTTGGGTGGGCCTGTCACGTAACTCGTCCTTGAACCACGAGGATTTCTTGACGTTTCGGATCACCCGCGTTGCGAATGCGCTACGCACCGGGTTGACAAAGCGTTACCTCGAGGAGTTCGAGCTCAGCCTGCCAGAATGGCGACTGCTGGCGCTGACCGCTCGGTTCTCTCCGCTGCGCTTTTCGGAGGTGACGAGCCGTAGCGGCATGGACAAAGGACAAGTCAGTCGCACGCTGCGCGAGATGGCCAAGAAGGGCTATGTGAAGATGAAGCAGATTCGTACTCGCGGCTCGCGTGCGGCGGAGGCGCTTGCGGCTCCGGTCATGGTGTCGATCACGCCGAAGGGCAAGGCGCTCTACAGTGCGGTTCTGCCTGTCGCGCGGCGGCGCCAGCTCGAGTTGCTGATGACGCTGACCGAATCAGAGCGTGTCGCGCTGTACTCGATCCTCGACAAGCTGTACGTGACGATGGGCAGCGCCGCGCTCGGACAAGAAGACGGCGAGTAGCAGAGGCTGCTACTCGCTCGCCTCGAGCGGCTCGATCACGCGGGTGTTCGCGGCCCGAATGGCCGCGTTCAACGTGTTGAGCAGCAGGCACGCAATGGTCATCGGGCCCACTCCGCCTGGAACGGGCGTGATGGCGCCCACGCGTTCCTTTGCCGAGTCGAAGTCCACGTCCCCCACCAGCTTCGTCTTGCCATCGACTTCGATGCGGTTGATGCCGACGTCGATGACGGTCGCGCCGTCTCGCAGCCAGGCGCCGGAAATCGCACGTGGGCGACCGATGGCGGCGACGACGATCTCCGCTTCGCGACAGAGCGCCGGCAGGTCGCGGGTGCGCGAGTGGGCGATGGTGACCGTGCAATCGTTCTGAAGCAGCAACTGCGCCATCGGCTTGCCGACGATGTTTGAGCGCCCGATGACCAGGGCGCGCATCCCGGCGAGATTGCCGTGAACCTGTCGCAGCAAGATGAGACAGCCAAGCGGCGTGCAGGGAACCGTCGTCTCCAGGCCTAGAGCCAGTCGTCCCGCATTCAGTGCGTGAAAGCCGTCGACGTCCTTCGCTGGATCGATCGTAGCGAGAACCTCATTCGTATCCACGTGAGGCGGCAAAGGCAGCTGCACGAGGATGCCGTGCACATCGGGACGTGCATTCAACGCACGGATGAGGCTCACGAGCGTTTCGGTGGTCGTGTCGCCCGCCAGTCGATAATCGAAGTGACGGATTCCGGCTGCGGCCGCTTGCTTGGTCTTGTTGGACACGTACACCTGGCTGGCAGGATCGTCCCCTACGAGGATGACCGCGAGCCCAGGCACGGTGCCCATTCGGGCGAGCTCTGCCGCGCGTGCGGCGACTCGGTTGCGCAAGCGCTCTGCGGCCGCGCGGCCGTCGATGATCGTGGCAGTCATGAATTCTCCAGCTTCAAGCAGGCCAAGAACCACTATTTTCGGGTGGCCGGCGCTTTTTTGCGAATGGAGCTTCGAGGAGAGGGCAGAGCAGCCTCAGGATGCGTTACGGTGCGCACGCTTGACGCGATACATCTCGGCATCTGCCCGGCACAGCAGGGATTCGATCGTTTCCTCAGCTTTTGGGTCCACCAGAGCACTGCCTACGCTGAGCTCGATGCGATACATGCGCTGCGAGGTGGCATTGAACATTTCCATGCGTTCGCGCAGACGGCGTTGCAGAGCTTCGACGTCGCCTGCCACGTGCGCCAAGGCGACGAATTCGTCGCCCCCCCAGCGACCGAGGATGTCCGAATCGCGGAACGTGCCTCGGATGATCTCGGCGGCATCGACCAAGGCCTGATCTCCGGCGAGGTGACCGAGCGAATCGTTGATCTGTTTCAGGCCGTTGAGATCCATGAAGAAGAGCGCGAGTGGGTGTTGCTCGCGGCGCGCGACCTTCAGCGCCTGTTTAGCGAGCTCGAGAAAACCGCGTCGGTTCTTGAGTTGTGTCAGGTCATCGACCAGCGACAGGTTCTCGAGCAGCTCGGCGTTGCGACGAAGTGCTGCTTCGCGCTCGCGCAGCGCGACGTCAGCACGATGCTTGTGCATTGCCACCTCGATCGCGCAGCGCAGCTCGTGGTCACGGAAAGGCTTGACGATGTAACCGAGCGGCCCAGCGGCGACGGCGCGCTGGAGCGTGACGGGATCACTGTGTCCCGTCAAGAAGATGACGGGTATGGATGTGCGTTCTCGGATGAGCCGCGCGGCCTGGATACCGTCGATCTCGCCGCGCAAACCGACGTCCATCAGCACGAGCTCGGGCTCGAGCGTCTGCGCCATTTGCACCGCTTGCGAGCCCTCGCCGGCAATACCACGCACGCGATAGCCGAAGCGCGTTAGCGCCTCGGCCAGATCCTGAGCGACCAACCCCTCGTCCTCGACCAGGAGTATGGATGTGGCCGCGTGCTGGCCTGCACGGTGAGAGCTTTCCTCCATTGGCTCCACGCAACGCTGGATGGCGGGATCGATTTCGACGCTCTTCACTGGGTCGTGGCGCAGTTACTCGGAGAACGGACTGGATAACGCGCGAGCCGTCCTACAGTTTCATGTTCGGCGCGACGGCTGTCTTGGTGCTTTGCGTGGCAGAGGTGCGCAAGTAGCCAATGCGGCCTAGAATGCGCCGCCGGCGCCTTTGCAACGCAACCAGCACGAACTCAGCATACAACCCAAGTCATACAACACGTCGATGAATGCTGCTTCCTCTAAACGCGCTCTGATCTGCGGCTCGGTCGCATTCGACACGATCATGGTCTTCCCCGACCGTTTCAAGGCACACATCCTGCCGGACAAGATCCATATGCTGAACGTTTCCTTTCTCGTGCCGCAGCTGCGGCGCGAGTTCGGTGGCTGCGCGGGCAACATTGCGTACAACCTTCGGCTGCTCGGGGATGTGGGCTATCCGATGGCGACGGTCGGGCGCGATTTCGAGCCCTATCGAGAATGGATGCAGCGTATGGGCATCCCGTTGGACCACATCAGGGTGATCGCCGAGGAGCACACCGCACAAGCGTTCATCACGACGGACCTGGACGACAATCAGATCACCGCGTTTCATCCAGGTGCCATGCAGCTATCGCATCTGAACTCGGTGATGCAGGCCCGCGACATTACGATCGGCATCGTGGCACCCGACGGCAAGGAGGGTATGCTGCAACACGCTGCGCAGTTTCGAGCCGCCGGCATTCCGTTCATCTTCGATCCGGGACAAGGACTGCCCATGTTCAGCAGCGAAGAGCTGCGGCGTTTCATAGAGCAGGCGGATTGGGTGGCTGTGAACGAGTACGAATGGCAGCTCCTGCAGGATCGCACGGGATTGTCGGCACGCGATGTCGTCAGAGAGGTCCGCGCGCTCGTCGTCACCCGTGGCGCAGAAGGTTCGGTCATCTACACACGTGATGCAGAGATCAGGATTCCCGCGGCCAAGCCTCGTGCCATTGTCGATCCAACTGGATGCGGAGACGCTTACCGCGCGGGGCTCTTGCACGGACTGCTGCACGGGTTGGACTGGGAGACCACCGGCCGTATCGCCTCGTTGCTCGGCGCAATCAAGATCGAGTCAAGAGGTACTCAGAACCATACGTTCTCACGCGCAGAGCTCGAAACGAGGTACAAAGAGAGCTTTGGGGTGGCTCTCGATGCCCCCTAGAACCTCGTCATGACCCATAGGACCTCGTTACAACAAAAGGGGCGCGAGCCTTCCCGACTCGGTCGCGGTATAGTGCGCAGCTGAAAGCCGCAGCCGGCGGGGCAGCCCGCAAAAGACTGGAACGGAAAACATCAATGCGTAGCAGCTACTTGTTTACCTCGGAATCTGTCTCCGAAGGTCATCCAGACAAGGTCGCCGACCAAATCTCCGATGCCATCCTCGATGCGCTCCTGGCGCAGGACAAGCACTCGAGAGTGGCCGCCGAGACACTCTGCACGACGGGTCTGGTGATGCTGGCGGGCGAGATCACTTCGAACGCCGTGGTCGACTACCAGAGCGTGGCGCGTGAGACCATCCGGCGCATCGGCTACGACAACAGCGAGTACGGGATCGATTACAAGGGTTGCGCCGTTCTCGTCGCGTATGACAAGCAATCGCCTGACATCGCACAAGGCGTCGATGAGGGGCGCGGCCTCGACTTGGACCAAGGAGCGGGCGATCAAGGTCTGATGTTCGGGTATGCCTGCGAAGAGACGCCGGAGCTCATGCCGTTGCCCATCTATTTGTCGCACCGGCTCGTGGAACGGCAGGCGCAACTGCGCAAGCAGGGCAAGCTGAGCTGGCTGCGCCCGGATGCAAAGTCGCAGGTCACTGTGCGGTATGTCGACGGTCGTCCGCAAGAAATCGACACGGTCGTGCTCTCAACGCAGCACCATCCCGACATCAAGCATGCGCAGCTGTCCGAGGCGGTGATCGAGGAGATCATCAAGCCGGTGCTGCCCAAGGAGCTGATCGGCAAGAGCATCAAGTATCTGGTCAATCCGACCGGTCGCTTCGTCATAGGCGGTCCGCAGGGGGATTGCGGGCTCACCGGCCGCAAGATCATCGTCGATACATACGGTGGCGCAGCTCCGCATGGAGGCGGCGCGTTTTCCGGCAAGGATCCGTCGAAGGTCGATCGGTCCGCGGCCTATGCGGCTCGCTACGTCGCCAAGAACGTCGTGGCCGCCGGTCTAGCGAGCAAGTGCCTCGTGCAGGTGTCGTATGCGATCGGTGTGGCGAGGCCCACCAGCGTCATGGTGACGACGTTCGGCACGGGTAAAGTGCCGGACGAGACGATCGAGAAGCTCATCACCAAGCACTTCGACTTGCGACCCAAGGGCATCATCCAGATGCTCGACCTGCTGAGGCCGATCTACACAAAGACCGCTGCGTACGGCCATTTCGGACGCAATGAACCTGAGTTCACGTGGGAGCGGACCGACAAGGCGGAGCTTTTGGCCGCCGAGGCTGGCATCAAGAAGGCTGCCAACGCCTGAATGTGCCGGGCCTTCGCGATCGTGCGAAGGCCCGTTCCCCGGCTAGTTCCCGCATGCGCTTCTGATACACTAGCTGCCCGCGCACCGAGGGGCGCTGCAGCAGTCAAGGCTTTTTTCCCGCCATCTGTCAGGCTCGGTGAGCATCGTGCGATGACGTCCCTGCCGCTGCGGCGGCGGCCGACGTGGGTAACGGCGCCCTCCCCATTTTGAGATCCGGAGATACCCATGAGCGCAGTTGCAAGACCGACTCATTCCGTCGACCTTTCGAAGGGTGATTTTCGCGTCGCCGATCTGTCTTTGGCCGAGTGGGGTCGCAAGGAGATCGCAATCGCCGAAACCGAAATGCCAGGTCTCATGGCGATCCGGGAGGAGTACGCGCGGTCACAGCCGCTCAAAGGTGCACGCATCAGCGGATCGTTGCACATGACGATCCAGACGGCGGTGCTAATCGAGACGCTGCAGGCGCTCGGGGCGCAAGTGCGATGGGCTTCCTGTAACGTCTTTTCGACCCAAGATCATGCCGCGGCCGCCATCGCTGCAACGGGCACACCCGTGTTCGCCTACAAGGGCGAGACGTTGGACGAGTACTGGGATTTCACTCACCGTATCTTCGAGTGGCCTGACGGCGGCTACTCGAACATGATCTTGGATGATGGCGGCGATGCCACGCTCTTGCTGCACCTCGGTGTGCGTGCCGAGAAGGATCCGAGCGTGCTGGAGCATCCTCGCAACGAGGAAGAGACCGCCCTGTTCAACGCGATCAAAGGCCGGCTCAAGGCCGACCCGACGTGGTACTCGACACGCATCAAGCACATCAAGGGCGTGACCGAGGAGACCACCACCGGGGTCAAGCGACTCTATCAGATGGCCAAGGAGGGAACGCTCGCGTTCCCAGCCATCAACGTCAACGACTCCGTGACCAAGAGCAAGTTCGACAACTTGTACGGTTGCCGCGAGTCACTCATTGACGGTATCAAGCGCGCGACCGACGTCATGATCGCAGGGAAGATTGCCGTCGTCTGTGGATACGGGGACGTGGGGAAGGGATCGGCTCAGGCGTTGCGCTCGCTCTGTGCGCAGGTGTGGGTCACCGAGATCGATCCGATCTGTGCGCTGCAAGCGGCGATGGAGGGCTATCGCGTCGTCACAATGGACGATGCCGCCGACAAGGCCGATATTTTCGTCACGGCCACCGGCAATTTCCATGTGATCACGCACGAGCACATGAAACGGATGAAGAACAACGCGATCGTCTGCAACATCGGACACTTCGACAATGAGATCGATGTTGCATCGCTGCGGCAGTACAAGTGGGAGAACATCAAGCCGCAGGTCGATCACGTGATCTTCCCCGACGGTAAGCGGATCATTCTGCTGGCCGAAGGTCGCCTCGTGAATCTGGGCTGTGCGACCGGACATCCGTCGTACGTGATGAGCTCCTCGTTTGCGAACCAAACGCTTGCGCAGATCGAGCTCTTCAACAACACGCACAAGTATCCTGTCGGGGTCTACGTGCTGCCGAAGCATCTCGATGAGAAGGTCGCTCGCCTGCAGCTGGCGAAGCTTGGTGCGAAGCTGACCGAGCTGACCGACGAGCAGGCGAAGTACATCGGTGTCCCGAAGGAAGGCCCCTATAAGCCCGACCACTATCGGTACTGAGCCACGCTAGGTGATCGAATAGGTGATCGAAGAACGTTCACGAAGTCGCACCCTCGGTCCCGAGGGCGCGGGAGACAAGGCGGACACTCCGCCAAGCGCAATCCTGACGACATCTTGCCCGGATACGACGGGTATCGTTGCAGCTGTCGCGGGTTTTCTCGCCTCCAACAACTGTCTGATCACTGAAGCGCAACACTACGACGATCCGTATGAGGATCGATCGTTCATGCGCGTTGTCTTTCACGACAACGGTAAGGGCGCGCCGAGCCTGCGTGAGCTCAACGAGCAGTTCGCGCATACCGTGGCAAATCGCTTTCATATGACCTTCAAGTTCCACGAAGCGCATCGCAAGTGCCGCATCATGATCGCGGTTTCGCGGCAGGGGCACTGCTTGAACAGCATGCTGCATCGTTGGAGCACGGGCACACTGCCGGTCGAGGTCGTTGCGGTCGTTTCCAATCATCAGGACCTGCGCAGCCTGACGGAATGGCACGGTGTGCCTTTTCACTATCTGCCGATCCTCGACGGACGCAAGCGCGAGCAAGAGGAGCGGCTCATCGAGCTGTTCCAGAAGGTCGACGCCGAGCTGCTGGTGCTGGCACGTTACATGCAAATTCTCTCGCCCGAGGCGTGCGACTTCTTCGAAGGGCGGGCGATCAACATCCATCATTCCTTCCTGCCGGGCTTCAAGGGCGCCAGGGCTTACCATCAGGCGCATGCGCGCGGCGTGAAGCTGATTGGCGCGACGGCGCATTACGTCACGACCGATCTCGACGAAGGGCCGATCATCGAGCAAGAGACCGCTCGTGTCGATCACACCATGTCGCCGGAGGATCTCATGAGCATCGGTTCCGATCTCGAGAGCGTGGTGCTGAATCGAGCCGTGAAATGGCACGCCGAACGGCGCATCTTCATCAACGGAGCGAAGACGGTCGTGCTCAAGTAGGGCGACTGCGATTGCTCTAAGCGATCCGCTCGGCCGTCCTGGCAGAGCCCTGCCCAATCCCGCGGCGGACACCCGGACCGCTGGCCACTACGATTGGCTCGAGGACGGCCATGTGGCATGCTAAAGACAACGCTGTCAGAAAGAATCCAATAAGCGCTCAGTAAGCCGTCCGGTAAACGATCCGCCAGGGTGCTCACGCCGCTTATTCGCGGGTCTGGGCATCTCTCGGAGCGTTCGATCATCAGGGGGATGCACCGATGAATGTCCAGGCACACGCAACGGCCGACGCGACGAATCGCAGCTCGCTTATCGCATTTATCTCAGTGACGACGCTGTTCTTTGCCTGGGGCTTTATCACCAATCTAATCGATCCGCTGATTCCCGCAGTCAAGGAAATCTTCAGCCTCAGCTACACGGAGGCATTCCTCACGCAGTTCGCGTTCTTCATTGCCTACGGCATTTTTTCCCTTCCGGGCGGCGCGCTCGTGCAGCGGGCAGGTTACACGCGCTCGATTCAGATCGCCTTGGCCGCCATGGTTGTTGCCTGCCTGGTGTTTCCCCTGGCGACGCACGTGCGCCAGTACGGGCTCGTGCTCGTCGCCTTGTTCATTCTCGGTGGCGGCATCACGGTTCTGCAGGTGGCCGCGAACCCGTTGGCGGCGGCGCTCGGCTCGCAGTCTCGAGCGCACGCGCGCCTCGTCCTGTCGCAGGCCTTCAATTCACTCGGCACCGTGCTCGGACCTTATCTCGGCGCAGCGATCATGCTGAGCGGCGGGCTTTTCGCAGCCGCGGCGGAAGACCTGGATCGGGAGGCGGCCCGTACCGCTTCGCTGGCGAAGATCGATACATCGTTTCTGATGGTCGCCGCGATGATCGTGGCCCTCATGCTCTTTCTTTGGTGGGCCTCGAGCCGTATCAACGAGAACGCGCCGCCGGTCACGGCCGAACGCGGCTCCATCTTCGATGCGCTCAAGTCCAAGTGGGCGATCTTCGGCGCGGTTGGCATTTTCGTGTACGTGGGCGCCGAGGTGTCGATTGCGAGCATCATGATCAACTTTTTAACGCAGCCCGATGTGATGTTGCCGGGGCTGAAGGATCCCGAAGGCACGCGTGTGCTGTGGTTCCGGTTCGAAGGCGAGCCCGCCGAGCGTGCGGGCAAGATGCTCGGCTGGCTTTATTGGTTCGGCGCAATGATCGGTCGCTTCATCGGCAGCGCGTTGCTGACGCGGGTGAGCGCTTCGAAGCTGCTGGCGATCTGCGCGCTCGCGGCGGTGACGCTGTGCCTGGTTGTATGGCAAACGACTGGGCCGATCTCGGGTTACGCTGCGCTTTCGATCGGTCTGTTCAACTCGATCATGTTCCCGGCGATTTTCACGATCACACTCGAGCGCTCCAGTGCACCGACGGCGTCGACGTCCGGCCTGCTATGCCTGGCGATCGTGGGCGGTGCACTGCTGCCGCAGGTCGTCGCGCGGGTGGCGGATGCCGGCTACTTGCACGCCGCTTACCTCGTCCCTGCGATTGCCTACTTCATCATCGCCCTCTTCGCGGCAGGATCTGCTCGTGCTCCGCTGGTCCTGCACCGGGCAGCACAGAGCGCGAGTCATTAGGCGAACGTCGACGACAGCGATGCTGCCGTCCCACGATTCGACAGGGCTTGCGTGAGGCCGAGATCAGGCTCTGCCGTACGCTATTGCGCGGAAGATCATGATGCAATGCGTCCTGTGGCCGATCGGTCCGACGCATTCTTGTGATAGTGATCTTGATCCGTCTGATATGCCTGCAGAGCTCATGTCAGCCATTGCTTTTCTCACTGGCGCGCTGGTCGCCATGATGGCATCCACCAAGTCGGTCTCGAATGGAGCTGCCCTGCAACGGGAGATTCTGAAACAGGGTCACGCAGCTCAGGGGCGCATCCTCCGTATCTGGCGTCCACCTTTGCTTGGCAGCTTCACCCGCGTGTACTTCGAGTTTCGACCGCAGGAGGGCCGCGAGCCGGTGCGCGCCTGTCATGTCGACTTGCGCTACAACGAGCCTAGCGCGTCGTTGCCGGCCGTGGGTACGCTGGTGAGCGTGCGGTACATGCCTGAAGATCCTACAAAGGCGGTCATCGCCAAGCTCGTGCCGCGCTTCGCGGGCTGAGCCGGTTCACCTCACGGAACCATTCTCCCTCCCTCGTCATTTCGTGGACGATGGCTCTATCGCATCGCACACGCATCTGAGGAGGGTTTATGGGAATCATCGTTTGGTTGATCGTCGGCGGGGTCGTCGGCTGGCTCGCCAGCATCATCATGCGCACGAACGCTCAGCAGGGCATCTTGCTGAATGTCATTGTGGGCATCGTGGGCGCTTTGTTGGCTGGTTTCATCATCTCTCCGCTGATCGGTGTAGGAACCATCAACGAAGGCATCACGGTAGCCTCGTTCTTGGTATCGCTGGTGGGGGCGATCATCCTGCTTGCGATCGTCAATCTCTTCAGACGCGGAAGCGTTCGGTAGAGCGTCGACAGAGACAGATGCCGCGGACGACGCGATAGCGTCGTCCGTGAGGCGCCGGTGCGCAGATGCGATAGACGTCGCGCGTCTGTCGGGCGCGGGGGCGTTCGCGAGCCCGTGAGGTCCGACGCTCGTCAGCAGGCGGTGCGCGGCTCTCCGCTCCCGTGGCTGCTCGCGCAAGTGCCAAAAGATCTATGTGATGACATGAATCCTCAATTTCGTGCCTCTTACTCTGAGCGTGGCCGCTCGTTGGTGCAAATCGGGTGTTCCGTGGAAAGCATGGAGCCAGAGGATCTTTATGCAGTCCTCGGGTATTTGCTCGAACTCGCTCATGATCGCGAACCCGAAGCGCGCCTCGCGCAGGAGGCGCCACTCGGATCGCCACCCGGAGTCGACCTGCCGGGCATTGATCCTCCGAAAATCGATGGGTTGATCGAAGGTTGACCGCCAGCCGCGGTGCGTGTGCGCCGCCGCCGATTGACGTTTTCCTTGCCCGGGATTCCCGTACTCCTCCAAGTTGCGTTCACAAAACGCGGTATGATCGACGCGCCGACGGATGGTTGGCAGCGTCATGACCGAGCAACAAACCGCGCCGAGCACCGTTCTTCCAGATGCAGCGACCTGCCGTAGGCAGCGGCGCGCTCGCGGTCGTTCGGTGGTCGGCGCGCTCGTCCTGGCGGTATTGCCTTTGCTGTGTGGCGCGCATCCAGGTGCAGTCGATCGCCAGGGCTGTCACCTTGATCGGGCGACGGGCCAACGCCATTGCCATCCCGAGCGCGCGAGAAAGCCGATGCGAGGCGTGCCGCGTGCAGGGGAGGAAGGCGTTTTCGATGGGACGCTCGTGTGGGTGAGCGACGGCGATACGTTGCGTATACGCGTGCACGAGCAGGAGATGGAGATACGTCTCGCCGACATCGATGCGCCGGAGCGGGGCCAGCCCTATAGCTGGGAAGCCAAGTTGGCGCTCATCGATCTGGTGCGGGGCGGGCGGCTGGTGATCGTTCCCAGGGATGTCGATCGCTACGGTCGCGTCGTTGCCCACGTGTGGAGCGACGGTGTCGAGATCAACCGTGAGATGGTGCAACGCGGTGCCGCATGGTTCTATCCCGAGTTCGCCGAGAGCGATACCCTCTACCTGGAGGAGCAACAGGCACGTGCTTCCGGCGTGGGTCTGTGGTCGCTCCCGGCGGAGCAACGTCTCGAGCCTTGGCTGTGGCGCCGTGCAGCCAGGCCGTCCGAGCAGGTTGGCAGATCGAGGAAGGTACGTGTCGACACACGACGTGGTGTCGAACAGACGGCAAGCGACGACTCGGACGACCCGGAGCATGGTCGCCTGCCGATCGGGCGATAGCCGCCAAAATGCCGGATAAAGTGGGCTAAAGTGACGTGATGTTGCGGCTGCCACCGGTTTCCATGACAATCAACGCGCACGTCACGACATCCCGCTGTGGCGTCATTCCTGGGGGAGAGCAATGGTAAAGGACCGAATGGCCGTCCTTTCGGCCTTGATGGAACAAGGGGTGATCCCGGTCTTCTATCACCCGGACGTCGAGGTCTGTAAGAAAGTCATCCAAGCTTGCGGTGACGCCGGGGCGAAGTGCATCGAATTCACTAACCGCGGCGATTTCGCTGTGCACACGTTCTATGAGCTCGCGCGGCACTTCGACAAAGCTGATCCCAGCATCATCATGGGTGTCGGCTCCGTCGTCGACGCGCCGACGGCGGGTATCTACATCGCAAACGGTGCCAAGTTCGTCGTCGGGCCGGTCCTCAATCCTGATGTCGCCAAGGTGTGTAACCGACGCAAAATACCTTACATGCCGGGCTGCGGGAGCGCTTCGGAGATCGGCTTTGCAGAGGAGCTTGGCTGCGAGATCGTGAAAGTGTTCCCGGGAAGCTCGGTTGGCGGTCCCGACTTCGTGAAATCAATCCTCGGCCCGTGTCCATGGACGCGCATCATGCCGACGGGCGGCGTCGAGCCGTCGGAAGAGTCGTTGCGCGCCTGGTTCGATGCCGGAGTGGTAGCAGTCGGCATGGGTAGCAATCTCATCACGAAGCAACTGCTCGAGAAGCAGGACTACGCGGGTATCGAGGCCAGAGTTCGAGAAACCATTCAATTGATCAAGAAGATCCGGCGGAAGTAGCCATGACCGGCAACGTGCTCAAGATTCGTCCGCCCGGGGAATGTCGCTGGGATTGCGTCTCCTTGGGCGAAGTCATGTTGCGCTTCGATCCTGGTTTCGGACGCGTGCGTACTGCCCGCAGCTTTCAGGTTTGGGAAGGCGGTGGCGAATACAACGTCGCACGCGCCATGCGCAAGTGCTGGGGCAAGCGATCAGCGATCGTGACCGCCTTGCCGAAGAACGATCTCGGTTGGCTGGTCGAAGATTTCATCATGCAAGGAGGCGTCGATACCTCGTACATCATCTGGCGCGAGTTCGACGGTATCGGTCGCAACACCCGTGTGGGACTCAACTTTACGGAAAAAGGCTTCGGTATTCGCCCTGCGCTTGGCATTTCGGACCGTGCGAATTCGGCCGCCTCGCAGCTACGTCCGGGCGAGATCAACTGGGAGAAGCTCTTCGGCGAAGAGGGCGTGCGTTGGTTTCATACCGGCGGGATTTTCGCGGCACTTGCTCCGAACACGGCGGAGACGGTCCTCGAAGCGGTGGAGGTCGCACGCAAGTACGGCACCATCGTTTCGTACGATCTCAACTATCGTCCATCGCTTTGGAACGGGCAGGGCGGTAAGGAGGCGGCGCGACGTGTGAACCGACAGATTGCGCCATACATCGATGTGATGATCGGCAACGAGGAAGATTACACGGCGTGCCTCGGATTCGAAGTCGAAGGTCTCGATGAGCACATCTCTGCGATCGACCCTGCGAACTTCAAAAAGATGATCGAGACAGCGGTCAAAGAGTTTCCAAACTTCAAAGTCGCGGCGACCACACTGAGAAATGCGAAGACCGCAACGTTCAACGACTGGTCGGCAATTCTGTACGCGAACGGGCAGTTCTATCAGTCGGTCGTGCGCGAGAACCTCGAGATCTACGACCGCGTAGGTGGCGGCGACGGGTTCGCGTCGGGTCTCATTTATGCGTTCCTGGAGGGGAAGGATCCTCAAGCGGCGGTTGAGTACGGCGCGGCGCACGGCGCGCTTGCCATGACCACTCCAGGCGACACCTCCATGGTCAATGCGAAGGAGGTCGAAGCCGTGATGCAAGGAAAGGGCGCAAGAGTGGTGCGCTGAACTCAGGGCTCTGGGCTCTGGAGGCATCAGCAGTCCCCAGCTCCTTCACTTCCTAGAGCAGCGACTCGATCGGCAGCGCTCCGAGAATCTTGCTTATCGCGCGGCGCCACGAGCTTGCGTGCGGTTCGCGATGGTGCACGTGCATCGCATCGCCGTCGCGGTCGATCCATGTCAGCTTCCCGTCGGGGGTGACTTGAAGCTCGAAGGCACGGAGGGGATGCGTGCCTTCACGGAAGCGGAGCGCCAGCTCTTGTGCGAGCGCCGCGCTCCGTACCCACACGCCCATCTCACAATTGAGCTCGGCCGATCGTGGGTCAATGTTGAACGAGCCCACAAAGACGCGCTCAGCGTCGATCACCGCGGCTTTCGTGTGAAGACTGGCGCGCGAGGAGCCGACGCGAAATCGTGATGGATGCTCGTCGATGACGGCGGCCGCCTTGAGCTCGTAGATTCGTACGCCTGCCTCGAGCAATGGGCGCCGATATTTCGCATAGCCGCTGTGCACGACCGCAACGTCCGTCGCCGCCAAGGAATTGGTGAGCACTTCGACATTGGCACCTTGCAGGGCAAGCGAACGAAGCGCTGCCGTCCCGCCCATGCCGGGCACGAAGTAAGGCGATATCAACAGGACTTCTCTGCTCGCTGCGCGGATCTCCTCGACCATGCTGTCGAGCACGTGCGACGCAATGCTTCCGGCACCGAGCGCTTTGCTGGGATGGTCGGCCACGACACGTACGTCTGCAGACCAAACATAACGTCGGTCCAGCAACACCGTGAGCCCGTTCTGCTCATCGAGCATGCGCGCGTACTCGGCGGCCATGGCTTCGCGCGCATGCTGCTCGAGCCGGAGACGATACTTCGCGGGGTCAATGGTGCGCCGGGAGTACTTGCGCAAGTGCGCGATTGAAACCGCTAGGGAACAGTTCCAGTATGCGTCGAACTCCCTTGCGGTCTTCTCGACGGCGGGACCGAGCATGAGCACATCGAGATCGATGAAGTTCATGCTTTCGGCGGATGCAAAATACTCGTTGCCGAGGTTCCGGCCACCGCTGATAGCAATCGCACGGTCGACGATCCAGCTCTTGTTGTGCATGCGATGATTGAGCCGCTTACCGCGCTGCGACAGTTCGGCTATCGTGCGCAGTAGCCCCGAACGAGTACGAAATGGGTTGAAAACTCGCACGTCGATGTTTGGATGAGCATCGAGCGCCGCGAGCGCCAGATCGCGGGGTCGCGCGTCCATATCGTCGATGAGCACGCGTACGCGCACACCCCGATCGGCTGCAAGCAGGAGCTCGCGCGCGATAAACCGGCCGGTCGCATCATCACGCCAGATGTAGGTCTGGACGTCGATAGACGTTTGCGCGAGCCGTGCGCTGTGCACGCGAGTAGAGAATGCGTCGAACCCGTGTGGCAGGAGACACACGCCCGAGCGGCCATGATATGCCGCGGTCAACGCAGCGACTGCGCTCGCAAGCCGAGAAGCGCGAGTAACGTGGTCGCGTACGCTGGCAGGTTTCGTGTAAGTCAGTGGGGATGCATGCACGTCGTGCAAGCATACCAGCCTTGCAATTGGAGCGCGCACGATCCCTGTGTGCGCATCGCTTCATGAAGCGCTCTTCGCTACGCGGCGGCTGTGCCGCGTTTCCTTGACGCCGCGCTGCTCCTGCAGGCTCGTCAAAGCCGGACGATCAACCTTTGCCACCGCGTCTGCAAGGACTCGCGCATAACACATCCGGTGCTGATGCGTGTTCTTGCGGTGAGATCCCAGCAAGTCATCGCAGATCTCCCGCGACGCCCTCTGCAGCTTCCGATAGAGTTCTTGCACGCCCGTATCTGTGGCGAGCTCGGCCGGCCGATAGTGAATCGTGCGTTCCGGCACATTCTGAGCAGGGGCAACGTTGCAATACACGCTCATACCGGCGGCGAGCGCTGCGCAGGCAAGCGCATGTCGAAGAGGATGTAAGCGGCGGATGAACATGGCATTCTCCAGTCGGTCGAATATCGATGGGGTGAGCGCCCATCGCGCTCGATTGCCGCTGGCACGCCAGCGGTTTCCTGTTGATACAGATGGCAGCGCTGCGGTTACAGCTCGACTGAAAATTGCGACTTTGTGCTCAGCCCGCCCATACGTCGGCCGCAGATGACAATGGGCGGGGAGCACATGCCCGACTCAGGTATCACTGTGCGCACGCAACCCGTGCTTGACGAGGGAAGCCCACACCTCTTCGGGGGTCTCGGCGTAATCGAAGAGCTCGAGGTCGGACTTGCTGATCATCCCTTCTTCAACGAAGGCGTCGAAGTTGACGACGCGCTGCCAGTAGTCGCGGTCGAAGAGCACGACTGGCACGCGCGGCGCTTTGCCTGTTTGTCTGAGAGTGAGAATCTCGAACAGCTCGTCCATGGTGCCGAAGCCGCCGGGGAAGACGATGAGTGCGTTCGCGCGCATCGCCAAGTGCATCTTGCGCATGGCGAAGTAGTGAAAGCGGAACGTCAGCTCGGGGGTCGTATATGGGTTCGGCCCTTGCTCGAGCGGCAGTGTGATATTGAAGCCGATGCTGGGCGCGCCGGCTTCCCAGGCACCACGATTAGCGGCCTCCATGATGCCGGGTCCGCCGCCCGTTGCGATGACGTTGTCGCGCCAGCGGTGATGAGGGGCGCGTGCACCACCACGCTCCGAAACGATACGGCCGACGGCGCGGGCTGCTTCGTACCACTGTGCCCGTCGGCGGAGCTTTTCCTGCGCTGCACGCTCTTCTTCCGTCTGAGGCGCGGGTAGGCTCGCCACGAATTCGGGTGAGGGTACGCGTGCGCTTCCGAAAACGATCACCGTCGAACGGATCCCCCAATCGCGTAGCAGCAGATCTGCCTTTGCATACTCGAGCGCGAAGCGCATCGCTCGCATCTCGTCCCGCAGCAGAAACTCTCGATCTTCGACAGGCAGCAAGTAGCTACGCGAGCGCAATTGCTCGGAGGCGTCCTGGGGAATCTTGGCGTTCATGTGCAGTGGCTTGTTCGTGAACGAGGAGAGAAGCTAGACATCGAGCACGCCGCACAACCGTGCCGCGGGAGCGACGTTGTTTGTTGGGCTTCTGGCAGTTATCGTGCCCGAGTAAGCTCCGGCGGCGCGGGAACTCGCGATTCGTGTACGGCGCGTCGTCCGATCACCAATTTTGTTCATGTGGTGCAGCAATGTCCAACAAGCTGCGAGCGATCGTCAAGCAAGTGGAGCCCATGTGCTCAGGGTTCTTGCGCGTCAATCGCTACGTGATCGACGTCGAGCGTCACGACGGGGGTTGGCGCACCTCCACATGGGAAGTCATGGAGCGCGCCAATGCGGTGGCCGTGCTGGGTCATGACCCGGTGCGCGATGAGGTCGTGCTGGTCAACGAGTTCCGACCAGGTGCGCTGGTCTCGGGCGATTATCCTTTCACTGATAACCTGCCCGCCGGTGTCATCGAGGATGGCGAATCCGCAATCGATGCCGCCGTGCGAGAAATGAAGGAAGAAACCGGCTTGGAACTGCGCAATCCACGGGTGGTGCACCCAGGTGCATACGTGAGCTCGGGCGGTACCTCCGAGAAGATCACGCTGGTTGCTGGAGACGTGGACACGAGCCGAGCCGGCGGTACGCACGGCAATCCGAGCGAGGGCGAAGACATTCTTGTCGTCGTCGTGCCCGCCGAAGAATTCATTCGCCGCGTCCGCCACGGGGACATCACGGACCTCAAGACGCTCGTAGCAGGATATTGGCTCGCCGAACAGCGCACGAAGCGGAAGCGGTGAGCGGCTGCGGGCGCGAGCACGCCTCTTCAAGGGGCAAAGCGGTGCGACGTCATTTGCCTCGCTGCGGACGCCAGTCGTCGCATCCGCGCCGCCTACGGTTCGTCGGCGTGGCTCAAGCCTGTCGGCGTCTCGGCGCGCTGCTCGGACGGCTTCTCTCCGTGTATCAGGTTGAACGCGGTGACGATCAACGACAGGTGCGAGAATCCCTGCGGAAAGTTCCCCACGAGCCGTTTGCGCCGCGTGTCATATTCTTCTGCGAGCAAGCCGACATCGTTGGCGAGCGAGAGCAGGTGCTCGAACAGCGCGAGGGCATCGTCGCGGCGACCGATCATTGCGTAGGCATTGGCGAGCCAGAAGCTGCAGGCGAGGAACGCGCCTTCGCCCGGTTCCAAGCCGTCGTCGGTGAGCTCAGTGTCGTAACGCAACACCAAGCCATCGCGTAGCAGCGTCTTCTCGATCGCTTCGACCGTTCCGTGCACCCGCGGATCGTCCGCCGGCAGGAATCCTAGCTCGGGAATGAGCAGCAGACTCGCATCGAGAAAGCGCGAGCCGTACGCCTGCACGAATGTGTTGCGTACGGGGTCATAGGCCTTCTCACACACCTCGGCGTGGATGCGGTCGCGCAACGACTTCCAGCGCTCGAGCGGTGCCTCGAACCCGAAACGCTCGGCGTCCTTGATCGCTCGATCGAAGGCCACCCACGCCATCACTTTCGAATGAGTGAAATGCTGTGGCGGGCCGCGCACTTCCCAGATGCCGTAATCTGGCTGGTCCCAGATGCGCTCGAGAAACGCAAGCAGCTCGCGCTGCAACGACCATGCGGTATCGAAGGGCGTGAGCCCGCCGGCACGTGCCTGGTGAAGTGCGTCCATGACCTCGCCGAACACGTCCAGCTGCAGCTGCTGGTAGGCCGCGTTGCCGACGCGTACGGGTTTGGAGTTCTCGTAGCCAGGAAGCCAGTCGACTTCCCATTCCATCAACCGGCGTTCGCCGGCCACCCCGTACATGATCTGAAGCTGATGCGGGCTGCCCGCGACCGCACGCAGCAACCAGTCGCGCCATGCGCATGCTTCGTCGTAGTACCCCGCATCCATCAGCGCGAGCAGAGTCAGGGTCGCATCGCGCAGCCAGCAGTAGCGGTAATCCCAGTTGCGCGTTCCGCCCAGGTGCTCCGGCAGGGATGTCGTTGGGGCTGCGATGATGCCCCCGGTGGGCGCGTAGATGAGCGCCCGCAGGACGATGAGCGAGCGTCGGACCTCTTTCTCCCATCGCTGCAGGCGAGGACACTTCGCGGTCCACTCGGTCCAGAACGACTCGGTCAGCTTCAATGCCTCTTCGGGATCGGGGAACTCGATGTCCGTCTGAATCGATGGCGCGTAGAGCAGCGTGAACGACATCGTTTCTCCTGCCTTGAGGGTGAATTCGGCGACACTCTTCATGTTCTCGCCATGTATGGGCGCGCGGGTGCGCAGCATGACCATGTCGGGACCCGCCACAGCCCGCCACGTGTCGGGCGAGACGTGAGTGACCCACGGGACCGTGTTGCCGTATCCGAACCTGAGCACGAGCTCCGTGCGCATCGCAACCTCGCCCTGCTCGCAGGTCACCAGTCTGATGAGATCGGATGCGCCGTTGCGCGGAGGCATGAAGTCGGTCACCTTGACGGTGCCGCGCGCAGTGCGGTAACGCGTTTCCAAGATGAGCGTGTCGCCGCGATAGCGGCGCTCACTCGAAACGATCGGCTCATCGGGTGCAAGTAGCCAGCGCCCATGCTCGTGCGTGCCGAGTAGCGCGGCGAAGCAAGCGTCCGAATCGAAGCGGGGCCAGCACAACCAGTCGATCGAGCCATCGCGACCGACCAATGCCGCGGTCTCGCAATCGCCAATCATCGCGTAATCTTCGATTCGTCCAGCCATTTCTCGATCCAGAGGCATGCAAGAAGATGCAAAGGGCCGCCCGTGCTGGGCCCGGGGCGTTGGTGTGCCGGTCCACGGGGCCTAGAACGCGGAATGGATCACAGTCTCGGAGTCGCCTCGGAGTGCTCGGATGGATGGCGTCATCGCCCGATCGGCAGCATGCCGATAAGAGCCCCGGTGAGCGCCGGCGCTTCCAACACCGTTTAGCCGGGAGCGGGTTGTGTCAGCCGTCGCGAGGACGACGTCGTTCTCGAGTACCATCGTGCGCTTGAGCGCGGTTGAGATCGCGTTTCTCAGGTGTGGGGTTCGATGACACGCCGATCAGTCGACGCGAGCCTACATTGCCGAGTGACCTGATGATAGTCGGCTCTGACCGCAAGTACAGCGTAAGGTTCGCAGCGTCGTCGCCATCGTGGAACCGCTACACGCACTGTCGTCCAAAAGCTCCACCAAGGTTCTTGCGGGCCTGTTAGCAACTCGTCCTGACTGCTGCAAATTCACTCCCTGCTCGACTGACTGCTCGCGTCTCCTGCAGGGCATCCTCGCAGTTCACGACGCACAGAAGCCCGCTAGTTCCTGAGTGAGAAACCGTGTGAGTATTATTGCAAGCAAGTGCCGGAATTGCTGCACCTGGGACCCTGCGAGAAGATGCGTATTGTGCTGCGCTATGCCGTTCTCATCGCTTGCTGCGCAACGTTTGAGGCGCATGCACAGATTTACACGTGTACCGCGCCAGATGGCACGCGCATCTTTTCCGACGAGAAGTGCGGTCCCGATGCGAAGATCGTACCTGGCATTTCGACCAAGTCGCGCGCCAGTGCCAAGCGGCCGACCAATAAGGCCCAGCGCGTGATGCGCTCGCCCGCGGAGCTTGAGCAGTTGTTGAGCGCCTGTAATGCCGGTGACATGAAGGCTTGCACAGAGTGGACACACGGCGGCGGCCCGCAATACCTGCGCGAGCAGGAACGGCAAGCAACGCTCGCGTGCGAGCGCGGCTCGCTGGAGGACTGTGAGCGACGCTACTGCATGGACGGCATGACGGAAGAGTGTCGCCGGCGCGTCCTGGAAGCTGCGAAAATCGCCGGCGACACGTGGTACGTTCGCAGCCAAAGACCACGGGCGCAAGGCGGCGTTTCGTACGAGGTCCGGTGCGCCGTCGCTGGTGCACGTGACCTCCGTGACGCGATCGTCGAATGCGCGGGCCTCGCAGGTCCTGACCGTTGTGAGCTCATTGCAACACGTCAACGATTCGCGCGGTTCGACCAGGCTGCCGCGAGCTTTTGCGCGAGTGGCACCTGAGTGAGCGAGACGATGGGCGCGACAGTCCGCATCAACGTTTACGTGCAGCCCCGGGCCTCGAGAACAGAGGTCGCCGGAACGTATGACGGCGTGCTCAAGGTGCGGCTGGCTGCACCGCCGGTGGAAGGCGCGGCCAACGCGGCGTTGATTGAGTTCGTAGCTGACAAGCTCGGCGTGGCCAAGTCGCGGGTACGCATCGTTGCCGGCGCGAGCTCGCGTCGTAAGGTGCTCGAAATCGAAGGTGTCGACGAGCGCGCTGTCACCGCGATGCTACGGTGAACGTTGCCGCAGACCATCGACGTCAATCGCGTAGGGGCACAGCTGTGAGCGGCCCGTCCCGCTCACCCCATGCAAGTGTCGTTTCGCCACCAGTGCTCATAGAATCGGACGCATGCGAGATGCGCCACCGCTGCCCGAGCTCGATGCGCCCGACGCGCTCACGGAGCGCCAGAAATGGCGACTCTTGGCCGTGCTGTGGGTTTGTTTCTGGGTCCTCATGCTTGTCATCGCGGTGCAGGATCATCTCCACAACCCGGCCGTTCTCTGGTGGGAGCCGCTGCTCTGGGAAGGAAGCTCGGCGCTGATAGCCACCGCTTGGCTGATCGTGCAGTTGCGTCTGGCGCGACGTGCGAGACGAGTTCTGCACCGGCCGATCACCTGGTTCATCCGCCACTTGAAGTGGTTCCCGCTCGTCGCCTTGGGTTTCATCGCGGCGATCTACTCGATCCGGCACGCGGTATACGCGGTGGTGGGTGTTCCATACCAGCATGCCGCCTGGACTTTTGTGCTGCTGGAGGACACGGCCAAGATATGGCTCTTTCTGGGGTTGTGGCTCGGTATCATCTTCGCGCTCGAGTCCTTCTCGATGTGGCAGGAGGGGCGCCATCGCCTCGCGGTCCTGCAAAAGTCGCTGGCCGAGGCGCAGCTCGGCCAGCTCAAAGCGCAGCTGCGACCCCACTTCCTCTTCAACGCGCTCAACACGATCTCTTCCCTGATGCACGTGGACGTCGCGCGCGCGGACCGCTTGCTGACGCACGTTGCGGAGCTCTTGCGGGCGAGCCTACGCCTGGATCAGGAGGAGCTTACTTCTTTGGCTGCAGAGCTTCACATCGCGCGCTTGTATGCGCGCATCATGCAGGAGCGATTCGCCGACCGAGTGAGTCTTGAGTGGCGCATCGAACCCGAGGCACAGAATGCTTCGGTGCCTACGATGATCCTGCAGCCCTTGCTCGAGAATGCGTTCAAGCACGGCGTCGAACACACGAGCGTGCCAGCGACGATCCTCGTGGCTGCCAAACGAGTGGGTGATGCGTTGGAGATTCGGATCACGAACTCCGGAGAGGTCTCGCCGATGCCGGGCGCAGGTGTGGGGCTGCGCAATTGCCGTGCGCGCTTGAGCGCGCACTTTGGCGAGGCTGCGCGGCTGGAGCTCAGGTCAGACGAAAAGGAAGCAGAAGTATGTCTGCGGGTTCCTTGGCAGGAGCGGCCGGCGTGATCCGTGCGCTCGTCGCGGAGGATGAAAGGCCGGCGCGCGACAAGCTTGCGCGCATGCTCGAGGAGCTGGGCGCGACGGTCGTCGCAAGATGTGTCGATGGAATCGATGCTGCGCGCGCGATCGAGGAGCTACAGCCCGATGTGGCGTTGTTGGATATCCAAATGCCTGGTATCGGCGGGTTGGAGCTCGTGGCGCAGCTTGACGGCGAGCGTGCGCCTCTGGTCGTGTTCGTGACGGCATTCGACGAGCATGCGGTAAGGGCGTTTGAGCTCAACGCCGTCGATTATCTGCTGAAGCCGTATGACAAGGAGCGCCTGGCACAAGCGCTGGCGCGTGTCAAAGCACGGCTCAAGGACGGACACAGCCGCCATGTGGCGGTGTCGGTCGCGCGGGCTCAGGTGGGTGCCGCCGAGCGCCTTCTGGTGCCGGACGGTGAACTGCTGAGATTGATCGAGACCGCATCCATCGAATACTTGGAAGCAGACGATAACTACGTCCACATACACACGGCAACAAAGCGGTTCGTTCTCCGCAGGACGCTACAAGACCTGCTTGCGCAGCTGGGCGAAGGGCGCTTCGCACGTATCCACAAATCGGTTGCCGTCAATATTGCGGCGATCGAGTCGTTCGCGCCGCTGTTCAAAGGCGATTACCTGGTCAAGGTCACAAGCGGGCGCGAGCTGCGGATGAGTCGGCGCTACAAGGACGCGCTGTTCGAGCGTCTCGCCGGCCGAGGCTGATGGTTGTCGGAACGTCCCCGTTCTTGGCAACTGCCCGGGCCGGTGGCGTGCCGAGCCGGCAATGCCGTGGCCCGCTCACCCCCACGATAGGCCGTTTCGCCACAGTTTCGAAGTGATGTGACATCTCCGAGCGGAAACTAGCGGGCGTGCCGGAGTAGGCCCACATGAAGCATTCCACAGAACACGCCGTCCGCTACGATTTTCTCGATTGGTTGCGAGTGATCGCAATCGCCGTGCTGTTGTTTTATCACACGGGGATGTTGTTCGTCGGTTGGGACTTCCACATCCAGAACGCCGAGGTCATCGCAGCGCTGCAGCGTCCCATGGAGGTCTCGCATCGACTGCGCATGCCGCTGCTCTTCGTGATCGCTGGCGCCGGCTTGTGGTTTGCAGCACGCCGACGCACGAACGGCGCTGTCATGGCCGAGCGAACCCGCAGGCTCCTCGTTCCGTTGGTGCTCGGCATGTTCATCATCGTACCGCCGCAGATATATGTCGAGCGGTTGTGGCGAGGTCAGTGGGACGGCGATTATCTTTCCTTCTTGGTCGAACGAGTGCTGCAGCTGCAGCCTTATCCTGCTGGAGATTTCAGCTGGCATCATCTTTGGTTCATTCTTTACCTGTACCTGTATGTGCCGCTCTTGTTACCTTTGCTCGTAGTGCTCAAGCGCGTGCGCTCGTTGCAACCGGGGTCGTGGTTGTACGTATTGGCCTTGCCGCTGGGTGTGAACGAAGCGTTGCTGAAGCCCTGGTTCCCCGTGACTCATGCGCTGATCGGGGACTGGTACTGCTTCGTTCACTACTTGCTGCTGACGGCCTATGGCTTGTTGCTTGCGAGCATGCCAGGAAGCTGGGATTGGCTGGCGCGATATCGAACACGCAGCTTGATGATCTCGACGATTGTGACGGGCACGTTGTTTGCGCTGCTCGACTTGGGGGTCGTGCAGCGCGAGACGGCGATCGAAAGTGTGCTCGCGAATTGGTTTACCTGGTGCTGGTTGTTGACCGCCTTGGGTTATGGGCGGCGCTATCTATCTAAGGACACGCCAGCGTTGCGCTGGGCACGCGATGCGTCTTATCCGATATACATATTGCATCAAACCGTGATGCTCTTGGTTGCCTACTGGGTCATCGCGCAGAGCTACGATCCCTGGACGAAGTACGGCATCATCCTGACCGCCACGATCGTTTTTTCCGTCGCGCTGTACGAGCTTGGGCGTCGCATTGCGGTCACTCGCTTGATTCTGGGCATGAGGCCGATTCGTACGGAACCGCGATGCGAACGCACAATCGCACGCGATGTGTCGTGATGTTGGGCGACGGGCTTGGGGCTCGGGGAGGGGCTCTGGCTTCGCGTGCTCTGCCCGAGCCCAGCGCTCAGAGCCCAGGAGCCCGTGGCAGCAGTTGGGCGTGGGGACGCACGCGTGGGGCAGGGTAAGCCGCGCCCCCAGTCCCCAGCCTAGTACTCTGCGTAGCTCTTCTCTTCGATGATCTTCGATCCGAGCTTGGTGTTGATCGTGCGTTTGACGGCAGCCCGCTCGTCATTCGTGAAGTAGACGGAGCGTGCCAGCTCGATGAACTCCTCGTCGAAGGTCTTGGTGCGCTCCTTCTCGCGCAAACGATCTTCCACATCCCATAGCTTTTCGTTGATACGCCGTAGGGCGGCCCATTCGGCGGCAATGTCGTTTGCCGCATAAGGGGAATCTCGCCAGACCTGCTCGAGAAGCGCGAGCTCTGCTCGCACGTTCGCGACCTTTGTGGGATCGCTGATCCGCTCAGACTTGATTTGCAGGATCGTGATCTTGTCGATGAGCTCGCCAGGCGAAATAGGAACACGGATGTCAGTCATGATCGTATCGGTCGTGTGTGCGCGGAGGGCGTTTCGATGCAGCGAACGTGACCTGAATGGTACAGTACCTTACTCCGCCGAGAGTTGGGAACGAAAGTGCGCGAGCCAATCCGCCCACGCCTGGAACATGAGGATGCTCCATAGATGAGTGTGCCATTTGCGCTCACCGTCCAGGAATTCATGCCAGATGCGGCTGACGCGCGTGGCGTCGAAATGTCCGTCGCGGCGCAGGCGCTCGGGATTCAGTAGATCGGATGCCCACGCTCGTAGCGGGCCTTGCAGCCAATCGCCGACGGGTGCGCCGAAGCCTTTCTTGGGCCGGAACACGAGCGGATCCGGAAGATACTTCCGGAGCAGCTGCTTCAGTATCCACTTTTGCTCGTTACTGCGGTACTTGAGCTCGAGTGGAATGCGGAACGCGAGCTCGACGACGCGATGATCGAGAAGCGGTGCCCGGGCTTCCAGGCCCAGCGCCATCGTGGCGCGATCCACCTTCGTCAGAATGTCCTCCGGCAGGTACGTGACCAGGTCCAAGTACATCAGTTTGTGGGCGTCGTCACCGTTTTGAACCTGCGCAGCAGGTTCGGTGAAGACAGTGGCATGCTCACCTGCGTCAGGCACCACGGCCTGCGGAAAGCGCCAGCGGGAGACGCGGTCTCTGTAAACATCGACTATCGACGGTGCGCTCAGCTCGCTCGCAAGCAGGGCAAGCTTGTTCGTGCGGCCTTCCTGACCGGCATGTTTGCCGAGCGCTCGTGTCAAGGCTGCCCGCAGCGGGTGCGGCGTTCGTTGCAGCCACCGCCAGACATTCAATGCACGCTGATAGCGCCCGTAGCCGAAAAAAAGCTCATCACCCCCGTCGCCCGACAAGGCAACGCTGACGCTTTGACGTGCAAGCTTCGCGACGAGATAAGTCGGGATCTGCGACGAGTCTGCAAAGGGCTCGTCGAAGATGTGCGGTAGCTGCGGCACCACTTCGAGCGCATCTGTGCCCGTCACGTAGAGCTCGGTATGGTCGGTGCCGAGATGATGAGCGACGGCGCGGGCGAGGTCGGCTTCGTTGTGTCGCGCATCGTGAAATCCGATCGAGAACGTTCGTACTCGTTGACTTGACTGTGCTTGCATGAGCGCAACGGTGGTCGACGAGTCCGTGCCGCCAGACAAGAATGCCCCGAGCGGCACATCTGCATACATTCGCAGCCGCACGGTGTCGCGCAGCAGCGCATCGAGCTGCGCGATGATGTCGCTCTCGCTGGCGCGAAGCGGATCGTCGAGCGCCGCACTGAGCACGCGCTGACTGTCCCAGTACCGCCGGCAAGCACGCAGCGGATCGTGTGCGGCCGCGCCCTTGTCGCTGTCTGCGGCACGAAAGGACACGAAAGTGCCGGGTAGCACCTTGAAGACGCTGCGCAGGATGCACCATGGTGCAGGCACATAGTTGTGCCTGAGGAACAGGGTGAGCGAGTTGCGGTCCACCTCGGGTCTGAACGCTGGGAAGGCAAGGAGCGCCTTCAATTCCGAGCCGAACAAGAGCGTCTTGCCGGCCCAGCCATAGTACAGGGGTTTCTTCCCGACCCGATCTCGAGCGAGGTGCAGCACATGCTCGGTTCGATCCCAGAGGGCGAACGCGAACATGCCATTCGCGCGCTCGAGCGTCCGCTCGATGCCCCATTCATCGAATGCTGCAAGCAACACTTCTGTGTCGGAATGACCGCGAAAGCGGTGTCCACATGCGGTGAGCTCGGCATGCAGATCCTTGAAGTTGTATATCTCGCCATTGAAGACGATGACATAGCGTCCGGAGTGCGAGTGCATCGGCTGACGTCCTTGTGGCGAGAGGTCGATGATCGCCAGACGACGGTGTCCGAGCCCGATACCGGCAGTCTCGTCACACCACACGGCGGCATCGTCGGGACCGCGATGCGCCAACGTGCGCGTCATTGCCTCGAGTGTGGCGACGCTGACCGGTTCCGATCCGAGAAATCCTGTGATGCCGCACATCAGCGGGCTTTCCAGCAATGAGTCACGGATCCAACCCCAGCAGCTTACCGGCCAGCTCGCGCGAGGCCGGATTGCGATGCATCTCGTAATAGCGCATCCGCTTGTATACGGCATAGCTGGCGGCAACTTGCGAGACGACGAATCCGCGGCCGCCGTCAAGGATGCCCAACCGCAGCACGTAATCCTTCAGGAACGCCGCGATGAAAACGAGGGGGCACGTCCACAAGCGCACCGGCCTGTTGCGATCGAGCCAATCTCGGGCTTTGAGCTCGGAGTAACGCAATATCTTGAGCTGCCGATGCGCAAGGGTCGGATTGTGATGATGGACGAACGGGGCTCGAAACGTGACGGTAGGACCGTCGAACTTGAGCGATTCGTGCACGCGCACATCGGTCCAGCGCGCACGGCCGCGATGGTAGAGCCGACCGAGCTTTTCCCCCACCATGGGGCGGTACCAGCGCATCGGTGCGCCCATGTACCACGTCTGCCGTCGCAAGATGGCGCCGGCAGCATCGGATGCCATGAGCTGCGGCAGGCGCGCTCGCATTTCCTCGACGAGGGCGGGCGAGAGGGACTCGTCGGCATCCAGCATCAAGATCCAATCGTGGCGCGCCTGTGTGCTCGCGAAGTTTCGCTGAGGACCGAAGCCCAGCCACGGTTGATGAACAACGCGCGCGCCATGTTTGGCGGCCACCTCCGGCGTGCCGTCGGTACTGCCCGAATCGACAACGATCTTCTCCGCCGCAAACGGCACGCTGTCGAGACAGCGGCCGATCACTGCAGCCTCGTCACGCGCAATGACGATCAGGGTCAGCGGCAACAGCTCGCTCGAGCTCATGCGGATCGACATCCCCTTGCTACCAACGTGTGCAGACTTGTAAGTGTCACACGAGTCCGCGCCGGCGCCCAGAGGCACGCGTGCGCTACAATGCGCGCCTTCGGATCGTTCGCGCTCTGCGGGATAACGTGGCCAGGTACCTGTTCTTCGTCTCCGAGCTGTACGCTTTCGCCATCCTACGTCCGCTGCAGAGAGCGATTCGCGCGCGCGGTGACGAGGCAGCCTGGTTCATCGAGAAAGCCGGGCTTGCGCGCTTCTTGAGAGAGGACGAGCAACGCTTGGAGACAGTAGCGCAGGTGCGCCGCTGGCGTCCGGACGCGGTGTTCGTGCCCGGTAATTGGGTGCCGGATTTCTTTCCGGGCCTCAAAGTCGAGATCTTCCACGGCTTCAACGTCAGCAAACGCAGTGACGAGCGCGGGCATTTCCGTGTGCGCGGTTGGTTCGATCTGTATTGCACGCAAGGTCCGGCCACGACACAGCCTTTTCTGGCACTCGCCGAACGACATGGATATTTTCGCGTGGTCGAGACGGGCTGGCCGAAGCTCGATCCTCTTTTCAGCGGTGAATACGCGAAGCTCGAACCGCAGCGGCCGACCGTGCTCTATGCGTCGACCTTCACCGAACGCCTGAGCTCTGCCCGCATTCTGCGAGACACGATCGCCCGCCTTGCTGCCAAAGGCGAATGGCGGTGGTTGCTGACGCTGCATCCGAAGATGGCACCCGATGTGGTCGAGAGCTATCGGGCGCTGGCAGGGCCAAACGTGACATTCGTCGAAACCGACGACATCCTCCAGCTGTACGTTCGCGCACACGTGCTGCTGTCCGATACCTCGTCCGTCGTGCCGGAGTTTCTCATGCAGCACAAGCCGGTGGTGACGTTCCGCAATACCAGGCCAGGGCCTCATTTACTCAACGTAGAAAGCATCGACGAGGTCGAGCCTGCGCTCAGACGCGCATTCGAGTATCCCGATTCGCTGCGGCAGGCCATTGAAACGTATACGCGACATATCCACCCATATCGTGACGGTCGCTCGAGCGAGCGAGTGCTGGATGCAGCACAAGCGGCCATCGAGCAAGGCCGCCGAGGTCTCAAAGGCAAACCGCTTAACCTCTGGCGCAGGCTGCAGGCGCGGGCGCGGCTTGGTTATTGGGGCCTATAGGGACAGGAATGGGGGAATAGGGAGCAAGGTCGCGCTCCCGGGCGCCTACAACGTGTGCTAGCCCGCGTCTATCGTTGGCGCGCACGCAGCAGGGCACAAAGCTTGTCGATGACCTCGTCGGGCGTGATGAGCTCCATCACGCCGGGTCGCTCGATCTTGGTGGTCCATGGCAGCTCCGAAGCAGGCTTGCCCAAGAATCGACGTGCGGCCATGTCGTATTTGTCTACGCACCATTGCCGGCTCAGATACGGGCCGCTTCGCTCAGGATTCGTCGCGGCGTACAAACCGACCACCGGTGTGCCAACCGCGGTGGCCATGTGGGCCGGGCCAGAGTCGGGGGTTAGGAGCACCGTCGCACGCTGCAAAGTGGCGAGCAGCTCGAGCAGCGTGTCTTGTCCGATCGTGTTCAAACAGGGTTGCTTCATGCGCCGCTCGATCTCGAGGCCCATTTGTCGTTCGGCCTCGGTGCGTCCGCCACACAGCACGACCTTGAGCCCGAGCGTGCGCGCTGCATAGTCGCCCACCTGCGCGTAGTGCTCGGCACGCCAATTGCGCAATGGATGGCTTGAACAGGGGCTGATGATCATCGCCTGCTCGCCGTCCTCGATGACTTTGCGTGCATATGCATGGGCTGATTCCGGAATGGGAATGTCCCAGCGCAGGAGCTTGTCTCGAACCTGGAATGCCTCGGCGAAGCCAAACAACGAATCCATGACGTGTTGACGCTCGGCCGGGCGTATTTGATGCGTGGTGAAGAGCCACTGCAGCTCACGGGCTCGCTGGCGATCGAAGCCGAGTTTGACCGGCGCCCGCACTGCAGTCGAGAGCACGCTCGCTCGAAAGGCGAGCTGCATGTGCATGAGGACGTCGAACTGCCGATTCTTCAGTCTCTGACGCAGACTGCGGTAAGAGTCGATCGTTTTCGATTTGTCGACGACGACGAACTCGATGTCCGGGATGTGGCCGAGCAGCTTTGCCTCAACGCGGCCGATGATCCAGGTGAAGACCGTATCCGGCCACGCGCGTTGTAAGGTGCGGACGACGGGCAGCACGTGGCACGTATCACCGATCGCAGACAGGCGCAGGATGCAGACGCTGCGGGGAACGAAGTCGAGGGTTCGAGGCATGGAATCGATTGGCGGTGCCGTGTCGCACCAGGCGCAGTCCGACGAGCTCAGTCGCGAGGAAAACGCTGCTGAGGCCAGTTCCTTTTCTCTATGCGTACACCGACATGAGTCATAATCTCGGCAACGTGCCGAAGCCCGCCAATTGTATGGGAATGAGCATCGAGGTGCTTCTCGTCGTCGTCAGCGCCTGCGGCGCTGAATTCAAGGTCTCGTTGTCATGCAGCTGATCGAGGCACGCTCCACACCCGTTCCAGATGGCTGCATCCTATACGACGCCGCGTATGTCCGTCATGGACTTTCGGAGCTGTTCGCGATCGACGAGTGGGCTGCTCGTGGCGCGCTCGAGCATATTCCCGGCGGAAGAGGGTCGGTGGCTGTCATTCGACACCAAGGCGAGCGATGGATTTTGCGGCACTACCGTCGCGGGGGGCTCGCGGCCAAGGTGGCAACAGACCGGTACCTATGGATGGGTGCTGAACGCACGCGTTCTTTCGCCGAATGGCGGCTGCTAGCGATGCTATATGCGCGAGGGTTGCCGGTGCCTCGACCCGTGGCCGCACGTTACTTGAGACGGGGTATGAGTTACACCGCGGACCTCATCACGGTCATGGTGGAACACACCGCGACTTTGGCGCAGGCGCTCCGTGCGGGGCGCGTCGAAGCCGATGTGTGGCGCCAGATCGGCGCCACGATCGCGAGGTTCCACGCGCATGGGGTGTATCACGCCGATCTCAATGCTCACAACGTGTTGCTGGCGACGCACGAGGCGCCGTCCTCCGTGCCTCGTATCTACCTGATCGATTTCGATCGAGGGCGTATCCGATCGCGCGGCGGATGGGAACGGCGGGTGCTCGAGCGCCTGCATCGCTCGCTCGAGAAGGTCACGGCCGCAACTGGAGCCACGCTCGATGATGCTCAGTGGCGCGCGCTCCTGCACGGCTACGAGCAAGCACGGTGAAGGTGAGCTCGGGGCGTGGGGCTCGCGGCGCTGGCTCCAGCCTCCAGCCCCAACCCTCAGCGTCTGTAGTAATCCGGATAGTCCGCGCTCAATCCTTTGAAGCGGCGGTGTATCCAGAGATACTGATCGGGCACCTTACGCACGTGCTCTTCAATGAGCGCGTTGAAGGTTCGTGCGTCCTCGTAGGGACTGTCGCTCGGGAAGTTCTGAAGCATCGGCTGTATCACCAAGCGATAGCCTCGTCCTCCGGGCAAGCGTTCAGGGAAGTACGGCAGCACTGCGGCACCGGTCATGCGCGCGATCCTCGACGTCGCGGTGTTCGTTGCTGCCGGGATGCCAAAGAACGGCACCATCTCCGCACCCTTCTTGCGGTAGCTCTGATCCGGGGCATACCACACCGCTTCGTTCGCCTTCAACGCCGCAATCAGCGTGCGTACGTCGTCGCGCGGAATCGCTCGCTTGGCTTTGCGGCCCCGATTGCGCGCAAGGAAGCGCTCGAGCACGGGGTTATTGGTAGGGCGGTACATGATGTTGGTCTCGATACGTGCGCAGAGCGCGCGCCCGCCCATCTCGAGCGTTGTGAAGTGAGCGCTGAGCAGGATCACCCCGCGCCCGCGCTCGAGCGCAGCAGTCAGATGCTCCATGCCTTCAACATGAGTCAGCTTGAGAATGCGTGCGTCGGAGCTCCACCATGCGATCGCGGTTTCAAACAGGCCGATTCCAACGCTCTGGAAGTGCGCACGCAGGATGCGCTCGCGTTCCTCGCGTGACAGCTCGGGCAAGCACAGCTCGAGATTTCGCCGCGCAATGTGCACGAACTCGAGCGGCAGCCGGACGAGAACGGCGCCGATGGCGCGACCGAGCCAAAGCAGAAACGGGTATGGCAGCGGTTCGAGGACGCGCAGTGCCCCGAGCGCGAGCCAAGTCGGCCAGTAGCGCGGATGAAGCAATTGACGGAACGAGTTTTGACGTTTGTCGTTGGTCGACAAGAACAGCAACTCCTGTTTTTCTGGGTTGGCCCGCAGGTTGACAGTCTACCGGTTGGATCTGGGTCGCCGCTGCGAGATATGGCCCCTCGTTTGCGCGGATCCACCCCGGACCGTCAGCCGCCGTTCGTCGCGTACGGATCGTAGCCTGGGCGCTTGAAACGCTTGTAAGCCCACAGGTACTGAGCCGGGCAGCGCCTGACATGAGCTTCGATCATTTCGTGGAACCGCCTCGTGTCTGCAACCGGATCGTCGCTCGGGAAGTTTTCGAGCGGGGGATAAATCCGCACGATGTAACCGCTGTTGTCTGCGCGCCGCTCGGGGAAATATGGCAGCACGGGCGCACGCGAGATCTTCGCCAAGCGCGAGGTCGCGACGTTCGAGGCTGCAGGTTGGCCGAAGAAGGGCACGATGGCACTGCTCTTTTGTGTGAAGCGCTGGTCCGGCGCGTACCAGACCGGCACGTTGTTCTTCAAGTTTTGCAGCAGGTCGCGCACTTGATCGCTCGGAATCGCCTGGACCGTGTGCCGCGCACGCCCTCGTCGCGAGAGCTCCGCGATGAGCGGATTGCTCGGGGTGAGATAGGTGATGCTGGTCGGCCCCAGCAATGTGAGCGCGCGTGCACCCATCTCGAGCGTCGTGAAGTGCGCAGTCAGCAGCAACGCCCCCCGGCCTAGCTCGAGCGCACGATGCAGGTGCTCGACGCCCTCGAACTGGATGAGCCGACGCAAGCGTTTGTCAGTTGCCCACCAGACGAGGCCGGTTTCGAAGATGGCGCAGCCAAGCGCCTCGAAGTGGGCCCGCACCAGCTCGGCTTGCTGACGCTCGGACAGCTCGGGCAAGCACAGCCTCACGTTGACGCGCGCGATGTGACGATCGCGCCGGCTGAACGCATGTGCGAGCCTGCCGAGCGCACGCCCGACCGCCATCTGCGCTCTGAACGGCAGCAGGTTGATGATTCGGACGAAACCAAGCGCAATCCACAGGCCCCAATAGCGAGGCCCCAAGAAGCGATACAGCGCTACTCGCACGGGAGGGCGCGTACGATTGCTGGTCGACGCTGAGGAAAGGCCAGACATGCTGCTCGAACTCTAAGATTGCGCTCGTGCCGTCGAGTACCATGCCGGTACGTCGCAAGTCGAAAAGCCAAATACTAACGTTTCCTCATCCATGCGGCTTCTCTACACCGTTCTCGTCTATCTGCTGGCTCCCGTCGCCTTGTTGGCGACGATGTGGCGCTCACGTCGCGGGCACGGGGTGCACGAGCGGTGGCAAGAGCGTTTCGGATTCACTCGGGCACGGTTCGAGCAGGCGCCGATCTGGGTGCATGCAGTATCGGTGGGAGAGGTGCAGGCGAGCGCAGTGCTCGTGCGCGCCTTGCAGCGCCGTTATCCCGAGCGGCCTATTCTTGTCACGACCGGCACGTCCACGGGTGCCGGGCGCGTCGCGGCGCTGTTCGGTGACTCTGTCGCACATGCCTATCTTCCTTACGATTTGCCAGGGGCTGCACGTCGTTTCCTCGATCGTGTGCACCCGCTCATGGGCATCATCATGGAAACGGAGATCTGGCCGAACTTGTACCGCGAGTGCGGCCGACGAGCGATTCCCATCGTGCTCGCGAGCGCCCGCCTGTCAGAGAAATCGGTGCGGCGCTACGGACTCTTGCGAAGTGTCACCCGCGCCGCGCTCGAGCGCGTGCGTGTGGCGGCGCAATCCCCGACGGATGCAGAGCGATTCCGCGCGATCGGTGCCGTGCACGTGGAGGTCGTGGGCAATCTCAAGTTCGACATCGAGGTGCCGCCGGACACCGTGAATGCCGGACGGTCGTGGCGCGCCGAATGGCTCGCTGAGCGTCCGGTCTGGATCGCGGCGAGCACGCACGAGGGCGAAGAAAGCGCTGCGCTCGCAGCGCATCGCATCGTCTGCGAGCGCTTCCCGAACGCGTTGCTCGTGCTCGTGCCAAGGCATCCGCAACGCTTCACGGCAGTTGCCGACTCGCTGCGTGAGCGGAGAGTTCGTTTCGCGACCCGTTCGCGCCAGGAGCCCGTCGGGCCAGATACGCAGGTAGTGCTCGTCGACACCCTGGGTGAGCTGCTCATGTTCTACGCGGCGGCCGATGTCGCGTTCGTAGGCGGCAGCCTCGTGCCGATCGGCGGCCATACGCTGCTCGAGCCTGCCGCCGTCGAATGCCCGATCATCGTCGGTCCCTACAATTTCAATGCGCCGGATATCGCACGACTGTTCCTCGACAATGCCGCTGCGATTGAGGTGGCCGATGCGACGGCGCTCGGCGAAGCCGTCACTCGTCTATTGCTCGATGACGAGGCTCGCGTGGCGATGTGCGCGCGAGCACGAGCCATTCTCGAAGGCAACCGCGGCACGCTCAAGCGACTGCTCGAGATCGTCCAGGAAGCCGTGGGCTGAGCTCGTTCCCAGAGGTACTCGACGGCAGATGCGTTCCGTTCTCTATTCTTTGAGGAACTTGTTGATCTCGGCCAAGTCGTCCACGCTCAGGGTGCCCGCCGCGAGCTGCAGCTGCAGTACGTTCAGAATGTAGTCGTAACGGCTGCGCGCGTAATTGGTCTGCGCTTCGAACAACTGTCGGCGCGCATCGAGCACGTCGACGGTCGTTCGCGTGCCGACTTCAAAACCTGCTTCCGTCGCCTGGAGCGCGGTGCGGCTCGATTCAAGCGCTTGACGGAGCGCGCGCACGCGCGAGATTTCGCTCAAGACGCCGAGATAGGCATCACGGGTCGCGCGCTCGACTTCGCGGGCCGTGCGCTCAAGGCGCTCGCGGGCGGCGCGGTGCAAGTACACTCGCTGGCGTACCCGCGAAGCAGTCGCCCCTCCCGAATAGATCGGAAAGGTGACCTGTACGCCGATCGAGTCGACGGTTTGGCTCTGGTCCGCTGGGCTGAACGCTCTCTCGCCACCTCTGCGGCTGATCTGATCGCCCCGATCTTCGAGATCCGAGCGGACCGCGACCAGATCGATAGAGGGTAGGTGCCCTGCGCGCGCGACACGGACGTCCTGCTTGGCGATGTCGGTGGCGAGCCGTGCGGAGATGAGACGGAGGTTCTGTTCGAGCGCCCGGGATACCCATTCGCTCTCGTCCTCGGGGTCGGGTGCGATGAGCGGAATGTCGTCGATGGGTGCTGCGAGCGTCTCGAAGGGCTCACCGGTGAGCTCGCGCAAGAGCTCTTGTGCGGTGGCCAGAGCGCGCTTGGCCTCGATGAGATTCGCGACCGCTTGGTCGTGCGCGGCCCGTGCTTCCTGGACATCCGTGATCGCCACCAAGCCGACCTCGAAGCGTCTCTCGGCTTGCTCGAGCTGGCGCGCGAAGGCATCCACTGCGGCTTGCGCCGCCTCGACGGTGTCCTGCGCTGCCAGGACATTGAAGTACCGTTGCGCGGTACGTTGGATGAGCTCCTGGTGCGCAGCTTGGTAGTCGGCCTCGGCTTGTGCTACTTCGGCATCGGCACGCTTGAGCGCGGCCCACTGATCCCAGCGAAAGAGTGTTTGGCGCAACTGCAGCTGATATCGCCAGCCCTTTGTGTCGGCATCCGTTGTGATATCGACCGGCACGATCTCACTGGTCGGATCGCGGGGGTCGGTTTGCTGGAGGACAGTGCGCGAAAAAGCCTGATCCTCCTTGCTGTACGAGCCGCTCACGCTCACTTGGGGCAACAGGGCGGCCAACGCTTGCGGTTTTGCTTCGCGGCTGGCGAGGCGATTCGCATCGGCTTCGCGAATGATCGGATCGTTCTGTAATGCTCTCTGATAGACCTCGAGGAGGTTGGCCCCGAAGACCGCCTGCGTCGCAAGCGTCAACCCGCACGCCACGACGATGTGCGCTCGTACATTCATCTTGTTCTTCCCACATGCGCCGAGACGGCGCGACCCAAAGTCAACGAAGACCGTTCAACTACACAGTCGCCCTGCGTCGTGTTGCAAGTCCCCTTCAGCAGACCGCCTCGCCAGTCACGGGACGGCTCGATCGCACGCACATGACAGAGGTTGTCGTCCGGATTCGAGCGAACGACACCGCAATGTTCGGTCGCCTCAATAAGTCGGAACGGTTGCGTCGACTTCCCGCGACCAGGCGAGAATGCCGCCCGCGAGGTTCACCGCTCGAAACCCGTTCTGCTGCAAGAATTTCGCGACTTCGAGACTGCGCCGTCCGGAACGGCACAACACGACGGTCTCTTTGCTCCGGTCGAGCTCGTGTGCGCGTGCCGCGATTTCCCCCATGGGAATGTGTACCGCACCCGGCACACTGGCGATGGCGAGCTCCCACTGTTCTCGAACGTCAAGCAACGTGAGGTCTTCGCCGCGATTGCGGCGGGCCACGAACTCAGCAGGGGTGATCTCAGGGACGGACATGGCGGTTCCAATGCCGGCGGTTCGACATGGGGATGAAGCATAACGTAAGGATCGCATCCGCGCTCATCCCATCCCTCAATCTTGTCACTTCCCTACACGCCGGAGGGCGGGTGGAGGGCAGCGTCCGTCAGAAGACGAATTTCGGCGGCTGCGGAGCGTTGATCAGCGGGTCGATCGCCGTCTCGAACAGGCTCTCGCGTTGCCATTCGCGCTCTCCCGTTCGCGTCACCTTCCATGCTTCCATGACCGGCATCTGTCCCACGACGACGAAGAGGCGTCCGCCGACGCGCAGAGCGCGTTGAAAGCGTTCGTCGTAGAGTGGCAGCGACCCTGTGACTGCAATGACATCGTATGCGCCTTCCTCATCGAGCTGCATGCCGTCCGCTTGCTCGACGGCGACGGTGTTCACTGCAGCCGCATAGAGGTTTGCACGCGCGAGCTCGACGAGCTCCGGGAAGATCTCCAGCGCTCGGACGCGGCTGGTCAGCTTGCCGAGACAAGCAGCGAGATAACCCGTGCCTGCACCGACCAGCAGGGCAACATCGTCGGAGCGCGTCTCGAGCGCCTGCAGGATGCGACCATGGGTGATCGGCGGGAGCATCGTTTGCCCGCATGGAATCGGAATTTCCGCATCGGCATAGGCGACCAGCCTATAGGCCTCCGGCACGAACAGCTCCCGAGGGATGGTCCGCATCACGGCGAGCACGCGTTCGTCCACAACTTCCACGGCGCGAACTTGCTGATGCAGCATCTGTTCGCGGATCACGTCTGTGTTCAGCATGCGGAATGCGTTCCTCTTGCGAGTAAGTGGTAGCGAACCGGCACGCCGCATCGTCGCTCAGGGCCACTGTCGGCTTGATTGACACATGTTGGTGGGTGTTGGAAACCCTCCGACGAGGCCGTTCCCAAGCGACGAGCGAGACCCCAGCTCGCTATCGACGCTGCGTCTTGAAATCATGCAGGCAGGAGTGTGCCGGCACGGCGGCGAAGGGTACGAGCTTTGGAAACGACGGACAAGCGTGCGCTGGGAGCACCTTTCGGTGGCTGCCCTGTGCCTTGGTTTCCCTGAAAACGCTTTCAGACGCCTTCCCCGCTTGTTCTGCTTACGATTATGGTCAATCCCTGCGGCAGAAGCGCGCGCGTTCTATATGCTGTCCGGGAAGAATCAGGCCTGCGAATGAACTCGCCCAGGTACCTGTGCCGCAGCCAGGCCGCTGCAGCGAGGTTCGCAAGCTCGCGCTGACAGTAACGCCAGCGCCTTTGGGAACATTGAAGGACACGCGGCGGGCTCATGAACGCCCTTGAAGGCACTCCAACCATTGCTCTGGTGATCATCGTACTCGTGCTGCTCGTGCTGCTCGGGGGCGTCGCTTGGCGTGCGCGCCGTGCTGGGGCGCTTGCGCAGGCAGCCGAGCAGCTGGACGAGATCGTGCGCAGCGGACGTTACGCTGAGCGGGTCAAGACGACCGCAGTCGTCGCCGAGCCTTTTGTGGAAAGCGCCAATCGCTTGCTTGAGCAGATCGCGATGAAGGATCTCGTGATCAGCGAGCGCGAGCGCTCCATCGTCGGCGTCCTCGGTGCCCTCAACGAGGCTGTGGCCGTCTACCGCGATGCCATCGTGTTCGCGAACGCTCGATTTACCGCTCTGATCGGGGCCGCGGAGCCACAGGACCTCATCGGCAAGCCGTTGTCGCAGCTGGTGCACCCTGACTACAGCGAGCTGCTGGAGATTCAGCTGCAGCGCTGGCTGAGCGGCGCACCGGCGCTAGATCGGCTCGAGCTCGAGCTCCTGCCGAGCGGTGAGCGACTCACAAGAGTCGAGTTATCCGCGGTGCGAATCAATTATCAAGGCGGCCCTGCGCTGCTGCTCACGCTGCTCGAGATGGCACCAGCGCTGACTCCCGCGACGCCGACGTCTCGTCGTCGCTCGACGGCATGGGAAACCCTCGACTCGCTGAGTGAAGGCATCATTACGACCGACGTGAGCGGACGCATCGACTACATCAATCAAGCGGCCGAGCAGCTCACCGGCGTGCCGGCGATGGACGCAATCGGCCAGACCCTCACGGAGATCATCACCTTGGTCGACGAAAGCGACCGGCGCTCGCTCGGCGATCCCGTGCGCCACTGCCTGACGACGCAAGCACGCGTTACCGTTGGCCGTCGCGGTTTGATGATCTCGCACGACGGTCAGAACGAGCGTTCCGTGGAGCTGACGGTCACACCGCTCAAGACCCAGAAGGGGGACCTGATGGGCACGGTAATCGTCATCCGCGATGTCAGTGAGCTGCGTGGCCTGACGCGGCAAATGTCCTACCAGGCCAGCCACGACGCGCTCACTGGGCTCGTCAATCGGCGCGAGTTCGAGCGCCGCCTCGAGGAATGTCTCGACAGCGCACATGCCAATGCGGCTCGGCACGTTCTGTGCTACCTCGACCTCGACCGCTTCAAGGCTGTCAACGACAGCTGTGGCCACATGGCGGGCGACAACATGCTGCGCGAGGTCGCAGCGCTGATCAAAGAAACCGTGCGCGATTCCGACACGGTTGGTCGCCTGGGCGGCGACGAGTTCGGGATGCTGCTCGTCGGCTGCCCGCTCGAGAAGGCGCGGCAGATTGCGGATGACGTCGTCCGCAAGATCAACGAGTACCGCTTTGTCTGGAAGGACAAGATTTTCAACATCGGCGTGAGCGTGGGGCTCGTCGAGATCTCGCGCGAGAGCGGTGCGCCAGAGGAGCTCTTGAGCGCGGCCGATTCTGCGTGTTATGTCGCGAAGAAGCGCGGCAACCACGTCCATGTGTACTCGGCGCGTGATGAAGCGGTTGCGCGTCATCGTGGCGAGATCCAATGGCTGCAGCGGTTGCAAGCTGCGCTGAAGGACAACCGCTTCGAGCTCATGGCCCAGCCGATCATCGCAACGGGTGCAATGCGGAATGGGCCGGCGCTGGAGGTACTGTTGCGCCTGCAGGACGAGACAGTGCCAGGCGGGATATCGCCGGCGGAGTTCTTGCGAGCCGCCGAGCGCTATCGATTGATGTCCGACGTGGATCGTTGGGTCGTGCAGACTGCGGTCACCGCTCTCGGACGCGGCAGCATCCGGTTACCCGCGCAACGCAGCCTTGCGATCAACCTGTCCGGACAGACGTTGGGCGATCCGCAATTCCTCGAGTTCGTCGTCGATGTGCTGGATCGCACTGGCGTCGCCCCCGAGCAGCTGTGCTTCGAGGTCACCGAAAACTCGGTGATCACGAACATCGAGCATGCGCAGCGCTTCATCGAGGTGTTGCACAGCATGGGATGTCAGTTCGCACTCGATGACTTCGGGCGCGGGCTTTCGTCGTTCGGGAATCTAAAAAATCTTTCGCTCGACTACCTGAAAATCGACGGCTCGTTCATCCGCAATCTCGCGGTCGATCCGGTCAACCAAGCAATGGTCGCCGCGATGATCAAGTTGGCCCGTACGCTCAACTTCCAGGTGGTTGCAGAACAAGTCGAAGACAGCGGCTCGCTCGATGCGGCGAAGAGGATGGGCGTCGACTTCGTGCAAGGCTATCACCTCGGACGGCCGCAGCCGCTTGCACGGGTCGTGGCGAGGATCGCATAGAGGCTCGGGCTTGCGGCGCGGGGCTCGGGTGGATGATTCGTTGGCGTTCCGCGGCGGTATGTGGAGCACTGCGCCGCGTCTTACGGTCCCAGGCTTGGTGATTTCCTTCGGCGCGACGCGTCTTGCGTAGTATTTTCCTGACCGAGCCCCAAGCCCTGCGCCCTACAGCAACGGCACCAACAGCAACGCCACGATATTGATGATCTTGATCAAAGGATTGATCGCGGGACCGGCGGTGTCCTTGTAAGGATCGCCGACCGTGTCGCCCGTGACGGCTGCTTTGTGGGTTTCCGAGCCTTTGCCGCCGTAATTGCCTTCCTCAACGTATTTCTTGGCGTTGTCCCATGCGCCACCGCCAGTGCACATCGAGATGGCGACGAACAGGCCAGTGACAATCGTGCCGATCAAGAGCCCGCCGAGAGCGCGGATGCCGGCACCTTCGCCCATCAGATAGTTGAGGCCGAATGCCACTGCCACGGGAACGAGGACCGGCAACAGGGAGGGAATCACCATCTCTTTGATGGCGGCACGTGTGAGCAGATCGACCGCCCGCGAATAATCCGGCTTCGCCGTGCCTTCCATGATGCCCTTGATCTCTCGGAATTGGCGACGCACCTCGATGACGACCGCCCCGGCGGCGCGGCCGACGGCTTCCATTGCCAGGGCTCCGAACAGATAGGGGACGAGACCGCCGATGAACAAGCCGATGATCACTGCGGGATCGGATAGTGAAAACTGTGCCATCGCGCGACCGGTTTCCGCGAGGCGTGCTTCGAGGTTGCTGGTGTAATCGGCAAACAGCACCAGCGCAGCGAGCCCCGCTGAGCCGATCGCGTAACCCTTCGTGACTGCCTTGGTGGTGTTCCCAACGGCGTCGAGCGCATCGGTGATCGTGCGCACTTCCTGCGGCAGCCCTGACATCTGCGCGATGCCGCCGCCGTTATCGGTGATCGGGCCATAGGCGTCGAGCGCTACGATCATGCCCGTCATCGACAGCATCGCCGTGGCGGCGATGGCGACGCCATAGAGTTCTGCGAGCTCGTAGGAACCCCAGATCGCCGCGCACACCGCGAGCACCGGCCACGCCGTGGAGCGCATGGAGACTGCCAACCCGGCGATCACGTTCGTCGCATGGCCGGTCTGTGATGCTTCTGCCACTCGGCGCACGGGCTTGAATTCAGTCGCCGTGTAATATTCCGTGATCCAGATGAGAGCAGCGGTCAACGCAAGGCCGATGACCGCGCAACCGAATAAGGCAGCAGCGTTCTCGCCCATCAGCGCGTCGGAGACGAACCAGAAAGCGATCAACGCCAATACCCCGGATACCGCTGTGCCTCGGTAGAGTGCGCTCATGATCTTGCCGCCAGTGGTGGCGCGCACGAAGAATGTGCCGATGATCGAGGCAATGATCGAAACCGCGCCCAGCGCAAGTGGATAGAGCACATAGGCCATGTCGAGCGCTCCGTCGGCCGTGCGAAACAGCAGACCGCCCAACACCATCGTGGCAACGACGGTCACGGCGTACGTTTCGAACAAGTCGGCCGCCATGCCGGCGCAGTCGCCGACGTTGTCGCCGACGTTGTCGGCGATGACAGCCGGATTACGTGGATCGTCTTCCGGAATGCCTGCTTCCACCTTGCCGACGAGGTCTGCGCCGACGTCGGCGCCCTTCGTGAAGATGCCGCCACCCAACCGCGCGAAGATGGAAATCAGGGATCCGCCGAACGCCAACCCGACGAGGGCATGCAACGCATCGGCATCTGCGCCAAGTGCTGCGAAGTAGCCAGCGACGCCGAGAAGGCCCAAGCCGACCACGAGCATCCCGGTGATGGCGCCTCCGCGAAATGCGACTGTCAACGCTTCATTGAGTCCGACGCTTGCGGCCTGGGCAGTTCTTACATTGGCGCGCACGGAGACGTTCATACCAATGAAACCGGCCGCACCGGAAAGAATCGCGCCGATCGCGAATCCACCTGCCGTCGCCCAATCCAGGCCGATGCCCAGCACGAGGAAGAGCACGACCCCGACGATTCCGATCGTGGTGTATTGACGATTGAGATACGCCTTCGCACCCGCCTGAATCGCCGCGGCGATCTCTTGCATCAGTGCGTTGCCGGGCGATTGCCTGTTGATCCAGCCTACGGAGAATGCGCCGTACAAAACCGCGAGAATACCAGCAGCGATTGCAAACCAGAGCGCCGCATCAGTAGACATCAGCTTCATCCTCTCGAGGCTGGTCGTGTTGTATGCAAACGGAGTCGATTGCGGCTAGATCGGGCGCGCTTCCGCGCGCCCCGACCGATAGACAATCCCCCTTGAGAACGCTGGGACTATAGCACAAAGGGTTCTTTCAACTTCTTTCTCACCGGGACGTTCTTGAGCGTGACGTACTGCGGCAAACCATCCTTGTAAGGAGGATAGTCTTCGCCGCGAATCAGCGGGCTCAGGTACCTGCGGGCCTTGGCAGTGATGTGGAAGCCGTCCGCGGTGATGAAATCGCGCGGCAGCATTTTCTCCTTGTTCGCGACGTCCTCGAGCTTCGCGATGCCAATCTTCCATTTGTATGGGTTGTCCTTGACGCGGACGATCGTCGGCATGACCGAGTTGTATCCCTTGAGGGCGAGCTCCACTGCGGCCTTGCCAACGGCATAGGCTTGCTCGACGTCGACCTTCGAGGCGATATGGCGCGCTGCACGCTGCAAGTAATCAGCCACCGCCCAGTGATACTTGTAGTTCAGTCGCGACTTGACGATCTGCGCGATCACCGGTGCGACACCGCCGAGCTGTGCGTGGCCGAAGGCATCGCGCAGGCCGGCATCGGACAGGAACTTGCCTTCTGCGTTCTTCACGCCCTCGGAGACCACGATCGTGCAATAACCATATTTCTCGACACATTGTTTCACGCGCGCACAGAACTTCTCTTCGTCGAACGTGATCTCCGGGAACAGGATGATGTGCGGGCTCTCGCCGGCCTTCGTTGCCGCAAGGCCGCTGGCGGCGGCGATCCATCCAGCGTGACGACCCATGACCTCGAGGATGAATACCTTGGTGGACGTCTTGGCCATCGAGGCGACGTCCAAGCCGGCTTCGCGGATAGACACAGCGACGTATTTCGCAACTGATCCAAACCCTGGACAGCAATCCGTGATCGGCAAGTCGTTGTCTACCGTCTTCGGTACGTGTATCGCCTGGATGGGATAACCCATCTTCTCTGCAAGCATCGAGACCTTCAGGCAGGTGTCGGCGGAATCGCCGCCGCCGTTGTAGAAGAAATAGCCGATATTGTGCGCCTTGAAGACTTGGATCAGCCGCTCGTATTCCCGCGGATCGTCTTCAAACTTCTTCAGTTTGTACCGAGCCGAGCCGAAGGCACCCGCAGGCGTATATCGCAATGCGCGGATGGCAGCCGCAGATTCTTTGTCCGTGTCGATGAGGTCCTCTTGCAGCGCGCCGACGATACCATTGCGCCCGGCGTAGACTTTCCCGATCTTGCGCTTGTTCTTGCGGCACGTCTCGATCACACCGCACGCTGAAGCATTGATGACGGCGGTCACGCCGCCGGATTGGGCGTAAAAAGCGTTGCGGATGGGGGCTTTGGCCATGATGCAGAGTCCTCTTCTAGTCTTAGTTGAACGAGGTGCCGAAGAATACCGGCAGATTGGGTGAACTGGCGACTGTAGAGCGCCGGCGACCGCGCCATTTGCTGGTAAGGTCGCCGCCAGGCGAGCGTCAGCCAGGTAGATGTAATTTGTTATCTTGAGTGAGCATTTTTGTTGGGCCCAGCCATCCAATCCCGACGACCTAGTACCCAGGCGCGCATCTTTTCTGTAGGGTAGCGCCCCCAAAAACCGGGGTTTCGGGTTCGCCGGCGCACAACTAAAGAGTCGGGCGCAACTTTGCCCGGCGGGATTCTGGCTCACCCGGTTGCACAAGCAGATTTTTCGCGAGGGTCTTAGACGATGCGTATTGTGTTGCTGGGAGCGCCAGGCTCGGGCAAAGGCACTCAGTCTCAGAAACTGCAGGCCAAGTACGGTGTGCCTCAGATTTCCTCCGGCGACCTGTTGCGGGATGCCGTGGCGCGAGGCACGGAGCTCGGTCTCAAAGCGAAGGCGGCGATGGATGCGGGCCAGCTCGTATCCGACGAGATCGTGCTAGGACTGATTCGCGACCGGTTGAGTCGCTCCGATGCTGCCAACGGGTTCATTCTCGATGGTTTCCCGCGCAATATCGAGCAGGCGCGCGCGCTCGAAAACTTACTGCGCGAGATCGGCCAACCCCTCGACGCAGTGTTGTTACTCGATGTTCGACGCGAGACGCTCGTGAAGCGCCTCGCGGGGCGCCGTGTGTGCCCGAAATGCGGCACGGTGTACAACGTGCACTCCATGCCCGCCGGCACGACGACATGTGCCAAGGACGGGACACAGCTGGAGCAACGCCCCGACGATAAAGAAGACGTCATTGCCAAGCGGCTGGAGGTCTATGCCGAGCAGACTCAGCCGCTCGTTGAGCATTATTCCCGGCTTGGCCTGCTTCGTGTCGTGGCTGGCGAGGGCGAGCTTGATGAAGTCTTCGAGCGCATGGAAGCCGCTGCTTTGGCCAAGCCCGTGCCCGAAGGAGCGATAACCGTCAGGCGTGCGCGCACAGGAAGCAAAGGCGCCTCCACGAAACGGGCTCGTGCCACTGCGAAGAAGGCCGTCAGGCAGACGGTCGGCAAGGCCGTAGCCAAGAAGAAGACGGCAGCGAAGAAGACAGCAGGGAAGAAGACGTCAGGGAAGAAGACGATCGCCAAGAAGAAGGCTGTAGGGGCGCAAAAGACACGCAAGAAGTCAGCGCCGAAAAAAGCCGTGAAGACCAAAAAGAGTCCCGCAGGTCACGCCAAGCGGGCCGCTGCCGCGAAACGCACGGCCGCGCGACGCGCCTCCTCACGCTCGCGCGTCGCACCCGCTCGCAGGTCTGCGGGCGTCGCTCGTAGCAAGGCCAAGACGGCCAAATCGAGTACCAAGGCGCGCACGAAGCAGGCCCGCGCCAAGAAGTGAACGCTAACGGCTGTGCCGTTCCTGCTGGGCGGCATCTGCGGTGAGGATGGCCAGCAGGCGTTCGCCGATCGCTTCGCGTCGCCAACCTTGCAGCAGGCGAGCACAGTCGCCGGAGAAGACGAGTCGCTCGACATCGCGGCGTGTTGCGAGGAGCTCGGGGCTGACTGCCAGTGCCTGCGCGCGCTCGCGCACGACGCTCATGAGCCTCGTGACCAGCGCGAGCTGGTCGGGCTCGGGGGCTCGAGGTCGCGGAACGCCGCTTTCGGCTGCTCGTGCTTGCTCGCCGCGCGCCACAAGCTCGAGCAGCTCTGCGCCCCGTTTGCGAATGAGCCCTTCAGGCAGGCTGCGCAGCCTGCTGAGCGCAGCCAGGGTCCTCGGCATGCGCTCGCTGATCTCGCGTAGTGCCTCGTCGGAAAGAATCCAGCCCCGCGGCTTGTCATGCTTGATTGCGAGGCGCTCGCGCCATTCCGCGAGCAGCTTGGCGGTGGCGCGTTGCTCGGGCCGCAGACGATCGAGACCTCGCAAACGTTTCCATGCCTGCTCCGGCTCGGGCCCGTGCAGCTCGGCGCGTTCGAACTCGAGCGCCTCTTGTTCCAACCACGCGAGCTTGCCAGTGCGCTCGAGCGCCGCGTGCAAGTCGAGATAGAGCGGCACGAGATAGCGTACATCATCGGCGGCGTACTCGAGCTGCTCCGCGCTCAACGGGCGCCGATGCCAATCAGTGCGTGTGTGCCCCTTGGGCAGGGTTGTGGCCAAACGGGCCGACACCAATGCTGCGTAGCCGATCTGAGCTGATTGTCCCAGCAGCGCGGCAGCGAGCTGCGTATCGAAAATCGGCCCCATCGGAATGGCGTGCGGCGCATGCACCGCGAGCACTTCGAGGTCCTGTCGTGCGGCGTGAAGGACCTTCACGCGCCGTCGCTCGGCCAAGAATGTCCACAGCGGCTCGAGATTTACGCTTGCCAGCGGATCGACGAGCGCGCAGTAATCGATCGAAGCGAGCTGCACGAGGCACAACTTGGGATAGTAGCTGCTCTCGCGCATGAACTCGGTGTCAATCGCGACGAATGTGCTTTGCGCGAGTTCCTGCAACGCACTCGCAAGGCCCGCGTCGGTGTCGACGAACACGGTCGTCTGAGCGCTCATGAGCGCTCCACGGATACGATGAAGTAAGCTCCGGCGCCCCAGGTGGTGGCGCCGAACGCGGATAGAATCGTGTAGGATGCTTTGATGACCACGTGCGCATTATAGGCTGCCGTGCAGCCGCTCAGGCTGTGCCGGTTCATGCGATCCGTCGCTTGCCTCGATGACCTGCGGTACCACTTACACTCGAACGCACTTCGACACATCACATGCACGTTCACATCCTGGGCATCTGCGGCACGTTCATGGGCGGGATTGCTGCGCTCGCACGCGCAGCAGGACACCGCGTGACGGGGGCCGACCAGAACGTCTATCCGCCGATGTCCGATCAGCTTGCCGCCCTCGGTATCGACCTCATCGAAGGTTACGACGCCGAGCAGCTGTCGCTTCGCCCCGACATTGTTGTCGTTGGCAATGTGATGAGCCGTGGCAACCCGCTCATCGAGGCGCTGCTCGAAAGCCATATCCCGTACACGTCCGGTCCTGAGTGGCTTGCGCGTCATGTGCTCGCCGGTCGCTGGGTGCTGGCTGTTGCGGGCACGCATGGCAAGACCACGACCTCGAGCATCCTCGCCTGGATCTTGGAGCACGCAGGCCTCGCGCCGGGCTTCCTGATCGGAGGCGTGCCGAGCAATTTCTCATCGACTGCACGACTCGGCGATGGCAAGCACTTCGTGGTCGAAGCGGACGAATACGATACGGCCTTCTTCGACAAGCGTGCGAAGTTCGTGCATTACCGGCCGCGTACTGTCGTGCTCAACAACCTTGAGCACGATCATGCAGACATCTATCCCGACGTGGCCGCGATTCAGTGGCAGTTTCATCAGCTCCTGCGTATGGTGCCGAGGAACGGGCTCGTCGTCGCCAATGCGGGCGATGCGCATGTGACGAGAGTGCTCGAGATGGGTTGCTGGACGCCCGTGGAGCAGTTCTCCGCCGTTGCGCACGGCGATGACGTGTGGCACATCTCGTCCGGTGAGCAGGGCGACTACTCCAAGTTCGCCATCATGAAGGGGGATCGTCAGGTCGCCGATGTCGAGTGGCCCCTGGTCGGCAGGCACAACGCGCTCAACGCGCTCGCGGCCTTGCTCGCGGCGCGACACGCGGGCGTACCGATCGAAACGGGGGTGGCGGCCCTCAAAGCGTTCGCTGGCGTGCGCCGACGGCTCGAGAAGTGCGGCGTGGTCGGCGGCGTGACCGTTTACGACGATTTTGCGCATCATCCCACGGCCATAGAGCAGACCATCGACGCTCTGCGTCGTCGTGTCGGTGCCGCACGCTTGATCGCCGTGCTCGAGCCACGCTCGAATACCATGAAGCTCGGCACGCATCGGCACGCGCTCGCTGCCTCCCTGGCGGCCGCGGACGCGGTATTCGTGTATCAAGGACCGAGCGTGCAGTGGAATGTCTCCGAGGCCGTCGCGCCGCTCGGCGCGCGCGCGCACGTTGCGACGGACCTCGAGGCCTTGGTCGAGACTCTCGCACGCACCGCGCGGTCCGGCGATCACGTGCTGATCATGTCCAATGGCAGCTTCGGCGGTATCCATGAGAAGCTGCTGGCGAAGCTGCGCGCGCGTGATCCTATGGAGGGCTCGTAACTCACGTGCGGCTTGCTTGTGTCGGCGACGCGCCGTCGCAACCGACAAGGGAAGATGGGATGAGCGAGATCATTCCTCTCTTTCCGTTGCACACGGTGTTGTTTCCGGGCGGACCGCTGCGACTGCGGATCTTCGAAGCACGCTACGTCGACATGGTCGGGCGATGCATGCGCGAGAACAGCCCTTTCGGCGTAGCTCTGATCGTGGAAGGACGGGAAGTCGGGCCGGCCAAGACAGTGACAATCGGAACCACGGCGCGCATCGTGGATTTCGATCGCCTGAGCAACGGGCTTCTTGGCATCGTGGCACGTGGCGAGCGGCGGTTTCGCATCGAGTCAGTCGAAGTCCAGCCCGACGGGCTGAACGTCGCCGAGGTGACCATGCTGGCCCCGGAAGCGCCTACGCCGGTGCCACTCGAGCTGCAGAACTTGGCCGAGCTGATGCGGCAGATCTTTCCTCAAGTCACCACGTTATACGAGGATGTGCTGCCCCGCGTCGACGATGCCAGCTGGCTGAGCGCGCGCCTCGCTGAGTTGTTACCGTTCAATCTCGCGACGCGACAGCGTTGTCTGGAGATCGACGATCCCGTAGAGCGGCTGCAGTACTTGAACACGCTCATCGGCGGCGCAGCTCAAGCGCGCTCCTGACAGTCAGGAGCTGCTCGACGGCAGCGACCGCTGCGAAGTCAGCTTCCAGTAGACCGCTCCGATCGCAATGAACCAGAGCAATGCGGCCCAGCCAATGACGCCGTCGTAGCTTCCCACCCAGACCGCGTGCTCGGAGCTTGCGTCCACGTAGGTGGTCTTCCTCAGCACCGCGATCGTGCACACACCAGCGGCGTGCAAACCCATGCAGGCCGCTATAGCTCCGGTGCGCAAGCGAATCAACGCAAGCAGCATGCCGAGCACCAGCAGGGCTAGCAACGAGTCGATGAAGGCGAGCGGTTCCGCATAACGCTCGAACAGGCGAGCGAGGACCAGAAACCCATGCTCCCAGCCAACCTCCTCCGGTGGTACCCGCAGGCGCCCACCCAGAAAATGCAGCATCGCATAGAGCAGGCTCGGGGCAACGATCGCGGCAGCTGCGCCGGAAGTGCGCTGGACGGCGCTGAACAGCACGCCTCGGAAGAAAGTCTCTTCGATCAGTGCCACTGCCAAGCCCGAGACGATGCCCCCGAGCAGCAGTGAGAGCCAGTGGTGCTCGATCTCGGGCCGCCACTGACGAATGTCGAGGCCGAGCAGGAACGCGACCAGCGGCAACATCAACAGAACGCCTGCGATCCAGCCGATGAGAAGCTCCGCCATGAAGCGCGCGGCTGGCAGCCCGTAACCGAGCGACTCGCGATTCGACAGGCCCAGTCTGCGAGTGAGGATGATGAGCCCGATGAGCGCGATGAGCATCGCGAGCCGGTTCATGACCCGGTGCACGGGCTCGACAGAGATCGTGCTCACGAGCAGCCACGCGGGATAAGTGAGAGCGGCGGCGACGACGAGCGCTCCGATGAGCAGAAGAACGAACAGAAAAAATGCGCGCATGAGTGTGCGGGGAGTCGACCATGGATCGGTCGAAGACTTGCAACATCCTCTCGATGGTTACGACTGGCGTCAACCCGATCATGGGCGAACGGTTTCCTGCGGTTAGCCTTTATAGTGCCGAGGACGACCTCCGAGCACCCGGCGTTACGGAAAGCCGCCCAAGGTAGGCAAGTCTTAAAGTCCGGAGGACGAAGAGTGATTTCTGGCCGAGTTCGGCCGCGGACGCTCTCCGCGCGAGTTTACAGTCATACGGATGTGCCCTGACCAGTCTCGCAGCATGCCTGGAGAAACTCGGGCGGCGGCCCCCAAGCAGAAGGACCGCGATCGCTACGGCGACGCACGCACGCCTTCGTGCAGGGAGAGCGCTACGGGGTGATGCCTACGTAACGTGTTGCGGTAGGATCTCAGAGGAGGAGTACGGCAACATTACACGTGCATAACATGTTGTCGCCAGTCTTGTGAGCGCGACATATTGCGCGCGATGCGCGATCCAATATCCTGTGAGAATGTCTGCGGTTGAGCATGCGCCATGCGTTGCGCCCTACACTGCCACGGAGTCGAGGCGCATCAACATCATTGGCAAGTCCAACGGTGTCGGTTTGTCGCGCGACATCGACGTGCTGACCGATGCGCTGCAAAGGTTGGGCCATGAAGTCCATGTGATTGCCATCGATGCGGCTGCTGCAGGCGAGCGCAGATCGGTTCTGGCGCAATGGAGCACGCGCGTCAGGCGTGCCTGGCAGGCCCGCACGGGTGCGCGCCGGATGCCGTCGGCCGACATCAATCTGCTGCTTGAACACGTGTGGTTTCAGCATTTGTCGAATGCGAAGGTAAACGTCGCACTGCCCAACCCCGAGTGGTTCGATCGGCACGACCTCCGTTTCTTGCGCCACGTTGATCGAGTGTGGGCCAAGACCGCGTACACGCGCGAGCTGTTCGCTCGCATCGGCTGCGACGTGATGTACGTCGGTTTCGACAGCGAGGACCGTTACGACTCGACTGTGCAAAAACAGCGCACCTACTTCCATCTCGCAGGCAAGAGCACGATGAAGGGGACAGATCGGCTCCTGCGGGTCTGGAAGCGCCATCCGGAGTGGCCGGTGCTAACCGTCGTGCAGAACAACGCGCCAGATGATCCGGCGCTGAACGCGCCCAACATCAGGTACATATCCGGCTACCTCGGTGACGATGCCTTGATGCGCCTGCAGAACGAGAACCTGTTCCATATCTGCCTGTCCTTGACGGAAGGATGGGGCCATTACATCGTGGAGGCGCTCAGCGTAGGTGCAGTCACCATCACGATCGATGCACCCCCGATGAACGAGCTCGTGAAGCCTGAGCGAGGCGTGCTGGTGTCCTACTCCGGAGTAGGCAAACAACGTTTGGCGACGACCTATCAGTTCGATGAGCGCTCGCTCGAGGCAGCTATCGCAAGGACCATGGCCATGAGCGACGAGCAATGTGCCAGGCTTGGTGCAAGTGCGCGCAACTGGTTCTTGCAGAATAAGCAGAGCTTCGCCAGTCGTCTCGAGGTTGCGCTGCGCGCATTGTCAATCTGAGTGCGTCAGTCGAGGATGAGCTGCAGGCTCCGCGCGGCTGCAGTTACACTTCGCACGCGCCCATGTAAAGGTCATTCGCCTCGATGCTGAAGCTACCGTTCAAGAGCGCCACGGCGCGCGTGCTTCCTGCGGTCCTGATGATCATGACCGCACTGGCCAGCGAGGCTACGCTGGCGCGCGGCGTGAGCCCTTACTTGCCGCTCGAGCTCTCGCCCGCGGTCGAGCAAGATATCGAGCGGGTCATGGTGCTCGCCGGGCGGCCCGTAATGCGTCGCCCCTTTGCTGCTGCCGCGGTCTTGGATGCGCTGTCCGAGGCGTGCAAGCTTGACGAATTCCTGTGCCGCCGCGTGCGGAATTATCTGCACGGGTACATGAGCCGTTACGCGATCACGCACGCAAGTGCTGAAGTGGCGGCGGCGGACGGCTCTGAAAGAGCTTTGCCAAACCGTCGGGGTATGGGGACGGAAGATGCGTGGGCGACTTCCGTCCAAGGGCTCTTGCAGGTCAATGATCACGTCTTGCTGCAACTTGGCGGGCTAGCCTATCCGCACGAGGCGCTCCCGGTCGGTTCGTCGCTCAGCGTGGGCTACGAGTATGCGCAGCTCGACATCGGCTATCGCGAACGTTGGTGGTCGCCCATGGCGGACAGCGGCATGCTCGTCAGCACGCAGTCGCATCCGATGCCGGGACTGACCCTTTCGAACTACACTCCGCTCACGAAGCTTAAACTTCAATACGAAGTGTTTCTTGCGCGCATGTCGCGCGTCGAGGATATCGCCTACCAAGATCGTACGACTAGCGGTTATCCGCGCTTGGCTGGCGTTCATGTCTCGATCGAGCCGCTGCCCGGCTGGTCACTCAGCGCGAGTCGAATCTTGCAATTTGGAGGAGGCGAACGGGGCCGATCTTTCGGAGATTTCCTCGATGCCTTCTTCCGGCCGAGTCGCTACGACAACATCAGCGACGAGCTCTCGAGCGACGAGCAGTTCGGTAATCAGGCTGCGGCGTTCGCAACGAAGTTCCTCGTGCCGACGCGACGCCCTTTCTCGATCTATTTCGAGTACGCAGGAGAAGATGGGGCGCGCAAGGAGGGTTGGCGGTTGGGCAACGCCGCGCTTTCCGCTGGCATTTACCTGCCACAGCTCTTGCACGGATTGGATCTTCGCTACGAGGTCTCTGACTGGCAGAACGCGTGGTATGTGCACAGCGTGTATCCCGACGGCTTGTCGAGCGAAGGCCACGTGATCGGTCATTGGGGGGGCGACCACCGCGCGTCGCGTGATGGAGTGGGCGCACAGAGCCACAGCATCTGGCTCGGATGGCAGCCGCCCGTCGGCGGTTTGCTAGAGCTGCGCTACCGCACGCTGGCGAACGAGCGCTATTCCGGGTTCGACTACGAACGTGAGCACGACGTGTCTGTGCGCTATTCGCGAGTGCGGAATCAATTCATCTACGGCCTCGAAGTGAATGCGGGACGCGATGTGTTCGGCGAGGATTTCAGTCGCATAGGCGCTTTCGTTTATTTCGCACCGGGTCAGCGTGAGCTGGCACGGGTCGTACCCTATCCTGTGCCAGCAACGGCAGCGACGCGAGTGGAGCTGTTCGTCGATGTCGGGATGGGCGCGTTACGACTTGAGTACGACCCCTTCGACAAGGGTGTGACGCCGAGGCGCGAGGTATCGAGCACGAGCCCGCATTTGGGTCTGGGCGTGCGTCGTCGAGGAGCGCATCGCAGCGATCTAGGAGTGCGTCTGGAGCTGGATGAGGTCGATGGCAGAACGCTCATCGGCGTTAGAGCCGTTGACTATCGTCTGCGCCTTGGAAATCGTTTCGCCTTATCGGCGTTCGCTGGGGCCGTACGCTACGATGCACAGACGGCCGCTTACGGCTATTACGGTGGGGTCGGCGTGCAGTGGCGCGAGTTACTGCCCGGAGTGACGTTGAGCCTTGATCTCAAAGGCACGGACAAGGTTCTGCGCGACGCCTTGCTGCCCGACGATCCACAAAGCGCGTGGGGAGATCTCCTCTACAAAATCTATGGTGCAAATCTCTACTTGAGCTATCGCTTCCGCTAGCACTACACAGCACCGCATCTAGAGCGAATAGGCGGCCAGTGCATGCTGTCGCTTCCTTTTGCGTCAAAGGCTCGCAAAGACCCGCTCTGCCGCTGCAATCGTTGCGTCGATCTCGACTTCCGTGTGCGCCTGCGACACGAAGCCTGCTTCAAAGGCCGAGGGCGCAAGATAGATACCTTCCGCGAGCATTCCGTGGAAAAACTTGCTGAAGCGTGCTGTGTCGCACGCGACGACGTCGCGGAAATAGCGCACCGGCGCTTTGTCGGTGAAGAACAATCCAAACATCCCGCAAACGTGGTTGATCGTCAGCGGTACGCCTGCGGAGCGTGCAGCGGCGAGCAAGCCCTCGACGAGCCGGTTCGTTTTCTCCTCGAGTCGTGCGTGAAAACCAGGCTCGCTCAACGCCTCGAGCGTTGCGAGCCCGGCCGCCATTGCGACCGGGTTACCAGAGAGCGTGCCCGCCTGATAAACGGGTCCGAGCGGAGCGATCCGCTCCATGATCTCGCGTTTGCCACCGAACGCACCGACCGGCAGACCGCCGCCTATGATCTTGCCGAGCGTCGTGAGGTCGGGTCTGATGCCGAACAGCTCCTGCGCGCCACCGCGGGAGACGCGAAAGCCTGTCATGACTTCATCGAAGATCAACACGGTCCCGTACTGGTCGCACAGGGAGCGTAACGTCTCGAGGAATCCGGGCACGGGCGGCACGCAATTCATGTTGCCGGCAATCGGCTCGACGATGACGCAGGCGATCTCCTGCCCGTGGGTCGCGAACAGCTGCTGGACCTGCTCGATGTCGTTGAACGTCAGCGTGACCGTGTGGGCGGCCAGCTCCTTCGGTACACCCGGCGAGGTTGGCACACCGAGTGTCAATGCGCCCGAGCCGGCCTTCACGAGCAGTGAATCCGAATGTCCGTGATAGCAGCCCTCGAACTTCACGATACGGTCGCGTCCCGTGTAGCCGCGCGCCAAGCGAATCGCGCTCATGGTCGCTTCAGTGCCAGAGCTCACCATCCGGACGAGCTCTATGGACGGCATCAGCTCGCAGATCTTCTTGGCGATGCGCGTCTCGATCTCCGTCGGTGCGCCGAACGAAAGACCCAGCGCCGCGCGCTCTTGCACCGCGCGGACCACGTCGGGGTGGGCGTGACCGAGAATCATCGGGCCCCAGGAAGCGACATAGTCGATGTAGCGCTTGCCGTCGTGCCCGAACACGTATGGTCCCGATGCGCGCTCGATGAAGATGGGCTCACCGCCCACGCCGCGAAACGCACGTACAGGTGAGTTCACGCCGCCAGGAATATAGCGGCTCGCTTCCGCGAAAAGGCTCAATTCGTTTGCTCCTCCATCAATTCATCGATAAGTGTAAGCCTCCTGTGCGCACGGCGCATCAGCCGTCGCGAAGGCCATTGCAGCGGGCGCTGCTTCTCGCTTTAATCGCGGCGCTCGTTCAGACCCGGTTCCACAAAGATGAAATCCTACATGTGCGTGATTTGCGGCTACGTTTACGAAGAGGAGAAAGGCGATCCGGCCTCCGGTATTCCGCCCGGAACGCGTTGGGAGGATGTGCCTCTTTCCTGGCGTTGCCCCGATTGTGGTGCGGGCAAGGAAGATTTCGAGATGGTCGAGGTATGACAAGGTAGGGGGCTTGACCTCGTGGCAGAGTCGGAAAAGTCGATGCGATGGATTCTGCCAGGAGTCTCTTCTTCAACGCTGGCCAATGAATGCATGTATGCCGTGCATCGTGCGGCGAAGCCCGCTTGCCCGAGCCCCAGGTCTCGAGCCGCCAGCTCTTCGTCAGTGCTGCGTCACGCGATGCCCTTTCCGTTCGAGAAGCTCGATCACACTGTCCTCGCCCACGAGGTGCAGTGCACCGACGACGACTAGATAGTCGTCCTCGTCATCGAGCAGCTCTTCGATGGTTGCGATCCATTTCCGATTGCGCTCGACCGTGAGCGGGCCGTAGATATCAGGGTACTTTGCCATGCCCTCGGCGAGCAGCGCCGCCAGCGCGGCAGCATCGCCGGCACGCCAAGCCCGTAGCATGTTTTCGATCTCACGCGTGGCGCGTTCCGAATCCTCGATGCTGTAGAGCAGAAACTGCTGCTGTTGGGCAGGTGTCAGGCTCGCCAGTGTCTCGACCTGCTCTTCGTATGTCTCGAGGCCGAGGATCGGTTTGCCATCGTGCGTGGCGCGCCTGACGAGTCGCTGCTCGATGCCTGCAGTGGGATCGAGACCCATTTTCATTAAATGCAGTTGCGTGAGCGTCAGGGCCGCGAACCAGGGTTTGAATCGCTCGAGCAGCTCGGGGGCGAGACCGAGCTCCCGAGCTCTTCGGGCGACTTTCTCGTAGACCTCCGGCCCGACTCGATCCTCGAGTGTTTCTCCGGGCGCCAATGTGCCGAGCTCGAACGCGACTCGCTGTACAGCTAGCGGATCAAGATCGTCCATGTCGATCTCCATGTAGATCACTTCTGCATCTTCATAGGCAGCTTCCATGGCTGGCGGAATTTGCTCGCTCGGGCTGAGGAAATGGACCGAGCCCAGCAGGTACACGGTGTTGTGCTTGCCTTTCAGCGACCACAAGCTGTGCCGCTGCGACGAGGCCGGCTCTTCTGCAAGGGTGCTAGTTGTGGGCGGCAGCCCAGCGGCGAAGCTTAGAAAGCAGAGAAGCACGCCGCGTGAGAGTGTCCGTATGAGCTTCATCGTGTTGCACGGCGCAGATGCGCCACCTTGAGACGACAGTCTAGGACAGTCTACGGGAGGCCGGAGGAATTCAGTGTGGTCGCGCGGGCGCGCTGTCACGCAACAATGCGTTCGGCGTAGCTTTCAAGCCAGCAGACCTCCGTGGCGATGGAGCCGTCTGGGAGCAGCTCGAGAAAACGATAGCCGGGCGGGCGGTTGTCGATGGCGAACTCGGCGCTGCCAGGCACGAATTGCGCGCAAGTGGACGGTGTGGCCATGAAGCGGACCCCGTGAATGAAACGGTCCAGCGATTGGTGGACATGTCCCCACAGCACGCCACGCACGTTGGCATGGTCGCGCACGAGCTCCATGAACGCATCTGCATCTCGCAGGCCTACTCGATCGAGCCAGGCACTGCGCATTCGGATGGGATGGTGATGCAAGCAGAGCAGCACGTGCTGGTTGCGGTGCTCCCGCAGCGTGCCGCGTAACGCATGAAGCTGCTGCGGGCCGAGCTCGCCAGCGGCGCTGTCAGCCACGCAGGAATCGAGCATCACGATTGTCCAGCGACCAAAGTGGTGTGTGCCGCCGATCGCGAAAGGTGCGCCGGAGAGGGCGGTGCGCATGTGTTCCAGCAGATCATGGTTGCCGGGCAAGCACAGCACCGGAACACACGAGTGACCGAAGACGTGGCGGATCCACCGATAGCCGTCCGGATCGTCCTGAACGAGGTCGCCAGTGAGCAACACCGCGTCGAGCCGCTGGGCGCGACGATAGGCGTCGGCTGCGGCAGCCTGCAGGGCAGGAAGGCAAGCGATGCCGCGCACGCGACCGGCGGCATCGCCGAAAAGATGGGTGTCGCTGAACTGCAGAAGCCTGACTGTTTGCATCGCTCTTAACAATGTCCTTGGACTCTCGCGAAAAAAGGGGGATGCCGCGTGACGAGAGAGCCCGAAATGACAAAACAATTCGGATCGTCGAGGTGCTACTGCAAGTCAAGGCTTCCCACCCGGCTGCGAAATGCTAGCAACGACGCTGGCGTCGAAAGGTGATCAACTTCTAATCCTTCGACCTCGCCTGCGTTGGCGCGCAAATTCTTGCAGTCCGTCTCATTTGCCGGGCAAGTTGCAAAACGTGACGGCGAAGCCCGGGTTCCGGCGGGCTCGCGCGATCAATGCAATAACGTATGACTTGTCTATGGATACAGGAAGCTGCATCCCGGCCAGCCTCGAAGGGGGCGGTGGGCTCGTTGAGGCTTGGCCCGCAGAAGCTGATAGTCCAAAATGTACGGCTTTCCGAATTTTCCCGGGGATCTTCTCATGACGACGTCGCGCCGCCGGCAATTGGCCAATGCTATTCGAGTTCTCGCGATGGACGCCGTGCAAAAGGCGAACTCCGGTCACCCGGGCATGCCCATGGGTATGGCAGACATTGCCGAGGTGCTGTGGAACGATCACCTTAAGCACAACCCGAATAATCCCACCTGGGCGGATCGCGACCGTTTCGTGCTATCGAACGGGCACGGTTCCATGCTCTTGTACGCACTGCTCCACTTGACCGGCTATCCCATGCCGATGGAGCAGTTACAGGCGTTCCGTCAGCTCGGCTCGCATACGGCGGGGCACCCGGAGTACGAGCCGCACCTCGGTATTGAAACGACCACCGGACCGCTCGGACAAGGGCTCGCAAATGCCGTGGGTATGGCGCTCGCGGAAAAAGTGCTTGCCGCAACATTCAATCGCCCCGGCTTCGACATCGTCAATCACTACACATGGGTCTTCCTGGGCGATGGCTGCCTCATGGAAGGCATTTCGCACGAGGCGTGCTCACTGGCGGGCACGCTCAAACTCGGCAAACTCATTTGCTTCTACGACGACAACGGCATCTCGATTGACGGCGAAGTGCGCGGTTGGTTCACCGACGATACGCCGAAGCGGTTCGAAGCGTACGGCTGGCACGTGGTGCCGAACGTCGACGGGCACGACCCCGTGGCGATCGAGCGCGCCATCGCGGCGGCGAAAGCTGAGAAGGAACGTCCCAGCCTGATTTGCTGCAAGACGGTCATTGGCTGGGGTGCGCCGAACAAGCAGGGCACCGAAGCGACGCACGGCGCCCCGCTCGGCGCCGACGAGGTCGCGGCAACGCGCAAGAATCTCGGGTGGGAATACGAGCCCTTCGTGATCCCCGACGACATCCGCGCCGCATGGGACGCGCGCGACCGTGGCGCAAGAGCGGAGGCTGCCTGGCGGACGCTCTTCGAGAGATACAAGGCTGAGTACCCGGACCTGGCGGCCGAGTTTGAGCGGCGCATGCGCGGCGAGCTGCCGGCCGACTGGGAGGAGAAAACACGGGCCTACCTGGAGCAAACCCTACAGGCAACCGGTGCGCTCGCAACAAGACAGGCTTCGCAGCAGTGCTTGAATGCGCTGGGACCGCACGTGCCCGAGCTTCTCGGGGGGTCGGCCGACCTCACCGGCTCGAACAACACGAATCGCAAGGATACGCGGCCGCTCACCGGCGATGACCCGACGGGCAACTACGTGCACTACGGGGTCCGGGAATTCGGAATGAGCGCGATCATGAACGGAGTAGCGCTTCATGGTGGCCTCATTCCTTACGGCGGCACTTTCCTCGTATTCTCTGACTACGCGCGGAACGCGATCCGCATGGCTGCGTTGATGAAGCAACGCGTGATATTCGTTCTGACGCACGATTCGATTGGTCTCGGCGAAGATGGCCCGACGCACCAGCCGATCGAGCACATTCCAAGCCTGAGAATCGTGCCCAACATGGTCGTGTGGCGTCCGTGCGACGTGACCGAGACGGCCGTCGCTTGGATCGATGCCATCGAGCGCCGCGACGGGCCGACATGCCTTGCTTTGACGCGCCAGGCGGTGCCCGCGCAGGCGCGTACGCCCGAGCAGGTCGCAGCGATCCGCCGCGGCGGATATGTCCTGCGCGACTGCGACGGCGCGCCGGAAGTCATTTTGATCGCGACGGGCTCGGAAGTCGCGTTGGCGGTCGAGGCAGCCGCAGCCTTGCAGCAGCAGGGGCGGCGAGTGCGTGTCGTATCGATGCCCAGCACCAATGTCTTCGATGCGCAGGACGAAGCTTATCGCGAGCGGGTGCTGCCAAAGTCGGTGCCTTGCCGGGTCGCGATCGAGGCCGCTTCGCCGGACGGATGGTGGCGTTATGTCGGGGACCACGGCGCGGTCATCGGAATGACGTCCTTCGGTGCTTCCGGGCCCGCCAAGGAGCTGTTCAAGCACTTTGGCTTCACGGTAGATAATGTCGTGAAGACCGTTGAACGATTGCTGCAGGGGGCGCGCTGAGCTGTGCGCTGAGCGTGTCGAGTACGATTCGTTAAACAGTGCTGTACTGGAAGCGATAGCGCTTGCAGGCCGGTTGGGACAACCAGTACGACCTACAGCCTACAGCCTACAGCCTACAGCCCATCTTCGAGGAAATTGAGCAATGCCCATCAAGGTCGGTATCAACGGCTACGGCCGAATCGGACGCAACATTCTGCGCGCGGTCTACGAAGCAAATCGCCAGAACGAGATCGAGATCGTCGCCATCAACGATTTGGGTGACGCGAAGACGAACGCGCACCTCACGCAGTACGACACGGTGCATGGCAAATTTCCCGGCGAGGTGAAGGTGGACGGCGATGCGATGATCGTCAACGGTGATCGCATTCGCGTGCTGGCCGAGCGCGATCCGGCCAAGCTGCCCTGGGGGGAGCTCGGCGTGGAGTACGTGTTCGAGTGCACCGGTTTGTTCACCAGCAAGGCGAAGGCGAGCGCACATCTCACCGGCGGTGCGAAAAAGGTCGTGATCTCGGCACCGGGTGGCAATGATGTGGACGCGACGGTCGTGTACGGCGTGAATCACAATGTGCTCAAGGCGAGCCATACGGTGATCTCGAACGCATCGTGCACCACCAACTGCTTGGCGCCGCTGGCCAAGGTTCTGCACGAGGCGATCGGCATCACTTCCGGAGTGATGACGACCATCCACGCGTACACCAACGACCAGGTTCTCACGGACGTGTTCCACAAGGACCTGCGCCGAGCCCGCTCTGCGACGATGTCGATGATTCCGACGAAGACCGGCGCTGCCGCAGCCGTGGGCCTGGTGCTCCCTGAGCTCAACGGCAAGCTCGACGGTTTCGCGGTGCGTGTCCCGACGATCAACGTCTCGCTCGTCGATCTCAGTTTCATCGCCAAGCGTGCGACGAGCGTCGAGGAGATCAACGCGGCCATGAAGCAAGCTGCGGAGGGTTCTCTGAAGGGCGTTCTCGCATACACGGATGAGCCGCTCGTGTCGGTCGATTTCAACCACAATCCAGCTTCGTCGATCTACGACGCGACGATGACCAAAGTCATCGACGGTACCCTCGTCAAGGTCTGCGCGTGGTACGACAACGAGTGGGGGTTCTCGAATCGGATGCTCGATACCGCGATCGCGTGGTCGAAAGCGAGCTGACGCTCGGCGGGCTGCTGGGCACTGGACTCTGGGCGCTGACCAAGAGTCCAGTTGCCGCGGCCCGTCCACTCTGCCCGAGCCCAGCGTCCAGAGCCTAGTAGCTTTTAGTTGGAGCTTCCCATGCCCATCCTCCGAATGACCGATCTCGATCTGCGCGATAAGCGTGTGCTGATCCGCGAAGACCTCAACGTTCCCATTCAGGGTGGCGTTGTCACGAGCGACGCGCGAATTCGCGCGGCGTTGCCGACCATCAAGGCGGCGAAGGATGCTGGCGCGCGCGTGCTCGTGATGTCGCATCTAGGACGCCCGGAGGAGGGGGTGTACGACGAGGAATTCTCGCTCGCGCCGGTTGCTCAGCGGATGTCGGAGCTTCTGGGCGTCAAAGTGCGCTTCGAGAAGAACTGGCTGGATGGTGTCCAGTGCGAGCCCGGGGAGGTCGTGCTGCTCGAGAACGTGCGTTTCAACAAGGGCGAGAAAAAGAACAGCGAGGAGCTTGCGCGCAAGATGGCGGCGTTGTGTGACATCTATGTGATGGACGCGTTCGCCACGGCGCATCGAGCCGAAGCGAGCACGCATGGTGTTGCTCGTTTCGCCCCGGTTGCTTGCGCGGGGCCGTTGCTCATGAGCGAGCTCGAGGCACTCGAGACCGCGCTCGAGAAACCGAAGCGTCCGTTGATCGCGATCGTGGCGGGGTCCAAAGTGTCGACGAAGCTGACGGTGCTCGAGACGCTGCTGACCAAGGTCGACAAGCTGATCGTCGGCGGTGGCATTGCGAATACTTTCCTCGCTGCGCAAGGCTACGCGATCGGCAAGTCGCTCGTCGAAGCGGACATGATCGATATTGCAAAGGGACTGCTCGCGCGGTCCAAGGAGCTCGGGGTCGAAATCCCACTGCCGACTGATGTGGTCGTTGCCAAGGAGTTTTCTGCGAGCGCGGAAGCCGACGTCAAACCCGTCACCGACGTAGGCGCGGACGAAATGATCCTCGACATCGGCCCCGATACGGCCGAGCGCCTCGCTGGCATGTTCGCGGGTGCGGGAACGATCGTTTGGAACGGTCCGGTTGGCGTGTTCGAGTTCGATCAGTTCGGTGAAGGAACGCGCATCCTGGCACAAGCGATCGCACGCAGCCCGGCGTTCTCGATCGCAGGTGGTGGCGATACGCTCGCGGCGATCGAAAAGTACGGGGTGGGCGAAGATATTTCCTATATCTCGACCGGTGGTGGCGCTTTCTTGGAGTTCCTGGAAGGCAAGAAGCTACCGGCCGTTGCGGTGCTCGAGGAACGAGCGAAGTAGCCGCAAACTTCACGGCAAGCTGCGAGCGAGGGGGGGACTCGCGCGCTACGACGCACGATGAGTGCTCGCAAGTTTCTACGATCCGATTACACTGTCCGGCGCTGTCAGCGCGTTCGAACACGCATTCGCTTCCGTTCGTTCGCGCTGGCGGACCGTCAACCTTAACCGCTGGCCGCTTGCTATGCTTCGCCGAACAAAAATTCTGACAACGCTGGGCCCCGCAACGGACAATCCCAAAGTGCTCGCGGAGCTGATTCGCGCGGGCGCTGATGTGGTGCGGATCAACTTCTCGCATGGTGAGCCGGAGTTTCACGCAAAGCGCGTGCAAATGGTGCGGGAGATCGCCGATCAGGTCGGCAAGTGGGTCGCCGTGCTCGGCGACTTGCAAGGTCCCAAGATCCGCATCGAGCGCTTCGTCGATGGAAAGATCTTTCTCAATGAGGGTGACACCTTCACGCTCGATGCTTCTCTCGACGCGAACGCGGGCACGCAGAAGAGCGTCGGCGTCACCTACAAGATGCTGCCGCAGGACGTTCGCCCGGGAGACACCTTGCTCTTGAACGATGGGCTCATCGTGCTCGAGGTGACGGACGTGGATGGACCTCGCGTGCACACCCGGGTCGTCGTGGGCGGAGAGCTTTCCAACAACAAGGGCATCAACAAGCAGGGTGGCGGTTTGTCCGCTGGTGCTTTGACGGACAAGGATCGCGAAGACATCAAGCTTGCGGCCAGTCTCGGGGTGGATTACCTGGCCGTGTCGTTCGCGCGTGACGGCAATGATATCGAGGAGGCACGTACTCTTCTGCGCAAAGCGGGCGGGCATGGCCATCTCGTGGCGAAGATCGAGCGCTCGGAAGCGCTCGTGAATCTCGAGCGCATCATCATGGCGAGTGACGCTGTGATGGTGGCGCGCGGCGATCTCGGGGTGGAAGTCGGTTATGCCGAGCTCACCGGATTGCAGAAGCACATCATTGCCGAGACGCGCAAGCGTAACCGGGTCGCGATCACGGCGACCCAGATGATGGAGTCGATGATTCACAATCCGGTCCCGACCCGCGCGGAAGTGTCCGACGTTGCCAATGCGGTGATGGACGGCACCGATGCAGTGATGCTTTCGGGCGAGAGCGCGGTCGGTAAGTATCCCGTCAAGGCCGTGCAGGCGATGGCGCAGGTGATCGTTGGCGCGGAGAAGTACGAGGCGGCTCACTCACCGGTCCGTCAGCGCACTGAGCACGTCGTCGTCGAGCGGACCGACGAGGCGATCGCGATGGCCGTGATGTACACCGCCAACCATCTCAAGGTGAAGGCAATCGTGGCGCTTACTGAGTCCGGCTCGACGCCGTTGTGGATGTCGCGCATTCGCTCCGATATCCCCATCTACGCCTTCACCCGTCACGAGGAAACGCGCCGTCGCGTGATGCTTTATCGCGGCGTGTATCCCGTGAACTTCGACATCACGCACACTCACGCTGAAGTGCTCTATGCGGACATCTTCAAGATCCTGCTCGAGCGCGGCATGGTGGAGGTCGGCGATCGCATCATCCTCACGAAGGGTGAGCTCTCGGGCGTCTCTGGCAACACGAACGCGATGAAGATCCTCGAAGTGAGGATCTGAGCCGTCGCTTGCCTGGAGCGCTGCAGCTCATGAGGTGAAACGTGGCGCGGTGATGTTGCGGCCGATGCTGCCCGAGAGTCGATGATGAGAGACGGGAGCGAGCATGCGTTGGCCCATACCCCAAGCCCAGTTGCCGGGAGCCCAGAGCCGGGGCAGGTTACTGTCGCTTCTACGTGGCGTCAGCCGCCCGGCAGCCGAGGGGGTGCCGTCAGGTGGCCTTCTGCAGTCTCTTGATGTCTTCGAGCACCTCCCGCGAATGACCTTCCGGGTTCGAGACCTGGTAGCGTTTCACGATCGTGCCTTGCGGGTTGATCAGAAAGGTCTCGCGCTTCGCAAACCCGGTGAAATTCAGCACGCCGTAGCGCTTGGCCGCTTCCTTGTTGGAATCTGCAAGCAACGGGAACGGTAAGCTGTATTTCTCCGCAAACGCCTTGTGCGACTCGACATCGTCTACACTGACACCCAGGACGACGGCGCCCACCTGGCGATAGGCGAAGATGTCGTCGCGGAACTCGCAGGCCTGCGCCGTGCAGCCAGGTGTTTGATCCTTTGGATAAAAGTAGAGAACGACCCACTTGCCGCGATAATCTGACAGCGTGTGCCATTTGCCGTTCTGGTCCTGAAGCCTGAGCTCGGGTGCACGCTTGCCTATCGCGGGCGCATCTGCGAAAGCAGAGTGCCCGACGGCAAGCAGACCCATGAAGAGCACACGGGGCAACAAAGCAAGCAAGTTCACGACTAGCCTCCAAGTCACACGACACGGCTATGCGATACTAGCTCAGGTTCTTTCGATAGTGCTCTTGGCGCAGGGGGAGAAGAGCTGCGGGGCAGAGCTATCCGGGCGCCAAGTGCAGCTGATCGAGGGCAGGCGGATTTCACATCTGGTGCACGAGCATGAAAGCGGCATGAGCGGAGAGTCGAGAACGACCGCACCTTCGCCGAAGGTTGGCTTGGTGCTGCCGGGAGGCGGTGCCCGCGCGGCGTATCAGGTCGGAGCATTGCGCGCGATTGCCGATCTGTTGCCTGCACGCTCGCCGAATCCCTTCCGGATCGTCACGGGAACGTCCGCCGGGGCTGTGAACGCGACCGCGCTTGCCGTGCATGCCGATCGCTTCCGTGTCGCTGTCGGCAACCTGGAAAGGGTCTGGCGAAACTTTAGAGTCGAGCAAGTCTTTCGCGCCGATACGCTGAGCATGCTCCGCGCTGGGCTGCATTGGCTGTTGGCAATGATCTCAGGCGGCTGGTTGCTGCCGCCGCCGCGTTCATTGTTCGACAACACGCCGCTGCGTCGACTTCTCGAGCATCACTTCGATTTCTCGATCGTGCGCCGGTCGATCGAAGCCGGATACTTGGATGCGCTGGCAATGTCTGCGACCGGGTACGTCAGTGCGCGTTCGGTGTCTTTTTATGCTGCCAAGGGTGGCTGTGAACCCTGGAGCCGCATGCGGCGCGCGGGCGAGCCCGCGGAGCTGTCGCTCGAGCATCTCATGGCGAGCGTCGCGGTCCCGTTCCTGTTTCCACCGGTTCTACTCGGAGACGAGTACTACGGCGACGGCGCCATGCGCGAGGCAAGCCCCTTCAGCTCGGCGATCCACTTGGGTGCCGAACGGTTGCTGGTGGTTGGCACGCGCAACGAGGCCAAGGCACCGACATCCTCACCGCCACAGTGCCCGACGTTCGGGCAAATCTTTGGCTACATGCTGGATGCGCTGTTTTCGGACGGGCTTTATTCGGATCTGGAGCGTCTCACCCAGCTCAACGAGCTCGTCGACCACGTCGGTCCCATCGACACCGGCAGGATGCGCCTGCGTCGGATCGACATGTTTGTGCTGCTACCGAGTCAGGATCTCTCGGAGATAGCACGGCACCATGTCGATTCGTTGCCGCGTACCTTACGCGTTCTGTTGCGCACCATGGGGGCGCTCAACACGGGCGGCGGGCAGCTCATCAGCTACTTATTGTTCGAGCAAAGCTTTACACGTGAGCTGATCGCGCTCGGCTACCAGGATACGATGAACCGCGCGGACGAGGTGCTGGCATTCATCAACGGAGGTGCGGTCGAGTCCTCGGGTGCAACCGCTGTGCTGCACAGGCTTGGTTCACGTCAAGAAAAACGTGCCGAGGCCTAGCAGGGAGGCGAAGCCGATTACGTCGGTGACAGTGGTCACTATCATGCCGCCGGCGATCGCCGGATCGACACCGAATCGCTTCAGCAGGATCGGCACGCAGACACCAGCGAGCGCTGCGGCAAGCAAGTTGATCATCAGCGCCGCAAGGACGACGAGGCCCACTGCCCATTGCTGAAACCATAAGCCAGCGGCGACGCCCACAAGGGTCGAGAGCACGATGCCGTTGAGAAGACCTACGGCGATCTCTCGCGCAAGCAGCCAGCGTGCATTGGCTTCTTCCACGCGCCCGAGTGCGATACCTCTGGTGATCAGCACCAGCGTTTGACTGCCGGCGGTGCCGCCCAAGCTGGCGACGATCGGCATGAGCACGGCCAGCGCCACCATCCTCTCTATCGTTGCCTCGAATAGTCCCACGACGTTGGCCGCCAGGAACGCGGTAGCGAGATTGGCGCTGAGCCAGCCTATCCGGCGTCGTGCACTGGAACGCACGCTCGCAAACATGTCGTCGTCTTCGCCGAGGCCGGCCATGCTCAGCACCGAATGGTCGGCCTCTTCGCGGATGACGTCGACCACGTCGTCGATGGTGATGCGTCCCAGTAAGCGGCCGTCCTTGCCCACCACCGCAGCCGACACCAGGTCGTGATCCTCGAACAGCTTGGCGACCTCACGTGCCGGCGTCTCAGGGTCGATACCCTCGACGGTCGCGTCCATGACCTCACCGACCGTCAGCTCGGGGTCTTCTGTCAACAAGCGTGTGATGTCCACGACGCCGAGATACTTGTCGTGGCGGTTGACGACGAACAGGCGATCGGTACGGTCCGGCAGCTCGCCGCGCATGCGCAGGTAGCGTAAGACGACCTCGATAGTCACGTCGGGACGCACCGTGACGGCGTCCAGATTCATCAGCCCGCCGGCGCTGTCCTCCTCGAAGGCGAGCACCGCTGAGAGTCGCTCGCGGTCTTGCGCGTCCATCGAGCGCAGCACGCGTTCGTTCAGTGTCTCGGGCAGATCGCCGATGAGGTCCGCGAGGTCGTCGAGCTCCATGCCTTCGGTGGCGGCAATCAGCTCCTCGGCATCCATGCCACTGATCAGCTTGGAGCGCACTTCCTCGTTGAGCTCGACGAGCACGTCACCTTCGAGCTCAGGGTCGACCAGCTCCCAGACGATCTCGCGCTGCGCTGGCGGCAGGGATTCGAGAAGCGAGGCGATTTCGGCGGGGTGAAGCGAGTTGATCATGCGCCGGCCGTGGCGCATGCTGCCCTGCTGAAGCGCGGCGCGCAGCGCGCTTAGCCGGGTGGTCTTTCGCTTTTCGGGAGCCTCGGTCTTCATCTTTGTTGTCCACAAAGTGGCGCGCAGTGTAACGGAGGATCGATGCCGATAGGGCAGGAAGAAGCCCTGATCGGAGGGTGCGTAGAGGTTCGGAGACAGCGCGAGGGGCGACGGGCCGCTCAACGGTCCGTCATGCGCTGTTGATACTGATGCTTGGCGTGAACGTGCGGATACATCGCGGCGAAGTGTCGCGACAGGCGGTCCACGAGGTACACGGACCGATGCTGTCCGCCCGTGCATCCGATCGCGACCGTCAAGTAACTGCGGTTTGTTTTCATGAGCTCGGGAATCCAGCGTTCGAGAAATGCGACAATGTCCTGGAACATCTGCTCCACGATCGGATAACGCGCGAAATACTCGGCCACTTGCGTATCGAGTCCCGTGAGGCGCGACAGGCCGGGCTCCCAATATGGGTTTGGTAGGCTGCGCACGTCGAACACGAAATCGGCATCGCCCGGCACGCCGTAGCGAAAGGCGAACGACTGGAAGAGGATCGACATCCTTCCTTCCCTGCGTCCGGCCACGCGCTGGTGGATGAGCTCACGAAGCTCATGGACGCTGCTGCGGCTCGTGTCGATGACCAAATCCGCGACGTCTGCAATCGGCTGCAGCAGCTCGCGCTCTTTGCGAATCGCATCAGCTAGTGCCAGACCGGTGCGGCTCAACGGATGCCTGCGCCGTGTTTCGCTGTAGCGCTTCAGCAGCGTGTCTTCTTCCGCCCGTAAGAACACCACTTCACAAGCGATACCACTGCGTCTGAGCTCTTCGACGAGCTTTGGCACGGAAGCGATCTCGTCCGGGCTGTTGCGAGCATCCACGCCGACGGCAGTCGCCTCGTAAGCGCCTTCCCGTGTGCGCAGGCTGTGGGAGATGAACATCGGCAGCAGACCGACGGGGATATTGTCGACGCAGTAATAGTCGAGATCCTCGAGCATGTGCAGCGCCACGCTCTTACCCGATCCGGATAGGCCACTGACGATGATGAGTCGCATGGACACAGACTAACAGCGCACGACGACTGCTGGAAAGGCCACGGATGTGACTGTTGCGAGTGTGCTACAAGGCGGCCGTTTTTCAGATCGGGAATCTAACTTCATCCGACTGCGACGATTCTGTGTTTTTGCGTTTCATTGCCGGATTGAAACTTCTGGTCGTTGCTTTGTGCCTCACTGGTTGCAACGACAACTCCTCAACAATATAGGATCGCGTCGCCGCCGCACCGTCGGGCGGGCCGGATACGCAGGAGCGGCTTGCTGATCAAGTCGTAACCGGACCCGTGCGGGGTTACGTGCTCTTGGACGAGCCAGTGGTCAGCGCACATGTGAGCCTGGAGACTCACGACGGACAGCCCCTGGCTGGCACTGCGGTCACGGACGAGAACGGCGCTTTCGAGGTGCCTGTGGCGGAAGCTCGCTACGGCCTGCGCGTCGTTGCCGTGGGAGGCTCAACGGCAAGACGCGGCGCCATCAGCGGGGTGTTGTCGGCTTATGTAGAGCCGTTCGTCGCCGACATCAAGGTGCCGCTGACGCCCGTCGACTGCGCCAATTCGATGGGCGCACTGCTGCGGAAGCTGAGGCGCGCATCGCTCATTATCTCGAGCTCGAGCCCGGCCGCGCCATTGGGGCAGATGACCTTCGACCGACCCGCCCGATGCATCGGGCGGGTCGCCTTCTATGAGCAATTGCGAAACTGGTGCCGTTGCAGCGAGCTGCGTACGGTCCTCAGATCTGACCTTGGGTCTTGCGAGCCTCCAGGGCGCGGTGGTCGTTGGTTTTTTCCTTGTGCTTCTTCACGCGACGATCGAGCTTGTCGGCCAGGGCGTCGATGGCTGCGTACATATCCTGCTCAACGGCATCGGCGTAGATTGTGCGTCCATTCATGAAAATGGTTGCCTCGGCTTTGTGTCGCAGCTTCTCGACGGTGAGGATGCAATGAACGTCTATGATCCGGTCGGAATGTCTGATAACCCTGTCGAGTTTCTTCTCCACATATCCCTTGAGAGAGGAAGTGACATCGACATGATGGCCCGTGACGTTCAGTTGCATGATGCCTCCTCTTGGATTGAGTCGTGACTCGTGAATCGTGATCGGTGGCGCCCAGCGCCGCGAATCGCCGTTTCACTCAGTCACGTTGATGGATTACGTTGCATCTCGACGAATCATCTCTGTGAATCGCACTGCATTGTCATCTCACCGGAACTCTCTTGCGCTCGCTAGACGGGGGAATACCCAGGGCTTCACGGTATTTCGCCACCGTTCGGCGAGCAACTCGGATGCCTTCCTTTGACAGCATGTCGGCGATCTTGCTGTCCGACAAGGGCTTGTCAGGCTCCTCCTGAGCGATTAGCTTCTTTATCTTCGCGCGGATCGCAGTCGAGGACATTTCCGTGCCGTCGCTCGCTGCAACGTGGCTGGAGAAGAAATAGCGAAACTCGAACACGCCGCGCGGCGTGTGCATGTACTTGTTCGTGGTGACGCGTGAAATCGTCGACTCGTGCATCTGCACGGCTTCGGCCACGTCCTTCAAGATCATGGGCCGCATGTACTCGTCGCCGTGCTCCAGGAAAGCCGATTGACGCTGCACGATGCAGCGGGCGACCTTGAGCAGCGTTTCGTTGCGGATCTCGAGGCTGCGAATCAGCCAGCGCGCCTCCTGGAGCTGGGTTCTGAGCACGGCGTGATCTGCAGAGCGCCCGATGAGCCCTGCGTAGCTCTGATTCACTCTGATGCGAGGCACGCTTGCTGGATTGATCTCGACTGCCCAGCCCTTTTCGGTCTTGCGCACGAACACATCGGGCACGATGTACTCCGCCGGCACGGAGTGCACGCTCGATCCCGGCCGGGGCTGACAGGAACGCACCAAGAGTAGGGCGTGCTCGAGCTCTTCTTCGGTGACGCGTAATTGGCGCCGAAGGAGCGCATATTGCTGCGCAGCCACTTCGTCGAGATATTGCTTGGCGATGAGCAGGGCGGTATCGCGTCCCGGTGTATTCGGATCGAGCTGGCGCAGCTGCAGCTCGATGCATTCGCTCACTGAGCGGGCGCCGACGCCCGCAGGGTCCATCTGCTGGACGTAACGCAACACTTGCTCGACCTCTTCCACGCTGGCATGAATCTCCGGCTGCAAGTTGCGTGCGATCTCGTCGAGCGGCTCGATGACGTAGCCGTCGTCATTGATGGCGTCGATGATGGCAGCGCCGATGCGCATCTCGCGCTCACTGAGGCGCGACATCTCGAGCTGCCACATCAAGTGCTCTTGCAGTGTCTCGCCGCGCGTGGAGGCGAACTCCTGCATCTCGTCGCCTTCTCCCGACCAGGGCGATTCCGACGGGCCCACGAAATGGGCATCGCTCCATTCGGGGTCGTCGATCAGGTCGTCTTCGTCGTCGCGTTCGCGCGTGGGCGCCTCGCTTGCCGTCACGGCGGCTTCGAACGGCGAATCGAGGGCGGCGTCGGACGATTCAAGGCTGGGAAGCTCGTCCTCGGATTCGAGCATGACGTTCGTTTCGAGCGCCTCTCGAATCTGTGCCTGTAGCTCGAGAACGGGGAGCTGCAGCAAACGGATCGCCTGCTGCAGTTGCGGCGTCATCGTGAGCTGCTGACCGAGCTTGAGCTGCAGTGCTGGTTTGAGCATTCGTCTCGCGAGCGAGGGCCCCGGCATCTGAGAAAGGTTCCCAGAAGCCAGCGGGATCCACGTTCAAAGGCGGAAGTCCTGTCCCAAGTACACCTCACGAACCTCTCTATTGGCAAGGATGTCGTCCGCAGTTCCGGACGCAATGACCACGCCGCCGTTGACGATGTAAGCGCGGCCGCAAATCCCCAGAGTTTCCCGCACGTTGTGATCGGTGATCAGCACGCCTATGTTGCGCTCGGTCAGATGTCGGATGATGCGTTGGATGTCGAGGACCGAGATCGGGTCGACCCCGGCGAACGGCTCGTCGAGAAGCATGAACCGCGGCTCGGCAGCGAGCGCACGTGCAATCTCTACCCGGCGGCGCTCGCCGCCTGAGAGGCTTTGGCCGAGACTGTTGCGGATGTGTCCGATGTGCAGCTCATCGAGCAGTGACTCGAGTCGACGCTGCCGTTCTTGGGGGCTCAGGTCAGCGCGCGTCTCGAGAATGGCAAGGATGTTGTCTTGCACGGTGAGCTTGCGGAACACCGAAGGCTCTTGAGGCAGGTAACCCAGACCGAGCTGCGCGCGCCTATGGACCGGCAGCCGGGTCACGTCCTTGTCGTCCAGCAGAATGCGCCCGGCGTCCGCCGGGACCAGCCCGACAATCATGTAGAAGGCGGTGGTCTTGCCGGCCCCATTCGGGCCCAGCAGCCCGACGACCTCCCCTTGGCCGACCTCGATCGACAAGTCCTTGACGACTTGGCGCGAACGGAAGCGCTTGGCCAGCCCTTCGACCCGCAGCTTGCTCATGCCTCGCCTTCCGAAACGACGTCGTCGGTGAGCACGGCAGTGTCGCCTTCGGCTGACGTGCCTTGCCGTTCCGCGCCGGTCTGTTCGTCGCCGCGTGGGCGAATCACACCGCGAACGCGGCCGGTGTCGCGTGCGTCGACGCGCACGCGCTCGTCGCGCAGGTCGTAAACGACCGTGTCGCCGCGAAACTCGTCACTTCCGTAGCCGAACCACACGTCACCGGAGAGTGTCACGACCTCGCGGACGACGTCGTACTCGATCGAGCGTGCGCGACCGCGCGCAAGGCGCTCGGAACCGTCGGCGCGTCGCTCGAAGTGCGCCGGCGAGCCTTCCACGCGTGCTTGCACCAGCACATTGTTCTCGAACGCTGCGGTTGCGCTCTGCGCCGTGAGCTCTGCCTCCGCGGTCTTGACGAGAACCGCGTCGCGGAACTCCCATTGCTTGTTCTCGGAACGGAAGGCACGGGCCACAGCCTGCTGCGCCTCGATGGAGTTGGTACCTTGCGTGACACGCACGTGGCCAAAGAAATGCGCGATGTCGTTCTTGAAGTCGACCTCCGATCGTTCGAAGTCGTAGGTGAAATCCTGCGTCGTCAACGTCGGCCGCTCGGCCGCGAACGCCACAAGTCCGAGTGCCAATGTCCCGACCAGCGCAAGCACGAGCGCACTACGGCTGCGCATAACGTCCCTCGCCTGCTTGCAGGTAAAGTCTCTGTTCGTTCATGTCGAAGCGAAAGCCCTGCACCTGCATCGCGTGCTGTCCGAAACGGATATCGACAGGCGAACGCGTGCTGAATGCTTCTTCTTTCTCGGTGTCGACAGCGAGCTCTTCGGTCTGCAGCCGCGCATCGAGATCGTCCTGCAGGGGCTCGAGCTCGACACGGCCATAGAGGTGCAGAACCGGCGAGGTGCCGGGTTTGTAACCTTCGTCGGCGGTCAGGCGCCAGCTCTGCTCCGCTCCTTGGTGATAAGTGGCGTGGACTTGGCTCATCGTGAGGTCGTCCGTCTCCGGCGAGACTTCGATGCGCGCGGCGGCGATCTGCGTTGCAAGCGAGCCGTCGGCAGCGGTTTCCTTGATTATGGCGTTGCGCACGTAATAGGTGGGTAATGAGGGTGCTGACGCACTCGGGCGTGGGGTCGCTTCGCGCTCCTTGAATGTGCCGTAGCCGATCACGAGCGCCCCGAGCAATGCCGTAAGCGAAACCCAGCGCCAGTTCACGTTGTCACCGTCTGCGCCTACGATGCGCGTCGCTGGCTTTCCAGAATGAGGTCGCAGACCTCACGCACGGCTCCCTGACCACCACAGGCCTGCGTGATGAGGTGTGCGCGCGACCTGACACTCGGATGAGCGTCTGCCACCGCCACGGCGAGCCTTGCGGTCTCCAAGAGCGGCAGATCGGCCACGTCATCGCCGATGCAGGCGACGGCCTGCTCACTCAGCCCGAGAATATCGAGCAGCTCGCGCAGGGCCGCGAGCTTGTCGTCGGTCCCTTGGCGGACCCATGTCACACCGAGCTCGGACATGCGCCGCTCGACGGCCTCAGACGAGCGCCCGGAGATCACGGCGACCTGTATCCCGGCCCGCAGCACTTGCACGATCCCGGCGCCGTCGCGGACGTGAAAGCACTTCATCTCTTCTCCGCGCGCAGTGAAGTACAGCTTTCCGTCAGTGAGCACGCCGTCGACATCCAGGACGAGCAGTCGGACGTCATTGGCGCGCTCGAGGGGCGTTTCCATCACATTACCCCCGCGCGGAACAGGTCGTGGATGTTGAGCGCGCCGATCAAGACGTCTCGCTCATCGACGACGAGCAACTGTGTGATGCGGGATGCTTCAAGGAGGCGCACTGCTTCTGCAGCCAGCATGTCTGCAGTTACTGTCTTGGGGTTGCGGCTCATCACATCGGCCATCTTCTTGCCGCGTAGATCCGGATCGCGATCGAGGGTACGGCGCAAATCTCCGTCGGTGAAGATTCCCAGAACCTTTCCCTCCCCATCGACGATTGCGGTCATGCCGAGTCCCTTGCGGCTCATCTCGATCAGCCCGTCGCGCAAAGATGAGTCTGGTCCGACCATCGGTATCTGCTCGCCCGTGCGCATCACGTCCTCAATGCGCAACAGCAGTTTTCGGCCGAGTGTGCCCCCAGGATGCGAACGCGCGAAATCTTCCGGGGTGAAACCGCGAGCCTCGAGAATGGCCACCGCCAGCGCGTCACCCATGGCAAGGGCAGCGGTCGTGCTGGCAGTCGGCGCCAGGTTGTGGGGGCAAGCTTCCTCTGGGACGCTGACGTCGAGCACCACCGTGGCTGCCTTGGCGAGCGTGGAGGCTGGGGCGCCGGTCATGACGACGATCGGGATGCCCAATCGTTTGACAGCCGGTAGGATCGTCAGCAGCTCGGGTGTCTCGCCCGAGTTCGATAGGGCGAGCAACACGTCGTCGGCGGTGATCATCCCGATGTCGCCGTGACCCGCTTCGGCGGGGTGGAGAAAAAAAGCAGGCGTGCCGGTGCTCGCCAATGTGGCGGCGATCTTGTTGCCGATGTGTCCTGACTTGCCCATGCCGGAGACGACGACGCGCCCCTTGCAGGCGTGTAGGATCTGACAGGCCTTCACGAACGAGTCTTGAAGTCGTTGCTGGACGGCCGTCAGTGCGACGATCTCGGTTTCGAGCACGCGCCGGCCGCGTGCAAGGAGTTGTTCGGCATCGAGCACTCGTTTCATGCCGGCATGATAACGCGCCCACCCGTGGTACCGCGATGACCGTGCCTCAGATCGGCTAATATCGCTTGTAACTTCCTTACTTTCCTCCCTAGCCAAATGAAAGCCGCAGAAGTCCAAGCACTGATCGAAACAGGATTGCCCGGCGCACGCGTGCGCGTGACATCAGACGATGACACACACTTCGAGGCGGTGGTCGTGGCCGAGCAGTTCGTCGGCAAACGCATGATTCAACGACACCAGCTGGTGTACGCAACGCTCGGTGACCGTATGGGACGCGAGATCCACGCCTTGAGCATCCAGGCGCTCACGCCTGAGGAGGCGGACTCTCGGCTGTAGCGGCTTACGCTGTAGGCTCCGGGAGTCGGCCCGCAACCGCTGGCCTACAGCTCACCACCGCGATGAACATGACCTGAGCCTACAGTCTATGGATAAGCTCCACATCCGCGGCGGCACGCCTCTCGAGGGAGAGGTGCGCATATCGGGCGCCAAGAATGCCGCTCTGCCAATCCTGGCTGCTACGCTCCTCGCCGACAGTCCGGCCTCGGTCGGTAACGTGCCGCATCTGCGCGACGTCACGACCATGATCGAGCTGCTCGGACGGATGGGCGTGAGTGTGACCGTGACCGACAAGATGCGTATCGAGGTGGATGCGTCCACCATCCGGGAGTGCATCGCGCCTTATGAGCTCGTGCGCACCATGCGAGCCTCGATCGTCGTGCTAGGGCCGTTGCTCGCGCGGTTCGGCAAGGCAGACGTGTCGTTGCCAGGCGGGTGCGCCATTGGCGCGCGGCCAGTCAATCTTCACGTCGACGGCTTGCGTGCGCTTGGTGCCGATATCCACATCGAAAACGGCTATATCCGCGCACGCGCCGATCGATTAGTCGGCACTCGGCTCGTGCTCGATACGGTGACGGTCACGGGCACGGAAAATCTCATGATGGCAGCTACGCTCGCCGAGGGTGAGACGGTTATCGAGAACGCCGCCCGCGAGCCAGAAGTTGTCGATCTGGCGAACTTCCTCATATCCATGGGCGCGAAGATTCACGGCGCGGGGACGGACCGCATCGTGGTCGAGGGTGTAAAGAAGTTGCACGGCACGAGCTACGACGTCTTGCCCGATCGCATCGAGAGCGGCACGTATCTCGTGGCGGGCGCGATCACGAGCGGTCACGTGCGCATCAAAGGCACGCGGCCGGACCACTTGGATGCAGTGCTGGTCAAGCTGCGGGATGCCGGCGCAACGTTGGGTATAGGGCCGAACTGGATTGAGCTCGACATGCGCAATCGTCGTCCGCGCGCGGTCGACATCCGCACGGCTCCCTATCCCGGCTTCCCCACCGACATGCAGGCGCAATTCGCAGCGCTGAACACGATTGCCGAGGGCACAGCGGCCGTCACAGAAACGGTTTTCGAGAACCGCTTCATGCACATGCTGGAGATGCGACGACTCGGCGCCGATATCCGCATCGAGGGCAATACCGCGATCATCCACGGTGTCGAGAAGCTGACTGCGGCACCCGTGATGGCGACGGACCTGCGAGCGTCAGCAAGTCTGGTGCTTGCAGGGCTGGTAGCGGAGGGAACCACTGAGGTGCTGCGCATCTATCACATCGATCGCGGTTACGAGTGCATTGAGGAGAAGCTCGCGCAGCTGGGCGCACACATCAAGCGAATACCGGGTTAGGTCCTTGCTCCCTAACCCACAAAGCGGGGGAGGGCAGGGAGGGATCATGTCCCGACAGCAGCACAAGTCAGCCGCCTCGTCGCGCGTTGCGTGGTGGGCGCTCGTCCAGTACTGCAGATACGTGCAACCGTTCCCGGCCACGCAGAGCCGAGATGGTGATGGTCGAGCCAGGCTGCATCGCTGCCACGCGATTCAATGCGTCTTCTGCATTGAGGATCGCTTGCCCATTCAGATGCGTGACGAGGTCGTGCGCGCGCAGCCCGGCGATCGCAGCTGGGCCGTTTGGATCCACTGCGGCAATGCGGATCGCTGCCGGTGGATCGAGCCCGAGCGCGGCGGCCATCTCGCGCGGCACGTCTTCCGAAGTGATGCCCAGCCATCCGCGGCGCACGCGCCCGTGCTCGAGGATTTGGCTCATCACTCCGCGGACCATGTTCACGGGAATCGCAAAGCTGATTCCGTCGGTGCCGAGCGCTTGTGAAAGAACAGCCGTGTTGATACCGATGAGCTCGCCATCGGTGTTGATGAGCGCGCCCCCGGAGTTGCCGAAGTTGATGGCCGCATCGGTCTGAATGAAGTCTTCGAAGTCGGCGACACCGAGACGCCCACGTCCGGTCGCGCTCACGATCCCCTGTGTGACGGTCTGGCTGAGACCGAATGGATTACCGATGGCGAGCACCACATCACCGACGCGCAATTCGTTTGAGCGTCCCATCGTCATGAAGGGCGGATCGTCCACATCGATCTTGAGAACGGCCAGGTCGGTATCCGGATCCGTCCCGACGATCGATGGTGTGGCGATGCGCCCATCCGCCAGCTGCACGCGGATCTCGTCGGCACCTTGGATGACGTGATGGTTGGTGATCAAGTGACCCTCACGGTCGACGATCACGCCGGATCCCAGGCTGCCCACGCGTCGTCTCACATTGGGTAGGTTCGGATGCAGGGACTGCGCCGGGCTTTCGACAATGCGAGCCGTATAAATGTTGACGACGGCAGGGCCCGCGCGGCTGACGGCATCAGCGAATGATCGCTGCACGTGCACGACCTGTGCCACTGGTGCGCTGGTGCGGCGCTCACCTTGGAGCGGAAACGGACCTTGCGCGATCCCGAAACGTGCAAGCAGCAACACGGTGGCGGCGCCCAGGCCGACGAGCGTCCATCTCAGGAGAAACTTCAGAGATTCTCGTAGGGTCGGCACGGTGCGCTTCAGTCAGATGAGCAGGGTGCCTCCTTGCGGCGCCGGTTGCGCTTCAAAGCGCGCTGAGCGATGTGTGTATAATGCGTAATTCCTCGAACGATTGAAACCATGCACTGGCATCCATCGCGATACAGCTTACATTGCGACGTGTGCCCGTGTGCCGGCGTGCGGGGACTTTAAACACGGGTCGAGTGGGCGTTGGGCCCCTCGCGGAGATTGTGGATGAGCGCAGAAGCAGAACGAATCGATGGGGGGCGACGGCACTTCTTGTTGGTCGCCACCACAGTCACGGGAGTCGCCGGGTTGGCTGCGACAGCAGTGCCCTTCTTGGCTTCTTGGAAGCCGAGCGCTCGAGCCCAAGCGCTCGGTGCACCCGTCGAGCAAGACGTCAGCAAGCTCGAGCCGGGCGGCGTACTGAAGGTGAATTGGCGTGGGCAGGCAATCTTCATCGTCCGGCGGACACCCGAGATGATCGCGACGCTCTCGGACCCGAAGGTCATCGCGCAGCTGCGTGACCCGAACTCAGAGGAGTCCGAGCAGCCCGAGTATGCGAAGAACGAGATCCGTGCGTTGCGTCCGGAGTTTCTCGTGCTGGTCGGAGTATGCACGCACCTGGGCTGCGCGCCGATTGACCGCTTCCAGCCGCAGGACGCCGAGCTCGGCGCCGATTGGCCAGGCGGATTCTACTGCCCGTGCCACGGCTCGCGATTTGATATGGCCGGTCGCGTGTTCAAGGACGTGCCGGCTCCCACGAATCTTCGTATTCCGCCGTACCGCTTCCTCAACGAAAGCGTGATTCAGATCGGCGTCGACGCGGAGGTTGCATAATGAGCGCTACGATGCAGGCTCCAGCTCGCCGCGGCCGCCTGGCGGCCATTGCCGAGTGGTGCGATCAGCGGCTGGGTTATTCGCGCTTTCTGAAGCAGCACGTTACCGAGTACTACGCGCCGAAGAATTTCAACTTCTGGTACTACTTCGGCTCGCTCGCGCTGCTCGTGCTCGTGATTCAGATCGTCACGGGCATCTTCCTCACGATGAACTACAAGCCCTCGGCCGAGGATGCATTCGCCTCCGTCGAGTACATCATGCGCGATGTCGAGTGGGGATGGCTCATCCGCTACATGCACTCGACCGGGGCGTCGGCATTCTTCGTGGTCGTCTATCTGCACATGTTCCGGGGGCTCATGTACGGCTCGTACAAGAATCCGCGCGAGCTGGTGTGGATCCTGGGCATGCTGATTTATCTGTGCCTGATGGCCGAGGCGTTCTTCGGCTACCTGCTGCCGTGGGGCAACATGTCCTACTGGGGCGCACAGGTGATTGTGTCGTTGTTCGGTGTGATCCCGGGGATCGGCGAATCCCTGGTGGAGTGGATTCGCGGCGACTACTACATCTCCGATATCACCCTGAATCGTTTCTTCGCGCTGCACGTCATCGCACTGCCGCTCGCGCTCATCTTCCTCGTGGTCGTGCATATCCTCGCGCTGCACGAGGTGGGCTCGAACAATCCCGATGGCGTCGAGATCAAGCAGCTCAAAGGCCCGGACGGTCATCCGGTCGACGGCATACCATTCCATCCTTACTACACAGTGAAGGACCTGGTGGGCATCACAGTGTTCCTCATGTTCTTCGCGGGCGTGGTCTTCTTCGCGCCCGAGATGGGCGGCTATTTCCTCGAGCACGCGAACTTCCAGCCGGCCAACCCGCTGCAGACGCCGGAGAACATTGCACCGGTGTGGTACTTCACGCCGTTCTACGCGATTCTGCGCGCGGTGCCGAACAAGTTCCTCGGTGTCGTGCTCATGGCTTTGGCAGTGATCTCTTTCGTGTTCCTGCCTTGGCTCGATCGCTCGAAGGTCAAGTCGATCCGCTATCGCGGTTGGATCTACAAGACCTTCCTCTTTTCGTTCGCCGTGAGCTTCATCGCTCTCGGATATCTGGGTCTTCAGCACGTCACGCCGGCCTACACCTATGCGGCTCGCTTCTTTACTGTTGTGTACTTTGCGTTCTTCATTCTCATGCCCTGGTATACCAAGATCGATCCAACCAAGCCGGTGCCTGAGCGGGTGACCTACCATGCGCATTAAGAACATCGCGCTCGCGCTCGTAGTGGGCATGTCATGGGTCGGCGTGAGCTTGGCAGCTTCGCCGGGGGCGGGGCTGCTGCAGCCAGCTAATAACGACGTTGCGAACACGGCGTCCTTACAGCGCGGTGCCCGCAATTTCGTGAACTATTGTCTTGGATGCCATTCGGCGAAGTATGTGCGCTACAGCCGCCTCGCCGCAGATCTGGGACTCACGGAATCGCAGGTCATCGAGAACCTGCTGTTTACGGGCACCAGCATTCACGACACCATGGAGGTGGCGTTGCCGCAGGAGGCTGCCGCGAGGTGGTTCGGCACGACGCCGCCCGATCTGTCGTTGATCGCCAGGGCGCGCGGGACCGATTACATTTATACGTTCCTGAAATCGTTCTACCTCGATCCGAAACGGCCGACGGGTGTCAACAATCTCGTGCTGCCGGGAACCTCCATGCCGCACGTGCTGTGGGAGCTGCAGGGCTATCAGGCAGCCGTCTACGACGGCGAAAGCGACCCGGCGCGCGATGCGGTGCACAAGAAGTTCAAAGGCTTCGAGTTGGCGCAGCCAGGGTTGTTGTCGCCCGAGGAGTTCGACCAGTTCGTACGCGACACGGTGAACTTCCTCGACTACATTGCGGAACCGATGCAGTTGCAGCGGCGTAAACTGGGCTTCTACGTGCTTGGGTTCCTGCTGGTGTTCTTTGTGCTCGCGTACGCGCTCAAGAAGGAGTATTGGAAAGACGTGAAGTGATTGTTGCGGGTGCCGCCGTGCGGCACCCGCTTGTCAGCCCGAAGTCCAGGCCTACCACCGTGATGACGCTCTTCTCCAAGGCGGATGATCCATGGAGCCATCGCACGCGTATCGTGCTGGCGGAGAAAGGTATTCCCTACGAGACGATCGACGTTTCCGACGGGAACCTTCCGGAGGATCTGCTGGATTTGAATCCATACAGCACGATACCGACGCTCGTGGATCGCGATCTCGTGCTGTACGAGTCCCGCATCATCATCGAGTACTTGGATGAACGCTTTCCGCACCCACCGTTGATGCCGGTCGATCCGGTTACACGCGCGCAGTTTCGCCTTGCGCTCTATCGAATCGAGAAGGACTGGTACAGCCTTGCAGATCAGATCATCAATCAGAGCGACAAGAAGCAGAGCCTCAAGGCGCGCAAGGTGCTCGCCGAGAGCATTCTTGCGAGTGCTGACGTGTTCAAGGCGAAGCCGTATTTCTTGTCCGACGAATTCTCGCTCGTGGATGCGACCGTTGCGCCGATTCTTTGGCGTTTGCCCGCGTGGGAGATTGATCTGACGCCTGCTCCAGCCATCGCGCGATATGCAAACTTGATTTTCTCTCGTCCTGCCTTCAGGCAAAGCCTCTCGCCTGTCGAGCAGGAAATGCGCGCCTAGGGGCGAGACGGCAAGCCATGAGCCAAGGTTCCTTGAAGCCGCGCAGGCCCTATCTGCTGCGGGCCATGCACGAGTGGATCAGCGACAACAACCACACCCCGCACATCGTGGTTGACGCGACGGTCGAGGGTGTGGAGGTGCCGCGCCAGTACGTGCAAGGCGGCAAGATCATCCTGAACGTGAGTTACCAGGCCACCGACGGCTTGGTTTTGGGAAACGACGTCGTGCGTTTCCGTGCGCGCTTCGGGGGATCCATCTTCGACGTGACGGTGCCGGTGGCGGCCATTCTTGGCATCTACGCGCGGGAGACCGGGCAGGGAATGATCTTTTCCGAGGTGGACGCACCGCCTCCGCCGCCCGACAAGCCTTCACCCACGTCTGAGGGCTCTTCGAGCAGCGGCGATACCAAGCGCGGGCGGCCGACGCTGCGGGTGGTCAAGTAAAGCGCGTCTCCGAGCCTCTTCCTAGGGATAGAGCCGCGTCGTTTCCCAATCGCTGGCAGTAAAGGAGTATTCGTCACGCGGCTCCAGATTGCGCCTCCAAACCGCCCGGTCGTGTATGCGATGTGCGCCTTCCGTCCAGAGCTCGAGCGATTCGATCCATAGGCGAAAGCCACCCCAGTGCGGCGGTCTCGGCACATCGCCCTGTGTTGTCCCCGGAGCAATACCGAACCGCTCGGCGACTTGGCGCACACGTTCCTGGAGCACACTGCGCGAGGCGAGCGGGGCACTTTGCTCGCTCGCCCACGCGCCGATGCGGCTTTCAAGCGTACGCGTGGCGAAATAGGCGTCGCTTTCCTGAGGCGGCGAGCGTACCACGCGACCTTCCATGCGCACTTGTCTGTGTAGCCCGTCCCAATGAAAGACGACGGCGGCGTATGGCCGCTGGATGAGCTCGCGTCCTTTGCGGGAAGCATAGTTCGTGAAGAACACGATGTAGCCTTCGTGCGACGCGATGTGCTTGCACAAGACGACGCGTGCCGACGGCCGTCCTTGCTCGTCGACGCTTGCGAGCACCATTGCGTCGGGATTCGGTTGCAGGCGACAGGCGCGCGCGTGCCGGAACCACTCTTCGAAGACCGGCATGGGGTCGCGCGGCAACGGTTGCGGAAGCAGCTCGGAGGCGGGCATGGATGTATTCCTCAACAAAGCTCAATTATGCAGCCGTTCCGCGGCGAATGCCGATTCAGGACGCATTCAGCGGCCGGACGATAGCGTCAGTCTCGTCACAAATGCATCAGGAGGCTCGAATGCGTGTGTTTGCGGCGATACCCTGGGCGCGTCGTTTGAGCATGCTTGTCCTTGCGCTGAGCGCGTTCGGTTGGGTGGCAGGCGCTGATGCCGGCGAGCGGCACCGCCCCCGTGATCATCATCGACACGCGCACAAACGCGAGCACCACTTTCCTGTGCACCACGTTCACGTGCATCACCACGGCAAACACAGCAAACCTCGCGTGGTTCATCGTCCAGGTTGGCACTACCACGCCGGACGCTATTGGGCGCCGCCGAGTTATCGCGGACGTCGCTGCACCGATCATCGGCATTACCACGGCGTCCATTACCACGTGACCGTGCACGATTACTACACCTACTACTATCCGCGCTATCGTTATCACGGTTCTCTTCCGAGCAGTCCGCACGCCAGCCTCATCATCACCGTGCCGTTGTTCTAGCCCACGGGAGGGTGTGAGTCCGGCCAGAGCCCGACGCGCAGGCGCCTTGTCCCGACCTACAGCCCCGTGTGGCGCTCGGGGCTTGGCTTTGGGCCATCGGCTGCTGGGGTTCGGGCTGGCGCGCCTTACCTTGCGGGCGTACGCGGCGCAAAGTAAAAAGGTCGTGAACCACTAGCTGCGTACAAAGGCCTGCTTCGATGAGTCTTGAAGGGCTGCGCGCCCGGTTGAACGAGCTTGACAGACAACTCCTCGCACTGATCGCGGAGCGACAGAAATTGAGCCGCGAAATCGCGGAAGTGAAGTCGCGCGAAGGGCTTGCGACGCGCGACTTCAAGCGCGAACGCGAAGTGCTCTTGCAAGCGCGCCAGACGGCAGAGACGCTGGGGTTGTCACCTGCGCTGGCAGAGTCCGTGATGCGTTTGCTGATCCGCGGCTCCTTGACGACACAGGAACGCATCCGGGTTGCTGCCAGCGGGAAAGGCGAAGGCCGCAGTGCCTTGGTGATCGGCGGCAGCGGCAAGATGGGACGCTGGTTCGCCGAATTTCTTGGCTCCCAGGGGTACTCGATCACCATCGCCGATCCTGCAGGTGAACCGGAAGGGTTTGCTCGTGACGCTTACACATACGTGCCCGATTGGCGGAACCTGTCCCTGAAGCACGATCTCATCGTGGTCGCTACGCCGTTGAAGGTCGCGAACGGCGTGCTCCTCGAGCTCGCGCAGCGACGCCCCGAAGGCGTGGTGTTCGATATCGGCTCGTTGAAGACGCCGTTGCGCCAGGGCATCGCTGCTCTGCAGGCGGCTGGCTGTCGGGTCGCGTCGATTCACCCGATGTTCGGGCCCGACACGGAGTTGCTGTCGGGACGGCACGTGATCTTCGTGGACACCGGAGACAAGGAGGCAATTGAGCAGACGCGCGGCTTGTTTGCTTCCACGATGGCAGAGCAAGTGCTGATGAGCCTCGACGATCACGATCGGTTGATCGCCTATGTGTTGGGGCTTTCCCACGCGCTCAACATCGCTTTCTTCACCGCGCTTGCGGAGAGCGGCGAGGCAGCGCCGCGACTCGCGACGCTCTCCAGCGCGACTTACGATGCGCAGGTCGATGTAGCAACCCGCGTCGCCAACGAGAGTCCCGAGCTGTACTTCGAGATTCAAAGTCTGAACGAGTACGGGAAAGAGTCACTTCAGGCACTGCGTGACGCCGTCGACAAGATTTGGTGCTCGGTGGTCGCGAACGATCAGGCGCAGTTCACTGCACTGATGCGCAAAGGGCGTGAATACCTTGCCGGACGCGTGCGAGAAGCTTGACCCTACAGTGCCTGGACCGCTGCAAGCCGAATGTCTGCGCGAGATCTCCACAACGAAGTGCGCGAGCTGCGCAGTCGCATCGCAGCGCTCCTGGAGGAGGCGGCAGCCAACGAGCGTCTCCTGAAGCGTAACCAGGAGCGCGAGCTCGAGCTGCTGAGGGCAGAGACGATCCCGCAGTTGTTCGAGACGATCTGTGACAGGCTCAAGGCATCCTACGCGCTCGAGGCCGTGACGTTGCTCTTGTGCGATCCGGAGCACGAGATCCGGCACTTGTTGATTGCCGAGCACATCGATTTCGCAGCCTTTCCGAATGTGCTGTTCACGGACGACATGAGCGCCATGGCTCCGCAGTTCAACTTCTTTCACAAGCCGTGGCTCGGGCCATATATGGGATGCGATCATCAGCGCCTTTTCCCCGAGGCAGAGACCATTCGCAGCGTGGCGCTGATTCCGCTGCGGCGTCACGACCGATTACAAGGGAGCCTCAATTTCGGGAGCGCGGATGAGAAGCGGTTTTCGCGCCATCTGGCCACCGATTTCCTCGCCCATTTGGGAGTGATCGCTGCATTTGCCATTGAAAACACGATCAACCGTGCGCGCCTCGTACGAAGCGGCCTCACTGATTTTTTGACCGGTTGGCACAATCGTCGCTACCTTCACGCGCGACTCACGGAAGAACTTGCTCGCGCGCAGCGCCAAGGCACCGGCCTCACGTGCCTGATCGTCGACCTGGATCGCTTCAAGGAGATCAACGATCGTTATGGACATCTCGTGGGCGATATGGCACTGCGCGAGGCGGCCAAGCGCGTCGATGCGCAGATCCGCGATAGTGACGCGGCTGCGCGCTTCGGTGGCGACGAGTTTGTGATCCTCGCGCGCGACCTTTCTCCGGAACAGGCAGTGGCGCTCGGCGAGCGCATTCGGTGCGCAGTGAGCTCGACCCCCCTTGAGATCTCGGCTGGTACTCAAGTGCACATGACCGTCTCGATAGGCGTTGCCGGGATCGTGCCCTCGCGCGAGGATCCCGACCTTAAACGGGTGGCCGAGCGCTTGCTTGCCGATGCCGATTCGGCTTTGTATCGCGCCAAAGAGCTGGGCCGAGACCGCGTCGAGCTGGCGTGAAACGTGCCCCAAGACGGGGGCAGGCTCGGTGCGGCGCGAGTCATTTCTCGGGAGTCTCGTAGTTGCCCGCAGCGATTTCTCGTCGCCATTCGCATGGCGTGCTAGTATTGCTAATGCGATTCATTCTCATTAATCAGTAGGACCATGCCACATCGAACCCTCTCACCGCTCGCTCGCTGCGGAGCGTTACTCGCGCTTGGCTTCCTAGCATTGACCGGGTGCAGTCGCGCACCGACGGAGCTCGTTGTGTACTCCTCCCGCAACGAGCAGCTCATCAAGCCAATGTTCGACCGCTACACGCAGGAGACCGGGCAGGCGATCCGCTTCGTAACGGACGATGCTGGGCCTCTCATCGAGCGGCTGGCTGCCGAAGGCAAGAATTCACCTGCCGATATTCTGCTTACTGTGGATGCAGGTCAGCTGTGGCAAGCGGCCGAGCGCGGCCTCCTGCAGCCGATCGAATCCGAAATCATTAAGACGAACATTCCTGCGCATTTGCGCGACCCACAGTCGCGCTGGTTCGGCTTGTCGGTTCGTGCCCGCACGATCGTCTACAGCACCGAGCGCGTCGACCCGCAAGATCTGAGCGGCTACGAGGACCTCGCAGACGAACGTTGGCGTGGTCGCTTGTGCTTGCGAACCTCCAAGTCGGTCTACAACCAGTCTCTCGTCGCCATGATGATCGCTGCTCACGGAGAGGAGAGGACGGAAGAGATCGTGCGAGGATGGGTGGCCAATCTCGCTACCGAGCCGTTCGCGAACGACACGCGTCTCATGGAAGCGATCGTCGCCGGGCAGTGCGACGTCGGCATCGTCAATAGTTACTACTTCGGCCGGCTGGTGCGCGATAAGCCGGACCTCCCCATCAAGCTCTTTTGGGCGACGCTCGCAGGCGAAGGGGTGCATGTCAATGTGTCGGGCGCGGGCGTGACGGCGGCGGCACCGCGTGCCGAGGCCGCACGCAAATTCCTCGAGTGGCTCACCGAGGCGGAAGCGCAGGCCATGTTTGCCGGGGCCAATCTAGAATATCCGGCCAACCCGAACGTTGCGCCGGATCCTCTCGTCGCCGCATGGGGCACGTTCCAGCCAAGTCCTTTGAACGTCGCTCAAGCAGGCGAGCTGCAAGCAGCTGCGGTGCGTCTCATGGATCGGGCCGGATTCCGTTAAGCAGTTAAGCACGACATGGCAGTGGTCGCTGCGGAGTTGGCACCGCCTCGTTCGAGCAGAGCGGCCGACCTGCGCAGTTTCCTCTTGCTGGCGGTGCTGTGCTTGCCAGCGCTCGTGCCTCTGGCAGTCGTGCTCAGCGCGGTGCTGACGCCAGAGGTCGAGGTTTGGTCGCACCTGCTGCAGTACGTGCTGCCGGAGGTGATTGCGAACACGATCGTGTTGGTCGTGGGCGTCTCGCTCGGCGCGGCAGTGCTCGGCACACTGCTCGCGTGGGTCACATCGGCGTGCGAGTTTCCGGGGCGACGATTCTTCGAATGGGCTTTGTTGCTGCCCCTGGCGATGCCAGCCTATGTGCTGGCGTTCATCGCGATCGGCTATCTCGACTACGCCGGTCCGCTGCAGAGCTGGCTGCGCGAGGTGTTCGGCTCATCGCGCTGGGTGCCTCCCATCCGCTCGACCGGCGGCGTGATCGCCGTTCTCACGCTTTCCCTGTATCCCTATGTTTATCTGCTGGCGCGTGCCGCGTTTCTTTCGCAGGGACGCCGGGCGCAGGAAGCCGCCCGCTCACTCGGCATGAGCGCGGCGCGTGCCTGGTGGCGTGTCGTGCTGCCCATGGCGCGTCCGTGGATCGTCGCCGGCGCGGCGCTTGTCGCCATGGAAACGCTGGCCGATTTCGGCGCCGTGTCCGTCTTCAACTACGACACGCTCACGACGACGATGTATCGCGCTTGGTTCGGGATGTTCTCGGTCAACGCAGCGCTCGAGCTCGCCGCCGTGCTGCTGGTTTTCGTCTTGATCGTATTCGCATTCGAGCGGCGTGCGCGCGCAGGCCTGCGTTTTGCCACGACGCGCGATCTCAGCCAGCAAGCACCGCGGATCAGACTGCGCGGCGCGCGGGCAACGCTTGCAACATGCTTTGCGGCAGTCGTGTTCGGGCTCGGCTTCTTCTTTCCCGTGTTGCAGTTGGTGCTCTGGGTCGTCGAACGGGCGGCCATGGATCTAGATGCGCGCTATTTCGAGTTCGTGATGCACAGTGTGGTGCTCGCGACATCGGCGGCGCTCATCATCAGCGCAGCAAGCTTGCTCGTTGCTTATCTCGAACGCCATCACGGCACGTTGATGGTGAAGCTGTTGGTGCGAATCGCCACCAGCGGCTACGCCATACCGGGCACGGTGCTTGCCATCGGCATCGTGGTCCCCATCATTGGGGTCAACAACACATTGCAGAGTTGGCTTTCGGCGTGGCTGGGGCCGTCGGCCCCAGCCCTGCTGCTGCAGGGAACTCTCATCACAGTGCTGCTCGCCTACTTCGCGCGCTTTCTTGCCGTCGGGTTCAATCCCGTGGAGAGCGGTCTGAATCGCATCACGGCGGCTATCGACGAGGCCGCTGTCAGTTTGGGGGCGGCTGGCTTCCAGCTGGTGCGGCGGGTGCACGTACCGCTTCTGCGCACGAGCCTCATGACTGCGGCGATTCTCGTGTTCGTGGACGTGATGAAGGAAATGCCGATTACGCTCATCGCACGCCCGTTCGGCTGGGACACGTTGGCGGTGCGAGTATTCGAGATGACTTCCGAAGGCGAATGGGAGCGCGCAGCGCTTCCGGCATTGGCAATCGTGCTTGTGGGACTCATTCCAGCGGCCTTGCTTACACCTCGAGGTGAGCATGTGGCTTGAGCTTCACGAGGTCGTGCGCAGGTTCGGCACGCGAGCTGCCGTCAATGGGCTCTCGTTCCAGCTCGAGCGCGGCGCCATCGGTTGCCTTCTTGGTCCGAGCGGCTGCGGCAAAACGACGGCGCTACGGTGTATCGCAGGGTTCGAGCCGATCGACGACGGCGTGATTCGCGCCCAAGGTGTGGTGCTCGCGAAACGGGGGGAGTCGATTGCTCCAGAAAAGCGCCACATCGGGATGGTGTTCCAGGATCTGGCACTGTTCCCGCATCTCAACGTGCATGACAACGTCGCGTTCGGGCTTGCACACGTGTCTCGTGACGAGCGCAGACGGCGTGTGGAAGAGTTGCTGACAGTGGTCGGCTTGGCGGACCGATGCTTTCATTATCCGCATCAGCTGTCCGGGGGCGAGCAACAGCGAGTCGCGCTAGCTCGTGCGCTGGCTCCGAAACCCGATATCGTGTTGCTCGATGAGCCGTTCTCGAGCTTGGATTCGGAGCTCCGGGAACGGCTTGGCCTCGAAGTGCGACAGGTGCTGAAACGATTCGGAGCGACTGCGCTGCTCGTCACCCATGACCAACGCGAGGCGTTCGCCGTTGCAGATGTGGTCGGGGTGATGCGTGATGGCAGGCTGGAGCAGTGGGCCACCCCTTACGAGCTCTATCACCAACCTGCGACACGATTCGTCGCCGATTTCATCGGCGAAGGTGTGTTCCTGCCGGGCGACATCGTCGGTCCATCTGCCGTTCAGACCGAGCTTGGTGTCCTGCACATGAACGGGGGAGCTAGGTGGCGGCCCGGTCAACGTGTCGACCTGCTGTTGCGTCCGGACGATGTCATACACGATGACGCCAGCCCATTGACCGCAGAGGTCTGTGCGCGAACTTTTCGCGGTGCCGACTTTCTGTACACATTGCGCCTGCCGAGCGGCACGCAGCTGCTCTCGCTCGTGCCGAGTCATCACGATCACGCGATCGGAGAACGCATCGGCATCCGCATCGAACCGGACCACGTCGTTGCGTTCGAGCGCAAATCTTCCTGAGCGCAGCGCGGAGGACAGCTCATTACCTTGCCGTCCGTCTCATCAAGATCAGGAACAGCGGCACACCGACGAGTGCGGTCAGCGCCCCTGCCGGTAGTTGCCTTGGGGCGAACAGCGTTCGCGCACCGAGATCCGCGAGCATCACCAGGGTGCCGCCGAGCAACGCCGCTGCCGGAATGACCAGGCGATGATCGGACCCGAGCATGAGGCGCGTAAGGTGAGGAGTCACGAGGCCTACGAACCCGATTGTGCCCGCGCTCGTGACCGCCACCGCCGTAAGCGCCGAGCTGGCGATGAATATGCCAATCCGAAGGAGGGTGACTGGCGCACCGAGCACTCGGGCCTGGGTGTCGCCGCGTGCCAGCAGATTCAAGTGTCGCGCGAGCGGTATGCCGCCCACGACGGTGATGGCGACGAGGACGAGAAGCGGTTCCGGGCGCGCGGCGGCAGACAGATCGCCGATCATCCAGAACAGCATGCTGCGCAACTGCACGTCTTCGCCGAGCGCCAGCAAGATCGTGACGATCGCGCCGGCGCCTGCTGCTACGACGATCCCGGTGAGCAGCAGCCTGAAAGGTGCCCAGCTGCCTTCGCTGTGGGCGAGCGTGAAGACCAGGACCGTCGCGGCGAAGCCACCCAGCAAAGCCCCTGCGTCGATGGCGAAGCCGCTCAGGCCCAACAGCATGGCCGACAGCGCACCCACCGCTGCTCCGCCCGACACACCCATGACGAACGGATCGGCCAATGGATTGCGTAGTAGCACCTGCATGAGCGTGCCTGCCAGCGCAAGCGCGCCGCCAGCGGCGAATGCGGTCAATGTGCGCGGCAGTCGTAGCTCGAAGACGAGCGCATGAGCAAGGCTGTCGGTCGTGACAAACGATGCCCACAGCTCGTCCCAGCCGAGCTCCACGCTGCCAACCGCCAGAGAGAGGCAGAAGGCGACGAGCGCAGCGACCGCCAGCGCGACATAGGTCCCGAATATGCGACTGTGGTTCACGCCGGAAAGCCTACCTACCGCCCGGTGGGCGTCCAAGCACGATGTGCCACCATTGCACATGATCCGCCTATTCACCCGTGCGTCCGTGTGGAACAATCAAGCAATTGCTCCAGTAGGCTGAGCCTGCTGTCTTGTTCGATGACATGACCGATACGATCGATGCAGATGGCTTTCGGGCGAACGTTGGGATCGTCTTGATCCGCGATGACCGACAAGTTTTCCTTGGGGGACGCGCCGGCGGGCGCGGCTGGCAGTTCCCGCAGGGAGGGGTCCGCCAAGGTGAGTCGCCGGAAGAAGCCCTTTATCGTGAGCTCAAAGAGGAGATTGGGCTCGAGCCAGAGCACGTTCAGTTGCTGGCATCCACGCGCCGCTGGCTGCGCTACAGGTTGCCGAAGCAGTACGTGCGCCGTAACAGTGATCCGCCCTGTATCGGACAGAAGCAGCGGTGGTTCTTACTGCGTTTCGTCGGCGCAGAAGATCAATTCAAATTCGACTCGACCGCCGAGCCCGAGTTCGAGTGTTGGCGCTGGGTCGATTATTGGACGCCGGTGCGCGAGGTAATTTTCTTCAAGCGCGCGGTCTATGCTCGCGCCCTGGACGAGCTGGCGCGACGTGCGTTTCCCGACGATCCGCCAGAGCTGCCTGCCTGGTACGAGCAAGACAAGCACCTGCGAAATGTTGCCCGCCGGCGCCTAACCCACGGCAAGCAACCGGCTCCAAGGTCGTGAGCCAGAGGCTTCGCCCGCCAGACGACGTCGCCGGGGGCTAGAGCATACGCTCAGAAGGGCTTTACGACGGCCAGTACCACGATCGCGATCAACAGCAGCGCCGGCACTTCGTTGAAAACGCGAAACCAGCGCTCGGATTTTGGCTGCTCATCGCGCCGGAAGGCGGCTACGAATCTGTAGCACCAAACGTGGTACGCGATGAGCAGCGCCACCAGGGTCAGCTTGGCGTGAAGCCACCCTGCTTGCATCAGCACCGGAGTGTGTACGATCAGCGACACGCCGAAGATGGCGGCCAATGCGGCGCCGATCGTCATGATCGCGAACAGTTTGCGCTCCATCACCTTGAATCGTTCCCTGCCGATGTCGTCTGTGGCCGCCGCGTGATAGACGAACAAGCGCGGCAGGTAGAAGAGCCCTGCGAACCAGGTCACGACAAAAACAATGTGAAATGCTTTCAGCCAAAGCATGTCTGCCTATGGGGCGTGTCTCGATGTTTCAGCACTAGCTGACGCGGTCTGGCGGCTTGGCCGGCCTTAGAGCGTCCCAGGGTGGCATTCCTTGCGACGGGTCGCATTACCTCAGGTGCGGCTATGGTCTAATTTTTGTAAGGTTAACCGCAACTACCCGAACGATGGCAGATCATGCTTCTCTGCGCACGGGCCGTCTGGTGGTCCGCTATCACGCACCCTGGCGTCGGCGAGCAATCGCGGTCGGCTCCATCGTTGGACTGGTGGTGCTCGTGCTCGGTGCGTTCGAGTTTGGCAGGTACCGCAGCGGCTACAACAAGCTCGCAGAGATACAGCTGCGGCGCGAGCTCACGGCTACGATCGAGCGCCTTGAGAAGGAAAACGAAAAATTGCGACAAGCGATTGCCGCCGCCGAGCTGGCGCGCGAAGTCGATCGCAAGGCCTACGCTGATGTCGAGAAGAACCTCGCGGAGTTGCAGGCACAGATTCTGAAGCAGCAGGAGGAGCTGACCTTTTACCGCGGCATTGTGTCGCCCGAGGACGGCATCGGGGGATTGCGCATTCAGCGCTTCCAGGTTCTACCGGGCGCTGGGGAGCAGCACTTTCGCCTGCGCCTGGTGCTTGTGCAATCCATGCGACAGGAGACGGTCGTCTCCGGATCGGTGAGAATTGCAATCGAGGGCGTATTGGATAACAAGCCTTTGCAGCTTTCGCTTGCCGACACTCGCACGGAGCGGGCTGGCGGGGCGGAGCTTCCTTTCCGCTTTCGCTATTTCCAGAACGTGGAACAGGACATCGAGCTGCCGCCGGGATTCGAGCCGCGCGCCGTCAACGTGGAAGTGCGCAGCGCCAAGCTGGCGCCGTTGCGAGAGTCGTTCCCGTGGCAGGTGCAGGTCGAGAGTTGACGGTTGGTAGACCAGACGGAGGACGCGCGTGCGCTCTTCTGGAGGTCGACCGGCAGAGTAATCAGGTTTTCGTATGTTCGGCCGAAACAAACCGAAATCTCAGCGTATCGATACTCTCATCGGCGCGGGCACGCGCATTATTGGCGATGTGCAGTTCAGCGGCGGATTCCACGTCGACGGTCATGTCAAAGGCAATGTGGACGCGCCTCCCGACTCGGGCGCGCTGCTGAGCGTGAGCGACGGCGGCGTCGTGGAGGGCTCAGTCGCTGTCCCGAACGTTATCCTGAACGGCACCGTCAAAGGCGACATCCTGGCTCACGAGCGTATCGAGCTCGGGGCCACGGCACGAGTGATCGGCAACGTGTACTACGGCCTGATCGAGATGGAGATGGGTGCGGAGATCAACGGCAAGCTCATTCACGAGCCGCGCAAGCCGGTGGGTCGGCCGCAGGACTGGACCGTGCATTCCGGGGACAATGGATCTATCATCGATGAATCTCCTTCCGACTCAGAGGCAGGCTAGGCTCCTCCTTGATCTGGGCTGAGCTGACCCTATGTTTTTAGTATGAACGCACAAGTCCAAGCTCCTCCAACTCTCATTTTCACCGACGCTGCAGCCGCGAAGGTGAGCGAGCTGATCCGAGAGGAAGCCAATCCGAACTTGAAGCTTCGCGTCTTCGTCCAGGGTGGCGGCTGCTCTGGCTTTCAGTATGGCTTTACGTTCGACGAGACCGTGGAGGAAGGCGACACGTTGATTGAGAATCAAGGTGTCACGCTGCTCGTCGATCCCTTGAGCATCCAGTATCTGGCCGGCGCCGAGATCGACTATCGAGAAGACATCGACGGGGCCCAGTTCGTCATACGCAATCCGAACGCGCAAACCACCTGCGGTTGCGGCGCGTCGTTTTCCATGTAGCGTCCGGCTCCTGGGACGTGATGACGGTCCCAGCCGCCCATTCTTCGATGGGCACGTCGCATGCCGTCGCACCGCAGCTCGCTGTCGCTGTGCCGCCGAGGATATCGGCGGACACACGTGCCTTGCGTCAGACCTCCGGATCAGCCGAGCTTGAAGAGTGACTGGCCTGTTCGGCGGGCACGGCGGCCACGGCCGCATCGCGCGCGCGGTCCAGTGACGCGAACAGCTCTCGCGCACGGGCTTCGAACGCAGCCCGGTAGGGCTCGGATATCGGCTCCGCCTTGGGCAAGGGCACCGTGCGCGGGTTCTTGTGCACGCCGTTGACGCGATATTCGTAGTGAAGATGAGGGCCTGTCGCTGCGCCAGAGCTGCCGACGTAACCGATCGTGGCGCCTTGCTTGACGCGCATACCGGCTTTCAATCCTGGCGCAAAGCGCGACATGTGCGCATAAAGCGTCGATATGCCACCGCCGTGCTCCAAGATGACGACCCGCCCATAGCCGCCTTTGGTACCGACAAAGGCAACCCGACCGTCACCGGCGGCTTTAATGACAGTGCCGGTGGGCGCTGCGTAGTCGACCCCTTTGTGCGCCCGGATCGTGTTCAAAATGGGATGACGACGACGCGGATTGAAGTGTGAGCTGATGCGGGTGAAATCGAGCGGCGCGCGTAAGAACTGTCGGCGCATGCTGCGCCCATCGGGCGCAAAGTAGTCGGCAATCTGCTTGTCTTCCGACTCGAAGTAGATCGCCCGGTGTGTGACGCCATTGTTGGTGAACTCGGCTGCGAGAACGCGCCCGTCGCCGATGTATTCGCCGTCGCGGAACTTTTGCTCGTAGACGACCGTAAAGCGGTCTCCTGTACGGACATCCAGCGCGAAATCGATATCCCATCCGAAGATGTCGTTGGCCAGCTTCAGGATGATTTCGGGGCTGACGCCGGCGGCTCTGGCCGACACGAACAACGAGCTTTCGATTGTGCCGTGCGCAAATGCCTCGCGAACTTGCACAGGCGTTGTGAGCACTGCCGTGTCAAAACCCGACTCGCCGCGAGTGACGTGAAGCACTTCGGTTTCGCTGATGCGACGCTTGAGTTCCTGCACTGCGCCTTCGTTGTGGACCAGCGTGATCTTGTCGCCTGGTCGTAGCCGGTCGAGGCTTTCCCGTACTCCGGGCAGGTTACGAATGGTGGCGAGGTCAGTCAGGCTGAGCTTGTGCTGACGGAATATACGATCGAGCGTGTCGTTCCGCCTGACGACGAGCTCGACGGTCTCGCCGAGAGGCTCTTCCTCGAGCGGTTCCGGTGTTACGACGGGCGCTGGCGGAAACTCGGGTAGATCACTCGCCGCCGACGGCAACGTATGGGTGCTCGAAGTGGGTTGCGTGCCAAAGAAGGAATGAACGATGAGGGCGCCGACAAGAGGGATGAGGAGGCCACACGCTAACCACCGTGCGCGCGTCGGGGCACGGGATCTAACAGCGACCGACTTGTAGTCTAGAGCGATCTTGGATCCTCGTTGCACCAAAGAAACCCTTTGACCCGAACGCAGTTATGCATTGCTTGTTGGAGACGTGGACGGCGGAGCGAAAGTTAAAGATCGCGACTGAAAGCGTCAACCGCGAGGGCACACCGGCGGCGCATCACTTGATCATTGCGAGCGAGCCGGGGAACTCCTAAAGTCGCGCATCACGCAATTCCAGATGCCGCGCGACCTCGCTCGGCACGCAAGCATTCACATCGTCAAACGAGCCATGCACTCAGCCGAAGAACAACTCGCCGAGCTCAAGCGCGGCACCTCCGAGATACTGCTCGAATCGGAACTGTTGACGAAGCTGCGCCGCGGCCGTCCGCTCAGAGTGAAAGCCGGTTTCGATCCCACTGCTCCGGACCTGCACCTGGGACATACCGTGCTCATCAACAAGATGCGCCGCTTCCAGGAGTTTGGTCACGAAGTCATTTTCTTGATTGGCGATTTCACTGGGCTCATCGGTGATCCAACCGGTCGTAATGCAACTCGCCCTCCGCTGACGCCAGAGGAGATCAAGGCGAACGCGGCGACGTACGAAGCGCAGATCTTCAAGATCCTCGATCCCGAGCGCACAAGGATCGAGTTCAATTCGCGCTGGATGAACGAGTTGAGTGCCGCTGGTCTCATTCAGCTCGCCGCTCGGCACACGGTGGCGCGCATGCTCGAGCGCGACGACTTCAGCAAGCGTTACAAAAGCGGCCAGCCCATCGCGATTCACGAATTCTTGTATCCCCTCGTGCAAGGGTACGACTCCGTGGTGCTGCAAGCCGACGTGGAGCTGGGCGGAACGGATCAGAAGTTCAACTTACTAGTCGGTCGGCAGCTGCAGGAGTCCTACGGTCAAGAGCCGCAGGTCGTGCTCACGATGCCGCTGCTGGAAGGGCTGGATGGCGTCAACAAGATGTCCAAGTCCCTCGGCAACTACGTGGGTATCACCGAGCCACCGGATGACATGTTCGGCAAGCTCATGTCGATCTCGGATGAGCTCATGTGGCGCTACTTCGATCTCTTGTCGTTTCGCAGCGGAGCGGAGATCGCGAAGCTGCGGCGCGAGGTCGCGGAAGGGCGCAACCCGATGGAAGCGAAGCTCGAGCTGGCGTGGGAAATCACCGCGCGCTTCCACGGTGCAGATGCTGCCAAGCGTGCGCGGGAGAACTTCGCTGCGCGCAGCCAGCGCCGCGAGATACCGAGCGAGGTCGAGAAGCGCACCCATGTGGTGGATACCCCGCAGATCGGAGTGGCCGTGTTGCTCAAGCAGTGCGGGTTGGTGCCGAGCACCTCACAGGCCTTCCGCCTGATCGAGCAAGGTGGAATCCGCATGAACAACGAAAGGCTCACGGACCCCAAGACGGTTGTTGCCGCAGGCTCGACGTACCTCTTCCAGATCGGCAAGCGCGTCTTTGTCGAAATCGAGGTGGTGCAAAAGGCTGGCTGAGGCGGCGTGCGAGGTTGGCCGACTGGAAATCGCAGTCAGGATCCCCATGCTAAAAGGCCTACGCGCGGAAGTCGCTCTTAAGGAGCCTCGGAGGGAAAAATCTTCCAGAAGGGTGTTGACTCCCGAGTGTGGGTCAGTATGATGCGCGGCCTCGTCGCCGGTGACTTCGTTCCGACACACGGCGTGACTCGCCAAGCCCAAAGTCGAAATCACACTTCCTTGGGCGTTGACGGAACGAGATCAGCGGCTCATAATTCCGCTTCTGTCTACACCAAGCGTGTAGACCGCTCTTTAACAAACGAAACAGGTAATTTGTGTGGGGACTCGCGTCGGTTCGTTGCGAAGCGCAACATTGCGAACGCGAGTGACCAAATAGCCAGTGAGCTAGTTGGGATATTCGCTTCGACTTAGGTCTAAGAGATTAGGCTTTAAGTGAAGAGTTTGATCCTGGCTCAGATTGAACGCTGGCGGCGTGCCTAACACATGCAAGTCGAACGGTAACAGGCTGAGAGAGCCTTCGGGTGATCTCGGTGCTGACGAGTGGCGAACGGGTGAGTAATGCTTGGGAATCTGCCTGTTAGTGGGGGATAACCCGGGGAAACTCGGGCTAATACCGCATACGCTCTACGGAGGAAAGCTGGGGACCGCAAGGCCTGGCGCTAACAGATGAGCCCAAGTCGGATTAGCTAGTTGGTAGGGTAACGGCCTACCAAGGCGACGATCCGTAGCTGGTCTGAGAGGACGACCAGCCACACTGGGACTGAGACACGGCCCAGACTCCTACGGGAGGCAGCAGTGGGGAATATTGGACAATGGGCGAAAGCCTGATCCAGCGACGCCGCGTGGGTGAAGAAGGCCTGCGGGTTGTAAAGCCCTTTCGGTGGGGAAGAAAAGCTTCGACCTAATACGTCGAGGTCTTGACGTAACCCACAGAAGAAGCACCGGCTAACTCTGTGCCAGCAGCCGCGGTAATACAGAGGGTGCGAGCGTTAATCGGAATTACTGGGCGTAAAGCGCGCGTAGGCGGCTTTGCAAGTCGGGTGTGAAATCCCTGGGCTTAACCTAGGAACTGCACTCGAGACTGCATTGCTAGAGTATGGTAGAGGGAAGTGGAATTTCCGGTGTAGCGGTGAAATGCGTAGATATCGGAAGGAACACCAGTGGCGAAAGCGACTTCCTGGACCAATACTGACGCTCAGGCGCGAAAGCGTGGGGAGCAAACAGGATTAGATACCCTGGTAGTCCACGCCATAAACGATGAGAACTGGATGTCGGGAGGGTCTGCCTCTCGGTGTCGTAGCTAACGCGTTAAGTTCTCCGCCTGGGGAGTACGGCCGCAAGGTTGAAACTCAAAGGAATTGACGGGGACCCGCACAAGCGGTGGAGCATGTGGTTTAATTCGATGCAACGCGAAGAACCTTACCTGGCCTTGACATCCTGGGAACCCTGCAGAGATG
>PKRE01000005.1 GCA_017577615.1 Gammaproteobacteria bacterium | reverse complement strand
AGCCATACTCGTGAGCCACCTCGAGCATGCCGGCATGCCAGCGATGCAGCTCCGGCCCGTAGGCATCGCGCTTGAGGATCACCGTCTTGGTGTTGTCGAACAGCACTTGGCGCGGCACACCGCCGAAGTACTCGAAGGCCGCGATGAGCCCATCGCGCCAGTCCTCGAACCGCTCCGAGTCCGTGAACCGAACGAAGGTCGCTCGGCTGTAGCCGAGCGTGGCGACGAATGCGAGCAAGCGATCGCGCCCGCGACGGATCGTCGTGAAGTCCGCCTGCATCTGCAGGCCCGGCTCGGTCTCAAACCGTACGACCGGATCGGCACGAACCGCCTTGAATGGGCGGATATATGCCTTGAGCTGGCTGATCCCGCCGGTGTAGCCCGCCGCTTGGATCTCGCGCAGCAAGACCGTCGCCGGAATCCAGTCTGGACGCGCCTGCTCGATGCGCTCGAGCAGATGGGGCTTGAAGGGATCGAGCTTGCAGGGCCTCGCTTCGCGCGGCCCGTACTGCACCTTCACCGCACCACGCAGGTACTTGCGCACTGTGTTACGCGACAACCCGGTCTCTCGCATGATCTGCCGAATCGAGCGCCCTTGTCGTTCTAAAACCTTGATCTCCACCGCTTGCTCCTGGGTCAACATCTCGACGGCTCAAAAAAAGCCGCCATCCTCGCCCAGGGGGGTCAAAATTACTTCGGCGGGGGTGGGTCAGTTTTACTTCGGCGCTGACACGGAAGGCATTGCGCAGTGTTGTCACAGTCTTCTCCTCGTCAATGATTTGACGCCGTAGAATAGTACGGAAATTTCTGGTGAATGAAGAATTAGTCGTAGAAATCTGCGGATTTCGCTCTGAATTGAACGTGCACTTGGGCGCGGTGCAGCGGTCAAGGACGCGTTCAAGGCAAAAACTCTAGGCAAACGAAGAATCTCAAGAGATCCTGATTGCATCACGAGAAGACGGAGTGATCGCAATGTCTGGTTCTTCTGCCCGCAGCCACTATGTGGAGGAGGGCGTCGATCAATCCAGCGGCAGAGAGACTACTACTGTGGCCCCGCTACAGCGGCACAGGCCTGGACGACTCCTGACGGAGCACGAGGTAGCGGAGCTCTTAGGTTGTTCAGTGTTTACAGTTCGACGAGAGCGTAAGCGAGAGCGGATCGCCTATCACATGTATTCGCGGCAGCGAATCTACTATTCACTTGAAGATGTCCTTGCCTACCAGCAATCGGTGCGGGTGAGTGCGAGCAGTCCCAGCTCTGGGCAGGGCAACAACGTCGTGGCGTCGGCGTGTGCAAATGAGAGTTGGCGGGGCGCTGCCTCGGATCTCTTTGCCGCTCAAGCGATCTTGAATCGGCGGAAGGTGAAATAGGTCAGCGATCGTGGAACGCATCAGACAACTCGGACGCTTTTGGCTGGCAGTTCGCCCTGACAGGCCGAACTTCTACATCTGCTGGATGGACAAGAAGAGCGGCAAGGTCAAGGCGCAATCAACGCGAACCACTGACCTTGCAGAAGCCGAGCGTCAACTAGCTTTGCGGTACCAGAACGATCGCGTTCTAGATCGAGAGGATCCGGCAGCAGTTCCATTGATGGCGATCCTAGATCGCTATTACGACGAGCATGCCTCGAAGCTTCCGAGCGCGAACGCGGCGAGGCTGGCGATCGAGTTCTTCCGCGAAGTGTGCCCCGATATCTCAGTTGCGGACTTTAGGAAGAAAGAACAGCGCCGCGTTGCGGTCATTCTACGAGGCCGGGGCGCTTCGGAAGGGTATGTGTCGCGCGTGCTGTCGGTCGCGCGAGCGGCCCTTCTGCGTGCGTTTGATGATGAGGAGCTCTCGAGCGTTCCGAAGTTCATCAAGTTGAAGAGGGGACCCGGGCGCAATCATGTGCTCGCGCCAGAGGAGGTTGCTGCGCTGTTCAATGCCGCTCGTACTGAGGCGCAGTTCTTGTTCTTGTTGCTGGCGGTGGCCACGGCTGCGCGACCTCAGGCAATCTTGGATCTCACGCGCGAGCAGGTCGATTTCAGGCGGAACTTGATCGATCTCAACCCGCCGGGCCGTCTTCAGACCAAGAAGCGTCGGCCGATCCTGCCGCTTCCTTCGACGCTCATTCCGTGGCTCAGGCAAGGCACCGCGGAATACTTCATTAACCATGACGATCGGCCATACACGTGGGGCGGATGGAGGGCCATTTTGAGGCGCCTCATCCAGCGCGCAGGGGTCAAGAGAGCCTCTGCCTATACGATTCGTCACACGATGGCGACAGAGCTCTACACGCGAGGTGTCTCTTACGGAGACGTAAAGATGTGGTTGGGACACAGCCTTGAGTCGATGGGTACGACGGGCGGCTATATCCATCTCAAGCCCGAGTACCTGCAGGCACCGCGGCGAGCAATCGATGATTATTTTCGCGAGCTCGAGCCGCTGCTCAAGCGTTCCATCTGCGCTGTTGACTTGGAAGAGCAACCCTTGCCGCCGCCGCTCGCATTACCGGAGATGATGGAGTCGCAACCCGAGCTGATGGGCGCGTTACACCCCCGCTACACCCCCGCGGGTGAAGGTGGTCGCGAGCCAAAGTTGCGTAACGTTTTGAGTGATTTGGTCGGGGTGACAGGATTTGAACCTGCGACTCCTACGTCCCGAACGTAGTGCTCTACCAGGCTGAGCTACACCCCGAGCTGGTGTGGAAGGTGGGCGGAGGCTGGCGGTGGCTGACCGCACCGACTCCGAGCCGGGCACCTCTTAACTCTTAATGTGTGCGATCGACGGCGAAATTCGCGAGCTCGCGCAGGGCCTGCTTGTACGGGGATTCCGGCAGGGGCGCGAGGGCCTCGATCGCCAGGTCGGCCTCCCGCCGCGCGAGGCGCGCAGTGTACGCAAGGCCTCCGGTCGATTCAATTGCGGCGGTGATTTCTGCCAGCGCTTCGATGGATCCCTGCTCGATGCTCCGGCGGATGATGGCGCGTTGGGATTCGTTGGCGTGCCGCAGGGCGTAGATGAGGGGCAGCGTCGGCTTGCCTTCCGCGAGGTCGTCGCCGAGGTTCTTGCCGAGCTCGGCGCGGTCTGAGCGGTAATCGAGGACATCGTCGACGAGCTGGAAGGCGATGCCGAGATGCTTGCCGTAACGGGCCATGGCGGCCTCGAGGGCAGGGGAGGCATTGGCCATGATGGCGGCGATCTGGGCACCGGCCTCGAACAGCTTCGCGGTCTTGCGGTAGATGACGTCGAAGTAGCGCTCCTCAGTCGTATCCGGATCATGGGTATTCATGAGCTGGAGCACCTCACCTTCGGCGATGCGGTTGGTGGCGCTCGCCATGACTTCCATGATCCGCATGCTGCCCAGGGCCACCATCATCTCGAACGAGCGGGAGTACACATAATCGCCGACGAGCACGCTCGCTTCGCTGCCCCATATTTCGTTGGCGGTGTCTCGACCGCGGCGCAGCTTCGAGCCGTCGACGACGTCGTCGTGAAGGAGCGTGGCGGTGTGAATGAACTCGATGATGGCGGCAGCCTCGGCGTGACGCAGGTCCTTGGCGCCGCAAGCGCGCGCGACCACGACGACGACGAGTGGACGCAGGCGCTTGCCGCCTGCACCAATGATGTATTCGGCGACCTGATTGATCAGGACCACGTCGCTGGCAAGACGCTGCCGAATGACACGATCAACCTCTTGCAGGTCGTCGCCGACCAGCGCTTTGACGGACTCGAAGCTCATCAAGAAAGAAGTATCGGAACAGGGTCAAAGCGACATGGTAACGGATGTCGTGTTGGGGCTACACCTTTCTGGGCCACGGTTACGAATTGGAGCCAATGGGCTAGGTGAGAGGCGAGGGCGCGCGGGGTAGCGGGACTGCGGCCAGCGGATGCTGGGAGCTATGGCAAGATCAGGCACCCGTCGTATCTGAACGCAGCCAGCAGCAGCCGCTGGGCGGCTGGCCTTGCCAGGCACGCAGCGGCTCCGTACACTTCACGCCCTTTTATGCCGGTCGGCTCCCGGCACGTTGGAGTTTCGTGAGATCATGTACGCCGTAATCGCCACGGGTGGAAAGCAGTATCGTGTCAGCGAAGGCTCGGTCTTGCGGGTCGAGAAGCTCGCGGCCGAGGTCGGTGCAAGCGTCGAGTTCGACAAGGTCTTGCTCGTCGGTAAAGGCGACCAAGTGAAGGTCGGCTCGCCCTACTTGGAAGGCGGCAAGGTCGTGGCGACCGTGCAGGGCCATGGCAAGGGCGAGAAGAAGACGATCGTCAAGTTTCGCCGGCGCAAGCACTACCTGCGCCAGGGTACGCATCGTCAGCAGTACACCGAGATCAAGATCACGAGCATTAGCGCCTGAGGAACTGATTCGTGATTTGCGGGTCGTGACTTAGAGGAAGTCCGCCCTGCGCGCTTAGCGTCACGGATCACGGGTCACGAATTTCGAGGGAATTGTCATGGCACACAAAAAGGCAGGCGGCAGCACTAAGAACGGCCGCGATTCACATTCAAAACGACTGGGTATCAAGAAGTTCGGCGGTGAGTACGTGCTCGCCGGCAACATCATCGTGCGCCAGCGCGGCACGGTTTATCGCCCCGGCGACAATGTCGGCTGTGGCACTGACCACACGCTCTATGCCAAGGCAAACGGGCGCGTGCAGTTCCACAAGAAGGGGCCGGATCAGCGCACGTACGTGAGCGTGATCGCCGAGTAAGATCCACTACCCCTCGCTGAGCGGGGGAGCGGACGAAGAAGCCCCGGCTCGCCCGGGGCTTTTCGTTGGTGGCGCCGATTTACTACGTCACGACCAATGCGTTTCGTCGACGAAGCCATCATCATAGTGCAAGCCGGTCATGGGGGACGCGGCGCGGTGAGCTTTCGTCGCGAAAAATTCATTCCCTTTGGCGGCCCGGACGGCGGCGACGGTGGCAAAGGCGGGGATGTCTATCTCGTCGGTCAGGAAGGCATCAACACGCTGGCGGATTTTCGTTTTCGTCGCACCTTTCGTGCGCAGGACGGTGCGCCCGGCGGGAGCCGCGAATGCACCGGCGCGAGCGGCAAGGACCTGCTCATCCCCGTCCCGATCGGCACCGTGATCGTCGATGCCGACACGGAGGAGGAGCTGGGCGATCTGACCGAGCACGGGCAGAAAGTGCTCGTCGCCCGCGGTGGAAAGGGCGGATGGGGGAACACGCGCTTCAAGAGCAGCACCAATCGCGCTCCGCGCAAGGCCATGCCCGGTTTACCGGGCGAGAAGCGGGAGCTGCGGCTAGAGCTCAAGGTGATGGCGGATGTGGGCCTGCTCGGGATGCCGAACGCGGGTAAGTCGACGCTCATTCGTGCGGTCTCGGCCGCGCGGCCCAAGGTGGCGGACTATCCCTTCACGACGCTCTATCCGAATCTCGGTGTCGTGTCGGTCGGTCTGCACCGAAGCTTCGTGATGGCGGACATCCCGGGTCTCATCGAAGGTGCCGCGGAAGGTGCCGGGCTCGGAATTCGCTTCCTGAAGCACCTGCAGCGCACGCGCATTCTCCTGCATTTGCTCGATATCGCGCCGCTCGATCCGGAGGCCGATCCGGTGAAAGACGCGAAGGCGATCGTCGCAGAGCTCGAGAAGTTCAGCGCCGAGCTCGCGCATAAGGAGCGTTGGCTCGTGCTGAACAAGGTGGATCTGTTGCCGCCGGAGGAAGCCGACCGACACTGCGAGGATATCGTGCGCCGATTGCAGTGGAAGGGCCCGGTGTACCGCATCTCGGGGCTCACCGGTCAGGGTACGGAGCAGCTTTGCAAGGACTTGATGAGGCGGCTGGAAGAGATGGCTGCTGCGGAATAGCGGGGCGGGGAGGCTATCGACACAAGGCCGTCCGCGGCGGCTCAAGTAGCGGGGCGTTAGGACGCGCGCGTGTCAGGTGCACACAGACTCCTCGATACGAAGTCTGCCTCCCGGCGGTGTTCAGTTCTGAGGTCTGAGGAAACAAAAAAGCCGGGAAACCCCGGCTTTTTCGTGCGCGGCAACAGTGGTGGCCTAGTTCTGGCCGACGAACAGTTGCTTCACGCGCGCGTTGAGCTTGCTCTTGTGACGAGCCGCCTTGTTACGGTGGATGATGCCCTTGTTGACCATCGAGTCGATGATCGGGACGGCTGCCCTGAACTTCGCAAGGGCCAGCTCCTTATCACCCGTATTGACGGCTTTCACGACGCTCTTGATCGCCGTGCGCAGGCGCGAACGCAGTGCCATGTTGTGGGCACGGCGCTTGACGTTTTGACGTGCACGTTTTTCGGATGACTTGATGTTGGCCACAGAATCACACGCTCGCAGAAAAGAGCCGCGAATTGTGCCGACGCGCGTACCTGAACGCAAGAGCCCCCTCCCCGTCCCTCCCCCGCTTCGCGTCGCTCGCGGGGGAGGGGCACTTCAGTTCTCAGCCGCGCCCCGCCTTCGCGGGAAAGGTCCGACCTCGATCCGTGCCTCGTTGCGATCCTCGTCGCTGCGCCCCGCTTCGCCGGGAAGGTTCCTTGCCTTGCGCATTCGCGGTGAGAAAACGGTTGCGCGGGGCGGCTTGGGCTCGGAGCAGGCGTGTTCTTAACGTGTTCTTCGCGTTGCGGGGCGAACGGCGTGATCTGCGCGGTGCCGTTCGCGTCCATCCTCCAGCCCCTAGCCCATGGCCCCCAGCCTACAGCCCACAGCCTCCTTTCACATACCATTCGCACCCCATGAATGACTCATCTCGCCTGTATCCGGCCCGCTCGAGCTGCGTCGCATGAGCCGGGGCTACTTCCGAAGCACGCTCGTCGTCGGTCTGACGACGTTCTTGTCGCGCGTGACGGGGCTGGCGCGGGACGTGGCATATGCCTCGATGGTGCCCGCGGCAGCGCTCGAGGTGTTCGTGCTCGTCAATCAGATCCCCAATCTGCTGCGGCGGCTGTTTGCGGAAGGGGCGTTCTCGCAGGCGTTCGTGCCGGTGGTCTCGGAGTACCGGACCACGCGCTCGACCGATGAGGTTCGCGGGCTGGTCGATGCCGTCGCAGGCACGCTCGGTCTGTTGCTGGTCGCGATCTCGGCGATCGGCGTGATTGCGGCGCCGATCATCGTGCTGATCACTGCGCCGGGTTTTGCGACGAAGGACGAAGGGCAGTTTCCGCTCGCGGTCGAGATGCTGCGGTGGACGTTTCCTTACGTGCTCTTCGTCTCGCTGACGGCGCTCGCGGGCGGTGTGCTCAACAGCTACAAGCAGTTTGCGCTGCCTGCGCTGACCTCCGTTGCGCTCAACCTGGTGATGATCGTGTTTGCGGTGTGGCTGTCACCGTATTTCGAGCAGCCGGTGGTGGCGCTTGCAGTGGGTGTCTTCGTCGGCGGCATCGTGCAGCTCGCCATGCTCGTGCCGTCCTTGCTGAGGCTCGGTGTCGTGCGCCGGCCCAGATGGGATCTCGGGCACGAGGCCGTGCGCAGGATTGCGCGCCTCATGGGCCCTGCAATTGTGGGCTCGTCGATGGGGCAGCTCAGCATCATCATCAGCACCATCATCGCTTCGCTGTTGCTCGACGGCAGCATGACTTGGCTGTATCTCGCCGATCGGCTCGTCGAGTTCCCGCTCGGCGTCTTCAGCATCGCGCTCGCCACGGTGATTCTGCCGAGCCTGTCCGCTCAGCATGCGCAGAAGTCCGCCGACGAGTTTTCCGCGACGCTCTCGTGGGCGGTGCGGCTCGTGTGCTTGATCGTCATTCCCGCATCGGTTGCTTTGTTTGTGATCGCAGGACCGCTCACGGTCACGATGTATCACCGTCGCGAGTTCACGGCGTTCGACGTCGAGATGACGCAGATCGCCTTGATGGCCTATTCGTTTGCGCTGCTTGGATGGAGCCTGATCAAGGTGCTTGCGCCGGGCTATTACGCGCGGCAGGACACGAAGGGGCCGGTCAAGGTCGCGATGCGCGCGCTCGGGCTGACGATGGCGCTCAACTTGATCGTGGTGTCTGCGCTGGCCGCGACCGGCTCGCTCAAGTCGCAAGGCGCGCATGCATTGCTGGCCCTCACCAATGGCGTCGGCGCGATGTTCAACGCCGGCTGGCTCTATTTGGGACTGCGGCGCAAGCAGATCCTGCATCGTCATCCGGGAGGCATTGCGCTGCTCGTCAAGATCGCGCTCGCCAGCGCTGCGATGGCGGCGTTTCTGCTGTGGTGCTCGGGCACGCTGCAGGATTGGCTGGATGCTTCGACCATGGAGCGCATCGTCTGGCTCGGCGGGCTGGTCGTGGGCGGCGGCGCGCTTTACTTCGCTGTGCTGTTCGGGCTCGGTGTGCGTCTTCAGCAGTTCAAGGTGCAGTCGGTCGTGGGCGCGGCTGCGAGCTCTCCGAACGCATGAGCATGATCGGGCAAGTCTCCTATAATGTCGCTTTTCCGGTCGGCGGTTGGGAGCGCGGGCCGCGATGGAAGTGATTCGAGGCCTACACAACCTGCGCTTGCGGCACCGGGGATGCGTACTCACTGTCGGCGCTTTCGACGGCGTCCATCGCGGACACCAGGAAATGATTCGCATCGTGCGCGAACGAGCCGCCGACTACGGCATGCCTGCCACGGTCTTGTCGTTCGAGCCGATTCCTCGGGAGTTCTTCGCGAAAGACGACCCGCCAGCGCGCTTGACACGATTTCGCGAGAAGGTCGACGCGTTGCGCGCTTATGGCGTGGAGCGCTTCGTGTGTGCGCGTTTCGACGAGCGGCTGCGTTCGATGGCGCCGGAGGCGTTCATCGAGCGCGTGCTCGTCGAGGCGCTGGGTGCACGGCACGTTGTCGTCGGTCATGACTTCAGATTCGGTTGTGACCTGAAAGGCGATTTCGAGCTGCTGGCGCGTGTCGGCGAGCGTCACGGCTTTGGGGTCACGCAAGTGCCGCCGTACTCGGTCGACGGCGAGCGTGTCAGCAGCTCGCGTATTCGCGAGATGCTTGCCAGCGGCGATCTTGCCGGCGCTGCGCGTTTGCTCGGTCGGCCGTATCGGATGACCGGCAAGGTCGTGCACGGCGGAAAACTGGGGCGGACCCTAGGATTTCCGACTGCCAATCTGCGCTTGCATCGGCGCGCGACGCCGCTCAAGGGTGTATTTGCGGTGCGCGTCTCGGGCGGCCCGCTACAGAATGCGCCGGCGGTCGCGAGCCTCGGCACGCGGCCGGTCGTGAACGGCGGGGAATTCCTGCTCGAGGCGCACGTGTTCGATTTCGAGGGCGACCTTTATCGCAAGTACTTGCACGTCGATTTCATCGCGCGCTTGCGCGACGAGCAGTGGTTTCCCACGCTCGATGCGCTCGTGGAGCAGATGGAGCGCGACGCCGCGCTTGCCAGAAAGATTCTGGCGAGCAGTTGACGGTTGACGATCCACAGTCGACAGTCAGACGGCGTGTGGGCGCGAAGCGCAGCAGCGAACGTGAACGTTGAGCGTTTCGACGGCGCGGCCCGAAACGCGCTTGGAAACCGACGACGGGCGGAGGTTTGTGTCTCCCACCGTCGACCTTCAACCGTCAACTGCTAACCGACTTATGGTCGACTACAAAGCAACCATCAATCTTCCCAAGACCGACTTTCCGATGAAGGCGGATCTGGCTCGTCGCGAGCCGGAGATCCTGCGATGGTGGGAAGAGAGAAACATCTACGGAAAGCTGCGCGAGGTGGCGCGCGGTCGTCCCACCTTCATCCTGCCGGATGGACCTCCGTACGCGAACGGCGCCATTCATCTCGGGCACGCCATCAACAAGGTGCTGAAGGACATCGTCATCAAGTCGCGCAGCATGGACGGCTACGATGCACCGTACGTGCCGGGCTGGGACTGTCACGGGCTGCCGATCGAGCACCAGATCGAAAAGACGCGCGGCAAGGAGGTCAAGACGCTTGCACCACGCGAATTCCGGCAAGCCTGCCGCGAGTATGCGCAGGAGCAGGTGAACAGGCAGCGCGAGGATTTCAAGCGCCTCGGCGTGCTCGGCGACTGGGATCGGGCGTTCACGACGATGATGCCCGAATACGAGGCGGAGCAGTTGCGTGCGTTCGCGCGGATCCTGCGCAACGGCCATGTCTACAAAGGCCTCAAGCCGGTGCACTGGTGCATTGACTGCCGCTCAGCGCTCGCCGAAGCAGAGGTCGAGTACGAAGAGAAAGTCTCGCCCGCAATCGATGTGCGCTTCGCGGTGAAGAACGTGAACGAGCTCGCCGCGCGCTACGGCTTGGCGAGCCTGCCGCGTAGCGAGGCGAGTATCGTCATTTGGACGACGACGCCGTGGACGCTGCCAGCGAATCAAGCGGTCGCCCTGGGCGCCGAGTTCAAGTATGCGCTCATCGACACGGGCACGGAGCTGCTGGTGCTCGCGAGCGAGCTTGCCGATCAAGTGCTCGCGCGTGCCGGTCTGAGCGACAGTAAGCGCATCGCGGAGGTGGCGGGTGCTGCGCTCGAGGGCTTAGAGCTCGAGCATCCCTTCTACCAGCGGGCCGTTCCCGTGATCCTCGGCGAGCACGTCACCTTGGATGTGGGCACTGGTGCGGTCCACACGGCGCCGGGTCATGGTCAGGAAGACTATGTCGTCGGGCTCAAGTACAAGCTCAAGATCGACAATCCGGTCGGCAGCGACGGGCGTTTCGTCAAAGGTACGCCGTTCTTCGAAGGCGAGCTCGTCTTCGATGCCAACAAGCATGTGATCGCAGTGCTGGCCGAGCGCGGTCGGCTCCTCAAGGAGGAAACCGTGCGGCACCAGTACCCACACTGCTGGCGGCACAAGACGCCGGTGATCTTCCGCGCGACGACGCAGTGGTTCATCGGCATGGATCAGGCGAATCTGCGTCGCATGGCGCTCGAGGAGATTGCCAAGGTCAAGTGGGTGCCCGCATGGGGCCAGAGCCGCATCGGCAACATGATCGCGGAGCGACCCGATTGGTGCATCTCGCGCCAGCGCGCATGGGGCGTGCCGATTGCGCTGTTCACGCATCGCGTGACGGGTGAGCTACATGCGCGCACCGCAGAGTTGCTCGAGGCGGTCGCGGATCGCGTGGAAAAAGAGGGTATCGATGCATGGTTCGATCTGGATCCGGTCGAGCTGCTCGGTGCCGAAGCGCACGATTACGAGAAGGTCACCGACATCATGGATGTCTGGTTCGACTCGGGCGTGGTGCATCACTGCGTATCGAAAATTCGTCCCGAGATCACCGCGCCGGCGGATCTATACCTCGAAGGCTCCGATCAGCATCGCGGCTGGTTCCATTCCTCGCTGCTCACCTCCGTGGCGATGTATGAGCGAGCGCCGTATCGCGCCGTGCTGACGCACGGTTTCACGATCGACGACAAGGGGCGCAAGATGTCGAAGTCGCTCGGCAACGTCATCGCCCCGCAGAAGATCGTGGGCACGCTCGGCGCCGACGTGTTGCGGTTGTGGGTCGCTGCCACCGATTACACGAACGAGATGAGCCTCTCGGACGAGATTCTCAAGCGCATCTCGGAGTCGTATCGGCGCATCCGCAATACCGCGCGCTTCCTGCTGGGCAATCTCGCGGGCTTCGATCCGGCCACGGATCAGGTCGCGATCGCCGATATGGTTGCGCTCGATCGCTGGGCGCTGTGGCGGACCCAGACACTGCAAGATGAAGTCATCGCCGCGTACCGGAACTATCAGTTCCATTTGATTTATCAAAAGGTGCACAACTTCTGCACCGTGGACCTGGGTGGCTTCTATTTGGATGTGTTGAAGGACCGCCTCTACACGACGCCCGCCAAGAGCCATGCGCGTCGTTCCGCGCAGACCGCGATGTATTGGATCGCCGAGGCGATGGTGCGCTGGCTGGCGCCGATCCTGTCGTTCACGGCGGAGGAGATCTGGCGTTACATGCCGGGGCAGCGTGGGGAGTCGGTGTTTCTGGAGACGTGGTGCACCTTGCCGCTCGAGGCAAAGGAGAAGCCCGAGATCGATTGGCAGGCCATCCTCGACTTGCGCGATGCAGTGGCGCGCGAGCTCGAGAAGCTGCGTAACGCGGGGGCGATCGGGGCGCCGCTGGATGCCGAGATCGACTTGTACCTGAGCGGCACGCTGCTCGAGACGCTGCAACGATTCGGCGACGAGCTTCGCTTCGTGTTCATCACATCTGCGGCGCGAGTGCATCCGGCCGAGGCGCGACCGGCGGAAGCCGTTGCAGCAGAGGAGGGTGAGGCGAATACCGCGTGGATCGTCGCGCGCCCGTCCGCGGCGAAGAAATGCATCCGCTGCTGGCACAAGCGGCCCGATGTGGGCAGCCACGCCGATCATCCTGAGATTTGCGGACGCTGCGTGACGAACGTCACGACGGAGTCCGGAGAAAGCAGGAAGTGGACATGACGCGCGTTTGGTTCACGCCGACTCGCGGCGCCAGCAATTGGCTGTGGTTGTCGTTCTTTGTGGTCATACTCGACCAAGTGACGAAGGCGCTCGTCGTCGCGAACGTGAAGATGAGCGATGCCATCGAGCTCCTGCCGATTCTCGATATCGTTTATCTCGAGAACACGGGTGCGGCCTTCAGCATTCTGGCAGGGGCGGGCGGCTGGCAGCGCTGGTTCTTCATCGCCCTTGCACTTGGCGTGAGCATCATCTTGATGATCTGGTTGCGTCGCATCCGGGCCGATCAGGTAGTGCTCGCGCTTGGCCTGTCGCTGGTGCTCGGCGGCGCGCTCGGCAACGTGATCGACCGCGCCATGCACGGCTATGTGGTCGATTTCATCTACTTCCATTGGGGTCCGTATTACTTTCCGGCCTTCAACGTTGCCGACGCGGCCATTTCCATCGGCGCAGGATGCTTGTTGTTGGATGCGTTCAGGGAGAGCGGGCAGAGGAAGCGTGTGAGCCCGGAATCGTGAGTCGCCGATCGTGCGCGCTGTATGGCTACGGCCTAGAGCCCGCGAAGGGCGCTGGCTCTGGGTGGAGACAGTCGGCGCCAGGCATCCAACATCGCCAAGAGCGAGCGGACGCGGGCGACCAAACGGTGTAGCATCGAGCGTCTCGTGACCTGAGGTTCTCCCTTTTACCGTCCGTCGCCCGCCGTTCGCCGTAATGAAGATTCTTCTTGCGAATCCCCGAGGTTTCTGTGCCGGTGTCGATCGAGCGATCGACATCGTCGAACGCGCGCTCGAGCTCTTCGGTGCGCCGATCTACGTGCGCCACGAGGTCGTGCACAACCGATACGTGGTGGATCGGTTGCGGGGGCTTGGTGCGGTGTTCGTCGACGAACTCGACGAGGTGCCGGACGATGCGACAGTCGTGTTCAGCGCGCACGGTGTCTCGCGCGCGGTGCAGGAAGAGGCTCGTCGTCGCGGCCTCAAGGTGTTCGATGCGACTTGCCCGCTCGTGACGAAGGTGCACATGGAGGTGGCGCGGTACGCGCGCGAGGGGCGCGAGGTGGTGCTCATCGGCCATCAGGGGCACCCCGAGGTCGAAGGCACGATGGGGCAGTTCGACACCTCGTACGGCGGTCGCATCATGCTGGTGGAAACGCCGGAGGATGTCGCCAAGCTGGCGGTGCGCGATCCGAACCGCATCGCGTATGTGACGCAGACGACGCTCTCCGTCGACGATACGCAACGCGTCGTCGATGCACTGCGGGAGCGCTTTCCGGCGCTCACGAGCCCGCGCAAGGAAGACATCTGCTACGCCACGCAGAATCGTCAAGACGCGGTTAAGCGCCTCGTGGGGCGCTGCGACATCATCCTCGTCGTGGGCTCACCTTCCAGCTCCAATTCAAATCGGCTGCGCGAAATTGCCGAGAAGGCAGGCATCCCAGGCTATCTGGTCGATGGACCTGAGGACTTGCGCCGCGAATGGTTCGACGGCAAGCGCTGTGTCGGTGTGACGGCCGGGGCATCGGCGCCTGAAGTGCTCGTGGAGCGCGTCGTGGAGCGGCTTCGCGAGTGGGGTGGAGAGGCGCCTGAGGAGCTCGCCGGGCAGTCCGAGCACGTTGTTTTCAGCTTGCCGCGCGAGTTGCGCGCGGCGACGGCTCGCGTCGTCGCCGAGTAGCTCCTCCCAGCCCTCCTCCGCTGCGCGGGGGAGGGGAGCTCACTCGTGCTTCGGCTTCACATACACGACGTAAGATGCGGCACCACCTCGCCGTGGTGCGGACCAGCTCACGGCAACGATGTAGGTGACGGGGGTGCTCGTCGTGTCGCGTGTGATCGTGCCGAGGCCGCTCGGCAGCGCCTGCTCGACTCGCGCTTTCCAGCAGGCGGCTTCATTTGCTGCCGCGTCGATGGCTGAAGCCAGCGTCGCCCCGGGTCGGCAGACGACGCCGACCGTGCCGGCATAACCCACGCGCCCTTCGTCGTTCTCTTCGATGCGCTTTGCGATCTCTTCCGCGAGCTCCGCCGCTTGCAGGCGCAGGCGCTCGTCTGGATCGGTCTGGGCGGCATCCGAGTACAGCGCGGCGATCCCGATCACGCCCACTGCGATGACCAGCAACGCGGCGAGCAATTCCGCGATCGTCAACCCGAGTTGAGCGGAACGATCCGAGCGCACGGGCAAGCCAGCTCCTCAGCCGAGTTCCTTCTTGGCGCGGCGGTACGTCTCGAGAAGACGCATCTCGAGCTCGCGCTGTGCGATAGCCATTTGCTCGTCGTCCAGGCGTCGCTCGGGAAAGTAGGGCTCGCCGATCACAATGCGGATCTTCGCGAACGGGAACGGCATGACGAACTTGTCCCACGTCCTGAGCAGCCGCGCGGGTCTTGCCGCATAGGCGATCGGCACGACCGGTTTGCGCGAGATCTGCGCAGTGAAGATCGCACCGGGCTTCATCTTGAAGCGGGGCCCGCGCGGGCCGTCTGGCGTGATGGCCGGGGAGATCAGGTCCTTCGTGATAGCCTGGTGCACGCCTCGCACGGCACGCACGCCCGTGTACGTGCCCGAGCCGCGCACGACGTGTGCCCCGTAGCGCCGCGCCAGCATGGACGGCGCCTCGCCGTCCACGGACGGGGAGATCATGAAGCCAGGCTTCAGCCCTTTGATGCTGCCATCGGTGAGAAAGCGCGCGCAGATCAGCAAGTGCTGATGCCAGAACACCGGGACGACAGCGCCGTGCTCTTCCAGCAGGCGCTCAAGCCGCTCGCGACCGATGACCCGAACGCGTGCTGTTCGCCAGATGAGCTCGATCAGAACGGTGCTGACCCGCACGGCGATGCGGTAGACGAACAAGCGTCCGCGGGTCAGGCGCCGCTTGGACTTGGTTCGGTGCGGTAGCGGTGCTGCGGGCAAGTCCTTCGATGACACTACCGTGTTCCACCTGAGCGGACACAAAAACGCCGCGCGTCGCGCGGCGTTCTTGACAGAAAATGGTGCCGGAGAAGAGATTCGAACTCCCGACCCGCGCATTACGAATGCGCTGCTCTACCAGCTGAGCTACTCCGGCGAGGGGCCGCAAGTATAAGGGATGCGGCGAGGGCTTCAAGCTCTCGGGCCGTGGGCTCCAGGATCGTGCACGAAGGAAGCCCGCAGCGCTCCATAGTGCCGCCCTACGAGCGCTTTCTGCGCAACCGGATGACCACTTCCACCGATTCCGCTTCCATGCCTTCGGGCAGCTCGGGCAAGCGGCTGAAGACGATCTCGTCGGGCCGAATGTCGCGCAGCTCGCCCGTCTCCAGGTCGTGGAAGTGATGGTGTGGCGCGCGGGTCGAATCGTAGACCGAGCGCTCGGGATCGAGGTGAATCTGTCGCACGAGCCCATGTTGGGCGAACACTTTCAGCGTGTTGTACACCGTGGCCTTCGATACGCGCTCGCCGCTCGCTCGCACGGCCGCGAGGATTTGCTCAGCCGTGAGGTGCTGCGGAGCGCTCATCAAGACCGATGCGATTCGGACACGCTGCTCGGTGGGCTTCAAGCCCCGTGCGACGAGCTCTTCGATGATCTGCTCGCGGGAGAGGGGAAATGGCTGCTCGGCGTTCACGATGTGACGACTCACTCAATGAATAAAAAAGCATACCCTGGCGTCACTTTCGCGGTAAATGGATTGGCGCGAAGGCCACTGAGAGCGCAATAAATCGGAGATCTCAGCCGAAACGTGTCTGCGTCGCTGTCCGCGAATCACCTAGAGTAGGGCCATGAAGACAACCCACAGCGCGGGCGTCATGGAGTCGATATGCAAGGACGGGGCAAGCAGGGACGCGTTTCGCAGCGCGCCGCGGGCATCACGCTCGTGGAAGCATTGGTGGTCTTGGCGCTCATCGCCGTCTTGGGTGCATTGGCGGTGCCTGCGTTTGGTGACATGAGGCTCAATGCCCAGCGTACGGCCGCAGTGAACGGTTTCCTTCACGCCGTTTTCCTTGCGCGCAGTGAAGCCATCAAGCGCGGCATGCCCGTGACGCTTTGTCGCTCCCGCGATGGAAGGCGCTGTGCCGATCACGACACGCCTTGGGCTGCTGGATGGATAGTCGTCGCCGATACACCTCGTGACGACGCCAACGCGCGTTCCGAAGCCGAGCCGACCATCATCGCCGCGTACGGTCCATGGGAAGGCGGAACCATTACATCCAATAGGCCGGAATACGTGTTTCGGCCTACCGTGCAAGCGATGGTCAATGGCACGATCGTCTTCTGCGACAAGCGCGGCGCGCAGCATGCTCGTGCCATCATCATCAGCCACACGGGACGGCCGAGGGTGGCGCACCGTGGTCCGGGAGGGCGGCCATTGTCCTGTCCGTAGTGGGCGCGCGTGTTTCCCTGGACATAGCGCAGTGCTGTGCCACGGGGGAGTAGGGACTAGGAAGGGCTCCCGCTCCTACGGACTGACGTTAGAGCCCACGCAGCGCGCTTCGTGCCTGGGGTCATCGACGCACTCGCCTACTTCGAGCTGGATGGTCGCGTGCGTGATCCCGTACTGGCTTGCAAGCACTTTCTTGGTCTCGCGCAGCACGGCTGAGTGATCGGCGCCGGCAGAGACGCAGGCGTGCATCGTGAGCAGCGTCTCCTGCGGGCCGACGAGCCAGGCGTGGACGTGGTGGACGTCGCGTATGGCCGGTATGCGCCGTTCGAGTGTTGCGCGCAGCTCCGACACGTCGAGCCAATCCGGCGAGCCTTCCATCAGAATGTGAGTGGAGTGGCGGACCAGCACGATGGCGCTGCGGACGATGAGCGCGCACACGATCAGCGAAAGCAGCGGATCGATGCGTGTCCAGCCGAAAAAGTAGATCGTGAGCGCACCGATGATCGCCGCGACGGATCCCAGCAAGTCTCCGAGCACGTGGAGCATCGCCGCTGCGACATTCATGTCGTGCTTGTGGCCGCGACGAAGCAGGGCGAACACGATCAGGTTCACGACGAGCCCGGTGGTGCCGATCCAAAACACCGTCGCGGCTTCGACAGGCACCGGGTTGGCGAGCCGTTCGAGCGCTTCGAGCGCGATCCACGCGACGATGAACAGCAGCGCGCATCCGTTCACGAATGCCGCCAGCACGCGCAAGCGCTGATAGCCGAACGAGCGCTTCGTGTCCGCAGGGCGCGCTGCAATGCGCGCAGCAGCCCATGCGAGCGCGAGCGCTGCAGTGTCGGTGAGCATGTGCCCGGCATCGGCGATCAGCGCCAGCGAGCCCGCCAGCATGCCCCCGATGAACTCGACGAGCATGAAGGTGCCCGTCAGAGCGAACGCAGTTCCGAGGAGCTTGCCGCTGTCGGGAACGCCGTGATGGTGATCGTGCGAATGCGCAGCTCGAGCGCGCCGGGATCCGCTGCGATGCGACGAACCAGACATGCGGCAAGGATAAATCATTATGCGCAGCAGCTGGCCGCTCGCCGGTGAGCGGCTACGGGTTACGGCCTATTGACTACGCGGCATCACCTCGGCCCGCACCCGCGCCGAGTCTCGTGTGCGGGCCCGAACGGCATGCGTTACCGGTCCTGCTCCTCAAGCCGTCGTTGGTCAGGTCAGCGGGTGTCTAGTGATCGTGGGCAGCCGTTGTCGGAGTGTCCTTACCGTAAGGCCTCCAGTCTCAAGTCCCCAGCCTCGAGCCCCATGTAACTGCTTGCCTGCCTTCCCTTTCCTCTCTACATGGCGTGTGCCACAATCGCCGCGCGCTGCCGCCATAACCGTTTTACAAAGTTCGGGGGGAACGTCGGCAGCGGAAGGAGATTCTAGGTGACTGCCATCACCCAGCCCGAATGCAGGGCAAGAGAACAGCATAAAACCCAAGCGTTTTTATGCTTGGAGGTTGCTCGTCGCAGAGGCCCACGAGACTCACTCCTCTGACGGCCCGGTGCCTCGATGGCGAGCAACCCGAGCGACCACGTCATGACGAGTATTGCCGCGAGGGGCGAGTCACTGTTCTCGTCTCGAGCGGCTGGTCGGCGCAAGGGCAAGGCGGGCCTGGACGTATTGCTCACCAAGGCGGCGATCGACTTTCAGAACCTCACGCAAGAGAGCGCCGATCAGCTCATCAAGGAGAATCTCGAAGCGCTGCGCGAAGCGGCCGGCGTGGATACGGTGCTGCTTGCGACATTCGATGAGGAGCGCACCTGCATTCGCAGCCTTGTCGCGGCAACGGACATGTTCGCGACCTTCAATCCGCAGGTCCTGCAAGGCGAGCCGCTCGATCACCTTCCTTACTTCAAGAACCGGCTCGAGCATCTGCGCATCGTCGAGATCCGCGACACTTCCCAGCCGCGGCCCGAGATCGCGGCGGAGTCAGCCCGGTTGGCGGCGCTGCGGATCGGCGCTGCGCTCATCGTGGGTATTGCGGTTGAAGATTGCGTGCGCGCGTTCATCGCACTGTGCTCGACACAGCCGCGCGATAGCTGGGATGCGAACCTGCACCTGATGCTCAAGCTGCTCGGCTCGAGCTACGCGACGGGCATCGAACGCTTGCGCTATCGACGTCAGTTCGCCGATCTCGAGGAGCGCAATGAGCTTGCGTTGTACGGCGCGAACGACGGTATCTGGGATTTCGATCTCGAGAAGAAGACGGCTTACTTCTCGCCGCGCTGGAAGGCGATGCTCGGCTACTCGGACGAGGACATGGAGTCTTTCGGCGATTGGCAATGCCTCGTTCATCCGGAGGACGCCGCGCGTGTGCAGGAGGCGCTGCGCGATCATCTTTCAGGCAAGGAGCCGCTGTTCGAGAGCGTCCATCGCCTCAAGCATCGCGACGGCATGTGGGTATGGGTCGTCAGTCGGGCGAAGGCCCGTCTCGACGAGCAGGGCAGGCCGCGTCGCATCGTGGGAGTGGATCTCGACGTCACCGAGCGCAAGTTGTTTGAGGAAGCGCTGTTCAAGGAGAAGGAGAGCGCGCAGATCACGCTGCAGTCGATCGGCGACGGCGTCATCACCACCGACTCGAACGGCTGCGTCGAGTATCTCAATCCGGTGGCAGAGCAGCTCACCGGCTGGACGCTCGAGCATGCGCAAGGGCGCAACATCGATGAGGTCTTCCGCAGCTTCCACGAAGAGACCTGCGAGCCGCTCGAGAATCCGCTCATGGTGGCGATGCGTCGCGCGCGGGCGATCAAGTCGGTGCGCCCGACGCTTCTCATTCGACGCGACGGCAACGAGCTCTACATCGAGAGCTGCGCTGCGCCGATCCGCGACGGCGCGGGCAACGTCTCAGGCGGCGTGCTCGTGTTCCACGACGTCAGCGAGAGCCGCGAGCTCAATCGCAAGCTGTCCTATCACGCAAGTCACGACATCCTCACGGGGCTCGTCAATCGACGCGAGTTCGAAGCACGCCTCGAGCGCGCGCTGAAGAGCGCGCGGGCTCGCGAAGCGTCTTTCGCGCTGTGCTACATCGACCTGGATCGGTTCAAGATCATCAACGACAACTGCGGTCATAGCGCCGGCGATGCGCTGCTCGGGCAGGTCGGGGCACTGCTCAAGTCGAAAATCCGCTGGCGCGATACCGTGGCACGCCTCGGCGGAGACGAGTTCGGCGTGCTGCTCGAGAGCTGCTCGCTCGACGAGGCAATCCGCAGCGCGGAGGCGTTGCGTGAAGCGATCCGCAACTACAAGTTCGTCTGGGAAGATCGCGCGTTCCGGCTGGGTGCGAGCATCGGCGTCGTGCCGATCACGCCCGAGAACGACGATGTGGCCGCGCTCCTTTCAGCGGCCGACAGTGCGTGTGCAGCGGCCAAGGAGGCAGGTCGCAACCGCGTCTATAGCTTCCAGGAGAACGACATCGATCTGATGCGCCGTCGTCGCGAGATGCAGTGGGCTGCGCGGATCAATAATGCGCTCGAGGACGGACGTTTCGAGATCTTCCGACAAGTGATCATGCCGCTGCAGCAGCCGCAGCAGGGCTTGCATTACGAGCTGCTGCTGCGCATGCGCGACGAGTCGGGCAAGATCGTGGCGCCCGATCAGTTCATTGCCGCTGCGGAACGTTACGGCCTCACGCCGAACATCGATCGCTGGATGATCGAGCACGCGCTGCGTTGGCTCGTCTCCGAGGCGGACGAGCGCGAGAAGCTGGCGCTATGCACGATCAACTTGTCCGGCCAGAGCCTCGGCGACGACAAGTTCCTGCCGTTCGTGATCGACCATTTCCATCGCAGCGGAATAGACGCATCGAAGATTTGTTTCGAGATCACCGAGACCGCTGCAATCGCCAGCTTCTCCCAAGCGAATCGCTTCATTCACGCGCTCAAGGAGCTCGGCTGTCGTTTCGCGCTCGACGATTTCGGCACAGGGCTGTCCTCCTTCGGGTATCTGAAGCATTTCCCGGTCGACTTCTTGAAGATCGACGGCAGCTTCGTGAAGGGCATCCTGCGCGATCCGATCGACCGCGAGATGGTACGCTCCATCAACGAGATCGGCCACTTGACTGGTAAGCAAACCATCGCCGAGTTCGCCGAGAATGCGGAGATCATCGAGATGCTGCGCAGCCTCGGCGTCGACTACGCACAAGGCTACGGCGTCGCCACACCACAGCGGGTGATGCGAGCCGTCGGGTAATCGCTGAGGCAACCGCGATTCACGAGCACAGCGCCTACAGCCTTCAGCCCCAGCCTACAGAAAGCGCATCGACAGGTCGACCGCTCGCACGTGCTTCGTCAACGCGCCGATCGAAATGAAATCGACGCCGGTTTCGGCCACGGCGCGTAGGGTGTCCAAGCTCACGTTGCCGGATGCTTCCAGCTCTGCTCGGCGTGGATGCGCACGGGTGATGCGGACGGCTTCTCTCAGCTGATCGTTGGAAAAATTGTCGAGCAGGACCCGGTCCACGCCGCAGTCGAGCGCTTCGCGGAGCTGGTCGAGATTCTCGACTTCGACCTCGATCATGACCTGGCGGGCCGTGCTGCGCGCGGCGCGGACCGCTGCTTCGATCGAGCCCGCGGCAGCGATGTGGTTTTCCTTGACCAAGATGGCGTCGAACAGGCCGACGCGATGGTTGGTGCCGCCGCCGCAGCGTACCGCGTACTTTTGTGCGAGGCGCAATCCCGGGATGGTCTTGCGCGTATCGAGGATGCGGCATCCGGTCCCGGCCACCGCATCAACGTAGGTCCGTGTCACAGTTGCGGTGCCTGACAACGCCTGTAGGAAATTCAGCGCAGTGCGCTCGCCCGTCAGCATCGGCCTTGCCGGACCTTCGAGCGTGCAGAGCACGTCGTTCTTTCCGATGCGCGCGCCATCAGCGAAGCGCCACTCCACACGGATGCGCGCATCGAGCTGCTTGAAGACCTCGTCGACCCAGGCCGTGCCGCACAGGACGGCGTTCTCGCGGGTGATGATCTGTGCGCGGGCGGTCTGTTCCTCGGGAACGAGCTGTGCGGTCAGATCGCCGTTGCCGACATCTTCTCGCAGGGCCAGGCGGACTGTCTCGGACACATAGGCTGGGGAGGGCGGAGTCAGGGACATACTCGTCGATTCAGTTGATGGTTGTTCGGTTGGGTGCGCGCGCATGAAGCCAGACTGAGCGGGTCACGTCCAGAGCCTGCCGGCGCAGTGGGCGTGCGGCGCTCGCAAGGCCGCGACGCACGCGTTTGAAGTATGCGGTCCCCCACCTCATAATGGATACATGCCACGCCTATGACGCTCGAACCTGCCCTCCAGCGCGTCGTATCGCCCTGCATCATGGTCTGCCCGCTCGATCAAAACGGCATCTGTATCGGGTGCGGACGCGCACGAGAGGACATCGCGGCTTGGCGCCGCTCGAGGCCCGACGCGCAGCCAGCGATACGTGGAGCCACGGCAGAACGTTCGGAGCGGGTCAAGGTCCGTGAATGCAAGCCGAATCCCAGCCTAACAGTTGTCGAGGTATTCCATCCGTGGACGTCATCGAACGCATCAAGTCGCAGCTCTCATCCCATCCGATCGTGCTCTACATGAAGGGTACGCCGGATTTCCCGCAGTGCGGGTTCTCCGCTGCTGCGGTTCGCGCGCTGAACGCGGTCGGCGCCGAATTCGTGCACGTCAATGTCTTCGAGGATCCCGAGCTGCGCGAGGCGCTCAAGCAGTATTCCAATTGGCCGACCTACCCGCAGCTCTATGTGAACGGTGAGCTGATCGGGGGCTCGGACATCATCCTTGAGATGTACAAGAGCGGGGAGCTGCAGAAGCTGATCGCAGACGCGAAGTGATATGGCGGGCTGAAGCCCAGAACCGAGAGCCTAAGGCCTTAACCGTTGTCACCGTTGTCCCTCCCCCGCCCGCGGGGGAGGGCACTGCCCCTACGCCACCTTCCTCTGCCGCGCGGCGCTGTCGGTCGCGGGCGCTGTCCTGCTCAAGGCACCCCCTGCCGCACCCCTCAGGCTGCCTGCGCCGTCACGGCGCTGTGACCGGCGGCGGGCCGATGCGGTTGCAGATCGCGCAGAACAGCTCGGCCGTGCGCATGGCGTCGTACGCCGCAGAGTGTGCCTCCTCTGAGTCCCACGCGATGCCTGCCGCCTGTAGTGCCTTGCTGAGCACGGTCTGTCCGTAGACGACCCCGGCCAATGTCGCTGTATCGAAGCTCGAGAATGGGTGGAAAGGGCTGCGCTTGATGCGCGTGCGCTCAATCGCGGCATTGAGAAAGTTCAGATCGAAATAGGCATTGTGGCCGACGAGAATGGCACGTGTGCAGCCATTCGCCTTCATCGCGGTGCGTACCTCCTTGAAGATACGGGAGAGCGCCTCTTTCTCCGGAATCGCGGGACGCAAGGGATGGAACGGATCGATTCCGGTGACCGCGAGCGAGGCTGGCTCGAGATTGGCGCCAGGGAACGGCTGCACGTGATAGCGCCAGCTTTGACCAGGCTTGAGCGTGCCATCGGATTGCATCTCGATCAGCACGGCAGCGATCTCTAGCAACGCGTCGGTGTTCGGGTTGAACCCGCCGCATTCCACGTCGATGACCACGGGCAGGAAGCCGCGGAAACGGCTCGCCATGGGAGGTCGTTCGTTCAACGCTGAGAATCCTCGATCAATTTCCAGGCAATCGGCTCGCCGGCGCGAAAGGGTACGAGCTGTGCGTCGCCGAATGGGTAGGCGTCGGGCGGGCACCAAGGCTCGCGGGCAAGCGTAAGCGTGTCGCGGTTGCGCGGCAGCCCGTAAAAATCGGCGCCGCGCTCGGATGCAAACGCCTGTAAGCGATCGAGCCGTCCGACTTGCTCGAAGGCTTCAGCGTACAGCTCGATCGCCGCATGCGCCGAAAAGATACCGGCGCACCCACACGCGTGCTCCTTGGTATGTTTCGCGTGCGGCGCGCTATCGGTTCCCAGAAAGAAGCGCGGGCTTTCGCCCGTTGCCGCGTCGATCAGCGCAAGCCGATCCTGCTCGCGCTTCAAGACAGGCAAACAATAATGATGCGGGCGGATACCGCCGCGAAAGAGCGCGTTGCGATTGAGAAGCAGGTGCTGGGGTGTGATCGTTGCGCCGACACCTTCGCGCGCAGCGAGCACGAACTGCACGGCATCGCGCGTCGTCACGTGCTCGAACACGATCTTGAGCTGCGGGAAGCGCTCCGCCAGCTTGCTCAGAACCCGATCGATGAACACGCGCTCGCGGTCGAACACATCGACGTCGGGAGAAGTCACCTCGCCGTGTACCTGCAGCACCAGCCCGCACGCTTGCATGGCTTCGAGCGCGGGAAAGATCTTCTCGACAGAGGTGACGCCGGCATCGGAATGCGTCGTGGCACCGGCAGGGTAGAGCTTCGCCCCGACGATGAAGCCTGCTGCTCGTGCAGCGCGAATCTCTTCTGGGGACGTGTTGTCCGTTAGATAAAGCGTCATCAGCGGTTCGAACGTAAGCCCCGCCGGCAACGCTGCCAAGATTCGTTCCCGGTAGGCTCGTGCACGCTCGACCGTCGTGACCGGCGGCTGCAAGTTCGGCATCACGACGGCACGCGCGAACTGTCGCGCCGAGAATGGCAGCACACTGGCAAGCTGCGCGCCGTCGCGCAGGTGCAAGTGCCAATCATCCGGACGTGTCAGCGTGAGAGTCTGCATTTCGTTGTCGTGGTCGAATCGCTCGACCATTGCTCGCGATAGCGACAAGAGGAGCTTGACGGAAGCTTACCAGGAACCGCCTGCGCTTCCCTCACTCCCCACATTACCGACGTGCACGCATCTTACCGGCGCTTCTTGAGCGCGGGCTCAGGATGTCTTCTTCCAAGAGATAAACCGTGTAGCGCACACCGAACCCGGTGATCTCGGTCGGAATGTGCGCGAGCCCTCCGCTGCGGCTACTGGAGGAGAGGTCCAAGTGGATCCAGGGGATCTCGGGCGGCACGAAGCGATTGAGAAAGCGCGCTGCAAGAATGTGATCTCCCTTACTGTCCGGCGTGCATTGCAGAACGTCGGCGATCTGCGATTCGAGCTCGGAATCGAAGTCTTCGTCCATCGGGAACGGCCAGACACGCTCACCGCTCTTTCGTCCGGCGCGCTCGATCCGCTCGTTCCATTCGGGTCGATTGGTGAACGCGCCGCTGAAGCGCTCGGTCAGCGCATTCACACAAGCACCCGTGAGCGTTGCATAGTCGATGATGAGGTCGGGATTCTCGCGCGCTGCAAGCGTCAGCGTATCAGCGAGCACCATGCGTCCTTCGGCGTCGCTGTGCGCGACTTGAATCGTTGTGCCATTCAAGGCGCGCACGACCTCCTGCGGACGATAGGCGCGAGCACCGATCTGGTTCTCGGTGATCGCCACCCAGCAGTCGATCTCGTACGGCACTTGCATCTTCGCGAGCGCAAGGAGTGTGCCGACCGCGACCGCGCTGCCCTGCATGTCCTCATGCATGTGATACATGCTCTTGTGTGTCTTGAGATTGATGCCGCCGGTGTCGAAGCAAATGCCCTTGCCGACGAGCGCAAGTCGCGGCACGTTGCGTCCACGTGGCGGTCGATAACGCAAGCGCGCGATGCCGGCACCGCGATGTATGTTCGCACGCGTCACGGCCAGGAATGCGCCGGCGCCGGCGCGGCGAAGTGCGGCATCGTTATGGAAAGTGAACTGCCATCCGTGTCGGCGCGCGAGTGTCTGCAGCGCGCGCCGATAGGCAAGCGTATCGAGCACATTGGGTGGCAGCATCGTCAGCCAGCGCGCTAGATGATTACCGCTGTCGATCGCGCGGGTGCGCTCGATGTCGACCTTTGCATCCTCGACCACCAGCGTGAGCTTGACGACCTTGGGTGGATCCGACTTCGTCGACTTGAACTGCGGTAAGGGCGCGCTCCAGGCAAGCCCTGCAGCGAGCAGACTTTCCAGAACCAGCGCGCCGTGCTCGGCTGTAAAATCGTGCACGGCAAGAGCGACACTCGCCTTGGGCGGTGGACCCAGCTCTTTCCAGGCCCGAGCAGCCCGCGTCAAGCGGTCGAAGGGACTGCTCTCCGTCTTGACGAAGAGCACGACAACTGGCGTCGCTGCTGTGCCCACACGCGCGCTCAAGTGTTTCGGCGTGCCGCTTTTGCGGGCTTCGCGATAGAGCTTTTGCCACAATTGCCCGTGCGGGAGCGATCTGAGCGTCGATTCGGCACTCTCTTCCGGGCAGCCGATGATGGCCGCGTCGAATCTTTGCAATGCCTGCTCGGTCAGCGGACCGCGCTGTTCGAGGATGCGTACGTTGCGCTCTGCAGGAAGCAATTCCACGTCTTGGCGTTCCTTGACGTCAAAAAATCAAACTCCGATCATACGCGCGCATTCTGTACGGTAGGAAATCGGCTCGACTCTGATTGGCGGCTTTGCCGCACGTTCTCGCAAGTCGGAGCGCCGTCCACGGGCACTTGCGGGCAACGATGTCTAGGGTGAACCGATGCGCGAAGACACTGAATCGTGCTTCGCTGTGCGGAACAGAAGGCTACGCTACGGAAGGCGATGCAGCACGCGGAGCGCTAGCTTACGAAAGAGGCGATGTCTGCTTTCGCAAGTCACGTCGGAACCGCCGCGGGAGCGCGGGTTGCCGACCCTTAGGCCAACGAGTAGCGAGTAATGTCATTCGAACCCTCCAGGCTTGACGATCTCGATCCCCAAGAAACGAAGGAGTGGCTCGAGTCGATTGATTCGGTGCTGAAGACGCACGGACCCGAGCGTGCGCACTTCTTGCTCGAACGGTTGATCGACTACACCCGTCGTTCGGGGGCGTATCTGCCGTTCCGTCCGAACACGGCGTACGTCAATACGATTCCGGTCGGACAGGAAAAGGAATACCCAGGCGATCGCACGATCGAGCGCAGGATTGAAGCCTACTTGCGCTGGAATGCAATGGCGATGGTCGTCCAGGCCAATCGCCAAAGCTCTGAGTACGGCGGTCACATCGCCACTTATGCCTCGGCAGCCACGCTGTACGAGGTCGGATTCAACCATTTCTGGCGCGCCCCCTCTGAGAATCATCCTGGCGACATGATCTTCATCCAGGGGCATGCCTCTCCGGGCATCTACGCGCGCGCGTTCCTCGAGGGGCGCCTGACCGAGGACCACTTGCGCCACTTCCGCCAGGAGGTCGCGAGCCCGAACGGCTTGAGCTCTTATCCGCACCCCTGGCTGATGCCCAACTTCTGGCAGTTCCCGACCGTCTCCATGGGCTTGGGCCCGATGATGGCGATCTACCAGGCCCGCTTCCAACGTTATCTCGAGAACCGTGGCATCGTGCCCGTCAGCGATCGCAAGATCTGGGCCTTCCTGGGCGACGGCGAGATGGACGAGCCCGAGGCGATGGGCGCGATCACGATGCCGGTGCGGGAGAAGCTCGACAACCTGATCTTCGTGATCAACTGCAACCTGCAGCGGCTCGACGGGCCGGTGCGCGGCAACGGCAAGATCATCCAGGAGCTCGAGGCTGCGTTCCTCGGCGCCGGTTGGAACGTCATCAAAGTGATCTGGGGCTCGCGCTGGGATCCGCTCTTTGCGCGCGATACCAAGGGGATCCTTCGTCGCGTGATGGAGGAGTGTGTCGACGGCGAGTACCAGAACTTCAAGGCGAAGGGCGGCGCGTACACGCGCGAGCACTTCTTCGGCAAGCATCCTGAGCTCAAGGAAATGGTCGCGACGATGTCGGATGACGACATCTGGCGTCTGAATCGCGGCGGCCACGACTATAAGAAGGTCTATAACGCCTATCTGGCAGCGGTGAACCACAAGGGGCAGCCGACCGTGATCTTGGCGAAAACGGTCAAGGGCTTCTTGATGGGACGCTCGGGCGAGGGCCAGAACATCGCGCACCAGCAGAAGAAGCTGGATGACGAGGCGCTGAAGGAATTCCGCAACCGTATCTTCATCGACATCTCGGACGAAGAGATCTCCAAGGCTCCGTTCAAGAAGCCGCCGGAGGACAGTCCGGAGATGAAGTACTTGCACGAGCGACGTCGCGCGCTCGGCGGTTATCTGCCTCAGCGTCGCACCGACGCGCCGAAGCTCGAGGTGCCGTCGCTCGAGGCCTTCGAGCAGTTCCTGCAAAGCTCAGGGGAGCGCGAGTTCTCGACCACGATGGCGCTCGTGCGCATGCTGCAAATGCTGATGCGCGACAAGAACATCGGCAAGAACATCGTGCCCATCGTTCCGGATGAGGCGCGCACGTTCGGCATGGAAGGCATGTTCCGGCAGGTCGGTATCTATTCGTCGGCCGGCCAGCTCTACACGCCGCAGGACGCCGATCAGCTCGCCTTTTACAAGGAAGACAAGAAAGGTCAGATTCTCCAAGAAGGCATCAACGAGGCGGGAGCGATCTGCTCCTGGATCGCCGCCGGTACTGCTTACTCCAACTATGGCGTAAGCATGATCCCGTTCTATTTGTATTACTCCATGTTCGGGTTCCAGCGCGTCGGCGATTTCATCTGGGCCGCGGGCGACATTCAGGCGCGCGGTTTCTTGATCGGCGGCACCGCCGGACGCACGACGCTCGCGGGCGAGGGCCTGCAGCATCAGGACGGTCACAGTCACCTGATGTTCACGGTCGTGCCCAATTGTCGCGCGTACGATCCGACGTTCGCGTACGAGCTGGCCGTCATCGTGCAGGATGGCCTGCGTCGCATGTATACCGACCAGGAGAACATCTTCTATTACATCACCTGCATGAACGAGAACTACACGCACCCGGCCATGCCGAAGGGTGCCGAGCAAGGCATTCTCAAAGGAATGTACTTGTTCAAGAGCACGGGCCCAGGAAAGCTGCGGGTCAACCTGCTCGGCTCCGGCACGATCTTGCGGGAAGTTATCTTTGCATCCGAGATCCTGGAGAAGGAATACGGCGTACAGTCGGATGTATTCAGTGTCACGAGCTTCTCCGAACTGCGTCGCGAAGCGCTCGATGTTGAGCGTTACAACTTGCTGCATCCGGGGGAGCCGCCAAAGACTCCGTACGTGCGCGAATGCTTCGGCAATCGCAAAGGGCCATTCGTGGCGGCGACAGACTATGTGAAGATGGTGCCCGATCAGATCCGTCAGTGGGTGCCGGGCCGATACATCGTGCTTGGTACCGATGGCTATGGGCGGAGCGATTCGCGTGCTCAGCTGCGTAAGCACTTCGAGGTCGATCGCTACTACGTCACGGTGGCGGCGCTCAAGGCGCTGGCAGATGAAGGCAAGATCGATGTCGCAACGGTCAAAGAGGCGATGAAGAAGTTCGGTATCGATCCGAACAAGCCGAACCCGGTTACACAATGAAGACGTTCTCCGGCCAACCGGCGACTGGCCGCGGGCCGCAACACGCCCGGTCGACTGGGCGGCGGACTGCCGACGTTATTGGAATGTCTAATGGCTATTGATGTTCTCGTCCCAGATCTAGGCGACTTCAAAGACGTTGAAGTCATCGACGTGCTGGTCAAGCCCGGCGACACGGTCGAGGTCGACACGCCGCTCATCACGCTCGAGACCGAGAAAGCGACGATGGACGTGCCGTCCACGAGCGCGGGCACGGTGAAGTCGGTGGCTGTGAAGAAGGGCGATCGCGTCTCTACGGGGAGCTTGGTCCTCACCTTGGAGCCGAGCGGCGAGCAACGGACGACGACGGAACAAGAAGCGGACACGGGCGCCGCTGCAGCGCCGACGCCTCCTGCGGCGCAACCCGCTGCGCGCGACAGCGAGCAAGCGGGAGGTGAGGAAACGATCACCGTGCCTGACCTCGGGGACTTCAAGGACGTCGAGGTGATCGACGTGCTGGTCAAGCCCGGCAACACGATCGAGGTCGACACGCCGCTGATCACGCTCGAGACCGAGAAGGCGACGATGGACGTGCCTGCGACGGCGGCGGGCGTCGTCAAGTCCGTCGCCGTGAAGAAGGGCGATCGCGTGTCACAAGGTGATCCCATTCTCACGTTGGAGGCACGCGGCAAGGCCGCTGCGCCTGCCCAGCCTGCCGCTACGCCAAGCGCGCCGCCTGCCGCGGCGGAACGTGCGCCCACCCCCGCGGCGCCGACTCCAGCCGCGCCTGAGCGTCCGCCGGCGACTACGCCGAGCGCGCCGGCGGCGACTACGCAGGTCGACGTAAGCGTCTCATTCAGCACCGTGCATGCGAGCCCGTCGGTGCGTAAGTTCGCGCGCGAGCTCGGTGCGGATCTGCGTCGCATCAAGGGCACGGGATACAAGGGGCGCATCACGGCGGACGACGTCAAAGCGTGGGTCAAGCAAACCTTGACGTCCGCTGCTGCGTCGGGCGCTGGTTTGCCGAAGATTCCGGAAGTCGATTTCTCGAAGTTCGGCCAGATCGAGGTCAAGCCGCTCGGCCGCATTCAGAAGATCTCGGGCCCGCGTCTGCACGCCAGCTGGCTGAACATTCCGCACGTCTGGCAGATGGACGAGGCGGACATCACCGAGCTCGAGGAAACGCGCAACCGCCTCAAGCGGCAAGCTGCTGAGCGAGGCATCAAGCTCACACCGCTGGCCTTCATCATGCGCGCTTGTGTGAAGGCATTGCAGGAGTTCCCCGTCGTGAACAGCTCGCTCGATCCGGCGGGGCAGAACCTGATCATGAAGAAGTACATCCACCTCGGGTTCGCTGCCGACACGCCGCAGGGCCTGGTGGTGCCGGTGATCCGCGACGCGGACAAGAAAGACGTCTATGAGCTCGCACAAGAGCTGGCGACGCTGTCGGAAAAGGCGCGGGCCGGCAAACTCTCGGCGGCGGAGATGCAAGGGGCGTCCTTTACGATCTCGAGCCTCGGCGGCATCGGTGGGACATCGTTCACACCGATCATCAACGCGCCGGAGGTCGCGATCCTGGGTGTCGCTCGCGCGAGCATGCGTCCGGTGTGGAGAGAAAAGGACAACGCGTTCGTTCCGCGGCTCATTCTGCCGTTTACGTTCGCATACGATCATCGCGTCATCGATGGCGCCTTGGGTGCGCGCTTCACGACGTTCCTCGCGCAGCAACTCGCCAACGTCAGCGGGTTGCTGGAAGCGGTGCCCTGAGAATTCTGGTCATTGACCGCGGGTCGGTGAGCCAGGTGGGGTCGTGCGACTCGGGCGTCGCGCGGGTGTGCACGTGGCGGGTCGCCAGCAGATGACGGGCGAGCGGCTCGAGGTCTTCTTGCCGTCGCCAGTGAGCCAATCAGCCAGTAGGCCGACATGACAGACATCCTCGTTCCAGACATCGGTGATTTCCAAGACGTCGAAGTCATCGACGTGCTCGTCAAGCCGGGCGATCGCATCGAGCTCGAGACGCCGCTCATCACGCTCGAGACCGAGAAGGCCACGATGGACGTGCCTGCAACGGCGGCGGGCGTCGTGAAATCCGTCGCCGTGAAGAAAGGCGACCGCGTCTCCAAAGGCTCGCTCATCCTGACGCTCGATGCCGAAGCCGGCGAGCAGAAGGCAGCGGACAATGGCCGTCAGGAGGCACCGTCGCCAGCGGCTTCATCCGGCACGACGCAGGTGTCTGCCCCTGCTCAGGCTTCGACCTCGACAGCGGCTGCTGCGAGGCACGCGACCTCGGCATCGTATGACTTCGACGTGGTCGTGCTCGGTGCCGGTCCGGGCGGCTACACGGCGGCATTTCGTGCCGCCGATCTCGGCATGAAGACGGCCCTGATCGAGCGATGGCCAACCCTCGGTGGTGTCTGCTTGAACGTCGGATGCATCCCCTCCAAGGCATTGCTGCACGTCGCGAAGGTCATCGAAGAGGCGCGTGAGGTCGAGTCGGCTGGCATCCATTTCGGCGCGCCGAAGATCGAGCCCGGGAAGCTGCGCGATTGGAAGAACAAGGTCGTCGGGCGGCTCACGAACGGTCTGGCGACTATGGCAAAGCAGCGCAAGGTCGAGGTGATCCACGGCTACGGGCGGTTTGCCTCCGATCACGAGATTGAGGTCGAGGGGCCAGGCGGAGAGAAGCGGCGCGTGTCGTTCGCCAAGTGCATCATCGCCGCCGGCTCCGAATCGATTCGTTTGCCGGGGTTGCCGGACGACCCGCGCATCATCGACTCCACCGGCGCTCTCGAGCTTGATCTGCCGCAACGCTTGTTGGTCATCGGCGGCGGCATCATCGGGCTCGAGATGGCGACGGTCTACGACGCGCTCGGCGTGAAGGTGAGCGTGGTCGAGCTCACCGACGGACTCATCCCGGGCTGCGATCGCGATCTCGTGCGACCGCTCGAGAAGCGCATTCAGAAGCGTTACGAGCGCATCATGGTGAAGACCAAGGTCACGAAGATCGAATCCGTGAAGGATGGCTTGCGGGTTCACTTCGAAGGCGAGCAGGCGCCCGACGAGCCGCAGCTCTACGACCGTGTCCTGGTGGCGGTCGGGCGTGCGCCGAACGGTAAGCTCATCAACGCGGAGGCAGCAGGCGTTCTGCTCAACGAGCGCGGCTTCATTCCCGTCGATCGCCAGATGCGAACGAACGTGCCGCACATCTTCGCGATCGGTGATATCGCAGGACCGCCGATGCTCGCGCACAAGGCCACGCACGAAGGCAAGCTCGCCGCGGAAGTCGCCTACGGTGAGAAGCGCGCATTCGATGCTCGTGTCATTCCGTCCGTTGCGTACACGGATCCCGAGATTGCATGGGTGGGTGTGACCGAGACGGACGCGAAGGCAAAAGGCATCCCGTACGAGAAAGGACAGTTCCCGTGGGCGGCGAGCGGACGTTCGCTTTCGCTCGGTCGCGACGAAGGATTCACCAAGCTCTTGTTCGATCCCGCCACTCGCCGTGTCATCGGCGGCGGCATCGTGGGCCCGAATGCCGGCGACTTGATCGCCGAAGTTGCGCTCGCGATCGAGATGGGTTGCGATGCAGCGGACATCGGACTGACGATTCACCCGCACCCGACGCTCTCCGAAACGGTCGCGTTTGCGGCGGAGGCGTACGAAGGTACGCTGACGGATCTGTATCTGCCGAAAAAGAAGAGGTGACGCTTCGTGTCATGATGGGCTTGGGGGGCGACGCTCGGGCGGGGAACGCTCTGCTGCTGTCCGTGCCCTCCAACACACGTCTCCAACCCGTGGCCAGCGAACGACTGTGAGCACCGCGCTGCCCAGACAAATGAAGGCGATCGGCATCGCCGAGCCCGGCGGCCCCGAGGTGTTGAAGCTGGTGGAGCTGCCGGTGCCGCAGGTGCGTCCCACGGAGGTGCTCATTCGCGTCGCCGCAGCAGGCTTGAATCGTGCGGATATCCTGCAGCGCCGTGGACGGTATCCGCCGCCACCTGGCGCACCGAGCCATCCCGGTCTCGAGGTATCAGGTCATGTTGCGGCCGTCGGCAGCGCGGCGACTCGTTTCAGGGTCGGCGATGCGGTATGTGCATTGCTGGAAGGCGGCGGCTACGCCGAGTACGCCGCAGTCGACGAGCGGCAGGTGCTGACCATTCCGAAAGGCGTGACCCTGACGGATGCGGCTGCCTTGCCCGAGGCCTGCTTCACCGTCTGGAGCAATCTCATCGACCGCGGCCGACTGCGCGGCAAGGACACGCTGCTCGTCCATGGCGGTTCGAGCGGTATTGGCACGACCGCCATCCAATTGGCAACGGCGCTTGGCCATACGGTGTTCACCACGGCGGGCACCGAGGAGAAGTGCCGCTTCTGCGAGCGCTTGGGTGCCGCCCGCGCCATCAACTATCGGCGCGAGGATTTCGTGGAAGCGATTGCGACGCTGACGCAGGGTCGTGGTGTCGATGTCGTCCTCGACATGGTCGGCGGCAGCTATCTACAACGGAATCTCCGCGTGCTGGCGGAAGAGGGCAGGCTCGTCGTGATCGCCACACAAGGCGGCACTCTCGGCGAGCTCGATGTGCTGCGCCTCATGCGCCATCGTCTGACAGTGACGGGCTCGACGCTGCGAAACCGTTCTACCGAGTTCAAGGATCAGGTCCGTCGCGCGGTGCAAGAGCGTATGTGGCCCATGATCGAATCCGGCAAGATCAAGCCGATCGTGGATCGCGTGTTCTCATTGAGCGATGCCGCCGCCGCGCATGCGTATATGGAAAGCGGTGTGCACAAGGGCAAGATCCTGTTGCAGATCCCCTGATCCTGCGTCTCGTGCGACAATCATCTTGCATGCTGCGAGCTGCCGCCGCGATTGTGGTGATCGGGTTGCTGCTCGCGGTGGTGTTCTCGCCGCGCCTGGGGGACAGCACGGTCCTGCTACGTGCTGTGCATGACTTTGCCCACGCGCCGATCTTTGGCGCAGTGGCGCTTGCGTCCTTGTTTGCCTTGCGCGCGCACGAGCGATTCGCGGTCCAGCCCATCGTGCGGCAATACGTGCTCGTGTTCCTCCTCTCGCTCGGCTTGGGTCTTGTCACCGAGATCGCGCAACTGTTCACGGGCCGGGATGCCTCGTGGAGCGATCTGCGCACCGATGGCCTCGGTGCGGCTGCGTTCTTGATCGCCGCAAGCGCATTCGACCGGGTGCGTGCGCGTGTGGCGCGAGCCGAGCGGCTGCTGCTCGTTCTGCTTGCGCTTTGTGTCTTCGCGGCGTCTGCCGCGCCCGTATTGCGCATTGCAGTCGCTTATTGGTATCGCGCGCAGGCATTTCCCACCATCGTCGAGTTCAAGCGTGGCAGCGCAGCGCTTTTCGTGCTCACGCGGGCGGCACACGCTGATATCGTAGCCGTTCCCGACGAGTGGAGCGTGCGGCCCGGCGAGCGTGCGCTGCGCGTGCAGCTTCGCGGAGAGCAGTGGCCGACGGTCGAGCTTGCGGAAGTCGCGCCGGATTGGCGCCATTACCGCCAGCTTACGCTCGAGCTCATCAATCCGCAGTCATCGGAGCTGACGCTGTCGATTCGTATCGACGATCGGCAACACAACAAGCGTTACGAAGATCGTTACAACGGACGTATCCTGCTTGCGCCTCGTGCGCGGACGACGATACGCATTCCACTCGAGGAAATCGCAGCGGGTCCGCGGGAGCGGAAGTTGGATCTCGCCAACGTTGCGCGCTTGCTGCTGTTCAAGCCTTCCGCGGCAGGCGAGACGATTTATTTGGTCAGGGTGTGGTTGGAGTAGGCTCGCCTGGGGCCGGGGCTTGGGACTGGAGCACCAACCTGCATCTCCCAGCCTCCAGCCTACCGCCTACAGCCTAACAACCGCCCGTATCGTTTCGCCGCGCTTCATGAGCTCGAATCCTTCGTTGATCTGCTCGAGCGACAGGCGATGGGTGATCAAGGGATCGAGCTCGATCTTGCCATTCATATACCAGTCGACGAGCTCGGGAAGCTGATCGAGACGAGCACCGCCCATGTAGCAACCGCTCCAGCGCCGACCCAGCATCAGGTGCGCGGGAGTGCAGCAGGCGTCGGCGCCATGCGGTGCGACGCCGATGACGTAGCTTTGTCCCCACGCGGGATGTGTGCATTCGAACGCTTGTCGCATCGTCTCTGGGTGGCCGATGCATTCGAAGCTGTAATCAGCGCCGCCACCCGTGAGCTTCATCAGATGGCCCGTCAGCTTCGGTACCGTGCGCGGATCGATGAAGTCGGTCAGGCCCAAGCGGCGCGCGATGGGCTCCTTCTGTGGCTGGATGTCTACGCCGACGATCTGGCGAGCACCGGCTAGCTTGGCGCCTTGCACCACGTTCAGACCGATGCCACCGAGGCCGAATACGACGACCGATGCGTCGCGCTCAATCTTTGCTGCAAACAATGCTGCGCCGATTCCGGTCGTGGCGCCGCAACCGATGTAGCAGATCGGATCGAAGGGGGCATCGGGCCGAACCTTGACAATCGTATCCGCGGGCACGACGGTGTGTTCGGCGAAGGTGCCGAGACCCCAGAGCTGTGAAAGCGGTTGGCCCTTGAGCGAGAAGCGGCTTTCGCGCGGCTTGAGTCGAGCGAGCGCCTGCAGGCACAAGTTGGTCTTCGGGGACGAACAGTAGGCACAAGCGCCGCATCGTGGAATCAGGAACGGAATGACGTGGTCGCCCGGCGCAAATTGCGTGACGCCGGGACCGCACTCGACGACGACGCCGGCTGCTTCGTGGCCGAGCACGGCTGGAAACTGCCATGGCACTGCCCCAGTGCACACGTGCAGATCGGAGTGACACAGACCCGTCGCCTTGACCTCGATTAGCACCTCGCCTTCGCGTGGACCTTCGAGATCGACCGTCTCGATGACCAGCGGCTCATTAGGTGCGTAGGCAACTGCAGCGCGAGTCTTCATGAGAATCTGCAAATGACGAGGGGTGGATGTTCCGTTGAGCACGAGCATACCAGTATGGTTCCGCCGCGCGGAAAAGGCGACGAGTATGGTCGGGCTGTCTCGTCCAGGAGCGAGTCGGCGCGCTCAGTCACAGGTGGCGTGCGCGAGCAAAGCCGTGACTGCTGCGCAGAAATCGACCGTGGGTGCCGCGAATTCGTCGGATCTGCGGGCGGATGTGATGAGCAAGGATCGGATCTGCTCGACGTCCAATCGTGGCTCGCGCGCCAGCAACAACGCAACGCCGCCACTGACGCTCGCAGCCGCAACTGAGCTGCCGGAGAGGAAGGCATAGGAGGCGCCGGGCGCGAGCGTGAGCACGTCGCGTCCAGGTGCATACAGGAGCGTGTCCGCTGTGTGCGGACTGTCTAGCGCATCGACGCCGATCACGCCTGGTATCGCGGTCGGGAAGGCGTTGTCGAAATCCCTCGGAGCGGCGCCGACGAACACGATGCCTCGTTCCAGGCCCTTGCGCACGATACGCGTCAACAACGGATCTTGCGGGCCGGCCAGGCTTAGGTTGACGATGTGCACACGCGCATCGATGGCGGCAACCAATGCTTTGGCGAGCGTCAAAGTGTTACAGCGAGCCGCGCCGGCCTCGGGCTCAGACCAGCACGCGCGCAGGGCATACAATCGTGCCGCAGGCGCAATGCCGACGATGCCGCTGGCATTGCGATCGCGGGCACCGATCAGCCCCGCGATCGCAGTGCCGTGCGCTTCGTCACGATGTGCCGAGGAACGTGGATCGACGAAGTTGCGCTGGAGCACGATGCGACCTGCAAGCTCGGGATGAGTCGCATCGACGCCGGTGTCGACGATTGCGATGCGTACGCCTTCGCCGCGCGACCAGCGATGCGCGCCGTCGACGTTCATCACGTCGAGATTGTATTGCAACGCTCGATAGGGATCGTGCGTCAGGGTGGCGAACGTCTGGAGCGGTTGCGCCGACTCGACGCGCCGATCGCGACGCAGCCGGTCGAGCAGCCTGTCTCGGGCTACGTTCGGTGCAAGCTCGTACACGAGACAATGCACACCGAGCAGTCGGATTGGCCACCCGGTGACTTCGCGCAGCTTGTATTCTGTCGCGAGAGCGCGCGCGTGCATGAGCGTGGCGGGTGCGAGCGAATAGCGGCTGGGCGCCATATAGCTGCGCACTGTGGATCCGGCACGTGGGACGAGCATCGGGGAGTCGTTACGAATCGTGACGACGATCAGGCGCTCATGGTCGGTCACTTCCGACCACTGTATGGCGTGCGGCGGCGTGCTCATGCAGGCAGATAAGAGCGCGAACACGAGCACGCCGAGCCAGGTCCTGCAACGAATCATCTTGCCGCCGTCCCTTCCACGGGCTCAGAAAGGAGCACCCGCTCGTCCTGACGCAAGCCCGCGAGCAGCGACGCAATCTGACTTGCGGTCGGTTCACTCTTGGCGGACTGAATCGTGTACACGCCACCAATGTTGGGCCCCGCAACGATACGAGCGTCGAGGTTGCGCAGAATCGACGTGATCTCGCCGATCGTCACCTCATTGCGGAAGACGACGTGGACGGCTGGATGTGGCGGCAGGCTCGCAGGTGACGTCAGTGTCGTGTATCGCGGAGCCGTGAGCAGTGCTTGCGATTGCAGCCACAGCGCCCAGAGCAAGGCGACGATGACGATCGCCTGCATAGCCGCAGCGACGGCGAGCCAGCGTGGCGCGCTCGCAGGCATCCGTCTTTCACCACCACGCTGAGTCGCAGACGGTGTGATGTGCGTCTGCTCGGCAGCGAGGCGTTGCAGGAGCTTTTGTAAGGACGCTTGTGGCGCGATCACCACGGGCTCGTCGGCACGGATGAGCTGTCGCAGGCGGCTCTGTGCCACAAGCTCCGCTTGACAGGCAGTGCAGGAGTGAAGGTGCGGCTCGATGCGCCTGAGATCGCGCGGATCGATGCGCTCGTTGGCGACCCAGGGCAACAGCTCCCAGCAGTCGCGGTGCGCGTCATTCGTGTGCCGAAACGAAGTCATGGTTCAGATGCTCCGGCGAGCCGCGGCAACAGACGGCGCAATTTCTCGCGCGCATGAAACATGCGTGTCTTCACGGTGTTGACTGGACAATTCATGATCTCGGCGATTTCTTCGCAAGAATGACCGAGGAGGTAGCACAGCTCGAGCGCGCACCGTTGCTCGAAGGGTAGCTCGGATAGAGCTCGCTCGATCCATTGGCGTTCTTCGTCTCGCGAATACTCGTCCGCGGATGCGGGCTCGCCGTCTCCCAAGGACGTATGGGACGAGGCGTGACGTAAGGACTTGAGTGCGCGGCGATAGGCAATTCCGACGATCCAAGTGGAGACACGAGAGGCGCCGCGAAACTCACCGGCTTTCTGCCACACGGTCCAGAGCGTGTCGTTGATGACTTCCTCGATCAGCTCGTGCCGGGAAGTCATGCGCATGAGGAACCGTGCCAGGCGGCGATGGTAGATGAGGTACAGCTCCTTGAAGGCGGTGCGGTCTTGCGCTGCGATTGCGGCAATGAGCTCGAGCTCGTGCTCATCGCTGACGTTCGTGACGGCATTCGACGTTGAAGGCGGAGCGCTGACCATCTTCCGCTCCTAGAATTTCCACATGAGTGCCGCGCTCCAACGGCTGCCGGCGCGGTCTGTTCCGAACAGCTGCCGCGCGGTGCGATCCGTATCGATGCGCAGCAAGTCGAGCTGCAGCGCATTCCAGGAAAATGCGAGGCCCAGGCTCCAGAACAGATAGCCCTTGCGGAACGGATCAGGGAGCTCGTAATAGCCCATGCCGCCGAGCAAAGACCAACGCTCGCTCACGGGTTGCAGTGCGCTGAGCTCGATCGCGAACGCTTCGGCTGACCAGGCAGTTGTGCCGCGGCTGTAGACGGAGACATGTGGGAAGTAGGCGATCGTCGCGGTGAGAAGATCGTGGTAGCTGAGCGAGCCCGCGAGCTCCCCGTAGTCATGATCACCGCGCTCGTCCGGGTAAATGTAGCGAGTGTAGGAGAGCTGAGCAGACCAACGCTCCCCGAGTGTCCACGTACGCGCGACGTTCAGGTTGAGCTCGTAGTTGGCATCGATCCAGTCGCCCAGGTCGACCGTTGCTGCACCGGCGCCGAGCGACCAGCCATGCGGGAATGTACGGTGGACCCCCGCTTGCAAGGACGGGTCGCCGCGCGTCTGCGAAAGACCGCGCGTGACATAGTCACTGACGGCGGCAATCGAGCCGCCCCAGTCCTGTGCGTGACACGATACGCTCGTCAGCAGCCAGGCGAGCAGCGAGAGCGTGCCGCCAACGAACGTCCTCGTGAAGGTTGTTCGTCGCATCGCAGTGCACATCACGAGCATGGCTCAGGAGCGCGAACACGGCGCCGTTTGAGCCTTGCGGCGCCGGCGTTCCGGTTCATGGGGGTCCCTCGCTTCGAGTGTACTCCGGTGAACCTGCTTGAGTACCTCGAAAGAGCTGTTTGGTTCTATGCAGGCGGGACGACCGTGCTTTGATCAATCAATGATCAATCAATGAATGGGGTCGATCAGCTTGTCCGTGGGCAGGACGGTGCCGGGCGGGATACCCGGTGCATCGCGCCAGCGTTCGTAGAGCGGCAGGAAATCGGTGCGGTAACCGGCTGCGAACAGATCCTCGAAGCGGTCGATGACGAAGTAGGTCTTTTGGAAATCATCGATGAGGTAGTCGGTACGCATCACGCGTTCGAGATCGAACGCGATGCGCTGCGGCGCCGGGCTTTCGATGCTGTAGACTGTCTCACCCTTGGAGGACAGGATGCCGGCGCCGTAGACTCGCAGGCCGCGTGGGGTGCGGATCAAACCGAACTCGACCATGTACCAATAGAGGCGAGCCAGCATCTTGAGCCCGCCGGCACGCGAAGCCTTTTGGCCTGCCGCGCCGTATGCTTGCATGAAGCGAGCGAACGCCGGATTCGTCAGAAGGGGGACGTGGCCGAAGAAGTCGTGAAAAACGTCTGGCTCGACCAAGTAATCGAGCTCGTCCCAGCTGCGGATCCAAACGGTGACTGGAAAACGACGGTTCGCGAGATGAGCAAAGAAGTGTTCCTCGGGGATGAGCCCGGGCACGGCGACGACGCGCCAGCCCGTCGTGGCAGAGAGCACGCGATTGGTATCTTCCATGCGAGGAATGTGCTCGGCTGATGCGCCGAGGCTGCGTATACCGGCGATGAACTCAGGTGCCGCGTACCGTTCGAGCAAGCCGACTTGACGCTGATACAGCGTTCTCCAGATCGCGTGATCTTCCTCCGTGTAGCGATCCCATTCCTGCTGGACGGTGTAGTCAGTGGCCGCGCGAGTATAGTCACCGCGCAGTTGCACCGGCTTGCTCGTGGGGGCATCAGGGCGCCTCATGCGCATGAAGATACACCGCATGGAGCGACAGGGCGATGGGCGCATTGCTGTGTATACACGTGGCTGCCGATCATGAGCGTGTGTGCGTGTGCGTGGGGCGGAGTGCTCATGCTGTAGGCTCCGTTTCAGGATGCAATCAGTCGCACCGTGAAGCGCAAGGTGCTCGGCTCAGGTGCTCCTTGCATACGTCGCGACGCACAATCTTTGGTTCACGATAACGAGGCATGACTGCCGATGGGGTCGTACGATCACGAATTGGATGCATTGCTGGAGCGTAACCGCACCTGGGCCGCAGGCATGACGCGCTCAGATCCGACGTTCTTTGCGCGGCTCGCTCAACAGCAGACACCGCGCTATCTGTGGATCGGCTGCTCGGACAGCCGCGTGCCGGCCAATCAGATCCTCGGCTTGATGCCCGGCGAGATCTTCGTCCATCGCAACGTCGCGAACGTGGTCGTGCACACCGACCTGAACTGCCTGTCGGTGATCCAGTTTGCGCTAGAAGTGCTGAAGGTCCGTCACATCATCGTCTGTGGTCACTACGGCTGCAGTGGCGTGCGCGCCGCGCTGCACGATCTCAAGCTCGGGCTGATCGACAACTGGTTGCGGCATGTTCAAGACGTGCGCAACCGCAGCCGGGAAGAACTGCAAGCGTTACCACACGACGAGGCACGTCTGGCACGCCTCTGCGAGCTCAACGCGCTGGCGCAAGGAATCAATGTGGCTGAGTCCACACTGCTGCAGAATGCCTGGGCACGAGGACAGGAGGTGTCCGTCCACAGCCTCATCTATGGGCTCGACGACGGTGTCTTGCGTAAGTTGGCGCCGAGCTTCGACAAGCCGGAGGACGTGGCGGAGCGCAAGCGCGAGCTCGGCTGGTGAGGGGGCATGCATCCAAGATATGACATCTTCTTTCCTGCGATCGCCATGGTGCTCCTCACGGCGATCGTTTGGGTGCGTTTGTACGTGGACCGCATCGGCGAGCTGCGAGCTCGTCGCATCCACCCCCAGATGCTCGCCACGTCGCGTCAAGTCGCCGAGACATTGCAGAACCTGCAATCGGCCGATCATTTCCGGAATCTGTTCGAGGTCCCGGTCCTGTTCTACGCGCTGTGCGGCTTCCTGGCCATCACCCAGCTCACGACCCCTCTCTTGCTCGCATGCGCTTGGGGCTTCGTCGCGTTGCGGGCTTATCACACATACATCCATTTAACTCACAACAAGGTCATGCGTCGTTTTCAGGCCTATGTCGCCAGCACGTCGGTGCTGTTCTTCATGTGGGTGCTCTTTGCCATCGAGCTGCTCAAGGCCTAAAAGTTACTCGGAATGTACCGACGCGGGAGTCAGAGAGACGCGGTCGGATGCAGAGTGTAAGTGATATCTCTGAATCAGCCCTCATGGCTACCCCGCGCGCGGTCGTGGTGCATTGCCTGCATGTGCGTGCGGTAGTCCTCAGATGTCTGCCAGCTTGCGGGGATGCGACCGCTCCGGCAGCCACTTTCCGGGTTCTGTGAGACGTGGGTCTCCGTATCGCGTACGCCGCTTCAACGACCCTCAATTTCCTCTTGTTGCGGCCGCTATAGGCGCAAGGACCGCCTGAGCCAGGTGGTGCTGGCGCCTGCGCCATTGGTACGCAGGCACGCGCGTACTTTCGCATCGGAGCCGAGATACCCATGCCGAGTGCAGCAAGCCATGTCATCCTCGCCGTCGACGATTCTGCTTCCATGCGCCAGATGGTGCGTTACACGCTCGAGAGTGCTGGTTATTCCGTGGTTCAGGCGGCAGATGGGGTCGAAGCACTGGAGTTGGCAAGGACGCGCAGCGTCGACCTCGTGCTCACGGACGTGAACATGCCGCGCATGGATGGCTTGACGCTGGTGCGTGAGCTACGGGCGCTCGAGACGTACAAGTTCACACCGATGCTCGTGTTGACGACTGAATCCGGGCAGGAGATGAAACAGCGCGGCAAACAGGCTGGCGCAACAGGTTGGATCGTCAAGCCGTTTCATCCCGACCAGTTGCTCGCCACGATCGCGAAATTGATCTGACGGGTCGGATGCGCACATGTGCACGAGTGCAGAATCGATGGTCGTCCGCGACGAGGCACGCGAGCCCGCGCCGAGCGATTGGACGCCCGAACAGCAGATCGCGCACATGCTCGAGCTGTGCGAAGCGCAGATGGAGTCCGCGCTTGCCGAGTCCGACGAAGCCGTCAACGCGCTCATCAGGTCGTTCACTGGCTTGGCCGAAGCCACGCGTGAGCTGCGCTCGAGCATCGCAGCATTGCCCCCGCACTTGCGCGAGCCGGTGGAATCCCGGCTGAATGATTCGCTCGCTGCGATCCAAGACGACATGACGTCGGCCGTCGTGGCATTTCAGTTCTACGACAAGCTGACCCAGCGCTTGGGTCATGTGCGCTACAGCCTGACCTCTCTTGCGATGTTCGTGTGCAATCGCGAGCAAGCGAATGCGCGCGAGCAGTGGCAGCGTCTCTTCACGGCGCTACGACGCCTCTACCGGACACAAGAGGAACGAGAAATCTTCGAGCTCATGATGCAGGGAGTCGCCGCGCCAGAGGTGCCAGCCGCAGCGGGACAAGACCACGACGCGGCCGCCGCAGCGCGGGCAGGAGAAGTTGAGCTGTTCTGAGAGCGTCTACTCACGGGATAGGGGAGCGGGATAGGGGGCGAGCGCTCCTGCCCCCAGCCCCAAGCCCAGCTACGAAAAACCACCCAATCCGTCCCAGGGCTGAGACCTGCGTCGCGAAGCATCCAACGCCTGACAGTGCTGCGCCAGCGCTGTGACCTGCTGCACAGAGTCCTGGATCGAAAAGCATATGGTTGCTCCCGTGTCTGGGTTTACGCGCATCGAGGAAGTCGTGCGCATTATGTTGGCCGGGGAGGCAGCCAGTCATGAAAATTGATTCGCGAATGATCGTAAGCGGAGCTGCCGCATTCGCGCTCGCAGGCGCGGTCCTGTGGGGATCGGCGGTTGTGCTCACTTCGCCGCCGGCTGACCAAGGCGCGGTCGTGGAGGTTTCAGCCCTCGACGAGAAGGCTTGGATGGTCGACGTGCAGGATATCCATCCGATCGGACAGGAGAGCCTGACTGCTGCCACTCACTAGAGCTGGAGACTGCAGCGAGCGCGCTGCTCATCGGGTTGGGGCATGGCGCTGGGGCATCCGGCGTCCAGCGCCAGCCGAGAATGACAGCCTAGGCCTCGACTCTCACCGGAATGTCTCGAATCCTTGCTTTCCATTCGGCGGGGCCTGATTGATGTACGGAAACGCCGCGTGCATCAACCGCCACCGTCACGGGCATCTCTTTGACCTCGAACTCGTAGATCGCCTCCATGCCGAGGTCGTCGAATGCGACGACTCTGCTCGAGCGAATCGCCTTCGACACGAGATAAGCGGCGCCACCGACCGCGATCAGATACGCGGCACCGTGCTTCTTGATGCTTTCGATCGCTGCCGGGCCGCGCTCGGCTTTGCCCACCATCGCAATCAAGCCGGTCTTCGCGAGCATGAGCTCCGTGAACTTGTCCATGCGCGTCGCGGTCGTCGGGCCCGCGGGTCCTACCACCTCGTCTCTGACGGGGTCGACCGGACCGACGTAGTAGATGACGCGATTCTTGAAATCCAAGCCTTCCGGCAGCGGCTGGCCGGCTTCGATCAACTGAGCGATGCGCTTGTGTGCGGCATCGCGCCCGGTCAGCATCTTGCCGGACAACAGCAAGCGCTCGCCAGGCTTCCAGCTCGCGACCTCCTCGCGTGTCAGGCTGTCCAAGTTGACCCGGCGTGAGTCGGCTGCTGCTTCGTAGGTGAGCTTCGGCCACAGATCGAGCGACGGGGGCTCAAGCTGTGCTGGGCCGCTGCCGTCGAGCACGAAGTGCGCGTGGCGTGTCGCGGCGCAGTTCGGAATCACAGCAACCGGGAGGGAGGCGGCGTGCGTCGGGTAGTCCTTGATCTTCACGTCGAGCACGGTGGTCAGACCGCCCAGCCCTTGTGCGCCGATACCGAGCGCATTCACCTTGTCGAGAATCTCGAGGCGGAGCTCCTCGATCTTGTTGCGCGGGCCGCGTGCGCGAATTTCGTGAATGTCAATCGGCTCGAAGAGCGCTTCCTTGGCCAACACGACGGCCTTCTCTGCAGTGCCGCCGATTCCGATGCCGAGCATGCCCGGCGGGCACCAGCCGGCACCCATCTTGGGCACAGTCTCAAGCACCCAATCGACGATTGAATCCGAGGGGTTCAGCATCTTGAGAGCGGCCTTGTTCTCTGAGCCGCCACCTTTCGCAGCGAGCGCAATTTCGAGCTTGTCGCCGGGCACGACTTCCATGTGGATCACGGCCGGTGTGTTGTCGCGCGTGTTCTTTCGCTCGAAAGCTGGATCCGCGACGATGGAGGCACGTAGCTTGTTGTCGGGATGATTGTACGCGCGACGTACGCCTTCGTTGATCATCTCCGTCAGACTCATGTCCGCTTCCCAGCGCACGTTCATGCCGACCTTGGCGAACACAGTCACGATGCCGGTGTCTTGGCAGATGGGGCGGCGACCTTCGGCACACATGCGCGAGTTCACGAGAATCTGCTTGATTGCATCTTTCGCTGCTGGGCTCTGCTCGCGCTCGTACGCGGCAGTCATCGCGCGGATGAAGTCGGGTGCGTGGTAGTAGGAGATGTACTGGAGCGCGTCAGCGACGCTTTGGATGACGTCTTCTTGTTTGATCGCGGACATGATCATCTAGGACTCAAGACACAGGGCGGACTGTACCACACGCGCACGCCGCTGCGACGCGACGCGGTCCGCTTTTCAATCGGAGGCCAGTCGCTTGATGCGCTCGAGATACGCTTGTTCGTCCGGCAGGAGGCCTGCACGCTGCGCTTCCCAAAGTGTGTGCGCGAGGCATTCGGCCATCGCGTGCTCGGCCTCGTGCGCGTCACCGAGCTTGCGCACGATCGCCTCGAATGCCGTGCGTATGCCCTCTGGACGGTTCGTTGCGATCTGATCGCGCACGGCCAAGTGCAGGCCCATGTGCAGAAACGGATTCGATTGACCGCTCTCGGGCGTGTAGTCCTGCGCGAGGGCGCGCTCTGGATCTTCCAGCGTGGCGTGATATTCCGGATGCATCGCGACGACGTCGGCGATCTGCGCTTCCAGCGGCTCCATCGGCAGGCGCTCGCGGTACTTGCGCCAAGCTTCGACGTAGGTGCGGCGTAGCTCTTCGCGTGATTGGGTATCGAAAAAGGGCATCGGCAGCGTTCGCAGACTGGACGTCGGCGGCCGAAAGCGGCCACATCTGCATTCTGACCGCGCTGGCGCGCCCGTCAACCGTCAGACGGCGTCTTGTGGGGGTACTCGCACAAATCCCGGATCAAGCACTGGGGGCATTTGGGCTTACGCGCCACGCACGTATACCGCCCATGAAGGATCAGCCAGTGATGAGCGTCCTTCAAGTACTCCTGCGGCACGACTTGAAGGAGTCGCTCCTCGACTTCGCGCACATTGGCGCCCGGCGCGATGCCGGTGCGATTTGCGACCCGGAATATGTGCGTATCGACGGCGACAGTGGACTCGCCGAAGGCGGTATTGAGGATCACATTCGCTGTCTTACGTCCCACGCCGGGCAAGGCTTCGAGCTCCTCACGTGAGCGTGGCACCTCGCCGCCGTGCTTCTCGACGAGGATGCGGCAGGTCTCGATGATGTTCTTTGCCTTCGTGTTGAACAATCCGATCGTACGGATATAGCGGGCAAGCCCTTCGACACCGAGCTCGAGCATCGCCTGCGGGGTATTCGCGCGCTGGAAGAGCTTGCGCGTCGCCAGGTTGACGCTACGGTCCGTTGCCTGAGCAGAGAGGATTACCGCCACGAGCAGCTCGAACGGCGTGCGATATTCGAGCTCGGTTTTGGGTGAGGGGTTCGCTTCCTTGAAGCGTCGAAAAATCGTGCGAATTTTCTTTGGCGTCATTGAGCATTCGTGCGTGAAGCGCGCAGCCAGTTGCGCACTGCGAGGAGAAGCCCGAGCGCGATGAACGCGCCCGGCGGCAGCATTGCGAGCAGAAAACCCATGTCTACTCGAAACAGCGTGATCTCGCGACCGTGCGAGCCGATGAGGGCTTGCGCATCGTGCAAGACGGAGCCGCGTCCGACGGCTTCGCGAGCGAGTCCCATCACGAGGAGCACCCCCACGACCGCGAGCATCAACGTCGCGACACGTCGCAGCAGGCCGCGGGCGTGTGGCTCGGTGTTCAAGTGCACCAGCGCGAGATTGGCGGGAATCAGCAGCAGGTAAAGGCCTGCCGATTGCCGCGCGACATGAAACCAGGCGCTCAGCATGAGATCGAGGATCGCCACGACGAGCGTCGTGACGAGCACAACGGTCAGGAATCGCAGGTCGCGCTCGAGCCAATGTCCCAATGCGGCGATGATGCCGCTCGCGGCCAGAGCGCTCACGAGCGCCGCAAGACCGACCGTGAGCGCGCTGACCAGCGTATCGCTGGCTGCCAGCAACGGGCAGAGAGCCGCCACGAGAACGAAATCGTTGCGCCAAGTCTCGTTGCGTGTGTCCATCGTCTATTCGTACAGCCGCTCGCGGTTCGTGTGATAGAACTCGAGCGTCCTCCTGACTGCTTTGACGATCGCGCGCGGCGTGATCGTCGCGCCGGTGAAGGCATCGAAGTCGCCGCCGTCCTTTCTTACGGTCCAGCGCTGCTGTGGCGGATTGGACAGCGACAAGCCGGCGAACGCATCCAACCAGTCCGCACGGCGCGTCTCGAATTGAGCGCCGAGCCCCGGCGTTTCGTTGTGCCGCAAGACCTGCACGCCGATGATCGTGCCGTCATACGCGATCGCAACCATCAGCTCGATCGGTCCGCGATAACCGTCCGGCGCAACCGGTCGCAGCACCGCGGCGACCGGTCGGCCGTCCTTGCGCACGCGATAGACAACGACCGGTTGCTCGGTGCCAAGCAGCTCCGGCGCGCGGACTTCGATCGTATCGGCGAGCACGTCGTTGTCGTAGCTGCCCGGCGGCAAGAGCGCTTCCAGCGCTGCAGAGACGCGCGACTGGCGGTTGAGCGCAATCGGCTCGCGCGTGATGTGCGCGACCCAAATGAGCGCTGCCACCAGCGCAGCAAGCGTTGCTGCCAGCGCTATCAACGGCGCAGCGCTGCTGCGTCGCGTGTCGTGCTCAGGGCCTCCGGGGGTGTCCATAGATGCGCGGAATCGTGTAGCGGTCGATCAGAGGCACCGCCAAGTTCATGAGCAGCACGGCGAAGGCGACGCCATCGGGGTATCCACCCCAGGTGCGAATGACATACGTGAGCACGCCGATGCCGCTTGCGTAAATGAGTCGGCCGCGATCGCTCGTCGCTGCCGAGACGGGATCGGTCGCGATGAAGAAGGCACCGAGCAAGCTTGCGCCCGAGGTGAGATGAAACATCGGCCCTGCATAAGTGCCGGGATCGAGCGCATACATCACTGACGCGCATGCAGCCAAGGAGGCGAGCATCGCCACAGGTATGTGCCAGCGAATGACCCGCAGCAGCAGCAGCGCGATGCCGCCAGCGAGCGTGGCGAGATTGATCCACTCCCAGCCACGGCCGCCGAAGGTACCGAAGATAGGGCTCGCCCGCGCCTCTTGCATGGTCATGCCCATGGCGAGGCTCGTGCGAAGCGCATCGAGCGGCGTCGGGGAGGTCACGGCATCCCAGCGCAAGGCGTCCGGGAGTTGCCCCGTCAGAATCGTCGTCAGCGTCTGTGAGAAGGAGAGCTCGACGCTGCGCAGGCCTGCAACATCCGGCGGCAGCCACGTGAGCAATTGCGCCGGAAACGACACCAGCAGCACGGCATAGCCGACCATCGCAGGATTGAAGATATTCATGCCGAGCCCGCCGAACGCGTGCTTTGCGAGCAGGATCGCGAAGGCCGTACCGCTCACGACGAGCCACCATGGGGCAAGCGGCGGCAGGCACAGCGCAAGCAGCAAGGCGGTGACGACGGCGGTGCCGTCGGTGAGATAGAGGCGCAACGGCCTGCCTCTCAGGCGCAGCGCAAGGGCTTCGGCGGCGAGCGCGGTCGCAATGGCGAGCACGCTCTGAACGATGAGCCCGGGGCCAAAGAACACCACATGGAGGGCCATCGTGGGCAGCAGCGCGTAGATCACGAGCCGCATGATGCGCCCAACGGTATTCGGGGCTACGACATGTGGAGGCGCCGAGGTCGGAAAACGCATGCGGAGCTACACCTTTTGGCGTGCAAGCCGTCGTTTCTCTTCAAGGCGTGCGCGCCGCTCGGCTTCCAGCCGCGCGAGCCGTTCACGCCGATTCTCGTAGCGCAGGCGGGAGGCGCGTGCACTGGCGCGTGCCTGCAAGTGAGCGGCAAGCTGCGGCTTTGCCGTGCGGAAGCGCTCGACCAGCGGAATTTGGCTCGGGCAAACGTAGTCACAGCAGCCGCATTCGATGCAGTCCATGAGCCCGTATCGCTCGAGGCCTGCAAGATCGTTGGCGCGTGCGCTGGCGTGAATCTGCTGCGGTAGAAGAAATGCCGGGCACACTTCTGAGCAGTTGCCGCAGCGGATGCAGGGCATCTCTGGCGCGCGCTGCTGTAAGTCGAGCGCCGATGCGGCAACGATGCAGTTCGTGGCTTTGACCACGGCGAGCTCGTCGCTTGGCAGCGCAATGCCCATCATCGTGCCGCCCATGAGCAGGCGCTCAACGCGCGGTGTGTAGCCGTCGCACGCAGCGATCAGCTCTGCGATCGGTGTGCCGACGCGTGCTTCGAGGTTGCGCGGCCGGGCCACGCCGTCGCCAGTGACGGTGACGATGCGGCTGATGAGCGGTTCGCCGTCGCGTATCCAGCGCGCGACGGCCGCCGCCGTGGCGACGTTTTGCGACACGATGCCGATATCGAGCGGCCAGCCATCGGAGGGAACCTCTCGTCCAAACACCGCCGTGATGAGTTGTCGTTCGCCGCCCACCGGATACAGGGTCGGCACGGTCACGAGACGGATTCGCGCGTCGTCGGCGCGGGCAAGCGCCGCACGCAAGGCGTCTGCCGCCTGAGGGCTGCTGTCTTCCAGGGCGATGACGCACTCGTCCGCTTCGAGAGCGTGCAGCAGGACGCGCGCACCGTAGACGATGTCGTCGGCACGCTCGCGCATCAACATCTCGTCGCAGCTGATGAACGGCTCGCACTCCGCGCCGTTCAAGAGCAACGACAGCGCAGAGCGATCGGTGGCGCGTGCGAGTTTGACGGCTGTCGGAAACGCAGCGCCTCCCAAGCCGACGATGCCGCCGCGCTCGATCCACTCGCGTAGCTCGAGCGGCGTGATATTTGCGTAGTCGCTCAGCGAGCGTTCCGGCACGTAGCGCGTCTCGCGTCCGTCGTTTGCGATCACCACGCTCATGCTTGCCTCGCCGGCACGGTGTGCCGCAGGTCTGGGCTCGATCGCGACGACGCGACCGGAGATCGGCGCGTGCAACCACGCGCTCAGCTCCGCGCCCGGGCGCGCGATCGGTTGCCCGACGGCCACGGTGTCACCGGTCGAGACAATCGGGATCGCCGCTTCACCCGCATGTTGATCAAGCGGCAGCACGGCTACTCTCGGGGCAGGTGCCACTGCGATCGGTGCAGCTGTCGAGCGCTCTTTGTGAGCGTCGAGCCGCAATCCCCCGCGCACGCCAATCCTGGCCAACATCGCTTAGACCATGTGGGCTGCCGGCAGCGGTGCGAGGCGGATCACTTCGGTGACCGACTCGCTCGCCGGACGCATTGCGATGCAATCGACCGGGCAGGGCGGGATACAAAGCTCACAGCCGGTGCACGCTGCTGCGATCACCGTGTGCATGTGGCGCGATGCGCCGACGATGGCGTCCACTGGGCATGCCTGAATGCACTTGGTGCAGCCAATGCAGGCGAGCTCGTCGATCATTGCGACCATCGGCACATCGGGCATGACGCCGAAGCGGTGATCGACTTTCTTCGCGGGTCGTCCGAGCAGACGCGCGAGCGCTGCCGCCGTCTCGTCGCCGCCCGGCGGGCATTGATTGATGTCGGCGCGCCCTTCTGCGATGGCTGTGGCGTACGGTCGGCACCCTTCGAAAGTGCAGCGACGGCATTGGGTTTGCGGCAGCAGACTGTCGATACGATCGATCAGGACGGATCGTGCTGCTTCAGAGCCCACTCTCGCGGCCGCGCGCTGCATGACGAACGCGAGGCCAGCAAGGGCCATGATCACGATAAAGCCGACTAGGTCCGTCATTCGGGAATCAATCCAATGAAGCCCATGCAGCCGAGCGCCATGAGGCCGAGTGAGATGAGCGCGATGGGTGCGTGCTTGAACGGCGCCGGCACGTCCGCGTAACGCAGACGCTCGTAGATCGTTGCGGCCGCCAACAGCAGAACGACGAAGGCTGTCGTGCTTGCAAGCGCGAGCACGAGCACGTGCACAAAGCTGCGTGCAAGCGTCTGTGTCGCGAGTGCAACGCCCAAGAGGGCGCCATTCGCGACGAGCAACGCTGCGAATGCGGGACGGGCAGGGACCCGTCGACCGCTGCGGCGCACGAGAATCTCAATGCCAGCGGCAATGATGAGCACGAGCGCGACGAATGCCGGCAGACGCAAATAGGAGAGTCCGAGCGGAGCAAGCAGGATCTCGTGCAAGAGCCAGCTCGTGATCGCGATTGTAGGCAGAGCCACCGCGTGAGCGCTGGCCGTGCTGACGGCGTTCTCGTACACATCGGTCGTGTCGACGAATGGTCGCCAGCTCTCCACGCCGCGGATCGCAATCATGCTGACGAGCACTGCGCTCAAGAGAACGAGAAGCAAAGCAGACATTGGAGCGGTCAACTGGCTGCTGGCTCACCGAGGAAGCGCATTCTAGCCGGAATGCACGCCGGAGACGGGGACTGGAGCCGCGCCGCACCTTCTTGGCTCAGAACCCGGCCGTCGGGTGTCCGCGCGCGCCGCAGCTCTACGGCCTCATTTGACCTTCATTCCCGGCGTCGCGCCAGCATCGGGTGAGAGCAGGAAGATGTCTTTGCCACCGGGGCCGGCGGCCAGCACCATGCCTTCGGACACGCCAAAGCGCATCTTACGTGGCTTCAGATTCGCGACGACGACGGTCAAGCGGCCGGTCAGCTGCTCGGGGCTGTATGCGGCGCGAATACCGGCGAACACGGTGCGCTGTGCATCGCCGATGTCGAGCGTCAGCTTCAGAAGCTTGTCCGCACCTTCTACGGTCTCAGCCTTCAGGATCTTGGCAATGCGCAGATCGAGCTTATTGAAGTCGTCGATCGTGATTTCGCCGCGATGGCTCGCGGACGCTGCCGCGCTCGAGCTTGCGGCAGCGTTCGTCTGCGCTGCGGGTGCGCTCTCGAACAGCTTGTCGAGCAACGTCGGATCGACGCGCTGAATCAGATGTGTGTAGGGCTGGATCGTGCCCGCCGCATCTTCGTCCAATTGCGACCACCGTAGCGGCAGGCTGAGGCCCAGGAAGCTCGCCGCCTTTTCCGCAGTCCGCGGCAGGATGGGTGCAAGGTACAGCGTCAAGCGACGGAAGGCGTGAATGCAGTCCGAGCAGACCCGATGCAGCCGCTCGGTTTGTGTGGCGTCCTTGGCGATCTCCCAAGGCTTTTCGCGATCGATCGCTGCGTTCATCTCGTCGGCAAGATCCATGATCTCGCGCACGGCTTTGCCGAACTCGCGCGCCTCGTAGTAGTCGCGAATACGCGATTCGCGCTCGCGCGCGAGCGTCGACCACTTGGCAGTCGCTGCCTCGTGCGTCGGGTCGAGGGGCAGCACCCGGCCCTCGAAGCGTTTCGTAATGAAGCCCGCCGCCCGGCTGGCGATGTTCACGTACTTGCCGACGAGATCGCTGTTGACCCGAGCGACGAAATCCTCGGGGTTGAAGTCGATGTCCTCGACATTCGCGTTCAGCTTGGCGGCCAGATAGTAGCGCAGCCACTCGGGGTTCATGCCGAGCTCGAGGTAGCGCAGCGGGCTGATGCCGGTGCCGCGCGATTTCGACATCTTCGCGCCGGAGACGGTGATGAAACCGTGCACGAAGACGTGATTCGGCACTTTGCGGCCTGCGAACTTCAGCATCGCGGGCCAGAACAACGTGTGGAAATAAATGATGTCCTTGCCGATGAAGTGAATCTGCTCGACCTCTGGCGCAGCCATGAACTCCTCGAAGCTGCGCGTTTCGCCGTTTGCACGCGCCTTGCCGATGTCGAAGTAATGCTTGAGCGAGGCAAGATAGCCGACAGGCGCGTCCAGCCAGACGTAGAAATACTTGCCGGGTGCATCCGGCATGGGAATACCGAAATACGGTGCATCCCGCGAGATGTCCCAATCGGCCAGGGCGTGCTCGCCCTCGCCCTTCAGCCACTCGCGTGCCTTGTTCGCGACCGCGGGCTGCAGGCGTCCCGGCGTGCCCAGCCACTCGTCGAGGAACTCGATGCAGCGCGGGTCCGACAGCTTGAAGAAATAATGATCCGACACCTTGCGAACGGGTGTGGCGCCCGAAAGCGTGGAGTAGGGATTGATGAGATCAGTCGGCGCGTACACGGTGCTGCAGACCTCGCAGGCATCGCCGTACTGATCCTTGGCGTGGCACTTCGGGCACTCGCCCTTGACGTAACGATCCGGGAGGAACATCTGCTTGACCGGATCGAAGAACTGCTCGACGGGCTTGACGTAGATGAGCCCCGCCTCTTTGAGCTTGCGATAGATATCGGTCGAGAGCTCGACGTTCTCCGGGGAATGCGTCGAGTGCCAATGATCGAATGAGATCGCGAAGCCCTGCAGGTATTGCGGCCGATCGGCAGCGATGCGCGCGATGAGCTCCTCGGGCTCGATCCCCTCGTCCTGTGCCTTGAGCATGATCGGGGCGCCGTGCGCATCGTCGGCGCAGACGAAGTGCACGCGATTGCCGAGCATGCGCTGAAACCGCACCCAGATGTCCGCCTGGATGTACTCCATGATGTGACCGATGTGAAACGGTCCATTGGCGTAGGGAAGAGCTGTGGTGACGAACAGATGGCGCATGGGATCGAGGTTCGACGAGAAAGAACACGAATTATGACACGGCCACGTGGCCTGGTGGCCGCGAACGCTGCACGCGTATCGCGCTTCCGCCGCTGGCGCGGCCGCTCGGGCTAGCCGAGGTCCTTCACGGCTTCGAACTTGGCCTTGTTGATCGCCTTCTTGTAGGCCTCTTTGCCAGAGATGATGCCCTTGTCGAGCAGTTCCTGGATGGCGGAATCCATCAGGCGCATGCCGTACTGAGCGCCGCTCTGCATCGTGTTCTCGAGCTGGTCGAGTTTGCCCTGGCGGATGAGGTTGGCGACCGCGGGCGTGTTGATCAGGATTTCCAGTGCTGCGACGCGGCCGGGTCGATCGGCACGCGGGATGAGCTGCTGCGAGATCACGCCGCGCAAGGACGTCGACAGCATCGCGCGTACGTGCGACTGCTTGTCAGCAGGAAATGCGTTCACCATGCGGTCGACGGTGGCGGCTGCGCCGTTCGTGTGCAGCGTGCCCATCACGAGGATACCCATCTCGGCGGCTGTGACCGCGATGCTCATCGTCTCATAGTCACGTAGCTCGCCGACCAGGATGACGTCCGGGTCTTCGCGTAGGGCCGAATGCAGGGCCTGCGCGAACGAGGGGCTATGGGTGCCGATCTCGCGTTGGCTGATGAGGCAGTTCTTACGCGGGTGAACGAATTCGATCGGGTCTTCGATCGTAAGAATGTGACCCTTTCTGCGTGTGTTGATGTCGTCTATCATCGCAGCGAGCGTGGTCGACTTGCCCGAGCCGGTCTTGCCCGTCACGAGGATCAAACCGTTGTTGACCTTGCAGAGGTTGCGAACGGCATCGGGCATGTTGAGCTCATCGAGGGTCAGCGCTTTCGATGGGATCGCGCGACAGACGGCTCCGAGCCCGTACAGGTGGCGCATGACGTTCACACGAAAACGCGATACGCCGGGAATGATGTAGGCGAAGTCGGCGCCATGCTTCTCTTCGAGTCGCTGCTGGGCTGCGCGCGGCATGATCTCGTGCAGCACCTCTTCCACGAACTGCGGCTCCAGAATCTCCTGCCGCAGCACGTGCAGCTCGCCGTACAGCCGGATTCGCGGCATGTCGCCGGCGATGAAGTGCAGGTCCGAGCCGTTCTTGCTGAGCACCTCCTTGAGGTATTCATCGATACGTCGCGAGCCGATCGCCTGATTGACGACCGTCGGAGTGCTCGAGGATGTGGTGAGTTCGCTCACGGTGAACCTCGTCTCATCGCCTAGCCCGGCGCCAGATCCAGCTTCGGCAACACGCTCGTGTCCGTGACATAGCGGGCGAACAACCGCTTGTCGGTCGCATAGATGTAGGCATCGTCGGGATCGACCTGCTTGGCCTGCACGGCTGCAAGGAGGGCTTGATCGAGCAGCTGCATGCCGAGGTCCTTGCCGGTTTGCAGCTGCGAGGGAATCTGATGTGTCTGATCGGTCATGATGAGCTTGCCGATCGCACGTGTGACGACCATGATCTCACAGATCGCCTTGCGACCGCGTTGATCGGCCGTCTTGACGAGCACCTGCGTGATCACAGCGATGAGGCTCTGCGCTAGGAAGCTCTTCGTCTGCTCGCGTTCATCGGCGGGTAATGCATCCACGATACGATCGATCGTCTTGACCGCGCCCGTCGTGTGCAGCGTGCCCAGCACGAGGTGACCCGTTTCCGCTGCAGTCATTGCCCAGCGAATCGTTTCCGCATCGCGCAGCTCGCCAACGAGGATGACATCAGGGTCTTCGCGCATGGCCGCGCGTACGCCTTCGGCGAACGAAGGCAGATGGGTCCCCAGTTCCCGTTGAATGATCTGGCTTTGCTTGCTCTTGTGCACGAACTCGATCGGGTCTTCGAGACTGATGATGTTGAGACGCCGAGTCGAGTTCAGGTAATCGATCATCGCTGCCAGCGTCGTCGACTTGCCCGTGCCGGTCGAGCCAGTCACGAGAATCATGCCCTGGTGGTGATCGCAGAGCTTCTTGACGATGGGTGGCAGGCCGAGCTGGTCGAGCGACGGTATCTGCGATGGGATCGCGCGAAATGTTGCGCCGATGCCCGTTTCCTTGCGGAACACGTTCACACGAAAGCGTCCACCGTGCGCAGATACATACGAGAAATCGACATCGTGACCGCGCCGGAACATGTCCTGGTGCTGCCGGCTCATGATCTCGGCGATATAGCCTTCGAGCTCCGCCTGGCTCAGATTGCGGAACTTGATCGGCAGCAAATCGCCATGCATGCGCAACATGGGCGGGACGCCGACCGCGAAGTGGATGTCCGAGCAGCCTTGATCGGTGCCCAGCTTCAAGAATGCGTCGATACGGGCCATATCTAACGGCTGGAGGCTGGAGGCTCGGGGCCGGAGCTACGAGCGCCACGCGCGCTTGGCGCGGGCGCGTACAGCACACATGGGCTGTAGGAACGGCTGGTCATCTCGCCGGCCACTCTACTACAGCCCGTCTGTCTACGGTAACGATGCTGCGGCCTTTTCCAATGCGGCGCGCAGCTCGTCCATCGTTTGGAAGCGCTTGAGCTTGTCCACGGCCATCGCCTTCACCACGATGTCGGACAGTATCTTGGGCAGCGCAGGGTTCACCTCGATCGGCGGCTTTGCCTTGCCCTGCACGTGCTGATACATGACGGACATGTGATCGCCGCGGCTGTACGGCGGCACGCCCGTGAACATCTCGTAGAGAATCACGCCGACGCTGTAGATATCGGCGCGCTGATCCACCTTCTTACCGAGAATCTGCTCCGGCGCCATGTACTTCGGCGAGCCGATCACGTAGCCGGTCTTGGTGAGCTGGGTATCGCCTTCCTTCGCCGCCGCAACGCCGAAGTCCACGATCTTGAGCAGCCCCTCGTCATTGATGAGGATATTCGCCGGCTTGAGATCGCGGTGCACGATACCGGCTTGATGCGCGATGGACATGCCGGTCGCGATGTCGCAGCCGTACTGAATGGCGCGCTTCAGTGGCAATGGCTTCTCGTTGACGATCTCGCTGCTGAGCGTGTGCGACGGGAAGTATTCCATCGAGATGGCATAGTTGCCGCTCATGTACAAGAAGTCGTAGATGCGGATGACGTTCTTGTGCGTGATCTTGCGCGAGTAGCGTAGCTCGTGGATGAAGCGCTTCAGCATCTCTTCGTCCTGCGCCACGTTCGGGTTCAGGAACTTGAGAATCAGCCGCTCCTCCACGACGGTGTCCTCGACGAGCAGCACGGTGCCGAAGGCACCTTTGCCAATCTTTTGGATGAACTTGTAGCGACCCTCGATCACGTCGCCCGGCTTGAGCGTCGAGATATCAAGCTTCTGCGTGCCGGCAGCTTCTTCGGCCCGCTTGAGCACGGCATCGACGTCGGCGCGCTCGATCAGCAGCGTGCGCGCAGGCTCGGCCATGCGCGCAGCCTTGACCTGTGCGGCGACGGCAGTGCTCGAGTAGCGTGAGTCGATGTCCTCGATGGCGCGGATCGCCGCATGCTGGATCGTCTCGTCGCCCGACGCGGCGCCCACGGCCTGGATGTAGCCGCGCACGGTGTCCGCACGCTTGTCGTCGGTGAGGCGGGCGAGCGCGTTGATCACCTCGACCTTGATCTCTTTCTCCGGACGCTCGAGCAACCGCAGGAGCGGCTCGACGACGCGCGCATCGCCGAGCTTGCCGAGCGCGCGTGCAATGGTCGGCAACGAACGGGTGTTGCCCGTGTTGAGCAGCTCCATGAGCGCCGGCAAAGCTTTCTTGCTGCCAATCTCGGCTAGCGCATCGACCGCGCGCTCGCTGACCCACCAGTCCTTGTCCTTGGTCGCCTCGATGAGGAAGTTGATTGCGCGCTCGTCCTTGGTCTGATTGAGGATCTCGATGGCAGCACGCCGCACGTCCTCGTCTTCGTCGCGCACGAGCTCGATGACCGCGTCCACCACGCGCGGGCCCCCGATCTTGCCGAGCGCATCGGCCGCGCGCGTACGTACCCACCAGTCGTCGTCCTTGAGCACCTGCAGCAGGTGCTTGATGTCCTTGGCCGTGCCGAGATGGTTCAACACCTCCACCGCCGCACGCCGGGCGTACTCGTTCTCGTCCTTGAGTACGTCGATCAGGTACTTCATTGTGTCCGGATCGCGCGCGCGCACAACCACGTCGATCGCGCGGTTGGACACCTCAATGTCAGGATCCCGCAAGAGCCGACATACCGGCTCGATGGCGATTGGACCATCCATCTGCGCGAGCGCGTTCAACGCCGCCTTGCGGATCATCTTGTTCGGATCGTTCAGCTGCGTTTCGAGAGCCGCCACGACGTCCGGGCGATTGAAGCGCGCCAGGATGCTGATGATGTGCATGCGCGCGACGGGGTCTTTGCCCTGAATCCGGCTCGTGAGCTCCGGGATCGCGTCCTCGTCCGCGACCTCGCCAATGATGCGGAACAGGGCGGCCTTTTCGTTCGGCTCCTGGCTGTAGGCGTGCTGCAGCAGCTCCCGCACCGTGAAGCGATGCTTTTGCGCGTTGATGACCTCGAGGACGGCCGGCTTGGGAATGTCGTCGCGCTCGAGCAGGCCGATGAGCAATGACGGGCTGTAGTTGCGGCTTGCCGATAGGGCTAGCGTGGCGGCAGCGATCGCCCGCGGATTCGCGTCGACCAGCGCGTCCGCAAGGATCGGAAAGCTCTTGTTGTCGATCAGCTGCGTCAGGATTTCGACGTAGGCAGCCGTTTCCTTCTTGTCGGCGACGGCGAGTGCATCGATGATCTTCGGAATCGCTCCCGCGCCGATCCGCGCCAGTTTTTGGAACGCCTTCTGGGATTCCGGGCTGAGCGGATCACCGATACTGCGAATTTCCGCAATCAGGCGTTCGGCTCTCAGATCCGCAAAGAAACTCATCGAGTCGTCTCGTCATCCATCGCTTGGTGCGCTCGTTTGCGTCGGGCGCCAGCCGCCGACGGCTTCGAGATCCGCTCCTTGAGCTCAGGTTGGCACTTTCGTCTGGTCTACGACGTTCTCTAATCCTCGATTATGCCATGGCGGCACGTGTCGCAAAGGCGAGACTGTGCCCTAAGCCTCTGATCAGGCGCGCATTGAGCGCGTTTCGTTACAATGGCCGGCCCTTTTGTCGGCGGCGCACGGCCGCGAGAGTCAGCATGAGCACAGAACGCGAAGCTTTGCTCCGCCAGTCGATCGGCGGATACATCGAGCCCTACATCGGGCTGTCCCTGGAAGAGCTGGGTGCCGTCCGCTCGGTTCGAGTCACCGAGAAGGGCGTGGATGTCTCGCTCGAGCTGCCGATTCCAGCGAGTCACTATGGTGCCGAGCTGGCCGCAGCGCTCAAGGCGCGGTTGAGCGGGGTCGCTGGCGACAGCGACATCCGCGTCGACGTTGCCTGGAACGTGGCCGCGCGCGAGGTGAGGAGCGGTCTTAAGCCCATTCAGGGAATCCGCAACATTATCGCCGTCGCGTCCGGCAAGGGTGGCGTCGGCAAGTCCACGACGGCTGCCAACCTGGCGCTCGCGCTGGCCCGCGAAGGCGCGGCGGTGGGGCTGCTCGATGCCGATATCTACGGACCGAGCCAGCCCACCATGATGGGGTTGAAGAACGAGCGTCCCGCGAGCCCCGATCAACGCACGATGATTCCGCCGGTCGCATACGGCGTGAAAGTGATGTCGATCGGTTTCCTGATCGACGAGGAGCAGCCCATGGTCTGGCGCGGCCCCATGGTGACGCAGGCGCTCGTGCAGCTGCTCGAGACGACGCGCTGGGGCGATCTCGACTACCTCATCGTCGACATGCCCCCCGGCACAGGCGACACGCAGCTTACGTTGTCGCAACGTGTCCCGGTCAGCGGCGCGGTGATTGTCTCCACGCCGCAGGACATCGCCCTGCTTGATGCGCGCAAGGGGCTGAGGATGTTTCAGAAGGTGGAAGTCCCGGTGCTAGGCATCGTCGAGAACATGAGCACGCATGTGTGCTCGAAATGCGGCCATGAGGAGCACGTTTTCGGCGCGGGCGGCGGCCGGCGCATGGCGGAGCAATACGGCGTGCCGCTGCTCGCCGAGCTGCCGCTCGACATCCGGATTCGCGAGCAGACCGATTCAGGCAAGCCGACGGTTGTTGCCGAGCCCGACAGCCAGCTCGGACGCGCCTACCTGGAGCTGGCGCGGCGCGCCGCAGGCGCGCTTGCCCGCGCGATCATCGCCGGCCCAGCCGCATTCCCGACGATAAGGATCGAAGACACTTGAGGCCGTCGTGCCTGCTGCCCTCATGTCTATAGCCGATAGCCTACGGCCTACAAAGCCCTAGCAAGCCACGTTCAGTCGCGAGATACTTCGCCGCTCCACGGTGATGGCGGATTGACGAGACTGTCCGCGGTGACGGCCAGACAACGAACGCTCTGAACGGTCGTGACCGATCACCGGGAAGTTCCGTGCGTCCCATACCGATGAGCGTACCTGGCCAGCGGCCGATCGTCTGCTGGTCGGCTGCCGGTTAGCCAGTTGGCTGAGGAAACACAGGTGAGCATCAAGTCCGATCGCTGGATTCGCCGCATGGCGCAGAAGGGCATGATCGAGCCGTTCGAGCCGAACCAGATACGAAACTCGACGAACGGCAAGATCATCTCCTATGGCACCTCGAGCTACGGCTACGACGTGCGCTGCGCCAACGAGTTCAAGATCTTCACGAACATCAACTCGACGATCGTCGATCCAAAGAATTTCGATTCCGGCAGCTTCGTCGATCTTGTGGCGGATGTTTGTATCATCCCGCCGAACTCCTTCGCGCTCGCGCGCACGGTCGAATATTTCCGGATTCCCCGCAACGTGCTCACGATCTGTGTGGGGAAGTCGACGTACGCACGTTGCGGCATCATCGTGAACGTGACGCCGCTCGAGCCGGAGTGGGAGGGGCACGTCACCCTCGAGTTCTCGAACACGACACCGTTGCCTGCAAAGATCTACGCGAACGAAGGAGTGGCGCAGATGCTGTTCTTCGAGTCGGACGAGGTTTGCGAGATCTCTTACAAGGATCGCGGCGGCAAGTATCAGGGGCAGACGGGCGTCACGCTGCCGAAGGCTTGAGCGCTAGCGAGCGTCGCACTCTAGAGCGCGAATCTCCATCACGGTTTCCACTTTCCCTTTGCGGATTTGCTCGGCGCGTACCGGCACCCATCCGAGCTCGGGCGCCATCCAGAAACGCGACAGACGTGAAGAGCCTTCGCGGCTGCTTTCATAAACGACTGTATCGACGGTTCCCAGCGACGTGTCGAGCACTGCATTGCCTACGCGCCGATAGACGTAGTGCTTGATGCGATCGTCGTCGATGAGCGGTATCGTGCCGGGCTCCGTGCCGCGCAGCAGCGCAGTCATGACGGCGATCTGAATTGATAGACGATCCTGCAAACCAGGCTCGAGCGGCAGATCGATCGCTGAGTTGTCGGCGGTACCGGTTACCCGACCTGCTTGCCAATCGAAGACGAGTCGCCCGTCTCCGGTGGTGCCGGACTTCCCGTCCTCGAGCGTCCACTCGAGCGGTCGGACGCCATGCTCATCGATGAGCATCTCGCTGCGCTCGAGCGCGCTACGGTTGACGATGAGGCGGGCGAGAAAGCTGGGGTCTGCCCTCGTCTCGTAGACGAAGCGCCGTCCAGCAGCGCGCTGCAGGGTGAAGGTCAAGCGGCCCGCATCGAACCCCCGGTAAGAGACGGCATATGTGGCCGCAAACGGGGTCGGCACGATCGGCTCATCTGCTTGCGCGTGCGCTGCGGCAGCCTGCGCGAGCAGCAGCACGAGCATCCGCAAACAGCGCCACCTCGATAAGACGTGCAATTCAGTGTTCTCGCGCATCGATGACGACAGGCCGAGCGAGTGGCTTGCCGTCCAGGTAAACACGTTCGCCTTCCATTGCGAGCCGACCCTGAGCGAACCATTCGATCGCTTGCGGATAAATGATGTGCTCTTGGCGCTGAACTCGAGCTGAAAGACTGTCTACCGTATCGTTCGGCTTGACATCGATGAGCGCCTGGATGATGACGGGACCGCCGTCGAGCTCCTGCGTCACGAAGTGCACGCTCGCGCCATGCTCGCGATCGCCTGCCTCGAGCACTCGCTGATGGGTGTGCAGTCCGCGGTACTTCGGCAGCAGCGATGGATGGATGTTCATGATGCGCCCGGCGAAGCGTTCGACGAATTCCGCGGACAGGATGCGCATGAAACCTGCCAGCACGACCAGCGCCGGCTCGTAGCTGGCGACGAGCTCGGCAAGCGCGCGGTCGTAGGCCGCACGGTCGACGTACGCGCTCGGCGCGAGCGTATGCGTTGTAATGCCGAACGATTGCGCAATGGTGAGTCCGGGAGCCTGTGGCTTGTCGCTGATGACCGCACGTACCTCGACCGGCAAGCGCCCGTCGCGCGCGCGCTCGGCAATCGCGCGCATGTTGCTGCCCCGGCCGGAGATGAGGACGACGATCGGAAGAGGGACCCGCGCCGATGCAGGTTGCGGGTCGCGTCCCTGCGCCGTCATCGACGGATGGTGACGCCGCCGTCGCCGCGGCGCACCTCTCCGATGATGACCGGCTGCTCACCATGCTCGCGCAGACATTGCATGGCTTTGTCCGTGTGCTCGGCGGCAACACAGATCGTCATGCCGATACCGCAATTGAACGTGCGATACATCTCCGCATCCGAGATGTTGCCGGTCTTCTGCAACCAATCGAATACCGGAGGCCGCTGCCAAGTCTGAGCGCTCAGGATCGCCTCGAGCCCGTGGGGCAGAACGCGCGGAATGTTCTCGATGAGCCCGCCGCCAGTGATGTGCGCGATGCCGTGGATCGTGACGGTCTTGGACAGCGCGAGCACGGGCTTCACGTAGATGCGGGTGGGAGCGAGCAACGCATCGTAGAGCAGCCCCGTCCCGAGCTTCGTTTGCGGCGTGGCCTTGGCAACTTGCAAGAGCTTACGAATGAGCGAATAACCATTCGAGTGCGGTCCCGACGATGGCAGACCGATGATCGGATCGCCGGGGCGGGTGCGGCTGCCGTCGATGATCGCATCCTTCTCGACGATCCCGACGCAAAAGCCCGCAAGGTCGTAATCGCCTTCGGCGTACATACCTGGCATTTCCGCGGTTTCGCCGCCGATGAGCGCAGCGCCCGCTTGCACGCAGCCTTCGACGATGCCTTTGATGACAGCCTCGGCCACCTCGACGCTCAGCTTGCCAGTGGCGTAATAGTCGAGAAAGAACAGCGGCTCGGCGCCTTGCACGATCACGTCGTTGACGCACATCGCCACCAGGTCGATGCCGATTGTGTCGTGACGCCCGGTCTCGATCGCCAGACGCAGCTTCGTGCCGACTCCGTCGGTGCCGGCGACGAGCACGGGGTGCTTGTAACGGTCGAGCGGTAACGCGAACAGTGCCCCGAAGCCGCCCAGGCCGCCGAGCACTTCCGGGCGGAGCGACCGCTTCACAAGCGGCTTGATGCGTTCTACGAGCTCATTGCCTGCCTCGATGTCGACGCCGGCGTCCTTGTATGTGATCGAACCTGGGGGAGGAGACATGACAGCACCGTTGAATGGGCCTCTATGTGGTTGGGGTCCTGAGCGCGAAGCGGTTGTATCTGTCGGCTCGAGGACGGCTTCGATTCTTACGCGACGGTAGGCTCATGTTATTTTACACACCCCCTTGGTGTAAGGCGCAGCCGCGCATGGCTTTACGAAGGACGCTGACGTTTTTGCAATGAGTGCCTTCAGCTGCAGAACATTGCGACTTGTTGCGCTGGCGCTGTTGTGCGCGCCGGTGCTCGTGTACGCGATCACCGTCGAAGACCTCTACGAGACCTCGCAACCGGTCGAGGGCTCCCAGGATGCCGCGTTCGTCGAGGCCCTCAAGACAGTGGTCGTGAAGGTCAGCGGCCGCCGCGACGCGCCGGAGCGCCTCGGCGCGGCGCTTGGCAATGCGCGTCAACTGGTGCAGCGCTACGGCATCACGCAGGAGAACGTCCTGCAAGTCGGATTCGACGATCGCTCAGTCGATCGTCTGTTGACAGAGGCGGGTCTGCCAATTTGGGGCCGCGAGCGGCCGAGCACGCTTGTTGCGGTTGCGCTCGATGAGCTTGGGGGTGTGTGGTTGAGCCACGAGCTGCCTCCCGAGGACAAGGAGCGACTGTCGTTTGCGGCGAGCCGTCGTGGCTTGCCGCTGCAATGGGTGAGCCTCGATGCGCGGGATGAATCGTTCCTGACGATGGGCGAAGGCGCTGCCGCAGCGCTGCTGCAGCTCGCGCAGCGCAACGGCGCCAACGCGGTGCTGCTCGGTCGGGGTAGCCGCAACGGCGCATTGCGATGGGTGCTGGCCACCTCGGATGGCCTTATCCAGAGCACGGGCACGTACGAGGATGCGGTGGATGCGACTGCCGACCACTTCGCGAAGCTATTCGCCACCGAGGCCTCGTCTCTGAGCCGAGTGAACGTGCAAGTAAGTGGCCTCGCTGACTTGGACGCATACGCCGCTACGCTCAATTACCTGGAAAGCATGACACTCGTGCGCAGCGTTGCCGTGCGGGAGGTGGTCGGAGACACGATCCGCTTCGAGCTTGCCATTCGCGGCAGCCCGCAGACGCTGCAGCGGGCCATCGCGCTCGATCACCGGCTCGTACCCGTCGAGACGAGCTCGCTTGCCGCTCGCGGGACTGCGGCCGCCGCGAATGTCGATCTTGCGTTTCGCTACCAGCCGTAATCATTCATGCTGCGGCACCTCCCCAATGCGCTTTGCGTATTCCGCATGCTGCTCGTCGTGCCGATCGCAGTGCTGCTGGCACGCGAGGAGTACGGGATCACGATGTGGGTGTTCGGTCTTGCGGCGCTGACCGACGGGCTCGACGGCTTCCTGGCGAAACGTTTCGGCTGGACGTCAGAGCTCGGCAAGATTCTCGATCCGCTTGCCGATAAGCTGCTGCTCGTCAGCGTGTTCATCACGTTGGCGGCTGTGGGACTGGTGCCGCTGTGGTTGGCAGGTGCGGCCGTTGCCCGTGATCTGACGATCACAGGTGGGGCCATCGCCTATAAGTGCTTCTTTGGCGACCTCAACGGCCGTCCCACGCCCGTCAGCAAGCTCAATACTCTCTGTCAGATCTTGTACCTCTTGTCAGTGGTAGGGGCGGCTGCTGCGGATCGTGCGGGCGGGCCGGTGGTGACGGCGCTGGGGGCGATCGTGTTTGCGACGACGGTGGTGAGCGGGCTCGACTATGTGATCACGTATACCCGCAAGGCGATCGCCGTCAGCCGCGAACGGCGGCAGAGAGCATGACTTCAACGCAGATTCCGCTGCCCATCCGCCTACGCAGCAGCTCGGTGTTCTCGAGCTACTTCCCTGGGCGCAATCGGCCTGCAGTCGAGGCGCTCCTTTCGCTCGAGGCAGGCGTGCCGCCGACCTGTGTCTGGCTGCATGGCCCGCGCGCTGTCGGTAAGACGCACCTGTTGCAGGCTGCCTGCGTGCGTTGGAGCGAGCTCGGTGCGGGAACAGCATATGTGCCGCTGCGCGAGCTCGGCGATGAGGCCGAAATGCTGACGGGCTACGGCCAGCTCGCGCTGGTCGCCATCGACGATGTCGAGCTCGTTGCGGGCAATGCCGGCGCGGAACGCGCGCTTTTTCGTCTGTACCAGGAGCTCGACGAGAGTGGGGGGCGCTTGGTGGTCGCAAGCAGCAAGCCGCCGGGAGCGCTCGGCTTCAAGCTGCGTGACCTGGCCTCGCGCATGAGCGGCGGGCTGGTGCTGACGCTGTACGAGCTCGACGAAGCGGAGCAGGTGCAAGCGCTCACGCTGCGCGCCCAGCTGCGGGGGTTCGAGCTACCGGAAGAGACGGTGCAGTACCTGCAGCGGCGCATGCCGCGGGACATGGCAAGCCTCTGCGCATTCCTGGATCAGCTCGACGAAGCCTCGTTGGTCGCGCAGCGCAAGCTGACGGTACCCTTCGTGCGTCAAGTGCTCGCTCAAGGCGGCGAGCCCGAGCGAGTCGCGCGCAGATAGACGATCGAGAGCACGAAAGCGCCGAAGGTGGCGAAGAGCATCGTGCTTGCCCAGAGCCGTGCCGCAGGATTGGCGACCAGCTCCATCAGCGCCAGAGTCAGATAGACGACCAGGCACAACGTGAACGCGGCGTAGCTGCGCCGATTGCCTCGTGCGAGAAACGGGACGAATGCGAGCAACGGCGCGATGCTGAGCAGCGCTGCCACGGTCGTGCCGACAGACAACCCACCGCTCAGGAACCAAGCCGAGCAGAGCAGCGCCAGCGCCGATGTGACGCACAGGACCGCCGTGCGTAGATGTCGTTCGGAGCGCATTCCTCTAACGCGCTAGGCGCACCGCCAGCTCGGCTACGCGTCGGCCAAGCAGCTGCGCGAGCGTTCGTTCGTCGCTCGACAGCTGGCCTTGTCCCACGCCTGCCACATGCGTTGCGCCGTAAGGCGAGCCCCCCGTCGTCGTGTGATTGAGAGCAGCCTCGGTGTAGGGAAGGCCGACGATGTACATCCCGTGGTGCAGCAGCGGCAGCATCATCGAAAGCAGGGTCGACTCCTGGCCGCCATGCATGGTCTGAGTCGACGTGAATACGGCGGCGGGTTTGTTTGCGAGGGCGCCGCTCAACCACAGCGAGCTTGTACTGTCGATGAAGTGTTTGAGAGGCGCGGCCATGTTGCCGAACCGGGTGGGACTGCCCAGCACGAGCCCACTACATTCACGCAAATCGTCGTGCGTCGCGTACGGCGGACCTTGCGGCGGAACGCGCGGCTGCGGCTGCTCGATCACGGTGTCAACCGGCGGAACGGTGCGCAGCCTGGCGCGAGCCCCCGCGACCGATTCGATGCCGCGGCAGACATGGCGCGCGAGTTCCGCCGTGCTGCCTTTGCGCGAATAAAACAGGACGAGTATTTCGATCATGCGCGAGAATTCTCCGGGGCGTATCGCTCGAGCGCATGTTCGTGTGGGACGAACGCAACGCGGGAGAGCGAAGACGACGCGATGCATTGTATGGATGCACGGCTTGACGGTGTAGCTCGTCCGTTGCTACGGTCGATTCGCTCGTGTGCGTCACGCGCCATGTACAAAATAAATCCGCCTTGACTGAAGCAAGGATCGAACGTACGAAGAGTGCGGCTCGCTGTGGAAGCGGTGCTTGGCTTCGAGTGCCTAGCCTACGCGATGCGGTCTGCAGCCCTGCCGAGTCGGGAAAGGCACTGAGGTGTGAGGACTCGATGGGTTCTTGGCTCCGCGTTCAATGGCCGCTTCTGACACTCCTCGTTTCCGCGGCGCTGAGCGCATGTGCGGGCGCCCCGGTGCAGGAGATGAGCAACGCACGGCAGGCCATAAAAGCAGCCCGCGATGCAGGGGCGGAGCAAGTCGCGCCGGATACCCTACGTGAGGCACAGGTGTTGCTCGAGAGCGCCGAGGCCAATCTGCGACGCGGCGCCTACAAGCATGCCCGGCGCGATGCGGTTGCAGCTCGCGGCAAGGCGAGCGAAGCGCTCGACGCGGCACGGGCGAGCGGGCAAGACCACGTCCGCTGATCCCCCAGCTTTCCACGGTGCTTCGCATGTCCGAGATCGTTGCTCGACGCTCTTTCGTTTCCGGTCGTGTGCAAGGCGTTTTCTATCGCGGCTCGACACGTCAGAAGGCATTGGAGCTTGGCTGCGTGGGCTATGCCAAGAACTTGCCGGACGGTCGTGTCGAAGTGCTCGCGGTCGGAAAGCCGCAAGCGGTGCAAGCGCTGATCGATTGGCTGTGGGAGGGTCCATCTGCAGCACGGGTGACGCACGTGGAAGTGCTCGAGGTCGATATCGAGGCGCTCGGCGGTGTGCCGGAAGGATTCAGCACCGGTTGAGCGACGTTCGCGACGGACGTCAGTTGAAGTGCCAGCGCTCGGCTAGGCGCGAGAGCACGAGATCGGGATACGCTCGTCGCCCTACGCTGCCGTTGTAGCGTGCCAGCGCGCGTCTGTAGTCACCGTTCTCGCGGTCGAGATAGAACCGCAGAATCGTGCAGCCCATGCGAATGTTCTGCGGGATGCGAACGAGCTCTTGATTCGTCATGCCGAGCTGCCGTGGCCAGAACGGCATGATCTGCATGAGGCCAACAGCGCCCGCGGAGGAAACAGCCCAACGGTCGAAGTTGCTTTCGACCTCGATCACGGCCATCACGAGACCGGGCGGCAGCTTGAGGCGCCTCGCCTCGCAATACACGTGATGCAGAATCTGCTCCCGCTCGTGCGGATCAGGCACTCGCTTGATGAGCTTTGGCTCCATCGCCGCGCGCCAGACCTGCTCGGCGAATTTGTCCTCGAAACATTCCCCAGCCTCGAGCGCCTGGCGCAGCAGCCTGCCCAGCTCTGGGTCTTGGTGCTGATCGGCACGAGCCGACAGGCCGATTGTCAGCAGCAAGCAGAGGAAACAAGGGAGCGTGCGACGAGTTAGGTTCATAATTGGCGCGCATCGTGCTTTCCGAGCTCGTCCCGTGCCGTGAAGCGTTTCACACGAGATGGCGCGCTCGTCAGCTTGGCGGCTTCGTATCAGGCCAACTATCATGCCGGCGTGGCCCGGGTAGCGTAGTTCTGCGGGTGCCGACGACGAACGCACACCGGCTTACTGCCGCTCGCTTCCCCTGCGCGAACCTCACAGTCCACGAGCGAACATGGCGACCGATTATCAAACGGAGAGTTTACCGGACGACGAGCCGCGATCGCGTGGGGTGTATTGGCTTCCGAACCTGTTCACCACCGGTACCCTCTTCGGCGGCTTCTACGCCATCGTGGCGGCGATCGACGGGAATTTCTCGCGTGCCGGGATCGGTGTCTTTGTCGCGATGCTCTTCGATGGTCTCGATGGGCGCGTGGCGCGCTGGACGAAGACGCAGAGCGATTTCGGCAAGGAGTACGACAGCCTGTGCGACATGGTGGCGTTCGGGCTGGCACCCGCGATCGTCATGTATCAGTGGGGCATCGAGCGCATCGCCGATTACGGTCAGTTCTGGTTTCGCTTCGGCTGGCTCGCGGCGTTCTTCTACGCGGTTGCGGCCGGCTTGCGCTTGGCGCGCTTCAATTCGCGAACCGCGGTGGTGGACAAGCGTTACTTCGAGGGCTTGCCGAGCCCGTCGGCGGCAGGCACGGTGGCGGGCTTCGTCTGGGTGGTGAGTAAGTTCGACATCAGGGGTTTGCCCGTTCTCGTTCTTGCATTTCTGATCACGATCGTCGTCGGCGCATTGATGGTGAGCAAGTTCTCCTACTGGAGCGGTAAGGAGATCGACATCCGCGGACGCATCCGCTGGGTGTACATCGCGGCGATTCCGCTGGTCTTCGTCGTCGTCTCGCTCGCGCCGGAATCGCTGTTTACGCTATTTGCGGCCTATGCGGCCTCCGCGCCCTCGTACTGGGTGTGGCGCAAGCTCAAGCGCAAGCACAGGGTAGCCAAGTGACGCCACGTACGCTCGCCTATTTGCGCGCGCTCGACATCGACGTGTGGATGCGTCGCGATCGTTCGCCCACGACTGACGCGCCGTTCAGCGACGAGGAGACGACGAAGGTCGAGCCAAGCAGGCCTCCGACAATCGAGCTCGAGGAATCGGCGCCGCGGCTCGAGCCGTCCTCCTCGGACGTCAGCACGCTCTCGTGGGACGAGCTGGAAGCGCGCGTGCGCAATTGCACGCTTTGCCCGTTGCACGCCACACGCACGCAAGCGGTTTTCGGCGTCGGGAATCGGCAGGCTGCCTGGATGGTGATCGGCGAGGCGCCCGGTGCGGACGAGGACCGCCAGGGCGAGCCCTTTGTGGGTCGGGCCGGCCAGCTGCTCAACGCCATGTTGAAAGCAATCGGCTTCCGGCGCGAGCAAGTCTTCATTGCCAACATCCTGAAATCGCGTCCGCCGAACAATCGCGATCCACGACCAGAGGAGGCACGGGCTTGCCTGCCGTACCTCTTTCGTCAGATCGAGCTCGTCGATCCCAAGCTCATTCTGTGCGTCGGTCGCATAGCCGCACAAACCCTGCTTCAGACGGACACACCGATCGGTAAGCTTCGAGGTCGGGTACATCGGATCGCAGGCGGCCGTCCAATGGTCGTCACGTATCATCCCGCGTACTTGCTGAGGAGCCCTGGCGAGAAGCGCAAGGCGTGGAGCGATCTCATGCTTGCGGTGCGGACGTACGAGAGCCTGCTGGGCGATGCCGTGCCATGAGCGCCGAGCTCACATCTCAGAGCGGGGACCCGGCGTTCCGCTTTCGTCCGATGACGCAGGCAGATGTGCCCAGCGTCATCGCGGTCGAGCGCGCCTCGTATCCCTTCCCGTGGAGCGAGGGGGTCTTTCGGGACTGCATCCGGGTCGGTTACTTCTGCCGCGTCGTTGAAGTGGACGGGCAGGTGGGCGGCTACGGGATCATGTCCTACGGCGCCGGCGAGGCTCACATCCTGAACATCTGCATACGGGCCGACCTGCGAGGACGCGGCATAGGGCGCAAGCTCATGCAGTACCTGCTCGAGCGCGCACGTGCCGAGCGGGTGCACGAGGTGTTCCTGGAAGTGCGCCCGTCCAATCCTGTTGCGATCGCGCTCTACGTCTCGCTCGGCTTCACCCAGATTGGCACGCGCAAAGGGTACTATCAGGCTGAGGGCGGCCGGGAAGACGCGCTGGTGTACAAGCTCAGCTTGCAGCCTTGATAGCTGCTGCGAAAGCGCTCCCTGGAAGAACGTCGCCTCGTGAGCGGACACATCGCGGCAGCTTGTCGGCTGCGTGGCGGCTTCTCGCGATCGTCTCGCCCCAGCTCTTCTCTCGCAGCGTGTACAATCGTCCGCTTTCTTCTATTCCCGAACGTCTCCTTCGATGTCTGCGCTTCAAGACGAAATCGCTCGCCGGCGCACGTTCGCCATCATCTCCCATCCGGACGCCGGTAAGACAACGCTAACGGAGAAGCTGCTCCTCTTCGGCGGCGCCATTCAGCTTGCCGGAGCAGTGAAGGGCCGCAAGGCCGCGCGGCACGCCACTTCCGACTGGATGCGACTCGAGCAGCAACGCGGCATCTCTGTGACCTCGTCAGTCATGCAGTTCCCGTACGCGGGGTGCATGGTCAACTTGCTTGATACGCCCGGTCACGAAGACTTCTCCGAAGATACCTACCGCACGTTGACCGCCGTCGATTCGGCCCTCATGGTCATCGACTGTGCCAAGGGTGTCGAGCAGCGCACGATCAAGCTGATGGAGGTCTGCCGATTACGCGATACGCCCATCATGACCTTCATCAACAAGCTCGACCGCGAGGGGCGCGAGCCGATGGAGCTGCTCGACGAGATCGAGAAGATCTTGAAGATTCAGTGCGCGCCCGTGACCTGGCCCATCGGGATGGGCCGCGATCTGCGAGGCATCTATCACTTGCTCGAGGATCGTATCTACGTCTATCAGCCTGGCGAGAAGGGACGTGTCGGGACACGCACTCACATCGATCGCCTGATGAGCAAGGAAGCGGAGGCGTTTCTGGGCGAGCGTGCGACAGCTTTTCGCGAGGAGATCGAGCTCGTGAGCGGCGCAGCGCCGCGCTTCGATGTGGAGCAGTACTTGCGCGGCAAGCAGACGCCCGTTTTCTTCGGCTCGGCCATCAACAACTTCGGAGTGAGCGAGCTGCTCGCGGCGTTCGTCAAGCATGCGCCAGGGCCGCAGCCGCGGGAGACCACGACTCGGACGGTGCAGCCAAATGAGGAGAAGCTGACGGGCTTCGTGTTCAAAATCCAGGCGAACATGGATCCGGGACATCGCGACCGCATCGCGTTCATGCGCATTTGCTCCGGCAAGTACACGAAGGGAATGCGGCTTTTTCACGTCCGGCTCGGCAAGGAAATGCGGATCAGCGATGCAGTCACGTTTCTCGCGTCCGACCGCCAGCACACGGATGAGGCGTATGCGGGCGACATCGTAGGGTTGCACAATCACGGTACGATCAACATCGGCGACACCTTCACCGAAGGCGAGTCGATCATGTTCACCGGGATTCCGAACTTCGCGCCCGAGCTGTTTCGTCGCGTCGTGCTGCGCGACCCTCTGCGCATGAAGGCGCTGCAGAAAGGGCTCAACCAGCTGTGCGAGGAAGGCGCCACGCAGGTCTTTCGACCCCTGCGCAACAACGACCTCATCCTGGGCGCGGTCGGACAGCTGCAGTTCGACGTGGTGGCCTTCCGTTTGCAGGACGAGTACGGGGTGCAGGCGTCATTCGAGAACGTCGAGGTGTTCACTGCGCGCTGGATCTACGGCAACGATGCCAAGAAGCTCGAGGAGTTTCGCACGAAGGCGTACGAGAACCTGGCTGTCGATCACGCCGGCGCGCTCGTGTATCTGGCTCCGACGCGGGTCAACCTGCAGCTCACGATGGAGCGCTGGCCGGATATCGAGTTTCGCGAGACTCGTGAGCACCTGGCGGCTGCGGCGTGAGCGCATCGACCTTGACCGCTGCATCCTTGCGCAAGCCGATCATCGGCTGGGCCTTCTACGATTGGGCCAACTCAGCGTTTGCGACCACCGTCATGGTCGCGTTCTTCCCGGTGTTCTTCAAACAGTACTGGAGCGCGGACGTCTCGGTGCAGGAAAGCACGTTCTGGCTCGGTATCACCAACGGCGCAGCGAGCTTCCTCCTCGCGATCATGGCACCGCTGCTCGGCACCATCGGCGATCATGGCGGCGCCCGCTTGCGCTTCTTGCTCGTGTTCACGATTCTCGGCGTGCTGGCCACGGGCGCCTTGAGTCTGGTGGGACACGGCGCATGGCCCTGGGCTGCATTGCTGTTCGCGCTCGCATCGATCGGCTTTTGGGGCGGCATCATCTTCTACGATTCGCTGCTCATCGACGTCGCACCGCGCGAGCGCATGGATGCCGTATCCGGGTTGGGTTATGCCTGTGGGTATCTCGGCGGCGGTGCGCTGCTCGTCATCAATGTTTGGATGACGCTGGATCCGGCCACATTCGGTCTGCAGGATGCCACTGCCGCGGTCAAAGCGTCGTTCGTCTCGGTGGCGCTGTGGTGGGCGCTGTTCTCGATTCCGACATTCCTGTGGGTGAAGGAGCGCGCCTCGATACGAGGAGCTGTGCCGCAGCTCTTCTCTGTCTCGCTTGCACGAGAAAGCTTCTCCGAGCTGGCACGCACCTTTCGTGAGATACGCCGCTATCGTGGCGTGTGGCTGTTTCTGCTGTCGTACTGGTTGTACATCGACGGCGTGAACACCATTCAGAAGATGGCGGTCGACTACGGCATGTCGCTGGGGCTGACCACCTCGCGCCTGATTCAGGCTATCCTGCTGGTGCAGTTCATCGGCTTTCCGGCCTCCCTGCTGTTCGGGTGGCTCGGTCAACGCATCAGCCCGCTCGTCGGCATCTTCATCTGTATCGGTGTCTATACGCTCGTGACGATCTACGCGACTCAGCTCACGACGGACATCGAGTTCTTCATCATGGCGATTGCCATCGGCTGCGTGCAGGGCGGCATCCAGGCACTGAGTCGCTCCTATTACGGGCGGCTGATTCCGCCCGAGCGTTCGGGCGAGTTCTACGGCTTCTACAACATGATGGGTAAGTTTGCGGCGGTGCTCGGGCCGTTACTCGTGGGGACGACGGCGTTGCTCACCAACAGCTCGCGGCTGGCGATTCTCTCGATCGTAATCCTCTTCGTCGCAGGCGCCGCGTTGCTGCGATATTCGACGCGACAAGTCACTGTCGAGGGTGAGGGCGGAGAGCGCGCTGGAACGAGCGCGCATTAGCTACGTCACCCGTGCCCTGAGCCCCCGGCCTCGTGCCCGCCGATCCAGCTTGCCGGATCCAGCCGGTAGTACTTCATGAGCTGCTCGTACAGCCTTGGGTGCGCCTCGCGGAGCGCGCCGGGCTGATGGAAAAAGGTTTCCGTGGCGACCGCGAAGAACTCCGCAGGCTCTGTGGTGGCGTACGGGTCAAGGAGGGTCTCACGGCCCGCGTCCACGTCGTCGCAAAGCTGCTCGTATTCGTCCCAGAACGTCTGCGACCATTCCTCGTAAGCAGCTGCGCTGCCAAGTCCGGGTGCGCCGTCCATCGTCTCGTCCTCCATGTCGAGGTAATGCGCAAACTCATGCAGCACGACGTTCTCGTGCTCGCTGACGCCCTCGCGCACGTCCTCCCACGACAAGATGATGCGTCGGGCATCCCACGCCTGACCGGCTAGCACCCGATGGCCCTCCGTGACAATCCAGTCCTCTTCTTCGCGCTCGTGCACGATGAAGGCAGTCGGATAAACGAGAATCGACATCAGGTCGTCGTAGAAATGCGTCCTCGGCACGCCAGGCCGGTTTACGACCAATAGACATGCATAGGCTGCGATGACGACTCGCATCTCATCGGTAACGATGAGCCCGTTGCAGCCGACAAAGGATTTCTCACGCAGGAAGATGAGCATGAGCCGATGCATGCGTTCGCGCAGCTCTCGCGGCATGGACTCGTAAAACGGCATGTGCGAGCGCAGCCACTCGGGCCATTGCGGGGGGACGGGCTGGCGGCTCCAGGCGAGCCGGCGGCGACGGCGCAGCACGGGTGCGATCATGAACCACAGCGCGGCGAGGAGCGCGAGCGCGATGATGAGAACGAACGCCAGCACGGCTAAGTACGTGTCACTCGCAGGCGGTTCACGAGGAACTTCAACCGGCTCAAGCGTGCGAGCATCGGTGCGGGCTCGTAGCGTAGCGCGGTGTAGATCGAGCGGATCTCCTGGAGCTCGCGCGCGAGCTGCGGGCGAGCGGCAGCAACACGGCTCAGGTAATCGTTCGGGCCTTCGTGCGGTCGCTTGGGGAGGTTCGCGCGCGCGAGCTTGCGACACAGTCCCGCATATACCGCCTGCACCGGATCGCGTTCGAGCGGACGGAACCGCCACGCGAGATACATCGCCAGCGCGGCGAAAAAGAGTGCCAACGTAAGAGCGATCGCGAGCCCCAGCTGACGCACACCGAGATTTTCGATGCCGATCCTCTCCGCCAGCCAGCGTTGTTGGGTTTCACCGAACTCGATCACCTGATCGTTCCAGAACGTATTGAGCGCATCCCACGCAAGTCGAATGTTCGATAGCACGCGATGATTACGCAGGACGCGTCCGGGTACGGGCTCGTGGCCAGGCATGGCGGCATCGAGCCCTCTTTCTATCCGTTCGGGCGCGACCGCTGCAGTCGGGTCCACGCGCACCCAACCTTTGCCATCGAGCCACACCTCCGACCAAGCATGCGCGTCGGATTGGCGCACGATCAGGTAGCCGCCTAGCGGATTGAACTCGCCACCCTGATAGCCCGTGACGACACGTGCCGGAATGCCTGCGGCGCGCGCGAGCACCGTGAAAGCAGACGCAAAGTGCTCACAAAAACCACGCCGCGTGTTGAACAGGAAATCGTCGATCGAGTCGCGCTCGAGGCGTGGCGGCTCGAGCGTGTAGAAGTACTCTTGCTCTCTAAACATCCGCAGCACGGCTTCGATGAACGCCTCATCGCTGGCGACGGAGGCACGCAGCTCGCGGGCGAGCTGCAACGAGCGTGGATTCCTTCCGGCCGGCAAGCGCAGGTCGACGTTGCGCATCGCAGTGGGGAGCGGCGCTTCGACGACATACGCGGTGGAGGACTCGAGGTCGAACGAGGTGAGCGTGGCGATGGGATGCCGTCGTGTGACGAGCTGAAGATCCGCTGTGCGCACGGCCGTGTCCGGCCAGCGCGTGGGCATCTCGAGCGCGTAGATCCAGTTCCGCTGATGCGGCTCGAGTGTGATGCGATACCGGTAGCGCTCTCCGACGGGCCTGACGATTTGCGGAATATACAAAGGCATCGGACGACGCCAGGTTCGTCCGTCGAAGTCGTGCAGCACGATGCCGCGCCAGTAGCGTTCGCTTGGCGGCGGTGCCGGGCCGTCGAAACGCACACGAAAGGCAATCGCGCTCGAAATGCTGAGCTCGGAGACATCTCCTGGCGACAGCTCGTCATCGAGTCCCGTGCTTGCCTGCGCGCGCGCAGGAATCGCCCAGAAATTCCCAGGCAGACGCGGGAAGAACAGAAACAACAGCAGTGCTAGCGGCAGCGCCTGCAGGACCATCTTGCCGGTGAGCCCGGCAGCTTCGCGCGCAGGCATGGAGAGTGTCGATTGGTGCACCCGCATCAGAGTGGCTGTGAGCAGCCAGGCAGTGGCGAGCATGTAGGGCAGGCGCAGCAGCTCCTGGTTATATAGGAAGCCGGCGAACAACGCGAAGTAACCGAGGAAAACCAGGACGGTCAGGTCGCGCACAGTGCGCGTTTCGAGCAGCTTCATGCCCGCCATGACGACCAGCAGCGCCGTGCCGGCTTCGATGCCGTTCAAGGTGCGGTACGTGAATAGCACGCCGAGCAGCGCAAAGAAGGCAACGAGCACGCGCAGCCACTTGGGTGGCAAAGCTCGCGCTTGAACCTCGACGAAGATTCGTGCGGCGACTGCCAAGCCGAGCAGCACGAGCGTCCAGGGCGCAAGATGCGGCGCATGCGGAAGGATCGCCAGCACCAAGCCGCTGATGACCCAGGCGAGCTTGCGCCCGAACGGCGAAATCTGCTCAAGCTTCAGCACGGCGCTCATCGTGGTCGAACAACGCCAGTGCAGTCAGACACCGTCGCCGGTGAGCGGGCCCCACGTTGACTGGAATGATGAGGTGAGGGAGCTTCAGGCCAAAGGGACGGCCGGCGTGGTAGGCGTCCTCGACCCAGCGACATAGCAGCGAGAGCCTGGCTTCGACATTCATGCCGGCGAGGCTATCCCAGTCGAACAGGTGCGAAGCGGTGGACGTCCCGGCGTAGAGCTTGACTTGTAGACCTTGCTCGCGCGCATAGGCCTTCCATGCGATGCGTGTTAGCGCGTCGCCGGGCTGAAAGCTGCGAAAGCCCGCGAAATCGTCATCGCCTCGCGCTACATCGTGCGTGCTGCCAGTATCGGTTTCGGCCAGCGGTGGCGTCCTGCCGCGTTCTGCCGGCCGCGGATAGACGATGCAACGCGCGTCCAGGTGCAGCACGGACCAAGCACGAAAGAGCCCGAAGGGATGGCGTGTCGCAAGCTCGACGTAAGGCAACGCAAGATAACCCCGTGTGTGCGCAGGGCATGAGATTTCGAAAAGCGCATGGTTGCCTGGCTCGATGCGTTGCGGCGGCGCCTCACCGTGCTCATTCGCGACAGTGATCTCGTAACGAGGAATGGAAGCCGTGTTCTCTATGACGACCTTGAATCGCGCTGTCTGACCGGTAAAGACCGGATCGCAGCCGGCCGTGCGAATCGTCACACCACACAGGTTGCGATGACTGTGGTGCATCGCGGTGAGCCCGAGAGCGGCGAGCAGGAAGGTCAGGCCGAGCGCGAGGTTGTTCCCGTAGTTCATCGCGCCCAGGAACATCGCGAACAACATGAGCCCGTACGTGACGCCCAGGCGCGTAGGGAGGATATAGATTCGCCGCGCCGGAAGCGTGAATGGGTCCGGATCGTGACCGTAGCGACGCCGCGTCCAGCGGCGAATTCGTGGACGCAAGGAAAACCAGTGGGTGAGCCCGTGCAGCCGGCGCGCTTTCCTGAGTACCGTCGGGGCAGTCGTCCGAGCTGCGACGGGTGTGCTCGGAGGAGTGGTCATGAGCATCGTGCCGAGCGACCCGAAGCGGCCATCACGGAACGCTGACCGCCTCGAGCACGAGCTGTCCCACTTCGGCAGGGCTCTTGGCGATCGATTCGTCCTTCGGCCTCAATCGATGACCGACGACAGCGCCGAGCACGGCTTGCACATCCTCTGGTAGCACGCCTGCGTGGCCGTGTATGAGCGCCCATGCTTGCGCGGCTCGGAGCAGAGCGATTGCGGCACGTGGCGACAACCCTACCTCGAACTGCGCGGACTCGCGCGTGAAACGCACGATCGCTTGCACGTAGTCGAGCAATGCCGGCGAAACGTAGACCTGAGGCACCATGGTCTGCATGAGCAGAACCTGCTGTGGTGACAGCGTCGGTGCGAGTGTTGCAAGCAGATCGCGGCGGTCCTTTCCCATCAGCAGCTGCCGCTCCAGCGCTGCGTCGGGATAGCCGAGCGCGATGCGCATGAGGAAGCGGTCGAGCTGCGATTCGGGCAATGGATACGTGCCGATCTGATACATCGGGTTCTGTGTTGCGATCACGAAGAACGGTGCGGCGAGCGGGTAGGTCTGCCCGTCGACCGTCACCTGGTGCTCCTCCATTGCCTCGAGCAGCGCGCTCTGCGCCTTCGGTGTGGCACGGTTGATCTCGTCAGCGAGCACGAGCTGCGAGAACACGGGGCCCTTATGAAAGCGAAAAGCGTTCGTCTCGCGATCGAAAACGGAGACCCCGATGATGTCGGCGGGAAGGATGTCGCTCGTGAACTGAATACGTTGGTAGGACAGTCCGAGCGACTCTGCCAGCGCATGGGCCAGCGTCGTCTTCCCGACGCCTGGAATGTCTTCGATCAGCAGGTGCCCGCGTGCCAGCAAGCATGCCAGGCACAGACGTATCTGATGTTCCTTGCCGAGGATGACCCGGTTCAACTGCGCGATCGTCCCGCCGATGAGATCGACAGGATCCGCCTGCGTGATGAGCGTTGGGACCGGTGAATCCATGTGGCTACTTCTTCGGCTTCAACAGCGCAACGCGTCGCTCCTGCTCTTCGATCTGCGCGATCTGCTGCGTGAAATCCGCGATGCGCGCACGCTCCTGCTCGACGATCGCCACAGGGGCGTTGGCGACGAAGCTCGGGTTGGCGAGCTTGGCTTCGGATCTGGCGAGATCCTGTCGCACCTTCGCTTTGCGTTTTGCGAGCCGGGCGAGCTCGACCTCGATGTCGTCGATCAATGTGGACAATGGCGCATGGATCGTGTGTCCGTCCACGATCTGCATCGCAGTTGGCGGCAATGAGGAGTCGTCCGTAATGCGCTCGACATCGGTCGCATTCGCAAGCGCCTTGACGAGATCCAGGTTCGCAGCGATCTCCTGCCAGTCGCCCTCGCTGGGGGCGAGGACGAACAGCGGCATCCGTCTGGAGCGCGGCACGTCGAGCTGACCGCGGATTTGTCGCGCACCCAGAATGACCGCCCTGATGGGTCGGATCGCGTTCTCGGCCGCCGCATCGCGCGGAAAGTCCGCTGGCGTCGGATACGGCGCCAGCATGATGGTCTCGCCGGAGCGCCGTGCATACGGAGCGAGCGTTTGCCAGATCTCCTCGGTGATGAACGGCATCATCGGATGCAGCAGGCGCAGGTAGGCCTCGAGCACGACGGCCAGCGTCTCGCGCGTTGCCTGCTTCTGCTCCTCAGTGGTTCGCTCGGATTGCAGCGTCGGCTTCGATAGCTCCAGATACCAGTCGCAGTACTCGTACCATGCGAATTCATAGAGGGCTTGCGCGGCGAGATCGAAACGATACTCGCTGATGCGTGCGAGAACGGTCTCGATCGTCTCGCCGAGCCGCGAGCGGATCCAGCGATCGGCGATGCTGAGCGAGGAAGGCGAGGCCGGGGTTGCAGGCATCGATACGCCGTCGAATTGCATGAGCACGTAGCGCGCCGCATTCCACAGCTTGTTGCAGAAGTTTCTGTAGCCTTCGACCCTGCCCAAGTCGAAGCGAATGTCGCGGCCCGTCGTCGCGAGCGCGCAGAAGGTAAAGCGCAGCGCATCCGTGCCATAGGCAGGAATGCCTTGCGGGAACTGCTTGCGCGTGTTCTTTTCGATCTTGTCCTTGAGGTGGGGCTGCATCAGCCCGCTCGTGCGCTTGGCGACGAGCGCTTCGAGGTCGATGCCGTCGATCAGATCCAGCGGGTCGATGATGTTGCCCTTGGACTTCGACATCTTCTCGCCGTGCTCGTCGCGGATGAGCCCGGTGATGTAGACCTCGCGGAACGGCACGTCGCCTGCGAACTTCAGGCCCATCATGATCATGCGAGCGACCCAGAAGAAGATGATGTCGAAACCTGTGACGAGAACGTTCGTCGGATAGAACGTCTTGAGCTCCTCGGTTTGCTCGGGCCAGCCCAGGGTCGAGAAGGGCCACAATGCCGAGGAGAACCACGTGTCGAGCACGTCCTCATCGCGCTTGAGCTCGACTTGCTTGCCACGCTTGGCCTGCGCCTGTGCGTAAGCTTCCGCTTCCGTGCGCGCCACGTAAACGTTGCCTTCATCGTCGTACCAAGCGGGAATCTGGTGACCCCACCAGAGCTGGCGGCTGATGCACCAGTCCTGGATGTTGTGCATCCACTGAAAGTAGGTCTTGGTCCAGTTCTCGGGCACGAAGCGGATGCGTCCGTCTTCGACCGCCTTGATGGCCGGCTCGGCAAGCGGTCCGACGCGCACATACCATTGATCGGTGAGCCAAGGCTCGAGCACCGCGCCGCTGCGGTCGCCGCGCGGGATCTTGAGCTTGTGCGGCTCGATCTTCTCTAGCAATCCGAGCGCTTCCATGTCGGCCACGATGCGCTTGCGCGCCTCGAAGCGGTCGAGACCCCGATATTGCGGCGGCACGGCATCGTTGAGCGCGGCGTTCGCGTCGAAGATGTTGATGAGCGGCAGATTGTGTCGCTTGCCGATCTCGTAGTCGTTGAAATCGTGTCCCGGAGTGATCTTCACGCATCCGGAACCGAACGCAGGGTCGACGTACTCGTCGGCGATGATGGGAATGATCCGATCGGCGAGCGGCAGCCGCAGCGACTTGCCGATGAGCGCCTTGTAACGCTCGTCCTCTGGATGAACCGCGACAGCCGTATCGCCGAGCATCGTTTCGGGACGCGTGGTCGCAACGACCACATAGCCCGAGCCGTCGACGAGCGGATACCGGAAATGCCACAGCGAGCCGGGCTCGTCCTCGCCTGTCAGTACCTCGAGATCCGACAGCGCGGTGTGCAGGACGGGATCCCAATTGACGAGCCGCTTCCCTTTGTAGATCAGCCCCTCTTCGTACAGTCTCACGAAGACTTCAGTGACGGCACGTGAGAGACCTTCGTCCATCGTGAAGCGATCGCGCGTCCAGTCGACGGAGTTGCCGAGCCGACGTGCCTGTCGAGCGATCGTATCGCCGGACTGGGCTTTCCATTCCCACACGCGCTTGACGAATTCCTCTCGGCCGAGGTCTTCGCGTCGTATACCCTGTGCGTTGAGCTGGCGTTCCACCACCATCTGCGTGGCGATGCCCGCATGATCCGTTCCGGGCTGCCACAGCGTGTTGCGTCCTTGCATGCGATGCATGCGTGTCAGCGCATCCATCAGGGTGTGCTGAAACGCATGGCCCATATGCAGCGTCCCCGTCACATTCGGGGGCGGAATCATGATGCAATAGGGCTCGCCTTTGCCTGAAGGCGCGAACCAGCCGTTGGATTCCCAGCGCTCGTAAATGCGCTGCTCGATTCGCTTGGGATCGTAGCTCTTGTCCATGGGGCGATGCTGCTCGAAAGCGGACGATTATAGGGATGGTGCGCCAGCTCTGTCGGGGGTTTTCGCCTCTGCCTGATCAGTGCCGCAGCGACCGTCAGAGAGTCGTCACTCTCTCGACACGCGCGCTCGGAGCACGTCGCAAATTACACGTTGTGTGTTTCCAAAGTGCATCCGTGTTCGCGATAAATCTTGTAGCGTTCGCGCGAGCGCCGCTTGCGTTCCGGATCGGGCTCGACGATCTCTGCGATCCGGACATACGTCTCTAGATCGCTCGGCACGGCACCGCTGAAGTTCACCAGCAGTTGTCGATGCGACTGCGGACCCGGGCGATCCCCGACGAGCACCTTGACGAGCGGATGCGGCTCGGACGTGCCGTCCCAGATCTCGTGTGCCACGAAGCTGCGGTCGTTGAAGGTCCACAGCAGCTCGTCGAGGCGTGCCGCCTCACCGGCGTTTGCGACTTGCACGTAGACGCGGTGCTCGAGCTCGACGGCCTTTTCAATGAGCCGACAGGCGCAGCGCCATGCTGCGTCCGGTGCCGGATCCGACAAGACGTAGAAATCGACGCGACTGACCACGGCGCAGGTCGGCCTATTTGTTCAGCAAATACTCCACCAGCAGCGGAACAGGGCGACCGGTGCTGCCCTTCTTCTGGGTGCCGCCGACATATGCCGTGCCAGCGATGTCCAGATGCGCCCAGCGCAGGCCTTCGGTGAATTTGCCGAGGAAGCACGCTGCGGTAATGGCACCACCTTCGCGTCCAGCAACGTTCGCTATGTCGGCGAAGTTGCTCTTGAGCTGCTCGGCGTACTCTTCGCCGATCGGCATCGGCCAGGCGCGATCGTCGGCACGCTCGCCCGCTGCCTTGAGGGCGGCGGCGAGCTCGTCGTCGTTGCTGAAGAGGCCAGTGAGGTGATTGCCGAGTGCGATGACGCACGCACCGGTGAGTGTGGCGATGTCGATCACGACATCGGGATTGAACCGCCGCGCATAAGTGATCGCGTCGCAGAGAATCAGCCGCCCTTCGGCATCCGTGTTCAGCACCTCGATCGTCTGACCGGACATGCTCCGAATGATGTCGCCGGGCTTGGTCGCTCGACCGCTCGGCATGTTCTCGCATGCAGGCACGACGCCGACCAGATTCACGGGCAGGTCGAGCTCGGCAACGGCTTTGAACGTGCCGAGCACGGACGCCGCGCCGCTCATGTCGAACTTCATCTCATCCATGTTGGCGGGCGGCTTCAAGGAAATGCCGCCCGTGTCGAAAGTGACGCCCTTGCCGACCAGCACGGTCGGTTTGTCTTTGCGAGCAGCCCCGTAGTACTCGAGGACGATGAGCCGTGCGGGCTCGTCGCTGCCGGCAGTCACGGACAGGAAGGATCCCATCTTGAGACGGCGGCACTCGGCCTCGTTCAAGACGCGCACGCGGATGCTGCGATACTCGCGCGCGAGCGCCTTGGCCGCGTTGGATAGGTAGGTCGGAGTACAAACATTGGCGGGCTGATTCGCCAGGTCCCGCATCAGCGACATGCCTGCCACGATGCCGCGGCCGTGTCTCAGACCGCGCTCGGCTTTCGCGACGTCCGCACGGGCCGCGACGGCGACGCCGAAGCGCGTCAGCGACGGCTTCGAGCGCTTGTTGGTCGTCTTGTGGTCTGGGATGCGGTACTGTGCATTGCCGACGACCTCGGCGGCCGCCCGTGCCAATGAATAGGCATCGGCGTCCGGGACGGCTTCCAAGCCGAGATAGCTCACCGCATTGCGTGCACCTGTTTTCTCGAGCGCGCCGAGCGCGGACGCAAGCGCCTTGCGGTATTGCTTGCGTCGGAACTCGTGGCGGGCGCCCAAGCCAACGACGAGGAGACGTTCGCAGGCCGCGCCCTCTATATCGGCGAGCAACAGCGTATCGCCCGCTTTGCCACGAAGGTCGCCGCGCTTGACGAGGCGCGAGAGGCGCCCGCCGATGTACCGATCGAGCTCCTTTGCAGTCTCCGACAGGTCGCCCTTGTCGTATACGCCGACGATGGCGCAATCGGTGCGTTGCCGAGATGGGGCGGCGGTGCTGACGAAAAACTCCATGGACCTTCCTCTCGCGTGTGGTTGGCGTTGCGAGTTGCGACGGGCGGGTTTACGCGGCGCAGCGCCTCGCTTAAGTTACCGCCCTTTGAGAATCGTTCATGCAATTCGTCGGGCGGCCTTGACAGCGTCGTAGTCTACCTGAAACGCGCGGCGCTCACGGCGAACGACAGATCTGGCCGTAATACGGCGGAAGACAGCGCTCTGCGAATACTCGATCGTTACATCTTTCGTGAGGTCGCGGTGACGTGGGTCGCCGTGACCTTCGTCCTGCTCGTCATCCTGCTGGCGAACCAGCTGGCGCGCGTGCTTTCACAGGCGGCCGCCAACAACTTTCCGCGCGGCGTCGTGCTGTCGCTCATCGGGCTCACGTCGGCCGGCTATCTGACCCTGATCGTGCCGATTGGCTTCTTCCTGGCCATCATGCTCGCGCTCGGGCGTCTCTACCACGAGAGCGAGATGACCGCGATGCAGTCATGCGGTTTCGGTCCCGCGTGCCTTTACAAGCCGATCGGCATGCTCGGCTTGCTCGTCGCGGCATTGCTGGTGTGGCTCTCGTTCTGGGCCATCCCGGACGCAATGCGTCGCGCGCACGAGATTCGGGCGACGGCCTACCGAGATGCGCAGCTCGGGATGCTGGAGCCGGGCCGCTTTCGCACCTTCGCCAACGGCGCCATCGTGTTCTACGCGGAGCGCGTCGACGAGCTCGGAATCTTGCACAACGTGCACGTGTTCGTAGATCGGGCGGCGCGCGCGAGGCAAGCACAGGAGCCCGGCGCCGCGGTGGAGTCCCTTCAGGAGGGGGAGGTCGAGGTTTGGGTGGCGAGGCGTGCCGAGCAGCGCGGGGCCGGGCAGCCGCGACAACTGTTCGTGATGTACGACGGGGAGATGTATCAGGGGGTGCCCGGGCGCGCGGATTTTCGCATCATGACCTTCAGCGAGGCGGGCTTCCCGATCTCGGTCGACGAGGGTGTCACCACTGCGAGCAAGGCCGAGATGAAATCGAGTCGTGAGCTGTGGATCTCCACGGATCTGCGGGATCGCGCCGAGCTCCAGTGGCGTATCTCGACGCCGCTGATTGCCCTCGTGCTGATGGTCGTCGCAGTGCCGTTGGCGCGGTTGCACCCGCGGCAGGGGCGTTTCGGCAAGATCGGCGTGGCCATTTTGGTTTATTTCCTCTATTCGGAGTTGCTCGCGGCGAGCCGCGCGTGGCTCGAGAGCGCCGTCATTCCGGAGTACGTTGGCCTCTGGTGGGTGCACGTCTTGGCTCTCGGCGCCGGTCTTTGGCTGCTCGCTCGCGAGCACATGGCCGCACCGCTGCTCAGGAAGCGCAGATGACGATCCTGTCGCGCTATCTCATGCGGGCGATCATTGGGCACACGCTGCTCGTCGTGATCGTCTTGCTGGTGCTGAGCGGGCTGTATCTCTTCGTCTCTCAGCAGGACGACGTCGGTGTCGGCACGTTCGGCGTCGATGATGCGTTCTGGTTCGCGCTCCTGAGTCTTCCCAAGTACGCGTTCGATCTGCTGCCGATCGCTTCGCTGATCGGAGCCTTGCTCGCGCTCGGTCATCTGGCGCGCTCGCTCGAGCTGATCGTCATCCGCACCGCGGGCGTGTCGACACTGCGCATCGGTATCTGGGTCGGTACAGCCGGGCTGGTATTAATGGCAGTGACGGCAGTGCTCGGCGAATACATTGCGCCGCCGCTCGAGCAGTACGCGCGGCAAATGAAAATGTTCGAGAAGTTCCAAGACGTGAGCACGGCGGGAAGCCGTAGCATCTGGGCCAAGGACGGCGCAGCCATCGTGGCCGTGCGCCAGCAGACTGCCGACAACCGCTACGGCGGCGTGTACGTCTTCAAGTTCGACGAGCGCAGGCGTCTCAGCGTCATGGGACACGCGAGCAACGCAAGCATCGGCACGGACAGCAAGTGGCGCTTGGAGAACTATCGGGAGTCCATGATCGGGCCGGACCGAGTCGTCGCCTCGGAAGCCAAGCGTGCCGAGGTCGAAACTTCCCTGTCACCGGAGTTCTTGGGCTTGGCCGTGTTCGACCCGGAATCCTTGCCGGTGCGAGGCCTGATCGGCTACATGCGCCATCTGCGCGCGAACGGACTCGATGCTCGTGCGTACGAGACAGCGTTCTGGGCGCGTATCGCCCGCACTGTCGCGGTCGCCATCATCGTCGTGCTGGCCGTGCCATTTGCATTCGGGCCCATGCGTTCGACGGGTACGGGCGCGCGCACGGTGGTCGGCATCATGATCGGTGTGGCGTTCTTCCTTCTCGCGAAGATGCTTGAGAGCGGCGGAGCAGTGTTCGAGCTCCCGCCGTTTATCATTGGATGGGGACCGACGATCGTGCTTGCGATCGTGACGCTCGTCGCTATCGCACGAGTCAGATAACCGCTGGATGCCAGACACCGCATGAGCGAGCAGCAAGAAAAAGTGGGCGCGGGATTGCTGCGTCGGCTCGGAGCCATTGTTTACGACACGCTGCTCGTGATTGCGGTGCTCATGGTCATCACGTTCCTGTTCGTGCCGTTCCTACAAGGACGCGTCCTCGTCCCCCAAGAGGTGGGGGCGCTCGCGTACCTGTACTGGCTCGTGCAGATCGCCGCCGTCGTGACGTTCTTCGGCTATTTCTGGACGCGCCGTGGTCAGACGGCCGGCATGCTCGCATGGCGGCTGCGTCTCGAGCAGACGGACGGCGCGAACGTGAGCTGGCCCGTGGCGCTCAAGCGCATGGGAATCCTCATCGCCTTGCTAATTCCGTTCTTCGCAGGCGATTGGCTCATCTGGCGGGAATGGAGCGCCCCTCAGAGACGGCTGATGAACGGGCTCGCACTACTGCCCCTCGCGGCGTCTTACCTGTGGGTATGGATCGATCGAGATAGGCGTGCGTTGCACGACCGCTGGAGTCAGACGAGGGTCGTGCTGTTGCCGAAGGCGCGGCGTTAGGCCGGCGGCGGTAGGGCGACGGCCCGCTCATGCACATGCCGCGTCGCAGTCGCCCCAGCCTGTCTGTCTCACTTGTCCCTCAGAATGTCTGCAAGCTCTTTGAAGATCGCATTGTACTTGTAGCTCGGGATTTCGAACGCCCAACCCTCGAGCGCTTCGTTCAGCTCAGCCGCTTCGCTTGCAACGTCACGCTCCTCGGACTGCATCTGGACGCTCGCTTGCGCGGACTTGCTTTCCGTTGCCTTCTCGTCCGTCTCTGATGAGGTGTCGTTGCTTGAGGCGTTCTCCTCTGTCGCCGCGCTCTCTGCGTCGCTCGCACCCGGGAGCTTGAATTGTTCTGCGAGCGCTTGGTCGTAGCGCGTGCTCACCGTGATGAATCGATCGTCTTCTTCGGCCCAGCCCTGCAGCTCGACGACGAGACCGTCGAAAGTTCGATAGGTCGCGCGCGCCTGAGGCTTGCCCTTGAGTTCGCTGGCTGGCTTGACGTCGGAAAGCGTGAGGCTTGCGAGCGCCGTCGCAACGCTGTTCGCGGCGCCTGCATATGTCAGCTCCTTACCCTTGGGCAGTGGCTCGACGCTGAAGTCGGCGTCTGCACGCGAGCGCTTCGCCGCGGTGTAGGGTTTTGCGCCCGGCGTCTCAATCGTGGCGGACTGAATGCGATCGGCTCCGATGTCCAGAACCGACTTGCGCAGCCAATCCTCCGGCCGCGAAGGCGCATCGAGCTCGACATCGATCAGCCAACTGCGCTCTTCGCCTGTCTTTCGAACGTAATGCGAGCTCAGCCCGGGACCGCGCTTGCCGACGATGAGGTCCACCGCCGGTGTGACGCCGCTCACTTCGAGACGTACGCCGCTCGCTTCTTTTTCCGAGACATCTTCGACGCCGAGGCTCGAGTAGTTCTGCGGATTGGATGTCTTCTCCTCGCGAATCTGTGCGTTCGCCAGCGCAAATAGCAGCTTGCGCAGCTTCGCCTCATCGGCGGGGTAGTCGTGCCGCTGGGTGACGCGCCACGCGTCGTCTTTGCGTGCGATCTCGACAGCCAGGGTATCTCCTGCCGTGTGAACACGCACTGCAGTGGCATCGTTCAGCGACTTTCTGAGATCGGGATACAGCGGCTGCGCTGCGGTGTCGATGCGTGTGGCTCGCTCGCTCGCGAGCCACACGCCGCCACCGAGCGCAAGAAGCGCAACGACGCTCAGTACAGCTACGTTTCTGGAATTCATAGAGCTTGCACCTCACGCAGTGCTGGCCGCCGCGCGACCGGCTTTCAAACGCCGACGTCGCGCCACGGCGAGCAAGATGGCTCCGATGGAGATAAGCGCGGGGACGAGCGCAATGTTGAGCACCTTCAGCCAGGTACCGAGGCGTGCGATCTCCAGATCGAGGCTGCGACGCACATCGCGCAACTCCTTGCGGATACGCAGTCGCTCTTGCTGGAAGCGCACGAGCTCCGCTTCCTGCTCTGGGGTGAGCATGAGCGAGCCTTCGGTGTTACCACCGGACTCGAGCTCGGAAAGCTTACGCTCGGTTTCCCGCAGTTCCCGATCAAGCTCCTGCTCCTTTGCGCGCAGCTGATCGTCGGCCTGGCGACGCAGCTCCTCGACCTTGGTGAAGGGGCGGAAGAAGCTCTGGCGACCGCGAATGCTGATCAGGTCGCTGCTACCGGCGAGATTGTCGAGCGCGTTGGCGACAAAGTCGCCATTGTTTGCCCATGCGACGGCAAACCGCTGTCCAAACAGGCTTTGCGTGCGAAGCCAAAGAGGATCGGAAAGGATGTCGGTGTCGGCGACGATGATCAGGTTCGCCGTGTCAGCCGACTCAGCGCGATGTGTGCCTGTGGTCTCGTCGTCTTCTTCTTTCGCGCCCGGTTTACCATCGGGGTACGCCGACTTGAGCTTGCCGCGAACGCGCGCCGCGATGGTGTAGCGCTCGCCGGTCGCTTTGAAGCCATCCAGCAATGAGTCGGGATCGCTCAAGAACGCGAAACGGCTCGCAGGGATGAGCGCCGCGTTCGCGCTCGACTGCAGCAACGGCTCGAACTCGATGTCCGCATCGTCTTTCTTGCTCAACACGCCGGCGGTCCAGACGTTCACGGAATCGAGCGCGGCTGTGACCACGTCTTGCATGTTCATGCTCGCGCGGTTGAGCCCAATGACCGCGATGTGTTGGGTGGGCGGGTCGCCCTGGCGCATGGATACCGTCAGGCCGAGCTCGCGATCGCCGAGCACCATGCTCGAGTCGAACGAGATGCCGTATGCATCGAGCAGTGGCCCGAGCGACGAGGCACGCGGTCCCATGGCAAAGCCCATCTGCGACCCAGCAGTATCGTTCTCGGCGACGGGATCGACGAACGCGATCAGCTTCCCGCCGCGCATCACGAATTGATCGATCGCATAGAGCGTGGCCGGCGAGAGATCCTTCGGATGGATGAGCAGCAACACGTCGATGCTCTCGTCGATCGCGCTCACGTCGGTGGCGAGTGTGCGCACATCGAAAAGCTGCCGCAGCTGCGCGATGCTCGCCCAACCTTCTTGCATGCGACCCGTGGCGGGATCGAACGAAGTGTCGACCGGCAAACCAGACATGAGCCCGATCGTCGCTCGCTTGGGGTTTGCGAGTCGGTAAATCAGGCTCGCAATGTCGTACTCGAGGAACTCTTCTTTGTCGGGCTGAAAGAACTCGATCACTTCGCGGCCGTCAGTCGAGTTCGTGCCGGCGAGACCGAAATATAGCTTGTCGCCGCGCATGCCAAGTGAGACAGCCGTGAGCCCGAACTCGGCAGCGCGATCTTCTTCCTCGGAGAACGGCTCGGGATCGAGGACGGTGAGCCGTAGCTTGCCGTCCGATCGTTCCACGATCTCTTCGAGCAGCTCGCGAACACGTTGCGCATAGGTGCGCAGCCGCGGCGAGGCAGCACTCGCCTTCTGCGAGAAGAAGAAATAGAGGTTCACCGGCTCCTCGAGCGAGCGCACGATGCGCTCGGTGCCGCTCGAGATGGAGTACAGCTTGCTCTCGGTGAGGTCGAGCCGCGCTCCTCGGAAGAGGAACGTGATCAGAATCGTGACGCCGATGAACAACAGTGCCAGCGCAACGAGCGCTCCGGCGCCATATGTATGCTTTCCGACAGTCGTGGTGCTCTTTGTCATGATCAGTCCGCCTTCTTCATTTCGAGCACGATGACGTTGGCGGTGAGCCACGTCGCAATCACGGTGGCGAAGTAGAGCAGATCACGCAAATCGATGACGCCTTTTGAGATCGACTCGAAATGCGTCAGGAAAGACAAGGATGCGATCGCGTCGACGACCGCCTGCGGAGCCCATCCTGAGAACAGGTTCAAGACGAGCGGAAAGCCCGCGAGCAGAAAGCCGAAGCAGACGACGACAGTGATGATGAAGGCGATCACTTGATTACGTGTCACTGCCGAAAGACAGGCGCCGATCGCGAGCAACCCACCAGCCATCAAGAAGCTGCCGACGTAAGCGGCCAGGATCGCGCCGTTGTCTGGATCGCCGAGGTAATTGACGGTGATCCACATCGGGAACGTCAGCGCGAGCGCCAGCCCCGCAAAGCACCATGCGGCGAGATACTTGCCCAAGACGGCTTGCCATACTGTCACCGGCAGCGTCATCAACAGCTCGATGCTGCCGGACTTGCGCTCTTCGGCCCACAGACGCATCGACAGTGCCGGGATCAGGAACAGATACAGCCACGGATGGTAGTTGAAGAACGGAGCCAAGTCGGCTTGTCCGCGCTCGTAGAAACCGCCCAGGTAGAAGGCGAAGACACCTGCCAGCAACAGGAAGATGATGATGAAGACAAAGGCGAGAGGCGTTGCGAAATAGCTGGTGAACTCGCGGCGGAAGATGGCGCACACGTTATGCATGGGCAGCCTCCTGCTTGCTGTGGCTCGGCTTGATGCCCATCGTGATTTGGCGGAAGACATCGTCGAGGCGGCCGGAGGGAGCACGTGACGCAAGCGCTTGCGGCGTGTCGTCAGCGAGAATCCGGCCGCCGGCAATGATGATCGCCCGATTGCACACCGCGTCGACCTCCTCGAGGATGTGCGTCGAGATCACGATGATCTTGTCCTTCGACATGGCGTTGATGAGCGTGCGGACCTCGTGTTTCTGATTCGGATCGAGGCCATCAGTTGGCTCATCGAGGATGAGCACCTGAGGATCGTGCAACAGGGCTTGAGCCAGACCTACCCGACGACGGAAACCTTTGGAAAGCGTTTCGATCACTTGCTCGAGCACGCCGGCGAGCGCGAGACGCGAGATCACGTCGTCAAGTCGCGAACGACGGCGTTCTCCAGTCAAGCCGCGCACGTCGGCAATGAATTCCAGAAACGCCCGTACGGTCATTTCTGAATAGCTCGGCGCACCTTCCGGCAGGTACCCCATACATGCTTTGGCAGCGAGCGGCTCGTGGGCGACATCGTGACCGCAAACACGGATCGTGCCTGACGTCGGCGCGAGGAAGCCAGTGATCATTTTCATCGTCGTGGACTTGCCTGCACCGTTCGGTCCCAGAAAGCCCAGCACCTGTCCCGGCTCGACTGTGAAGGAGATGTCGTCCACGGCCGTCAAAGGGCCATAGCGCTTCGTCAAATGACTGATTTCGATCATGGTGTGTGCCTTTCGGGATGTGTCCTGTGACTGCGGCGCACACGGCCAGTTCCGTCGGCGCACAGAACGTGAGCCCCTCGCAAGCTGCTCACGAGATCGTTCGTGTTATTGCCGCGTTCGCCTTGGTACGCGGCGAGTAGCATCGACAATCCATTGTCTTGTCGCTGTGCGCGTGGCGAGGAATTTTGAGGATCGAGAAAATCGAATTCAAGGCAACTTCGATAGACGTTTCTTAACGGGCCGTGGTGTGAGTTATTGGGGAACAGGGAATGGGGATGAGAGAGCGCGTGACCGGTACCGGAGAGTTGTTGTTGACGAGCTGATCGCTACGCTGAATCTGTAGTCGACGCCTGTCGCGCGATCCTGGCCTGCAGTCGAGCCGAACTGTCGAGCCACCGGGCTGTCCCTTATTTCCTAGTCCCATTTCCACCCACGGAGGGGCTTGTGCTGCACAGCGGTAGTCGGTATATTTGGCACCGCAAAAACGCGATAGCCTTTGTATTAGGCGCCGTTGCAAAGATTGTTTTGCGCCGCAGGGAAAAGCTGCTGCGGCGAAGCGGAATCCCCCTGATTGGCCGGGCCTTCGTGCCCGGTCCTTTTTTATTTGTATTTGGGGCGCCTCAGCGCTTGATCCCCGCCTTCTGCTCGATCTCGGCACGGTGCGCACGCAGAACCTTGCGGACTTCTGCGGCTGGCGGACGATCCGCCATTCGAGCGATGAGCTCGGCGAGCTCGTGCCATGCCTTACCCCATTTCATCAAACGCACTGCGTCCGCGACGATGGTCGCCTTGAGATCGGCAGTTGGCGAGAGGACGGTCTTTGCCCCGGCCCTGGCGGGCGACGCCGAGGTTTTCGGTGCCGCCGCGCGCGCTGCACGCTTCGGCTCTGGTTCGCGAGCGGCTGGGGAGGCAGAAGCCGTCTTTGCCTGTGTTTGAGCGGGCTTCAGCCTGGGCATCTCGCGCGTCGCATCGTCGTTGGCTCGCGAGGCGGGTTCTGCGGCGGTTGACGCTTCGGCCGGTGGCACTTCGGCCGTCTCCGCCGCTTTGCTCGGCTGCGCCAATGGGATGAAGCGCTGGATGTGCTGCAGCCCAACGAGGTTGGCCAAGAAGGCCATGAGCTCCAACGACTCGGCGAACTTCGCATCGCCCATGGCTTGGCGCATCTGCACGTGCTGTTTCAGCTCGAGGATCTTCTGGCGCGCGACCTCCAGGACCCAACGTGTCGGGCGGTCATGCTTGGGCCAGGGCTGGACACGGGCGTAGGCGGCATCGCTCAGCTCCACGTACCGCATGTGAAGGTCGATGCTGGCGAGCCACTTGTCGATGAGTTCCGATATGCGACGTTCCGCTGGCGTCATAAGCGCTCCGCTGGTTGTGGAGCATTATGCACGCGCAGCGCAGGCGCAACATCGTGTCGCAGGAACCCTTCTGCTGCAAAGATGTCTTTAAAGCCAAGTATCGCTGGAGCGACCCGTGAGCGAGTGACCGGACGGTCCGGGGCGCTCAGCGGTGCTGCGCGCCGCGACGATTCGGATGCTGTCCGCCCCGATCGGCTCGTGCTTGCTCCTGTGGGAGGCCTGATGACGGACGCGGGGCATCGATGCCCATCAAGGCAAGGCGCTTCGGCGAGTGGCACGTCCTCTCCGCGCCATCGCGCTAATGGAGTGGCGCTCCCAGAGGGATTCGAACCCTCGTCGCAGCCTTGAGAGGGCTGTGTCCTAGGCCTCTAGACGATGGGAGCGTGCAGAACGTTCGAGACAAACGTCTGTGTAGAGGGTGCGGTATTATACGGTGCGCTGTATTTCCCTCAAGCGATAACGTGCTACTGAATCAAACAAACCTTTCCCCGACTGGTTTCTCGACATCCGGCGACGTTGCACGCGGGCCGAGGGTGTATGCGCGTCATGAGCATCCCATTTCCCGCGCGAATATCTCCCCGAACGCCCTGAAGGTGCTCTACCGACTGAAAGATGCCGGATACCAAGCGTTTCTCGTGGGCGGCGCCGTGCGCGACTTGCTCTTGGGGGTTCCTCCCAAGGACTTCGACGTCGCGACCAACGCTCACCCTGATCAGGTCAAACAGCTCTTTCGCAACTGTCGATTGATCGGACGGCGCTTTCATCTTGCGCACGTTCGTTTCGGCCAAGAGATTATCGAGGTCGCCACGTTTCGGGCCGCGCACACGCCGATGGACGAGGACAACAGCGTGGACGAAGGCGCCCATCGGGTGCTCGATGCGCGTGGTCGTATCCTCCGCGACAATCTGTACGGGACGATTGACGAGGACGTCTGGCGCCGCGACTTCACTGCGAACGCTCTGTACTACAACATCAACGATTTCTCGATTTGGGACTATGTGGGTGGCGTCGACGATGCGCGCGCCCGCATCCTGAGGCTGATCGGCGATCCTGACACCCGTTATCGAGAGGATCCGGTACGCATGCTGCGCGCCATTCGGTTCGCAGCGAAGCTCGGTTTCACGCCCGACCCGGACACCGTCGGTCCGATACCGCGATTGGCTTGGATGCTCGATGCGGTGCCACCGGCGCGGCTCTTCGACGAGGTCAACAAGATGTACCTCGCAGGCTCGGGCGCCAAGGTGTTCGATCTCTCCCGTCAACATGGCGTGCTCGAGCATCTGTTTCCCGATCTTGCGAGCGCATATGAGGCCGCGCCAGAAAGTCCGGCTGCGAAGCTGGTCAAGCTCGGGCTGCAGGGCACCGATACGCGCGTCCGCGAAGGCAAGCCCGTTACCCCGGCGTTTCTCTTCGCGGTGCTGCTTTGGCCGGTGATCCAACGCACGCTTGCCCAATCGGCGCACTCGCCGGGCAAGGATGCGCAGCGGCTTCTGGCCGCTTGTGAGCAGGCCATTGCTCGACAGCAGGTGCGGGTTGCGATTCCGCGGCGATTCACGTTGCCGATGAAGGAAATCATCGCCCTTCAGCCGCGCTTCGAGCGACGCGAGGGACGCCGCGCGCTGCGGCTGCTCGAGCATCCGCGGTTCCGTGCTGCTTACGACTTCCTCTTGCTGCGAGTCGCTTCGGGGGAGGCTGATCCTGCGCTCGGCGAGTGGTGGACCGAGATCCAAACCCTCTCGCCGGAGGAGCGGCTGCTCAAGGTGGAGCCTGCCAGCAAGAACGCGCGCGAGCCCACTCGACGACGCAAGCGACGGAGACGACGTCGTCCGCCCGCGGCGAGCTCATAAGCGCGCCGCGTCTACGGCGATCTGCATACTCGAGCTTTCGGGAGGCGCACGTGGGCGAGCGCACGAGCTGGATTCCGGCCTACATCGCGATCGGAAGCAATCTCGATGATCCTCGTGCACAGGTCGAGCAGGCGTTCGTCTCGCTGGCGTCACTAAAGGCGACGCGTCTGGTTGCGCGCTCGCGTGTCTACGGCTCGCGACCTTTCGGCCCGATCGTGCAGCCTGATTTCATCAATGCGGCGGTCGGCGTGCTGACGCGGCTTACGCCGCGCGAGCTCTTGGTCGCGCTCAAAGAGCTCGAGGTGGCGCTCGGGCGTACGGCGCCAGTCGAGCGTTGGGGGCCCCGGCGCATCGATTTCGATCTGCTCGCATACGGCAACGTGCGGATGGAAGAGACGGATCTCACTGTTCCGCATCCAGGCATCCCGCAGCGAAACTTCGTGCTGTATCCTCTGGCCGATATTGCTCCCGACCTGCACATCCCGGGCATGGGGGTTGTCAAAGAGCTCGCCGCGCGCGTCGGTGCGCAGGGCTTGCAGCTGCTTTCATAGCGCAAAGAAACGAGCTTCCGCCTGCAGCGGTCAATTGAGCATGTCAGAAAAGTCCGTCGTCTCGGTGCCGCATCGCCTGATCGTCGTCGAAGGACCAATCGGCGTCGGCAAGACGAGCCTCGCGCGCCGGCTCGCGCGCAGCTTCGGCAGCGAGCTCATCCTGGAGCAGGCCGAAGAGAATCCGTTCCTGGAGCGCTTCTACAAGAACCCCCGCTCGGCTGCATTACAGACACAGCTGTTCTTCTTGTTTCAACGCGCGCGGCAGCTCGAGGACATTCGACAACACGATCTGTTCGATAATGTGCGCGTGGCCGATTACCTGATCGAAAAGGATCGATTGTTCGCACGTCTGACGCTCGATGACGAGGAGTACGCGCTCTACGAGCAGGTGTATGCACGTTTGGCGCTGGATGCGCCGGTGCCCGATCTCGTGATCTATCTACAGGCTCCTGTCGATGTGCTCCTCGAGCGAATCCAACGTCGCGGCATCCGCTACGAACAGCGCATCGATCGTGCCTACTTGGAGCGCTTGCAGGAGGCGTATGCGCGTTACTTTCACGCGTATCAGGCCTCGCCGCTGCTCATCGTCAACGCTGCGCAGGCCGATTTCGTCAGCAACGACCAAGATTATGCCGAGCTATTGGAACAGGTGTTGCGCATACGGCACGGCCGGCACTTTTATAATCCCCTCAAGAGCACCCTGTAGCCATGAGACTCGGCAAGAAGCGCTGTTGGCGCCGGGTCGCCTATGGTTGCTCGCATCGGCGAACGGCGAAGTTGATGTTTCTCTAACCCTGGTTCATCCTTGTTTCTCTCTTAATCGGCGGCGAAATTCATGTACAAGCATCTGCAAGAGCGCTACGCGCCGCGGCCCCCCGTGAATATCTCCACCCTGATGCGCATGAAGGCGGAGGGTGAGAAGATCGCATGCATCACCGCTTACGACGCGAGCTTTGCGGCACTCGTCGACGAGGCAGGTGTCGATCTGGTGCTCGTCGGCGACTCCCTCGGCATGGTCATCCAAGGCCACGACACCACAGTGCCGGTGACCCTCGACGATGTCATCTACCACTGCCGTGCCGTCTCACGCGGCTTGTATCGTCCCTTCTTGATGGCGGACATGCCGTTCATGACGTACGCCTCGCGTGAGCAAGCGTTGGAGAACGCTGTCAGGCTGATGCAAGAGGGCGGCGCGAAGATCGTCAAGCTGGAAGGCGGAGCGGGCCAGGTCGAGATCGTCGAGTTTCTCGCCAGCCACGACATCGCTGTGTGCGCGCACCTCGGCTTGAAGCCGCAGTCGGTGCACAAGGCAGGCGGCTTTCGCGTGCAAGGCAGAGACGAGGCGTCCGCCAGGAAAATGCTCGAGGATGCGAAGGCGCTCGAGGCGGCAGGCGCAGACCTGGTACTGCTCGAGTGTATTCCGGCGACGCTCGGCGCGCAGATCACCGAGGCGCTTCGTGTGCCCGTGATTGGTATTGGCGCCGGGCCCGACACGGACGGCCAGATTCTCGTTCTCTACGATGTGCTCGACATCACGGCCGGGCGCAAGCCGCGTTTTTCCAAGAACTTCATGGCCGGGCATGACAGTCCGCTCGAGGCCGTCAAAGCGTACGTGCGGGAAGTCAAGGAAAAGATTTATCCTGCGCCGGAGCATTGTTTCTAGGCGCCGCCGTTTCGCCACATTCGGGCAAGTCGCTGACGTGGACATCATCACTCGTGCTGCAGAATTGCGCGCCCGCGTACGCGCATGGCGCATGGCTGGAGAACGCATCGCGTTCGTGCCCACGATGGGTAACTTGCATGGTGGCCACGTGAGCCTCGTGCAGGCGGCGCGGGAGCGCGCCCAGCGTGTCGTCGTCAGCGTGTTCGTCAATCCGTTGCAGTTCGGGCCCAACGAAGATTACGCCGCGTATCCACGGACACCGGACGAGGATCGCAAGCTTCTCGAGGCGCTCAAAGTCGACGTGCTGTTCATGCCCGAGGTGGACGAGATGTATCCGCGCGGCCAGGCGTTGACCGCGCGCGTCCACGTGCCGGAGCTCGAAGACATTCTTTGTGGCGCCTTCAGGCCGGGGCACTTCATGGGTGTCGCCACGATCGTGACGAAGCTGCTGAACTTGGTGCAGCCCGATGTGGCGTTGTTCGGGGAGAAGGATTTCCAGCAGCTGATGATCATCCGTCGTGCGGCGGAAGATCTCTGTATGCCTGTCGAGATCGTGGGGCTGCCGACGACACGCGAGCCGGACGGGCTGGCGATGAGCTCGCGCAATCGTTATCTGACCCCTGAGCAGCGCGCAGTCGCGCCGCAGATCTTCGCTGCGCTGGAGCGCGCGCGCCGTGCGATTGAATCGGGGCGGCGTGATTTCGCAGAGATCGAGCGTGAAGGCATGGGCATGCTGGAGGCGGCCGGTTTTCGGCCGGATTACTTTTCGGTGCGCGATGCGAACACGCTCGCGCCGCCGAGCGATGAGTCCGAAGAGCTCGTCGTGCTCACGGCAGCGCGCATCGGGCGCGCGCGCCTGATCGACAACGTGCGCGCAAAGCGGCCGCGCTAACGGGAACGCTCATCGGCGCTTCACCGTGCGGTTTCGGAAGTCGCTTTGCTGCGGGTCGCGTGCTGCGCGAGCGCCCACTCGACGTGCTCGCGCACGAGTGTCGAGGGATGATGGCGGCGTGCCTCGAGAGCCGCAACGATCTCAGCAGTGGTAGGGGCATTACCGAGCGCGACGGCGACGTTGCGTAACCAACATTCGTAGCCGATGCGACGGATCGCGCTGCCTTCCGTCTTGCGCAAGAACTCCTCCTCGCTCCAGCTGAACAGCACGACCAAACGTTCGCCGTCGAGCCGATGACGTGGCGCGAAATCGGGCTCGCTCGTCAGACGGGCGAATTTGTTCCACGGGCAGAAGAGCTGGCAGTCGTCGCAACCATAGATGCGATTGCCGATCGCGCTCCTGAGCTCGACCGGAATCGAGCCACGCAGCTCGATGGTCAGGTACGAGATGCAGCGTCTTGCGTCGAGCTCGTACGGCGCGACGATCGCGTGCGTGGGACAGACATCGAGGCACGCACGACACGAGCCGCAGTGGTTCGTAGCAGGCTCATCGACCGGCAGGGGTAAGTCGGTGAGGATCTCGCCCAAGAAGAACCACGAGCCGGCGCGCGAGTTGATCAGGTTCGTGTGCTTACCGATCCAACCAAGCCCGGCTTGTCGTGCAAAGGCTTTCTCGAGCACCGGACCGCTGTCGACAAAGACACGATAGTGCGTGCCTTCCACGTGCGAGGCGATACGCTGCGCCAACTGCGCAAGCCGGCGACGCAGCACCTTGTGATAGTCGCGACCGAGCGCATACCTCGACACGTAGCCCAGCTCGGGGTTGTCGAGTACCTCTTTCGCTGGCTGTGCCCGAGGCAAATAGTCGATGCGCGCGGAAATGACACGCAAGGTGCCCGGTACCAGCTCATGCGGTCGAGCGCGCCGGCGTCCGTGGCGCTGCATGTAGTGCATCTCGCCGTGACGGCCCAGCTCCAGCCATCGCATCAGCTGCTCTTCATCCTCGGGGATGGTCACATCGGCGATGCCGACTTGTTGGAAGCCGAGCTCGCGACCCCATGCGCGGATCTGCTCGACGAGATGTCCGTAATAAGTAGACATGGGCAGAACAGAGACAGTCCGACGATGCACCGATGAGAACGGTGGGGAAGGATGCTCGCGACGCCACGCTCTGGCTACTCCCCATCCCCTGAGCGCGATCGGCAACGTAAACTCTCCTGCATGTCCTTTCTACCCCGCACCATCCACACAGCGGCGCAGGTGCGCGAGCTCGACCGCTATGCGATCGAGACGCTCGGTATTCCCGGCTACACGCTGATGAGTCGGGCAGGGGCCGCTGCGTTGGCAGTCTTGAAGGAATCGTGGCCGCAAGCGCGTTCAATTCTCGTGGTCTGCGGGCCCGGCAACAATGGCGGCGACGGTTATGTCCTCGCAAGACTCGCGCGCCTCGAGGGTCAGCACGTGACGGTCGTCTCTGTAGGGGATCCGACACAGCTCAAAGGCGACGCGCGGCGAGCCTACGAAGATTTCGTGGACGGCGGTGGCGCAACGACGCGATGGGACGCGCGGCTCCCCGATGCAGCCGATGTCGTCGTCGACGCGATGTTCGGCACGGGCCTGACGCGGCCGCTCGACGCGCAGGCAAGAGCCATCGTCGAGGCGATCAACGCCAGCGGTCGGCCCACGCTCGCGGTTGATATCCCTAGCGGCCTGCACAGCGACACCGGACAGGTGCTCGGGGCTGCGATCCGAGCGGCTCGCACGGTGACCTTCATTGGCCTTAAGGCGGGCTTCTACCTGGGCGAAGGACCCGATCATGTCGGAATGATCTCGTACGATGCGCTGCAGGTGCCGAGGGATGCGTTCGAGCATGTGAGCGCCATCGCGCAGCGAATCTCGGAGGGGGAGATCGCCGAACTACTGCCGCCGCGGCCGCGTACCGGTCACAAGGGTCAGAACGGCGATGTGCTCATCGTCGGTGGCGGCATCGGCATGCCCGGTGCGGCAAGGCTGGCAGGCGAGGCGGCGCTGCGCAGCGGTGCAGGACGGGTCACGGTCGCGACTCACCCGGACAACGTTGCCGCCATCGTTGGTGGCCGTCCGGAGCTCATGTGTCGCGGTGTGAAGAACAGTGCCGAGCTTGAGTCGCTGATCCCTCGCGCCGACGTGGTCGCAGTGGGACCTGGACTCGGTCAGGATGAATGGTCGCGCTCAATGCTCGAGGTGACGCTTCGTGCGGCGCGGCCAAGCGTGCTGGATGCCGATGCCCTGAACCTGTTGGCGGCGCGAGGCACGGCGGCGCTCCCGCAAGGTGCGCGGGTGCTGACACCTCATCCGGGCGAAGCTGGACGTTTGCTCGGCCTGACGGCCGCCGAGGTGCAGGCCGATCGCCTCAGGGCAGCGCAGGCGCTCGCGGAGCGCTTCGCTAGTGTGGTCGTGCTCAAAGGAGCCGCCAGCATCGTGACGAGCCCGCGCGGGCAGCCGGCGATCTGCGATCGAGGCAACCCGGGCATGGCCTCGCCTGGAATGGGCGATGTGCTCACGGGCGTCGTGGCCGGCATCATGGCCCAGACGCGAGATCGAGACATCGAGCGCGCCGTCCGTGTTGCGGTGCTGGCGCACGCCATGGCCGGAGATCACGCCGCCTGCCGGGGCGAGCGAGGTCTCATTGCAAGCGACCTGTTCGAGTATCTACCGACGTGTCTCAATCCTCGCGTGCCCAATTGACCGTCCCCACTGCGCAGGACATGCACGCGCTCGGCACTGAGATCGGCCGTGCGCTGCTGGCGTTCGACCGCGCGGCGCAATGCGTCGGCATAGAAGGTGATCTCGGGGCGGGTAAGACGACGCTCGTCGGCGGCGTGCTTGCGGCCGCCGGCTTTGAGGGCCCGGTGCGCAGCCCGACCTACACGCTCATCGAGCCGTACGCACGCGCAGACCGAACGATCTATCACTTGGATCTTTACCGGCTTGCCGACCCCGGGGAGGTCGAGCCCTTGGGCATCCGCGATCTGCTCGTTCCTGGCGCGATTCTTCTCATCGAATGGCCCTCGCGCGGCGCGGGCATGCTGCCGCGTCTCGATCTCGAGATACACATCGGCTATCGCGCCCCGCCCGAGTCGGGCCGTGAAGTGAGCCTGGTCGCAGGTTCGGAGGTTGGGAGCGATTTGCTGGCGCGCTTGTTGCAGTAACTTTCAAATAATGCGCGTATCCCTATCATTTTATTGAAAACATGAGCGGCGGCAGGGTAGATTAGCCACATCATGCTGTGGCTGGTCCTCCGACGCATCGTCTCAATCTTGACCGCGATGGTCGTCGGGGCTGTCATGGCTTCTCCGGCGTTCGCCGCTGTCACGGTTCAGGACGTTCGGGTTTGGGCGGGGCCCACGGCCACACGCGTCGTCTTCGATCTGTCCTCACCCGCCAAGCACAGCGTCATGACGCTCAGCAACCCCGATCGCGTGGTTGTGGACCTTGCCGCGGCAAGAGTGTCATCCGACTTCGCACGCTCATTGCCGCGCGATCAGGGCTTCGTCAAACGCATCCGTATCGGCGAGCAAGGCAACGGCGATCTGCGTATCGTCATCGATCTCGCCGGCAATGCCGTGCCTAAGAGCTTTCCGCTTGGACCGAGCGGCGGATACGGCCATCGACTCGTCGTGGATCTCGAGCCCGGTGCGGCGCCGCAGCGTGAGCCGCTTCGCGTCGTCAAGTCGGCAGCGGACGTACGCGGTCGCGACATCATCATCGCGATCGACGCCGGTCATGGCGGACAGGATCCCGGCTCGATCGGCACGCGCGGCACAATGGAGAAGAACGTCACGCTCGCGATCGCCAAGCGCCTCAAGAGCCGCATCGATCGCGAGAAGGGAATGCGAGCGGTGCTGACACGTGACGGTGATTACTTCGTGCCATTGCGCGAGCGCATCGCGCGGGCGCGCAAGCATCAGGCGGACATGTTCATTTCCATTCACGCGGACGCATTTCACGACCGCTCCGTGCGCGGCTCGTCCGTGTACGTGCTATCGGCGCGCGGGGCCAGCGACGAGTCGGCGCGCTGGTTGGCCGACCGCGAGAATGCGGCGGACCTCGTCGGTGGCGTCACGCTCGACGACAAGGACGATCTGCTGAAGTCCGTCCTGCTCGATCTGTCGCAAGGTGCGACGATGAGCGCGAGCATCGATGCAGCAGAAAGGGTGATGAACTCTCTCTATAGGATGGGCAACATCACTCGGCGCGGCGTCAAGCACGCAGGTTTCATCGTCCTCAAGGCGCCGGACATCCCGTCGATGCTGGTCGAGACTGCTTTCATATCGAACCCGACCGAGGAAGCTCGGCTCATCGACCCGAAGCATCAGCAGCGGCTCGCGGAAGCGATCTTCGAAGGTGTGCGCGAGTACTTCTACGCGAGCCCGCCGCCTGGCTCGTTGATAGCCATGATCAAGTCCGGCACTACGGCTCCGGCGGTCGTGGCGAACGTGGCAGACCGAAGCGGCGACACCGCAGCGGGTGCCAGCCACTGAAGGCTGTAGGCGCTAGGCGGCAGGCTGCGGCCAGCACCCAGCCCAGGTAGTGTATGCTCGGCGCCCCCGTAAGCGTGCCGCCCATGTCGATCCGCGTCCTTCCCGAGCAACTCATTCACCAGATCGCTGCCGGCGAGGTCATCGAGCGTCCGGCTTCCGTTGTCAAGGAATTAGTGGAGAACAGCCTCGATGCTGGCGCGAGCCGTATCGAGGTGGAAATCGAAGAGGGCGGTGTCCGACTGTGTCGCGTGCGAGATGACGGGGCGGGGATCGAGCGGGATGAGCTCGCGCTCGCGCTGTCGCGGCACGCGACGAGCAAGATCACGACGATCGATGACCTCGAGCGCGTCGCGACACTCGGGTTTCGCGGTGAGGCGCTCCCGAGCATCGCTTCGGTTTCGCGCATGCGGCTCGTTTCTCGCACACGTCACTCGGACGTGGGGTACGCGATCAATGCCGACAACGGCGTCCTGAGCGCGCCCGAGCCGGCGCCCCATCCCGTCGGCACGACCGTCGAGGTTCGTGATCTCTTCTTCAACGTGCCCGCTCGCCGCAAATTTCTTAGAGCCGAGCGCACCGAGGCGCAGCACATCGAGCGCATGATCGAGCGGCTCGCGCTGTCCTCTTTCGAAACCGCTTTCTCGCTCACGATCGGGCGGCGGCGCGCCATCGAATATCCTGCCGCGCGCACGCGGCTCGAGCGCGAGCGGCGGGTGGCGCAGATCGTCGGCGAGGAGTTCATCGCCAACGCGATGTATATCGAGCACGAATCCGCCGGATGCAAGCTGACCGGATGGTTGTGTCAGCCGACTTTCGCAAGGGCACAACCGGACCTGCAGCACTTCTATCTCAACGGTCGCGTGCTGCGCGATCGTCTCGTGGCGAGCGCCATCCGCCTCGGCTATCGCGACGTGATCTTTCACGGTCGTTATCCGGCGTTCGTGCTGTTCATGGAGCTCGATCCGCGGCAAGTCGACGTGAACGCGCACCCGGCCAAGCTCGAGGTGCGCTTCCGTGATCCGCGCCACGTGCACGACTTCCTGTTTCACTCTGTGGAGCGTTTCCTGCGCGAGACGTACGCAGGCTCCGCGGTCGTCGCAGCGCCGCCTGCCCGCGCTGATACGATCGTGCCGGCACGCTCCGCGGAGGCGCCGCTGTGGCCAGCCGGTGGTCCCTCGCAATCGCCTCTGGCATTGCAGGTCGAGGATCGGCCGGCCACGGTGTCCGCCGAGCGCGCGTCGGCACCGACACTTGCAAGGGCGCCGACCCACTCCGACAGTGTATCCGCGGTGCCGCCGCTCGGGTTCGCCCTGGCGCAGCTCCACGGTGTCTACATCCTGTCGCAGGCGCCCGGAGGACTCATTCTTGTCGACATGCACGCTGCGCACGAGCGCACGATGTACGAGAAATTGAAGGCCTCGTTGGCGGGCGGCACCGTGCCGATGCAGCCGCTGCTCGAGCCTCTTACGCTTGCTGTCTCGCCGGCGGAGGCAGACGTGTTGGAGGAGCAGGCTGCGATGCTGCAGAGGGCCGGATTGGACATCGTGCGTTCCGGCCCGGCGAGCGTGCAGGTACGCGCGCTGCCGGCCATGCTCGCGAGCCGCGACATCGACGATCTCGTGCGCCGTATCGCGGCGGATCTGGTCGCGGTGGGCGCCTCGCGAGGCGTCGATGAGGCGATCAACGAGGTGCTGGGCACCATTGCATGCCACAGCGCAGTCCGTGCCAATCGCAACCTCAGCGTTCCGGAGATGAATGCCTTGCTACGCGAGATGGAACGCACCGTGCGCAGCGATCAGTGCAATCACGGACGTCCGACATGGACGTATATCAGCATGCAAGATCTCGACAGGATGTTCTTGCGTGGACGATGACTGCTTTTGACATATCAACTGCGCCGCCCGTCGTGCTGATCATGGGACCGACAGGGGCCGGTAAGACGGATCTCGTCCTGCGCCTTGCCGAGGACTGGCCCATCGACATCATCAGTGTCGACTCGGCGATGGTGTACCGGGACATGAACATCGGCACCGGCAAGCCGCCGCCGGAGGTGCTTGCTCGCCATCCGCATCGGCTCGTGGACATCCTCGACCCGTCGCAAGCCTATTCTGCCGGCCAGTTCGTGCGTGATGCGACCGCTGCAATCGAAGAGGCCCATCGCGGCGGTCGCCTGCCGGTGCTCGTCGGCGGCACGATGCTGTACTTCAGGGCCTTGCGACGGGGGCTCGCTGCATTGCCTTCGGCTGACCCGGCTGTCCGCGCGCAGATCGACCGTGAGGCGGCGGAGAAGGGGTGGCCGGCGCTGCATCGCGAGCTTGCGCAAATCGATCCGCAGGCTGCGGCGCGTATCCGGCCGAATGATGCGCAACGCATCCAGCGTGCGCTCGAGGTGTTCCGCCTGACGGGGAAATCCTTAAGCGAGTTGCACGTCACGGCGCACTCGCCTAGACCCAAGTTGCGCTTTCTCGCTTATGCCTGGGTGCCGGGGGAGCGCGCGCGGCTGTACGAGGCGATCGAAGCGCGCTTCCATCGCATGATGAAGGACGGATTCCTGGAGGAGGTGCGCGCGTTGTACGCGCGCGGTGACCTGCACGCCGAGCTGCCGTCGATTCGCTCGGTCGGCTATCGCCAGCTCTGGGAACATTTGCAAGGGAAGGAAACTTTGGAGTCGGCGGCACAAAGAGCAATCGTCGCGACGCGACATCTCGCGCGTAGACAACTGATCTGGCTGCGCTCCGAAAGCGAGGTGAGCTGGGTCGACGCTCTTGAATCTAGGGCGGACGCCCACATAGTGCGCGTTATCGACTCAGTATTGAACGAAAGGCGGACTTGAACCGATTAGCGCTGTGTTAGACTGCCGTACTGCAACGAGCATTGGCTGGTGCAAGTCGGCCGTCCTCCGGCTGCACGGAAGCGGCAATGTCGGAAACGCTCAACAAAGAATTCCAAGTCATAACAAGGAGACGATTGATGGCCAGAGGGCAATCATTACAGGACCCGTTCCTGAACACTCTGCGCAAGGAGCGCGTGCCTGTTTCGATTTATCTCGTGAACGGTATCAAGCTGCAAGGGCAGATCGATTCCTTCGATCAATTCGTCGTGCTGCTCAAGAACAGCGTAAGCCAGATGGTGTACAAGCACGCGATCTCGACCGTCGTTCCGGCGCGCGCTATTCGCTTGCCGATCGGCGACGAGGCAGCGGAGTCCAACGCATCGAGCGAATGATCTCGCTCGGGGAGTTCGCCGTTGTTTGAGCGTCCCCGCAGCGGTGAACGTGCGCTGTTGGTGCGGATCGGGCTTGGCCGCCCCCCAAGCAAGGACGAGCTGAGCGAGTTCGAGGCGCTGGCGCGCTCGGCAGGAGCAACCGTGCTCGGATTGATCACGGGCACGCGCCGCACGCCGGATCCACGCTTGTTCGTTGGTAGCGGCAAAGCAGAAGAGATCCGGGAGCAGGTGCGCTCGCTCGGCGCGGACCTGGTGCTGTTCGATCATGCCCTGTCGCCCAGCCAGGAACGCAACCTCGAAGCATTTCTTCAATGCAGAGTGCTCGATCGCACTGGCCTGATTCTCGACATCTTCGCGCAGCGCGCACGTAGCTTCGAAGGAAAGCTGCAGGTCGAGCTCGCCCAGCTCAAGCACATTTCTACGCGCCTCGTGCGCGGATGGACTCACCTTGAGCGGCAAAAAGGCGGTATCGGGTTGCGCGGTCCAGGTGAAACGCAGCTCGAGACCGACCGTCGTCTGATCGGCAATCGTATCAAGACCCTGAACGCGCGCTTGGACAAAGTCGTCAGGCAGCGGGAGACGACTCGTCGCGAGCGCAAGCGCGCGGCGGTCCCGACCGTGACGCTGGTCGGCTATACGAACGCGGGCAAATCGACACTGTTCAACAGGCTCACCGGCTCACAGGCGTATGCGGCAGATCAGCTGTTCGCCACGTTGGATCCGACGGTGCGTCGACTCGATCTACCCGATGCACGTCATGCCTTGCTGGCGGATACCGTCGGTTTCGTGCGTGATCTTCCGCACGAGCTCGTGGCGGCGTTCCGCTCCACGTTGCAGGAGGCCCGCGAAGCGACACTCTTGCTGCACGTGATCGATGCCGCCGATCCCAACCGCAGCGAGCGGATTGCCCAGGTGAATGAGGTATTGCGAGATGTGGGGGCCGGCGATCTGCCGCAGATCGAGGTCTACAACAAGGTGGATCTGCTGAATGAAGTCCCGCACGTCGAGCGCGGCGAGGACGGCGGTGTGCGACGGGTATGGCTGTCGGCGCAAACCGGTGCCGGCACGGATCTCCTGATCGCAGCCATCGGGCAGTTCCTTGGCCCGGAGCTGATCCATCGACACATCGTTCTGAAGCCGGAGGATGGGCGAGCGCGCGCCAAATTTTTCGCCGCAGGCGCCGTTCTGAGTGAGAAGATGCTGCCGGGCGGAGCCATCGATCTCGAGGTGTCCATGCCCCGGCGCGCGTTCGAGGCGCTCTGTCGCAGCGAGCAGCTAGATCTCGAGGAGCCGGACAAAACTTGTGCCCACTCGGATGCGTTCCTACAATCGCGCGGCTCGACTTCGTGGGTCGGCTGAGCTTCCATCACAGACACTTTCCCATTAAGAGCAACCATCCGACATGGTATGGAACGAATCCGGCGGAAATCCCGGCGGTAGACGCAACCCTTGGAGCGGCGGTAACCGGCCGGACCAGGGGCCGCCTGACTTGGACGAGGTTTTCCGCAACCTGCGCCGGAGGTTCGGAGGCATTTTCGGTGGCGGAGGCGGTCCGCGCGGTACGGGAGGCGCTGGCCAGCTGCCCGGCTTCAGCATCGGCACGATCGTGGTCGTCCTGCTCGCGATCTGGGCCTTTACAGGCTTGTATCAGGTCGATGAGGCGGAGCGTGCGATCGTGCTTCGCTTCGGTAAGTACGTCGCGACCACACAGCCTGGGTTGCGTTGGCATCTGCCGTGGCCGATCGAGACCAAGCAGATCGTCAACATTCAATCCATCGAAAGCTTCAGTGAGCAGACCCGCATGCTCACTGCCGACGAGACTCTCGTCGATATCAATCTTGAGGTGCAGTTCCGTCGCGCCAATCCGCTCGATTACGCATTCAATGTGCTGCAACCCGAGCAGACTCTGCGGGAGGTGAGCGAGAGCGCAATCCGCGAGATCGTCGGTCGCAGCCGCTTGAGCGACGTTCTGGAGTCCGGCCGCCAGCAGATCGTGGCGCAGACCAAAGACCTCATTCAGCGAACCCTCGATGCATACAAGACCGGTCTCGAGGTGACGAGCGTCAACTTGCAGGACGTGCGTGTGCCGGCCGAGGTGGCGAGCGCCCAGCAAGATGCCATTAAGGCGCGTGAGGATCGCGACCGTTTCGCGCTCGCCGCGCAGGCGTACGCCAACGATCTCATCCCGCGCGCTCGTGGCGAAGGCGTGCGCTATGTCCAGGATGCGCATGCTTATCGCGCGCGTGTCATTGCAGACGCGGAGGGTGAGACCCAGCGCTTCCTGCAGCTTCTTCGGGAATACGAACGGGCACCGGCCGTCACGCGCGAGCGCCTGTACCTCGAAACGATCGAGCAGGTGCTCGCGAGCTCCAAGAAGGTCGTGCTCGATACCGATGGCAGCGGCAATCTGATCTACCTTCCGATCGACAAGTTGCTCGAGCAAGGGCGTCGGCCGGCTCGACCTGCGGAGACGGAGACGACCATGACCGTCGAAGGCACGAGCTCATCGGCTTCGAGCGCTTCGCAGAACGATCGCCGGACGCGGGGAACACGATAATGGCCAATCGCGCTTTTCTCGGGCTCATCATCGGAGCCGTCGCGTTGATCGTGCTCTCGATGTCAGCCTTCACGGTGAAGGAGACGGAGCTGGCGATCAAGTTCCGCTTCGGGCAGATCGTGCGCTCCGATTATGCGCCGGGACTGCACTTCATGATTCCGTTCGTCAACAACGTCCGTAAGTTCGAGCGCCGCATCATCACGGAGAACTATCCTGCCGAGCAGTTCCTGACGAGCGAAGGCAAGATTCTGCGCATCGATTTCTATATCAAGTGGCGGATCGAGGACGTCTCACGCTACTACCAGGCGACCGGCGGCATCGAGGATGTTGCGGCGGGCCGTCTGGGCAGCATCGTGAAGGACGGAATCAAGGGCGTGATCGCGCGTCGCACGATCCAGCAAGTCGTTGCAGCGGAGCGCGCGGAATTCACGGGCGAGATCCTGAAGATCACGGAAGGACCGACGAGCGGCTTAGGTGTCGAGCTGGTCGACGTGCGCGTCAAGAAGATCGATCTGCCGGAGGAAGTGAGTGAATCGGTGTTCTCGCGCATGCGCCAGGACTTCGATCGTCAAGCGAAGGAATTGCGCGCTCGCGGCGCGGAGATCGCCGAGAAATTACGTGCCGAAGCCGACCGGCAACGTACGGAAATTCTGGCGAACGCGCGACGTGAAGCCGAGATCATCCGTGGCGAAGGCGACGCGCGGGCTGCCGAGATCTACGCTCAGGCGTTCCAGAAGAATCCCGAGTTCTACTCCTTTTACCGCAGCCTCGAGGCGTATCGCCAAGCGCTCGGAACCGAGAGTGATGTGCTCGTGATTTCGCCTGACAGCGACTTCTTCAAGTATCTCAACCGCGCGAGCCGGCGCTGATTCTTGCCATGCAATGGTCGGATCTGTGGGCGGCGGTCGCGCTCTATCTCGTCTTGGAAGGCATTCTGCCGTTCTTAAAGCCCGATTTGATGAAGCGCATGATGGCAACCTTTGCAAACATGGCCGACAGCTCCTTGCGGCTGTGGGGATTGATCAGCATGAGCGCGGGTTTGGCGCTCCTTTACCTCGTTCGATCGTGACCCGCCCGACATGAGAAAGAACGTCGTAGTCATTGGCGCTCAATGGGGCGACGAAGGCAAGGGGAAGATCGTCGACCTGTTGACAGATCGCGTCAGCGCTGTTGTGCGTTTCCAAGGAGGCCACAACGCGGGGCACACCCTCGTCATCAACGGCAACAAGACGATCCTCAGGCTCATTCCTTCGGGCATCCTTCATGAGCACGTCACGTGCTACATCGGCAACGGCGTCGTGCTGTCGCCCCAGGCGTTGTTCGAGGAGATCACCGAGCTCGAGCGCGCCGGCATCGATGTGACACGCCGATTGCGCATTTCCGAGACCTGTCCGCTCATCCTGCCGTACCACATTGCGCTCGATCAGGCACGTGAGGCAGCGATGGGGCAGGCGCGCATCGGCACGACCGGGCGCGGTATCGGTCCTGCCTACGAGGACAAAGTCGCGCGTCGTGCGATCAGGGTGCAGGACCTGTTCGCTCGCGAGCGCTTTGCAGCGAAGCTTGGTGAAGTGCTCGACTACCACAATTTCGTTTTGCGCAATTATTTCAAGGCACCTACGATCGATTTTCAGCAGACGCTCGACGAGACGCTTGCATATGCAGAGCGCCTCCGACCCATGGTCGCGGACGTCTCTGGCGAAGTGAACGCGCTCGTGCGTGTCGGCAAGCGAGTGTTGTTCGAAGGAGCGCAAGCAGCGCTGCTCGATATCGACCACGGCACCTATCCGTTCGTGACTTCGAGCAACTGCGTCGCGGGGCAAGCCTCCATTGGTGCGGGCGTCGGTCCGCAGCACTTGCACTATGTGCTCGGCGTCGCGAAGGCGTACGCAACGCGAGTCGGCAGCGGCCCTTTCCCGACCGAGCTCGACGATGAGATCGGCGAATACTTGAGAGTGCGAGGCAATGAGTACGGCTCGGTGACCGGCCGACCGCGTCGCTGCGGCTGGTTCGATGCCGCAGGTCTGCGCCGTGTGGTGGAGATCAATGGCATCTCTGGGTTGTGCATCACGAAGCTCGACGTGCTCGACGGTCTTGATACCGTGCGAGTTGCGGTGGGCTACGAGGTGCGCGGAGAACGACGCGATCTGCTGCCGGTCGGCGCCGATGCGCTTTCGGTGTGCGTGCCGATCTACGAGGAGCACCCCGGCTGGAAAGAGAGCACCGCGGGCGTGAAATCTTTTGATGACCTGCCGCGCAACGCGCAAGCGTATCTCCGACGCCTGGAAGTGCTCGTTGGAGCGCCGATCGCGATCATTTCGACGGGTCCGGACCGTAGCGAAACGATCGTGCTGAAGCATCCCTTCGACTGATTGCGGCCCGGCGTCGGCTGGGCCGCCCCACGGTAGTGGTAGCTCGCGTTCTCAGCCCTGTGGCATCTCAGGCGCAAGCGGGGCGGTCGCTCGCTCAGGGGCTACGGGTAAGGACGAAGCGCTGCGTGCGCACGCATGTGCAGCGGTCCTTGAGCGTCGAGGCGGGTCGAATACGGGGCAGGCTTCGCCCCGTCTCGATAACGTGCGGCCGCCGATGAGATGATGTTGGTGCCCAGGAGAGGACTCGAACCTCCACGGATCGCTCCACTGGTACCTGAAACCAGCGCGTCTACCAGTTCCGCCACCTGGGCATGGGGAACAACGGGGCGGGCCCCGGCACGAAGGCGCGCCAATGTACAGAGGCGTCAATTGGGTGTCAATGACGGCACCGACACGGCTCTCACGGTAGAGGAAACATGCATCGAAAAAGAACGGTACGGGGACCGCGTCGACAACGCCGGAAGGTGAGTCGCCAAACGGCTCGCGCGCGGGCAGACGCCGCGCTCATCACTGACGCGCTACGGGACGCGGGCCTTCCTTTGACGCTCGACGAGCTCGCGCAGCGGCTCGGCCGGACCACGCGCGCCGCACGCGCCAGACTGGACGCAGAGCTGGATTCCTTGGTGCGCGCGGGCGAGATCGTGCGCAACCGGCGCGGGGAGTACTGCCTGCGCGAGTTCCTGCCCCTGATCGTCGGCACCGTCAGCGCGCACCGTGACGGTCACGGGTTCGTCATGCCCGACGATCGCACGACGCCGATTTTCCTGCCGCCACGGCAGATGCTCGAAGTGATGCATGGCGACCGTGTCGCCGTGCGTCGGACCGGCACCGATCTTCGCGGCCGGCCCGAGGGCGCGATCGTCAAGATTCTCGAGCGCAAGACACAACAGATCGTCGGCCGCTTGTACGAGGAAGCGGGCATCTTCTTCGTGGTGCCCGACAACCCGCGCATCACCCATCGAGTGCTCATACCGCGCGACCGCCTGGAGAACGCGCGCGCGGGGCAGATCGTGCTCGTCAAGCTCATCGAGCAGCCTTCCAAGACGGCCCAGCCGGTTGGGCATGTCACCCGCGTGCTCGGCGAGCATGCCGCTCCAGGGATGGAAACTGAGATTGCCATTCACTCGCATGGGTTGCCGTTCGAGTTTCCGCCCGATGCGCTCCAGGAGGCGGAACGTTTCGGCACCCATGTGAGCGCAGCCGCAAAACGTGACCGAGAGGATCTACGCGACCTCGCATTCGTCACGATCGACGGCGAGGATGCACGCGATTTCGACGACGCCGTCTGGTGCGAGCCGGTGCGCGGCGGGTGGCGTCTGATCGTCGCGATCGCCGATGTTGCTGCTTATGTGACTCCGGGCTCGGCACTCGATCGCGAGGCGCAGCACCGTGGCACCTCGGTGTACTTTCCGAATCGCGTGCTGCCGATGTTGCCGGAGGCGTTGTCCAACGGTTTGTGCTCCCTCAATCCCGACGTGGACCGGTTGTGTCTTGCCTGCGAGATGCGCGTTAACCAGGCGGGCAAGGTGACTCGCTCGAGGTTCTTCGAAGCCGTGATACGGTCGCGTGCTCGCCTCACGTACACGAAGGTGGCCGCGTACCTTGCGAATCCGGCTGCGGTCGAGGATCAGGACGTGCACGCCGTCGGGCCGTTGCTGAACGATCTGTACAACGTATTTCGTGCGTTGTATGCGGCGCGCCTTGAGCGCGGTGCTCTCGAGCTCGACGTGCCGGAGCTCAAAGTGCAGTTCGATGCGCACGGGCGTGTCGCTGCGTTTGTCGAGCATGCGCGCAACGACGCCCATCGGCTCATCGAGGAGTGCATGATCGCTGCCAACGTGCAGGCCGCTCGTTTCCTCAAGCGCCACAAGATTCCGACGCTTTATCGTGTACATGGCCGGCCCGAAGAGGAGCGGCTCGAGCAGTTGCGTCTGTTTCTGCAAGGTTTCGGCATTCACTTGCCGCGAGACCGCCCGCTCGAGCCGGGAGACTTGGCAGCCGTCTTGAAGCAAGTGGTCGGCCGCGAGGAAGCAGAGCTCATCGGTACGGTCATCGTGCGTTCCTTGCCGCACGCAGCATATCAGCCGGAGAACATCGGGCACTTCGGCTTGGCTCTGAAGGAATACGTGCACTTCACCTCGCCGATTCGCCGCTATCCGGACTTGATCGTGCATCGTGGCATTCGTCATGTCTTGCACGGCGGCGATGCAGACTCGTTCGTTGAGTCGTTGGAGCAGCTCGGTCTGCATTGCTCTTTCACGGAGCGTCGCGCCGAGGAGGCGACTCGCGATGCGTTGTCCTGGCTGAAATGCCAGTACATGCAAGACAAGATCGGTGAAGAGTTCGACGTGATCGTCACGGGTGTCGTCGATTTCGGCCTGTTCGTTCGCGTGAAGGGGCTGCAGATCGACGGTCTCATCCACGTGAGCGGTCTCGGTGCCGACTATTTCACGCGCGATCGTTCCGGGTTCCGAATGGTGGCTGCGCGCAGTGGACGCGTCTTCAAGCTGGGTGATCATCTACGCGTCCGGCTCGTCAACGTGCTCATAGACGAGCGCAAGATCGATTTCGAGCTTGCGGAAGCGCGTGCCGAACTCGCCAATGCACCTAGACGCCTGCGCAGCCCTTGGCAGCGTCGCCGAGGTCGACGATGAGCGAGGGCGCAGTGGTGTTCGGCATGCACGCGGTTCGGGCGCTGCTGAGACAGCGCCCGGAGCGCGCTCTGCGTCTGATCCTGCAAAAGGGACGTGAGGACGCGCGCGTGGCGGAGCTCGTGCACTTGGCGCGCGAAGCAGGCATTCGCACCGAATGGCGCGATCCGCGTGAGCTTGCTCGTCTTGCCGGCAGCGAGCACCATCAAGGCGTCTGTCTGCACGTGCGTCCCGTGCCAACGTTGGGGGAGGGCGCGCTCGATGAGCTGCTCGACCGAGCGCCAGGTCCACCGTTGCTGCTCGTGCTGGACGGCGTCCAAGATCCGCACAATCTTGGTGCTTGCTTGCGATCGGCCGATGCCGCCGGTGTCGACGCAGTCATCGTGCCGCGGGATCGCGCCGCCGGCATGTCCGCTACCGTTCGCAAGGTCGCCTCTGGCGCCGCGGAAACTGTCCCATTGATCCAGGTCACCAACCTGGCGCGTACGTTGCGTTGGCTGAAGCAGCGCGGACTGTGGATCGTCGGGACCGACGAGCAGGCGGACACCTCGTTGTACCAAGCGGAGCTTACGGGGCCATTGGCGCTGGTGCTGGGCGCCGAAGGCGCCGGCTTGCGCCGTCTGACGCGCGATCACTGCGACTTGCTCGTGCGGATTCCGATGTATGGCGCAGTGGAAAGCCTGAACGTATCGGTGGCAGCAGGCGTGGTGCTGTACGAGGCGCGAAGGCAGAGGGGGGACTAGGCCCTCCAGCCAAAGCCCAGAGCCCAAAACCCAGTGCCCAGTGCCCAGAGCCCAGCGCCCAGCAGCCCGTTCCGCAGCGGGGTGGCTCCAGCCCCAGCCTCCAGCCTTCCAGCCCACCCCTGTCCCCGGATCCCCGGTTCTGTTAGCATGCGCGCCCCGCTGCGGCCGGCCCGTGGCGAGAAAGACGAGAAATACGACCGCTCCTTGCTTCACCGTGGTTTCTCGGCCCGGGAGGCATCTCCACAAGGAGGCAGCAATGCGACATTACGAGATCGTTTTTCTGGTCCATCCCGACCAGAGTGAACAAGTTCCGGCGATGCTGGAGCGCTACAAGAACATGATCAGCGCTGGCGACGGTGTGATCCATCGCCTGGAGGATTGGGGTCGCCGGCAACTCGCGTATCCCATCAACAAGGTGCACAAGGCACACTATGTGCTGATGAACATCGAATGTGACGGAAAGACGCTCAACGAGCTCACCGGCGCATTTCGATTCAGCGACGCAGTCCTGCGTTATCTCGTCATTCGGATGGACAAGGCCGTGACCGAGCCTTCTCCCATGGCGAAGTCCGGCGATGACGATGGGCGCGAGGAGCGCTTCTCCGACGACGATGACGACTCCGTGCGCGAGTCTGCTTGAGTTCGCAGGTTCACTCGAGGATAGACCATGGCTCGTTTCTTCCGCCGCCGCAAGTTCTGCCGTTTCACTGCCGAAGGCGTCGAGCAGATCGACTACAAGGATCTCGCCACTCTGAAGAGCTACATCACGGAGACCGGCAAGATCGTCCCGAGCCGGATCACCGGTACGAAGTCGTACTATCAGCGCCAGTTGGCGGTGGCGATCAAGCGCGCACGCTATCTCGCGCTGTTGCCTTACACCGACCAGCACTGAGCCGGAGAGGCTCGCGCTGCCTCGAAACGGCGCGAGTTGCACGATGCATCGTGCACTTGCCGCTTGGTTGATCGCACGGCCATCCCGTGCCGCATTCGCGTGTGCGCTGTGCAGCGCGCTCGCTGCGCTTCTCGCTCTGCCGCTCGTGGTTGCGGCGAGCGCCATTCCCGTGCTCGTCCTGCTTCACCACGGTCTCGGACCCGCGTTCGGGATTGCGTTGGCCGGTGCAGTGGCTGCAACGCTGGTGTGGCTATCGAGTGCGCTGCCGAGCATGTGGATGGCGGTGCTACTGCTGCTGTCGTGTTGTGTGCTCTTCGGTTCGCTCGCGCTCGCTGCTGTCTTGAGACGAACGGGCTCGATGAACTTCTGCGTCCAGCTCGCGGTGCTCGCTGCCTGCGGGATCGTCATGCTCACGCATGCCGCCGTGAGCGATCCTGCGGCCTTGTGGCGGTCACTCGTGCAGCCGATCGTCGCCTCGATGGTGCAGCTGGGGCTGTACCCGCAGAACGAGGCGCAATTGCTCTTGCAATTGACGCAGGCGATGACCGGCATGCTGGCGGCGATGGCGCTCGTGTTCGTGCTGGGCGGTCTCTTCCTAGGTCGCTGGTGGGACTCCCTGTTATGCGCGCCGGGGCGCTTCGGACGGGAGTATCGAGGGCTGCGTCTCGGCGTCGTGCTGGGCACGGCGCTGGCGATCGTGTTCGTGCTGCTGTTCCTGACCGAGTCGTTGTTGATCGATTCTCTTGCCTGGGTGGGCTTGGTCGCGCTGGTGCTGCAAGGCTTGGCAGCGGCGCATCGCAGCAAAGCGAACGGCTCGCTCAACAAAAGGTGGCTGGTTGCGATCTATGTGGCGCTGATCGTGCCGTTGTGGCATTGGATCATGATCGGCGTGCTGGCAGTGTGGGGTTTCATCGACAACTGGCGCAGGCCCAAGGCCCAAGACGCCTGAGCCGCGGCATTCGCGGACCCCGCAAGGGCAGGCGCTCTGCATAGCGTCGCACGAACGAGTACACTCCTGAGCCAGCCTGCGGCGCTCGGCTCGAAGATTTCGTTTTGATAGTTGAAAGGTGCGTTATGGAATTGATTCTGCTGCAGAAGGTCGCCAACCTCGGCAATATCGGCGATCGCGTCAAGGTCAAGCCCGGTTACGGGCGTAACTATCTGCTGCCTCAAGGCAAGGCGGCGTTGGCTACTCCGGAGAACATCGCCAAGTTCGAGGCTCGCCGTGCTGAGCTCGAGAAGCTTGCGCAGGAGCAGCTGCAGGCAGCGCAGGCGCGTGCCGCGAAGCTTGAAGGCTTCAAGCTGACGATCAGTGCCAAGGCAGGTGGCGAAGGCAAGCTCTTCGGCTCCATCGGCACGACCGACATCAGCGAGGCGCTGCAGAAAGCGGGACACGAAGTCGAACGCTCAGAGATTCGCTTGCCGAACGGTCCGCTGCGTCAAGTTGGCGAGCATGTCGTCCAGTTGCACCTTCACACGGACGTCAAGGTCGATTTGACGGTCGTCGTCGTTCCCGAAGACTAAACGGCAGCCTCGACGTCATCGACTATGGCTGAAAGCGAAGCAAAGGTTTCGCTCGTAGGCCCGAGACGGGCTCGCGACAAGGCCATTATCGACGACATTCGAGTTCCACCGCACTCGATCGAGGCTGAGCAGGCGGTGCTCGGCGGCTTGATGCTCGACAACAGCGCGTACGATGCGATTGCCGATCGTCTGGTGGCCGAGGATTTCTACCGTCGCGACCATCAACTCATCTACGAAACGATCACCGAGCTTGCGCATCGCGGCGAGCCGTTCGACGCGGTGACGCTGTCGGAGCGCCTCGAGCGCAAGGGGCTGGCCGATCAGACGGGCGGGCTTGTCTACTTGGCGGGCTTGGTGCGGGACACGCCGAGTGCCGCGAACATCCGCGCCTATGCGGATGCGGTGCGCGAACGCTCGACGCTGCGGCGTCTGATCCAAGTCGGTGGCGAGATCGCCGCGAGCGCCTACGAGCCTGGAGGCAGGGACGCGGGCGAGATCCTCGATGAAGCCGAGCGCCGCGTGTTCGAGATTGCCGAGAGCCGCAACAAAGCCGGCTCGGGGTTCGTGGCGCTCAAGGACGAAGTCGGCCGCATCATCGATCACATCGATATGCTCGCGCAGAATCCCGGTGCGCTCACAGGCATCAGCACCGGCTTCACGAAGCTCGATGAGATGACGGCCGGTCTGCAGAAGGGCGATCTGATCATCGTTGCGGGCCGCCCTTCCATGGGCAAGACCACCTTCTGTCTCAACATCGCGGAGAACGCAGCCTTCGGTCCGAACCGCGCCAAGGTCGGCGTGTTCAGCATGGAAATGTCGCGCGAGCAGCTGGCATTCCGGATGGTGTCCTCGCTCGGCATGGTGGATCAGAGCAGGCTGCGCACCGGCCAGCTCAACGACGAAGATTGGTCGCGCATCAATACCGCGATCAGCATGATGAAGTCGGCGAGCATCTATATCGATGACACGCCGGCTCTGACACCTACGGAAGTGCGTGCCCGCGCACGACGTTTGAAGCGCGAGCATGGGCTCGACATGATCGTGCTCGATTACCTACAGCTCATGCAGGTGCCGGGCACGAAGGAGAATCGAGCCACGGAAATCTCCGAGATTTCCCGTTCCCTGAAGGCACTGGCGAAGGAGCTGTCCGTTCCCGTGATTGCGCTTTCGCAGCTCAACCGCAGCGTCGAGCAACGCACCGACAAAAAACCGGTGATGTCGGACTTGCGCGAGTCGGGCGCGATCGAGCAGGACGCTGACCTGATCATGATGATCTATCGGGAGGAAGTGTACGATCCGAACACGCCGCGCAAAGGCATCGCCGACATCATCATCGCCAAGCAGCGTAACGGTCCAGTCGGCGAGGTTCAGCTGACCTTTCTCGGTAAGTACACGAAGTTCGAGAACTACGTGCCAGAATCGGCGTACGGGGACGGTTCGTACGTGTGAGCGCTCCGCTTGCGACGATCGACCACGCAGCCCTGCGCCACAATCTGGGCGTCGTCCGTCGCCTTGCGCCTCGCTCCCGCGTGCTAGCGATCGTCAAAGCCGACGCATATGGCCACGGAATCGTGAGCACCGCGCGGACGTTGGCTGATGCTGATGGCTACGGTGTCGCTCGCCTGAGCGAGGCGTTGGCGCTGCGTGGTTGCGGTATTCGGCATCGCATCGTCTTGCTCGAGGGCGTGACCGACGCCGAGCAGCTGCGTGCAGCAGCCGAGCACAACCTCGATCTGGTCGTCCACTCCTTTGAGCAGGTGACGTTGCTCGAGCGGGGACAGAGAGCTTGCGAGGTTTGGCTCAAAGTCGACACCGGCATGAACCGTCTCGGGTTTCGCAGCGAGGAGCTCGGTGCCGCGCTCGAGCGCATCGCCCGGTGCAGCACTGTGCGCAGCCTCCGCCTGATGACGCATTTGGCCGCGGCGGAGGAGGCAGATCGCACCAGCTCCGTGCGCCAGATCGAGACGTTCCAACGCCTGACCGCGGGACTTGCATTCGAGCGAAGTATCGCCAACTCCGCCGGCCTCATTCGTTATCCGGAAACGCGTCTCGATTGGGTTCGCCCCGGCCTCATGCTCTATGGCATCTCGCCCATGGGGGAAGACTCAGCACGGGATTTGGGCTTGCGGCCCGTCATGACGTTGACGGCGCCCCTCATCGCGGTTCGCTACGTCAAGGCAGGGGAAACGGTTGGATATGGCGGGATCTGGCGTGCCGAGCAGGATTCGCGAATCGGCATTGCAGCGATCGGCTATGGAGACGGCTATCCGCGCGGCATGAGGAGCGGCGCGCCGGTGCTCGTCGATGGACAGCCAGCGCGTATCGTCGGTCGAGTGTCGATGGATACGATCGCCGTAGACGTCACGCACGTGCATGGTGCGCGGGTCGGCAGTCAAGTGACCTTATGGGGCAGAGGGTTGCCAGTGGAACGTGTCGCTCCGTTCGCCGACACGATCGCTTACGAGCTCGTCTGCCGGGTGAACGAACGGGTAACCGTCGCAAGAGTAGACGGTTGACGTTCGAGAAGCGTGTCAGTCGGTCAGCTCCGGCTCCGTTAGCTCTCGAAAAATCCCATCTTCACGCCCGCAAGGAGAATCACATCGTTATCCCGCAGCTTACGGGCCTGCTCGCCGATAGGAGTGCCATTGACGAGCGGATAGTCGCCGGGCTTGCCGCTGTCGACGTGCACGATGAAGAAGCCGTCAGCACGGCGCGTAATGGCGGCGACTTGCACGCCGGGTCGTCCCAGCGTCGTGAGCGCCTTGTTGAGCTCGAGCTCGCGGCCAGCGAAGGCGCCGCTGAGCACTTGGAGCTTGGCCTGTGGTAGCGCCGCCGGCTGGTCTCCGGGTGCAACCAGCTGCGGGCGTCGCGCGGCCATCGCGCCGGTCGTCAGTGGGGTCTTGGGAGCAGGCGCGATCGACGAGGCCTTCTTCGCCGCGACGGCCGCCACCGCAGAGCCGGGGGTGATCACCATCGTTTTCTCGAACTCGTCCTCTTCCTCTTCTGCGCCTTGCGTATCGATGTAGCGCAGCTGGTGGTGACCGATGGTCACGACGTCGCCGTGCTGCAGCGCGTGCTTCTTGATCAGCTTGCCGTTGACGTACGTGCCGTTCGTGCTGTTCAGATCTTCGAGGAACGAATCGTTGAGAATGTTGATGATCAGCGAGTGATGACCGCTGACGGCAGGGTTGTCGATACGAATGTCGTTGTCGGGGAGGCGGCCGATCGTGTAACGCTCCTTGTTCATGTTGTATTCGGCCAGCACTTGACCGTCCAGGCTTAGGATCAATCGTGCCATGTGCAAATGCCTCGTGCCCGCTTGCGCTCTTCTAGCTGAACCAGCGCAAGATTCTGTCAACAAAGCTCGTCTTCGCTGCGAACGAGTCGACAACTTGCGCAAGAACTATCGAGACGTTGTCGCGGCCGCCGTTGTCGTTCGATAGCTGAATCAATTGCTTAGCAACTGTTTCAAGGCTAGCACTAAAGGTGCTCATGGTTAAGTGAATGTCCTCGTCCTCGACCATGTCCGATAGGCCGTCGGAGCACAGGACGTAAAAGTCCCCTTTGAGCACCGGCACTTCGTGCACCTCGACTTCGACCGTGGGTTCCACTCCGAGGGCACGTGTGACGTAGTTCTTGTTCGTGGCTCGCTGGGCTTCGGCCTGGGAGTAGAAACCGCGATCGACCAGCTCCTGGAGGAGCGAGTGATCCATGGTCAGCTGCTCGAAGCGGTTTGCCCGCAATCGGTAGGCGCGAGAGTCGCCGACATGAGCGATGGCCACGCGGTTGTCGTAAAACAGGCAGGCCACGATGGTCGTCCCCATGCCTTCGCAATGAGGTTGCGACTTGGCTGTCTGGTAGATGATCTTGTTCGCCCGGGCGATCGCGTCCCGCAGCACGATCGCCGGGCGGGAGAGGCCAGTTTCAGGATCTGCGGAGCTCATGTCCTGATGCTCCACAGCCTCCTTGACCAGGCTCATCACCGTCTTGACTGCGATGCCGCTCGCCACCTCGCCCGCGTTGTAGCCGCCCATGCCATCGGCGAGGACGAATAGCCCGATGTCGGCGTCGACGCCGATCGTATCTTCGTTGTGCTCGCGCACGCGGCCGACGTCGCTCAAGCCGACTGAGCGGATTTTTCCTCGCATCATCGGATAAGCCATGTCAGCCTCCCGCCGTAGTCATTGCGATCATGGCAAGAGCCATTCATGGTGGCTTTCCGTGGCTCGCTGCGTCTCGTAGCTTCCGGCGCACTCGCGCAGAGCCAAGCCCAACTCTCCGCACGTGGCGTAGCGATCGTCGGCATTCTTAGCCAACGCGCGGTTCAAGATAACATCGATGCACGCAGGCAGCTCCGGACGTATGAGCCGTATGGGGGCATGCGGCTCTGTCGCGATCTTTTGCATTAGCCGTGGCATCGACTCGGCACGGAAGGGCAGCTGGCCGCACAGCAGTTGATACAAACTCACCCCGAGCGCGAACTGATCCGAGCGACCGTCGATCGGACGTCCTTCGAGTTGTTCCGGCGACATGAATGACGGCGTGCCCAGCACGATCCCGGTCTTGGTCCGACTGACGTCGGTCAGGCGCGCGATCCCGAAGTCCGTTATTTTTAACTCATCCGTGTCGGGGTTGAACATTATATTAGCCGGTTTGATGTCGCGATGAACCACGTTTTGGCGGTGCGCATAGTGAAGGGCATCCGCGACGCGAGCGACGAGCAACATCACGGTTATTGGCGGTAATAGCCGTGCAGGGTCCGCGAAATGACTAAGATGCTGCCCACGTAGATACTCCATTGCGATGTAGGCCAGGCCCTGATCCTCCCCTGCGTCGTAGATCGTCACGATCGCAGGGTGGTTCAGGCGGCCTGCCATCTCGGCCTCGCGGAAGAAGCGGGCTCGGGCTTCTTCCAGATCCTCGTCCTCGAACTCGTCTGCGAGCGGAATTGCCTTGATCGCAACGACGCGATTGATCTTCGGGTCGCGGCCGAGATAGACGACTCCCATGGCCCCTTTGCCGAGCTCTCGTTCAATCTCGTAGCGTCCCAGTCTGCGCGGCGCACCCGGGGGCAGAGAGACGGCGGAGAACGTCGGCTCGTGATCCTCCACAGCGGCTCGCAGGGGTGGACGCGTTGCCGGAGCGCGCGTGGCCGGCGCCCTGGTGATCGGTGCAGAGCGCTGTGCCAGCTCGGTGTTCAGCCGCGCGCGTCGCGCGCGTAGGTCGCGATAGTTTGGATCTCGGGTCGCGATGTATGCGTATACGGCCGCCGCTTTCTGAGCTTGGTGTCGGCGCTCGAAATCGAGACCCAGATAATAGAGCAGCTCCATGGTCGCGGCGTCGAGCGGACAGCGACGATATGTCTCGAAGGCAAGATCCAACTGTCCTTGACTCTGAAATGTCTGGCCGAGACTGCGCAAGCTTGCCGCAGAGCTCTCGGCCGGATCGCCCTTTGCGTTCGCACGGCGAACGAGCTCGCTGACGACGTAGAAGCCGAAACCTCCGACGGCGGCCAATGTTGGCAGCATGAGGCGAGCCCACGCCTGCATCGAGCTGAGCAGCCCGACTTCGGTGACGATCAGAACGGTCACGATGAGCATGGTAGCGAGCAGGCCCAGCGTGACGCCGGAAACGGGCAGTAAGAAGGCGGCGAAGAGGATGGCGGCAGCGGTGCCGAGCCATTCCACTGCCGCAGCCACGCCGCCGATCGAGTAGAGTCGTCCTTGCAAGTAACTCGATGTTGCGCTTGCAACGAGATTGACTGGCGCAGCTTCAGCTCCCGCAGGTGTCGCGACGGCCTGAATCGGCAGCACGTCGGCATCGGTTACGCCGATGAGGACGATTCGTCCCTCCAGCTCTGTCGCGCCAATCTCTCCCGCGAGCGCGCGCCAATAGGAATACTGCGGAAAGCTTCTCGGTCCGCTCGTGTGGTGATATTCGGGATGCGCTCGCAGCTCCGCATCGAGCTTGATCTCATGGCGGCCGAGCACGACGAGTCGTTCGTCATCGAGCAATAACGTGGCGGCGTCCAAACCTGCAGCGCGGGCCGCGACCGCCATGGCGAGTGAGGGCAATGCCAGTGAGCCGACACGCGCAAATGCCTGGTCGGTTCGCGCCGTTCCATCTTGATCGGCCTGCACGAATGTATGACCGACCGCGCGCGCTGCATGCAGCAGCTCCGGCGAGGGTTGCTGCATGATTCGATAGCTCGTCGTATGGCGCTGCCAAGGTGGGACGGTTGGTCCAGCGCCAACCTCGAGCAGCTCAGCTGGACTGTCCGTTGCAGCGGTGCTTGGCTGTAGGGCAACGGGGAGCACGACGTTGCCGTGTGCCTGGATCGCTTGGCGCAATCGCGAGGTCGTGCTGGGCCCGCCGCTGGCACCGAGCAGCGAGCGTAGCTGAGCGGCTTGGGGGGAATCGCGCAGATCTGAGCTCTCGAGCAGCGCGAGCGCGGCGCGGATGCGCTCGATCTCGACATGGCCGTGCGGTGTCTCGATCGGCTCGACGAAGCCAACGACGCGGGCACCTGCACGCGTGAGGCGCTCGACCAGGTCGGCATGGACGCGTTCCGACCAGGGCCATGGCCCCAACCGCTCGATGCTCTCGTTGTCGATCGCGATGATCGCGATCTCGCTGGCGGCTGCCGTCGCACGAGCGCGCACGACGCGGTCATACAGACTCGCTTCCAGCGCATCGGTGGGCTCGGGCGCAAGGAGGCGACCCACCAAGATGATGAGTGCCGCTCCCAGCCCTCCTGGAAGCCACGAAAATCGCGCGAGCTTCGCAGCCACAAGACTCTACCGGTCGATGAAACCGCGCGAGTATAGACGATGCTCTACACGCGAATTGACGGCGGCGTCACACAAGCAGGAGCGGCATGGTGCGCGCAACGGGATCGTGACGATAAAAGCGAACGTGCATCACATGCGTGTGGCCCCAGTCGATGAGCGGCAGGTTGACGCATCGAGACACCGCACGCATTCTGGATTGATTCGCTGCGCTGTACGCTCGCCATGGCCAAGTCACGACACATCTTCGTTTGCGACGAATGCGGGAACGAGAGCCTGCAATGGCAAGGCCTTTGTCCGGCATGCGGCGCAGGGGATTCATTGAAACGTGTCACGCTTTCGAAGGAACGCGCGGAACGCAAGTCGTGGACGGCCAGCGCATCGCAGCCCCGACGATTGTCGGAAGTCGTAGAAAGCGATGAGCCCCGTCTGCCGACTGGCTTCGGCGAACTTGACCGCGTGCTGGGCGGTGGATTGGTGCTGGGCTCAGTGACCTTGCTCGGTGGCGATCCCGGCATCGGCAAGTCGACATTGCTGTTGCAAGCTGGCGAGGCTCTCAGCCGAGCGGTGACTACGCTCTATGTATCCGGCGAAGAGTCGTTGCGGCAGGTCAGTCTGCGTGCACGGCGCTTGGGGGTGGCGGGCGAGGCGCTGCAGCTGCTCGCCGAGACGTCCATTGAAACGATCATCGAACACGCTGAGCGAGCACGCGCTCGCGTGCTGGTGATCGATTCCATTCAAACGATGTTCGCTTCGACCGTGGATTCCTCGCCGGGCACCGCGAGCCAGGTTCGCGAGACCGCGGCATCGCTCGTGCGGTTCGCGAAAGCGTCGGGTGTGTCGGTGCTCATCATCGGGCATGTCACCAAGGAAGGCCTCATCGCCGGACCGCGGATTCTCGAGCACATGGTGGACACAGTGCTTTATTTCGAGAGCGACGCAGGCAGTCGCTTTCGAATGATTCGTGCCGTGAAGAACCGCTTCGGGGCCGCCAATGAAGTGGGTGTGTTCGCCATGACGGAGCAGGGCTTGAAAGAGGTCAAGAATCCTTCGGCGATTTTTCTGTCCAATCATGCCCAGCCGATCGCCGGCAGCGCCGTTATGGTCGCGCGCGAAGGGAGTCGGCCGATGCTGATCGAGGTGCAAGCGTTGACAGACGATGCGCAGGGGATGAATCCGCGTCGCGTGGCTGTAGGGTTCGAGGCCAATCGCCTGTCGCTACTGCTGGCGGTGCTGCATCGTCATGGTGGGGTGCCGAGTGCCGGTCGCGACGTGTTCGTCAACGTGGTAGGCGGCGTGCGGATCTCGGAGACAGCTGCCGACTTGCCGGCCATTCTGGCCACGGTCTCGAGCGCGCGAGACGAGCCGCTGGCGGGACGTGTCGTGTGCTTCGGCGAGGTCGGTTTGGCAGGAGAAATCCGCCCGGTTCCGTACGGCGAGGAGCGCTTGCGCGAAGCGGCCAAGCATGGCTTTCAGCGCGCGATCGTACCTGCCGCCAACGTGCCGCGCCGCCCGCTCGAGGGCATGGAAGTGATCGGTGTCGAGCGTTTGCGCGATGCGCTACGCCACGCCTTTTGAGCGTACCTCGTGAGAAGTGGCCCGCTGCAACGGGCGCAGACGCACCGTTTTCACGGAGTTTTCGGCGGTTTGCAGAATCTCGATCGCCACATCGCCGATCTTCAGGCTCGTGCCGGGCACTGGGATCGTTTCCAGATATTCGAGAATGAGCCCGTTGAGCGTGCGCGGCCCATCGGTCGGAAGCGCAAGACCCAAGGTGCGGTTCAAGATTCTGATCGTGGTTGCACCCGTCACGACGAAACTTCCATCCGCTTCCTTGTGAATGTCCTTGCTCAGCGTCGCGGGATCGGTCGTGAACTCGCCGACGATCTCTTCGAGGATGTCCTCGAGCGTCACCAGCCCGCGGATGTCGCCGTACTCATCGACAACCAGCGCGACGCGACGGCGGTCACGTTGGAAATTGAGCAGCTGCACGTTGAGGGTGGTGCCTTCCGGGACGAAGTACCCTTCGCGCTCCTGTGCGATCTCACGTAAGAGCTCGCGTGTCAGCTCGCCCCGCGCCAAGGCATGCGCGACCTTTTTCATGTGCAGCACGCCGACGATGTTGTCGAGCGTGTCCTCGCATACGGGCAAGCGCGTGTGCGGCGTCGTGCGCAAAATCTCGAGAATGGCATCCCAGTCGTCATTGAGATCGATCCACGCGATCTCGTTCCGCGGGATCATGATGTCATCGACGGTCGTCTTCTCGAGCTCAGCGATGCTCTGCACGAGCCGCGCTCGATGTTCTGCGAGCTCGCGCTTCTGCACCAGGTTCCACCGCAGCGTCTTGCCTTCGCGTGCGTAACGCATGCCGGCGAAGAATGCGCCGACAGCGACGGCGCAGACGAGCAACAGAGCGATCACAAGGAATATCGGGTCAGGCACGGCGATCGCTTTTTAGCCCCAGTGCCTGCCTAGGATTGCCTCGAGCACGATTTTCGACCCGAAGTAGGCGAGAGCAAGCAATGCGAAACCGCCGACGGTCCACGAGGCAGCCGTGCGTCCTCGCCACCCGAAGCGCCAGCGGCCGAACAGCAGAACTGCGAACACGACCCACGCAAGACACGACAGCACGGTCTTGTGGATCAGATGCTGCGCGAACAGGTCCTCGACGAAGATGAAACCGCTAAAGAGAGCCAGCGTGAGCGTGGCGAAGCCTGCCACCAACGCCTGAAAGATTCCGGCCTCGAGCGCTTCCACGGACGGCAGCGCTTGCATCCAGCCGAGCGGCCTGCGCGTGCGCAGTCGTCGGTCCAGCAACCCAAGCGCGATCGCGAGCACCACAGCGATCGTGAGCAGCGCGTACGCGAGCACGGAAAGCGCGATATGCGCTGCAATTTCCCAATTCTGCTGTTGCAGGTCATAGCCCGGCGCACCTGGTGCGGCGCCAACCGCCACTATTCCGGCGAGCACCATCAGCGCCGAGCCGATGGCCGCAAACCGGGGACGCAGCCACGACAGCACGATGGCCATGGCGCCGATCGGCCAGCCGATGAGCGACGCTGCTTCGGCGACGGTCAACGACCAGGATGGCTTGCTCGAGAGGCCGTGCCACAACAGCGTTGCATGTGCCACAGCGGCGAGCGTGCCAAGCGCGACGCCCGCGATGCGGCGTCCGCGTGCGGCATGGTCCTGTGCGCGGTGAACGCTCGAAACGAGCCACAGCGCGCTGGCGAAATAAGCTGCGAGTACGAGGACGGACAGCACTGAACGATCCAGTCGTTGCACCGAGACAGAGGCTACAGCGAACCAATCATGTCGGCCATAGCCTACTCGTCACCTTCGCCCACGCGAGGAGAACGGGCTTTCCGGGGAAATGCCGGGCCGTCCGGCAGATCGAACCCTGTGCACCTTCACATTGTGGCTTAAACTAGCCAGCCTGCTTAACCGTCTCTACCGCAAAATTCCCATGTTCGACAAGTTAACCGAGCGCCTCCAAGGTGTCGTCGACAGTCTGCGAGGGCGCGGGCGTCTCACCGAAGAGAACATCAACGACACGCTGCGCCAAGTCAGGATGGCGCTGCTGGAGGCCGACGTGGCCCTGCCCGTCGTCAAAGAATTCATCGATGCCGTGCGGAGTAAGGTCGTCGGTCAAGAAATCGACAAGAGCCTCACCCCGGGGCAGGCGCTGGTCAAGATCATTCATGACGAGCTCGTGGCCTTGATGGGCGCGGGTGTCCGTCCGCTCAATCTCAGAGCGCAGCCCCCTGTCGTCATTCTCTTGGCGGGCTTGCAGGGTGCCGGCAAGACGACCTCCGCCGCCAAGCTCGCCAAGTGGCTGAAGGAGAACGAGCGCAAGAGGGTGATGCTCGCCAGCACGGACGTTTATCGCCCGGCGGCCATTCTGCAGCTCGAGCGCCTCGCCCAACAGCTCGACGTCGGTTTCTATCCCTCGGATCCAGGCAAGCCGCCCGTCACCTTGGCGCGCGAGGCGCTGGAGGAGGCACGCCGTTCCTTCTACGACGTGCTGATCGTCGACACTGCCGGTCGCTTGCACGTCGACGACGAGATGATGGACGAGATCAGGGAGATCGCCGCGGCGATCGCACCGACTGAGACGCTGTTCGTGGTCGACAGCATGGCGGGGCAGGACGCAGTGAACGCAGCGCGCGCCTTCGGCGAGGCGCTGTCGCTCACCGGCGTGGTGCTTACCAAGGCCGACGGCGACGCTCGCGGCGGCGCAGCCTTGTCGGTGCGGCAGATCACGGGCAGGCCAATCCTTTTCATCGGTACTGGCGAGAAGACTGAGGCGCTCGAGCCTTTTCGCGCTGATCGCATCGCCTCCCGTGTCCTGGGCATGGGCGATGTGCTGTCGCTGGTCGAGAACGTTCAGCGCAATCTCGATCGCGAACAGGCCGAGAAGCTTGCTCGCAAGCTCAAAAAGGGCAACGACTTCGACCTCGAGGACTTGCACGAGCAGCTGATGCAATTGCAGCGCATGGGCGGGATTGCGGCGTTGCTGGACAAGCTCCCGAGCAGTCTGGTCGGCAAAGCCGGGGCAGTGAACCCGCAGAGCAGCGAGAAAGAGATTGCGCGGCAGATCGCCATCATCCGGTCCATGACGCCGCGCGAACGTCGCTACCCGAAGACCATCGACGCCTCGCGCAAGCGCCGCATCGCTGCAGGCTCTGGCGTCCACGTGTCCGAGGTGAACAAGCTGCTGAAGAACTACTTGCAGATGCAGAAGGTCATGAAGTCCATGACGAAGGCGGGCGGTCTAGGCAAGCTGATGCGGGCCTTTGGAGGGCGCAGCCCATTCGGTTGATGGCGGGTTCTGAGGCGCCGTGCGATGGCAGGCTGGCGCACGCCTGGGAACGCCTGGGATCCTCTTGACTCTGCGGAAAATCTGGCGGCTGCCGCCCGCAGTAGCCAGTCGCCCCTCTTTCCAGTAATATTCGCGCCCTTTTACGGGAGGCAGGCTCCCGGCAGTCCAGGATTGCACAGGTTTCTTGAGGCTTGACTCAGTATGGTTACGATTCGGCTCACTCGCCGCGGGGCGAAAAAGCAGCCTTTTTACCACGTAGTGGTTACCGATAGCCGCAACCGCCAAGGCGGGGCGATTTTGGAGCAGGTCGGCTACTTCAATCCCATCCCCGCTGGGAAGGACCGCGCACTCGAGCTGAACGTAGAGCGCATTGATTACTGGTTGAGCAAGGGCGCCAAGCCGTCTGAGCGCGTGGCGAGCCTCGTCAAGAAGTACCGCAAGCAGCTCTCGGCGGCGTGAGGTCTCGTAAGGCGCGCGAGGCGTCCTTGCGCGGTTTCGGGTAACGGAAGTTGAGCGACGAGCCGGCCAGCGTTCCCGAGCCGACTCGTTCGAAGCCGGCGAGCGACCGTGTCGTTACGCTCGGGAAGATCGTAGGAACGTTTGGCGTGCGGGGCTGGGTCAAAGTCCAGTCCTTCACGGATCCTCCGGACAACATTTTCCGGTACGACAATTGGTGTGTTCGACGCACTGCCGACGAGTGGGTGCGGCTTGCAGTCGAAGACAGCCGCATGAGCGGCAAGCGCGCGCTCGCCAAGCTCGAAGGGATTGCGACGCCAGAGCAGGCACGGTTGTACGTCGGAGCGGAAGTTGGCGTGCCGCGCAGCGAGCTGCCGGCGCTAGGGCCCGGTGAGTATTACTGGACCGACCTGGAAGGGCTTGAAGCGCGCGGCGCAAGCGGCGAAGTGCTCGGGCGCGTCGATCATTTTCGCAGGTTACCGGGCGGCGACATCGTCGTCGTGCGCGGAGAGCGGGAACATTGGATTCCGCTCGTGAAGGACAGGATTCTCCAGGTCGACTTGGAAGACGGCTACATCGTCTTCGATTGGGCGTCGGACTGGTAGACGGAGCTCGCGGGCATGCGCATCGAGGTGGTGACGCTGTTCCCTGAGTTCGTCACCGAAGCCGTTCGCTTCGGAGTGCTTGGGCGCGCCGTCAAGCGCGGTCAAGTCACCGTGCAGGCGACGAGTCCGCGGGACTTTGCGACCGACGCGCATCGCACGGTAGATGACCGCCCCTATGGAGGTGGTCCCGGGATGGTGCTCAAGGTCGAGCCGACGCGTAGCGCGATTCGTGCCGCGAAAGCGCGCCTCCCGGCTGGTAGTCGCGCGGTCTATCTGGCCGCAGATGGCTATCGCCTTACGCAGACGAAAGTGCGCGAGCTCGCGCAGCTGCCCGGGCTGTTGCTGCTCGCCGGTCGCTACGAGGGCGTAGACGAGCGCCTGATCGAGCTAGAGATCGACGAGAGTATCTCGATCGGCGATTACGTGCTGTCGGGCGGCGAGCTGCCGGCGCTGGTCGTCATCGATGCGGTCGTACGCCTTCTGCCAGGCGTGCTTGGAGACGAGGCTTCGGCGCAGCAGGACTCGTTTTCGGACGGCCTGCTCGATTGGCCGCACTACACGCGGCCGGAAGTCTACGAAGGTCTGGCGGTGCCGGAAGTGCTCGCCAGCGGCAACCATGCAGCGATCCGGCGCTGGCGGCTCAAGCAGGCGCTGGGGCGCACGTGGGAACGCCGCCCGGACCTGATCGAAGCGGCGCAGCTGACTTCGGAGCAGCGGGAATTGCTGGAGGAATACTTGGCGGAGCATCGCGCGAGCGAGCGCCCGTCGGACCCTTGAACGGATGGTGAGATCATGAGCAACATCATTGAGAAGCTCGAAAGCGAAGCGATCGGCAACAAGAAGATTCCGGACTTCGGGCCGGGCGATACGGTCGTCGTGGAAGTCACGGTGAAGGAGGGCGACCGCGAGCGTGCGCAAGCGTACGAAGGCGTCGTCATCGCCAAGCGCAATCGGGGCATCAACTCGTCGTTCACCGTGCGCAAGATCTCCCACGGTGAAGGCGTCGAGCGCGTGTTCCAGACCTACAGCCCCGCGATTCGCTCGATCAAAGTGAAGCGTCGCGGCGATGTGCGTCGCGCCAAGCTTTACTACCTGCGCGAGCGCACCGGCAAGGCCGCACGCATCCAAGAGAAGATCTGAAACACCGTCCGCTTTCAAGCGCTTCTCTCATCTGCGCCCGCGTACGTTTGTCGCGGGCGCTTTCGTATGTGCATAGCCGTCGACCTGCCAGCACGGTTACACTCGGTCACTCCTAGGGATTTTCGGCCACACGCAGACGGGAACGAGCGAATGCGCAATCTCACCGCGGTCATCATCGTGGCGGCTTGTGTGCTGTTACATGCGAGCGGGGTGAGGGCGAGCCCCGCGACCGACGAAGTGCTCGCCAATGTGAAGATGCCGCCGGGGTTCAAGCTCGAGCTGTTCGCCGACGACGTGCCCGGTGCACGCTCGCTCGCGATCGGCGCGAACGGCACGATTTTCGTCGGGACCCGCCGGGATCGTGTCTACGCCGTATCGCCGCCGAGCGGCCCCGAGGACAAGCCGATCGTGCGCGTCATCGCGCGCGGTCTGAACATGCCGAACGGCGTGGCGTTTCGCGACGGCGCGCTTTATGTCGCGGAGATCCACCGCATACTGCGCTTCGACAGGATCGAAGATGCGCTGGACGACCCACCGCAGCCGACGGTGGTGCGCGATGATTTGCCGAAGGATCGCCATCACGGGTGGAGATACATTGCCTTCGGTCCCGACGGAAAGCTGTACGTGCCGATCGGTGCCCCTTGCAATGTCTGCAACGAGTCCGGTTACGCGGTCATCACGCGCATGAACCCGGACGGCACCGGGCAGGAAGTGTTCGCGCGTGGGGTGCGCAACACCGTCGGCTTCACGTGGCACCCACAGACCAATCATCTTTGGTTCACGGACAACGGCCGGGACTATCTAGGCGACGATGCACCGCCGTGCGAGCTCAACGTCGCGCCGCGTCCTGGGCTCGATTTCGGCTTCCCGTACTGTCACGGCAGAAACATCAAGGATCCGGAGTTCGGTCATCTGGGCGATTGCAGTCGCGCTACACCTCCGGTTCAGGAGCTGGGTGCGCACGTTGCGCCGCTCGGTGTGAAGTTCTACACGGGGTCGATGTTTCCCGCCGCGTACCGCAACCAGGTGTTCATCGCCGAGCACGGCTCCTGGAATCGCAGCAAGAAGAGCGGATATCGCATCACGCGCGTAAAGCTGGACGGGGAGCGCGCGGTTGCGTACGAGCCATTCGCCGTCGGGTTCAAGCGTGGCGAGGAAGTGCTGGGCCGTCCCGTCGATCTCCTGGTGCTGGAGGACGGCTCCATGCTCGTATCCGATGATTACGCAGGCGCACTGTATCGGATCGTGTATCGAGCGACCGAGCCATAGGCGCGCATACGACTGATCGACTGCGATACCGCGAAAGCAAACTTCCATGACACCTGTCGTCCGTTTCTTCAAGTTCGTCTGGCGCGCGCTGGATGCGACGCGCAAGGTGTTGCACCTGATCCTGTTGCTGTTTCTGTTCCTGCTGATCTTCGCCGTCGTCTCGCCCAAGGTTCCACCGATTCCGCAGAAGGCGGCGCTCGTCATCGCGCCGCAAGGCGTGTTGGTCGAGCAGCTCGCGGGCGATCCGCTGGAACGGGCGGTCGCGGAGCTCTACGGGCAAGAGCGTCCTGAAACGCTGCTGCGCGACATCGTGGAGGCCATCGAAGCTGCCAAGACGGACGATCGCATCCAGGTGCTCGTGCTCGACTTGAGCGGGCTCGCGGGCGGCGGGCTCGCCAAGCTGGAGGAAGTTGCAGCAGCCATCCGCGACTTCAAGACCAGCGGTAAGAAGGTCATCAGCTATGGCGAGGCGTTCGATCAGTCTCAGTACTACATCGCGGCGAATGCCGATGAGATTTATCTGGATCCGCAGGGCGTGCTGCTGATTCAGGGCTATGGGCACTACCGCATGTTCCTCAAGGGCATCATCGACAAGCTCGCCATCGATGTGAACGTGTTCCGCGCCGGTGAGTTCAAGTCCTTCACCGAGCAGTTCACGCGCACCGACATGTCTGACGAGGAGCGCGAGGCGACGCTTTCTTGGCTCAATGCGCTATGGGAACAGTATCAGGCAGGGATCGGCCGGTCGCGCGGTGCCGAAGAAGAAACGCCGATCGAAGCATATGTCAACGATTTCGTGGCACACGTTCGCGCGCATCGTGGCGACCTCGCCGCAGTCGCGCTCGAGCGGGGTCTGATCACGGGGTTGAAGACGCGCCGCGAGGTCGAGGAGCAGCTCAAGTCGCTCGTAGGCGAGGACGAGCGACGTCATACCTATAACCACGTCCTGCACACACACTACATTGCCACGCACCGCGCGCTTCGGCCGCTCAAGAGAAAGGATCGCGTCGGGGTCGTGGTGCTCTCCGGCGAAATCCTCGACGGTAGCCATCCGCCGGGAACGATCGGCTCGGATTCTGCGGTGCGGCTGCTGCGTAACGCGCTCGACGATGAGCGCGTGAAGGCGGTGGTGTTGCGCATCGACAGCCCTGGCGGAAGCATGTTTGCCTCGGAGGTGATCCGTCGTGAGATCGCTGCGTTAAAGGCGGCAGGCAAGCCGGTGATCGCATCCATGAGCAGCGTCGCGGCCTCGGGCGGCTACTACATCGCCATGGACGCCGACGAGATCTGGGCGAGCCCGGCCACGCTCACCGGCTCGATCGGCGTGTTTGGGATCTTTCCGACCATCGAGCGCTCGCTGGAGAAGATTGGCATCACTGTCGATGGCGTCGGCACGACTCCGCTTGCCGACGCGCTACGGATCGATCGTACGCTCAAGCAGGAGCCGCGAGAGGTTCTGCAGCTTGCGGTCGAGCATGCGTATCGCGTCTTTGTGGACCATGTCGCCCGCGCGCGTGGCAAGTCGTTCCAGGAGATCGACGCGGTCGCGCAGGGGCGCGTGTGGGCGGGTGTCGATGCCGTCGAGCGCGGCTTGGTGGACGAGCTGGGCTCGTACAAAGATGCGATCGCGGCGGCAGCACGCAGAGCAGGTCTCAAGGAAGGCGAGTACGACGTGGAGTACATCGAGCCGCCCCTCGGCTGGCGGCAGGCTCTCGCGCTACAGATACAGACGCTCGCGGCCCGGTTCACTAAGAGCTTGGTGCCGAGCGACATGCTGGCCATGCGTGCGCGCAAGGCTCTCGCGCCACTCGAGCGAGAGCTGACGCGGCTGGCGCGCCTGGCGGACCCGAAGCAGCTCTACTATTACTGTCCCTGTCAGGTGGAATAGTGCTTGACTGCCTGGCCGCGCGCACTCACGACTGCGCGCGGCCGCTGTCACCCCAGCTCAGCACGATTTTCGCTGCGTCTCCGCGCGCCATGATGTCGAATGCCTGTTGGTATTCGGTGTACGGCAAGCGGTGAGTGATCACGCGGCGAACGTCCAGGCCGCTCTGCAATAGCGCTGCCATCTTGTACCAGGTCTCGAACATCTGTCGGCCATAGATTCCCTTGATTGTCAGGCCCTTGAGGATCACCTCGTTCCAGTCGATTGCCACTTCGGTCGGGGGAATGCCGAGCATCGCGATGCTGCCGCCGTGATGCATCGTGCGGAGCATCTCGCGGAGCGCGCTTGCGTTACCCGACATCTCCAAGCCAACGTCGAATCCCTCGCGCATGCCGAGCGCTTTCATCGCATCGTCGAGCGAATCGCGCGTGACGTTCAAGGCGAGCGTGGCTCCCATTTGACGTGCGAGCTGCAACCTGAGGTCGTTGACGTCCGTGATGACGACATTGCGGGCACCGATGAAGCGCACGATGGCGGTCGCCATGAGACCGATCGGTCCGGCGCCGGTGATCAGTACGTCCTCGCCGACGACGTCGAAGGCGAGGGCGGTGTGGACGGCATTGCCGAGCGGATCCAAGATCGCAGCAATTTCGTCGTCGATGGCATCGGGCAGCTTGAAGGCGTTGAAGGCCGGTATCGCAATGTACTCGGCGAATGCACCGGGTCGATTGACACCGACGCCGAGCGTGTTGCGGCACAGGTGTCGCCGACCGGCGCGGCAGTTGCGACAATAACCACAGGTGATGTGACCTTCTCCGGAGACTCGATCGCCGGTGGCGAATCCGGTGACCTCCGATCCGATCTCAACGATCTCCCCGCAATATTCGTGTCCGATCGCCATCGGCACGGGAATCGTCTTCTGCGCCCAAGCATCCCAGTTGTAGATGTGCATGTCGGTGCCGCAGATGGCGCTGCGCTTCACGCGAATCAGCACGTCGTTGGGGCCGACGGTGGGTCGCGGAATGTCGAGCAGCTCGATGCCAGGAGCTCGACGTTGTTTGACCAGAGCGTGCATGTCTCGGGATGCCGCGATGTAGACCTACGCAGAAGGCACGGTTGCGATTGTCGACGCGTCCAGCGCTCACCGGTCAGGCGATGACGCCGAGCTCCCGACCGACTCGTACGAAAGCATCGATCGCCTGATCGAGGTGCGCGCGTTGATGAGCGGCCGACATCTGTGTCCGGATGCGTGCCTTACCGTGGGGCACGACTGGATAAGAAAAGCCGATGACGTAAACGCCGTGCTCCAGTAACCGATGCGCGAAGTTGGAGGCGAGCTTTGCATCACCGAGCATCACGGGCACGATCGGATGCTCGCCGGCGACGATGTTGAATCCTGCCGCCGTCATGCGCTCGCGAAAATAGGCGGTGTTCTCCCAAAGCTGCCGACGCAGCGCATCGCTGTCCTCCAGGATGTCGAGCACACGTATCGCCGCCGCCGCTATGAACGGCGGAATGCTGTTCGAGAACAGATATGGTCGCGAGCGTTGACGCAGCCACGCGATGATCTCCCGACGACCCGAGGCATAACCGCCCATTCCGCCGCCGAGCGCTTTGCCGAGCGTGCCCGTCAGGATGTCGATGCAACCCATCACATTGCGGTACTCGTGCGTGCCGCGTCCTTTCTCGCCGACGAATCCTGTCGCATGCGAGTCATCGACCATGACGAGCGCATCGTAGCGATCCGCGAGCTCGCAGATTTCACGTAAGCGCGCGATCACGCCGTCCATGGAGAAGACACCGTCCGTCGCGATCAATCGCACGCGGCAGCGTCGTGTTTCCTTCAAGCGGGTTTCGAGCTCGTCTAGATCATCGTTCGCGTACCGAAAACGTTGGGCTTTGCACAGTCGAATCCCGTCGATGATGCTGGCGTGGTTGAGAGAGTCGCTGATGACTGCATCATCCTCGCCGAGAAGCGCTTCGAACAGGCCTCCGTTGGCGTCGAAGCAGGATGTATACAAGATCGTGTCTTCCGTCCCGAGAAAGTGCGTCAGCCGATCCTCGAGCTCTTTGTGAAGCGCATGTGTGCCGCAGATAAAGCGCACGGAAGCCATGCCGTACCCGTAGCGATCCAGAGCGACTTTCGCCGCTTCCCGCACACGTTCGTCGTTTGCCAAGCCCAGGTAATTGTTCGCGCACAAGTTGATGGCGGTTCGTCCGTCGCTCATGCGCACGACGGCTTGCTGCGGCGAAGCAAGCACGCGCTCGGGCTTGTATAGCCCTCGTTGCTTCAAATCGTCGATGTCGTGCGCAAGTCGCGCAAGGAAATCGTGCTTCACGACCGGCTGCTCGCTGTCAGGACACGGCTCATTGTGCCTCAAGATCAGGAACGGCACAGCGTTGGCAGAGGAACGATGCGTCGTCGTGCGGCCTATCGCGCCAGGAAGCGAGCAAGCCGATCGCGTTGGTTGCCGGAAAAATGTATACCGAGCTTTCGTGCGTCGCCACAGAACATCGTCAACGGTGCACGCCCATTCCTGCAAACGTAGGTAATCGACTTCCGCCTCGCTCAGTCCGCAACCGAATTCGTCGCCGAGCGACGCCGCAGAGCGTGCATTGCCCAGGATACGCTCGACGTGCGTTCCGTATGCACGGGCGAGGCGCTGTGCATTTTTGCCGGACAGGAAGCGCCAGCGACGTTGCACGTCGCGCACGAAATGTTCGAGATCCCCGTGTGGTATGTCGCCACCCGGTAAAGGAGCGCGGTGTGTCCACGCGGCGCCAGACCTGCCGAGCACACGCGCCAAGCGCTCCACTGCCAGCTCGGCAAGTCGACGATAAGTGGTGATCTTGCCCCCGAAGACGCACAACACCGGTGCGCCGCCGCTACCGCTAGCGAGCTCCAGCCGGTAGTCACGTGTGATCTTCGACGCGTCACGTGCGGCATCGTCGACGAGCGCGCGCACTCCTGCAAAAGTTGCACGAACATCAGCGGCGGTGATCTGTCGACGCAAATAGCGGTTGACTGCATCACACAAGTAGCGCACTTCGGCATCGGTGATCGCGACGTGGTCGAGATCACCGTCGTATTCGACATCAGTCGTGCCGATGAGTGTGAAGGCGCGCTCGTATGGGATCGCGAACACGACACGTCTGTCCGGAAGCTGTAGCAGGAACGCGGCGTCGCCCGGGTAGATGCGCGGCACGATGATGTGGCTGCCCTTCACGAGCCGAGCCCTCGTTGCGACCTTGATGCCCGCGATGCCTGCGAGCACCTTCTCGATCCAAGGTCCAGCGGCGTTGACGATGGCGCGGGCCTGCAGCTCAAAGCGCTGGCATCGCTCAGTCTCCTCACACACAACATGCCAACAGCCATTTCGCTCTGCGGCGGAGACGAACGCGGTGCGTGTGAGAATACGTGCTCCGCGAGCTGCCGCGTCAACTGCGTTCGCGACGACCAGTCGACTGTCATCGACGCGACAGTCGGAATAGACGAACCCGTCTCGATAATGATCCTGCAGCCCTTCGCCGAAGGGCGCTGGTGAGAGATCGATGGTACCCGAGCCAGCCAGACGCCTGCGACCACCGAGACGGTCGTATACGAACAGCCCGAGTCGAATCTGCCAACGTGGGCGCAGCCCCGGCGCATAGGGCAGCACGAAGCGGATCGGGACGACCAGGTGAGGCGCAAGCTCGGGGAGACGCTCGCCAGCGGCGAGGTCTGCCCGCTCGATCAGCACGACGCTCAAACCGCGTCCGGCGGCGTCACGCCCGATGCCGACGCCGTTGATACCGCCGCCGATGACGAGCAGATCGACGCATGCTGGATGCGACAAGAGAGCTCCTACGATTGCCAGAAAGCGACGATGGTAAGGCTCGGTCAAAGACCTGACCACGGAGTGGAGCAACACTCGGGAGTGAACGGCGGATGGCTACCCGACGGCGTGTGTGCGCACCCCGACGTGTCAACGTTTCTTCAGCTCGCGCAATGCACGACGGGCGTGCTTGTCTGGTCGTGTCGCAGGTGCCGGCGCTAGCAGATGCGCGAACTCGCGACGCCGTTCACGCGCCGCGATGCTTTCCGGTGTTTCGACGTAGTGAGCGCGAGCCTCCGCTGCCGGGCCGCGCCGAAGCGGGAGCCCTTGCACGATTACCTCGATGCGGGCGTCACCGCGCGTGATGCGCACCCGGTCATCGATCTGCACGGTCCGTGACGGCTTGACTCGCTCACCGTTGACATGCACGAGACCGCCAGTAACCGCGGCCGTCGCTTGCGAACGACTCTTGAAGAAACGCGTGCACCACAACCACTTGTCTATGCGGATGGAGTGCGTGTCCGGCGATGTCGACGAGGTTGGCTTGGGCAACGGAAGCCTCCGATGCGAGGTCGGGCACAGCAGTCACACCATTCTAGCGCGCGCCATTCGTCCCTATTCCCTACCTACGTCTTGGTCGCTGAGCACGGGCCGCCGCGTCGGCCGCTGCGCACCGCGTGAATTTCGGCGGCGATGGCGAGCGCAATCGACTCGGGCGTGTTGGCGCCGATGTCGAGCCCGACCGGACCGTACAGCCTGCCCTCCAGGTTGCGTGCGCTGGCGCCGAGCTCGCTCATGAGGCGCGCGCGTCGTGCGGCCGGGCCGAGTAGGCCGATGTAGGGCACATCGCTGGATGCGAGAGCACGCAGGTAGTGCGCGTCCGAGGGCAGATGGTGACTCATGACGACTGCAGCGTCGTAGCGGCTCTCGCACAGCTCTGCCACGAGCTCGCTGGCTGGACGCACGGCAACTTTGCGTGCACGTGGAAAGCGCTCAGGGACGGCGTAGGCCGCGCGGTGGTCGAGCACGGTGACGTGCCATCCGAGCAGCCCGGCGAAGTCCACGAGCGGCATCGCATCGGGGCCGGCGCCGAGCACGAGCAAGCGCAGCGGCAGGGGCACGCGCATGAGGAGAAACGAGGCGCTCGCAGTATCGAGGTGCGCGCTCGCGCTGTCCGAGCTTGCCAGGCGTTCCAGCTCGCTGCGCAGCCCCGGCGGCGCATGTGCTGAGTCCTCGGTCGTGAATGCGTGACCGAGCGGAAGCTCCGGATCGTCGGTGGCCGTGACGAACGCGATGGCGCCGGCGCGGTCGGCAGCACGACATCGGGCCGCGAAGGCGTAGGGCTCGTAAGCGTTAGCCGGATCGAGACGGCTCAGCAGGATGCGCATCGTGCCTTCACAGCCTAGTCCGATGCCCCAGATGATGTCGTCCGGGCCGCGCGAGTCGTACTCGACCAGCATGGCGTCTCCCGACTCGATGACACTGCGTGCCCGTTCCAGCAGGTCCGTTTCCAAGCATCCACCGCTTAGAAGCCCGGCGCTGCTCCCATCCGCCGCAATGAGCATTTGGGCGCCCGCCTTGCGATACGTGGAGCCCGTGGTGCTCACCACTGTGGCGAGCGCGAGTGGCGCACCAATTCGTACGTGAGCAGCAAAGAACTCGTCGAGCGATTGACCAGTGGGATTCATGCGCACAGCCGATGGAGAAACGAAGCACGGGAATTCTGACACGTTCGCAAGGGGCGCGGTTGCTTACGCCGATTCGGCTCATCTTGCGACACCTTCGTCCGAGCGAAACGCGCGCCGCTCGGCTCGCTTGTCGCGGGACTATGTGCTCCAGTGCTCACCGCGTGCTGTCGAGTGTCGAACGGCTGTACGTTTGTGACCCGTTGCACAACCCCTTCCTCGCCGGCTCGATTACGGTACGGGTACCCGTTGCGAGGGAGTCGATTATGACAATAGAGCGCGAAGATGACCCGGACGCGACAGTGAAGATGCCACGGCCGCGTGTGGAGATCGAAAGCGAAGACTTCGATCCCGAACGGACGGTGGTGCGCGAGGACTGGGACCACGTGCGTCAGGACTTAGAGCGCGCCAACAAGGATTGAGCGGGCGCTCAGCTCTTCCACGCCATCGCGATGGGTTGCCCGACACGCAATATCTTTCCAGCGCCTGAGACGAGAATCGCGTTCTGACCGAAGACCACTCCCCGCAATCGCCTGTCGAAGCGGTACGTTCGCAGCGTGCGTAATGGCTCGTCGCCGGCACGCACGCCGCTCTCCTGGTCGACGGTTGTGATTGCACAGCGGGTGCAGGGCTTCACCAGCCGCATCCGCACCTCTCCGGTGCTGATCTCGTCGATGCGATCTTCGGCGTAGGCAGGCACGTCCGCTATCACGATGTTCGGTCGGAAGCGGTCGATCGGCACGGGTAAGGACAGTCTCTGATTCAGATCGTCGAGCGAGGCCTGCGACAGAAGCAGCCAGGGAAAGGCGTCAGAGAACCGATTCAGCGCTTTGAGCTTACCGGTGAACGCCGTGCTGCTCGGGCGCTTACGCCGCGTATCGAATCGCACGAGCCGTACTTCTCTGCCCAGAAGCTCGCTCAACCAGGTCGCAGCCCCTGCTCCAAGATCGAATGCCGCGCACCGATCGCGCCAGATGATCGCTTCAACAGCAGGGCCAGTTGCGTCCAACGGCAGTCGTAACGGCTCGCGTCCTGGGGCCGAGAGTACGAGCTGGTCATCGCTGAACGACGGCACAATGAGAGCGAGCCGCGGTTCCTCGCGCTGCGTGAGAAATCGATTGTGCGGGTCCACGATCATCCATTCCCGATCGTGTACGAAACCCATCGGCGTTACCGGTGCCGCATCGACAGCGATACCGTGGCAGGATTTGACCGGGTAGATGTACAGTGCCTGGATCTTAGCCATCCTCGATTGCCCGGCCGAAGCGATCTGCGCCTCTTGTGAATGCGAGCAGCCAGGCCTTCTGGGTGCGTCGGACGCAGAGCGCTGACGCCGCCTGTCAAGCGAACAATGCCTTCGCCATCTCGCGACGCGTGCTCGCGACGAGCGGATCGTTCGGTCCAAGGAGCTCGAATGCGAGCACTAGACTGCGTCGTGCGAGATCGTCCTTGTACGAACGATGCTTGCGCAGCATATCGAGCCATGCACCGAGCGCAGCTTCATGCTGTCCCGCCAGGAGACGATGGACTGCCAGCGCATGGCGCAAGTCGAGGTTGTCTGGTTCACGCTCCGCGCGCTCTTCGAGTGCTCGTACATCCGGATGTGCGACGAGGACATCCCTGAACTCGAGCAGCGCGGCGAGCCGTTTGGTGCGGGCGTGATTCGGCTCCGTGCCTCGCAGCCGCTCGAGCGTCTCACGCGCCGCTTCGACATCGCCGTCTTCCAGGCGCAGTTCGGCAAGCTCAGCCTGCGCATCGACGTTGCTCGGTTCTCGCGCGAGGATCTCCTCGAGCGCCGCACGTGCAGCTGCCCGATCACCGGCGGCTTTCAGAGTGAGCGCTCGGTCCAGAGGGCTTTCGGGCGGCTGCGGTACATGCCGGTCGAGCAACGCGCGGATCTGGGACTCGGGGACCAGTCCGACGAAGTGGTCCACGACAGTGCCGTCCTTGAACAACACAACCGTCGGCAGGCTGCGGACGCCGAGCTGATGCGCAAGCTGGGGCTCTTCGTCGGTGTTGATCTTCGCCAGCTTGAACCGCCCTGCATATTCCGCCGCGAGCCGCTCCAAGATCGGCATCAGCTGGCGACACGGGGCGCACCAAGGCGCCCAGAAATCGACGAGAACGGGCTGCTGTGTGGAGGCCTCGATGACCTCCGTCATGAACGTGCTCGTGGTGACGGCAGTGCTGTGAGTAGTGTCCATGGTGATCCTCTCTTGTCCGGCAGACGCTCAATAGGCCGGTACGACGTGCCCGCATAGATGCTTGCGCGCGTGGGTTGCGACCTGCGGACAGCATGCGAGAACGCAGCATGTCTGTCATTATCTCTCGTTTCGCCCTGTTGAGGAGATCCGATGATGTCGCGCTTACGCGAATACGCACTCTACTTGATGGTATGTATGTGTCCGGTCATGGCGCACGCCCAATGGGCCATGAAGGCCGAGGCAGGTCTGGTCGCCGCACGTGGTAACTCGGATACCGATACGGCCAACCTCAAGCTCGAGATCAAGCGCGACTTCGTTCGATGGAAGCACCGCCTGGAGCTGGGCGGTGTATACGCGTCCGATAGCACGGGCACGATCACCCAGCGCTGGGGTGTGCGCGAACAGACCGATTACGACTTCAGAGACCGGGGATTTTGGTTCGTATCGGGACGTTACGAAGAAGATCGATTCAGCGGTTTCGAGTACCAGGCGAGCTACGGCACGGGACTGGGTTGGCGCTTTTTCGATGACCCGGTGACCCAGCTTTCCGCTCAGATCGGTGCCGGTTACAAGGCCCTGCGTTCCCGCGATTCGTTAAGCGCCGACGGTATCACGTTGATTCCAGGGAGAAGAGAGGCGAACGCGATCGCGCAAGGATCGATCGACTTCGAACATCAACTGACCGAGACGACCAAGGTCCTCAACAAGTTCCTCGTCGAGTCAGGTGGTCACAACACGTTCGTACAGAACGAGCTCAGCCTTCAGGTGAAAATACTCAGCTCACTCGCACTAGCGATCGGCTATACGGTGCGGTACAACACAGATCCTCCGGAGGAATTCACGACCACGGATACGTTGACGACTTTGAATCTTGTATACGAAATTGGCTGAGCGTTTGCACGTGACGTCCGATCGAACTGTTGCTGCTGCAATCAATCACCGCTACCTGGCAAACGAGGAAGAGCTCGTTCGCGAGCTGGCCGATCGCGCACGGTTCACACCCGAGCAAAGCTTGCGCGTCATCGCAAGAGCACGCGCGTTCGTCGAGAACGTGCGCGCCCAACGAACGAAGAGATGGGGGCTCGATGCCTTCTTGAGGGAATACGATCTGTCCTCTCAGGAGGGCGTGATTCTCATGTGTCTCGCCGAGGCCCTGCTCAGAGTTCCAGATGATGCAACTGCGGACAAGCTCATAGCAGACAAGATCAGGGCAGGCGACTGGGCTGCGCACCTGAACGATACGGAGTCGCTGTTTGTCAATGCGTCGACATGGGGACTCATGTTGACGGGACGTATCGTACGTCCGTCGGACGCAGATATGCGCGATCCACGCGGGTTCGTCGCGCGCGTTGCAGGCCGCATCGGCGAGCCGGTGCTGCGCGCGGCGTTCCGTCAGGCCATGCGCATCATGGCGCGCCAGTTCGTCATGGGACGCACGATCGAGGAAGCCATCGAGCGCTCGCAAGAGCCGGAGCATCGCCATTACAGACATTCGTTCGACATGCTGGGCGAAGCAGCGCTCACGATGCGGGATGCAGAGCGTTACTTCGAGGCGTATCGGCACGCGATCTTGGCGCTCGCCGCCGCCAGCGATGCGGCGCGTGAACCTGAGGAAGCGCCGAGTGTCTCCGTGAAGTTGTCGGCGCTGTTCCCGCGCTATGAGTACACGCAACGCGAGCGAGTGCTGGCGGAGCTGGCGCCGCGTTTGCACGAGCTCGCCGTGCTCGCGCGCGACAAGAACGTGCCGCTGACCGTCGATGCAGAGGAGGCAGATCGTCTGGAAATTTCGCTCGAGGTCATCGAACGCGTTGCGCGCTCACCTCAGTTGGCCGGATGGGACGGCTTCGGTCTCGCTGTGCAAGCCTATCAAAAGCGTGCGCTCGATGTGGTGCGTTGGCTTCGTGCGCTTGCCGAGGACTCGAGACGCCGGCTTAACGTCAGGCTCGTTAAAGGCGCCTATTGGGATACGGAGATCAAGCGCGCTCAGGAGCGCGGTTTGGCCGGCTACCCCGTCTTTACCCGCAAGGCATCCACGGATGTGTCGTATCTCGCCTGCGCGCGTGAGCTACTGGCGGCGGGTGAGCATATCTATCCGCAGTTTGCGACGCATAACGCGCACACTGTCGCTGCATTGCTCGAGCTCGCAGCAGGTCGACCGTTCGAATTCCAACGCCTGCATGGCATGGGTGAGGAGCTGTACGAGCAGATCGTCGGTGAAGGCAAGCTCGGCGTGCCCTGCAGAGTCTATGCACCCGTCGGCTCTCACGAAGACTTGTTGCCTTATCTCGTACGGCGTCTGCTCGAGAACGGTGCGAATACTTCCTTCGTCAACCGTATCGTCGACGAGGACACGCCGATAGCAGACATCGTGCGCGACCCTGTCGCGGAGGTGGATGCGCTCGAGCATAAGGCGCACCCGAAAATTCCCCTGCCGCGACAGATGTACGGTGTCGAACGAGTGAACTCGCGCGGCGTGAATCTCGCCGATCCCTTGGAGTGGTCCCCGATCGAGACGCAGATGGCCGTGCACATGCGCAAGCTGTGGCACGGCGTGTCGATCGTTGCTGGCAAGCGCACGGGCGGGCCGGCGGTGCGAGCCACGAATCCGGCGAACCGGCGCGAGACGATCGGCGAGGTGCAGCACGCGCAGCCCGAGGACGTCGAGCGCGCTTTTGCGGTGGCACACGATGCCCAGCGGGAATGGGATGCGGTGCCTGCGAGCGAACGGGCACGCATTCTCGAGCGTGCGGCCGATCTGTACGAGGCACACATGCCGGAGCTGCTCGCCTACTGCGTGCGCGAAGCGGGGCGGACGATCGCGGATAGCGTCGCGGAGGTGCGCGAGGCGAGCGATTTTCTGCGGTATTACGCGAGTCGCGCGCGCGCAGATTTCGGTGAGAGCATGCGCTTGCCTGGTCCCACCGGTGAAAGCAACGAGCTACGTTGGCGCGGGCGCGGGATTTTCGTGTGCATCAGCCCTTGGAACTTTCCGCTTGCCATCTTCACGGGTCAGATTGCCGCGGCGCTTGCGGCTGGCAACTGCGCGATTGCCAAGCCGGCGGAGCAAACGCCGCTCGCGGCAACGCGCGCGGTCGAGCTGTTACACGAGGCGGGCGTGCCGCAAGAAGTGCTGCACCTGCTCCTCGGCGAGGGAGGCACGATCGGCGCGCTTGCCGTGGCCGATCCACGGGTGGCCGGTGTCGCCTTCACCGGCTCGACTGAGACTGCTCAGCTCATACATCGTTCGCTCGCGAGTCGGGAAGGGCCGATTGCCGTACTCATTGCCGAGACTGGTGGGCAGAATGCGATGATCGTCGACAGCTCTGCCTTGCTCGAGCAGGTTGTCATCGACGTTGTGCAGTCAGGGTTCAACAGCGCCGGGCAACGTTGCTCGGCGGCACGCGTGCTATTCCTTCAAGAAGAGATCGCCGATCGCGCGATCGAGCTGCTCACCGGGTACATGGACGAGCTCAAGATCGGCGACCCGCGCTGGCTGTCCACGGACGTCGGTCCTGTTATCGACGAGCCTTCGCGCGAAGCGCTCGTGGCGCATGCGACCAAGATCAAGCAGAGCGCGCGCTGGTATCACACGTGTCGGCTGGGACCGGAGCACGAGGCGGGCGTGTTCTTCCCGCCCATGGTGGTGGAGATCGACTCGTTGTCGCAGCTGCAGCGAGAGGTATTCGGCCCGATCGTGCACGTGGTGCGCTATTCGGCCAATCGTCTGGACGCGGTCATCGACGCGATCAACGCCACCGGTTATGGGCTGACGCTTGGCATTCATACCCGTGTCGACGCCACGGCTCGCTACATCGCTGCGCGCGTGCGTGCCGGCAACGTCTATGTCAATCGCAACATCGTGGGCGCAGTCGTCGGCGTGCAACCGTTCGGTGGGTCGGGCCTGTCCGGTACCGGCCCGAAGGCAGGCGGGCCTCACTACCTGCATCGGTTTGCAACCGAGCAGACTGTGACGATCAACACCGCCGCGGTCGGCGGCAACGCCAGTTTGCTGGCGATGGAATGATGGCAGCAAAGGTTGCTGGAGCGCTGGGCTGCGGCTTAGCGGGGATGATCGAATTCAAGCATCACGCCGCTGCGCCAGTCGAGCTGCGACCAAGTTTCGATATCGAAACGCAACGTGTAGGCAGAGGCGGTCGGCAGGCTGCCGAGCGCCACATTGGCGGATAGCTTGTCCGCGAACTCGCTCATGCCGGGGTTGTGGCCGACGATCATTAGGTGACGCGCATCGCCGCCGCGCTCGCGAACGACCTCGAGCAATGTTTCCGATGAGGCGAGATAGAGTCGCTCATCCTCGAGCAGCATCGGCGTGCCGAGAACGGTGACGAACACGCGGGCGGTCTCCAAAGCGCGTGCCGCGGGGCTCGTGAGCATGATGTCGGGGATGCGGCCGCGTGCACATAAGCGCTGCGCAACCCGCTCGGCATCGTGCCGACCAGCCAGCTCGAGCTCGCGATCGAAGTCGTCCTGCTGCCCGCGCGCGGAGACTGCCTTCGCGTGGCGCAGCAGTGTCAACAGCATGCTCATCACATGCTCTTCATTCCGCTAGCACTTCCACGACGCCATCGTCGTTGATGCGTGTCTGGTAGGTTCGCACCGGCTCGTATGCAGGTGGCGTGAGCGCCTCACCCGTTCGTAAGCAGAATCGCGCGCCGTGGCGCGGACAGACGACCACGTCGCCTTCCAACGCACCCCCAGCTAGCTCGCCACCGTCGTGGGTGCAAACGTCTTCGATTGCGTAGAAGCTGCCAGCCACGTTGAATACGGCGACCATGACACCGTCGACCTCGACGTGGGCGTAGTCGCCAGGGGGAATACTCGATGCAGGGGCGACGGGAATCCAGGGCATGATGCTTTGCTCACTTACCAACGGACGATGAGGGTCAGCTTGCTGCCGGCGCGAGTCGCCGCGTTCAAAACATGCCGATCTGCAGCCGGGCCTCCTCCGACATCATGCTGCGATTCCAGGGCGGATCGAAGACGAGCTCGATATCGGCGCGCTTGACAGTGGGTACGAGCTCGACTTTTTCCTTGACGTCGCGTACCAGCACATCGCCCATGCCGCAGCCTGGCGCAGTGAGCGTCATCTTGATGTCGACGACGCGGTCACCGTCCGGCTCGCGCTTGATCTCGCAGGAATAGATGAGCCCGAGATCGACGATGTTGATCGGGATCTCTGGGTCGTAGCAGGAACGCATCTGTTCCCAGACGAGCTCCTCGACATCCGCGTCGGTCGCATCCGGCGGCAGCTCCGGAGGCGCGATAACTTCCTTGCCGAGGGCATCGGCGTCCTTTCCCGAGATACGGAACAGATTGCCCTCGATGTACACAGTGAAGCTGCCGCCGAGCGCCTGTGTGATGAAGCCTGTCTTGCCGGTCCGTAGCGTGACGGGGATGCCGGAAGGCACCATGATGGCCTCAACGTCGCGCGTCAGCGTGACGGGTTCGTGCTCGTGGCGAAACATGATCAAGTTACGGGTCTGACTATTCGGTCGACACGGGTTGAGTGGCGTTCGAGAGCGCGGCATTCAAGGTGTGCCAGCAAAGACTGGCGCACTTCACCCGCGCGGGGAACTCGCGTACCCCAGACAGTGCTGCAAGCTTGCCAAGGCCGGCGAGGTCGACATCGGCATCATGCTGCGTGAGCAGCGCATGGATCTGGTCGAACAAGCGACGTACTTCCTCCCGCGACTTGCCCTTGACCGCTTCGGTGAGCAGCGAAGCCGAGGCAACAGAAATGGCGCATCCGCTACCTTCGAACTTGGCTTCTCGGATGCGGTCGCCGTCGAAGTTGACGTACAAGGTCAGCCGATCGCCACACAACGGGTTGTGTCCCTCCGCGTGGCTGTCGGCAGCTTCGAGCTTGCCGAAATTACGGGGATTGCGGTTGTGATCGACGATGACGTCGCGGTAAAGGTCCTTGAGGTCCATGGGTTCGCTATGAGAGCAGGCTCCGCGCACGTTCCAGCGCCGCGATGAGCCGATCGATTTCCTCGAACGTGTTGTAGAACGCCAGCGATGCACGGGCCGTAGCTGGCACCTGGAAAAAGTCCATCACGGGCATCGCGCAATGATGCCCGGTGCGAATCGCCACGCCTTCGGTGTCGAGAATCGTGCCGATGTCATGCGGGTGAATGCCTTCTAGCGTGAACGATATGACTGCCGCCTTCTGCGCCGCTGTGCCGATGATTTTGAGGCCCGGCACCTCTTGAAGTCGCTCAGTTGCATAGGCGAGCAGCTCGCGCTCGTAGCGCGCGATGCGCTCCATTCCGATGCTCTGCAAGTATCGTATCGCGGCCGCGAGCCCGACTGCTCCGCTGATGTGTGGTGTGCCTGCCTCGAATTTCCAAGGCAGCTGGTTGTAAGTCGTCTTCTCGAACGATACGGTCAAAATCATGTCACCGCCGCCTTGCCAGGGCGGCATCTCTTCCAGCAGCTCCCGACGACCGTAGAGGACGCCGATGCCGGTCGGCCCGCACATCTTGTGCGCGGAGAAGCAGTAGAAATCGCAGTCGAGTGCGCGCACGTCGACCGGACCGTGTGGAACTGCTTGCGCACCGTCGAGCAGTACTGGCACGCCGAGCTCGCGTGCTCGCGCAATGAACTTATCCACAGGCACGATCGTGCCGAGCGCATTGGATACGTGCGCCAACGCCAGCAGCTTCGTTCGCGGCCCAATGAGGCGCTCGAACGCTTCGTATTGGATTTCGCCGTGGCGATCGATCGGGATCACCTTGAGCGCTGCGCCAGTGTGCTCGCATACGAGCTGCCACGGCACGATGTTCGCGTGGTGCTCCAGAGCCGAGATCAGGATCTCGTCTCCGGGCCCGAGGCGCGGACGAGCGTAGCTTTGCGCGACCAGATTGATGGCTTCGGTGGTTCCGCGCACGAAGATGATCTCGCGCGTGTCGCCGGCATTGATGAAATTACGCACGATGTCGCGCGCACCTTCGTACGCATCGGTCGCACGCTGGCTCAGGGTGTGGACGCCACGGTGGACGTTAGCGTGATCGGTTTCGTAGTACGAACGAATCGCATCGATGACAGCGCGCGGACGCTGACTCGATGCGGCATTGTCGAGATAGACGAGCGGCTTCCCGTTGATCCGTTGCTCGAGAATCGGGAAATCGCGCCGGATGCTCGCAACGTCGAGCGCTGTCGTGGATGTCATTGTCGGCTGCGCCGCGCTCATGAGGTCACCTGCGTCGAGCCGAACCGTGCTGCCAAGAGTGCCTCGAGGTGCTCCCGTACTGCCGGCGTCTCGACCGAGGCGAGCACCGCATGCGCGAAGGCGTGAATCAGCAGCACACGCGCATCGGCCTCGGAGATGCCGCGCGAGCGCAGGTAGAACAGAGCAGTCGCATCGAGCTGACCGATCGTCGCGCCATGGCTGCACTTGACGTCGTCGGCGTAGATCTCGAGCTCGGGCTTCGCGTTGAACTCGGCAGTCGGCGAGAGCAGGAGATTACGGCTGGACTGATGCGCATCGGTCTTCTGCGCGCCCGGATGGACCAGCACCTTGCCGTTGAAGACTCCGCGCCCGCGTCCGTCTGCAATGCCGCGGTAGTTCTCGGTGCTCGTAGTATGCGGCGCGATGTGCTCGATGAGCGTGTGCGTATCGAGATGCTGGGTACCGCTAGGCGGCAGCAACCCGTGGAGGTCGGTATGCGCACCCGGCTCCTGCAGGCGCACGCGAATGTTGAGGCGGCTCAACGTCGCACCTAGGGAAAAGTCGTGTATGCCGTAGCGCGCATCGCGCCGTACGCACACATCGATGTGCCCGATGTGAAATGCCTTTGGTGACTCCTGCTGCAGCCGATAGTGCTGCACCTGCGCGCCTTCTTCGAGGTCAAGGATGGCCACGACATTGGTGAACGACTCTGGCTCGCCGCAGCAGACGTATTGTTCGATCAGGGTGCAGCTGCTGTGATGCCCGGCACGCACGAGCACGCGCGGATGCGCCATGGCAGGTCGCGTGGTGCTGGTCCAGACGTGCACGACATGGATGGGATCATCTACGCGAGCGTTGGGGCTTAGACGGATGACGAGCCCGTCCTCGAAGAACGCCGCATTCAGCTGCTCCAACGCCGAGGCGCTACGATGTGATGCTTGCGCCAGGTATTCGAGTACCGCATCCGGTTCGTGCTTGACCCATTCGCCAAGCGTCACGAGCGTGACGCCGGGCGGTTGCGCCATCGGCGAGGAAAGCGCGGGCGCCCAGTGCCCGTTGACGAAAACGAGCCGGAAGCCTCCGCCGTGCGTGATCCAGGGTCGGCGAGCAGGCTCGAGCGACACGGGTGCAGCTTCGCCGAGCACGAACGTGCGCGCCTCGAGCCGGCGCAGGCTCGTGTACTTCCACTGCTCGTCGCGCTGGGTCGGAAAGCCGCGCTTCAGGAAAGCATCGAGCGCGTCACGCCGCGCCTCGAGCAACGGCCCGGATGTAAAGCGCTCCTCGAACAGTGTCCGATAGCGCTCGAGTGTCGCATTCGCTTGCAGGGCAGGGGCCACGCTCATGCTGCTTCCTGTTTGATCCAATCATAACCGCGCTTTTCGAGCTCGAGCGCGAGCGACTTGTCCCCGGTCTTCGCAATACGTCCGCCTGCGAGTACATGCACCTTGTCCGGCTCGATGTAATCGAGCAGACGCTGATAATGCGTGACCATGACGATGGCGCGATCCGGACGACGCAGACTGTTGACGCCGTTGGCCACGACGCGCAGCGCATCGATGTCGAGGCCAGAATCCGTTTCGTCGAGCAGCGCCAGAGTAGGCTCGAGCACCGCCATCTGCAGGATCTCGTTGCGCTTCTTCTCGCCACCGGAGAAGCCTTCGTTGACACCGCGGCTCAGAAAGCTTTCGTCCATCTGCATGAGCTTCATCTTCTCGCGCACGAGAGCGAGGAACTCGAATGCATCGACTTCCGGCTCGCCACGATGCTTGCGGATGGCATTGAGCGCGGCCTTGAGCAAGTAAGCGTTGTTCACACCGGGTATCTCGACCGGATATTGGAACGCCAGGAACACGCCCTCGCGCGCTCGCTCTTCGGGCGCGAGCGCCAGCAGATCGCGGCCCTGGTAGGTCACCGAGCCGGCGGTCACTTCATAACCTTCCCGGCCTGCAAGCACCTGCACGAGTGTGCTCTTGCCGGACCCATTCGGGCCCATGATGGCGTGCACCTCGCCGGGCGCAACATGCAGCGTGACGCCTGTCAGGATCTCCTTTTCGCCGGCGCGCACATGAAGATTGTCGATGCGTAGCACTGGAATTCTCCCGCTCTTGCGCTGAATTCAAAGACTGGCCCAGGGCACGTATGCGCTGGTCTCAGCAGTCATCATCCCACCGAACCCTCTAGGCTTACTGCCAAGAGGTTCTGCGCTTCCACGGCGAACTCCATCGGCAGCTCGTTGAAAACGGCTTTGCAGAAGCCGTTCACGATCATGTTGATCGCGTCCTCTTCGGACAGCCCGCGGCTCAAGCAATAAAAGAGCTGGTCGTCTCCGATCTTCGAAGTCGTCGCTTCGTGCTCGACGCTTGCGGTCGGGTTCTTGACCTCCATGTACGGAAAAGTGTGCGCACCGCAGCGATCACCCATCAGGAGCGAGTCGCATTGCGTGAAGTTGCGCGCATTGTCCGCGCTCGGAAGGATCTTGACCAAGCCCCGATAGCTGTTCTGTCCGTGACCGGCCGAGATGCCCTTGGAGACGATCGTGCTGCGCGTGTTGCGCCCGATGTGAATCATCTTCGTCCCGGTGTCGGCCTGCTGATAGTGGTTGGTCACTGCTACCGAGTAGAACTCGCCGATCGAGTTGTCGCCCCGCAGGATACAGCTCGGATATTTCCACGTGATCGCTGAACCCGTCTCCACTTGCGTCCAGCTGATGCGCGAGTTTGCACCACGACACTCGCCACGCTTGGTGACGAAGTTGTAGATGCCGCCGCGCCCGTGCTCGTCGCCGGGATACCAGTTCTGCACGGTCGAGTACTTGATGTGCGCTCCCTCGAGCGCGATCAGCTCGACGACTGCCGCGTGCAATTGATTCTCATCGCGCATGGGCGCGGTGCACCCTTCGAGGTAGCTCACGTACGAGCCTTCGTCCGCGATGATGAGCGTGCGCTCGAATTGACCTGTGTTCGCGGCGTTGATTCGGAAGTAGGTCGACAGCTCCATAGGGCAGCGCACGCCTTTCGGCACGTAGACGAAGGAGCCGTCCGAGAACACAGCCGAGTTGAGCGTCGCGAAGAAGTTGTCGGTGTAGGGCACTACGGTGCCCAGGTACTGTTCGACGAGCTCGGGATGCTTTTGCACGGCTTCCGAGAACGGGCAGAAGATCACACCGGCCTTCGCGAGCCGCTCCTTGAAGGTGGTTGCAACCGACACGCTGTCGAAGACGGCATCGACTGCCACGCCCGCGAGGCGCGCGCGCTCATGCAGCGGAATGCCGAGCTTGTCGTAGGTTTCCAGGAGCTTCGGATCGACCTCGTCCAGGCTCTTCGGACCGTCCGCTTTCGACTTGGGAGCCGAGTAGTACGAAATGCCCTGATAGTCGATGGGCTCGATGCGCAAGTGCGCCCAGCTCGGCTCCTTCATCGTCAGCCAGTGACGAAACGCCCGCAGGCGCCACTCGAGCATGAAGCTCGGCTCCTTCTTCTTGCGGGAAATCAGCCGAATGATGTCCTCGTCGAGGCCGGGCGGCACCGTATCGGATTCGATGTCCGTGACGAAGCCGTGCCGGTATTTCTGCCGGATGAGGGCCTCGAGGGTGGAATCGGTCTGTGGTTGACTGGCCATAAGGTACTCGTAACTCTCAGTCGTGCGGTGCACGGGTGAGCCGCGTCAGCGGAATCGTCGCTGCAGACACCTTGCGTTCGATACCCGACAGCTCTGCAAGCGAGGTGTCATTCAACGCCCTATAGATCGCTGCATTGACGCGCTGCCATGCATGTCCTACTTGACAGCTCGACTCGAGCCCGCACGCGCCGCGCTCGCTGCTGCATTCGGTGATCGCGAACGGCCCTTCGAGTGCCTCCAAGATTTCGGCCGCGGTGATCTGCTCGGCGGGGCGGGCGAGCTGATAGCCACCGTGGCTGCCGCGCGTCGAGCTCACTAAGCCGCTTCGCTGCAGCATTTTCAGCAACTTGCTGACCGTAGGCTGCGCGACGCGGGTGCGTTCCGCGACCTCTGCGGCCGTCCACAGCCGATCGGGCTGCGCAGCAAGGCACGCCAATATGACGGTGCCGTAATCAGTCAGTTTGCTGAGGCGGAGCATGACGACGGCTCGATCCTGTAAATGGGACCATTCTAGTCCTAATCCAAGTTGGAGAAAAGTTTTCCGCGACAGAATCTTCGCTGCGCGCGGCGACTTTGACCGGGATGACCACGCGGACCGTCAATACGGGCAACTTTTCGCGACGGCGCTTCGTTGGACCACTGAACTCGCCGCCCGATCGGCTCTAGCGAGAGCCTGATGACAGAAGCGACAGAGCGTACGCGGCTTTCGATGGTCTGCCGAACGGCGCGAGCTCCGAACAAAGATCGCTTGTTATCCTACGCGCCTCCCAAGAACCGACGTGCGTGGCACGCGATGGCAAAAGTGGGGTCGGCGCGGATCCGCTGGAGGGAATTATGAATCGCGCTGAACTTGAGTCGATCGCTAGCCGCATGGCTGCGAAAGGGAAAGGTATCTTGGCTGCCGACGAGTCGACCGGCACGGTCGCGAAGCGTTTCGAGGCGATCGGGCTCGAAGGGACCGAGGAGACACGGCGCAGCTATCGCGAAATGCTGTTTACGGCTCCAGGCCTGTCTGACTACATCAGCGGTGTCATCCTGTATGACGAGACGCTGCGGCAAAAGACCAAGGACGGCGAGCCGTTCCCTGTCTATCTGACGCGAGTCGGCATCCTGCCCGGCATCAAGGTCGATACCGGAGCAAAACCGCTCGCTGGCTTTCCAGGAGAGACGATCACCGAGGGGCTCGACGGATTGCGCGGACGACTCGCGGAGTACTATCAGCTTGGTGCGCGGTTTGCGAAATGGCGCGCGGTCATCACCATTGGCCCAGCTACTCCAACACAATTCGCGATCGAGGCCAATGCGCATGCGCTTGCGCGCTATGCGGCTTTGTGCCAGGAAGCGAATGTGGTGCCCATCGTCGAGCCCGAGGTATTGTTGGACGGCGAACACACCATCGAGCGCTGCGAGGAAGTCACAGGCGAGGTGCTGTCGACGGTCTTTCGGCAGCTCCATTCACATCGGGTTCATCTAGAAGGCATGATCTTGAAACCCAGCATGGTCATTGCCGGAAAGAAGTGCCCGAACCAGGCGAGCGCGCAGCAGGTCGCCGAGGCGACTGTTCGTACGCTCAAGCGCTATGTGCCGAGCGCCGTGCCAGGTATTGCGTTCCTGTCTGGCGGCCAGACGCCGGCGCAGGCGACGGAGCATCTGAACCTGATGAGTCAAATGGGCCCGTTCCCATGGGAGCTGACGTTCTCGTATGCGCGCGCGTTGCAGGAGGAGGCATTGCGCGCCTGGGGCGGCAAGCCGGAGGGGTTTGCAGCCGGGCAAAAGGCTTTCTTGCGTCGTGCTAAGCTCGTCGCCCTCGCACGCTCGGGCAACTACAATCCACAACAAGAGCAGGAAGCGGCCTGAGCCGCTTCCTGTGTTTGCACTCGAGAGGCCGAATGGCGCTAGCGCAAGAACCACACATTGCATTACCCGAGACCGCCGCGATCATCGAAATACGCGATGTTCATTACTCAGTCGGTAATCGTGCGATCTTCTCGGGGCTGAATCTGTCCATCCCCCGCGGTCGTATCACGGCCATCATGGGGCCGAGCGGTACTGGCAAGACGACGCTGCTGCGTCTGATCACCGGGCAGATCAAGCCGCAACGCGGCCAGATCCTCTTTGATGGCGTCGACGTCACCCGCCTCAGCGTGCGGGACTTGTATGCGTTGCGCCGGCGCATGGGCATGCTGTTTCAGAACGGAGCGTTGCTCACCGATCTCGATGTGTTCGAGAACGTCGCCTTCCCGCTGCGCGAACACACGAAGCTCCCCGAGGCGCTCATTCGGCACATCGTGCTCACGAAGCTGCAAGCGGTTGGTTTGCGTGGCGCCGCCCGTTTGATGCCCGCGGAGCTGTCCGGCGGTATGGCGCGCCGTGTGGCGCTCGCCCGTGCGATGGCAACGGATCCCGACCTGCTCATCTACGATGAGCCTTTCACTGGGTTGGATCCAATTTCGATGGGTATGATCGTGCGCTTGGTGCGCCAGATGCACAACGCGCTCGGCATCACGAGCATCGTCGTCTCGCACGATGTCGAGGAGCTTTCGCAGCTGGCCGACGTGGGCTTTATCATTGCCGGCGGGAAGGTCGCCGCCCAAGGCACGTTCTCGCAGCTCAAGAACGCCGAATCCGAGATCGTGCACCAGTTCGTCAACGGGCTCGCCGATGGCCCGGTACCGTTTCACTATCCGGCGCCCGACTACTACGAACAATTACTTGCATGACGCTTCTTCGCGAGCTCCTGGACAGTCTTCGCAGTTTCGTCGCCACAGTCGGTGCGGTGGCGCTGTTCTTCGTGCGCGTGCTCGGTCAGATTCCGCGTGCGCTGTTGCGTCCTGGGCTCATCGTGGAACAGGTATACAACGCCGGCGCTCTGTCGCTCGTCATCATCATGACTTGCGGGCTCTTTGTCGGCATGGTGCTCGGGTTGCAGGGCTACGACCTGCTGCAGCGCTTCGGCTCGGAAGATGCGCTCGGAACTGGCTCCGCGCTTGCGCTCATCAAGGAGCTCGGCCCGGTTGTGACGGCGTTGCTGTTTGCGGGGCGTGCAGGCACGGCGCTCGCTTCGGAGATCGGTCTGATGCGCGCGACGGATCAGCTCGCCGCGATGGAGATGATGGCAGTCGACCCCTTTCGTCGTGTCGTGGCGCCGCGGTTCTTGGGCGGCTGCATAGCGGTGCCGCTCCTCACGATGATATTCATCTCTATCGGTATCTTTGGTGTGCAGCTCATCGGCGTCCAGCAGCTTGGCGTGGATGCGGCAGCTTTCTGGTCGCAGATGCGCGCGAGCGTCGACGTCTCCGACGTGATGGAAGGGGTGATCAAGGGGTGCGTCTTCGGCGTCGCCTGCAGCCTGATTGCCGTGTATGAAGGCTACACCGCCACGCCTACAGCAGAGGGCGTGGGCCGTGCCACCACGCGCACCGTCGTGATCTCGGCGGTCTTGACGCTGTTACTGGATTACATGCTGACTGCCGCCATGCTCTGAGCACGGTGGTGCAATTCGAGGATCGTCTATGCGTTCGACGCGAGCCGTGGAACTTTCGACCGGGCTGTTCGTCCTGCTCGGGTTTGCTGCGCTGTTCTTTCTCGTGACGCAAATCACGAATCGGCAGCTGTCGCTGAACGATAGCTACGAGGTGTATGCCCACTTCGAGAACATCGGCAGCTTGAAGCCGGGAGCAGCCGTGTCCATCGCCGGCGTGACCGTTGGGCGTGTCGAGTCGATCGTCTTCGACCAGCAGATCTACAAGGCCGTCGTGCGCATGCGGATCAACTCGCGGTACGACAAGATTCCCGTCGACAGCGACGCCAGCATCATGACGTCCGGCTTGCTCGGCGGTCAGTACATCGGTATTACGGTTGGCGGTGCCGACGAGTATCTCAAGGATGGCGACCAGATCGAGTTCGTTCAGGATGCTCTGGTGCTTGAGAATCTCATCAATCAGCTCGTCGCGACGTTCAGCAGGCGCGGCGAGCAAACGCAGGAGACGGAGCAATGAGTTTCGCGCGGACCTTTCGTCAGTTGTGTATCGGTGTCATCGCGACGCTGCTCGTGGGTACGGCGGGGGCCGCGGGAGAAGGTGCCGCGCAGCTTGGGCCGTATGAACTCGTGACGAAAGTCGCTCAGGACACTCTGGCCGCCCTCGACGCGAAGCGCGATGAATACAAGAAGGATCCGAGCAAGGTTCGAGAGGTCGTCGACAAGCACGTGCTGCCGCACTTCGATACACGTTACGCGGCTCAGCTGGTGCTAGCCAAGCATTGGCGCACTGCTACGCCTGAGCAGCGGGAACGTTTCATCAATGCGTTCTATCAAACGTTGCTGCAGAACTATGGCGAGGCGTTGGTCGAGTTCACGCCTGATCGTCTCAGGATCCTGCCATTCCAAGGCGACCCCAACGCGAAAGTGGCGACTGTCCGCAGCGAAGTGCGTCGCGACAATGGGCAACGTGTGCCGGTGAACTACTCGCTACGGCGGACGCCCGACGGCTGGAAGGCCTACGACGTGCAGATCGAAGGCATTTCCTACGTGAAATCGTTCCGCACTGATTTCGCCGCGGAGATCGAGCAAAAGGGTCTTGAAGCCGTGATCAAGCGGCTCGAGGAGCAAGTGGCGAGCGGTACCGTCAAGAAGCCAACCGAGAAGGCGGCAGGCGCGTGAGCGAAGCAACATTGGAGGCACTGGGTGACGGACACTATCGCGTGAGCGGCGTGCTCGATGCCGTCACTGTGCCAAAGCTTCTCCAGGAGAGCACTGAACGCCTCAAAGCGGCAGGCGAAGAGCTGCTGATCGATCTGAGCGCAGTCACGGAAAGCGATAGTGCCGGCCTGGCGCTGCTGATCGAATGGCTTCGGTTGGCCAGACGACGAAATCAACGCGTGCGCTTCACGAACGTGCCGGGGCAGATTCTTGCGCTCGCGCGCATCAGCGAAGTGGAAGAGCTGATCAATTCCGGGCGCTAGGCTGGAGTAAGGGAGTCGAACGAGGCCGTTACTAGGGCCCTACATCCGCTGTCTACATTCTAATTCCCGTTTTCCTCGTCCTCGAAGAATTCTTCGTCGAATTCCTCGTCAAGTGTCTCCGGCGGCGGATTGCCATCGAAGATTTCGAACTCGCGCCGCTGCAACCATGCATCTCGGATGAATGCGTAAGGGTCGAATGCGCGTTCGAGGGTGGGGTCGAGCGTCAAGAGCTCGGCACGAGTATCTATGACCCTCAACGCACGTTGTGCCCATTCCGCTTCCCAAGGAATGTTTGCATGCGTCAGCGGGTCAAGGAACCAATCGACGACGCGACCAGGCGCATCGCGCAAGGTCGATGGGCCGACCAGCGGCAAGTGGATATATGGCCCGGAGCCGACACCCCAGACAGCCAGCGTTTGGCCGAAGTCCTCGTCGTGGGCCTCGAGGCCGATAGGCGTCGCAACATCGAAGAGCCCGGCAATGCCGAGCGTCGAATTGAGCAGGAAGCGACCGGTGTCCTTCAACCCCGTCCCCGGTTTCCCTTGGAGGAACTGGTTGACGATGGTGATCGGATACGACAGGTTGGCGAAGAAATTGCTAATACCGCGACGAATGACCCGTGGTGTGACCTTCTTGTAGCCCTTCGCGACGGGTTTCAACGCGGCCCGATCGACAGCGTCGTTGAACTTGTAGACACCACGGTTGAAGCGCTCGAGCGGATCTTCGCCGAGCGGCGTGCGTCCGGGCGTCGCTGCACAACCTGCGGCAAGCAACATGACGAACAGCAACCCTGCCGCGCGAAGAGCGTCCGCCCTGTGCGTCGTGAGTGACATGCGGAGAAGTCCTTCGAGATTAAGACCGCGCCGACTGCGCGTGAACGGCAAGTTTATCAATAACCGCCGAAGCGACGACGTTCGTTGTCCGCTTGTCGCTGGCGCGCCACGCGTTTCGGCAAGGCCTGTTGTATCTCTTCGAGGCGTGCCTCGAATCTAGCGCGCTGAACAGGCGTGATCTTGGGGACCGCGAGCGCGAGTTGCAGCTGATTGATCGCAAGCGGTAGATCGCCGCTCATGACGTGATATTCGGACATGTAGTAATACGAGTCCGCTACGTCGCCGGCGGCATTTGCGGCAAGGGCGGTCAAACGCGCTTGCTCCGGCGTGGGCGGCACGACGTTGAAGAGATCAAGGAGGATCTCGTGCGCTCGTCGCGGGTTGCCGAGCTGCATCAGCGCTTCCGCGTAGCGGATCGTCACTGCCACATTGCGCGGAAAGAGCTCGTGCGCCCGCTTCAGCGTCTCGAGCGAGGCATCGCCTTGTCCGGCGAGTAACTGAGATTGGCCGAGAGCGGTGTGGTATTGGCTCACGCTGGGATTGGCATCGCGCAGGCGCTTGAAGATCGGCACCGCCTTCGCGGCCTCGCCAGCAGCCATCAACGCGAGCCCTTTGCCGTACTCCTGGGCAGGTGTCGCATCGGCAGCGTTGCCGATCGTTGCCTCGTAGTACTCACGAGGGTCGCGCCCCGCAGGCGTCGAGAGCACTCGCAGCCGCTCTTTCACCAGGGCATAGCCCAGGCTCTCAGGCAGCGGCTCGACGTTGAGTTGCAGCGCGCGTTCCTTGGTTTCGGCGATACGAGCGGTGCTGATGGGGTGCGTTCGCAGCATCTCGGGCATGTTCGCTTCGCTGCCGCCGTACAGTCGGCTCATCGTTTCGAAGAACGCGGGCATGCCGTAGGGATCAAACTGTGCGCTCGCGAGAATACCGAGCCCGATTCGATCGGCTTCCGACTCGTTCGAGCGCGTGAAGCTGATTTGTTGCTGAATGGCGAGACTTTGCGCCGCAGCGACCCCGGCCATCGCGGCGTCGCCACCTGCGCCGCCGGCCGCACCGATGAGAATCGCGGCAAGCATCGCGGCTGTGGAGACCAAGTTGTTCTTGCTCTGGGCGGCGATGCTGCGCGCAATGTGTCGCTGCGTGACGTGTGCGATTTCGTGCGCGAGCACACCGGCCAGCTCGCTTTCGTTCTTCGTTTCGAGTATGAGCCCGACGTTGACGCCGATGAATCCGCCGGGCAATGCGAAAGCGTTGATCGAATTGTCTCTGGCTACGAAGAACGTGAACTTGTGGGATCCATCATTCGCATGGCTCGCGAGTCGCGCGCCGATGGCTTGGATATATTCGGTGGCTTCCGGGTCCTCGAGAATCTGATCCGAGTCGCGCAACCCCCGCACGATCATTCGGCCGATCTGATACTCATCTTCCAAGGACAGGATGGCGCTTGCCGGGCTGCCCATGTCCGGCAGATCATTCGGATTGGCAGAGGCCGCCGGCGCGGCGGCGACCACCATCGTGGCGGTGAGCAAGAGTGTGGCAAGCGCTTTCACAGTTGCAGTGTGAATTGGGGTCGCACGACTGTAAAGCCTCACAGCTTCGACCCGCTAGCGCTTAAGAGGTTCACCCACGAGCCCGGAGCGCGCAGCAGGGAAGGCCAGGGAGGGCTGCCAAGTCCCAAAACAAAAAGCCCTCCTGGGGGAGAGCTTCTTACTTACGAGGAAATGGCGGAGAGGGTGGGATTCGAACCCACGTGGGGCGCAATGCCCCCAACCGATTTCGAGTCGGTGCCGTTATGACCGCTTCGGTACCTCTCCGATGGATGCCAGAGACCGCGCTTCCGGCGCCAACACTGAAAGGGCCGCGATTGTATATGGACCCACGCGCGAAGACAAAAGGCTGGTTCGCCGGCTGATGCTCGCAAACCTTCGCGCCTCGAGTTCTCTCACAAGCGTGCACCACGGCGCCGCTCTTCTCGCCAATTCTTGAGACGCCTCGATTCGAGCGAAGTTCGCAACCGCGCCCCCGCACGAACCCCAGTCGGCTGGCCGGGCAAAACCTGCATTCCTTGAGCAAAGGTCGTAAGACCGCTCTCTGCCAGTAAACTTACGCCTACCGACAGTCCAGACCGTCCGGAGAGCCGTGCAGCGAACAACCTCACTGCGAGCGGTTTCCATAAGTGGTCCTTCGGGCAGCCACGTTCAAGGCTTCGAGCCGGGAGGGACGCTCTGAAGACCGCCCTCGCCATCGTCGCCACGCTCTTGCTCGCGACGTGCTCGCGACCGCCGTCTCTTCTCGAGCAGATCATGCGTTCCGGGGAGTTGCGAGTCGTCACGCGCAACTTGCCGAGCGCCTATTACTTGGGTGCTGCTGGGCCGCAGGGGCCCGAGTTCGACTTGGCGAGCCGTTTCGCTGCAGAGCTCGGAGTGCGGCTTTTCATCTACTCGGTCCCCACCGTCGCTGATGTCCTGCGAGAGCTCGAATCCGGCCGCGCGCACATTGCTGCTGCCGGGCTCACACACGGGTTGCAGCTGCCGCCGAAAGCCGAGTTCGGTCCGCCGTATCAGCAAGTCAAGCAACACTTGATCTATCGGCAAGGCGATCCGCGGCCGCGTGACATCGAGCAAGCCAGTCGGGGGCACATCGAGGTAATCGCTGGCAGCGCCCACGCTGCAACGCTCGAGGAGCTGCGTCTTAGGTATCCGAACCTCTCATGGGTCGAGAACCCTGCCGTCGAGACAGAAGAGCTGTTGTATCGGCTGTCGCGCCGCGAGTTCGATTACACGATTGCCGATTCCAACGAGTTCGCGATCGGTCGCGCGTTTCACCCCGAGATTCGCATCGGCTTCGATCTATCAGAAGGTAAGGCGCTTGCTTGGGCAGTGGATGCGCGGGACGCCTCGCTACTGCGGCGTGTAACCGCTTTTTATTCGTCGCTCAAGGCGGAAGGTCGGCTGGCTGCAATTCTCGACAGCTATTACGCCGGCGCAGAGCGCTTCGATTACATCCAGGCGCGCGTGTTCCTGGAGCACATCGCGACGCGTTTGCCCCTTTATCGCGAGTGGTTCCGCGAGGCTGCAGCGGAGGTTGGCGTCGATTGGCGCCTACTCGCGGCCATCGGCTACCAGGAATCGCAGTGGGACCCGCTGGCCACCTCGCCGACGGGTGTGCGCGGTCTCATGATGCTCACCGAGCAAACGGCCCGTTCGTTGGGGGTCCAGGATCGCCTGGATCCGCGCGACAGCATCTTCGGTGGCGCGCGATACCTCGTCTACATCCGCAATCAGATTCCCAAACGAATCCTGGAGCCTGATCGCACGTGGTTCGCGCTCGCGGCGTACAACGTCGGTCTCGGACATCTCGAGGACGCGCGCATTCTCACGCAGATGCACGGCAAGAATCCGGATTCGTGGGCCGATGTGCGCGAGCACTTGCCGCTGCTGACGCAATCGAAGTGGTACACACGTGTCAAACGGGGTTACGCGCGAGGCTGGGAGCCGGTGCGCTTCGTCGACAACATACGCAGCTATATCGACATCCTGGACTGGGTCGCTACGGACTCAGGCCCTCCGTCGCAGCGTGAGATGGCTACCGCGCGCGTCGAGCAGTAGCGCGTCGCTTCGCGGCGGGTGACTGCTGGGCGCTAGGTTCTGCGCCACTGGCGCCGGCTCCAGTTCTCCCAGCCCCCCCGATCATTTCTTCGGCGTCGAGTGTTCTGCGTACGCGCGTGCCAGCTCTTCAGCAAAGAGCACGGGCAGGCCATCTTCGTTGCGTTGGTTGAGCGCGTGGTAGAACTCGACGTAAAGGTCCCAGTACTTCATGCGATTCGCGGCTCCGAGGATGGAGCCGCGCTTCAGTCCTCGATCGAACCGCTCTTGCAGTTCGCTCGGCTCGATACGAGTCATGAGCTCGTCGACGGCTGCTTGGATCGCTGCGAGCAACGCGGCGTGATGCGTGCGTAGATCAGCGAAGGAGCTGCGGATCGCTTCGACGGGTCCAAGGTAGCGACTGCTGTGCGGATCCAACAGCTTCAGCAGGGCTTCGTCCACGCTGGCCGAGAACTTGAGCGGATTGTTGTCGGAGGGCTGAATCGTCGTTTGCGCGAGCTTGAGCCGGCTTTTCAGGTTGGCGCGGCTCTTGAGCGCTTCCATCAGCCCCAGGACGACCTCCCGTAGCATTTGACCTGCCACGGTCAGCAAGGCGTGCTGCGCATCAGATGGCAGAAACGAGGGGTCGATGCCGGCACCGCGGCAAAAAGCTTCGACTCCACTGGCGGAGTCGGAGGTTGAGCCGCTCTCCGGACGTTTGGCGCGCGGCGGCTGCTTTGGCTCCGTGCGGCGCGTCAGCGCAGCAGTGGAGAGCGCCGTCAGCGTCTTGCGATCGTATGGACGAGTCTGCATCTGCCAGTCGTCGGCGGACGGCTGGCCTGGTATCGTCGTGCGTTGCCGGGGCTCCTCGGGAGGCTCATCGAGCAGAGAGGTAAACCCACTGCGCGCGGGTCTGCGCGCTTGGGTCGGTGTCGGTTTCGGCGGCGCTGGCTTCAGGCCGAGCGCCGTTTCGAGGGCGAGGGGATCGCTGCGGGATGCCCGCGACGATGCCAAGCCCGGTTCGGGGTGTAAGGAAGGGTCGTTCAACAGATCGGTGATATCCAGCTCTTCGCCAAGGTCTTCGGCGGCAGCCGTAAGCTGCCGACGACCTCGCTCGAGAACTGGGATCTGACCGCTTGCATCGGGGGGGAAATCGTTGCGATCGTCGATGCTGACGAGCAGCTCGTAGTCGCCGAGACGCAGGCGGTCACCGTCCTGCAGCGAGTACGGTCCCTCCACCGACACCGGAGTGTCCGATCCGTTGACGAAGACGCCGTTGGTGCTCGTGTCCTCGAGGATCCACTCGCCCGCGCGGTAGGAGATCTTGCAGTGGTAGCTCGAAACATATCGGTCAGGGTCTGGCAACACCCAGTCGTTGTCCTGGGCGCGGCCGATGCGACCACCCGTGACACCAAAAAGGCACGAGCTGCGCTTGCCTAACGCCTTGTAATGATCGCTAATGACCCGAAGTTTGAGTGCCATGCCGAGAATTTGCAGATTGGAGGAAGGCGAAAGCTAACGCCCTGAGACTGCGCTATGTAATATGCGCGCAGCCTATCAACCCAGCCCAATAGCGAAATGGCAGCCAGTCACATTTTCAAAGTCGTTTTCGTCAATCAGGGGAAGGTCTACGAGATCTACGCCCGAAAGGTTCACCATGGCTCGCTCTTTGGCTTTCTAGAGGTCGAGGAGCTGGTCTTCGGGGAGCGCACTGCGGTCGTCGTGGATCCGACCGAGGAGAAGATCCGGGCCGAGTTCGAGGGCGTAAAGCGCACTTATCTGCCCATCCACTCCGTGTTGCGTGTCGATGAGGTCCGCAAGCAAGGGGTGAGCAAGATCAGCAACTTCGAAGGCTCGAATATCGCCCCCTTTCCGCTGATGTACTCGCCGGGCGACGGGAAGAAATGAGGCCGGTCCAAGGGCAACCGCGGTAATCGTCGCGCGAGCCGCGGCCCGATGGCCCTGAAAGGGCGATTTTCTTGTATCATTCGCGCCCCTTTTTACTCCGGCCGTGGTGCCAACGCGGTCTGACCGTTCGCGATGCTCACACTGCTCGGCGCGCCCGCACTTTCCGATTTTCGAACAGCCAGGCTACTTGCAACGATTCGGGCTCATTGCCCGGTGGTGCAAGCCCTGAGCTCTCGCTTCGTTCACTTCGTTGCAACTCGTCGCGAGCTGACAGAGCTCGAGAGAAGCGTGCTCGATGCCTTGCTGACGTACGGGCCGAAGATGCCCGAGCGCGACGTCATTCCCGGGTTGCGTAGCGGCCGCATCATCGTCATCCCACGCCCGGGCACGATCTCACCTTGGTCGAGCAAGGCCACCGACATCGCTCACGTGTGCGGTCTGGATGCAGTTGAGCGTATCGAACGCGGCATTGCCTATGAGCTGCATGCATCCGATGAGCTAAGCCAAGAGGCGCTGCGCGAGATTGCGCCGATCCTCTACGATCGCATGATCGAGGCGGCGATCTTTAAGCTCGAGGATGCTGCTGCCCGCCTGTTCGTGCGTGAAACGCCGCGCCCCCTGCGCACGGTGCCCGTATTGGCCAGGGGACGAGAAGCGCTCGAGGAGGCCAACCGTTCCCTGGGGCTGGCGCTCTCGAGCGACGAGATCGATTACCTGCTCGAAAGCTTCGTGCGTCTGCAGCGCGATCCGACTGACGCGGAGCTGATGATGTTCGCGCAGGCGAATTCGGAGCACTGTCGTCACAAGATCTTCAACGCGGACTGGATCATCGACGGCGAGCGGCAGCCGAAATCGCTGTTCGCGATGATCAAGAATACGTATGCGCACAGCCCACAAGGTGTGTTGTCCGCCTACCGAGACAATGCTGCGGTCATCGAGGGGCCGCCTGGGCGACGCTGGTTCGCCGACGGACGCACGCTCGGCTATCGGTTCCACGACGAGCCGATCGATATCTTGATGAAGGTCGAGACGCACAATCACCCGACCGCGATCTCTCCCTTCCCGGGGGCGGCAACCGGAGCAGGCGGTGAAATCCGCGACGAAGGTGCGACCGGCCGTGGCGCGAAGCCCAAAGCGGGCTTGGCTGGATTCACGGTATCGAATTTGCGCATACCCGGCTTCATCCAGCCGTGGGAGCAGGACCATGGTCGTCCGAGCCGCATTGCCTCTGCGCTCGACATCATGATCGAAGGCCCCCTCGGCGCGGCATCGTTCAACAACGAGTTCGGGCGCCCCAATATCCTCGGTTACTTCCGCACTTTCGAGATGCAGCTCGAAGGCAGCGAGCGGGCGACGCTGCGTGGGTACCACAAGCCGATCATGATCGCCGGTGGCCTTGGCAACATCCGGCGCATGCACGTCGAGAAGGCGCAAGTGCCACCTGGTGCCAAGCTGGTCGTGCTCGGCGGACCGGCCATGCTGATTGGTCTCGGCGGCGGCGCGGCGTCGTCAGTCGAGAGCGGCGCAAGCACGGAGGAGCTCGATTTCGCGTCCGTGCAGCGCGGCAATGCGGAAATACAGCGCCGCGCACAGGAGGTGATCGACCAGTGCTGGGGGCGTGGCGAAGAAAACCCGATCTTGCTCATTCACGATGTGGGCGCTGGTGGTTTGTCGAATGCCGTTCCGGAGTCGATCGCTCACAGCAATCGGGGCGGTCGCATCGAGCTGCGAGACATTCCATCCGACGAGCCAGGCATGTCGCCGCTCGAGATCTGGTGCAACGAAGCGCAAGAGCGCTACGTGCTCGTGATCGCACCCGAACGTCTCGACGAGTTCGCTGCGATGTGCGCGCGCGAACGATGCCCGTTCGCCGTTATCGGCGAGACGACCGACGACGGCTGGCTCAAGGTGAGCGACCGCTTGTTCAAGGCAAATCCAGTAGATCTGCCTCTCGAGGTCATCCTAGGCAAGCCGCCCAAGATGACTCGCGACGTTAAACGGCTCCCCGCTTTCTCCGACAGCTTCGATCCGCGCGGGCTCGATGTGCGCGAAGCCGCCTACCGGTTGCTGCGGCTGCCTGCTATCGCGGACAAGACGTTCTTGATCACGATCGGCGATCGCACGGTCGGCGGATTGATCAGTCGCGATCCGATGGTAGGGCCGTGGCAGGTGCCGGTGAGCGACGTTGCGGTCACGATCAGCGACTACGACTCCGTGACGGGTGAGGCGATGGCGATGGGAGAGCGCACGCCGATTGCGCTGCTCGACGCGCCCGCGTCCGGACGCATGGCAGTGGCAGAGGCGATCACTAACATCGCTGCCGCCGACGTGCGCGCACTCAGCGACGTACGGCTATCGGCCAATTGGATGGCCGCATGCGGAGAGCCCGGCGAGGATGCGGACCTGTACGCGACGGTCAAAGCCGTCGGCGAAGAATTCTGCCCGGCTCTCGGCCTGGCCATCCCGGTCGGCAAGGACTCGCTGTCGATGAAGACGGTGTGGAGCGAAGAAGGGCGCGAGCGGAAGATGGTGGCGCCGCTTTCGCTGATCGTGTCCGCATTCGCGCCGGTGCGTGATGTGCGCCGTACGCTCACGCCGCAGCTGCGCACGGATCTCGGTCCCACGACACTGCTGCTCATCGATCTCGGTGCAGGTCGGGACCGGCTCGGTGGCTCGTGCCTTGCGCAGGTTTATGGAAGGATCGGCGCGACGCCACCGGACTGTGACGATCCGGCGCGGCTTGCGAATTTCTTTGCGGCGATGGCAGCGTTGCGCGAGCAATCGCTGCTGCTTGCTTATCACGACCGCTCCGACGGCGGTGTGTTCGTGACATTGGCCGAGATGGCTTTCGCCGGGCGTTGCGGGCTCGAGATCGATCTCGGCGACGTCCCCGACAGCGTCGCGGCGCTGTTCTCCGAGGAGCTCGGAGCTGTCGTGCAAGTGCGCGATGCTGTGCTTGTTCAGGTCAAAGCCGTCTTCGAGCGCCACGGCCTGTCAACGTATGTCAGAGCGATCGGCACGGTGAATGAGGCCGACCGTATCCGGATTCGAGCCAACGGACGGGTCGTGCTCGACGAGAGCCGCACTGCGCTCAGAGCAGCTTGGTCCGAGACGAGCTTCAAGCTCGTTGAAAGGCGTGATGACCCCGACTGTGCACGCGAGCAGTACGAAGCGGCCTGCGATCCGCACGATCCGGGCTTGCATGCTTCGCTTACGTTCGACGTGAACGAGGATGTCGCCGCGCCATTCATCGCCACGGGCGTGCGACCGAAGGTTGCGATTCTGCGCGAGCAGGGGATCAACAGTCATGTGGAAATGGCTGCGGCGCTCTATCGCGCGGGCTTCGAGCCATACGACGTGCACATGACCGATCTGGTCGCAGGGCGTACGCGTTTGGCGGATTACGTCGGGCTCGTGGCCTGCGGCGGATTCTCCTATGGTGATGTGCTCGGAGCAGGCGAGGGCTGGGCGAAATCGATCCTCTTCAATGCGCAGCTGCGCGAGGAGTTCGGTCGCTTCTTCGCGCGCCCGGACACGTTCGGGCTGGGTGTCTGCAACGGTTGCCAAATGCTGTCTGCGCTACGGGAGCTCATTCCAGGCGCGGATTGCTGGCCACGTTTCGTGCGCAATCGCTCGGAGCAGTTCGAAGCGCGCCTGAGTCTCGTCGAGATCGCCAAGTCGCCGTCGCTCTTCTTCACGGGTATGGCAGGCTCGCGTATGCCGATTGCGGTGGCTCACGGCGAAGGACGTGCGGAGTTCAGTACGCCGGATGGGCTTGAGAAGCTCGTTGCAGCCAACCTCGTGGCGCTGCGTTTCGTCGACAACCGTGGCAAGGTCACCGAGCGTTATCCTGCCAATCCGAGCGGCACGCCACAGGGCATCACCGGCATCACTTCGCGCGATGGCCGTGTGACGCTCCTGATGCCACACCCGGAGCGCGTGTATCGCACCGTGCAGAACTCCTGGCATCCGGATGAATGGGGCGAGGACAGCCCGTGGATGCGGATGTTCAGAAACGCAAGGGTGTGGGTGGGGTAAGCCTTGGGTAATAGGTTGCCAGGTTCTTGCAGTCGCTGGCAGAGGTTTCGTGCCGATAGTCAGCGGCCTGCCTAATCAACAACGCGCTTCCAGCTCTCAGTTGCCGTTGCCGCCGCTTGATTCATCGGCCGTGCAACGAGACCGGACTGAGTCATCGAGACTTGATAGCGAGCTCCGTGGGCCATCGGCATGTATGTGGCGCTTCCGTACACAGCATCGACGAATGGCAGCCACCGTGGATAACGCGTTGACAACATCCACAGATCCAGCCCCGGATTCTCACTCAGCGCATACACCGTGCGTGGCGCATTGCGTTCCTGCTCGATGTCGCGATAGCGCCCGCCGATGCGTTCGAGACGATACTGCGCGTCGAGTCCCAGCAGCGTGGCCCAGCCGCGCCACTTGAGCACGCGCGCGTCGATCTGCCATTCGTCGCCCGCGAGAGTGAACAACTGCATCCTGCCACTCGGAATATGGGCCAACGTGGCGCGAAACTCTTGCGGCGCGCGCGCTTCGAACACTATCTCGGCGACGGGTTGCTCGTAGGTGAGACGTGCGTAGGTATGCAGGTTGAGCGAGACCACGAAGAGCAACGCAGCAAGCGCCAAGAGCAACACGCCCATGATGGCGCTGGCGCCAGCTGCCACGAACCGTGCGCGCACCAAGCGATGAAAGGCGAGGATCAGCAGCACCGCGCCGAACAGCGCGATCAAGATCGTGATTGCGTTAGACATCATGGACCTTCGACGAGGCAGCGCTCGCTCGCGAGCTGCGCTCAAAGCTCGGATTGCCGATCATCGATCCGTCAACGTTCTATCGTTGGGCGCCAACACGGACTTCGCGACAGCCTAGAGCGTGTGACCCGCGAGGTACAAGAACTGCTTCACTGTTCGGCTTGAGGTCAACTGTGGACATCAGGCGACACCGGTGCGGCTTGCATTCCGGCTGAGACTGGGGGCGGGAGCAAGAATGGTGGGACAGCTCGAGTCCCGGGCGGGGAGGGTCACGGTCGCGTAAGGAGGGACGATGCGCGCCGCCAGCTCGATACGTATCGAGCTGGCGGCTAACCGGCTAGATCAGCGGATGATAAACAGCCGCTGGGTCGCAGCGATCCAGCAGCCGAGTCACGTACTGCCGCGACGAGCGGCGATCATCAAGATCGCACCAGCACTCGCGACTCGAGGCAAGTTACGCCTCCAGCTTCTTGTAGCGAATGCGGCGCGGCCGGTCGGCATCATCACCTTTGCGGCGTCGCAGGTCCTCCACGTACTCCGCGTAATTGCCCTCGAACCACACGACTTCACTGTTGCCCTCGAAGGCGAGGATGTGGGTCGCGATACGATCGAGGAACCAGCGGTCGTGCGAGATGACCACTGCGCAGCCTGGGAACGTCAGCAACGCCTCCTCCAGCGCACGCAGTGTCTCGACGTCGAGGTCGTTCGTCGGCTCGTCGAGGAGGATGACGTTGCCGCCGGACTTGAGCACCTTTGCCAAGTGCACGCGGTTGCGCTCGCCTCCCGACAGCTCTCCGATGCGCTGCTGCTGCTGTGTGCCGCGGAAGTTGAAGCGGCCCACGTAGCTGCGTGAGGGCGTCTCATAGTTGCCGACCCGGATGATGTCGAGCCCGTCGGAGATCTCCTCCCATACTGTCTTGTTGTCGTCGAGCGACTGGCGCGATTGATCGACGTAGGCAAGCTGCACTGTCGGGCCGATGCGCACTTCGCCAGCATCGGGTTTTTCTTGGCCCGTGAGAATGCGAAACAGCGTCGTCTTACCGGCACCGTTCGGGCCGATTACGCCGACGATGCCGCCCGCGGGCAGGTTGAAGCTCAAGTCGTCGAACAGCAGGCGATCGCCGAAGGCCTTTCGCAGGCCCTTGACCTCGATCACCAGATCGCCAAGCCGCGGACCGGGCGGAATGTAGATCTCGTTCGTCTCGTTGCGCTTCTGGAATTCCTGCGACGCGAGCTCTTCGTAACGTTGCAAACGCGCCTTGCTCTTTGCCTGGCGGGCTTTCGGATTTGAGCGCACCCACTCCAGCTCGCGCGCGAGAGTCTTGCGCAGGGCTTCCTGCTGCTTTTCCTCTTGTGCGAGCCGGCGCTCCTTCTGCTCGAGCCAAGACGAATAGTTGCCTTGCCAGGGAATGCCATGACCTCGGTCGAGCTCCAGGATCCAGCCGGCGACGTTGTCGAGGAAGTAGCGATCGTGGGTGACGGCGATCACCGTGCCAGGATACTGTTCGAGGTAGCGCTCGAGCCACGCGACGGACTCAGCATCGAGGTGGTTTGTCGGCTCATCGAGCAGCAGCATGTCCGGCTGCGAGAGCAGCAGCCTGCAGAGCGCGACGCGTCGGCGCTCCCCGCCCGAAATTTTCGTCACGTCGGCATCCCACGGCGGTAGGCGCAAAGCCTCTGCCGCGATCTCGAGCTTGCGCTCGAGCTCCCAGCCGCCGCGTGCATCGATCGCATCCTGCAGCTTGGCCTGCTCGTCGAGGAGCTTGTTCATCTCCTCTTCGGACAAATCGGGGTCCGCAAATCTCTCGCTTACCTCGTTGAAGCGGTCGATGAGCGCCTGAATCTCGCTCACGCCCTCCATCACGTTGCCGCGGACGTCCTTGTTCGGGTCGAGCTGCGGCTCTTGCGGCAGGTAGCCGATCTTGATGCCGGGCTGTGGACGTGCCTCGCCCTCGTATTCCGTGTCGACGCCCGCCATGATGCGTAGGAGCGTCGACTTACCCGCGCCATTCAGTCCCAGGACGCCGATCTTCGCGCCGGGGAAGAACGACAGCGAAATGTCCCGCAAGATCACCCGCTTGGGCGGGACGACCTTGGAGACCCGATTCATGGTGTAAATGTACTGGGCCATTCGAACCCTCAAGCCGGAAAAAACCGTTAATGATACCGGAACTTACTATCGCGCGGGCGCTCCGATCGCGTAGTGGCGTCGGCGTCTGCGCGCCACGCTTCAATTCGCTCGCGCTCGATGTGTGGGCGCATGTATTCTTGGGTGCAACGATTGCGTCGCTGCCACGGTAATCAATGGCATGTTCCCTGAACGTTGACGAGCCCCATGCTTGAAGATTCGGCAAGGCACCACTCGTCGGTCCTGCTGGTTGCCGGCGACGAGATTGCGCGCTACGGCTTTGGCGGCGGACATCCCTTCGGGCCCGATCGGCACGATGCCTTCATGCGCGAGCTTCATCAAGCGGGCCTGGATGGACGCGTTCTGCGTGCCTCTCCGCGTGCTGCGACACGGGAAGAGGTTGAGCTCTTCCATACGTCAGAGTACGTCGATTTCGTACGCGACCGTGCCGCTGCAGGGCATGGCTATCTCGATGGCGGCGATACGCCTGCTCAAAAAGGGATCTTCGAAGCGGCGATGTTCGTCGTCGGCGCCACACTGGTCGCACTAGAGGCGATCATGTCGCAGCGAGCGCGGCGTGCGTTCGTTCCGATCGCCGGCTTGCATCACGCAGCGCGGGACCGCGCCGCCGGATTTTGTGTGTTCAACGACTGCGGCGTGGCCATCGAGGTCCTGCGTAGCCGCTACGGGCTGCAAACCATCGCTTACGTCGACATCGACGCGCACCATGGAGACGGCGTCTTCTATGCGTTCGAGTCGGATCCGAGCGTCATCTTCGCGGATCTGCACGAGGACGGCCGGTACCTGTACCCAGGCACAGGTGCGGCGGAGGAGACCGGTGCCGGCCCGGCCCGCGGGACAAAGCTCAATATTCCGCTGCCGCCGGGTGCCGACGACACGGTGTTCTTCGCGGAATGGGAGCGGGTGGAAGCGTTGCTGCGCGAGCGCCGACCTGAGTTCATTCTTCTGCAGTGTGGCGCGGACAGCTTGGCAGGCGATCCCATCACTCATTTGCAGCTTTCTGAAGAGGCCCATGCGCACGCCGCGCGACGCCTTTGTGCCATCGCTGACGAGCTTGGCCACGGGCGTGTGCTCGCAACGGGCGGCGGCGGTTACAACCGCCGTAATCTCGCCCGTGCTTGGACGCGGGTGGTGCAGAGCTTCTTGGAGAGCGAGTCGTAAGTCGCGGGTCGCGCGTTGCGTGCACGGACGGCGCTTTCAGCAGTCCGCGGCTTGTGAGGGCTCTTATGTGGCGCCGTGACCGCGAATCACGGGTCGCGATCCTGTAGAATCCGCGCTCCTCATTCCGGAGTGCCCATGTTTCCCGCCAATCTCACCATTGCCGACTTCGACCCCGAGCTGAAGGCCGCGATCGACGCGGAGCGTCGCCGGCAGGAAGATCACATCGAGCTCATCGCGTCGGAGAACTACGCGAGCCCGCGGGTTCTCGAGGCGCAGGGGACCGTGTTGACCAACAAGTACGCGGAAGGCTACCCGGGCAGGCGTTATTACGGCGGTTGTGAGCACGTCGACGTGGTCGAGCAGCTCGCGATAGACCGGGCCAAGAAGCTTTTTGGTGCCGCGTACGCCAATGTGCAGCCGCATTCCGGCTCGCAGGCCAATGCCGCCGCCTACCTCGCCCTGATCAATCCGGGTGATACGATCCTTGGCATGAGCCTCGATCACGGCGGGCATCTGACGCATGGCGCGAAAGTCAATTTCTCGGGCAAGCTGTTCAATGCTGTCCAATACGGGCTGGATCCTGAGACAGGCGAGATCGATTACGCGCAAGTCGAGCGGCTTGCGCACGAGCACCGGCCGAAGCTCATCGTCGCGGGGTTCTCGGCGTATTCACGCATCGTGGATTGGCAGCGCTTCCGTGAGATTGCGGATGCGGTCGGCGCGCTGCTCCTAGTCGATATGGCTCACGTGGCCGGCTTGGTCGCCGCAGGTCTTTATCCGAACCCTGTGCCGATCGCCGATGTGGTGACGACGACGACGCACAAGACCTTACGCGGGCCTCGCGGCGGTATGATCCTGGCGCGAGCGAACGAGCAGATTGAAAAGAAGCTCAACTCACTGGTGTTCCCTGGCACGCAGGGCGGGCCGTTGATGCACGTGATCGCGGCCAAGGCGGTTGCGCTGCTAGAAGCGTCGCAGCCGGAGTTCGTGGCGTATCAAGAGCAAGTGGTGGCCAATGCACGGGCCATGGCGCAAACGCTCATCGAGCGCGGCTACAAGATCGTCTCGGGCGGCACCGACAATCATCTGTTTCTGGTTGATCTGATCGGCCGTGACATCACCGGCAAGGACGCGGATGCGGCACTCGGGCGTGCACACATCACCGTGAACAAGAACGCGGTGCCGAACGACCCACGGCCACCGTTCGTCACGAGCGGGCTGCGCATTGGCACGCCGGCGGTGACGACGCGCGGGTTCCGGGAAGCCGAGGTCACCGAGCTCGCCAACTGGATTGCCGACGTGCTGGACGAAAACGGTAGCGAGACCGTCGTCGCGAAGGTTCGCAGCAAGGTGCAGGAGATCTGTCGCAAGTTCCCGGTTTATGGTTGACTGGATGTGACGCAGTGACCGCGTGAGGACGGCACCGCGCTAGCGAGCGTGTCGCGGGTCGACACGCGCCGTCTGGCTTCCTCGAACGCGTTGGATCCATGTACTGCCCCTTCTGCAATCACGAGGAAACGAAGGTGATCGATTCTCGCTTGGCCGGCGAGGGGCAGCAGATTCGCCGCCGGCGCGAGTGTCTGAAGTGTGGCGAGCGCTTCACGACGTTCGAGACCGCCGAGCTCGTCATGCCGCGAATCATCAAGAACGACGCGAGCCGCGAACCGTTCGACGAGCAGAAGCTGCGCACCAGCATGCTGAAGGCGCTCGAGAAGCGCCCGGTGTCCAGTGAGGCCCTCGACGCTGCCGTCGGTCGCATCTGCCACAAGTTGCGCACCTTGGGAGAGCGCGAGGTCCCCTCGCGGCTCGTCGGCGAGCTGGCCATGGAAGAGCTACACAACCTCGACGAAGTGGCCTATGTGCGCTTCGCGTCCGTGTACCGCGCATTTCAGGACGTCGAGGCCTTTCGCGAGGAGATAGAACGCATGCGTCATCGACGCAATCGCGCGGCGGCCGAATCGCAGCTCGCGCTCTGGGCGGCCAACGACACCGGTCGGAAGAAGAAATAGGATGACAAGTTGACGGTCCGATAGCCAGGGCGCCGACGCATTCGTACCCTGCGTGCCGTCGACGAAGAGGGTGGCCCCGCTCAGCATGACTCTTTCCGATCTCGATGTTCTCCACATGCGCCGTGCCATCGAGCTTGCCTGGCTCGGTCGCTACACGACCCATCCCAATCCACGCGTTGGCTGCGTGATCGCGCACGGCGAGCGGGTCGTCGGAGAAGGCTGGCATCGCCGAGCGGGAGAGGCCCACGCGGAGGTGCTTGCGCTCGAGCAAGCGGGCGAAGCTGCACGCGGAGCAAGCGTCTACGTCACGCTCGAGCCGCATTGCTTCACCGGCAGGACACCCCCGTGCACGCAGGCGCTCATTCGGGCGGGCGTGGCACGCGTCGTGTGCGCGATGCTCGATCCGAACCCGAAGGTCCACGGCCGAGGTATCGAAGAGCTACGTGCGGCGGGTATCCAGACCGAAGTCGGCGTGCTCGAAGAGGAGGCGCGTGCGCTCAATCTGGGGTTCGCTAAACGCATGCGCACAGGGCTGCCCCGGCTCATCGTCAAGTTGGGTGCGAGTCTCGACGGACGCACCGCGCTTGCCAATGGCGCAAGCCGCTGGATCACGAGCGAGGCAGCGCGCGCGGACGTGCAGCGCCTGCGCGCCTCTGCAAGCGCGGTGCTGACGGGGATCGGAACGATCATCGCCGACGATCCTCAGCTCAACGTGCGCGATGAGCGCATTGATATGGCTGGCCGGGCACTGTTGCGGGTGGTGGTCGACAGTCGGCTGCGCATCAATGCGAGCGCCAGAATCTTCAGCTCTGGCGGTCCGGTCTTGGTCGCGACTGGGGCGAACGATCCTGCCTCCATCGAGCCCTTGCGGGCGGTCGCCGAGGTTGTGACCCTGCCTTTGGACGAATCGGGTCGAGTCGATCTGCAACAGCTAATGGTCGAGCTGGGACGACGTGAGTGTAACGACGTGCTGGTCGAGGCTGGACCGCGCCTCGCCGGGAGATTTCTGGCGCTCGATCTGTGCGATGAGCTCGTGGTGTATTTCGCGCCAAGGGTATTGGGAAGCGACGCGCGTCCGATGTTCGATCTGCCGGCGCTGCAAAAGCTGGAGGACAGTCTACAATTCCGCGTGCAGGGGGCCGAGCTGATCGGTCCGGACCTCAAAGTGACTTTTCTTCGCCGCGACTAACGGCACCGTTCCGCTCGAGCATGTTCACCGGAATCATCCAGGCAATTGGCGCAGTGCGCGCCATCACACCCAAAGACGGCGGTGTGCAACTGACGATCGAGGCAGGCACGCTCGATCTGAAAAACACGGCCATCGGCGACAGCATCTGCGTGAGCGGCTGCTGTCTCACCGCCACGCACATCGATGGCTCTTCCTTCACCGCTGATGTCTCCCGTGCGACGCTCGAGGTCACGACACTCGGCCGCTGGCGCGCAGGCACGCGCGTGAATCTTGAGAAGGCGCTTGGGGCAGGGCAGCCACTCGGCGGCCACTTCGTGAGCGGACACGTCGATGGCGTGGCGCGCGTCGTGGCGAGCGAGGAGGACGGTCACTCGCGTCGGCTCACCCTTGAAGCGCCGACAGAGCTTGCACGTTACATCGCGCGTAAGGGCTCAGTGACGGTGGACGGCGTCAGTCTCACGGTGAACGAAGTCGATGTGAATCGCTTCACTGTGAATCTCATTCCGCACACGCTCGCGGTGACCACGCTGGGCGAGTGCCGAATCGGGTGTTTGGTCAATCTGGAGGTCGACATCATTGCGCGCTATCTCGAGCGCCTGCTCGACCAATCCAACGAACAGAAGGTGACGAGATGAGCTCTCGGTCGGATACTGGCTCGAGCCCGGGCACGCGTCTCAACACGATCGAGGAGATCCTCGCCGACATCAAAGCCGGTCGCATGGTCGTGATCATGGACGACGAGGATCGCGAGAACGAAGGCGATCTGGTGATGGCCGCGGAGTTCGTGCGAGCCGAGGACATCAATTTCATGGCCCGCTACGCACGCGGGTTAATTTGTTTGACGCTGACACGCGAGCGTTGCCAGCAACTGCGACTGCCGCTGATGGTCTCCGACACGAACGCGGACCATCGCACGAATTTCACCGTGTCGATCGAAGCCGCGGAAGGTGTCACGACCGGCATCTCCGCGCACGATCGTGCGCAAACGATTCGCGCCGCGGTGCGACGTGACGCAAGGCCGGAAGATCTGCGTCAACCCGGGCACATTTTTCCGCTGATGGCTCAGCCCGGTGGCGTGCTCACGCGTGCGGGCCATACAGAGGCGGGATGCGATCTCGCGAGGCTCGCTGGTCTTGAGCCTGCAGCCGTGATCGTGGAAATCCTGAACGAAGACGGCACGATGGCGCGCAGACCCGATCTCGAGAAGTTTGCGCGTGAGCACGGGCTCAAGATCGGGACGATTGCCGATCTGATTCGTTACCGACTCGAGAAGGATCGCCTGATCGAGCGCATCGCGGAGCACCCGGTGAACACGGAGTTCGGTCCGTTCCGCATGTTCTGCTATGAGGACCACGTCAATCGCACGGTGCATATCGCGCTGGTGCGCGGCAATCTGCAGGACGGAGCCGTTCCGCTCGTACGTGTGCACTTGCCCGATACATTGCGCGACTTGCTGCACATTCGCGATGGCGGGCTGGGCTTGCCGATTCGCGCAGCGATGCAGCGCATCGCACAGGAGCCCTCGGGTGTGATCATCGTGCTCGGTCCCGGTGAGTCGCCTCGGGAGGTCATGGACTCCGTGCAGGCCCTGATCCGTAGCGATCAAGCGGCGTCTTCGAGCTCGAGCGGCACCCGCGTGCTCAGAACCTACGGCATCGGTGCGCAGATCCTGAAGGATCTGGGGATCTCGCGCATGCGCGTGCTTTCGGCTCCCAAGCAGTTCCAGGGGCTGTCCGGTTTCGACCTTGAGATCGTCGGATACGTGAGCTGAGCGGCGCCCAGAAGCGACCGCGGGTGGAGCCGGCCAGACGGTGCGTGTTGGTGCGGGTATACTGTCAAGCTGGTCGGCGGGTAAACCAGGAATTTATATCCAGCACCCTTTGGTTCCTATGGACATCAAGACTGTCGAAGGCGATCTGCAGTGTCGCGAGCTGCGCTTTGCGATTCTTGCGGCGCGTTTCAACGAGTTCGTGGTCGAGCAGCTCGTACGCGGCGCCGTGGATGCGTTGCGTCGCCACGGCGCAAGCGAGAAGCAGATCGAGATTGTGCGCGCACCGGGTGCATTCGACTTGCCCGTCGTGGCGCGCAAGCTCGCGCTCAGCCGACGTTACGACGCGATCATCGCGCTCGGTGCGGTGATCAAGGGTGCGACGGCGCACTTCGACTATGTTGCCGGGGAGTGCGCAGCAGGGCTCGCACGGGTCGCAAACGACACGGGCGTGCCGGTTGCCTTCGGTGTGCTTACGACCGAGACGATCGAACAGGCAATCGAGCGCGCGGGAACCAAGGCCGGCAACAAAGGTGCAGAGGCTGCGCTGACCGCCATAGAGCTTGCCAACTTGCTGCGCCGAATCGAGGGCTGATCGCGCCCCCTCAGTACATGTCTGCAGGGAATGCAGCTTGGTAACGAAACCAGATTATCATCACGGAACGAGTGCATACGATCCGCAGCGTCGCGAACGCGATCGCTCACCTTTTTGTCCGCGAGTGTCATGTCGCCCCCGAAGCCCAAACCTGCACGAGGCACGCGCGCACGCTCCATTGCGCGCAAGCTCGCGATGCAGGCGCTCTATCAATGGCAGCTCAATGCGCAAAGCGCGCAAGAGCTCAAGCAACAATTTCTGGAAGACGAAGAGTCAGCCGGTGCAGACCGCGACCACTTCGAAGAACTGGTAAGTGGGTGTATCGAGCATCACCAATCGATTACCGCGGCACTGGCTCCGTTCCTGGACCGGCCGCTCGAACAGCTCGATCCTGTCGAGTCGGCGATTCTGCTCATAGGTATGTACGAGCTGCAGTACCGGGTCGATATACCGTATCGGGTCGTCATCAACGAAGCAGTCGATTTGTGCAAGCGCTTCGGTGCAACTGATGCGCACAAGTACGTGAATGCGGTGCTGGATCGAGCAGCGCGCGAGTTTCGCGCCGCGGAGCGGTGATGACCCGGTAGTCAGCGCCCGAACCGACGATGCCGCTCAGCGAATTCGACATCATCGCCAAGTATTTCGGCAGCCGCTCTGCGCGCAGTGACGTGTCGCTCGGCATCGGTGACGATGCCGCGATCTTGAATGTGCCTGCGGGTCGTAAGCTGGTGCTTGCGATGGACACGGTGGTGGAGGGTGTCCACTTTCCGTCAGGCACGCCGGCGCAGGACGTCGGTCACCGGGCGCTGGCGGTGAACCTGAGCGATCTGGCGGCGATGGGGGCTGAGCCTTCCTGGATGTCTCTGTCGCTGTCCTTGCCTGAAGCGGATGAAACCTGGCTCGAGCAGTTCGCGCGCGGGCTCTTCGCGCTTGCGGACGCACACAAAGTCGCATTGATCGGTGGCGATACGGTGCGCGGCCCGCTCGTGGTCACGATACAAGTCGGCGGCTGGATAGAGCCCGACCACTACCTGTTGCGTTCGGGGGCACGGGCGGGCGACGGGTTGTATGTCTCCGGGGTGCCCGGCGAGGCTGCGGCAGGGCTCGCCCTGATCCGCGCTCATGCCGCTGCCGACCGTTCGGCACAGCATCTAAAGAGCCGCTTCTTACGACCCGAGCCGCGGGTCGCGCTCGGACGTGCATTGCGCACGATCGCCAGCGCGGCAATGGATGTGTCCGACGGCTTGCTCGCTGATCTCGAAAAGCTTTGCGCCGCGAGCGGTTGCGGTGCACGCGTGCAAGTCGAGGCGTTGCCCCGCTCGCCTGCCATGCAGGCACGCTTTGACGAGCCGACTTGCCTTCGCTATGCGCTCACTGGCGGTGACGACTACGAGCTGTTGTTTACCGTTACGCCAGCGAACGAGGCAGCGCTGCACGCCGGCACGCTCGCGGGTGTCGAGGTCGCACGCATCGGGACCATCACGGCCGAACCTGGGGTACGGTGTTTTCGCGGCGACCAGGAGCTCGTGCTCGAGCGCAGCGGCTATGATCACTTTGCACTGCGCTGACCTAGCGTCATTATCCGGGCATAGGCTCCAAGAACAATGAATAATACGCTGCGACCCGCACTGCTGCGCGATCCAGTGCATTTGCTTGCTTTCGGTTTCGGTGCCGGATTGGCACCGTACGCGCCCGGCACCTTTGGAACGCTCATCGCAGTGCCGATCGTCTGGTGCCTGTCGCAGCTCGGCTGGGTCTACCACCTTTCTTTCGCATTGATCGCATGCGTGGGCGGGATCTATATCTGCGGAGCGAGCGCCCGCAAGCTGGGTGTGCACGATCACCGCGCGATCGTGTGGGATGAGATCGCAGGTTATACCGTGACGATGTTGGCAGCTCCGGCAGAACCCGCTTGGCTTATCGCTGGATTTGTGCTCTTCCGTTTTTTCGACGTCGTCAAGCCCTCGCCGATCCGGGAGGCTGATCACAGTCTCCACGGGGGCCTCGGAATTATCCTCGATGACATCCTTGCGGGCCTGTTCGCCGGTGCGATCTTGCTCGCAGTGAGACTTCTACTGTAAGCCAGCGATCGTCATCACCTCGTGAACCCACCGAGCGCCCAAATGGTACAGCGCCCTGCGTCGCGCGAGCAGCGCGTCCCCGAGCGCATTGGCAAGTACGTCATCGTCAAGGAAGTTGGCCGAGGAAGCACGGGCGTCGTTTATCTGTCTCACGATCCGTACTATCGGCGCGACGTCGCGATCAAGGTTTACAACCTCGAGCTGCACGACGAGGAGCGTGCGCGCGTCACGCGCAAGATGTTCCTCTCGGAAGCCCACATGGTCGGCATGCTGCAGCATCCGAATATCTTGCCGATCTACGATGCAGGCGAGGAGAACGGTCGCTATTACATCGTCACCGAGCACGTGCACGGCGCGCGCACGCTCTCGGCCTATTGCAAGCCCGACAATCTCCTGCCCGTCGATGACGTGGTGGAGATTATGTATAAGTGCGCTAAAGCGCTGCACTATGCTCACAGTCGGGGAGTGATCCATCGCGACATCAAACCGTCGAACGTGATGCTGACCCAGGCCAACGACGTGCGCATTATCGACTTCGGCATCGCGCTGGTGTCCGATTCGGAGATCTCGCGCATCGAAGGTATCGCCGGCAGCCCTTCGTACATGTCTCCGGAGCAAGTGCAGTCACTCGAGATCACCAACCGGTCCGATATCTACTCGCTTGGTGCCGTGATGTACGAGCTGCTGACCGGTTATCGTCCGTTTCGGGGCAGCAATCTCTCCAAGCTCTTACACCAAATCGTCTATGCGACGCCGCAACCCATTCACACCTTGCGACCGGAGATTCCAGAGATGCTGGAGAACTGCGTCGCCAAGGCGTTGCACAAAGATCCGGCGAAGCGCTATCGCAATGGGCTCGAGCTCGCTGCCGACCTGACGCGTGTTCACCAAGCGCTGCGCGAGAGCTCTGCCAAGATCGATCGCCAAGAGCAATTCTCTATTCTGCGCACGCTCAAGTTCTTCCACGACTTCTCGCAGGCCGAAATTCTGGAGGTGCTGCGCGCAAGTACCTGGCAGAACTACGACGAAGGCGAGGAGATCGTCAAAGAGGGCGAGATGGACGATCGCTTCTACATCATCGTTTCGGGCAGTGTCGCAGTCATGCGAGGCGGCGTCGTCGTCGGGCAGCTCGATGAAGGGGATTGCTTCGGAGAGACGAGTTATGTGAAAGGTGCCAAGCGCCTCGCGACGATCAAGGCGCTCACCCCTGTCACGCTGATGAAGGTGAGCTCGACATTGCTCGAGCAGAGCTCGGCCGCTTGTCAGCTCCGCTTCAACAAGGTCTTTTTGCGCAACCTGATCAGTCGCTTGCAGAGCGCATCGTGATGCGGGCTGCTGGCCCGGGGCTCGGGTCGCGGGGTTCTGGCTGGAGGCCGCTCTAGTCTCCAGCCTCCAGCCTATCGAAGGAGTGGCCTACAGCCTAGAGCCTATCCTTGTCTTTGTCTTTCTCAATCAGCGCGTAGGCCGAGTGATTGTGGATTGACTCGAAGTTCTCGGCTTCGACAACGTAGGCGCGCACACGATCGTCATTGTTCAGTCGTACGGCAATGTCGCGCACGATGTCCTCGACGAACTTGGGATTGTCGTAGGCGCGCTCGGTGACGTACTTCTCGTCAGGCCGTTTCAGGATGCTGTAGACCTCGCATGAGGCCTCCTGCTCGGCGATGTCGATCAATTCCTCGAGCCACATGTGCTGCTCGATACGTGCCGTGATCGTGATGTGTGAACGTTGATTGTGCGCACCGTAGTTGGAAATGCGCTTCGAGCAGGGGCACAGGCTCGTTGCGGCGACCACGACCTTCAACCACAGCTCAGTGTGGCCGTGGTGGAACTCGCCGATCAGCGAAGCGCGGTAGTTCATAAGGCTCTCGACGCCTGAGACCGGTGCCTTCTTCATCACGAAGTAGGGAAACTCCATCTCGATGTGCCCCGATTCTGCGTCGAGCTTCTCGGTCATCTCGATCAAGATGTCGCGGAACGACTCCACCGAGATCTCACGCTCGTTGCGATGGAGCACTTCGACGAAGCGCGACATGTGCGTGCCCTTGAAGTTGTGGGGCAGCGCGACGTACATGTTGAAGCTGGCGACCGTGTGTTGTTCACCGCCCGAACGATCCTTGACGCGAACCGGGTGGTAAACATCTTTGATGCCGACCTTGTTGATGGGAATGCGGCGCGAATCCGTGCGTGCCTGCACGTCCTCGATGGACGCATCGGTCGGTGGGGGAGCGTTGGACGGTCGAATGGCCATGAACGATCCGAGGCTAGAGGCCGCTGACGGCGATCAACGGCAGTATAAAGCATGACACCCCGCGATCCCTGCGCGACGCGGAAACAGAGTCGTGAATCGAATATATGAGCGAGGGGCCGGCTGCGCCGAACACGGGCTTCGGATCCGCGGTCGCTCTCAGGATGCGGCACGAGCCGGCACTCGCCACCAACGCGCGATGGCGGCCTCGATCGAAGCGAGGTCCAGCCCCGCCGCTGCGAGGCAATCCTCGCGCGAGCCGTGCTCGATGAAGCGGTCGGGAATACCGAGGTGCAGCAGCGGCAGCTCGACCCGGTGCGCGGCCAGCAACTCACCAATCGCGCTGCCGGCGCCGCCGGCCACAGCGTTCTCTTCAACCGTGACGAGTGCGCGGTGCGTGGCGGCGATCTCGAGCAGAAGCTCTTCGTCGAGCGGTTTGACGAAGCGAAGGTTCACCAGCGTCGCATCGAGCGTCGCTGCCACTCGCTCGCACGTCGGGACCATCGCGCCCACCGCGACGATGGCAAGGCCGCTTCGTCCCTCTCGGCGCACCTGCGCTTTGCCGATGGGCAAGGCACGCATGGTCTTCTCGATGGCGACACCGGGACCTTGGCCGCGAGGGTAACGAACCGCAGCGGGCATCTGCGACTGCACCGCCGTGAACAGCATTTGGCGACACTCGTTCTCGTCTGCGGGCGCCATGATGAGAAGGTTCGGTACACAACGAAGATAGGACAGGTCGAATGCCCCCTGATGCGTGGCACCGTCGCCTCCGACGAGCCCGGCACGATCGATCGCGAACGTCACTGGGAGCTTCTGTAATGCCACGTCGTGGATCAGCTGATCGTAGGCGCGCTGCAGGAATGTGGAGTAGATCGCGACGACCGGTTTCAATCCGTCGCATGCCATGCCAGCGGCAAGCGTGACTGCGTGCTGCTCGGCGATGGCTACATCGAAATAGCGGTCTGGAAAGCGCTTCGAGTATTCGACCAGCCCCGAGCCTTCACGCATCGCCGGCGTGATGGCGACGATCTTCGGGTCGAGCGCCGCCATGTCGCAGATCCATTCGCCGAATACTTGTGAGTACGTCGGACCGCTGATCTTTTCCTTGAAGATGACGCCGCTCTTGGGATCGAACGGACCGGGGCCGTGCCACTTGATCGGATCGGCTTCGGCCGGGGGATAGCCCTTGCCCTTGCGGGTGATGACGTGAAGAAACTGCGGCCCTTTGAGATCCCGCAGGTTCTTCAGCGTGGCCACCAGCGCGCCGATGTCGTGACCGTCGATGGGGCCGATGTAATTGAAGCCGAGCTCTTCGAAGATCGTGCCGGGCAAGACCATGCCCTTGATGTGTTCCTCGGAGCGACGCGCGAGCTCCCACACGGTCGGCATGCGCCTGAGAACTTTCTTGCTGCCCTCGCGCAGGGTCACGTAGAGCTTGCCGGACAGCACGCGCGCGAAATAGTTGGAGAACGCACCGACGTTCTCAGAGATCGACATGTCGTTGTCGTTCAGCACGACCAGCATGTCGACGTCCAAGCTGCCCGCGTGGTTGAGCGCCTCGAACGCCATGCCGGCGCTCATCGCCCCGTCGCCGATCACCGCGACCACGCGTCGTTGCTCTCCGTTACGTGCGGCAGCGATCGCCATTCCAAGGGCCGCGCTGATGGAAGTGCTCGAGTGCCCGACCCCGAACGTGTCATAGTGGCTTTCGCTGCGTGTCGGAAACGGTGCAAGCCCACCTTTGCTCTTGATGGTCTTGAGCAGGTCGCGCCGCCCGGTCAGGACCTTGTGTGGATAGGCTTGATGGCCCACATCCCACACGAGTCGGTCGTGAGGCGTGTCGAAGACATAGTGCAGAGCGACCGTGAGCTCGACGGCACCCAGCCCAGCAGCGAAATGTCCGCCCATCTGGCTCACCGTCTCGATCAGGTATTGCCGCAGCTCTGCGGAAACGCGCTCGAGGTCGCTCACCGACAGTTTGCGCAGATCGGCGGGCGAATCGATCGCGAAGAGAAGCGGGTACGAAGAGCCAGCGTTCATCGAGCTGTGTTCGACCAAGCAAGCAAAAAATCTCGCGCGACCGTGTCAGATGATGAGGGCGCTCGTCGGCCGAATCATGACAACGGACTGAGGCTCGCGTGAGTTTACAGGATATGTGGCGCTAGGCTGTAGGCTGTCGGAACGAGGGAGGGGAGTGAATAGGGAAAGGGCAGGGAAAGTGGCACCGAGACGCTCTTGTGCGGAGCCCACAGGCTAACTTCTTCGTGCCACCAGCCAGTGCGACATGGCGGCGAGTGGCTCGGTGTTCGCTAAACCGCTCGAACCGAGTGCCGCGAGCGCACGCTCGTGCAGCTCGCGCACGCGCGCGCGTGCAGCGGCGATTCCCGCGACCGCCGGATAGGTCGGCTTATTCAGCGCAAGGTCCGCTCCGGTCGCCTTACCGAGCACGGCAGCGTCGCCCTCGACGTCGAGAAGATCGTCTTGAATCTGAAAGGCGAGGCCGATCGACGTCGCGTACTCGTCGAGCGCAACCAGCGCGGATTCGGCAAGCTGCTCGGCGCACGCCGCCGCCATCAGGACACACGCCCGGATCAGAGCGCCTGTCTTGCGCGCATGCATCGCCTCGATTTCTGCCAACGACAGCTCCTGGCCCAGCGCAGCAAGGTCGAGTGCCTGTCCGCCCGCCATGCCATCCGTGCCGCTCGCCTGGGCCAGCAAGTCGACCAGCCGGAGACGGACTTGAGCGCTGTCCGGCAAACCAGGACCGCTCACGAGCGTCTGGAACGCCAAGACTTGCAGCGCATCGCCGGCGAGTATCGCGGTGGCCTCATCGAACGCCCGATGGCAGGTCGGACGGCCGCGGCGCAGCTCGTCGTTGTCCATCGCGGGCAGATCGTCGTGCACGAGCGAATACACATGGATGAATTCCACGGCGCAAGCGGCACCGTCGACATGCGTCAGGGGTACACCGAGCACGTCGGCTGTGGCGTAGACGAGCGCCGGCCGCACGCGTTTGCCGCCGCCCAGGACGCTGTAGCGCATGGCTTCGTGTAGCCGTTTCGGCTCGGTGCGCGCGTCCGGCAGTCGCGCGGCCAGCTGCTCTTCCACGCGTCGCTGCCAGGCGCCGAGCCGTGTAGAAAAATCCACGGGGAGGGTCTGCACCAGGGGGCTCGCAGGCGTCAATCTTCGTCACTCGCGACCGGATCTTCGAAAGGAGCCGTCTCGAGCGACTCGGAGTCGCCGCTCTTGCGCAACAGGATCTCCACTTTCTGTTCGGCTTCCTTGAGCGCAGCCTGACACGCACGTGTGAGCCGTACGCCGCGTTCGAACTGCTGCAACGACTCCTCCAAGCTGAGCTCACCATGCTCGAGGCGTTCGACAATGGCTTCGAGCTCAGCGAGCGAACGCTCGAAGTCGGGCGCCACCGTGTTCTGGTCGTCGGATGATTTTGGAGCGGAGGTATTCACGATCGACTGAAGACAATAACAGCAACGCAAGCTTGCATGCAGCCGCGCGGACGGTCAAATGCGATTCGCTCGTGTGGGTCCTTCCGGCGTTGACTTGATGGAGTGCCGGGCATAGATTCTTCGCGGTTAGACTAGGTCTAAGGAGTCCGGCCGACCTCCTCAGACAGGTCCGACGTCGGCGCAGGCACGACGTTCGGTGCCACCGCGCCGCACCTTCGGTTCGTCCACTTAGCGAGTTAGCGAGGGTCTCGACATGAAGAGTCTGAAGGGCACGAAGACAGAGAAGAACTTGAAGGAAGCGTTTGCCGGTGAGTCACAAGCTAATCGCCGTTACCTGTATTTCGCGGCCAAGGCGGACGTCGAGGGTTACAACGATGTCGCGGCCGTGTTCCGCTCGACTGCAGAAGGCGAGACCGGCCACGCTCACGGCCATCTGGAATACCTCGAGGCAGTGGGTGATCCCGCGACCGGCTTACCGATCGGCGATACGGCTTCGAACTTGAAGGCTGCGATCGCAGGCGAGACCTACGAGTACACGGATATGTATCCGGGTATGGCGAAGGAGGCACGCGAAGAAGGCTTCGACGAGATCGCAGACTGGTTCGAAACGTTGGCTAAAGCCGAGCGCTCACACGCCAACCGCTTCCAGAAGGCGCTCGACACGCTTGGGAGCTAGTCGAAGAGACGCTTTGGCCGTCTCGAGGCCCGGGGTGGCAGTAGCCACCTCGGCCCGCGGCTGGGTGCACACACACTCCACGGTTTTCATCCAGCTCCAGACTGTGTAGGAACGTCGTGTCCAAGCCATCCGCATCCCTTCCGCAGCGCGAAGGCAGTCTCGAAGCTCCCACGCGTCACCCCATCGCGTGGAAGGATCCCGACTACGTAAATGAAGAGTCGCTGCTCAAGGAGCTCGAGCGCGTCTTCGATATCTGTCACGGCTGTCGGCGCTGCTTCAGCCTTTGCAACGCCTTCCCGACGCTCTTCGATGCGATCGACGAATCGGCGACCGGAGAGCTCGATTCCGTCGACAAGAAGGTCTACTGGGATGTGGTCGATCACTGTTACCTCTGCGACATGTGCTACATGTCGAAGTGCCCGTACGTGCCGCCGCATCCCTTCAATATCGACTTCCCGCACCTGATGCTGCGCGCGAAGCACTACAAATTCCGACAGGGCTCGGTTCGTCTTCGCGACAAGATCCTGAGCTCAACCGATGTGGTGGGACGGCTCGCTGGTATTCCAGTCGTGGCAGAGGCCGTGAACGCCGTCAATAAGACGGCATTTGGACGCTCGCTGCTCGACAAGACGCTCGGCGTGCATCCAGAGGCGCCGATCCCGCAGTACCACAGCAAGACGTACCGCAAACGTCATCGCGCCAAGACGCATGTCGCCTTGGAGCCCAAGCCAACCGAGGATACGAAAGGGCGCGTGGTGTTGTTCGTGACTTGTTATGGAAACCGCAACGAGCCGTCGCTCGCCGAAGATCTCGTCGCGGTGTTCGAGCACAACGGAATTCCTGTCGCCCTGGCGCGGCAAGAGCGCTGCTGTGGGATGCCGAAGCTCGAGCTCGGCGACCTACAAACGATCGAGAAGCTCAAGAACGAAAACATTCCCGAGCTCGCGCGTTGGGTGGACGAGGGCTGGGACATCGTCACGCCCATTCCTTCGTGCACCCTGATGTTCAAACAGGAGTTACCGCTCCTGTTCCCCGGCGACCCGCTGGTGCAGAAGGTGCGCGACGCGACGTTCGATCCGTTCGAGTACCTATGGGCGCGCCATCGAGCAGGATTGCTTCGCACCGACTTCGTACACAAGCTCGGTAAGGTCGCTTACCACGTGCCGTGTCACACGCGGGTGCAGAACATTGGTCTCAAGACGCGCGATGTGCTGATGCTGATACCCGACACTCAGGTCGATGCGATCGAGCGTTGCTCTGGGCACGATGGAACGTACGGGGTCAAGCGCGAATTTCGGGATGCATCGGTCAAGATCGCGCGCCCGGTTGTGAGGCGGGTCAGCGATGCCGGGGCCGATCATTACTCGAGCGATTGTCCCATGGCGGCGCGTCAGATTCAGTCCGGCCTCGAAGGCCACCGTGAGCCGACGCATCCGCTCAAGCTGTTGCGGATGGCCTATGGAATTTGAGGTTGCACTGTCATGCAGCACCTAGCGAAGCTGACTCGCAACGATCTCATGAGCCTCGAGCAGTACGCGCTCGCGCGCAAGGACTTTCGTGCGAAGGTGCTGGAGCACAAGCGTCGACGTACGGTGCCCGTCGGCCCTAATACGACCTGGTGCTTTGAAGATCAGCTCACCGTTCAGTATCAGGTTCAGGAGATGCTGCGCGTGGAGCGCATCTTCGAGCCGGAGGCCATTCAAGAAGAGCTCGATGCCTATAACCCGCTCATCCCCGACGGCACCAACTGGAAGGTGACGTTGCTGATCGAGTATCCGGACCGTGAAGAGCGACTCCGCCGTTTGGCAGAGCTCATAGGCATCGAAGACCGCTGCTGGGTGCAGGTCGCGGGTTTCGAACGCGTCTGGGCCATCGCGGACGAGGACCTCGAGCGCGACACCGCGGAGAAGACCTCGTCCGTCCACTTCATGCGCTTCGAGCTGACCGAGCCGATGCGCGAGGCCGTCAAGAACGGCGCGTCGGTCAGCATCGGGATCGATCACGACAAGTATCGACACAGCGTCGAGCCGCTACCGCAACAGATCCGCGACGCGATCGCGAGCGACCTGGCTTGAGCTCAGCGTCGGCCGGCCACAGCGCGTGCTTGCTCAGGCTCGCTTGAGCACGGTTGAATCGTCGCTTCCCTGCGCAATATATCGGTGTGTCGCGCCCGCGGGCCGCTGCGGCTGGCAACGCGGACGTGGCCGGCAGTCATCGACCGCCAACACCGACGTTGCATCCCGGCCCTCTCTGTTAGAATCCGCGCGCCTTCAACTCTGACGCGCTTCGCGAATAAATGGCAAAGTCCTATACCGCTTCCGACATCGAAGTCCTGAGCGGGCTCGATCCCGTGCGACGCCGCCCCGGCATGTACACGGACACGAGCCGACCGAATCACCTCGCACATGAAGTCATCGACAACTCAGTTGACGAGGCGCTTGCAGGTTACGCCAAGCGCGTCGACGTGACGCTCTACAAAGACGGATCGCTCGAGGTGGCCGACGACGGTCGCGGTATGCCGGTGGACATCCACCCGAAAGAAAAGGTGAGCGGTGTCGAGCTCATCCTGACGCGACTGCATGCTGGCGGAAAGTTCTCGGACAAGAACTACAAGTTCTCCGGCGGCTTGCATGGCGTGGGCGTGTCGGTGGTGAACGCCCTGTCGAAGAGGCTCGAGTGCTGGATCAAGCGCGGCGGCAAGCAGTACCACATCGGCTTCAAGAACGGGAAGGTTGCCTCGAAACTGCGCGTCGTTGGTGATGTGGGCAAGAGCAACACGGGCACAACTGTGCGCTTCTGGCCCGATCCGCAATTCTTCGAATCGGTGAACTTCTCGGTGCCACGACTCAAGCACACGCTGCGAGCGAAGGCGGTCCTGTGCCCTGGCTTGCGCGTCACGCTCACGATTGAGCAGACGGGCGAGAAGGAAGAATGGTTGTACACCGGCGGAGTGAACGAGTATCTACGTCAAGCTCTCGGCGAAGGGGAGTGGTTGCCGCCCGAGCTGTTCAGCGGCAATCTCGAAGGCGAGCAGGAAGCCGCAGAATGGGCGGTCGCTTGGCGCATCGATGATGGTCCGAAGGTCGAGGAGAGCTATGTCAATCTCATCCCGACACCGCAAGGCGGGACGCACGTAAACGGATTGCGTCTCGGCCTGACTGAGGCGATTCGCGAGTTTTGCGAGTTCCGTAACCTGTTACCAAAAGGGCTGAAGCTCGCGCCCGAGGACGTCTGGGAGGACCTGAGCTTTGTGCTCTCGATCAAGATGAAGGATCCGCAGTTTGCGGGACAGACGAAGGAACGCCTGTCGTCGCGCGAATCAGCGGCCTTCGTGTCGGGTGTGGTCAAGGATCAGTTCGCGCTTTGGCTGAACCAACACCCCGAGTCGGGCGAGAAGATTGCGCAGCTCGCGATCGCCAGCGCGCAGGCACGAGCGAAAGCGTCGAAATCAGTGGCGCGCAAGCGTGTCGTGAGCGGGCCGGCGCTACCCGGGAAGCTGGCCGATTGCACGAGCCAGGATCCGAGACGCAGCGAGCTGTTTCTCGTCGAAGGAGATTCCGCAGGGGGCTCGGCCAAGCAGGCGCGCGACCGCGAATTTCAGGCCGTCATGCCGTTGCGCGGTAAGATCCTGAACACGTGGGAGGTGGATGCGAGCGGTGTGCTGCAATCGCAGGAAGTGAACCACATTGCCACGGCGATTGGCGTTGATCCCGGGTCCGACAAGCTCGACGGCCTGCGCTACCATAAAATATGCATTCTGGCGGACGCCGATTCCGACGGTCAGCACATCGCCACGCTGCTGTGTGCGCTGTTCTTGCGGCACTTTCGTCCGCTCGTCGAGGCTGGGCATATCTATGTTGCGATGCCGCCGCTCTTTCGCATCGACGTCGGTAAGCAGGTCTATTACGCGCTCGATGATGCCGAGCGCATCGGCATACTCGATCGGATCGCGGCGGAGAATCCACGCGCCAAACCGGTCGTCACGCGCTTCAAGGGTCTGGGCGAGATGAGTGCGATGCAACTGCGCGAGACCACCATGGCGCCCGAAACACGACGTCTGGTGCAGCTCACCGTTGACGACGGCGATGAGGCTGATGAAATGCTCGACATGCTGCTCGCCAAGAAACGCGCGGCCGACAGGCGCGTTTGGTTGGAGACCAAAGGCAATTTGGCGGACGTACAAGTTTAGGGCGCGTGCGCTGAATCATGCTGGGCAGAGAGCGCATCGCGCTCCGCTGCTCGTGTCGTTCCTGAGCCCGTCAAGGCATCAACTATCATCCGGAGCGTAGCTTGCCTACTCAACCTCCATTGAACTTCGAAGGTATCGAGCGCCTCTCGCTCAAGACGTTCACCGAAAAGGCGTACCTCGATTACTCGATGTACGTCATCCTCGATCGCGCGCTGCCGCACATCGGCGACGGCCTCAAGCCGGTACAGCGACGCATCATCTATGCGATGAGCGAGCTCGGCTTGTCAGCCGCCGCGAAACACAAGAAATCGGCGCGCACGGTCGGCGACGTCATAGGCAAGTTTCATCCGCACGGCGACGCAGCCTGCTACGAGGCGATGGTGCTGATGGCTCAGCCGTTCTCGTACCGTTATCCGCTCGTCGATGGGCAGGGTAACTTCGGCTCGCCGGACGACCCCAAGTCGTTCGCCGCAATGCGCTACACCGAAGCGCGCCTGACGCGCTACGCCTCCTTGTTGTTGCAAGAGCTCGAACAAGGCACGGTTGACTGGGTGCCGAATTTCGACGGCACGCTGGAAGAGCCTGTTGTCTTGCCTGCACGTGTGCCGAACGTCCTGCTCAACGGCGCGACCGGCATTGCCGTCGGCATGGCTACTGATATCCCGCCGCACAACCTGCGAGAAGTTGCGGCCGCATGCGTGCGCTTGCTCGAGGATCCTGACGTCACGGTGCGCGAGCTCTGCAAGCATGTACAGGGACCCGATTTCCCCACCGGCGGCGAGATCATCACACCGCGCAGCGAAATTCGCCGCATTTACGAGACGGGCACCGGCACGATCCGCGCCCGCGCGGTGTACGAGGTCGAGGACGGCGAAATCGTCATCACGCAGCTGCCCTACCAAGTCTCCGGCGCCCGCGTCCAGGAGCAGATCGCGGCGCAGATGCAGGCGAAGAAGCTGCCGATGGTCGAGGACATCCGCGACGAATCGGATCACGAGCATCCGACGCGCATCGTCATCGTGCCGCGCTCGAGCCGAGTCGACATCGAGCAGCTCATGGCGCACTTGTTCGCGACCACCGATCTCGAGCGCACGTATCGCGTCAACCTCAACGTGATCGGCCTCGACGGCCGCCCGAAGGTGCTGGGGCTGAAGCAGCTCCTGGAGCAGTGGCTGACGTTCCGTATCCAGACGGTCACGAAGCGGCTCACTTGGCGCTTGGACAAGGTGCAGGCGCGCCTGCACGTCCTCGAGGGATTGCTGATCGCATACCTCAACCTGGACGAGGTCATTCGCATCATTCGCCGCGAAGATGAGCCGAAGCCAGTCCTGATGAAGCGCTTCAAGCTCTCGGACGCTCAAGCCGAGGCCATTCTGGAGACCAAGCTGCGCCATCTGGCCAAGCTCGAGGAGATGAAGATCCGCGGCGAGCAGAAGGAGCTGTCCAAGGAGCGCGACGAGCTCGAGAAGATCCTGCAGAGCAAGGCACGGCTCAAGAAGCTCGTGCGCGACGAGCTCATGGCAGATGCCGATCTATTCGGTGACGAGCGGCGCAGCCGCATCGTCGAGCGCGCCGCTGCTCAGGCTCTCGACGAGACCGAGCTCGTCACGAGCGAGCCCGTGACCGTTGTGCTGTCAAAGCGCGGCTGGGTGCGCGCGGCGAAAGGTCACGAGATCGATCCGCGAGCGCTCTCGTACAAGACTGGCGATTCATTTCAGGCGGCGGCGCGAGGTCGCAGCACACAGCAAGCGGTGTTTCTCGACAGCACGGGCCGGGCGTACAGCTTGCCCGCGCATACGCTGCCGTCTGCGCGCGGCCAGGGCGAGCCGCTTTCCGGACGCATCGATCCACCGGATGGAGCGACGTTCGCGGGCGTATTGATCGGCGATCCTAAGGATCGTTGGGTCGTTGCGTCGGATGCCGGATACGGCTTCGTGGTCAAGCTGGAAGAGCTCTACTCACGCAACCGTTCCGGTAAGGCAGTGCTCAAGGTGCCCGAAGGCTCGGGCGTGCTCGTGCCTGCGCCGGTTCCGCCGAGCGAGGAGGCGCTGCTCTGCGCGGTGAGCTCGGAAGGTAAGCTGCTGGCATTTCCTGTGAAAGACCTGCCGGAGCTGCCCCGCGGCAAGGGCAACAAGATCTTCGGCATATCGTCGAAGAAGCTGCAAGCGCGCGAGGAATATCTGGTTGCGATCGCAGTCGTCGCACCCGGACAGAATCTCATCGTGCGCTGTGGCGAGCGCAAGATGACGATCAAGTTTGCGGACCTCGAGTCCTATCGCGGCGAGCGTGCGCAGCGCGGCGCCGTGCTGCCGCGCGGCTGGCGAAACGTCGATCGGCTCGAAGTCGAGTGACGGACTCAGGCCGCTGTGCCCCAGAGCCGAGCGGCTCTGAGCACAGCGCCCTTAACCCATCACCACGCGCTCCGGCTCGTTGACGAAAAACCCTTGGATGAACTCGACGCCGAGCTGCCACAGCACCGCCATGGTGTTTGCATCCTCGACGCGCTCGGCGATCGTGGCGATCTCCTTGCTCTTGGCGTGGTCGACGAGCTCGCGGACACGCTGCTGAAGATTGTGATCGACCGCAAGCCCCTGCATGAGGGTGCCGTCGACCTTGATGTAGTCGAGCGGTAAGTGGGCGATGAGACGTGCGGGATCACGGCCCGTGCCGAAATGCTCGAGGGCGAACATGAAGCCGAGCTTGCGCAGTCCATTGGCGAGCTCGGTGGTATCGGCCAAGTACTCCGTGGCGACCTGCTCGCTCACCTGGAAGGCGATACGCTGTGAGTCGATGCGGGTCGCTTTGAGCTGGTTCGAGAGCCACTGCAGCAGCGACTTGTCACGCACGGAGTCCTTGGAGAGGCGTACGAACAGACGCTTGACGGGTCGGCTCGCACAGAACGTCATCGATGCGCCGATCACCCAGCGATCGATGTTCTTCATCAGATCGTTGCGCTCCGCAGCGGGAATGAACTCGGACGGCAGGAGCTCTTCGCCCGTCTCGTCCACCATTCGCACTAGCACGTCGAACATGCCACGGTCTTCACCGAGCAGGCTGGCGATCGGCTGCTGCATGAGGCGGAAGCGATTCTCCATCAGCGCCGCCTTGATCTGTCGCACCCAAATCTCATCGGCAGCTTGCTGGCGAGTCTCCTCGTCCTGTCGGTCGATGACCTCGAGGCGATTGCCGCCGCGCCCGTGGGCCCGATGTCGCGCGCCAATCGCATCGTTGATCGAGGCCTCGATGTCTGGGGCACGTGGATCGATGGTGCCGATGCCGACACTGCACGTGCAGGAGATTTGCTTGTCGCCGACGCGAAAGACCTGTGCGCCGACTTTGCGGATCACGTTGTTCGCCCAAACCTCTATGTCACGTGGCGTGCCGCGCTCCATGAGCAGCATGAAGGCGCCGTCGCCGACTCTTCCGAAGAGATCCGAAGGTTGGCGCGCTTCGTCAATGAGCCCCGCGAACTGACCGACGAAGTCCTCCACGCCGAGCGGGCCGACTTCCTCACAGATGGCCGGGAGCTTGTCCGGCTCGATCGACACGAGCTGGCGAACGCCCGCCTTAACGGGTTGCGCGAGCGCTGCCTTGAGGCGCTCGATGAAGAACTTGCGCTGTAAGGCGCCCGTTGTGGCATCGCGTTCCAGCGCTTCGTTCAGGTCGCGATCGAGCGTGTTGGCGTTCGTGCCCTTGTTGGCAGGAACACAGAGGCGAACCGCAGGCTCGCCGTCAAACTCCGTCTTCAACAACTCGATCTCGAGTGACACGCTCGAGCCATCGCTCAACAGCGCGCTGGCGCGCAGGGTGTGATCCATCCAGCGCCCCTGCATGCAGGCAACGAGCGCGCCCTTGATGGCCGCATGGCTCTCCGCATCGAACGAGTCCATGAGTGGCGTGCCAACGATCGCTTCTGCATTCGGCAGGCCGAACAGCTCAAGCCAGGCGGGATTGGCGTCGACGATGATGCCTTCCTGTACGTGCGCGATCGCGTCGGCCGAGCCAGCCATAAAGGACTTGAGCTGTTCGCGGTACTCGCGCGCCGCGTTGATCGTCGCCTGCAAGGTGCGCGCTTGCTTGTGGGCATCGAGCTCGCGCTCTACCACGGCGCACAGACGCGCAGGATGCTTGAGCGTCACAACATCGCGCGCACCTTGCTGCATGGCCGCAGCGATGATGTCCTCGTCGACCTGCTCGCGGGCGATCAACACGGGGACCTCGGCACCGAATTGTTTGCACACGCTCATCACCTTGGAGGTCTCGGCCGGGTCGGGACCGACGAAGGCGATCAACATGTACGCATTGATCTGCTGGAGCGCGTCGCCGAGGTCGTTGAGGTCGCGGATCCAACTGCAGCGCACCGCATGGCCGGCGTTGCGCAGGGTGCTGTTGATGGCCTCGACGTTGTCCTGGTGAGGCGTCAGGACGATCATCGGCACTGCGCTTGGTTCCGCCAAGTTCCTGTCTCCGTGTTCAAGAGGTTGAGCGTGCGAAGGCGCGCGCATTGTAGCCGAGTGAACGCGCTCACTTTGCGCCGCAGCTCACCGTTTGGCGAACCGTCAGACGGCCACGACGGGGCGTTTGGCGGGTGCTCCGGGGATCTCGCGTACGAGTCGCGGTAGCAGATAACCCGGCAAGCGCGCGGCAAGCGCTTCGTGTAAAGCGAGCGCGCGCTCGATCGGTACCTCGAAGTGCGCGGCGCCCTGAACCCTGTCGAGCATGTGCAGGTAGTAGGGCAGCACACCTGCCGCGAACAGCGCCTCGCTCAGCTCTGCCAAGGTGTCCGGCGAATCGTTCACGCCCGCCAACAGGACCGACTGGTTGAGCAGGGTCGCGCCAGCGGCAGCAAGCGCCCGGCAGCCGGCGATCACCTCTTCGTCGATCTCGCGCGGGTGATTCGCATGGATCACGATCACACGCTGTATCGGCAAGGACTGCAGCCAATTGAGGAGCTCTTCGTCGATTCGCGCGGGCAGCACGACCGGATAACGGGTGTGAATGCGCAAGCGCCTGATGTGCGGGATGCAGGCGAGCTTGTCGGTGAGCTCGCGCAGTCGCCGATCGCTCAAGCTGAGCGGATCGCCGCCACTGAGAATGACCTCGGAGAGCGTCGCATCGGCTTGGAGGGCGGCAATCGCTCGTGACCAGCCCGAGCGCAATGCAGACTCCTCGTCATAGGGAAAGTGACGGCGGAAGCAGTAGCGGCAGTGAATCGCGCAGGCGCCGGTCGCGATCGCCAATGCACGTCCGTGGTACTTGTGCAGCACGCCGGCTCCGGCGCGGCTTTGCAGATCGCCGACCGGGTCGAGCTCAAAGCCCGGCACGAACGCCATTTCGGCACTCACCGGCAGCACTTGCAACAGCAGCGGATCCTTGGGATCGCCCTTGCGCATCTTTGCTACGAAGCGGCGCGGCACCTTGAGCGGGAACCCGCGCGCGCTCTCGAGCGCAGGGGCGATGAGCGAGGGGTCGAGGTCGAGCACCTCGCAAAGCTCCCGCGGATCGCTGATCGCATTGGCGAGCTCTTGTTGCCAGCGCGGCACAGAGGTGCTGCCCGGCTGCAATTGGCCTGCAGAGGGGGTTGCGGCTATCATTTGCGCCCTTTGTCGGCCCTGGCGGCCACGACACGTAGGATTGGGATTGACAGTTGAATCCAAGCTCGGCTGACCGAGGCTCGGATCCGGTGTGCGCGAACCGCGCGCTCGACAGTCGCAACGATTCGACTACAACCGTTTCTCGCATTTTCACAGATTGGGCGGCGGTGCCAAATGGCCACGTATTCCACGAATGAGTTCAAGGCAGGTCTGAAGATCATCCTCGAGAATGATCCTTACGCGATCATCGAGAACGAGATGGTGAAGCCTGGCAAGGGTCAGGCGTTCAACCGCGTCAAGGTGCGCAATCTCAAGACCGGCCGAGTCATCGAACGCACGTTCAAGTCGGGCGAGACGGTCGAAGCGGCCGACGTCGTCGAGACTGAGATGCAGTATCTCTACACCGACGGCGAGTTCTGGCACTTCATGGTGCCGGATACATACGACCAGTACGCGGCCGGCAAGGAGGCGGTCGGCGACAGCGCGATGTGGCTCAAGGACGGCATGATGTGCACGGTCATGCTCTGGAACGGCGTACCCCTCAACGTGACGCCGCCGGCCCATGTCGAGCTCAAGATCGTAGAGACCGATCCCGGTGTACGAGGCGATACCGCTACAGGCGGGGCGAAGCCCGCGAAGCTGGAAACGGGAGCGGTGGTTCGCGTGCCGCTGTTCGTGAACGAAGGTGAGGTCGTCCGCGTCGATACACGAACCGGCGAATACATCGCGAGAGTGAAAGGCTAGCTGTTAGCTGTGTGATGCATCACTCGTGAGGGTTCTATCCGTCACGAGTCACGGCCTGCTCGCAACCTTACGAGCTACCCCTCAGACGCTCTGTGCGCGAGCAGCATTGCGATCAATTGCTCGAGTCCGCAGCGGTCTTCCTCATCGAAGCGGGCGAGTCGCGGGCTGTCGATGTCCAAGACACCCAGCACGGTGCCCGCTTGAATCATCGGTACCACGATCTCCGAGCGCGATGCCGCATCGCACGCAATGTGACCGGGAAATTCGTGCACGTTCGGTACCACGATCGTTCGTCCTTGTGCTGCCGCCATGCCGCAGACGCCTTTGCCAATCGGAATGCGCACGCATGCCGGCAAGCCTTGAAACGGACCAACGATGAGCGTGTCGCCCTTCAGCAAGTAGAAACCCGCCCAGTTCACATCCGGCAGCGAGTGATAGAGCAGGGCTGCAAGGTTTGCCAAGTTTGCAATCCAGTCCGACTCATGCTCGATGAGCGCCGCCGCTTCACGTAACAGCTGCGAGTAGAAGGCCGGCTTGGGAAGGGTACGATCGAGCTGGCTAGTGTGCATGGTTTCGGGGTCCCAGGGTAGGCGACAAGCAGCGTACACCTTCTGGTTCCCAGTGCACGCCAGTCCGCCTAGACGCGATCGAACGGGAACGCCAGCACTTCCTCGATGTGCCGTGCGCCAATAGCGCACATCACGAGACGATCGAATCCCAGCGCGACGCCCGAGCACTCAGGCAACCCGTGCTCGAGCGCGGCCAGAAAGCGCTCGTCAATAGGATGGACGGGCAGGCCCCGTCTGGCACGTTCTGCCAAGTCGCGCTCGAAACGCGCCCGCTGCTCCAGTGGATCGGTCAGCTCGTGAAAGCCATTCGCAAGCTCGAGACCGTTGAGATACGCCTCGAAACGTGAGGCGACGTGCCCACGTACCCGGGCAAGCGCCGCCTGCGAAGCAGGGTAGTCGTACACGAACGTCAGACGCTCGTGCCCGAGCGCCGGGCCGACGAGCGTGCCCATGATGAGATCGAGCACGGCATCGCGATCGCTGCGGAGATCCTCCGGCATTTCGATGCCGGCACTCTCAAGCCGGGCGAGCAGTACCGCTGTTGGATCCTCGAAAGCATCGACGCCTGCATGCAGCTGCATGGCTTCGCGATACGAGAGCCGCTCGGCACGGTCGAATTGCCGATCCGGTGGCAACATCGCCGTGATCAGGCGCTCCACGTCCGACATGAGCGCATGATGATCGATGCCGATGCGGTACCACTCGATCAAGGTGAATTCCGGATTGTGCCAGCGCCCGCATTCGCCATCGCGGTATACCTTGGTGATCTGCCAGATGTCACCGCACCCGGCCGCAAGGAGTCGCTTCATGCAGTATTCGGGCGAGGTGTGGAGATAGCGCGATTGGTTCATCACTCGCGCGGTCACACTCGCGAGATGAACGTCACTGACAGTGGCGCAGGAGAGCGCCGGCGTTTCGACCTCGAGCGCGCGTGTAGCCGTGAAGTACTCGCGCGCCGCACGCAGCATGCGCGCACGCAGCTCGAGTGTCGCTATGGAGGCAGTCGGTTTCCAGTCCGCTGTCATGGCCGGCGGCTCAGTGCGGCTCCGCGCGATTCTCCAAAATACGTCCGATAGGGCGCCCGAGACGTACCTCTGTGTCCGGCGCGAGCGTCGCGTCCCAACGGATGCGTTGCGGCTGGAACAGCAGAATCACAGTCGATCCCATGTTGAAGCGACCCAATTCTTCGCCTTTGGCGAACGACCGCCCGATCCCGTCAGGAATGGCAAGCGGTGTCTTGCGGCGCCGCGGCGGTGGATTGACCTCGCCGCAATGCACCGTCTCGATGCTGCCCACGAACAGCGCACCGATCAGCACGATCGCCATGCGGCCGACGACGGTATCGAACTCACAGATCAATCGCTCGTTGCGTGCGAACACACCGGGCACGGCGCGCACTGTCGCAGCGTTGACGCTGAACAGGTCGCCAGGCACATACAGGTTGCCGCGCAAGGTGCCCTGCAACGGCATATGAATGCGGTGATAGTTGTACGGAGCCAGATAAAGACAGGCGAAGCTGCCGCCTCGATAGGTGTTGACCGCCTCACGATCGCCCGCGAACAGCGCAGCCAGGGAATATCTATGTCCCTTCGCCTGCAGCAGCGTGTCGTCTTCGAGATGCCCACATTGGCTCACCATGCCATCCACCGGGCTGACGATGAGGTGCGGGTCCGTCGCGATGGGGCGCGCGCCGGGACGCAGCGTTCGAGTGAAGAAATCGTTGAAGCTCGCGTAGGCATAAGGATTGGGTTCCGCGGCGTCACTCATGTCGACGCGATAGCCGGCGAGGAACGCGCGTAGGAGCGCATTCTTCACGGGCGTGCACTGCTGGCGCATCAGCCCGTGCACCATGCGCGATAGAAGGTGCTTCGGCAGTAAGTATTGCAGCAATGCGAACAAGCGATCGCTTGGTCGCGCGCCGGATACTTGCTCAACCATCGCTGCGCGCGTCCGTGCCGAGCACGAGTTGACGGTAGTCGGCCGCAATGGCTTGCGGCGTGTGCGGAGGCGAGAAGAGTGCACGGATCTCGCCTTGTGGATTGATCAAGAAAATCGCCGCGGAGTGATCCACGGTGTACGCGCCGTCTCCTGTGCTCGTGATGACCACAGGCACGCCGACTTCGCGCGTGAATTCATTCAACGCGCCTTCCTCGCCGGTGACGCCAACGAACGAAGGATTGAAATAGGCCACGTATTTTGCGAGCTGCTCGGGCGTGTCGCGTGCGGGGTCGACGGATATGAGCGTCACCCTCGGCCGCTCTGACTCTGGCAAGTCCGCCAGCGACTGCTCCACTTGTGCGAGCGTATGTAGCGTCATCGGGCAAACGTCCGGACAGTTCGTGAAGCCGAAAAAGACGAACGTCCAGCGCCCCTGCAAGTGCTCGTTCGTGAACGGGTTGCCCGTGTGATCGATTAGCTGGAAGCTCGGCAGTGGCTTCGGCGGGTCGAGCACTGTGCCAGCCTCCAGCGCGTTTGCGGGGCCTTCTCCGTGCACGGCGCTCGCGGTCGGCTGGAACAGCGCGCGCGACAACAGCATGCCCGCGAACACGGATACAATGGCGATGATGATCGCAATGACGATGGAAGCGTGTCGTTTCATCATGATCCTCGCATCGAGATTATCGCATGTCGCGTGAGACCTCACCCGGCGTAACCGTCCGGCAGCTCATCGAGTACGGCGCCCGCGCATTCGAAAGCGCACGGCTCTGGTTCGGGCATGGGACCGACAATGCCGTCGATGAGGCGGCCGAGCTCGTGTTCTTCGCTGCGGGCCTGAGGCACGAGGATGCGCCGATCGTGTATGAGACGACGCTCAATGAACAGCAGCGCGCCCGCGTGCTGGAACTGTTCGATCGGCGTATCCGCGAGCGCATCCCGGCCGCGTATTTGACGAATCGAATGTGGTTTGCCGGTTACGAGTTCCACGTCGACGAGCGCGTGCTCGTGCCTCGCTCGCCTATTGCCGAGCTCATTGAAGCGCGCTACGAGCCCTGGATTGACCCCGATCGTATCGAGCGTTTGCTCGATATCGGCACTGGCTCCGGGTGCATCGCGATCGCGAGTGCCTTGGTGCTCCCGCAAGCGCAGGTCGACGCGGTCGATGTGTCCGACGACGCGCTTGCAGTCGCGGCCATCAACATCGCGCGCTACGGTCTGCAAACGCGCGTGCGTGCACTGCGCTCAGACGTATTCGACGGGGTGCAGGGTAAGCGTTACGACGTCATCGTCTCCAATCCTCCCTATGTCGGCGACGAGGAGCTGGCGAGCTTACCCCCTGAATACGCGCGTGAGCCACGTGTGGGTTTGCACGGCGGACAAGACGGTCTTGAGATTGTCCATCGTATACTACGGGAAGCTGCGCACTACCTGACGCCGCATGGCATCCTCATCGTGGAAGTCGGCAACTCGGAAGAGACCCTCGTTGCGGCGTACCCCAAGGTGCCGTTCACGTGGCTGGAGTTCGAGCGCGGCGGCGGGGGCGTGTTCCTGCTGACGGCAGACGAGCTTCGACAGCTGACACAGGGGCGCAGATAGCGAGCGCCAAACGACATACACTATCGCTCCTTCAGCATGATCCTCCTCTCAAACCCATGCCCGGCAATACTTTTGGTGTGTTATTCAGGGTGACCACATTTGGCGAGAGTCACGGTCCAGCGCTCGGCGCGATCGTCGATGGCTGTCCTCCGGGACTCGAGCTATCCGAGGCCGACATTCAGCCGGAGCTCGAGAGGAGACGCACCGGCACGTCGCGTCATACGAGCCAGCGCAGGGAGCCGGACCGGGTGAAGATCCTGTCCGGGGTCTTCGAAGGCCGGACGACCGGGACTCCGATCGGGCTACTCATCGAAAATCAGGATCAGCGCTCACGCGATTACGACAAGATCAAGGATCGTTTCCGTCCCGGGCACGCCGACTACACCTACCAGCAGAAGTACGGGATCCGCGACTATCGCGGAGGCGGTCGGTCGTCCGCGCGCGAGACGGTGATGCGCGTGGCGGCCGGCGCGATCGCGCGCAAGTACTTGCGCGAGCGCCTGTCGATTCAGATCCAGGGTTATCTCGCGCAGCTCGGTCCGATCAAGCTCGAGCCGAAATCGCTCGAGACGGTGTACGACAACCCGTTTTTCTCACCCGATCCGACCAAGCTCGAAGAGCTCGAGCGGTACATGATCGATCTACGTCGTAAAGGCGACTCCGTCGGTGCGCGAGTCAACGTGATCGCGAAGGGTGTGCCGCCCGGCCTCGGCGAGCCGGTGTTCGACCGGCTGGATGCGGACATTGCCCGGGCCATGATGAGCATCAATGCGGTCAAGGGCGTGGAGATCGGTGCTGGCTTTGCCGTCGTAGAGCAGCTGGGCAGCGAGCACCGGGATCAGATGACGCCGAACGGGTTCTTGTCGAACAACGCGGGCGGCATCCTCGGCGGCATCTCCAGCGGACAGGACATCGTCGTGAGCATCGCGTTGAAGCCGACCTCGAGCATCATCGTCCCGGGACAGACAGTGGACGTGGACGGCAATCCAGTCGAAATCGTGACCACCGGACGCCATGACCCGTGCGTCGGCCTACGGGCGACTCCGATTGCAGAGGCGATGCTGGCGCTGGTCCTTATGGACCATTACCTGCGTCATCGAGCGCAAAATGCCGACGTGCAGAGTCGCACGCCAGTGATTCCCCGCACGCGTGATGTGATTCATCCCTAAATTTGGCACGCTGCAGCTTAATTATGTGCAGTGATTAGGGTACTGTTGCGCCATTTTTCGCAGGTCAAGGAACCGAAGCGCTCACACGCGGCCACGGCTACGTTTGCAATCGCTCTTGGGGCGCGCCTCCAAGAACCAGCTGCCGGACGACGGTGCTCCGTGCCGTACAGGGCGACTGGGGGCATGAGCTCTCGCTTTCTCTTCTAATACGTACATGCAGCAATGAGCAGACGTTGGAATGTGGCAGTGGTGGGGGCAACGGGCCTCGTTGGCAGCACCATGCTGTCCATTCTGGAGGAGCGCGATTTTCCGGTAGGTGAGCTGTATCCACTGGCGAGCGCGCGCTCGGTCGGGCGCACAGTCAAGTTCAAAGGTCGCGACCTTCCGGTCCAGGATTTGGATACTTTCGACTTCTCGAAGGTGCAGATCGGCTTGTTCTCGGCGGGAGCGAGCGTCTCGAAGGTGCATGCACCACGCGCGGCTGCAGCCGGATGCGTCGTTATCGATAACACCTCGCAGTTTCGCTACGAGGCCGACATCCCGCTTGTCGTTACGGAAGTCAATCCACACGCGATCGCGGCTTATCGCAATCACAATATCATCGCGAATCCCAACTGCTCGACCATACAAATGGTCGTTGCGCTCAAGCCGCTGCACGATGCCGCTCACATCGAGCGCATCAATGTCGCCACCTATCAGTCAGTGTCAGGCGCGGGGAAGAAGGCCATCGACGAGCTCCTAGCGCAGCACGCCGCGCTTGCGCGTGGCGCAGCGCCCGAGCCTCAGCTCATACCGAAGCAGATCGCCTTCAACTGCGTGCCGCAGATCGACGTCTTCCTCGACAACGGTTACACGAAGGAAGAGATGAAGATGTTCTGGGAGACGCGCAAGATTCTCGAGGATGACGCGATCCGGGTGAATGCCACTGCCGTCCGGGTGGGTGTCCACGTGGGGCACTCCGAGGCCGTGCACATCGAAACCAAGCGCAAGCTGACAGCGGCAGAAGCCAGAGAGATCTTGTCGAGGGCGCCCGGTGTCGTTGTCATCGACGAGCGTTGCCCTGGCGGTTACCCGACAGCGGTAACAGAGGCGGCGGGCACCGATGCGGTATATGTGGGGCGCATTCGTGAAGACATCAGTCACGAGCGCGGCCTGAATCTGTGGATTGTGTCAGATAACGTCCGCAAGGGAGCTGCTTTAAATAGCGTCCAAATCGCCGAGATTTTGGTAAAAACCTATCTCTAAGCTAATATTTGCGTGCGCAAAGTCACAAAAAACATGAGCAATAAGCCCCGCTCGCGCCGAGCTAAGAGCGCTTCACACAAGGCTTTGGGCGCTTCAGGTCACGTACCGGGAGAGCTGATGAGACGATATTTTCCTGGGCTGGTGCTGACTGGCGCACTACTGACCCCGCTGAGCGCTTGGCCCTTGGGGCTCGGCGAGATCCGCGTCAATTCGGCGCTCAATCAGCCGTTCGACGCTGAGATCGAATTGATCTCTCCTACACCCGAGGAGCTCGCGAGCTTGAAAGTGGGGTTGGCGAGCTCGGATCTGTTTGCTCGATACAACATCGAGCGTCCCGCGTACTTGTCGAGCTTCGACTTCTCGGTTGGCCGCTCGCGCGACGGTCGCGCCACGATCAGAGTGCGTTCGAGCCGCTCCATCACGGAGCCGTTCATCACGTTGCTCGTCGAGGCAAGCTGGGCCCGCGGGCGACTCGTGCGCGAGTACACGGTCTTGCTCGATCCCCCGGTCTACATGCCGGCAGAGTCACAAGCGGCGGCTCCGGTTACCACCCCACAGGCTGGCGCGCAGACCGATGGACGCATCGAGCGTTCGACCGTGCAGCCTGAGCCGCAGCAGCTCGTCACCGAGACATCCAGCGAGACATCCACCGCCACAGAACGAGCGGCGTTCGATGACAGTGCGCCCGCGTTGAGTGGGCAATACACGGTTCAGCGAAACGATACATTGTGGCGGATCGCGAGCCAGGTGACGTCGGGATCGCCCCGGCAAGTCAACCGCACGATGATCGCGCTGTATCGCGCGAATCCGCACGCATTCGACGGCAATATCAATCGACTGCGCGCCGGTGCGGTGCTGCGCATTCCCGAGCTCGCCGAGATCGAAGCGATTTCCGCATCGGAAGCGGCTCAGGAAGTCGCACGTCACGCAGCCGAGTGGGGCGCGGCGTTGGAGGGAAGCTCCGTCGTGGAGGCCGGTCGTCTGCGCCTTGTCACGCCGGAAGAATCCACAGCTGCGCCGTCCGCGACGCCAGCTACGGACGAGCCGGCGGATGTGCCTGCCTCAACGACGGCGCCGACTCAGGCAGCCCAAGAGGATCGCCGCTTGCAGGTCGAGAGCCCTGATCTGGCCGGCATGCAGCAGGGCGTCGATGATGCGCCTCTCGCCGACGAGCCGCTCGTTCCCGAGGGGGCTACGGCGGAGCAGCTGCAAGAACCGCCAGCTGCGACCGAGCAGGCAGAGCAGACGCCGGCTCAGGCAGTGCAGCCGCGCCCGCAACCTACGCCGGTCTCCGAAGAGAGCGAGAGCCCCTCGATCCTCGATCGCCTCGCTCAGTTCTGGTGGCTCATCATTGCGCTCGGCGTGTTGGCGCTCGTGTTCATTTTCGTCCGACGACGCCGCGAGGAGTCATCGCTCGACTCGCTGGATGCCATCGCTTCGCCGGCGATGGATTACGAGCCTGGACGCCGCGCGGCGAAATCGCGCGCGCCGGAGGCGTTCCAAGTCGAAGAAGGCAGTGACGTGGGCATGGCGGCGAGCTCCGCTGGTGTCGCTGCGACGCAAGCAGTGGCCGAGCCACCGGTGCCCGAGAGCGAGCTCGCATCTTTGCACGCGGCTGAGCCTGAGCCGACGGCTCCGGCACAAGCATCGCTCGATGACACTTTGAGCAGCGAGACGGCTATTCGCCTCGATCAGCAGGACGCACTTGCCGAAGCGGACTTCCACATGGCGTACGGCTTGTATGATCAGGCCGCCGACCTCGTGAAGATTGCCCTCGAGCGCGAGCCGTCACGTCGCGACCTGAAGCTGAAGCTGCTGGAGATCTACTTCGTCTGGGGTAACCGCGAGCTGTTCCTCGAGACGGCGCGAGAGCTCGAAGCCACGCGCGCAGAGGCCGCGCCCGGTGAGTGGGACAAGATCGTCATCATGGGCAAGCAGATCGCGCCCGACGATCCTCTGTTCCAAGGCGAGAGCACGTCGGCGGATCACGCAGATCTCGTCGACGTCAACCTGGAAGGAGGCGAGAACCGCGTCGATGTGGATCTGTTCGCCGAGCCCGGCGCCGAGCAGGCAGTCGACCTCGATTTCGAGCTGGTCACTGGCGAGCACAAGGCGCCCGCGGGTGACGATCTCGACTTCTTGCTCGACGAGTCTGAGCCGGCCGCTGACAGCGAGCCCACTCGCGAGATCGACCCGCTTGCGCGTACGCAAGAGACACCGACGATCGAATCGCCGATCCTGGAGCGACAGGACGACACGGTTCGGGTAAGAACGGACACGGCCGAGATGCCCAAGCTATCCGTGGAGCAGACGGCCGAAATCTCGCTCGACGATCTTGGTCTGGATGCCGAGGCGATCGATCATTCCGGATCGCTCGAGGACACCACCTCGCTCGAGAAGGAGTCGGTGGCAGACACGCTCGAGGGGGAGCGTCCGTTGGGCGATGACGAGATGACGCAGCTGGCGCCGTCGCTAGGCAGCTGGGATCGAACCATGCAGGCGCCGCACCTCGAGCAGTTCGATCCCGAGAGCACTGGTACGATCTATCTCGATCAGGTGGATCTCTCCGGTGGCAACGGGGCCGAGCAGCCCGCCAGCGACATCGATGCCACCGCTACAATGAAGTCGCCGAGCGGTCTGGATCTCGATCTCGGTGCCGATACTGCCCACGCAAACGCGGCAGCGAGCAATGACACGGTTCAGCAGCCGCGTCTGGGCAACGGTGGGGACGGCCAGTTCTCGCACGAGGTGTTCTCGGACGGGTCCGCACAGGCCACCTCGCTCGACTTCGATCTCGGCGAGGCGCTCGTGGTGGAGGACGACGTGCCGCGCACCGAGCAGACGGCCGTGACTGAGATGGATTTGTCCGAGCTCGAGCCTGTGACCATGAGCGAGGTCGGCACCAAGCTCGATCTGGCGCGTGCTTACATGGATATGGGCGACCCGGACGGAGCGCGCAGCATCCTCGAAGAGGTTCTCCAAGAAGGTAATGAGAGCCAGAAGCAGGAAGCCAATCGGTTGCTCGAGTCGATCCGGTAAGGACTCCGGGCCGGGGACTGGAGCGGGAGTAGTCGCTGCGCTACTTTGGCTCTAAAGTTCCGCCTTTTCTTTCTGGTCCCAGTCCCCAGTCTCTAGCCCATTGTCATGCGTATCGCCCTCGGCCTCGAGTACGACGGCAGCGCGTTTTCGGGTTGGCAAAGTCAGGCACACGCGCGCGGCGTCCAGGCGAGCGTGGAAGCTGCGCTTTCTCGAGTAGCCAACCATCCTGTCAAAGTCACAGCCGCGGGTCGCACGGATGCGGGTGTTCATGCTGTCATGCAAGTGGTGCACTTCGACTCGACGTCCGAGCGTAGCGAACGCGGCTGGGTACTAGGAGCCAACACGAATTTGCCCCCTCAGGTCAGCGCGCTATGGGCCAAAGTCGTGCCCGACGCCTTCCATGCGCGGTATAGTGCGTTTGCCCGGCGCTACTGTTACCTGATTCTCAATCGCATGCCGCGCCCGGCGCTGGCCGCGCACCGAGTGTGCTGGGTCCGCGAGCCACTCGACGCCGAGCGGATGCACGAGGCAGCGCAGGCGTTGATCGGGGAGCACGACTTTTCCTCGTTTCGCGCCGCCGAGTGTCAGGCGCGCACGCCGATGCGGCACTTGTACGAGGTGACCGTGGTACGCCGTGGCGATTTACTTGTCCTGTCCGTCCTCGCGAACGCCTTTCTGCACCACATGGTGCGCAACATCGCGGGCGTGCTCATCGCGATCGGTACCGGAGAGCGTCCCGTGAGCTGGGCGCGCGAGGTGCTCGAGGCGCGCGATCGCACCAAGGGCGGTGTCACGGCCCCCGCAGCCGGCCTATACCTCGCCGGGGTGCGCTACTCGCCTGCCTTGGGGCTTCCGAGCGAGCCGAGCGACCCGTTGAGTGTCGCTTGCCCAGCCTAGTCGGACCAAGTATAGATGCGCCCTCACTTGAACCCAGGACGCCTGGATGACGTGGTTTGAAAAAATTATGCCCTCGCGGATCAAGACCGAGCGTCGGACGCGTTCGGTGCCGGAGGGGCTTTGGATGAAGTGCACTGCCTGTGATGCGGTGCTCTATCGCGCGGAGCTGGAGCGTAATCTGCACGTGTGCCCTAAGTGCGGGCACCACATGCGGATCAGCGCGCGCGAGCGGTTGCAGCGGTTCCTCGACCCGCACGACGTGGTCGAGCTGGCGAGCAACATCGGTCCCCAGGACCCGCTGAAGTTCCGCGACAGCAAGAAATACCGTGACCGGCTTGCGCAGGCGCAGAAGACGACCGGCGAGAAGGATGCCTTGATCGTGATGGCCGGGACATTGCATGGCATTCCGATCGTCGCATGCGCGTTCGAGTTCGCTTTCATGGGCGGCTCGATGGGGTCGGCCGTGGGCGAGCGGTTCGTCCGCGCGGTGGAGCACGCGCTCGAGCACCGCAAGCCCCTCGTGTGCTTTTCTGCCAGCGGCGGCGCGCGGATGCAGGAGGCACTGTTATCGTTGCTGCAGATGGCCAAGACCGCGGCAGCGCTCACGCGGCTTGCAGAAGCGCGTATTCCCTACATTTCCGTGATGACCGACCCGACCACCGGCGGTGTCTCTGCCAGTCTTGCCATGCTCGGCGACATCAACATCGGTGAACCCAAGGCGCTCATCGGTTTTGCGGGTGCGCGTGTCATTCAGCAAACCGTGCGGGAGACGTTGCCGGAGGGCTTCCAACGCAGCGAGTTCTTGCTCGAGCACGGCGCGCTCGACATGATCGTCGATCGCCGCGAGATGCGCGATCGCATTGCCAACCTCATCGCCATGCTGATGCACTTGCCTTCGCCGACGGGCGAGCGCCGGGGGACGGGAGAAGGGAAGGAATAGAGCAGGGAACCGGGAAAGGGAATAGAAAACGGAACGGACGTCCTTTTTCCCCACTCCCCGTTGCTTCCCCTTTGGCGTCAGCGCATGCGCTTCTCTCGACTCTCTGACTGGCTCTCGTGGCAGGAGCGGCTGCATCCCAGTGCAATCGAGCTCGGGCTCGAGCGTGTCAGGCGCACTCTCGCCCGTCTCGGCTGGAGGCCCCCCACGGTGCCCGTTATCACGGTCGCGGGCACGAACGGGAAGGGCTCGACCGTCGCGTTGCTGACGCGCATCCTGACTGAAGCAGGCTATCGAGTCGGCACGTTCACGTCGCCTCATCTGATTCGATACAACGAACGCATCGCGATCGCAGAGAAGGAAGTGTCCGATGCTTCGTTGCTGACGGCATTCGAACGCATCGACTCAGCTCGGGGCGGCGATACCCTGACGTTCTTCGAGTTCAACACGATTGCAGCATTGCTGATATTCGAGACGGCCGGCGTCGATGTGCTCGTGCTCGAGGTCGGCATGGGTGGACGCCTCGATGCCGTGAACGTGGTGGACCCGGACGTGGCGGTCATTACGTCGATCGCTGTTGATCACCGCGAGTGGCTCGGTCAGGACGTGGAAGCGATCGGCGCCGAGAAAGCCGGAATTCTGCGAGCGGGTCGTCCGGCGATTTTCGGCTCGCGCGACATGCCGCGTTCGGTCGGCAGCGTCGCGGCTGAGCTCGGCAGCCAGCTGCAGTGTCTGGGGCGGGACTTCGACTGGGAGCGCGCCGACGAAAGTTGGAGTTTTAAGCACGAGACAAGCGACATGGAGGGGCTGCCGCTGCCTGCGTTGCCGGGCGAGGTGCAGCTCGACAATGCCGCAGCCGCCTTGGCCTGCCTGGCTTGTGTTCGGCACCGTTTACCTGTAGCGCGGAGCGCGATCGAGAGAGGTCTCGTCACCGTCGCTCTGCCGGGGCGCTTTCAGCGTATCGAATGTGAGACCGAATGGATCTTGGACGTCGCACACAATCCCGCAGCCGCCAGCGTACTCGGTCGATCGCTGCGATCGTTGGCAGCCCGGCGTCCCTGTGTGGCGGTCTGCGGTGTGCTCGGAGACAAAGATCTCGACAACATCTATCGCGAGCTTGCCGATGTTCTCGACGTGTGGGTCGTGGCTGGCTTGCAGGGCCAACGGGCACTCGACTCGAACACGCTTGCGCGAAGACTACGCGACCTTGGTGCCCGTATCGATTCCGCATGCGAGGACGTCCCGCAGGCGTGCGCACGGGCGCTCCATCTGGCGGGCAGGGAAGGTCGCGTTGCCGTCTTCGGCTCGTTCCTGACTGTCGGACCTGCCCTACAATGGCTGCGCGAGCATTGTGTCACATTGAGATGAATCGGCGCGCGCTGGCCTCTTATACTTCGCGTCCGTGGAACGTCACGTCAAAGAACGATTGGTCGGCGCAGCAGTGCTGATGGCTGCTGCGATCATTCTCATCCCGGAGATGCTTTCTGGTCCCCGACGCGTACAGGAGGACGGAGAGCAGAGTGCCGAGCGCATCGTCAATGGCAGCGGGCTCAGGACGTACACCATCGAGCTGAACGATCCTGGACCCAGTCGCGCACCGACTGCGGCTGATGATCGAGTTTCCCCGAGGGAGCAGGTCGCTGCCGTGCCACGCCCGAGCGAGCCTCAGGTCCCGTCGGCTGCGGCGCCTGCTCAGTCCGCTGCGGATCGGGAGCAGAATGCCGAGCGCCGTGTCGAAAGCGCGCCGCCTCAGGCGGCTGCGGCGTCGCCGAGCAAACCTGCAGTGCCATCCAAGTCGCCCGAGCCGCCGCGGACACGACCGTCGGCGCCGGCCCCCAGCGAATCTGCTACACGATCTGTTGCAACGGCTGCGGCCGTCCCCACTTTGGAAGGTTGGGCAGTCCAGCTGGGAAGTTTCGCGAACGCGGCGACTGCGGAGCGGCTTGCCGCCGAGTTCAGATCGACCCGTCGGGATGTGTTCGTGATGCCCGTCAGGAGTGGGGGAAAGACACTCTACCGCGTGCGGATCGGGCCCATGAAGGACCGAAGCGCGGCCGAAGCGACGCTACGGCAAGTGCGCGCGAAGGTGCCCGCGGCAGCTGTCGTAAAGCATCCGTGATCGATTTGTATCGGATGTTGAGCAGCTTTTCGCGGCCGCTGATAGAATCCGCGCGGCCTCGACCGATCGCCTCGTGCGACGGCGGTCTGATGTCGTAGTCGCAGACACATGTTCCGGGTGATCGGCCTCCTCGTACTCAGCCTGCTCGTATGAATGGTGCGGACCTCCTGATTCTCAGCGTGCTCATCATCTCGGTGCTGCTGGGACTCGTTCGCGGTTTTGTTCGCGAAGCGATCGGGTTGCTCGCGTGGCTCGGTGGCCTGTGGCTCGCGTGGCGGTATGCTCCTCTGCTCGAGCCCTTCCTGGGCGGGGCCGTTGGCGAACCGCCAATCAGTACGTGGACCGCTCGTGTGTTGATCGTCTTATTCGTTCTGCTCCTAGGTTGGCTAATTGCCGCCGTGCTCAGCCATCTTCTCCGTCACTCCGAGCTCAGCCTGCTCGTCGATCGGTTGCTCGGGGCAACGTTCGGTGTCTTGCGGGGGGCGGTTGTGATCGCCGTGTTCGTGCTGCTCGGTCAGTTCGTGCAGTTGACGACCGTGGACTGGTGGAAGGAATCGCGACTTCTTCCGTATGCGACGGAACTTGCTGGGTGGATTCAGACATTTGCGGAGACCGGAATGCAAATGCTCGAAGAGCAGGCGCGCATCGGTGAATCCTCATTGTGAGGTTGTAAGAGCATGTGTGGCATCGTCGGATTCGTGGGGCATTCGCCGGCCAACCAGCAAATTTACGATGCGCTGACAGTATTGCAGCATCGAGGTCAGGACGCCGCGGGCATCATCACCTATGAAGACGGCGAGCTGTTTCTACGCAAACAAATCGGGTTGGTCCGTGACGTCTTCCAGCATCGGCACATGCTCGCGCTGAAGGGCAATATAGGTATCGGGCATGTGCGCTACCCCACAGCCGGATGCGATACGCCCTCGGAAGCCCAGCCCTTCTACGTCAACTCGCCCTACGGCATCTGTTTAGGTCACAACGGCAACCTCACCAATGCTGCCGAACTCGCAGAGGTCCTCACCCGAGAAGATCTGCGTCATCTGAATACGAGCTCGGATTCCGAAGTCCTCCTCAATGTGCTGGCCAGCGAGCTAGCACGCAATGGCAGCCCGCGCGGTGCGTCTGCCGCCGACATCTTCGAGGCTGTGACGCGCGTTTATCGGCGCGTGCGTGGCGGTTATGCCGTCGTCGCATTGATCGTAGGTCACGGGCTTCTCGGCTTTCGCGATCCGCACGGGATTCGTCCTCTCGTTCTGGGTAAACGCGAATCTCCACACGGACCCGAGTACATGCTTGCCTCGGAAAGCGTGGCGCTCGACATGCTCGGGTTCACGCGCTTACGCGACGTCGGCCCTGGCGAGGCCGTGTTCATCGACGAGCAAGGTCGCTTCTACTCGCACCAGTGCGTGCCGGTCACGAGGCACACCCCCTGCATTTTCGAGTTCGTCTATTTCGCGCGCCCGGATTCCATCATCGACAACATCTCTGTGCACAAAGCACGTTTGCGCATGGGGGATTTGCTCGCCGAGAAAATTCGGCGCGTTTGGCCCGATCACGATATCGACGTCGTGATTCCGATTCCGGACACGAGTCGTACGGCCGCAGTGCAGGTAGCGCAGATCCTCGGCGTGAAGTACCGCGAGGGCTTCGTCAAGAATCGCTACATCGGGCGCACGTTCATCATGCCCGGCCAAGAGCAACGCGCCAAATCGGTCCGCTCGAAGCTCAATGTGATCGATCTCGAGTTCCGCGGCAAGAATGTGCTCTTGATCGACGACTCGATCGTGCGTGGCACGACGTCTGCACAGATCATCGATCTTGCCCGAGAGGCGGGCGCACGACGCGTGTATTTCGCCTCGGCTGCGCCGCCTGTGCGTTACCCGAACGTGTACGGTATCGATATCCCGGCTGCATCCGAGCTCGTCGCCGCCGGTCGCACCGAGGAGGAGGTCGCAAGGCTGATCGGCGCGGATCGTCTGATCTATCAAGACCTCGAGGATCTCGTGCGCGCGTGCTTGCACCACGATTCTCACATCCGCGAGTTCGATACGTCTTGTTTCTCCGGCGAGTACGTCACAGGGGACGTCACGCCTGAGTACCTGGATCGGCTTCAGCAGGAACGGTCGGATCAAGCGCGAGGGCGTCGACGGCGCCATGCGAGCGCCGTGAAGGCGTTGCGTGCGGTGTGAAGCGGCACGCCGCGACGTCGGTTTCATGTCGAGCGATGAACGCCAACGCCGCGCCGCGCTTCCTGATTCTGACGGACCAGACTGATTTCGGCCGGGCGCTGGAACACCACGTATCGATCGTGTACCCGGATGCGGAATGTCGGGTGCACTCGCCGCTCGTTTCCGGGACGCTGCATCCGGCATTCACGGCAATCGGCTACGACGGCGTGCTGCTCGATCACTGCGTCCAGCACGGCCTCGGACGTAAGTGGCTCGAGGATCTGCTGTGCCGTCCGCATTTCCCGCCGGTCGTGTACTTCGGCCCGGGCCACGAGCCAGGGGACGTCACATCGATTCTCGAGCTTGGCGCGCTCGAGTATCTCGTGCGGCAGCGCATCGATCATCGCAGGCTTGCGACGGCAATACGCGAAGGTGTGCGGCGTAGACGGCACGCGCTGGCGCTATTACGCACCTCAGGTGCGTTCGACGAGGCATCGCGCTTTGGTCCGGTCACGATCTTGGGCCATCGTTTCGTGCGCGAGCTTGCCGCAGGTGGCAACTCGATGGTGTACCTGGCGGAAAGCGAGCGCGCGGGCGAGATGGTCGTGCTCAAGGTGCTTGCCGATGATTCGGACGGATCCGACGAGCTGCATTTCATGCGCTTCTTGCAGGAATACGAGCTCATCTCGAAGATCCGCCATCCGAACGTGGTGCGCATTCTCGATCTCGGCATCGCCGACGACCATGCCTTCATCGCGATGGAGTACTTTCCGCAAGGAGACTTGCGAGCACATATTGCTCGGGGGATCGAGCCAGCCACCGCCTTGAGCTTGCTCGCGCAGATGGCCAGCGCGCTGGCGGTGGTGCACGAAGTCGGCGTCCTGCACCGAGATCTGAAACCCGGCAACGTCATGATGAGAAGAGACGGTTCGCTTGCGCTGATCGATTTCGGGCTGGCGAAGCAGGTTGCGGTGGCACCCGACATCACGGCCGCCGGGGAAATCTTTGGCACGCCGTACTACATGAGCCCGGAGCAAGGACACGGGCGGGAGCTCGACGAGCGCAGTGATCTGTACAGTCTCGGCGTGATCTTTTACGAGATGCTGACTGGCAAGAAGCCCTTCCTTGGCTCTTCTCCCATGGCGGTCATCTACAGGCATGCGAACGCACCGCGACCGCGGCTAGAAGGAGACTTGCAGCGCTATCAGCCGCTGCTGGAAGGTCTGCTCGCTTGCAAGCCCGAGCAGCGCTTTGCATCGGCGCGCGAGCTGCTCAGTCACATCGAAGCAATGGGAGGTGTTGCGTGAGTGACGAGTCGTTCGGCTCGGACGCCATGTCTTTGTTGCGGGCACCCACGAGCCCCAAGTGGTTCGAGGTCGCCTGCGAGCGCTGGCAGGAGTTGCTGGTCGATCACGCCAACTGCGAGAAGAAGGCTGCATCGACGGCGCTCAGCTTGATGTTCGCCTACGCGGATGATTGCGACCTCGCTGCGAAACTGTCGCGTTTGGCGCGGGAGGAATTGCGGCACTTCGAGCAGGTGCAGAAGTTCATGCAGGATTCAGACGTGCCGTTCCTGCGCTTGCGACCATCACGCTATGCCGAAGGTTTGCGGCGCGTGGTCCGGCATCGCGAACCAGGACGCAAGTTGGATCTGCTCTTGTGCGGTGCGTTGATCGAGGCTCGTTCCTGTGAGCGTTTCATGGGGCTCGTGCCGTGTCTACACGAGCCGCTCGCATCCTTCTACCGCAAGCTGGCACAGTCCGAAGCGCGCCATCAATCGCTTTATCTCGCGTTGGCTGAACAGCGTGCAACTGCGGAGGAAATCACGACGCGACTTTCGATTCTCGCCGACGTCGAAGCGGAGCTTGCTACTTCGCCAGACACACAGTTCCGATTTCACTCGGGGACGCCGGTGTGATGGTGGCTGCCGACTGTACGCTACAGGCGAGCATGCGGGCGCGATGCTAGCCTACCTTGGTAATGCTTCGAGCGAATATCCGTTCTCGTCCCAGCGCAGCACGCTGCCTTGCTGGTACCAGTCACCGAGCACGATACGCGTCGCCGTGCGCCCGTCGAGCGGAACAGCATGAACGCCTGGGCGGTGTGTGTGGCCGTGGACGATGCAGTCGACGCCGTATCGATGCAGCGTTGCGACGACCTCTTGCGCATTCACGTCCATGATCTGCGGCGCTGCCGACTCGATGTGCGCTTTGCTCCCGGCGCGCATGCGCGCGGCGAGCCGGAGGCGCTGCTTCAGGCTCAAGCGACGCATCGCGAATTGCACGAGTGGATTGCGCACGATGCGTCGCAATCGTTGGTAGGCGTGATCGTCGGTGCAGAGCGCATCGCCGTGCATCAACAGCACCCGCCGTCCGTACATCTCGATGACGGTGCCATCTTGCAGTAGCTGTACGCCAGTGGCAGCGCTGAAGCGCTTGCCGATGAGAAAATCCCGATTGCCGTGAATCAGAAAGCACCGGACACCGCGCGCAGTGGTGTCGCGGAGGGCGCGCATCGCGCGGCGCTTGTCCGGGTCGGGATCGTCATCGCCGATCCAGGCCTCGAACAGATCGCCGAGGATATAGAGCGACTGCGCCTTGCTTGCTTCGTCCCGCAGGAAGTCGACGAACTGATCCGTGATCTGCGGCTGCGAGCCATCGAGATGCAGGTCAGAGATGAACAGATTCATCATTGGGCGCTGGGGCTCTGGGTGTTGGGTCTACAGCTACTGCCTACCGTCTACAGCCTCTGGTGTGCCCCTCTCTCACTCTCCGCTGCGCAGGGGAGGGCGCGATCCGCGCGTAGCGCGCGAGCTCCAGCCCCCGGTCCCCAACCTCCAGCCGCTCACAGCTCTTCCATTTTCTCGATCACAATGGGCTTCAGCGGCGCATCGCTCTCGAACGGGCCGACCTCTCCGGTCGCGACCGCGCCGATTTCGTCGACGACGGTCATTCCTTCGATGACGCGCCCGAAAACTGCATATCCCCAGCGGCTTGGTTGCGGGTCGAGCATCGGATTGTCGACGAGGTTGACGTAAAACTGCGCAGTGCCGCTGTGTGGGTCACCTGTGCGTGCGAGCCCTACTGTGCCGCGGATGTTCGAAAGTCCGTTCCCCGACTCATTCGGAATCGGGGGTCGTGTCGGCTTCTCATTGTATTCCTGGTCGTAGCCACCGCCTTGAATGATGAAGTTGCCGACCACACGATGAAAAATCGTGCCGTCGTAGTGGCCGGAACGCACGTACTCGAGGAAGTTGGCGACGGTCATGGGCGCACGAGTCGGCTCGAGCTGGATCAGGAACGCACCCACGTTCGTATGTACGCGCACGAGCACTGGTTCCTGCGCAGTGGCCGCAGAGCTAGCAAAGAGCGCAAGCAGTAAGGACAGGACGATACGTGCCTTCATGGAACGAACGAGCTTTGTTATCCGCGCCACGATCTTAGCAAAGCTGGGGTGCAAGGGCCGAAGGGGACGTCGGCTGTGTCGACGTATAAAATGCTCCCTTCGACACTTGATTCTCGATGTTTCAGGGCGGGATTCGTGTGGTTTCCGAACGGATCTTCGCGCCGTTGACCGAGTTGGATCAGCATATGATTTCAGGTCCCGTCGTCACGCGTTTCGCTCCAAGCCCCACGGGCTATCTTCACCTCGGCAACGCGCGCACGGCGCTACTCAACTATCTGGCGGCTCGCAAGAGCAGCGGACGTTTCGTCCTGCGGATTGAAGACACGGACGAGACGCGTTCGTCGGATACCTACTTGCAGGCGCTGCTCGACGACCTTCGCTGGCTAGGGCTGGAATGGGACGAGGGTCCGGACGTCGGAGGGCCGCACGGCAGCTACCGACAACAGGAACGCAGCGCCATTTATCAAGAATGGCTCACGAAGCTGGATGCATTGGGATTGACGTATCCCTGCTTTTGTACGCCTGCGGAGCTGAGCATTTCGCGCAAGCAACAGTTGGCGGCAGGCAAACCGCCGCGGTATGCGGGGACGTGTCGGATGCTCAGCGATGCGCAACGCGCTGAGCGCCTGGAGCGCGGTCAGCCGGCAGCGCTGCGTTTTCGCGTTCCACCTGGCAAAGTCGTCGTCTTCGACGACCTCGTGCATGGAGAGCAGCGCTTCAACACGGACGACATCGGCGATTTCATCATCCGCCGCACCGACGGCAGCATGGCGTTCTTTTTTTCGAATGCGCTCGACGATGCGCTCATGGGTATCAACCTCGTGTTGCGCGGCGACGATCACATGACGAACACGCCACGTCAGATGCTGATCTTGGAAGCGCTCGGATTGCCTGTGCCGCGCTACGGGCACGTGGCGCTTCTGTTGGGAATGGACGGCGCGCCATTGTCGAAGCGTCATGGTGCGCTCAGCCTGCGCGACTTGCGCGAGCGCGGCTACTTGCCAGGAGCCGTGCGTAATCATCTCATTCGCCTCGGGCACACGTGCACGACTGACGGATGGCTCGATCCCGCAGCCATGCTCGCCGAGTTCGACTTACAACGTCTAGGGCGTGCCGCTGCGAAATTCGACGAAGCGCAGTTGCGTCGCTGGCAAAAGGAGGCTGTCGCGCATCTCTCGCCCGAAGAGTTCAGAGACTGGGCGTCGGAGGGCTTGGCAATTGAGATCGACGACCCGACACTCGAGCGCTTCCTGGCCGCCGTTCGTCCGAACGTCGAGTTCCCCGAGGACGTGCGACGATGGGCCAACATCGTGTTCGGGACGGAGCTCGAGCTGGCGCCGGAGGCGAGGGCGGCGATACGCGAGGCGGGCACGAGCTTCTTTGCATGCGCCAAGGATGTGTTCGCTGCCGGCGGCGCGGACTTCAAGCAGATCATGCGCGAGATCGGACAACGCACGGGTAAGAAAGGGCCGGCACTGTTCATGCCCTTGCGGGCGGCGCTGACGGGTGTGACACACGGACCGGAGCTCGCGCCGCTTTTGACGTTGCTCCCAAGTGCCGAGATCACGCGTCGCTTGGAGCGTGCCGAGCACGCGGCACGAAGCTGAGCACACGGCTCGATGCAGTTCTCGATGGGCCCGCTTCGTTTCTTCGTTCCGTTAGGGTAGAGCGCTCATGCAAATCTTCAACTCGCTCACCGGACGCAAAGAACCGTTCACACCGCTCACGCCTGGGCATGTGCGCATGTACCTGTGCGGCGATACGGTGTACGACTATTGCCACATCGGACATGCGCGCTCGAAGCTTGCCTTCGACGTCGTGCGGCGGTACTTCATGTATCGCGGCTACACCGTGACCTTCGTTCGCAACATCACGGACATCGACGACAAGATCATCGCGCGTGCTGCCGAAGAGGGCGTGTCCATACAGGAGCTGACGGAGCGATTCACGAAGGCGATGCACGAGGATTACGACCGCCTCGGAATCTTGCGTCCGGACCATGAGCCGCGCGCGACCGAGCACATTCCTCACATCATCGCGATGACGCAGGCGCTCATCGACAAGGGCTACGCATATGTGGCGAGCAACGGCGATGTGATGTACGCCGTGGCGAAGTTCGAGGGCTACGGCAAGCTCTCGGGCAAGCAACTCTCCGATCTGCGGGCAGGTGCGCGCGTGGCCGTGGACGAAGCGAAACGAGATCCGCTCGATTTCGTGTTGTGGAAGCGGGCGAAGCCGGGCGAGCCGTCTTGGCCTTCTCCTTGGGGCGACGGAAGGCCGGGCTGGCACATCGAATGTTCCGCGATGAGCTGTGCCATTCTGGGCACACGGTTCGACATTCATGCTGGCGGAGTGGACCTGAAGTTTCCGCATCACGAGAACGAGATCGCCCAGTCATGTGCTGCTACTGGCGATACGTTCGCGCAGGTGTGGATGCACAACGGCTTCGTGAATGTCGACAACGAGAAGATGTCGAAGTCGCTCGGCAACTTCTTCAGGATTCGCGATGTGCTCGATTCCGGTCACGTGCGCGATCCTGAGGTGTTGCGATACTTGCTGATATCGAGCCATTACCGCGGCCCGATCAACTTCTCGCTCGCGCAGCTTGATCAGGCCGATGCTGCGCTCGTGCGCCTCTACACGGCCTTGCGCGACATCGAGATCCCCGCAGCTTTCACGCCGTCCGAGGCCACTACGGCGTTCGAGGCTGCAATGGACGACGACTTCAACACGCCGGAGGCGCTCGCCGTTCTGCAGACACTCGCCACCGAAATCAATCGTGCGAAGGCTGCCGGCGAGCGCGAGCTCGCTGAAGCTCGTGCCGCAGAGCTGACGAAGCTTGGGCAGGTACTAGGGATACTGCAGCTCGCGCCCGCAGAGTTTTTGCGCAGGCCGAAGCTGTCCGGGCTCGGCGCGGATGCGGGCGCACCGGCCAGTGTCGCCATGCTGGACGAGACGCAGATCGAGTTGCTCATCGCGGAACGCCGCGAGGCGCGGCGCGTCAAAAACTTCAAACGCGCAGACGAGATCCGCGCGCAACTTGCGCAAGCTGGGATCGTCCTGGAGGACAAGCCGGACGGGTCGACGGAGTGGCGGCGGCAGTGAGTCTAGCGACTACGGGCTACAGGATGCGGCAAAACGGATGATGGACGTAGCTCAGTCTGCACCCGGTCACCAGTCTCTTGCCTCGAAAAATTGACGCTCTTCGGCCTGGTCCGTATGATTCGCCGTCCCGCGGGGCGGAGGTTCCGTTCCTCGTCGGCGCGGAGCTGATCACGGCGGGGCATGGCGCAGTCTGGTAGCGCATCTGCTTTGGGAGCAGAGGGTCGGGGGTTCGAATCCCTCTGCCCCGACCAAACAGAAGGTGATTCGTGACTGGCGGGTCGCGGGTAGCATGGCTAGGCGCCCACGGTTCACGACCCACGCATCGTTACTCACGAGTCACTCGGTTCCAGGGCTTGCGCCCGTAGCTCAGCTGGATAGAGCATCGGCCTTCTAAGCCGAGGGTCGCAGGTTCGAATCCTGCCGGGCGCGCCAACCTGGCAGGGTGAGCGCCTGGCAGGCGGCGAGGAAGGGTGCCGATCAGGGGATAGGGGATGCTCAGTGGCAGAGAGCGGCCATGTGGCCATGTCCTATCCTCTGAACACCATCCGCTTGCGCACTATGGTGGGCGTAGCTCAGTTGGTAGAGCCCCGGATTGTGATTCCGGTCGTCGTGGGTTCGAGTCCCATCGCTCACCCCAATTTTCGGCAGCCGGTGATCGTATACCGCGCTGAGGTGTCGGCGGCTCTTGAAAAATGCGACGAAAGCCGTAGCCTTGCGCACCCTCGACCACTGACCGGTTGCACCGACGTGGGCCGTTAGCTCAATTGGTAGAGCAGCTGACTCTTAATCAGTTGGTTATAGGTTCGATTCCTATACGGCCCACCACTTCTCCTCGTCTCTCTTCTGGTCGACGATTCTCGGTTGGCATAGACGTTCATAGAGAACGCGAAAACGCGCCTCTGTCGACCTCAAATTGTGAGCCATCAACCCATTTTCCCTCAGGTATACTCGCCGCCCCGTACTGACAAGCCGGCTCGCTTGCCGGGGCGGCCTATGCGTCGCGTCAGGACTGCGAAAGTGGCGGAATTGGTAGACGCGCTGGATTTAGGTTCCAGTGGGTAACCCCGTGAGGGTTCGAGTCCCTCCTTTCGCACCAGGAGCAGAACGCATCGCGTTCTGCAGGTTGGAGACTAGAGGCTGGAGGCCGGGGTACAGAAGCGTGTTTCTGCTGCGCCCAGCCCTCAACCTCAAGTCCCCAGCCGTCATCGACAAGTTTTTGAGGTTAGGCAATGCAGGTCTCGGTAGAAGCGATCGGCACCCTCGAGCGCCGGATGGAAGTGCAAGTCCCCGCAGAACGGATCGAGCAGGCAGTGAATGAGCGGCTGCAGCGGCTGAGCCGCACAGTCCGCCTGAAAGGCTTCAGGCCAGGCAAGGTGCCGGTCAAGGTCGTGCGCCAGCAGTTCGGAGAGCAGGTGCGGCAAGAGGTGCTCGGCGATCTTCTCCAGCAAACCTTTGCCGAAGCGATCGTTCAACAGAAGCTGACGCCTGCGGGCGGCCCCAAGATCGAGCCCCTCAACATGGAACGGGGAAGCGACCTGAAGTACCGCGCGGTGTTCGAGGTCGTTCCCGACATCGACTTGAAAGGCGTAGAGGGCATGGAGCTGTCGCGACCCGTGGCGGAGGTGACCGAGGCCGATATCGACGCCATGATCGAGAATTTGCGGCTGCAGCGTGCAGAGTATGTGGTTGTCGATCGCGAGGCGCGGGAGACCGATCGTGTGATCGTCGACTTCGAAGGGACGATTGATGGCCTGGCCTTCGACGGGGGCAAGGGTGAGGACGTGCCTGTCGTGCTCGGGGAAAAGCGCATGCTCGAGGCCTTCGAGACGGCGCTCATCGGCACGCGCGCGGGCGAGCAAAAGGTTGTTGAGCTGACTTTTCCGGACGACGGACCGCCGAGCACAGCCGGAAAGCAGGCGCGTTTCGAGGTGAAGATCAAGTCTGTTGCGGAGCGCAGGCTGCCGGAGGTCGACGAGGAGTTTGCGAAGTCCTTCGGCATCGAAGAGGGCGGCCCGCAGCGGCTGCGCGAGGAAGTGAAGGAAAACATGGAGCGCGAGCTGGCTGCAGCCGTGCGCGCTCGCATCAAGCAGCAGGTGATGGACAACTTGATCGCCGCGAATCCGATCGAGCTGCCGAAAACGATGGTGGAGGACCAAGTGCGCGAGCTGCAGCTAGACGCGGCGCGGCGCCTTGGAATCCGCGACGCTTCGCAGTTGCCGCCCGCGGACAAGTTCGTCGAGCCCGCTCGTCGGCGCGTGGCGTTGACGTTGCTGTTCAGCGAGCTCGTCCGTCACGCGGACTTGAAGGTCGATCAGGCACGGGTGCAGGAGCGCTTCGAGGAGCTGGCTGCACAATTCCCTGATCCGGAGCAAGCGTTGCAGTTGTACCGCACTAATCCGCAATTGCAGCGTCAAATGGAAGCGGCGGTGCTTGAGGACCAGGTCATCGACTGGGTCATAGAGCGCGCCCGGATCACGGATGTGCCGTCGACATTCAAGGAACTGATGAATTTCGGCGCATAACGGCGGCGCAAAGGTGGTCAGGGCTCCGAAAATGGGCTTAGAACGCCTGTGAGTCTTGCCCGCCGCCGCTTTGTGTGCTTGGCTGTGGCCACACTCGAAATCAGCCTAACTCAGCCCAATATCAATGGCAGCTATGAATCTGGTCCCAATGGTCGTCGAGCAGACAGCTCGAGGCGAACGTGCTTATGACATCTACTCGCGCCTGCTGAAGGAACGAGTCATCTTCGTCGTGGGTCCAATTGAAGATCACATGGCGAATCTGGTGGTCGCCCAGCTGCTGTTCCTCGAATCGGAAAATCCGGACAAGGACATTGCGCTGTACATCAATTCGCCGGGTGGCTCCGTGACGGCGGGCCTATCCATCTACGATACGATGCAGTTCATCAAGCCCGACGTCAGCACGATGTGCCTTGGACAGGCCTCCAGCATGGCGGCAGTGCTGCTTGCCGGCGGCGCGAAAGGCAAGCGCTATTGCTTGCCGCATTCGCGAATCATGATCCATCAGCCGCTGGCCGGCTTTCAGGGCCAGGCATCGGACATCGATATCCACGCGCGCGAGGTCCTGGAGACCCGCGATCGGCTCAATCGCATTCTGTCCAAGCACACCGGCCAGACGATCGAGAAGATCCGTCAGGACACCGATCGGGATTATTTCATGAGCGGAGAGGCCGCCGTGAAATACGGCATAGTTGACAAGGTAATGGAACGTCGCGTCGATTCCGCGTCTGCAAACGCTAAGTGATTCTAGCATATAGGATTTTGCTGGACTTTTGCGTCTGCGCCGTCGCGACCCATTGCGCCGGGCGTCTTTGCAGCTCAGCGGTGACGCGTGCTATATAGCGATGGACATCGCTTCGCCGGCCGATGCGATGCTCACGCTCGAACATTGAGGGTCATTCATGTCGGACGATTCCCGCGGCAAACACGACGACGGTAAACTGCTCTACTGCTCGTTCTGCGGCAAGAGCCAGCACGAAGTACGTAAGCTCATCGCCGGACCGTCCGTATTCGTATGCGACGAATGCGTCGAGCTCTGCAATGACATCATCCGGGAGGAGCTCGAGGAGCGCGCCGAGCGCACGCGCGACAAGTTGCCGCGCCCGCACGAGATCAAGAAGGTCCTGGATGAGTACGTCATCGGCCAGCATCGGGCGAAGAAGGTGCTCTCCGTCGCCGTCTACAACCACTACAAGCGGCTGCAGACGAAGGTTTCGGATCACCGCTCGAAGGACGACGTCGAGCTCGCCAAGAGCAACATTCTGCTCATCGGCCCAACCGGCTGCGGTAAGACGCTGCTCGCCGAGACTTTGGCGCGCCTTCTGAACGTTCCGTTCACGATCGCCGATGCGACAACGCTGACCGAGGCCGGTTACGTCGGCGAAGACGTCGAGAACATCATCCAGAAGCTCTTGCAGAAGTGCGACTACGACGTCGAGAAGGCGCAGACGGGTATCGTCTACATCGACGAGATCGACAAGATCTCGCGTAAGTCCGACAACCCGTCGATAACGCGTGACGTCTCGGGCGAGGGCGTCCAGCAAGCGTTGCTCAAGCTCATCGAAGGCACGATCGCTTCGGTGCCGCCGCAGGGCGGGCGCAAGCACCCGCAGCAGGAGTTCCTCCAGGTCGACACGTCCAACATCTTGTTTATCTGCGGCGGTGCGTTTGCCGGCCTGGAGAAGATCATCTTGAACCGCACGCAGAAGACGGGCATCGGCTTTACCGCCGACGTACGTCAACAAAGCGAGCGTCCCCACGGCACCGACATCTTCCATGATGTCGAGCCGGAGGACCTGATCAAGTACGGCTTGATCCCGGAATTCGTCGGGCGTCTGCCCGTGGTCGCGACGCTGGACGAGCTCGATGAGGATGCGCTTGTGTCGATCCTGGTCGAGCCCAAGAACGCCCTGGTCAAGCAATACCGCAAGCTCTTCGAAATGGAGGGTGTCGAGCTCGAGTTTCGGCCGGAGGCGCTCAGGGCCATTGCCAAGAAGGCGATGCAGCGCAAGACCGGCGCGCGCGGATTGCGCACCATTCTTGAAAACGTCCTGCTCGAGACCATGTATGAATTGCCATCGTTGCGCAACGTGCAAAAGGTCGTTGTCGACGAGGCGGTCATCCTGGGCGAGACCAAGCCTTACGTGCTTTACGGGAATGATGAGGAAGCTCGGGTGTCTAACGTCGAGGAACGACGTCCGACGGGTAGCGATCACCACTAGCAGCACTATAGCTCGGTTCCGCGAGTGGAAAAGGCGCCCGGCGGGGCGCCTTTTTTCTTACGAGCGCGTAGGTGAGCGTAAGGCAATCAGTCGGGCCCTGGATTTGTCGTTCGATGTGTGACGTATCTGCACAATTCGGACGCGATTCGTGTCCCACGACGGTGGCGACGCTGGACTGGTTCCGGTATTTTGCGTATCGCGCCGCGTTCTTCTTCGCAAACACGCCAAAGGTATTCGCGTGAGCACTGAGACTCCTGAAACAGCTCGAGAGACGACGACAGCGACGGGAACGATGCCCGTCCTGCCATTGCGGGACGTCGTCGTCTATCCGCATATGGTCATCCCCCTTTTCGTCGGTCGCGAGAAGTCGATTCTTGCGCTCGATCAGGCGATGCGTTCCGGCAAGCAGATCCTGCTGGTCGCGCAGAAGCAGGCGGATATCGACGATCCGGGCGCCAACGATCTTTATCGGGTGGGCACGGTCGCGACCATTCTCCAGCTGCTGAAGCTCCCCGACGGCACGGTGAAGGTGCTCGTCGAAGGTGTCGAGCGCGCCAAGATCGAGAAGCTGATCAAAGGACCCTACTTCTCGGCCGAAATCGCACCTTACAAGGACATCGAGGAGTACGACGAACGCGAGATGGACGTGCTGATGCGGTCCGTGACCTCGCAGTTCGAGCAGTACGTCAAGCTCAACCGCAAAGTGCCGCCGGAAGTGCTGACGGCACTCGCAGGAATCGATCAGCCGGGCCGCTTGGCTGACAACGTGGCTGCCCACATGTCCCTGAGGCTCGAGTCCAAGCAGAAGGTTCTCGAGATTCAGGACGTGCGCAAACGCCTCGAGCACATCCTCGCACTCATCGAAGGCGAGATGGATGTGCTGCAAATCGAGAAGCGCATCCGCGGTCGCGTCAAGCAACAAATGGAGAAGAGCCAGCGCGAGTACTACCTGAATGAGCAGATGAAGGCCATTCAGAAGGAGCTCGGCGAGATCGAGGACGCGCCCAACGAGATTGCAGAGCTCGAGCAGCGCATCAAGAAGGCGGGCATGCCGAAGGAAGCGCGCGAGAAGGCGATGTCAGAGCTCAACAAACTTAAGCTCATGTCGCCTATGTCCGCCGAAGCGACTGTCGTCCGCAATTACGTCGACTGGCTCGTGAAGTGCCCTTGGAAGAAGCGTACCAAGGTGCACAACGACATCGCCTACGCGGAGAAAGTGCTCGATGAGGATCACTACGGCCTGGAGAAGGTGAAGGAGCGCATCATCGAGTACCTCGCCGTGCAGCAGCGCGTGAAGACGCTCAAGGGGCCGATTCTGTGCCTAGTCGGGCCGCCGGGCGTAGGTAAGACCTCGCTCGGGCAATCGATTGCGCGCGCGACGAATCGCAAGTTCGTGCGCATGTCGCTGGGCGGCGTGCGCGACGAGGCCGAGATCCGCGGCCATCGTCGCACCTACATCGGCTCGATGCCGGGCAAGATCATCCAGAACATGGTGAAGACGGGCGTTCACAACCCGCTGTTCTTGCTCGACGAGGTCGACAAGATGGCGATGGACTTCCGCGGCGACCCGTCGTCTGCGCTGCTCGAAGTGCTCGATCCAGAGCAGAACTCGACATTCAACGACCACTACCTCGAGGTCGACTTCGACCTGTCCGAGGTCATGTTCGTGTGCACGGCGAACAGTCTGAACATCCCGGCGCCGTTGCTCGACCGCATGGAAGTCATCCGCATCCCGGGCTACACGGAAGATGAAAAAACTGCGATCGCTCGGCGCTATCTGCTGCCGAAGCAGATGAAGCAGAATGGTTTGCGCGACGACGAGCTCAAGGTCTCCGACCCGGCCTTGCTCGACATCATTCGCTACTACACGCGTGAAGCGGGTGTCCGCAACCTCGAGCGGGAGATCTCGAAGATCTGCCGCAAGTCGGTCAAGCAGCTGCTCACCAAGCCGGAGACCAAAGTCATTAATGTGACGCCGAAGAACCTGAGCACCTTCTTGGGCGTGCGCCGCTTCCGCTATGGTCGCGCCGAGGAGCAGGATCAAATCGGCCAAGTGACCGGGCTTGCTTGGACGGAGGTCGGCGGCGAATTGCTGACGATCGAAGCGGCGGTCGTCGCGGGCAAGGGCAAGCTTACGCACACCGGTCAGCTCGGCGAAGTGATGCAAGAGTCGATTCAAGCGGCCATGACCGTCGTGCGCAGTCGTGCCACGATGCTCGGACTCGAGCCGGACTTCTATCAGAAGACTGACGTCCACATTCACGTGCCGGAAGGCGCAACGCCGAAGGACGGTCCAAGCGCCGGTATCGGCATGTGCACTGCGCTAGTCTCGGCCCTGACCAAGATACCGGTGCGCTCGGATGTGGCGATGACCGGCGAGATCACGCTGCGCGGGCAAGTTCTGCCGATCGGCGGCCTGAAGGAGAAGCTGCTTGCGGCTCACCGCGGTGGCATCCGCACGGTCCTGATTCCCGACGAGAACATGAAGGATCTCGCCGAGATTCCGCAAAACATCAAGGACAACCTGGAGATCAAGCCAGTCAAGTGGATCGACGAGGTATTGGAGGTCGCGCTGAAGGGTTTGCCAACGCCGGTCGGTGCCGCGACGACAGAGCCGTCAGCCGCGAGAGACAAGACGCGAACGCGTCGGGTGGCGAAGCGTACCAACAAGAACAGCAAGACGGTCCGCGCCCACTAAGCGCGGTGCCGCACTGGCGGCCGTAGGGCGACGGTCCGAGAGACGACGCGGCGAGACATCTCGCCGCGTTCTTGTCTTAATGCAGCTTTCAGTCTCTACGGTTGACCCGTTCTCGTTGCGACTGTTATAACGCGCGCGCCGCGCACTGTGGCACGAACCAAGAAGGCAGGAACTCACATGAACAAGGCCGAGCTGATCGACGCAGTGAGCGGTCGAACTGGGCTGCAAAAGGCAGATGCCGCACGCGCCGTGGACGCTGTGTTCGATGCGATCACGGCGGCGCTCAAAGCAGGGGATTCCGTGTCCCTGGTTGGTTTCGGCACGTTCGTGGTGAAGTCGCGAGCGGCGCGCGCCGGTCGTAACCCGCGGACGGGTGAAACGATCGAAATCGCGGCGACGAAGGTTCCCGGCTTCAAGGCTGGCAAGGCCCTCAAGGATGCTGTAAATTAGCGCGCCTTTCGGAGGGGCGCACGTTGGTGCGTGCCGTGTAGAGTGTTGAGGGGTACGTGCGGTTTGTTCGTTCGCGAATCAGGCGCGTACACAGTACACTTCGCACATAGGGGGTGCTTAGCTCAGCGGTAGAGCGTCGCCCTTACAAGGCGAAAGTCGTGGGTTCGATCCCCTCAGCACCCACCAATGCCTTTCTTGCCTAGCAGTGCATGCAGGTACACGCGGAGCGGTAGTTCAGCTGGTTAGAATACCGGCCTGTCACGCCGGGGGTCGCGGGTTCGAGTCCCGTCCGCTCCGCCATTTCAATAACAAGCAAATGACTCGTGACTCGTGATTCGCGAGTCAGGAAAGCCGTTTACTGCACGCTGTTCTACCTAGTCACGAGTCCGCCATCACGAATCGTTGCCCCGCCGATGCTTCAAACCATTCGCGACAAGATCACGGGTCCGATCGCCTGGGTTTTTCTTGGCGTCATCGCGATCGTCTTCGTCTTCTGGGGCATTGACTTCCAAGCGGGCGCGGTGACCTACGCCGCGAAGGTCAACGGCGAGCGCATTTCTGCGCAGGAAGTTCGCCGCGTATGGCAGCAACAGCAGTCGCGACTGCAGCAGATGTTGCGCGCCGAGCTCCCTGACGAGCTCGTGCGTGCTCAGCAACGAGCGATCCTCGATCAGTTCGTGCGGGAGACGCTGCTCGAGCAGCGCGCGCTAGATCTCGGCTACCGGGTGTCCGATGCGACGCTTGCTGCGCGTGTGATGTCGATTCCTGAGTTTCAGGTCGAGGGCGAATTCTCGAAGGATCGCTACATCGCCCTGCTGCGTTCCAACGGCATCACCGAAGCGCAGTTCGAGGAGGACTTGCGCACAGACACCCTCATCCGCCAGCTGCAAAGCGGCGTGCTCGACTCGGCATTCGTCACGCCCTACGAGCTGGATCGGCGCTATGCGCTGCAGCACCAAGAGCGCGAGATCGACTACGTGCTGATCGCCGCGAACGAGTTTCGCGACCAGATCGAGGTCACCGACGAAGACATCGAGCGGTGGTACACGGAGCATCAATCCGAGTTCATGCTGCCCGAGAAGGTGGACCTGCAGTACATCGAGCTCACGCGCGAGCACGCAGCCGGCGCGGTGGAAGTCACCGAAGCGGCGCTGCGCGAGTACTACGAGCAGAACAAGGACAAGTATCAAACGCCCGAACGGCGCAAGGCGCGGCACATCCTCATCACGATCGGCGACGGTCTCGACGAAGCGGCGGCGGAGAAGAAGGCCACCGAGCTCACGGAGAGGATCAAAGGCGGTGCCGATTTCGCACAGCTCGCTGAAGAGTACTCCAAGGATCCCGGCTCTGCGGCCCAGGGGGGCGACCTCGGGTGGGCCGAGCGCGGCATGTTCGTAGGGCCGTTCGAAGAGGCGCTCTTCAGTATGTCCCCGGGTGAGGTGCGCGGGCCCGTCAAGACACAGTTTGGGTATCACATCATCCAGCTCGAGGAGATCGAGCATGGCGAGCAGCGCTCGTTCGAGGATGTGCGCGGGGAGCTCGAGGCCGAATACCGCAAGGAGCAGTCCGAAGCGTTCTTCTACGAGCAAGCGGAGAAGCTCGGTGATCTGGCGTTCGAGAGCCTGACGGAGCTCGACTCGGTGGCGCGTGCTATGGGGCTGCCGATCAAGACTGCAACGGGTGTGACCCGAGAAGGTGGGGGCGAGCTGCCTTCGAATCCGGAGATCTTCGAGGCGGCGTTCAGTGATGACGTACTCGAGCGTGGACAGAATAGCCCGCTTATCGCCGTCGACGATGATCGGGCGATAGTCCTACGTGTCACGAATCACGTGCCGGCAGAGCCGCGCCCGCTGGCGGAAGTGAAAGACGAGATCGTCTCGCACATCAAGGTCCAGCGCGCTCGCGAGGCCGCAGCTGCCCAGGGCGCCGAGATCTTGGCTCGACTCCAGAAGGGCGAGTCGTGGAGCGACATCGCGGCGGCGCTCGGTGTCCAGCCGGTGGGCAGGAGATTCGTCAACCGCCAGGACGCCATTGCGCCGCGAGCGGTCGTCAGCGCGGTGTTCGAAGCTCCGCAGAGCGAGATCTCGCCCGAACGGCCCTACCACGGCGGCACGGAGACGGATGACGGTAACTACGCGGTCTTCAGCATCATGCAGGTGCGCAATGCCGATCCCTCGGCGGAGCCGCCGGATGAAAGGTCTACGCGCGAGCGGGTCGTGCAGCAGCAGATCGGCAGCGATGAGCTCACCGCGTATATTCAGGAGGCGGAGCGCAAGGCGGATATCGTTCGTAACGAACGGGTGTTTGAGTAAACCCTAGGTTGTCACTAGCGCGGTGCGCTTGCTTTGGCTAGCGGCGGCCAGCGTCCAGAGCCGGCCGCCCAAGCGATCATTCCCCGTCTGAGAACGACATCCCGACGGTGTTGTAGCCGGCATCCACGTAGAGGACCTCACCCGTGATGCCTGCCGCGAGGTCCGAGCACAGGAACGCGGCGGCATTGCCGACGTCCTCGATCGTGACATTGCGGCGCAGCGGGGCAACCGATGCCACATGCGCGAGCATCTTGCGAAACCCGCCGATACCGGCGGCCGCGAGCGTCTTGATCGGGCCCGCGGAAATGGCGTTCACACGAATGCCTTGTGGGCCGAGGTCTGCGGCGAGGAAGCGCACGCTGGCTTCGAGACTCGCTTTCGCCAATCCCATCACGTTGTAGCTCGGCAGCGAGCGTACGGCGCCCAGATATGTGAGAGTGAGGAACGCACCCGCGCGACCCTGCATGAGCGGCACGGCCGCCTTAGCGATCGCTGTTAGGCTATAGCTCGAGACGTCGTGGGCGATCCTGAAGTTCTCGCGCGTTGTCGACTCCAGGAAGCCGCCGCGGATTGCATCCGACGGCGCGAAAGCCACCGCATGAACGACGATATCCAAGCTGTCCCATGCGGTCTTCAGATTCGAAAACGCGCGTTCGATACTCTCGTCGCTGGCCACGTCCATCTCGTACACGAGCGAGGAGTCGAACTGCTGCGCGAGCCCCTGCACGCGATCCTTGAATCGCTCCTGGTATGTGAAGGCGAGCTCAGCACCTTCGCGCCGCATCGCTGCAGCGATGCCATAAGCAATCGACCGTTCCGTCGCCAATCCGACGATCAACGCGCGCTTTCCGGCGAGAAAACCCATGAGGCGAACTCCACGAAATTTATTCCGGGCGGGGTAGTGTACTGTCGAGCGCCTCGTGTTGCGACGTTGGACGGGCGGGGGCTGTAGGCTGGAGGCGCGCACGAACCACACCCTTGGCCACCGCCAGCGCCCAAAGCCCAAATCAGATGCCCGCCCGATGATTGTCTACGTACATGACCAGCTTCTGGCCGGGCCGAATGATGCTGTTTGGCTCGAGGTCGTTCCAGCCCAAGAGGTCGTTCAGTGCGACTCTGAAACGGTGCGCGATGCGTGAAAGGGTATCGCCGGAGCGAACCACGTAAGTGATTGCTTGGCTGATGCTGCTCGTGTCAGCCGCGGCAAGCCGTGCAGTTTCTGGCAGGATGAGCTGTTGACCCACCGCAAGCGTGCCATTGAGGGAGATGCCGTTGATCGCGGCCAAGCGCTGCGCAGTGGTGCCATGTGCGCGCGCGATGCTCCACAGCGTGTCGCCACGACGCACGACGTAGCGACGCGTCGCGCCATGCGCCGCAGTGCCGGCGCGTGCCTGCGTCGACGCAGTCATCGTCGCCGTGCGCGTGCCTGCGCGCGGAGGGGCGGCCGTGATCAATAGATCCTGGCCCGGATAGATGATCGATCCGCGGATGTTGTTGGCCTGCCGAATCGCTGCCACTGAGACGCCGTATCTGCTTGCGATTGCACTCAGCGTGTCGCCCTTGCGAACGCGGTGGTGCACGACACGGACGCGTTGCTCCGGAGGCAGCTCCTTCAACGCTTCTGCGAAGCGAGCGGCATGTGCAACAGGTATGAGCAAGTAGTGAGGCCCGTCTGGATCGGTGACCCAATGGTTGAAGGCGGGATTGAGCGCGAGCAGCTCTTCCTTGGAGATGCCCGCCAGCTCTGCTGCGACGTTGAGATCGATTTGACCATCGATGTCGACTTTCTCGAAGAATGGCTCATTCGGAATCGGCGCGAACTCCAGACCGTGCGCAGCGGGATTTGCCACGATGCGGCGGATTGCCAGCAGCTTGGGAACGTACGCGCGCGTTTCAGGCGGTAATCTCAAACTGAAGAAGTCAGTGGGCTTGCCCGCCTCCAGGTTGCGGCGGATGGCGCGTGCCACGTTGGCTTCGCCTGCGTTGTACGCGGCCACAGCGAGTAGCCAGTCGCCATTGAACTCGGCCGCCAGGAACTCGAGGTAGTCCAGCGCGGCGGTGGTAGCGGCGAGAACGTCGCGTCGGCCATCGTAGTACCAATTTTGCTTGAGGCCATAGCGTCTTCCCGTGTCGGGGATGAATTGCCACAAGCCCGAAGCGCGAGCGCGGGAATAGGCGACTGGGTTGAATGCACTTTCGACGACGGGGAGAAGTGCAAGCTCCATCGGCAGCTTGCGTGCCTCGATCTCATTGACGATGTGGTAGAGGTAGCGCTCGCCACGTTTGAAGGTTCGATCGAGGTATGCGGGGTGGCTCGCGAACCAGCGCTCTTCTTTGTCGACGGAAGGGTGGTCGACATCCTCCAAAGCGAAGCCCGCGCGAATGCGCTCGAACAAGTCGCTCGGAGCCGGCAAGCTCGGAGGGCTCGCACCGAGCTCGCGGACCAGGGGTGGGTCGGACTGCGTTCTCTGATCCAGGGTTTCGATGGCGTCTTCGACTTGCTCTGGGCCAGAGGTGCCGATGAGCGCTTCATCGAGTTTGCCAATGAGCTCGGCGGCTTTATCGCTGTATAAGGGCGATTCTTCGTCCGTTCTCTTGGTGCTCGCGCATCCGGCCGCAAGCAACGCGAGCACCAGCAGGGTGATCGTTCCGATTGTGCTCGCTGCGCCCGATTTTTTCTTCATCTGACCGACCCCTCCACGCGCGGGATCGGTCCCGTGCGCCGGATAACTGTCTTACAGCCGCGGCGCAGCGCACCGCAGTCAAAACATGAACTTCAACTGATAAACCCGTCCTTCCACTCGCGAATGACCGCGAACACTTCGGCGTAGCTCTGTAACCCGCGGGCCGCTCTGGCTTCCGCGGCTTGTTTCACAGTCTGTCGATCACACCGAAGAAACGGGTTCACGTTCTTCTCGCGCCCGATCGTCGACGGCAATGTGGGCTCATTCCGTGCGCGTCGTGCCCGACATTCCTCAAGGTATGCACGAGTGTCCTCGTTCTCAGGCTCGACCGCACGGGCAAACGCGAGATTGCTCAGCGTGTACTCGTGCGCGCAGTAGACAAGGGTGTCGTCCGGCAGCGCCGCAAGCTTGGCCAGTGAGCGTGTCATCTGCTCTGGCGTGCCCTCGAAGAGGCGTCCACATCCGGCGCTGAAGAGCGTGTCGCCGCAAAACACCGCGCCGTGACCCACATAGGCGATATGCCCCCCCGTGTGTCCCGGTACGTCGAGTATTTCGAATTCGAGCCCGAGCGATGGCAATCGCGCAATGTCGCCTTCTCGCAACGCATGCACGGGCACTGGCAGTCGTTCACCTGCTGGGCCGAATATCGGCACGTGTCGCTGCCGTATCAGCGCTGCGACGCCACCAACATGGTCGCCATGATGGTGTGTAATCAAAACGCCCCCGAGCTGAAGGTTGTTCGCGAAAAGGTGCTCCTCGACTGGACGCGCATCGCCAGGATCGACCGCCACCACTTGCCGCGCATCCAGCGGCGAGTGGATGAGCCAAATGTAGTTGTCTGAGAACGCCCGAACGGGCGAGACCTTCAGCATTTCAGAGTCGATCCGAGCCGCGAAGGCGGGCTGTTATAACCCGCTGTGTCCGCCAGGAGCAAGGTGTTGTCCTGGCGGGAAGAGCGCGAGGCAAGTGGGATCATCTGTGTGCGGCGCGCGTTTACATCCTGCACGCTCAGAGCTCAGGCTTCGGTTAAACTTGCACTATGCCGTCTTTCACGCGAGCGGACCTTCAAGCGTGGCTGCGCACGCCGCTTGGGCGGCGCGTCTATGAGCTCGAGCGCAAGCTCGTGTCGCAGGCGTTGGCGCAGGTCTTCGGGTGGCAGCTGCTACAGATAGGCCTGTGGGGCGATGACGACGGTCTGATCGTGGAAGCACGTACGCAACGACGCTGCGTGCTGACGTGGCATGGCGAGCGCGAGTCAGGCCAATGCAGCACGATTCGTTCGCGCACCGACTCTCTTGCGATCGCGTCGGATTCGATCGATGCGGTTGTCTTACCGCATACCCTGGAGTACGAGCCGGATCCACACGCCATCCTCCGAGAAGTCGAGCGCGTGCTCTCCGGGGAGGGACACCTGCTCGTGCTCGGTTTTCGACCGTTGTCGAGCTGGGGCGTGCGCCATCTGCTGGCGCGGGACGGTTTTCCTCCCGGGCTGGAGCGCATGATCGGGGAGGGGCGGTTGAAGGATTGGCTGAAGCTGCTCGGATTCGAAATCCTGGACACGCAGCGTTATCTCTTCACGTTGCCATGGGGTTCGTCGGCACCATCGTCCAATAGCTTTTTGGAGCGCAGCGGGCGGCGCCTATGGCCGCTCTTTGCCGGCGGGTACCTGTTGAAGGCACGCAAGCGAGTCTACGCGTTGACGCCGATTCGTCCGCGCTGGAAGCGTCTGCGTCCGAAAGTGGTGGGGAGCCTCATCGAGCCGACCACGAGCCGGCGGGATTGGGGACTGCGAACCGAAGATTCACCTCCCAAGCTCTGATAATAAGCACTAAAGTAAGGACCACAACTCGCGCGTCCAAAGCTGGCATCGAACGATTCCTTTCCCGTGCTCGACGCTTCAGACTCCAACCAACAAGCCCCTCGCGTGTCCGCAAACCGGCGCGTAACGATCTACACTGACGGTGCCTGCCGAGGAAACCCTGGCCCGGGCGGGTGGGGGGCCGTGCTCATCTTTGGACCACACGAGAAAGAACTGAGCGGCGCGGAGCCGCTTACGACCAACAATCGCATGGAGCTCACTGCAGCAATCCGCGCGCTGGCGGCCTTGAAGAGGCCGTGCGACGTTGCGCTCTACACCGACTCTCAGTACCTGCGCAGCGGTATTACCGAATGGCTGGAGCAATGGAAGCAACGTAACTGGCGCACCTCCGATCGCAAGCCCGTTAAGAACGTCGATCTGTGGCAGGCCCTCGAGGCCGAGATCCAACGCCATCGGATCGAATGGCATTGGGTCAGGGGGCATGCAGGCAATCCGGGCAACGAGCGCGCCGATCGCCTCGCGAATGAAGCGATTGATCGCATGCTGGGGAAGTAAGTCGCGCCTGGCGAGTCAGTCGCAATCAGAAAACGCTGCGATCGCCTCGCCGTGGTGCGGTATGATCCTCGTTCACAGCGGCCCACGACCGCCAGTCACGACCCCTCAGACATGGACTTCATCGATCTCAAGATCCAATATCGGCGCATTCGCGAGTCCGTTAATGCACGCATTCAGCGCGTGCTCGACCACGGGCAGTTCGTGCTCGGGGCGGAGGTCGCCGAGCTCGAGCAGAAGCTGGCAGAGTTCGTGGGCGTGAAACATTGCGTGACTGCATCGAGCGGCACGGATACGCTGCTCATCGCGCTCATGGCGTATGGCATCGGGCCTGGCGACGAAGTGATCACCTCGCCATTCACTTTCATTGCGACCGGCGAGACGATTCTTCTCGTTGGCGCAACGCCAGTCTTCGTCGATATCGATCCGCGTACTTACAACATGGACCCGGGGCTGCTTGAGCAAGCCATCACGCCTCGTACGAAGGCGATCATCCCGGTGTCCTTGTACGGGCAGTGTGCGGACTTCGATGCAATCAACGAGATTGCGCGACGACATCGAATACCCGTCATCGAGGATGGGGCGCAGAGCTTCGGTGCGCTGTATCGCGGCAGGCGTTCCTGCGGCCTTTCCGAGATCGGCTCGACATCGTTCTTTCCCGCGAAGCCCTTGGGGGCGTACGGCGAGGGCGGCGCGTTGTTCACAAATGACGACGAGCTCGCGAAGGTGATGCGCGAGATCCGCGTGCATGGGCAGGATCGTCGCTATCATCATCCGCGGCTGGGCATCAATGGCCGGCTCGATACGCTGCAGGCGGCCGTCTTGCTGGCGAAGATGGAAGTGTTCGAGGACGAGATCGAAGCACGGCGCCGCATCGGTGCAAGATACAGCGAGCTGATTTGCGATGCGTTCGAGAATGTTCAGGACGAGAAGCATCGCGTCACGACGCCCTTCATTGCCGACGGCTGCACGAGCGTCTATGCGCAGTACACCATCGAGGTAGCGGAGCGTGAGCGGGTGGAAGCTGGCATGAGGGCGCGTGGCATTCCGACGGCCGTGCATTACCCCGTGCCGCTTCATTTTCAGCCGGTCTTCGCTTCGCTCGGGTACGGCCCAGGAAGCTTCCCGGTGTCCGAAGCGGCATCGCAGCGTGTTCTGAGCCTGCCCATGCATCCTTACCTCAGCGAGGAACAGCAGGTCGCCGTGGTGCGGGCGCTGAAGGAAGCCGTGCTGAATTAGCCATGTCCTCTAGGCTGCCGGCTCCAGCGTGACCCCGAGCCCAGCCGAGCCCTAGAACTCTTACCAAGAAATGCGGCAGATCGTCCTCGATACCGAAACAACGGGCCTAGAGCCAGAGCAAGGACATCGAATCATCGAGATCGGTTGCGTCGAGCTCGTTAATCGGCGCAAGACAGGACGCACGTTTCATCGTTACTTGCAACCGGATCGCGAGGTAGACTGGGGAGCGTTGCAAGTCCACGGCATCACGAACGACTTCCTGGCACAGCAGCCGCGGTTTGCAGAGATCGCCGATGAACTGATCGAGTTTCTCAAAGGCGCCGAGCTGATCATTCACAACGCGGCATTCGACGTCGCGTTCCTAGACGCAGAGCTGCAACGCCTTGCTGGGCCTATCCGCTCCGTGCGCGAGCTCTGCACGATCACCGATACATTGTCGCTCGCACGCCAAATGCATCCTGGCCAGCGCAACAGCCTCGATGCGCTGTGCAAGCGATACGGGATCGACAACTCGCATCGTGAGCTGCACGGCGCTTTGCTCGACGCGCAGATCCTGTGCGACGTGTATCTCGCGATGACCGGCGGCCAGGCTGCGCTCATCCTGGGCGAGGAGTCGGAGGTGTCGCTGGAGTCGACTGCTGAGCCCGTGGCGGCGTCCGTGCGAACGGTGGGCCCGTTGCGGGTCGTGCGTGCCACCGAGGAGGAGCGGCGTGCTCACGAGCACATCCTCTCGCTCATTGACAAGGCGAGCGGGGGTAAGACGCTTTGGCGGCGTTTGGAGACCGAGTCTGCACCCGAGAGCACGGTGAGCGAACCAGCGACCGCGTAGGGCGAGTCGGCGCCGCCGCATCGACGCGGCAGGCTCATCTAAGGGAATGGGGATAGGTCATCCGGAAGAGGCTTGTGTGCACGGCCTGTCAGGCCAGCAGCCCAGCGCCCAGAGCCCAGCACCCATATGAGTGATAGAGATCTCCATTTTGATCGCTGCCTTGTGGCATTCTTGCGCCCCTGCCAAGCGCACCTCTTATAAGAAAGCCGAAGGTCGAGGCCGTGGTCTCAGCAAAGAAGTCTCAAGTCAGCCTCCGTAACTGCAAGATTGGTGTCATAGGGCTGGGGTATGTCGGGTTGCCCTTAGCAGTCGAGTTCGGCAAGCACTTCAAGACAATCGGATTCGACATCAAAGAGTCGCGAGTCGCTGAGCTGAGGAAGGGTAAGGACAGCACCCTCGAAGTGGATAGCGCCGACTTACGCGCAGCGAAACACCTCAGTTACTCCACGAACATCAAAGACCTCCGGACCTGCAACGTATTCATCGTCACGGTGCCCACGCCTATTGATGGCTACAAGCGTCCTGACCTAAGGCCGATCGAAGGGGCAAGTCAGCTGATCGGAGGTATCCTCAAGAAGGGAGACGTCGTCGTCTATGAATCGACCGTCTATCCCGGTTGCACCGAGGAGGTTGCGGTACCGATTCTGGAACGCGTGTCCGGCCTCAAGTACAACCGCGATTTCTTCTGCGGCTACAGCCCCGAGCGCATCAATCCAGGCGACAAGCAGCACCGTCTCACGACAATCAAGAAGATCACCTCCGGCTCCACACCCGCGGTTGCGGACTTTGTCGATGCGCTCTACGGGAGCATCGTCGAGGCGGGAACGCACAAGGTCTCGAGTATTCGCGTAGCCGAAGCAGCCAAGGTCATCGAGAATACACAGCGCGATGTCAACATTGCGCTCATCAATGAGCTGGCGCTGATTTTCAACCGGCTTGGCATCGACACCGAGGAGGTCTTGGAGGCTGCGGGAACCAAGTGGAATTTCCTGCCATTCCGGCCGGGGCTGGTGGGTGGCCATTGCATCGGAGTGGATCCTTACTACCTCACGCACAAGGCGCAGGAGATCGGCTATCACCCAGAGATGATCCTCGCCGGCCGCCGTATCAATGACAACATGGCGCTCTACGTAGCCGATCGGGTTGCGCAGTTGATGATTCAGAAGCGCATCCACGTCAAAGGTGCGCGCATCTTGGTCATGGGGCTGGCGTTCAAGGAAAACTGTCCGGATCTGCGCAACTCCAAAGTGGCTGATCTCGTGCGCGAGCTCAAGAGATTTGGCGCCAAGGTCGACGTTTACGACCCGTGGGTGAACCCGCAGGAGGCGCTACACGAATACGGCATTCGACCCATCCGTCGACCCCAGAAGGGCCGATACGACGCGATCGTCATTGCGGTCGCCCATCGTCAGTTCAGAGAGATGGGCGTGCAGACGGTGCGCAGCTTCGCCAAGAAGGTGCACGTGCTCTACGACATCAAGTATGTCTTCAAAGCGACCGACGTCGACGGACGACTCTGAGCTTGCAGTGTGAGTTGCGCCCGAGAGTGCGGACCCAGACAGTGCCAACTATTGACGCTTCGGTGGCTTGGTCGCACTACGGGCCACCCGGAGCTCAAGCGTCGCGCTAATAACGCTCAATGTTCGATGCCTCCCGATACTGTCGAAAAGATTGACAGGCTCGGGCATGGGTTTTCTGCCGCGCAGTCACGACTGCGGATGCGAGACGGTCGAGCAGCGTGCGAACCTCGGTGATCTTCTTTTCGAGCGCGTCGGCGCCGGATTGGATCAACATCTGCGAGTTAGCGATCAAGAGCGCGGTCTCCAGTTCTGCGAGTGCAGTGGTGGGTGCAAATATTGCCGGCCTTCAGTCCGATTGCGACGGCCCGCAGCTTCGGCGATGCTGACAGGTACGGCGCTGTGGGTTCGAGGCAGCTGTGCGCCGAGGGTGGCCTGCTCCTGGCATGGGATTAGCTCGTAGAACGGGTGATGGCTCGTTTCCAGAGATGGAGCTTCTGGTGCGGATAGACCTTCGTGTGGCGCGAACGGTGTCAGGGTACGATTAGCGACGCTCTATAGGATTGCGTGCGCAGCGCTCCAACGGATATCTGAGTGATGCGGCGATAGCGCCATAAACTCGCGTTTCGACACAGCAACAATGCGTGACTGCCTATGAAAATCTTGGTAACGGGCGCAGCTGGCTTCATCGGCTTTCATACGGCACAACTCCTGCTGAACAGAGGGGACGAGGTCGTCGGCCTCGACAACCTCAATGATTACTACGACGTGCGGCTCAAGGAGGCGCGGCTGGAGATTCTGCAGCGCTCGCCCAACTTCCGCTTCGTCAAGCTGGATCTCGCGGACAGAAGCGGCATTGCGGAATTATTCGCACGCGAGAAGTTCCAGCGCGTGATCCATCTGGCCGCTCAAGCGGGAGTGCGCTATTCGATCCAGAACCCGCTTGCTTACATCGACAGCAACGTCGTCGGCTTCGCAAACATCCTGGAGGGATGCCGCCACAACGGAGTCGAGCACCTGTGCTTTGCGTCGACGAGCTCGGTCTACGGGGCGAACACGAAAATGCCGTTCTCGGTTCACCAGAACGTGGATCATCCGCTCTCGTTCTATGCTGCGACCAAGAAGGCGAATGAGCTGATGGCGCATACGTACGCGCATCTTTATCAGCTGCCCGTGACCGGCTTGCGCTTCTTCACAGTGTACGGACCATGGGGTCGGCCCGACATGGCGCTTTTCTTGTTCACGAAGAATATCTTGGCCGGCAAGCCCATCGACGTTTTCAACTACGGCAATCATCGCCGCGACTTCACCTACATCGACGACATCGCTGAAGGGGTCGTGCGTGCAACCGATCGGATCGCAACGCCCAATCCGCAATGGGATGGCGACAATCCCGATCCGGCGACGAGCAAGGCGCCGTACCGCCTCTACAACATCGGCAACAACCGGCCGGTGGAGTTGATGCGATATATCGAGCTGATCGAGCACTATCTGGGCAAGAAGGCGAAGATGAACATGCTGCCCTTGCAGCAGGGTGACGTGCCCGACACCTACGCCGATGTGGACGATCTCGTTCGGGACGTCGGTTACCGTCCCGCGACACCAGTGGAAGAGGGCGTGCGGAAGTTCATCGAGTGGTATTTGAGCTATTACGGCAAAGATGGCGCTTAGCAGCACCAGGGCGTGGAGCTGGACCTGCAGATGGATCGGCTCGTGACTCGTAATTAGCAGCTCGTGTGCCGGGGCGACGGGGAGTTGCGGCGCAAGCCTCACGCATACGGCGCGTTTTCTTGCCCGAGAACGCCCTGGTTGACGTCACTCCTGCTCAGGCGCCCAAGTGAGACTCTTGTTCCACCGCAACGTTTTCTTTGCGAGCCGTCCGGCACGCGCGTCTTGCCGCTTGTGGCACAGCGATCCAATATAGTGCACGCCTCGCCGCGCTTGAGGCGCATCGATTCTCGATCAGATATTTGCGATCCATGGGCAGACGTGCGTAACGCCCTCGCCAATTGCTCGCGAGAGGGCGGTGTAATTTCGTTTCGCCGATGTGAGCTCTCGGTTGCCACGATATTGGAGAGTTGTTGATGTCGCTGATTACTCAAACGCCGGAGTGGAAGGCCTTGGAGCAGCACGCGCGTGTGATGCGCGAGCGGCACCTGCGCGAATTGTTTGCGGCGGATCCGAAGCGGTTCGAATCGTTGTCTCGCTGTGAGCTCAATCTTTTGTTCGACTTCTCGCGGCAGCGGGTGACGACCGAGACGATTCAGCTCCTCATCGCGTTGGCAGAGGCCTGCGACTTGCGCGCGCGGATCGACGCGATGTTCAACGGCGAGAAAATCAACAGCACTGAGGGGCGGGCCGTCTTGCACACGGCGTTGCGCAATCGTTCCGATCGACCGGTGTTCGTCGACGGCAAGGACGTCATGCCGGAAGTGAAGGCGACGCTGGAGAAGATGCGCAACTTCGTGGAAGGGGTTCACAGCGGTCGTATTCATGGCCACACAGGAAAGACGTTCACGGACGTCGTCAATATCGGCATTGGCGGCTCGGATCTCGGCATCGTGATGGCGACGGAGGCGCTAGCGAACTACCGCAATCGCAACATCCGACTCCACTGCGTATCGAACATCGATGGTGTGCAGCTTGCTGACACACTGGAAAAAATCGATCCGGCGCGCACCTTGTTCGTCGTGTGCTCGAAGACCTTTACGACGCTCGAGACGATGACGAACGCGCGTATCGCGCGTCAGTGGGTCGTGGATCGCTTGGGCGACGGTGCGCCAGCGCGTCATTTCGCGGCCGTTTCGACCAACTCTGCGGCCATGGACGCCTTTCTGATTCCGCCGCAGAACCGGTTCACGATGTGGGATTGGGTCGGTGGGCGCTATTCAGTATGGTCCGCGGTCGGCCTGTCCGTGGCCCTGGCCATCGGCATGGATCAATTTGAGCTGATGCTACAGGGCGGATACGAAATGGACGAACACTTCCGCACGGCGCCTTTTCACAAGAACCTTCCCGTGTTGATGGGTTTGCTTGGGGTCTGGAACCGCAACTTCCTTGGTATGGATTCCCTGGCCGTGCTCCCCTACGACCAGCGCCTGCATCGCTTCCCGGCGTATCTGCAGCAGCTGGAGATGGAGTCGAACGGAAAGGGCGTGACGCTCGAAGGGACCCCGGTCGAGTACGACACGTGCGGAGTCATATGGGGCGAGCCAGGCTCGAATGCGCAACACTCGTTTTTCCAGCTTCTGCACCAGGGCACGGCGAGGGTGGCGCTCGACTTCCTTGCACCCGTGAACGGCTCGAGCCCCTATCAGGAGCAGCAGAATCTCGCGCTCGCCAACTGCTTCGCGCAGGCGCAAGCATTCGCGTTTGGCCAGGACACCGACGAGGTCCGGGCCGATCTGGTCGAGAAGGGACTAGACGAAGCGGAAGTCGCTCGGCTCACCCCGCACAAGCTGCATCCCGGCAATCGTCCGAGCACCGTCATATTGTTTCCGCGGCTGGGGCCGAAGACGCTCGGACGTCTGATCGCGCTGTACGAGCACAAGGTGCTTGTGCAGAGCGTGATTTGGGGCATCAATGCGTTCGATCAGTGGGGCGTGGAGCTAGGCAAGAAGCTCGCGAGCTCGCTAGCCCCGGCCCTCGAGAATCCGGGGTCTGCAGACGTCGATGTGACACTCAGTGGGCTGCTCGGGTTCGTCGCTAAGTGGCGTTCCTGAAGCTACTTCTGATTCTGCTATCCGCACGTCGCAGCACTGTCGTCTGCAGCTAACGACAGCGCTGGTTCAGGGGCCGTTCAGGATTTTTGATCGCATCGGGGTCGCGCTCTGTGTAAACTTCGCGGCCGTATTCGCAGGGACTATAGTCAAGTAAAGAAAGCGCCCCTGATGTTGACGTCTTCCGCATCCAGCTCGTTGGTTCGGCTGGCAAGCGCATTCTTGCTGACCTTTACCGTCGGCGTAACCCTCGTTGCGTCCGCTCAGACCCCAGAGCAAATAGAAGCCTTTCGCAATCTGCCGCCTGAGCAACAGCGCGCGGTGCTCGAGGCGATGGCTGGGCAAGGCGGCAGAGCGGATGGTGTTCGTCGGGATCGGCGTCTCGAGTTTCCGCCAACTGTCCTCCCCCGGGCCGATCGGAGCGGGGAGGTAGACTACGCTTACGCCGATGCGGACAGGGACGGTATCCAGCGCATCCAGCGTCAACCGCGCCTGAAAGAGAACGACACGATCCTGCTGAACCTTGAGATCAAGGAGTTCAAGGATCAGCTCATTGCCCCAGAGCAAGACGCGCGGTCCCCGACAGGGCAGTCTGGATCAGCCCCGCGTGTTGGGGGAGCAGACGCGCAAATGCAGCAGGTCGGTCAGCCACCGGGGGAGCGCGAACGGATCGAGCGCAGCGAGGACCTGCGGCGGCAGCTAGAGGAGCTTCGGACCCGTATACATAGGCGCAACCCATATAAGCTCGACAAGTGGGGCATTCTTAATGTGCCGGAGCTCGGGCCGATTCCTCTCGCTGGGTTAACAGTCGAGCAGGCCACGCAGCGCTTGGCTGCAGAGTCCACCCTTCACGATTTCGTCGTTACCGTCGTTCATTTGCCGCTACGCCCCCTCGGCACCGAGGCGCTCAAGCCGTTCGGCTACGACTTGTTCGAGGGGATGCCCACGACTTTCGCTCCGGCGACCGATGTACCCGTGCCAGCCGACTATATTGTCGGCCCAGGGGACACCATTGAGGTACAACTGATCGGAAACACGAAGGGTCGTTACTCGCTAGTCGTCGGGCGCGATGGTCAGATCAATTTCCCTGAGCTTGGTCCGATCGCCGTTGCCGGGAGACGTTTCACAGAGGTCCGCGACGATCTCGAAGCTCGTGTCCGCGAACAGATGATCGGCACTCAGGCAAGTATTTCCATTGGGGAGCTGCGTTCCATCAGAGTGTTCGTTCTCGGCGATGCCCAGACGCCTGGCTCGTACACTGTGAGCGGCCTGTCGACAATCACGAACGCGCTTTTCGTTAGTGGCGGCGTGAAAAGGATCGGGTCGCTCAGGAATATCCAGCTGAAGCGTAATGGCCGAACCGTCACGACCCTCGATCTTTACGATCTCTTACTAAGGGGCGACACCAGCGCGGACGTAAGACTCCTCCCGGGGGACGTGATCTTCGTCCCCCCGATTGGTCGGACTGTCTCGCTCGTAGGCGAGGTCAGGCGCCCTGCGATCTACGAGCTCAAAGACGAGACGACCGTGTCGGAGCTGCTCGAGCTTGGCGGCGGTCTCACGGAGCAGGCCGATCCCACCTTGGCGACCCTCGAGCGCGTCAATGAGAATCGACAGCGCGTGATCGTGAACGTGGATCTGACACGGGCCGGCGCAACGAAGCTACTCCCTGGTGACGTGCTGCGAGTGCCAGCGATCCGTCCGGTTCTCGAGAATGCCGTCACGCTCAACGGTCACGTTTATCGCCCTGGCGAGTTCGAATTCCGAGAAGGCATGCGCCTGCTCGATGTGATCCCGAGCGTGGACGAGCTCAAGCCAAATGCAGATCTGAACTACATCTTGGTACGCCGCGAATTGCCGCCGGACCGTCGCGTGACGGTGTTCTCCGCCGACCTCGCCGAGGCGTTCGCCGATCCCAGCTCTGCTGCGAACTTCGAGCTCGCACCACGAGATCGGATACACGTCTTCGATCTGGAGTCCGGGCGGGATCGGATCATCGAGCCGCTCATGCGCGAGCTGCGCCTGCACGCGCAACTGGATGAGCCTACCCGGGAAGTCAGTATTTCCGGTCACATCAAGATACCGGGCAAGTATCCACTCGAGCCAGGCATGAGGCTGATGGATCTCATACGTGCAGGCGGCGGGCTCAGCGAGTCGGCCTACGGCGGACAAGCGGAGCTCACTCGCTACACCATCGGCGAGAACGATGCTCGCGTCGCGGAGTTGATCGAAATCGATCTTCGAGCGGCGCTCGAGGGTGACCCAGCTGCGAACCTACCGTTACATGCGTTCGATCACGTCGTCATCAAAGAAGTCCCTCAGTGGGCGGCGCAAGAAGAGGTCGAGATTCGCGGCGAAGTGCGATTCCCGGGGCGATATCGGATTCGTCGGGGCGAAACTTTGCGTTCCGTGCTCGAAAGGGCAGGCGGGCTCACGGAGCACGCCTTCCCCAAAGGAGCGGTTTTCACGCGCCGAGAGCTGCGGGATCGTGAACGCCGCCAGCTAGAGATTCTTGCGAGCCGAATGGAGAGCGATTTGGCACAGCTATCGCTACAAGCCGCTCAGGAGACGGGAAAGGACACTGCACAGGCATTGACAATTGGCCGGTCGTTGCTCGCGAATCTGCGCTCGACGCAGGCCGTAGGGCGTCTCGTGATTGATCTGGAACGGGCAATGGTTGCTCACCCTGGGTCCGAGCACGATATCGTACTGAAAGACGGTGATCGTCTAGTTGTGCCGCGTGTAACGCAAGAGGTGACGGTTATCGGCGAGGTTCAGAGTGCAACTTCGCACCTGTACAATCCGAACTTCTCGCGCGACGACTACATTGCGATGAGCGGTGGGGTCACGCCTCGCGCGGATGAGAAGCATATCTATGTAGTGCGTGCGAACGGTTCCGTCGAAGTGGGGACAAGCGGACTTTGGTTCCGTAAAGGTGGCGTTCAGATTGAGCCTGGTGACACTATTGTTGTGCCGCTAGATACCGAGCGCATGCGTCCGCTGCCATTCTGGACAGCGGTTACTACCATTATCTACAACTTGGCCGTTGCGGTCGCGGCCGTAAACTCGTTTTGATTAAGAGTATCGAAATGGCTTTGAAAGGGATTATCCTCGCGGGTGGTTCGGGGACGCGATTGCATCCAGTCACCCTCGGCGTCAGCAAGCAATTGTTGCCGGTCTACGACAAGCCGATGGTTTACTACCCGCTGTCGACGCTGATGCTGGCCGGCGTACGGGATATGTTGCTGATTTCCACACCGACAGACCTCCCGCATTATCAGCGCCTGCTGCAAGACGGCAGCCAGTGGGGCATTTCCATTAGCTATGCCGAGCAGCCTCGTCCAGAGGGACTCGCACAAGCATTCACGATCGGCCGTAGCTTTGTCGGCAGCGACCGAGTCGCTCTCGTTCTGGG
>PKRE01000004.1 GCA_017577615.1 Gammaproteobacteria bacterium | reverse complement strand
GCGCTATCGGTCCTTCACAGCGCGCAGCCCTCACGAGCTGCCCTATTCCTGACTCGTGCACATGATCGAGCTGCACGAGCCAGCGGCCATCGCGCCAAATCAAATCCTCAAGCCATAGGACTCCCACTCAGATGTGCTCTCGAATGCGTAGGCGCAGGGATGAGCGGCGTTGCGCGTTCCTACTCGCTGTCTACAAGTGCAGGTTGTGCACGTGGGTTGTAGTGAAGCAACGCGTGAGTGGCGGATTGTAAGTGGCGTGCGGTACTGCGTCACTCCGTTAGCTCTAGGGTGTAGTCGTTGCGCGCTTCGCGCGCGCCCCCTCCCTCCCCTCCCCCGCTTCGCGGGGGAGGGAGCACACTACCTACAGCCTACTGCCCACAGCCTCCGCTCACTCCCACTCAATCGTCGCCGGCGGCTTGCCGGAGATGTCGTAGACAACGCGTGAGATGCCGTGGACTTCGTTGGTGATGCGGCGGGCGACGAGGTCGAGGAATTCGTATGGGAGCCGTGCCCAGCGCGCGGTCATGAAGTCGACTGTCTCGACGGCGCGCAGTGCGATGACGTAGTCGTAGCGGCGGCCGTCGCCCATCACGGCGACTGACCGCACGGGCAAGAACACGGCGAACGCCTGGCTCGTGCGGTCGTAGAGATCGTGCTTACGCAGCTCTTCGATGAAGATGTGATCGGCCTTGCGCAGCAGATCTGCATATTGCTTGGTGACTTCTCCCAGGATGCGGACGCCGAGTCCTGGGCCAGGGAACGGATGGCGGTAGACCATCTCGCGCGGCAGGCCGAGCTCGATGCCGATCTTGCGCACTTCGTCCTTGAACAGCTCGCGCAGCGGCTCGAGCAGCTTCAAGTTCATCTTCTCCGGCAAGCCGCCGACGTTGTGATGACTCTTGATGACCTTGGCCTTGCCGATCTTGCTGCCGGCGGACTCGATGACATCGGGATAGATCGTGCCTTGCGCAAGCCAGCGAATGCCTTGGAGCTTCGCTGCCTCTTCCTCAAAGACCTCCACGAACAGGCGACCGATGATCTTGCGCTTGCGTTCTGGATCGGTCTCGCCTTTGAGCGCGTTCAAGAAACGATCTTCGGCATTCACGCGAATGACGCGCACGCCCATGTGCTTGGCGAAGGTCTCCATGACTTGATCGCCTTCGCCGTGACGGAGCAAGCCGTGATCGACGAACACGCACGTGAGCTGATCGCCGATCGCCCGATGCAGAAGCGCAGCCACGACCGATGAATCGACGCCGCCCGAGAGGCCGAGCAGCACGCGGTCGCTGCCGACCTGCTCGCGCACGCGCGCGATCGAATCAGTGATGATGTTGCCGGGCTCCCACAGTGCCTCGCAGCCGCAGATCTCGCGCACGAAGCGCTCGATCATCTGCGCGCCTTTGAGCGTGTGGGTGACCTCGGGATGGAACTGCACGCCGTAGAAGCGGCGCGCTTCGTCCGCCATCGCCGCGATCGGCACCGAGCCTGTGAACGCGACGGTGACAAATCCCGGCGGCAATTGATCGACGCGATCGCCGTGGCTCATCCAGACGTCGAACATCGCTCTGCCCTGCTCGTCGGCATGATCCGGATCGAGTCCATCGAGCAGTCGGCATGGGGCGCACACTGTCGCGCGCGCGTAGCCGAACTCGCGCTGCATGTCTGCCACGACGCGCCCGCCGAGCTGCTGCGCCATGACTTGCATGCCGTAGCAGATGCCGAGCACCGGCACGCCAAGCTCGAACACAGCTGCGGGCGCAAGCGGCGGCGTTTCGTCCGTCACGGACTCCGGTCCGCCGGAAAGAATGATGCCGCGCGCACCAAACGCGCGGACCTGCTCGTTGCTGATGTCCCAGGGATGAATCTCGCAATACACGCCGCTCTCGCGCACGCGCCGTGCGATCAGCTGCGTGTACTGCGCGCCGAAGTCGAGAATGAGGATTCGATGGGCGTGAATGTCCGGCGGATGCCGAAGATCGTTCGACACCGATGCAGCCTCTCGCGCGTTCAAGCGTGTGCTCTCCTACAGATGGGCGCAGAGCTCGTGGCCGGGGGCTGAAGGAGCTGAGTGGGCACACACGGCACGCGTCAGCCCACTCGATAGTTCGGCGCTTCCTTCGTGATCGTCACATCGTGCACGTGGCTTTCGCGCATCCCCGCATTCGTGATGCGCACGAACTGCGGGCGCGTGCGCAGTTCTTCGATCGTGCGGCAGCCCGTGTAACCCATCGCTGCACGGATACCGCCAGACAGCTGATGCAGGATCGTGACGACCGAGCCTTTGTAGGGCACGCGACCTTCGACGCCTTCGGGCACGAGCTTCTCGAGCTCCTCGGTGGCGTCCTGGAAATAGCGGTCCTTCGAGCCGTATGCCTGCGCCATCGCACCGAGCGAGCCCATGCCGCGATAGGACTTGTACGACGCGCCTTGATATAGCTCGACCTCACCAGGGGACTCTTCCGTGCCGGCGAACAATCCGCCAATCATCACGCAGTGCGCCCCGGCGACGATGGCCTTGGCGATGTCGCCCGAGAAGCGGATCCCGCCGTCCGCGATCAGCGGCACGTCAGTGCCTTCAAGACCTGCCGCAACATTGGAGATGGCGGTGATCTGCGGCACGCCCACGCCTGCGATAACGCGCGTCGTGCAGATCGAGCCGGGACCGATGCCGACCTTGACACCGTCGACACCTGCCTCGACGAGCGCTCGCGCGGCCTCGGCGGTCACCACGTTGCCGCCGATGACCTGCTGATCCGGCCACGTCGCCTTGATCTTGCGGATCGTCTGCAGCACGTTCGCCGAATGCCCGTGCGCGGTGTCGACCACGATGACGTCCACGCGCGCAGCACGCAGGGCCTCAACGCGCTCCATGGTGTCCACGCCAGTGCCCACGGCCGCCCCGACCCGCAACGCGCCGCGCTCGTCCTTGACCGCGTTCGGGAACTCGGTCGCCTTCTGGAAATCCTTGACCGTGATCATGCCCTTTAAGTTGAAGTCCTCGTCGACGACGAGCACCTTCTCGATGCGGTGCTTGTGCAGCAGCGCGAGGACTTCCTCCTTGGGTGCATTCTCGCGCACTGTGATGAGCCGCTCCTGCGGCGTCATCACGGTCGAGACCGGCGCATCCAGCTTGGTCTCGAAGCGCAAGTCGCGATGCGTGACGATGCCGACCGCCTTGGTGCCGACGACCACCGGGACGCCCGAGATGTTCTTCGAACGGGTCAGCTCGAGCACTTCGCGGATCGTCGCATCGGGCGTGGTCGTGATCGGGTCGTGGATGACACCGCTCTCGTACTTTTTGACGCGAGAGACTTCCCGCGCCTGAGCCTCGATGCTCATGTTCTTGTGGATGATGCCGATGCCGCCCTCCTGTGCCATCGTGATCGCGAGGCGGGCCTCGGTCACGGTGTCCATGGCAGCGGAGACGATCGGCAGATTGAGGCGAATCGAGCGGGTGAGCTGAGTGCTGAGGTCCGCGTGGCGAGGCAAGAGTTCGGAGTACGCCGGGACCAGGAGCACGTCGTCAAAGGTGAGTGCTTCCTCGAGAATGCGCATGTAGGGAGCTCACGGATGATCGATTAAAGCTTGTAATTTTACGCGTCGTACGATTTCGACACCAGACGCGCCCCTTCTATCCTTATTCCCGATTCTCCATTCCGGATTCCCTGTTCCCACTCCCTTCCCATCGCCAGGGGCAGCAACTGCCTGTATTCTGTTGGCCGACAACATCACAAGCGCCAGTGCGGCGCGAAGCGCATCTTCGTATTCCACAGCCCAGAGCCTGGCGAGCCCATGTCCGACCTCTTTTCCGCTCCGCCCTCCCCGCCGCCGGTTGCGGAGACGCCGCCGCGCGACGTGTACACGCCGTCGCGCCTGAACCGGGAGGCTCGTATGCTGCTCGAGCGCGGCCTGCCGGCGCTATGGCTCGAGGGCGAGATCTCGAATTTCTCGCGGCCCTCGTCCGGTCACTGGTACTTCTCGCTCAAGGACGAGGCGGCGCAAATCCGCTGTGCCATGTTCCGGCAGCGCAATGTTCTCGCGCGCTTCACGCCGAAGGACGGCATGCACGTTCAGGCGCGCGGCCGCGTCAGCTTGTACGAGCCCAGAGGTGACTATCAGTTCATCCTCGACTACATCGAGGAGGCTGGCGAAGGCCTTCTCAGGCGCAAGTTCGAGGAGCTGAAGAACAAGTTGGCGGCCGAGGGGCTGTTCGATCCAGCACGCAAGCGCAGCCTGCCCAAGATTCCACGCCGCATCGGCGTCATCACATCGCCGACGGGCGCCGCGATCCGCGACATCCTGCACATCCTCAAGCGTCGCTTCTGCAGCATTCCGGTGCTCATCTATCCGGTCCAGGTTCAGGGCGCGGCCGCCGCGCCGCAGATTGCCGCGGCGATCCGCCTTGCCGGCCGTCGCGCCGAATGCGATGTGCTCATCCTCGCCCGCGGCGGCGGCTCGCTCGAGGACCTGTGGGCCTTCAACGAGGAGATCGTTGCGCGCGCGATCTACGAATGTCCGATTCCGATCGTGAGCGGCGTCGGGCACGAGGTGGACTTCACGATCGCCGATTTCGTAGCGGACGTGCGCGCTCCGACACCTTCCGGTGCCGCGGAGCTCGTCGTGCCCGATAGCGCCGAGTGGGTCCGTGCGTTCGCCACGCTCGAGCGACGGCTGACGAGCACGCTGCGGCGGCTGCTGAACGAGCGCATTCAGCGTATGGACTGGCTCACGCGGCGGCTGCAACGCCGCAATCCCCGGTTCGAGCTCGAGCAGCACGCGCAACGGCTCGACGAGCTCGAGCGCAGACTGTTGCGCGCGATGCGCCACTCGCTGGCCATCCGCCGCAGCAGCCTGGCGAACCTGATCGCGCACCTGCGACGCTGCTCGCCTGCGCTGCGAGTCGCCGCAGCGAAAGGTCGCCTCGAGCTCGCCCGCAACGCGCTCGCCGCGGCAATGAACGCGCGTCTCTATGACATCAAGAGACGGTTCGCTCTTGCCGCGGGCATGCTCGATGCGATGAGCCCGCTTGCGACGCTTCAACGCGGTTACGCCATCGTCACCGACGAATGGGGACACGTTGTCACGACCAGCACGGCTGTCAAAATGGGGCAACGAATCCGAGCACGACTGGCGCAAGGTGAGATCCAAGCCCGTGTCGAAGCCACGACGACGGGAGAGAATCGCCAGCTGCGCCTGCTCGATGATGACGACCCGAACAACGAGTAACGACTAGGTTTGCCTCGATGATCTCGATCGGTCTCCGCAAGGCGCTGCTGGCCTTGACGCTGTGCACTCTTGCCACACTTGCCCACGCCCTGCCACGGGAAAGCCGCGTGCCCGGCGGCGTCGCGCTCGTGAGCTTGCCCACTGGCGCAGGTGATCGCGCCCCGCTGGCCACGCTCAACGGCAAGCGGCTCGCCGTCGTAGAGCACGAAGGTCGTTGGCTGGCGGTCGTGGGAATTCCGCTCGACACCGCACCGGGCGAGCACAAAGTCATCGTCCACACGAGCGAAGGCAAGGTCGAGGTGCCCTTTCGCGTCGCCGAGAAGCAGTATCGGACGCAGCACCTGACGATCAAGAATCAACGCCTGGTGACACCGAAGCCCGAGGATCTGGAGCGGATCGCTGCCGAGCGACGCCGTTCGCGCCAAGCGCTGCAACGCTTCACCGACACCATGATGCCGAGCTTTCGATTCGCGGCACCGGTGTCGGGCACGCGTTCCGATTCGTACGGCGCGCGCCGCATCCTCAACGGTCAGCCGCGCCAGCCGCATTCCGGCATGGACATCGCTGCACCGACCGGCACGCCAGTGCTGGCGCCTGCCGACGGCGAGGTCGTCGAAGTCGGCGATTTCTTCTTCAATGGCAATACCGTCTTCGTCGATCACGGCGCCGGGCTGGTCACCATGTACTGTCACCTCGATCGCATCGATGTCAAGCGTGGCGATCGAGTGAAGGCGGGCGACATGCTCGGCACCGTCGGCGCCACGGGCCGCGTCACCGGCCCCCATTTGCACTGGGGCGTGTCGCTCAACGGTGCCATGGTGGATCCGGCGTTGTTCTTGTTCGATTGAGACACGCGCGCGCTCGCGCGTGCCTGCAGCCGGAAGCATCAAGTCAGCTGTGCCAGTGCTTCCGGCACGTCGCGCGCAAGCTGCACGCCCTCCGTGTTCAGCCACTGCCAGTTTCTTCGATGCAGGTCGTTGTCTGGATCGAAGCGGTTCAAGAACACAAGCGTCGGCTTCTCCCCGAGCGCGCGCAGACAGAGCCGCACGAGGTTGAGCGTTCCGAGCCCGGCATCCGCAACGAGTAACGTTCTCGTCGGCGCAAGGCGCTCGATGAGCTCGAGATTGTCTGCGTCGTGCGCGATCGGCGAGCACAACCCGCCTGCCGTCTCGATCAGTGTCAGATCCGCATTCGGCCACGGCGTCTCGGCGATGAGCTCGTCCAAGCGAATCTGCGGCCGGGCGAGCACGTCTGCTGCCATCGGCGGCGCCATTGGCACGGGATACCAGCGGTGCGCCGGGCACACCTGGTGTGGCGATTCGCCAGTCGCCGCCGCAAGCAAGTCGGCATCAGTCACGCTGTCATCGCGTGCATACGACTGCGCCGGTTTGCGCGCTGCCACCGTCAAGCCTTGCGCTCGAGCGTGCTCGATCAGCTTGACTGCCGTCCAGGTCTTGCCGACCTCGGTGCCAGTGCCTGCAATGACGATGCGTGCGGAACGAAGCGACATGGATGGCAATGCTGGTGTGAGCTGAATGTTTGCGCGCAATTCCTTTCACGAGCTTACTGACTCTGCGCTCAACGTCGCGAGCGCATCCCGCAGCCGCTCGATCATCTCCGGTGTGTGAGCGGCCGAGAGCGCAACGCGCAGCCGTGACGTGCCCACGGGGACCGTGGGCGGACGAATCGCCGGCACGTACAGGCCGCGCTCCAACAAGGCTTGCGATGCCGCGAGCGCGGCGCTTTCGGCGCCGAGCACGATGGGTATGATCGGCGAGGCGTGCCCGGGCCGAATCGTATCGACGAACCTGCGTAGCCGTGCGCGCAAGCGTTCGCCTTCGTCGCTGCGGTAAACGGACAGCGCAGCACGCGCTGCCGCCGCGTCGGCCGGCGTCAACGCCGTCGTGAAGATGAAGGTGCGCGCGCGATTGACGAGCAAGTCGATGACCGCACGCGTCCCGGCGACCCAGCCGCCGAGCGCACCGAGCGTCTTCGACAACGTGCCGATGCGGATGTAGCCGGGATAGTCGCTGCGCAGGCTCGAGCCGCTGAGCACGGCGTGTGCCTCGTCGACGACGAGCAAGGCACCGTGCGCCATGCACAGTTCGAGCAGCGCATCGAACGGCGCCACGTCGCCATCCATGGAGAAAACGGCTTCGGTGACGACGATCTTCCTACCGCTCGTCTCGCGCATGAGCTCGCGCAGGTGATCCACGTCATTGTGGCGAAAGACGATTTTGCGCGCGCGTGCGAGCCGACAGCCATCGATGATCGAAGCGTGGTTCAGCTCGTCGCTGAAAATCGTCGCATCGGCCACGCCGAAGACTTGCAGCACGCCGAGGTTCGCGGCATAGCCCGTGGGAAACACGAGCGCGGCCTCTGTGCCCTTCCACGCCGCGATCGTTTCCTCGAGCTCGTGATGAAGCGTGCGCGTGCCGGTGACGAGTCGCGACGCGCTCGATCCAGCACCCCATTTCTGGAGCGCCTCGATGGCTGCTTGACGCACGCGCGGGTGCGCCGCAAGGCCGAGATAGTCATTCGATGCAAAACTCACGAGCTCGCGATCGCCGACTCGGCCCGTCGGACCGTCGCCGTCGAATGCAACGGTGCGTCGCCAACGATTCGCGGCGCGCACCGCATCGAGCTCGGCGCGCAGCCAGTCATCCCATGCGGTCACACGACCACCTCGTCGATCGCCGCCTGCAAGGTCGTCACGACGCGCTCGACTTCCTCCGCCGTGATCGTCAGCGGCAGGACGAGAATGACATTGCTGCCGAGCGAGCGCGCCAGCACGCCGCGGCGAACCATCGCCGCGCAGGTGCGTCTTGCAAGGCGCCGCTGCGCAGAATCGTTCGCCAGCTCCACAGCGGCCATGAGACCGCATTGGCGAATCTCATGCACGCCGCGCAGTGGTTGAATCCGCGTCGTGAGCGCTTCGCGCAGCTGCGTCGCACGTGCGCGCACGTTGCTCAGCACGTCCCACTCCTCGAGCAGCTGAAGATGGCGCAGCGCCACGGCAGCCGCCAACGCATTCCCGCCGTACGAATGCCCGTGATAGAAGGTCTTCTCGCTCAAGTCCGGTCCCAGGAACGCGCGATAGACACGATCGCTCGCCACCGTCACCGACATGGGCAAATAACCGCCGGTGATCCCCTTCCCGAGGCACATGAGATCCGGGCGCAAGCCGCATTGCTCCGAAGCGAAGAGCGTTCCGGTGCGACCGAATCCCGTCGCCACCTCGTCGCAGATCAGCAAGACGCCCGTCTTGCGACAGGCTTCTTGCAAGATGCCGAAGCGCGACGGCTCTGCAATGAGCATCCCCGCCGCACCTTGCACGAGCGGCTCGACGACCACCGCCGCGAGCGACTCTGCGTGCTGCTCGACGAGTCTGGCAGCCTCTTTGAATGCATCCGGGTTACGAAACGACGGAGCGCGCAATACCTTGAAACGAAGCGGATCGAAAACGTCCGTTCCGAAGCCGCCGGCGCCGAGCGAGATTCCGCCGACAGTATCGCCATGATAGGCATCGCCGAACGCGAGGTAAGTATGACGGCCGCGAATGCCTTGATTGGTCCAATATTGAAAAGCGATCTTGAGCGCCTGCTCCACTGCGGCCGCGCCGTCGGACGCATACAGGAAATGCGGACCGTCCACCGGCACGACCTTCGCCAGCGCCTCGGAAAACTCGATCACGATGCGATTGCCGTTGCCGAGCATGGTCGAATGCGCCACACGATCGAGCTGCTCGCGCACGGCAGCGTCGAGCTCCGGCACGCGATGCCCAAGCGTCGTCACCCACAGCGATGAGATCGCATCGAGATAGCGCCGACCGTCGACGTCGATGAGCTCGCGTCCTTCGGCACGTTCCACGATCACGGGCGCGTTCTCTGTGTAACACGACATCTGCGTGAAGCCATGCCACACGACCGCCGCGTCCCGCTCGGCCCAGGAAACAGAAGAGGTTTGTCTAGTCACCATAGGCTGTCGGCTCTACGCTGTAGGCTGTAGGTGAGGGGCTGTAAGGGTAGCAGATCGCGTTAGCACGCGCTTCGCGTGCCGAAGCATTGCAATCTGGCACGGAAAACGGGAATGACTACGCGCTTCGCACGCGTGTCCCGCGCCCTACCCACTAAAAAACTCCGCAATGACCGGCCGGAAGCGATCCATGTCGACGAGGAACGAGTCGTGTCCCTGAATGGATGGCAAGCGCGCAAACGTCACATCGCGGCCGCCGGCGCGCAGGCCTTCCGCCAGCTCCTCTTGCTGCTCGATCGGGAACAGGAGATCTGTCTCGACACCGATCACCAATGCACGCTCAACGGTGAAGCGCCGCAACGCTTCGGCAACCGATCCACCGCCGTGATCGGCCAGATCGAACAAGTCCATGGCGCGCGACAAATATAGATAACAGTTCGGATCGAACTGACCGGTGAACTTCGATGCGTGATGCTCGAGGTAGGACTCGATCTCGAAGTCGATGCCGAACGGATCTCCCGGCTTGCGCTCCACGCTGGCCCGCTCGCGCCCGAAACGCAGCGCCCACTCTTTGGCAGAGCGATAAGTGATCACGCCGAGCTTGCGCGCAAGGCGCATGCCGCACACGGGAATGGCATCGGGGGTGTAATTACCTTCCTTCCACAACGGATCGCGGCGAATGATCTCGCGTTGCAGAGAACGCAGCGCGATCGCGAACGGCAACGAACGCGCCGAGGCGGAAATGCTCACGACCGTGCGTGCCGCATTCGGGAAGAGCGCGCAATAGGCAAGCACTGACATGCCGCCCAACGAAGGACCGACGACCGATGCCAGCTGCGTCACGCCGAAAGCGCGCACGACCTCGTGACCTGCACGCGCGATGTCCTCGACCGTCAGCACCGGAAAAGTCAGACGATAGGGCTCGCCCGTTGCCGGGTTGATCGACGCCGGCGAAGTCGAGCCAAAGGGGCTGCCGAGCGAGTTCACGCAGATGACGAAATAACGGCGCGTGTCGATCGGCCGTCCCGGTCCGATCATGTCCTCCCACCATCCAGGCGAGGGATCCTCGATCGAGGACGCGGCATGCGCCGAAGGCGACAAGCCGGTGAAGATCAGGATCGCGTTGTCGCGAGCCGCGCTGAGCTCGCCCCAGGTCTCGTATGCAACCTCGACCCCGTGCAGCGTACCGCCGCGTCGCATCTCGAACGGACGATCGAGCTTCAGGATTTTGCGCGCAGAGCTCATGGTTTGGCTGTGCTGTAGGCTGTAGACCGTAGACTGTAGGCTGTAGGCGCTTAGATGCCGAGGCGCCGTTCCTCTTCCTGTTCCCTGTTCCCTCTTCCCTACTGCTTTCTCCTCACCGTCGTCCTCTCCGAGCTCGTTCGATCACTCTGCGCCGCTTGCGGCGCTGCCGTGCAGTGAGCCGGTTGCGCCTGTCCTTGAATGGATTCTCATCCGATCGGAACTCGACGCGCACGGGCGTGCCCTCGAGCTGGAAATGCTCCCGGAAGACATTGCTCAAATAGCGACGATACGCATCGGGCACGTGCTCGACTTGATTGCCGTGCACGACGATGATGGGCGGATTGCGTCCGCCTTGATGTGCGTAACGCAGCTTGATGCGCCGGCCGCGCACGAGCGGCGGCGAGTGGCGTTGCACGGCGTTCTCGAGCACCCGGGTCAGCACCGGCGTCGGCAGCTCGCGCATTGCTGCGTCGTACACGCGACCGACGGCGCTGATCAATTCACCCACGCCGGTGCCATGTAACGCCGAGATGAAGAAGAGAGGCGCGAAGTCTAGAAACCGCAGACGCAAGTCGAGACCGACGCGGATCTGGTCGCGCTTGTCCGGTGGGATGCCGTCCCACTTGTTCACCGCAATGATCAGCCCGCGACCGCGCTCGGCCACCATGCCAAACAGGCTGGCGTCCTGCTCCGCCACCGTGTCGTGAGCGTCGATCATGCCGATCACGACGTGCGCTGAATCGATCGCTTGCAGCGCCTTGATGACGCTGAACTTCTCGATGGCCTCTTCCACGCGCGCACGGCGTCGCACGCCTGCAGTGTCGATCAGCACGTACTTGCGTCCGTCGCGCTCGAACGGCACGAGCACGGTATCGCGCGTCGTGCCGGGTTGATCGTATGCGATCAGGCGCTCCTCGCCGACGAGACGATTGATGAGCGTCGACTTGCCGACGTTCGGCCGGCCGATCACGGCCACGCGAATCGCATCGTCTCGCTCCAAGGCCGTGGGCGCCTCGGGCACTTCGAACCCTGCGAGCGCGTGCTCCATGAGCGCGCGTATGCCATCGCCGTGCGCGGAAGAGATCGGCTGCGGCTCGCCGAAACCGAGCTGATAGAAATCGGCAGCCGCGCTGGCCCGATCGAGCCCTTCTGCCTTGTTTGCGACGAGGACGACGTCCTTGCCGTGCTTGCGCAGTGTCTGCGCGACGAAATGATCCGACGGCGTGAGGCCCTCGCGCACATCGACCAGGAACAGCACGCGATCGGCTTCCTCGACGGCGCGCAGCGTCTGACGCGCCATCAACTCCTCGATGCCTTCGGCATCGGCGACCAGCCCGCCGGTATCCACCACGATGTACGGAACGGGGCCGATCTTTCCGTAGCCGTACTTGCGATCGCGCGTGAGGCCCGGCTCGTCCGCAACGAGCGCGTCGCGAGTCCCCGTGAGCACGTTGAACAGCGTGGACTTGCCAACGTTCGGTCTGCCGACGAGCGCAATGACGGGCAACATGGCTGGCACTCGACGCGCAAGTACAAGGTAGGCGAGGCCTACCTCTCCGCTCCGCTCGACTGCGCGAGATCGGGTGACGGCGGACGACTCTTGAATGCGACGAGCTTGCCGCCGTCGGTCTGCACGAACACGCCTGCCTCCGTGCTCACCGGTGCGTTCGTGATGCGCTCGCCACCGGCCTTGTGACGGGCGACGAACTCGCCCGTCGCTTTGTCGAGCCAGTGCACGTAGCCTTCCAAGTCACCGACCACAATCGCATCACCGTCAATGGCAGGGGCCGTCAGACTGCGACGCAGCAGCGCGTCCTGCTCCCACAGCACGGCGCCATCCGTGCGACGCAGTGCCATGATCACGCCATCGGCGCCGGTGAGATAGAGAGTGCGCTCATCCATCGCGAAGCCGCGATAGCTCGAAGCATCGCGCGCCCACCAGATCTGTCCGGACTCAAGCGCCAGCATCGCCATGCGCCCCTGGAAGCCGACGACGAAGACGTCGTTGCCAGATACGCGTGCCGGGGCATCGATGTCGGCGAGCCGCTCCAGCTCCGTTCTGCCGCTCGGCGCATTCACGATGGTCTCCCACAGCACCTCGCCGGAACGCGCGTCGACGGCCAGCACGCGGCCATTGTCGAAGCCTGCAATGATGCGATCGCCCGCCAGCACCGGCGGCGCCGTGCCGCGCAACGTGAGACGCGGCACCGACTCCTCGATCGACCAGCGTGACGTGCCGTCGGTGAGCGACAACGCTTCGAGGCGGCCGTTCACCGTCCGTACCACGACGAGGTCGCGAACGATCAAGGGTTGCGCCAGAATCTCGGCGGCGATGGATTGCCGCCACAGCTCTTTGCCATCCTCGGCCGACAGCGCGATGACGTCGCCGTCGCTCGATCCCAGCACGACGACGCCTTCACCCACCTCCGGTCCTGCAGAAAGCGGCAGCTTGGTGCGCGTCGACCAGAGCCGGCGCCCGTTCGTCGCAGACAGTGCCACGACGTCACCTTTGTGTGACGCCGTGTACAGCACGTCGTCGACGACGATCGGGCGCAATGCCAGACGCAGATGCTCGGCGCCACCGCCCAATGACACGCTCCACAGCCGATCCACTTTCAGCGTCGCTTGTATATCGACGAGCTCGGCCGGCTTTTCGATCTCGGTCTCGCCGCAGCCGCTCAGCAACGCGAGCGCGGCGATCGACGCGCCTACGAGCGCGCGGCGTGTGAGCATCGTGAGGCCAGCATGCATCATGGTTGACCTTCCGTCGCAGGTGTGGCCTCGCTGGAGGACGCACCCGTGTCCTGGAGCTTCATCTCGAGCAACGTCCGATCGGTGACGGCATCGGCATTCGCGGCCAGCGCCGCAGCGTACTCGGCCCGCGCGCCGCTCATGTCCCCTTTGGCAAACAGCGCATCGCCGCGAACCTCGCGTACCTGCGCCGCGAACGCGCCCGCCTTACCGGGATCGAGCAGGCTCAAGGCTTCGTCGTGCTTGCCTTGCTGAATCAGCACGCGCGCCAGCCGCATGCGCGCGATCTGCGCGAGCTCCTTGTCCTTCGAGGCCTCGATGACTGCGCGCAGCTCGCTCGCCGCCTCGTCGAAGCGTCCCGCCTCGACATGCTGCTTGGCTTGCAGCAAACGAGCCTGCATCGTGTAAGGAGAGCGTTTGAACTCGCGCGCGAGCCGCTCGAGCGCCGCTTGCGTCTTGGTCGCATCGTCGCCGGCAGCACGGTATTCAGCGAACAGATCGGCGGCCTCCTCTGCGCGTTTCGTCGTGTACACCTGCCAATAACGCCACCCGGCGATGATCGCGAGACCGAGCACGATGCCGCCCAGCAACCAGCGCCAGTTGTCGCGCCACCAGTTGCGCAGCGATTCTTCCAGTTCGCGATCGGAAAGATAATCGTCGACCATGGGACTCTCGTAGCTACGAAGTAATGCGATGAAGTCCTCGACCCGTCAGCCCGTGCTCTCGAGTCGCGAGCGCAGCTCGGCCGCCACCTCGCTCCAGGGCAGCTCGATCTGAGGCGCCTCGACGCGCAGCGACTTCAAGCCGACAACCTGTCGTTCGGCCTCCGAGTCGCCGAGCACCAGTGCAAAGCGGGCGCCGCTATGATCGGCGCGTTTGAGCTGCGACTTGAAGCTGCCGCCGCCGCAGTTTGTCTCCATACGCAGCTGCGGCAGCTCGTCGCGCAGCTTCTCCGCCAGCGTGAGACCCACAGCTTCCGCCTGCGCGCCGGAGATGACGAAGTACACGTCCGGGCTCTCTGGCGGTGTCGGGCCCTGCTGGACCTTGAGCAGCTCGATGATGCGCTCCTCGCCGAGCGCCCAGCCGACAGCTGGCGTGCTCTTGCCGCCGAGCTGCTCCACCAGGCCATCGTAGCGTCCACCCGAGCAGACGGCACCTTGTGCACCGAGCTCGTTGGTCACCCACTCGAATACGGTGTGCGTGTAGTAGTCGAGCCCACGCACCAACCTCGGGTTGACGACGTACTTGATACCGACCGCATCCAGGTGACGGCACAGACCTTCGAAATGTGCGCGCGATTGCGCATCGAGATACTCGGTGATCGCCGGCGCGGCCGCAATGAGCTCCTGCATCTCGGGATTCTTGCTATCGAGAATCCGCAACGGGTTCGTCTCGAGACGCCGCAAGCTGTCGGCATCGAGCTGCGCCTTGTGAGCGCTGAAGTAGGCGACGAGCTGCTCGCGGTAGACGCGGCGCGACTCGGGCGTGCCGAGCGAGTTCAAGTTGAGCACGAGCCGCTCGATGCCGAGCTTCGCGAACAGCCGCGCGCTCATCATGATCAGCTCTGCGTCGATGTCCGGTCCGGCATAGCCGAATGCTTCGACATCGAGCTGATGAAACTGACGGAAGCGCCCGCGCTGCGGCTTCTCGTGGCGAAACATCGGTCCGCCGCACCAGACGCGTTGCTTCTGGTTGTGCAGAAGCCCGTTCGTGATCATCGCTCTGACGATGCCGGCCGTCGCTTCCGGGCGCAGCGTCAACGACTCCCCGCCCGGATCCACGAACGTGAACATCTCCTTCTGCACGATGTCCGTGAACTCGCCGATCGAGCGCTTGAACAACGCGGTTTGCTCGACGATCGGCACACGAATCTCACGGTACCCGTACGCCGCGAAGAGCTCGCGGGCAGTGCTCTCCAACCGCTGCCAAGCCGCGATCTCGCTCGGCAGCACGTCGCTCATCCCACGGGGAGGCTGAATCCGTTGCGTCGAAGGCTTATCCAAGGACGAATCCCATCTAGCTCAAGGGCGACCGACGTGTCCTCAACGGACGCGGGACGATCGCGGTTGGACGAACAGAGCGCCGGCTCGGACACACATCGTCATCGCAGCGTGCCATCTGCCTCGATCGTGAATCGAGTCGCCTCGCGCCCTTCGCGACGCGGTATGACGACCGGTTGTCCGTTCACCTGCAAGCGCACAGCCGAGGCCGCGCCCAGTATCACCTGTAACGGCGGTGTGCCGCTCACAGTCCGTGCGCGGGCCGGCGTACCCATGCCGAACAACAACCTCGCGCCGGTTGCATCGTAGATCTCCACCCACGACTCGCCGGTGAACTCAAGGCGAGCCTCGACCGGGGCCGGCCCCGAAGAGGTCATGGGCGATGCGCCTGTCATCTCCGATGAAGGCACGTTCACATCGGTTGCCTGCGCCAGCAATGCATCGACCTCGGTCGTGTGCGCATCGTGCGAATCGTTCACCGACGCCACCGCGGAGACCGGCTGAACGAGTGGCAACTGCGTTTCGTTACTTGCGTTGTGCTCGACAGCACCGCCCGCCGTGCCCGCGTTCGCGTCCTCGGTCTTTGACGCGAACAGGAACACGTCGAGCGCTAGGTAAACGAGACCCGCAACGACGACGAGCGCGAGCATGGCGAGCAGCGGGCCCCGCAACGAACGGCGCCGCTCGCGCAGCGTAGTCGCCATCGCCGCTGGAATCGGCTCAGGCTCTTGAGGCAGGTCTTCGAGCGCCTCGTAACGTCTCAGCACCTCATCGACCGGCACGCCCAGGTGCGTCGCGTATGTGCGCAAATACCCCCGGGCGTACACCGGCGCGCCCAGCGCTTGAAAGCGATTCGCTTCGATCGCTTCCAGCATCCACAGATCCAGGCGCAGCTCGTCTGCCACTTCCTGCAGCGTCAGCGCGGCTTCCTCCCGTGCACGTTTCAGGAGCTCACCGGGCGTCACGTCCGTATCGTGCGATGCGGGGGTCAGAGTCATTGCCTCACTCATCCCGGGTTCCGCTCGGACTCGATGAGCTGGCGCGCTTGATTCGAGTACGGATACTCGGTCTTCAAGCGATTCGCATAATGCTGCTCGACAGCGGTGTTGCCGAGCGCACGCTCAATCTGCACGCCCAGCCACAAGCTCGCGGGCGTCGCGCGACCCACTTCCATGTAGCGCTCGAGAAAGCCGCGGGCCGAAAGGTAGTTTTGCTGCTCATATTCGATCTCGGCGAGCTCCAGCAAGGCGGCTGCGAATCGCGGACGGACCTCGAGCGCCGCGCGAAAGTGAGCGCCAGCGCGAGTGAGATCGCCGCGGCTGCGCGCACAAGTGCCCGCGTTGAAAAATGCCGCTTCACGCGTCCTGTACAGCAGATCCTTGGCGGCCTGAAGCGCAAGCTTCTCGCCGCGCTCGTAAGCGCCTCTCTTACAGAGGTACGCGGCGTAGTTGTTCTTGTACTCGGAGTTCTTCGGATCCAGCGCGATCGCGCGCTGATAGTGCGAGTCGGCCTTGTTGGTTTCTCCCAGGCGCTCGTAGAGCACGCCCGCCGTGGAGTGAGCCGCCGCATTGCGAGGATTCTGCTCGAGCGCCCGATCGAGCTTCTCCTTCGCCAGCGCCAGGTTGCCCTTGCGCAGCTGCTCGACGGCAAGGTTGAGATTGATCTCCGAGGCACGCGCCAGGTCCGCACCGGAAGAGCGACCCGAGCTGCTCGCGCATCCGGCCAGGCTGATCGTGAGCGCCGCTAGGCAAATGATTATTGTTGGTTTCACGATTGCACCGCCACTCCGATGAGTTTGGATCCGAGCCGGACGGTGGTCCGATTCGTGACCCGTCCGACGAGCTGTCCGCAAGCCGCATCGATGTCGTCCCCGCGCGTGCGACGCGTGGTCGCGATCACGCCGTGGCTGTTCAAGATGTCGCGGAAGCGCTCGATCGCCGCCGGCGTCGAGCGACGATAGCGCGTCTGCGGGAACGGGTTGAATGGGATCAGATTGAGCTTCGCCGGCTTGCCCTTGAGCAGCCGCACTAGCTCATAGGCGTGCTCGGGTTGATCGTTGATGCCATCCAGCATCACATATTCGAACGTGATGCTGCGTGCATTCTGCTTCTCGACGTAGTGCCAGCAGGCATCGAGCAGCTCGGCAATCGGATGCTTGCGATTGATCGGCACCAGCTCATCGCGTAGCGCGTCGTTCGGCGCATGCAGGGACACGGCGAGCGCGCAATTGGTCTCTGCCGCCAGGCGGCGCATCTGCGGCACGAGCCCCGAGGTGCTCACTGTGACCCGCCGCCGCGAGATGTCGAACCCCAGATCGTCCATGAAGATCTCGGCGGCCGGCACGACGTTACGATAGTTGGCGAGCGGCTCGCCCATGCCCATGAACACGATGTTCGTGATCACGCGCGCACCGGGCTTGAAGCCGAGCTCGCGATTCGCGAGCCACACCTGCCCGACGATCTCGGCGGTGGTGAGATTGCGGTTGAAACCCTGCTGCGCGGTCGCGCAGAAGGTGCAATCCATCGCGCATCCGACCTGACTCGAGATGCACAACGTGCCGCGATCGGGCTCCGGGATGAAGACCATCTCGATCGCTTGGAAGCTGGGCTGGGGGCTGGGGGCTGGGGGCTGGGGTTCGGGCGACTCGACGGCAAGCAACCACTTGCGGGTGCCGTCGGCGGACACTTGGGTGCGCAGGATCCGCGGCACCCGCACTTCCGCCACTTCCTTCAGCTTGGCGCGAAACGACTTCGCAAGATCGGTCATCTCGTCGAAGTCGCTCACGTTGCGGTGGTACAGCCATTTCATCAGCTGTCGCGCACGAAACGGCTTCTCGCCCATGCGCTCGACGAACGCCTGCAGCTCGGCCTGAGTGAGACCGAGGAGGTTGGTCTTGGCTGGGGCTGAGCTCATGGTTGCACGCGCGACTGAGCAGGAACCGGGGAGATGGGGAAGCGCATCGTCGGCGATCGCATCAGCGGCTGCGCTCTTGCGGATCTCGCTCGCCCCTCCCCCTGTGCCAAACTAACCTAGCGCGTCCGCGGACACAGATCCGCAGTCGCGAAAAAGTACGCGATCTCGATATTGGCATTCTCCACGCTGTCCGAGCCATGCACGACGTTCTCTTCGATGCTCGTCGCGAAGTCGGCTCGGATCGTGCCCTTCTCGGCCTTCTTCGGGTCGGTTGCGCCCATGAGCTCGCGGTTCTTGGCCACGGCGTTCTCGCCCTCGAGGACTTGTATCATGACCGGGCCCGAGGTCATGTACTTCACCAGATCCTTGAAGAAGGGACGCTCGCGATGGACCGCGTAGAATCCTTCGGCTTGCGCCTGCGTGAGGTGCATCATGCGTGCTGCGATGATCCGAAGGCCCGCCTGCTCGAAGCGTCGATAGATCTCACCGATCAGATTCTTCTGTACGCCGTCTGGCTTGATGATGGAAAGGGTGCGCTCTAACGCCATGGGCTTTCGGACCTCGACTAATGAAACACTGGAAACAAACAATAGACGCAGGCTGACGCACGCTCCGCGGCCGGGGGCGTCTTCGCCGCACCGCCGCTCCGCCGTCAGCCACTCAAAAATTCCTGCGCAATCAGCGACTTGGATCTAAAACCAGAAGTATACTCGAGCGTGCGCTCGGCTCGATGGCTTTCAGTGCGCCAGGCCAACCGCTTGCGCGCGCGCAGTCTACCCGCGGCGACCTTCAGCGGCAAACGGCGCGCCGGCCATGACACCGACAAAAGGCCGTAGGCCTCGGCCGTCAGAAAGAAAAACGTCTCGCTCGTCTACCGCCTGGCGCCGTCGCTCAGACAGTGAAGCTCTCGCCGCATCCGCATTCTCCTTTCACGTTCGGGTTGCGGAAGCGAAATGCCTCGTTGAGGCCTTCCTTCACGAAATCGATCTGGGTGCCCTTGATCAGCTCGAAGCTGTCGCGATCGACGACGACCTTCACCCCTTGATCCTCGAACACCAGGTCATTCGAGCCAATCTCGTCGGCGTAATTCACGACGTAGGCGAAGCCCGAGCAACCGGTCTTCTTCACACCGACGCGCAACCCGAGGCCGTGGCCTCGACGGCCTAGAAACGTACGGACGCGATCGGCAGCAGCGGGAGTCAGTGAGATCGACATTGACAGCTCTGGCCCTCCTGAAAGCCTGTTCAAACTTTGACCAGAATTGCGGCGGGAAGTGCGCGAGTCAAGGGCGGGATCATGCCGTTTGTGCATGACTCGATGACCGATCGTGCCATGCTTTCGCAAGCGCGCGCACCGCATCCTCCAGCACGAGCAGCCGACCCCATTTCTCGGCTGGTACCTCGAGCACATCGGCCGCCTCGCGCCAGCTCCAGGTGGCGAGCTCGCTGGCGCTCGCGCCGAGCAACCTTTCGGTGAGCCACGATGTCGCGGCAATCGAATGAGGGCAACCGTAGACGAGCTGCTGTAGCGTCGCGATCCGATCGCCCTCGATGCGGGCGCTCAGGACGACCTCGATGCCTTGCGCCTTCGAGCCGCGCCGCACCTCGAGCACATCGGGAGCCGGCTGCAAGCGTCCGACGTTGCGCGGGGCGAAGAAGTGGCTTTGCACCAGCGAGGAGTACTTCACGGGTCTCGCCCTACTCGGCCCGTCCCGCCGGCGCTAACGCGCGCAGACGCTCGACCTCGCGCCTCACCACTGCGATCGCCGCATCGATTTCCTCCTCGGTGGTGAACCGGCCGAGACTGAAGCGCAGCGAGCTTTGTGCGACCTCGTCGCTGCGCCCCAGCGCACGCAAGACATACGACGGCGTCTCCGACGCCGAGGCGCAAGCCGAGCCGGCAGATACCGCAATGTTGCCGAGCGCGTACAGCAGGCTCTCTCCCTCCACGCCGTGGAAGCTCACGTTGAGCACGCTGCACACGCGGCGCTCGGGATGCCCGTTGAGCTCGACGCCATCGAGCGTCGACAGACCCGCCCAGAGACGCTCGCGCAAGCGTGTAATCCGTGCGACATCGGCTGCGCGCTCGCGCTCGGCAATCTCGAACGCCAGGCCCATGCCGACGATCTGTGGTGTCGGCAATGTTCCTGAGCGCAGCCCGAGCTCCTGCCCGCCCCCGAACAGCAGCGGACGCAGTCCCACAGGCGGCGTGCGGCGTATGTAGAGCGCTCCGATTCCCTTCGGGCCGTAGCTCTTGTGCGCAGTGACGGACAGTAAGTCGATGCACATCTCCTCAACGTCGACCGGCACCTTGCCGATGCTCTGGGCGGCGTCGACGTGAAAGAGAATGCCCTTCTCGCGGCAGATGCGACCCACAGCTCCGATGTCTTGGATGACACCGATCTCGTTGTTGACGTGCATGAGCGAGACGAGCTGGGTGTCGGGACGCAGCGCCTCCTGCACCTGCTCGGGCGTCACGATGCCGTCGGCGTTCGGCTTCAGATACGTGACGGAGAATCCCTCGCGCTCGAGCTGCTTGAGCGGATCGAGCACGGCCTTGTGCTCAGTCCGCGAGGAGACAATGTGTCGGCCGCGATCGGCGTTGAAACGCGCAGCGCCGAAGAGCGCGAGGTTGTTCGATTCCGTCGCGCCGGATGTCCACACGATGCATTCGGGACGTGCGCCGATTGCAGCCGCCACTTGCGCGCGCGCTTGCTCGATGCGCGCCCGGGCGAGCCGACCATAGGCGTGCCCCATGGAGGAAGGATTGCCCTGCAGCGCGCGATCCTGCAGGCATTCGATCATTGCCTCGGCGACACGTGGATCGAGAGGGGTGGTCGCCGCGTAATCCAAGTAGATGGGTAAGTCCGCGCTCATCGTGCCACCGGTTTACCCGCCGGACGGCGGCGTGCCTGCACCGCCGTGAGAATGCCGCGCAGTATGTTCACCTCGTTCTGATCCAAGTTGGCGCGATTGAACAAGCGGCGGATACGCGTCATGAGGTGCCCTCGACCGGTGCGATCGCGGAACTCGATCAGCTCCAGCACCTCCTCCAGATGCGCGTAGAAACGCGTCATCTCCTCGGCCGTTGCCAGCGGCACGTCACGCGGCGGCGGCTGCGGCGCACCAGGCCGCGTCGCCAGCCAGATCTCGTAAGCGATCACCTGCACGGCCATCGCAAGATTCAGCGAGCTGTACTCGGCGCTCGTCGGGATCGTCACCAGCATGTTGCAGCGAGTGAGCTCCTCGTTCGTGAGCCCGTAGCGCTCCGAGCCGAACACGATCGCCACGTGGCCGGTCTGAATCTCCTGGGCGATTCGCGCTGCGCACTCGCGCGGCTCGACGATCTGCCAAGGAAGATGGCGCTGGCGTGCGCTCGTGCCCACGACCAGCCCGCACTCGGCGATCGCTTCATCGAGCGTGTGACAGATGCGCGCCCGCTCCAAGATGTCGTCGGCGCCCGATGCGCGCGCAAAGGCGTCGGGATCCGGGAAACACTTGGGACGCACGAGGTACAGCTCGCGCAGCCCCATGTTCTTCATTGCGCGCGCACTCGCCCCGATGTTACCAGGGTGCTGTGTGTCTACGAGAACGATTCGAGTGGACATGAAGCCGTGAATGGGCGTGAGCGGCGCACATGCTGGTATTCTACCCGTCTCCTGCCGCATTCGCGGCTGCTCTTTAAACCCTTTCCGCACGCATTGTCCGAGGATCTGTACGCATGCAACCGTTGCTGAACATCGCCATTCGCGCCGCACGGCGGGCTGGAGAAGTCATCGTTCGCGGCATGAATCGAGCGCATCGACTGGATGTGCGCGCGAAGGGCCAGAACGATTTCGTCACCGAGATCGACATGCTCGCGGAGCGGGAGATCATCGAGACCGTCCGCAAACATTACCCCGATCATGCGTTCCTGGCGGAAGAGAGCGGTCAAAGCGGCGACGCCGAGTTCGTTTGGATCATCGATCCGCTCGATGGCACCACCAACTACGTGCACGGCTTTCCTCAGTTCGCGGTCTCCATCGGCGTGCAGCGTCGCGGCCGCATGGAGCACGGCGTGGTTTACGATCCGCTGCGTCAGGAACTGTTCACCGCTTCGCGTGGCGAAGGCGCGCTCCTTGACGGCAGGCGCATTCGCGTGAGCGGACATGTCAGCCTGGAACGAGCGCTCATCGGCACGGGGTTTCCTTATCGCTCGAACCTGCATTGGCTCGACAGCTACATGGAGATGTTCAAGGCCGTCACGCAACAGACCGCCGGCATTCGTCGTGCGGGCTCGGCCGCGCTCGATCTGGCCTATGTCGCAGCAGGCCGTCTCGATGGGTTCTGGGAGCTGGGCCTGTCGCCCTGGGATACCGCCGCAGGCACGCTGCTCATCACGGAAGCAGGCGGAATGGTCGGCACGCTCACGGGCGGTGAGTACAAGCAGAAGGGACACATCGTCGCGGGCACGCCCAAGGTGTACGCTGCGCTGCTGGAGATCCTGCGGCCCTACGTGCCGGAAGAGCTGCGCGACGCTTGAGCGGCAGGTGCGACGAGGGTGGATGGAGTGACATAAGACGGACCTCATGCCACGGCCAGCCGAGCCCTCCTCCGCGGTCACGCCTCGATTTTCGCGAAACCGTTCTGTACAGTCGCCGCCAGTAGAACAATGCCGTAGGAATATCCGAAGCGGCAGACGGGAGGGATCAACGCGTGAGTGTATTTAGAACGAAGCCGGTGACTGCCGCCCCGCATGTCGATGCGGGCGAACCCGTCGAAGGCAGCCTGCATGGTGAGGTCTCGCTCAGGCGAGTATTGACTGCTCGTCACCTCGTCCTGCTCGGCATCGGCGCCATCATCGGCGCTGGCATCTTCGTGTTGACTGGTCAAGCCGCTGCCAACTATGCGGGACCCGCCGTGATGTTGAGCTTCGTGATCGCCGGCTTCGCATGCGCCTTGGCGGGCCTGTGCTACGCGGAGTTCGCCGCGATGCTGCCGGTCTCGGGCAGCGCCTACTCCTACTCTTATGCGACCCTCGGAGAAATCGTCGCCTGGTTCATCGGCTGGAACCTGATTCTCGAATACCTGTTCGCAGCCGCGACCGTCGCCGTGGGCTGGTCGGGTTACATGAATGGCCTCTTGGGCACGATCGGCGATGCCATCGGCATTCAGCTCGCGTTGCCGGAAGCGCTCTCCACCGCGCCGCTCGCCTATTCCAACGGTCGGCTCGTTTGGACCGGCGCGATCGCCAATGTGCCCGCGATCGCCATCGTGATCGGCGTGGCCGCGCTTTGCTACCGAGGGATCACCCAATCAGCGTTTGCGAACACGGTCATCGTCGCGATCAAGCTGGCGGTGATCCTGCTGTTCCTGGGCTTCGGCTTGCAGCATGTCGACGTGGCCAACTGGGATCCGTTCATCCCGCCGCGCACCGAGGAGGGCCAATTCGGTCTTGGTGGCGTGCTCCGCGCAGCCTCGATCGTGTTCTTCGCCTACATCGGCTTCGATGCGGTCTCGACCGCGGCACAGGAAACGAAGAATCCCCAACGTGCCATGCCGATCGGCATCCTGGGCTCGCTCGTCATCTGCACGCTGTTGTATATGTCGGTATGCGCAGTGCTGACGGGCATGCTGCCCTATACCGAGCTCGGCACGCCCAAGCCGGTCGCCACAGCGCTCGAAGCGTATCCTGACTTGCTGTGGCTCAAGACCGTGGTCGAGATCGGTGCAGTCGCCGGCTTGAGCTCGGTCATTCTCGTCATGATCATGGGGCAAGCGCGCATCTTCTACTCGATGGCGCAGGACGGCCTCATCTCGCCGCGCTTCGGTCGCGTCCATCCGGTCTACCGTACGCCGCACGTCGGCACCGCGTTCGTGGGCATCGTGGCGACCGTGCTCGCCGGCCTCCTCCCGATTGGCGTGCTCGGCGATCTCGTCTCGATGGGCACGCTGCTCGCCTTCTCGACCGTATGTATCGGCGTGCTCGTGCTGCGATTCACGCGCCCGGATCTGCCGCGCGCTTTCCGCGTGCCAGCTGCCATCATCGTGTGCCCGCTCGGTGCGTTCGCCTGCCTGTGGCTGTTCTTCGAAGCGTTCGCCGACAACTGGCAGTGGATGAGCGTGTGGATCTTGATCGGATTCGGCGTCTACTTCGCGTATGGCGTGCGACACAGCGCGCTCGCGCGCTCGGCATCGGACAGCGTGCTTCGCAGCGTGGTTGCACGGCGGCGTAGCTGAGACTGCGAGAAGTCTGCGGCAGGCAAGCCTTCGGCAAGAAGACCGCTAACGAGGCAGGGAGGACACGTCTCGTGTCAGGGAGGCCTCTGTTCCCTAGCTATTCCCTGTTTCCTGTTCCCTACTTTTCCTCATCCTCATGTTGAGGAATTCGACCGAGACCGAGAATGCCATTGCGAAGTAGATGTAGCCCTTCGGAATGTGCAGCTCGAAGCCCTCGCCGATCAGCGCCACCCCGATCAGGATCAGGAACGACAGAGCGAGCATCTTGATCGTCGGGTGACGATCGACGAAGTTGCTGATCGGTCCGGCCATGAACATCATGACGATCACGGCGGCGACCACCGCTGCGATCATCACCTCGACGTGCTCTGCCATGCCCACGGCGGTGATCACCGAGTCCAACGAGAACACGATGTCGATGATGGCGATCTGAGTGATCACGCCCAAGAACGTCGCCTTCGCCTTGACGACGTCCGGAGGCTGTTTCGCGCCTTCCAGGCTGTGGTGAATCTCCATCGTGCTCTTGGCGAGCAGGAACAAGCCGCCGCCGATGAGAATGAGGTCGCGCCCGGACACGCCGCTGCCGAAGACGGAGAACAAATCCTGCGACAGGCCCATGACCCACGTGATGGACAGCAGCAACAGGATGCGCGTGAGCATGGCCAGCGCCAGGCCGATGGTGCGGCCGCGCGGACGCTGCCGCTCCGGCAGGCGGCCGACGAGGATGGAGATGAAAATGATGTTGTCGATGCCGAGCACGATCTCGAGCGCCGTCAACGTCACGAAGGCCAGCCATACCTGCGGGTCGGTCAGTAGCTCCATCGAACGTCTCCGGACTGTCGCGGTGCCTCAGCCGCGCTGTCGATCGTGCCTGCGGAAACGGCCTAGCTCGAGTGCTCGCGCCGCGACGTCACCAACGAGGCCACGATGCCGATCGCCAGGAAGCCGACGATCACGCCGAGCGACACCAGATGCGGAATCGTCACGTGGTGGTGCAGCATCATCTTCACGCCAACGAAGGCCAGGATGAAGATCAGACTGAACTTGAGGTACCTGAACATCACCATGAGCCCTGCGATCGCAAAGTACAGTGATCGCAGACCGAGAATCGCGAACGCATTCGACGTGAAGACGATGAACGGATCCTGGGTCACCGCGAAGATCGCCGGGATCGAATCGACCGCGAATACCACGTCTGCGAAATCGACCAGCAGCAACGTCACGAACAGCGGCGTGGCAGCGCGTTTGCCGTTCTTGATCGTGAAGAAGCGCTCGCCGTCCAAGCGATCCGTCACCGGGTACACCCGCCGCGCCAGACGAACGAGCACGCTGTTGCTGGGATCGAACTGCTCGTCGTCCTTCAGCATCCGCGCTGCCGATAGCAGCAGAATGCCGCCGAACACGTAGAACATCCAATCGAACGCGTGAATGAGCGCGGCACCCATCGCGATCATCGCGCCGCGCAGCACGATCGCCCCGACGATGCCCCAGAAGAGCACGCGATACTGGAAGCGCGGCGGGATCTTCATGAAGGTGAAGATGACCGCGATCACGAAGATATTGTCGACGGAGAGCGACCACTCGAGCAGATAGCCAGTGATGTATTGGATCATCGCCTCGGCGCCCGACAACGTGTTGTCGTCGGTGCGCCAGCCGAGCCAATGATGCTCGTACACACCGTACACCAGACCGCTGAAGGACAACGCCGTGGCAACCCACACCGTCGTCCAGCCGAGCGCCTGGCGCACGCTCATCTCGCGCGATTCGCGGTGCAGAACGCCCAGATCGAACGCCAGCACGCCGACGAAGAGCACGAGAAAAGCAATCCAGATGAGGAGAGACATCGGGCTGGGGCTACGGGGCTCGGGGCTGGGGCAATAGGGCTTCGACCATGCAGCGAATGCCTATCCGTAAGGGCGCATCACCGGCTGGGATACATCGTCTCGCCCCAGCCTCCGGTCTCCAGTCTCCGGTCCATTACGGCAGCGCATCCAGCTCTGGATCGCTCTTCTTGGCGGCGATGAGATCCTGAGGCTTGAGCTTGAAGTCGTAGGCCAGCGCGGCCGCGATGAATATCGATGAGTAGGTGCCGACGATGACGCCGACGATGATGGCCGCCGAGAAGCCCTTGAGCGTCTCGCCGCCGAAAACGTAGAGCGCGACGACGACGAAGAGCGTCGAAAAGCTCGTCATCACGGTACGCGACAACGTCTGGTTCACCGCCAGGTTGAGCATGTCCTTGGTCGAGATGTTCTTGCGCGTGCCGAGCAACACCTCGCGGACACGGTCGAAGATCACGACGCTGTCGTTGATCGAGTAACCGATCACCGCGAGGATCGCGGCGAGCACCGACAGGTCGAAGGTCATCTGTGTCGCGGCGAAGAAGCCGAGAATGAGGATCGGGTCGTGGATGGCCGCGAGCACCGTGCCCGTCGCCATCTTCTTCTCGAACCGGAACGCCACGTAGGCCAGGATGCCGAGAAACGTGAACAGGAGCGCGAGCCCGCCCTGCTCCGTCAAATCGCGGCCGACCTGCGGACCGACCAGCTCAGTACGGCGCACCACGACCTGCGGCTCGTCGGCACGCAGCGCCTCTTGGATGCGAGCTCCGACTTGGTTGACGTCCTCGCCCTCCGGCGGCAACACGCGCACCATGAGATCGCGCGAGCTGCCGAAAGACTGCACCTGCGCGTCCTCGAAGCCAGCTGCCGCGAGCGCCGCGCGCGCTTTGTCGTGATCGGCAACGCCCGGATAGCTCACTTCGACGACCACGCCACCGGTGAAGTCGATGCCGAAATTGAGCCCACGCACGGCCAACAGCAGGATCGATGCCGCGAGCAGGATGGCAGTGAGGACGTACGTGTAGTGCCGCTTACCGATGAAATCGATATTCGGCGTGCGCTTGAAAAATTCCATCTGCGTTCTGCCCTTCGCTAGCCTTCAGACGGGCAACGTCTTGAGGTGTCGCCGACGGCCCCAGATCGCATCGATGAACACCCGGCTGCACATGATGGCCGTAAACAGCGACGTGAAGATGCCGAGCACGAGCGTCACGGCAAAGCCTTTGATCGGCCCAGTGCCGAACGCAAACAATGCGATGCCCGCAATCAGGGTCGTGATGTTTGCGTCGGCGATCGCAGAGAATGCCTTGTCGAACCCGGCCTGGATCGCCGCATGCGGCGAGTTGCCGTTGCGCAGCTCCTCACGCATGCGCTCGTAGATGAGGATGTTGGCGTCGGCCGCCATGCCGATCGTCAGCACGATGCCCGCGATACCCGGCAACGTCAGCGCTGCCTGCAGAAGCGACATCAGGGCAACCAGCAAGATCACATTGCAGATCAGCACCACGTTCGCGACCATGCCGAAAGTACGGTAATAAACCGCCAGGAACGCGAACGTCAGCACGGCACCGATCGCCAGCGCCATCATGCCCGCCTTGATGTTGTCTTGACCGAGCGTCGGACCCACGGTGCGTTGCTCGACCAGGAAGATCGGCGTCGCGAGCGACCCGGCACGAAGCAACAGCGCCAGCTCGTTCGCCTCGGAGGCCATGAGGCCGGTGATCTGAAAGCGATTCGAGAACACCCCCTGGATGGTCGCGACGCTGATGACTTCCTCTACCGTGCACTGGTTGCCGGAGCGGATGCCGTTACAGCGCTCTCCTTCCTCCAGGCGCTTGGTCTCCTTGTACACGACCGCCATGCGCCGCCCGAGATTCTCGGTGGTCGTCTTCAGCATGGCTTGCCCGGCGCGCGAATCGAGCGTGACGTGCACTGCCGGACGACCTTCGGACCATCCAGAGATCGCATCCGTGAGCTGGTCGCCCGAGGCGATGATCTCGCGCTTTAGCAGCACGGGTGCGCCTTCGCGAGTCATGTAGAGCTTCGAACCGACCGGCACGCGCTTGGTTTGCTGCGCCTCGTAGGGGTTGTTGGCCTCGTCGACGAGGCGGAACTCGACGGTAGCTGTCGCGCCGAGCACGCGAATCGCCTGATTGGGATCTTGGACGCCGGGCAGCTGAACGACGATGCGGTCGAGACCTTGCCGCGCGACGATCGGCTCGGACACGCCGAGCTCGTCGATGCGATTGCGCAAGGTCGTGACGTTCTGCTCGATCGCCAGGTCCTGCCGCTGCTTGATGCGCTCCGGCGACAGCGTCGCGACGAGCTGCGTTGCCCCGTCAATCTGGCTCTCGGTCAAGATGATGGTGGGATCGTCTCCCTGAATCACCCGGCGGGCCGCATCGACGCTTGCGCCCGGTCGCAGCAGCACTTCCACCGACTCGCCGCGCACCGTGACAGCCTGATACTGAATGCGCTCTTTGCGTAGCTGCGTGCGCACGTCCTGCGCGAGCCGCTGCAACGTCTGCTCGATCGCAGCGGCCATGTCGACCTCGTACATGAAGTGCACGCCGCCGCGCAGGTCGAGCCCGAGCGCCATTGGCTTGAGCCCGATCACGCGCAGCCACCTGGGACTGCGCGATGCGCTGGTCAAGGCGACGATGTATTCGCCCGGAGCCGCATCGCTGATCGCGTCTCGCGCCCTGATCTGGTCGTCGACGCTGGTGAAACGTACGACCAGCCGGTCATCTTCGAAATAGCTCGTGTTGTAGGGAATCTGATTGGCTTGCAGCACGCCGAGGATCCGCTGCTCCCCCTCAGAACCCATCGCTCCCCGATCCTGACGGGAGACTTGTATCGCGGGCTCTTCACCAAAAATGTTGGGCAGAGCCAACAGCAGCCCCGCCGCCAGAACGATGCCTACGAGCCAATATCGCCAAGCCGGTATCTGGTACATGGAATGAAGCGAGTCAGGCGCTCTTTAGGGTGCCTTTGGGGAGGACTTGCGCGATCGTATGGCGCTGGACTTTCACACGCACGCCGTCGGCGATTTCCACCGTGACGATCTGATCGCCGAGCTCGGTGATCTTTCCGAGGATGCCGCCGCTCGTCACGACTTCGGTCCCGACCTCGAGCGCCGCGATCATGGCGCGATGCTCTTTCGCCCGCTTGGCCTGCGGACGGATCAGCAGAAAGTAGAAAACGACGAAAATGAGGATGAGCGGCAAAAAGCTCATGAATGCATTGGGCTGCCCAGGTGCGCCTTGCGCCTGCGCCGCGGCGGTTGAGATGAGCCAGTCCATATCGGTGGGCCCCCGAAAAAACCTCTCTTAGAGGAGTTGTTGAAAACCGTAGGCCGTCGCCGGCCCAAATGAGCGGCGCATTATACACAGCCGCCCCGCTCGCGCCGGAAAAGCATACAAGGGCCCGCGACGCCGCCATTCGCTCGACCTTGACACGTGTCCGTGAACCCTCGCCCGATCGGCCTTACACTCCCGCTCTGGTTTCGAACGCACTGCGATCCATGCCTACCGGCGAAATAGTCGTCATCCTGCTGCTCGTCCTGCTCAACGGGTTCTTCGCTCTGTCGGAGATGGCGCTCGTGGCCTCCAAGCGCAGCAGGATCCAAGCCGCCGTGGAGCAAGGCAAGCGGGGCGCTCAGTCCGCCTTGGCGCTCATCGAAGACCCGACCACCCTGCTCTCTGCGATCCAGATCGGCATCACGTTGATCAGCATCGTGACGGGCCTTTACAGCGGCGCCACGCTGGCCGAGCCGCTCGGAGCCACGCTCGTCGAGCTCGGCCTTGCCGCGGTGTATGCACAAAAGGCTGCCTTCGTGGTGGTGGCGGTCATCATCACCTATGTGTCGCTCATCATCGGCGAGCTCGTGCCCAAGCGGCTGGCGCTCATGCACGCAGAAGCGCTGGCAATACGCGTTGCGCCGATCATGCGCTGGTTCGCCAAGATCATGGCGCCCTTTGTCTCCTTGTTGCGGGTCTCAGTGGACGGCATCCTGCGCCTGCTGCCGCAGTCTGCGGCACCCCAGGCGGCGGTGACCGAGGACGATGTGCGAGCGTTGATCGCGGAGGCCACGCGCGCAGGTGTGTTTCTTGCCTCCGAGCGCAGCTTGGTTGAAGGCGTCCTGGCGCTTGCCGACCGCCGAGTCGGCTCCATCATGGTGCCGCGTCAGGAGATCGTGTGGCTCGACATCGATGAGCCGATCGCAGCGCTATGGCAGCAGGCGAAGGAAAGCGGTCATTCGCGGTTTCTGCTGGCACGCGGCGAGCTCGACAATTTGCTCGGAGTCATCACGCTAGCCAGCCTCAGCGAAGCCGTTCATCGTGGACACATCGACGAGGAGAAGGACATCCTGCAGCCGTTGCACGTGCCGGAATCGATCTCGGCGCTGCAGCTCCTCGATCAGTTCCAGCGCTCGAGCACACATCTTGCCGTCATTACCGATGAATACGGCGGCATCGAAGGCATCGCAACGCCGATCGACATTCTCAAAGCGATTGCCGGCGAGCTGCCCGACGTCGGCAGTCGCGAACGCCCGGAGTTGGTTCTGCGGCCGGATGGCACATGGCTCGTCGACGGGCACTTGCCGATCGATGAGCTGCAACGCCGGCTGGAGCGGCGCGACATGGTCGGTCGCGACTATCACACCGTGGCGGGGTTCATCCTGGCGCATCTCGGGCATATACCGAAAGCCGGCGACACGCTCACGTGGCGCGATCTGCGCATTGAGATCGTCGACATGGACGGCATGAGGATAGACAAGGTCTTGTTGACGAAGGCAAAGGATGCTGCGGCAAGCTGAGGCTGGGCGCTGGGCCCTGGACGCTTGGCTCTGGGCTTAGGCTAGAGACATACGCATTACACCTGCCGCCTCCAGCCTCCAGGCCATTTACACTCCTTCCCGCGGCCGATGTTGCTCGAGCCACTCCCGCCAGATCGCCAGCATCACAGCCAGCAGCACTGGGCCGATAAACAACCCGACGAGCCCGAATGCGAGCACGCCGCCCAGGACTCCGAACACCACGAGCAAGAACGGCATGCGCGTCGCGTTCGAGATCACCAGCGGCCGCACGATGTTGTCCATCCAGCTCACGAGCAGCACGCCCCAGAGCAGCAAACCGATGCCCGCGAAGATCTCCCCGGTCAAGAGCATCCAGATCGACAAGCTGCCCCAAACCACGGGTGCGCCGAACGGAATGAGCGCGATCAGCACCGTGATCGCGCCGAGCAGCACTGGCGCTTGCAAGCCGAAGAGCCAATAGCCGATGCCTGCGACCACGCCTTGCGCGATCGCGCCGAGAATCAGTGCGTACACGACTGCCTGCGTCGTGGCGCCGATCGCATCCAGATAATCGCTCACGCGCGGGCCCAGGATACCTTCGAGGATCGCCCGCACTTCTCGTAGCACGCGCGGGCCGTCGCGCAGCAAGAAGAACATGGACAGCACGGCGAAAAACAGCTTGGCTGCGTTGCGCCCGACGCCGCCGATGAGCCGTGAGATCTCGACGGAAGACTGCTCGATCAAGGACACGAACTGCTCGCGCAGCACGTGGGGATTCTCCGCGACTTCGGACAGCCACTGCTGCACCCACGGGCCGAGCCACGGGACATCGAGCAAGGCGGGCGGCAAGGTGGGCTTGCTCATTAGAAACGCTTGCACTTCTGCATAAGCCGCCAGCGCTTCGACTCGCAACAGCAGCACGAGCCAGATCATCGGAACGACGAGCGCAAGCGTCACGAGCACAGTGGTGATCAGCGCGGCGAGCGCAGGCCGCTTCCCGACGAGCTGCAGCACGCGCCGGTTGGCGGGCCAGCTCACATAAGCGAGGATCGCGCCCCAGATGAGCGGCACGAGAAACGGCTGCACCACGCTGAACGTCAGCAGCACGATTCCCAGGATCAAGCACGCCACGAGCACGTGGCGGAACCATGGAGCGGTCGGTAAGTCGGCGAGCATGGAAGGCGGCAAAGTCACGATCCAGTCACACCCCGCCCTTGCACGCCGGTGCCAAGCCCGTTCGGCGACACAACACGCGCTCAATCGCGTTCACGACGGCGCGCATAGAAGTCGGCAACGAAGGCGTTGAAGCGGCCTTCTTCGATGGCGGTGCGCATCGACTGCATCAAGGCAAGGTAATAATGCAAATTATGAATGGTGCCGAGCCGGGCAGCCAAAATTTCTCCGCATTTGTCGAGATGCCGCAGGTAGGCACGGCTGTAATGTGCGCACGTGTAGCAGGTGCACGCCTCATCGAGCGGGCGCGTGTCACGCTCGTAACGCGCGTTGCGGATCTTGATCACGCCCTCTGAAGTAAACAGATGGCCGTTGCGGGCATGCCGCGTCGGCATCACGCAATCGAACATGTCGACGCCGCGGCGCACCGCTTCGACGAGATCCTCCGGCGTGCCCACGCCCATGAGATACCTGGGGCGATCGATCGGCAGCTTTGGCTCGAGCACATCGAGCACGCGCTCGCGTTCCTCTTTCGGTTCCCCGACCGCCAGTCCGCCGATCGCATAACCGTCGAAGCCGATCTCGAGCAGCCCTGCGAGCGACGCCTCGCGCAGCGCGTCGTACATGCCTCCCTGAACGATCCCGAACAGCGCATGCGGGTTCTCGAGCCGATCGAACTCGGCACGACTGCGGGCCGCCCATCGCAGGGACAGCTCCATCGAGCTTCTGGCTTGCTTTTCTGTTGCAGGGTACGGCGTGCACTCGTCGAAGACCATGACGACGTCAGAGTCGAGCGCGCGCTGCACCTGCATCGAGCGCTCGGGTGTGAGCAGCACGAGATCGCCGTTGACCGGCGAGCGAAAGAGCACGCCCTCCTCGGTGACCTTGCGCAGAGTGGCTAGGCTGAACACCTGAAAGCCGCCCGAATCCGTCAGGATCGGTCCTTTCCAGTTCATGAATCCATGCAGCCCGCCGTGCGCGCGAATCACGTCCGTGCCCGGCCTCAACATGAGATGAAACGTGTTACCGAGAATGATCTGCGCGCCGAGATCGACGAGCTCCTCCGGCGTCATCGCCTTGACGGTGCCGTAGGTGCCCACCGGCATGAATGCAGGCGTCTCCACGACGCCGCGGTGGAACGTGATGCGGCCGCGCCGCGCGCGCCCGTCAGTGGCTAGGAGCTGAAAATGCATGAGCTGGACTGGAGACTGGAGGCTGGAGCAAAGAACGACTGGCCGAAGCCGCAAGAGCACAGTGTAGCTGCTGAACGCACGAATTTGGGTGCCTGCTCACATGCAACGCTGGCAGAACGATCACTCAGCCACGACGAAGCACACGTTATCGCCTGTCATCCCCAGCTGAGTTGCGCTTGAGCTGCTGGGCTCGAGGCGCTGCGCTTTGGCTGGAGACCCACGCGTCACGCCCCCAGCCTCCAGTCCCCAGCCTCCAGCCTCAATAAACATCGCATCCCCATAGCTGAAGAAGCGATAACGCTCGCGCACGGCGTGACGGTAGGCGGCCATCACCGCGTCATAGCCACCGAAGGCGCACACGAGCATCAGCAGCGTCGATTCAGGCAAGTGAAAGTTGGTGAGCAGCGCATCGATGACCCGGAACTGATAGCCGGGACGGATGAACAGCCGTGTCTCGCCGCTGAATGGCTGCACGCGACCGTCCTTCACAGCCGACTCCAAGCTACGCACGACCGTCGTCCCGACGGCGATGATGCGGCCGCCTTCTGCGCGCGCTTGCGCGATCGCTGCGCATGCTCGTGCATCCACCGTGACGCGCTCTGCATGCATTCGGTGCTGGTCCAGATCATCGACGCGCACTGGTTGAAACGTGCCGGCTCCGACGTGCAGCGTGACGAACGCAAACCGCACACCCATGGCGGCGCACCGCTCCAGCATGGCCTCGTCGAAGTGCAACCCCGCCGTAGGTGCCGCAACCGCGCCGGGCGCGCGCGCATACACCGTTTGGTAGCGCGTCGCATCTTCCGCTTCGCTCGGACGCTCGATGTACGGCGGCAACGGCATGGTGCCGTAGCGCTCGAAGTAGCCCAGCGGCTCGGTGCTGAGCTCGAGCTCGAACAGATCCTCGTGCCGGCTAATGAAGCGCGCAGTTGCACCGCCCGGCAACGCGATCGGCGCATCGGGACGGAGCGGCTTGCTGGCGCGCACCTGCGCAAGGATGCGGTTTTCCGTGAGCACTCTTTCCAAGAGGATCTCGACCTGCCCGCCGGTGGGTTTCCTACCGGTGATGCGCGCCGGGATGACCTTGGTATCGTTGAAGACGAGCAGGTCGCCTCGGCGCAGCAGCGTCGGCAAATCGCGGAAAAAGAGATCGCGCACGGCGCCTGTCGGCCCATGCAGATGAAGCAAACGACTGTCCGTGCGGTTGGGAGCCGGCCGCTGTGCGATCAGCTCGCTCGGAAGCTCGTAGTAGAAATCGGCGCGTCGCATGGGGCGCGCACGGTAGCAGGTGTGAGCGGCGACCGCTACGGCGCTTCGCGCACCTCACGCCGTAGCCGTCCGTGGCCCGTAGCCTGCCGCCCTACCCTAGACCGTATTCACGCTGACGATCGCGCGCGCAGGCGTGGGCGTACGCATTGGCGCGTGCGGCTCGACGGGACGGTGGTGCCGCAGCTCGAAGCGGCTGCGCTTGACAGGCTCGTCGGGAATCACGACGTCGAAGGTAAGCCGCTTCTTCTGCCGCATGACATTGAGCTTGAGCTTTTCGCCCGGCTGGTAGGAGCTCAGGATACGAAAGGCGTGCGAAGGGCTCGTAGGCACGCGTCCGTCGATGTCGAGGATGACATCGCCCTCTTCGAGCTTGAGCCGGCTGTCGGCAGGTGCGCGCACGACGAGCAAGCCTTTGTCCGTGCCGAAGTACTGCCCGAGCTTCGGTGTCATGGCCACAAGCTCGGCGCTGCCGAAGACGCCTTCAGCCCGATAAAACACGCCATCCTGCAGCCAACCGAGCAGCGTCGACGCGTTGTGCTCGAGCTGCGGTGGAATAACGAACCGATTGCGCATCGGGCGCGCCACCAGCTCCACTTCGTGCGTCCTGCCGTCGCGCCGATAGCGTAGCCGCACTTTCTGATCGGGCTCCACGGTGCGCATGTAGCTCAGCAGCTTGTCGTGCGGATCCTGCATGCCTTCGCGCGCGAGCGACTTGCCGTCGATCTCGATGAGCACGTCGCCGGCCCGCAGACCCGCTTCAGCAGCCGCACCGCCGGGGCTCACGCTCATGATCTCCACGCCGTCGTCGTGCTTGTCCCGATCGGTGCCGAGCAGAATGCCTAGTGCCGCGCGTGGCGTGTACGCCAGCGACGAGAGCGGCGGCAAGCGAACCATGGTGTCGGACAAGGCCACGCTCAGCTCCGCCACCTCGCGTGCGGCTGCCTCGAGTCGCTTGCGTGCCTCGTCCAGTCGTTGCTGCAGCACCCTGCGCGACCCTTCGTCGTCGGCTTTGTTGGCCGCTGAAAGCTCGGCGCCGCAGAGCGCAAGACCCACACACATTGACGTGCACAGCACCTTGGTCAGCTTCGTCATCCGCCTAGCTCCGTCAAGAACAAGCATTCGGCGCGCACTCACACTAGAACGAGGCAGTCTGTGCTTGCGCATAGCGCACCTTCACCAGTGAATCCATGAGCTCGACGCGCTCTTGCCACAGCCGCTGCGCTTGCTCCGCATCGAGACCTGCCTGCGCGTACGACAACTGATGATCGAGCCATTGAATGCGCTCCTCCATCGAATCGAGCGTTGCCGCCATGCCCACCCGCTCGACGCTCGGTCGTTGCGGCATCGTTTGCAAGAGCTCATCGAGCTCGCGGGACCGTTCGATGAGGCGCGCCAGCTCGATCGTCGCTGCACCGGTCGTCTCGGTGCTCGCAACCTTTTCTGTAGACGAGTCAACCACGTTGTTATCATCCAGATGCGCAAGGCGGACGAGCACCGCGACGAGCGCAATACTGGCCGCGAGCGCCAAGCTACTGAGCGCGCGCCTGCGACGGCGTTGCACTCGTGCCTTTTTCTCGACCGCCACGAAACGCGCACGAATATCGGACCACTCGACGACGGGCTCGAGCGGCGGCAACGCACGGAGAGCCGCGCGAGTGCGCTCGATTGCTGCACGCCGCGCCGCGCACTCGGGACATTGCTCGACGTGCTCGCGCCACTTGGCGTCGAGCGCGCCGTCGCTTGGGGAAAACACCTCTTCGTTGACTGGATGCATACGAGCTACCGATTCAATCTCTCAGTGCAGCCAACCGAACCATGGGTGCTGACTCATCCGTCGCGTCGGTTGCACGCGGGGCGGACGAGCCGCCCGTGGGCACCTCGTCCCCTTGCAACGCGGCGCGCAGTCGCGCATGGGCGCGCGCCAGTTGTGATTTCGAGAAACTGATGGACCGTCCCATGAGGCGGGCGATCTCTGCGTGCGTATAGCCTTCGACGTCGTAGAGCCACACGACCGCTCGTGTGAGCGCCGGCAACTGCGCGAGCGCTTGGGCCAACTCGCCCTGAACGCCGCTTTCCTCGCTGGCGCCGTCGCGCTCAACGAGCGCCTGCAGATCGTTGGCTTGGTCGTCGAGCCACAGCAGGCTGCGGTGCCAGGGCGAACGCAAGTACATCAGACACTTGCTCACTGCGATGCTGCGCACCCATCCCGCGAACGAGCCTTCGCTCGAGTAGCTGCGAATGCTGCGCAATATCTCGACGAACGTGTCCTGGAAGAGGTCGTCCGCCGCGGCCGCGCAAGGAATCAGCCGACGGATCAGCGTATAAACTGGTTGTCGATACACTTTGAATATCGCCTCGTGCGCCTGCGGATCCCCAGCGGCGGCGGCACGGATGACATCTTCAGGAATGTTGTGACCGTGGAAGTGCGACATCCTGCTTCTTAGATGCACGATGTCGCCGAAAGGTCGCAGCGTGGAGCACCGGACAGTGATGGCTAAGTCGCTGGGCACGGGATTGCCTGGCGACGCGCTGCGCCGCTCCCCTCTCGAGCGGCTCGAGCACGCTGGGACGGTCGCGAAAGTTCGCTTGGACCCAGCCCTGCAGGGCGTCGCGCCTCCCAATTGCGCTACACTTGCTTTCCTGAGCCAACCGCTGCACCGCTCGTCAAGCGGTTTGGGTCCGCGAACGCCGTATCCTGGAGTCTCGATGAGCCGCGTCCTCCTGCCCCTGCTATTCGCGTTGACGACCGCGGTCGTCAACGCCGCCGAACCCGCCACTCAATCCGATCCTCGCGCCGTCATTGCGGCCAAGCTCCGAGAGCTCGAGCTCACGGTCGAGGACGTGCGTCCATCGAAGATCAAGGGGCTATACGAGATCCGAATCGGACCGGATACCGCCTATGTGAGCGCAGACGGGCGCTATCTGATCGCCGGCGACATGTACGACGTGGAATCGCGCGAGAACATCAGCGAGCGCGCACGCATGACAGAGCGACGAGAGGCGCTCGCGAAGCTCGATGAGCGGGATGCGATCATCTTCGCGCCGTCGACAAAAGTGGAGCACACGATCACCGTTTTCACCGATGTCGACTGCGGATATTGCAGGCGGCTGCACAGCCAGATCGACGAGCTGATGCAGCTTGGCATTCGTGTGCGTTACCTGGCCTTTCCTCGCTCCGGCAAACCCGGTTCGCCGGACTGGCGCAAAATGGAGGCGGTTTGGTGCTCGAAGGATCGTCAAGCTGCGATCACGAAGGCGAAACGCGGCGAGCAAGTGAGCGCACCGCCATGCGGCACCGCTGCGGTGGCCAAGCAGTTCGCGCTCGGCGAGCGACTCGGCGTGCGCGGCACGCCGGCCATCTTCACCGTCGAGGGCGACTACATTGGCGGCTATCTACCGCCGGTGGAGCTGAAACGGAAGCTCGACGAGCTGAAGTGAGGTTGTGGGGCTCAGAGGGCGCCTATCTCTCGAGCAGCTTCAACTTATCCGGCTTGCCCTCCCATTCCTTCGCATCGGGGGGCGCAGGCTTTTTCTCGGTGATCACCGGCCACACTTTCGCCAGCTCCGCATTGAGCTGCTTGAAGTGCTCCTGGCCCGGCGGCAGCTCCTCCTCAGAAAAGATCGCTTCGACCGGACATTCGGGCTCGCACAGCGTGCAGTCGATGCACTCGTCGGGATCGATCACAAGGAAATTCGGACCTTCGTGAAAGCAATCGACGGGGCAAACTTCAACGCAGTCGGTGTACTTGCACTTGATGCAATTCTCGGTGACGACGAAGGCCATCGTACGCTCCGGATGATCTTTCTCTAGGGTCAGCGAGCGCTGAGCGCTCGGCGACGTACTGACATGAATTGTGCCAAAGCGCGGGTGCAGATGCGAGGCAGATGCGTTATGGGGATATGCTGACGCGCTCGCGTACGATGCTTACGGTGAATTCTTGCTTCGCAAGTCGATGTCCGTGATGTGCACGCGCTCGCGGCCCTCGCGTCGATCCTCGAGATAGCGACGCAGGGCAAACTCGACGCTCAGGAAAGCGATTTCGGACCATGGAATCTCGTGCTCCTCGTAGAGCGCGGTCTCGAGGCTCTCGGGGCCGACGCCGAACGTGGGATTGACCAAGCGTGCACGAAACATGATGTGGACTTGGTTCGCGTGCACCACGCTCACGACGGCCAGCAAAGAGCCGATTTCCACCTGCGCCAATGCCTCCTCGATCGCCTCGCGAGCCGCCGCTGCCTGGACCGACTCGCCGTTCTCCATGAACCCGGCGGGAATCGTCCAGTAGCCGAGTCGCGGCTCGATCGCGCGCTTACACAAGAGGAGCTTGCCATCGACGTCGATGACACAGCCCGCGATGATGCGTGGATTCTGATAGTGGATCGTGTCGCAGGCAGTGCACACGAACCGCGGCAAGTGATCGCCTTCCGGGATCTTGACTGTGACGGGCTGACCGCAGGCGGAGCAGAACTTCATGAGGAGGACGCGGTTGGCGACAAGCGGTGAATCCGTCTGGAGCGATGATGAACGTCTCACCGCCCAGCGGTCCCCGCCGTCCCTGGGAAAGTGGTGCCGGTGGAGGGAATCGAACCCACACTCTGTTGCCAGAACCGGATTTTGAGTCCGGCGCGTCTACCAGTTCCGCCACACCGGCGAGGGGGCGCAAGTATAGACGGTGTTGTCGCCGCTCGGTACTAGGTGGGGTGCGAGAAAGGGCTCGGGACCCACGCCCTGCCCTCATTCCGTATGCCGCGTGCGCGCAGTATCGTCGTTCCTTCGATCCACAGGGGGAGCAGCATGGATTTCCAGCTGAGCGACGAGCAGCAGATGATGCAAACCGTGGCGCGCGAGTTCGCTCAACGCGAAGTGGCGCCGATCGCCGCCGAGTTCGATGCTTCGGGGGAGTTCCCGTTCGAGACGATCCGTAAGGCGGGCGAGCTAGGTTTCATGGGGGTCGAGGTCCCACCCGAGTATGGCGGCGCCGGGCTCGATGCGATCAGCTACGTGCTGATGCTGGAAGAGATCGCGGCGGCGGATGCCGCGCATGCGACCATCATGTCGGTGAACAACTCGCTGTATTGCGGCGGCATTCTGCAGTTCGGCACCGAAGAGCAGAAACAGAAGTTCGTGCGCCCTGTCGCATCGGGACAGGCCATCGGTGCGTACGCGCTCACCGAGCCGCAGTCCGGCTCCGACGCGGCGAGCATGCGCACCCGCGCAGCGCTCGCGGCGGACGGCACACACTACGTGATCAACGGCAAGAAGTCGTGGATCACTTCCGGGCCGGTCGCCGATTACATGCTGCTCTTCGCCGTCACTGATCCGGAGAAGAGATCGCGCGGCATCAGCGCATTCATCATCGACTGCCGCGAACCAGGGCTGGTACGCGGCAAGACCGAGCCGAAGCTCGGGATTCGCGCCTCGGCGACCTGTGAGATCGAGCTCGTCGACTATCGTTGCCCGGTCGAGCATCGCTTGGGGCGCGAGGGCGAAGGATTCGCCATCGCCATGCAGGTGCTCGATGCCGGGCGCATCGGCATCGCCGCTCAAGCGGTCGGGATCGCCCGCGCCGCCTACGAGGCATCGCTCGCTTACGCGAAGGAGCGCAAGGCCTTCGGTGCGCCAATCGGCAGCTTTCAGATGATCCAGCAGAAGCTCGCCGACATGAAGTGTCGGCTCGACGCCGCCCGCCTGCTCACGTGGCGCGCGGCATGGCTACGCGAGCAGGCCAAGCGCGACGGGCGTCGCTATACCCTCGAAGGCTCGATCGCAAAGCTCACTGCCTCGGAGACCGCGATGTTCTGCGCGCACGCGGCAGTGCAGATCCACGCAGGCATGGGTTATTCGAAAGAGCTGCCGGTGGAGCGGTATTTCCGCGACGCCAAGATCACTGAGATCTACGAAGGCACCAGCGAAATCCAACGGCTCGTGATTGCGCGACAGGAGACTGGCCTGCGGTAGGCGCTCAAGGCTACAGGGTGTGGGCTGGGGCCGGCCCCAGCTTGACTATCCCCTCGGGTGATGGCGCGCGTGCAGCTCTTTCATCCGTTCGCGCGCCACGTGCGTGTAGATCTGCGTCGTCGACAAGTCGCTGTGCCCAAGCAACATCTGCACTACGCGCAAATCCGCGCCATGATTGAGCAGATGCGTTGCGAACGCGTGTCGCAGCGTATGCGGCGATAGATCCTTCTTCACGCCGGCCTTTTGCGCATAGCGCTTGATGATGTGCCAGAACGCCTGCCGCGTCATGCGGTCGCCGCGACGCGTCGGAAACAGATAATCCGTCTGGCGCTCAAGCAGAATTTCGAGGCGAGGTCCGCTCATGAACTTCTGCAGCCATTCCACCGCTTCTTCGCCGAGCGGAATCAGACGTTCCCGATCGCCCTTGCCGACGATTCTGAGCACGCCCTGGTTCATGTTGACTTGGCTGGACTTCAGGTTGACGAGCTCAGAAACGCGCAATCCCGTTGCATACAGCACCTCGAGCATCGTCCGATCGCGATAGCCGAGCGGATCGCTGATCTCGGGCGCGTTCAACAGCGCCTCCACCTCCTCCTCGGTCAAGGACTTCGGCAGTGAGCGTCCGATCTTTGGCATCGCAATCTGCGCCGTGGGATCTTCCTTCAGCACGCCGTCGCGGACGAGAAAGCGATAGAAGCGACGGAAGCTCGACAGCTGCCGCGCCGTCGAGCGGGGGCGCGCACCCGATTCGACCCGCCACGCGATGAAATCAAGCAGATCGGCGCGCGTGGCATCGACGATCGAGGTGCCGCGACCCTGGAGCCAACGATCGAGCGCAGTCAAGTCAGCGCGATAAGCCGACAAGGTGTTCGGCGACAGACCGCGCTCCAGCCAAACTGCATCGAGAAAGCGATCGATGATTGCCGACGACGGCGACTGCCGCGTCTCATCGTCCGTCCTCGAGTAAACTGTCGGTTTCGTAGCTGTGCTCATCGTATCCAATCATGCACGGTGGAACGGCAGGGCCGAGTCCAACCGACGCGGGTGAGCCGGCAGTATGCGGAGGGGGACCCGCAACGGGACGTGACACTTATCACAGAACCCCCGTGCGCGTTACATAAAGTGAACTGGCTCACAGAAAACAGTCTCGGTCACACTATTTCAATCAATTTCCGCTCAAGCTGATTCCTGCCTGCGATGCCCGCTGTCCTGATACGCACCGCGCGCGAGATCCTGCACATCATCTACGGCCTTTATGCCGGTCTCGTCTTCCTCGCACTGGGCTTGTGCGCCTTCCTGCTCGTGCTGCTGCCGTTCGGCGTCTCCGCGCGACGACAGATTGCTCATGCCAGCGCGCGCCTCTTCTTCATCGTCGCCGGCATCCGCGTGCGCCTGATCGGCGCCGAGCACCTTCCCGCAGGGCCATGCATCGTGGTGGCCAATCACGCGAGTTACCTGGATGGGATCGTCATGAAGGCGGCGCTCCCGGCACGGTTCAGCTTCGTCATCAAGAAGGAGGTGAACCGAATTCCGCTGGTGGGTCTGGTGCTGCGGCGTATCGGCTCGGAGTTCGTGGATCGTTTCAACCGCCACGCCGGCGGCGTGGACGCCCGACGAATTCTGAAAGCCGCGGATGCGGGCCAGGCTCTCGTGTTCTTCCCGGAGGGCACGTTCTTGGCCGAGCCCGGCGTCGGCAAATTCCATACCGGCGCATTCGCCATTGCGGCCCGCACGGCGCTCCCCGTCGTGCCAGTGTGCATACGGGGTACCCGTTACATCCTGCCTAGCACGCGTTTTCTTCCACGGCCGGGCGAGATCGAGATCGAAGTGCTGCCTGCGATCCCGATGGAGGACGCGCGCACGCCGGAAGCCGTATCGGCTGCACGCGACCTGGCACGAGCCCGCATCATTGCCGTCGCGCAAGAGCCGGATCTGTGCGCCTCCCCTGCGCCAGCCACCGAGTGAAGCCGAGCGCCTTACACTGTAGGCTGTAAGGGAGCGGCGCGCCGCTCCGACCCCGACTCACGACTCACGAATTCCGAGCCGCTGCAGCTTGCAGCCCTGACTATACTGTGCTCACGAGCAGAACAGCGAGGACGCATGAACCTGTTCGAATCCGTTGGTCGACTTGGACACGAGCAAGTCGTCTTCTTTCATCACGCCGAATCCGGTCTGCGCTGCATCATTGCGATCCATAGCACACGGCTCGGACCCGCCTTCGGGGGGCTGCGCATGTGGCCCTATGTCAGCGAAGACGATGCCGTTCGCGATGTGCTGAAGCATTCGCGCGGCATGACCTACAAGGCCGCGATCGCCGGCCTGGATCTCGGCGGCGCAAAGGCCGTGCTGATCGGCAATCCCGAGACCGACAAGAGCGAGGCACTGTTTCGTGCGCTCGGCCGGTTCATTCACTCGCTCGGCGGCCGCTACATCGCTTGCGAGGACGTCGGCACGAGCTCCGATGACATGGAGCTGATCCGCCTCGAGACGCCGTACGTGGTGGGCGTGCCGGAAGTGAACGGCGGCAGTGGCGATCCTTCGCGGTTCACGGCGCTCGGGACGTTGCATGGCATTCGCGCGTGCCTCGAGTTCAAGTATGGGCACGCGGATCTGCAACGCGTCAGCTTTGCGGTCCAAGGCGCCGGTCAAGTCGGCTATCACCTCGTGAAGTTGCTGCGCGCACACGGCGCCAAGGTGTTCGTGACCGACATCGCGGAGGATCGCGTCGAGCAAGTCGTCGACGAGTTCGGTGCCGAGGCCGTGCCGATGTCACAGATCTACGATGTCGAGGCAACTGTATTCTCGCCCTGCGCGCTCGGTGCGGTGATCAACGAGGACACCTTGCCGCGCCTTCGCTGCGAGATCGTCGCGGGCGGCGCGAACAATCAGCTCGAATCGGACGAGCTCGGCACCGAGCTCGAGCGGCGCGGCATCCTGTACGCGCCCGACTATGCGATCAATGCCGGCGGTCTCATGAGCAGCGCGCTGGAGCTGCAGGGCTACAGCGTCGCACGCGCCGAGCGTCGGGTCGCGCGCATTCACGGCATCATCGCTCGCATTCTCGAGCTTGCCAGCGAGGAGAAGATTCCGACCTGGCAAGCGGCGCAAAAGCTAGCGGAGGCGCGGCTTGCTTCCATCAGCCAAACGAAGTTGCCCTTCGTCGCAGGTAGCACGTCGCGGGCTGTGTAGTTGTCATTCATCGCGCTTCGGTGACCGCTGACCGGAGCTCGCTCGAGCCGACGAGAACGAGTCAACATGAGCCAGGACATATTCATCGTTTCCGCGCACCGCACGCCCATCGGTGCATTCCAAGGCACGTTGAGCGCGGTCAGCGCACCACAGCTCGGAGCCGTCGCAGCGCGAGCGGCGATCGAGTCGAGCGGTATCTCGCCGGAGCGTATCGACGAGACGATCCTCGGTTGTGTGTTGATGGCCGGTCTCGGTCAGGCCCCGGCGCGACAAGCCGCGCTCGGCGCCGGTGTGCCGGCGAGCGTGCCCGCCACAACGGTGAACAAGATGTGCGGCTCGGCGCTCAAAGCGGTGATGATGGCGGCCGATCAGATTCGCGCCGGCTCGGCCGACGTCATTCTTGCAGGCGGGATCGAGTCGATGTCGAACGCACCCTACTTGCTGCCGAAGGCGCGCAACGGCTTGCGCATGGGCCATGCAGAGCTGCTCGATCACATGTTCTTCGACGGCTTGCAAAGCCCGTTCGACAAGCAGCTCATGGGTCATTTCGCGGACCAGACGGCCAAGAAATACGGCTTCACGCGCGAGCAGCAGGATACTTTCGCCGCCGAATCGGTACGTCGCTCTCTGAGGGCGATCGAGAGCGGCGCCTTCGAAGCCGAGATTGCGCCCGTGACGGTGCAAGAGCGGAAAGGCGAGCGCGTGGTGGCACAGGATGAAACGCCGTTCACGCTCGACATCGCGAAGATCCCGACCTTGAAGCCAGCATTCAACAAGGACGGCACGGTGACGGCCGCGAGCTCCTCATCGATCTCCGATGGTGCTGCAGTCGTCATCGTCGCCGGCGAGCAGGCCGTCGAACGCTACGGGCTCACGCCCCTCGCACGCATCGTGGCGTACGCAAGCCATGCGCAAGCGCCGGAGTGGTTCACGACCGCTCCGGTCGGTGCGATTCGCGCCGTGCTGCAGCGCGCGGGATGGAGCGCCACGCAAGTGGATTTGTATGAGATCAATGAAGCGTTCGCCTGCGTCACCATGGCTGCCATCCACGATCTCGAGCTCGACCCGACGAAGGTCAACGTGAACGGCGGCGCATGCGCGCTCGGTCATCCGATCGGTGCGACCGGAGCCCGCATCCTCACCACGCTCGTGCACGCGCTCAGGCATCGCAACCTGAAGCGCGGCGTCGCTGCGCTCTGCATCGGCGGCGGTGAAGCGACGGCGATGGCAATTGAGGGGCTGTAGGCTGGAGCTGTGAGCCCTTCCTGCCAAATGTGACTTCCTGCCAAGACGTTCTTACCAAGACGTTCTTACTTAGTCGACGCTGACCGGCGTATCTGGCGAAATCCCCGCCAATTCGTAGCCACGCTTGAAGTCGCGCACGTGCTTGGACATCCAGCGGCGGGCCTCTTCGGCGTTCTTGTCGTGCACGGCGCCGATGATCCTTCTCTGCGCATCCGCAATACGCGAGCGCGCCTGCGGCACCTTGTCGATCATGCGAGCCAAGGAAGGCGCCAACACCCGCGCGAGTGACTGCTTGGCGAGCACCAAGACGCGATTACGCGCTGCGGCCCCGAGCAGCTCGAAGAAGCGCGCGACGACCTCAACGGCATGCGGATCGCCTTTCGGCGAGGACTTGAACGCTTCGTGCACGGCGGTCAGCGCTTGCAAATCCTGCTGATCGCGCCGTGCAGCAGCAAGCGCCGCCACCTCCGGCTCAATCACCATCATCGCCTCCCACACTTCCACGAATGTCACGTCGTGCAGCACGAGCGCATGGCGCATGCCCGACGCGAGCTCCGCAGCGGCCGGTCGACTCACGACCATACGCTTGGCGCCCGGCGGGCGCTTGACGAGACCGGCACTTTCCAAGCGTCGCAGCGCTTCGCGCACGGTCGAGCGATGCACGCGGAACTGTTGCGCCAAGTCCATTTCCGGAGGCAGCGCGTCGCCGGCGCGCAGCTCGCGCGCCAGAATCTTGGCTTCGATGGCGCGCGCCACACGTGTATACGCTGGATCGCGCTCCACCGGCTCGAAACGCAGTGGCTCGAGCTCACGATGAGCCTTCGCTGCCGTTGACGTGGCACTCGCTCCGGCTGTGCTGCGGCGCGCTCGAGGTTGGGCCATCAACTCTTCCTTCGTTGACACTCGGTCGGATTGTCGGACAATAGGACAACTTTCACAAGACGCCGGTCGGTGGCGCCGTTGCTGCTTGCCGTCGCACTCGCGGTGCCGGGAGGTCCAATGGAAGATTTCGACTTCGGACTGGGCGAGGACATCGAAGCGCTGCGCGCGAGCGTGGCCGCCTTCGCTCGAGATCTCATCGCGCCGCTCGCCGACATGATCGATCGGGAGAACCGTTTCCCGCGCGAGCTGTGGCCCAAGATGGGTGAGCTCGGCTTGCTGGGCATCACGGTGGAGGAAGCCTTCGGAGGCGCTGGTCTCGGCTATCTCGCCCACGTCGTGGCGATGGAGGAAATCAGTCGCGCATCGGCATCGGTCGGCCTGTCCTACGGGGCACATTCCAACCTGTGCGTCAATCAGATCCGACGCTGGGGCACGCCCGAGCAGAAGCACAAGTATCTACCGAAGCTCATCTCCGGCGAGCACGTCGGTGCGCTCGCGATGAGCGAGGCCGGCGCGGGCTCGGACGTCGTCAGCATGCGCACGCGCGCCGAGCGCCGCGGCGATCACTACGTCCTCAACGGCTCCAAGATGTGGATCACGAACGGCCCCGAAGCCGATGTTCTCGTCGTCTACGCGACGCTCGATCCCGACCTTGGTGCGCGTGGCATCACGGCGTTCATCATCGAACGCGGCATGCCCGGCTTTCGCACGGCGCAAAAGCTCGACAAGCTCGGCATGCGAGGCTCGGATACATGCGAGCTCGTGTTCGAGAACTGCCGGGTACCGGTCGAGAACGTGCTGCACAAGGAAGGGCTCGGCATCGAGGTCCTCATGAGTGGGCTCGACTACGAACGGGTCGTGCTCGCCGGTGGGCCGCTCGGCATCATGCGTGCGTGCCTGGATGTCGTGCTGCCGTACGTGCACGAGCGCAAGCAGTTCAATCGCCCCATCGGCACGTTCCAGCTCATGCAAGGCAAGATCGCGGACATGTACACGAACATGAACGCCTGCCGTGCATACGTCTACTCGGTTGCAGCCGCCTGCGATCGTGGCCGTGTGACGCGCTTCGATGCAGCCGGCTGCATCCTATATGCCTCCGAGCGCGCCACGCAAATGGCGCTGCAAGCAATCCAGGTGCTCGGCGGCAATGGCTACATCAACGACTATCCGACCGGACGCCTGCTACGTGACGCCAAGCTCTACGAGATCGGTGCCGGCACGAACGAGATTCGTCGCATGCTGATCGGACGCGAGATCTTCGAGGCGAGCGCATGATCATTCCGACGCGCATCGATCCAAGCTCGGAGAGCTATCACGTCAACGCCTCCTACATGCGCGCGCTCGTCGACGAGCTACGACAGCGACTCGACATCGCCGCGCGTGGCGGCGGCGAGGATGCACGACGCAAGCACTCCGAGCGCGGCAAGTTGTTGCCGCGCGATCGCATCGCCACGCTTCTCGACCCGGGTGCACCGTTTCTCGAGCTCTCGCCGCTCGCCGCCGAGGATATGTACGACGGCAGCGCACCCGGTGCTGGCATCATCACCGGCATCGGCCGTGTCCACGGCATGCATGTCATGGTCGTTGCGAACGACGCAACCGTGAAAGGCGGGACGTATTTCCCGATCACCGTGAAGAAGCATCTGCGCGCACAGGAGATCGCCGCCGAAAACCGCCTGCCCTGCGTCTATCTCGTCGACTCCGGCGGCGCTTTTCTGCCATTGCAGGATGAGGTCTTTCCGGATCGCGATCACTTCGGTCGCATCTTCTACAACCAAGCCCGTCTCTCGGCCGCAGGTATCGCCCAGATCGCCGTCGTGATGGGCTCGTGCACGGCCGGCGGAGCCTATGTGCCGGCGATGTGCGACGAAACGATCATCGTCAAACGCCAAGGCACGATCTTTCTCGGCGGTCCTCCACTCGTGAAAGCCGCCACCGGCGAGATCGTCGACGCCGAGACGCTCGGTGGCGGCGACGTTCACACGCGCATCTCCGGCGTAGCTGATCACCTAGCCAATGACGACGCTCACGCGCTCAAGCTGGCGCGCGCAACGATCAAGCACCTTGCACGGAAGAACGATTGTTGGCTGCCGCGTATCGAGAGCCGCCCGCCCGCCTACGACCCGCAGGAGCTCTACGGCATCGTTCCGCGCGATACGCGCTACCCATACGATGTTCGGGAAGTCATCGCGCGCATCGTCGATGCCTCCGAGTTTCACGAGTTCAAGGCGCTGTACGGCAAGACGCTTGTGTGCGGCTTCGCGCACATCGACGGCTGGCCAGTCGCGATCGTCGCGAACAACGGCATTCTGTTCTCAGAGTCTGCCCTCAAAGGGGCACATTTCATCCAGCTCGCGAACCGGCGCAATGTGCCGCTTGTGTTCCTGCAGAACATCACCGGTTTCATGGTCGGCAAGAAGTTTGAGCACGGCGGCATCGCGAAAGACGGCGCCAAGATGGTCACGGCGGTCGCTTGCTCGCGGGTACCGAAGTTCACCGTCATCATCGGCGGCTCATTCGGTGCCGGTAACTATGCGATGTGCGGCCGTGCTTACGGTCCGCGCATGCTATGGATGTGGCCGAACGCACGTATCTCGGTGATGGGTGGCGAGCAAGCCGCGCAAGTGCTGGCCACGATTCGCGCCGACGCGCTCAAAGCGCGCGGCGAGCAGTGGCCTGAAGCCGAGCGTGAGCGCTTCATGAACGAGATCCGTGCGCAGTACGAAACTCAGGGTCATCCGTACTATGCGACCGCGCGCTTGTGGGACGACGGCATCATCGATCCGATCGACACGCGCCGCGTGCTGTCGCTCGCCATCGCGACGGCTGCGCACGGCCCAGCACCAGGCGACGAGCGTTATGGCGTGTTCAGGATGTGACGACTCATGGGCTGGGGGCTCGGGTTCGGGACTGAGGTTGCCCTGGCTGTAATTAAGAGGAGGTACGACACCATGGGAACTAGCGGGAAGGTGATGCGCGCTGCGTTACGACAGCTCACAGCCTAGCGCCTACAGCCCATGCCCATCGTAACCTCGCTTTCTGCTCGCGGCGTCCTCACGCTGACATTGAATCGTCCGGAGAAGCACAACGCGTTGAACGCAGAGCTTCTCGAGACTCTGCACGCCGCACTGCTCGATGCCCGGCTCGATGAGCGCGTGCGCGTGATCGTGCTGACCGGTGCGGGCGCGAGTTTCTGTGCAGGCGCCGACATTGAATACATGCGGTCGATGCGGGAGCTCTCTGAGGAGGAGAATCTCGGGGATGCGCGCCTGTTGGCGCGCTGCCTGCGCACGCTGGATGAGATCGACCGTCCGCTCATCGTGCGCGTGAATGGCAATGCGTTCGGCGGCGGTATCGGCCTGATCGCGTGTGCCGACGTGGCGATCGGTGTCGAGACAGCCAAGCTCGCATTCAGTGAAGCGAGGCTCGGCATCGTCCCGGCCACGATCTCTCCTTACGTCGTGCGGGCCATCGGCCCGCGCCAGGCGCGGCGACTCTTCGTGACGGCGCTGCCTTTCGATGCCCACGAGGCGCAACACATTGGGCTCTTGCATCGCACGGTCGCACCGGCAGACATCGATGGCGAGGTGGAACGGCACATCGAGGCGGTCTTGGCGTGTGGGCCGCTCGCGGTTCGCGAAGCCAAGCAGCTCGTTAGGAAGCTGGAAACAGAGCACGACCGCGACGCACTCCAAGAAGAGACGGCGCAACTCCTCGCAAAGCTGCGCATGAGCGACGAGGGGCAGGAAGGACTGAGCGCGTTCTTGGAGAAGCGGCGGCCGCGGTGGCTCATTCGCGATGCTTGATTAGCGGGTCGGCGAAGCTAACAGCGAACGGTGACACGCGTTCGGGCGCCGTTCAATCTGAGGAGAAAACATGCGCATCAACGAAGTGAAGGCGATTATCACCGGCGGCGCGTCGGGGCTGGGACTGGCGACGGCAGAGCGGCTCGTCGGCGGCGGAGCACGCGTCGTGCTGTTTGACGTCAATCGCGACGCCGGTGCACGAGCGGCAAGCCAACTCGGAGCGAATGCTCACTTCGAGGAAGTCGACGTCACGCAAGAGCCATTGGTCGATGCGGCCGTCGCGCGCGCGCAGCGCGAGATGGGCGGGCTCAACCTTGTCGTCAATTGTGCCGGTGTCGCATGGCCACGCCGCATCGTCAACAAGGAAGGGCCCATGCCTGGCGATTTCTTCCGCAAGGTGATCGAGATCAACCTCGTCGGCACCCTTCTCGTCTGCAAGGCCGCCTGCGCTGTCATGCAGAAGAACACGCCGAACGAAGAAGGTGAACGAGGGCTCATCGTGATGACCGCCTCAGTGGCGGCCTTCGAGGGACAGATCGGGCAAGTTGCCTACTCGGCTTCGAAAGGCGGCATCGTCGGCATGACGTTGCCGATGGCGCGCGATCTTGCATCGAGCGGTATTCGCGTGATGACGATCGCGCCGGGGATCTTCAAGACGCCGCTGATGGCCGCGCTTCCGCAAGAGGCGCAGGACTCGCTCAGCAAGCAGGTCCCCTTCCCTGCGCGCCTCGGTCGCCCCGAGGAGTACGCCGCACTCGTCGTGCACCTGTGCGAGAACGTCATGCTGAACGGCGAGTGCATTCGGCTCGATGGCGCGATTCGAATGGCACCGCGATGAGCGCCTTCTTCAACGCTGCAGCGTAACTTGAAGCGCGAGTGCGCGTTCAGCTTCCAGCTTTGGTCGCCAGCCTCCGGTCCCCAGCCCACGCCGCTTTGCCCGGTCGCACTACTTTGCGAGACAATTGCGCGGACACTGACTAAGGAAACGCGAGCAGAACATGTCCGACCGCGAAGTGATGGAGTACGACGTCGTCATCGTCGGTGCAGGGCCGGCGGGACTGGCGTGTGCCATTCGCTTGAAGCAACTCAAGCCTGAGATCAATGTGTGCGTGCTCGAGAAGGGCTCTGCCGTCGGCGCACACTCGATCTCTGGCGCGGTGCTCGAGCCGGGCCCGCTCGATCGACTCCTGCCGAATTGGCGCGCCGACTTTCCCGGGATGAAGATTCCGGTCGTGGAAGACGACGTGCGGCTCTTGACGCGGACGGGCTCGTACAAGCTGCCTGATTGGGCGGTCAAGCTGAGCCCCATGCACAACCGCGGCAACTTCATCATCTCGCTCGGACAACTGACACCCTGGCTCGCAGAGCAAGCCGAAGCGCTCGGCGTGGACGTGTTCGCTGGCTTTGCGGCTGCTGAAGCGCTGCTCGATGAGGGCCGACGTGTCAAAGGTATACGCGTCGGCGACATGGGGTTACAGAAGGATGGAACACCGGGACCCAACTACACGCCCGGCGTCGAGATCCATGCGCGAACGACTGTGCTGGCCGAGGGATCTCGCGGCTCCATCTCCAAGCAGCTCATGCGGCAGTTCAACTTGCGCGACGGCATCGATCCGCCAACCTTCGGGCTTGGCTTCAAGGAGCTCTGGCAGGTGCCGCCCGGTCGCGTGCAACCCGGTCGAGTAGAGCATGCATTCGGCTGGCCGCTCGATGCAGGCACGTACGGGGGCAGCTTCGTGTATCACCTGAGCGAGGACCGCCTCTACGTGGGCTATGTGGTAGGCCTCGATTATCGCGATCCACGTCTGGAGCCGTTCGAGGCGTTCCAGCAGTTCAAGCATCATCCCCACGTCAAACACCTGCTGGAAGGCGGCGAGATCCTCTCTGCCGGCGCGCGCACAATCGCTGCGGGCGGCTACCAATCTCTTCCCAAGCTCGAGATGCCCGGTGCGCTGCTGATTGGTGATGCAGCCGGGACCTTGAACGTTTTCAAGATCAAAGGGATTCATCAAGCGATTCGTTGCGGCACGCTTGCGGCCGAGCACTTGGCCGAGCGTGGTGAGAGCACCGGCTTCGATGCGCGTTGGCGCGCATCCGAAGGACATCGCGAGCTGTATCAGGTGCGCAATTTCAAGCCAGCGTTCAAGAAGGGTCTGTACTTTGGAATCGTCAATGCCGGCATCGAGGCGCTGCTGAAGGGCAGAACGCCTTGGACGCTCCGCAATACATCGGATGCATCCGCGCTCGCGAAGCTCGACGAGTACGTCTCTCCCGATCGCGGCTGGGTCAAGCGTACGCTGCCACCGCGCGATCGGCTCGCCTCGGTGTTCTTCGCCGGTAATGTGCACGATGAATCTCAACCGGTTCATCTCCTGGTGCACGACACATCGATTTGCGTCGAGCGTTGCACGACGGAATACGGCAACCCGTGCGAGCGTTTCTGCCCAGCCGGCGTCTACGAAATGGTCGAAGACGCACAAGGAGGCCGGCGACTGCAGATCAATGCCGCAAATTGCGTCCACTGCAAGGCATGCGACATCAAGGATCCTTACGAGATCATCACTTGGACGACTCCGGAAGGCGGTTCCGGACCGAACTACCAGAACCTTTGAGCCGCGCCCGCCATTTCGTACGTTGCACAGCGTGACGACCCATCCCTCCCCTGACCTTTCCGTTGCAGCGCTCTACCGCGCCGAGTGCGCACGGCTGGGCTATGCACCCGATCCTGCTCAAGAGATGATCGTGGCGCGCCTCGATGACTTGCGCACACGTTTGCTCGCCTCCGCGCCGCGAAGCTTTCTCAAGGAGCTCTTCTCCTCGAAACGCAAGCGCGCACCGGTGCGCGGCCTATATGTGTGGGGCGGCGTCGGACGCGGCAAGACATGGCTAATGGATCTGTTCTTCCACAGCCTGCCGTTCAAGAACAAGCAACGCAGTCATTTCCATCGCTTCATGCAGACCGTGCACGATGAGCTCAAGCGACAACGCGATGCGGTCGATCCGCTCGAGCGCGTTGCCGACAGAATCGCGGCGCGCACGCGGATCGTGTGCTTCGACGAGCTCTTCGTCTCGGACATCGCCGATGCGATGTTGCTCGGCACACTATTTCGCGCATTGTTCGAGCGCGGCGTCTCGTTGGTGGCAACCTCGAACGTACCGCCCGATGATCTTTACAGGGACGGCTTGCAACGTGCGCGCTTCCTGCCAGCCATCGAGCTGCTCAAGACGCACACGGAAGTCGTGCACATGCCTGCCGGGCCCGACTATCGTCTGCGGACGCTCGAACGCGCGACCACTTGGTTCGTCACGCGCGAACCTGAGCATGCACACCAGCTCGAACGACTGTTCGCCGATATCGCCGGCGAGCCCGGCCGCACAGGTGCGACGCTCACGATCAATCATCGACGCCTACATGCGCACAAGCTGGCGAACGACACGATCTGGTTCACGTTCGACGAGCTCTGCAACGGCCCACGGAGCCAGGACGATTACATAGAGCTGGCGCGCTGCTTTCACACCGTGTTCGTGAGCGACGTGCCGGTGTTGACGTCGGAGCTCGAGAACCAGGCACGACGCTTCATCAGTCTGGTGGACGAGTTCTACGATCGTGCCGTCAAGCTGATCGTGTCAGCAGCGGCTCCGATCGACCAGCTCTATCAGGGCACCCGGCTCGCGTTCGAATTCGAGCGCACGCAAAGTCGCTTGATCGAGATGCAGTCGCAGACCTACCTAGCGCGAGAGCATCGGCCATAGGGGGCTGCGGACTCCAGCACAGTCACCAGTCTCCCGCCTCCAGCCTCACAGAACCACTCTCCTCCTGGCTTCGGCGCTTTCTCTCGCGCGCGCTGCGCGCTCGTGCTCGCCCATCGACTCATGAACGCGGGCAGTCAAGTGCCAATTGAACGGGCTCGTCGGCTTCAGCTGCGTGCGCTCAGCTGCCAGTGCGCGCGCGAGCTTGATCTTCCCGGCGCGCAAGGCCGCTTCGACCAGCGTCAGGTGAATCAAGTCGCGCTGAGCATTGCTGCCGCCAAAACGGTTGGTCACCGTGCGCACCGACAGCAAGCGCTCCACACATGCCTCATAGCGACCCACACCGAAGTCCACCAACGCACGTGCCACTGGCAACCCTACCTCTCGGGTCATGACGGCGTTGGTGTCCGTGTCTGCCGCACGCCGCTCCATGACCGCCAAAGTCTTCAGCGCGCGGTCGAGCTGCTGTGCACCGACGAATGCCATGACGGCGTGCACGTCGTTGAAGGCGTAGTAGGCATCCTCCGCGCACGATTCCCAGGCAGCGCTCAAAGCGGACCAACGATGTCCGACGTCGACGTCCCGCAGATACAACCGCCACAGCAACGCAGAGGCGTCGATCATCTCGAGCGGAACCCGGGAATCCGCCGGGCGAATCTGCGAATCGTATAGCGACAGCACCTCGCTGATGTTGCCGATGTCCAGATGGTAGAGCGCAAGATGCCACCAGTTGTGAAATGCAAAGCCATTGTTCGGTGCCCAATCCTTCTGACGCTCGACGAGCCAATTGACTCCTTCGCGTAGACGACCTTGCATCTCCATCACGTGCGCGACAGCGTGCACCGCCCAGGGATCGCGCGGGTTGAGCTCGAGCGCTTGCCGCCCTGTATCCTCCGCTCGCGAGTATGCACCCGTCTCCTCGAGACCGAATGCATACATCCCAAGTACGAAGTTGTAGCCCGGCGTGCTCGCATCCCAGAGCGGCAAGATCTGGGCGACACGGTCGCGCAGCATCGTACTCGCCCCGAGGTAGAAATCCCCCAAGTGCGCGACTTACAATGCAAGTAGATCGTGGGGGTATTCGAGCAGGATGTCGCCATAGCGACACACCGCATCGGCGAAATCGCCTTCCAGCCAAGCACGAGCCGCGGCCGCGTGTGCGCGCTCGCGTTCGTTGGCGCGGCGGCCCAAGCGTTCGATTGCAGCAACACTCTCGCGCAACATCGGTACCCCAGCTTTGTCTGTTGCGGTCACCACCAGCGCCGCACGCACCAGGTGCGCCGCGGCGAAGTCCGGTTCCTCTTCTAGAGCTTCTTGAATGACCGTCATTGGGTCCAAGTAGTATCCTGCTGACAGCTCAACGGCTTGCTCGTAGCGCTCCAAGGATGCGCGGCTGGTCGTTGATACCGGGACACCGCGACAATCGAACAGGCTCATGGTGCTTCTCCTCCAACGCGACCGATCAAAGAGGCTGCTTTTCTATCCTCCGCGCGTGATGACAAGAGCACACCCGGCGTGAAAAATACGTGAACGCGGCCCGGCTCGACGGGAATCCCCAGCCATGACTCGCCTGACACTACAGCTACTGGGGCCGCTACGCGTGCTCGATGAGCATGGAGCGGAGCTCAAGATCTCCTCTCGTAAGAGCCGGGCGCTGCTTGCCTATATGGCGCTACGCCCAGGCGAATCGCAGGGCCGCCAGAAGCTCGCAGCGTTGCTATGGGAAGAGGCGGACGACGAGCTGGCTCGCACCAGTCTCAGGCAAGCCGTCGCGACCCTACGCAAGGCCTTGCCCAAGAGCTGCCAGCACGCGCTCGTGACCACGAGCGACTCGATCGCGCTCGATCCCCAGCTCATCGAATCCGATCTCATGCGCTTGCGCCGCGCGCTGGCCGCTGCGACCTGTGCCTCGTTGCAGGAAGCGGTGGAACTCTTGCGGGGCGAGCTCTTGGACGGTCTCGATGCGCGCTCGAGCGCATTCGACGAATGGCTCACGCACGAACGCATGAGCATTCGTAGACAAGCGATCGAGGCGCTGCAGAGCCTCACCCAGCTTTGCATTGCCAACGAAGACGTCGAAGGTGCGATACGCGCCTGTGCAAAGCACCTCGCGCTCGAGCCGCTCAATGAAGCCGCTCATCGCGCGATGATGGAGCTGCACGCGCGTCGCGGCGCTTACGCCGAAGCGCTGCGACAATATCGCGTGTGCAGGGACGCGCTCCGGCGGGAGCTCGACATCGCTCCGGAACCGGCGACCGAGCAGCTCTTTCGGGAACTGATGCGCCGGCGACGCGCCGGTGCAGCTCTTGCCGAAGCTGCCGCTGCCGGTGACAACCCGTCGGAGGTGCCTGCAACGCCCGCCCGCGCGGAGCAGCGTCCACAATTACGTGATGCTGTCGTATGGGTGGCCCGCCTCGGCGGGTTGCTGGAGCTCGAGGCGACACTCGACCCGGAAGACGCTCAGGCGCTCGCCAGCGCTTTTCAGGAGCGCGTCGAGCGAATCGCGAAAGACTTCGGCGGCACCGTCGATCGACGAGTGGGCTGCAATGTCTTGACCGTGTTCGGTATTCCCAACGCTCGCGGCAACGAGCCCGAGCGCAGCGTGCGGGCTGCCTTGGCGCTGCGACAGTCTCTCCTGCACGAGCCACTGCCTACACCCAGGCCTCTGTCGCTGCAGATCGGTATCGCCGTCGGCCAAGTCTTACCGGCACCGACGATTTTCCCGCTGAGCGGCCGTCCGACCCACATCGCGCACGTGCTCGCCAGCTGTGCACGCAACGGAGAAATCCTGGTATCGGACGAATTACGCCAGGCACTCGGCGACCGCGTGAATTGCAGACGGATTGCCGAGCGCGACATCACGGGCGCGGATACGGCAGCCTGGTCGCTCGAATGCATCCGCTCGCTGCGCGAAGGCCCGTTGCCCTTCGTCGGCCGACGCCCCGAGCTCGCGATGGTGCTTGCGGCGCTCGAGCGCTGCCGCAGCGGCGGGCGCGGACGCTCCATCATCGTGCGCGGCGAACCCGGCATCGGCAAGTCGCGGCTCGTCGAAGCCGTGATGAGTGCTGCCCGCGAGCGCGGTGTCGAGGTGCATTCAGCGCAGATATTCGACTTCGGCCAATCGCCAGGCCGTGGTCCCATCACCTGTATTGCGCTCGGCCTGATGGGATCGGATCCGGACGTATCCGGTGCCGAGCGTGCAGCCGCCGTTCGACGAATGCTGGCCGCGCGTGGCAGCAGCATCGATCAAGCCATCTTCTTGAGCGAGCTCGTCGATGCCCCACTCGAGCCCGAGCTCGCTGCGCTCGAAGAAGCCATGGATCCCAGTACCCGCCAACGCGGGCATACCATGGCGCTCGCACAGCTCATTGAGTGGGCAGCGCAACGCGCGCCGCTCCTGCTCGTCGTCGAGGACATCCACTGGGCGGACGACCATGAGCGCGCTCGCTTGGCCGAGATCGCAGCCGTCGTCGCGAGCTGTCCGATCCTTTTCATCATGACCACTCGTCCGGAAGGCGATCCGATCAACGCGACCTGGCGCGCACGCGCAAGAGGCTGTCCTGTCACGACGCTCGACCTTGCGCCGCTCGCGGCAGACGAGGCCGAAGAGTTCGCTGCCTTCTACCCGGAATTGCCGCGTGAGACGATTAAAGCTTGCATTCGCCGCGCTGAAGGTTATCCCCTCTTTCTCGATCAGCTCCTGCGTGCAGCGAACGCCGGCAGCACCTCCCTGCCCGGCTCCGTCCGCACGCTCGTCCTTGCCCGCGCCGACGGCTTGCCGGACATCGATCACCGCGCATTACAAGCCGGCGCTGTTCTGGGTCAGCAATCACAGCTCGATGCACTGCGCGAGATGATCGGCCACAGCGATTACGAGCCGACGCTGCTCATCGAGCACGGCTTCATGCGGGCCGAAGGCATACAGCTACAATTCGCGCACGCGCTCTTTCGCGACGCCATCTACGAGTCGATCCTGAAGTCGCATCGGCGCGAGCTGCATCGAAGCGCGGCGCGCTGGTTCGCCCAACGCGATCTTGCCTTGTACGCAGAGCACCTCGCGGCCGCGCAAGAAGGATCCGCCGCCAGCGCTTATCTCGATGCTGCACACGCAGAGCAGCAGACACTGCGCTTTGAACGTGCGCTCGGCCTTGCGCAGAAGGGTCTTGCGCTCGCGCGTGAGCCGACGCTGCTGCATTCGCTGAGCGCGCTGCTCGGCGAATTGCTCCTACAGCTAGGGCGCACTCATGATGCTTTGGCGGCCTTTCGCGAATCGCTCGACTTCGCTGTCGATCCTCTCTCACGCGGCCAGGCATGGTACGGCATCGCCTCGGCATTGCGCGTCATGGATCGGCACGAAGAGGCACTCGACTGCCTCGAGCGCGCGGAAGCGCAGTGGCATGAGCGTGCCGATGCGCGCATGCGGGCGCGGCTCTACACATTGCGCGGTAACTTGCTTTTTCCGCTCGGGCGCATCGAAGCATGCCTGAAAGCGCATGAGGAAGCCTATCGCTACGCGCTCGAAGCCCGCTCTGCGCTGGAGATTGCATGCGCGCTCGGTGGCTTGGGCGATGCCTACTATCAGCGCGGGCAGATGATCACGGCGCGACGCCATTTCGCGCAATGCGTCCAAGAAGCACGCGGTGAGAACCTCGTGGGCGTGCTCCTCGCGAACTTGCCCATGCTTGCCATCACTGAGATTTACTTCGGTGCTCCGAGCGCTGGACGCGAGCACCTGCAGGAGGCGCTCGATCTCGCAACGCGCATCGGTGACCTCAGGAACGAGCTCCTGATCTATGTCTGCTATTGCGAAGGATTCTTGATCCAGGGTCAGTACGGTGAGGCGCGCAGCCGAGCTTTGCACGCGCTCGAGCTTGCACGCCAGCTCGGCGCGCGACGCTTTCAAGCGGAATGCATGGGCATGCTGGCCGGTGCCATGCTGGGCGCCAGCGAGCGCGACGAGGCGCTGCGGGTCGCCAGAGAGAGCGTACACATCAGCCGCGAATGCGGCATGTCCTATTGCGGCCCGGTGCTCCTGAGCCTCGTTGCGCGGGCCACAGACGATCCCGCCGAACGCATAAGGGCGCTCGAAGAAGGAGAATCGCTACTCGCGGCAGGATGCGTCAGTCACAGTTACTTCAACTTCTACATGCATGCCATCGAGGTCAGCCTCGAGCAAGGACACTGGAACGAGGCGCGCCGCTACGCGAGCGCGCTGGAGACTTACACCTGGCCGGAACCCCTTCCCTTCACGACGATGTTGGTCGAGCGTGCGCGTGTTCTCGCTGATCTCGGCGAGGGGCTGCAATCTGATGACACGTACACGGCGCTCAAAGCGCTGCACGCAGAATGCCTGCGCATGCAGGCACACAGCGCGCTCACCGGGATCGAGCGCTTCGTGGACTGCAGCTAAGACGGATAGGCACGCAGTCCGTCGGTGGAGACTGGAGGCGAGAGGCCGGCGCCACAACGTGCATATACGTGCCTTACGATCGGCGCATCACGACGCGCAAGCACAACCCCAGGCCGTTACGGAAAACCGCGATGCGAGCACCGCAAGCTGCATGGTCGGCTGCTTGTAGAATGCCGCTAGCGAGGCTTGCAAGGTTGCGATATGGCAAGTGCGTCGAAAGTCTTTCCGAGCGCGAGAGCCGCGCTCGAGGGAATCGTCGCCGATGGGATGACGATCATGTGCGGTGGTTTCGGGCTGTGCGGCATTCCTGAGAACTTGATCTTGGCGCTGCGCGACAGCGGCGTGCGCAATCTGACGGTGATCTCCAATAACGCAGGCATCGACGGCCAAGGTCTCGGCTTGCTGTTGGAAACACGTCAAATCAAGAAGATGATCGCCTCTTACGTCGGCGAGAACCGCGAGTTCGAGCGGCAATACCTCGCCGGTGAACTCGAGATCGAGTTCAATCCGCAAGGCACGTTGGCCGAACGCATTCGAGCCGGAGGCGCCGGTATCTATGGGTTCTACACGAAAACCGGTGCCGGCACTGTCGTTGCGGAGGGCAAGGAGTCGCGCGTCGTCAATGGCGAAACCTATATTTTGGAAACCGGATTGACCGCGGACGTTGCATTGGTGAAGGCGTGGAAGGGCGACACCGAAGGCAATCTCATCTATCGCAAGACCGCTCGTAACTTCAATCCGGTCATGGCAACGGCCGCGCGCATCACAGTGGCCGAAGTCGAGCACCTCGTCGGGCCCGGCGAGCTCGATCCGGATTGCATCCACACGCCCGGTATCTACGTCAAGCGGATCATCCAGGGCGAGAGATACCTCAAGCCGATCGAGCAGCGCACAGTACGCAAACGCACCGCAGCATAACCCTACAGCCTACAGCCCAACATGCCTTGGACACGCGAGCAGCTAGCACAACGCGCAGCCCGTGAGCTACGGGACGGGTTCTACGTCAATCTCGGCATCGGCATACCGACTCTGGTGGCGAACTACATCCCGGACGAGATCAAAGTCGTCCTGCACTCGGAGAACGGCATGCTCGGCATGGGGCCGTTCCCTTACGAGGGTGAAGAGGATCCGGATCTCATCAATGCCGGGAAGCAGACGATCACCGAGCTGCCGCTCACTTCTTATTTTTCGTCGGCGGACAGCTTCGCGATGATTCGCGGCGGTCACATCGATCTGTCGATCCTAGGCGCAATGGAAGTATCCGAGCGCGGCGATCTGGCGAACTGGATGGTGCCAGGAAAGATGGTGAAGGGCATGGGCGGCGCCATGGATCTGGTCGCAGGTGCCAAACGAATCATCGTCGTGATGGAGCACACTGCAAAGAACGGCGCGCCGAAGTTCAAGCCCAAGTGCGAGTTACCGCTGACGGGCGCGAACGTGGTGGACATGATCATCACAGACCTCGCGGTGTTCGCGCGCGACGATCGCAAATCGCTCTTCAGTCTCATCGAGCTCGCGCCCGATGTAACGCTCGAAGAGGTACGAGCCAAGACGAGCGCACAGTATGAGGTAGGGTTTTAGTGGGCGCGGGGCTGGGCTGGAGAAGTGCTAGCTCCGGTTTCCAGTCTCCAGCCAACGCCCAGCAGCCCGGGCCCCCAGCCCCGCGGCCGTACTCATGCCGCATCTGCATCTGCATCTGCGTCGTATCCGAGATTGGGCGCTAGCCAGCGCTGCGCTTCCTCGAGCGAGATCTTCTTGCGCGCCGCGTAGTTCTGCACCTGATCGAGATCGATTTTACCCACTGCGAAGTACCGCGCCTCGGGATGCGAGAAGTACCAGCCGCTGACTGATGCGGCCGGATACATCGCAAACGAGTCAGTCAGCTGGATCTCAGCATTCGTATCCGGCTTCAGCAGATTCCACAACGTGGTCTTCTCGGTGTGATCAGGGCAGGCAGGATAGCCCGGCGCCGGACGGATGCCGCGATACTCTTCTTTGATGAGCTGCTCGTTCGTCAGCCGCTCCTCGGGCGCATAGCCCCAGAACTCCCGGCGCACGCGCTCGTGCAAGCGCTCGGCGAAGGCTTCCGCGAGTCGATCGGCCAGCGCTTTCAGCAAGATGCTCGAATAATCGTCATGCGCTAAGCGGAAGCGTTCCAGGTGCGCTTCAATACCAAGACCGGCAGTGACCGCGAATGCGCCGATGTAGTCCCTGCGGCCAGAGCTCTTGGGTGCGATGAAATCCGCCAAGCACAGATGCGGTTGACCGGCAGGCTTGCCCTTCTGTTGTCGCAGGAAGTGCAACCGCGCCAGCACCTCTGTACGCGACTCGTCGGTGTAGATCTCGACATCGTCGTCGTCGACACTGTTCGCGGGAAAGAACCCGATCACGCCTTTCGCCGTCAGCCATCGTTCGCGGATGATCTGCTTCAGCATGCGGCGCGCGTCGGCATAGAGGTTGCTCGCCTGCTCGCCAACCTCCGGATCGGTGAGAATGTCCGGAAACCTGCCGCGAAATTCCCATGCGTTGAAGAAAGGCATCCAATCGATATAGCGCGTCAGATCCTCGAGCGAGTAATTGTCGAAGACGCGAATCCCGAGGAATCTCGGCACAGGGGGCGTATAGGCGTCCCACTCGGGCTTGAAGCGATTGGCGCGCGCTTGTCCGAGGGAAAGCTGCGGGCTCTTCACGGTCTTGCCGCGATGCTGTGCACGGCGCTGCTCGTGCTCTGCCTTGATCTTCACGATGAATTCGTTGCGCGTCTCCGGCGTCACGAGCTGTTGACAGATTCCGACCGACCGTGAGGCATCTTTTACGTAGACGACCGGGCCGTCGTACTGCGGATCGATCCGCACCGAGGTATGCGCAGGCGAAGTGGTTGCACCGCCGATCAGCAGCGGCTTGTTCATGCCCTTGCGCTGCATCTCACGGGCAACGTGCACCATCTCGTCGAGCGACGGCGTGATGAGCCCGGACAACCCGATCATGTCTGCGTTCTCGCGCTCGGCGGTCTCGAGGATGCGTTCGCAGGGCACCATCACGCCGAGATCGATGACCTCGAAGTTGTTGCACTGAAGCACGACGCCGACGATGTTCTTGCCGATGTCATGCACGTCGCCTTTCACTGTCGCGAGCACGATCTTGCCGTTGGAACGCGTGCCACCGCTTTGCGCCTTCTCCTGCTCGATGTAGGGGATGAGGTGCGCGACGGCCTTCTTCATCACGCGTGCCGACTTCACGACCTGCGGCAAGAACATCTTGCCGGCGCCGAACAAGTCGCCGACAACGTTCATGCCGTCCATGAGCGGCCCCTCGATCACCTGCAACGGGCGCTCGAATTGCCGGCGCGCTTCTTCGGTATCCTCGACGATATATTCGTCTATACCCTTGACGAGGGCGTACTCCAAACGCTTCTCGACGGGCCACGAGCGCCAGGCCAGGTCCTCGGCCTTCTTGGCACCCGCCTCGCCCTTGTAGCGTTCCGCGATCTCGAGGAGCCGTTCCGTCGCATCAAGGCGCCGATTCAGGATGACGTCCTCCACGCGCTCGCGCAGCTCGGGCTCAATCTGCTCGTAGATCGCGAGCTGCCCGGCATTGACGATACCCATCGTCATGCCGGCCTTGATGGCGTGATAGAGAAACACCGAATGCATGGCCTCGCGCACCGGCTCATTGCCGCGGAAGGAGAACGAGACGTTGCTCACGCCTCCGCTCACATGCGCGTGCGGACAAGTGCGCCGGATCTCGGCGGTTGCTTCGATGAAGGCGCGCGCATAGTCGTTGTGCTCTTCGATCCCCGTCGCCACCGCGAAGATGTTCGGGTCGAAGATGATGTCCTCTGGCGGGAAGCCGACCTGCTCAGTGAGCAGTTTGTAGGAGCGCTGGCAGATCTGCACCTTGCGCTGCACGGTGTCGGCTTGCCCCTCCTCGTCGAAAGCCATCACCACGACCGCAGCGCCATACGCGCGTACCTTGCGTGCTTGCTCGAGGAAGACCTCCTCACCCTCCTTCAAGCTGATCGAGTTGACGATGCCCTTGCCCTGAAGGTGCTTCAGCCCTGCTTCGATCACCGACCACTTGGAAGAGTCGATCATGATGGGGACGCGCGCGATGTCCGGCTCGGACGCGATCAAATTCAGAAACCGCACCATGGCGGCTTCCGAATCGAGCATGCCCTCGTCCATGTTGATATCGATGATCTGGGCACCGTTGGCGACTTGCTGCCGGGCGATATCGAGCGCGGCATGGTAGTCGCCGGCTTCGATGAGACGACGGAACTTCGCCGACCCCGTCACGTTGGTGCGCTCGCCAATGTTCACGAAGAGCGTGTCGGGCCCGATGTTGAGCGGCTCGAGACCGGATAGCCGGCAGCGTCGTTCCACCTGCGGTGGCTTGCGCGGCGGCACACCAGCGACCGCCTCGCACAGATGGCGGATGTGCTCGGGAGTCGTGCCGCAGCAGCCGCCCACGATATTGACCAAACCGCTGGTTGCAAACTCGCGAACGAGCTCTGCGGTCTCGCAGGGCGCTTCGTCGTACTCGCCGAACGCGTTGGGTAACCCTGCGTTCGGATACGCGCTGACGTAGACATCGGCGATCCGAGCGAGCTCTTCGATGTACGGTCGCAGCTGGCGCGCACCGAGAGCGCAATTCAGACCGATCGCGATCGGCTGCGCATGACGTACCGAGTTCCAGAACGCTTCCACCGTCTGCCCCGACAACGTGCGACCAGATGCATCCGTGATCGTGCCGGAAATGACGATCGGCAACTCGACGCGAGCCTCGTCCATCGCCTGCCGGACGGCATAAATGGCCGCCTTGGCATTCAGCGTGTCGAAGATCGTCTCAATCAGGAAGAGATCGACGCCGCCCTCGATGAGCGCGCGCGCCGCGATCGAGTAGGTCTCTGCCAGCTGGTCGAAGTCGATGTTGCGAAACGCAGGATCGTTCACGTCGGGCGACAGCGAAGCCGTGCGATTCGTCGGTCCGAGCGCGCCGGCAACGAAGCGTACTTCGCCTTCCTGGGCAGCGAACTCATCCGCCACACGTCGCGCGATACGAGCCGCTTCGAGGTTGATCTCATGAACGAAATCCTCCGTGCCGTAATCCGCCTGCGACGGGAAATTGGCCGTGAACGTGTTGGTCTCGATGATGTCTGCGCCCGCCTCGAGATAGGCACGATGAATCTGAGCGATCACCGCGGGCTTCGTGAGCACGAGAATGTCGCTGTTGCCTTTCAGGTCGCAGCGCCAATCTTTGAAACGCTCGCCGCGATAATCGGCTTCGCTCAGGCGGTAACTCTGGATCATCGTGCCCATCGCGCCGTCGAGCACGAGGATGCGCTCGGTGAGCAGGCGCTTGAAGGCAGCGACGCGTTCGACTCGATTCATAGAAACTCCCAAAGCTGACGGACCGGACAGGGCTGCAGCGGCGCGATACGAGCTAGCTTGCAGCCTCCAGCGTCGCGTTGCCCGCCTGCGGACGTACTCCTAGCGTGTGACAGATCGCGTAAGTGAGCTCGGCGCGATTGAGCGTGTAGAAGTGGAACTCCTCGACGCCATGCTTCTGCAAATGCTGGACCTGCTCGATCGCGACCGAGGCTGCGATCATGCGCCTGGTCTCGACATCGTCGTCTAGGCCATCGAAGCGATCCACGAGCCACTGCGGCACCGAGGCGCCGCAACGTTGCGCCATGCGCAGCATCTGTGGGAAACGGGTGATCGGCAAAATGCCCGGAACGATCGGGGCGGTGATGCCGGCCGCCAGACAACGATCGCGGAAGCGCAGGAACACATCGGGATCGAAGAAAAACTGCGTGATCGCACGATCCGCGCCTGCATCGATCTTGGCTTTCAGGTTCTCGAGCTCGAACTCTTCGCTCGGCGATTCCGGATGCTTCTCGGGATAGGTCGCCACCGAGATCTCGAAGTCGGCGACCGACATGAGTCCTTTGACGAGGTCGACCGCGTATGCGAATCCGTTGGGGTGCGGCACGTACTTGCCACCGGAGCCTTGCGGCGGATCGCCACGCAGCGCAACGATGTGCCGGATACCGTGCGCCCAATAGTTACGCGCGATGTCGAGCACCTCCTCTTTGGATGCACCCACGCAGGTCAGATGCGGTGCTGCCGTGAGCGATGTCGCCTGCTGAATGCGCGTCACCACATTGTGCGTGCGCGTGCGCGTCGATCCATCGGCGCCATAGGTCACGGAAACGAAGCGGGGCCGTAGAGGCGCGAGGCGCTCGATCGACTGCCAGAGCGTTCGCTCCATCGCTTCGTCTTTCGGCGGGAAAAACTCGAACGATACAGCCGGTCGAGATTTCAGACGCGCCATTGTCTCCCCGATGCGGTCCTTGATCTCCTCGATCGCCATGCGTTGCGCTCCTGATCGGTGAATTTTGCTGTGTTGTTCGTGCCTCAGGCGACCGCGGTCGCGCGCTCGAGTCGCTGACCGACCGCAATCAGCAGGTGTGCGAGCCGTGTGTCGACGGGATGGATGCGTGTGCACTCAAGACCGCTGCGCAAGAGCCAGTCGCGCAAGGTGTTGATCGGGTTGCCACCCACACTGTCAGCGAGAGCGTCGAAGTCTTCTATGAGCACCAAGCGCCCACCCGCTCTCAGCACGCGCGCGATCTCGCCAAGCGCGAGCAACGGTCGTTGCGCGTTGGCGAGCACGCGATCTGCCGTGACGGTGTCGAAGGTGCCCGTGGGAAACGGCAGGTCGTACATGTCGCCCTTGTGCAGCTCGCAATGGTGCAGGCCTGCACCATGCACGTTCGTTCGCGCGAGGCGCAACGCATCGGTTGAGATGTCTATACCGACTGCTCGCGCCGCGCGAGGAGCAAGCAGCTCGAGCAGATGACCGCTTCCGGTGCCCACATCCAGCAGGGCTCCGACCGATTCCTGCGGTAGCTCGCGGAGCACCAATGGGGCAATGTCCGCCAGACACTCAGGGCTGAGCGCTTCGATCGAGCGCGTCGTCGTCTGCAAGGCACGCGCGGCGATGACGTTGTCCATACGGCGGCGATCGCGCTCGAGTACCTCGTCATCGTCAGCCAGCAAGGACAAGAGCTGCTCCACGACCTTCGTCGCCTCGCCGCTCGTCGGGACGCGGTAGTACACCCACTGCTCTTCGCGAAAACGATCGAGCAAACCCGCGCTCGCAAGGATCTTGAGATGCCGCGACACGCGCGGCTGGCTTTGCCCGAGGATCTCGCAAAGCTCGCCCACCGTGAGCTCCGCACGCGTCAACAGCGCCAGCAGACGCAGCCGGGAAGGCTCGCCTGCGGCACGAAGCGCTGAGACCGCGGACAAGAACGATAAAGCCATAGATCTAAATATAAGTAACTCTTTATATGCTGGCTAGACGGAATGAGCTTGGGGTTCGGGGCTTGGGTACGAAGTCCGGGGCTCGGGCCCGGCGTTTATCTGTCGCGGCGGTATCCGGGAAAGAGACAGACGCTTTAATTTCCTTGTTCTATTTCAGATAGATATCAGACGGATCTAACTCATTTTCTAGATTGGCTGACCCGATGTGGCTCTGCCCGAGCCCCAGCCCCGAATCCCTAATGCCTTCTCTCCGATCCGCTGGTCGCCTGGGGAGACAGGAAATGCTCGACGTCAACGGCGTCGAACTCATACGCTCGGTTGCAGAAGTCACAGCGGACTTCCACCTTGCCGCGCTCGGCGAGCAATGCGCGCAGATCGTCGCTCCCCAGAGCGCGCAACATGTTGATGACGCGCTCACGCGAGCACCGGCATCGAAAGAACACTGGCGCCGGCTCGAAGAGGCGGACGTCATCTTCCGGGAAGAGACGTCTCAAGATCGTTCGCTCGCTCAGCGTCGCGAGTTCCTCGGGCTTGAGCGTATCTCCCAGCAGCTGCACGCGGCGCCAGGCGTCGTCGATCTCCTCGGGGCTCGGCGGCGTGCGTGGGCTCGGCGCGCCGTTGCCCTGCTCCATCGCGCTCACAGGAAGTCGCTGCAGCAGCATGCCGTACGCTCCCGCTTCTTCGGCATGCAACCACAACCGAGTGGGAAGCTGCTCCGACTGGTCGAAGTAGGCCTGCAGACACTCCGCCAGGCGCGGACCGGCAAGCGGCACCACTCCCTGATAACGCTGCGGAAGATCCTGGCCTTCGACTGTGACGCTCAGCTGCCCTTTGCCCGACAACACCGACAGGTCGCGCGAATCGACAGCTTCGCGATAACGAGCGACGCCACGCACGGCAAGATCATTGGTGCACTGTGCCACCAGCAAGTACAGCGGTCCCTGCCCTTGCAGCTGCAAGCTCAGCGTGCCGTCGAACTTGAGCGTGGCGGCCAAGAGCGCGGACGCAGCGACTGCCTCACCGAGCGTATCGCGGATCGCGGGTGGATAATCGCGTCGCTCGAGTAGGGCGCGCCACGACGCATCGAGGCGAACGAGATGGCCCCGAATGGGATAGCGCTCGAACAAGAAGCGATGCAAAGAGTCGGGGTCGCGCATGGCAAGTGACATTGATGCGTCCCGCAAGCAGGACACGGAACATTGGACCACGCCGTCGTTGGATGCAACCGGGAAGACTTACTGGAGGCGTTCGGCTGCTGGGCAGGGGAACACCTCCGACAAGAAGACGCACGCTTTGCCGCTTTGCCGTGGCTGAAGGAACTCGCAACCGCAGCTACAGCCTACAACCCACAGCTATCCAGCCAGCTTCTTCTTCAAAAGCTCATTGACCTGCGCAGGATTCGCCTTGCCACCCGTCTGCTTCATCACCTGCCCGACGAAGAAACCGAACAGCTTCTCCTTCCCTGAACGGTACTCCGCCAGCTGCTTCGGATGAGCGGCCATGACAGCCTCGATCACCTGCTCGATGGCGGCGGTGTCGGTGATCTGTCGCAACCCCTTCGATTCGATGATGGTGTCGGCATCGAGGCCTTCGTTCCACATCTGCTCAAAGACATCCTTGGCAATCTTGCCCGAGATCGTCTGGTCCACGATTCGCGCAAGCAAGCCGGCAAGCCGCGTCGGGTCGATGCGTGATTGGGTGATGTCGAGATTCTCCTTGTTGAGCGCACCGGAGAGCTCGCCCATGACCCAGTTGGCTGCCAGCTTGGCATGACCGTTCAACTTGGCGACGACGCTTTCGAAATAGTCGCCCATCTCGCGACTCGCGGTCAGCACACCCGCATCATATGCCGACAGACCGAACTGCTCGACGTAGCGAGCCGCTTTCTCGTCCGGAAGCTCGGGTAGCGTGCGCCTCACGGATTCAATGAACTCGTCGTCGAGCACCAATGGCAGCAAGTCCGGATCGGGGAAGTAACGATAGTCGTTCGCTTCTTCCTTGGTTCGCAAGGCACGCGTTTCGCCCTTGTCCGGATCGAAGAGCCGTGTTTCTTGCTGAATCGTGCCGCCGCTTTCGAGCACCTGGATTTGTCGCGCAATCTCGTAGTTGATCGCGCGCTCGACGAAGCGGAACGAGTTGAGGTTCTTGATCTCGCAACGTGTGCCGAACTTCTCCTGACCGACTGGGCGCACCGACACGTTGGCATCGCAGCGGAACGAGCCTTCCTGCATGTTGCCGTCGCAGATCTCGAGATAGCGCACGAGCGTATGGATCTTCTTCATGTATGCGACCGCCTCCTTGGCGGAACGCATGTCCGGCTCAGAGACGATCTCGATGAGCGGCGTGCCGGCGCGATTGAGATCGATGCCCGTCAGACCGTGGAAGTCCTCGTGCAATGACTTACCGGCATCTTCCTCGAGATGTGCGCGTGTGATACCGATCGTCTTGCGTGAGCCGTCCTCGAGCACGATCTCCAAACGACCGTTCTCCACGATCGGCTTTTCGTACTGGCTGATTTGGTAGCCCTTCGGCAGATCGGGATAGAAATAATTCTTGCGCGCGAAGATGGAGCGGCGCGCAATGTTGGCGCCGATCGCCAGCCCGAACTTCACGGCCATCCGCACCGCTTCCCGGTTCAGCACCGGCAGCACTCCGGGATAACCCAGATCGACGAGGCTGGCCTGGACGTTTGGCGCAGCGCCATAGGCGGTCGAAGCGCCCGAGAAGATCTTGCTCTTCGTCGCGAGCTGCGCGTGGATCTCAAGGCCGATGACTGCTTCCCAGGAAGACATAGGCTGTAGGCTGTAGGTTCAGACTCGAAAACAAACTCTCTACGCTTGCACTGTTGCGCCAGACAAGGCTCCGGCCACGGCCTAGAGCCCACAACCCAGCGCGCTGCGACTACTCGTATCCGCGCGGGATGCGCTTGTGCCAATCCGTCTCGCGCTGGTAGCCGTGTGCGACATTCAGCAGCTTCGCTTCGGCGAAGTGTGGACCGATGATCTGCAATCCCACCGGCAAGTGACCCACAAAGCCGCACGGAATGGACATCGCCGGCAACCCTGCGAGATTGGCGCCGATCGTGTAGATGTCGTTCAAGTACATCTTGATCGGATCGTCCCCTTGCGCACCGATGTCGAAGGCTGGTGCCGGTGTCGTCGGTCCCATCAGAACGTCGACTTCCGTGAAGGCCTTGGCGAAATCGTCGGCGATGAGCCTTCGCACTTTCTGTGCCTTCAAATAGTAAGCGTCGTAGTACCCTGCCGAGAGCACGTACGTGCCCGTCATGATGCGCCGTTTGACCTCGGGACCGAAACCCTCGCCGCGCGAGCGGGTATACATGTCCAGCAAGTCGACCGGATTTTCGCAGCGATAGCCGAACCGCACGCCGTCGAAACGCGCCAGGTTCGATGAGCACTCGGCCGGCGCCACCACGTAGTACGCGGGCACGGAAAGCGGCAGATTGGGCAAGCTCACCTCGATGAGCCGGGCGCCCAGCTTCTCGTACTGCTTGAGCGCCTCGCGCACGAGCGCCGCGCTCTGCTCGTCCAGCCCCTCGTCGAAGAACTCTTTGACAACACCGATCTTGAGCCCCTGCAGTGGCTGATCGAGCGCAGCGAGGTAATCCGGCACTGGCGCCTCGACACTCGTCGAATCGCGCGGATCGAAGCCAGCCATGACACTCAGCAACAGAGCCGCATCCTCAGCTGTCTGCGTCAGCGTCCCTGCCTGATCGAGGCTGGAGGCGAATGCGATCATGCCGTAGCGCGAGACGCGACCATAAGTCGGCTTCAAGCCTGTCAGGCCGGTGAGCGCAGCGGGCTGACGAATCGAGCCGCCGGTGTCCGTGCCCGTCGCTGCCGGCACGACACGGGCTGCGACGGCGGCAGCAGACCCTCCCGAGGATCCGCCAGGCACCTTCGTCGGATCCCATGGATTCTTCACCGGCCCGTACCAGCTCGTCTCGTTGGACGAGCCCATCGCAAACTCATCCATGTTCGTCTTGCCGAGCGAGACCGCGCCAGCTTGGGACAGGCGCTCGACGACAGTCGCATCATAGGGTGAGACAAAATTGGACAACATGCGCGAAGCGCAAGTGGTCAGCACACCGTCGGTGCAGAAGATGTCCTTGTGCGCGATCGGCACCCCGAGCAGCGGTGAGCCCTCTCCTGCCGCAAGCTGGCGATCCGCCGCCTCGGCCGCCTCGAGCGCGCGTTCCGCGGTCACGGTGATGAAGGCATTGAGGTCCGGATTGAAGCGCTCGATACGCTCCAGGAAGTGCTTCGTGAGCTCGACGCTCGAGAAGCGGCGTGCACGGAGGCCGGCGGCAAGCTCGGCCAACGTATGGTGATGCAGTTCGGTCATGGCACAGCGGCTCGTGTTTCGGTTGATGGCAGGGGGTCCGGCGCAATGAATTCAGCTTTCAACTGAGGCCGCGACCCGCACGCACCGGGGGTTCATTCGATGACCTTCGGGACAAGATACAACCCCGCTTCCACGGCAGGCGCGTTGCGCTGGTATTTCTCACGTCGGTCCTCTTCAGTGACGACGTCGTCGCGGAGGCGTTGCACTTGGTCTGCGAGCGGGTGAGCCATCGGCTCGACGTCGGCAGTGTCAGCAGCGTTCAGCTGCTCGACCAGGTGCAGAATCTTGGAAAGGCTATCGACGTACGCCGGCAGCTCCGCATCACTGAGCGACAGGCGTGCGAGGTACGCGATGCTCTCCACGTCGTGACGAGTGAGACTCATGCGATTAGATGTCCCTGTTGGTGCCGAAAGGCCTGGAAATAAGCCGGAAAAAAGCGCGCGTAATCATACACCTCCGCTTGTGCAAAGTCCTACCCATTGCTAGAGTACGGCAACTTTTCTGCCCCGCCGTTTCGCTCCTCACAACAACCATGTTCAAGAACCTTCGCGGGATTTTCTCGAACGATTTGTCAATCGACTTGGGCACCGCGAACACGCTTATCTATGCTCGCGGTAAAGGGATCGTGCTCAACGAACCTTCTGTGGTAGCCATTCGCGAGGAGCCTGGGCGCGCGGGCAAACGTATCGAGGCGGTCGGTCAAGAAGCCAAGAACATGCTCGGACGCACACCCGGGCACATCACCGCCATCCGCCCGATGAAGGACGGTGTCATCGCCGACTTCACCGTCACCGAGAAGATGCTGCAGTACTTCATCGAGAAAGTACACGGCAATCGCCTGATACGTCCCAGCCCACGCGTGCTCATCTGCGTACCCTATGGCTCAACGCAAGTCGAGCGTCGTGCGATCCAAGAATCCGCAGAAGGCGCAGGTGCGCGATGGGTGCGTCTGATCGAGGAGCCGATGGCGGCTGCAGTCGGCGCCGGCCTGCCGGTGCACGAGGCCCGCGGCTCGATGGTGCTCGACATCGGCGGCGGCACTTCGGAAGTCGCTGTCATCTCCTTGAACGGCATCGTGTACGCCGCGTCCGTGCGCATCGGCGGTGACCGCTTCGATGATGCGATCATCAACTACGTACGTCGCAACTACGGGATCCTGATCGGCGAGGCAACTGCAGAAAAGATCAAGATCGAGATTGGCTCTGCCTACCCCGGCCAGCAAGTCAAAGAGATTTCGGTCAAAGGCCGCAACCTCTCCGAAGGCGTGCCGCGCAGCTTCACGCTCAACTCCAACGAGATCCTGGAAGCGCTGCAGGAGCCGCTCGCGGGCATCGTCGGCGCGGTGAAAGTGGCGCTCGAGCAAACGCCGCCAGAGCTTGGCGCGGACGTCGCCGAGCGTGGCATCGTGCTCACGGGCGGCGGTGCGCTCCTTCGCGACATAGACAAGCTCTTGATGGAGGAGACAGGCTTGCCCGTCGTGGTGTCCGAAGATCCGCTCACCTGCGTCGCGCGCGGCGGCGGACGGATGCTCGAGCTGATTGATGAGCACGGCCCTGCCCTCTTCAACCTGGAGTAGCCAGTCAGGAACGTTGGCACAGGTGCGCGGCGAGGATCCCGGGCTCATCAGCACCCTCGAACCGCGGCGTTCGGCGGGATCCAACGGTTCGGCATCGTCCGCGACCCCACCATGTAGGTGGACGAGGCGTTTTTCATGGTGACCGTAAGCGCCGACAGTCGTCCCATCATCGGACGAGGTCCTTCCCTCGGCGCGCGCTTCTTTTTTCTCGCGATCCTCTCGATCGCCGTGATGGTGCTGGATCACAGGACCCAGTATCTCGAGACCGCACGGATATGGATGAGCGCGGCGCTGCATCCGCTCAACGCCGTGGTGGACGCTCCGTATGCGTTCTGGAATTGGCTTACGAGCAGCTTTGCGGATCGTGCGCGCCTGAGAGAGGAAAATGCCGCCCTCGCCGAGGAGCTGCGGATCGCGCGCATCAAGCTGCTGCACTACGAAGCGCTGGTGGAGGAGAACCGGCGTCTGCGAGAGCTTCGCGACGCGTCCGATGGCATTGGCGAGCGTACGCTCATCGCCGAAATCATGAACGTCTCGGTCGAGGCCTTCCGGCACCGGATCCGCATCAATAAAGGCGCCTACGACGGCGTTTACGAGGGCCAGCCGGTGATCGACGCGTTCGGCATCGTCGGGCAAGTGGCGCGCCTCGACATGTTCAGCTCGCAGGTCATCTTGATCACAGATGCCGAGCATGCGATTCCAGTGCAGGTGAATCGCAACGGCATCCGTTCGCTCGCCATGGGCACCGGCCAGCTCGGCACGCTCAGCCTGCCATTCATGACCGTCGACGCCGACATTCAGGTCGGCGACTTGCTCGTCTCCTCGGGTTTCGACGGCATCTTCCCGGCCGGCTACCCTGTCGCGACAGTGACGACCGTGAGACGGAATCCGGCCGAGACGTTTGCAACCGTGGAAGCGAAACCGCTCGCGCTGCTGGATCGAGATCGTGAGGTGCTGCTGCTGTGGCCGAATACACCGCGCGGGGCGGCCTCCCGAGATGCCTCGATGACCGATACGGCTGCGGAGCCAAGCTTGTCGAACCCCCCGGAGCAGCAAAGCACCGCCACACCGCCGGCGAGCCAATGACGATGCTGCAACGATCGACGATGCCGCAACAAGCCGATGCCCGTAACTGAAGAACGCATCCGTCCAGCACGCGTCGTGGTGACGGCCCTGGTCGCGCTGATGTTCGCGATCACGCAGCTGCCGGATGTCATCGAGAAGGCGCGCCCCGAGCTGCTGTTGCTGCTCGTCATCTACTGGTCGTTGAGCGCACCGCGCATTGCGGGACTGACGTTTGCATGGGTCTGCGGGCTCGCGCTCGACCTGCTCACCGGTCCCATCCTTGGACAACATGCGCTGGCATTCTTGCTGGTCGCCTTCCTGACGCACAAGTTCCAGCTGCGCATGCGCGTCTTTCCGATTTGGCACCAGACACTCACGGTGTTCATGCTGCTCGCGCTGTACGAGTTCATCGTCTTCTGGATCGACGGCATCATCGGGCCTGCGATCACCACGTGGACGCGCTGGCTGCCAGTGCTGACGAGCACACTTCTGTGGCCGGTGCTGGTCGCGTTCTTGGACACGTGGAATCGCCGGCGCAACCGCTGAAGGTTGCGCTCTGGCAGTGGCGCCTGGCTCCGGCTAGATAAAGAAGAGACGACGTGGTCGCGTATGATTGCGATTGAAGGTCATGCACCGCGTTGCGAGCCTCAACGACGCAGAAGGCCGACTCGCCCGCGGATATGCTTTCTGACCACAGCCTGGAGCCCAAAGCCCAGTCACCCGTGACATGCCGACCGTCCGCATCAAAGATCACCACGCCGAGCAGCGGCTCTTCGAGCGTCGTGCGATCGCGGCCGCTATTTTGATGGTGCTCGCGCTCGGGGCAGTGGTGGCGCGCCTGGTGTGGCTACAGGTCGTGCGCTATGACTATTTCGCTGCGCTCTCGCAGGGTAATCGCATCAAGATCGAGCCGATTCCGCCCAATCGAGGGCTGATCTTCGACCGTAACGGTGTACCGCTCGCGACAAACGTCCCCTCGTACCAGCTCGAGCTGACCCGCGAGCAAGTCGAGGATCTCGATGCCACATTGTCGGGGCTGGCAGAGCTGGGTCTGATCGAAGCGGCAGCCATTCCTGCCCTCCTCAAGGACATCCACTCACGACGCAGCTTCGATGCCGTGCCCATCAAGCTGCAGCTCACCGAAGAGGAGCTCGCGAGGTTCGCAGCGCGTCAGCATCAGTTCCCGGGCGTCGAGATTCGCCCCCGCCTCACGCGCTACTACCCTCTCGGCAGCACCGGCGTGCACGCGATCGGCTACGTCGGAGCGATCAGCGAGGAGGACAAGAAGCGCCTCAACATGAAGGAGTACGCGGGCACGACCCTGACGGGCAAGACTGGGGTCGAGCGTGCGTACGAAGCGGAGCTTCACGGCCGCACGGGATTTCAGCAGCTACTCGTGAATGCGCAAGGCCGCACGGTCGAGCGCATCGGTAACGAGGCCGTCAAGCTCGAGCGCCAAGAGCCGCTCGCCGGCAACGATCTGTATCTGACGATCGATCAACGCGTTCAGCAGGCGGCAGAAGAAGCGCTGCGCGGCTACCGCGCCGCCGCCGTCGCCATCGATCCGGCCAACGGTGACATCATTGCCTTCGTGAGCACCCCGGGGTTCGACCCGAACTTGTTCGCACGCGGCTTGACGCGCGCCGAGTACCTCGCGCTCACCGAGGATCCCGCCCGACCGATGTACGATCGCGCGCTGCGCGGCGTGTATCCGCCTGGCTCCACAGTCAAGCCGCTGATGGCGCTGGCGGCACTGGAAGCCGGTGTGATCACGCCGAATGAGACACGGTTTTGCCGCGGCATCTGGCGCATGCCCGGCGGACGCGACCGTCCGCGTCGCGATTGGAAACGCGAGGGACACGGAACCGTCAATATGCGCAAGGCGATCGCCACCTCTTGCGATGTGTACTTCTACGACATCGCCAACTTGATGGGCATCGATCGGATCCACGACTTCCTTTATCAGTTCGGCCTCGGACAACGCACCGGTATCGATATCCCTGGCGAACGGGAGGGCATCCTGCCGTCGACGGAATGGAAGCGCCGCGCGTTCACGCGCCCCGAGGCGAAGATCTGGTACCCGGGCGACACCATCAGCGTCGGCATCGGACAAGGCTATCTGACGACGACACCGTTGCAGCTTGCGCATGCGACCGCAACGCTCGCCGCCCGCGGCAAGCGCTTTCAGCCCCGGCTCGTGCGCGCCATTCGCAACGCGCAGACCGGCGAGATTCGAGAGCTGGAACCCGTGCCGTTGCCCGACGCCAAGACGACCGATCCGCTCGCGTGGGACTTCGCCATCGAGGGCATGTACGACGTGACCAACGCTCCGTATGGCACCGCGCGTGCGGCCGCAGCCGGCGCACCGTACAAGATGGCAGGCAAGAGCGGCACCGCTCAGGTCTTCACCGTCGCAGCGACTGAGCGTATGCGAAAAGCCGACGAACTGGCCGAGCACCTACGTGATCACGCCTTGTTCGTCGCGTTCGCACCCGTGGACGACCCGAAGCTCGCGGTCGCCGTGGTGATCGAGAATGCGCCCGGTGGCGGCAGCGCCTATGCCGCGCCTGTCGCACGCCGGATACTCGACGTGTACCTACTGACGCCCGAACAGCTCGCTGAACAAGAGGCGAAGCGCCAGCCGGCTCGTGCCGCGCCCGCGCCGCGTAACACCGAATGAGTTACCAAGTGCTCGCCAGCTCACGCACTCAACGCACGCTCACGGGTACTGCGCGACTGCTCTTCGCGCTGCACCTCGACGGACCACTGTTCGTCGGGCTGTGCCTCATCGGTGCCGTCGGCAGCATCGTTATCTTCAGTGCCTCGGGGCAAAGTTTCAGTTATCTCGAGGCCCAGCTCATCCGCTTCGGTCTCGGCATGGTTGCGATGGTCGCCTTGGCGCAAGTGCCACCACGCGTCATCCGCACGGCGACGCCATGGGTATATTTGACCGGGCTCGCGCTGCTCGTCCTCGTCATGGTGAGCGGCGACATCGCGATGGGCGCGCAGCGCTGGCTCGACCTCGGCCTCGTCCGCTTTCAACCCTCCGAGATCATGAAGCTGGCAGTGCCGCTTGCCTGTGCGTGGTACCTGCACGAGCGCCCGCTGCCGCCCAACTCAATCACCGTGCTGCTGCTCTTGCTCGCGATCGGGATACCCACGCTGCTGATCGCCGAGCAACCCGACCTCGGCACCGCGCTCCTGGTCGCCTGCTCGGGCGCGATGGTCCTGCTGCTCGCAGGTCTGCAGCTGCGCTACATCGGTGCAATGATCGCCTTGCTCGTGCCCACCGCATTCGTGGCCTGGCAGTTCTTTCTTCACGACTACCAGAAACAACGCGTGCTCACGTTCCTCGATCCGCAGAGCGATCCGCTCGGGGCCGGCTATCACATCATCCAGTCGCAGATCGCCATCGGCTCGGGCGGTGTCTTCGGCAAAGGCTATCTCAATGGCAGTCAGGCGCAGCTCGAGTTTCTGCCGGAGCGATCCACGGACTTCGTGTTCGCGGTGATCGGTGAGGAATGGGGCTTGATCGGCTTGCTCACCGTCATCGCGCTGTACCTGTTCGTCATCGGCCGTGCGCTCTATCTCTCCACTACGGCACAAGACACATTCGCACGGCTCTCGGCCGGCGCATTGAGTCTCACTTTTTGCGTTTATGTGTTCGTGAACACGGGGATGGTGACGGGTCTGCTGCCGGTGGTCGGCGTCCCGCTACCATTCATCAGCTACGGCGGCACAGCCATGGTGACCCTCATGGCTGGTTTCGGTATTCTCATGTCGCTCTGTGCAAAACGCAGACTCGTCGGCCGTTGACGAGCAAGTCACAAGCGCTGGGGCGCTGTCCTTCCAACTCGATGGCTTCAAGGGAACTTGTGTTGCGAGCCTATTTCGCCTTTCTTGTCAGCTGCCTCGCCTTCCCCGCTCTCGCGCTCGACATCACACGACCAGAGGTGCGCGCCTTCATCGACGAGATGAGCACAGTGCACGGCTTTGCACGCAGCGAAGTCGAAGCGCTTCTCGCGCAAGCCAAGACCCAACAGTCGATCCTTGATGCCATCAGTCGTCCGGCCGAACGTGTCGTCCCCTGGTACGAGTATCGCGAACGGTTCCTCACCGAGCAGCGCATCCAGCAAGGTGCCGACTTCTGGATGGCGCATGGCGAACGCCTCAGGTCGCTTGGTGACGAGCGACTCGCCTCAACCATCGTCGGCATTCTCGGCGTCGAAACCGCCTTCGGCCGCATCACTGGACGCTATCGCGTCATCGATGCGCTGGCGACGCTCGCCTTCGACTATCCGCCGCGTGCCCAGTTCTTCAGAGGCGAGCTCGTGCAGTTCCTGTTGCTCACGCGCGAAGAGAACGTCGACGCTCGCAAGGCGCTTGGCTCGTATGCCGGCGCGATGGGCGCGCCGCAATTCATCTCGACGAGCTACCGTAAGTTTGCGGTCGACGCCGATGGCGACGGCAAACGCGATCTGTGGAACAGCTGGGACGACATCATCGGCTCGATCGCCAATTACTTGCACGGTCACGGCTGGCGACACAACGAGCCGGTCATCGTGAACGCCGCGCTCGCGAGCGACGACCTCAGCGCATTCGATGTCTCGACGATCGCGCTCAACGAAACCGTCCAATCGCTGCGCGACAAGGGCGTCGAATTCGAGACGACGATGCCGCCGGACACACCTGCCATGCTCGTAGTCGGTCAGGGCAAGAACGGACCGGAGTATCGCGTCGGTTTCACGAACTTCTACGTCATCACACGCTACAACCGCAGCACGATGTATGCGATGGCAGTCAACGACCTCGGCCAGGCTATCGAGGGTTTCATGCGCGATGCGGCCAAGTAATCCAGTGCGCCGCGCGTTGGCCCACGCGCAATGGATCTTCCTGCTCCTCGCCGTCACGCTCGCGGGCTGTGTAAGCGTCCGACATCCGCCACGTCCACCCTCGCCGCTGCCCACCCCTCCGACACCCAGCGAGATCGCGAAGATCCCCGATGCGGTACCGCGTGCGGAGCCGAGGTCTGCGCGAGGCAATCCACCTTTCTATGACGTGAACGGCAAGCGCTACTTCGTCATGAGCGATGCCACCGGCTATGTCGAGCGCGGTATCGCTTCCTGGTACGGGCCGGGTTTTCACTCCGGGCTCACCTCGAGCGGCGAGCGCTACAACATGTACGCCATGACGGCTGCGCATAAGACGCTGCCTCTGCCGACGTATGTGCGCGTGACCAACTTGCAGAACGGCAAAAGCGTCGTCGTGCGCGTCAACGATCGCGGTCCCTTCAAGGACGGCCGTATCATCGATCTTTCGTACACCGCCGCCGCCAAGCTCGACATGCTCAAGGATGGAACGGCGTTCGTCGAGGTGCGGGCGTTGACGCCGCAAGACTCACCGAGCGCGCCGTCTGCGCCTTCGAGCATCTACGTGCAGGCGGGGGCGTTCAGCAGCGAGCACAACGCCACCACCCTCCTGCAGCGGCTGCGCTCGCACGGCATCGAGAACAGCTTCGTGCGTCGGGATAATGTCGACGGGCGCACGCTGTATCGTGTTCGCATCGGTCCACTGCCGAGCGTTGGCGAGTTCGATCGCCTGCTCGCCAAGTTGCGATCGCTCGGCCTAGAGGACGCACGGCTCGCGTCCGATTGAGCCTATTCGCCGGATCGCGGGGTGGATAGAATCCGTCGCGCCCTTGTTATCGCGCGTCCTTGTTGAGTCGAACGCAACGATGATTTCACGCGTACTGTCCTGTCTGATCCTCGTGCTCGCATTTCTCGCGAGCGGTTGCTCCGAAACTTCCACGCCGGCCGAGGCCAGTGCGTCAGCGTTGCCGCCGCCCATTCCAGGCGTGACTGCCACGGACGATCCGTCCGCCAAGCCGCTCCCTATCCCTGCTCCGCCGCAGGTGCCGGCCAAGGGGTACTTTCTGATGGACTATCGCACCGGTCAGGTGCTCGCCGCGAGCAATGAGCACGAACGCCTCGAGCCGGCGAGCCTGACCAAGCTCATGGTGGCGTATGCGGTCTTCCACGCGCTCAAGGACGGGCGCATCAAGCTCGACGACATGGTGCGCATCAGTGCCTATGCGCGCAGCCAGGAAGGCTCTCGAATGTTCGTGGAGGCAGGCTCGCTCGTGAGCGTCGAGAACCTCATCCAAGGGATGATCGTCCAATCGGGAAACGACGCGACCGTAGCGCTCGCCGAGCACGTTGCGGGCAGCGAGCCCGTCTTCGTGGACCTCATGAATCAATACGCTCAACGGCTCGGCATGACGAACACCCGCTTCCAGAACTCACCGGGCATGCCGGCTCCCGACCACTACACGACCGCACACGACATCGCGTTGTTGTCGGCCGCGCTCATCCGTGAGTATCCCGAGTACTACAAGTGGTACTCGCAGCGCGAGTTCACCTGGAACAACATCACGCAGTCGAACCGCAACGGCCTGCTGTATCGCGACCCCTCGGTGGACGGCCTCAAGACCGGCCATACCTCTTCCGCAGGGTACTGTCTGGTCGCGTCCGCTGAACGAGATGGCATGCGTCTCATCTCGGTTGTCATGGGCGCGCCCTCCGTGCGCGCGCGCGAAGATGCCAGCGCGGCCCTGCTCAACTACGGCTTCGGGTTCTATCAGACACGCAAGCTGTACTCCGCCAACCAGCCTCTCCTGACGTTGCGTGTGTGGAAGGGCGAACGCGACTCCGCGACGCTCAGCGTCCCACAAGATGTGTACGCAACGGTTCCGCGCGGGCAGGAGGCGTTGCTCAGCGTGGCCGCCGATGTCACCGAGCCCCTTGTCGCTCCCCTCACGCGGGACGCGCCGGTCGGGCAGCTTCGTGTCATTCTCGGCGATGCGACGCTCGCAACCTATCCAGTGCACGTCGACAGCGACATCGCTGAAGCCGGTTTCTTCGGTCGCCTCGTCGACGACGTCATGCTCTGGTTACGATGAAACGGCCGCTCGCCAGCCGCGAGCGGCAGGATCTTCGCCGCCCGCCGTGCCCCTGCCGTTCAGACTCGGGACGCTGCGCGAGCAGCGACGTACCAGCGAGCCATCCCCATGACCGATACGCTCTTCCAGTTCCCGTGTGAGTTCCCGCTCAAAGTGATGGGACGGCGCAGCGCTGACTTTCGCAGCCTCGTGGTCGGCATCGTACAGAAGCACACCGGGCCGATTGATGTGTCGTGCATCGAGGAACGCCCCAGCAGGGACGGCAAATACCTCAGCATCACGTGCACGTTTCAAGCACAGAGCCGCGAGCAGCTCGATGCGCTCTATCGCGAGCTGACCTCGTGCGAGAAGGTGTTGGTGGTGTTGTGAGGGGCTCGGGGCTGGGAACTGAGCCAGCGCGCTGGCGCGCCTTCCACCAGAGCCCAGAGCCCAGCCCCAAGCCCTACTCCCATTCCCCATCCTGCAACCCGAGCGCGCGCAGCAAGTGCGGAGCGAACGCGCGCGCGGCGGTATGAACGTCAGTGTCCACCCCAAGCGTCTTCAGATCAATCACCTCGAGACCGCGAAAGCCGCAAGGATTGATGCGGCGGAACGGCTCCAGGTCCATCGCAATGTTGAACGCCAGCCCGTGATACGTGCAGCCGCGACGAATACGCAAGCCGATGCTCGCGAGCTTGCGCCCGTCGACGTAGACGCCCGGTGCATCGCGCCTTCCGCTCGCCACGATTCCCCACTGCGCGACAAACGAGATGACGGCGTTCTCGAGCGACATGACGAGCTGGCGCACGCCGATACCGAACCGACGCACGTCGATGAGCGGATAAACGACGAGCTGGCCAGGCCCGTGATAGGTCACCTGACCGCCGCGATCGATCTGCACCACGGGGATATCGGCAGGCGCCAGGACGTGCTCGCGAGACGCATTCAAGCCGAGCGTGAAGACGGGCGGATGCTCCAGGAACCAGATCTCATCGCGCGTCTCGGTGTCGCGCTGATCCGTCAACCGTTGCATTGAGCGCCACGTCGGCTCGTACTCGACGCGACCGAGCCACTTCAACAGAGGCGAACGACGCGTGCCACGGCACGCGTCCTCGTGAGAAGCAAGATCAGTGGCTGCCATGAGTGCCTACATCACAAGCAGACGGCAGGGCAACGACCGGGGTGCACCACGTGCCAGCTCTGCGTTCACGCCTCGGTCATCGTGTCGCATCAGCAACCTGCTGCGCGGTCAACAGGACACCAGCGTTGTTGCGCTCGAGCGCCCGCTCAGCCCGATAGCTCGAGCGCACGAGCGGCCCCGACACGCACTCGAGAAAACCGAGCGCGAGCGCCTGCTCGCGATAACGCTCGAACTCCTGCGGCGTCACCCAGCGCTCAACGGGCAGATGATTGGGCGTTGGACGCAAGTATTGCCCGAGGGTCAGGATATCGACACGCGCCGCGCGAATATCGCGCATGGCTTCATAGATCTCCTCATCGGTCTCGCCGAGTCCGAGCATGAGGCTCGTCTTGGTGAGAACGTCGGGACGATGCTTCTTCGCATGCGCCAGCACATCGAGCGTCTGCTCGTAGCCGGCTCGGGGATCGCGCACGGGATGCGTGAGGCGACGCACCGTCTCAACGTTCTGCGCAAAGACATCGACGCCGCTATCGACCACGATTTCGACATGCGCATGATTACCTTGGAAGTCAGGGGTCAGCGCTTCCACCGCCGTTTGCGGACAAAGCCTCTTGATCTCGCGCACGCAGGCTGCGAAATGGCTGGCGCCGCCATCGGGAAGATCGTCCCGATTCACTGAGGTGAGCACGACGTACTTGAGCCGCATCAGCTGCACGGTACGGGCGCTGTTGATGGGCTCATCGGGATCGAGCCAGCCGCGCGGATTACCCGTGTCCACCGAGCAGAAGCGGCAGGCGCGTGTGCACACGGCTCCCATCAGCATCAGCGTCGCGGTGCCCGCGTTCCAGCATTCGCCGATGTTCGGGCACTTTGCCTCCTCGCAAACGGTCGCCAGCCGATGCTCTTTCACGGTGGCTTTGACGGTCTCGAACCCCTTTCCCGCTGGCATAGGCGCGCGCAGCCAGTGCGGCTTGCGCCCGAGATTCATTGGGACGGTGCCGGCAGTCGCCTTGATGCCGTCCTTGATCGCAGTGAACCCCTGCGGAGTTCGGTACTTGTCGCCGCTGCGTGGGGCCTCGCCGCGAACGATGGGAATGCCTTTGAAACTGCTCACGAGTGCTTGCTGCTGTAGGGGGCCACGACGGTGGCAAAGAGCTAATGATACCGCCAGAAACAAGAAACCCGGCACTCTGGCCGGGTTTCTCGTAGGACCAACACGACAAGGAAAAAAATCAAGCGTTGTTCGTGTGGATCATCCAAAGATCCGACAGGTCGTTCCATTTCGAATCCTTCTTCACCGCCTGGAACGCCTGCCGGGCCTGCTGTTTCTGGCCCTTCTTCATATAGGCAATGCCGAGCAAGAGGTGCGCCTCGTCCACATCCAGCACACCGCCCTTCTTGATGCCCTTCTCGAGCGCCTCGATGGCTTCGTCATAGCGGTTGTAGCTCAAGTAGGCATGCCCCAGCGCAACCAGCGCCTGCCCACGAGCGGATTTCTCCGCTTCCCGTGCAAGCTGCGGCAGCGCAGCTTTGTCTTCCTCTGCCAGTCGCTTTGCACCGCTCAGTAAGCGTTCGTAGCGGGCCTGCTCGGTCTTATCGTCGCTGCTCAGCACACCGTCCTTCATCTTGCGCTCGACCAGGGCTTGAGCCTCGCCCGGGACACCGGCATCCATGGCCAGCTGAGCCATCTCGACGATGTCGCCCTTATCCTTGAGCACGCCCACTTCTTCCATCAAACGGTAATAACCGAGCGTGACGCGATCGTCGCTGCTCTTGCGGCGATAGATGTCGAGCAGGTTCTCCCAATACTCGGTCGTCGGATAGTAACGGACGATCTGCTTGAGCGCGTTGGCCACTCCGTCCCTGTTGTCGGCCTTGAAGTGAGAGCTGAGAACGATCTGCAACCAGTTCTCTTCCGGACGCTTGCCGGCACGCTCCGCCTGCTGGATCACCTTCTGCATGGCGTCCGCCGCATTCGGATAATCCTCCAACAGGTAGTAGCACTGAGCGACCATCTGCCCCATGTCCTGCTGATTCGGCCGCTGCTCCAGGGACTTCTTGGCCCAGTCGAGAGCCTTCTTGTAGTTCTTGGTCTGGAAGTACAACGTGGCGAGCGTCTTGCTCCGGTCGGCAACCTGATCCTCAGGCAGGAAACCGGAGTTTAGGGTGCGCTCATACACTGTCGCCGCCTCACCGTACTTCTTCTGCTGAATCAGCACATAGGCCAGAAACTCGTCGATCTGATGGGCTTCATACGGCGTCTTCTTCTCGACCGCCTGCGCCTTCTTGATCTCAGCCAGCGCGGTGTCCCATTGCTTGGCCTGCATCGCCTCTTGCGCTTTCTTCATCGCCACCGCGACCGCACGGGTGGTGATCTTCTGCTGGGACTGCTCGGCAGCAACGGCCGTGGCGGGAGCGACCACCGCAGTGCCGATTCCGAGACACAACGCGATCGCTGAAGCGAGTGCGAAAGATTTGACACGAGTCATTGTCTGGATCCTGGATCTCCAAGGCTAGGTTCGTGGGAAACTCCCGACACCCCGAATGGTTCGTCGCTCGTCGGGAGCCCGGCCGGCCCGGAAGGCCGGCCGGCGCGGCCCAGCTAAGTGTCAGTCGAGGAACTGCTCATTGCCGACGAAGCCAATTCGCTGCAGACCGTTGCGCTGCGCAATGGCCAGCACCTTGGCGACGGTATCGTAGTTGGCGCGACGGTCGGGACGCACGTGCAACTCAGGTTGCGGGTTCTTGGCCGCCTCCACTCGGAAGTACCCATCGAGCTGCTCCAGCTTGACCAGATTGCCGTTCCAGATAATGGCCCCGTCCCAGTCGATCTCGAGGCGGATCGGCTCGACACGTTCTTCAGGCGGCGGAGGAGTTTGGGTCGGACGCGGCATGTCGAGCTTCACCGCGTGCGTCATGACAGGGAGCGTAATGATGAACAAGATGAGGAGCACCAGCATGACGTCGATCAGCGGCGTGGTGTTCATCTCCACCATCGGCTCGCCTTCACCGCTCCCGCCTACTTGCATTCCCATGGCTAGTACCTCTTACATGCCGTTACGAGCCGGCTCGGTGATAAAGCCGACCTTCTGAATGCCGGCACGTTGCACGGTCAGGATCACTCGCCCGATGTGCTCATAGCGCGTCCCTTGGTCGGCACGAATGTGCACCTCAGGCTGCGGCTGCTGAACGGCCACTCCCTTGAGCCGTTCGAGCAGCGTATCCGTGTCCGGAATGAGTGTCAGATTCCAGAACACCTGCCCCTCCTTGTTGATGGACAGGTTCACGTTCTCCGGCCTCGTCTCGGTGGCGATGTTGCTCACTTTCGGCAGCTCGACCGGAACCGTGTGCGTGATCACGGGGATCGTGATCATGAACACGATCAGCAGCACCAACATGACGTCGACGAGCGGCGTCGTGTTGATGGCCGACATCGCCTGGGCTTCTTCCTCGTCGCCGGGCGCCGCCCCCGGAAAGCCGGGCTTCTCGTATTGGATCATGTGTTCACTCCGACGAGCTGCCCACTCTTGTTACTTACGGGCCGCAGCACCAGCCGCTGCAGAGGCAGTCGCACCGCTGCTGCTCTTTGCAGGCGCAGCCGACGTGCTGCTGCTCGACTCGACACGCGCACCGCTGACCAGATAGGCGTGCATGTCGGATGCGAAGTAACGCAGCTTCTCAACCAGATCCTTGTTACGGCGGAGCAGCCAGTTGTAACCCATCACCGCGGGCACTGCGACCGCAAGACCGATGGCCGTCATGATCAGCGCCTCACCGATCGGACCGGCGGTTCTGTCGAGACTCGCCTGTCCTTCCATGCTGATCGAGATGAGGGCGTTGTAAATACCCCAAACGGTTCCCAGCAGTCCGATAAACGGCGAGACCGAGCCGGTCGTCGCAAGGAAGGACAGACCGGTCTGCAGGCGGCTGTTCACGCTTTCCACCGAGCGATGGAGCGAAGCGGCCACCCACTCATGAAGCGGAATCTGATCCGTCAGGCGTCCCTCGTGGTGCTGAGCCGCCCGCACGCCGTCCTCGGCGATCATGCGGAACGCGTTGTCCTTGCCAGTGAGCTTGCTGATGCCATCACGCAGGTTGCCGGCGGTCCAGAAGTGCTTCTCGACCTCCTGATACGCCTTGCGAATGCGACGCTGGTCCCACAGCTTGGTGAAGATGATGTACCAAGACATGAAGGACATGATGACTAGAACGATCAGCGTGCCCCTGATGAGGAAATCGCTCTGTGCCCAGAGCTGTTCGAGGCCAAACGGATTCTCTTGGAGTTCAGTACCTGGTGTAGGAGCCATGGAGCGATGTCCTCTACTTGTGAGCCAATAGCTATGAGCTGAAAGTTGTCAGTAAGTTCTGTGTCTCTTTATGAATTAACCGTCGGTCAAGCTGAACGTCACCTTGGTCGCATGCCACATGGCGACGGGCTTGCCGTTTTCCGTGCCTGGGATGAACCGCCAGGAACGCTTGGCTTCCCTGATTGCAGCCTCATCGAGCCGCGGATAGCCGCTGGACTGCCGTACACGCGCCTCGCCGACACGGCCGTTCGGGAGGATGTACAGCTCCAGGACCACCGTTCCTTCCTCGCCGGCACGCCGCGAAGCTGCAGGGTACTCCGGCTTCGTCGGCGGACGCCGTGGGTCGATCCGCGGCGGAGTCGGAGGCGGACCGGCCTGCTGAACCGGCTGCGGCGGCGGCTGCGGCGGTGGTACCTGCTGCGTCGTCTGTGTAATCGCCGTCGCAGGCGGCGTGTCCATCGGAATATCGATGGCAAGCTCAGGCGGTGGAACGAACGGAGGCGGTGCTTCGGTGAGTTTGGGCGGCGGGGGCGGAGGCGGCTCCTCTACTTTGGGGGCCTCTTCGATCATGCGGGTCTCGATTGGACCAGTGAAGACCTGCACCACGCGATGAGAGAGGCCTGAGTTCAGCGCCCAGCCCAACCCAACGTGCAGCAAGACGATCAAAATGAAAACGAGCGAGCGACGAGTGAAGAACGAAGTGTCTGCTGGTGCGTAAGGCATGCTTTGCAGCTCAACGATTTTTGGTGCAGGGTCTGGGCAGCCCCCGCAAGAGATTTGATGCGTACCTGTGTATTTCGTTCGAATCAGTATGCTCGTGGCGGCATACAACCCCCGTTTCCCCGGGCCGAACGAGTAACGTCAGAAATGAAATCCGTAGATGACGGAATTGACGTTACAGTACGTAGACCGCAGAAACGCCGCGCAAGGTATAAAGTTTCCACCCGGAAGGCAAGCACTCTGAAACAGAATTTCGCTTCCCTTGACGTGGTTTTGCATACAGACAGCGGAATTCGCCGAGAGTTCGCGTGCGTGCGTGGGAACGTCGCACAAGGCGATGCACCGAGCTGGCACGTCGAGCGAACCGACATGGCGATCTGTCGCATGCCTTCGAGCACGCCACCAACATAAGACGGCTCTCGCCACACGTCTAGTGAGCGCGAGCGTCGCTCACTTCCACCGTTCACCACGCGGCGATCGAGGGATCGGGCCCTGCCTCACAATGCACCGCGTGTGTGCGTCGCAACGGACGGCTAAGCACGATGCCCTGTCAAAGAGAACTCGATAGGGATCAGCACCAGCGCGGGCCGCGGCTTGCCGTCTTCGAGGTACGGTCGGAACGCAGCGCGCGCAACGGCCTCCTTGGCCGCGTTGTCGAGCCGCGCATAACCACTCGAGCTTTCGATCTCGATGTTACAGGCCTGACCACGCTCATCGATCAAGACGCGTAGGACGACAACGCCCTCCTCTCTAAGGCGCCGTGACTGTGCTGGATAACGTGGAATCGGCTCGCGTACGTACTCGACAGCCGAGATCAACTTTGGACCAGCTGTGGCCTGCACCGGTCGCGGTGCCGCAACGGCGCTGCGCACGGGAGAAACCCGAGCAGTGATCTGACGGGCGCTCGCCGGCGCCTCGATTGGCAGCTCGATTTGTGGAACCGTAGGAATGTTGAGCTCGACCTCGAGTGGCGGCACGTTCACCGGAGGTGGCGTCCAACGAGCTTCAGTCTGCGACTCTTCGATGAACCGCACCGAGACGGGTGCTGCCGCCACGCGTTTGACGACTGGCCCGACTTGGCTTGCCAAGAGCACGACCGCGCCGTGCGCCGCGAGAATCGCGACGGCTAGACCGGATCTGTAGAGCCGAGTTGAGGAATCCAAGGCGTACGAGGAGCTGACCTAAGGACGCCGTAAATCATGCACTCTTGTTGAGGAATTGTAAATGCGAACGGTTCTCAATCCGATCTGCGTTCGGCAGATCCGAGCTTCCCCTCCTCTATTCCCGATTCCTTGAGTTCTGCCGCAGCTCTCGGTCCAACTCAGCGAGCTGCTCGGGGGTGCCGACATTGCGCCACGACCCGAGATAGAGCTCGCCGCTCACCCTCCCCTCAGCGATCCGGCGTCGCATGACCGGGGCAAGCGGAAAGCGGCCGGGCTGACAACCAGCGAAGAACGCCGGCCGAAAGACACCGATGTTTGCGTACGTGTAGCGTGCGCCATCGTCGTCGCCGACGCGACCTGATCGCAGCGAGAAGTCGCCGTGCGCGTGAAAGCTGGGATTAGGGACAAGCACGAAATGGGCGAGGTCGTCACCGTCCGGTCGGTTGCGCAAGCTCGTGAACGGGAACGTCGTCCATACATCACCGCTGACGACGATGAAGGGCTCAGTGCCAAGCAACGGAAGCGCGTTCAGAATGCCTCCACCGGTTTCGAGCGCATGCTCCCCTTCATCGCTGTAGAGAAGTCGGACTCCGAAACGGCTGCCATCGCCCAATCTCTCTTTCAGCAGCGCTCCTTTCCAAGAGACATTGACAACGATCTCGCGAATACCGCAGTCGGCGAGCGCTTCGATGTGGTATTGGATGAGCGGCTTGCCGCCCACGCTCAACAACGGCTTCGGCGTGTCGTCCGTCAACGGGCGCATCCGCTCGCCCCGCCCGGCAGCCAGGATCATCGCGCGCATGGCCACTATGCGCGACTCGCTGGAGGGTTGTCGTTCAGCCGTGCCATTGCAGGCTCGACATGCTGCTCGAGGAAACGGGCCAGCGGCGTGAGCCCTGGATAGCGGACGCTGACAGCGCGCACATACCCCAACGTGCGCGGAATGTCCTTCAAATATCCTGGCTTACCGTCGCGGTGCCAAAGCCGCGCAAAAATGCCGATCGCCTTCAAATGCCGCTGCACACCCATCAGGTCGAACCAGGACGAAAGCTGGCGCGCCGGCGGCACGCGAATACCGGCCGCGCTCGCGAGCGACGCATAATCGCCTACCCACTGCTCGACCTGCTCGGTCGGCCAAGCAATGTAGCAATCGCGCAGCAGCGACACGAGATCGTAGGTGAGTGGCCCATGCACTGCATCCTGAAAATCCAAGATGCCGGGATTCGCGCCATCGACGACCATGAGGTTGCGCGAGTGATAGTCCCGGTGCACGAACACGCGGGGCTGCGCCAGTGCCTCCGCGATCAGCAGCTCGTACACCTCTTGCAAGCTCTCCGTCAGCGCCGGTCCGAGCCCCAAGTGGCGGCCACAAAACCACTCGGGGAAAAGCGCGATCTCTCGTCGCAGTAGTGCCTCATCGTAGGCAGGCAACGCCGCTGCGTGAGCCGCTCCCTCAGCTTGGATGCGAACGAGCGCCGCAATTGCATCTCGATAAAGCGCGTGCGCGTCGGCGCCACGCTCGAGCTCCGCAAGATACGTGCGTGAGCCGAGGTCGGTGTTAAGGAGAAACCCTTGGGCATAGTCACATTCGAGCACGCGTGGCGCGTTGACTCCGATGCTGGCGAGCATCTGCGCCACTTGCACGTAGGGTCCCAGATCCTCTTTGTCGGGCGGGGCATCCATAGCGATCCAGGTGCTCGCGCCGCGGCTCACTCTAAAGTAGCGACGAAAGCTGGCGTCCGAAGAGGCGGGTCGCAGCTCGAAATCACGCGTGCCGAGCACGCCGGCGAGCCATTCCTCGAGCTGCTGAAGACGCGCATCCGGCGTGAATGCGCCATGAGAAAGAGATGACACGCGCGTGAATACTCCGAGAGGCGATCTTGGTTGAGAGCGAGACAAACCGCCATCATGGCGGTCTCGATCATTATAATCGCGCACGATGACAGGCCAGCTGACCAGAATCCCGTTTGCCCTTGTGACTGTCTGCGCCTGCGTCGTCGGCAGCAGCGTGCTCGCAAGCGAGCGCGCGTTCGCAAACTGCCCTCCCCGCACGGCCTCGCCTCGATCGGCAACCTCTTTCCAAGCGCCGCTCGACGGCACTGAGGAGCTGCAGTGGTCCGCCGAACGCTTGAGCGGCACGCTCGAGGACGGCGTCTACAGCTTGGAAGGCGAGGTCATCATCCGCCAAGGCCAACGTGAAATCACGACACGGGATGCGCTCTATGACGCACGCACGGGACATTTCAGCGTCGCAACCGGGATCGAGTACGCCGACCCCAACATGAAAGTGAGCGGCGAGTCCGCCCGCATAGATCAGGACGGCGGGGCGGTATTCGAAGGTGCGCGTTTCGAGCTGCGGGCAACGAACGCGCGCGGCTCGGCGCGAAGAATTCGCGCGACCGCCTTCGGCGACATCTCGCTCGACGACGTGCGATACACGACGTGCCCGTTGGACCAGGAAGACTGGCTGATCAAAGCCAGCGACATCGACATCAACCAGCGTAACGGCGTCGGCACGGCTCGCCATGCGCGGCTCGACTTCAAGGGCGTGCCGCTGCTTTACACGCCGTTCATCTCGTTCCCCGTTGGCAACGAGCGCAAGACGGGCTTTCTGTTTCCCACCCCTGGCAATTCGACGCGCAGCGGCACCTCGCTGTCGGTCCCCTGGTACTGGAACATTGCACCGAACTACGACGCGACCTTTACGCCCACGTGGTACGCGAAACGCGGCGCCCGACTCGATGCCCAGTTCCGGTACTTGACCACGGTCGGACGCGGCACGCTGCAAGCCGAGTACTTGCCCGACGATCACCAATTCGGCACCCGACGCGCGCTCGTACGCTTCGTCGATCGGTCCGACTTCACGGACTCTCTGCGGCTGGACACCGAGGCGACGAACGTCAGCGACAGCAGGTGGTTCGAGGATTTCGGGCTCGGTCCCGAAGGCACGAGCGTCACGTTTCTCGATCGCTATACGAGCCTCACCTATCTCGGCGAGAACTGGCGCGCGGTGCTACGTGCGCAAAACTTCCAAGTCATCGACGACTCGCTCGATCCGAGCGTTCGGCCGTACACCATCCTCCCCCAGCTCGCGATCAGCGCGGCCTTGCCGGATCAGCCGTTCGGCCTGACCCTAGGCTTCGATTTGGAGCTCGTCCATTTTCGTCACAACTTCGATCGCGCTCCGTACGAGCTGCCGACCGGCTGGCGGCTCGATGTGGCCCCTGAGATTCGCATGCCGCTGCGCGGCCCTGGCATTTATCTCGAGCCTGCCGCGAGCTTCCGCTACACCGGCTACAAGCTCGACGACGGGCCGTTCACGGATGACTCTCCGTCGCGATCGGCGCCGATCTTCAGCCTCGATGCAGGGTTGATCTTCGAGCGCAGCTGGGGCTCGAAACGCAAGCGGCTGCAGACGCTCGAGCCGCGCCTGATGTACTTGTACGTTCCCTATCGCGAGCAGGACCATCTGCCGAACTTCGACACGAACGTTGCCGATCTGAACCTGGTGCAGCTGTTCCGTACCAACCGCTTCGTCGGCGCCGACCGCCTCGCCGATGCGAATCAGCTCGCCGTCGGCCTGACCTCGCGACTCATCGACGAGGCAACGGGCACCGAGTGGCTCGCCGCCACCATCGGCCAGGCCTATTACTTCGACAACCCGCGGGTACAGGTGCCTGGAGAGCCGTTCCGCGACACGGGGTCTTCCGACATCATCGCGGAGCTGGCTCTGCGCGCATACGGGAATTGGAACATCGGCATGGGCGTGCAGTGGGATCCGGGACTAACCCGCTCGGAGAAGGGCGATGTGCGCATTCAATACAAGCCCGGCGTCGATCAGGTCGCCAATCTCGGCTATCGCTTCCGGCGCGACAACATCGAGCAGGTCGAAGGCTCGCTCGCGTGGCCCATCGGCGAGCGTTGGAACGCCTATGCGCGCATGGTGTACTCGCTCGACGACCATCGATCGCTCGATCAATTCGCCGGTCTCGAGTATCGCTCCTGCTGCTGGCGATTCCGCTTGGTCGCGCGGCACTACGTCAGCAACCGCAGCGGCGACACCGACACGAGCGTCCTGCTGCAGCTTGAACTTAACGGACTGTCCAGTGTCGGAGACGACGCCGACGCTTTCCTCGAGCGGTCCATTCGAGGATACTCGCCGCGCCCGGCCACGTATCCCTAGATCGCCAAGGGTAGCCTCCAACCAAAGCGCGGCCCACAATATGACGAGCGATCGAGCCGCCTGAGATTGAAGCTTCGCCATGAGATTTCTACGTCTGCTGTCGCTAGCGCTGTGCCTGACGTTCATTGCCCATCAGTCGGCCGCGCAGACTCGCGAGCTATCGAGCAGCGGTGTGCTGCTCGATCGTATCGCCGCCGTCGTCAATGACGGCGTCGTGCTGCTCAGCGACCTGGAAAAGCAGACACAACAAGTCATCGAGCGACTGCGGGAGCAACAGACACAGTTGCCACCGCGCAACGTGCTGCGCCGCCAAGTTCTCGAGCGGTTGGTGCTGGAAGAGATCCAGCTCCAGCGCGCCGAGCGACTTGGCATCCAGGTGACCGATGAGATGCTCAACGCGACGCTGGCGGACGTCGCAAACCGCAACAATGTCGCGTTCGACGAGCTGCCGCAGCTGTTGGCGCAGCAAGGGATCGACTACCGGGACTTCCGCGACGACGTTCGTCGGCAGATGACCCTGCAACTGCTGCGACAACGTGACGTCATCGCACGCATCAATATCTCGCCTCGCGAGCTGGAGCAGTTCCTGGCGCGCCAGCAGAACGCGCCCGACCGCAACGCGGAGTACAACGTCTCCCACATTCTCATCTCCGTGCCGGTGTCGGCGACGCCGGAGCAGATCGCGGCACGCGAAGAGCGCGCCAATCAGGTTTACGAAAAGGCTAAGGCCGGCGAGGACTTCGCGCAGCTCGCGGTCGCCTACTCCGACAGCAGCACGAACATTGAAGGCGGTGCGCTCGGTTGGCGCAGAGGTGCGCAGCTGCCCTCGATCTTGAGCGAGCAGATCACCAAGATGAAACCGGGCGACGTTTCCGAGCCGATCCGCACGCCGAGCGGCTTCCATATCTTCAAGCTCAACGACATGCGCGGCGGTGTGCAGCAAACGGTGGAGTCGCAGGTGCACGTCCGCCACATTCTGTTGCAGACGAACGAGCTGGAAGACGATGACACCGTGCGTCAGCGGCTGGCGGATATTCGCGAGCGCGTGCTGCAGGGCGAGGACTTCGCTGCGATCGCCGCGGTCACCTCTCAGGACCCGGGCTCGGCTCCCAACGGCGGCGATCTGGGTTGGGCTGGGCCAGGGACTTTCGTGCCCGAGTTCGAGAAACAAATCGAATCGCTCGAGATCAACGAGATCAGTGAGCCGTTCAAGACGCCGTACGGCTGGCACATCGTGCAACTGCTTGGGCGCAGAGAGTACGACATCACTGAGGATCTGCGCAGACAGCAGGCGTTCGTGCAACTGCGTGAGGCGAAGGCCGAGGAAGAGACCGAGCTCTGGCTGCGTCGCCTGCGCGATGAGGCGTTCGTCGAGTATCGGATGTAGGCATTGCCCCTCGTCCGCACGCTACACATGAGCGCGCAGCGGTCGCCTCTTCCAGCCCGCAACCTTCTCGCGCCGAGGCAACCATGCTGCCGCGCCTGATTCTCACCTCCGGAGAACCCGCCGGGATCGGCCCGGAGCTGTGTCTCGCCATCGCCGAACGACAGTGGCCCTGCGAGCTCGTTGTCGCCGGCGATCTGAACATACTGGCCGAGCGCGCCCGCGCGCTCGGCCTCAATGTCCGCCTCGATCCCTGGCAACCAGCCGCTGCACCGCGCCAGCACGACGCCGGCTCCCTGCGCGTCCTCCACGTCGCTGCAGCAGCTCGAGCGCGTCCCGGCGTGCTCGACCGCGCAAATGCGCCCTATGTGCTCGCCATGCTCGATGCAGCAGCAGACGGTTGCCTATCTGGGCAGTTCGATGCGCTCGTCACTGCGCCAGTGCAAAAGAGCGTCATCAACGAGGCAGGCATCGCCTTCTCGGGACACACCGAGTACCTGGCAGAGCGCACGGGCGGCGCCCGACCGGTGATGTTGCTCGCGGCCGAGCAGCTACGAGTGGCGCTCGTCACGACGCATTTGCCATTGAGCGCGGTTGCAGCCGCCATCACGCCCACGCGGCTCGAGCAGGTCGTGCGCATCTTGGAGCGTGACCTGCGCGAGAAATTCGGAATTGCCAGGCCCAGTATCCTGGTGTGCGGTCTCAATCCTCACGCCGGAGAGTCGGGTCATCTGGGTCGCGAGGAAATCGACGTGATCGCTCCGACGCTGGAAACATTGCGTCGCGAGGGTCTCCGATTGATCGGCCCGGTGCCAGCCGACACCGCGTTCACTCCACATCGGCTTGCTGGCATCGATGCGGTGCTCGCGATGTACCACGACCAAGGCCTACCAGTGATCAAGTACGCGGGCTTCGGCCGCGTGGTGAACGTCACGCTCGGCTTGCCGATCATCCGCACGTCGGTGGATCATGGAACGGCGCTCGACCTGGCCGGCAGCGGCCGCGCCGACGCCGGCAGCCTCTGCGCGGCGATCGACATGGCCCTCGCCATGGTGCGCTCGCGCAACGCGTGGCGGTGAGCCAGCTTGGGACGACGCGATGCACGTCGCTCGCAAACGCTTCGGACAGCACTTCCTTCACGATCCCGGCATCATCAGACGCATCGTTGCCGCAGTCGACCCACAGCCGGAGGACCTGCTCGTCGAAATCGGTCCGGGGCTCGGCGCCATTACCTTTCCGCTGCTCGAGCGCGTGCGACAGATGCACGCGATCGAGATCGACCGCGATGCCATCCGATACCTGCGGTCACACCCCGATACAGAGGACAGGCTGTCCATACACGAAGCCGACATCCTCCAGTTCGATCTGGCGAGCTTGCGGCAGGATGAGCGGCGACTGCGCGTCGTCGGCAACCTGCCCTACAACATCTCCACACCCTTGCTCTTCCGGTTGATCGAGCAACGTGAGCACATCCTCGATCTGCACGTGATGCTGCAGAAGGAAGTCGTGCAACGCATGGCGGCACGCGCGGGCAGCGCCCATTACGGTCGTCTGAGCGTCATGTTGGCCCCTTGGATGTCCGTCGAGCCGCTGTTCGACATCGGCCCGGGCGCTTTTCGTCCGCCGCCGAAGGTGAGCTCGACGTTCGCTCGGCTCGTTCCCATCGCAAGCTGCCCCTGGCTCGAGCATCCGCGCGAATATGGCATGGTCGTCGCGGCTGCGTTCGCGCAACGACGCAAGACACTTCGCAACAGCCTGCGCGCGCTGCTTACAGAGCAGGAAATCGCCCACGCCGGCCTCGATGCGGGCGCGCGGGCCGAAACGATCGCGCCGCTTGGTTATGCGGCACTCGCGCGCGAGCTCGCCCGCAAGCGGGCTCGAGCGTAGGACTTCGCAGATCGCAAATCGCGATTTTTCTATATAATCGAGCCGACGCGGCCTGCGTACAGTGGGGAGCGGGATGAGCGGCTATCGCAACGTGCTACTCGCCGTCGACCTGTCCGACGACAGTGAAGTTGTCGGCAAACGTGCCAAGGCGCTCGCGGAGATTCACGGCGCTCGTCTGACGCTGCTCCACGTGGTCGAGTACGTGCCGGTCGAACCCATGGGCGAGGCATTGCTCCCGACGATCCAGATCGAAACCGAGCTCGTCGATCGAGCGCGGCAGCGCCTGAAAGATCTCGCCGATACGCTGGGGCTCGGTCATTGTCCGCAGCTCGTCGAAACGGGCGGCATCAAGGCGGAGATTATTCGTACCGCCGAGCGGCTCGGCAGTGATCTGATCGTGCTCGGCAGTCGCGAACGCCACGGGCTTGCGATATTGCTGAATTTCACCGAGGACGCCGTCCTGCACTCTGCACCTTGTGATGTCCTCGCCGTGCGTCTGCGCTGACATGAGCGGCACGTGCGCAAACAATCCACCGGACCTCTGAACTGAGCTTTCAGCCCGGCCTGGTGCAATCGCCGCCGGTCGCTGCGACTTCTCATCCGTTGGCGCGAATCATGGCCACTTACGCAATTGGCGATATTCAAGGCTGTGACGACGAGCTGCAGCAGCTGCTCGATCTGCTCGAATTCGATCCAGCAGCAGACAAGCTCTGGCTCGTTGGCGACCTCGTCAATCGCGGACCGAAATCCCTTGCAGTCGTACGGCGCATACGCGCACTCGGTGATGCCGCTGTCGTCGTGCTCGGCAATCACGACCTACACCTTCTTGCGACGGCCTTTGCGGGAATCAGGCACAAGCCGACAGACACGTTCGACGACATCCTCAACGCGCCAGATCGCGACGAGCTGCTCGCATGGCTACGCGGGCGGCCCATGCTCCACCACGACGAGCGCCTGGGTTACACGATGGTCCACGCCGGTCTACCGCCGCAGTGGGACCTCGCAATCGCGCAGCAATGCGCACGCGAGCTCGAAGCCGTGCTGCGCGACGATGCGGCATGCAAGGAGCTCTTCGCGAACATGTATGGTGATCGTCCGAAGCGTTGGTCGGACGACTTGCGCGGCATCGAGCGGCTGCGCTTCATCACGAACTGCTTGACACGGCTGCGGTTCTGCCGCGCCGATGGCACGCTCGAGCTCGCGTACAAGGGCACGATCGCCCAAGCGCCTGCCGGTGTGCTGCCCTGGTTTCGCGCGCCACATCGCAGGTCCAAAGGTCTGCGCATCGTTTGCGGTCACTGGTCGGCGCTCGACTATCACTCGGAAGATGGAGTGCTGTCGATCGACACTGGCTGTGTATGGGGACGGCGGCTCTGCGCCGTGCGGCTCGATGCCGAAGCATCGCCGGTGTTCGTCTCCTGCGCGCAGCGCGGCGGTTGGCTACCAGAAGCTGGCGACTAGCTCGAACATCCGGCTGTGCGTCGTTTCCAACCTGCGCTTGTCGCACAGTGCGCAGCGTCGAAGCTCATTTCTCGCGTGCACCGCTCTTCGGCGCGACTTCATCGGGCTCGGGCACCTTGATCAGGGCCTCGACGACGAGGCTCGGACGCGTCAATCCCGGGCTGTTCGGCGGGCACGGCGTGTTGTCTTCGATCACTCGCACCGCAAGCTTCGGCAAGATCTGACGCCTGACCTGCTCAAGAAGCTCGCAATCACCTGCCTCGAGGCCGCCGCGACCACGACCGACCGTCACCCGTTCCCATCGAGCAAGGAACGGCTTCTCGAGATTCGCGACCACATCGCGCCGACCGGACACCCTTGCCACAAGCTCGCGCACGCTTTGCCCCTTCTTGAGCTCTGCGAGCGCTTCCGGGGTGGCTTCCACTGGCGCGATGAGCCGGATCTCGGCACGCGGCAGGCGGGCTGGGCCACGTCCGCAGTCCACCGAGCGCACACGCACCTCGGCTTGTGCGCCGACTTGCCGCAGGATCTGCTCAAGCTTGGACTCGAGACTCTCGCAAGAGTAGTAGGTGGTGAAGCTCTGGTAATAGAACGTGATTTCCTGAGGCTTCCAGACGGCTTGGATCGGCTCGGCTTCCTTCTGTTCTTCCGCGAGCGCACTCGCGGTCGCGCCGAGCATCGCGAGCGTCCCCACCGTCAATAACGTTCGCCACATCTTGGGCACCTCACAAATCTGCTAACGGATTCTCGGGACATCACTCTCGAATACAAGCCGGGCTGCCCGAAAAAGCCTTCGTGGCAACCGCTTCGACATCGGCCCGCAGGTTTCTATACTCTGAGGAACCGGAGACGGATATGAGCCCACTGAAACCTTTCAATTTCCGCGCCTGGATCGACGAGCATCGCGAGCTGCTCAAGCCGCCCGTTTGCAACAAGCAGGTGTTCGAAGACTCCGAGTTCATCATCATGGTCGTCGGCGGCCCGAATTCCCGCACCGACTACCACGATGATCCCGGCGAGGAGTTCTTCTACCAGCTGGAAGGCGACATGATTCTACGCACGATACAGGACGGGAAGCGCGTCGACATCCCGATCCGGGAAGGCGAAATATTTCTCTTGCCTGCGCACGTGCCCCACTCGCCGCAGCGGTTTGCAAACACCGTCGGCCTCGTGATCGAGCGACGGCGCCGACCCGACGAACAGGACGGCTTCCTCTGGTACTGCGACCAGTGCACCCATCTGCTCTACTCCGAGTACGTGCACGTCACGGACATAGAGAAGCAGCTGCCGCCGATCTTCGATCGTTTCTACCAGTCCGAGCAGCATCGTCGATGCCCGGCTTGCGGAGCACTGGCACCCGTTCGTCCATGAGCGAGTCACCGCTTGCGCTCACCGTCGGCATCGGTGGCCGGCGTTGGCGGGTCGGCTCCGAGCAGTACGACCTCTCGATACCGCTTGCGTTCGACGGCGCGCAGCCCGCGTTTTTCGGCGTCGCTCCCGCACACGGGAGCGTCGTGCGCGCCGGTTCCTTCGTGGGCGATGTCCGCGAAGGCGGCAGCTGCAATTGTGCCACCTATGTGCTGACGCCCCATTGCAATGGAACACACACCGAATGTCTCGGACACATCACGCAGGACCGCATCAGTGTGCACGAGATCTGTGCGAGCGCCTTGCACCTGGCCCTTCTGGTCACAGTCGATCCGGTCCCGGCGAGCGCGACCACAGAAAGCAGCGATCCTCGTCCTGACGCCGGCGACATGCTCGTGACGAAGCAGGCGCTGCAAGACGCAGCCGGGCGCTTCGCCGAGGCCCCCTTCAATGCGCTCGTCGTGCGCACCAGACCCAACGACGAGGCGAAGCGCGCGCGCGACTACAGCCTCGAGCCTGCCGCTTTCTTCTCCGCAGAGGCCATGCATTGGATCGTCGCAGCAGGCATCGAGCACTTGATCACCGATTTGCCCTCGCTCGATCGCGCTGACGACGGCGGCCGGCTCACCGCTCATCGCATTTTTTGGAACATGCGGAGCGGTCACACCACACCAACCAGCGCTGCACGCACACATGCCACGGTGACCGAGCTCGCCTACGTGCCCAACGAGATTCCAGATGGCCTCTATCTGCTGAATCTGCAGGTGGCACCATTTGTCGCCGATGCCGCACCGAGCCGTCCGATCCTCAGCCCGCTCACACCTCTATGACTCCCTCCTTGGATCGCAGCTACGCTGAGCAACTGGACCGCGAGGATTCGCTCGCTGCCTTTCGGGAAGCATTTCATTTCCCTCGCGGCGCACACGGCGGTCGCAGCGTATATCTGTGCGGACATTCGCTCGGTCTGCAACCGAAGGATGTTGCGCATATTGTTGGGGAGGAGCTCGACGCGTGGGCGACGCTCGCCGTGGACGCGCATTTCAGCTCCAAGCGGCCGTGGGTCGCCTATCACGAGCAGCTCACACCAGGGTTGGCGCGTCTGGCAGGCGCCCTGCCGAGCGAAGTCGTCGCCATGAACTCGTTGAGCGTCAACCTGCATCTGATGCTGGCGAGCTTTTATCGACCGCAGGGTCGCCGGCGTAAGGTGCTCATCGAGCATCGCGCCTTCTCATCCGATCGCTATGCGGTCCGTTCGCATATCCAGCATCGCGGCTTGGATCCCGCAGACACGCTGATCGAGCTCGCTCCCCGAGCGGGCAGCTACGTCTTCGACTGCGAGGAAATCTGTGAAGCTATCGCGCGGGAAGCCGAGGAGCTCGCGCTCGTGTTGTTGCCCGGGGTTCAATATCTCAGCGGGCAGAGCTTCGACATGGCTGCCATCACAACCTGCGCGCGCCGACACGGCTGCACGATCGGCTTCGATCTCGCGCATGCAATCGGCAACGTTCCACTGCATCTGCACGACTGGGATGTCGATTTCGCTGTCTGGTGCAGCTACAAGTACTTGAACGGTGGGCCGGGCGCGATCGGCGGCTGCTTCGTGCACGAACGGCACGGCCGCGCCTTCGAATTGCCGCGCCTCGCAGGTTGGTGGGGGCACGACAAGCGCAGCCGCTTTGCGATGCCGGACAACTTCGTGCCACTCACCGGGGCAGAAGGCTGGCAGATCTCCAACCCACCCATCCTCGCCGCAGCACCGCTTCTCGCCTCCCTCGCGCTGTTCGAGCGTGCCGGGCTCGAGCCGCTGCGCGCGAAATCGATTCGTCTCACCGGATATCTGGAATCGCTGCTGCGAGCCTGGCTCGGGGACACGCTCGAGATTCTCACGCCGAGGAACGCAGAGGCACGCGGCTGTCAGCTCTCGCTGCGCCTCAACATGCCCTCTGAGCGGGCGCGCCGTATCCACGAGCAGCTCCACCGCGAAGGGTTCGTATGTGACTGGCGCGAGCCGGACGTGATCCGTGTTGCGCCGGTGCCCTTGTACAACTCATTCGTCGATGTCTGGCAGTTCGCCAACGCCTTACGCAGCTTGTGTTCGACCTGAGAACAGCGCCGTGAGCCTTCCCTCTTGCGACGTCACAATCATCGGTGCGGGCCTCGCCGGGAGTTTTCTCGCCGTGCTCCTCGCTCGCCGCGGCGATCGCGTTCAGGTATTCGAACGTCTCCCGGACATGCGCCGCAGCCAAGTGCCCGCAGGTCGCTCGATCAATCTTGCATTGGCAGCCAGAGGCATCCGTGCGCTCGAGCTCGCCGAGCTCATGCCTAAGGTTGCGCCGCTTCTCATACCGATGCGCGGTCGACTCCTGCACGATGTCGACCGCACGCTGTCGTTCATGCCATACGGACAACGCGAGCACGAGGTCATCTATTCGGTTTCGCGTCCCGGCCTCAACGGTGTGCTGCTCGATGCGGCTGAGCGTGCCGGTGCCACGATCCACTTCCGGCAAGAGCTCGTCGACGTCGACTACGCCTGCCGGAAGCTGATTTTCCTCGATGCTGCGACAGGCCGTCGTCACGAAGTCCCCATGGGCACGGTCATCGGCGCCGACGGTGCGGGCTCGGTGTTGCGACGCGCCGCAGTGACGCAACTGGGGCTTGATTGCACCGAGGAGCTGCTGCCTCACTCCTACAAGGAGCTCATCCTTCCAGCGGACGCGCATGCGCGGCACCGCATCGAAAAGCATGCGCTACACATCTGGCCACGTGGCGGATTCATGCTGATTGCGCTGCCCAATCTCGACGGTAGCTTCACAGTGACGCTCTTTCTTCCCAAGCGTGGTGAGCCCAGTTTCGAATCGCTGCAGAACGACGCAGCGATCGAGCAATTCTTCGCGCGCCATTTTCCCGATGCGTACGAGCTCATCCCGCGCGTTGCCGAGGAATTCGGGAAGCGCCCCGTCGGAATCATGGGCACTGTGCGCTGCCGACGGTGGCATGTCGACCGTCACGTGCTGCTCATCGGCGACGCTGCCCATGCCATCACTCCGTTCCATGGGCAGGGGATGAATGCTGCGTTCGAGGATTGTCGCGAGCTGCTCGAGATTCTGCGCGACGCCACGACCTGGGCCGAGGCGTTCGATCGATTCGAGACACGACGACGACCCAATGCCGAAGCGATTGCGGACATGGCACTCGAGAATTATGTCGAGATGCGCGACACGGTGCGCGATCCCAAGTTCGTCCTGAAAAAAGAACTGTCGCTCGAGCTGGAACGTCGCTTCCCGAGTCGCTTCGTGCCACGTTACTCGATGGTGATGTTCCACGACGAGATTCCCTATCGAGTCGCTTTCGAGCGCGGCCGCATTCAGGAGACCATTCTCAACGAGCTCACCGAGACGGCCACCACGCTGGACGAGGTCGATTACGAGCGTGCTGCAGCTCTCATCAACGCACGCCTCGACCCCGTGGCTTAGGGCTATCCGTCACTCCTTCCCTCTGCCCGACGGAACCAATCCTGGTCGTCGCCCATCTATGAGACAAAGACTTGCCTCGAGTGAATGACATGACTCAGCGTCCGCGAACCGCGCCATCAGGCTCGAGCTACGATGAGATGCCGTTTTCGGTGGTGCTGTTTCGCTACCTGTGGCCCTTCTGGCTCTTCAAGGATGCGACCCGCGGAGATCGATTGGCACGCGCGGCAGCCTATCGCCACAATCGCAGCATGCGCATCTATCTGCCGGGCTATATGCGCAGGTGGGTATTTAACAGCGCCTTCGCCCTCGCACTGGTACGCGCCGCGGGCAATTTCTCCTCGCGTCCCTTCTCGTGGGATCTTTCTGTGCTGCTCACTGTCGCGAGCACGATTGCGCTGGCAGGAAGCCTGTGCGTGCTGCTCGTGATTGGCTACATCTACTTGTATCTAGAGCGCCATCCAGGATGAGAGCTGGCCGCTGAACCGGAGCCGTCCGGGCGCAAGCTCTTGCCAGCCCCAGTCCCCAGCCCCGAGCCCCAGAATCATGCCGAAGGGATGAACTCGTCGTCTCCTTGATGCTCGCGTTCGAACTTCAAGAAGAAGTAATAGCCACAAACGCTCCCATACGGATAGCGACGGCACACATTCGGTCGAGCCTCATACACCGTACAACGCCTTTCGTCGCGGTCGAAGAAGCGGCAGACCGATTTATAGATGTGATCGCGCTGATGGCGCAAAATCTGCTCGTCCGCGTCCTTGGTCTTATAGCGGTACGTGAAGCGCTTCTTGGCCGTCTCGAAACTGATCCCGAAGTGCTTCGCGAGCCTGGCGATGTCGTAGTCGCTCACCTCAATGCGGGCGTGACTGCAACAGTAGCCAGGACACTTTAGACAGTTGTAGCGCGGCTTCATGGCGTGCTTGGTGGACTACGGCGAAGCGACTCTGTGCCCGCACCTTCAAACGATATGAGCGCGGCGCAGCTGCAGAAACGTGAACGGGAAAGCATGTCGATCGTCCGCCGGATGATACTCGCTGTCGAGCTCTATCCAGTCCTCGCTCACGAGCTCCGGGAAGAACGTGTCGCCTTCGACATTGGCGTGCACTCTGGTCAAGTAGATCCGGTCCGTCCTCGGCAACACCTGAGCGAAGATCTCGGCCCCACCGATCACCATCGCCTCCGCAGCATCCCCCGCCGCCGCAAGCGCTGCATCGAGCGAGGACACCACGGTGCAGTCAGGTAGAGTGAGCCCCGGTTGTCGCGATATCACGATGTTGTGGCGCTGCGGTAACGGTCGACCGATCGAGACATAAGTCTTCCGCCCCATGATGACCGGCTTGCCGAGCGTGAGTGCCTTGAAGCGCTTGAGATCGTCGGGAAGCCGCCAGGGCAAGTCATTACCCCTCCCGATGACGTTGTTCTGCGCAGCGGCGACTATGATCGACACCAACATGCGCTAAGTCTTCCGCTTGCTCTTTCGCTTAGCCTTTTGCTTGACTTTCTGCTTGTCGACCGGCTCCTTGTCGAGCATCGTGCCGCGACAGTTCTTCGCGCCGCACCGGCACGCATACAGGGCGAGATCCTCCGGGTCGTCGGTGCTCTCCCAGGTTAGCTGATAGTCGTAGCCGAGCTCTTCGCCCGGTTCGATGTCGCGGATTGCCTCGATGTACACACGGCCGCGCTCGATCACTGCCTCACAGTTTGGATCGCAGCTGTGATTGATGAAGCGGGCATCGTTGCCGTTTACGCTCGCATCGATCACCGTGCGGCTGCTCGCGATGAACAGGAAGGTATGGCCATCGTCGTTGGCCTTACGCGCATAGCGCCGGTCTGCCTCGGCGTGCGAAATCCGTTCCCCCAGGTACTCGATGATGCGAGTGCCTTTCTTGATCGGGGCGATCGCATAGACACCAAGCCCGTGAATGCGCGAACGTCGGGTCTCGATCAGCGGTGACGTCGCGTACCGCGAACCGCGCACAGCGGCGACACGACGGACGTTCGCCTTCTTGTTCGTCTTCTCGGTTGCTCTGGTTGCGCTCGTTCGATCGCGCCGGGCGCTTGCGCGACGGGTGTTCGTTGCAGGCATGACGTTGGACGTGGCTCGGAACTCTATGTGCTCGCAGACAGGTGCGGATCGTGCCGTGTTCTTCTAGACGGCTACCGGCGCTTTGATGTGCGGATGCGCTTGATAGCCGATGATGCGAAAGTCTTCGTATTGATACTCAAAGATCGAGGGCGGCCGTCGCGCGATCTCCAGCCGCGGTAAAGGATACGGCTCGCGCCGCAACTGCTCGTCGGCCTGAGTCAGGTGATTGGCGTAGAGGTGACAGTCGCCTCCGGTCCAAATGAACTCGCCGGGCTCGAGATCGCACTGCTGCGCGAACATGTGGGTAAGCAGCGCATACGAGGCGATATTGAACGGCACGCCCAAGAACACGTCCGCGCTCCGCTGATAGAGCTGGCACGATAGACGCCCTTCCGCCACCCAGAACTGAAAAAGCGCGTGGCATGGCGCGAGCGCCATCGCGTCGAGCTCTCCTACGTTCCATGCACTGACGACGATGCGCCGCGAATCGGGATTGCGCCGGATCAGATCCACCGCGCGGCTGATCTGATCGATCGACCTGCCATCCGGTGCCGGCCAGGAACGCCATTGTCGACCGTAGATCGGCCCGAGGTCACCGTTCTCGTCCGCCCATTCGTCCCAGATGGAAACGCCGTGATCGCGCAGGTACTTGATGTTGGTTTCCCCGCGCAGGAACCACAAGAGCTCGTAGATGATCGAGCGCAGATGCAGCTTCTTGGTCGTGACGAGCGGAAACCCTTCTGCCAAGTTGAAGCGCATCTGATAGCCGAACACGGACAGCGTGCCGGTGCCCGTGCGGTCGGACTTGGAAACGCCGTGCTCGCGAATGTGCCGTAATAGGTCGAGGTACTGCTTCATGGGCGAAGAGTATCCGGCAGACGGGAGACAACGATCACTGGCTGGGGTTTCATGGCGTGGACAGTTGTCAGCGGGCTCGCAACCTCATCTCAAGTGGAGCGTTTGGCACCCGCCTGCGCGCCGACCGCCGCCCGCCGTTCGCTGCTCTGCGCAAGATAGTTGCCACTCGGCTCATTACGACGATACGCGGCAACCATCAATGCGATGCCGATGATGATCATGGGTGCAGACAAGATCTGACCCATCGTAACCCAGTCGAACAGAATGTACCCGCGGTTCGCATCGGGCACGCGCACGAACTCTACCAAGAACCGGCACACTCCGTAGCCCACCAGGAAGAGCCCCGAAGGCGCCCAACGCGGCCGCCGTTTGGAGGTGTACAGCCAGAGGACGACGAACAGGAGCAACCCTTCGAGAAGCCCCTCATATAGCTGCGAGGCGTGCACCTGGATCACGCATGGATCCACTTCGAAACGCCGACAGAGCAGCAGCACTTCGTCGGCCTGCCTGGGATGGAGCAAGCTCGGATCCAGCACGAAGCCCCACGGCGCATCGGTGGGCTTGCCCCACAGCTCACCATTGATGAAGTTGCCGATACGGCCCGCGAAGATCCCGATGCCAGGCAGCGGCGCCAAGAAATCGAGCACATCGGCGACGCGGCGTCCGCGGCGTCGCGCGAACAGCACGACCGCGACGATCACCCCGAGCAGACCACCGTGGAACGACATGCCGCCCTTCCAGATCTGTATGATCGTCAGCGGATCCTCGACGACCTGCTCGGCGCCATAAAAGACGAGCCAACCGATGCGCCCGCCCACGATCACGCCGATCGCCGAGAAAAAGATCAAATCGTCGACATCGACCGGTTTCCAAGTCGAGTCGGCTGCGCTCGCGCGGTGACGCGCCAGCAGCCACGCCGCGGCAAATCCGATGACGTACATCAGCCCGTACCAATGAATGGCAAGTGGGCCGATCGTCACGATGACTGGATCGATGGAGGGATAGGTCAACATGCCACGCGCATGTTAGCAGGGAAGCTCGCCCAGCGTGCTGGCTCGCTCATTCGGCCACCACCCGCACGAACACCGACTTCAGATACCGAGTCTCGGGAATCGCAGGATGAATCGGATGATCCGGCGCCTGCCCACCCAGCTCGACGATCTGTGCGAATCGATTAAGATGGCGCGCGGCGCGCTGAATCGCCCCGATGAGCGCCTCCTGGCTCAGATGGTATGAGCACGAACAGGAGACAAGCACGCCATCGCGATCGAGCAGCTGCATCGCAAGCTGATTCAGTCGCCTATACGCGGCCTCGCCCTTCGGCAAATCCTTCTTGCGCTTGATGAACGCCGGTGGATCGAGGATCACCACGTCGAACTTACGGCGCTGCGCATGCAGAGACTCGAGCACCTCGAACGCATCGCCCCGCAGAATCGTGGGTCTGAACTCGTTCTCCGCCGCGCTCGCCTCCAATGCCGCCAAGGCTGTCGCTGAAGAATCGACACACGTCACTTCGGCCGCACCCGCCCGCAATGCGCCGAGACCCCACGCGCCGACGTAGCAGAACACATCGAGCACGCGTGCCCCGCTGACATACTTGCGTAGTGCCATGCGATTGGCAGCCTGGTCGAAATACCAGCCCGTTTTCTGTCCGCCAAGGAGCGGTACCCGAAACGCCACTCCGCCCTCTTCCACGATGACCGACTCGGGCGCAACGCCGAAAGCCGTCTCGGTGTAGTGCGGCAACCCTTCCAAGTCACGCACGCCGCTGTCGTTCTTCCACACGAGCGCTGCCGGCGCCAGCACTTTTTCTACCGCGCGCTCGACATCGGCCCGCATGCCTTCCATGCCCACGGTGCCTATCTGGCCAACGACGAGATCCCCGAAGCGATCGAGCACGAGGCCAGGCAAGCCGTCCGACTCCCCGAAGACACAGCGATAAAACGGTTTCTCGTACAGCGAGCGCCGCAATGCCTGTGCGACCCGGAGTCGATGCACCAGCAAGGACACGCTCGGCGGGGCTGAGGCGTCGCGACTCAGAATGCGGGCGCAGATCAGGGAATGCGGATTGACATAGGCATAACCGAGAAACTTGTCGCGATCCGATACCAGTCGCACATGTGTGCCAGGCGGGAGCTCACGCAGCGGCGTACGATCGGTATCGACCTCGTTGGAAAAGACCCACAAATGCCCAGCGGAAATACGGCGATCTTCGCCCCGCTTGAGGCGTAGCTCGGGCATTTGCGCAGTGTTAGGTACGGCATCCATCGTTATAGTGTCGCCATTCTACGGAAAAGCGCAGCGCCGATGCAGAACCTCGTGCGTTTCGCTGCGCGGGCGGATGTACTCATGACGAATTCGACCGTTGCTACACGCCGCAATCGCCTCGCCGACGAGACGAGTCCCTACCTTCTGCAGCATGCCGATAATCCCGTCGATTGGTATCCGTGGGGTGACGAGGCCATCGCTCGTGCGCGAACGGAGGACAAGCCGATCCTGTTGTCGATCGGCTACTCGGCGTGTCACTGGTGTCACGTGATGGCACGTGAGTCCTTCGAGGACGATACCACGGCCGCCGTGATGAACGAGCTGTTCATCAACGTCAAAGTGGACCGCGAAGAGCGTCCAGACCTCGACAAGATCTATCAGCTCGCGCAGCAAATGCTGACCGGCAGGCCCGGGGGCTGGCCGCTGACGATGTTCCTCTCGCCGCACGATCTGCGCCCGTTTTTCGGCGGCACGTACTTCCCCCGGGAAGCGCGCTTCGGCATGCCCGCCTTTACCGATCTGCTGCGGCGTGTGAGCGAGTTCTACCATACCCGCCGCGACGACATCGCGAAACAAAGCGCTGCGCTCGACGAAGCATTCATGCAGCTTCTCCCTGCGGCAGCATCGCAAGAAGAGCAGCTCACGCTGGCGCCGCTCGCACGCGCACGCGAAGCGCTCGCCCGATCGTTCGACGCGGCCCACGGTGGATTCGGCCGAGCCCCGAAGTTTGCGCACCCTACGAACATCGACTGGCTGCTGCGCCGCTGGCATGCGACCGCAGCGAGCGACACGCCCGACCTGCACTCGCTATACATGGCGACCTTGACGCTCACCCGCATGGCAGAGGGCGGCATTTTCGATCACGTCGGCGGCGGCTTTGCTCGCTACAGCGTCGATGAGCAGTGGCGGATCCCGCATTTCGAGAAAATGCTTTACGACAACGGCCAGCTGCTCCGGGTCTACACGCATGCCGCCATTGCTACGGGCGAGCGCTTGTTCTGGGAGACGGCGCTGCAGACGGCCGCATGGCTCCGGCGGGAAATGCAGTCGCCCGAAGGCGGCTACTATTCGAGCCTCGATGCCGACTCCGAAGGGCAGGAAGGCAAGTTCTACGTCTGGGATGCCGAGGAAATCCGCTGCGTGCTCGGCGCAGACAGCTATGCAGTCGTCGCGCGCCGCTTTGGCCTCGATCAGCCTCCGACCTTCTCAGGCAAGTGGCACCTGCACGTCCATCGCTCCATGGAGGACATTGCAGCGGCCCTCGGTCTCGATGCACGAGTCGTCGAGCAGCGCATCGAGGCCGCCCGCACACAACTGCTCGAAGCACGCGGTCGACGAGTGCGTCCAGGGCGCGACGAGAAGATCCTCACCTCGTGGAATGCGCTCGCGATTGCCGGCATGCTCGTGACCGGTCGCTGCCTCGACGACGAGCAATGCTGCGAATCGGCCTTTCGCGCGCTCGACTTTCTGCGCACGAATCTCGCCGCCAACGGACGTTTGCGGGCAGTCCATGCGGACGGACAGGCTCGCTTCGCAGCCTATCTCGATGACTACGCGTTCTTGCTCGATGCGCTCATCGAAGCCCTGCAAACGCGCTGGCGCACAGCGGACCTGCAGTGGGCCATTTCGTTGGCCGAAAGCTTACTCGCGCACTTTGAGGATCGAGCAGGAGGTTTCTATTTCACGGCCGACGACCACGAGCAGCTGATCGTCAGGCCCAAGTCCTTTGCCGACGAGGCACTGCCCGCGGGCAACGGCATCGCAGCGCAGGCCCTCCTGCGCCTCGGGCTGCTGCTGGGCCAGAACCGTTACATCGACGCGGCAGCTCGCACGCTTCGCGCTGCGTGGCAGCCGTTGCAGCAGCATCCGCAGGCACACGCCACGCTGCTCGTCGCACTGGAGGAACTCCTCGATCCTCCGCAGATCGTGATCCTACGAGGCATCGGGCAGGAGCTAGTGCACTGGAAGACACAGCTCCACAAGATCTACGCGCCGAAACGGCTCGTGTTCGCCATTCCGAACGATGTGACCGACCTGCCCGCGGCGCTTGCCAGCAAGCGCCCCGAGGCGGAGACCGTCGGCTATATCTGTCGAGGCACGGTCTGCTCCGAGCCCATCCGTTCGCTAGCGGCGCTCGCCTCGCTCACGAGCGGCGTCTTGCCCCGCGAGCGCTGAAACGCCTGCTAAGGCGAGCGCTTCTTGTTCTGCTTCTGCCTCTGTTGCTCTTGCTGCGCGGCCCGCTCGGCCTCCTTTTTCGCACGCTTGAGCTGGCGCGCCCGCTCGATGCCAGCAAGCTGCTTGGCCTTGGCTGCCTGTATCGACGACAACAGGGCGCGTCGGCCCCATTCTTTCAATTGCTCGGGATCGTCGATGACGTCCTGCGGCACGCGATGGTGATCAGTCGTCAAATCGAATGCATTGGGATAGGGCTTGAATTGCTCCATCCCCCGAGACACATAATCATTTATGTTGCTCTCGCTCGTGTGCAAATAGAGTTGCTCGTTGATGACGATACCCAGCAAGCGATCATCGACGAAGACGCCGATTCCTCCGAAAATGGCACGATTCGAGATCCGGCCCAAGAAGGACAGCTGCTCGGTGACGTAACTTGCCAAGCTCGATTTCGCCCGCATTCGAGCCACTCTCCCCTACGTAGACACACATCGGCGCTCGGCTGCGCACGTGTTGCATCGGAGGCAATTCGACATGCCTCCCGACTGTATCGCTCGACTATTTCTTTTTTTCGTCTGGCCAGAAAGGATAGAAGCCTGCGCCAGGCATCCGAGTTTACATACGGACCGCCGCCTGTAAACAGTGCATAGTCAAACGGCCTTTGTTGCGTGCCAGACAGGAAGGTGTCGTCGGGCCGATAGGTAGTCGTAGCCGGCATCGGCAACTCAGGCACGTTGGCAAGTCATCGCCGGCGTGGCGATCAGGGTTGTCTGAAAATGAAGTAAACAGCGCCCAACATGCACAGCGCCGCCCATAAGTAATCGAGCTTGAGAGGCTGGCGCATGTAAAGCACCACGAACGGCACAAACACCGTCAGCGTGATCACTTCTTGCAATATTTTGAGCTGCGGCAACGTGAGCGCCGTATAGCCGATGCGGTTGGCGGGTACCTGCAATAGGTACTCGAACAAGGCAATGCCCCAGCTTACGAGCGCCGCCACCAGCCAAGGCTTCTGATTGAGATGTTTCAGGTGCGCATACCAGGCGAACGTCATGAAGACGTTCGAGAGCGTCAATAACACGATGGTGCGTAGAACCGGCGAGTCCATGACAACGTCGCTGTCACATGGAGACTACGATCGATCACCGGCGTCGAGCACGTCGACACGGTACAAGCTCGGAGGACTTGCCTGCCTATCCAGCGTCAGCACGAAATCCAGCGCGTCGACGGCCGTGCACAGCTCGAAATCCTTGGCTGGTGCCCAGTCGCAAGCAGGATCGAAAAATTTCCTGGCGCTGGGCGCGCTCCGAAGGCGCGCGCGAATCGTTGCAACGTCGAACGGGCGGTTTTCCAGTCGCGCAATCAGAAGCTCGGCGCAAAGATCGTCCTCCTCGCAACGCTCACGCGCCTCGTGTCCCATCCGCACGAGCGTCACTTCCTCGGGATTCCGGGCACGCAGGTAGCGGACGATCGCCCCTGCGTTCACGAGCGCGCCTGTGAGCACCTCTTCCGCCCCGGTGGCGTTGACGAGGCCCTGGGTTCCTGCGTGCGTCGTGTGGATGAGCGTACGGCCGTGCAGATCGAATGCTTCCAGCTGCGCTGGGGAATTGCCGCAATCGAAGCCCGGCAACGGGCGCGCGTGCCGCTCACCGACGAGCAGCCAATCGGGATGCTGGCGCTTGAGCGCGTAAGCAGTCTGCACATCCGCAACAGGCACGATCCGGGCGGCGCCTCGCGACATCGCGTAAGCGGCGAGCGAGAAGGCGCGAAAGACATCGATGACGACCGCGACACCGCGCGCCGCCCGTGCACCTGCAACGAAGTCCGACACGTGGATGAGCATGGGTGTTGTTCGGGAACCGGGCTCTGGGCCCTGGACGCTGGGCTGCCGGTAACGCGGGCGCTACGCGCGCCGCACCTACGCCTACCGCCTCCTAGGCAGCGCTCCTGCGTCCGACCGACTTACGCTGCAGGCGCACGATGCGCTGCGCGTCCGGGCGCTCGTTCATGACGACCACCCTTGCCCGCTTGAAGAAGTTGAAATCGGTCGCGCTCGCCCAGGTGTAAGCGCCCATCATGCGCCCGACGATGAGATCGCCGATCTCGAGCTCCGGCAGCTCGATCGTATCGTCGACGACGTCGATCGAATCGCACGTGGGGCCAGCCAACACGCTCGGATACAGCTTGCCCTCTCGACGCAGCGCGGCGACCGGATATTTCGCGTGGTCGAACAGCTGTCCGCTGTACGAGCCGTACAGACCATCATCCAGGTAGTACCACCAACGCCCGTCTCGCTTTGCCCTGCCCATCACGGTGGCAACAGCAATCGCCGCTGGGGCTGCAATGAAACGGCCTGGCTCGGCAATGATGCGTACGTGCGCAGGTACTTTCGCGAGCGCCGCACGGATCGGCGCGCAGAACTCCTCGATCGGCATCACGTCTTCGCCGTACGACACGGGGAAGCCACCACCGATGTCGAGTACATCGAGCGCAGGTAGCCCGGCCAGCAGCGCTTCGGCGATGAGGTCATTGCAGGCGTGGATCGCTTCTACGTACTTCGCAGGATCGGTCGTCTGCGAGCCCACATGGAAAGACAAGCCACGCACGCGAATCCCGAGCCGACGCGCAAGCTCGATCAACCCCAGCACGGCCTGCGGCTCGCAACCGAATTTCTTCGATAGATCGACGACTGCGTTGGGGCTGCGGAACGAAACACGGATCAGCAGCTCAGCGCGCTTGCGATAGCGCACGAACTTGCGGATCTCGTCCGGATTATCGGCAACGAACGTCGTCACGCCGAATCTGAGCGCGTCGCGGATGTCGCTGTCCCGCTTGATCGGGTGGGTGTGAATGCAACGCTCCGGCGCAACGCCCTGCGCTTTGACGAGGTCGACCTCTCCGGTTGTCGCCAGATCGAAATACGCCCCCTCGTCCCGCAGCGTCGCAACGACGGCTGGATGCGGCAGCGGCTTCAAAGCGTAATGAAGATCGACGTTCGGGAGCGCTGCCTTGAGCGTCCGATACTGCCGACGCACCTGCTCGCAATCGAGAACCAGCAACGGAGAGCCGAAGCGCGCCACGAGCGCGCGGATCTGCGCTTCAGTGAGCACCGTCGAATCGAACGCGTGGGGAGAAGAGGTTGCGGGGGAATGCTTAGCGTGTGGCAACACCTGTCGGGCACCTCAGACAAAAGCTGCTGACACTTAACCAACCAACGAAAGCGCTCGAAAGCTCGAGCACTGTCACCGAGTACTGGTCGAGCGGCACCTGCAGCTTTCGCAATACCTCTGGGTGCTCTCTTACACAGGCGCGCGCACTCTAGCAAAAATGCGGCGCGATGCAAGCACTGCGGCTAGGGTCGCCGGATGCGTGCCGTGCGAAACGGCGGGGTCGATCACAGAAGCAGGCAGCGACCCGCTGCCGAACGTTAGCATTCCCAAGACAAGAGCAAGGATTTCGAAACAAGAACAAGGATTTTCCGCATGCCCAGCTCCATCGACTCGCAGCGCGATTTGGCGGCGCTGCTCCATACCGAGTGCCGCTGATCTTGATCGAGAAGCACGACGAGCCGCGTGCGATCGACCTGATCCTCACGCTCACACGCCAGCTGACCAGAAACGAACACACGCCGGTCTTCCAGTGGACCGTCGCCGACGGTCTGCGACGCAAAAGGCGTCGCCACGGGCGACGGTGACGGCGGCACTTCGCAACGCTCGCTCAGCACATTCCTCACATGGCTGGGGCCGAGAAGCGCACCAAGGTATTCGTCGTTGCGACGGCGAAGCGCCGAACGTCAGACACGTGCTGCAGGCAATCCGCTCCACACGTCCCCTGTCGATCCTCATGTCGGAAAAGATTGAAGAGCTGCGCGCGTGGGCGCGCGAGAGGACGGTCCCTGCCGATCGCACGATCGGGTCGTGCCGCGAACCACGAGCGGTGCTTAAGGCGCGTCCTCGCCGAAGTCTGCCACCCACGCCGCGATGTCCTGGTCGTAGGTGACGATGTTCTCTGCCGACGCGGCACGACGCAATCGGTCGCGCGCCGCGTCCCACTTCTCCCCTGGTGGCACTTCCTCGACGAGCAGGATCTTCGCACCCGCCTTGTCGAGCGTGCGCAGGTTCGCATAGAGATGTCGCGAGTAATGATCTGGCCGCATCCCGGCGTTGATCCAGGTCATGTACGGATTCGTGGTCGCCGGGGGGCGTAGCGCGAGCACAGCCACCTTCTCGCCCTTGCTGGTGAACTCGCTCACAACCTGCTCGAGCCGGCGGCTGGGCACGACGTTGACCGGCGTCGTGGGGGAGTAATGACGACTGGTGCTGCCCGGCACACGCGGTGCATTTGGATTCGGCCCCATCTGGACGGACGGGCACACGGCGCGCAACTGTGAGAGGCTGATGCTGCCAGGACGGAGCACGCGCGGCACTTCGTCCACGCACGACACGATCGTCGACTCGAGGCCGACCTTGCACTCTCCGCCATCGAGGATGATCTTCACCTCGTCTTCGAATTCCTCGCGGACATGCTCGGCACGCGTCGGACTGACTCGCCCGTAGCGATTGGCGGACGGCGCCGCAATGCCGCCGCCGAATGCGTGCAGCAGCTGCAGGGCGACGGGATGGTTCGGCACTCGGACAGCCACAGTATCCTGCCCGCCGGTGATGACGTCGCTGACCGCAGGCGCCCGTTTGGCCACCAGCGTGAGCGGTCCCGGCCAGAATGCTTCCGCGAGCTTCTGACCTTCCGGCGACAGCTCACGCACCCAGCGATGCAGATAACGCGGGTGATCGATGTGCACGATCAGCGGGTGCGTGGCGGGACGTCCTTTGACTTTGAAAATTTTGCGTACGGCTTCCGGATCGTTCGCATTCGCGCCCAATCCGTAGACCGTTTCCGTGGGAAACGCCACGAGCTCGCCCGCCCGCAGCGCTTCGACCGCTTCCAGAATCTGTTGCTGTGGCAGCCGCGCAATGGCCATTCAACAATCATAGCAGGCGCTCGCCGCAGACGCGGCGTACCTGCTTCCCAGTGTTGTCACATGCGAGAAACGCTGACGCCGTAGACCTCTGTCAGGGCGGCACGCTTGACGGTATGCCACGCTTACAGGCTGCTGACTTGCGGGCTCGCTTCCTGCGAGGCACCGGGCCCATAACGCTTCCAGCCTTCCGGCGTTCGTCTAAGCTCGTAGGTCGGCCAGTATTGATTGTCGAGCTTGAGTGTAATGACCTCGATCGAGCCGTTCCACGTCACCGTGCGCAGCCGTACCGAGCTGTTGTCCTCGCGCCCCACAACCGCGCGCATGAACGCATCCAGATCCGGCGTGGGCTGACCGTCGACCTCCACGATGCGTCGTCCCGCCCAGAGTTGATATCGCGAGGCTGGCGAACCGTACGAAAAGTAGGCGACGAAGACGCCCGTCGGCTCGATCCCGCGCTGCGCCGAGAGCGCACGGTGCGGCGCCTGCAACACTGCCCCGGCCCACACGACGATGCGATCGAGCTCGGAGCCGCCGAGCGCGACGGTGGGCACTTCGATCGCCTGCTCCTGACGATTGCGCAATACCACGACCTTGACGGTCGGCTTCTGCACGGCGCGCTCCACTTCGCGGAATCGATTCACGATCTTGCCGTCGATCGAAAGAATGACATCCCCGGAACGCAGGAGCCGATCCGCAGGCGAGCCGCCCACGAGGCGGGTTACGCTCAGCACTTGCCGACGGTCGGGGCTGTGCTCGGCGATGCGCGCTACCCACTCGGGCGACAGCCCCAGCTTGCGTGCCGCATAAAGCGGTATCGGCGCGAGTTCCGCCTCGAGCGAATACAGCAGACGACCCTCACGCACGACCTGCAACATCTCGACGACGAGCTCAGCGGGAATGCCGCGGTTCTCCTGGGCGACGTCGCGTCCGGTCTCGTACGCGAAGCTGGACCACGTGGCGACGACGTCGCCATTCTTGCTCACGATCACGCCATCGTAGTCGGTCGGACCGTTCACGAGACTGACTGTCTCGAGGTTTGCCTCACGGAACCGCAGCGTGCGCGACAGCGGATATAGCACCGGATCCACAGAGGCGACCGTCGCCTGCCGCGATTGGACTTTGCCGTCGGCGCTCAGTCCCAAGACCCACACTGTCTCTCCTGAGATGAGCTCGACCGGCTTGAGCGTCGCAGAGCGCACGGGCGTCGCACCGATCAGCTTCGGGTCGTAAGAGACCATTGCAAGGTTGTGTAGCGGGTGCACATACTCGACGCGTCCCGGCACTTCGATCGTGCCTGCAAACGTCAAACGCACATCGCCGAGCGGAACCGGCACCGTGTTACGGTCGACTGCGACCAGGCCTCGCTGTGCATCGACAATCAATCCCGTGCCGTAGTAGTGACGATCGGTGATACCCGACACGGAGTACGGCATGTCGAAGTGCACCATGACGAGCGACGGTGCGACGCGCGCAACGAGTGGATCGCTCGTCTTTGCCAGCGTAGTCGTCGCCGGCTCCGGTGGGGCTGCGACGCCGTCCTCCGTCCAGGCAACACACGGCCACGTACCCAGCTGATCGTCCCTACGGCAGGTCGCTGCTGGAAACCAGCGTCGGTCCATGCGAACGACGCGCCATTGCGCCGTTTTCGGGTCGTCGATCGTGAAATAACGAACGGTGACTCGCTCACCATCCTTCAAATGACGCACGACGGCTTCGAACGCTTCGAGATTCGCGATCGGTTTGCCGTCGACCTCTGTGATGACCGCGCCGCGGGGCACGGCTGCCGCGCCGAAGACATAACCAGGATTGGCGACGTAGACGCCGCTGATCGGCACGTTCATGTGACGCGCCTGCTGCCACGAGAGGTCGTGGACCACGGCATCGCCGAACTGCAGGTAGGCATCGGGCATGATCTCGTGCAGGTCCTGCACGGTAAGCTGGCGCTCGAGGACGGTGCCGCCGCGCTCGAGCGTCAACGTCACCGTCTCGCCCACGCTCTCGTCGAGCACTGTCGCCAGGCCATCGAAATCGACAGTGAGCTCGCCATTCAAGCGCACGAGGATATCGCCCGGCTCGATGATCGTCTCGGCCGGCGAGCCGCGCTGAACCTCGGACACGACGAGCATGCCTGTGCTGCGCGGAAAGCGCTTGCGCACCTCGCTCTCGGTTTGTTCTCGCAAGCCCAGGCGCCGCAGCTCGTCGAACGGCGTGTAGCGGAACACGGTCTGCAATGTTCCGCGTGTCACTGGCTTGCCGGCTTGGATGAGCCGCAGGGCTCGCTCCACGCGGTGCAGCGGCAGATAAAAGCTGGACGCGGCGGTCGTACTTCCTCCTGCATTCAAGGCGACCACCCGGCCCTCAATGTCAATGACTGGCGAGCCTGATGAGCCGCCTGAGGTGCTCGATGCTGCCTGATAATAGAAAGTGTTGAAGTCGTTGTACTTGCCCAAGCCATACTTCGGCGCTTCGCGATCCAAGCGCGCCAGCGTGCCGGCCAGGATGGAGAGCTGCTCGCCGGCATCGTTGCCGATGACACGGATCTCGCGCCCGACCTGAGCGCCTTCTGGGTAGAGCTTGAGCTCGGTCGGCTTGATGAAACGCAGCTGTGAAGGGTCGTAACGATAGAAACCAAAGTCGTGGATCGGATCGCGGTACACCGGATAGAGCTTGACTTCCTCACGGTTCAAGAACACCGCTTGGGCCGTGACTGGGCCGGGCGTCACGACGTGGCGGTTGGTCAAGATCAGACCGCGTTTCGCGTCGACCACGAATCCCGTGGCTTGGCTCGACATGTTCCACTCGGTATCGAAGGCGCGCGTCAGATCGACCTGAATGGTCACGACTCCACTGGCGACACGCTCGATCGTCCGCGTCCAGCGCGAGTCCTCGACCTCCGGCACCGAAACGACCGGCGCCGACACTTGCTCGGCGGCAAGCGTGTTTGTGACAACGAAGGCGAGAACGATCAGAAGAAGTCTATGCATCTCGTGGCTCGACCTGCGGACTGCTTGCGGTTGTTGCGTTAGGAGCGCTGTGCTGCGTGGGAGTTCCCGCGACTAGAACAGTAGCAGGCCCCATGCTGTCACCAGAAGCACCAGCGCGACGAACACTGCCGCCGAGCCAAGATCCTTGGCGCGACCGGAAAGCGCGTGGCGTTCGAGCCCGATTCGGTCGATCACGGTTTCGACTGCCGTGTTGAGCAGCTCGACGATCAAGACGAGCAATACGGATCCGACGAGCAAAACCTTCTCTGTCCGTGTTTCACCGAGCCACAGACCGAGCGGCACCAGCACGATCGCCAGGAGCACTTCCTGTCTGAACGCGGCTTCAGACTCGAAGGCACTGCGCAGCCCTTTAAGCGAGTTGATCGAGGCAGCAGCGAGCCTGCGCAGGCCAGTGGGCTTCTCGTCGCCGATGGCGTTAGCTTTCCATTTTTCGCCCGCGTCGACCATCTCGCACCTAGGCTCCCGACTCGGCCTCTGTGTAGGCGACGTCGAGCTGCTTGGCCGCACGGACGTCATCCAGCCGGCGCACCGGAAGCGTATATGGCGCCCCTTTTACCTTCGCAGCGTCCTGCTCTGCCTCACGCAGAATCGCGACCATCGCAGCGATGAATGCATCGAGCTCCTGTTTCGTCTCTGTTTCCGTCGGCTCGATCAGCAAGCATTCCGGCACGAGCAACGGAAAATAAGTCGTCGGCGCATGAAAGCCGAAATCCAGCAGCCGCTTGGCGAAGTCCATCGCGGTGACGCCGAGCTCCTTCGCCTGGCGCTTTAAGGTGATGATGAACTCATGGCTCGCACGGCGCTCGGGGTAGGCCGGATCGAACCCTTCTGCACGCAAACGCGCGAGCAGATAGTTTGCGTTGAGCGTCGCAAACTCCGCCACACGCTGCATCCCATCGCGACCCAGCATGCGCATGTACACGTAGGCGCGCAGCAGCACGCCGGCGTTGCCCATGAACGCCGACAAACGCCCGATCGTGTGCGGCAGATCGCGTTCGTCGAGCCATCGATACCGTCCGTCATCGTCGCGCCCCACGATGGGCACAGGTAGATACGGCAACAAGCGTTCGCCGACTCCGACCACACCGGCACCCGGGCCGCCGCCGCCGTGCGGCGTCGAAAACGTCTTGTGCAGATTGATGTGAACGACGTCGAATCCCATGTCGCCCGGACGCACCTTGCCGAGGATGGCGTTGAGGTTCGCTCCGTCGTAGTAGAGCAAGCCGCCCGCCTCGTGAACGAGCCTCGCGACTTCGACGATCCGCCGCTCGAACACGCCCAAGGTAGAGGGATTCGTGAGCATGATGCCAGCCGTGTTCGGCCCCAGCACGCGCTGCAGCGCCTCGAGGTCGATATCGCCGTTTGCGAGCGATGGCACTTCGATGACCTTGCAGCCGCACATCGTCGCGGTAGCGGGATTCGTGCCGTGGGCTGCGTCCGGCACGATGATCTCATTGCGCGCATGATCGCCGCGAGCGCGATGGTAGGCGCGAATCATCGCAACCCCGGCAAACTCGCCCTGCGCACCCGCCATTGGCGTCAGCGACACGCCCTTCATTCCGGTGACTTCTTTCAGCATCTCCTGCAGCTCGAACATGCAGGCGAGAAACCCCTGACTCAGGCTCTCCGGTGCAAGCGGGTGACGACCCAGGAAACCCGGCAACATCGCCAGCCGGTTGCATGCACGCGGGTTGTACTTCATCGTGCACGAGCCGAGCGGATAGAAGTGCGTATCGATGGAAAAGTTGAGCTGCGACAGACGTGTGAAGTGGCGCACTGCCTGCAACTCCGAGACTTCCGGGAGCCCTGCCGGCCGCTTGCGTCTGAGGTGCTCCGGAACGTCAGCTACGGCGTCGGCCGGATACTGCGCGGCGGCGCTACGACCAGGGCGCGAGTGATGAAAGATCAGCGGTTCTTGCATGATGGTCGAAAGATAGTGAGGTGACACGGTCCAAGCATTCGCCGCACGCCGACAGGTTCAGCGGCCGAGCAGTTGCGCGAGCGTGCTCGCGTACAGCTCGATGTCTTCGTCCGTTCTCGTTTCCGTAGCGCACACCAGCAGCGCATGACCGAGCTCAGGATAATGCCTGGCCAGATCGTACCCGCCGACGATGCCCCGTTCGGCAAGCGCGCTCAGAAGTGGGGCGACGGGCCGATCCAAGCGCAGCACCGCCTCATGGAAGCGTGGGCCGTCGAACACGAGCTCGACGCCGGGGATTCGGGTCAGCGCCCGTACGAGCGTGCTGGTTTGTCTTTGGCATGCGGCTGCCACGCGCTCGAGACCTCGCGAGCCGAGCAGCGATAGATAGATCGTTGCCGCCGCTACCAGCAGTCCTTGATTCGTACAGATGTTGGAGGTCGCCTTGCTGCGGCGGATGTGCTGCTCGCGAGCCTGCAACGTCAACGTGAAGCCAGGTTTGCCGTCGAGATCGACCGTGCGTCCGACGATGCGGCCTGGCATTTGACGCACATGCTCCTTGCGCGTTGCCATGAAACCGAAGTACGGCCCGCCCGACGACAGCGGCACGCCGAGCGGCTGCCCTTCGCCGACCACGATGTCGACGCCTTTCGTGCCCCACTCGCCCGGCGGTTTCAGGATCGCGAGCGAGAGCGGATTGACGACCGCGATGACGAGCGCGCCATTCGCGTGCGCCCAATCTGTGATCGCGTCGACTTCCTCGAACAAGCCGAAAAAGTTTGGCTGCTGAACGACCACAGCAGTGATGTCCTCGCCAGTGAAAGAGTCCAGGCTCTGCGGCGAGAACGTGCCTCTCTGTCTGTCGTACGCCAGCACCTCGAGCGTCAAATTCTGTCCGCCGGTGATCGTCGCCGCCACCTCGCGATAGATTGGATGGACGCTTGCCGGCACAAGAATGCGCGCCGACGTCGAGCGACGATTGGCACGCACTGCCATGAGCGCAGCCTCAGCGAGCGCGGACGCGCCGTCGTACAGCGAGGCGTTCGCGACGTCCATGCCCGTCAGCCGCGTCATCATCGTCTGGTATTCATATAGGAGCTGTAACGTACCTTGGCTCGCCTCTGCCTGATACGGCGTATAGGCGCTGTAAAACTCGCCGCGGGTGACGATCTCCCAGATCGCGGCAGGCACATGATGCTCGTACGCGCCCGCGCCCACGAAGTTGAGCGGCGTGCCGTCCTGCTGCGCGCGCACGTGCATCAGACGGCTGATTTGCATCTCGTTGAGCGCCTCGGGAATGCCGGTGAGCTCGCGCGTACGGAGCGTGGCCGGAATCTCGTCGAACAGCTCCTCGATGCTCGATACGCCAATCGTTGCGAGCATCGCCCGGATATCGGCTTCAGTGTGGGGAATGAAAGGCATGACGCAGCGACAAGTGAATGTGAAAAGCCCGTTGCACGATGAGCCCTATGCGGTATGCACTGCCGCTCGATGAGGAGAGCGTCGATGACGCGTCGACAATCGAGCGCAGCGCGAGCACGCGCTCTAGCTCTCTTCCGCTACGATCTTCCCGTAGGCGTCGGCATCGAGCAGTTGCTCGAGCTCGGCAGGATCCGACGGCTTGATCCGGAACAGCCAGCCTTCGCCGTATGGATCCTGATTGACCAGCTCGGGCGAGCCTTGTAGCGCCGCGTTGTGCGCGACGACCTCGCCCGAAATCGGGCTATATACATCGGATGCCGCCTTGACCGACTCGACGACCGCGGCCTGAGCGCCCTTTGCAAGCGTGCGGCCGACCTCCGGCACTTCGACAAAGACGAGATCCCCCAACGCCTTCTGCGCATGATCAGTGATGCCCACTGTCACCGTGCCGTCCGCTTCGGTGCGGGCCCATTCGTGAGACTCGAGGTACATGAGATTGCTTGGAATGTTGGACATGTCGCTCATCCGATCAGCAAGTCACAAATCAGCTTGGCGATGAGCCCGCGGCGCTGCGTCCAGGCACCAGGAGTTGCCTCCGCACAGCCTCGACTCTGCGCTTGCCGCCCTCGCCTCAAATCAACACTTTTCCGTTCCTTACGAAGGGATATTTCACGACGCGGGCAGGCAAGCGCTTGCCGCGAATGTCCACCTCGACGCTGTCGGTCGTCGCTGCAGGCACACGGGCCAGCCCGATCGAACGCTCGAGAGTCGGCGAGAACGTGCCGCTGGTGATCTCCCCTTCGCCAACCTGTGGAACGATGACTTTTTGATGGCGCCGTAGGACCCCACGATCCTCCAGTACGAGACCGACGAGCTTGCGCGCCACGCCGCGGGCGCGCAGCGCTTCGAGCGCGCTGCGTCCGATGAAATCGCGCTCTGGCGGCTCGAACGCCACTGTCCAGCCCAGACCCGATTCCAGCGGCGAGACACTCTCGTCCATGTCGTTGCCGTACAGGTTCATGCCGGCTTCGAGCCTGAGCGTATCGCGCGCTCCCAAGCCACACTGTGCAACGCCAGCAGCGTGCAGGCGCTGCCAGAGCGCTGCCGCCTCGGAGGCAGGCAGGGCGATCTCCAAACCGTCCTCGCCCGTGTAGCCGGTGCGAGACACGAAGTATGGGCCGAGGGCGCGCGCCTGAAAGGGTTGCAAATCCCGCGCACCCTCGATGCGCTCACCGAGCACTGCAGCAACCTTTTCACGCGCACGGGGGCCTTGTATCGCGATCATCGCCAGATCCGTGCGCGGGCGGATCTGCACCTGGAATGGCGCTGCATGTCGTTGCAGCCATGCGAGATCTTTCTCCCGCGTGGCGGCATTGAGCACTACCCGGAACCACACCTCGTCGATGAAGTAGACAATGAGATCGTCGACGACGCCGCCGTTCTCATTGAGCATGCAACTGTAGAGCGCCTTGCCCGGCGTCTTGAGCTTACCGACGTCGTTGGCGAGCAGGTAACGCAGGAACTCGCGCGAGCGCGCACCGAGTATGTCTGTCGTCAACATGTGCGAGACATCGAACATGCCTGCGTCTCGCCTCACAGCGTGGTGTTCCTCGATCTGTGAGCCGTAGTGGAGCGGCATGTCCCAGCCGCCGAAATCGACCATACGCGCTCCGGCGGCCACGTGCGTCTCGTAAAGAGGCGTCTTGAAGCCCATCGCTACTGTTGCTCCGGCCTATCCCTCGACAGATGTCGTAGTCGTCGCAGTCGCGACACGTTGCCCCTCTGTCCGGTGACCTGAGAGATCGGGTGCCTGCACGATCGCACCTCTCCCCTTCGGTGAGCGCGACGAGACTGCCTCGCGCGCTGCTCTCCAGAGCCCTTCGAGCGACGACGATGAGGTTCGTCGCACAGACGTGCCGTTCGTCTGCCTGAGCGTTTCCGGGCGGTTGCGCCTTCGGCGGCGAGGATTCGAGCGCTGCGATCCCCACTCTCTCCGGCCACGTCTTGCGATGGGTGGCCCTATGGTAGCCGACCGCAGCCGGAATCGATACTGCTCGCCCGCAGGCGGTCAACCGTGCCCAGTCACGTTACAATGGCTAACCTCGCAAGCTGCAGCAGTCCCATGTCGATTCAGCGTCGTCGCTCCATTCCTGTCCGCATCGGCTCCGTCACCGTCGGCGGCACGGCGCCTATCGTCGTCCAATCGATGACGAATACCGATACAGCCGATGTCGACGCCACAGTGGCACAAGTGCGTGCGCTCGCACGTGCCGGGTCTGAGCTGGTACGCATCACGGTCAACACCGAAGCCGCCGCAGCCGCGGTGCCGCATATCCGCGATCGGCTGGCACAACAAGGTGTACAAGTGCCGCTCGTCGGCGACTTCCACTTCAACGGCCATCGCTTGCTCAAAGCGCATCCTGCGTGCGCCGAAGCGCTCGCCAAGTATCGGATCAACCCCGGAAACGTCGGTCGCGGCAGCAAGCGCGATCCGCAGTTCGCAGAAATGATCGAGATCGCGTGCCGTAACGAGAAGCCGATCCGCATCGGCGTCAACTGGGGCAGCCTGGATCAGGATCTGCTCACGCGGATGATGGACGAGAATGCCAAGCGAGCGCAGCCGCTCGATGCCAACGACGTGATCCGTGAAGCGCTCGTGGTCTCTGCGCTCGATTCGGCCGCTCGTGCCGAGGCGCTCGGGCTTCCTCGCGAGCGCATCGTGATTTCCTGCAAAGTCAGCGGTGTTCAAGACTTGATCGCGGTTTATCGCACGCTCGCGTCCCGGTGCGAATACGCGCTGCACCTCGGTCTGACCGAAGCCGGCATGGGATCGAAGGGCATCGTCGCCTCGACCGCGGCCATGGCGGTCCTGCTCCAGGAAGGCATCGGCGATACGATCCGCGTCTCGCTCACGCCCGAGCCAGGCAGCGATCGCACTCGCGAAGTGATCGTCGCGCAAGAGATTCTGCAGACCATGGGTTTGCGGTCGTTCATGCCGATGGTGATCGCATGCCCGGGTTGTGGACGCACCACATCGACGTACTTCCAAGAGCTCGCGCAGAAAATCCAGTCGCACATCCGTCAACAGATGCCGATTTGGCGCGAGCAATACGAAGGGGTCGAGAACATGACCGTCGCGGTGATGGGATGCGTCGTGAACGGGCCCGGCGAGAGCAAGCACGCGAACATCGGCATCAGCCTGCCAGGAACCGGAGAGCGACCGGTCGCTCCGGTCTACATCGACGGCCAAAAGGGGCCCACTCTCAAGGGCGACCGTATTGCCGAGGAGTTTCAGGCTCTGATCGAAGACTACGTTGCGAGAACCTATTCGCGGAGAGTCTCATGAGCGACCTCACACAGAAGCGCTGCGTGCCGTGCGAAGGCGGAGTCGAGCCACTATCGAGAGCCGAGGCGGAGAGCTTGCTGAAGCAGCTCGATCCGGCGTGGCAGCTCGCCGAGGACGGCAAGAGCATCCACCGCGAATACAAGTTCCGTAACTTCTATCGCACGATGAGCTTCGTGAATGCGGTGGCCCACATCGCCAATAGCGAAGACCATCACCCCGACCTGGAAATCGGCTACGGCTATTGCCGCGTCAAGTTCAATACGCACGCCATCGGCGGCTTGTCGGAGAACGACTTCATCTGCGCGGCAAAGGTGGACGCGTTGCCGCCAGTCGATTGAGTGGCTGCGGAGCAGCGCAAGCACCGTCTCCTGCGGGAAGCCTGCGCTTCGCCACCGCAGAAGACGCTGGGGCAAGTGAGCCAGCAACATGAAAGCCACGCGGTCGCAGGTGGCCGTCCGATGGACGGCAAAGAGGACGCCTACGCCCGTCAAGATTGGCAGCATCCTTTCACAGGATGCTTGAATTCCCGCTTCGAGAACGCGACACGTTCTTTGTAGTGAGCGTTGAAATCGGCGCGTTCCTCACAGATCTGCAGCCGTCGCAGTAACCCTTGACGATTGGCGACCTGAATGGCAAGCCCAGGACGCGCATTGAGCTCCAGCACCAGCGGACCGTATTGCCGGTCGAGCACGATGTCTACGCCGATGTACCCCAACCCGGAAAGCTCGTAGCAGCGTGCAGCAATCTCGAGAATGGTGTCCCACTGCGGCACTTGCACGCCAGCGATCGGATTCATGGTGTCGGGGTGATGCGTGATCACCTCGGTGCCGAGCACCCCGTCCAAGGTGACGCCGGTCGCAAGGTCGATACCGGCCCCAACCGCACCTTGATGCAGATTCGCCTTCCCGCCGGAGGCACGGGTCGGAAGTCTCACCATCGCCATCACGGGATAGCCGCGAAAGACGATGATGCGCACATCCGGCACGCCTTGATAGCTCAAGCTCTCGAATACCGGCAAGAACTGCACCATGTATTCGACGATGACGACGTCCTGCACGCCACCCAGGCTGAATTGACCGTTGATGGCGTTCGAGATGTGGTGCGAGAGCTGCTCGAAGTCGAGCAGCACGCCGCTGATCGTGCGGTAGCGCGCGCCGCTGCGTCCTGCAATGACGACGATGCCATCGCCTGCGCTGCCGTGGGCGGGCTTCAATACGAACTGCGGATGATCGCGCACCATGTCCGGCAACAAACGGATGTCGTGCTGGGTGCGAATCACTCCGTAGAGCGGCGGAACGGCAATCCCGGCCTGAATCGCCAGCTGCTTCGAGAGCAGCTTGTCGTCGACCAGCGGATAGCGCGAGCGGGGGTTGAACCGCAGAATGTAATCGCGGTTGCGCTTGTTGAGCCCGAGCACGCCCTCCGCCGCCAAGCGGCGCGCGCGTCCGAACATCAGCGGTCACCTCTTACGGCATGCACGCTCATTGTGGCGTGTACTCCGGCAAGACGCCTTTGAAGCGCCTCAGCTCGAGCAACCGGTAACCCGTGTAGCGCCCTGCGAGCAACGTGGCGACCACGACCAGCAGCAACAACTCGGGGAACACAAATACGAGGTGCTCGAGCCAAGCGATACCCATCACGACGTAGGCGATTGCCGCTACGAGCACGCTGCCGACGCCTTCCTGGATCGCCTCCGAGGCACCACGCTCCTCCCAGACGATCGACATCCGCTCGATCGTCATCGCCAGGATCACCATCGGGAAGAGCGCGATGGACAGTCCTGGCTGCAGACCGAGCTTCTCGCTGAGGATGCTGATCGCAACCATGAGCAACACCACTACTGTCAGCACGCACGTGAGCCGCGGCACGAGCAGCAGGCGCAGCTTCTCCAGATAGAACCTGATCAGCAGGCCGAGCGAGACGATCACCGCGAACAGCACGATGCCCCAAACGAGGCGCGTTTCGCGAAACGCGAGCGCGATCAGCACAGGCATGAAGGTGCCGAAGGTCTTCACACCCACGAAGTTCCGCAGCAGCACGATCATGAGCGCGCCGATCGGCACCATGAGCAGCACGCGGTACACAGCCTGCGTCGCGATCGGGAGAGCGAACAATGAGAAGTCGACGGCGTGCGAGCCGCTCGCTTCCGCACGACGCTCCGCCACCGCCATCGCGGGCAAAAGGCTTTCCTGCACGCCGAGCGTCACTTCCAGATCGAATCCGCCCTCGACCTCGGCGATCGGCTCGTCGCCCCGCCACCAGATCAGGAAATTCGGAGGCAACCCCTGCTGGAGCGTCCTGGGGTTGAAATAGAGCCACTGCACCCCGTCGTGCACCTCGAGAATCGACTCTGGCTGCACCGGGCCGGGCGCGCTGCGCAAAAAGATCCCGTGCGCGACACGCGCCGGAATTTGCGCCCCTGCCAGGAACAGCGTGGCGAGCTGTGCGCTGTCCGTCGGCATGTCGCTACGTCTCAAGAAGACGCGCACGTAGGGATCTTGGTCGCCTTGATTGATCCGCCGCAGGAGCTGCACGGTGAAGCTTGCGACATCCGCGGATTGTCTGCGCACCTCGGCAATCAATGCCTCGAGCGCCACCTGCGAAGCCTCGTCCAGCTCAGGCGGCGACGGAAACGGAGGGGTGGTGTCCTGCGCGAGCCGCGTATCGTCCCGATAGACGATCGCACGGTAATACATCGTCTGCGGGCCGGAAGCCTGTCGCACGGACCACTGCGCCTCGCGTCCTGCCGGCGCGCTGCTCGTGGTCACGCCGAACCCACGCGAGATGAAATTTTCGTCGAATATGGAGTAGCCAGGCGTCAGGCTCGGGATGCGCAAAGTCGCTTTGACCGCGGCAGGCCCCGGATGGAAACGCAGCGCTGCCTCGATGTTCCAGATCGTCGTCTGCTGCTGCGGGCGCACGGGGAAGCCGAGTACCTTCGCCTTGTAGACGAACAATCCAATGCTAAACGCGGTCAGCAACGCCGCGAGGATGTAGATGTGCTTGTTGTTCATGCAAGGCATTCATGAGAGCGGCACCGACTGATCCTTGCGGATCCCGCGTCCACTCTCGTCTGCAAACCCCTCGCGACCTGCATGGTCTTCTTTGTTCGGCTTGTTCTCATGATTCGACTGTGAGGCTCTGACGCGGGCCGGATGAGCAGCCGCGAAGTTTATCGAATACACGCTCGCGGATTGTACGGCTGACGTCGGCCTGTCGACGTCATCGGAACGGACGAAGCTGTGACGCGGCTAACGCTGTCGGCTGCCCGGATGGGCCAATGCGAGCCTCGGCAGCTCGCCCGTAGTCCCCATCGCGCGTCCCATGAGAAAGCGTTTGAGCGGCGTGGCTTGATCGACCACCCCGAGCCCCCAACGGCGCGCGGACGCGGCGACGCCCGATCCGCTACCGAAGAGACGATTCAATCCGTCGATGAATGCGAGCGCGAGCGTGTTTTCGCTCTTACGCCACCGCTCGTACCTGCGCAACACGCGACGCTCGCAAAAAGTCTCGACGGTTCCGCCCGCAGTGAGCTCCTCGGCGAGCACTTCGATGAGAGCAGCACTGTCGAGGAAGCCCAGGTTGACGCCCTGTCCTGCCAACGGGTGCACGGTGTGGGCCGCGTCGCCGACGAGCACGAACCGTTCCGTGCAATACCGGCGGGCATGGATCATGCGCAGCGGAATCGAAACTCGATCCGCATCAAGCGTCACCTTGCCCAGCACGCCGTCTATGGCCGCCTCGAGCTCCGCTTCCACTCGGGCAGCCGAATCGCGAACGAGCGCCTGCGCATGCTCAGGCTTGGTCGTCCACACGATCGAGCTCCTTCCATCGGCAAGCGGCAGAAACGCGATCGGACCGTCGGGCAGGAAGCGCTGCCACGCGGTCTGCCGATGCGGCAGGGCCGTCTTGACGTGAGTCACGAACGCCGCTTGGTCGTAATCCTGGCACGAGACCTCGATGCCGGCGAGCTTGCGGCTCAGGGACTGCGCACCGTCGGATCCGACCACGAGCTGCGCGGTGTACTTGCGACCGTCCGTCAAGGTGAGCTCGGCGCGCTCCTCGTCGAGATCGAGAGATGCCAGCTCCCCTTCGAGCAGGCTGACACCATCGCGGAAAGCGCGGGTGCCGTAGATACACCACAGCAGGCGCTTGTTCTCGACGATGTGGCCCAGATTCGGCTCGCTCGAGCCACTCGCGGAGAAGTGGATGGATGCAGTGCCGTACGGCTTTCCTGCGGCATCCCACACGACCATGTCGCAGTACGGACCTTTGTAACGCGCATCGAGCGCGCTCCAGGCGCCGAACGAGTCGAGTATGCGCGCCGACGCGACCGAGAGCGCTGAGACGCGCAGATCGACGACGTCGGGAGGCGGCGGTGCACGTAGGGGATTCGCTTCGATCAGGGCAACAGGCAGGTTTGCAAAGGCAGGCTCGGCGGCGGCCAGTGCGGCCGTGCACGCACCAACAAGACCTCCGCCGATGACCACGATGCCGAAGTCAGTGCGCATGCTTGAGCGGTGCTCCGCGAGTGAGGCGCGGCACGCGACTGGCCGCACCGAGTGAAAGCCGCGAAAGCGCTTCCTTGGCGAAGGGCATGAGATCGAAAGCGAGCATGCCGAGATTGCGCAGCAGCTTCACCGGGCCCAACGGCTGCGTGAACAGTCGCACGAGCCCGTCGGTGAAACGCACGATGTTGGCTTGATCTGCCTCGCGCCACAACCGATACCGCTCGAGCCACAGCCCATCTCCCGGATCGAATTGGCCGCCGGTCTCCTGCTGCGCGTCGGCGAGCACCTCGGCCAGACTGGCTGCATCGCGCAACCCCAGGTTGAACCCCTGTCCAGCGATCGGATGCAGCGCCTGCGCAGCGTTGCCTACCACGGCGAATCGCTCGGCTACATAGTCGCCGGCCCGCGTGAGCGCCAACGGATAGCGATAGCGCGTACCCACCCGCGTGAATCGGCCCAGTCGAAAACCGAACGCATCCTGAAGGCGCGCGAGGAATTCCGCGTCGGCGCAACGATCCATCTCGTCCACCTGGGTCTTCGTGAGCGTCCAGATCAATCCCATGCGCCCACCCGACAGCGGCATGAGCGCGAGCGGCCCGGTCTCCGTGAAGCGCTCATACGCAACATAATCGTGGAAGCGCTGCGGAAATACATTCGCGATGAGCGCGACCTGCTCGTAGTCCCACGTGCTGGCGCGAATGCCTGCAGACTCGCGCAAGATCGAACGTGCGCCGTCCGCAGCAACGACGAGCCGGGCATCGATAGTCCTCGTCGCCTCACCTTCCGCACGATAGTGCACCCGTCGTGCCCCCTCCATGGCTTCCATTCCCACGATATGCGCCGGTGAGATGAGTTGCACAGCGGTCTCCGCCAAGCACCCCCACAGCCCCGCGCCCATGACGCGGTTTGTGATCACATAGCCAAGCGCGTCGAGGCCCAGCTCGCGCGCATCGAGACGTGCGAAGCCGAACCGACCTCGATCCGACACATGAATCCGGCGGATCGGAGTGGCATCCCGCTCGATCCGCGCCCACACACCGAGCGCTTCGAAGGCACGGCGCGTGCCGTTGGAAATCGCCGTCGTGCGCTCGTCGAAGCTCGGCTGCTCGCGGTCGTCGAACGGAGTCCCTTCGAGCAGCGCGACACGCAGATCGAGGTGCGCAAGCGCCAGCGCGAGCGCCGCTCCGACGAGCCCGCCGCCGCCGATGACGACGTCGAAGATCGGTTCTTGGAGTGGCGAGCTCATCGTGACTGAGATCCCAACGACAACTGCCCTTCTCTGAGCGCGCCGACGCCGCTCATTGGGCCATCAACTGCTCGATGGCGTCGGGCTCCTTGACCAGGTCCGCCGTGAGCACCTCGTGACCATCCTTCGTCACCACGACGTCGTCCTCGATGCGCACGCCGATGTTCCACCAGCGCGTGTGCACGCCTTTGGTGCCGGCCGGAATGTAAATGCCCGGCTCGATCGTGAGCACCATCCCGGGCTCGAGCACGCGCCATTGGCCGCCGATCTTGTAGTCGCCGACATCATGAACGTCCATCCCGAGCCAATGCCCGGTGCGGTGCATGAAGAAGGTGCGATATGCGCCCTCGCGGATGAGATTCTGTACTTTGCCCTTGAGCAGCCCGAGCTTGACCAGGCCTTGAGTGATCACGCGGACGGCAGCATCGTGGGGATCGTTCCAATGATTGCCAGGGCGCACCTTTTCGATGGCAGCGTACTGCGCCTCGAGGACGATTTCGTAGATGGCGCGCTGTTCCGGGCTGAAGCGCCCGCTCACCGGAAACGTCCGGGTGATGTCCGAGGCGTACAGATCGTACTCACAACCCGCGTCGATCAAGATCAGATCGCCTTCTCGAAGTGGCCCGTCATTGTCACGATAGTGGAGGATGCAGGTGTTCGCTCCGCTGCCGACAATCGGATGGTAGGAGACATCGACGTTGTTGCGATGGAACTCGTGCAAGAGCTCCGCCATCACTTCGTACTCCATGCGACCTGGCCGCACGAAGCGCATTGCCCGTTGGTGCGCGGCGACCGCAATCTCTGCCGCGCGACGCATGGCGGCGAGCTCGGGCCGCGACTTGAACAGCCGCATGTCATGCAGCAGATGATCCAGCGCAACGAACTCCTGCGGCGGCTGTACACCGGTGCGCGCCTTCGCCTTGAGGCCGCTCACCCAGCCGATCACACGCTGATCGAACTCCGGGTGCAGACCCATCGTGTAGTAGACGCGCGAGCAGTTCTCCATCAAGCCGGGAAGGATGTCGTCGATATCGCTGATCGGAAACGCATCGTCGGCGCCGTAATCGCGCGTGGCTCCTTCCGGTCCTGCCCGCCGGCCGTCCCATGTCTCGCGCAATGGATCGCGATCGCGCACGAACAAGACGTATTCAGCTTGGGGTCGGCCGGGTATCAGCACTGCCACGGCTTCGGGCTCGGGAAAGCCGGTGAGATAGTAGAAATCGCTGTCCGGCCGGTAGCGGTAGCTCACATCGCTGTTACGGAGCTTCTCGGGGGCGGCGGGCAGGATCGCAATGGCGCCGCGTCCCATCATCTTCATGAGCCGGCGGCGGCGCCGATCGAACTCGTCTTTGCGCATGCGTGCTCGTCAGTGTTGCTTGCGTTTCTCGTGACGCACTTCGTAAAGCTCGTCGTGGATGAGCTGCACGCCGACGCGCAAGTACTCGATCACGTCCGCATACGCCTGTTCCTGACTTTCGTCGTCTTCGTCGACCGAGACGGTGGCGCGCCCGATCTGTGTCAGATCGCGCAGGATCTCGTCGACATTCGCCGGCAGCCTTTCCTTCTCGAGAGTTCTGGCCGATCCGAATCCATACAGAAAGCCCTGACACCACTGCGCGAGAGCGGCGGCGCGATCTTGAAGAGAGGCATCGTCGTCCGGCAAGAGCGGTTGAAATTCCATCTGGTCCCCGCGCAAGGCGCGGACGGTATCCTCGAACAGCCGCTCGAGCGGCTCACGACGATCTCCAAGCTCGCTGACGTCGGGCACGATCTCCTCGAGCCACGCATCGACGGAATACTCTGGGACGACGCAGAGCGCGCCGCACAAGCATCCGTGGCTTTCGGCGGCGGGCACGTTGGACCGTGCCTCACTCAGCACCCTGGCGACCTCGGGGAATGTGACGTGAAACATGTTGATATGTTAGCACCCGAGCCGCGCACGTTTGACCCGCTCTTTACCGCCCCGTCATAATCGTGCGACGTCGCGCGTCCGTCTCGTGCAAACGGGCGGCGCGGAAGCCCCAGATCCCCGCGTACGATCGTTGTGTGGCGGAATACGCATATGAGCGATTCAGAGAACAAGGCGTCGATCGAGTCGGAGCTGCAGCAGCTCGAAGCCCGCATCGACTCGCTCCTTGCGACGCTCGCGCAGTTGCAGGAAGAGAATCGTGCGCTACGGCAGCGAATGGACTCCATGATGATGGAGCGCGCCACCCTGTTGCAGAAGAACGAACAGGTGCGTGCCCGGGTCGAGGCGATGATCGGTCGGCTCAAAGCCATGGAGCACAGCTCATGAGCGAGCGAATGGTACGAGTCAGCGTGAGGATCTTGGAAAAGGAATACCAGGTCGCATGCTTGCCGGAAGAGCGGTCGGCGCTGCTCGACTCTGCGGAATACCTGAACGCGCGGATGCGGGAAATCCGCGACACGGGTAATGTGGTGGGCCTCGACCGCGTCGCGGTCATGGCAGCACTGAACATCACGCACGAGCTGTTGCAGCTGCGCGGCCGTGCCGAGACCGAAGCCGACGTCGGCAACCGCATCCGACAGCTGCGCGAGCGGGTCGAGTCCGCTCTCACGAGCGGTCGACAGCTCGGCGCGTGAACGTGCCGATCGTCGCGTTGTCGAACTTTCGCAGAGACCGTTCGTTAGAGAAGACGGTATGAGGAAAAGGCGCAGCTCGACCGTCCTCATGCTGGTAAAATTAGTTTGGCGCTGCCTGCGGTGTTCGACATGTGTCGGGTTACTTCTCGACCCTAACGTTAACACCCTAGGGATCCGGTCTCGCGGCAGAATTGTGCAAACCCGCCCTGAGCGGGCAGCCTTAACTGCCGTGGCTGCATCCCACCTATTGCTCCGAGTCGAGAGCAATGGCTCATGACGGCACAGGCGGGTAGCGCCTCCCTTCCCTCTCCTTCCCACGCTTCCGAACGGCAGCGTCTGCGTCGTGACATGCGAGCGCGCCGGCGTGCGCTTTCTGCGCTTGCACGCCGCGACGCCGCGCTTCGCTTTCCGCTCGTCGCTGCACGGGCCCGCCTCCTGCGTCCCGGTCTACGCGTCGGTTTCTATGTTGCGCACGATGGGGAAGCCGATCCGATTCACCTGCTCGCCCGCGCGCGCACGCTCGGTTGCCAGATCTTCCTCCCAGTCATTACCGACTATCGTCGCAATCGCATGCAGTTCGTGCAGTTCGACGCCTCGGAGCCGTTGGTCGCGAATCGCTTCGGCATCGCCGAGCCGAAGCGTGGCCGACCTGTTGCCACTCACACTCTCGATCTTGTCTTCGTCCCGTTGGTCGCGGCGGATCCGAAGGGGGTGCGGCTCGGCAGTGGCGCGGGCTTTTACGACCGGTGCCTGGTGAGACTGCGCGCTTGTCGGCGATGGCGCCGCCCGAAGCTCATCGGCTTGGCCTACGAATTCCAACGCGTCACGCACATTCCAGCTGCACCATGGGACGTGCCACTCGATGCGGTGCTTACGGAAAACGCCCTCCACAGGACACGCGGGATCCACTCGGAGTGAACACAATGCGCTACTGGCTGATGAAGTCCGAACCCTCGACCTTCAGCATCGACGACCTCGCGCGTGCGAAGAACCGCACAACGATGTGGGATGGCGTGCGCAACTACCAGGCGCGCAATTTTCTTAGGGAAATGAGGAAGGGAGATCTCGCTTTCTTTTACCACTCGAGCTGCGCAGTGCCGGGCGTAGTGGGCATCGTGGCGATCGTTCGCGAGGCGTACCCGGATCCCACAGCCTTCGATCCGAACGACGATCACTACGATCCGAAGAGCGATCCTGCCAAACCGCGCTGGTACGCGGTCGACGTGAAGCTTGAAGAGAAGTTCGACGATGTCGTCCCGCTCGAAACGCTGCGAGCGCACGAGCAAGGAGCGTTGCGCGACATGGTGCTGCTGAGGAAAGGCAACCGTCTGTCGGTCACGCCGGTGACCAAGTCGCAGTGGTCGTTCATCAACGCACTCGCGAAACGAAAGCGCTGAGAGCCGCAGCGATAAATTCGCAACGCCCCCTTGCTTGCTATTTTCGATTTATGTATATACTGCGCCCGGACTAACTCGACATGGAGATCACTACTATGGCAACTAAGGCAAAGAAGTCGTCCAAGAAGAAAGCCACCAAGAAGAAGGCAGCGAAGAAGAAGTAAAAATCTTCTGGATGATGTCGATGAAGACTGTGCCCGCGTAAGCGGGCACAGTCGTTTCTGACCCCTGGAAAACTAGGCTTTGGTGCGCTTCCGCACCCGGAGAGAACGAAGCATGAGTGCCGACAGAAAGAAGCAGCTGGCCGCCGAGGCTGCCCTCGACCTCGTGCATGACGACGAGATCATCGGCGTCGGCACTGGCTCGACTGTGAAGTGGTTCATCGAGGGGATGGCTGCGCGCAGACTGCGCATTCGGGGGGCCGTGTCGAGCTCGGAAGCCACAACCAAGCTGCTCGTGAAGCATGGATTCGATGTGGTCGATCTCAACTCGACGGGGGAGCTTCCTTTGTACGTCGACGGCGCCGACGAAGCGGACCCGCACTTGCGACTGATCAAGGGCGGCGGCGCGGCACTCACTCGCGAGAAGATCATTGCTGCCGCATCGCGGCGTTTCGTGTGCATCGTGGACGACTCAAAGCTCGTGCCAGTGCTTGGGCGTTTTCCGCTGCCCGTCGAAGTGATACCGATGGCTCGCTCCTATGTATCGCGCGAGCTCGTGCGCCTCGGTGGACGACCGATCTATCGAGAAGGAGTCGTGACGGACAATGGCAATCAGATAGTGGATGTCCACGATCTCGAGATCGTGGATCCGCTCGCCCTGGAAAGCGCGATCAACCAGATTCCAGGAGTGGTCACCGTTGGCTTGTTCGCACGAAGGCCCGCCGACCTGCTCATCGTGGGCACGGACCAGGGCACCAAGACGATTGATCGCTCCACTCTCTGAGGCAGGGCTGGAGGCTGGCAGTCGGGCGCGGAACGAGGGACTGGAGCAAGGGGCGCCAACGTCTTCGTCACCTTGCCATGGAAGCGCCTTCCCACCGCAGACTTCCTTGACCACGCGGAAAAAAGAAGGGGCCCCGAATGGGGCCCCTTCGCTATTGGCTGGGGGACTAGGATTCGAACCTAGGTTGACGGAGTCAGAGTCCGTAGTCCTACCGCTAGACGATCCCCCAAATCCGTTCGGGCGACGATTGCGAGCAGCGGTTAGCGCTTCGAGTACTGGGTTCCGCGGCGTGCCTTGCGGTAACCGACCTTCTTGCGCTCCACCTCGCGAGCGTCGCGCGTCACGTAACCTGCCTCGCGCAGCGGCTTGCGCAGCGTCTCGTCGTACTGGATCAGCGCGCGAGTCAGGCCGTGCCGAATGGCACCGGCTTGGCCCGTGATGCCGCCTCCCCGCACCGTGATGGAGACGTCGAACTTGTCCTCCATGTTCACGAGCACCAGCGGCTGGCGGACAATCATACGCGCCGTCTTGCGACCGAAAAAGTCGTCCAGGGCACGATTATTGACGATGATGTTACCAGTGCCCGGGCGCAGGAACACGCGCGCGGTTGCGGTCTTGCGTCGTCCGGTGCCGTAGTAAGTGGTGGTCGCCATGGAAATGCCTGTCGATATCGCTTCAGACGTCAAATTTCAAGCGGCTTGGGCTGCTGAGCGGCGTGCGGATGCTCCGCACCGGCGAACACGCGCAGCTTCTTGAACATTTTGCGGCCCAGTGGGTTCTTCGGCAGCATGCCCTTGACGGCGTACTCGATGACGCGCTCGGGACGCTCCTTGAGCAACTTCTCAAGGCTCGTCGACTTCAAATTGCCGATGTACCCGGTGTGCCGGTAGTAGATCTTGTCCGTGAGCTTGCGGCCCGTCACACGGACCTTACTGGCGTTCACCACGATGATGTAATCGCCCGTATCCGCGTGCGGGGTAAAGCACGCCTTGTGTTTGCCGCGAAGGCGCATTGCAATCTGCGACGCGAGCCGGCCCAGCGTCTTGCCGGTCGCATCGACGACATACCAATCACGACGTACCGTTGCCTCGTTGGCGAAGACGGTTCTCATTGAAATCTCCGGGAAATTTCGCCAGCCCTGGGGCCGTAAAAGGCCGGCAAGTCTAATGGACGAACACGGGCTTTGCAAACGCTCCGGCTTCAAGGCTCGCGGCAGCGCCCGACTGCCGACCGCCTACCACGGCACGCCAAAGGAGCCCGTCTGGAACGCACATATATAATGTGCCGCCATGGACGATGCCAGCCCCCTTACGAGACGTTCGTTCAGCCTCCCCGATCGGCTGCTGATCGCGGTTGATCAGGCCTTCCGTACCCTGTTGGCGGAACACCACACCTCCCGCCCCTACCCGGCCGAGGGTATCCCGGAGTCGCTGGAAGGCCCGGAAGAGCGCGCGCATGCCGCCGCCCTCATGCGCATCAACCATTCCGGCGAAGTGGCTGCCCAAGCCCTCTACCACGGACAAGCTCTCGTCGCGACGTCGCCTGCGACCAGGGACTCACTACTGGAGGCCGCTCGCGAAGAGAACGATCATCTCGCCTGGTGCGCCCAACGAGTCCGGGAGCTCGGAGGCAAATTGAGCCTCCTCGCGCCCTTCTGGTACGCGGGATCGTTTGCGATCGGCGTGCTCGCCGGGCTCGCAGGCGATAAGACCAGCCTGGGGTTCGTCGCTGAGACCGAACGCCAAGTCGTCGCGCACCTCGAGGGACATCTCGAGCAACTTGCCAAAGAGGATGCACGTACCCGGGCGATCATCGAGCAAATGGCTGCCGATGAGGAACGTCACGGCAGAGACGCGTTGCTCGCAGGCGGCGAGGCGCTTCCGGCTGTTGTCCGCGTGCTGATGAAATGGACCGCACGCATCATGACTCGCACCGCGTATTGGATCTGAACGGCGCGAATGCTTGCGGTTCCGGCATTATGTGTATTAAATGGCACGGGGACCCGTGACTACACAGTCACTTACCACAACGTATTACACGAATAATACAAAGAGGTTGATATGGAAGAGGGCGCTAGGCCGTTGAGCGACATCCCGGCGATCAACAGGTTCTTGAGCTACTGCCGGATTCGCACCGTGCCGTCCAAGACGGTCGTGATCCATGCCGGCGATCTTCCCGACGTCCTGTACTACATCGTCAGCGGGTCGGTGGAAGTGATGATCGAAGACGAGGAAGGCAATGAAATGGTGCTTGCCTACCTCAACAAAGGACAGTTCTTCGGGGAGATGGGCTTGTTCTACGAACAACCCACGCGCAGTGCCTGGGTACGGACCCGCCAGCAGTGCGAGCTCGCTGAAATGACCTACCCCCGCTTCCGCCAACTCGCTGCAGAAAGCCCCAGTCTCGTATTCGAGCTTGCCACACAGCTCGCGACACGACTCGATCGCACCAATCGCAAGCTCGGCGATCTTGCATTCGTTGACGTCACTGGCCGTGTCGCACACGCGATCATGGACCTTTGCAACGAGCCCGATGCGATGACACACCCTGAGGGCATGCAGATCAAAGTGAGCCGTCAAGAGCTTTCACGCCTGGTCGGATGCTCACGGGAGATGGCCGGGCGCGTGCTCAAAGTGCTCGAGGAACAAGGTCTGCTGCGCGCGACGGGCAAGACGATCGTCGTGTTTGGCGCCCGCCCCAAGATGAAGCCAAGACCGCCGATCGCCGCCGCGGGTCGTGGTCCGATGCTGGGACGGCGCGGGGTCGGCAGCGGAGATTTCAACGGCAACTGATCGCGCGCAGTGGGAACGTGTCGCTCGTCACGCGTTCCCACACGGTTCAGACGCTCGAACGGCCAGCCGCCTCAATCTCGCGTCTCATTGCTGCAATCGTTGCAGCGTAGTCCTTAGTGCCGAAAATACCGGAGCCGGAAACGAACGTGTCGGCACCTGCTCGCGCCAGCTCGCCGATATTCTCCACCTTCACACCTCCGTCGATCTCGAGTCGGATTTCGCGTCCGCTCGCCTTAATGCGCTCGCGTGCCGCTCGCAGCTTCGGTAACGCCGACGGAATGAATTTCTGACCTGCAAAGCCGGGGTTCACCGACATCAGCAAGACCATGTCGACTTTGTCCATCACGTGATCGAGCCAGCTCAGAGGCGTTGCGGGGTTGAAGACGAGCCCGGGCTTACAACCATGCTCGCGAATCAAGTCGAGCGTCCGGTCGACATGCTCGCTCGCCTCGGGATGAAAGGTGATCCAGGTCGCACCGGCCTTCGCGAAATCGGGTATCAAACGATCGACTGGCTTGACCATCAGATGCACGTCGATCGGTGCCGTGATCCCGTAGTTGCGCAGCGCCTCGCACACGAGGGGCCCGATCGTGAGATTCGGCACGTAATGGTTGTCCATCACGTCGAAATGGATGGCGTCCGCGCCCGCAGCGATCACTCGTTCGACTTCCTCACCAAGCCTTGCAAAGTCGGCCGAGAGGATGGAAGCGCAAATCCAAGGAGGAAGCATCGTCGTGAATGGCACTTGAGAGTTGCAGGTGGAAGAGCAGCGCGTAGCCGTGCTCCTTATCCGACGGTTGGCGCTATCTGTCAACCCAGGTTTGTACTTCGACCGCTTGCGCGTCGCGAATGAGCCGTTCGTGGGCTGGAGGCTGGAGACTGGAGGCTCGAGCCACCGTGCAGCGCCGCCAGCCCTAGTCATCGTTCCTCGTCACCCGCTTCGTAGCGAAGAAACAGGAATAGCGAATAGGAAGATGAATAAGAGCACGCACATTCGCGCACAGCGACTCTAGCCTCCAGTCCCCAGTCCCCAGCCCGCTTGAAGCCCTCCCCACCCACTGCGACAATTGCCGGCAACGCCGGCAGCCATACCGTGTGCAGCGCTGTCAGTTGATAAGGAGCCACGTGCTCGTCAGCCCGAGAATCACTCTATGTCCGCGACCGCTCCTTCCCCGCCGATGATCGAATCGAATCTTCGCGGACTCGAGCTCATTCACCGAGGGAAGGTACGCGATATCTACAAAGTCGACGGTCATCATCTACTCATCGTAGCGACCGACCGACTGAGCGCCTTCGATGTCGTGTTACCTGATCCCATCCCAGGTAAGGGGCGCATCCTGACGCGCATCTCTGAGTTCTGGTTCGAGAAGACGCGTCACATCGTGCCAAACCATTTGACCGACATACCTTTGGAACAGGTCGTCCCGGATCCTGCCGAGCGCGCGCAGGTGGCAGACCGTAGCATGGTCGTCAAACATCTGCGGGCACTGCCGATCGAGGCCGTGGTGCGCGGCTATCTGATCGGTTCGGGTTGGCGCGATTATCAGGAGACAGGGATGGTGTGCGGGATCGCGTTACCGCAAGGATTGCAGCTGGCCGAGAAGCTCCCGGAACCCTTGTTTACGCCGGCCACGAAAGCCAAGGTTGGCGCACACGACGAGAACATCTCTTACGAACGAGTGGTGGAGCTCATCGGCGCCGATCTGGCCGCGCAAGTGCGCTCCACTGCGTTGGCGTTGTACCGATTCGCCGCGGAGTACGCGCTCGCTCGCGGCATCATCATTGCGGATACCAAGTTCGAGTTTGGCCTCGATGAGGGCGGACAGCTCACGCTGATCGACGAGGCACTCACCCCAGACTCGTCGCGATTCTGGCCGGTCGACACATATCGCGTCGGCACGAGCCCACCGAGCTTCGATAAGCAGTTCGTGCGTGACTATCTAGAAACCCTAAGTTGGGACAAACGTCCTCCCGGGCCCAAGCTGCCGCCGGATATTATTGAACGCACGTCGGCAAAGTATGCCGAGGCGCTGGAGCGCCTCACTGCACGCTAGCTCGCCAAAGCGTTGGCGTGTCGGCGAATCGGGGTATCAAAGTGGACGACGAAACCAGCACACGGTCCCGTGCAGACACGAGCGCGAATCCCGATACGCGCGGATCGAATCTGGCCGTGCGCATCGCCGTGCTCTACTTCGCTTTCGGTTGCACCTGGATCTTCTTCACGGACCGCCTCCTGGAAGGCATCGGCGTCCCGCCCGAACGCATCAATCAGCTGCAGACAGGCAAAGGCTGGCTCTTCGTCGTCTGCTCGGCCCTGCTGCTCTACGTGCTCCTGCGTCGCTATGAACGGCGCGACCTCGACGCACGACGTACGCTCGTTGCGTCACAAGCCGAGATACAGCGCATCAACGCGGAGCTCGAGGCTCGGGTAGCTCAACGCACACAGCAGCTGGAAGCCGCCAACCGGGAGCTTGAAGCGTTCGCTTACGCCGTGTCACACGATCTGCGCGCTCCGTTGCGCAGCCTGTCCGCCTTTAGCCAGATCCTCTGTGATTCGGCCCCGCCTGACCTCGACGAGAGATCGAAGCACTACCTCGGCCGCATCCAGCAGGCGAGCGAGCGCATGTCGCACCTCATCGAGGACCTGCTCGGTCTGTCGCGAATCAATCGTGCGCAGCTCAACGTGCGGCCGGTGAGCTTGACCGACGTCGCCACAGAGGCCGCCGCGGTTGTGCGCGAGCGCTATCCGCAGCATCGAGTGGAGCTCGACATTGACCCCGACATGACAACCCACGGCGATGCTCGGCTGCTGCGCATCGCCATGGAGAATCTGCTCGATAATGCCTGGAAGTACACCGCGCGCGCCGAGCGTGCGCGCGTGCGGGTCGGCGTACAGCGCTCTGCAGAAGGAACCGTCTATTTCGTGCAAGACAACGGCGTGGGCTTCGACATGCAGTACGTCGGCAAGCTCTTCGCACCCTTTCAGCGGCTGCACGCCGATTCCGACTTCCCCGGCACGGGCATCGGCTTGGTGACGGTGCAACGGATCGTCGCGCGGCACGGCGGCCGCATCTGGGCCGAGGCGCGACCGAACGAAGGGGCAACGTTCTACTTCACGCTGGCGCCGGTAGATTGAGGCTGGGACTGGGCACTGGAGGCTGGAGACTGGAGCTGCTGCCGTTCCAGCCTCCAGGCCCAGCCCTTGCCGCACGCACGCACCCATGTCAGGCTCCGCGCGCATGCTGCAACCGCTCCTCACACACCTCGAGAAATGGCTATTCGAGCCGCCGGACTCTCTGATCGGCCGGCCGCTCTGGAAGATTGCGCGCATTCTGCGCTACCCGTATGCGCTCGTGCGGGACATCGTGCGCGGTCATCTCACCTTGCGCGCGATGAGTCTCGTCTACACGACGCTCCTGTCGATCGTGCCGCTGCTCGCGCTCTCCTTCTCCGTGCTCAAAGGACTCGGCTACCACGAAGATCTCGAGCCGGTGCTGTTCAGCTTTCTCGAGCCGCTTGGCACAGAGCGCGCCTACGAGATCACGGCGCGCGTGATGGACTTGGTGAACAACGTCAGGGGCACGGTTCTGGGGTCGATCGGGCTCGTGTTCCTCCTCTACACCGTCGTCTCGATGGTCCAGAAGGTCGAAGAGAGCTTCAACTTCATCTGGCGCGTCGAGCGTCCGCGCAGCCTGGCAAGGCGGTTCAGCGAGTACTTGAGCGTCATCGTCATCGGACCCGCCGCCATCTTCGCTGCGCTCGGACTGATGGCCACGGTCGCCAATACATCGCTTCTGCAAAAGATCGCGACGTATGAGCCGTTCGGCACGGCGCTCGTGCTGCTGGGGCATCTCACGCCGTACCTTCTGGTAACGGGTGTGTTTACGTTCATGTACGGCTTCATCCCGAATTGCGCGGTACGGCTGCGGGCGGCGCTCGTAGGCGGTGTGTTCGCGGGAGCGCTGTGGGCGGCGGCCGGTATGATCTTCACCTCTTTCGTTGCGAGCTCGACACGTACCATCGTCATCTACGCCGGCTTCGCCATCGCCGTCGTCGCGCTGATCTGGCTATACATCTCCTGGTTGATCCTGCTGCTCGGCGCGCAGCTGTCCTTCTACGTGCAGAATCCGCAGTACCTGCGTCCCGGGCACGAGAACGTGAAGCTCAACTCGAGCGTAAGCGAACGCGTCGCGCTCTCGATCATGTACCTCATCGTCAGTGACTATCGCACTGCTGGACGTCGTTGGACGATCAACGCCCTGGCCGATCATCTCGATCTGCCGGGAGCCGCGCTCGGACCGATCGTAACCGCGCTCGAACGCAGGGGCTTGTTGACGCTCACTGATGACGACACCTGGGTGCCGGGCCGCGACCCAGATACGATCGAGCTGACCGATGTGCTCGACGCCGTTCGACAGGAAACCATCGGACCGCGCTTGGGGAAGATCCGCAACGTCGCGCCGGCTGTCGCGGCCGCGCGGGCTGCCGAGAACGCGCTCAAGGACGCGCTGAAAGGCAAGACTGTGAAGTCGCTCGTGGAGGAAGGGTTTGATGGGGCTAGCTAGGGGTGGGCCGGACCGCACGCTGGAGCCGCTGCAGCTCCAGTCTCCAGCCTGCGGCCTCCGCCTCCTATTCACCAGCAATCGTCATGCGCTCGATCAGCACAGAGCCGGTCCGGATGCCGCCGCGCAGATCGACATCGTTGCCTACCGCGACGATCTCGCGATACATGTCTTTGAGATTGCCCGCGATCGTGATCTCGTGCACGGGGTAGGCAATCGCGCCGTTCTCCACCCAGAATCCGGCGGCACCGCGCGAATAGTCTCCAGTGACGCCGTTGACGCCCTGCCCCATCAGCTCGGTCACGATCAAACCTCGCTGCATCTTGCGCACGAGCGCATCGAAATCATCCGCACCGGGCTTGACCAGCAGATTGTGCACACCACCTGCGTTGCCCGTGGTCTTCAGCCCGAGCTTACGCGCTGAGTAGGTATTCAGGATGTACCCTGTCAGCACGCCTCGATCGACGAGCTCGCGATCCTGCGTCGCCACGCCCTCGCCGTCGAACGGTGCGCTGGCCAGCCCCTTGGGAATGTGGGGACGCTCGGAGATCTGTAACCACGAGGGAAAGATCTGCTGTCCGGCCGCGTCGAGCAAGAACGACGAGCGGCGATACTGGCTGCTGCCACGAATGGCACCGAGAAAATGGCCGAATAGGCCGCGGGCAAGCTCAGGCACGAACAGCACGGGACCAGTCACCGTCGCCAGCTTGCGGGCGCCGAGACGGCGCAGCGCGCGCTCGGCGGCCCGTACGCCGATGCGCTCGGCATCTTCCAGCTCGCGCCAATCCCGCGCCGAGCTGTACCAGTAGTCGCGCTGCATTTCGCCGTTTTCTTGCGCGACGACGACGCAGCTGAGACTATGGATGCTGGTCGGATAGCCGTTCAAGAAGCCCAGCGTGTTACCGAAGACGCGCAAACCGTGATGAGTCGATAAGGTCGCGCCTTCGGAGTTCTTGATGCGCTTGTCGAGCCGCAGTGCAGCTGCCTCGCAAGCGACCGCGAGCTCGCGCGCCTCGTCGGGCTCGATTGCCCAAGGGTGACAAAGATCGAGATCCGGCGGATCGCGTGCGATCGTGTCAGGATCGGGCAGCCCGGCACATTCGTCCTCGGCGGTGAAACCCGCAATGCTGTACGCCTTCGCCACCGTGTCGCGGATGGCCCGCTCGCTCAGATCGGCCGTGCTCGCGGATCCCTTGCGCTTGCCGCGATACACCGTCACGCCCATGCCACGGTCGCGTTGATACTCGAGTGTCTCCACTTCGCCGAGCCGAACTGTCACTGACAGGCCGGTGTCGACACTCACCCCCACCTCTGCCTCCGTCGCTCCGAGCGCCTTGGCTTCTTCGAGCGCGAGCGTGACGAGCCGCTCGAGCTCGCTCTTGGAATGACTCAGCTGGATGGAGTTGGATGCGCGTGTCGGTGTGTTCATGAATGAATTGTAACGTCTCAGGCAGGAGCGAGGCTGTAGGCAGTAGGCGGTAGGTTGTAGGTGCGTACACGCGCTGCTCGCCCTGCAGCCCCGACCAACGGCTTGAGACTGGAGGCTGGGAACCGGCGCTAGCGTCCATGCACGCGCTGATCGCTCAGCGCCCAGAGCCCGGAGCCCACACCCGCTACAATTCTGCCCATGAGTGAGTATGAAGAGCGGCCGAGCAAGAGCGAACGTAAGCGCCAGTCCGAAGATCTGCAGGCACTCGGCGAGGCGTTGATCGACCTGCCACAAGCAGAGCTCGACGCGCTCGACCTGCCCGAGACGCTGCGCGATGCGGTCATGCTGGCGCGACGCATTACTGCGCGCAGCGGCCTCTATCGCCAGAAACAGTACATCGGCAAGTTGATGCGCAAGATCGACACCGAGCCGATCCGAGCGGCGCTGGAGGCAAGACGACAGCGCGATCGCGCCCACACGCTTCAGTTCCGGCGCATCGAGCATTGGCGTGACCGACTGCTCCGGGAAGGGACAGCGGCGCTCGATGCCTTGCGTGCGGAAGTCGTGAGGCCCATTGACGAGCAAGCGCTTGCCTCTCTCGTGGAGCGCGCTCGTCGTGAACGCGCTCAGAAGGCACCACCACGTGCGGCTCGCGAGCTGTTTCGGATGCTGCGGGACGTGCTCGCGCCCGTGGAACTGTGACCGCTCGCCGCAAAGCGATCGAAAGGTCATCCGACGTCGGTATCTACGCTACAATGACGCAATGACACCCCTTGTCGGCATCATCATGGGCTCGAGATCCGACTGGGACACGCTGAAGAGCGCGGCTGACACGCTCGCGCAGCTGCGTGTTCCTCACGAGACTCGTGTCGTTTCTGCACATCGGACCCCGGATCTGCTGTTTGAATACGCAGAATCTGCGCGAGACCGCGGTCTTGAAGTCATCATCGCCGGAGCAGGAGGCGCCGCGCATCTGCCCGGCATGGTGGCGGCCAAGACCTCCCTGCCCGTCCTCGGGGTGCCCGTGCAATCGAAGGCATTGAACGGGATCGACTCGCTGCTTTCGATTGTCCAGATGCCTGCCGGCGTTCCCGTGGGCACGCTCGCGATCGGCACGGCGGGAGCGACGAACGCGGCGCTGCTGGCGGCAGCCATCTTGGCGAACAAGTACGAGCAGATCCGTAAGGCGCTCGAGCAGTACCGAAGCGACCTGACGCGCTCGGTTTTGGCGCATCCCGACCCCAGCGAACCTTCCTCTCCTGCACGTTCATGAAGATCGGCATCATCGGCGCCGGCCAGCTCGGACGGATGCTGGCCCTCGCGGGGTATCCGCTTGGCCTACGTTTCGTGTTCGTCGACCAGAGTGAAGATGCACCCGGCGCACAGGTCGGTCGCATCATTTGCGGCGCCTTCGACGACGAGACAAAGCTTGCACAGCTCGCTGATGAGGTCGACGTCATCACCTTCGACGTGGAAAACGTGCCCGTCGAAGCGGTCCGTGGCATTGCTGCGCGCAAAGCCTTTCTGCCCCCGGTGAGCGCGCTGGGCGCCTCGCAGGACCGCCTGCACGAAAAAACACTATTCGCGCGACTCAAGATCCCGACGCCGCCGTTCGCCGCAGTCGATACGTTCGACGATTTGCAAAAGGCTGCGCGGGAAATCGGCGTTCCGGGCGTGCTCAAGACCCGTCGTCTCGGTTACGACGGGCGTGGGCAACGGCTGATCCGCAAGATGAGCGATCTCGATGAGGCCTGGCAGACGCTTGGGTCGGTGCCGCTCATCTACGAGGGATTCGTGGACTTCAGCCGCGAGGTCTCGCTGATCGGGGTACGCAGCACGACCGGTGAAACTCGCTTCTATCCTTTGTCTGCAAACACCCACGAAGGAGGCATCCTGCGCTATTCGGTGGCGCCATATCGCAACGCGCCGCTACAGAAGCAGGCAGAGCAATACCTGAAACGGCTATTCAAGCACTTCGACTACGCAGGTGTGCTCACGGTCGAATTCTTCGTCAAGCGCGGGCGTTTGATCGCAAACGAGATGGCGCCGCGCGTGCACAACTCGGGGCATTGGACGATCGAAGGGGCGCACACGAGCCAATTCGAGAACCACATTCGCGCCATTCTCGGGCTGCCGCTCGGCAGCACGAGCCCGATTGGCCATTCGGCCATGGTGAACTTCATCGGCGAACTGCCGACTCTGCGGAACATTCTGCGTATACCGGGCGTACATTTTCACAGCTACGGTAAAGAACCTAGACCCAACCGCAAGCTCGGGCACTGCACGGTCGTTGCCGCCTCGGCGGGGGCCCGTGACCGCGCGCTACGTCAACTCCTGCGCCTCAAGTCTGCCTGAGCCGGCCTGCGCCGAGTTTGGGTACGCGCCGACGGTGCGGCTCCCGGCCGAGGTCGATGCCAACGAGATTGAAATGGTCGAAGCAGGTCGCAGAGCCAGGGCGATACCCGGCCGTGCGCTGCCGAACAGGGCCACGGCGCTTTTGAATAGGGGCCTTTGCCCGTAAACTGGAACCACTCTGCTCCGGAATTGAGCAATCTGCACGTGTATCGCCGAGCAGCTCATGATTAAGTCGCCAGGCTGCGTCGGCCCGGATTCGCCTATTCAAGATTGAGCCTCGTCGAAACACATGTATCTCGAGCTGTTCAAACTCCAGGAGCTTCCCTTCAGGCTGACGCCGGATCCGGCCTTCCTGTACCTGTCCAAGCATCACGCGCGGGCAAAGGCGTACATGGAGTCGACGATCTGGTTCACCGACGGCTTCGTGGTCATCACGGGCGAGATCGGTTCGGGCAAGACCACCCTCATCGAGACCTTTCTCAAGGAGCTCGAAAAGGACGTGGTCGTGGCACAGATCAATCAGACACAGGTCTCGGCCACCGAGTTCTTGCAGTCAGTTCTGGTGCAGTTCGGCTTCCAGCCGTTCCGCATGAAAAAAGCCGAGCTGCTCGCGACACTCAACGAGTTCTTGATCGAGCAATACGCAAACGGTCGGCGCGTGCTCTTGATCGTCGATGAAGCGCAGAACCTCTCCAACAAAGTGCTCGAGGAGATTCGGCTTCTGTCCGGCGTCGAGACAACCAAGGAAAAGGTGCTGCGCATCATCCTGGCGGGCCAACCCGAGCTGAACGACAAGCTCAACTCGCCGAGCCTCGTGCAGCTGGCACAGCGCATTCGCCTGCGCTTTCACTTGACCGCTCTCTCGAAGAGCGACACCACTGCCTACATCCAACATCGTCTGGAAGTCGCAGGCTCGCAAGGTCGCGAAATCTTCCAGCCGGACACCTTCCCACTCATCTATCGCTACACGGGCGGTATTCCCCGACTCATCAACACACTGTGCGACACGGCGATGATGTCTGCCTATGCGCACGATCGCGACATCGTCACGGTGGAAGACGTCCGCGCTGCCATCGATGAGCTGCAATGGGTCGAGTACGCCGAGCGCTCGGTACGCTTACAGATGCCCCTCGCACGGGGCTTCGAGTCGCACGGAGAACGCGGCGAGCACCGCCCGGTCCTGGGCCGCATCCTGGTCGGCTTCAACGGTCAAACCATCGCCGAGCGCGAGCTCCGCCCGGGACGTTTTATCATCGGGCGGACGCCGGACAACGATCTGCAGATCGACAGCAAGTACATCAGCCGGCATCACGCGCAGATCATCACCTCGCTCGATACATGCGTGCTCGAAGATCTGAACAGCACCAACGGCATCTACGTGCGCTCGAAGCGCGTGCGCAGACGCATCTTGAACGATGGTGATGTCGTGCAGATCGGTCAGCACGAGCTCATGTATATCGATGAGAGAATCACGCGTAACCGCGTGCCTGCGGACGGGGAGGACGATGCCGTGCCGCTCATGGACGACGCGGCGCAAGCCGACGTTGGTGCGACGACGATCGTGGACAAGCAGAATGTCGAAGCGATCGTCGCGCAAGACAAACAAGTGAACGAGCAGCTCTAGCGCGCGACGCCGTCCCCGCGTGAAGCGCGTGTGACACGACCGTTAGGGATTGGTTGTCAGTCTTCGAGCGACTTGCTGCTGTACTCCGCCTGCCGTGCACGGTAGTCGCGGCGCCGAAGCCACAGCACGAGCCCGCCCAGCAAGCTCAGCGCGCCGACCACCATGAATACGCTGGGCAGGGTCTCGCTTTTCACGAGCCACGCTGCCGTCAGCAGGCCGATGCCGACGATCATGTAGAAATACGGCAGGAACTCGTAGATGGGTCGGGCCAGCCACATTTTCATCGATTGGAAGCTGTAATCTCTCTTGGACAGTCGCGTGAGTCGGGCACCGCGCAGCAGGATCGGTGCACCAGACGGCAGTTGCCCGTCCTCAACTGGTCGAGGTACCCCCCACCGTCAGCCCGTCGACCCTGAGCGTGGGTTGCCCGACGCCCACCGGCACGTCCTGACCTTCCTTGCCGCACGTGCCGACACCTTCGTCCAGCTTCAGATCATTGCCGACCATCGAGACACGGCGCAGGACGTCCGGACCATTGCCGATCAGCGTCGCGCCGCGCACGGGCCGCGTGATCCTGCCGTTCTCGATCAGGTAAGCCTCGCTGGCCGAGAAGACGAACTTGCCGGACGTGATGTCGACCTGACCACCGCCGAAGTTCTTGCAATAAAGGCCCTTCTTGACGGAGCCGATGATCTCCTCCGGCTCAAAGCGGCCCGGCAGCATGTACGTGTTCGTCATGCGTGGCAAGGTCATGTGCGCGAACGATTCGCGGCGGCCGTTGCCCGTCGACCTCACTCCCATCAAGCGGGCGTTGAGCTTGTCCTGCATGTAGCCGCACAACACACCGTTTTCGATCAACGTCGTGCACTGCGTAGGGGTACCCTCGTCGTCTATGTTGAGCGACCCACGACGCGAGCCCAGCGTGCCGTCGTCAACGACGGTGCATTGATCGGAAGCCACTTGCTCGCCGATGCGTCCCGTGAACGCAGACGTTCCCTTGCGGTTGAAATCGCCTTCGAGCCCGTGACCGACCGCTTCGTGCAACAACACACCAGGCCAACCCGGTCCCAGCACCACGGTCATCGTTCCTGCAGGTGCAGGGGCGGCATCGAGATTGACGATCGCGCTGCGCACCGCCTCGGCAACGAGCTCCCTCCAGCGATCATTCTCGAGAAACTTGGTAAAGGCATAGCGCCCGCCACCACCGCAGTAACCTTGCTCGCGTCGGCCATTCTGCTCCACGATGACCGACACGTTCATGCGCACGAGCGGACGCACGTCCGCTGCGAACGTGCCGTCGCTCGCCATCACGAGTATCACCTCGTGGCTCGCCGACAAGCTCGCCATCACCTGTGTCACGCGTGGATCGAGCCGCCGTGCTTCGGCATCGATGCTTTCGAGCAAGCGCACCTTGTCCGCATCGCTCAACCCCTCGAGCGGGTCGATCGGCAGGTACAAGCGATGGCCGGTCGATGCGCGCCACGCCTGCAGGGAGGTGCTGCTGCCGCTGCGCGCAATCGCGCGTGCTGCGTGCGACGCTTCCTTCAGCGCCGGCAGGACGATTTCGTCGGAGTAGGCAAAGCCGGTTTTGTCGCCCGACACCGCACGCACGCCGACGCCTTGCTCGATGCTGTGCGTGCCGTCCTTGACGATGCCATCCTCGAGCGACCACGACTCGGCGCGTGACAGCGCGAAATACAGGTCCGCGTAATCCACGCTGTAGCCCATGATGTTCCCGAGAACGCTCGCGACGCGATCCTCGTCGAGACCGGAGGGATGCAGAATGGAACGGCGTGCGATGTCGAGGGCCTCGAAGCCGCGCGACTGCGGCGGAAGCTCTAGATGGAGCGTGTCGCGGGTGATGATCGGATTGACGGCCATGAGCTTTCCAAAAACGGTATTCAGACGGTGACTTGAAGGCGGCGATGCGCCAAGGACGGGAAGCGCTCCCGTATCTGTTGCTGCAACGTGAGGTCGATCTGTCCCACTGCAAGGCCCGGTCCCGGTTCGCTGACCCGATCGAGAATGTGCCCCCAAGGGTCGACGACCATCGAATCGCCGAAGGTTTCGCGGTTGTTCTCATGCGTGCCGCTTTGCGCCGGTGCGAGCACATAGCAGAGGTTCTCGATCGCGCGTGCACGAACGAGGGTCTCCCAGTGCGCACGTCCCGTCGCAGCAGTGAAGGCTGAAGGCAGGCAGAAGATCTCCGCGCCGAGGGCCTCCAAGTGGCGGAACAGCTCCGGGAAGCGCACGTCGTAGCACACTGCCAAACCGATCCGTCCGAACGGCGTCGGCACCACCACGGGCTTGTCGCCCGCTGCGGTGGTCGCGGATTCCCGGTATCGTTCCTGACGATCGGGCAGATCGACGTCGAACAGGTGGATCTTGTCGTAACGCGCGACGAAACGTCCGGCTGAATCGAACACCAGACTCGCAGCGGCCACTTTCCCCGGCTGTTCTTCGGAGATGAGCGGAATCGTGCCGCCAACGATCCACATTTCCAGCTCGCGCGCGCACCGACTCAGAAAGGCTTGAATCGGCCCTTCGCCGAGCGGCTCAGCAACCTCCAGCTTGTCGCGCTCGCGCCGGCCCATGATCGCAAAGTTTTCAGGCAACGCGGCGAGCCTCGCGCCTTGCGCATGGGCGCGCTCCAGCAAGGTGCGAGCAGTTTCAAGATTGGTCTCCACATCGGCCGTGGAGCTCATTTGAATGGCTGCGACCTTCGGTGCAGCCGCACGGTCATTCATCAAACTCTCCTGTGCTGCGCGCCGACGCATCCTTCGCGGCCGACGCATCGACGCGCTCGACGTGAGGATTGTCCCACGGTCCCGTGATTCGGTAGTAGCCGCGGGCAATGCCCTTCAGCGGCTCCTTGAACATTTGGGAAAAGAGCAGTAAGGCGGCGCCTACTGCCGGCCCGCCTGCCAAAGCGCCTGCCACGGGCAGCGACGCACCGACATTGCCCGTGACGACAGCGGTCTGATCGTAATCGCGACTGACAAATCCGGTGCGACCCGCGATGCCGATCTCCGCAGCCGGCCCCCGCAACAGCAGGTTCGACGTGTATGCGTGACCGTCGCGCAGTTCGAAATCACCGTGAATGGAATCAAACGCCAAGCCCTTGTCCGTGAGGTCGCTGAAATCCAGCGCAAGACGCCGCGGCAACGCCGCGACGCTCAGCAGACCGAGGACACGCCCGGCGCCAGGCTGCAGGTTGACGATCTGCCCATTCTCGGCACGCACCGAGATCGTACCCGAAGCCTGCTCCAGGATGTTGTCGTCGAATCCTCCAGGCCACGTCAGCTGCGCACGGATCTCTCCGTGCTGCGCCTCCAAGAAAGGCGTATAGTCGAGCGCAGTCAAAGTCGCTGCAACGTTCGAGCTGGTCACCACTGCGCTGAGCGACGATCGCGGGCCTTGCGGCGACATCAGCCATTCTCCGCGACCATCGGCGCGTGCCGACGGGTTTGCCACGCGCATCTGTTCGAAACGGAGGCCAGCAGGGGCTCGCACGGCGACCAGATCGACGGCGCCGAGCGCACGGCCATCCGCGCGCAAATCTGCGATGTGAATGTCCAGCGGCGGCAGCGTGCGCGGATCGGTCGGATGCCGCGACCCATTCGGCGGACGCTCTTCCTCGGACACCTTGGTGAGCACCAACCGCTCGAGCGCCGCGCGCAGCGGCTGTGTGCTCGAGAAGGACTCGGGAAGCAGGATCTGGCCCGAAACATCGGGCCCGTCGACATCGATACGCCAACCTGAGGGCGTCGCCTGCAGGACGCCTCGCACGTCCGACCAGCGGTAGCCGAACGACTCGAAGACGCCCACCCTGACGTTCGCCGCCTGCAGCCACTCGCTCAGCCTGCGACCGTTCGTGCTCCTGCCTCGCAGTGCGAGCCATTCGTCGAGCACGAAACGGTCGATTGCTCCCTCGATGCGCAAGCCAGGATGACTCGGCACCGAAGCAGCCTGGCCGTCTGCGCGAACACCGCCTCGCGCAAGCTGCCAGCCGTCCTCGCCGCGCTTGAGGCTCAATAGCGCACGGACGCTGCCGAAAGCGCCGCGCACCACGGCCGCATCGCGCTCGTCGAACGAAAAGTCGAGCTCGAGCTGGCGCGGCTCCGCCGCCTGTTTGCCGAGCGGCTGCGGCAGGCCGATTGCAAGATCGCGCGCGTCTGCCCATAAGCGAAAACGACGCTCGCCCACGTTGGATGCATTCGCCTCGGAAAGCAGCGTCGTGAGCTTCCAGTCTGCGGCGCCTGCGAGCGCGACCTGCGAAGGGACGCGGAACAAGGCAATGAGCTCGTCGGCTTCCGCTCTGCCTTGCGCGACGAGCTCGGCAGAGCTGCGATCGCGACTCTGCACGGTCACGCTCAACGGCCCATCAAGCCACTCTCCTTGCAAATCAGCACGCGTGACCAGGGAATTGCGAACTGCAAGCGTGCCGCTCAGCGCGCGCACCGGTGCGACGACGTCGGCATGCTTCAGCGTGCCGTTTGCAACCTGGACGCTCACTCGCACGTCCCGGTCGTGCATGTGCTTGATCGGCAGAACGAGACGTACCTCCGCGTCGAAGGAACCGCTGCCTTCGAGCCGCTTGAGCTGCTCGGCAAAGACGCCTTCCAATGGGCTGGCGCGCAGGAACGACAGCGCCGCCCTCAGATCGCCGGTCGCCCGCGCGGCAATCGTCAGCTCGACATCTTTGAGATCCTTGATCTCGGCCAGCACGTCCTGCGCCGAGATCATGCCGACTTGCGCCTCCTGCGCGCGCACGACCATGCGAGCGTTCTCGAACGTCACCTCGCCTCGTATGCCGGTCGCGGGCAACCATGCGTCGTGATATGCCAGCGCCGCGTCCTCGACTTCCGCGCGCGCCCTGAACGTGCCTTCGCCATTGCGAAAAGGGAACAAGCGGATGGGCCCGTTCATCTCGAAGGTGGCCGACTTGATACGCCCATCCACGAACGCCCGATCGAACCAGGCCAGCGTTTTCTTGCTCAAGCGGTGCCCGGGCACGTACTTACCCGTCGACGACAGCTTCAAGTCTTCACCACGCGCACTGAGCTCGAGCACCGGTAGCCCATCATCGCGCGGCAATTGCAGGCGAAGCGCGGCGCTGGCGCGGCCGTCGTCGCCACTCAAGTGCAGCTCCTCGCTTTGGACTTCGATCTCCGTATCGCGGATGCTCCAGCGAACGGTGCCCTCCACGGTATCGGCCACGAGCACATCGCGGAACAGCCGCGGCAGCTCCAGCTCGAGCTCGCGCGCGGCGACGTGGAGCGCACCACCCGATTGATCGGCGTGCAAAGTGCCGGTGAGGTTCGTCAAGCCAGGTATGCGCTCGATGGGATCGAAACCGACTTCCTTGAGCGAAGCATCGATTTCGTAGGCTGGTGGCCTGGCCTCGGAGCCAGGCGCGATGCGTGCCTTCAGGTTCTCGACCAGCCCATGCGCTCGCAACGCACGCAGACGCGCAAGCTCAGGTCCTTCGGGCAGGTAGGCGAGCAACGGCCAGAGGTTGTCCAGCACGATCCTGTCCGCCTGAATCATCAGATGTTTGCCGTCTTGTGCGCCCGCCCAGTGCGCCTCGATGCGCCTGCTCTGCCACGGCCTGCCTGCCCGCGTGATGTCCAAGTCGGCGACGGCGAGATGCCAGACGCCGTCGCTGCGCGTCGCGTGCACAGTGAACGCGACCCGTTGATAACTCACCATCTCAGCGGTCTCGGCGGGTCGCTTCGCGGGGTACTCGCTCGGCGAGGTTGCCGCTGCGGTGTGCGACAAGCTCTCGGCGCGCTCCCTGTCGTTGCTTGGCATCGGCTCTGGCCCGGGCAACGGGATCGACCACAGCGGCAACGCCGTCGAGACGCCAGAGAAATCGAGACGCGCACCGAGCTGAACGAGCTGTCGACCACGAAACGATCCGCTCAGCTCGAGCGAGCCGCGACCGGTCTCCGGTGCAGGCCAATCGTCAGGGAAAACGTCCGCCCATCCGGCAAGGTCGAGATCGTCGCCAGCGATGGAGAATGTCGAGACGACCGCGTGCGGATCTTGCAAACCGCCGACCGCGGTCGCATCGAATCGTAAGCTGCGACCGAGCGCTCTTGGCAGCGACGCCTCCCCTTCCAGCCGAATCGTCCCGACATCGTGCGTGAGCTCGAAGCTGATGCCGGACATCGACCACGGGCCGCGACCCGTTAGCTCGTCCTTGAAGGTCACGAGCGCATCATGGACGCGAAACTGCCCGGTTGGCAGCTGCTCCAGGGCAAATGGCTTGTCATCGGAGCGTTCCGGCAGAGCAGCCTGCCCCAACAGCTGAATACGCCCCTCACGGGTGCGGACGAGGCTGATCTCGGGAGCGCGTAACGAGAAACGTCCGGCACTGAGTTGCCCGTTGCGCAGCGAGCTCCAGATATCGAAGCCGACGGTGCCGCGCCTGGCCGTCGCCAGCACCTGTGAACGGTCGGGGGTGCGCACCACGGCATCCTCGAAGACGAGCTCTGGTCCGAAGAAGCGCAGACGCGCGCTCAACCCGCGGAACTCAACCACGAGCCCGGTGCGATCACTCAACCAATCTTGAAGCTGCACCCGATACTCGGGCACGCGGCCCACCACGACACCGAACACGCCGAGCAGCAGCGCCAGCAACACCACGAGCGTCACCGTGCAGGAGAGCAGCCACTTCAGCGCCCGGCGCCAGCGTGCACGCGCTCGCCTGCCCTCCCCTGCAGAGCGCGCGCGAGGCTCACCTGAGCTTGACGTGGGAAGAATTTGCACTGCCCTCCTCTACCGGCATCCTCTCTGGCGTAGCTCGTTTCGCTTGCACAGCCCAGGCGCGATGTCCAGCGCCCAGTCCGTGCGACGCTCCTGCCCGGCACATCGGCCCGTGTGCGCTGCGTCTGTGATGCGTCAGCAGGAGCGGCCCTTCACATCAAGACGACGTCGTACTGATCTTGCTGATACAACGCTTCCGTTTGCAGACGAATGGGCTTGCCCGTGTGCACTTCGAGCTCTGCCAGCGCAGCGGACTCCTCGTCGAGGAGCTTCTCGATCACGTCCTGATGCGCAAGCACCATGAGCTCCTGAAAATCGAACTGGCGCGCTTGGCGCAGAATCTCGCGAAAGATCTCGTAGCAGACGGTTTCCGTCGTCTTGACGAAACCGCGCCCCTCGCAAGTAGGACACGGACAACAGAGCATGTGTTCCAGACTTTCGCGCGTGCGCTTGCGCGTCATTTCGACGAGCCCGAGCGGCGAGACAGACGAGATATGATTCTTCGCATGATCCGAGGCAAGTGCCTTCTCCAGCGCCTGCAGCACCTGGCGGCGGTGCTCTTCTTCTTCCATGTCGATGAAATCGATGATGATGATCCCGCCCAAGTTGCGCAGCCGCAGTTGCCGCGCGATAGCCACCGCCGCTTCGAGATTGGTGCGAAAAATCGTCTCTTCGAGGTTGCGGTGACCAACGTACGCGCCGGTATTCACGTCGATGGTCGTCATCGACTCGGTCTGATCGAAGATGAGGTAGCCGCCCGACTTCAGCGGCACCTTACGGTCCAGTGAACGCTGAATCTCATCTTCGACGCCGTACAAGTCGAAGATCGGGCGATCACCATCGTAGAGCTCGATTCGCGAAACATGATCCGGCATGAAGGTACGCGCGAACTCGCGCATGCGCTCGAACGTCTCGGGGTGATCCACACGTACCTTGTCGACACCGCTCGAAACGATGTCGCGCAAGACTCGCAGGGGCAGCGCCAGATCCTCGTGGACCAGATTGCCGGGACGAGTGGCTGCAGCCTTCTCCGTCAGCACCGCCCATAGCTTCTGGAGGAACATCATGTCCGCCCGCAACGCATCGGGCGATGCCCCCTCCGCCGCGGTGCGAACGATGTAACCCCCGGGCTCGTCCGGTCGGATGAACATGGAGGCCGCTTCGCGCAGCCGGCGACGTTCGGCCTCGTCCTCGATGCGTGCCGACACACCGATCCCGCGACCCTTCGGCATATAAACGAGATAACGCGAAGGCAGCGTGATGAAGGTGGTCAGCCGCGCACCCTTGGTACCGAGCGGGTCCTTCAGGACCTGCACCAAGATCTCGCTGCCCTCGGAAACGAGCGTCTGGATATCCGCGGGACGACCGGCATCGACCGGGTGGTCGGGCTGGCCGTTTTCCCCGACCGCAGGATGGACGATGTCCGAGGCATGCAAGAATGCCGTGCGCTCGAGGCCGATGTCGACGAATGCGGCTTGCATGCCGGGCAGCACCCGCGACACGCGCCCCTTATAAATGTTGCTGATCAAGCCGCGTCGATTGGCGCGCTCGAGAAAGATCTCCTGGAGCACGCCGTTTTCGACCAGGGCGGCCCGCACCTCGCGCGGACTTACATTGACGAGTATCTCAGCGGTCATCGTGCAAACGCGCTGCTGAAGCGCCAGCCGATAGATCGCAGTAGCTCGCCGGTTTCGAAGAGCGGCAAGCCCACTACGCCGGAGAAGCTACCTGCGATACGCTCAATGAACAGCGCTGCGATACCTTGCACCGCATAGCCCCCTGCCTTGTCTCGTGGCTCACCCGTGCGCCAGTAGGCCCGGATTTCGTCTGGCTCGAGCTTACGAAAAGACACCTCGGTCACGCTGAGCTGCGTCGCACAGCCCCCCTCGTGGCACAGCGCAACGCCCGTATAGACGCGGTGCGTACGTGCCGACAGGCGTTCGAGCATCTCGATTGCGTCCTGCTCGTCGCGAGGCTTACCCATGATTTGCTCGTCCAGTGCCACCGACGTATCGGCCCCGAGCACAGGCAGTCGCTCGTGGTCCTCCAGCCGGTCCCACAGGGTACGGGCTTTCTCGGTTGCAAGCCGTATCACATACGCTGCCGGCGACTCTCCGTCGCCGACACGCTCGTCGACCTCAACGGGACGCACGACGTGCGCAACCCCAACCTGGGTCAACAAAGCGCTACGGCGCGGTGAGGCCGAAGCCAGATAGATCAAGGGCTTGGAAAAACTTTCCATAAATGGAAAGCATACAGGCGGGTACAGGGCGATTGGAATTGTCCGGTTAACAAATCCGCCCGGAGCCCTCGCCAGGAGGCTCAGAGCCGGGACAGCCGGACCGTTGCGGAGCGCAGGCCAGCATCAAGCCCACGCGGCTGCCACCCAAGGTGCCCGGATCGTGCAATCTAGCGCGCAGCCTAGCGAATCGCTGCTTGAGGAAGTGCCGCGGCCAGACCACCGACCTACACATGCGGCGCCGTGCTCCTGGCAGTCCGTTCTTCGCGCCGCCCGCCTCGCACCCAGGCCAATGCCGACGGCATGTCATCGAAAAGCTGCATCCGGATGCTGCCAGCCACTGGCTCACTGATGACGATCAGCACCCGGGCCGCCGCCACCAACGATCCGGGTGCCACGACCGCCGCCCACCGCCGCTGGGCCGTCCCGCCGATGCGCGCCACGTAATCGCGTAGACGCTGGATCTCCGAGTAGTCCCAATTTCCGTGCGCCTCGCGCAAGTCGATGACGGCGTCCATGTCGCCCTGGTAATGTGGATCGGACGCGATACGTCCCATCAGCTTGATGAGCCCAGTCGCGCGCAGCTCGCCCCATACCTGGACCCGCACCAGCTTCTCGCCGGCGTCGATCGTGTATTTCCCATCCACCCCGTCCCCCATAGCACACGCTGCTCAGGCGCTGCGATGACCCTGCTCGCGCCTATCATACGCGAAGTCCTCATGAAGAAAGCGCGAAATCGGAAGCCTCGCCTCGGAGCACGTATGGATATCCGTGACACAGCTTCTAGCGTCCACCCACAGTGGTCGTTAACGTGAGGGGTTGCGACGACTCGAGCACCAGTGCTGTTAGCGCTAACGAGCCGACGTGGAGCGGCGGTAAAGAAGATCCGAGACATCAGAGACGATGCGGCACACCTACAAGAAGAGGACGAGCATTTACAGCCAGCCGGCTCGCAGCTTTCCGCGCATTGAGGGGTACCGTTTCCTGCAGACGATCGCGCGCTCGCCGAGCTCCGAGGTGCACGTTGCATATTCATTGGAGCTCGGACACAACGTCGCGGTTAAGGTGCTACGAACGGGGCCCACCTCGAACACTGACCCGAGTGAGGAAGATCGCTTCGAGCGCGAGCGCGAGCTGCTGATGCGCATCAAGCATCCAGCAATCGTGGATGTCTACGACTGGGGACGCGGCGAAGATTTCCGCTACATCGTCACGGAGTATTTTCCCAGCGGCAGTCTCGAGCTGCGCATTCGCAATCTCATGACGGTCAAGGACAGTGTGGACATTTTCCTGCAGATTGCCGGGGCTCTCGTTGCGGTTCACTCTGCAGGCTTGTGTCACCGCGACCTCAAGCCGGCGAATGTGATGATGCGCCCAGACGGAAGCATCGTGCTCATTGACTTTGGGCTCGCCAAGCGGCTCGATGGCGCCTCTTCGCTTACTCACGCAGGAGAAGTGCGCGGCTCGCCGTATTACATCAGCCCCGAGCAGGCAGAAGGCGGCCCTGTGGATCAAAGAAGCGATCTTTACAGCCTAGGCGTCATCTTCTACGAGATGTTGACGGGACAACGGCCGTTCCGCGGCAACTCGGTCATTGCCATCATTCAGTCGCACCGCAACGATCCGATCCCGACGTTGCCGCAGGAGCTCAGCCATTTCCAACGGCTCCTCGACGGTCTGCTCGCAAAGGATCCGAACGACCGTTTTCCCACCGCCACCGCGGCGCTGGCAGAGTTGGCGCGAATGAAGGTGTAAGGTCGGGCTCGGGGCTGGGGCAGCCGGCACCAACCCACTGCCTACAACCTACAGCCCCTATGATAGGGATGACCCTTGATGATCGACACCGCACGATACAGCGCCTCGACGACGATGACACGCGCGAGTGCATGAGGGAGCGTAAGCGCCGAGAGCGACCAGCGAAAGTCGGCACGCGCATCGATATCGGGTGGGATACCGTCTGGACCGCCGATCACGAACGCGACATCTCTGCCATCGCGGGCGCGGGCTTCGAGAAACCTTGCCAGCTCCTCGCTTGATAGCGCACGTCCGTCGACCTGCAGGGCGACTACGTACGCTCCTGGCGGCAAGGCTGCCCTGAAACGCTCGCTCTCCTTCGCGAGCGCTTGCTTGATGTCGCCGCTCTTGCGTGCGCCGAGAGGGATCTCTGTCAGCTCGAATCGATATTCGCCAGTGAGGCGTGCAGCATACTCCCCGACGGCTTCATTGACCCAGCGCGGCAAGCGGGTTCCGGCAGCAATGAGACGCAGACGCACGAAAAGTCGTCAACCGGTTGCGAGCGCAGCTTCGTCGCGTCCTGCACGCACGTCCCACAAGTTCTCGAGCCGATAGAACTCGCGCACACGCGGCAGCATGACGTGCACGATCACATCTTGGAGATCGACGAGCACCCACTCCCCGTCGCGCTCGCCTTCGATCCCCATCGGACGAAAGCCCGCCTTCTTGGCCTCCTCGACGACTTTATCTGCGATCGAGCGCACATGACGATCCGAGTTGCCACTGGCGATGACCATCCAGTCGGCGATATCGGTGAGCTTGCGCACATCGAGGACCGTGACATTCACCGCCTTCATTTCGTCAAGAGCCCGCTCGACAACCTTCAGCAGCGCGTCCGATAGCTTGGCCCGTGCGGCGGTGGACTTCACAGCGGATTTCTTGGCGACTTTTCGCGCGGCTGGTTGCCGCGTCGCAGGCGCTTTGGCCTTGGCCGATTTCGATGCAGTACCTGCAGCCCCTGGAGTCTTCGCGCGTTTGACCGCCATGCCTACCTCAGCTAAGTGATGAACTGCCTTTGCCCGGTCAGAAAGCCAGCATTGGAGTGAATCGCCGTGTGATGAAGGCGAGCGCGTGCTCGAGAATCGGACGCGGGGGCCCGAGCGCGGCACACCGATGTCACGAACGCCTGTAACAACCCGTCTCCTCGATGATGGCACGCACCGAATCCGGCATGAGGTACCGTGGATCGCAGCCCGCGGCGATCATCTTGCGCAGCTCAGTCGACGAGATCTCCAACTGCGTCACCGCATGAATATAGATACACCCGGCGCGCGACTCGTGCAGATCGCCGATACGCCCCGTGCCGCGATCAACTAGCAACTCGCCGAGCGGCCCCATGCTGGGAGCACGCCAGCCCGGGCGATGTGCAACAACGAGGTGCGCGAGCTCCAATAGTTCGCGCCATTGATACCACTTTGGCAAGCCGAGAAATGCGTCCATCCCAACGATCAAACACAGCGATCGGTCGGGGAAATCCGCACGCAGCGTGCGCATGGTCTCGACCGAATACGACAATCCTTCGCGACGGATCTCCCGATCATCGACGACGAAGCCGGGCTGTCCTTCCGTAGCAGCCTGGACCATTGCAAGACGCTGCTCTGCAGTGGCCACGGTGGCTTCGCGGTGCGGCGGGTTACCGGCAGGCATGAAACGCACTTCCGCAAGACGCAACGCCTGCAGCAGCTCGAAAGCAGTACGCAGGTGCCCGAAATGAATGGGATCGAAAGTACCGCCGAAAATACCGATGGGACGCATGTGTGCTAAGCCGTGCTCAATCGCAACTTCACGCTGCTGCTCTAGCCAACGACGCTCCGGCAAACCGCGCTACCAGCGCCTCGAGCTCGAGCCATGGGTTCGTCCGCACGACACCCTTGATGGCGCGATCGACCTTTTCCGCATCGAGCAGCAATCCGCGAACAGCGCCGGCATCGAGCCGCCGCAAGGCAGCCCGCATCGCAGCCTGCCGCGGTCGCCACACATAGAGCGCATTCATGGCCGCGTCGGCGCTCTGCCCGGCGCGCATGAGAGCCTGCGCCCGCGCGATCCATTGCAGGTCTTTGTTGAGCGCCCATAGCACCAGCGTCGGCTCGACGCCCTCGCCTTTCAGCCCCTCGAGGATGCGCAGCGCGCGAGCTGCCTGAGCCCTCATGGCGGCCTCGCCCAGCTGCAGCACGTCGAACCGTGCGCTGTCCGCCACGGCGTCGATGACGGTCTCGGCAGTGATCCTGCCCTGGGGCATGAGCAGCGCCAGTTTCTCGATCTCTTGATGCGCGGCGAGCAAATTGCCTTCGACACGCTCGGCCAGGAGCGCTGCCGCCTGCGCGTCGGCCTGTAAACCATGGCGGCGCAGGCGCTCGTTGATCCACGCGGGCAGACGTGCCGCATCGACGGGCCAGATCTGGACCACAAAGCCATGCTTGGCAATGGCATTGACCCAGCGCGAATTGGCCGTGCGCCCGTCGAGCTTGCCCGTGATCACGAGCACGAGCGTGTCGGGCGGAGGATCCGACGCAAGCTGTATCAAGACATTGGCACCCTGTTCGCCCGGTGCCGCGTTCGGGAGGCGAATTTCCAGGATCTTGCGCTGTGCAAACAAAGACAGCGACTGACTGTCTGCAAGCAACGCGTGCCAATCGAAGCCGCGCTCGACCGTGTACAGGTCGCGTTCCGTGAAACCGCTCGCGCGCGCCTTGGCGCGTATTGCGTCGGCCGCTTCGCCCACAAGCAACGGCTCGTCACCGGACACCAGATACATGTGACCGAGCCCTCTCGCGAGCTCGTTATGGAGGTTGTCGCCGGAGATCTTCACTGACGAAGGGCGATAAAGCTTGAAAAGGCTGCCCGGCGAAAATGTAAGTTGATCGGGACTCGCACTTGAACGTTCGTAACCAGGATGAGTGGATTATGGCGGATCGCTGCGACGGCTGCTAGAGAGTCCGCCGCCAGCCCTGCGGTTTGCAGCCTGACCCCGGCACGCTTTCCACCACGCATTTCCCGCGCTAGCCTTAGTACATGCGTCTATTCCGAGCGCTCCGTAATCGTCCCGCCTGGCTGCGAGTCGTGTTCGCAGGCCTGCTGCTCTGCTTTGCGCTCAACACGGTCGCGCATGTCACCCATGGCCATGATCCTGCGAGCGTCTTTGCGACGCAGGTATCCTGCGACCACTGTCTGCAATTCGGGCATCTAGCCGACCTGCCTCCGGTCGAGCTCGAGGCCCAGCGGAGGCTCGACTCATCTCAACCCTTCCTGCCCGCGAACGCCGCGGTGCGTTCGCAGACGGTCGTACTCGCCGCTCACCCGCGGGGCCCGCCTTTCCTCGAACGCGCCTGAGCTCGCCGCCTTTCGGCGCCATATGTGTGCTGCGCGCCGCGCCGCACCCCTGATTCATTGGAGCGAACCCATGCGTGTTCCGCGAACATTCGGCGTCGCCGTGGCGCTTCTCACAGCTCATTGCGCCGCGGCTCAAGAGACCAGCCCGGAAGAGATCATCGTCACCTCCACTGCGCTACGCGAGACTGCGCTCGAAGTCGCGCAGCCTGCGACCGTGCTCGGCGGCGATGCACTCCGTCGACAGATCGCCACGTCGCTCGGCGAGACCATCGCTACCGAGCTAGGTGTGAGCGCAACCTATTTCGGCCCGAGCGCAAGTCGCCCTGTGATCCGCGGACTCGGCGGAGAGCGCGTGCTCATGCTTCACGACGGCGTGAGCGCGCTCGATGTGTCCAGCCTGAGTCAAGATCACGCAGTGGCCGTCGAATCGGTGCTCGCAGATCAAATCGAGATCCTGAGGGGCCCTGCGACGTTGCTCTTCGGCAGCGGCGCGGTCGGCGGGGCCATTAACGTCGTGGACGGGCGCATTCCGACTCGGTTCGATGCCGGCGAGAACCGCCGCATCGTCGAGGTGCGCGGCGATACGGCTGCGGAGGAGCGCACTGTGGTCGGACGTCTGGAGCTCGGCAGCGACAGCGTGCGCGTTCACGTCGATGGCTTTCGCCGAGAGACAGACGACGTGCGCATCCCCGGTTACGCGTTCTCGGCCGCAGAACGCACCGAGCACCTCGCACAGGCACCGGATGAGTCCTTCGTGCGTGGTCGGCTCGAAAACTCTGCCAGTGAGACGTACGGCGGCGCCGTCGGCGTCAGCGTCGGCAGCGAAGCCGGCTTCGTGGGCGTCTCTGTGGGACGCTACGACACGCTGTATGGTGTCCCCGCTCCTCATCACACACATGGCGACGCGGAGGAGGAGCACGCAGTTGCTGACGATGAGCATCACCATGGGACTCTGCGCATCGATATGCGCCAGGATCGTTACGATCTAAAAGCCGAGCGCACGCTGAGTCTCGGGACTTTCGAGCGCGTGCGTCTGCGCGCCTCTTACAACGACTACTGGCATCGCGAGCTGGAGGGCTCGGAGGCCGAGACGGTACTCACGCAGACGGGTTTCGATCTGCGGCTCAATTTGGATCATCACGAGGTCGCTGGCTGGCGCGGCACGCTCGGCTCGCAATATCTCGAGACGAAGTTCGACGCCGAAGGCGCCGAAGCTTTTGTCCCACCGGCAGTCACGCGTCAGGTGGCACTCTTCGCCGTCGAGAAACGCGACTTCGACACACTCTCGCTGGAACTCGGCGCTCGCGCCGAGCATCAGCGCATCACCCCTGACGGTCCGTCGAGCCGGTATGACGAGATCGCGTACAGCCTCTCGGCCGGCGTCGTATGGCGATTGACGGATGTCTACTCACTCGCGGCCAATCTCACACGGTCGCAACGCCACCCTCAGGCGGTTGAGCTCTATGCCGACGGCCCACATCTCGCTGTCGCGCGGCGCGAGCTCGGCGACGAAAGGCTCAGCACGGAGACTGCGCGCACAGTGGACGTCACTATTCATCGGCATCCCGACAACGGGGTGCACTGGTCGCTGAGCACGTTCTACAACGACTTCTCGAATCACATCTACGCCGACGACACGGGCGAAGAAAGGGGAGGATTGCCGCTGTTCCGGTATCGGCAGCAAGATGCGCAGCTCTATGGATTGGAGGGCGAGATCACCTTGCCGCTGATTGCACGAGACGAGACGCATTTCGAGGTGCGGCTCGCCGGCGACTACGTTCGCGGTCGCCTCAAGGACGGCAGCGACTTACCCCAGATGCCACCGCTTCGCTACGGGATAGAGTTGCACTTCGAGCGCGACCGTCTTCACCTCGGGCTGGAAGCGTACCGTTATGGGCGGCAGGATAAGGTCGCGACCAACGAGCGCACGACGCCGGGATATACGATGCTCGATGCCGACGCGAGCTATCGATTCGATCTCGGTGCACACTCGTTATTGGTGTTCCTGCGCGGTACGAATCTGCTCGATGAGGAAGCTCGCCGTCATTCTTCGCCGCTCAAGGAATTCGCACCGCTGCCAGGACGCTCTCTGCACGTTGGCTTCAGAGCGGAGTTCTAGCTGCTTGGGAGAGACGGGCTGGGGACTGGGGGCTGGAGCGACCACGGCTCTAGCCGGAACCCAAAGCACAACAATCCGCTCCCGAGTCCCGCAAGCGCAACGCATTCGACTTCAGCACTCGTTTCAGGCCGCGCCCAGAGCTTAGCAGCCCTCGTCATCGTGATGCGTCACCGCGTGTCGCCGCACCCGCGAAAACGGAATTGGGAATGGGCAATGGGGAATAGAGAATCACCACGCTGAGCCCCAGTCTCCAGTCTCCAGTCTCCAGTCTCCAGTCTCCAGCCTTCAGCCTCCAGTCTCCAGCCCCCAACCCCCATCCCAGTGGACGGTGGACGAGACGCTGTCCGTCACGGACAATTCGACTCATGCGTTTCGATCTGATTGACCTTAAGCTCTTTCTCAACGTCGTCGAGGCCGGCAGCATCACGGCGGGTGCCGAGCGGATGCACCTGGCAGTGGCGGCGGCCAGCACCCGTATCCGCAACATGGAGATCGAGCTTGGCACGCCGCTCCTTACTCGCGAGCGCCAAGGGGTACACCCGACGCCCGCGGGTTTGACGCTCGTTCACCACGCGCGGCTGATTCTGCAGCAAGCGGAACGCATGCGCGGAGACTTGAGCGCGTACGCGGACGGGCTCAAGGGCCATGTGCGGCTCATGTCGAACACCAACGCATTGACCGAGTTCCTGCCGGGCCCGCTGAGCGAGTTCCTCGCTTCGCATCCGCACGTGAACATCGATCTCGAGGAGCGCCTGAGCGACGAGATCGTCGCTGCGGTGGCAGACGGTAAGGCCGATGTCGGCATCGTTGCCGGCACGGAGGATCTCACCGGCCTGGAAGTGTTTCCCTTTCGCACAGACCGCTTCGTCATTATCACGGCCTTGAATCACAAGCTCGCCGGCATCCGCGAGATGGCGTTCGTCGACTCGCTCGATTGCGATTTCGTCGGTCTCGACCGCACGAGCTCGCTGCAACGCTTCCTCTCGGAAAAAGCTGATCGGTTCGGCCGACGGCTCAAGCTGCGCGTGCAGCTGCGCAGTTTCGATGCTGTGTGTCGCCTCGTCGAATGCAACGTGGGCATCGGCGTGGTGCCCGAAACGAATGCATCGCGCAACATGAAGACAATGGCACTGCACCGGATCGATCTCACGGACGACTGGGCCGTGCGAAACCTGTCGATTTGCGTGCGCAAGCTCAGCGATCTTCCGGTCTACGCTCAAGAGCTCGTCCGCCACCTTGCGCAACACTGATTGCTCGAGCGGACGCGCGCGCTTGTCGCATCGTGCGGTCTTCGCGATCGCGCTGCCGGTCATTTTCTCCAACGTCTCGACGCCGCTCATCGGCGTTGTCGATACCGCTGTCGTCGGACGACTGCCCGATCCCGCATACATCGGCGCAGTGGCGGTCGGCGCCCTCATCTTCACTTCACTGTTCTGGGCGTTCGGTTTCTTGCGCATGGGCACGACCGGCCTCACTGCGCAAGCACTCGGCGCGGACAATCGCGACGAGATCCTTGCGAGCCTGGGACGCGCACTCCTCATTGCAGCCTGCGTCGGTGTTGCGCTGATCCTCCTACAGTGGCCGATACGCGAAATCGCGTTTGCGCTGCTGGAAGGCACAGAGACGGTCGAAGCTCTCGCGCGGGAATACTTCGACGTGCGCATCTGGGCTGCACCTGCAGCACTCGCCAACTACGCGCTGCTCGGCTGGTTCATCGGCCTCGGACGCACCGGCATCGCATTGCTGCTTCAGCTGGTGCTCAACATCACGAACATGATGCTCGACGTACTGTTCGTGCTCGTGTTCGACTGGGGCGTCCGCGGCGTCGCACTCGGCACGCTCATCGCCGAAACACTTGCGATGCTCGTCGGCCTCGTATTCGCGCTGCTCCAGGCGCGCGCACTCCATGCCCATTGGAAACGGTCGAGCCTCCTGTCGCGCGAGCGACTGAAGCGCACCCTAGCGGTGAATCGCGACATCATGATTCGCTCGCTCGCGCTCATCGTCGTCTTCATCTGGTTCGTCGCGCAAGGCGCGCGACAGGGCGATGTGACCCTCGCCGCCAACGCCGTGCTCATGCAGTTCATCTCGGTGAGCGCATATTTCCTTGATGGCTTGGCGTTCGCGGCCGAGGCGCTCGTTGGCCGCGCAGTCGGCGCCGCGCATCGCCCCGGCTTGATCGCTGCCGCGCGCCTGACGACGTTGTGGGCAGTCGGCTTCGCCTCGATCGCTGCTGGCGCCATCGCGATTCTCGGCCCGACGTTCATCGATGCGCTCACAGTCGACGAGGCAACGCGAGCCACGGCGCGCGCATATCTTCCCTGGGTGGTCGCCGCACCGCTTCTCGGAGTCTGGGCCTTTCAGCTCGACGGCATCTTCATCGGCGCGACGCGCACAGTGGAAATGCGCAACGCCATGTTACTGTCGCTCGTGATCTTCCTGGTCGCCTGGTGGCTGCTCACGCCGTGGGCCAATCACGGTTTGTGGGCCGCGTTCAACGTGCACTACCTCGCACGCAGCGTGACTCTGGCGTATTACACGCCGCGTTTATTGGAAGGGCTGTAGGTTTGGGCTGGGGGCTAGAGCTAGCGCGCTGGCTCCAGTGCCCAGAGCCCAGCAACCCGTAACCCGAGCCCCAAGCCCAACACCTACCGCAAGCTTCCCTCCTCCAACGCCTGATACACCAGCGCCGAGACCTTCTCGTGGATATCGGTGTGATTCGGCATGAGCTGCATCATGAACACCATTGTCGTGCCCGATGCCGGATCGACCCGATAAATGGTCCCATACGCTCCACCCCAACCGAATGCGCCGACCTCATCCATTCCGTTCGCGCCGTAGCGCTCGACAGTTTGAAAGCCATAGCCGAAACCAAGCCCGCCGTCGGCCGCGTGCAGCGTGCCGATTTGATTGGTCCGCATCAATGCGACGGCACGTGGGCCGAGGATACGGCGTCCATCGAGCGTGCCGTGGTTTCTGATCATCTCGAGAAAACGCGCATAGTCGCGCGCAGTGGAGAGCAGTCCAGCACCTCCCGAGAAACTCTTGCGCGGGCCGTCCACATAGTGACCTTGTCCCTTCGCGCCTTCGGGTGCGCGCACCACCTTGCCATCCGGCCCGCTCGCATACACCGTGGCCAACCGTTCGCGTTTGGACTTCGGCAGGAAGAAATGCGTGTCGTGCATGCCTAGCGGCTCGAAGATCTTGGTGCGCAGATAAGCGTCGAGCGACAGACCGGATGCACGTTCGATGATGCATCCCAAGATATCGGTGCTATAGCCATAGACATATGCCTCGCCCGGCTGCGCGATCGTCGGCAGGGTGCCCAGACGCGCTATCGTGTCGCATATCGGCTCATCCTTGTCGGCCGTATACCAGCCGTTGCCTGCCGCCGGTCCGAGACCTTTGGCGGCGTACAGGGCCTCAATGTGCGGCTCCCTGCCGTACGAATAGCCCGAAGTATGAGTGAGCAGGTCGCGAATGACGATCGGACGCTTGAGCGGGACGAATCGCGTCGTACCGTCGTCATCGCGCACTGCCGCCTTGGCCTGCGCGAACTCGGGGATGAATTGCGTCACCGGATTGCTGAGCGCGAGCGAGCCGTCCTCGACGAGCTGCAGGATCGCAGCGCTGGTGATGGCCTTGCTTTGTGAGGCGATACGGAAAATCGTGTCCGGCGTCATGGGGCGTTTGGCTTCCTTGTCGCGCCAACCGACGGCGCCTTCGTAGACCGTTTCACCGTCTTGAAGCACGAGTGCCACTGCACCCGCGATCCGCTCTTCATCGACATACTGCTGCAGCACTCGCTCCAGGTTCGCGAGCCGCTTCTTGGACAACACGGTGCGAGGTGCTGCGTGGCTCGCAGGGACCGCGATATCCGCGCGGCTCGTCTCTATGCCAGTGACCGCTAGTGACGCGACGAACAAGCACGTGAGTAGAACGGATCGACGATACATCAAGCCCTCCTTCGAGTTATTTTGTGGCTGGAGGCTGGCCAGCACGCCCGGAGCCCCGTCCCTATTCGGCTGCGGACTGGAGCTAGCGCGCTGGCGCGCACGGGCCAGTGTCCGGAGCCCAGCGCATACCAGCCCTTGGCCCACCCAAGCCAGAACTTCAGCGCGCGGTGATCCTTAACGGCGCGCTCGCGCGTATGTCTGCGCTCGATGCGCCGATCTCGATCTCATAGCGACCGGGCGCAACAGCATAGTCGCCCCGCTTCGTGTCCCAGTAGGTCACGTGCCGTTCCGGGACCAGCTTGAAGGTCACCTCGCGCTCTTCGCCCGGGAACAGCGCGAGCTTTTCGATCCCGCGCAGCTCCTTGATCGCCCGCATCTGCTTGGCATCCACCGGACGCACGTAGAGCTGCACGACCTCCTCGCCTGCTCGCGGCCCGACGTTTTTCACGCGCACGGTGACTGTCACCGTATCAGAGCTGCTCGCCTCGGAACGATCGAGCTTCAACCCTGAGTACTCGAAGTGGGTGTACGAGAGACCATGGCCGAAGGGATACAGCGGCTCGCCTCTGAAGTATCGATACGTCCGACCTTCCATGCTGTAGTCATCGAACGGCGGCAACTTTTCGTCGGCTTTGTAGAACGTCACCGGAAGTCGGCCGGACGGGCTCACATCGCCGAAGAGCACGTCTGCTACGGCGTTGCCACCGCGCTGACCCGGGTACCACGCAACGAGAATTGCAGGGATGTGCTCCTTGGCCCAGTCGATGGCAAGCGCCGAACCGGTCGTCAACACGAGCACGATCGGCTTGCCCGTCTCATGCAGCGCTTGGAGCAGCTTGCGTTGGGATGCCGGCAGCCGTAGGTCCGTGCGGTCGCCGCCGGCGAAACCCGGATAGCTCACCTTCATCTCCTCGCCCTCGACGTCGCCAGTGAGGCCGCCGACAAAGATGACGACGTCCGCCGCACGCGCAGCATCGAGCGCTTCCTCGAACGGTGGCTTCGCTCCGGGCAAGCGCCATCCGAGACGCACTTCGGCATCGCGTATGTCGTCGAAATACTCGAGTCGCAGGTCGTAAGCGCGGCCTGCCTGCAAGTCCACGAAGACGCTCTTGCTCGACATGCGCGGCGTCGTATCCCAACTCTCTAGGACACGCTTGCCGTCGATGAACAATCGAAAGCCGTCGTTCGCTCCGACCGAGATTTCGTAACGCCCAGAAACGGGCGGCAGGAGCTGCCCGGTCCAACGCACGCTGAAATGATCGCTGCCGATCGCGTCGGCCGGAAACTCTCCGCGCGCGATCAGATCGTCGATCGGTCCGCCGCGATCCCAGCGGAACGAGACCCGAGGATCAACGCGCGTCATCACAGGCTCGCCGGACAAGTCCGGATTGTTGAAGTACTCGCCTTTGAGCCCCTGCTCATTCGAGCCGGCCGCAGGACGCAGGTAGGCAGGCTCGATCAGCGGCGCGGCGCGCGGCTCTTCACGTCCTTCCACCAGGTCGGTCCCGCGCGCATACAACACAGTCGTGTTCGGCCCCACTGCCTCACGAATACCTTGCAGGATGGTCACAGGCGCTGCAGGCGTGCCGTAGTAATTTCCGAGCAAGGACATGACCTCGTCGGCCGTGGGACCCACGACAGCAATCGTCTTCAGGCTGCGCGAAAGCGGCAACAAGCCATCGTTCTTGAGCAGCACCAGCGAGGCACGCGCGGCACGGCGCGCGAGCCAATCGTGCTCCGGCGATTGATTGACTGAATACGGGATGTTGGCCCAGCGAACACGATCGGGTGGATCGAACATGCCAAGTTCGAAGCGCGTGACCATCAAGTTGATCAGGGCCGCATCGATCTCGGCTTCTGTGATCAGTCCTTGCTTGACCGCATTCAGAAGCGCACCGTAGGTCGTGCCGCAATTGAGCTCAGTGCCGTTCTTGATACCCAAGGCTGCCGCTTCTTCGGGCGTCGACACGATCTTGTGATGCTTATAGATGTCTTCGATCGAGTCGCAATCGGACACGACGTAGCCGTCGAATCCCCAACGCTTACGCAGGATGTCCACGAGCAGCAAGCGGCTTGCCGATGCGGAGGCGCCATAGACACGATTGTAGGCCCCCATCACTGCTTTGACTTTCGCCTCTTGCACGAGCGCCTGGAACGCAGGCAAATAGGTCTCCCACAGGTCGCGCTCGCTCGGGTGCACGTCGAAGTGATGCCGATCGGCCTCCGGGCCGCTGTGCACGGCGAAGTGCTTGGCGGTCGCATCGACCTTACGATAGTGCGGGTCATTCCCCTGTAGACCTTTGACGAACTCGATGCCCATCAGGGATGTGAGAAACGGATCTTCGCCATAGGTTTCCTGACCGCGTCCCCAGCGCGGATCGCGGAAGATGTTGATGTTGGGGGACCAGAACGTGAGACCTTGATAGCGATTGCGCTGGTCACGGCTGGCGAATTCATGGTGCTTGGCACGTGCTTCGTCGCTGATGGCAGTTGCCACCTCGCGCATGAGGCGCGTGTCGAACGTTGCGGCAAGCCCGATCGCCTGCGGGAAGACGGTAGCTGCACCAGCGCGCGCCACCCCATGCAGAGCCTCGTTCCACCACTCGTATTTCGGCACGCCGAGTCGCGGAATCGCAGGCGCGTCGTTTTGAAGTTGCGCGACCTTTTCCTCGAGGGTCATCCGCGACACTAGATCGGCGGCGCGCTCTCTGAAAGACCTGTTGAGATCGAGATAGACAGGCTGCTCGGCGAACACCGGCGCGACGAAGCTGAGCCATGCGCAACCGCATAAGACCGCGAGTGCTCTCTTCAATGCTTTCCCCCGATCGAATTGGTGAGGTTTGTTCTTCAAGTGGCACGCGACCATACACCAGCTTGCCGTGATGGGCTGCATCTCAAAAATGTATCGGTGGATGCAGGGATTGGTATGGCGGGCTTGGAGCGCGGGGCGTGGCGCTTCGGCTGCTGGGCGCTGGGCTCTGAGCTAGGACGCTGGCTGGAGAGTGGAGCCATGCGCGGTCGCGCACCCAAGCTCGCGCCTCAAGCCCAACGGGTCCGCCGTCTACAAGAGAGCTGCGGGCTGTAGGAGGGGCGAGCCCGGAGCCCACCTACCCAACAAGCGCAATCAGCTCAGCACGCTGAGACGGCGTCAGCAGCGGCCCCAATCCCGCTTTCAAGTTGTCGCTTTGTCTATCGGGCTTACCCGTCGCCGGAATGACGGCGGTCACGGCCTCCTCGCTCAGCGCAAACTTGAGAAACATCTGTGCCCAGGACGTGATGCCCACCTCAGCCGCCCAGCCGGGGAGCGATTTGCCTTGGACGCGCCTGAACAACGCGCCGTCGTCGAAGTTGCGATTCGCGAGCACCGCGATACCGAGCTCCTTTGCGAGCGGGAACACTCGCTTCTCCGCGCCGCGCTGTGTTACGGAGTAGTTGATTTGCAAGAAGTCGGGCCGCGTCTGCTCGACCACATCGGCCAGCTCGTCTTGCGCCGATTCCAAATAGTGGGTCACCCCCACGTACTTGACCTTGCCTTCCTCTTTGAGCGCGCGTGCCAGCGCCAGTTGAGTCTTCCAATCGCGCAGATTGTGTACCTGCAGCAGCTCCACCTTGTCGGTGCGCAGTCGCCGCAGTGTGCTGTTGAACTGTTTCAGGCCCTCGTCGCGACCGGTCACACCGGAGAGCTTCGTGGCAATGAAGGCACGATCGCGCAAACCGAGCTCCTCGAGCAGTTGTCCTAGATTGTCCTCGGCATTGCCGTAAGTGGGTGCGGTGTCGATCACGGTGCCGCCGCCGGCGAAGAATCGCCGCAGCACCTCCCTCAACGCCTCGTACTGTGCGCTGCCTTGCCGCACCTCGAAGCTCCCTGAAGTCCCCATGCCGATGACGGGTATGATCTCCCCGCTCGAAGGGATGACTCGTGTGCGCAACGTGCCGCCTTGGCCTTCGCTTGCCGCATTGCCGGAAAGCGACGAAAAGAGGAAAGACCCGGCCAGTGCAGAAGCGCCAACAATGAATGCTCTTCGTGTGCTCATGTATTACTCCGTTTCAGAGTCACGATGTGCGGCGTGGGTGTCACGTTACGGCAAGCGGAGCTTGTTCCGGAACTGAATTTCCTTGCGTTGATAATCGATCACGAGGCGTTCGAGCGTCCCGAGCACGTCCATCCCGACCAGCAGCGCTGGCTCGTCTTCCAGCTCCCACAGTTTGAAGACATGGATGTCGCCGTAGATGATGTCCAAATTGTCGATCACCGCGTCCCCAAGCGTTACCTTCGGCGTGCGCAGGAACCGACCGCTTTGATGCGCATCGTTCAAGCCGACCACGATTGCGTCGTCCGGCTCGTGCTGCATACGTCGGCGTTTGAGCAAGGCATCGCGCAATGCAAGATTGCCCAAAGTTCTCTGGGCACCCGTATCAATGACGGCCTTGACCTTGATGCGGCCAACGTGACCGTCGACGACAAGTAAACGCCCGAAGCGCAAGGTGGCCGGGATCGTGCCCTCGAAACGGCGGGCCCGCTCGCCCTTCGAGCGTGCAATCGTGAGTTGGTCCCTGACGAAGTCAACGGTCACGCGCAGCCCCTCGAATCCTTGAACGCCGAGAATCCCATCGGCACCTCCCATCACCGAGCCCAGCACGGCTACTTTCAGGTTTCTTTGAATGAGATCGCCGGTTTGGAGGGTTTCCAGCTCAACTGCGGGGACCGCCAGCGAGCCCGTCACGCCGTGCAACATCAGCCGAGAATCCGGCGACAAGAGTAGCCCGAGTTCGTCGGCAACGCGCTTGGTGATCACCGACTGATTCGCGCCGGTATCGAGAATCATTCTGAACGGTCCCTTGCCGTTGATCATGACCGGCGCGGCGATGCGCCCGATGCGATCGGGCCGGGTGGGCGCTGCGTACAGATGCTCCTCGTCGGGCACACTGAGGTCGAGCGCAGCCGATGACAGCTCCAACTGCCCTCCATGTGCTGAACCAAGCGCCAGCCATACGAACGCTATTGCAGGAACGAGTTGGGCCATAGCGTACGAGCTCCGACGCGGATTTCGACGCTCCAAGCCGCCCACAAGTTCAATGTGAGCCGCGGGCGATGGCCTACGGACAGGGGCGCTGAGCGCGACCTGCGCAGCAAAGCCTCTGCCTCCTCCCGTCACAGGAGAGCGAAGGAACTCGCCCGCATGTGCGCCGCCTGCAGCCTCACACAGTGTCGGCGCGTCGATAATGATCCTGCATAGGATAGCGCTTTGCGTACAGCGCAAAACATGCGGCGCTCGCAAACGCAAAGGCTGCAAAGAAAAACATGAGGAATGCGTTCTCGGACAGTCCCGTCGAAGTGATGCTCGCCATCACCGCATCGTTGCGCACGCCGGCATTCACGAGCAGCACCCAGAGGTTGCCGATGGTCACAGCCAAGTACCAGAACGCCATCATCACGCCTTTCATCGATGCCGGTGCCTGACTATAGGCAAACTCGAGCCCGGTTGCCGACACCAGCACCTCGCCGAACGTCAACAGCACATACGGCAGGATCTGCCAGGCGATGGAGACCGGCTCGCCACCATCGATGGCGAGCTGAATTGCGCCCGCCGCGATCCAGGCCACCCCGGAAAATGCGATTCCGAATCCCATGCGTCGCAACGCCGTCGGCTCGTACCCTCTTCGCCGTAGAAAAGGAAACAACACAAGGTTGTTGAAGGGAATGAGCAGCATCACGAGGATCGGATTGAGCGCCTGCATCTGGGCCGGCTGCAGCCAGTCTGGACGCGCCATGTCGTTGGCTTGCAGCACCCAGGTGGATGCCTTTTGATCGAACAACGACCAGAACGGTGTCACGAGCGCAAAAACGATCAGGACACGCAGGACAGCAGCCACGCCGTCGACCGCTTCCTTCGGATGCGCTCGCCGGGCGCGATCGAGCTGCAGACGCGCGCCCGCCCCGCCGAATCCGATCAGGAACAGCAGCACCAAGCACAACGAGGAGACGATGCCGAGACGGTCAACGAAAGCGATGGCGAGCACGCTCAAGGCAACGCCAACCAGAGCGACCCACAATCCCGGCCTGCCTTCCCCAGGCGAGCGCGCCATCAGCGCCGTGCGCACCACGCGCAAGAAGGAGTGAGGGTCGCTTGGCGTTGGCGACACGTGCACGTACTTCTTGCGTCCAGCCCAGAGAATCGCCGTAGCGATGAACATCAAGACACCGGGGATGCCGAACGCAACACTGGGGCCGTAGTGGCGCAGGAAGATGGGCATCAAGAGCGATGCGAAGAACGAGCCGAAATTGATGATCCAGTAGAACGAATCGAAGACGATCTTGGCCAGATGCTTATTGGTCTGGTCGAATTGATCGCCCACGAACGACACGACCAGCGGCTTGATGCCGCCCGAGCCGAGCGCAATGAGGAACAACCCCGTGTAGAAGCCGGTCCGATTGTCCTCGAACACCGCAAGGCAGGCATGTCCGATGCAGTAGACGATCGACATCCAGAAGATGGTCGGATACTTCCCAAAGAAGCGGTCGGCCAGCCAACCGCCGAGCAAGGGAAAGAAGTACACGCCGATGAGAAAGGTGTGAAAAACCTCGCGCGCGATGCCGGCGCGCTCTGCCTCAGGCGCGTAGAGCAAGAGGGAACTGACGAGGAACGGCGTCAGGATGTTGCGCATCCCGTAGAAGCTGAAGCGCTCACATCCTTCGTTCCCAATGATGTACGGGATCTGTCGCGGTAAGCGCCCTCGCTGCTCGGCAGGCGCAGCGACGGCTCTGGTGTCGGCGTGCATGGGCACAGTCTGCTATGTCGACGATCTCATACGCAACCCGCGAGAAAGATTGCATACGAAAGACGCGGACCAAGGCCGACAGCGAACGTCACGCCTCGACGCGCCGCCAACGCGCGACGCGAGAATCTTCGCGACTCGTCACCAAGCGCTCATCCAACCCCTTACGTATCGCTTCCATACAGCACGTATCAGGGGAGCGAGCAAAGAAGCGCATCCTGACGCTCGCGTCAGTTCATCCATGCTGCGCCGAGCCTGATGAAGTATTGCTCTCTTCGCGATGGGCAGCCGTTCTCGTCCTGAGGACGTGCGGTGGACGACAGGAGGCCGTTCGCCTCAGGAGCGGGCCACCACCTTGGGCGTGCGCGCTTGCTTCGCTTGCGCCTGCCAATACTCGATGAACTCGATGAAGGCTTGCTTGTCGTAACCGTCTTTGCCAGCCTCGAGTGCGCCTGTCGACTGGGAGGCCAATACCTCCCTTTCCGGAGACATGATCCAGAAGTGTGGAGCGCCCTTCGCTGGCGGCAGCTGTGAGAAGAACAAGTCGTTGTAATTGTCGAACCCGACATACACCTTCATGACGACGAACGTCTCGTGCAGACGAGCCGCGATCTCTGGATCGTCCGCGATGAAACGTTCCAGCACGTGACACCAACGGCACCAATCCCCGCCGGCGACGATGAGCACGAGCTTCTGCTCGCGCTGTGCCTGCGCCATCGCCTCATGATATTGCTCGAATGGGTCTGCCTCCGGGTCGTAACCGAGGCCCGCACCCTGAGCGGACTGTGCCAGCCCGAGCGCAAATGCCGCTAGCGCCGCGGCGCGTATCACGAATGATTTCATGTGCTATCCCGTGAAACACGAGCGAACTGCGGCACAAAGAGTAGCGTCACACGCGTGACTGTGCATCCGTCGCGTTCTTTTACAAAGCTTACTCCCGCAGCCGCCAAGTCACTGCGCCTGCTGCATCGATGAGTCCGTGATGGACCAGCCACGCACGTGCGTCGTCGGCGTCATGCTCGAACCAAGCTCGTGCGGAACCGAGTCGAAACGTATAGCCCCAGGCATCCATGTCGCGCCACATGCGGTCACGGCCAACACCGTGGAGCTCGTCCGCCAAGAGAATCTGCAGATAGCAAACCGCGTTCTCTTCGGCGAAATCACCGCCGGCATCGCGAAAGAGCGTGCGCCTCCGTTGCCCATCCATGCAAACGACATGAGCGGTCTCATGGAGAATGGAATGAATGGGCGTGTCGGCGCGCCAATAGACTTGGTCGAGGATCAGTCCCGCTTCGCAATCGCCCCAGTACGAGCCCCGGATCGGTTCACCAAGTGGTTGCTCGCAGCTGCGCAGCGAGTACTTGGCGAGCAGCTCGTCGATCACTTGCCTCGGCAATTGACCTGCACGCAGGACGTCATGAGCTTGTCTCATCTCGAATGTCGCGTCGCTCCGCTGTTGATGGATTCGTTCTCCAGCTTCCGTGCCCGCCGTGCTTGCCTCGAGCGCAGATACCTGTGACCGGCGACGGAACCTCACGGCTGATCAGGGTCGTCGACGCAGCCGGGCAGCCCGCAGCAAACGGCGTGGCTGCAACGGCCGAGTCCGAGATCTACGGGTGCTTTTCGCTTGGGGGTCTTCAAAGCGCGCTCAGACGACGGACCACCAGCGCGGCCAGATCGCGCGCCAGCGCCTCGCGCAAGATCGCTTGTTCCTTCTGCTTGGCGAGCACGGCCGCTTGATCGTAGGTGTACTCGCGGGTGAGCTCGATCCGCTGCGGCTCGATCAGCTGCTCACTTTGGTTCGCGACGGAGTATTCGACGATGTAGAACACTTCGTACTCTACCGGCGTGTTGTGCGCCGACACCGCGAGCACACGCTGACCACTGGTATCCTCGTGGACGCGCACGATCGCAGTCGCATCGCGTCGATCCTGCGCCAGGATCGCACCGGAAGCCCGCAGCGCCTCGCGCAACGCGCGGTTGAAGTCCGTGTAACGATCGTCCGTGTCGATGTACGTCACCGCCATCGCTTCGGACAAGCGAGGCCGTCCCTGCAGATGCCATCCGCAGCCGACGAGGCTGGCGAGCACAACAGAGAGCAATAGACTCGATAGGAAACGGCAGCGCATGCTTCATTCTACCTGTTGGGCTCGGGGCGCGCGGCTGGGGGCTGGCGGCATTAGGAGCGAGCCCAGCGCCCAGCAGCCTTTTCGTTGGAGCGACTCCACATCTGCGCGCCTACCAAACCCCGCGCCCGAGCCCCGCCCCCGAGCCCAAGCTACTGTCCTTCCCGCACCCGTAGTGGACAGTCGCTGGCGACGGCATAGCCCTGGCGACATGCAATCCCGACGCCGCAAGCGACACTATGTCTAACCGCCTCCAGCTGCGCGCTGCCGACCCGGCCGTTGCATGCACGACAATGTTCGGCGACGTCGATCATGGCGCTGGCTTCCAAGCCGCTCTCTCGGCCGCGCTCGCGGGCCGCAAGCCCGAACGTGAGCGCAACGGCATGCTCGCCGTTGATCCTCGCGGCTGCATTCATCAGACGCCCTTTGATCGCAGGGCCATCCGAGATACTGGCTTCGGGCAACACCACTGCGAAGCTCACCCCTGTCTCGGCTCTAGGCGGTAAGCGCGCGACCCAATCAATGTGCGCTCGAACGACGTTCTCGAGCGTCCGGGCAATCTCGCGCGCGAGCTCGATCCGACGCTGGCGATCAGTGCCTGAAAGCTCCACACCCACCGTGACCATCGACAGAGGACGGTCGTAGCGTTCGGCGCGGCAAAGCTCCGACTGCAGCCTCCTGTTCAACTCGGTCGCCGTGTACGCGCCGGACTCAGCATCGATCGTGTCGGCACGATCCAACGCGGCACGAGCGTCCTGCAGAGAGCGACGCAGCGCGAGCGTATTGAATGCAGTGTTGATACGCGAAAAGATCTCGGCGTCGGAGACGTGCTTGGCCAGGTAGTCGTCGACACCAGCCGCATAGCCGCGCTGATAATCCGCGGTCGCATCCCGCGTCATCAGCATGATGATGTAGCTGTCCACGCCGCGCGCGCGGACGGCTTCGCACAGGGCGAGCCCGTCCATGACAGGCATCTGCCAATCGGTGATGATGAGCGGGTACCAGCACTGCTCGAGAAGGCGCAGCGCTTCAGCCCCATTGCACGCTTGGTGGACGTCGAAGCCGGCCGTCGCGAGCCGGCTGGCCATGCGCTCGAGCTCGAACTCGTTGTCGTCCACGAGCAGGATCCGTGACGGCAGCGCCCGCGTGAGCACCGACATCCGAGTCGCTACCGCATCCGCCTTCATCCGTTCCCCCCTCTAAGTAGTCGTCATAATCCCCTGCGAGTGTGCATCTAACCACATCGTCGGATCATCAGACAGACCGACGTCGAAGACGCAGGGAAATCCCTGAGCCGTGGCGCTACCCTGCCTCCACTGCGGGATGTCAGGCGCTCGCTGGAAGGCTGCGCTGGCCCGCTGTCCTGCGGATGCCGTTCCTCTGCCATCCGGCCCGATGCCGCCTGCTATTATGACTTATATAACTATATTAACGAGCCTGCCTTTCACAACGATGACCTTGCGAATTGGCTTGCCCTCTGTCCACTTTTGAACGTTGGGAGCGGCGAGCGCGGCGCTGCGGACCTCGTCTTCCGTTGCCTGGGCCGGCACGGTGACCCGACCGCGCAGCTTGCCGTTGACTTGCACGACGATCTCGATCTCCTCTTGCACGAGCGCTGCAGGATCCGGTTTCGGCCAAGGCCGGTCGATGAGCGCGTCGCCTTCGTGTCCCAAGGCCTCCCACAGAGCCTGGCACGCATGCGGCACGATCGGCGAGAGCATCTGCACGACCAGCTCGAGCGCTTCGTGCCTGATCGCCTGCCCTTGCGGTGAATCGTCGTCGAACTTGGACAGCGTGTTGAGCAGCTCCATCACCGCTGCGATCGCAGTGTTGAACACCCGCCGTCGACCGATGTCGTCTGTGACCTTGACAAGAGTGGAGTGCGCGGCGCGACGGACTGCGCGCTGGGCCTCAGTGAGCTTGCTCGGCTCGAGGCTTGGCACGGCGCCGGCTTGCCGCTCGCGTTGTTGGACGTGCTCGTACACGATGCGCCACAGCCTGCGCATGAAGCGCGCCGCACCTTCGACTCCCTCGTCCGACCATTCGAGCGTATCCTCCGGTGGCGCCTTGAACATCATGAACAGGCGCACGCTGTCGGCACCGTACTTGCTCACGAGCTCTTGGGGGTCGACGCCGTTGTTCTTCGACTTCGACATCGTGCGCATGCCTTCCCACTCGACAGGCTGGCCGTCGCTCTTGAGACGTGCACCGATGCGGGCCCCTTTGGCGTCGTAGAGCACCTCGACGTCTGCGGGATTGAAGTATTGCACCCGTCCGTCGGCCGTGCGACGAGAGTAGATATCGTTGAGCACCATTCCCTGCGTCAGCAGGTTCTCGAACGGCTCCTGCACCTTGACGAGCCCGAGGTCGTACATGACGCGGGTCCAAAAACGCGCGTACAGCAGGTGCAGGATCGCGTGCTCGATGCCGCCGATGTATTGATCAACCGGCATCCAATAGTTCACGCGCTCGTCCACCATCGCCGAATCGTTGTCGGCGCACGCAAAGCGCAGGAAGTACCACGACGAATCGACGAAGGTATCCATCGTGTCGGTCTCGCGCCGCGCAGGCGCGCCGCAGTTCGGACATTCGCAGTCGAGGAACGACGACGTCTTGGCAAGCGGATTACCGCTGCCGTCCGGCACGAGATCTTCGGGCAGAAGAACCGGCAAGTCTTTATCGGGCACCGGCACGTCGCCACAACGGGCGCAATGGATCAGCGGGATCGGGCAACCCCAATAGCGCTGCCGCGAGATCGCCCAATCGTGCAGACGCCATTGGACCTGCTTCTCCCCGAGTCCCTGCGCCTGCAGATCCGCTGCGATGGCATCGACAGCCTGCTCGTGATCCAAGCCGTCGTACTTGCCCGAATTGATGCACGTCCCATGCGATTCGAAGGCAGGATCCCACTGCGCCGGCTCAGCGCTCCAGCGTCCCGCACCGGTGTCGATCACCTGTCGGATGGGCAAACCGTACTTCTTGGCGAAGTGAAAGTCGCGCTCGTCGTGCGCAGGCACGCCCATGACCGCACCTTCACCGTAAGTCATGAGCACGTAGTTGCCGACCCACACCGGGATCTCGGCTCCAGTGATCGGATGCGTGACAAACAACCCCGTCGGCATACCCTTCTTCTCCATGAGGGCGAGCTCGGCCTCCATGGCCGTGCCGCGCTTGCACTCCTCGATGAACTGCGCCAAGGCGGGATTCGAGCGTGCAGCGTACGTCGCCAGCGGATGCTCCGGCGCCACGGCGCAGAAGGTCACGCCCATCAACGTGTCAGCACGTGTGGTGAAAACGTTCAGGACGCGCCGCTCGCCGTCGAGCTCGTACGGAAAGCTCACGCGCACGCCCTCGCTGCGGCCGATCCAGTTGGCCTGCATCGCGCGCACCCGCTCCGGCCAGCCCTGCAGGCTGTCGAGCGCATCCAACAAATCCTGCGCGTACTTGGTGATGCGCAGGTAGTACATGGGGATCTCGCGCTTTTCCACCGGTGCGCCGGTACGCCATCCCTTGCCATCGATCACTTGTTCGTTCGCGAGCACCGTCCGATCGACCGGATCCCAGTTGACGATGCCAGTCTTCTTGTAAGCGATCCCCTTCTCGAGCATGCGCAGGAAGAGCCACTGGTTCCAGCGGTAATAGCTCGCGTCGCACGTCGCGAGCTCGCGCTCCCAGTCGAAGGCAAACCCCAGCGATTGGAGCTGCCGTTTCATGTACGCAATGTTCTGCCGCGTCCACTGCGCCGGCGGCACGCCGTTCTGCATGGCTGCGTTCTCGGCCGGCAGGCCGAACGCATCCCAGCCCATCGGTTGCAGCACGTTGTATCCCTGCATGCGCATGAAACGGCTGATCACGTCGCCAATCGTGTAGTTGCGCACGTGACCCATGTGCAGCCGCCCGCTCGGGTACGGGAACATGGACAGGCAGTAGTACTTCGGCTTGCTCGGGTCCTCTTTGACGGAAAAAGCCTTGCGCTCGGCCCAGAAGGCCTGCACTTGCGCTTCTACGATCGCTGGGTCGTAACGTTCTTGCATCGAAGTCGAGGGTTTGTCCGCATTCGAAGGTCGGGGAGACTAATGAGTCTGGCGCTCCGCGTCCACATGGGGCGCGGGGCTGGGGCTGGAGAGCGAGGCTAGCGGGTGACACGCGCTGGTAGCCAGAGCCCAGCACCCAGTGCGCCCAAGCCCGCGCCCAACAAGTTCGCCGTCACGACTTGTTTCAGGAGCATCGAAAACAGGGACGTTTTCGTTGCAGGCCTACAGGGATGTATTCACGGCCGGTCCTGAAACAAGGTTCTGACGGCGGACCTGCAGCTAACAGGCTCTAGGCTGTAAGCGCTAGAAACATGGCGCGCATTCGCGCCAGGAGCTCCAGTCTCCAGCCTCCAGTCCCAAGCTCCTACATCCCAGGCAACGAAAACCTAAAGACTGCACCCTTGCCGAGCGTCGCCTCGGCCCAGATCCGGCCGCCGTGGCGCTCGAGGATGCGGCTGACCGTTGCGAGCCCGACGCCGGTGCCTTCGAACTCATCCTGCCGGTGTAGACGTTGGAAAGGCGCGAACAGCTTCGAGGCGTAACGCATGTCGAACCCCACCCCGTTGTCGCGCACATATATATGAGGCTCCGGCGTCCTTTCGAAACCGATCTCGATGATCGCCGGCGCGCGCGGACGAGTGTACTTCAAGGCGTTACCGATCACGTTCAGACACACCTGGAGCATCATCTCCTCATCGCACTCGACCACTGGTAGAGGATGCACTCGCCACTCGACAGCGCGCCCTTGCGCATCGTTCGAGAGTATGCCGATGGCGCGGCTGACTAGAGCATCGAACGGCACGGATCGCTTGTGCATCTCCACGTGGCGCACCTTCGCGAGTGAGAGCAATCCGTCGATGAGCGCGCTCATGTGCTCGGCGCCGCGGCGTACCTGCTCGAGCTGCACCACGACCGCTCGCGGCAGCTGGCCCATGCCGCCCTCGAGCAGCATCTGAACCTGCGCATCGATCAGCCGCAGTGGCGCTCGCAAGTCGTGCGCGACCGAGTACGAGAAGGTCTCGAGCTCGCGGTTCGCGAGCTCGAGCTCGGCCGTCCGCTCAGCGACACGTGCCTCGAGATCGCGATTCAAGCGCCGTACCTCCTCTTCCATGATGGATCGGCGTGCTATCTCGGACTCGAGCTCGCGGCGGCACAGCACGCTCTCGTAAGCGACAGCGAGTTGCGCCGCAATCGCACGGGCAATGTCGAGGTCCTCCTCAGTGAACGTAGCCCGGCCGATGCGATTCAGCACGCAAATGTGCCCATACTGGCGCGAAGCCGAGGCGATCGGCACGCCTAACATGGATGCGAAATCGCCGGGTGCCAGTCGTGATGCGTCGACCTGTGCTGCACTGTCCGTCTCCGGGAAGCGAATGGCTCCACCACTTTGGACCTGTGCACAGAGCTGTCGATACGGCTCCGCCGAGAACAAGCGCGCCACATCTGCCTCGGCGAGGCCGCCGGCGACCGTCGCTTCGCCGTGATCGTCCTCGCTCAAGAACACCTCTGCGCATTGTGCGAGTAGGATTTCGCGAGCTGCATCACACGCGTAGAGCGCCATGCTGCGCTTGTCCTTCTGTGAAAAGAGCTTGCAGCTGAACGCCACCATCGCATTGAGGCGCTCTTGCGCCTCGCGCAGCAATCGCTCGGCTTGCGCGCGGCGCACTGCTCGCTGTCCCGGCGCAGCGATCGCCGCAGCTCGCAGCGCGAGCACCTCTGCCACCGTCTTCTGCACGGTGTCCCAGTCATAGGGCTTTCCGAGCGTATGACCCACGCCCAGCGTGTGCCCCATCTCGCGTACCTCCCGCTCGTGGTAGCACGCCGAGCAGAAAATGATCGGCACCTGACGCGTCCGCTCATTCTGACGAGCGCGGCGGACGAGCTCGTACCCATCCATGCGCGGCATCACGATATCGGTGATGATCAGGTCGGGCACTTCGCGATGCAGGATGTCGAGCGCTTCCACCCCGTCGGCTGCCTCGAGGACGCGATAATGCGAGCTCAGCCACTGAGTCAGGAGCGCCCGCGCCTCGGGATCATCTTCTGCGACGAGTATGGTCTCTGGCATGCGTTGGAGGGGATTCGATCCTAGGTTGGCACGCTGGCATCGACAGGCAACACGGCTGGCCCTAGCCTAGTACGTGCCGGTGCAAGCAAACGTTCCTACGTCCAATACGCGGACAGCGATGAGGAAAACCCTGAGTGGCCCGTGCCGGTCGCTGTTTGGATTCTGTGTGCTGAACGGATGGCGACGCCACGCGTGGAGCGAAGCGTGGCTCTCAAGCCGTCGCGACTGGACAGTCTTGCGCCTGCGGGGCTGACCGACGCCGCACCTCTCGTCAGTCTCCGAGCGCCGACCGTAGTGCAGCGATCTCTTCGGCACAGTCGCGCATGACGTGCACGCATTTCTCGTTGTCGAGCTCGAGCCGCCAGAATGCTTTGACGCCTTGCATGTTGAGCTCGAGATCCGCCTCATGGCCGACGAAGCTCGACATCATGACCGCGACCGTCAGGATATCTGTGAGATCCGGGTGACCGACCAGCCGATCGATGTTCTCGTGCTCACCGACCGCTTCGGAGATGTGCTCCGGGAAGCCCCAGTTCTCCACGATAGCCTTGCCGATGTTCGCGTGCCAATCGCGCGTGATCTGACCCATCGCAGCGGCATCTTGGAACAGCGTCGGGTGACGATGTGCACGCGCGAGAATGTATATCTTGCCTACGTTGTGCAGCAGACCAGCCAGCATGGCCTCGTCCGCGTTGATGCCTCGCGCGCGTGAAGCGAGCGCGTAGGCGAGCGCTGCCACCAGCGTTGCTTCGTGCCAAAGTCCCTCGAGCTCCTTGGCGATGTGGCGCAGCTCGGCGGCGCGACGCAGCTGCGCAATTGCGAACGCCACGGCGGCTGTCCGCACATTGTTATGACCGATACGGTTCACGGCGGTCTTGAGATCCGTGATCGTGCGACCGCCGCGATTCATGGCGGCAGAGTTCGCCAGTGCGAAGACCCGTGCGGCAAGCCCTGCATCAGAGCCGACGATGCGAGCGATCTGCTCGTTCGAAACGTCCTCGTCGGCCAGGGCTTTGCGCACCCGGACGACGACATCCGGAAAAGACGGCAGCTCCACGCGCCCGCGCGAGACCTCTTGCGCGAGCTCCGTCACGAAAGCGAACGCGCTCGATGTCTCCGACGGCTCGCTCGTGGAGGCATCGATCGCCGCCTGAGCCGTGTGATCTTGAGTCATATCGATGATATCGGCACCTTAAACCAAGGCTGAAGTCGCTCGACGTCCATCCTGCTGTGGCCGCTCAGGGCTCATGCTCCGAGCGGTGCCCCGTCCCAGGCGCGCGAAGCATAGCGAGCTTGCGACTCACGACATACGTCGCTGTTATCAATTCCGAAAGTGACATCGCAGGTCACGTGCTCGCATGTCCGTCTAGCCGTTCGCCACCCTGCCCGCCGACCGCTCTCGGGCACGATGCATGAGCTCCTCGGGAATGTGATGCAGCGGCAGCACCTGCTGCGCAGCACCGAGGCGTACAGCCGAGCCTGGCATGCCCCATACCACGCTGGTCGCTTCGTCTTGTGCAATCGTATGCGCCCCTGCTTTCATCATCTCCAACAAGCCGCGTGCCCCGTCGTCGCCCATGCCAGTCAACAGGACGCCAATGGCATTGGGGCCGACGTTCTGCGCCACGGAGCGGAACATGACGTCCACGCTCGGACGATGCCGGTTCACACGTGGGCCGTCGCTCAAGCGGCATCGATAACGAGCGCCGTCGCGTTCGACCAGCAAGTGCCGATCACCCGGCGCAATGTACGCGTGCCCAGGCAAAATGTATTGCCCGTCGGCCGCCTCGCACACGGACATGGCTACGCACTGATTGATCCGTTCGGCGAATGCGCGGCTGAACGCCGCTGGGATGTGCTGGGAAATGACCACGGCCGGCGCGTTTGCAGGCAATGCCATGAGCAGCTCGCGGATCGCCTCCGTTCCGCCAGTGGATGCACCGATCGCAATGATGTGCTCGGTCGTATGGAACACGCGCGGCCGCGCCACCGGCGGCAGCACGGCATCGGCGCTGCGAGCCGGGTCGACTTGCGACAACGATGGTCTCGGCAGCACAACGCGCGAGCTGACACGCGCGCTTGCTGCCGCTTTGACTTTTGCAATCAGCTCGTCCGCGTAGTCGGTGAGCGTTCCGGCAATGTCGACTCTCGGCTTGGCAACGAAATCCACCGCACCGAGCTCGAGCGCTCTCAGCGTGACGTCTGCTCCGCGTTGTGTGAGTGAGGACACCATCACGACCGGCATGGGACGCAAGCGCATGAGATTCTCGAGAAACGTCAGCCCGTCCATGCGCGGCATCTCGACATCCAATGTGATGACGTCCGGATTGAGCTGTTTGATCTTCTCTCGCGCAACGTAAGGGTCGGCCGCCGTGCCAACCACTTGTATCTCCCGATCACGACTCAGCATTTCGGTCAGGAGCTTACGAACGAGCGCCGAATCATCGACAATGAGAACTCTTATTGCCATGTCACTCACAAGAACAAGTCGATTTCGCCTGCGACCGGCGCCTGCTCGATGCGCTTGAGGAACTGTTGCTCTTGCGTTACGACGTCTGCACGTGGGCGCAGATGACGAACGCGCGCACGGCCGGTCATTGGAAAGTACTGGATGTGGCGCGGGCAATCGGCGCCGACATCCTCCGAGACGACGCGCAAACCTTCCTGCCTGAGGTATTCACGCACGAAAGCTACGTTGTGCCGTCCGATATCAGAGAGGCCGGCAAGGACCCGCGCGCCGCCGAAGATCTTCACTTCCAAGTCCGCTCGTGTGCCGCCAGCGGCGAGAATCTTGTTGATCAGCTGCTCCATCGAAGCGCTGCCGTAACGCGTCGCGCGGCCTGCGATGTTCTCCCAAGTGTCCTCACCATGGCCGCTCGGGCGAGGCAGCATGAAATGATTCATGCCGCCGATGCGAAGTCGCGGATTACGGATGCACGCGGACACACACGAGCCGAGGACGGTGTCGAGCACTTCGTCCTCGCGCGTCACGTAGAAATCTCCCGGGAGAAGCTTGACGATCACCTTGCCCGTTCGATCGCGATAGCGGCGCAAACCGTCGCCCCTCTGCGCCGAACTTTGCAGCTCGCCCTTTCTAGCGTACACGTGGCTCTCCGACGCGCTGATAAATCGTTTGGCCAACCGACTTGAACGGACTGGACAGGCCGTGGATAGACTCGGAATGACCGATGCAGAGATAGCCGCCTGGGGCGAGAATCTGCGCGAAGCGTTCGATCAGCCGCTCGCGGGTTCGCTGCTCGAAGTAGATCATGACATTGCGACAAAAGATCACATCGAACGGTCCACGCATGGGCCATTCGGCCAAGAGATTGAGCGTCCTGAAGGTCACGAGCTGCGCCACCTCAGGGCGCACCCGCACATAGCCGGCTTCGGGCCCGGTACCGCGGCGGAAGAACCGACGCAGCCGCGACTGCGGGATCGTTGCCACCCTTTCCAGCGGATAGATGCCGCGCTCGGCCTGCTCGATCACATTGCTGTCGATATCGGTCGCGAGAATCTTCAAGTCCCATCGCGGCGTCAGCGGCATCACCTCGGCCGCGACCATGGCGATGCAATACGCCTCTTCGCCCGTCGAGCAGCCGGCCGACCATATGCGAATGCGCCGCGACGCCGCGTTGCGCGCCATCGCCTCCGGCAGCATCGTGCTCGCGAGCGCCTCGAAGTGATGGTTCTCGCGAAAGAACGACGTGACGTTCGTCGTCAGCGCATTGATGAGAGCGACGAGCTCCTCGGGCCCCGATTCGCGGACGTGCTGGCAATACTCTTCGAAGGAGCTCATGCCAAGCTCGCGCAAACGGCGCGCCACGCGGCTTTGCACGAGCTGACGCTTGTTGGGACCAAGCGCGATACCGGCGTTTGCGCGTACGACGTGTCTGATGAAGTCGAATTCAGCGTCCCCCAGTATCGGATAGCCGCTCGCTTCGAGCCCGGAAGACCTAGCCGATGACCCGATGGACATATCCGTGCAGAACGATGACCTAGCAACAGGGCAGGTGGTCCGTTACCCCCTTTCCCCCAATCCCTATGTCAACCGTTCGCTGCGGCAGGGACGGTCGCGACGCCGGTGACGTCCTCGCCGATCAACCTGTCGATGTCCAGGAGCATCACCATGCGTCCCGCCACAGCAGCGAGCCCTTCGATGAACTCGGTGCTCACGTGCTGGCCAAGCTCCGGCGCCGGCTTCACATCCGCCTGCGGGACGTCGATCACATCCGACACGCCATCCACGACGAGCCCGATGTCGCGACGTCCCACCGCCGACTCAATCGAGAGCACGATGATCACGGTGAGCGGCGTGTACTCGGCGTGCTCGAGGTTGAAGCGCATGCGCAGATCGACGATCGGCACGATCGACCCACGCAGGTTGAGCACGCCGAGGACGTGCGCCGGTGCCTGCGGGATCCTGGTAACCGGCGACCAGCCGCGAATCTCCTGTACGCGCAGAATGTCGACGCCGTAGGTCTCGTCGCCGAGCGTGAAGGTGAGCACTTGCTTCGAACCCGCAGCTGCGGCGGCATCCTGGTTCGAGACATTGACAGTAGTCATTCGGTCGACCTCTAGCGATTCCATACCCGTTGATCGAGCAGAGCGAAGCAGGTGCCCAGCTCTTCATGTTCGAGCGCGACGGTGGGCATCAAAACTCCTGCCACACACTGTCGTCGCCGCTGGCACGCGCAAGCGGCGCGGGCGCCGGCTTCGGCGTCGTCACGGCAGGACGCGACGATGTGGCCGATGTGATTCTACGCACCGGTGCAGGCGCGGCAGTGCGTTCACGCTCCACCTTCGCCGTCCCGCCCTGGACGATCGTGCCGCCGTGCGCGGTACGGAAGTAGCTGATCTGCTGCACGAGCTGCCGGGACTGCTGCTCCATCGCCTTGCTGGCCGCGGAGGTTTCCTCCACGAGCGCCGCGTTCTGCTGCGTGACGTTGTCCATCTGGGCGACGGCGTTGTTCACTTGCTCAATACCAGCGGACTGCTCTTCGCTCGCCGCCGCGATCTCGGCCACGATGTCGGTGACCTTCTTCACGCTTTCCATGATCTCCGCGAGCGTTTTGCCGGACTCGTCGACGAGCTCGGAGCCGACCTTGACCTTCTCCACCGAGTCGTTGATGAGGTCCTTGATTTCCTTTGCGGCGCTGGCGCTGCGCTGTGCCAGATTGCGCACCTCGGTTGCGACAACCGCGAAGCCTCGTCCCTGTTCGCCCGCGCGTGCCGCCTCCACTGCCGCATTCAACGCAAGCAAGTTCGTTTGGAAGGCGATCTCGTCGATCACGCTGATGATGTCCGCGATCTTGCGGCTTGCCGCGTTGATCTCGCCCATGGCGCTGATCGCACGATGCACGACGGCACCGCCCTTCTCTGCCTGCTCGCGCGCACCGACAGCAAGCTGATTCGCCTGTCGAGCGTTATCCGCGTTCTGCTTCACGGTAGCAGTCATTTGCTCCATGCTGGATGCGGTCTCCTCGAGCGCTGCGGCCTGCTCCTGCGTACGCTGCGACAGATCGTCGTTGCCGAGCGAGAGCTGCCGCGCCGCCGCGCCGACCGCATCCGCGCTGGCGCGCACGCTGCCGACGATCTCGACCAGCTTCGCGTCCATCCGCTTCAGGGAATCGAGCAACTGCCCGAGCTCGTCGTTCGATTCCACACGCACTTCGTTGCCCAGTTCACCGCCGGCGATGCGATTGGCGATGTTTACCGCCGCATTGAGGGCACTCATGATCGAACGGATCAAGAGGAAGAGGATCGCCGTGGCGATACCGATGCCAAAGACGATCGCGCCGATGATGAGCCCACGATTACGCGCGTAGGAACTTTGCGCTTCGTTGCGCATCTCCTGAGCGACCTCGATCTGAGTCTTGAGCAGTGCATCTCCGGTCCCCGTCATGCGCTCGAAGCTCGGACGCGCCCGGCCCAGCAGGGCCGTCTCGGCAGCGTCGAACGAGCCGGCTTGGGCGGCGAGCAAGGCTTCGTTCACGGCGCTCAACACTTGCTCGCGATGCTCGGCGAAGTCTTCGACTAGCGCACGCTCGCGATCGGTGAGCTCGGTGGCTTGCAGGCGCGCAGAAAGCTCCCTGATCTCCGCGCGACGCTGGCTCAGGAGCTCGAGCCCCTCTCCGGCTGCGCTCGAGTCCTGACGCACGATGATGTTCTCGGTCTTATCCAGCACCTCGCGCGTGTGCGACTCGATCGTGCCGATCCAGCCGGTCGGCATGAAGCGATTGGAGAAGATCGCGTCGAGATGCTGATTGCTCGAGCGCGTGCCGGACAATCCTAGAGTGCCGACCAAGATCAACGCGACGCCGCTCACGACCAATGTCGTGAACAGCTTCGCTTTGACACTGAAGTTGAACATGTTCATGACTACTACCTTCTACGAGCTTCAATAACCGACTCAGCCGGTCACGCCGCCGCACTTTGCGCAGCGACACGGATCAACCCAGGCACATCCAGGATCAGCGCGACGGATCCGTCGCCGAGAATCGTCGCACCCGAGACACCCTCCACACGTCGATAGTTCGTCTCGAGCGATTTGATGACCACTTGCTGCTGCCCCAACAGGTCATCGACGAACAAGCCCACGCGCTTGCCGTCGCCTTCGACGACCATGATCAACCCCTCGTGCAGCGCGGTCGCGCGCGGACGTATCCCAAACAGTTCGTGCAGGCGAACGATCGGCACATACTGCTCGCGGAACCAGAAGACCTCGCCCTGGCCCGCGACGCGATTGACCATCCCAGGCTTGAGCTGAAGCGATTCGATGATCGTGACGAGCGGCACGATATAGGTCTCGGTGCCGACCGCCACTGACTGACCGTCGACGATGGCCAGCGTCAACGGCAGCGTGATGATAAAACGTGAACCTTTACCGGGCTGCGAGCGCACTTCGATGTGTCCACCGAGCTCCTTGATGTTGCGCCGGACCACATCCATGCCAACGCCGCGCCCGGAAATGTCGGTGGCTTGATCGGCCGTCGAGAAACCGGCGTGGAAAATCAGATCGTCGATCTGCTCGTCCGAAAGTGTGTCGTTCGGGCCGACCAGGCCGCGCTCACGCGCCTTCGCCAGGATCTTCTCTCTGTTGAGACCGGCACCGTCGTCCGCGACCTCGATCGTGATATTGCCGCCTTTATGATAGGCCTCCAATGACACCACACCAGTAGGCGGTTTGCCCGCCGCGGTACGCGCTTCCGGGCTCTCAATGCCGTGGTCGACACAGTTGCGCACCAGATGGACGAGCGGATCGCCGATCTTCTCCAGCACGGTCTTGTCGAGCTCGGTCTGCTCGCCGGTGACTTTCAGCTCAACCTGTTTGGAGAGTCGTTGGCTCAAGTCGCGAACCATGCGCGGGAAGCGACTGAAGACGAAGCTGATCGGTAGCATGCGCACGCGCATGACACTCTCCTGCAGCTCGCGCATGTTCCTCTCGAGCTGCGCCAGTCCGGAGCGCAGCTGCTCGCCGATGGGGCCCGACACTTTCGCGCCGAGCTGGCTCAACATGGATTGGGTGATCACGAGCTCGCCCACTGTGTTCATGAGCTCGTCGATCTTCTCCGTGCTGACGCGAATCGAGCTGCCGTCTCCGAGCCCGTGCTTGCCTCCTTCATGGTGATCCTGAGAAGGCTTGGCGGGCTCGCTGGCTTTCGCGGTGGCCGCGGTGGCGATGTTGACGACATTCGAGCTGCCTGCCGGCGGCTCAGGCTGCGGTGCCTGCGCCTCCGCCGAGGCCCCAGGAGCTTGCGGCTGCGCGGGCGCATAGTCGTCCGTGATCGTCAACTCGCAATCGCCTTCCGCCCAATCGAAGATCTGGTCGATGGCCTCTCTTTCCGCATCGGTCTCGACCACGATCTCCCACGCGAAATAGCAACGCTCCGGCTCCAGCACGGTAAGCTCGGGTAGATCGGATGCATCGAGCTTGACCTCGATCGGGCCGAGCTCTGCCAGCTCGCGTATCATGCGCAGCGGATCGTTGCCGTGCGCCATGAGCTGAGGGCGCGGACGGAAAAGGATCCGCCAGCGATGCGCGCGCTTCGATCCTTCCCCTCCTTGAGAGTGAGATGCTTCTGTCTCGGGTGATGGGGAATGCTCTGCCTCTACCGACGCCGTGACCTGTGCAGTCGAATCTTGTGGGCTCGTCGGCGCAGCGGCAGCGGCGTTGTTCTGCGCAATAGTCAACTCGAGGTCGAACTGCAGATCAGCCACGCGCTGCGCATCGATCGGTTCCTTGTGCTGCACCGCGCGCAGCATGTCGCGCATTACGTCGACCGACTTCAGCAGTAGATCCAAGATGTGGCGCGTGACCTCCATCCGATTGGCGCGCAACTCATCTAAGACCGCTTCACAGGTGTGCGTGAAGGAGGCCACCTCGGAGAAACCGAAAGTCGCACTGCCACCCTTGATCGAATGCGCGACACGGAAGATCGTGTTGATGAGCTCCGGATCGGGCGCTCCCAAATCCAGCTTGAGAAGCGCAGCCTCCATCGTGTCGAGAGCCTCGTAGCTCTCGTCGAAGAAGGCATCGTGGAACTGGGCGAGGTCAAGGGTCATGACTAATTCAACACTCGCATCATGGTCGCAATCAGCTGCGCCGGATCGAACGGCTTGACGATCCAACCCGTGGCACCGGCTTCTTTTCCTTCACGCTTGCGCTCAACCGAGCTCTCCGTCGTCAGCATCAAGATCGGCGTGTGGCGATAACCGCTTTCAGCGCGCAACGCGCGAATGAGCGCGAGGCCGTCCATGTTCGGCATGTTCACGTCGGAGAGCACCAGATCGAACTGCTGCTCTCGTGCAAGCCGCAGTGCCTCATCGCCGTCCGTCGCTTGCACCACCTCGAAACCGGCGCTGGTGAGCGCGATGCGCACCATCTCGCGCATCGAGGGCGAATCATCGACAGCGAGGATCCGCTTCATCCGGCCGCACCCTCCGCTGCCCACCCGAGCAGCTCACCCGTGCCGAGCAGCCGCACCGCATCGCGCCACGATGCGGACGCGCCCCGCCAAGACACGCGCCGTTCACGCTGGACGCGGTCACGCACAAATGCACAGATGAGCTGCATCACCGCGGTATCGATGCGCTCGACAGAGCCGACATCGATCGTGACCTCGGGAACATCGATCAGCTTCTCGAGCTCGCCTTTGAGCGCGGCTGCATCCTTGATCGTGGAATGACTCGAGAGCACGAACACCGCGGGCGCCGGCAGATCGCTGCTCGTCACAGCCTGCCCTGGTCCCTGCACGTGTGCCCTTCGCTTCGACTTACGCTTCTTCCTCTTCATCAGCCATCTGCCACGTCGCGCGCTTCTCTGAGCCGCCGCAATTTCACAGATTCACGCTTGATATCGGCACCGGCCCGAGCCCCTTTAGGAGAGCCAAGTCGCGTTGTTAACAATAGGCGCTAGGGGAATGTCGTAGACAGAAGGGTCAGCGCACGATGGATTGGCGCCCGCGACGCGCCGACGACTCAAGGACACACCCATCCTGCCGCTAAAGTCGCTGACGCAGTTCACGAGGAGCCGCTCGGGCTCGATGCTCATGCGCTTGGACTTTTTGAGCTTTCGCGGCATTCCGCTCACAGGAGCAGCGACGAGCCTGTTGGCGCAATGGCGCGTCGGCACCATCCTGCAAGCGGTCGCGGTACGCGATGCGACGACGGGGCAGCTTTGGCTGGATCTGGCCGGCAAACGCTATCCCGCACGCATTGCTTCAGGCGATCAAGACGGGCCGGCCCATGGCGAGCGCCTGAACGTACGCGTGCTGCGCACGCATCCGGTGCTTGCGCTCGAAGCGATATCCACCGACAGCGCCGCGATCGAGGATGATGCGGACATCACAGCCGCCGCATTGCGTCGTTTCGTACCCAAGCAGGAGAACCCAGCGACGATGCTCGCCAACCTGGCTTGGCTTGCTCAAGGCAAGGGTCTGACACAGGCGTTGCCGCGCAACGTCGTCGAAGCTGCGATGCGTGTATGGCAGGCGCTGCCAACAGCCGGCTCGCTCACTGATCCCGACGAGTTCGAAGCCGCGCTGCGCCGCTCTGGCACGTTTCTCGAAGCCAAGCTCGCCTCGAATCAGACGACCGAGCTCGTCACGGATCTGAAAGCACTGCTGCTTTCGTTGCGACGCGTCCTGCAGGAAAACGGCGCCCGAGCCGCAGCATCGCGCTCCGACACGGCAGCCCACGCACCTGTTCCGACGCAGAAGGGTCCGCTCACACCGCTACACTCTGCCCCCGCCACGTTCTCTCTGCTCGACACCCCGGCGCAGCACCTGCACGAGCTGGCACGCCAAACCGAAGGTGCGCTTGCGCGCCTTACGACCGTGCAGCTCGCGAATCACAATCCCGATCCGCCGGCAATCCTCATCGAGCTACCGGTGCGCCACGAGGAGCGCGCGAGCATCTTGCGGCTGCGCATCGAGCAAGACGAACGTACGCATCGAAAAGGTGAAGAAGGCAGCGCATGGTCCGTCGAAGCTGCGCTCGATCTGGGCGCAAGCGGCGCGCTTCATGCACGCGTCACATTGCGTGGCCAACGCGTCGCCGTGCAGTTGCGGGCCGAATCGGCTGCCGTCGTCGAAGCGCTCGCCGCTCGCACCAGCGAGCTCGAAGCGATGCTGCGCAACGCCGGGCTCGAGATCGATCGCGTCGTCTGTCTACACGGCATGCCTGCCGGAGATATCGGCGCGCGCGCCGCGCGGCTGTTGGATGTGCGCGCATGAGCGAGCGACGTCCACACCTTGCTGTCGCGCTGCACTACACTGGCAGCGGTGCACCGAGAGTCGTGGCCAAGGGCGGCGGCAAAGTGGCCGAGCGCATCATTGAAACGGCGCGTCAGCACAATGTGCCGTTACAGGAAGATGCGCAGCTCGCCGCTGCCCTGTCACGGCTCGACTTGGGGCGCGAGATTCCCCGCGAGCTTTACGTCGCAGTGGCGCAGGTGCTGGCGTTCGCATGGGCCGTCACCGGAAAGCACCGCTGATTCAGCGGCACACGCGAAGATGAAAGGCCGCGCCGTCGGCATACACGAGCGCCCGTCGCTTTATATATTCAACCGACCACGCTCAGTAACGAGCCCTTTTTTCGCCCGGTCGTGCCGGCGGAAGACATCCCCGTGTCCGATGCACGCCATGACTTTGCCTTCTCCGGGCTCGGCTTGCTGTAGTCCTGCTGTTCGCGATTCTTTCCGTGCAGACGCGTGAGCAGCTCTGCTTCATAGCGCGTCAGGCCGCAGCTCTCGATCAGTGCTTCGATATCTGAGCCGCTCTTCGCCAGGCGCTGTGCCAGATCGTAGCTACGCTGCGCACCGATCGGTCCTGCCGGGGCCAATCGCGCGCCGGTTTCGGCACGCTCGCTCAATGCTTCGAGCCGCGCGCTCATCACGGCGACCGTTTCGTGCAGACTGCGCATCTCGTCGAAGGCGCGCTCGAGCTGAGCATACAGACGCTCTGTGCTGCGCTCGTCTGCACGTCGCCAACGAATGAATGCGAGCGCGAACACCCAGAACGCACCGATCAAGAACAATGCCCGCCCTGCGATCAAGATGATCTCGAGCGACGGATTCGGAAGGATCTCGAACATACTTGCTCCTGTGACCTGCGTCACATCGCGCCGTCAAATCTTTGGCGCGACCTTATGGATACCGAGGAGAGTCAAGCACGTCTCGTGCCAACACGAAGGGAACGTTCGCTGCAGAAGCTGCGAACTACAGGCTGAACGACACTCAACCCCAACCCCGAGCCCCGGGCCCGAGAATCAGTTGCCAGCCTCGATCGGTCCGGCCATCTCGAGCACCGGCAGCGGCGGATCCAGAGCTGGCTCATTCGGCACGACGCGGTCGTCGTCCGCGAGATCTTCCGGCGGCACGTCGGGGCTCAAGATCACGAGCACGACACGGCGATTGGCATTGCGGCCCTCGGGTGTCTCGTTGGTCGCCACGGGTCGATACTCACCCAGCCCGATCACCGCGAGACGTTCCGGTGCGATACCTTGTCGCATGAACAGGTGCACCACGCTCGCCGCACGTGCAGCCGACAGTTCCCAGTTCGATGGGAACGCCGGCGTGTTGATCGGCACGTTGTCCGTGTGCCCTTCGACGCGTATCGGATTTGGGAACGGCGCGAGCGTGGCAGCAAGCTGTTTCAAGATGCGCTCTGCGCTCGGCGACAGCGTGGCGACACCGCTCGGAAACAAGATGTCAGTGCGAATCTCCACCTCGACCCACAACGCATGACGTCGCACGACGATGAGGTCTCGTTCGATCAACGGCCACATCGCCCGCTCCACTTCGCGCGCCACCTGCTCGAGCGCAAGGCGTGTGCCGATCTGAGAGCTTTCAGAGTTGCGCGCCCGCCCTCTCGTTTGCCCCCAACGGTCGCGAATGACCGGCGAGTCGACGATCGGCTCCAGCATGTCCCGCGGCTGACCTTCCAGCATCGCCTGCTGCACGATTGTCATCTGTATATCCGCACCCGAGCCCTTTGTCTTCTCGCCGATCTGAATGGGCTCGATCGTGCGGGGCGCACCGCGAAACGCTGCGACCAGCGAGTCGGACAGCACACGATACTTGCCCTCGTTCACCGACGACATCGCGTACATCACCACGAAGAAGGCGAGCAGGAGCGTCAACAGGTCCGCATACGGGATCGCCCACGCCTCGTGGTTCATGTGCTCTTCTTGTGTGCGACGACGACGCGCCATGATGAGGGCTACCGCGTTCCGGGCACTGGGCCCTGAGTGCTGAACAGCGCGCAAGATGGCTCTGCGCCAATGGTGGATTTCACGTCAAGCAGCTCCTCTCAGCGGCGCAGTCACCAGCGCTCAGTTCCCCTAGTGCAAGTATCCCTGCAACTTCGACTCGATGATGCGCGGGTTCTCGCCCTGAGCGATCGAGATCAAGCCTTCGATGATCATTTCGCGCACCTCGCTCATCGATTGAATCGCGCCTTTGAGCTTGCTTGCGGCAGGGAGAAAGAACAGGTTGGCGAGCCCGATACCGTAGATCGTGGCGACGAACGCGGCGGCGATACCTGCGCCGAGCTTGCTCGGATCCGCCAGGTTCTGCATCACCGACATGAGACCCATCACCGCTCCGATGATGCCGAGTGTCGGTGCGTACACCCCCATACCTTCGAACACTTTCGCGGCACGGGTATCCGCCTGTTCGCGTACCTGCAAGTCGACTTCCAGCGTATTGCGGATTACCTCGGGCTCGCTGCCGTCGACGACGAGCTGCAGCCCTTTACGAATGAAGTCGTCCGATTCCTTCTCGATCGCCGGCTCCAAGCCGAGCAGGCCTTGTTTGCGTGCTGTATTGCTCCACTCGACCATGCGCTTGATGAGCTCGGCACGCTCGATCTGGGGCGGACGAAAAATCCACGGCAGCATACGCAACGCACGCTTCATGACCGGTAGCGGCGTCTGTACGCAGATCGCCGCGACCGTGCCCACCACGACGATCATAAACGCTGCGACCGAGACGAGCGCCTTCACGCCCGCCCCTTTCAGGATCGAGCCAAGGATGATCGCGCAGCCCGCGAGTACAAGACCGATGAAGCTCAGAATGTCCATGCTGACGTCTGATATGTGACTCGCCGTTCGCAGCCAACGACACTAGCGTTGTCAGTCGGTCCACCGATACCCACGTGTTCTGCCGAGCCGACGCTGTCACTCATGACTCTCAGACACCGAGACCCGACAACAATGCGTCGACATCTTGCTGGTCGCTCACCGCCGGTCCGTTGTCCACGCCAGGGATCGTCGGACCGAAGCCACGCTGTAGGCTGCCGCTGCTCTCGCTCTGAGTCTGCGCACCCTGTTCTGCGCGCGAGATCCGTACCAAGCTTGTCAACGCTTGCTCGAGTTCCGCCACGAGCTGCATCACACCGCGAATGATCTGGCCCGTGAGATCTTGAAAGCCCTGTGCGAGCAACACCTCCGACAGATTGCTGCGCACTTGCTCCATGTCCGCGCGCGTGCTCGGAAGAAACTGATCGATGCGCTCGATCATGCGACGGAAGTCCTCGACCGCAATGTTGCGGGCACGGAAACGCTTCCACAGCTCGACGATCTCCTCGGCTTCACGCGCGGTGCGTTCCGCGAGCGGCGCGGACTTCTCGACCAGATCGAGCGTACGGTGCGCCGCCTCATCGGTGAGCTTCAGCACATGATCCAGTCGGTGACGGGCATCCGGTACTTCTTTCTCGGCGAGAGTGAGCAGTCTCGGATCGAGCGTGAACCGATCGAGCGCTGCTTGCAGGTCGCTTGTCAGCTTGCGCAGCTCGCTGAACAGAGCCGGCTCGCGGCGCCGCACGAGCGTATCGAGCTCATCGCAGAAACGCTCCTCATCGCCCGCCTCGAGCGCGCTTGCAAGCGCCGCGACGTTGGCGCCGTACTCTTCACGAAGAGAGCTGCTAGTAGCACTCATGTTCTGCATATCCTTTCGGCAACTGTCCGCCCGTGTCCCGGCCCTCGGCCGCGGACGGTCTGCTGGGCAAGGACCAGAAAACGACGCGGCAAGCCGCCAACTCACGCCGCACTTGCGCGCTGCTCCAGTATCTTGTCGATCTTTTCTTTCAGCGTTGCAGCCGTGAAGGGCTTGATGATGTAACCGTTCACGCCTGCCTGCGCGGCTTCGATGATCTGCTCGCGCTTCGCCTCAGCGGTCAGCATCAGGACCGGCAGCTTCGCAAGCTTCGGATCGGCCCGCACTGCCTTCAGCAGCTCGAGGCCAGGCATGCCGGGCATGTTCCAATCCGTGATCAGGAAGTCGAAGTTGCCTGACTGCAGCATGGGCAGCGCAGTCTGACCGTCGTCTGCTTCGGTCACATTCGCATAGCCGAGATCATTCAACAGGTTCTTGATGATTCGACGCATCGTCGAGAAGTCGTCGACCACCAAAAACTTCAAGTCTTTGCTCACATCAAACTCCTACAGATCGGCTTCGACTGCAGACCGGAGGCTCGAGCCCGAGAAATCTCGCAGCGATCGCCCTGACTCGTGCTCCGCGTTCGTACCCGCTCCCACACGCTCATGCTCGACCGTCGGGGCGATCGCGCCAGTCGGCCAGGCGGGCTTTCAGCCGCAGCAGGGCTTGGCCGTGCAGCTGGCAGACGCGTGACTCCGTCACTTTCAAGACCGCCCCGATCTCCTTGAGGTTGAGCTCATCGTCGTAGTACATCGACATGACGAGCCGTTCGCGCTCGGGCAGCTCCTGAATGGCAGCTGCGAGAGCAGCACGAAAACCTTCTTCGGTCGCATCGCGGTACGGATCTGCGCGCTCGTCCTCGATACGACCGAGCAGCCCCTCGTCGTCCTCGTCCGTGTCGTCGAGGCTGGCAATTCGACAGCTTGCAGCGTCCTGCACGATCCTGTGGTACTCGTCGAGCGTCACGCCCATGCGATCGGCGATCTCGTCATCGCGCGCCTCGCGCCCGAGCTCCGACTCGATCTCGCGAATGGCCGCTGCTGCCGCGCGTGCCTTGCGATGCACGGAACGCGGTACCCAGTCCAGCTTGCGAAGCGCATCGAGCATCGCGCCGCGGATGCGAATCCCCGCGTATGTCTCGAAGCTCGCGCCTCGATCAGCCGTGTAGTTCGCGGCCGCCTCCAGCAAGCCCAGCATCCCAGCTTGGATCAAGTCGTCTACCTCCACCGATGCCGGCAGCCGTCCTGCAAGGTGGTAGGCAATGCGCTTGACGAGCTCGGCGTGACGTAGCACCAGTGCCTCGGCATCGCCTGCCCCGGAAACTGCCTTGTACGCGCTCACGCTCATTGCACAACCTCCAATCGGGGCTGAGGCGTGCGTATGAGTCGTTCCACGAAGAACTCGAGGTTCCCTCGCGGAGCGTCGGGTACAGGCCATTTATCGGCTCGCAATGCGAGTTTCTTGAATGCTCGCGATGAAGGAGAAGCTGGGAACGCCGTCACAACAGGACGCTGTTCACGGATTGAGCGGCGTAAGTACGGGTCGTCCGGGATTTCCCCTACGTAGTCGAGCGTGACATCGAGGAATCGACTCGTGACTCGCTCGAGCTTGCGGAAGAGCAGCTCGCCTTCACCCGGCGTACGCACCATGTTCGCCAGGATGCGGAAGGTCCGCATACCGTGATTGCGACTCATCACTTTGGCGAGCGCGTATGCGTCCGTCATCGACGCCGGCTCGTCGCACACCACGACGAGTGCGTGCTGCGCAGCTTGCGTGAACTGCACGACGCTGTGTGAAATACCGGCGGAGGTATCGACGATCAACGTGTCTATCTGCGAGCTCAGCGCGCTGAACGCCCGCACGAGGTTCAGATGTCCGGCTGCTGAGAGATTGGCGAGCTCCGCAACACCCGAGGCACCGGGCACGATCTGCACACCCTGCGGAGACTCGATGATGATCTCCTCGAGCGTACGTTCACCGGATAGCACGTGCGCCATCGTGTGACGCGGCGACAGTCCTAGAAAGACATCGACGTTGGCCAGACCGAGATCACCGTCGAGCAGCATCACTCGCCGTCCGGCACAAGCAAATGCAGTGGCGAGATTCACTGCAACGCTCGTCTTGCCGACGCCGCCCTTACCTCCCGTAACCGCAATCACCTGGACCGGCCCGGGCCGCGCCGCGCGTTTCAATCCCGATGTTTGCACTGCTTCAATCATTAGAACCACCGTTTTCGAATCGTCAAATCGTGCCTACGACGATGGGCAGGACCATCGTCCGTAGCTCGAGCTGGATACGCCACATGCGCCACCGATGGGCATGCACGTGCGCGTCGACTACGCCGCGTCCTTCGACTCCATGCTCATGCAAGCGCATGGGCCACCTCCCCGAAACGCCTGCGCAGCAGATCTTCGTCCGCAGTCGCACCCGACTTGCGAGCAAGCTCCACCGCTCGGGCAACGAGCTGATGAGCCCGCGCCGGACTGATGTCTTCCGGCACCCGTTGACCGTCACTCAGGTATGCCACCGGCAACCCGGAGCGAATCAGCATCGAGATGGACCCGCCGAGACTCGTTGCTTCGTCGAGCTTGGTGAGCACACACGTTGCCGGCCGAGCCGCTGCAAATCGCTCCACTGCCTCTTCTATTGCACCTGCCTGCGCGGCGGCGGACAGCACGAGCGTCGTCTCGAGTCGCTCGTTGGCGGCCGCAAGCATCTCCAGCTCCTCATGCAGGCGAGGGTCACGTTGGCTGTAGCCTGCTGTGTCGATGAGCACGAGCCGTTTGTCGGAGAGATGATCGAGCAATTCTGCGAGCTCGCTCGCACCGTCGATGGCATAGGCAGGCACGCCCAACAGGCGGCCCAGCGTGTGGATCTGCTCGTGCGCGCCGATCCGGATCGAGTCGGTGGAAATCAGCGCAATGCTGCGCGGCCCATGTTGCAGCAGCCAGCGCGCAGCGAGCTTGGCGATGAGCGTTGTCTTGCCAACGCCGGTTGCTCCGACCATGGCGACGACCCCACCGCTATCGAGCCAGCGCTCGCTTGCCACCGCGATGCGTCGCGCGATGAGCGCGAGCGCCAGACGCTGTGCCTCGGCCAGCTGGATGCCGGCAGGCATCTGTGCCACGAGCTCGGCCGAAAGATCGCGTGCAAGCCCGATCTGCGTGAGTTCCTTCAGTAGCTCCGCCTGCACCGGCGAGCGACGCGACAGATCGTTCCAGGCCAGCGTCGCGAGCTGAGTCTCCAGCATGCGGCGCATGGCGCGCAGCTCTTCACTCAAGTCCGCACTGCGCTCCAACTCATCGATTGCATCGATAGCAAGACCTTGGTCGCGCGCGCGCGAAGCGCTGTCTGTTACGCCCTGCGATCGTATCGACCGATCTTCATGCATCGTGCAGGCGGCACGGTCCGTCCGCTCCACCGGTTGCGATGCATGCGCCTGCGCCGACATCGCGTGCAGATCATGCCCGTAGGCATCTACACCGTCGTGGTCGTAATCCACCGCTGCGACGACTTCCACTCCACCGTTCACGCGCCGCGACGACAAGATGACCGCGTCTGGACCCTGCGCCTCGCGCACCATGCGCAGCGCCTGTCGCATGTCGGGTGCTCGGTAATGTTTGATCTTCATGCGTCCGCTCCGCTCACGTAGGACTCAGGGCTGCTGGGCACTCAGACCCTCATCTCCCTACTGTCGCGACCAGTCTGATCTTCCTGTTGTCCGGAATCTCGTTCCAAGCGAGCACGTGCATGCTCGGCACGATCGAACGTACGAAGCGCGCCAAGGTGTGACGAAGCTGCGGCGGGACGAGCAGCACGGCGGGCTCGCCGTTCAGCTCCTGGCGTTGTGCTGCCTCGGTGAGGCGCTGTTGCATACGCTCGGCGATTCCGGGTTCGAGCCCAGGGCTTGCCGCGTTGTTGCCGGCAAGCGAGTTCGTGAGCAACTGCTCGAGCTCCGGCTCCAAGGTGATCACCGGCAACTCGTTCGACATGCCGGCAATGTCTTGAACGATCTGTCTGCCGAGCGCGACGCGCACATGCGCCAGGAGCTGCACCGGATCCTGGGTGCGAGTCGCGTGCTCCGCGAGCGTCTCGACGATCGTGCGTATATTGCGAATCGGCACGCGCTCGGCGAGCAAACCTTGCAGCGTTCGCACCACCGTGCCGAGCGGCAGTAGACGTGGCGTCAGATCCTCGACCAGCTTCGGCGCAGTCTTCGCCAGCATGTTGAGCAACTGCTGGACTTCTTCGTGTCCGAGCAGCTCGTGCGCGTGCGTCTGAATGATGTGACTCAAGTGCGTCGCGATCACCGTGCTAGCATCGACCACGGTGTAACCCATCGTCTGCGCATGATCGCGCGCGCTCGGCTCGATCCACACCGCTTCCATTCCGAATGCCGGATCGCGTGTCTCGATGCCCGCTACCTTGCCGAATACCTTTCCTGGGTTGATGGCCAGCTCGCGTTCCGGATAGACGACGCCGTCGCCGACCGGCACGCCCGCCAAGTTGATGCGATAAGCATTCGGTTGCAGATCGAGGTTGTCGCGGATGTGCACCGGTTGAATCAGGAAACCGAGATCCTGCGTCAGCTTGCGTCGCACTCCGCGAATACGGGCGAGCAGGTCGCCTCCTTGTGCTTTGTCGACCAGGGGCACGAGGCGATAGCCCACTTCGAGGCCGATGATGTCGACCGGCTGCACGTCGTCCCACGTCAGCTCGCGCGATTCGGGCGCCGTCGGCGGCGGCAAGGCCGCTTCCTGCGAGGCTGGCTCCTGCACGGTGCGCCGGTGCAACAGCCACGCAGCACCACCGCACAGCGTCGCCATCATGAGAAATGCGCCGTTCGGCATACCGGGAATCAAACCCATGGTACCGAGCAGCGCCGCAGCGATCGCCAACGCACGTGGCTGTCCGAAGAGCTGCCTCGCAAGCTCTCCGCTCATGTCCTGCGACTTCGACATCCGCGTCACGATGATCGCCGTCGCCGTCGATAGCAGGAGCGCGGGAATCTGCGCTACCAGACCGTCGCCGATCGTCAGCAGCGCGTACACGCGTGCCGCTTCGGCGAACGCCATGTCGTGCGCCATCATCCCAATCGTGATTCCGCCCACAATGTTGATGAGCAGAATCAAGATGCCGGCGGTCGCGTCTCCGCGCACGAACTTGCTCGCACCATCCATGGCACCATAGAAATCCGCTTCTGCGCGTACCTCGGCACGACGTGCACGCGCTTCCTCTTGTGTGATGATCCCGGCGTTCAAGTCGGCATCGATCGCCATCTGCTTGCCGGGCATCGCATCCAAGGTAAAGCGTGCGCTCACCTCCGAGACACGCCCTGCCCCCTTGGTCACCACGACGAAGTTGATGATTGTGAGAATCGCGAACACGACGACGCCGACCGCGTAGTTGCCGCCTATCACGAACTCGCCGAATGATTCGATCACCTTTCCGGCGGCATGCGACCCGGTATGCCCGTTGAGAAGCACGACGCGTGTGGAGGCAACGTTGAGCGCCAAGCGCAGCAAAGTCGTGAGCAGGAGAACCGTCGGAAAAATGGCGAAGTCGAGCGGCCTCAGAACATAGAAGACCGCCATCGTCACGATGAGCGACAAGGCGATGTTGAACGTGAACAAGATGTCGAGCGCGATCGGCGGCAGCGGCAGAATCACCATCGCCAGCACGGCAAGCATGACGATTGGCACGCCAATGCCAGAGCGAGCAAGCACACGCCAATCGAAGAGTGTTGCCGCGGTAGCCATGCGCGAGACTTGGCCTCAGTTCGTGGGTTCTAGGCAGCGCCCGATGCAAGAGACACACAAGGCCGCGCCCGCACGCAGGCGCGCTCAGACGAACGGCAGAATGCACGCACGGGCGTGCTGCTTCGTTGCGTCATTGTCGAGACGTGCATCACGTTTTGCTTCTCCTGCTGTCTTGCGACTGAGGCTGAGCGCCGATGCTTTAGCGTCGGTTATCCGTCGCACGGCGCTACGGCCACCATTTGTGCAACTCCCGAGCCACGGCCGCGCTTCGGCGGCGGCATTTCTTCACAGTTTCAGAACGAGACGCTCAGTGGATGGATGCCGCCGCGTTAGGGGGAAGGCGTAAAGGGCTCGCGGCGTGGGCTCGGGGTGCGGGCTAGAGACAAGAGACTAACAAGTGACTGCGGCGTGTAGCCCCTGCTCCAGTCTCCAGTCTGCAGCCCCGAGCCTAGTCCACAACGTCAATCACCGGCTTCTCCGGCAACGCAAGGCCGGATCGGGCAGCGATACGCAGCTGGAAGACGTAGCTCAGGACTTGGGCGACGGCGACATACAAGCTCGCGGGAATTTCGGCGCCGATGTCGACGCTGCGGTATAGCACGCGCGCGAGCGGCGGCGCTTCGAAGATCGGGACATTGTGCTCCTGTGCAAGCTCGCGAATACGCGCCGCGACGAGATCAGCGCCCTTCGCCACGACAACCGGAGCTCGCATGCGTTTCTCGTCGTACCGCAGCGCAACGGCGAAATGCGTCGGGTTCGTGACGACGACATCTGCAGTCGGAACCGCCTGCATCATGCGCTGACGCGCCAACGTTTGCTGAATCTGACGGAGGCGAGCCTTGACCTCGGGTGAACCTTCGCTCTCCTTCAGCTCTTGACGGATCTCTTCGCGCGTCATCCGCATCTGCTTCATGTACTGCCACAGCTGATACGGCACGTCGATCGCCGCAATGAGCAACAGCCCAGCGGAGATCGCGATCAAGCCCTGCCCGCTCAGCGTGAACGCGTGGCCGATGGCGACGGCAACCGGCTCACGACCGAGACCGAGCAAGGCCGGCGCATCGTTCCACAAGACCAGCACCGCTATGAGCGCCACGACCCCGAACTTGGCGAGCGCTTTGCCGAGCTCGACGAGACTTCTCATTGAGAACATGCGTCTGAAACCTTGCAGCGGGTTGAGACGCTCGAGCTTCGGCAGCAACGACTCGCTGCTGAAGTTCCAACCTCCAAGCGCAAGTGGCGCAGCGAGCGCTGCGAGCAGGACGATGAGCAGCAGCGGGGCACAGGCACGCAGCGCTTCGCCCGCTGCGTTCGCAAGCGCCGGAACGATATACGACGAATCGAGAGCTTCCTCGCGGCTCAGCACGAAGCTTCGCTGCATCACGCCGTGGATGCTGTCGGACATGTAGCCGCCCAGCATGTAAAGCGAGCAGCCGCCCGCCAGCGTCACGGCTGCCGTCGTCAAGTCGCGCGAACGCGGGATCTGTCCCTTGCGCCTTGCCTCTTGCAGACGTTTCGGCGTCGGCCGTTCAGTGCGTTCTTGTGCTTGATCGTGCTCGGCCATGAGGCAGCTTTACTGTCCTATCTCCGACCGCTGGGATCCTCATTCGCCGGCAAGAATCCCTTGCAACATCGTGAACGCCGCCTCCAACGAGGCGACGAAAGCGGCCTGCACCGACGGCAAGCCTGCCCACACGATCACGAGACCGAAGATCAGCGATACCGGGAAACCCACCGCGAACAGATTCAAAGTGGGCGCAGCACGACTCATCACACCGAATCCGAGATTGACGATGAGCAGCGCGGTCATGCCAGGCAGGGCGACTGCGAGCGCACCCGCAAAGAGCTGGCTGCCCCACGCGACAACCGACCAAAGCGCATTGGCGCCGAGTCCGTGCGTGCCTACAGGCAGAGTCGTGAATCCGTCGACGAGTGTCTCGATGAAAGCGAGATGACCATCGAGCGCTAGAAAGGTAAGCGTCACGAGCAACATGTACAGCTGCCCTACGACGGGCGTGCTCGCCCCTCGCAAGGGGTCGACATTGAACGCAAAGCCGAGACCCATCGCGTTCGAGAGCAGTTGTCCGCCCATCGAGAGCGCATCAAAGATGAGCTGCAGGATGAATCCAATCGCGACGCCGATGATGACTTGCTGGACTGTCACAATCATGCCCGGCACAGAGAAGAGCGCGACATCGGGCGAAGGAACGAGCGGCGCTACGATCAATGTCGTGGCCGCGGCCAGCAACAATCGTACTCGTGCCGGCACGAAGTGGGCGCCGAACACCGGCGCAGCCATATAACACGCGCCGATGCGGACAAACGGCCAGAAATACTGGCTGATCCAGGTCTCGAGCTGACCGGCCGTGATCGCAATCATCCTGACACCAGGGCCATCGACGATGGGCAGCTGCAGTGGGAGGTATCCACGGTCGTGCTCACCTCACGACGCGATAAGGCCGCTCATCCGATCAAGCCCGGTATGTTCTCGAACAGCTCGCGCGTGTAACCCACGATCAGCTTGAGCATCCAAGGCCCTGCGATCACGAGCATCACAGCCATTCCGATCAGCTTCGGGATGAACGACAGCGTCATTTCGTTGATCTGTGTGGCGGCCTGAAACACGCCCACAAGCAGGCCGACCAGCAGTGCCGCAAGCAACAAGGGCGCCGCCAGGAGCAGTGTCGTCTCGAGCGCACGCTGACCGATCGTCATGATGAGCTCTGGAGTCATATCAGTTACTCAGCGATTGTTGCTGCCAACCAGCTGCTGTTTGACCATCTCTACCATTGCATCGAACCAGCGCGAGCTCATGAAGCAATGTAGAAGCTCGCCGCCAGCGTGCCCATGATCAGCCCCCAGCCGTCCACGAGCACGAACAGCATCAGTTTGAACGGCAGCGAGATCAGCACCGGAGACAGCATCATCATGCCCATCGACATCAGCACGCTCGCGACGACCAGATCGATGATCACGAACGGGATGAAGAGGAGAAACCCAATCTGGAACGCCGACTTGAGCTCGCTCGTCGCGAAGGCCGGCACGAGGATGCGCAAGGGCACATCCTCGGGTTTCTCGAAGCCTTCCCCGCCTGCGATACGCACGAAAGTGGCGATATCGCTCTCGCGCGTTTGATCGAGCATGAATCTCTTGAGCGGCTCCGTGCTGCGGTTGAGCGCCGTCGTCGCATCAATCGTCCCAGCGACATACGGCTGCACCGCCTCGGTGTTGATTTGATCGATGACGGGTCCCATCACAAACAGCGTGAGAAAGAGCGACAGACCGATCAATACCTGATTCGGTGGCGCCTGGCCGGCACCAAGCGCCTGACGCAGAATCGCAAGCACGACCACGATGCGCGTGAATGAGGTCATCATCAGCACGATGCCCGGCAGCAGTGTCACTGCCGTCATCAGAATGAGGATCTGAAGCGTGAGCGAGTACTCCTGTCCTCCATTGGCCGATGGGGTGACGGTGACCGCGGGAATGCCGGCGGCGTCGGCAAACGACGGCGCGAGCACGCCGAGCAGACACATCACTGCAGCAGCGATGGCCTGGCCCTTTGCACGGTGCCGTGAAGCCGCTTTCGAGAGCTTCCCGATGAGCCTCACATCGCTCGAGCGTCTCATAATCCCAGACTTCTCTTGAGAATGGTCTTGAACTGCAGATGCGCCGGCACTCGCCCCGTGGCAGCAGACGAATCTGGGTTGGGCTGTTTGAGCACCGAATCGCGCGGTGGAACGGCGATCGGATTGTCGAGCACGTGCAACGTATTGACCTGCCCTGCCGCAACGCCGAGCAACAGTTGCTTGTCGCCTACTTGTATCAGCACTGCGCGCTCTTTGGGCCCGAGTGCGACGTCTGCGATGACCTCGATCGCACCCGGCGCCAAGCGGCCGAAGCTCCGTAAACGCCGCATCGCCCAAGCCGCTGCGAAAACGGCCGCCAGCACGAGCAGCAGCGACAGCGTCACCTGAGCCAGTCCGGCAACCGGCGAGGTGGCCACTGGCTCGGCGGCTCGCGGCGAAGCGAACGCCTCGGCCGCAAGTGAGACGCTGCTCGTCATATACAACGCCGTGCCGAGCAGTGCATGCCACCCGAGCCGCATGCGCGGCACTGTGGGTACCCGGCTTTGGCTACTGCGCATCACGCTCTTGCACCGTGGCTGCATCGATTAACCGCCGCCTCGATCACTTCAGCTTGCGGATGCGCTCCGCGGGACTGATGACATCGGTCAGACGGATGCCGAACTTGTCGTTCACAACCACGACCTCGCCATGCGCGACGAGCGTGCCGTTGACGAAGACATCGAGCGGCTCGCCGGCAGCTCGGTCCAGCTCCACCACAGAACCTTGATTGAGCTGCAGCAGGTTACGGATCGGAATGCGCGTGCGCCCGACTTCCATCGACAGCGTCACCGGCACGTCGAGGATGACCTCGAGGTTCACCTCGCGTGCCGACTCGGAAAGACCTTGATCTTCCAGGTCGTGAAACTCTGCGGTGCGAGCTGTGCTCTCGTTCGTTTTCGCGTTCATGTCCGGTCCCAGTGGGTTACAGTGACTCTGAAATCTTGGTGGCAAGCAGCTTGTCGAGCAGCTTGGGCTTTTGGCGAGCGACACGCTCCTCGATCTGCACTGCTTGCTGGCCGCGCGACACACCGAACGTGCCGCGAAAGAGCGGTACATCCTCGACGAACAGCGTGGCGCGCCCATTGAAATCGAACGGTATGATGTCGCCGACTCGCAGCTCCATGAGGCGCTGCATGGTGATACGACCACGTCCCAGCACCGTGGTGATCTCCACTTCCGCATCTTCGATCTCTTCCTTGAGAGCCTGCATCCAGCGTTCGTCGTGCTCCACGCGATCGCTGGCGACGCCTGCATCCAGCAGCTCGCGTAGCGGCTCGATCATCGCGTAGGGCATCGTGACATGGAGGTCTCCGCCCCCACCGTCGAGCTCGATGTGGAAGCTCGTGACGACCACAATCTCGGTTGGGCTCACGATGTTGGCGAAATGCGGATTGATCTCGGAGTTGAGGTATTCGATATCGAGCGTTGCGACCGTCGACCACGCCTCCTTCAAGTTCGCGAAGATGTGCTGGAGCAACATGTGGATCACACGTGTCTCCGTCGCCGTGAACTCGCGGCCCTCGATCTTGGCGAAGCGGCCATTGCCGCCGAAGAAATTGTCCACGACCGCGAAGACGAGCTTCGGATCGAGCACGACGAGCGCAGTGCCCCGCAGCGGCAAGATCTTGACCAGGTTGAGACTGGTCGGCACGTGCAGCGTGTGCACGTACTCGCTGAACTTGAGCATCTTGATCGGCGCGACCGCCACTTCCGGCCCGCGACGCAGCATGTTGAACAGGCTTGTTCGGAACAAGCGCGCGAACCGCTCGTTGATCATCTCGAGCGTCGGCATTCTCCCCCGGACGATGCGGACCTGGTTCGTGAAGTCGTAAGGCCGCACTTCACCCGGTGCCGGCTCCGGCTCGGTGTTCACCGCGCCGCTGTCGATGCCATGAAGAAGGGCGTCGATTTCGTCTTGGCTGAGTATGTCGTTCGCTGCCATAGCTACCGTCATCAAATCTGCGTCACTGCATGACGAAGCTCGTGAAGAACAGCTGCTCGACGTTGGCGCCGTTGCCACCTTCAGCGTCGACCACGTTCGCCACCACCTGCAACGCTTCGGCGCGCAGCTTCTCCTTGCCTTCCCTACTGCTCAATGTTTCGTAGGTTTGGCTGCTGAGCAGCATCAACAGATCGTTGCGGATCACCGGATCGTGCTGCTCGATGAGCTGCGCCGTGTACGGGTCGCGCGTCATCGCCTTGATCGTGACCTGCAAGAAGCGCATTGTCCCTTTCGCTTCAAAGTTCACGACGAAGGGCGGATCGAATTCCAGATAGATCGGCGGCCCCTGAAGCGCTTTACCGCGTCCGACAGGCATTGCCGTGGCGTCGGCTGACTTCGTCGTGAGCCAATAAACTCCGCCGCCAGCCAACGCCGCAGCCAGCAACGCGACGACGAACGTGGCGATCAATCGGGAGCCCCCGCCTTGGGAGCTGCTCGCAGAATCTGAACTCGACTCGGCCATTCCAAACACCCTAGGTAACAGAATCGGCTCGCGCACGTTCAGCAAAGTGCGTGCCAGACGCATCGATGCATGCGCAAGTGCCTAGACGGAAAGGAAAATACGCTCTAGAAGCGGTGTGAAACGGCGCACATTCGCGAAAAGCGACAGAAAGTTGGCGCCGCAGATGGCGGACCGCTGACGCAGACGGGAAGTGTGAGCTTCAAGCTCGCCACGGGGCACGCGCAGCGTGCACGCCTGCTTACGACTGACAGCGGCTCAGCACGCGTGCGGATATCTGCAGATGCCCGTGCGCATCGGGCTCGAACATACGCTCCCCTGCGAGGGAAACAGGCCAGAGCACCCGACTCGAGTCGCTCGGCGCCTGTGTCGCAGAAAGCTGCAATGGGTGCTGAAGGTACTGGCTGAGTCCTTCGATCACTCGGTCCATGCCCGCTGCATGCATTGGTGCTTGCAACCACAGGCCGGTTGCATCGACGAGCAGCACCAAGTAGTGACCGTCTTCTCGCTGCACGTGCAGCTCGCCCACCGCGCAGATACGCTCGAGCGGTGCCCGCCACTCGGCACCGCCCGCCCCGAAGTAGCCGATAGACGAGTCGTCCATCATGATCGAAGCGAGGTCGCAGACGGGCATGGGTAGGCTGTAGGTTGCGTGCTGTGCTCGGGCCGGAGCTCAGCGCATAGTGGCTGCTCGGTCACGCATAGGCATCGATGAGCCCGACTTTGATCGGGGCCGGAGTCGTCGCGTCGACCTCACGCTCGTTTGAATTCTCGTGCACCGCTGCAGCTCGTGAAGGCGTCGGCGAGCCATCGCCCGACGTCTCGGCGAAAATACCCGCATCAGCGAGCGTCATACCTTGCGCTTCGAACATGTCCCGCAGGCGTGGCAAGGCATGCTCGATCGCCGCCCGTGTTTCTGCATGTGCAGCGCCAAACCAAACAGATGCCTGATCGTCGTGAATCGTGATGCGCACTTCGAGCGGCCCCAAGTGCTCAGGCGACAAACGCAACGATGCCATATACCTGCCCTGCTCCACCAGGGTCGTCAACCGAGCGCCCAGCTCGTCGGCCCATTGCGCGTGACCGACCGGCACGTGAATGGCACGTGCGCTTTCCGTCACAGGCGGCGCGGATGCTCTTCCTTGCGGCGCGGTATCGATAGCACCAAGCGACGGCTGGGAAACCTCATTCAAGACCCGGCTGTCGACTGTGGCGGTTTCCGGCTCGTCGGTGCTCGGCGCAGCGTTCGCCAACAAGGCTTGGCTGACGTCCGCTCCGGGCATCCAGCGCATGCCGTGAGGCGGATCGGCGAGCACCGCTCCCTGATCGCTAGAGGCTGCACCAGGATCATGGCTTGGTGCGCTCGCCGCAGCGACCGGGAACAAGGGCAAGCCAAGCAGCGCCAGCTGCAAGCTCTCATCAGGCGTCTCGCTCGTGGCTTGCAGAGATGGGTCTGAGAGCGCAGCAGACTGCACGGGCAACGGCGTGATCGCTGCTTGCGCCGTTTCGCCGACGATTTGCGCGAGCAGCAGCATGAAGCTTTCCGCTTGGAGCGACGCATGGCTTGTCGGCTGGTGGACCGATGCAGTGCCGGGAATAGCCGCTGGCGCGGCAAACGTAGACATCATGATGACTGTACCCTTCGTTGTGCGCGCTCGTCGGTCTCACGCTGCTCTCGTCGCTCGTGTGCGCGACGTTCTTCCACCCGCCAGCGTTCGATGACGTGCTCGACGGCCTTGGTGCGTTGTGCCGCATCCCGCCAGCGCGCCAATTGCAGATCACGATCCATGCGCGCTCGCTCGACGATGGCTGTTTGCTGACGAATGGCCTCGCCGAGCCGCGCGAGAAACGCCTGATAATCCCGCAGCTCCGTGGCGCCGATGCCCTGCGCAGCGCGCGAGCTGAAGCGCTTCTCGTAGTCTTGCTTGTAGTACGTGAGCTCGGAAAGCTTCGCTTCCGCCTCTGCCACGCGACGCTCGAATGTGGCCAGGTTCTGAGCCAGATGCCGCTCCTTCTCCTCGGCGAGCCGTCGCACGGGTTCTAGACGTCGCGCACGATTCATGAGCACCTACTCACGCTGCACCACCCTCGTCCATCAAGGCCCGTAAGGCAGCGACACTGCTCTCGAAGTCGACGCGCTCGTGCAGATCCTGCTGCAGGAACTGCTGCATGTTCGGCCACAGCGCGATCGAGGCATCGATGCGTGGATCACTGCCGCGCTGGTAAGCGCCGATCGCGATGAGATCGCGATTCTGCTGATAGGTCGAGAGCACCTGTTTGAACCGGCGTGCCGCCGCCATCTGCTCCTGCGAAACGATATCGTGCATCACGCGGCTGACCGATGCTTCGACGTCGATCGCAGGATAATGACCCGACTCGGCGATTCGGCGCGACAAGACGATGTGCCCATCAAGGATCGCACGCGCGGCATCGGCAATGGGATCCTGCTGGTCGTCACCCTCGGTGAGCACGGTGTAAAACGCCGTGATCGATCCACGACCGGTCGCACCAGTGCCTGCTCGTTCGACAAGATGCGGCAGCCGTGCGAAAACCGACGGCGGATAGCCCTTCGTCGCCGGCGCCTCACCGATCGCCAAGCCGATCTCGCGCTGAGCCTGCGCAAAGCGCGTCAAGGAGTCCATGATCAGCAGCACGCTCTTGCCTTGGTCGCGGAAATACTCCGCGATCGCAGTCGCGCGCCACGCACCATGCAAACGCATCAGCGGTGGATTGTCCGCAGGGGTCGCCACAACCACGGCACGACGCAACCCTTCAGGCCCGAGGATGCGCTCGACGAATTCCTTCACCTCGCGTCCACGCTCACCGATCAAACCGACGACGATCACGTCGGCGCTGGTGTACCGTGCCATCATGCCGAGCAGCACGCTCTTGCCAACACCGCTGCCGGCAAACAATCCGATACGTTGACCGCGCCCTACCGTGAGCAGCGCATTGATCGCGCGCACGCCCACATCGAGCGGTTCTTCGATCGGACGGCGCGCCAGCGGATTGATGGGCGCGCCTATCAGGCGAATACGATCCTCGCAACGTAGCGGCCCCAGACCGTCGAGCGGCGCACCCGCACCGTCGATGACCCGCCCGAGGAGCTGCTCCCCCACGACCGCCATCTCGGCACCGAGACGCGGCACGACACGCGCATTCGGCTTGAGACCATGAATGTCACCCGTTGGCATCAAGTACAAGCGATCGCCGGAAAAACCGACCACTTCCGCTTCGATCGCCGCGCCACCGCTTGCGAGTATCTCGCAACGGTCTCCGACTGCCGCTTGGCAGCCGGCTGCTTCGAGCGTGAGTCCCACCATGCGTGTCAGCACGCCTTCGACGGGCGGGGGCGGCACGCGCTCGGCGCGCTGAGCAAGCAGCTTGAGCTGTTCACTCCAGCGCGTCGCCCTCGATACACGTTGCGCAGTCGCGCTCATGCCAACCCTTGCTCACTGCCTCGCGATACGGCGCGCTCGTCGCCCAGGATCGTGGCGATGACCGTATTGATGCGCGTCTCCAGACGCGCATCAATGTGCGCATGCTCCGTCGTCACTCGACAACCGCCGCGCGTCATGACGGGATCCTCCACGACGCTCCACGCTCGTTCCGTACCGGTCGCAGCCAGCCGTTCGCGTACGACGGCTGCATCGTCAGGATGCAAGTGCACACGCACCTCGCGCGCAGCAGCGGGCAGCAATCCGATCGTCTCGCGAATGATCGCGATCACCTGCGCCGGATCGATGCGCAGCTCGCGACGAACGAGCTGGCGAGCGACTGCCAACGCCAAGTGGGTGAGCTCCGTCTCCACCTGTGCATCGACGTCCTTCATTGGCTCGGCGAGCGCATCGCAGACCTGTGCCAATGCATCCACGGCCTCTTGCAGGCGCGCCATCTCTGCATGCAGACGTTCGATCTCCTTGTCGTACTCCGCCTTGCCCGCGGCGCGCCCTTCCTCGAGCCCTCTGGCATACGCTTCCTCATACGCTCGACGCTCGACTTCTTCTATCTCAGCAACCGTCTTGCCAGCGCGCCGTGTCGGCACGGGGTTGCCCGAGATCGGCGGGAGATCCCAGCGACTGACTGCTTGCGCGTTCATACGCCACCTGCTCGCCCAACCGCGCGCTGCGCACGATGCTCAGCGCCTGCACATGACCGCGCCGCCGCGCGCTTCCTGTGCTCGATGCACGAGATGCGTTTGCAGACCTGCATGACCACTAGTACGAAGCGGTTGGTGCCCGGCATCAGATGTACTCGTCGCCCTTGTTGCCGAGCTGGATGGTGCCGTTCTCCGCCATCTTGCGCACGATCGCGAGAATCTCCTTTTGCGCCGCCTCGACTTCGGAGAGGCGCACCGGACCTTTCGCTTCGAGATCGTCTCGCAGCATTTCGGCAGCGCGCTGCGACATGTTCTTGTAGATCTTCTCTTTGACCGCTTCGTCCGCGCCCTTCATCGCGAGCAGCAAGCGATCGCCCGGCACCGCGCGCAGGATCTCCTGCATGCTGCGATCGTCGATCTCCGCGAGATCGTCGAACACGAACATGAGATCCTGGATCTTGGTCGCCAAATTCTCATCGACTTTGAGGATCTCCTCGACCACCGCCGCTTCCTTGGTCGAATCCATGAAGTTGAGGATGTTCGCTGCGGCCTTGACGCCGCCCAGCACCGAGCTCTTCACGTTCGACTTGCCTGCGAACTGCTTTTCGATCACCTGATCGAGCTCCTGCAAGGCGCTCGGTTGGATGCCATCGAGCGTGGCGATGCGGATGATGACATCGGCACGCAGCCATCCAGGAAGTTGCTCCAAGATCTCCGCCGACTGATCAGGATCCAAGTATGCGAGCACGATCGCGATGATCTGCGGATGCTCGTGACGGACAAGCTCGGCGACGGCGCGCGCGTCCATCCACTTCAGCGACTCGAGGCCCTTGCTCGACCGTCCGAAAAGTATGCGATCGATGACACTCGCCGCCTTGTCCTCTCCCAAAGCATTGATCAACACCTTGCGCAGGTACTCGTCGACACCCACGCCGAGCGACGTCTGCTCCTCGACCGTGGCGGTGAACTGATTGAGGACCTCCATGACCTCCTGTCTCGATACGTTCTGGAGCTGCGTCATCGCCGCGCCGATGCGCTGAACGTCCTTTGCCCCCATGTGCTTGAGCACCGCCGCCGCCTCCTGCTCGCCGAGCGATAGCAGGAGAATCGCGGCACGCTCAGTGCCACTGCGTTTCTCGGACCGCGGCTGCGCACTCATGGGCAGCCTCCTTCGACCATGAGCTCTCGTTGCGACGACGGCAAAGGCGTTGCCGGGTGCCCACGCAGCCTAGGCGTGATCGCTGGTTGTCTTGACGCTCGTCTCGACTCAATCATCATCGCCAACCCATGACTTGACGACTTGCGCGACGCGTGCGGGATCTTGGCTTACGAGCGCACGCGCGTGCTCGAGCTGTCCCTCATAATCGAGCGCGGCTGGACGCTGGGGCTCCTCATCCGTCACAGTGGCAACCACCTCCTGCTCCGCCGGCGGCGGCAGAGCGGGCTGATCGCGCGGCGGCCCTAGCAAGCTACGGATGATCGGACGCAGCACGCCGACCACAAGCACGATCAACACGATCAGTGCGGCGATGAGCTTCGCGATGTCACGCGCCAACGGGTGTTGCCACAGTGGGATCTCGTCGACCGCAACATCCTGAGCCTGCACCTCGCCTCTGAAAGATGCGTTGACGACGTTCACGCTGTCGCCGCGCGAGGCATCGAATCCCACCGCATCCTTGACGAGCCTGGTGATGTTGTCGATCTCCTCCTGCGTCAGAGGTGTCTCGACGACATTGCCCTCTTCGTCCGTCGTGCGGAGGTTGTCGATCAGCACCGCAACCGTCAGCCGCTTCAATCTGCCCGCCGGTTGCTTCGTGTAGGCGATCGTGCGATCGATCTCATAATTGCGCGTCGCTTGGCGCGAGACGTTGTCGGGCGGCCGGATACCGTTCTCTGCGTTCCCGTCGACCTGCGACGCCGCTGCCGCATCGACACCTGGCGGCAAAGCCACCCCGCCAACCGGCGGTTGATTCGTCAAGGCCCCTGGCACCCCCAGCGGCCCCGTGCCGTTGCGACTGGTTTCCTCCGCAATTTGCTCGCTGCGGACGACTTGGCTCTCTGGTCGATACTGCTCGCGTGCCTCTTCCGTCGTCGAGAGCTCGACATCGGCGACCACTTGCGCGCGCACGCGACCGACGCCGACGAGCGGTGCCAGCAACGACTCGATCCGGCTTGCATAACGCTCTTCGATGCTGCGCGCGATCTCGAGCTGTTTCTCCCGTGCCGCAAGCTCGTCGCCGGTGCCCGGCGCAGACAGGAGCCGTCCCTGCTGATCGACGATCGTGACGTGCTCGGACGCAAGCTCCGGAATGCTCGACGCCACCAAGTTGGCGATGGCGGTGACCTGCTCCGACTCCAGCCTGCGACCCGGCTTGAGCCGCAGGAACACCGATGCGCTCGGCGTGCGCCGATCCCGCACGAACGGCGATTGCCGCGGCAACGCCAGGTGCACGCGTGCAGCCTCGACTGCTTGCAGGTTGGCGATCGTGCGCGCGAGCTCGGTCTCGAGCGCATGCTGATAGCGTGCGCCTTCCATGAATTGGCTGACGCCGAAGCCGGGCTCCTTCGCGATGAGCGCAAAGCCACCATCGGTCTCCGGCAATCCTTGCGCGGCGAGCTTCAAGCGCGCATCGTGCACGCGATCCGCAGGCACCGTGATTGCGCCCGTCGTGGTGTCGACCTTGTATGGGACACCGATCTCATCGAGCGCCTGCGCGATCTGCGCCGCATCGCTCGTGCTCAGGTTGCCGTACAGAAGCGCGTAGGTCGGCTCTCTCGACCAAAGCACCACGCCGACCCCCACCGCGACAGCTGCGGCGATGCCAACGAGCATCGCGATCGGCTTGAGCGCCGACGACAGCCATGCCGGAGCGGGCAATGTGGGTGCATCCGTGCTCGGGACGGTAGTGGCTTCAGCGCTCATACAGGCACCTCGGTGCAGGGCGATGTGCGCAAGGCCACAGGCGAGCGCCAGCGCACACCAGCTCGCTCATGTCTCGATCGCAGTTGACAGTATCCAGCGTGCATACTCGATCGTGGCTCAAGATGTGCTTGCCAATTCGCCCCTCAGTCATTGCTCTCGACGAGCCCGCTACCCGTCACCGTTCTCAGATCGGCATATTCATGATCGTCTGATAGGCATCTATCAGCTTGTTGCGAACTTCCGTCGCTGCGCGGAACGAGACGCTTGCCTTCTGCATCTCCAGCATGACCTGCGGCAGCTCGACACCGGGCACGCCCTGCTCGAACTGCGTCGCCAGGCTGGCGGCTCGCTGCTGCGTCTCGTTGACGCGGTCCAAGGCTTGTTTCATGACGGCGGCGAACGAAGTCGTCGGTTTCTGAGCACCGCTGACCTCGCCTGCGAGCTGCGCCACCCCGTTCGTTTGCGCCTGCGCGGCACGCAGCTGCGATTGCATTGCGCGGATCTGAGCCAGCACGGCATCGATCTGTAGTGCAGACATCCTTACTGACCCTCCACATGAACGTGTAGACGTGCCCGTGTGCGATACGTGCTGCTATCCCTGCGCATCGCGAGCGTCCGCCTCGAAGCGCGCCAGGTCTTGCGCATGACGCACGCTGCTGGGCGGCAGCTCATATCTCCACTCCTGCTTCGCGCATGCGAGCAAGCTTGTAGCGAAGCGTTCTCGGGCTGATGCCAAGCCGCTTCGCGACCGCCTGACGATTACCGTTGTCCGCGCGCAGAGCCGCGAGAATGATCTCGTGCTCAGCTGCCGATAGAGAGCTCGCGAGCTTGCCCGACGCACGCTGCTCGCGTGAGCTCGTGCTCGTCTTGTCGGCTCGAGCCGACGTGCGTTCGCCGCTCGGCGCGGCGCTCGCCGGCTCGCACGGGGAATACAAGGGCTCGAGATGGATGTGCTCCCGCTCGATGACCGGGCCGTTCGTCAGGATCAGCGCGCGCTGCATGACATTGTCCAGCTCGCGCACGTTGCCTGGCCATGAGTAGGTCAACAGCACGTGCGCCGCATCTGCCGCGAGCGCTGGAATGCGCTCGCCCGGACGACAGCGCGCGCTCAACAGCTTCATCGCGAGCGGCAGAATGTCGTCGCGCCGAGCGCGCAGCGGCAGGGTCGTCAGCGGGAACACATTCAGGCGGTAATACAAATCTTCGCGAAAACGGCCTGCGGCCACTTCTGCTCGCAGGTCACGGTTGGTCGTCGCCAGCACACGCACATCGAGAGCAATCGGCATACGGCCGCCGAGCCGCTCCACCTCGCGCTCTTGTAAGACGCGCAGCAGCTTCGCCTGCAGCCCGAGCGGCATCTCGCTGACCTCATCGAGAAGGATCGTTCCGCCTTGCGCCTGCTCGAACTTACCGGCGTGTGCCGCATGAGCACCCGTGAACGCACCGCGCTCGTAGCCGAACAAGATCGCTTCGAGCATGCTCTCGGGGATCGCAGCACAATTGACAGCGACGAACGGCTTCGATGCGCGGGGCGAATTGCGGTGAATGAACCGTGCCAGCACCTCCTTGCCGGTACCAGATTCACCAGCGATCAAGACCGTGCAATCGCTGGCAGCGACACGTCGCGCCAGCTCAGCAAGACGTCGCGAGCTCTCGGCCACCGCAATCATCTGGTCGGCCGCCTCGCGCCCTGCCGCGCCGTCGACCGGCGCGAACGTCTCACCCTGGTTGTGCCCTTCCTCCCTCATTTCAGATTCGTTTGCACCGCTGTTCAGTGGAACTGCTTGCAAGGGAGCAATTTCCGTTCCACCCGCGCTCGAACAGCATGGAATGGGAGATTCCTGTGTAGCGCGTCACATCCCGAGCGCCTCATGAGCGTGAGGATCGAGGCGCGTCGCGATCGTCTGCGTCAAAGTTCCGACGCTGCCGTCTCGTTGAGCATCTGGAATTTGCGCAACTTTTCGACGAGCGTCGTGCGACGCAGCCTCAGCAAGCGAGCGGCATGTGCCACCGTCCCGCCGGCACGGTTGAGCGCCTGCTGGATGAGGTCGCGCTCGATCGTGTAGAGATGGTCTCGCAGGTCGATACCTTCGGGCGGCAGATGCGCCAGCGACTCTCGCGGGCTGCTTTCCGTGAGCAACGACATCACTTGACGGTCGTCGAGCTCGGCAGCGCCGTCCAGATCACACGCCCGCAACTGCGGCAGGCGGATCGAGCTGTCGCCGTCGTCTTCCACATCCAAGTCGAGCTCGGCAAGCAACGCCTGCGGCCGATACTTGGGCGGCAGGTCCGCCACATCGACGCGGCGGTTGGGATACAGAATCGACATCCGTTCCACCAGATTGCCAAGCTCGCGGACGTTGCCGGGCCAGGGATAGTGAGAAAGAACCTTGAGCGCTCGCGCGGTGAACTCGACTCTGGCACGCCCTGCGGCAACATTGCGCTCGTTGAAGGTATGTATGAGCAGCGGCAGGTCCTCGATGCGCGCGCGCAGCGGCGGCATCTCGATGGGAAACACGTTCAAACGATAGAAGAGATCCTCGCGGAACGTGCCGCGCGCAATCGCCTCCTCCAGGTTGCGATGCGTGGCAGCGATGATGCGCACGTTGCAACGGATCGGCGTGTGACTGCCGACACGCTCGAACACGCGTTCTTGCAGCACCCGCAGCAGCTTGACCTGCATCGGCAGGCTCATGTCGCCGATCTCATCCAGGAACAGCGTGCCGCCTTCGGCAATCTCGAAACGTCCTTTGCGTGCCGTGATCGCGCCTGTGAAGGCGCCTTTCTCGTGACCGAACAGCTCACTCTCGAGCAGCTCGGCGGGAATGGCGCCACAATTGATGGCGACGAAGGGTCGTTGCCGGCGCGGGCTCGCATCGTGGATCGCACGTGCGACCACCTCCTTGCCAGTTCCGGACTCGCCCAGGATCAGCACGTTCGAGTCGTGCGCCGCCACCTGCCGGATGAGCTGCACCACTTGTCTGATTGCCGGCGAGTTGCCGGCCGGCATGGAGACATTCCGGCCTGCTTCTTCGAGCGCAGCTTGACCGGGCACCCGCAGCGCCGCCGCAAGCGCACTGGCTCGGAAGGGAAACGGCAACCGATGCACGCGTGCCGCGCCAATGGCTTCGATGAGCTGCTGCGCCGTGGCGTTGGCGCCATAGGCGACCACGGGCACGTCACCGAGCTGCTCGCGAAGCGCCGCTCCTAGCTCGACCCAGTCACAATCCCCCGGGTCTCCGATCAACAGCGCGGGCGGGGTCGTCGGCGATTGCAGAATCGTGCGCATCAGCGCTGCATGATCGACGAGCAACGGCTCGAGATCGACTTCCTTCAGAACTTGCGCGACACGCTCGGCACGTTCTGCATCGCAGTCGTAAACAACTGCACGCTGGACAGTGAGAATACGAATACGCTGCGTGTCGCTGAAACTCATCATTGCCCTCCTCGTGCGGCGATCTTTCTTTGTCGGGCGCCGCTTTTTGTGTTTGCGCCCGATTGTGTCGCCGTAAGAAGACAGCTCTATCAGGCTTACCCTGAAGGCCCCGCGCGCGTGAACTGCTGCCAGAAATTTGGCGCACGACTCAGGGAACGACTGATAGTCAGCTCATCTAAGCGAGCAGAAAGTGAGAACGAGTCGACACTCTAAGACTGTCAGCACATGCAAGTGGACCGCGCGAAGACAGGTGGACGCGCTTCACACAACGAGAATCAACGTCCGTGACTGCGCTATCAACGTGCCTTCGGTTGCCTGATGCCCGCCACTTGTCGTCGATGCTTGCGAAAGGCGAGCTTCTCCAGAAGATCGGCGACGTGCTCGCCGGGAGGGATGAAGCGCACTTTGACTCGCCCGTCGGGTCCGATGGAAGCAATCCGCCCCACTAGGCGCAGCGGATCGGCGATGCAATCGCGCAAGTAGATCTCGAGCACGCCCTGGCTGCCGAGATCGGGAAACGGCGGGCTTGCCTGGAATACGCCGCCGAGCGCATTGAAACGAACGGCCGTCGGCTTCGGTCGCGGTTGACTGGATGCAAGCAAGCGCCCCACCATGTCGAGCAGCAGATTCAACTTCATGTCGAGGCGCAGAATGTCGGCCGCATGCGGCGAGGTTTCATCCGCCTTTTCCAGCTGACCGTGCTCATCGAGCACCGCCACGGCCTGCAGCACGCGTAAGTTGCGATCCGCGAAGCTGTTGACGAGCACGGGATCGTGCGGCTCAGGCAAACGACGCCAGGCAACCGGCAGCACATCCTCGTATGCCAGCTCCTCGTACAAGACAATGGTGTCGATGCCCTCGTACATGGTCGTGCGTGACGGTTGCCGCTGGTGGTCAGGATGCCTCTTCGTCTCTCGCTGTCAATGAGCGCTCGACGCGTGGTCCACGAGACGCCACGGCCAACCGCCGCGTGTCTAGCTGCCTCGTATCATCTCCAGCACGTCATCGACGCCAGCCCGTTGCTCGTCGGCGGCATCCGCCGTGCCGTGTTGTGAGATCGCCTCCTCGCGCATCTTCGCAATGACAGCATCCGATTCCGCCATCGCTTGCTTGAGCGCGTTCAGCCACTCCCGATCCTGCGCCGTCGCGCTCGCGCTCAACCGATCGAGCAGTAAGCGACGCTCCTCGATCGTTCTCGGCATGTCGTGCCATTGGCCGCTCATGGCCTGCTGGACCAGCTTGTACGTAGCGGCCATGACCGCGTCTGCAGTGGGAACGCTCATCGTGCACGTGCCTCCGCTGGTATGGTCACCCAGGCACTGCGAATCTCATGCAGAAGACGGCAGACTTCGTCCATCGTCTCGAGATTGTTCTCCAGCGTGGCCTTCAACAGCTGGCGCGTCATGTAGTCGTAGAGCTCGCCCAGGTTGGCCGCGATTTGCCCACCAGCGGACATGTCGAGGCTGGCGTGCAGCTCACCGATGATCGCCACCGCGCGATGTATCAGCTGCGCCTTCTCAGCGATCTCGCCGCGCTTGATGCATGCCTGCGCCGCGCGAATGCGCTCGATCGCTCCATCCAGGAGCATGACGACGAGCCGGTGCGGATCCGCAGCCGCAACGCCCCCGTGCGCAGCCGTGCTGCTGTAGGCGGCCAGCTTGCTTGCTTGGGCAAAGGCGGACATTCGGCTGCTCCAATCGATCCAATCGGGATAACGAATCTGAGGAATGTAACGGCGGATCGTCCGCTGACTTGAGGGAGAATTGGGCTTGGGGCTGCGGCGCGCGACGCCGCCCACCCCGGAGCCTCCACAGCCTCAGCCTACAGCCCGCCTAGGCCTTCGGTTTCGGCAGGTTTGCAAGCTGTTGCCCCAGATACGCAGAAGTCGATTGAAGTTGGGCAAGTAACGTATCGAGCGCGGTGAACTGCTTGATGTAGCGCTCCTCGATGACTTGCATGCGCGCGTCCAACGCCGCGAGATCGGCGTCCAGCTTTTTCGTGCGATCGTTCAGCGTCTGATTGCGCAGCGCGAGCGAGCCGTCCGGTGCGAGATGGGGCGCCAGCACGTTGTCCAGGCGCACCGCGATGCCGCTCTCGGCGCTGAAGATACGCTGTACCGCCGCAAGATCCGACTCGAGCGCCTTGCGTAGTTTCGCCTTGTCGAGCTCGAGCTTGCCGTCCACAGTCATCGTGATGCCGATGCTCGAGAGCGTGTTGTATGGCGCGTTGGCGCCATCGATCGGCCTGCCGAGCTCACGCCGCAGCGCGCTTTCGATCCCGCGCACCAATGGATCGCCCAAGAGCGCCCCAGCCTGCTTCGTCGTCGGATCGTAGCTTTGCAGGCTCGCCATCGTACCGGCGAGCGAATTGAACTGAGTGACGAATGCATCGATTCGGCCCACCAGCGCATCGACGTTCCTCTCAACCTTGATCGAATGCGTGTTGCCTGCGTCCGCCTTCAACAGCTGCAGCGTCACGCCTTCGATCGCGTCCGCGATCGTGTTGGAAGCGCTGCGATGCTCGGTCCCTGCGACGTAGACGAGCGCATCTTGCGCCGCACGGACCTGGGTATACTCATTGGGTGCGTCGGCCGAATAGGCCAGCGCCTCGAGTCCTTCTCCGTCGACAGCGATCGTGATGCGGTTGGCAAGACCCGTCTTAGTCGAAGTCAGCACCAAGTGTGAGCCGTCGGTGCCGTTCACGATCGTCGCCCGCACGCCAGTATTGTCCTCTGCGCGATTGATGGCGTCGCGAATGCCTCTGAGCGTGCCGCTGCCGTCGTCGATCTGCACGGTAAAGCTTTGCCCGCCCACTGAGATCGTCAGCGATCCGGTGCCGACGACCGCGTCGCCGCTCTCGAACGCGCGGGAGGAGATCTGCTCTGCCGTCGCGACGCTGACGACTTCGATGTCGTATGTGCCCAACGTCGCTGCATGGTTCGCGCTGACGGTGAAAATCTCTTCGTTGCTCGACCTGGCGGCGAAGACATCGAACGAAGTAGGCAGCTTCAACGCCGATACGGCGCCATGGAACGCGCTTAGCGCGCCCTTGAAAGTGCCGACGGCCGAAAGCTCGACAGCCACGCGCGACTGCTGCGTCGTGATCTGACGCTGCTTGGGGGCGCGCTCCGCTGCAACGAGCTGCGAGACCAGCGCGGTCAGATCCAGACCTGAGCCGACTCCGAGCGATTGGAACGTGGCCATATGGGCTTCTCCGCGTATATCAAACGATCAGGTCGAGAAGCAGCGGTGTCTTCTCCTGCAGGTTCGCCTGCAAGCTGCGCGCCAGTTTCAAGGCATCCTCGCCCGGAATTTGTCTAATGACCTCGCCGGTTTCCGGATCGCGAACCCGCACAACGATGCATCCGCTTTCCGCATCGACTTCGAATTGCAGCTCTCGACGCGACGCCTTGAGATAAGACTCGATTTGCTCGACGGCTGCCTTGACCTGTTCCTCAGTCACGATCGAAGGCTGCTCGAGCGCGTCGGCGCGAGGCCGCTCGGTTGAGCCGTGCTGATGAGGTGGGTCAACTCTCCGTCCCGCATCGATGGCGTTCGAGGCCGGCGTGATCGTCAAATTGCTCATGCGCGCCCCGTACATGTAAAACAGGGCAGGCGGTGGGGGTCTTGCGACCCGCCCCGCCTGCCTGGATCGAGCTCTCGACGAGCCAGATCATCCGCTCACGTGCTCATGCTTAACGAAGCAGCGAGAGCACGTTCTGCGGCAGGACGTTGGCCTGCGCGACCATCGCCGTGCCCGCCTGCTGCAGGATCTGGGCACGGGTCAGCGCCGCCGTCTCGGCTGCGAAATCCGTGTCCTGAATGCGGCTGCGGGACGCCGACAGGTTCTCGGAGACGGTCTGCAGGTTGTTGATCGTCGACTCGAAGCGGTTCTGGATCGCACCGAGGACGCTGCGCAGCTGGCTGACCGCCGTCAAGGCCGCATCGACGCGCAGGATCGTGTCGTTCGCCGCGTCGGTGTCCCTCACGTTCACACCGCTCAAGCTGCCCGTGGCGGCAAAGGTCCCCGTTGAGAAACCAAGGGTACCCGCCTGGGTGCCGCCGATCGTCAGGCTGTCGGTCGCCGCGATGCTGATCGTGCCGTCGCTCTGCACCACGGCAGTCGCACCGCTCACCCGGCTGTTGATCGCATCCACGAGATCCTGCGCGGTCGCGTAGTGACCCGCGAGGTCAATCTCAGCACCGTCGCCGACCTGCAAGGTGAGCTCGCCCGCTGCCAGCTCCAAGCCGTCGAAGAACGTGGATGCGTCCTGGCTTTCGCTAGCAGGACCACCGTTGGCGACGGTGCCGTTCAAGTTGAGTGCCTGAGCGAGAGCTCCGGAGATCTGAATATCGGCACCGCTGTTGTTCACGATCTGGATCTCGCCATTCTGCACGGTGACTTCCACGCCGTCCCCCGCGGCAGCTTGAATCGCAGCTGCGAGATCGTTGAGGCTCGCGTACCAGCCCGTGGCAACGTCCTCGCCGCCGATCACGAAATCGCCAGCGTCGACGTAGACGCGATCGAACAAGCCGCTCGTCGAGCCGGACGCTTGCACCGCGATCTTGCCGATCGCCGCAATCCGCATGCTCGTGTTGAGCTCGATGCCGATCGTCTCGCCGACGTTCGCGCCGACCTGGAACGTCGCACTGCCGAACGAGCCGTCCAAAACCTTACGGCCGTTGAAGTTCGTCTGGCTCGCGATGCGATCGATCTCGGCCAAGCGCTGCTGCACTTCCTGATCGAGCGCCGCGCGGTCGCTGTCGCTGTTCGTGGCGTTAGCCGCCTGCACAGCGAGCTCACGGATCCGCTGCAAGTTGTTCGTCACCTCCTGCAGAGCGCCTTCCGTCGTTTGCGCGAGCGAAATGCCGTCGTTCGCATTGCGCACGGCCTGGTTGAGACCGCGAATCTGCGTGGTCATACGCTCGGAGATCGCCAGTCCCGCCGCGTCGTCCTTCGCGCTGTTGATACGCAGACCCGAGGACAGGCGCTGTAGCGAGATCGCCAGCTGGCTCGTGGATGTCGTCAGATTGCGCTGCGCATTCAGCGACATCACGTTCGTGTTAATGACAAGTGCCATAAACTACTCCTGATCTTTACCCCTGGCCGGGACGCCCGTCCGCGGCTCCGATTCAGCACTGGCGTCGTGATGCGCGCCGATCTGCTGTCATCGCTTGTATCGGAGCGCCTGAGGTGAAACTTGAGGGGTCGAATGACGAGCGTTGGAAAGTGTGGACAGGATCACGGCACGGGCGTGGGGCTGGGACTCGGGGCAGCCCGAGGCACGGCGCGCTGCTTGTATCGTCAGCGACTTGCCCAGCAGCTCAGGGCCGAGCGCCCAGCATCGGCACCAGCGCACCAAACCTGCCGCCTACGGCCTAGAGCCTATTTGAACCAGTTAAACAACGACAACTGCGCGATCTGCATGTACGAAGCCTGTGCAGCCTGCAGGCCGGCGAGCTGCTGATACATGCGTGTCACGGCTTCAGCGTAATCGAGATCCTCGAGCTCGGATTTCATCCGCTTGAGCTCGAGATTGCGATCCTCGCGCGCGGCTTCTGCCGCTTCCAACCCGGACAGACGTGCACCGATGTCCGCGCGAATCTGCAAGAAGTGCTCTTGCGCAATATCGAGCTGCTGCAGCGTCTGCGCGATGTTGCTGTTGAAAAGCGCCTGATTGCTGGCGGTGGTGCCCTCCAGCGTGTCGATCAAGCTCTGCAGCGTCGTGAAGATATCCTCGCTGCGGCTGCGCGCGACCTCGAAGCGATCGCCCTGCGCCGGCATGCCGGTGAGCTCGAACTTGATGCCGTTGAATTCGATCGCCGAGTGCTCGACGTACTGGCCGGTAGTGACGACATTGCCGCCGCTATCGAGAATCTCGTACTCGCCATCGTCGGACGTGAAATGAATCGTGTAATCGTCCGCGGCGTTCGACCATGCGGCTCGATCGATGACACTGCCCGCGCCAAGCACTCCGCTGCCGGTGTTCGTCGCGGCTGCTCGCAGCACGAACGTGCCGTTACCCTCAGGAATGTTAAGGAACACATCGAAGCCCGAATGGCTGTCGGCGACACGATGGTTCGGCCCGACCTGGAGCACACGGTTACCTTGATCGCCCGCGTAAACGATCCCCGTAGGCCCGGCGGAGAACGGCTGCGTTTGGGTGGCGTAACCCGCGAAGAGGAACTCGTTGTTCGCGTCGCGTCGATTCGCGATGTTGACCAATTCTTTCAGACGCTCGCGCAGCTCGGTCGCGATCATCCTACGATCGTCCATGTCGATGGGCGCGTTGTTCGCTTGAATGGCCAGCTCACGCACTCGGTCGAGCAGCCGACTGACATCCTGCAGCGACTGCTCCTCGAGCGACAGGCGGTTCTTCGCCATGTCCGCATTGGTCCTGAGCTGCTCGGCTTCCTGGAGCGCACGCTCGAGCTCCAGGATGTGAACCGCTGCGGCAGGATCGTCTGCCGGAGTTCGGATGCGCTTGCCCGTTGCGATCTGGTTCTGAATCTTCGACAACGCGGTCTGCTGCTGCAGCATGGTAACGAGCGCGTTGTGATGAAGCCCCGATGTGGAAATGCGCATGTGACACCCGTGACCGCGTTCAGTGAATGACCAAGGCGCCGCTGATCACCTCATCGGCCACAGCGTGCCAAGACTTGAGGTTTTCTATGCATTGCCTTCCCGCTACCGCTGTGTCGCGCTCAGCAATGTCTGAAAGAGTGTGTCCGCGACCCGAATCAGCTGCGCTGCCGCTTGATAGGCCTGCTGATATCTCAGGAGATTCGCCGCTTCCTCGTCCAAGTTCACACCGGAGACGCGATCGCGCTCGGCAAGATTCTCCTCGTGAACGACGGCCTGCGCATCGCGGCTGGCTTGCGCCTGCTTGGCGGCGACACCGATGCCGCCGACGAACTGTCCGACGGCAGCGCTCAGCGAGGTCGTGCCGCCGTTCAATATCGGGCGCTGCAGAGCTTCGGCAAGCCGCAATGCATTGCGATTGTCTCCCGGGCCGCTCGGCCTCACCGTGAAGGTATCGCCGACAGCGGGCGCGCCCGTGATGGTCACTGTCCAGCCGTTGTGCGTGATCTCGATAGGCGAGCCGGTGAACGGCACATCCGGACCGCCATCGATCGAATATGTCGATGCGCTCGTGAACCTGATCTGCACGGGCGAGGTCACGAGCCCCGCCGGATCCGTGATCTCCGCTTCGGAGATCTCGCCAGTGCCGAGATTGCCGGCGCCGATTCCGGTCGAGAGTGGCGCCGCCGCGGCAATCTTCGAGGGATCGCTGATCAGCACATCGAGGCCGTCGATGGCTGATCGCGTCGGACGAATCAAGAAGCGATCACCTACGCTCGGGCTGCCGTCCACGACGAGCGCGACGCCCTCCGCGACGAAGGGATCGGCCTGCGTGCCGCTGCCTGTCATCATCACCGCTGCACCGGAATGCGCGTCGCGCAACTGCCAGCCGTCAGCCGTGAGCTCGAGCACGTAGTCACGCTGTGTCAGCGCCTGCACGTCCGCGATCGTCGCAGTCACAGCGCCGGACCCGGTGTTCGCCGTGCTCGGCAACACCTCCGGAGCGCCGACAGCGAAGAAGGCCCCGCCCATCTCCCCGGAGAGGTCCACGCCGCGCATGTGCTGTGTGTTGACGATCTCCGCGAGCCCCAACGTGATGCGGCCGATCGTGTTGCGTGCGGGATCGAGCTGCTCGCGTCGATAATCGAGCCAGCCGCCGAGCGCCCCGCCACGAATGTTGGCGGTGATGTCGAGGGGGCCATTCGCGGTGCGGATGGCCACGCCGAAGCGGACCGGATCGAACTCGTCCGGAACGACCGTCAACTCGCTCGCCTGCGTGCCGAGCACCAAAGCTTGTCCGTTGCCGATGAACACATTGACGGCACCGTCGTTCTGGACGACGGAGTTGATCGAGACCTTCTCGGCCAGCTGGTCCAGCAGGCGATCGCGCTGATCGAGCAGATCGTTCGGCGGCCGGCCTCCGGTACGGCCATAGGCTGCGGTGATCTCCAGGTTGAGCTTGGCAAGCGCCTGCGCGATGGAGTTGACCTCGGCGACTTCCGTCTGCAAACGGAAATTGACTTCCCTGTCCATCTCTGCCAGGTGCGCAGCAAACTCCTGCAAGCGTTGTTGCAGTGTCTGCGCTTCGCCCAGCAGCACCTGTCGTGCAGGCACGGAAGCCGGTGAGTTGGCCACGCCTTGCAACGCGTTGACGAAGTTCTGCAGGGTTGCAGTGAGCCCGGTCGTCGAGTCGCTGAGCAAGTTGCTCAGGCGCTCGGCGTTGCGGGCATAGACATTCAAGTACTGCAAGCTGCTCGAGCTCGTGCGCGATTGCAACGCGATGAAATCGTCGAACATGCGGCGCGTCGTCTGCACGACGACGCCATTGCCGACCCAGCCATTGCCGTACGCGCTCGGTGGACGCGTGCCGAGCTCCACCCGCTGGCGACTGTATCCCGGCGTGTTGACGTTCGCGATGTTGTGGCTCGTCACATCGAGCGCACGTTGAAACGCCACCAGCCCGGTCAGGCTCGTGCGGAAAAAATCAGGCATACCACCTCCGCATCTTGACTTCGCCTAGGCTGTCTTCGCCGGTGCACGCTCGAGACCGCCGAGCGCTACCAAGCTCAGGCCTCGAGCTCCCGAGCGTGCATGTGAAATCGCCGCCCACAGCGGAACCGCGATAGCACGATGAGAAGACGTCTCGCGTCATGTGAGCCCTCCTTCTCTTCGCACCGTGGCGCTCGCCGCTTGCTCCGTGCGCCCACCAGCGAGCAGCTTGCCCAGCTCGCGTGCGACTGAAACGATCTTGTTTGCATACTCCGGATCGGTGGCGTAGCCGCCGTTCTGTAACGCGGCCGCAAAGCCCGCAATGTCCTCGCCGCGACCGAGCGCAGCCCGGTATCGCGGGCTGTTGCGAATGAGCGCCGCGAAGTCTCGGAAGCTTTCCGCCGCCGATCCGTATGCGCGGAACCGCTCCGCTTTACGCACGGGCAGGCCGTCTTCGAACTCGAGTGTCGGCACGGTGACGGTTGCGCCCGACCAATTCCCGGTCGCCTTGATGCCGAAGAAGTTGTAGCTGCACTCGCCGTTCGAGCCGCAAGGCACGAAACGGCCCCACCCTGTCTCGAGCGCTGCCTGTGCCAATATCGCGCGCACATCCACGCCGAGCTCGCGTGCCGCTGCCTGCGCGTGCGGCAAGAACTTGCGGACGAACTCGACCTTCGATGTCGAGACCGGCTGATGACGGCTGGAGATCGCGCTCGAGGCCGAAGCGCCGGGCGCACGGTCCAGTGACGGCCGCAAGCTGTGCACGTGAAATGCTCGCCGCTCGTTGCCGGTGACCGCGTCGCTCTGCAGTGCTGCACCTGCGGACCGATCCGGGCTGCTCGCACCCTCGCCGCTGGCAGCTGCGCCGCTCAGCTGACGAATGAGCATGTCAGCAAGACCCAATCCCTTGCCCCTGGACAAGTGCAAGGCCATCTGCTGATCGAACAGATCCTGGTAGAACTCGGACTGATCGCTGCCGAACAGCGAATCGCCGCCAAAGCTCTTGTTCGCCTCGCGCATGCTCTTCAGGAGCATCTGCGTGAAGAGGCTCTCGAACTGCCTGGCTGCCTCTTTCAACGCCTCCGGATCGCCCGTCTGTGCACCTTGTCTGACGGGCGTCAGGGCGTTCGGATCTGCAAAGAACATGATGGGCGCGGTCATGCCCACTCCTCCGTCGACCACCCACAGCGGAGGACGAACGATGACGTCACCGCGGCGGCTTGCGCCGTGGCAAGGCACGCGCACACCGATACCGACGCGCACCTGCATGAGCGCCGTATTGCACGTCTTTCGTGAGTCATGTGCGCACCGTCCGCTGCATACCGTTGTCTAGATGACCACGAGCTCCGCACGCAGCGCGCCCGCTTCTTTCAAGGCTTCGAGGATGGCGACCAGATCGCCTGGCGCAGCACCGACTTGATTGACGGCACGCACAATCTCTTCGAGATTGACGCCCGCATCGAACACGAACATGCGAGCTTCCGGCTGCTCGACCTCAATGTCGGAACGGGGCGCGACGACCGTCTCGCCTTGCGACAGCGGATTCGGTTGACTGACGTCGATACGCTCGGTGATGGTGACCGACAAAGACCCGTGCGCTACCGCAGCAGGCATGACTCGGACGGCGGAGCCGATGACGACGGTTCCGGTGCGCGAGTTCACGATGACACGTGCCGGTGCCTCGCCCGGCTCCACCTCGATCGACTCGAGCATCGACAGATACGCAATCCGTTGACTTGGATCCACGGGCGCCTGCACGCGAATCGATACGGCATCGAGTGCGTGTGCCGTATCCGGCCCCAGCAGCGCATTGATGCTCTCCGTGACGCGCGCGGCCGTGGTGAAGTCCGGCGTGTGCAGATTCAGCACGATATAGGGCTCGGTGGCGAAATTCGTCGGCACTGCCCGCTCGACCGTCGCGCCGTTCGGAATGCGACCCGAGCTCGGCACATTGACCGCGATGCGCGATCCGTCCCGACCGGACACGCCGAAGCCGCTAACGACGAGGCTTCCTTGCGCGATCGCGTACACCTCGCCGTCTATGCCACGCAACGGCGTCATGAGCAGGCTGCCGCCACGCAAGCTCGTCGCATTGCCGATGGAATCGACCGTCACATCGATCGTCTGACCCGGCTTGGCAAAAGGCGGCAGCTCCGCGCGCACCGTCACGGCCGCGACGTTCTTGAGCTGCGGATTGACATTCGCGGGAATGGTCACGCCGAACTTCGCCAGCATGTTGCGAATGCTTTGAATGGTGAACGGCGCCTGACTCGTCTGATCCCCCGTGCCGTCCAAGCCGACGACCAAGCCGTAGCCGATGAGCTGATTGGGCCGCACACCCGCCACCGTCGCCAAGTCCTTGACGCGCTCGGCATGAGCTGCACCGCAGGCAAGCAGAAGCGTTGCGCAAAGCGCAAGGGCTGGCGGCTGGAGACCGGCGGCTGAGGCTCGAGACGTGACGCGTCTGCCACGTCGTGCCAATCTCCGCATCGTCTTGATGAGCAGCAATCGCACGTGGTGCATTGTTCGCGAGCCTTTACAATTATCGTCTGTGTCTCCAGCCCCGAGCCTCGAGCCCCGTTAGAACGGCATCCAAGGCAGATTGAAGAACCGCGCCAGGATGCCAGGCCTATTCGCGTCGGCGAGCGCGCCCGTCGCTCCGTAATAAATCTGTGCATCCGCCACCTTCAGAGAGGAAACAGAGTTGTCCGGCTCGATGTCGATGGGGCGCACGATGCCTTGGATGCGCACGTACTCCCTGCCCTGATTGATCGTGATCCACTTCTGACCGCGCACGAGCAGATTGCCGTTCGGCAAGCGCTGCGCGACGGTGACCGTGATCTCGCCGAAGAGGCGATTGCTTTGCGTGCTCGCCCCTTCGCCGTCGAAGGATGTTTCGTTCTGGACGTTCGCGTTCAGTATCTCGGTGCCGTGACGCGTCACCAGCCGCCCGGCGATCGTCGGTCCGGGCAGATTGATCGAGGTTGCCTTCTTCGTCTTCGTGCTCGAGGTCTTCGAGGCGTTCGTATGCTCGGTCAAACGAATCGTCAGCGTGTCGCCCACTCTGCGCGCGACCGCATTCTCGAACAGCGATATGTCCGTCCCCGCCTGATAGATCGCGCCGTTGCCCTGCGTTGCCGCCGGCGGCGGCTCCGGCCAGGTGGCGGAGAAGTCCGGCTCGGGCGGTGCGCTCACGCAACCGCTGAGCGCGCCGAGCGCGATCAATATGGGCAGCGGACGATGGCCCCAACCAGGGACAACGCGCACGAACATGCGCAATGCACGATCGCGCGCTCGATCCAGAAAACGAATGCCGCCGCCCATTTGAACCTTGCTCATTGCCTCACGACCTCCATCATCGTCCGCTTCCACGGCGTGCTAGAGCTGGTTGGTCACGTACTCGAGCATGCGATCGGTGGTCGCGATGGCTTTGGAGTTCATCTCGTACGCGCGCTGCGTCTCGATCATGTTGACGAGCTCCTCGACGACATTGACGTTGGAGCTCTCCAGCGAGCCCTGCACGAGCAGACCAAGCCCATTGAGACCCGGCGTGCCGATTTGCGGCGGTCCGCTTGCGGCCGACTCGAGCAGCAGGTTCTCGCCGCGCGGCTGCAAGCCGGCGGGATTGATGAAGTCCACGAGCTGCAACGAGCCGACCTCCGTGGGTGCCGCCTGACCCGGAAGCTGCACGCTCACCACGCCATCCGCGCCGATCGTGATGGACTGCGCGCCGTCGGGAATCGTGATGCCCGGCTGCACCAGGAAACCGCTCGATGTGACGAGCTCGCCCTGCGCGCTGACGCGAAAGCTGCCGTCACGCGTATACGCCATCGTGCCGTCGGGCAGGAGAATCTGGAAAAAGCCGCGGCCGTTAATGGCGACATCGAGCGAATTGCCGGTCTGCGTGAGATTGCCCTGGGTGTACAGCTTCTCCGTCGCAACGACGCGTACGCCTGTGCCGAGATGCAATCCGGACGGCAGCTGCGTGTCCTGCGACGTCGGTGCTCCGACCTGGCGCACGTTCTGATACAGAAGATCTTCGAACACCGCACGGCTCTTCTTGAAACCGGTCGTGTTCACGTTCGCAAGGTTGTTGGACGTAACCGTCATGCGCGTTTGCTGCGCGTCGAGGCCAGTCTTTGCGGCCCAAAGAGCAGGATTCATCGCTGGACTCCATCATCAGTTTGTACTGGGCTCTGGGCTCCGGCCAGAACCGGCTAGTGTGTTGATCCTCGATATCTGCAGCTTTGCTGGTCCAAGTGTGTGTGCCCTCAGGCTCACTTACCTACCTCTCCTCCGGTTGCCAGCAGCGAGCGCCCGCCGCCCAACGTTATGTAGCGCGCAACAGCTGTGCGGCCGTTGCCGCGTTCTCTTCCGCCGTCCGCATCGCCTTGACTTGCAGCTCGAAGTGACGCGCGAGCTCGATCATGTTGACCATGGCATCGGCGATGTTGACGTTGCTCGTTTCCAGCACGCCCGATACGAGACGCACGTTCGCATCGGCGGGCGCGTCACTGCCGTCGGCCATGCGAAACAAACCGTCGGGACCACGTACCAACGCCTCGGGTGGCGGATTCACCAGCTTGATGCGCCCGACGACTGCAGTCGTCTCCGGCCCTTCGCCAAGCGGCACGATCGAGATCGTTCCATCCGCGCCGATCGAGATGGACGCATGTGGTGGCACCGTCAGAGAGCCGGCATCACCGAGCACCGGGTGTCCGGCACCGTTGAGCAACATGCCGCTCGGATCGACGCGCAAATCGCCCGCACGCGTGTACGCTTCGCGCCCATCGGGTGCCTGCACGGCGATCCAGCCTGCACCGTTGATCCCGACGTCCAAGTCTCGACCGGTCGCCGTCAATGCGCCCTGAGTCTGATCCCAGCCGGTCGTCGAATGCGTCGCGTAGACACGCGAACCATAGCCAGAGCCCGCCACCGCGCGGCTTTGGAACGAGCTCAGCTCTGCGCGAAAGCCCACCGTGCTCGCGTTCGCGAGATTGTGATTGTTGACCGTTTGCGCGCGAAGCGTTTCTTTCGCGCCGGACATGGCGATGTAGAGAAAACGATCCATGAGCCTCTGGCCGTTATGTGTGACGAGCTACGAAAGGTTCGTGCCTGCGCCAATAGCCTTATCTGATGTTGATGATGGTTTGGGTGATCGCATCCGCCGTCGAGATCATCTGCGCATTCGCCTGGAAGTTGCGCTGCGCCGTGATCATGTTGATGAGTTGCTCGGTGATGTCTACGTTCGACGCTTCGAGCGCACCGGATTGAATCAGCCCGAACCCGGAGTTACCGGCCTGCCCTCGCACGGCTTGCCCTGAGCTGAAGGTCTCTGCCCACGCGGTATCGCCAAGCTGCTGCAGCCCTTGCGGGTTCGCAAAGTTCGCCAGCGCAATCTGTCCGAGCGAGATCGAGCGGCCGTTCGTGAAACGCGCCTGCACGACGCCGGTCGAGTCGACGTCGATACCGATCAAGCGACCGGTCGTGTAACCGTCCTGCGTGATCGAGTTGACGTTGAATGCGCTGCCGTATTGCGTGCTGCGTCCCACGTTGAGCGTGATGTTCATGGGCTCTGCGCCGGTGTTCGTGGGGTCGTAGGTAATCGGGATGCGACCGTCTACCGGATCGATCAGCGCACCCGTGCTCGAGTATCGCAGCTGCGTGTTGCCGACCTGCTGGCCGTCCACAAAGAGGTGCAGGGTCCACTGATGCTCGTCGTTCCCCGGGGCACTCGGGTCATTCTTGACGAAGTACATCGTCGCGGTGTGTGCCGCGCCGAGCGCGTCGTAGACGGTCAGTGACGTTGCATGGTTGTAGCTGGTCGTAACCGCCGGATCGAATGGCTCCACCGTCGGTGGCTCGGCGTTGCTCGGCAAGTTGAAGATGACCTCGGCCTGAGTCGTCGCCGACGGCGGGCTCTCGCTCGTCACCACTTGGATGTCCGTGAGCGCACCGGTATTGAATCCACCTCCCGCAACGGGAGGATACGCCTGTAAGCGTTGATTCTGACTGTTGACGATGTAACCGTCGCGATCGACTTGAAATGCGCCGGCACGTGTATACGACAACGCTCCGCCGTCGCTCAGGATGAAGAAGCCCTGACCGCTGATTGCCAAGTCGAGACTGTTGTCGGTGAAGTCGATGTTCCCCTGCTTGAACTGCTGCGCCACATTCGCCACACGGACGCCGTTACCGACCATGACCGCGCTGACGCCTTGCGGGGACACGGAGAACAGCTCAGCGAACTCCGCTCGCGAGCCCTTAAAACCGACAGTGCCAGTATTGGCGATGTTGTGAGCAGTGACGGTGAGATCGGCTTGCGCCGCATGCAAACCGCTCAAGGCAAGACGGAACGGCATGTCAAACTCCCAAGTGCATAGCTGTTTAGCAAACTCGTTACATCACACGGCGCACATCGCCTAGCGAGCGCGACCCGAGTGTGCTCGTGTTCAGAATCAGCCCGCGGCCGGCATCGACCGTGACGCTCGATACGCGGCTGGCCATCAAGATTTCCAGCGATGTCGAGGCGCCACCGACGTTCGCCACCGCCTCGAATGAGTACTTGCCCGGCGGAGCTCGCGTGCCCGCATCGGAGACACCGTCCCACTCGATCTCGGTCAGTCCAGCCACGTTTGACACCGTGATGCGCCGGACGAGTTGCCCGGATGCATCGCTGATCTGAATCGACACCGACGTGGCGTTCTCCGGCACGTCGATGACGCAACGAACTGGATCCTCGGTCGCCAGCATCACCTCATCGCTCGCCACCAGTACTTCCCGCCCGATCAGCGCAGCGCCATCGAGCACTTGCGAAGAGCGCAGTGCCGCAGACAGCGCCGCCAAGGCGTTTTGCATCTCTTGGATGCCGCTCACCGTGCCGAACTGGGCGAGCTGACCGAGAAACTGGCTCGGATCCATCGCCTTGAACGGGTCCTGATTCTTCAGCTGCGCAATCATCAGCTGCAGAAACTCCTTCTGCCCGAGTTGATCCTTCTTCTGGACTGCGCTCGAGTAAGCCGCTGCTGCGCTTGCCGAAGTGCCGTTGCCGGTTTCCGAGACGATCATCGTTTTTCTCGCTTATACGCTTATCGCCGAACGTCCGCGGGCCACAACATCCCGCCAGAACGCGCGCGCTGGCGCGCCACGCGCACACGCTTGCGCAATACCTTCGTCAGCCTCGAGAAAGGCGTGTTGCTATGCGTGCGCGCCAAAGCGACTCTGCTTGCTTCGATCACCTTCCTTCTCCTCTACTGTCCGAGCCGCAGCGTCGCCAACATCATTTCCTTCGCCGTGTTCATGACTTCGACGTTGTTCTGGTACGAGCGCGCCGCAGAGATCATGTTGACCAGCTCCTCGACCGTGTTGACGTTCGGGGCGTAGACATAGCCGTTCTCATCGGCGAGCGGATTGCCAGGCTCGTAGCGAGCCGTCGGCGGCGCCTGGTTCTCGACGATGCCGCGCACGTGGACACCAACGCTTTCCGCGTTCTTGCCGAGCCCGGCACGAATGGCTTCGAACAGCGGATAACGTGCTTTGTAGACCTGGTTCGGATCGCCGCTCACGCTATCGGCGTTGGCGAGATTGCTCGCCGTCGTATTGAGGCGCACGGACTGAGCGCTCATGCCCGAACCGGCGATGTCGAAGACCTTGAAGCTAGACATGGCTGCTTACCTATCGTCGCTGGTCGATCGAGCTCACTGTCCCGTGATCGCGGTCATCAGGCCGCGAAACTTCGAGGTCAGGAACTGCAATGTCGCCTGGTAGCGCACGCTGTTCTCCGCGAACGCCGCTTGCTCGAGCTGGGTATCCACAGTGTTGCCGTCGAGCGCAGGCGCGAGCGGCACGCGATACTTCAGCTCCGGTGTCTGCATGCGCTTTGCATCGACGGCTCCAATGTGCCCTGACTGTGTCGTTGCGAGCCGCACGCCGCCCGCTGAGGAAGTCGCTTGCGCCAGCGCCGCTCTGAAGTCGATATCGCGGGCGCGATAGTTCGGCGTGTCCGCATTGGCCAGATTCGCGGCGAGAATTTCCATGCGCTTCGAGCGCAGCTGTAGCGCTGCCGGATGCACACCGAGATACGAATCGAGCTTCGTGGGCATGACTGCCTCCGTCAGAAAATCGTCTGACACAGGACTTAGCAAGCAACGTGCCAGCGCAGCTCGAGCGCAAGCTTCTCGATGCAGGCTAGAAGGAATGTGACTGGCGCAACGTGAAAGTTGCGATCGCGCTCACGCAAACGAAGCGGCAAGAGTTTGCCGCCGGCAAGACTCGTCACTGGCTCTGGGCTGGAGGCTCTAGGCTGGAGGTTGTGGCAGGAGCCTATTCGCTATTGCCCATTCCCGCGTCGAGCACATCACACTTCGACGACGATTTCTGTGCAGAGGCATGTCCGAGCTGCATGCCGGCGCGGCGATGGCACTGTGCTTGCTCATGCTATGTGGGCGTCAACAATGTGACGGAGCAGCAAGCGACAGTGAAGTACGGAACACTCTTCCTTCTATTGATATGGTGCGTCGTGCCCCGCGCGTACGCCAACGTGCAACCGCTTCAGTCTATTCAGCGCGTTGCCGAAGCGTTCGTCGAAGAGGGCTTGGCCGCGACCGGCGCCAAGCATCTCGTGAGCGCCTCTCCGCTCGATCCGAGACTGCGTCTGCATCGCTGTGCCGTGCCCCTCGAGGCATTCGCACCCCATACCAATGATTTCGCGGCGCGCACCACCGTGGGCGTGCGCTGCACGGCACCGGTCTCGTGGACCGTCTATGTGCCCGTAAGTGTCGAGACCGAGATCACCGTGCTCGTGCTTCGCCGCGCGCTGGCGCGTAACGCACGCATCACCGCTTCTGACGTGGAGACTCAAGTGCGCCGAGTGCCGGGCACTGCAAGCCGCTTCGTAACCGACATGGCGAGCGTACAAGGCCATCGTTTGCGCCGTGCGCTGCCTGCGGGCACCGCATTGACGGTCGATGTGCTGGCACCGGACATCTTGGTCCGTCGCGGACAACAGGTCACGCTGGTCGCAAGAACGGGCAACATCGAGATCCGCGCGAAGGGCCAAGCGCTGAGTGAGGGTGCAGCTCACGACCGCGTACGCGTTCAAAACGTGACCTCGCTCAAAGTCGTGGAAGGGGTGGTGGAAAGCGATGGGATCGTCAGAGTGGACCTTTGAAGCGTACCGGCACAGGCGTCATTTTACTGACGCTCCGGCTTTCCCTGATCTCGCGCGGCATGGCGACGGCGCCAACGCGCGAAAGCATTTGACGTATTGTCGAGCGTCGATGCGTTGACTTGCGAGTTTGCCCCATCGCCCTGCTCAGACCGAGACCGACGGTGAGGCTAAAGTTCTCCGGCGTGCGGCCGTTAACGGCTCCATGACTGAGGAGACTAGGACGTGACCACGAAGATCGGCGGCTTTGATAATCGGCCCGTGCAGCTCGGAAGCGCGAAGTCGGCCACGCGACCGCGCGAGGCCAGCGGTTCGGTCGCAACGCGTTCCGCTACGACCAGCACCGCTGTACGCATCACGGGACAGGCACGTCAGCTCGCTGCGCTAGAGCAGGCGCTGCGGAACATTCCGGCGGCGGACGAAGCGCGCGTCGCCGAAATTCGCGCTGCAATCGAAGAAGGCCGCTACGAGGTCGTGCCCGAGCGGATCGCAGAGAAACTCATTGCTCTGGAGCGCGATTTGCGCACAGTGGAGAAATAACTTGGATTCGGCAGTCTGTCGCGAGCACCTCGAGAAGCTGCTCATCGAAGAGGCGAGTGTCCTCGAACGCCTGCAGAGCGTGCTCGAGCACGAGCACGCGCTACTCGTGGCCAATGACATCGAAGGGCTGGAGCGGGCCGGCGAGACGCGAGAGGCTTACGTGGGGGAGCTGCTACGCATTGACGATGAGCGCCGCTCGTTGTGCCGCATGATGAACTTACCCACCGACGTCAGCGGCCTCGAGCGCCTGCTGGAGTGGTGCGATTCATCCGGCTTGCTCAAGGAGCGCTGGGCGGAATGCGCCGCTCGCGCAACGGCCTGCCGCGCCGCGAATGATCGTAATGGCGCGCTGGTGACAGCCCGCATCAAGAAGGTCGAGGGGATGCTCGACATGATCACGGGCGCGGGTAACGATCCGAAGATCTATGACAAGCAAGGTGCTTGCGAACGCGTCACGCGGGGTGCACGCGTCAGCGTGGCCGTGTGACAGCGCACCCTAGCCTTCAACTCGAGCGGTCTGGGACTCGGGGCTCGAGTGGGAACGCCCTGCCACCAACCCAGCGCCCAAGCGCCAGAGCCCACACATATAATAAGGCGGACGCGCCGATGACCGCTCCGCCCTACCTTGGATCGACCACCCCCATGTCGCGTAGCGCGCTTTCGATGACGGCTGGAGTCTTCGCGCTGGCCTCGGCACCCTGCTCGAGAATGGCCTCTGCATGCGCAAACAGCGGCTGGAACAGCCCCAGCTTGTCCACAGGACCGCGTAACTGAGCCATTCCTTGCGTCGCGAAGATCTCGCTCCAACGCGCGCGCACGGCGTTCCAGAATACTCGTGTACTCGCGTAGTAGCGGTCGGCTGCCGCAAAATCGGCCCCGCGAATACGCTCATAGCGCGCGATGCCGTATTCGCGCGCAAGGTAAGGCTGCGTGTGCGCCGGCGTCCCATCCTCCCCCAACACAGCCTTGAGATTGTTTTCTTCCTGAAGCCATCCCGTTGGATAGATCGTGTGTCGATTTGTCCCGATCAGCACATCGTAGTCATCGCGCACGCTCCATTCGCGGCGCGGCAACGGTCGCCAGGTTTCCCCGCTCGACCAGCTAGAAAAGCTGGCGTTGTGCTCCCAGCGGCCGATGCTCGCATAGCGGGGCGACTCATCCACTTGATAAACCGTTTGTAGCCACTGTCCTTTCACATCGTCTGGTGCCAACGTTCTGCGCACCCACCTATCGCGGCCCACATATTCGACTATGTGTGGCGGCTCGTACGTCCAGTCTTGGCGCCAGTGCTTCGTCACCAAGGTCTCGCCGATCGAGCCGTCAGGTTCCACCGTGCGCATTTCGAGGATGTGCACCAGGCTGATCGATCGGCCTGTGTCCTCGTCGACATAGATCTTCTCCGTTGCCCACGATTGGTAGGGTGCGACCAGCGCGTCCGGCTGCGCGTAGGACACAATCTCGAGAAAATCGAAGGTCACTCTGTACGTGCCAGCCATCGCGAGAATCGCCCGCCGATCGCGCTCGAAATCCGTGAGATTCTCGGCTCGCAATGCCCGCCATGCCTCCGACGGCGTGGTATCGAGCTCGACCGGGGCGCCCTTCGTCACACCGCCCCGCGGCTTCGGCATCGGCGCATCGAGCGGCCACGCAAACGTGTAGCGCGGCGTGCCAGGCCGTGCCGGCGACGAATCGCCCGCCATCGTGCTCATCGGAATCAGCACGCAAGCAAGAAGAAGAGCCAGCAGCGCGCGCATATCGTCTCTCTCACGTTCCGCTAAGCCTTGGATCCACTCCCCTGCCTTCTTTCGCAGGAGGCTCGCGAGGAAGATCGAGTGATCCAATGCGGCAGGCCATCATTTTGAAGACCCACATTGCTGTGGTCGTCGGTAATGTCCGCGTATTGTGCGGGTGCGCGGTTTGACGGCTGTTGTCCGTTGGCGACGTCCATCGTCATCCGACTGCCACGAGCCGCGCGACTCGGGTAGTGTTCGCTTGGTGGAAGCGATTCAAAGTCGACGCGAGACCGAGCGCGCTTCCGCTCCGGTTGCTCACAGCGAAGGCAAGGAATCACTGTTATTCCACGCGGCGTAATGATCTCGACATGCAAGTCGAGTACTGTGAGTGTAGCGCCGCCAGGTGCTTCGCGCGGCAGACGATACCGCAGCTGAATGCTGCGGCAATGCTCGCGTTCCATCGTGGAACCTATGCGCCGTCGTCTAGTCGAAAATCGTGTTCGTCGAGGAGAGTGCGTTGTGAAAGTGTTTGGACAAGTGGTGCGGATGCCGAGCTCGGTACGAGCCATGTTACCGGAAGCAGCCAAGACACTTGAGCAAGCATGGCAACGCCGTCGCCAAGAGCTCGTCAGCTGGCTGCCGGCGAAACGCTGGCTGGTGAGCCGCTCACCCAAGGGCCGCTCGCAATCGCAGCAACCTTAACCCACCGGCGCCACCTCGAAGGACGGATCTACATCTCGCGCCCAAGCGAGCAAGCCGCCTTCCAAGTGCGCGGGTTTTCGCATGCCTGCTCGGTGCGCCATGCCGGAAGCCGTGAGGCTGCGTGCGCCGCTGCGACAGACGAACACCACAGTCTCATGTTGCGAGAGCTCCGCGAGACGCCCTTCGAGCTCACGCACCGGGATGTTCACGGATGCCGGTAGGTGCGCCACCGCGAACTCGCGTGGCTCGCGCACATCGACGATCACAGGCGGCTTGTGCGGTCCCGACAGCAGCGCGTAGAGCGTTCGCGGGTCGAGGCGACGCACGGCGGCCAGATCATCGGCGCCGCAAGCCTCGGGAAGATCGCGCACTTCGCGGATTGTCGGATGATCTCCGCACACGGGGCAGTCCGCGCGTCGGCCAAAGCGAAATTCACCGAATTTCAGCGACAGCGCGTTGTACGTGAGCAGCCGTCCGATCAACAGCTCTCCTGCACCAACGATCAGCTTGATCGCCTCAGTGGCTTGAATGGCACCCATCACGCCAGGCAGCACGCCCAGCACGCCCGCCTCCGCGCAGTTCGGCACGAGCCCATCCGCCGGCGGCGCCGGAAACAAGCACCGATAGCACGGCCCGGCACCCGGCACGTACGTGGTGGCCTGCCCTTCGAACCGGTGAATCGCCGCCGAGATCAGCGGCTTGCCGAGCAAGACGCACGCATCATTGACGAGATAGCGCGTGCGGAAACGGTCCGAGCCGTCGAGGATGAGGTCATAACTAGAAAGGATGTCGAGAACGTTCGCCGCAGTGAGCTCGATGTCGTATACCTCGACTCGTACATCGGGGTTGAGCGCTTCGAGCCGCGCACGCGCCGCATGAACCTTCGGCTGTCCGATGAGGTCGGTGCCGTAGAGCACTTGCCGCTGTAAGTTGGAGAGCTCCACGCGATCGTTGTCGACAAGCCCGAGCGTTCCCACGCCCGCAGCCGCCAAGTACAGGCTCGACGGAGAGCCGAGCCCTCCAGCGCCCACCAGGAGCACGCGCGCTGCTCTCAGCTTTTTCTGCCCCGCCACACCGATCTCGGGCAAGGTGAGATGGCGGCTATAGCGGCTCTGCTCAGCTGCACTGAACGGGGCGCTCTGGGGTGCTCCGGAATCCATCACGACGCATGTCTCGAATTGAAAAACTCAACGTACACAGCAGCTTGCGGTCACCTCTTGTCGTTCTCTATAGCACCGAAATGCGCCGGGAGTCACATTTCTCGGCTGGCGACGGCCCTATTCTCTACCTCACCGGGCGCCAGGACGATGCATCGCGGGTGTAGCTCTGGTGTCGCGACGAATCACACACGACGGAACGACTGCGAGGAACGCATGACGATACAACTCGATGACATCATCCTCGGTTTGAGCGACGGCAGTCTATCCCTCGACGCGGCATGCGAGGCGGTCGCCGCTGCATCGCAGGCCGATCCGGTCAGGACCCGCTTCTGGGGTCAGCGAATCGAAGCGGAGTTGGTGCGCGGCCAGCTCTCGCGTGCCGCAGCGCGCGCGCTATTCGACGCCCTCGAGGACGTCCGCTCAGACAAGACCGTGTGGCTGGACGCCGCGACCGTCGTGCCGAGACTGTCGCCCGCGCCGCGCGCCTCAGGGGCGGACTCGCTAGCCGAGCCAACGCTGCCACCGATCGTCGACTTGGAGCAGCTTCGAGCGGCGCTGTTCCGGCCCGTGACTCAGCCCCCCGCCAGCGCGTGTGACGCAGCCGCCTGCCTCGACGCCGACAATCGCACCGTCGGGCTCGGGCGCACCGACACAGCGGCATCGGACTCCGCATCGCGAGCTCTGTATCCGCTCGAATCCCTCCCGCTCGGCACCGTACTGAACGGCCGCTATCGCCTCATCGCTCCCCTCGGCTTGGGCGGGGTGGGTCAAGTCTACGATGCGATCGATCTGCAGCGCTCGCCCGAGTCGGAGGTGCACGTGACCGTCAAGGTGGTCGCTGTCGATCTGCGACAGCAGCCGCTTGCCTACGCGGCGTTGGAAGAAGTCGTGCGCCGCTCACAAACGCTTATTCATCCGAACATCGTCGCCACCTACGACATCGATCGGCATGAACACCACGCGTTCATCGTCATGGAGCCGCTCCGCGGACGCTGGCTGAGCGGGCTGGTGCGCGAGGTCCGCGGCAAGGGTCTGGCATACGACAAGGCGTGGCCGCTGATCGAAGGGATCGCGAACGGTCTGGCGTACGCTCATCGTCGCGGAATCGTCCATTGCGACCTGAACCCGCACGCCGTGTTCGTCTGCGACGACGGCACGCCGAAGATCATGGGATTCGAGCTCGTGCGTGCCGTACCGACCAGCAACGAATCGCTCGATGTGCTGGACACGCTCACATTACGCGCCTACACGGAAGCGTACACCGCCGACCCGTGGGCACAGCAGGGCACGCCTCATCCCGCCGACGATCTGTACCCGCTCGGAGTCATCGCTTACGAGCTCCTCGCCGGCGTGCACCCGTTTCAGCGTTGCTCGCTCGCGGTCGCACGCCAACGCGGCTTGCATCCCGCCCCTATTCCGGGCCTCCATCGTCGTGCGCGCAAGCTCATCGAACGCTGCCTATCGTTTGAGCGCAGCACGCGCCCACGTGACGGCAGAGTGTTCTTGAGACGCATGCGTCCGAGCATCCTCTCTCGCTGGTTGCTCGCCGCCAGCTGAGCGGACTGCGCGGGTCTCTGTGATCTGCCTGCGCGAGCATGCGCGCTGCGAGCTGCGGCACGCTGCGCGCTCAGGATGCGAGCCGTCCCTCCAGGCCCGAGCGCCCAGCTGACTCGTCAAGCGTACTATTATCAACCGATACTCTTGCGAGCTGCCGCTCGAGCTTCTAAGGTGTCCGCCGGCTGCGGGGGGATAACTAAAGAGCGCGGCCCAACGACTCAAAGCTAGGCTTTAAGTAAAACAACACGGCCCAACCGCTGCACCGACCGCGTTCTCGGCAAGGGTCGCGCGGACGAGAGCGGTCGGAAGGGCTAAATAGGTGCAAGCATATGCAAAGCCCATCGATGTCCGCTCTCGACTGGACCATTGTTTTTCTCTACTTCGTGCTCATCGGCTTCCTCGCCTGGTGGTACGGTCGCAAGCAAAAGGACTCCATCGATTACTTCCTTGCCGGCCGCAATGCTGGCTTCGTGGCAATCGGCGCTTCCATCTTCACGTCCAATATCGGCTCTGAGCACATCGTCGGGCTCGCCGGGCAAGGCGCGTCCACGGGCATGGCGATGGCGCACTGGGAGCTGCACGCCTGGATTCTGATTCTGCTTGCCGGCTTCTTCGTGCCGTTCTATTACAAGTCGGGCGTACAGACGATCCCCGAGTTCCTCGAGCGTCGCTTCAGCGCGCGGGCTCGCACCATTCTGTCCGTCGTGTCGCTGGTGGCGTACGTGTTCACGAAGGTGAGCGTCACTGTTTACGCCGGCGCCATCGTGTTCCAGGCGCTCCTGCCCGATACCTTCGGCTCGCCCGAGAACGCCTTCTGGGTCGGCGCGTTCACCACCGTCGTCATCACGGGCATCTATACGGTTTTCGGCGGCATGCGCGCGATCATGGCGACGGCCACGCCGCAGGCCGTGATCATCCTGTTCGGCGCTGCAGTCATCACTTATATGGGGCTGACGCGGCTCAGCGACGGTGCGGGGATGATCGCCGGCTGGAACGAGCTGGTCGCGCAAGCGAAGGCGAACAAGGAAGCGTTCGCCCTGTGGCGCCCGCTCAGCGATCCGGATTTTCCATGGCTGGGCGTGCTGATCGCCTCGCCCATCATCGGCATCTGGTACTGGTGCACTGATCAGTACATCGTGCAGCGTACCCTCTCGGCCAAGGACCTCGCCACCGCACGCCGCGGCGCGCTCTTCGGCGGTCTGCTCAAGGTCTGGCCGGTGCTGATCTTCCTCGTGCCGGGCATGATTGGCTGGGCCCTGCACCAGAAGGGCGCCATACAACTGCCGATGAAGGTCGTGGACGGCGTTGCGACTCTCGACGGCGATACGGTGTTCCCGACCCTGGTCACGACCTTGCTCCCTGCAGGCATTCGAGGACTGATCGTCGCCTGCCTGCTCGCCGCGCTCATGAGCTCGCTCGCGTCGCTGTTCAATTCGAGCGCATCACTGTTCACGGTCGACATCTACGAGAAGCTGCGCCCAGGTCGTTCCGAGCGGCACTTGCTCACCGTCGGACGCATCGCCACGACCGTCGTGGTGATCCTGGGCATCCTCTGGATTCCGGTCATGAAAGTGATTTCCGGCGGCGGGCTCTATCAGTATCTACAGAGCGTTCAAGGCTATCTCGCGCCGCCGATCGCCGCAGTGTTCCTGCTGGGATTGTTCTGGAGCCGTATCAACGCCCGCGGAGCCGTGTGGGCGCTCGGCGGCGGCTTCATCCTCGGCATGATCAAGCTCACCTGCCAGGCCTTCTTCGGCACCGGAAACGGGAAGATCGCGAATCCGGCGTTCCTCGCGGCGATTGGCGACCTGAACTTCCTCTACGCGACGGGCTTGCTGTTCCTCATCAGCATCGTGCTGCTGATCGTGGGCTCCCTGACGAGCCCGCCGCCGCCGCGCGAGAACGTCGAGGGATTGACCTACGCGTCCATCCGCGCGATCGCGGGCGAAGAGATCAAGCAGAGCTGGGATACCGGCAACAAGATCCTCGCGACGACGATTCTGGTGCTCGTGATCGGCATCTACTTGTACTTCAGCTTCTGGCTCGGTTGATCGAACCGCCGATTAGAGCCGATCACATGAGAGCGGCCTGCGGGCCGCTCTTTCTTTTTTGCCGGTGATGCGGCTCCGATGCGCGGCTAACGGCGAGCACGCGTTTCGTAGCCCGCTAGGCCTTGCCTCGCGCTGCGGACGCGGCTCCTCTTGCAGCCGAGCCAAGCCACAAAAAAGCGGCGAGAGCGTGCGCCCTCGCCGCTTGCTTCGTCTACCTGTGTCGCTGCGCAGGTGCGTTCTCGTGGCGTCAGCCGACGATCGCGCGCCCCACCAGATTCTCCAGGTATTCCTGACGTCCGGAGACCGGCTTCGGATCGATATTCGCCTCGACGGCCCAGTCGGAGATCGTGGCGAGCGAGGCATCCTTTGCATAGATCTTCTGACCGACCTCGCCGTTCCACTTCGCATACCGCTCTTCGACGAACTTGTCGAGCGTACCCTGCTCGATCAGCTTCGCCGCAGAGAGCAGCGCGCGCGCGAGAACGTCGAGCCCGCCGATGTGCCCGTGGAACAGATCGATGGGATCGATGCTCTGACGACGCACCTTTGCGTCGAAGTTGAAACCGCCGTCCTTGAAGCCGCCGGCCTTCAAGATTCGATACATCGCCAACGTCATCTCCAGCGGGTCGTTGGGGAATTGATCCGTGTCCCAGCCGTTCTGCGGATCGCCACGATTGATGTCGATCGAGCCGAAGATGCCGAGCGCATCGGCCATCGCGATCTCGTGATCGAAGCTGTGGCCCGCGAGAGTGGCGTGATTGGCCTCGATGTTGACCTTCACCTCGTTCTCGAGACCGTGCCGCTTCAAGAAGCCGTACACCGTCGCCACGTCGAAGTCATATTGGTGCTTCGTCGGTTCATGCGGCTTTGGCTCGACGAGAATGGTGCCCTTGAAGCCGATCTTGTACTTGTAGTCGACGACCAGCTGCAGGAAGCGTCCGAAGTTGTCGAGCTCGCGCTTCAGATTCGTGTTCAGCAGCGAGTCGTAGCCTTCGCGGCCGCCCCATAGCACATAGTTCGAGCCGCCGAGCCGCTTGGTCGCATCCATCATGTGACGCACTTGCGTGGCTGCGAACGCCCAGACTTCCGGGTCCGGGTTCGTCGCGGCACCACCCATGTATCGGGGATGCGAGAACAGGTTTGCCGTCCCCCAGAGGAGCTTCACGCCCGTTTCGGCTTGCTTCTTCTCGAGGCGATCAACTGTCTTCGCCAGGTTCTGCACGTACTCCCTGATGTTGCTGGCGGCGGGCATCGCATCGACGTCATGGAAACAATAGAAAGGCGTGCCGAGCCGCGTGAAGAAGTCGAATGCCGCATCCATCTTGACCCAGGCGGCTTCCTCGGTCATCGGTCCCTGATTCCAAGGCCGCTGGAACGTGCCTGCGCCGAAAATGTCGTGACCGTCCCAGGCGAACGAGTGCCAGTAGCAAACGGCCGGACGCAGGTGGTCCTCCATGCGCTTGCCCAGCACGATGCGGTCCTTGTCGTACCAGCGGAAAGCCAGCGGGTTGTCAGTATCCGGACCTTCGTAGCGAATGGGATCGACGACTGCGAAATACGACGTCGCCGATTGAAGACGGGCAGCACTCGACATGGTCATTCTCCTCGAAAACGCTTGCGAAGGTCTTGGTAGAGCTTTGAGAAAAGAACTCGTTTCGGTGCGAGCTGCTCGATGTCTCGCTGGTTCGGTTCGATCACGACACGAATCGGCGGCGGCTGGCACACGTCCTCCGGCGCTTCGCCGGTCTTGGCGAGCCGTGCAAGCCGTGCGGCACCGTAGGCCGGCCCCACTTCCGATCCGTCTCGATAGATGAGCGGCCTGCCGAGCGCGGCGGCCAGCACGCTGCCCCACCACATGGAGCGCGCCCCTCCGCCAATGACAGAGATCTTGTCGATAGTGGCGCCGGCCTCGATCAGCACATCCAGGCCGTCGGCGAATGCGAATGCAACGCCTTCCAGCACTGCCTGACCGATGGAAGCAGCGTCGCTGTCATGCGAAAGACCGAACAGCACACCGCGCGCTTGCGGATCGTTGTGAGGCGTACGCTCACCTGACAGATAAGGAAGGAAGATTTCCGGACCGTCGAGACGACCGCGCGCCTCCACCTTGCCGAGCAGCTCGGCCGCGTCAGCCGCACCGGTCAGCTTGACGGCCCAATCGACGCAGCTCGCCGCGCTCAACATGACGCTCATCTGATGCCAACGGTTGGGAAGGCAATGGCAGAACGCGTGCACGGCGCGGTCCGGATTCGGCAGGAATTTCGGCGTCGCCAGGAACAAGACCCCCGACGTGCCGAGCGACAAGAATGCGTCGCCCGCGTTGATGACTCCGATTCCGGCGGCCCCCGCTGCATTGTCGCCGCCACCGCCCGCAACCGGCACGCGCGACATGCCCCAGGCATCCGCCACCTCGGGAAGAAGCGTGCCTGTCACCTCCGAGCCTTCGTAGAGACGGGGCATGTGCGATTCGTCCAGTCCCGTCGCCGCGAGCATCTTCGGCGACCAACACCGATTCGCCACATCCACCCACAAGGTGCCCGCCGCATCCGAGCAGTCGCTTGCCTTCTCGCCGGTCATCAGCAGACGCACATAGTCCTTCGGCAGCAGCACAGTGCGGGTCGCAGCAAACACCGAGGGCTCATGCTCTTTGACCCACAGCAGCTTCGGCGCAGTAAAGCCGGGCATGGCGATATTGCCCGTGATCTTGCGGCTGGCGGGCTCGGCTTGCTCGAGCGCGATACACTGCTTCTCGCTGCGGCCGTCGTTCCACAGAATGGCCGGACGCAGCGGCTTGTCCTTGGCGTCGAGCAACGTCGCGCCATGCATTTGCCCGCTCAGGCCGATGGCCTTGACACTGCGTCGTGCTCTGGGGGAAAGGGCTTTGACTGCCGCGTTGGTCGCAGCCCACCAATCATCGGGATCTTGCTCGGACCAGCCGGGTTGCGGTCGCGAAACGGCCAGCGGCGCGGACGCTTGCTCAACGACAACATCCGAATCATCGACGACGACCGCCTTGACGCTCGATGTGCCGATATCGATACCTAGGTACATCGCTTCCTCTGGTTATCTATCGTACGCCTCGCAAGTCGGGCGACGGATCCGTACCTGACGAGTGCTGTCGCGAGCGCTGCCCCCGTGGTCGGCCCGGCTGCCGCCGCAAGGCACAAACACCTCGGTACACAGCCACTGCCTTGCAAAAAGGTGATGCCGGCTAGCGCGAGCCTCACGAATACGGACACCGACGCAACGCAGACGCCATCCCCCTGCGACGCCTCCCACTGGGATGCGCCGTGTCGCGCAGAATTCAGTACAAGTTTTCTCGGACGTCATACGTACGACGACTCTGACACGCACTCTCGACATCCGTGCACGCAGCGTCGGCAAGCTCTTGTTTGCCCACGGTCGCCCGGGCAGTCGCTGCACAGCGCTGGATCATCGGGAAGTGCCCACGCATCGAGTGCGCGAGTCTTGTTTTGTATGAAGCGAGATCCGACAGGCTGGCCGGTATGACTGGGTCAAACCCTGCCCGTACCGCGACATCCTCCTGGATGGCGCGATTCATACAGCGGTGCGAGCGTAATGATACCGCTATCAAAATTCAACCTGACTCGTGCCCGGAAGGCCTACGCGGCGGCGGATTTGTTTCACAGCGCGCGCACTTGGCCGACTGTGAACGTGTCATCCCCCGCACGCAACGTGTTCGTGAGCGGCGCGCCGAACTCAGCGAGCTCGATCTCGAACACATCGCCCGGCTGCACGCGCACGCTATCGGCAAAGCTCAGAGTAGCGGTCCCGAAGAAATGCAGGTGAACATCGAGCGGTCGACGATGCTCAGAATACTTGAAGTGGTGGTACTCGAGATTGGCAAGCGAGTGACACATGTTCGCCTCGCCGGTGAAGAACGGCTTTTCCCAGACCACCTCCGCTCCTCTTCGGATCCGACTGCGCCCTTCCAGGTGGGGCGGTAAAGGCCCGGTTCGCAGCTCGGGCCCGACGGCACATTGGCGCAGCTTCGAATGTGCGAGATACAAATAATTCTGCCGCTCCATGACGTGGTCCGAGAACTCGTTGCCGAGCGCGAAGCCAAGCCGATACGGAACGGCATCCGGGCCGATCACATACAAGCCGACGAGCTCCGGCTCTTCCCCCCCATCGAGCGCAAAGGCAGGTCGGGTCAACGGCGCACCCGGGTTCACCAGCACGCTCCCGTCGCCCTTGTAGAACCACTCGGGCTGCACTCCCACTTCGCCCGGCGCAGGTTTGCCTCCTTCCAGGCCCAGCTTGAAAAGGCGCATGGAGTCGGTAAGGTCGCCCGCGCTTCCCGACAGCTTCTTGTGCATGGCATCGCGCGTCTCGGCGCTGCCCAGATGAGTCAACCCAGTGCCGGACACGAGACAATGCGCGGCGTCCGGATGCGTCAATGGAGGACGCACCCGCAGCGAGCGACGCAGCTCTTCGTAGGATTCCTCAGACGCCGTTGCGGACGCCTCCACCAACGCTTCGAGCGTGGTGCCACGCGCAATGGCCTGCAGGGCAAGCTCGTACATCGAGTCGAACCCCGCGACCTGCAGCACGCGATCGCCTTCTATACGGCCGACGCGCAATGCACCTCGGTCGTCGACGTATTGGATCAGGCGCACGCAGTCACCTCACGCAACATAAACAGTCTTCACCGTGGTGTAGAACTCACGTGCGTAGCTGCCCTGCTCGCGCGGCCCATAGTTCGAGCCCTTGATGCCGCCGAACGGCACGTGATAGTCGACGCCCGCGGTCGGCGCATTGATCATCACGAGCCCTGCAGCCGCGTGGCGCTTGAAGTGCTGCGCGATCGCAAGAGACTTCGTGCAAATACCTGCAGACAAACCGAATGGCGTATCGTTGGCGATGGCGAGCGCCTCTTCGTAATCCTTGACGCGAATGATCGAGGCAATCGGCCCGAAGATCTCTTCGCGATTGACGCGCATGTCGGGAGTCGTGTTCAGGAACAGCGCGGGCTGCATGTAGTAGCCACGCGTCGGTCGCTCGAGCACATCCCCGCCGATGACTTCTGCGCCTTCCTGTCGCGCCACGTCGAGATACGAAAGATTGCGTTCGAATTGCGATTGATCGACGACCGGCCCGATCTCAGTCTGCGGATCGAGCGCATGGCCGACTCTGAGCGCGAGTGTCTTCTCCTTCATGGCGGCGACGAAGCGCTCATAAATGCCTTCGGTCACGATCAAGCGCGACGACGCCGTGCAGCGCTGACCGGTCGAGAAGAAGGCACCGTTGATCGACGCATTGACTGCGACGTCCAAATCCGCATCGTCGAGCACGATCATCGGGTTCTTGCCACCCATCTCGGCCTGCACACGCTTGCCGAGCTCGGCGCATCGGGCCACGACCGCGCGTCCCGTGGCCACCGAGCCCGTGATGCTGATGGCATTGACGTCAGGCGACTCGATCAGTGCCTGACCCACGGTGCTGCCGCGCCCGAACACGAGATTCGCCACGCCCGGCGGCAAGCCCGCACGCTCGAGGATCTCAAAAAGGGCCCATGCGCTCGCGGGCGTGAGATCTGCGGGCTTGAGCACGACCGTGTTGCCGTATGCCAATGCGGGAGCCAGCTTCCACGCAGGGATGGCAATTGGAAAATTCCACGGCGTGATGAGCCCGATCACACCGAGCGGCTGACGAAAGATCTGCACCTCGAGCCCGGGCCGGACAGAGGGCAGCACCTCGCCGTTCAAACGCAAGGCTTCGCCGGCAAAGTACTTGAAAATATGACCCGCGCGCGTGACTTCGCCGATCGCTTCCGGCAGTGTCTTGCCTTCTTCGCGGGCGAGCAGGCGACCGAGCTCCTCGCGACGCTCTAAGATCTGCGTGCCGGCCTTATCGAGCACGTCCGAGCGCACCTGCGGCGACGCATTCGCCCAGCTCGGAAAGGCCGCTTTTGCAGCAGCGATCGCCTCCTGTGCCTCCGCCTGTCCGCCCTCGACATACTCGCCGACGACGTCCGATAGGTCGGACGGATTGATGTTCGGCTTGCCGGTGGTGCCGGCGCGCCACGTTCCGTTGATGAAGTGACCCTTAACCACCTTGGTGATCCCTCATGCGCCGTCGCTTGCTCGTTGGCATACCGCCTGATTGAGCAAGCACTCTCGAACCGTGCCCACGGGTAGTCAACCCGTTGATGAATTCTGATATTGATTCTCGCCCAAAAGAGATTGCAAACAAATATGGAAAGAGGCAGATTCAATACACAAACAATTATCAAGCCGTGAAGCGACCTATGTTGACTCCCCTGCCCTGGTACTTGCGCGCTCGCCTGAAGCCACGTCAGTTGTTGCTGCTCGTCGCACTTGCGGACGAAGGCAACATCCATCGAGCGTCAGAGTTGTTGCGCATGGCACAACCCGGCGCCTCAAAGCTTCTGAAAGACTTGGAGGATATGCTCGGCGTCGAGCTGTTCGAGCGCCATTCGCGCGGCATGCGGCCGACGTGGTACGGCGAATCGTTGATTCGCCATGCGCGCATGATCCTTGCAACGCTCGAGGAGGCCGGCGAGGAGCTGGATTTGCTGAAAGCCGGGCAATTCGGGCGCGTGGGCATTGGCTCGGTGACATCGCCAGGTCTGTCGGTGCTTCCGGAGGCGATCTCGCTGGTCAAGCGCGAGCAACCGCACCTGCAAATCTCGGTGCACATCGAAACGAGCGACGTGCTCCTCGAGCGCCTGGGGCGCGGCGAGCTCGATATGGTGATCGGCCGCGTCGTCGAGCGTTTCGACAGTGACCAGCTACGCTTCGAGCGACTCTCCGACGAGCCGGTGAGTGTCATTGCGCGACCCGATCATCCGCTGCTCGCAGAGCAGAATCTGACCCTGGCGCGACTCGAGCAAGCCCATTGGGTCATCCCGCCCGTCGGCAGCGTGCTGCGGCGTCCGTTCGATCAGATGTTTCGACAGGCCGGCCTCGACGGACCGCGTGTGGTGGTCGAGAGTGCATCGTTGATGTTCATCACCAAGATGCTGCAGGAGAGCGACTTCATCGCAGTCGTTGCGACCGACATCGCCCAGTACTACGCCGAGCACGGAATGGTTGCGATCGTACCGTTCGATCTGCCGTGCGCGATGGAGCCGTTCGGCCTCATCTTGCGTAAGGACCGCCTGCTCTCTCCGGCTGCGACGAAGGTATTGGAGGCTCTGCGCAAGACCGCGAGCGCAGCATACGGTGTGCCGCTGCGCGCGCAGCGACAGGCGGATTGAGGGCTCGGCGCGCGCCGAGCGTGCACCGAGCCACTCGTTTTCAGGGCGAGAATACACAGATCACAGGCCAGAGCTGGGGCTGGACCTCGGCCCGGCGTCGGCACGCATCCCGCGCCCAACGCTAGCCCGAGCCCCACGCCTCCACGCTCAGAACGTCCCGCGCAGACCGACCATCACCGTTCTGCCCGAATCGAACAACGTGAACGTCGCGTTCGGGAATTGCTGGTAAGAGCGACGCTTCTCCTCGGTGATGTTGATCACGTCGATCGTCAGCTGCGGCACCCACGAGGACCAGCCGAACATCTGCGCGAGATCGAAGATCGACGAGAAGTCCCACTGGGTGTAGTCGTCGCTGAAGAGCTCGGCGCCGATCACACCCTGCTGATTGCTGTTGGGTCCGCTCGCTTGCGAGCCTTGGCTATGCGTCACCGACAGTCGTGCGCTCACGCCGCGGTTGTCGTAGTACAGCGTGGCGTTGTAGCTCTCGGGCGGCACGCCGACCGCAATGGCTGGCGCGGCACCCTCGCCCTTCTGATCGATGATCGTATAGTTCGCCGTGAAGCCCAGACCCTCGAGCGCAGTGCCCTCGAGCAGGAAATCGAGCGGCTGCACCCAGTTGAACTCCAGGCCGTTGATCGTCAAGCGACCGCTGGCGTTCACCGTCTGGCGCAGCTCCACGAAGGCATCGTTACCGCCGCGCGCCAGCACTGCATCGCGCTGCTGCTGACTCAACGACTCGAGCGTCACACCGTACTCGGCCAGGTCACCGAACGTGACGTTGCGTGACTGCCGCTGCGTGAAGCCTTCGATGCCCTTGCGGAATGCCGTGACACCGAAGTAACCCTCGCGACCCGTGTAGTACTCGAAGCCGATGTCGATGTTGTCCGACAGGTACGGATCGAGGTCCGGATTGCCGAGCGTCACTTGCGAGACGTCAGCATTGCCAATCGACAAGCCGAGCAGCATCTCGGTCGGATTCGCTCGCGTCATCGTCCGAGAAAGCGCCGCTCGCACGATCGCGTTCTCGGTCACGTTCCACGCCAGGTTCGCCGACGGCAGCCAGTTCTCGTAGTCTCTCTCGAGCGTGACGTACGTGGCCACATCCGGCAGACGCTGACCGTCAGGCAACGTGGCATTGGCGGGATCGGGGGCAGTCAGACGCGACGTCACGGATTGATCAGTCCTCACCCAACGCACGCCGACGTTGTAGCGCAGACGCTGATCGCCGATGTTGAAGTCGCCATTGAGCTGCGCAAACAGTGCAGTCGCTTCCTCCGAGATCGAGCCCCAGCTAGCCGTGGTCGGCAGACCGCCGGCTTCCGGCGCCGTGTCGCGGTAGTGCGCATAGTTCGAATCGCGCGCGAAGGATTTCCAATCGACCGTGACGAAGCCGTACTTGGTCGGGCGCAAATAGCTCGGCACGGCGGCGTTCGGAATGAGCGACCCCTGGTACGGCGCGGCGTAGTCGGGATAACCACCGACGCCGGGCACGATCTCGGCCGCAGTCTCGCCGCGGCACGGCGGCTGACTGTTCGGCTGTTGAGCAATGTTCGCCGGATTGCCGCCGCAAACGGCAGCCTGCCACAACGCGTCGTTGCCGCGAGCTCTGATGTCGCGCGAGATCTCGTCGTAGGCAGCGCCGAACTTCAGATTCAACTGCTCGTCGCCCCACGTCAGAGCGAAACGAGCACCCTTCGTCTCGGCTTCGCGCTCCTCGACAGGAACGTTGACGCGACCCACGTCATCGGACGGAGGCACGCGACCACGACCAGGCGTGAGCCAACGGAAGTTCGCCGGATCGTTGATGTCCACGCTGGAAGACATCTGCGGGATGCGGCCGTCGTTCCGGTATGTGATCGTGGTGACATCCGAGATCACTAGCACCGTCGGCGACTCGCGCTCGAACTCGCTCTTGGTGTAGTTGGCCTGAAGGTCGAGGTTCAGCTTGTCGTTGATTTGCCAATTAAGGCCGGGGTTGGTACCCCAAAACTCCGTGTCCTCGAAGTATGGCCGATACTCGAGCATCCACAGCGAGTTCGGGAACACACCACTTGTGACCACACAACCTTCGCTGCAGTCTTCACGATCGACTTCCAGGTTCGTCGGGATGATGAAACCGCCCTGGCTGCCGGCGCGCACGCCCCACATGATGTCGACTCGATCGAACTCGCTTTCCTGCTTGCCGTACATAGAGTCGACATAGAAATGCAGGTTGTCGTTCGGCCTGAACTCGAGACTGAGCACTGCGTTGTAACGATCCTTGTCGCCGACCTCGAACATCGGTCGACCAAGACGCGGGATCACCGCGTTGTCGATCTGCTGGATCGTGCGTCCCGGATTGTTTGCGAGCAACCACGCATTGTCGATCACGTCGCCGGGCGTCAGTCCCGCGCCGCGGGTGCTGGCATTGTCGGGCACGGTCGGCGGTGTCGCAGGCCCGTTGCCGCCGGTCGTGTTACACGGTTGACCTGCACCGCCGCACTGGTCCTGAGTGAGCGACAGGCTTGCCCAGCCGATCGTTTCGAAACCCGTGGTTGCGATCCTGTTACGCACGGCGGTCACGCCGAACAGGGCGCCGAAGGTGTCCCACGTGTTGCTGGCGATCAACGATGCGCGCGCGCCGAGATCGTCCGCATTGCTGTTGTCCGTGCCTTGAATCGAGTAAGTGAGACGCGGACCCTCGCGATCGAAAGGCCGTGCCATTCGCATGTTGATACTGCCGGCAGCACCGCCTTCGACCATCTCCGCCGAAGAGGTCTTGGAAACGTTCAATTGCGAGAACAACTCCGGCGGGAACATGTCGAGCGGCACTTCGCGGTTGGCGCTCGCCCCTTCTTGCGAGGAGGATGCCACCGCGACAGGCGCGTTGTTCAACAGTACCTTGGTGAAGTTCGTGTTCAAGCCGCGGATCGCGACCGTCGTGCCTTCGCCGCTGATCTCGCGATTGATCTGAATCCCCGGGATGCGCTGGAAGGACTCAGCGATGTTCGTATCGGGGAACTTGCCGATGTCTTCGGCGAAGATCGAATCCGTGAACCCCACCGACTCGCGCTTGGCGTCCGTCGAGCTCTGCAAGCTCTGACGAAAGCCCGTCACGATGATCTCTTCGAGCTCCTGACCGCTCGTGCTCGTTTGCGATTGCGCCATACCTGTTGCCGTCATGCACAGGCCGAGCACGCCCATACTGCTGAGGAGATAGGGATTCTTCTTTCTCACAGGGTGTCCTCCGCTAAGGATCCAAGACTCAAGCTCAGCTGCAATAGCAACCCTCGCGCACGCATGAGCCAGCTCGTGCTGAGAGGAATCGCGCGTTGAGGACACAACCGCGCCGCGAACCGGCGCATGCAGCGTCAGCCCTCTTCGACGAGAGCTGCAACCACCGTGAGCGGCGGGCCCGTGGCAGGACCGAACATTCGTGTGGATTCGAATACGACGCTCGCACGGCCCAGGTCGCTCAGCAACGCTGCGTATTGCCCCCATTGAAGCCACCGCGCATAGTCCAAGGTGGCCTGACCAGTGTCGATTCTGCGTCGCCCTAGAAAGCGGTGTCAATTGCGTCGGATTAGCAACAAGCCGGACAGCAGTGCGAAATTGCCCTTATGAATAGGGCGCTTATGGTGGTGCATCGGCGCCACGATCAAAACGGAAGAAGTCCATCGCTGTCATAAAGAGATTTTCGACATTGGCCTGACCAATGGAATTCGATTCTGCGTATGGCTACAGATACAATCGCTTGAAGCCGCCACCAGTTCGATATCGAGCAATACGAAATCGCTAATCAATGGAAATTGAAATCGGTTCTAGCCCCAAGCTCTATCAGCGTGTCGCCAACGCGATCGTGGCGAGGATCCGTAGCGGGAAGTATCCTCGCGGCGAGCGATTGCCACCGGAGCGAGAGCTCGCCGAAGAATTCGGTGTGAGTCGTCCGACCGTCCGAGAAGCGATGATCGCGCTCGAAATCCGCGGGATCGTCGAAGCGCGACGCGGCTCCGGCATCTACGTCGTGGACACCGCTCCGCCCGATACGAGCTCGAATGAGCAGGACATCGGGCCGTTCGAGGTCACTGAAGCGCGACGTCTATTCGAAGGCGAAGCGGCGGCGCTCGCGGCAGCGATCATTACCGATGAGGAAATCGCCAAGCTCGAATCGTTGCTGGCGATTCTCGGCGCGAACACCAGCAGCGAAGTAGGCGAACGCGCCGATCGCGACTTTCACATCACGATCGCCGAGGCAACGCGCAACTCGGCCATCGCGACCGTCATCGAGAATCTCTGGGACATGCGCTACAAGTCGCCGATGTGTCAGAAGATGTTCGACCGCGCGCGCGATGCTGGCGTGCAGCCACGTTACGACGAGCACAGCCTGATATTGAAAGCACTCAAAGCACGCGACCCGCAAGCCGCCCGTGCCGCCATGCGCAGCCATCTCGATCGCGTCATGAACGCCATGCTGGCAGCGACTGAGATGGACGCGCTCGAACGCGCACGCTCTGAAGTTGCCGCCAAACGAGAGGAGCTCGAGAAACGAAGAGCGATTTGAGGGGCCTGGAGTCTTGCGCTACGGCCGCGACACGTGCGGCGGCCTGTCCTGTTCCCTATCCCCTATTCCCGATTCATTCGTGCTCACACCCCGAGCCCCAGTCCCGCGCCCCCTACAACAGCCCCCGACTTGCAAGGTTGCGCATGAGCGCTGCGATGCCGAAAGTCCAGGGCGGCGCGCTTTCACACGTGGTGACCTTGTTCACGAGCATACCCAAGCGCGGCGTCGACACACGCACGACATCATTACGCTTGTGCGTGAAGCCGAGGCCCTTGGCATCACGATCGACGATCGGAGCGAACATCGTCCCGAGGAACAGGACGAATCCGTCCGGGTAACGATGGTGAGCGCCGATCGTTTGCGCGACCAGCTCCTCGGGATCGCGCGAGATCAACGCCATCGTGCTCGAGCCCTCGAGGCGAAAACCATCTTCGCCTTCGATCTCCAGACGCACGACGCAATTGCGCACGTGATCGAGCGTGAACTCGCCGTCGAATAGTCGGATGAAGGGACCGATCGCACAGGAGGCGTTGTTGTCCTTGGCCTTGCCGAGAAGCAGCGCACTGCGCCCTTCGATATCACGCAAGTTCACATCGTTACCGAGCGTCGCTCCTACGATGCGCCCCGTGCTCGTGCAGACGAGGACGATTTCAGGTTCCGGATTGTTCCATGCCGAATCGGAGCGCACACCGATCCAATCGCCCCAGCCAACGGCGGAGAGCACTGGTGCCTTCGTGAATACTTCTGCGTCTGGACCGATCGCCACTTCGAGATACTGCGACCAGAGCCCATCGGCAATGAGCGCTTGCTTGAGCCGTTGCGCCGCCGGCGAGCCAGGCTTCACCGTGCGAATGTCCGTTCCGATACGGTCGCGCAAGTCGGCCCGGATTGCCTCTGCGCGCGCTGCATCGCCGCGGGCGCGTTCCTCGATGACACGCTCGATCGCAGAGACCGCAAACGTCACGCCGCACGCTTTGATGCATTGAAGATCGATCGGAGCAAGCAGACGAGGCATGCGTTCGCGTGCATAGGCGGGTTCGAACGCGAACGCCTCGAGCGGGCCGAGCGCCTCACCGCCCGAGAAACTGTCGCTCCATGTCTCCAGGAATTGTGAAACCGTCGGAGCGACGCGCGCGACATCGTAGACCTGCCCCTCGCGCACGAGGATGGGCGTCGGACCTGCACTCGAGAGCATGCGTCCAACGAGCGTGGCGCGCTGCCAATCCTCAGGTAGATGTTCGATCATGCCTGACTCGCGCGTGTGGGCGTGCGGGCTTCATTTCGCGGTGGCGCAACGGAATCGCGCACGATCAGCTCGTGCGCCACGACGTGCTCGACGGCGAGCGGCGGCTCTCCGTCTTTGCAACGCCGCATGTCCCGCAGGAGCAACTCGAGCGCGACCTCCGCCATGGCAGAGATCGGTTGTCTAATGGTCGTGAGCTCGGGCCAAACCGTCGTCGCGGTCGGCGTATCGTCAAAGCCAACCACGGACAAGTCGCGCGGCACTTCGAAGCCCTTGCGGTGCGCGACTGAGATCACGGCAGCAGCCATATCGTCGTTACTTGCGAAAATGGCCGTCGGCGGCCGCTTTTTTGCCAGCAGCGCTTCTGCCGCCTCCAAGCCCGAGCGATAGGTGAAGTACCCTTGTTGAACGAGCGTCGGATCAACTGCGAGCCCTGCTTCCTCCATGGCGGCCCGAAATCCTGCGAAACGCCGCTCACTCGCGGTTTGGTTCGGATGGCCCTTGATGAACCCAATGCGCGTGTGCCCGGCGCGAATCAGATGCTCCGTCATCTCCTTGCTCGCAGCAAAATCGTCGATGCGCACGCACGAGACATCGCCGCGGAAGGGACCCGCGGCCACCGCGACAACGGGAATCTTCGCAGCCACGAACTCGGCCGAGATCGTCTTCGATTCGCACAATGGTGGCGGCAGAATCACGCCCGAGATGCTTCGCGCTAGCTTGCGCGCCGCCGCGCGTTCGCCCGCCGGCTTCAAGTCGCCCCAGCGATCGAGAACGAGCTGCACGCCTTTGCGGTGCGCGCCGTCGAGCGCGCCTACCAGCAGCTCGCTCAAGTACGACGCGGAGGGGTTGGAGTAGATGAGCGCAACACGCGTGGTTTCCGCGCCGGCGAGGGAACGTGCCGCGGGATTGGGCGTGTAGTTGAGGTCGCGCACGACGCGCAGCACCGCCGCGCGGGTGGCCTCGTGAACGTTGCTCTTACCGTTGATGACGCGCGAGACAGTCATCGGCGAGACGCCCGCTCTGCGCGCCACCTCGTGGATCGTCACCGCCGTTCCCTTGCGACGTCCGGATTTCACTTCATTCGCCATGAGTGCCGCTTCGTGCGGACGCAAAGCGCCCAATGCCGCACGCCTTCCGATCTCATTCTCGAGCATCCTATCCTACTTTATGTCGCGGTAGTTTGCCTGCCGAGCGGCGGAATTGGTCGCTGCGAACCGCTACAATGCCCGTTGCACCGTCCCCACGGGCGGACACAAGCGATACGGAGCAACTGCGGCCGGCCGCGGCGCGGCTGCCACGTGCCGCAAACCGGAACGAGAACAACGGCTCCGTCGCACCCCATTAAGCCAGGAGTCAGCCTCGATCCTCGTCACTGTTTGGGAAGATCATGTGCTACGCAAACCGTCTATTCCGCCGCATCGTGCTGCTCTGTTGCGCCTTGCTCGCAGGTCCTGCTTTCGGCGAGGACGGATACGAGCTCTGGCTGCGCTATCGGCAGGCTTCACCCAACGTTCTGCAGCAGTATCGATCAGCAGTCACGCACATCGTCACGAACGCTGCATCCCCCACGCTCGCCGCCGCACAGCGCGAGCTCGAGCGAGGGCTGACCGGCATTCTCGGCATAGACATCCCGCTCAGAGAAGCACCTGCTGCGGGTGCCGTGGTGTTCGGCACGCCCGAGTCGTCGGCAATCATCGCAGCGCTCGAGCTGCCGTTGCAGGAGGTCGGGCAAGAAGGCTACGTGCTGCGCAGCGTTGCCGTGCACGGCCGTCCGGCGCACGTCATTGCGGCGAACAGTGACATCGGCGTGCTCTATGGCGTCTTCCACTTTCTGCGACTGTTGCAGACAGAACACTCGTTCGAGGCGCTCGACGTAGCCAGCGCGCCGCGCATCCAAATTCGCATTCTGAATCACTGGGACAACCTCGATCGCACCGTCGAGCGCGGCTACGCCGGCCAATCGCTCTGGGATTGGCACAAGCTGCCCGACTATCTCGACCCTCGTTACACCGACTACGCGCGGGCGAACGCCTCGCTAGGCATCAACGGCACCGTGCTCACCAACGTCAATGCGAACGCCATCGCGCTGACGCCCATGTACCTCGAAAAGGCTGCTGCGCTGGCCGACGTCTTCCGCCCATACGGCATTCGCGTGTACCTCACGGCACGCTTCAGCGCACCGATCGAGATCGGCGGCCTCGACACCGCCGATCCGCTCGATCCTGAGGTGAGACGCTGGTGGAAGCAGAAGACGGAAGAGATCTATCGCTACATTCCCGACTTCGGCGGCTACCTCGTGAAGGCGAACTCAGAGGGTCAACCCGGTCCGCAAGATTATGGACGGTCGCATGCCGATGGCGCCAACATGCTCGCCGAAGCCGTGGCGCCGTACGGCGGCATCGTCATGTGGCGCGCCTTCGTGTACTCGGACGAAGAGCCCGAGGACCGCGCCAAGCAGGCTTACAACGAATTCGTGCCTTACGACGGCAAGTTCCACGAGAACGTGCTCGTGCAGGTCAAGAACGGCCCCATCGATTTTCAGCCGCGCGAGCCGTTCCATCCACTTTTCGGGGCGATGCCGAAGACGCCCCTCATGATGGAGTTCCAGATCACCAAGGAATACCTGGGCTTTGCGACGCACCTTGTCTATCTAGGCCCGCTCTTCGAGGAAGTGCTCGATGCCGATACCTACGTCAAAGGCAAAGGCTCGACCGTGGCCAAAGTGATCGATGGCTCCCTGCACGGCTATGCGCGCACCGGCATGGCGGGCGTAGCGAACATCGGCACGGATCGTAATTGGACCGGATCGCATTTTGATCAGGCCAACTGGTACGTGTTCGGTCGCCTGGCGTGGGATCCGTATGCAAGCACTCGCGACATCGCCGCTGAATGGGCGCGCATGACGTTCTCCAACGACGAGCGCTTCGTCGCCACCGTCGTTGACATGATGATGAAATCGCGTGAAGCGGTGGTCGACTACATGACTCCGCTCGGTCTACATCATCTCATGGCACGCGGACATCACTATGGTCCCGGCCCGTGGGTCGAAGGCGGACCGCGCGCGGATTGGACGTCGGTGTACTACCACCGTGCGACCAAGGAAGGCATCGGATTCGATCGTACAGCGACCGGCAGCAACGCAGTGGCACAGTACGCACCTGAGGTCGCCAAGATCTTCGGCAACCTGAAGCGCGTTCCCGACGAATATCTGCTTTGGTTCCACCACGTTCCATGGGACTACAAGATGAAGTCCGGACGCACTCTCTGGGACGAGCTCGTGCACGCCTACACACGCGGCGTCGAAACAGTCAAGGAAATGAGGCGCACCTGGGACGGTCTCAAAGACTTTGTCGACGCAGAGCGACACGCTCAAGTGGCCGCATTCCTAGCTATTCAAGAGAAAGAAGCGAAGTGGTGGCGCGATGCCTGCATCGCGTACTTCCAGACCTTCAGCGGCCGTCCGATTCCGGAAGGCTACGACCCTCCCGAGCACTCGCTCGAATACTACAAGTCGCTCGAGTTCCCATACGCGCCGGGGCATCACTGAGGGCTAGAGGCTAGAGGCTCGGAGCCAGGGCAACAGCGCCCAGTGAGGTGCTCCAACGTTGATACGTGCCACTCGAGCTGGCTTTCAGTCGCCGGCCTCCGGACTGGTAGCGCGTGTGCCGCTACCAGTCCCACATCGTTCCATCCTCGAGCCGCGCAATCGGCAGTTGTTTGGGCGAGTACGGAAACTTCGCCGCGAGCTTCTCATCGATATCCACACCGTGGCCGGGGCTTTCGCCGCAGTGCAGACGTCCGTCACGGAACGTGTAGTCGTGGGGGAAGACGTCGTTCGTTTCCTGGGTGTGCTGCATGTATTCCTGAATGCCGAAGTTCGGCACCCAGGTATCGAAGTGCAACGCGGCTCCCATGCACACGGGCGACAGATCTGTGGCGCCATGAAACCCGGTGCGTACTTGATGGATCGCAGCGAAATCCGCCAAGCGGCGCACATGAGTGATACCGCCCGCATGGACGATCGTGGTGCGGATGTAATCGATCAGCTGGCGTTCGATCAATTGCTTGCAATCCCAGATGGAGTTGAACACCTCGCCGACCGCAAGCGGCGTGATCGTGTGGCGCCGAATCACTTCGAATGCGAGCTGATTGTCGGCGGGCGTTGCATCCTCCAGCCAAAAGAGTCGATATGGCTCGAGATCGCGCCCCAGACGTGCCGCTTCTATCGGCGTCATGCGGTGGTGACCGTCGTGAAGCAGCTCGATTTCCGGGCCGTAGGTTGCGCGTAGCTTCTCGAACAGCTTCGGCACGACGTTCAAATACTTCGTCGTGTTCCATATCGTTTCGACGGGCAGCTCGCTCTCGGCCGGCTCATAGGCGGTCTTGAGACTGGAGACGCCATAGGGTTTCTCGATGCCGGGTACGCCGCACTGGGCGCGCACCGCGCGGTAGCCCTTCTCGATGTACTTGCCGACCTCGTCGACGGTCTCTTCGATGTCGCGACCGTTCGCATGACCGTAGACGAGCACACCGTTGCGCGAACGTCCGCCGAGCAGCTGATAGAGTGGCATGCCCGCCAGCTTGGCAACGATGTCCCACAGCGCGACGTCGACGGCCGCAATGGCTGTCATCGTGACAGGGCCGCGCCGCCAGTAGGCGCCGCGATACAGGAACTGCCATGTATCTTCTATCCGTCCGGCATCGCGCCCGATCAAGTTTGGGATGACATGATCTTGCAGGTATGAAGCCACGGCGAGCTCGCGTCCGTTCAGCGTCGCATCGCCAAGACCATACACTCCGGAGCGAGTTTCGATTTTCAGCGTCACGAAGTTCCGCCCCGGGCACGTTATGATGACCCGCGCAGCGACGATCTCTCGATCACGCACCGATCCTTCCGCACGAATTTGCGATTCTTGTTGAGTCATCGCCACTGCTCCTAGAGAGAACCTACATTCGATAACAACCGTCGTGCCGCAACCCTGCGGCGTGAGATACTATCAACCCTTGCCTGCCGAGCCGCATTCGCTCGAGCCAGTCATGTGTGTGTGGCAAGACTTGCGCGAGCTTCATGACTCATTGGGACGAGGTCAGCATGAAAAACGTGCGCGACAGACTACACCCCGATCGACTGTTTCCGGCCGACCCGAACGTGCGCAGCATCGCGCGTACGCTCTACGCGGAGGTGCGTGATTTACCGATCATCAGCCCGCACGGCCACACTGACCCGCAATGGTTCGCGGACAATGAGCCGTTCCCGGACCCTGCCACACTGCTTCTCATTCCCGATCATTACATCTTTCGCATGTTGTATAGCCAAGGGGTACGGCTCGAAGACTTCGGCGTGTGCACGCTGGATGGCACCGAGATCGAAACAGATCCGCGTAAGATCTGGCGTTTGTTCGCATCGCATTACTTCCTCTTCCGCGGTACCCCAACTCGCATTTGGTTCGACTGGGTGCTCGCCAACGTTTTCGAGCTCGACGTGCCGCTCACTGCGGAAAACGCCGATCACGCATATGACACGATCGCGGCCAAGCTCCGCGAGGATGCGTTCCGTCCGCGCGCGCTGTTCGAGCGTTTCGACATCGAAGTGTTGGCGACCACCGAGTCACCCCTCGACGATCTGCGGCATCATGCCAAGATCAGAGCCAGCGGCTGGCAGGGACGTGTCATCACTGCGTATCGCCCCGATCCCGTCGTCGACCCGGACACGATCGGCTTTCGCGCCAATGTCGAAAAATTCGGCGAAATCACCGGCGAAGACACGCTCACATGGCGCGGCTATCTCAGAGCACACCAAGTGCGGCGTGCCGAGTTCGCCAAGATGGGTGCCACGTCGACCGATCACGGCCATCCGACGGCGAACACGGCCGACCTGTCGCCGGCACAGGCGGCCGCTCTGTTCACGCGCATCGTCCACGGAACGCCTGAACCGGGCGATGCGGAGCTCTTCCGCGCGCAGATGCTGACGGAAATGGCACGCATGAGCCTCGACGATGGCCTCGTGCTGCAGATCCATCCTGGCTCTTGGCGTAACCACAATACCTCGTTGTTCGAGCGCTTTGGCCCGAACGTCGGTGCCGATATTCCGATGGCGACCGACTATGTTCGTGCGCTGCACCCGTTGCTCAACCGCTTCGGCAACGATCCGTCCCTCACGATCATCGTCTTCACGCTCGATGAGAGCACTTACAGTCGTGAGCTGGCACCGCTCGCTGGACATTATCCAGCGCTCAAGCTCGGGCCTGCATGGTGGTTCCACGACAGCCCTGAAGGGCTCATGCGCTTCCGTGAGCAGACAACGGAAACGGCCGGCTTCTACAACACCGTAGGCTTCAACGACGACACGCGCGCCTTTCTTTCGATTCCTGCGCGCCATGATGTCGCCCGCCGCATCGATTGCGCCTTTTTGGCGCGGCTCGTTGCCGAGCACCGCATCACGGAAACCGAGGCGGTCGAAGTCGCCCGCGACCTTGCCTATCGACTTCCCAAGCAAGCGTACCGGCTGTAAGTCACTCTGCGCGGCCGCAACGATTTGATCACCTCGTTGCGGTTCGCGCTCGCGCACACAAGCCGTGCAGGTACGCCGGCTCACGCTGCGCGCACTGCCCTCCTCTGCGGCAACCCAGCATAGACGAGCGTCAGCCCAATGAGCGCAACGCCGCCTGCCGCGGTGACTGCCGTCGCGGCACCCGAGAGCGTTGCAGCTGCAACGCAGACGTTCCAGTTCGCAGCGATCAGCGCGATCAACGCCGCACCGATCAAGACGATCACGGCACCGGATACGATGAGCGGTGCGTGCGAGCGCGACATGTCTCGTGCCGCCGCGAGATCGACCTGTTCGAAACGACCCTTCAGCCACACCCAATAGATCAGCAGGCTGAGCGGATGCATGAGCCCAGCGACGATGAATACGATCTGCTGATTGCCTGTCCACTGCACGGCGAGCGCTGCCAGCAGGGTCATGAACATGCCACCGATGCCGCCGGTCGTCGCCCCGAGACCGACGACCGAGCCAGAAACCTTCTGCGGGAACATGTCGGTCGCCGACGTGAAGATGTTCGCCGACCACGCCTGGTGACAGGCGGTCGCAAGCGTGATGAACCCGACGCTGAGCGCAAAGCTGTCCGTGTAATAAGCGATGATGGAGCCTGGCATGCACGCGGCAGCGATGAACATCGTGCCCATGCGTGCCTTGCCGACGGGCCAGCCACGGCGGATCAGATGGCCCGACAACCAACCGCCTGCGATCGAGCCTATCGTCGCGCCCGTGTAGATGAGCGCAAGCAACGAAGCGCTTTGCAGCGGATTCTGCCCTCGCTCCCGCTCCAAGTACGACGGTAGCCAAAACAGGAAGAACCACCAGACCGGATCGGTGATCAGCTTGCCGATGAGGAACGGCCAGATCTGCCGGTAGCGCAACAGTTGCGTCCACGGCAACCGCAGCGTCTCTTGTTTCGGAGGCTGATCTGCTTGGATGTACTCGAGCTCGGCGCGAGAAAGCCGTGGATGCTCCTCCGGCGGGTAGAACGCGCGCTGCCAGAACACCAGCCACACCAGACCGATCGCGCCAATGGCGATGAAAGCGACCTGCCAACTGAATGTGGTCGCAAGCCACACCGTGATGAACGAGACGATCACGCCGACGTTCGTTCCGGAATTGAACAGTCCGGTCGCCAACGCACGCTCCCGCTGTGGGAACCACATCGCGACCGCTTTGATGGAAGCAGGAAAGTTGGCCGCCTCGGCGACACCGAGAAAGAAACGCACGAGCACAAAGCCGAGCACCGTGCCGACCAAACCGTGTGCGGCCGCCATGAGCGACCAGAGCACGAGCGCCACCGCCAGGCTCTTCTTAACTCCCCAACGATCGATCACCCGCCCCGTTATTGAAGGGAAGGCAGCGTACGCGACCGTGAATGCAAACGTGATCCAGCCGTAATCGACCTCGCTCCAACCGAGATCGGCCTGCAAGGTCGTCTTGAGCACCGACAGCGCGTTGCGGTCGATGTAATTGATCGTGGTGGCGAAGAACAGAAGCGCGCAGATGACCCAGCGGTAGCGCCCGACCGAAGCGGTCGTCGCTGCGGCAGCAGTGGCGGTCATATAGGCACCGTGTCGACCTGTTGTTGTGGTGAGCTCACGGTCACGAGCCGATGTCGATGGGTTGCCGCTCGCGACCGAGCGCGTCTCCCCGAAATCCCTAATCATCCGAGCGGTCGCGGATCATCCGCACGACGCCCCTTCTGCCGCACACCTGCCCGCGCAACGGATGACCCCTTGCGATCGTGAGTTCACGTTCTTGTTCATCTGCTTTCGGGATACCTTTCGGCGCGCCCTGCAGTATCGACGCTCCCCTCTCCGGGTCCTTCTCCTTGTAGCCGAGCACACAAGCCAATCGCCCGTGCCTCGAAAATTGGTCAGGCCACTGAGGGTACTGGCTCCGTTGGTTACCTGCAAGCGCTCGGCGCGCGGCTCTCGGCTCCGCCCGCTGGCTCTGCCCTGCGCCGAATTCAGTGCCTCACTGCGCTGGCCTTGCGACCTGTTCAAGTCCAGCCCGCATCCAATTTGTATTCCTGGCCCGTGCACATCCGCGACGCGTCGGAGGCAAGGAACAGCACGAAGTTTGCAACGTCCTCTGGTTGGATCGGATCGGGTAGACACTGGGTGCGGAACAGTTCCGCCTCAGCCTCCGGGGTGAGCCAACGCTTCTGACGCTCCGTGATCGTCCAGCCCGGCGACAGCGTGTTGATCCGAATCCGGTCGGGTCCGAGCGCTCGCGCAAGCCCGCGAGTCAGACCGTGCAGGCTGGCCTTCGCGGTCGCGTATGCCGGGTAGCCACATTCCTTGATCTGCCAACCGCACGATCCGACGTTGATGATCGACCCCTCGCCCAAGCGCTTCATCCCTGGCACAACTGCTTGAATCGCGAAGAACGCCGGTCGTTGGTTGACGGCCATCCGATCATCCCAGTATTCCGGCGTCACCGACATGAGATCGTGCCGCTCATCGTTGGCGACATTGTTGACGAGCACGTGGAAGTCACCGAGCTCCTCGGCGGCCGCCCAAATACAGCGCTGCAGCGCCGGGATGTCGCGCACATCGCATTCGCGCCACCAAACCTTGGTCTGAGTCGCCAGGCGGCGCGCGAGCGCTTCTGCCGGCTCGGACGCGATATCGACGAACGCCACGTGTGCGCCCTGCGCCGCGAATGCCGAAACAATGGCCGCGCCGATGCCCGTCGCGCCGCCGGTGACGAACACACGACGGCCTTGTAGACATCGATAGAGCACGTTGTGATTCTCGAATTGCAATTGAGCCATGCAAACTCCGTGATAGCTACGCCCTCGAGCGGCGGTCGCGAACGTTTCAGACGACGGAAAGCGCTCACACGGCGAGTCCAATATCGCTTGCGATATCCCTTCGCAAAGAACTGATATTTTGCCGCGCGTCGCCAAGCCACGTACGATCATGCCAGAGGTCGACGTCGTTACAGAACACTCACGTCGGCGCACTGACATCTTGGATGGACGCATGTGCGAAAAAAAATTCAAACGCCGCAGCCACGCTTGGTTCCTACGGAATGATCGCGATGGGTTCATGCATCGCAGCTGGCTCAAGAACCAAGGCTATCCGCACGACTTGCTGGATGGCCGGCCAGTCATCGGTATCTGCAACACGTGGTCGGAGCTGACACCTTGTAATGGGCATTTCCGCGAGCTCGCCGAGTTCGTCAAGCGCGGTGTTTACGAGGCAGGCGGCTTCCCCCTCGAGTTCCCGGTCATGTCGCTTGGGGAGACGCAGCTGCGGCCCACGGCGATGCTGTTTCGCAATCTGGCGGCCATGGACGTTGAGGAGTCCATCCGCGGCAATCCGATCGACGGCGTCGTCTTGCTCATGGGGTGCGACAAGACGACCCCATCTTTGTTGATGGGTGCCGCGAGCTGTGATCTGCCCACCATCGGGCTTTCCGGCGGACCGATGCTCAACGGAATATTCCGTGGCAAACCGATCGGCTCGGGCACCGGCGTCTGGGAGATGTCGGAAATGGTCCGTGCCGGTGAAATGACCATGGAGGAATTCACCGCTGCCGAGTCGTGCATGCATCGTTCGCAGGGGCATTGCATGACGATGGGCACGGCCTCGACGATGGCGTGCATGGTGGAAGCACTGGGCATGTCCCTGCCGGAGAACGCTGCCATTCCGGCACCGGACACGCGGCGCAAGCGTCTCGCTCAGCTCACCGGACGGCGCATCGTGGAAATGGTGCACGAGGATTTGCGCATGTCGAAGATCCTCACGCGCGCTGCCTTCGAGAACGCGATCCGTACGAATGCAGCGATCGGCGGCTCGACAAACGCCGTCATTCACCTTCTTGCCCTTGCCGGCCGCATCGGGGTCCCGCTCACGTTGGACGATTTCGATCGCCTTGCCTCCGACGTGTCGTGTCTCGTCAACCTGCAACCGTCCGGCGAGTACTTGATGGAAGACTTCTACTACGCCGGGGGGCTGCCGGCCGTGCTGCGCGAGATTGCGCCCTTGTTGCACCTGGACGCCTTGACGGTGAACGGCAAGACGCTCGGCGAGAACATTCGCTCAGCGCCCTGCTACAACCGCGACGTCATTCGTACGCTCGACAACCCCTTCAAGCCGCACGCCGGCATCGCGGTGCTACGTGGCAATCTGGCGCCCGACGGTGCAGTCATCAAACCGAGCGCGGCATCGCCGCATCTTTTGCGCCATCGCGGACGCGCCGTGGTATTCGAGGACATCGATGATTTCCATGCGCGCATCGATCGGGACGACCTGGACGTCGACGAGACGTGCGTGCTCGTGCTGAAGAATTGCGGCCCCAAGGGCTACCCCGGCATGCCCGAGGTCGGCAACATGCCGTTGCCGCCGAAGATTCTGAAAAAGGGCATCAAGGACATGGTGCGGATCTCCGATGCGCGCATGAGCGGCACCGCATACGGCACGGTCGTGCTGCATGTTTCGCCCGAAGCCGCCGTGGGCGGACCGCTCGCCTTGGTACGCAACGGCGACATGATCGAGCTCGATGTCCCCGCCAGAAGGATTCACTTGGATGTGAGCGAGGAAGAGTTAGCCAGACGCAAAGCCGAATGGAAGCCGTTGCCGAAGCCGAAACGCGGCTGGTATCGACTGTACGTCGAGCATGTTCAGCAAGCTCACCAGGGCTGCGATCTCGACTTTCTCGTCGGTGGCAGCGGCGCGGGCATCCCGCGCGACTCGCACTGACGGGCCAAGAGGCGCGAGCGACCGTGGGGCTTGCCTTCGGTCGCCTGTCGCCCGGCGATTGCTTGAGACGATTAACGTTGTGTTGTGATGTGAGCCATGGCACCGCTGTCCCCTCTCCGCTGTGTTTGGCCCGCGAAGGCGCAGCTCGGCGAAGGCCCTGTCTGGTCCGAGAGGCGGCAGGCGCTGTTCTGGGTCGATATCCTTGGACGGAAGCTGCATTGCTACTCGCCGCGCGATTCGGCCATGCGCAGCTGGAGCTTCGAGGAAGAGATTTCTGCCGTCGCGGAGCGCAGAGACCACAGCTCTCTGATCGTCACCCTGCGCCATCATTTCGCGTTCTTCGATCCGGACACAGGACAACTTGAGAAGATCTTCGATGCCGAATCCGACCGGCCCGGCAATCGGTTCAACGACGGCAAGTGCGATGCGCAAGGACGCTTCTGGGCGGGGTCGATGGACTTCGCTTGCGAGCAGCCCACCGGCGCGCTGTACTCGTTCGATGCCGAGCGGCGCTGCAAGAGACACGTGGACGGATTCGCGGTGACCAACGGCCCGACTTGGTCGCTCGACGGCCGCACGCTCTATTTCACGAACACTGCCACGCGACGCATCTTCGCTTTCGACTTCGACCCATCCTCGGGCAGCTTGTCCAACCAACGCCTCTGGCTCGCATTCGACGAGACGGAAGGTGCGCCGGACGGCATGACGACCGATGCAAACGGAAACCTCTGGATCGCGCATTGGGGAGCCGGCTGCGTGACTTGCCATGCTCCGAGCGGCGAGCAACTCGCACGCATCGATGTGCCGGCCAGCAATACCACCAGCTGTGCCTTCGGCGGCCCAAATCTCTCCACGCTCTACATCACGAGTGCCACTACAGGGCTCGACGAGCAAGCAAGTCAAGCTCAGCCCCTGGCGGGCGGCTTGTTCGAGATCGAGCTCGACGTGCGAGGACTCCCTGCGGCACAGTTCGCAGGATGAGGGCATCGGGACCGGAGCCGGAGAGCTGAGGCTCCGCGCTCCCCCGCTACAGCCTGCGGCCCACGGCCTACGGCCTGCTCAGTCCCGCCACCGTTGACAGCTCGCGGGCAACAGTCCAGAAACGCACATTCCGTCTGCGCCCACCCGCGCCGGCAGAGTCGGCTCCGCGACCGGCAATCACGACCATCGACATGGCTACGTTTGCTCGCTTCCTGATCGCGCCTGCGCTGCTCACGCTTCAAGTCGCTTTCGCTGCTCCGGCGGCGGTCGAGCCCATCCACGTCACCGCCTCGAGACTTCCGCAGCCTGCGACCAGTGGCATCAGTGTGCTCACTGCAGAGGACGTGACAAAGCGGCACGGCCGCAGCATCCTCGACCTTCTGGTCGCTACACCGAGTATTGCAGTGACGCAAGCCGGCGGCCCGGGCGGATTCAGCGAAGTGTTCCTACGAGGCGCCGAATCGAACTTCACCGTCGTGCTGATCGACGGCGTACGCGTCAACGACCCATCCAATTCGCGCGGCGGCGGCTACGACTTCTCGACAATCGACTCGCTCCAGATCGAGCGTATCGAGGTAGCGCGCGGTGCGCTCTCTGCAGTGCACGGCTCGGACGCCATGGCTGGGGTCATCAACATTGAGACACGTCGACCGACCGCCGAGCCCTCCGTCGTGCTCACGGCCGAGGGAGGTGCGGACAGTTTTCAACGGCTCGCAGTCACCTCTTCCGGCCCACTGAGCCAAACAGTCTATGGAGGCCTCAAGGCGGCATATACCGATTTCGGCGATGCGGTTTCGGGCGCGACGCAGCGCATCTTCAGCATGCAGACCGATCTCGAGCTCGGCGCAATCGATCGCGGCATCGGTCAGGTGCGAGCCGGGCTGCGGCACGTCAAGCGCGATCGTAGCTCGTTCCCTGATGCGAGCGGCGGCCCGCTCTACAGCATCATCCGCGACCACGAGCGCGCCGAAGCGCACGAGACCACTGCATGGGCACACGCGACGCGCAAGCTCAGCGAACGATGGTCGATGGATGCGACAGCATCCTTCTTTGCGCGCCAAGAGGACATTGTGACACCTGCCATCGCGCCAGGCGTATTCGAAGGCGTGCCCGCCGCAGCAAGCGACAGCCGCTTTCGGCGCGGTCAGTTCACCGTCACGCATCGATACACGGCGGGTTCAAAGCTAGACCTCGGCGGCGGCATCGACGTCCTCATCGAAGATGGCGAGCGTCGCGGAAACATGGATCTCTCTTTCGTCGTGTTACCGAGCGACTTCGATCTCGAGCGGCTCAGACGCGCCGCGTTCCTCGAAGCACGCTATCGCCCCTCGGTCGGTATCGAGCTCCACGGCGCCCTGCGGCTGGACGATCCCGACGACGACGGCGCACGAGGCTCGGGCCGGCTCGGTGCCGTCTATACGCATGCGCCAACCGGCACACGCATACACGTAAGCTGGTCGAATGGACACAAGCAACCGAGCTTCTATGCGCTCGGCGACACGCTCGTAGGCAACCCGAACCTGCAAGTCGAGCAGAGCACAGCGCTCGAGCTCGGCATCGAGCAAAGCTGGCTCGAGGATCGTCTGATCGGCGGGCTCACCGCCTTTCGCACGAAGTACGAAGATTTGATCGATTTCGATTTCGCGAGCTTTCGCCTGGTGAACCGCTCTGAGGCGCACATAGACGGCGTCGAACTGTCGCTGCTTGCACGCCTGACGAACGCCTTGACGGTGCGCGCCTTTGCGACCTTGAGCGATATCGAGCTGGATGCGCCGGGCGCCGTTCTTCTGTATCGACCCGAGCGCCACGGCGGTCTTGAAGTCGCCTGGCGGACGAACGTTTGGTCCGCACGGGCATATGCTCAGGTCGTAGGCAAGCGTGCCGGCAGCTCAGTGCCCACCGGACCGCGCACACTTGCCGGTTACGAACGTGTCGACCTTGCGTTGTCACGCATGCTCACCGAGCATTGGGAGCTCTTCCTCGCGCTCGACAACGTGTTCGACGAGCACTATCAGGACGCTGTCGGCTTTCCCAATGCCGGCAGGCAGCTGCGCATCGGCGCCACCATGCGATTCTGAGAGCCGGTGACGGCACACGTACCGCTCAAACGGAGACGTAGATGAAACCAAGGGCGCTCGTTCGTGCAATCCTCTCGATCGGAGCACTTGCCATCCTGCTCGGCGCCTGCGTGCCATTGCAGCAGCGCCAGCAGCTGCCAACCCCGGGCGAACGCGGTCACTCGCCTTGGGTTTTCCGCTCGGTGCTCGACCGGCACCCACGCATGATCACCTTTGCGCTCTCGCCCTCGCTCTGGGCGGCATACGACACGCAAACGGCCTCGCTGTACAAGGTGTGGCGGGACGGCGTCGACTTCGAAGGCGCCGTGTACACCACGCGCCATGGGCCGCAGCCGACCAGTAAAGGTCCCAGCTACATCGTTAATGATCTCGAGAATCCCTGGCGAGTGAGACTCGGCGAACGCGAGCACGTGCCGAAGGTGCAATACCTCGGCCACCGCTTTCATGACGGCCATGCGGCCATTCGTTACGCCCTGCTCTTTGGCGATGGCGAGCGCATCGAGATCGAAGAGTGGCCCGAGGTTGAGTTCCGGCCGGACGGACGCACGAGCTTCTTTCGCCGTTATGACATCCTTGCGAACGAGAGCGGCGCAAAGGTCGTGTTGATGACGAGCGTTCAATCGCTCCTCGCAGCCGAAGACATCGACACGAATGGCGAATGGGTGGTGCACGACAGCACGCGCGGCGAGCGCGCGCTCGCTGTCCGCGGCGAGCTGACGCTGCGAGCGAAGACGACGCGTTTCGTGACGACATTCGCACCCGAGCCCGCACTGCCCCCACCACTGGCCGAAGAGACACTGCGCCCGGCAGTAGCCATCATGGAGCGTAGTGACTGCAACGTCTGTCACAACCCGACACAACAGACGATCGGGCCGTCGTACACACAGATTGCGCGCCGCTACAAGACGACCGACCACAACATCGAAGCGCTCGCGCAAAAGATCATCACCGGCGGCTCCGGAGCGTGGGGTGATGTGCCAATGACGCCGCACCCGGAGATGTCACTCGAGGATGCACGGACCCTGGCCGCGTACATTCTTTCGTTCGACGAGGACGATGCGCACGGTGTGGAAATCGCGACGGCGACAGGCGCTGCTGGCCACGTGGCGCGCACATTGCCGCCCGGGTTCGAGCCTGGTGTCACGCTCAAGTACTACGAGATTGCCGACGACGTCGCCGGAGTGCCCGTGATCGTCGAAGGGCAGCAACCGAGCAAGGTGAGCGTCGTGCCGCACGTGCTGCTCACGATGAACCCCAGCCGGCCGGGCGAGTACGGGTTCGAGGATTTTCAGCACAAGCGCAAGTTCGTGATTCATGCGACCGGCATGATCGAGATCCGCAGGCCGGGCGTGTATCGCTTCAGGATCGATGACGGCAGCGGCGATGCGCGTTTGTTCATCGGCGCGCGCAAAGTCATCGAAACACAGGCCAACACGCTCCCCGAAGGAAGCATTCAGCTGGGCGTCGGCTGGCATCCGTTCACGATCGAATACTCGAATTCCGCTTTTCACGATTGGCACACGCTGCAGTTTCTGTGGACACCGCCTGGCGAGGAAAAAGAGTCGCTCGTGCCCGCCTCGCTGCTCGCTACCAGGACACCGGATCGGTCGAAGGTCGCGCCGGGCCACAAGCGCTATGTGCTCATGCCACCGATCGGCGTTCCCGGCGACGGCGTTCCCCTGCAAGAGGTTCATCCGAGCTTCAAGCTCGTCAATCTGCGCCCAGACTCCTTCCGACCTAAAGTTGCAGGGATGGACTTCCTTTCCGACGGGCGCATGGTGATGAGCACGTGGAGCCCGGATGGTGCGGTGTTCCTGATTGACGGCCTTGCTGCAAATGACCCTAACCAGCTGCAAGTCAAACAGATCGCGGCGGGGCTGGCGGAACCGCTGGGTTTGAAAGTGGTGGACGACCGGATCTTCGTGCTGCAGAAGCAGGAGCTCACTGAGCTCATCGATCATGACGGCGACGAAGTGATCGACGAGTATCGACTCGTGAGCAACGACTGGAGCGTCACCGACAACTTTCACGAGTTCGCATTCGGCCTCCTGTACGAGGATGGCGCCTTTTACGCGACGCTTGCTTCGGCGGTGCTGCCAGGCGGCGCACCGGCCCAGCCACAAGCGCCAGACCGCGGCTCGCTCGTGCGCATCGACCCGCACACAGGCAAGACCCGCATCGTGGCACGCGGGTTACGCACGCCGAACGGTATCGGCTACGGCGTCAACGGTCAGATGTTCATCGCCGACAATCAAGGCAACTGGCTGCCTGCCAGCAAGATCGTGCACGTCAAGGAAGGCGCGTTTTATGGTTTCCGCGAAGTCGATCCGGAGCGCGATCGTGCGCTCGCGGAAACCCCGCCGGTTGTCTGGTTGCCTCAGGATGAGATCGGTAACTCGCCTACGAATCCCGTGCCTCTCGATATCGAGCCGTACACCGGCCAAATGCTTCATGGCGATGTCACTCACGGCGGCTTGAAACGCGTCTTCGTCGAGAACATCGGCGGCACGCTGCAAGGCTGTGTCTTTCGCTTTGCGCAAGGCCTCGAGGCCGGCGTGAATCGCACGATCTGGGGGCCTGATGGCGCCTTGTATATCGGCGGCATCGGCAATCCCGGCAATTGGAGTCAGGCTGGCAAGCTTCACTACGGCTTTCAGAAGCTCGTGCCGACAGGCGCAGTCGCATTCGAAATGCTCGCAGTGCGCATCAAGGCGAATGGCGTGGAGATCGAGTTCACCAAGCCGCTACGCCCCGGCGATGGACGACGCCCGGAGGACTATCACGTGCGGCAGTGGCGCTTCGTGCCAACACCCGAGTACGGCGGCAGCAAGGTCGATGAGCAGGTGCTCGAAATACGCTCTGTCAATGTGTCACCTGACCGCCGCCGCGTATTCCTCGAGATCGAGGGCTTGCAAGCTGAGCGCGTCGTGTACGTGCGCATCGCCAATCCCTTCATCAGTCCGGACGACGAGGAAATGTGGACAACGGAAAGTTGGTGCACCGTGAATGTGCTGCCTGAGGAACGCGGCACACCCGGCACGAGTCCTCAACCGAACACCCTCACTCCAGAGGAGCGTGCAGCAGGATGGCGGTTGCTGTTCGACGGTACGAGCACTCGAGGCTGGCGCAACACCCAAGCGCGCACGCTCGATCCGCGCTGGCGAGCGCTGGACGGTGAGCTGACACTCCTCGCTCCTGGAGGCGGCGACATCGTCACGGAGGACACCTTCGAGAACTTCGAGCTGCAATTCGAGTGGAAGATCTCACCCAACGGCAACAGCGGCGTGTTCTACAACGTGCCCGAAGGAGACTACGAGGCAATATGGCACGTCGCACCCGAGATGCAGATTCTCGACGACGACGGCCATCCCGACGGGCGCGTCCCAAACCGTCGCGCAGGTGCGAACTATGATTTGCACGCGCCGAGGTACAGCGTGACCAAGCCCGTTGGGGAATACAACATCGCACGGATCGTGGTGAACAACGGTCACGTCCAACACTGGCTGAACGGCCGCAAGCTACTCGAGTACGAGCTCTGGAGTCAGGAGTGGGAAACAGCAGTGAAAGACAGCAAGTTCGCTGAGTTCCCTCATTATGGACGCGCGCGCTCGGGACGTATCGCGATCCAGGATCACGGCAATCGCGTGTGGTTCAGGAATATCAAGATCCGCGAGCTCTGACGGTGAGCACAGCCAGGAAGGATCCGTCCTTTGAACCGATACCGTAGCCTTCCCGGAACCTGTTGCCGCGCGAGCCGTTCGATACAAGAGGAGGTATTCGGGCTCAGTAATGAAAGTGCTCATCGTCGCGGAGGAGCTGCTGATTGCAATGAGCCTGGCTGCAGAGCTCGAGCTCGCAGGACACCAAGTGCTCGGTCCGTGCGCCAGCGCCGATGAAGCTTTGCGCTCGCTCGACGGTCGACACGTGGATCTTGCGCTGATCGATGCTGCGCTACATGCACCCCTGAGCGGCTCGGAGCTGGCCACAATGCTGCACGCGGAATGCGATATACCGACGCTCCTGCTGACGCGCGACCCAGCTGCCGCATACACACACGTGATCGGGGCGCTGGGCGCGATCACGCTGCCGTTCGATCCCGCCGACATCTCCGCTAGCATCGAAGCGGCCGCAGTCGTCCTCCGTGGCGGCAAGCCAATCTCGCCGCCAGGATCGTTGCAGTTGTTCTGAGCGTTCACGCCGTCGAGGCCACGGGAGCCTCCTCTGGTGTTGGAGACCACGTGCGCAACGCAAGCACGGCGAGCAAGGCTGCGGCAAGTGTCATGGCGAGCCATGCTACGCCCACGCCATAGACGACGCCCACGACACCGAAACGAGCTGCATAAGCAGCGCAGGCGACGCCGACGACAAGACCGAGAAAACTCATGAGGTTGAATACGGCGAGCGCCGCCGTCGAGCCGAACGCCTGCACGATGGCGCTCACCAAACCGTTACACACCTTCACCAGGCCGGTGAGGATCACTGCTAATAAGAGCGCCAAAGATATGTCGTAGCGTCCCATCAAGAACTCTTGCACGATCCATGGTGTCAACGCGAGCACGACGACGACTGCTGCCGCAGACGCTGCGCATACGATCCCACCCTCGCGCCGGATCAGGCGCGTCACGTCCTCACGGCAACGGCAGGCACGCAAGCCAGGCAGCAGCGTGTGCCCGATACCGATCTGCAGCATACGAAAGGGGCTGCCGGCAAGCGCCGCGACGACGGCAAACGTCGCGAGATCCTCGAGCGACAATGTTCGCGGAATGACTAGCCGCTCGAGCTGCCATAGGGCTTGTGTAGCAACCGCGATGCCGAAGCCAGCGACGGATTCACGGACGAGACTACGGAGCGGCGCTTGTCCGCTACCGAGCGGTGTCGCGGCGGCAAGACGCCAACCGATGACACACGTCGTGACATAGGACACGCCGATCATGATCATGACCGGCAGCGCATCAGCGCGGTCGATCAACCACAGGAGCGGCACGCCAAGCAGCAACACATAGTTGTGCACCTGTCCCAACAGCAGCGATAGCCCGAAGCGCTGTTGCACTTGCAGGACGGAGATACCGAATCGATTGAAGCTCGAAGCCACTGCAGCGACGAGAATGCACGCGAGCATCGCTGCCGCGATGCCATAGAGCAGCCACGCTGCAATGGTAACGAGCAAGCCGGTCGCGAAGCTCGTCGACAATGCCCAACGCTTGAGCTCGGCGGTGGCGTCGAGGCGGTGGCGAATGATGGCCAAGTCAAGCCCCAAGGGCCCAAGCGTCAGCCCCAATTGGATGAGCGCGAGAAACAACGATAACGTGCCGAACTCGCTCGAGAGGAGCACACGCGCAAGCAGTACGTTCGCGATTGCGAAGCCGAAGCCGCCTGCCATGAGCATGGCTGCAGCCCGCAATGCAGGCGAACGCAGAAAGGCGCTCAGCTTCTGGATCAAATGAGCTTCCCCAGGCTTGCATGGAGAAACGCGTAGGCTCTGCTCGCGCGTTTCGTGCGCCGAAACTCTCGAGTAGGCGGAGCGGTTCCTCGCTCTGGGGTAGGCTCGGGCTGCAGGCTGTGGGCTGCGGCCAGCCTACCAGAGCGCGCGACGGTGTGTGTCGCGCGCTCTCGCTGGCCCCTCGCCTGCAGACTACAGCCTCATCGTTCCGCGAGCGCCGCCACCAGCGCTCCACGCGCGGTCGCCGTGAGCGGATCGCTCGCCATACGGACCTCGGATACTTGGAATGAAAGTGAACGGCGACGCAACGCGCTCTCGAAGCGGTTGCGAAAGCCGTTCGGCTTCGCAGTGCCACCTGCGAGAACGATCGGCAACGCCTGGTCGGTGCGCGGCAGACGCTGCGACTGCGCAGTGGCACGCACGAGCGCATCGACGAGCATCTCGATGAGCTTGTCGTAATAGATGTGAAGTGCCTTATCGATCTTGTCCTGTGTTGGACGCTCGAGGTCGAGCGTCTCTTCCTTTATCGCTTTCACACGAGTCGCCGGCTCGTGCACGACCGCTCCGACCGAGCTGTCGATGTAGTCGCCGCCGTACGGGATGCTGAACGTGAGTGATGGAATCGACAGGAACGAGAAAGCGACATTGCACATGCCGCCGCCGCAGGAAATGCCGATTCCCGTGAAGTTCTCCTGCGCCAGCTCCGCGAGCACGACTGCCAATCCTTCGTTGACTGCGAGCGGTGTGTAGCCACGATCACGCAGGTAACGTTTGATCGTCTCTTCGTGATAGGTGAGCTCGGCCTCCATCTCGCGTGCCGCTGCAGGCACCGAGAAGGCAATCGTCTCCCCGGGAGTCTGTGCAGGCGGCACCAGTGACCCGAGAATGGTTTCAAGGACATGGGTGGCGGAAGGCTCTGCCGGATTCAAGATACCCTTCGCCATCGGGCGCCGCACTTCTGCGTTGAACATGTGCGCGAACTTCTCAGCGTCCGAGCCGTAGACGACAAGCTCGTCGCCGGCGCGGTAGAAAGCGATCTTGCTTTGCCGAAGTGACGTTTCGTGCAAGGAGCTATAGGGTAGCGCGAAGAACGCATTGAGCTGTGCGACGTCGACGCAGTTCGTCGAGTCGCCCTGGGCGATCACGACCTTGCTCGTGCCGACATCGAGGCCGATGCGTGTACGTGTATCAACGCCTGACTGTACGCTGCCGGTGCCCGTGTTGCCGGACTCGGCATGCAGATCGCTTCTGTCTTCCATCAATCTATCCTCGCTTGTCTGGAGTCTGAGAGCTTGAAGATTCGTTCGTGACGCTCGCATTCGCAGGCGCGTACGCGGACCACTCCGCGTAGCGCCTCTGTCGTTCGCGGCGCAGCTCATCAACCGTCAGCGCCCGCTGCTGTGCCTCCTCCTTCAGTAACCGCTCTGCGGCAAGCAGCCCCGGCCACGGCTCCCCGAGCGTATTGAGGAAATCGTCGTCGTAGTCGAAGCCGAACAGGGAAACGCTCGGCGTCGGAAGCTCGTACAGGTCGGGCAAGCCGAACGCCTCGAACGGAAAGCCGCTCGCCCAATCGAGGTGATAGCCGATGAGGTAACGTTTCGGGTTCACGCTCGTCAGGCCGTGCGTCACGCACATCTCCGGCGCAATGGCAAAGCGCTGCCTCAGGTAATGCGTGAGATTGCGTCCCGCGATCAGCTGTGCGCGAGTGATCGGCAACGATCGTCCGCCCTCCCAGCGCGTCTCGAACGCCACGCCGAGAAACGCATCGTTCAAGTCGAGGTACACATCGTCGTTGCGCGCCCAGATGCCGCGACCAGCGTGGTTCGCGCGCGTCTCATCCTCGACGATGCGGTAGACGCGGCCGAAGCGATCGATCAAGTAGTTGTATGCCTGCTGCCGCTGGACATAGCGGATGAGATTCGCCGAGCTGCGTCGCAGCTCGCCCGCAAAGGCTTCCTCGAGCGGCCACAGATCGCTTTCGGAGGTATGAAAGACGATTCCAACCGGCTTGCTGTGTATGCCGGGCTGAGGGCCGAGCTCACGATGATGAACAATGTAGCTGCGTGGCTTACCGGCAATCGCATAGGCCGTCTCGATGCGCAGGCCGTTGCTATAGAGTTCCCAGTCCGCGCCCCTGTCGGCCAGCCAGATGGTCGCCGGAGCGGTGCCCGCCTCTTCTGCCGGCAACGACTCCGCAAGCGGCTCAAGTCGCCTACGGCCATCGAGCGCCTCGACTCGAGGCGGTTCTGCAACGGCCGCCACGGCTGCCGCCGCACTCCTCGTTGCCGCGATTTGCACGGAAGCCTCATCGCCGCTCACGTTGATGACCAAGCCGGCGAGCAAGGCAGGAAGCAAGAAAAGAGCCGCCGCGATCGCAGTCCCGATTGCACGTCGCGCCGCGCGCCTTGCGGCGCGTACACGCTCGAGCACGTCGGTATCCGCGCCGCTATCGCTGCCGAGCAACCGATACAGCATCTCGAGCCCACGTAAGCGATACCAGGCCCTGCGTATCGGCGCGCACGGCACCAGATCGACCGGTCCCTCGCAGCCGCCATCGATGGCGCTGCGAAGATACTTGAGCTTGACGATCGGGTCGTCGATATGCCGTGTGAGGTGCGCAAGCTCAATCGCGAGCTCCGCGCTGCACGCTTCACGCTCTCGCCTATAGCGATCTTCAGAGGTTCTGTGCGCCGTGACGGTCACGACCTCAACACTCCACGAATGCACTCCTTGGTCGGCCCGCCACATGCCACCGTGGCACCGCCCTGATCAGTCTGCCGTCCCGAAAGTATTCCGTGTTTCGCGCGTACCGCTCTCGCAATTGGGCCTCAGACGAAACCTGAGAGCGCAGAGAGGGTTGGCGGCATCACTGCTGCTGACCCAAGCGCACGAATCTACGAAGGTAGGCGGCTGTCAGATGTGACCCACGTCTCGCTATCGTGGAATATTGAACAGAATCTGGCGTGTGACCGTGCAGCGGAAATCCCGCACACAGGGGGCCGCTGCCGTCCACGCCTGGCGAGGAACCCGTCGCCGATGACCGGCGCACGCCCGCGAACGAATCGCGTCCGGCGTTGTCTCTCGGGAGGCGCGACTTTGTACGACGGGCGCGGACGCGCTCGTTTCGCTCTGCCGATTGGCGCCGATCCTGGACGGTCGCGCGCCGCCTGGACCTTGTTTTTCGGCATATTCGGCCCATATCGCGAAGGCGGCGATCCGCCCGATACCAGCCGTTCTGGACTATAATCCGCGCCCCTTTTGTCCCTAACTCGAAGGTAACCGATGTGGATCAAGCACAACTAGAGCTGCAGTTAAAAGTCTGGAAAGAGCTTGCGATCAGCAAGCAAGTGTTGATACGCGGTGCTGCCGAAGCACTGAAGCTGGATCCCAACTGCTCTCATGACGAGCTGAAACAAGCGCTCGAAGGTGTGCTGAAGAAGGCCGAGGCGGCCGAAGCGACGGTGGCCGAGGTCCGTGCGCAAGCCAAGCAACAGGTTGCGGAGCTCGAGAAGCAACTTGCGGCCGCAGCGAAGGCGCAGATGGCTGCCGAGAATCGTGCCGCGGAGCTGCAGAAGAACCTCGAGAACATGACGCAGGCGATGGCCGTCGAGCGTCAGTCGACCGCAAACGAGATCAAGAAGCTAAAGGCCGCCATCGCCGACAAAGAAAAAGAGATCAAGGCGATCAACACGGCGCTGTCGGACACGCCAGAGAACGTGCTCAAGAAGATGGCTGCGCTGAGGAAGGAAAAGCGTGCCGAGGCGGAGCTTCGCAAGAAGGAGGAAGCCACCGCAAACGCCCTGCGCGCCGACAAGCGCAAGCTCGAGCAGCAGCTCAACGATCTGAAGAAGAACGCCACCTCGCTCGCGAAGCTGTACCGCGAGCTGCACGCGACCACGGAAAAGCTGCACGAGCTGGCCGCGACTGCGAAGGACGCCAAAGATGTGCCGAGCGTGCCGACGCTCGACGAGAAGCTGCTCGAAGCGATCGAGCAGGACGATGCGGCCGGCGCCAACAAAAAGAAGTGAGGCCTGGGTCCGTAGGCTCACGCTGTAGGGAAAGGGTCACTCGCGCGCTGCCGCCGCTCACAGCGACCGGGCTCCAGGCGACGGAGCGCGCAACGCCCGCGTGCTCCAGCCTACCAGCTAGGTGCGCGTACGATCTTCGATGACGACCGCGGTCACGAGGTCGGCGCCTACGTTCACGACCGTGCGAGCCATGTCGAGTATGCGGTCGGCGCCCAGGACGATGCCGATGCCCTCGGGCGGGATGCCGAACGTCATCAACAACCCCGCTATGAGCGGTAACGACCCGCCCGGAATGCCTGCAACTGCCACTGCGCTCAGGACCGAGAGCGTCAGCAGGGTCAGTTGTTGCGTGAGGCTCAGGTCCACGCCGAACACCTGCGCAACGAACAGCACCACGCAGCCTTCGTAGAGCGCTGTGCCGCTCATGTTCATCGTCGCGCCGAGCGGCAGAACGAAGCCGGCGACGCTCGAACGCACTCCGAGCGATTCGCGCGCAGTCGCAATCGAGGCGGGCAGCGTTGCGCTACTTGAGCTCGTCGAGAAGGCGGTGACCAGCACAGGTGCGACGGCCTTGAAGAAGTCACGGGGCTTGCGCCGCGTCCCGAGCTTGAGCCACGCCGAGAACGTTCCGAACAAATGCAACGCCATCACGGCGAGACAGCCGAGCACGAACAGACCCAGCGCGATCAAAATCTCGAATCCCGCCTTGACGATGACGCTGAATATCAATGCCGGCACTGCGTAAGGCGCCAGGCGCAACGCGAAGTGCACGATGCGGGTCATGAGCTCCGCGACGGTCTCCATCGCGCGTTGCAGGCTCTCGCGGCGCTCTGGCGCGAGCTGTGTCCCCGCAGCGCCGACCAGCAGGGCAAACAGGATCAGCGGCAGCACCTCGCCGAGGATGTTGCGATCGTTCCCCACGAACGCACCCAGCAAGTTTCGCGGCATGAGCATGTCCACGAGCAGCGCGAAGCTCATCGCCGGCTGCTCGCCGCGCCTTTGCACGTAGCTCTCGGCCGCGCTTCCGTACTCTGCGGTGAGCCTCGCCTGTGTCTGCGCATCGAGCTGCGCGCCCGGCTCCAAGATGTTCATCATCAGCAGCCCGAGCGCGACGCCGATGATCATATTCAGCGCAAACAAGGAAAAGGTCTTCCCAGCAAGGGGTCCGAGATCGGACAACCGGCCGAGCTGCACGACCCCGATGACCAAAGACGCAAAGATCAACGGGATCACGACGAAGAAGAGCATTCGCAGGAAAATCTGCCCGAACGGATCGAGCACGGCGGTCGAAAGCTCACGCGCGAGCTTCACGAGGCCCGGTGCGAATGCGCCCATGAGCAACACGAGTGAGCCTGCGAGCGCCCCGACGCCCAGGCCGATCAATATCCGATTCGCGAGGCGCGAGTCGATTTGGCTCATCGCGCGCAAACCCTCACAGCAGTGCGAGCAACGCGGCACCCAATGCCAGTCGGTACCAAGCGAAAGGCGTGAAACGATGCGTCTGGATGTATCGCAACAGCCACTTGACGGCTATGAATGCAACAATGGCTGAGACGACGAATCCGATTCCGAGCTCGGTCCAATTCTCCTCGCCGATCCTGCCGTCAGCGTAGAGATCCAGCACTTCGTAGGCGGTCGCCGCGAACATCGTCGGGATCCCGACGATGAACGCGAACTCGGCGGCGGCGGGACGCGAGGTCATTCCCGCCAGCATGGCCGCAAAGATCGTCGCAGCCGAGCGAGACGTGCCCGGGAACACGGCAGCGACGATCTGACCGATGCCTACCCAGAACGCCACTTTCCACGTCAGCGTGACGCGCTCCGGCTGACGCGAGGCGTAGGCTTCCACGGCAAAGATGATCAACCCACCGATGATGAGCGCCCACGCCACAGGCGCCACGGTTTCTGGAAGCTCAAGGCCGAGCTGCTTGGCGACGAACCCGCCGATGACCGTGATCACGAACGCCGCCGTCAGCTTGTATAGGTAGTCGCGATTCTCCGCTTGTGCGAAGTGAATCGTCATCCCCCACAGCCGTCGCCAGTAGATGATGACCACCGCCAAGATCGCACCGGCCTGAATCGCAACGGTGAACAAGTCGGAACGGCGCCCCAGCCAGTGCTGTGCGATGAGAAGGTGCCCCGTGCTCGAGATAGGCAGGAACTCCGTGATCCCTTCGATGATGCCGAGCAGAACGACTTGCAGCAGATTTTCCATTGCGCACGTGCGACGGGCAGACCAAAAGCGGTATACGGGCCGGAGAAGCACATTTTTGTTGTGTTCGGGCCGGGCTCAGGCCGGCATGATAAAGAAAGCTGCGCTGCGCCGATAGCCGCGCGCCACGACACGTGCGCTCGCTGCCTCAGACGTGTTGAGCGGCGCGCGCTTTCATCGTCGCTCGACGCCGACGGCTGGCTATGGCCCGATGTGCGCTGGCTGCGCCAACGATGATGGTGCAGAGGAGGATGAGCGGCGTGTTGCCGACGCGTGCATACGGCGTAAGGCCCTGACGTGGCTCGATCCTAGCGACCAGCACACCTGGCTCGAAGCGAGGGAGTGCATTCTGGATCTTCGCGTCGGCGCTGATGATGGCGGAAATCCCGTCGTTGGCAGCCCGTACCAGCGGGCGCCCTGCCTCCAACGCGCGCATACGGCTGATCTGAAGATGTTGGTGGGCGGCAGTCGAATCGCCGAACCAAGCATCGTTTGTGACATTCACCAGCATCGTTGCCTCGCGCAGCACGGCCAGCTGGTCGGATGCATAGGCATCCTCGTAGCAGATTGTGATACCGAGCTTCTCGCCCGCGGCAACGAGCGCTGGTTGATCCTGTGCGCCTGCCTCGAAGCCGCTATAGGGCAGCTCCATCCCGCGAAGCCATTCCTTGACCCAATCGGGTACTGGGAAAAACTCACTGAACGGCACGAGCCTTCGCTTCGAATACCATTGCGCTTCGTCGCTCAACGCAAGCACCGCGTTGTGATAGACATCGGATTCGAAGTCGTAGCGAATCTGTCCGATCACCAGATCCGAGCCGCGTGCCCGCGCCTTCGCCCATTGCTCCTGCAGCACGTGCATGACCTCGTGGGCAAGGGCCGGTAACGCCGCTTCGGGCCACACGATCAGGTCGACGCCAAAATGCGGCTCGGTCAGATTCCTGTATAAGTCGATCGTTCTCTGTCGCTGCTCCGGGCTCCATTTCATCTCTTGGCGCACGGCACCTTGCACGACCGCCACCGAGACGCTGCGACCCGTCGGCTCAGTCCACGCCCGCTGCGAAAGCGCGAATGCAACGGCCCAAACCGCGGCCACCGCAGCCACTGCAACGAGACGAATCCTTCCCGCACACCGCACGAGCGCCGCCAGCGCACCGGCACACATTGCAACGGCAAAGCTCACCGTGTAGACGCCGCCCACCGGCGCCCATCCCGACAGCGGGGTGTCCAGATGCGTATAGCCGAGCGCGAGCCAAGGAAAGCCGCTGAGGAACCAGCCGCGAAACCACTCCAGCAGCACCCATGCGGCAGGCATGACGAGCAGCAGCTGCAATGCTGTCGGCCAATCGCGAGCTTCCGCTCGCGCAGCGCGCGTATCGCTAGAGCTCGCTGTCGTGCACCAACGCGCGATGCCGTAGCCGACCGCGGCAGTGTAACCGGCCATGATGGCCACCAGCGCTGCCATGACGAACAACGTCAAAGGCAGCGGCGCTTTGCCGATCTCGTAAATGCTGTGGTAGAGCCAGTACGTGCCCGCGACGTACGTGCCCGATGTGAACAGGAAACCGATCTTGGCCGCGCGCCGAGGAACGGAGAAATGCCAGCCAAGGAATAGCCAGGCCATCGCCGCGATCGCAATCGGCCACGCGTCGAAGGGTGCAAATGCAAGCGACAGCGACGCACCCACGGGAGCCGCAAGCCATATTGCCGTCCGCGAGACGAAGAAAGGACGCACGTGAGGCAGCAAGGAACCGAACGGCGGCAGACGATGCATCGGAATCCGTCGCTCGATTACATCAGCACGCCGCCTGACTTCAGTGCTCTTCCCGCACGATGTCGTGTGGGGTGATCACGCGCAGCGTATCGAGGCGCCTGCGATCGGCTCGGAGCACCCGAAACTCGAGGCCGTCCATGACGAACGTCTCACCGCGCCGAGGCAGCCGACCCAGAAAGTGTGTTGCGAGACCGCCGATCGTGTCGAACTCCTCGTCGCTGAAGTCGGTGCCGAAATACTCGTTGAACTCGGAGATGCGCGTCTGGCCTCTGACCGTGAACTGACGCTCGCCCTCGCGGCGGATGTCGAGATCTTCATCGATGTCGTATTCATCACCGATGTCACCGACGATCTCCTCGAGCACGTCTTCGATCGTCACGAGACCCGAGACACCGCCATACTCGTCCACCACGATCGCCATGTGCTGATGGCTCACGCGAAACTCCTTCAGCAGCACGTTCAAACGCTTGCTCTCGGGGATGAAGGCTGCAGGGCGTAGACACTCCTTGATGTCGAAGCTTCCCTTGCTGCCCTCGGCGAAATACCTCAGCAAGTCCTTCGCTAGCAAGATGCCCACGACCTCATCGCGATCATCCCCGATCACTGGAAAACGCGAATGACCCGACTCGATGACCAGCGGCAAAATGTCCTCCGGCGCATCGTCGCGTTCCACGACCACCATCTGGGAGCGCGGAACCATGATGTCGCGTACCTGCAGCTCGGCAATGCGCAGCACGCCTTCCAGCATCTCCGACGTATCTTCGTTGATGATGCCTCGTTCCCGAGCGTGAACGATGATTTCGGAGAGATCTTCCAAGTCCTTCGGCTCGCCGCTGAAGGTCTCGGTAAGACGTTTGAACCACCTTCCAGAAGAACCGTTGTCCTCAGGCATAACCAAGATCAATCAATGCAAGTGCAGGGCGGCTCGCCTCATGCGGCCAATGTCTCGACATATGGATTGCCGATGCCCATGCGAGCCAGAATGCGGATCTCGAGCGCTTCCATTTGCTCGGCATCCTCATCGCTTTCGTGATCGTACCCCAAAAGGTGCAGCACACCATGCACGACCATGTGCGCCCAGTGAGCGCTCGGCTCTTTGCGCTGCAGCCGTGCCTCGCGATTGACTACAGGCGCACAGATCGCCAAGTCGCCAAGCGGCACTTCGACGAGCGATGAGCCTCGGCGCGGCACAGGCGCAGGGAAAGCGCCGTCGTCGCACGCCGCATCTAGAGCGGGAAACGATAGGACGTTCGTCGGCTTGTCCTTGCCGCGCCATATTCGATTCAGTTTCCGGCTTTCGGCGCTGCCGACAATACGGATCGTCAAAGAGAGCGGGTGCCGCACGACGCTCAAACCGCTTTGCGCCGCCGCAAACGCGGCTTCTGCCCACGCTGCGAGCCGACGCGCATGAGGAACTCCACGCCGACTGGTTGCAATCTGCACCGTCACGACGAGCGGTCTGCGACCATTGCTGCGGTCCACCGTGGTTGTCCGCGCCGTTGCTGTCCCCGCGCGCTTCGTCCGCGCTCGCTTCGCCAAAGCTCACTCGCCCTCGTGAGACTCGCTCTCGCGAGCCGTCGCGTCCTTCCTGCGCGCAGGCGCTTGATGACGCTCGTAGGCTTCGACGATGCGCTGCACGAGCGGATGGCGCACGACGTCCTTCGACGTGAAGAAAGTGAATGCCACGTTCTCCACGCCTTGGAGAATCTTGATCACATGCTTGAGCCCGGACATCTGATTCTTCGGCAGGTCGGTCTGCGTCACGTCTCCCGTGACAACGGCCTTCGAGCCGAAGCCGATGCGGGTCAAGAACATCTTCATCTGCTCGACCGACGTGTTCTGCCCCTCGTCCAGGATGATGAAAGCGTCGTTCAAAGAGCGGCCGCGCATGAACGCGAGCGGTGCGATCTCGATCACCTGTCGCTCGATGGCACGCGCAACGCGATCGAAACCCATCATGTCGTAGAGGGCGTCGTACATCGGCCGCAGATACGGATCGACCTTCTGTCCGATGTCTCCGGGCAGAAACCCAAGTCGCTCGCCCGCCTCCACGGCTGGGCGCACGAGCACGATGCGCCGCACTCGGTCGGTCTGCAGGGCCTCGACGGCACAAGCGACTGCCAGATAGGTCTTGCCCGTCCCCGCCGGGCCGATGCCGAAGGTGAGATCGTGCGTACGAATGTTGTGCAGGTACTGCTTCTGATTCGGTCCCCGGCCACGGATGGCGCCGCGGTGTGTGTGGATGAGCACCTCCTCCGGTGCGCGCGTCACCATCGCGGCTGCCGTCATACCTGCCTCCTGCACCGCAAGGTGCACACGATCCGGCGTCAACGGTTCGCTACCCGACAGCTCGAACAAACGCCGGAGCACCTGCTCTGCTGCGATGGTCGCTTCCGGCGATCCGGAGACTTCCATCCATGCACCGCGGCGGCGCACCTGAACGTTCAGGCGCCTCTCCACGTGTCGCAGGTTTTCATCCATCGGCCCGACGAAGTTGGCCAGCCGTGCATTGTCCACTGGCTCGAATGCGAGATCGCGAGTCGCGAGAGGAACGCTCATGAGTGACCGTGGGATGGGAGCTGCAAATCAACAAGAGACAAAATAGCCTGCCCTCCTTCTCTTGGAGCGCACCGCAAACCTTGGAAAAACACGCAAGGCGATATGGACGTGGGGATGGGTGATATCAAGCGCCGAGTTCGCACAACGTTCAACCTACGCTCGCCGTGATTGGAGACCCTTCCAGCTCCTGTCGGCGAGCACCGTTCTCCAACAACCTGCCGCGCAACGAGTTGGGCAGCGCCTCGGTGATCAGCACATCGACAAATTGGTTGAGCAACGTCTCCGGCCCGTCAAAGTTCACCCACCGCATGTTCTCGGTGCGGCCCGCCAACTGGCGCGGATTCTTCTTCGAAGGACGTTCAACCAGCACACGCTGCACCGTGCCCACCATCCTTTCGCTGATGGCCATCGCTTGTTGATTGATGCGTGCCTGCAAGAGCGCGAGCCGCCGTTGCTTCTCTTCGTACGGGACATCGTCCGGCAGCGATGCAGCAGGGGTTCCCGGACGACGGCTATAGATGAAGCTGAAGGACTGATCGAAACCGACTTCAGCGATCAAGTTCATCGTCTGCTCGAAGTCGTGTGCGGTCTCCCCCGGAAAGCCGACGATGAAGTCCGACGAGATGCTGATATCCGGCCGCACCGCTCTGAGCTTGCGGATCTTTTGCTTGTATTCAAGCACAGTGTAGCCACGCTTCATCGCAGCGAGAATCCTGTCCGAGCCGGACTGCACCGGCAGATGCAGATAGTTCGCGAGCTTCGGGACGTCGCGATAAGCCTCGATCAGAGCGTCGTTGAACTCCACCGGATGTGAGGTCGTGAAACGGATACGCTCGATGCCATCGACTTCGGCCACGTAGTAGATCAGTGTCGCAAGATCGCACAGCGTGCCATCGTCCATGGGCCCGCGGTAAGCATTGACGTTCTGGCCGAGCAGATTCACTTCACGCACGCCTTGTGCGGCGAGCGCACGAATCTCGCTCATGACGTCCTCGAACGGGCGGCTGATCTCATCGCCGCGCGTGTACGGAACGACGCAGAACGTGCAGTACTTGCTGCACCCCTCCATGATCGACACGAACGCCGTGGCTCCTTCGGCGCGCGGCGCCGGCAGGGAATCGAACTTCTCGATCTCTGGAAAGCTGACGTCGATGACCGCTCGACCCTTGCGCTTGACCTCCTCGATCATCTCCGGGAGTCGATGCAGAGTCTGCGGCCCGAACACCAGGTCGACGTACGGCGCCCGCTGCGTGATGCCCTCGCCTTCCTGGCTCGCCACACACCCGCCTACGCCGATCAGCACGTGTGGCTTGGTCTTCTTGAGCTGCTTCCAGCCGCCGAGTTGCGAGAAGACCTTCTCCTGTGCCTTCTCGCGCACAGAGCACGTGTTGAGCAGCAGGAGGTCGGCTTCGGCCGGATCGTTCGTGAGCTCGTAGCCGGCCGTCTCACGCAGCACGTCCACCATCTTGGCGGAATCGTACTCGTTCATCTGACAGCCGAACGTTCGTATGTAGACGCGAGGCATGATCGTAGGTGCCTAAAATGGGGTAAGAGCACGGGGATGGCAAGAGGCGCTAGCCCCGCCTCGAGCAGGCTTGTCCCACGGCGGGTGACGCGTCAGAACGGAATGTCATCGTCGAATTCGATATCCGGGGCTGGCGCGGGCTCCTCGACCGGAGCAGCGCGCTGTGCGCGCGGCTCGCCGCCGCTGCCGCGACTGCCGAGCATCTGCATCTCCCGGGCGATGATCTCCGTGGTATACCGATCTTTACCGTCCCTGTCCTGCCACTTGCGAGTGCGCAAACTCCCCTCAATATAAACCTGCGAGCCCTTGCGCAGATATTCGGCGGCGATTTCGCCCAGCTTGTCGAACAGAACGACAGTGTGCCACTCAGTACGCTCCTGCTGATCGCCCGTTTGGCGATCCTTCCAGACCTCGCTGGTCGCCACCCTGATGTTCGTCACGGCCTTGCCGCTTGGCATGTAGCGCGTTTCTGGGTCCGCCCCTAGGTTGCCGATCAGAATGACCTTGTTAACGCCGCGCGCCATGAAAAGACCCCTTCCTCGAAAGGACCCGATTGTAACCCGGACTCCCCCGCAGAGCAGGTCCATATGCACCTGATCTGCCGACTTTCTCGACCAAGGCCGGTCCGAAGGCTCCAGCGAGCGCTCGCGTGCCTCGTTTTTGCTCCCACCGGCAGCCCACTTTATAGTGTTCGGTCCCGTCGAGCCCGAGGGTTCCACGCCACCTGAACGACTGTCGGCCCATGTCCTCCTCGATCGTCATACGTCGTGCGCGCACGCACAACCTGAAGAACATCGACCTCGAGCTGCCGCGCGACCGGTTGATCGTTTTCACGGGCTTGTCGGGCTCCGGGAAGTCCTCGCTCGCCTTCGACACCATCTACGCCGAGGGCCAGCGTCGTTATGTCGAGTCGCTCTCCGCATATGCCCGCCAATTCCTGTCGGTGATGGAAAAGCCGGACGTCGACTCCATCGAAGGGCTTTCCCCGGCGATCGCCATCGAGCAGAAGTCGACCTCCCACAACCCTCGCTCGACTGTCGGCACAGTCACGGAGATCTACGACTACCTCCGGCTCCTATTTGCGCGGGTCGGCATGCCGCGCTGCCCGGATCACGACGTTGAGCTGGCGGCACAGACGATCAGTCAGATGGTTGATCAAGTGCTCGCGCTCCCGGAAGGAACAGCTGTGGCGCTGATGGCGCCCATCATCGACGCACGCAAGGGCGAGCACGCACAGGTGCTGGAGCAACTGCGCGGCCAAGGGTTCGTGCGCGCCCGCATCGACGGAGTGCTCGTCGAGCTGGATCAAGCACCAAAGCTCGATCCCAAGAAGAAGCACACGATCGAAGCGGTAGTCGATCGTTTCAAGGTGCGCGCCGACGCGGCACAACGCATCGCCGAGTCACTGGAGACCGCCCTACAGCTGTCCGAAGGCATCGTGCGAGTCGCATTTCTCGACGACCCTCAGCGCGAGGAGCTCGTCTTCTCGAATAAGTTCGCCTGCACGATCTGCGGCTACAGCTTGCCGGAGCTCGAGCCGCGCCTGTTCTCGTTCAACAATCCCGCGGGTGCATGTCCCGCCTGCTCCGGCTTGGGCGTACAGCAGTTCTTCGACCCGGCCCGTGTCGTTCATCATCCGCAGCTTTCCATCGCGGGCGGCGCTATCCGCGGCTGGGATCGGCGCACGACTTACTACTTTTCTTTGATGCAATCGCTCGCCAGGCATTACAAGTTCGACATCGAGACGCCGTGGCAGGAGCTGGAAGAGCAGCATCGCCAGGTTGTGCTGTACGGGAGCGGCGATGAGAAGATCGATTTCCGCTACGTCGACGCCAGAGGTGGCACGGTTCGTCGCTCCCATAGATGGGAAGGTGTCATTCCGAATCTCGAGCGGCGCTACCGCGAAACCGAATCGGTCGCCGTCCGTGAAGAGCTCGCCAAGTACCTGAGCACTCGCCCCTGCCCTGAGTGCAACGGCACGCGGCTCAATCGTGCCGCTCGACACGTGTTCGTCGCCGGGCGCACGTTGCCCGACATCGCGCGGCTGTCGGTTGCCGACGCGCTGGCTTTCAGTCGCTCTCTCGTGCTCGAGGGATGGCGCGGCGAGATCGCTGCCAAGATCGTCAAGGAGATCGCCGACCGCTTGCGTTTCCTGAGCGACGTCGGGCTTGACTATCTCACGTTGGATCGCAGCGCCGAGACGCTCTCTGGCGGCGAAGCGCAACGCATTCGGTTGGCAAGCCAGATCGGCTCCGGGCTGGTGGGCGTCATGTACATCCTCGATGAACCCTCTATCGGTCTGCATCAGCGCGACAACGATCGCTTGCTGCGCACGTTGACGCGTCTGCGCGATCTCGGCAACACGGTGATCGTGGTCGAACACGATGAAGACGCCATCCGCCACGCGGACTATGTCGTGGACCTTGGGCCCGGCGCCGGTGTGCACGGCGGGCAGGTGGTTGCGCAAGGCACGCCCGCCGAGATCATGAAGAACCCGAACTCCCTTACCGGGCAGTATCTGTCGGGCGCGCGCGAGATTCCGGTGCCGGCGCTGCGAACGCCGATGCAGCGCGATCGCATGCTGCGAATCGTCAATGCGCGCGGCAACAATCTGCGCGGCGTGACGGTCGAAATCCCGCTCGGCCTCATGACGTGTGTTACCGGCGTTTCCGGATCCGGTAAGTCGACGCTCGTGAACGACACGCTCTACAAGCACGTGGCGCGTATCCTGAACGATGCCTCCACCGACGCTGCTCCTTGCGATGCCATCGAAGGGTTGGAGCACATCGACCGGGTGATCGACATCGACCAAAGCCCGATCGGCCGCACGCCCCGCTCGAATCCCGCAACGTACACCGGCCTTTTCACGCCGATCCGTGAGATCTTCGCCGCCGTCCCGGAAGCGCGCGCGCGCGGCTACGACCCTGGGCGTTTCAGCTTCAACGTGAAAGGAGGCCGCTGCGAAGCGTGCCAGGGCGACGGTGTCATCAAAGTCGAGATGCACTTCCTACCGGACGTCTACGTTCCATGCGACGTCTGCAAAGGACGTCGCTACAACCGCGAGACGCTCGAGATCCGCTACAAGGGCCGGAACATCTACGAGGTGCTCGAGATGACGGTGGAGGATGCGATGGACTTCTTCCGCAACGTGCCGGCGGTCGCGACGAAGCTGCAGACTTTGATGGACGTTGGGCTTTCCTACATCCGCCTGGGACAGAACGCAACGACGCTATCTGGCGGCGAAGCGCAGCGTGTGAAGCTCGCGAAGGAGCTCTCCAAGCGCTCTACCGGGCGCACCCTTTACATTCTGGACGAGCCAACGACCGGCCTTCACTTCTACGATATCGAGCAATTGCTCGGCGTCTTGCAACGATTGCGCGACGAAGGCAACACGATCGTCATCATCGAGCACAATCTCGATGTCATCAAGACCGCCGACTGGATCATCGATCTCGGTCCCGAAGGAGGAGATGGCGGCGGGACAGTCGTTGCGACAGGCACCCCAGAGCAAATCGCCGCCAACGAAGCATCCCATACCGGTCGCTACCTGAAGCCCGTGCTCGAACGCCAACACCAATCCCGCAAAAGGGCCTGACCGCAAGAGGGCCTGAGAAGAGCCGCCGCAGGATGATCGACGAGACGCTCACTGAAGCTTCCCGCGAGCTGCGCCCAGGGCACGCGTCGCTCCGCGCTCTCTGCGCATTCAGTGGCGGCAAGGATTCGTGCCTCGCGCTATGGCACGCGCAGCGGCTCGGCTGGGACGTGCGTGCCTTGCTGGTGATGCTCGAAGAGGACGGAGTGCGCAGTCGCTCTCACGGGCTGCCCGTGCAGCTTATCGAGCGGCAAGCAAGCGCGCTTGGGCTCAAGCTCTTCACTCGCAATGCAAGCTGGGCCAATTACGAGCAGGTGTTCACTGCGACGTTGCGCGAGCTCGAGCTGCAGGGCTACGGCGCGATCGTATTCGGTGACATCGATCTGCAGGAGCACCGCGACTGGGAAGAGCGCGTCTGCCGCACGGCAGGACTGAGGGCAGTGCTACCTCTGTGGCAACGCAATCGGGCGACACTCGCACGCGAAGCGATCGAGCTCGGCTTTCGCAGCATCGTCGTCTGCGTCGATTCCGAGTATCTACCCGACGAGTTCTGCGGCCGCGAGTACGACGCCTCCTTCCTCGCAGACCTGCCGAGAAGCGTCGATGTGTGCGGAGAGAACGGCGAGTTCCATACATTCGTATACGATGGGCCGAATTTCGCTCACCCGGTCGAATTCGAGCTCGTCGGCAAAGCGCCCTATTACGCACCTGAGGCGCATGGCGGCAGGCGCTACTGCATCGCCACGCTCGCGCCGCCGCCCGTCAGCGCTGCACCGAACGCGACCTGAACAGCTGTCGCACTTCTCCGTGCACGAGCGTTTCACGATATTGACCGCTGGTGTAGTCGGCGACCGTGGCGCGCCAGAACGCCACGGCTGCTTTGTTGTGCAGGAACTCGGTCACCAACCAAGTCCCTGAAAAGCGATTGAAGATGAGATGCGCTGCGCTGCGTCCGATCCCTCGGCGGCGCGACGCCGGGACGATGAAGAATTCGGACATGCAGAAATCGAACTCCTGGCGCTGATGGCGCGGCGGACGGCTGACGAGCGCAAAGCCGGCAGGCTGCTCGTCATTGAGAATGATGAGCGGGTGTGAGCTGTCGTCCGCAAACCAGCGGGCCATCAACTCAGGCTCGCGTTCCTCGTACACGGGAAACATCCCCGTGTTCATACTCGCGGCGGTGAGATCGCTCAGATACTCGGGATAGTGCCGCTGTATCCAGAGGCGATCCTGACGGGAATGGCTGGCATCTCGAATCCGGACTGGCACCACACGATCGGCCTGAAAGCCGCCTCCTCACGCTCGTCGTTCCTGACGCGATGGTCACTCTCGGCGGCAATCACGTCAATCAGGCGGAAGGTGGCAGTGCGTATCCCGAAGCAAGCTCTACCGAGTCGATGTTCGCCCTCGCCGCGGCACGACTCGGTACGGCAGCTAGTACGCGTGTCGGGCGGGCCAGCGCCCGCCCGACCTGAAATAGCCGCTTACTCTGCAGCTGCCGGCTCGGCCGCGTCGCCTTCGGCTTCGGCCGCAGCATCCGCCTCATCGGCAGGCATCGTGCTGTCCAGCGCCTCGCTTTCCGCCGGCGCAGCCTCAGCCGGCGCCGTGTCAGCCGGCGGCACGGACTCGGTCGTCGCTTCTGCAGGCTCCTTCTGCCCGCAGGCGGCCAGAGAAAGCGACATCATCAATGCAGCAAGAATCAGCTTCGTGTTCATGTAAACCTCTTACTCCCCGTGGCGAGTTGGTGGGATATATATCTACTGATGGAGAGAGCGAAGTCCCTCCAAGGAGCGCGCCGAATTCTAGAAGGTTTCAGTTTCATTTGAAACTAGTGATGCCTATACGATCGCTCGCGATGACGTGCACCTATGTTGCTCGTGTATATACACAACTCGCGAAAACTGCTTGTTTAATAGGGGTTTTCGCTCTTGCCGGCTGTGCCGCCTCGCACGCGATCGATGCTGCGATCGTGCGCGCATGGGAGCGCAGCGAATCAATGCCGCTCGCTACTCGCATTGACGAAACATTGACAATTGAGCGCGCATACTCGATTCAAAAGAAGGTCGTGCAGAGTATGCTGGGCGATCGCACGCCGGTCGGCTTCAAGGCGGGGTTCACATCGAGCGCTGCACAGAGTCGCTTCGGTGCAGATGAACCTGTTGCCGGAGTGCTCCTCACCGCTGCTCACCAGACACCGCCCGTGCTGCAGCTCAGCGCGCTACGCGGCCTGCATCTCGAGACCGAAGTGGCAATGCGTGTCGGCAAGCGCATCGACAGCCGCCTGACCAGCACCGCAACGCTCATTGCACACATCGACGGTATCGCACCCGCCATCGAGCTGCCGAATCTAGATTACGCAGACCCGCAGCACTTGAGCGCACTCGATATCATCGCTACGAATGTCGCAGCCGCGTACTTTCGCACCGGCACGTTCCTCTCCCCAAGGGAGCGCGACCCGAACGACGTTACCGTGCGACTCACGTGTGATGGAGAGGAAGTGAACGTTGGCAGCGGCAGAGATGCGATGGGCGATCAGTGGCAGGCGGCGTTGTGGCTCGTTAATACGATCATCGATATGGGGTGGACGATCGAACCCGGACAGGTGCTCCTGACGGGGGCACTCGGCAACATGGTGAAAGCAAGAGCGGCGCACTGCGTCGCAAGCTTCGCCAATTGGGGCGAGCTCAGCGTTACTATCGAACCCTGAACACCTGCAGCCTAGAGAGAGAGAGCCATGCTCGAATCGCTCTACGCCGCGCATCTGCGCGCGCAACGACAGCGCACCGATGCGGCGCTCTCGCAATGCGGCTACGACTGCCTGGCGATCTTTGCCGGAATGCCGCATATGCAGTTCCTGGACGATCAGCCCTACCCCTTCAGGCCGAATCCGCACTTCAAGCTCTGGGTGCCGCTTGCTGCACCCATCGGGTGCTGGCTTCTGTATCGCCCGGAAACAAAACCAGAGCTCTTGTTCCTGCAGCCGGTCGACTTCTGGCATAAGCCGCCGACTTTACCGCTGGAGCATTGGACCTCGCATTTCGAGATCGTCGTGATACGCGAGCCGCAGGATGCGTGGGCGCACCTGAAAAAGTCCATCACGGGTCGCTGCGCGTTTATCGGCGAATGGGATCAGCGCTTCGAAGCGATCGGCTTCGCTGGACACAATCCGCCTGCGTTGCTCAGCCGCCTACATTATTGGCGCGCCATCAAGACGGAATACGAGATCGAATGTCTACGGGGTGCGACACAACGCAGCGTGCGAGGGCATCTTGCTGCTGAAGCGGCGTTCCGTGCAGGAGAATCCGAATACGGGATTCATCTTGCTTACTTGCGCGCGTGCGAGCACACGGACGAGGAGCTTCCGTATCCCAGCATCGTCGCCCTGAACGCGAATGCGGCGGTGCTGCACTATCAGCATCTCGAGCGTCGACCGCCTTCCACGTTGCGTTCGTTCCTGATCGACGCCGGCGCGCAGTTCGCTGGATACGCGTGCGATATCACACGCACCTATTCGCACGCACACGATGAGTTCGCCGCCTTGATCGAACGCCTGGACAGGTTACAGCAGCAGCTGTGCGCACGAGTGCGTCCTGGCGTCGACTACGTCGATATCCATCTCGAAGCTCACCGGCTGATCGCAGCACTGCTGCAGGAAGCCGGCATCATCTCCATGGCACCCGAGCAAGCGGTCGAGTCCGGTCTGTCAAGCGTCTTCTTCCCGCACGGAGTCGGGCACCTGCTCGGCCTGCAGGTCCACGATGTCGCGGGCCGCGCATTGGATGAAGGCGGACAGGAACGTGCTGCACCCGTCGGACATCCCTTCTTACGGCTCACCCGCACGCTCGAGCCAGGCTTCGTGGTTACGATCGAGCCTGGGCTGTATTTCATCGATCCCTTGCTCGAGCGGGCTCTGAGCTCGACGCACAGGAAGCACATCAATTGGACGGCGGTCGAGCACTTCAAGGCGTATGGCGGGATTCGCATCGAGGACGATGTGCTGTGCACGACCGGCGAGCCGGACAATCTCACCCGAACGGCTTTCGCTGCAGCGAAGACGTCAGCGGCTCAGCGGTAACCTCTTGGGCGCCCGTCACGGCGCGCTTCCTTGTGCGCCGTCGCAGTGGCGGCCGGGCTCAACCGCTGCCAGCTTGGCGCTTCAGCAGGTCACGAATCTCCTCGAGGAGCACTTCCTGACGTGGCGGTGCAGGCGGTGCAGCGGGCTCTGCCTCTTGCTTGCGCTTGAGGCGATTGATCGCCTTGATCACGACGAAGATTGCCAGCGCCACGATCAAGAAGTCGAACGTGGTCTGCAGGAAAGAGCCGTAGTTGATCGTAACCGGCTCCCTGCCCTCTTGAAGCGCTGGCAGTGTCACAGCAAGGTCCGTGAAATCGACTCCGCCGATCAGATAACCGAGCGGTGGCGTGATGATGTCATCGACGAACGAAGTGACGATCCTCCCGAACGCGGCGCCGATGACAATACCGACTGCCATGTCGACGACGTTGCCCCTGACAGCGAATTCGCGGAATTCTTTTATGAAGCTCATGCATGACCCCCTGACTGTAACGCTCGAAACGTAGCCCGTAGGCAGAGCGGACCAGCACTGTCTGCCGCCTCGCTTGCCAGTGCCTACAGCTACAGCCTACAGCCAAACACCCCCTTCAAGCCAACCGGTTGATGCCGTTATAGGCAGCTACCCGATATGCCTCAGCCATGGTCGGATAGTTAAAGGTGGTGCGGGTGAAATAGCGCACGTCGTTGAGGTCGCGGCTCGCCATGACTGTCTGGCCGATGTGAACGATCTCCGAAGCGCCGTGACCGAAACAGTGCACGCCCAAGACTTCCATCGTCTCGGCATGGAAGATGATCTTCAGCATTCCGACACGCTCCTCGATCATCTGCGCGCGCGCCAGATTCTTGAATGCGCAACGTCCAACCTCGTAGGGAACTCTGGCTTCTTTCAGCTCGCGCTCGGTGCGCCCGATCGAGGAGATCTCGGGAATGGTGTAGATCCCGCTCGGAATCATCTCTTGATGGTGGGGACTGATCGTGGGATCAAGAATGTGCTGAACCGCGTGAGTGCCCTGCACATACGCAGCGCTCGCAAGCGCTGGTGGGCCGACAATGTCGCCGACCGCGTAGATGTGCGGCACCGCTGTCTGGTAGTGCCCATTGACTGCAATGTGTCCGCGCGAGTTGCTGGTCAAGCCGACCGCCTCCAAGTTCAGACGATCGGAGTTGCCGGTCCGGCCGTTGGCCCACAGCAGCACATCCGACTTGATCCTGCGACCGGACGCAAGGTGCAGCACCACGTCGCGTTCGCGCGCTTCGAGTGTCTGGAGCCGCTCGTTGTGAAGAATCACGCAGCCCTGCTCGCGCAGATGATATGAAAGTGCCTCGGTGATCTCGTCGTCGAGGAACGAGAGCAGCCGATCGTGCGTATTCACCAGCGTGACTTTCGCGCCCAGGTTGACGAAGATGGAGGCATACTCGCAACCAATGACGCCCGCGCCGTAGATCGTGATCGAGAACGGATGCTCGTCATAGCGCAGGATGGAGTCACTGTCGCGGATCCTCGGATGGGTGAAATCGAGCTCGGGCGGGTGATAGGGTCGTGAGCCGGTTGCGACGACGATGTACTTGCCCGACAAGCGAAACGGCTTGCCGACGGGTGGCCTGATCTCGAGCACGTGCGGCTCGACAAAACGTGCCTCTCCTGCATAAATCGGCACGCGATTGCGCTCATAGAAGCGCCGCCGCATCGCCGTTTGCGTCTCGACGACCTGCGTCGCGGAAGCGAGCAACTGAGGATACGTCAGCTTCGATGCCTCACGGAATTCGCGCAGCATCGGATTGCGTCGCAAGTCGTGCAGAATCTTGACCGCGTGGCGTAGCGCCTTGCTAGGGATAGTGCCCCAGTGCGTGCATCCGCCTCCGACGTCCGCATAACGTTCGATAACGGCGACGCTGAGACGATTCTTAGCGGCCATCATAGCGGCACCTTCGCCTGCAGGGCCGCTTCCTATCACCAGCACGTCAAATTCGTTCATGTTGTCGACCAGCCTACTCGAAGCGTGTCCAATGACTCAGGCCCGGCCTCGCTGCCCGTGTCAATCCGGCTCAGCTGCGGGCGGTTGGCGCTGCACACACGACATTCCTGAGCACGCGGCCGCGCGCTACGCTTGTTGCTTCCGCGCGGGAATGCTTCCGCTTACCGTGCAAAGTCAGTACCCTTTGTGCAACGAACTCAAGTGTAGTTGATTCCGCTGCGCGGGACGTATGCAAGGGGGTTGGCTGCACGCGAACGCCACACGACTGACTGCTGGGCATACAGAACGCCAATACGAAGCCGGATGTTGGATGATCAACTAGGGGGAGTCATGACCTCACGAAGCAAGTTGTTGCGTGGCGCGGTGCTTGCAACGCTCGCGTCGGTGGGCGCGCCGCTCGCGGCCCAAGATGGCGGAGGCACACAAGATGACCGCCTGATCGATACCATTGTCGTGACGGCACAGAAGCGTGAGCAGAGCTTGCAGGACGTGCCGATCGTCGTCACCACGATTTCCGAGCAACTGCTGCAAGACACGGGTGTCGAGGACATCAAAGACCTCACGCTGCTCACACCGGGTCTCATCGTCACCTCCACTACGAGCGAAACGGTCACGACCGCTCGCATCCGGGGTGTCGGCACGGTCGGCGACAACCCCGGCCTCGAGTCCTCTGTCGGCGTCGTCATCGATGGTGTATACCGCCCGCGCAACGGTGTGAGCTTCGGCGATCTAGGCGAAATCGAACGTATCGAAGTCCTCAAGGGTCCTCAAGGCACGCTGTTCGGTAAGAACACTTCGGCCGGCGTGATCAACGTTGTCACCAAGAAGCCGTCCTTCGAGTTCGGCTCGCAGGTCGAGCTCACCGCGGGTAACTACGGCGACCTCGGCGGTTCGGCCTCCATCACTGGCCCGATCGTGGGCGACACCATCGCCGGACGCCTGTACGTGGCCGCACGTGAACGCGATGGCTTTCTGGACGTCGAGAGAGGCCCTGGGCCGCGCACAGAAGACGAGGATTTCGACCGCAGTTTCTACACCGTCCGCGGTCAACTGCTGTTCGAGCCGTCCGATTCATTCGATGCCCGCCTGGTGCTCGACTACACGGATCGTGACGAGAACTGCTGTCTCGGCACACACGTCGTGCTGAGCCCGAACCAGGCAGTGCTCGATACGCTGAATGCCCTGCAGCCCGGATCGTTCGCAGACCCCGCCGATCCTTTCGCGCGGCGCGCCTACGCGAACCGCTCGACGCGGCAGCAAATCGAAGACATGGGCGTATCGCTCGAGATCAACTGGGACTTGGATGTTCTCGGTGGGGCCACGCTGACCTCCGTGACGGCTTGGCGTAACTGGGAGTCCGTGAACGGACAGGACTCCGATTTCACGAGCGCGGACATCCTGTATCGCGAGCCCGACGGCAGCTACAGCAACGAATTCACCCAGTTCAGCGAGGAGATTCGTCTCGCCGGAGACACGGAGCGCGTCAGCTGGCTGGTAGGTGCCTTCTACGCCGACGAGCGCCTCGACTCCAACAACGCTCTGAGCTACGGCACACAGTTCGGCGGTTATTTCGGTGGGCTCCTGGACGCCCCCCCGCAACTGCAGCCGATCCTTGCGCTTTACGCACCCGGAACGGGTCAGGCAGACAGGTTCGAGCAGGACTCGAAGAGCTGGGCGCTGTTCACGAACAACAGCATTCGCTTGACCGACCAGCTCGAGCTGACCCTGGGTCTGCGCTACACGGATGAGTCCAAAGACCTCGACTCGCACTACTTCAACCGCAGCGCGCCAAGCGTTCCAGCCGGCTTGGGCTGCCAAGTTCTGCGCGACAACTTGGCGCTCGTCAATGGGCTCCTGCAGCAGCGCTTTGCTGCCCTACCCGATGACCAGCGAGCAGCCGCTGTCGCATCCGCCCTGCGCTCTGTTTACGGAATCGGTTGCGCGACCTACGCTGACCCACTCTTCAATGACCTGCGCACCAAACAGAGCATCGACGAGAACGAGTGGAGCGGCACGATCAAACTCGCGTATCGCTTCACGGATGATGTCATGGGGTACGCCTCGTACGCACGCGGCTACAAGGCGAGCGGATTCAACTTGGATCGCGAACGTACGAACGACAACGTGTCCAATAATCCCCTGGACCCAGCCGGCCCGATCCAGGCTGACATTGACACGACCTTCGACAAGGAGCTCGTGGATTCGTACGAGCTCGGCATGAAGACGGAGTGGCTCGCGGATACGCTGCTTCTCAACGGCGCGCTGTTCTACCAGGACTACGAGAACTTCCAGCTGAACACGTTCACCGGCATCTCGTTCGTGGTCACTTCGCTGCCGCAAGTGGTGTCGAAAGGCGTCGACCTCGATTTTCTGTGGTTCACGCCGCTTCCCCAATTGACGTTGCAGGGCGGCCTGACATACGCGGAAACCGAGATCGAGAAGTTCGGCTCGGCCATTGCCTTCTTCCGTCCGGAGCGCAAGAACGATCGACTGTCCTTCGCTCCGAAATGGTCGGGGAGCCTCTCGGCAACGTTCGAGCAAGAAATAGGCTCGGCGCTGCTGTTCCGCGCCAACGTCGGCGCGAAATACACGTCCGCGTACAACACCGGCTCCAACCTCGATCCACGTAAGGAGCAAGACGCGATGACGATCGTCAATGCGCGTATCGGGATCGGTGCAGCCGACCGCGGTTGGATGCTCGAGCTCTGGGCACAAAACCTCACGGACGAGGAGTACTATCAAGTCGCCTACGACGCTACGCTGCAGGGTTCCTCGGCAGACTTGCCTTTGCCGACCAACACGGTTAACGCGTTCCTGGGGGCGCCACGAACGTACGGCGTGACGGCGCGCTTCAAGTTTTGACCATCAGCCACCGCCCTCCTCGGGTCACCGAGGAGGGCTTTTTTGTGCTGCCTCACGCAGAGCGCAACAAACGCCTCATAGCGCACCATTGTCCGATACGCTCCGTCGCGCGTATCGGTTAGCCTGTGCACCCCTCGAGTGGGTGGATCGCCATGAGACGTCTCCAGATTTTCCTCTGCACTCTTCTGCTTGCCTCGAGCGCGCACACCGAGTGGATCGAACACGTTGAAGACGGGATTATGGGCACCCGCATCGTCGTCGAGCTCTGGAGCGACGATCGCGAGCAAGGACAGCAGGCCATACAAGCGGTGCTCGCCGAGATGCGTCGGATAGACGCTGCCATGAGCACCTATAAGCCGACGAGCGAGATTTCGCGCGTCAACGCCACAGCAGCGTCCCACCCCGTCAAGATCTCCCAAGAGCTCTTCGACCTGCTCGCCACCTCGATCGAATATTCGCGGCTGACCGATGGCGCATTCGACATCACCTACGCGAGCGTCGGTCACATGTATGACTTCCGGCGACGCATCCGCCCCGATACCGAACGCATCGAGCACGCGCTGCCCGGCGTCAACTACCGTCACTTGCGGCTCGATACAGCTGCGCGGACCGTGAGGTTCGCGCGCGAAGGCGTGCGTATCGACCTGGGTGGCATTGCCAAAGGTTACGCAGTTGACCGAGGCATCGCGGTGCTCCAGGCACACGGAATTCATCGTGCTCTGGTGAGTGCCGGCGGCGACAGCCGCATCATCGGTGATCGTTTCGGCAAACCCTGGGTCGTGGGAATCCGACACCCGGATCGCAAGGATGAAGTCATCGCCCGTATCCCCCTCGAAGATGCGGCCATCTCCACGTCGGGCGACTATGAGCGCTATTTCGATGAGGACGGCGTGCGCTACCACCACATTCTCGACCCCAAGACGGGTCGCTCGGCTAGCAAGGTTCGTAGCGCCACCATCATAGGTCCGACGGCCACGCGTACCGACGGGCTGTCGAAAACAGCGTTCGTGCTCGGACCAGAGCGCGCGATCGAGCTCTACAACCGCCTCGATGACGTCGATGCAGTGTTGGTCACTCCAGACGGACGGGTGCTCTATACGAAGGGACTGGAAGCACCCACAGAGTAAACAAGGGCGCTGAACGGATTGCGGCGCCATCTCCACGGTCGCACAATTCTTGGCGCCAAGAAAAAACCCGGCCGGTGCCGGGTTTTTTCGAGCTCGAACGCTAAGTTGATGTCTTTTTCTTCGCTGCTGCCTTCTTCTTGGCGGCCTTGGGTGCCTTTCCTTCCGCTTGCTCTGCGCTGTCCTCTACCTTGGCTTCCGTCTTGGCCGCCTTCTCTTCCGACGGCGCCTTCGCAGCCTTCTTCTTGATGGACACGCGCTTCTTCGCCGTCTTCTTCTTCGCCGCTTTCCGATCCTGCTCCGTGCCCTCCGTTTCGGCTTGCTCAGGCTGGTCCAGCAGCTGCATCAATGCCATCGGCGCGGCATCGCCAGGACGCGGGTCCATGCGCAGGATACGCGTATACCCACCTGGGCGCTCCTTGAAGCGCGGCCCCAGCTCCTCGAACAGCTTCACTACCACCTCGGCGTCGCGCAATTGCGCGAACGCCCGACGACGGTTCGCGTCGCTGTCGTTCTTGCCCAGAGTGATCAGCGGCTCGACGACGCGGCGTAGCTCCTTGGCCTTGGGCAGCGTCGTGCGAATCGTTTCGTGACGAATCAGCGATGCCGCCATATTGCGGAGCATAGCCCAGCGGTGCGGCGCATTGCGGCTCAACTGCCGCCCGGAGAGTCGGTGACGCATTTTCTCGACTTCTAAATGGTGACTGTGGCTCTCGGCTGTGGGCCAGGGGAGTACGCCGCTTCTTCAGCAACGAACCTCTCTCCCATCAGCCGCTTCATCAGATCAAATCCCGATCGTCGTCGCGCTTGAGGCTCGGCGGCGGCCAGTTGTCGAGACGCATGCCCAGTGTCAGGCCATGGCTCTCGAGCACTTCCTTGATCTCCGTGAGCGATTTCTTGCCCAAGTTCGGAGTGCGCAACAGCTCCACTTCGGTCCGTTGCACGAGGTCGCCGATATAGTGAATGTTCTCCGCTTTGAGGCAATTGGCGCTGCGAACCGTGAGCTCGAGCTCGTCGACCGGACGCAACAAGATCGGATCGAACTGCTGCTCGGCCGCCTTGGTGGCGCTCTCGTCCTGGCCCTGAAGGTCCACGAACACGGAGAGCTGATCCTTCAGGATGGCACCCGCACGGCGAATGGCCTCCTCGGCGTCGATCGTGCCATTCGTCTCGATCTCAATGATGAGCTTGTCGAGGTCCGTGCGCTGCTCCACACGTGCGCTCTCCACCGTGTACGTCACACGGCGGATCGGGCTGAAGGAGGCGTCCAGCAGCAGGCGGCCGATTGGTCGGCTCGGCTCGTCGAAGCTCGCGCGTTGAGCCGCCGGACGATAGCCGCGACCACGCTCGACCTTGAGCAGCATGTTCAGCTCGCCGGCTTTCGTGAGATTCGCGATGACGAGATCGCTGTTGATCACTTCCACGTCGTGATCGACCTGGATGTCGCCGGCGGTCACGGGGCCTGGGCCCTTCTTGTGCAGGCGCAGCTCAGCCTCGTCCCGTGCGTTGAGGCGGATCGCAACCTGCTTGAGGTTCAGCAGGATGTCGACGACGTCTTCCTGCACACCCTCGATGCTCGTGTACTCGTGCAGAACTCCCTCGATCTCCACCTCGGTGATCGCGCAGCCGGGCATCGACGACAGCAACACGCGCCGCAGAGCGTTACCCAGCGTGTGACCGAACCCCCGCTCGAACGGCTCGATCACGACCTTTGCCTGACGCGGGCTGGTCGGCGTGACTTTGACGACGCGCGGCTTCAGGAATTCGCCAACGGATGCCTGCATGGACCATTCACCTGCTTGTGTGCCGTAACGGCTGACGCACTCGACGCGACGAGTGCGACCTCTTCAACCCCAACGCGAACCAGGACCCAACAACTCGAACTGAGCGCTCTACGAGCATTACTTCGAGTACAGCTCCACGACGAGGTTCTCGTTGATGTCCGGAAGAATCTCGTCTCGGTCCGGAAGCTGCTTGAGCACGCCGGAGAACTTCTTCTCGTCGACTTCCACCCAGCTCGGGAATCCGACTTGCGCCTTGATCTGGAGCGCAGCCTGGATGCGCAGCTGCTTCTGCGCCTTCTCACGCACGGCGATGACATCACCCGGCTTGCACTGGAACGAGGGGATGTTCACCGTCTGACCGTTCACCGTGATCGCCTTGTGGCTCACCAGCTGCCGCGCCTCGTTGCGCGTCGCTGCGAACCCCATCCGATACACGACGTTATCCAAACGCGCTTCCAGCATTTGCAGCAGGTTCACACCGGTGGATCCCGGTCGTGAAGCCGCTTTGGTGTAGTAATTGCGGAACTGGCGCTCGAGCACACCATACATGCGACGCAGTTTCTGCTTCTCGCGCAACTGCAGACCATAGTCGGACAGCCGGCTGCGCCGTTCGCCTTTGACGCCTCCCGGCGGGACCTCGAGCTTGCATTTCGCATCGAGCGGCTTGACACCGCTCTTCAAGAACAAGTCCGTGCCTTCCCGGCGTGACAGCTTGCACTTTGGACCTAGATAGCGGGCCATGAAACTTCCTCGAGAACTAGACGCGGCGCTTCTTCGGCGGCCGGCAGCCGTTGTGCGGGATTGGCGTCACATCGGAGATGTGTGTGATCTTCAATCCGCAGGCGTTGAGCGCACGCACGGCCGATTCGCGACCCGGACCAGGTCCCTTGACTCGCACCTCGACCACCTTCACGCCATGCTCCTGGGCCGCCGTCGCAGCCCTTTCAGCCGCGACCTGCGCCGCGAACGGCGTGCTCTTACGTGAGCCGCGGAAACCGCATCCGCCCGCCGTCGCCCACGACAGCGTGTTCCCTTGACGATCGGTGATCGTCACGATCGTGTTGTTGAATGAGGCGTGCACGTGCGCGATCGCATCGGTCACATGCTTCTTGACCTTCTTGCGACCCTTGCCGGCCGCTTGCCCTTTCTGCTCAGCCATGTGTGTCTCTTGTGAAGTGACCCGTGACTAGTGTTCGTGACTAGCAAGAGCGTTTCCGACGACTTGGCAACCTTACTGACTAGCCACCAACCGCGAACTACTAGTCACTTCCTGTTAGCCTTTGCCCGGCGGTGCGTTCATCTTGACAGCCGCCCTACGCGGTCCCTTGCGTGTGCGCGCATTGGTGCGCGTGCGCTGGCCACGGACGGGCAGGCCGCGGCGATGACGGATGCCGCGGTAGCAGCCAAGATCCATCAGCCGCTTGATGTTCATCGAAACCTCGCGGCGCAGATCGCCCTCGACGGTCAGCTTGGCGATCTGGGCGCGCAGCGCTGCGACCTCAGCCTCAGTGAGATCCTTGACGACCGTGTCCGGCTTGACGCCTGCCGCTACACACGCCTTCAATGCTTGAGTTCTACCGACGCCATAGATATGGGTGAGTCCCACCCATACGTGCTTGTTCATCGGTATGTTGATCCCGGCGATACGGGCCATTGCGAGCACTCCCCGCGACGAAAAGCGCGGAACTCTATAACAAAAACGTTAGCGACTCAATGCCTTATGGGGTATCGGGCACTGGGCGCTGGCCAGATACTGCGGCCCAGCCCAGAGCCCAGGGCCCACAATCAGCCTTGCCTCTGCTTGTGTCGCGCGTCGCTGCAGATCACATACACGACCCCTCGACGGCGCACGACCTTGCAGTTCTTGCAGATTTTTCTAACAGAAGCACGGACCTTCATAGCTCTCTCCGCGGCGCATGGCGCCGCTCAACCGAGGCTGCAGGCCGTAGGCCCTGGACTGTAGCGAGAAATCAAGCGCACCCGGGCCCGCTCTAGCTACAGGCTACGGCCGACAGCCTCATTCCTAATTCCGCCCTGGGCGGCTGTAGCCGCGCAGGTTCGCCTTCTTCATCAAACCTTCGTATTGATGGGACATCAGGTGTGCCGCCACCTGCGCCTGGAAGTCCATCACGACCACCACGATGATCAGCAGGGATGTCCCGCCAAAATAAAACGGAACATTGAACCTGGAAATCAAAATCTCGGGCAGCAAGCAGACCAGGGTCACATAAAGGGAACCCCACACGGTCAGGCGCGTGAGCACGCGGTCGATGTACTCTCCCGTCTGCTGCCCTGGGCGTATGCCCGGGATGAAAGCCCCCGACTTCTTCAAGTTCTCGGCCGTCTCGCGCGAGTTGAAGACTAGCGCCGTGTAGAAGAAGCAGAAGAAGATGATCAAGCCGCCATACAGCACCATGTGCACCGGCTGACCCGGGGCCAGTGAGGCGGAAAGGCTCTGCAGCCAGCTTCCCCCACCTGCTTGACCGGACCAGCTTGCGATCGTCGCCGGAAAGAGCAACAAGCTCGACGCGAAGATCGGAGGAATAACGCCTGACATGTTCAGCTTGAACGGCAGGTGGGTGCTCTGTCCTGCGAACAGCCTCCGGCCCTGCTGCCGCTTCGCGTAGTTGACCTGGATGCGCCGCTGGGCTCGTTCAACGAACACCACGAACGCGGTCACCACGATCACCATCGCAAACAGGAACAGCGCAAACGCCACGTGGATCTGGCCGGTCCGCACCAGCTCGAGCGTGCCGCCGATTGCCGAGGGCAGGCCCGCCACAATACCTGCAAGGATGATCATCGAAATGCCGTTGCCGAGTCCACGCTCGGTGATCTGCTCGCCGAGCCACATCAAGAACATCGTTCCGGCGATGAGCGTCGTGGTCGCCACGAACACGAATCGCGGCCCCGGATTGATGACCACACCCTGGTTCTGAAACGCAATCGCCGCAGAGGCTCCCTGGATGAGCGCCAACAGCACCGTGCTGTAGCGGGTGTACTGCGTCAGCTTGCGCCGTCCCGACTCGCCCTCCTTCTTGATCGCCGCGAGCTGCGGCACCACCACGGCCATCATCTGGATGATGATCGACGCCGAGATGTAAGGCATGACCCCGAGCGCGAAAATCGACAAGCGCTCGAGCGCACCGCCCGAGAACATGTTGAACATGTTCAGGATCGTGCCTTGCTGTTCCTGGAAGAACTGCGCAAGGGCAACTGGGTCGATGCCCGGCACGGGAATGAACGTGCCGATGCGATAGACAATCAGCGCCCCGATCAAGAAGAACAATCGCTGTCGCAACTCCGCGAAGCGGGTCATCTCGCCGAAGGCGGCGAGCGGTGCTGCAGTGGCAGATTTCGTGGCCACGGGATCCCGATGTCTCTGTCAGGGCAATCAGGCGCTTTCCACCGTGCCGCCTGCCGCTTCGATCGCGGCACGCGCACCCTTCGTCACGTGCACTCCCTTCACCGTCACGGCCCTCGTGACCTCACCCGAAGCCACGATGCGCGCCCGTGCTGCTTGAAGTGGGACCAGATTGGCCGCCTTCAAGGAAGCCAAGTCAATCGTGTCACCCTGCACTTTGGCGAGCTCGGACAAACGCACTTCCGCCACGGTCGGCGCAACAGGCGAGCGAAACCCCCTCTTCGGCAGGCGCCGCTGCAAGGGCATCTGGCCGCCTTCGAAGCCGACCTTGTGATAACCGCCCTTACGCGAGTGCTGCCCTTTCATGCCCCGGCCGCACGTCTTGCCTTGACCCGCCGACAACCCGCGGCCTACGCGGCGGCGGGGCTTCTTGCTGCCAGGTGCAGGAGAAATTGTGTTGAGCCTCATAGCGACAGTCTCTTGGTCGACTGTTGACGGTTAACTGCCGACGGTAAGAGCGGGAGTCATCCAGCTGCCAACCGCCAACTGACGACCGTCAACCCTGTTCTTCCACCTTCAACAAGTGCCTGGAGGAGCGGATCATGCCGCGAATCTCCGGCGTATCGCGCAACACCACGGTGTCGCGAATGCGACGCAGCCCAAGGCCACGCACCGTTGCGCGGTGCTTCGCGATCTGGCCGTTCACGCTCTTCACCAGCGTGACCTTGATCGTCTTTTCTTTGGTCATCTCGGTCGTCCTCACGAACCCGTCGCGGCCTTGGGCAGAATATCTTCGACGCGCTTGCCACGCTTGGCCGCGATCTCCTCGGGCGACTGGATGCTCATGAGCGCCTTCATCGTCGCGCGAACGACATTGATCGGGTTGCGCGAGCCGTGGCTCTTCGCCAGCACGTTGCGCACGCCGGCACACTCCAGCACCGCACGCATGCTGCCGCCGGCGATCAGGCCGGTACCATCGGCAGCGGGCTGCATGTAGACGCGGGTCGCCCCATGACGGCCATGCACGGCGTAATACAACGTATCGTTGTTGAGCGGGATCGTCGTCAGGTTCTTACGTGCAGCTTGCATCGCCTTTTGGATCGCGATCGGCACCTCGCGTGCCTTGCCGTACCCAAAGCCGACCCTGCCGCGGCCGTCACCGACGACCGTCAGCGCGGTGAAACCGAATTGCCGGCCACCCTTGACGACCTTCGCCACGCGATTGACCGCTACGAGCTTTTCAATGAACTCGTCAGCCGCTGCCGTTTTCTCAACTCTGGCCATTGCCTGTTTCCCGTTGTAGGTCGGAACTTGTTCCGACGCTTGGACCGGGCCAAGACCCGATCAATCCAGTCGCTCTGTCAACTCGTCGGGCCCGAACCCGCTCTGCTAGAACTCTAGTCCATGCTCGCGCGCCGCGTCGGCAAGCGCCTTGATCCGCCCATGGTACTTGAACCCGGAGCGGTCGAACGCAACGCGCGTGATGCCTGCGGCCTTCGCCTTCTCGGCGATGGCTTTGCCGACCGCCGCCGCAGCCTCGATGTTGCCCGTGCTCTTCAAGCCGGCACGAATGTCCTTTTGCAGCGTCGAAGCCGCAGCCAGCACTCTCGAGCTCGGGTCGAGAATCTGCGCATAGATGTGCCGCGGCGTACGATGGACCGAGAGGCGCAACGCCTTCAGCTCCCGGATCTTCGCGCGGGTGCGCGCAGCACGTCTCAACCGTTGGGCGTTCTTGTTCATAAGCTAGTGACTCGTGATTCGTGATTAGTGACTCGTACGAAAAAGCTCCTCTTCCGACTCGCGACCCGCGAGTCACGAATCACTTCTTCTTCGCTTCCTTCAGCTCGATCCGCTCGCCTGCGTAGCGCACGCCCTTGCCCTTGTACGGCTCTGGCGGGCGGAACGCACGGATGTCCGCGGCCACTTGCCCGACGCGCTGGCGGTCAGCTCCCTTCACCACGATCTCGGTCTGCGACGGTGTCTCCAGCGTAATGCCCTCCGGCGCGACATAGACGACCGGGTGGGAGAACCCGAGCGTCAAATTGAGATTTCTCCCTTGTGCCTGAGCGCGGTAGCCGACGCCCACCAGCTCGAGCTTACGCTCGTAGCCCTTGCTCACGCCTTCGACCATGTTCGCTAGGTGCGCACGCGTCGTTCCCGCGATCATGTTGGCCTCGCGGCTGTCGCGCACTTTCTCGACCGCGAGCTCGTTGCCGTTCTGGACGACCCGCACATAACGGCTGTCGAGCGTGAACGTCAGCGTGCCTTTTGCGCCCTTGATCGTGACCGAATTGGCATCGATCGTCGCAGTCACGCCTTGCGGCAGCGGTACGGGTTGTTTAGCTACTCGAGACATTTAGGTGTTCCTGAGACTCTAGGCTGTAGGTTCGAAGCTACGGCACAGCCGTCGACTAGGACACGATGCACAAAACTTCGCCGCCGTGGCCAGCCGCGCGGGCCTGACGATCCGTCATCACGCCTTTCGACGTAGAAACGATGGCGATGCCCAAACCGCCGAGCACTGTCGGCAGCTCGTCCTTGCCCTTGTAGACACGCAGCCCGGGCCGGCTGACGCGCTCAAGGCGGTCGATCACCGGGCGGCCCTGGAAGTACTTCAGCTGCACGGTGAGCGTCGTCTTTCCGTCCACCGTCGTCGCAGAGAAGTCTTCGATGTAGCCCTCTTCCTTCAGCACCTTCGCGATCGCCAGCTTCACCTTCGAGGAAGGCACCGTGATCTCGGTCTTACCCGCAGCCTGGCCATTGCGAATGCGGGTCAGGAAGTCGGCAATGGGATCGGTCATGCTCATGTGTTCACTCCAGTGGTTCCCGCCGTTTACCAGCTGGCCTTTCTGAGCCCAGGAATCTCGCCGCGCATCGCCGCTTCACGCAGCTTCGTGCGCCCCAGGCCAAACTTGCGGTAAACGCCGCGAGGCCGTCCCGTGATCTGGCAACGATTGCGCAGCCGGACCTTGCTCGAGTCACGCGGCAGCGCCTGAAGCTGGGCGATTGCCGCTTCGCGCTCTTCCGGAGTCGAGGTCGGCTTGCGGATGATTTCCTTCAAACGCGCACGTTTAGCGGCGTATCGCTGCACCAGCTTCGCACGCTTCAGTTCGCGATTGACCATTGATGTCTTGGCCATAACTTCGCCCTATCGCCTTACGCCGAATCTCGACGCCTACTTGCGGAACGGAAAATTGAACGCTTCGAGCAACGCACGACCGGCCTTGTCGTCCTTCGCCGTCGTCGTGATCGTGATGTCCATGCCCCGAATCGCATCGATCTGATCGTATGCAATCTCCGGGAAGATGATTTGCTCTTTCACGCCGAAGTTGTAATTGCCACGGCCGTCGAACGACCGCGGGCTCAAGCCGCGAAAGTCGCGGATACGCGGCATGGCGATGTTCACGAGCCGATCCAAGAACTCGTACATACGCGCACCACGCAACGTCACCTTGCAGCCGATTGGGAAACCCTGCCGCACCTTGAACCCAGCGACGGACTTGCGCGCACGCGTGATGAGCGGCTTCTGCCCCGTGATCTTCGCCAGGTCGGCTGCGGCATTGTCGATCATCTTCCTGTCCGTGACCGCTTCGCCCACGCCCATGTTGACCGTGATCTTCGTGATCTTCGGCACTTCCATGACGTTCTTGTACCCAAGCTGCTTCTGCAGCTCGGGCACGACCTTTTCGCGGTAGTACTGTGCAAGTCTGGCCATACCTGATTTACCGGCTGCTGGGCTCTGGGCACTGGGCGCTGGCAAACGCGCCGCGTTCACACCGGCGAGAGCGTCCTGCGGTACACCTCACCCCTGTGTGAATGGACCCACGAACCATAAAACCTCTGTTGCGAAACCGTGCGCTCCGTCGCCGCCTCAAGCGTCAACCACTTCGTTGTTCGACTTGAAAAAGCGAACCTTCCGCCCGTCCGCAAGCGTGCGGAAACCAACCCGATCGCCCTTCTGCGTGAACGGGTTCCACAGCATCACGTTCGAGATGTGGAGCGGAGCCTCCTTCTCGATGATGCCGCCCGGGCTGTTCGTGCGCGGATTCGGCTTAGTGTGCCGCTTCTTCATGTTGATGTTCTCGACGATCACTCGGTCGTCGAGCACCTTGATGACAGTGCCGCGGCGGCCCTTGTCCCGGCCCGTGATCACCACGACTTCGTCACCTCTGCGAATCTTTCTCATAACCCTAACCTCGGGCTTGGCCCAGGAGCTTGCGCCGTGAGGTCTGGGCAAGGAAGCCTCTCTTCACCTCACGCACCGAGCCCCGAGCCCTCACAATACTTCCGGTGCCAACGAAATGATCTTCATGAACTGCGCCGTGCGCAGCTCGCGAGTGACCGGCCCAAAGATACGCGTACCGATCGGCTCCAGCTTGTTCGTGAGCAGCACTGCCGCATTGCCGTCGAAGCGGATGAGCGAGCCATCCGGACGTCGCACGCCGAACTTGGTCCGCACGACGACTGCGTCGTAGACCTCTCCCTTCTTCACCTTTCCGCGCGGAGCCGCGTCGCGGACGCTCACCTTGATGACGTCACCGATGTTCGCATAGCGCCGCTTGGACCCGCCGAGCACCTTGATGCACATGAGGCTCTTCGCTCCGCTGTTGTCGGCGGCCTCCAGCATCGTACGCATCTGAATCATGACGTCGCCCCTTCCGCTTCCTGAGTCGTACTGTTCGCGCGGCTGATGATCTTCACGAGCCGCCAGCTCTTGTGCCGCGACAACGGCCGGCACTCCTCGATCATCACAACGTCACCTTCCCGGCATTCGTTGTGCTCATCGTGCGCCAGAAAGTTCGTCGTGCGGCGCTGATACTTGCGGTAACGCGGATGCGGCACGAACCGCTCGACTGCAACACGGATGCTCTTCTGCATCTTGTTGCTGACAACCTTGCCGACGAGCGTCTTCGCCCGCTTCTTCGCAGTGCCTTGCGACTCGAGTTCTTGGTTGCTCATGGTCACTTACCAGTCTGTTGCGCGGCTCGGCGCATCTCTGCCATCACCGTCTTGACGCGCGCGATGTTGCGACGAACCTTCGCAAACTGATCCGGCTTCGGCGGCTGGCCGGTTGCGTTCGCCATCCGGAGATTGAATTGCTCGCGGCGGAGCTCGAGAAGCGTCTTCTGCAGCTCTGCGGGCGACTTTTGTCGCAGCTCTTTCGCCTTCATTGACTAACCTGCCCTGACCTGTCGAACCACGAACTGCGTGTCGACGGACAGCTTGGAAGCGGCCAGCCGAAACGCCTCGCGCGCCACCTCCTCCGTCACGCCCTCCATCTCGAAGAGGATCTTGCCCGGCTTCACCTTGGCGACGTAGTACTCCACGTTGCCCTTACCGCTGCCCATACGCACTTCGAGAGGCTTCTTCGTGACCGGAACGTCCGGAAAGACGCGCACCCAGATCTGTCCGCCACGCTTTACGTAGCGGGTCATCGCACGACGCGCTGCCTCGATCTCGCGCGCGGTCATGCGAGCACGGCTCGTCGCCTTCAAGCCGTAGTCCCCGAACGCGACATAGTTGCCGCTCTGGGCCAACCCGGCATTGCGTCCCTTGAACTGCTTGCGGTACTTGGTGCGCTTCGGTTGCATCATGTCGTTGTCACTCCGGGCTGCTGGGCCCTGGGCGCTGGGCTCGGGCGCTCAACCTGGTCGCTGCTGGATCCCAGCGTCCGGCACCCAGAGCCCGATCGCCTCGCTCAGGCCGTCGCCTCCGCGGGAGCAGGCGCCTGCCCCTCGGCTGACTCTGCCGCCTGCTCCGGTTGATTGAACACCTCGCCCTTGAAGACCCACACCTTCACGCCGATCACGCCATACGTGGTCTTCGCCTCGGCGAATCCATAGTCGATATCCGCGCGGAAGGTATGCAGCGGAATGCGCCCTTCGCGATACCACTCCGTGCGCGCGATCTCGGCACCGTTCAAGCGACCGGAGACGCGCACTTTCACGCCGAGCGCACCACTGCGCATCGTGTTGGTCACCGCGCGCTTCATTGCCCGGCGGAACATCACTCGGCGCTCGAGCTGCTGCGCGATACCTTCGGCAACCAGCTGCGCGTCGAGCTCCGGCTTACGAATCTCAGAGATGTTGATACGCACGTCCGCGATCGGCATGCCTACCATCTCCGCCACCTGCGCGCGGAGCTTTTCGATGTCTTCGCCCTTCTTGCCGATCACGATGCCTGGGCGAGCAGTATGAATCGTGATGTTCACCTTGCGCGCCGCGCGCTCGATGTTGATGCGGCTCACGGACGCCTCGGCAAGCTTCTTCTTCAGAAACTCGCGCACCTGGAAGTCCGTGTACACGTACGACGGAAAATTCTTCGTCGACGCGTACCACTTCGAGGTCCACTCGCGCGTAATGCCGAGGCGAATTCCGATTGGATTGACTTTCTGACCCATAACTACTCGCTACGCTCGTTTGGGCTCGAGGCTTGGCGCACTGGGCTGGCGCATGAACAGGTTCGTTCTCACTCCAGCCTCAAGTCTCCAGTCTCCAGCCTCAGTCGTTCCTGCCGTCCCCCACCGTGATCGAGATGTGGCTATTGCGTTTCAAAATACGGGTACCGCGTCCCTTCGCTCGAGCGCGAAACCGCTTGTACGTCGGCGCCGCGTCCACGGTGATGGTCTCCACCTTCAGCTCGTCGACATCGGCGCTGAAGTTGTTTTCCGCGTTCGCGATCGCCGACTCGAGCACCTTGCGCACGATCCGCGCGCCCTTCTTTGGCGTGAAGCGCAGCACGTTCAACGCCTGCCCGACAGGCTTGCCGCGCACCATGTCGGCAACCAGACGGCACTTTTGCGGCGAAATACGCGCGTACTTCAGTCTTGCAGCAACTCGCATGATCAGGCCCCTATGCCTTCTTGTCGCCAGAGTGCGCCTTGAACGTACGTGTGGGCGCGAACTCACCGAGCTTGTGCCCCACCATGTTCTCGGTGATCAGCACAGGCACGTGCTGACGACCGTTGTGCACTGCGATCGTCAATCCGACCATCTCCGGAACGATCATGGACCGACGCGACCAAGTCTTGATCGGGCGGCGATCGTTCTTCTCCACCGCCAAACGGACTTTCTTCGCAAGATGCGAATCGACGAACGGTCCTTTCTTAATCGAACGAGGCACTGTCTGCTTCCTCTAGGCTGTAGCTCGCGAACATCGGTCGCTCAATCGAAGCGGCGAACCGTTGCCGCGGACGCTAACCCCTCTCTCATCAGTTGCGACGACGAACGATCATGTGCGTCGTGCGCTTGTTGCGACGCGTCTTCATGCCCTTGGTGTTCCAACCCCACGGGCTGACCGGGTGCGGGTTACCCTGTCCCGCTCTGCCCTCACCACCACCGTGCGGGTGGTCGACCGGGTTCATCGCTGCACCACGCACCGTCGGTCGGATACCGCGCCACCGCATGGCGCCAGCCTTGCCGTAGCTGCGCAGGTTGTGCTCCTCATTGCTGACTTCGCCGATCGTTGCGCGGCAATCGATGTGCACCTTGCGCATCTCGTTCGAACGCAAACGAATCGTCGCGTAGGCGCCTTCGCGCGCGGCGAGTTGCGCCGAGGTGCCGGCGGCACGCGCGAGCTGACCACCCTTGCCCGGCTTCAGCTCGATGTTGTGGATCGTCGTACCGATCGGAATGTGACGCAGCGGCATGCAGTTACCGGGTTTGATCGGCGCCTCCGGCCCCGACATGATGGTCTCCCCCACCTCGACGCCCTTGGGGGCCAAGATGTACCGGCGCTCTCCGTCCGCGTACAGCACCAGCGCAAGATGCGCGCTGCGGTTCGGATCGTACTCCAGCCGCTCGATCTTGCCCGGCACACCGTCCTTGTTGCGCAAGAAATCGACCAGCCGGTACTTCTGCTTGTGGCCGTTGCCACGATGGCGCACCGTCTGCCGGCCGTAGTGGTTACGCGCCCCTGTCGAATGCTTGGGAGCGACCAGCGTGCGCAGCGGGCCGCCCTTGTGCAGGTGCGCGCGCGAGACCTTGACCTGGAAGCGTCGTCCCGGCGAAGTCGGTTTTGCTTTGATCAGTGCCATGGTGCGCTCCTAGACGCTCAAACTTCCACGCCGGCGAGCGACTCGATCTTCTGACCGGGCGCCAGGCGGACATAAGCCTTCTTGAAACCCTTGCGACGTCCGATCCGCTGACCGAAGCGCTTCGTCTTGCCTTCGACGTTGACGACGTTCACCTCGGCCACCTTCACCTCGAACATCAGCTCTACGGCGGCTTTGATCTCGGGCTTCGTCGCGTCCCGACGCACGCGGAACACAAAATGATCCGCGCTCTCGGAGATACGCGCACTCTTCTCCGACACGTGCGGCGCGAGCAGCACGTTCATCAAGCTCTCTTTACTCATGCGAGCCTTACTCATGCGAGCCTCTCTTCGAGCAGGCGCACCGCGCCGACAGTAGCAAGCACTTTGTCGTGACGGGCAAGACTGACCGGATTCAGCGCACTGACCGGCAGCACGTCTACATATGGCAGATTGCGCGAGGCCAGCGCGAGCTTCTCATCGTAGGCTTCGATGAGCACGAGCACATTCTCGCCCACGCCCAGCTCGGCCAGCTTCTGCACCAACAGCTTCGTCTTCGGCGCCTCGAGCTCGATGCCGTTCACGACGAGCAGCCGCTCCTGGCGCGCGAGCTCCGAGAGCATCGCGCGCAGCGCGCCACGATACATCTTGCGATTGACCTTCTGCGCAAAGCTGCGCGGCTTCGCCGCGAATGCACGTCCACCGCCGACCCAAATCGGGCTGCGGATCGAACCCACGCGTGCGCGGCCAGTGCCCTTCTGACGCCATGGCTTCGCACCGCCGCCACTTACCTCGGCGCGCGTCTTTTGCGCCTTTGTACCGGCACGGCCCGCAGCCAGGTACGCGGTGATGACCTGATGAACGAGCGCTTCGTTGAATTCGCGCGCAAAAGTCGCGTCGGATACCGGAAAGTCCTGCGGCTGCGCGCCCTTGCTGACCAACTTCAAATTCATGGCGGTCTACTTCTACTGTCCTGGGTTACTTCTTGGCCGAAGCCGCCTGCGCCTTCTTCCGCGCACGCGCCGCTGCCTTTAAGGACGGCCGGATGATGACGCGCCCGCCGGGCGCGCCGGGCACTGCACCACGAATCAGTAGAAGATTGCGCTCGGCATCCACGCGCACGATCTGCAAGTTCTGCACCGTGCATCTGCGTACGCCCATGTGCCCAGCCATGCGCTTACCAGGGAAGACGCGACCGGGCGTTTGCCGCTGACCGATCGAACCCGGTGCGCGGTGCGTGAGGGACGCACCATGGGAGGCATTACCGCCGGCGAAATTGTGCCGTTTCATGACACCGGCGAAACCCTTACCGATCGTCGTGCCTGTGACATCGACGATCTGGCCTTCCTGGAACAGATCGACCTTGATCTCGCCACCCATGACGAGATCCTTGCCTTCGTCGCCCTCCAGGCGGAACTCCACGAGCGCCTCCCCTGGAGCGACCTTCGCCTTCGCGTAATGTCCTGCGAGCGGCTTGTTCACGCGCGAGGGTTTACGCTCGCCGACCGCGACCTGAACGGCGCGATAGCCGTCGATTTCCTCTGTACGAATCTGCGTGATTCGATTCGGCAGGGCTTCGATGACCGTCACCGGCACGGATTCGCCCGCCTCGGTGAAAACACGCGTCATACCGGCCTTTCGACCGACCAGACCCAGGGTCTTGGCGCTCATCGCTTGTCCTCTTCTAAAGCGCTGCCACCCGCAACGGGTCGTCAGCGCAATTGTTCAGTCCGCGTCCAGCTACGATTGGCTGAAGCGTCAGGTACGAGATTCTTTGCTCACGACCGGCAGCGGAACATTTGGCCGCTGAATCAGACCGGTCGACCGTACCGAGGAGCGGCCCTCGGACAGGGATCAGGCTTAGGAAGGACCGGAAAGAGAGGCCAACCGGCACCATCGGGTGGCGGTCACGCCGCTCGAGCGGTACCCCGTCAGGGCCAGACCTCGGCGCAAAGAGGCGCGAATTATAGTCAGCTATGGCCACTTTGCAAGCGGCCCGAGCTGACGGGCAACTGGGCACTGGGCCCAGGATGCAAGTCAGCGCCCAGTGCTCAGTGCCCTCGACACGTTTAATTCAGCTTGATCTGCACATCGACGCCCGCAGGAAGCTCGAGCTTCATGAGGGCATCCACCGTCTTGTCGGTGGGATTGAGAATGTCCATCAGACGCTTGTGCGTCCGAATCTCGTACTGATCGCGCGCGTCCTTGTCGACATGCGGCGAAATCAGCACGGTGAAACGCTCGATCTTCGTCGGCAGCGGAACTGGACCGCGTACCGTGGCACCCGTACGTTTCGCCGTCTCGACGATTTCGCGCGCTGAATTATCGATCAAGCGGTGATCGAAGGCCTTCAGGCGTATGCGAATGTTCTGGTTCGTTGCCATAGTCAGCTCTCGGTTGACAGTTGAGTGTTGACCGTACGTGCTCGCAGACGTTGCGCTCGCCAGCCGTCAAACTGACAACTGTCTACCTTTGGTTACTGCAGGATCTTCGTCACCACGCCCGCGCCGACTGTGCGGCCGCCCTCGCGGATCGCAAAGCGCAAGCCCTCTTCCATCGCAATCGGGCTGATCAGCTCCACCGTCATCTTCACATTGTCGCCAGG
>PKRE01000016.1 GCA_017577615.1 Gammaproteobacteria bacterium | reverse complement strand
CTACGCGGGAGTCGTGCGATGACGCGCGCGGCCGCGGCCCGACGCGACCACATTCGCGCCATGTTGGCGGATCTGCGGATGCCCGGAGCGCTCGAGGCCGTCGACGAGATCCTCGCAGGCGCCGACGGCGGAGCGTTCACCGCGGCCGAAGCGATCGAACGGCTCCTCGCCGCTCAGATCTCCCTGCGTAACAACCGACGGCTGCAGACCGCGATGCGCTCGTCTCGGCTGCCGGCGATCAAGACGCTGGATCAGTTCGACTTCGCCTTCCAGCCCTCGATCCGCCGCGAGCAGATCGAGAGCCTGCACGAGCTCGGCTTCATCAAGCGCAGGGAGAACGTGATCTTCCTCGGACCGCCTGGCGTCGGGAAGACACACTTGGCGATCAGCCTCGCGATCGCCGCAGCTCAGAGCGGACGCCGCGTCTACTACGGCACGCTGGTCAGCCTCATCGAGTCGCTCGAGCAGGCCAAGGCAGCCGGCCAGCTCTCTCGGCGGCTGCGCGTCCTGAGCCACCCGGCGCTCTTGATCGTCGACGAGATCGGGTATTTGCCCGTCAGTCGGGATGGTGCGGTCCTGTTCTTCCAGCTGATCAACGCCCGCTACGAGCAGGCCTCAACCGTGCTGACCTCCAACAAGGGGTTCGAAGAGTGGGGCGAGATCCTCGGCGACGAGGTCATGGCCGCTGCCCTGATCGACCGACTGATGCATCACTGTCACGTCGTCAACATCCGCGGCAACAGCTACCGGATGCGCGAGCACACCGAGCTCTGGCAAAGCATCCAGGAGAAGCAGAACGAGCCGTCAGCTGCCTCTAAGCGACGGCGAAGGGAGGTTCAGACGGCCTGAGGTTCGTCACCTCGAAGAGGTGTGCAATTTTCGGCCGCCACAAATGTGCAATTTTCGACCGGCGTTGACAGTGCTCGTCGAACGGGCCTATGCGCTCTCGGGCCGCCTCCATCAGACGCCAAAATTCTCGCTCATCCACGGCTGACCGTCCGTTGCTCTTCGACGCGACGTGCGCCGCGCCAGGGGCAGCACACCGCCAAGCTCGCCGGGGCCCGGCGATTTATAGCGTCGCAGTAATCCTCGCCCGAGCAGGGGCAGCCAGTCGCGGCGAGTTCAAGGAAGCGACGCGTCGATGCAGCGCTCGGGGCCTTCAGTGCGCAGGAGGGGGCACTGAAGCGACGTCCGGTGTCGGGTCCATCCGAAGGCGGCCAGTTAAATCGATTCGGCTCCACGGGGCCACACGAATCTATCCGTAGCTACAAGTGACATGAGCCGTGCGCAGAATAGCAATCCAATCTACTTCGTTCGAAGCAGCGGTGTCAGGAAGCCTCCGTCAGCGCGGTCGCCGAGGACCCGATCGGCGCGGAGCGCGCCGTCATGTTCGAGGCGCTCTACCCAAGCTGATGTCGGTACGGCCACATTGCGCGGCGCGTGGTGTGATACTCAGGCCGCCTTTATTGCCGGCCGCCTCGTAGGACCTTCACCACGACGGTCGCCGGGAAAGACTGTCGCGCGGCGTCCGACGCATCGAACGCGAGCGCGGGCATCTCGGCTGAAAATTCAATTACATCGTCACGAACGGGAGCAGCCCCACTCGTCAGAGCGAAAGCCAATGCCATTGCTCCGTCGACACGAATCGGCGGTATTAGTCGAGATTGAGGCCTGCCGGATCGGCCTGGCTTGTGTCTACTGTCACGCCCTTGGGGCAGTGCAGGGACGCACGGCATGGTCGCGCCGGACCGAGACATTGCGCAGGCGAAGGGCTTCATCGCGCCGCCGGGGTACAGGCGACACCGGCCGGAAACGACGCTGCTCTATCAGCTCGTGGCCGAGCACTATCCGAAGTTCAGGGATCGTCGCGTGGCCGAAGGGCGAGCGCTGCCGCGGTACGTCGAAGACGAGTTCGAAGCCTATCTCAAGTGCGGTTTGCTTGAGCACGGATTTCTTCGCGTCAAGTGCGATTCTTGTCAGGCG
>PKRE01000003.1 GCA_017577615.1 Gammaproteobacteria bacterium | reverse complement strand
GTCACAGGCCCATGCCTTCACGAAGATTGCAGCACTAAGGAACCGTCCATAGTCAATGTTAATCGTTGACCGCCATTGAGAAGACCAGCGCTCATCCTTCAACCCAGCTTCCAAAATTGTGATGGCGCGTTGAATACATCGGTGAACTAGGCTGTTGTCATAGTCGGCAGCGGCGATCTGCAGTGCGAGGCGGAGCTCATCCTCTAGTCTTGCTGTCGGTGCAGACTTGAGTGATGCCCAATTGTCTAGAGGGCCGTGTCTATCCAACGCTCGTTGGAGTCCGCGCCCGGAAGCGACATTCTCTACGTGGAATTGCAGCCACTTGTCGCGGAGCGTCTTGCGGGATTGTTGCTGGTGAGGCTCTAAGTCCATGAGTGCACCTTTGATATGGAGAGCGTTCGTCAGCCTTAATTCCTGGCAGGCAGCTCTTCTGGCAAGATGTAAACGGCATCCAGGGGCTTTCCTAGTATTTCTTGATATATGTCTAATCGACCTTCAGGTATGGAGCTCGAAGGGGAAATGTATAGGTGAGTAGCAAACGTTCGGCTGTCGATTTGTCTCAGTAGATCTATTTTGACATCCTCTGGAATTCGTGTGTCCGTGCGAATGCTGTCGCGTAGAACTTCTAGATTGAGTTCTAATTGCGCCTCACCTCTGACGCCGCCTCCGAAAGCAGTGATCGGCGTAACGGTGCCGGACTTTGCCTCACCGATTACAAGCTTGCCTTCTTGATTGACAAACACGATATCAAAACCGTTGCTACCATGTTGGCTGGGATTGCCGTTGTTGTGTCGTGCGTTGATTACGTAACGAGGGTTGAAGTACGCGCGGACGAAAGATTCCGCGGCGTCCTCAAAAACACGCCAACGACCCCTCTCAGCTTGCGTTCGCCACATGTGATTCCGCCCCGCCATGAACTGCGGAATGGCGTTGCCGAACCCCATCAAGGATGCGCTCGGGCATCTCTTGGGTCCAAAGCAGAGGTCCGGGCGGCGGTGTACGCGCTCCCGGGCCGAACATGCGGCGAATCTGTGCGGCGAGGCGTGGGCCGGCGTGGCGTGCGGCACCGACGAGCCCCGTGTTGCCGGCGATTTCGAAGGCGGCGCGCGTCAGGGCTTCAGCAAATCGTTCGCCGGCTGCGCAGAGCTCCTGAATCGTACGGGCGGCTCGCATCGCCCGATAGGTTCCAATGGTTTCGCGTGCGAGATCAACCACGGCAGCGCCTAGAAACGCCACGCCGATTCCGACAATGACCAGATCGGCTGCCCATCCGAACGGTGTCAGCTGAGACAGTCCCCAAGCAGCGAATATGGCGGTGGCAGTGGCGATGGTGGCGGGCTCGATGAGCGCGCGCAGCGCTTCGCCGACGGAGTCACGTAGCTCGCTAGGTAACGCATGGAGCGTGCCTTGCACGAACACGCGGAAGCAGTCTGTTTCGTCGTAGCTCGCGGGGATGGCTTGCAAGCCGAACAGATCGACGAAGTTGATCGGATCGCCGTTGGCGAAGGTGTAGAGGTTGATGCCGCCGAGTTGCCCCATGGGATCGGGCGTCAGGTAGCGCAGCGTGTTCGGGTCGAAGTAGCGCTGCAGGTTGTAGTGCAGGCCCGTTTCCCGATCGAAGTATTGATTGGAGCCGCGCAGGTTAATCTGCAACGCGCCGCTCGTAGAACGGATCCGACCGAGCGGATCGAGCTCAGCACGCCATACCACGCGCTGTGCCTCGTCCGTAGCAGCAACGGGTGTGCCGAGCCAGTCGGTATGGATCGCGTATACGGCGCGGCCCACGAGCATTGCGACGGGACGGTCTGCGACATACACGTAGTGCTGGAAGTCGTCATCGTCACCGGTTTCTGCGACGAGCTTCGAGCCGTCGTAGAAGAAGTAACGCGTCGAGCGACCATGAGATGCGTGGACGATCTTGCGAATGCGCTCGCCGAAGACGTTGTACGTGTACTGAGCCAGCAGCCGTCCGTTGTCGAGCACGCGGACGAGTCTGCCGAATCCGTCGTACTCGTACTGGCGCGCGCCAATGGCGACCGTTCTGCCTGCGGCATCGTATCGATACGTCGTGCGCTCGCCGGCCGTATCCGAGACAGCCAAGATGCGGTTGGAATACCGATCGACGCGCAGCAACAGCTGTCGGCCTTGCATGCTCACGATGCGCGCATTACCCGCCTCATCTAGCGCGAGCTCCGCGACATCCTGGACCGACCCGACCGTCGCCGCGCGCAGCAAGCGTCCGGCACTGTCATAGGCGAACTCGCGACGGTGAGGTGTCGTCACGGCGGTGACCCGAGCGCGCGCATCCGCATCCAGCTCGAACAGGGCTAAGCTCGGAGTGCCGTGCCGACGCAATCGTCCGTGCACATCGAGCTCGCGGTGAAACTCGAGACCGTTGCCGTAGCGCCAGCTCATACGGTCATAGCGATCGCGCGCCTTGTTGAGCTCGCTGACGATCGGTATCGATCTAAGCAAGCCTTTGCGCATAATCGAGGACAGCACGCCTGGTTTTGCATGGACGGAGGCGTTGTACCGATAAGCAAGCACTGTCCCGTCCGGGAGGACTGCTTCATCCACGCGACCGAGCGCGTCATACCGGTAGGAGCGCACGAAACGGCGCCCATCGATGTGTTGCTCGCGCCGCACGAGCCGGCCTGCGAAGTCGTACTCGAAGCGTTCTTCTCCCCATGAATAAACGATTCGCTTCGGTTTGCTGTACATGCCGTACTCCACGACGACACGCTCATTGCCGGCCGCGATGCTAGTGATACGCCCCAGTGCGTCGTACTCGTAGCGGATCGTTCGGCCATCGCCGAAACGTCGTGCGATGACGCGGTCGGCATCGTCGTATTCCAGCGTCAGGGAGCCGGCGTCCGGATTGAACGCGTGAACGAGCCGCCCGAAGTCGTCGAACCGATAGTGACTGGTGAGCCCGCGCCCATCGACGACTTGCTCGTGACGACGGGGAGGAACGGCAGCTGATACTCGTGCGACGAGGGCTTCTGCCGCAGTGGTCCAGCTCTTGAGGATGGGCAATCGCACGAAGCTCAACGCGTCCGAGGTGAATTGGCGCGCCGGCGCTGGAAGTTCCTCTGGCCACGTTGCACGCTCCTGCGAAATGCTGCCATCTGCGTTGCGCAGCCGCGTAAGTCGCGGTCGACCTGCGGCGTCCAGCTCGAGCTCGATTCGGTTACCGTCGCTGTCGACGATCGCTTGAACTCTTGAGGCGCCATCGTATTCGAAGGTGAGCTGTTGACCGAGCGGATCGCGAGTTCTCGCGATGCGGCCGGCGAGGTCGTAGCTCACAGACGTGCGCAGCTGCGCGCGCACGTAGGCGGAGATCCGGCCTTCGTCGTCGTACTGGAGGTCGATTGGCACGCCATCGAGAGGCACGTAGCGCACGAGACGTGCCAAGGCATCGTGCTCGAACCGCTCGCTCGCACCGGAGGCGTAGTGGATGTAATGCAGTAAACCGCGCTCGTCGTATTCGAAGCGAACGTGACCGGACGCACCGTCGATAGACTTTAATCGGCCGACGAGATGAGGCGCGCCGTCCGAGCGCTCGTAATAGGCAAATCGGCGTCTGCGAACGATAGGCGTATAACGCAGGCCGCCTTCCGTCGGCGCATAGCCGCTCTCGATCAGCTCGAGGGGCTGACCGCGCTCGTTGTACTGGAGCGTCAGCACATGAAGACGACCTGGCGCAACGCTCGGCCGCGTGATGCGTACCGGTCGAGCGAGCAAGTCGTCATCCGCGTACTCATAGCGCTCGATGAGCACGCGTTCAGCATGAGTCTCGCGCTCGCGTGCGACGATGCGGCCGAGCGTGTCACGGGTGAGCACCTCGGACCATGCGACGTTGTCTGAAGCGTCGAGATGATCGATGCGGACGATCAGGCCACCGGCATCGTAGCCATAGCGCACGTTCGCAGGTGCACAGCTTGCGCATCCTGATCCACGTGCCGAGAGCAGGAGAGGGCCGCGCGAGGATTCGATCCACTCGTACGAACTGTGTGCGCCAGCGGACGAAACGAGAGATGCGCCGATTCCGTTGCGGGTGCCGGGTGCGGCACGCACGATGTGAATCGTGTGAACATCCACGCTCGTATGACTCGCGACCGCGCGTCCGTCAGCATCGTAGTCGTACGAGCCGGTGACTTGCCCGCTGCGATCGATGACGCGCGCCAGGCGCAAAGCGCCTGCTTGCTCGGTGTACTCGTACCGTTTGCGGGACCCGTCAGGGTAACGCGCTTCGGTGAGTAGTCCATGAGTGTCGTACCCATACGAAATGATGCGTCCATCTGGCAGGCGTAGTGATCTCAGCCGGTTCCGTGCACCGCGTAACGCAGTCTCATCGTCGAACGATGCGAGCCAGTCAGTCGGTCGATCCCAGTAAGTGAAGCGAAGCTCGCGACCAGCGAAGTCCCGAACGCGGATCAGGCGTGCATGCGTGTCGTAATCGAGCTCGAGCCATTCGCCGCTGGCAGCTCGAATGCGCCGTAACGCACCACCTGCATCAAACGACAACACGCGTCCGTCCGGCCATATCCATTGCCAAGGCTCCACAACGCTGAGCGGGCGGGGTCTACCGGCGCGCAGCGCATCGATGAGGTCGGCATTCTCCTCGACGATGCCGTAGCCGAAGGGAACGGAGACGAAGCGCTGACGATTGCCGTCCGCGGCGCCGAGAGGTTCGAACTGGATACGCCGTCCGTCTCCCTGTGCGATCGTGATCGTCGTGCGCGCGCCGCGCTGTACACGCAGCAGGGCGGTCTCATACGTGTGACTCCATCCACCGCCGAATGCGCTACCCTGAACGCTCGCGCTGTTGTAGTGCCGCGTAAAGGACAGACCGAGCTCGCCCGCTAGATGGAAATCCGTGTCGAGGTAGTACTTGTTGCCGGTGACGATATCGATGGGATTACCGGCACCGGTGCTCGGTGACACCGCAGCTTGACTGGCGGTGTCGCTGCCAGAGCAGGGGTTGCCGGTGCTCTCGCAGACCGTTTGCGCGAATGCAGCGTCGAGCGCAAGCGCACACGCAGCCAGCCGGCGAAGCATCTTGGCGAGTCCATCCATGGACAGGCGCTCCTGAGCAATTCTCAGCCAAGCTCCAGGCTCCGTGACGGCGAACAGCAACTGTTGATGGGGCAGTCGCGCGATCCGCCGCCCCCGATGATCCAATCTTCATCGTCGCCATCACGAGGGCCGACGTGATGGTCGCCGTCCGTTCCGATGTCGAGACTCGAGTCGCCACCCGTTCCGAAGCCGAAGAACGCGTCGGCAAGGGAGCGGCCCGCGTCGTCGAACTCGCTCGGCTCGTTCTCATCTACAGCTTGTTGATTACGGTGTTCGTTCGCAGGGTGGGGTGCGCTACCGGCAAGGAAGCGTTCCGGCTCGAGGATGTCCGCACGCGAGACCAACAGCTCGGTGAACCGCAGTGGAGTTTGCATGCGCACCGTCGATGTCGAGACGATCGGCAGCAGCGTACGGCGCAGAAGCTCGCGCTCGAATGCGTCGTACTCATCGTGCCGTGACAGCGCGAGCAGGGTGCGGGTGATGAACCAGTTGACGAGCGGAACCTTGAGCTCGTAGCCGTAGGTCACCTCGAGCCGCAGAAGATTGGCGTCTTGGATATTGATGCCGCTGCGTGCACCGACTGCTGTGCTGCGCGCGTGCAGGCGATCGTTCGGAATCTCGCGCACGCCGTTCGCCTCCTCGCTGAAGTCCGCGAAGGCCTCCAGGGTCGGATTCAGAATGCGTATGCGCGCGTTTTGCAGCACGTCTTCATACACGCGCGCGAACGTGGCGGTGAAGCCGGCCAACGAGGAAGGCGGCGAGTACAGGGGGACGAGCCCGCGCGCGAGTCCGCGGCGAATGGCTTCAGGATGGGCGTGCTCGACGGCACCCGCCCGCGCCGCTTGTAATGCGGCATGGTTCAGCGTCGCCTTGGCTTGGTAAATAAGCGCAAATTGAATCGTGCCGAGGATGACGACGAGCACGATCGGTAGCACGATGATCGTCTCAACGATCGCAACGCCGCCGTGAGCTTGCAGGTGTGCGACGCGTCCGTGCCGCATGTGGTGACGTCCGTTTCTTTGGCGTGTGTCTGTGACCCAAGAGCGAGCGTCGTGGATACCGCTGTGCTCCGTGTCCGGTAGACAGGGAGCACGCCTTATTCTCGCGGATCACGGCGCAAGTATGCGTCGCAATTGTGTGCACTTTGGGCAGAAACGGCCCGATAGACTGCACCTCACCGGCGGCGTCATCCGGTGAGTGTGAGTTGCGCGCCACATGCGGGCGAGGAGTGTCCTCCTCAATGCAATGTCATGCTCTCCAACGAGGCGTCGTAGAGCGCGGAATACTTCGTGATCAACACGCGCGTCGCTTCGGCTTCCTCGATGACGGAAGGCTCGCAATCGGCGCCTTGTGAGATGATCTCCTCTTCGAGCGCGCTCGCGTACACTTCGAGGGCTGAGATAGTGCGCTTGACGTCTTCGAAAGAAAGGGCCTGCTTCTTCATGGGATCTCCGATTCGCCCGCATCGTCGTGCGGGTTCGCGTGTTCGTGTATGGTCGTGTCCGCTCCGACGTCAACGGACTTCTCGACCCCGAGTTCCATGAAACGCATGTTAACGTCCGAGCGGCGCCGGCATAGATCGTATTTCCCACGGAACCGTGCGCAGCTACGACGCTCTCATGGGATAAGGGGACGACTCTGAGGTAGGGAATTCACGGTCGCTTGACACGCTTGGATCATGGCAGCCAACCCGCTTCCACGCACCATCACGCCACTGCCGCGGACGTTTGCAACCTTGAGGTTCGACAACGTCTTCGTCCGCGAGCTTCCTGGCGATCCGCTGCACGGCGGTCCGCCGCGCCAAGTGCACGGTGCGCTGTACTCGCGCGTGAACCCGACGCCGGTGGCCACGCCCAAGCTGATCGCGTATTCGCAAGAGATGGCCGAGCGTTTGGGCCTCGATGAGGCCGCCGTGACGAGCCCGGAGTTCGCCGAGGTGTTCGGGGGCAATGCGCTGCTCGAAGGCATGGAACCCTACGCCGCGAACTACGGCGGACACCAGTTCGGCGTCTGGGCGGGCCAGCTCGGCGATGGTCGCGCGATCACCCTGGGTGAGCTCATCAACGAGCAAGGCGAACGGTGGGAGCTGCAGCTCAAAGGTGCAGGTCAGACACCGTACTCGCGCGCGGCGGATGGTCGCGCCGTGCTGCGCTCTTCCATCCGCGAGTTCTTGTGCAGCGAAGCGATGCATCACCTCGGAGTGCCGACCACGCGCGCCCTGAGCCTGGTGAGCACTGGCGAAACGGTCATCCGGGACATGTTCTACGACGGCAATCCACGACCCGAGCCTGGCGCGATCGTCTGTCGAGTGGCACCGTCCTTCATTCGTTTCGGTCATTTCGAGCTGCCTGCCGCGCGCGGCGATTTCGCGTTGCTGGAGCGGCTCGTGGAGTTCACGATCCGTCGCGACTTCCCGAGCTTACCAGCGAGCCGGACCCGGCAAAGCGGCGCGAAAAATGGTTCGTGGAAGTCTGCGAACGTACCGCACGCCTGATTGCCCACTGGATGCGCGTCGGGTTCGTGCACGGTGTCATGAACACGGACAAAATGTCCATTCTCGGCCTCACGATCGACTACGGTCCGTACGGCTGGATCGACAACTTCGATCCGAATTGGACACCCAACACGACCGACTCAGAAGGGAGGCGCTACCGGTTCGGGCAGCAGCCGCAAATCGCGCTGTGGAATCTCACGCGGCTCGCAATGGCACTTGCGCCCGTCTTCGGCAGCGACCAGCCGCTGCAAGCAGGACTGCAACGCTATGCAGAGGTCTTCGTCGCGAGCGATCGGGCCCACTCCGCCGCGAAGCTCGGTCTGAGTCGCTTCGGTGACGAAGATGTCGAGCTGTTGAGATCGCTACATGCGCTCATGGTGCAGGCGGAAGTGGACATGACCATCTTCTTTCGTGCGCTCAGCGAGATCGACATCGGCGCACCGACACTCGCGCCGCTGGAAGAGGCGTTCTACAACGAAGAAAAACGCAAGGCCGCCGAGCCGCTGTTCGTCGATTGGCTCAATCGCTATGCGGCGCGCGTGAGGGCGGATGCGCTCTCGCCGGCGGAACGGCACCGTCGCATGCGTGCCGCCAACCCGAAGTATGTCCTGCGCAACTACCTCGCTCAGCAGGCCATCGATCGCGCCGAGCGAGGCGATTACACCGGCATCGTCGAGCTGCTGGATGTCATGCGCCGACCCTACGACGATCAACCGGGCCGGGAGCACTTTGCTGTACGGCGTCCCGATTGGGCACGGCATCGGCCAGGGTGCTCGATGTTGTCGTGCTCTTCGTGAGGGCTTGGGGCTCGGGCAAGGAGCACGCTCTTGCTCCGGCCTCCAGTCCCCAGCCTATGAGCGATCACGGCAATGCGTGCTACGTAAGCTCGTACGTTCGATGCTGTAGATGTGGCCGCGGTTGCGCGAAGCCCCACGCCCGCCATGCCCCACGCCCCAAGCCCTAGCACCTACCGCGTCATCTACCGCTCGCGCGACTATGCCGCCTGCGAGCAGCGAGCCCTTGTGCTGCGCGCGGTAGGGATCGAGCACGTTCTGGGCGTGGCAGAGGGCGCATACGCCGTACTCGTGCCGGACGATCGGGCACACGAAGCGATCGAGCAACTGCGCCGCTACGAAGAGGAGAACGCGCCGCCTCGCACGGCACCGCCTCTCGTCCTCTACGGGTCGGCTTGGGTGTCGACCGCGGTCTACGCGTTGGTGCTCGTCCTGATCGCATACTGCGCGGGCGAAGCGCTCGGCACGCGCAATTGGTTCGAGCTTGGCGCGCTTCTGCCAGCGAGCGAAGCCAGAGGAGAGAGCTGGCGGATTGTCACCGCGCTCACGCTGCACGCCGACATCGGCCACCTGCTCGGCAATCTCGCGTTCGGTGGGCTGTTCGGCTACTTCGCGGCACAGCTGGTCGGTCCGGGCACGGCGTGGCTCAGTATCGTGATCGCCGGTGCGCTGGGTAACTGGGTCAATAGCCTGTTGATGCTGCAAGGGCGCAGCACGATCGGCGCATCGACCGCGGTGTTCGCGACGCTCGGGCTGGTCGCAGCGTATGCTTGGAGACAGCACTCGCCGGGCACGCTGCGTTGGGCGCACCGTTGGGCACCCCTCGTGGCCGGGATCGCGCTCCTCGCGTTCACGGGCGCGGGCGGCGAGCGCACGGACGTGCTCGCGCACTTGACGGGTTTCGTTTCCGGCGCCGTGGTAGGGCTTGCCAATGCGCTGCCGCGCACACGCGCGGTGCTCAAGCGCATTCCGCAGCTCGGCTCTGGGCTACTCGCTCTGATGCTGGTTGTGGCAGCGTGGGCGTGGGCGCTGCAGGTCGGCGCGTAACGAGCTCGTCACGGGATCTTCCACAGATAAATCCCGCTCGTGCCGAGCTTGACGTACTCATCCGGGGGCCATTCGCGACCCATATCGAAGTCGTGGGAGACCACTCGCGCACCGGGCTTGAGCTGCGCAAGCAACTTCGGTTTCAGCTTACGATTGAGCTCGGGCAAGAGGTACAGGGTGACGACCGTCGCCTCGCTGAGGTCGGTCTCGAACAGGTCGCCGACCTCGAATTTGACGAGATGCTCGACACCGGCTGCCTTCGCACTCTCGCGCGCTTCGCGGATTCGTTGCGGATCCAGGTCGACGCCGAACCCACGCGCGCCGAATTTTTTCGCAGCGGCAATCACGATTCTGCCGTCGCCGCATCCCAGGTCGTACACCACGTCGTCCGGACCCACATCCGCAACCTCGAGCATTCGGTCGACGATCTCATGCGGAGTGGGCACGAACCAGACGTCGAGATCGCGCTGCGGGCGCGCGGGCTTGTCCGCCAGCGCCGAGGCAGCCGCCACACAAAAGAGGAAAACCACAGCTAGACCGAGACTCGTTATGCGCATGAGCAGCCCTCGTAGGTTGGAAAGCAGCGACGACGCAGGATCATGCGCACGTAAGCGCGCAGCAATGCCGAAGTATTGGACGAGCGTCCGTTCTCTCGCAAGGCTTCTGGATCACCGCTGGATGCTGGTCCTGAGCCTCGTTTCGGAAGACGCGCTTTGGTCACGTAACGAGCAATTCAACGCGCGACCGTTGTTCGTCCGCACATCCGCGAAGTCAAGCCCGTCTTATCCAGAAGTTTTCCACTGATTCTGTGGATAAGCCGCTTCGGGACTGCCTGCCGACGGATGGGGCGCGACACGTGGACGCGCATGCCTGGCCCCCGTAGCCTAGGCAGGCCGACGGCGCATGGCCGCCAGCACGACGAGCCCACTCGCCATCACTGCCGCGGCCACCCAAACCGCACCCTGCGACTGCGCGTAGGTGATGCTCGAGTAAAGCAGATAGGCGCAGGTGAGCACGAAGACCGAAGGCAACACTGGATAAAGGGGCACACGGAAAGGCCGCCGCGCATGCGGATCCTTGTGCCGAAGCACAAACAATGCGATGCCCGCGAGCATGAAGAAGAACCAGAACACGGGTGCGGTGAACTCAACCATGGTCGAGAACCCGTCCTTTTCGAGGGAACCGAAGAAGATCAATGCGAGCGCAATGGCCGCCTGCACGAGGAAGCCGCGCACAGGCGCGTTACGCTCACCTTGCCACCCTCCCATGAAGCGGAACACCGGCCAGTCTTGTGCCAACGAGTAGTTCGTGCGCGCGCCGACGAGCATCGTCGAGTTCATCGACGTGAGCGCAGCGATGGCCACAAAGACGCCGATGAGCTGCGAGCCTGTCTCTCCGAATGCGCGCTGCACGACATCGATACCAATCGCTTGGCTCTGTCGCAATGTCTCGAAGCCGAGTCCATTCGATATCCCTATCACGAACACCAAGTACACGAGCGTGATGATGACGATGGAGAGCAACAGCGATGTGAGCACGGCTCGCGGACCGCCGCGCACCTCAGCAGAGACATACGCTGCCTCGTTCCAGCCGCCGAAGGTCAGCAGCACGAACACCATCGCCAAGCCGAACGCACCAACGCCGCCACTGCTCGGTGTCGAGACCGCGACCGTCGTTTCAGGCGCGATCATGAAACCGGCAAATGCGACGAATAGCACGCCGCCGATCTCGAGCAGGGTGAGCACGTTCTGTAGACGCGCGGAGCTGCGCAGGCCGACGATGTTGATCGCGGTGAGCAGCACGACAGCGAGCGCTGCGTACAGCCCCGAAGAATAGGGCCCGAGGCTGTAGAGTCGCGTCAGGTAGTCGCCGAGAATGAACCCAAGAAGTGCGATCGAGCCGGTGACGATGACGAGACTGCGTGCCCAAGCGAACAAGAAGCTCACGTTGCGTCCATAGGCACGCGTGAGGAACGAGTAATCGCCGCCCGCGCTCGGATACGCGGTGGCGAGCTCGGCGTACGTGAGCGCTCCAACGAACGACAGGGCACCGCCCAGGATCCAAGCTGCCAGCATCGTGGCCGGCGAGCCGGTGATGTCTGCCACCAGCGACGGCGTTTGAAAAATGCCGGCGCCGATCACGATGCCAACCGTGATCATGGTCGCGTCCCAGACGCTCAACGCAGGTTTCGGCGCGGCGAGCGAGCCCTCGGAGGTCACTTTGACGACCGTCGATTCGTAAGAGACGCTCATGCGTGCACGCGCAGGTCACAGCTCACGGTCAGGGGCTCGTCGAGGATCGTCGGTTGGCTTCGATGCACGATGCTCAGCCCTTCCTTTGTCCAACGTATTTCATGGTCTTGCCGTCACGCGTGACTTGCGCGTCCATACGGTCGCCGTCTACGCGCGCGACGACTCTAACCTGTACCGCGCCGTCGTTGAAGGCGAACTCGAGCTCGTTGCCGCGCAGGCTCGTCTCCGTCAGTGAGCGCTTGGTGGGACCGGCCGTGCCGAATACCTTCTGGAAGCTCTGCTCCAGATGCACGTCGAACGAGCTCGCGTCCGGTCCTCGGAATGTCCACGTGCCCGCGACCTGAGCCGGGACGATCCAGAAATAGGCGTGCCCATCCTCTGACGAAGAGCTCTCGTCGGGCTCCCAATCGTCCATGAGGAACGCGTGGGAGACGATGCGCGTCCCGGGTTTCATCTTGAGCAGGGTGGGCCGCAGGCGCAGGTTGAGCTCGGGAAGTAGATAAAGCGTCACCACGGTCGCTTCGCTGAAGTCCGTTTCGAAAATGTCTCCCTGGATGATCTTGGCCTTGTCTTCGACGCCTGCTACTTTGACTAGACAGCGCGCCAGCTTGACCATGTTTGGGTTGTATTCCACGCCGACCGAGCGGGCGCCGAAGTCGCGGGCAGCAGCGATCGCGATCTTGCCGTCTCCGGCGCCGAGGTCGTAGACAATATCAGTGGGCTTGACGTCGGCCATCTCCAGCATGCGCTTGACCAAGCCATCGTTCGTGGGTACCCAGACCACGTCCTTGCCGGGTTGGCCGGTGCTTGGCTGGAAATCGCGATAGCAGTTTTCTTGGTTATTCGCGGTGGCATCGAGCGATGCAACAGCAAAGAATACCACCGTCCCGATGGCGGCGAATGCGCGAAGTGGACAGAGTCTCGGCATGGCAGGCCTCCGTATGGGCGAGCAGCAAGGATGTGCCTGGTTCGCAGAAGTTCGCAACTTTGGCTATTTGGGCGCTATGTGGACAACGACAGCAACAGGGTACATTGCCGCGTATGCAGCCCGAGCACAACTAAAGAAGCGACAAGGTGAGCCTATGTAGCGACGGAACTCCAGTCATATACGACGCATTGACTTGAGATCGGGTTCCTCTTGTGCCCGAAGGGATTGAAAGACGCGCATGCGCTTCGAACAAACAGAAATTCAGCAGCACGCCGCTCATCTTGCGTCGCTTCGTGATCGACCCGCTGACGAATCCACTCCGCGGATCCTGTTGTTGACCTCCGGACTGGGGCTTGGCCACGTCCGTGCAGCACAGGCGGTGGAGCGTGCGCTGCAGGAATCGGCGGTCATTCACACCATAGATTTCTGGTCCTTGATCAATCCCGGGGTCGCACAAGCAATCCACGAGACGTATTTGAGTCTGGTACAGAACTTCCCCGAGCTGCACGAGCGACTCTACCGGCTCGATGAGCACACTTGGCGCCAGATTCTCGAGAGCGAATCCGGGCCTCCGCGTGCCGTGCTCGAAGTGCTCGAGCTGATCTCAAGAATCGCGGCGGAGAAAGCGGAAGGCGTGCCACGCGGCGGAAAGTATACGTCTGATCGTATGTTGCTGTCGCTGCTCTGCGCGGCGCTTCCGTACGACGGCGACAGCCTGGCCGGAAACGGCGTACGTGCTCGGCTCGCGTTGCTCAAGTGGACTTGGTTGCGCCTGATCCGACGTCTGGAGCCGGCCATCAAGCGCTTTGCGCCGAACGCCATCATCAGCACTCAGATGATTCCTGCCGCAATGGCTTCGTACTTGAAGCAGCGCGGCAAGTTGAAAGCGCCTTTGATAGGCGTTATGACCGATTTCGGTGTGCACGATTTTTGGCGGCAAGCAGGCATTGACCGCTACTGTGTCGCACACGAGTCCATCATCAGTGGCGGAATCGAAAAACTGGGCGATGCGGTCGTGGCCACGGGTGTGCCGCTCATGCCGGCGTTCGCTGCACCGGTGTCGCAGCCTGAGGCGCGCTTTGCGCTCAATTTGCCGCAAGAGCAGCCTATCGTGCTCGTGCTAGGCGGCGGTCTCGGGTTGAGTGTCGATGCGACCGTCACAACACTGCTTCGCTATCCCTGCGGTGCGCTCATTCTCGCCATGCCAGGTAAGAACGTCGCGGCGCGCAAAGCGCTCGAGCAGCTCGGCGCGCAGCACCCGAAGCGGCTGATCGTGTGCGATTGGACCGAGCGAATGGACCTTTATCTGCGAGCAGCAGACTTGATCGTCGGCAAGCCAGGCGGGATCTCCGTTGCCGAGGCCTTGGCGTGCGGTCGCCCGTTGCTTGCAACGCGGTCGCTCGGTGGACAAGAGGGTTTCAACGTTCATTTCCTCGAGCGCAATCAAGTCGGCGCGCTCGTGCCGGAGCGCGAGCTGCCCGCACGCGTGCATGCATTGCTAAGCAATCGCAATACACTGCGGGAAATTCAAGAACGCGCCTGGTTGCTCGGGCGTCGAACGGGCGCTGCAAAGATCGCACAAATGGCATTGCAGCTGGCTGCAGCGCGTCCGCCGCTCGCGCTTGGTACGCCATGAAGCTGGTGCATCGTGTCGCACGAACCATTCTGGGCTGGGTCGATCGCTGGTACTATCGGCGCTATCGCTTGCGTACGCTCGGCCCCGTGCTGTTCATAGGGCACGCGCGCTATCGCGGACCCGAGATCAAGTTCGCAGACGGTACGGTCTTGCGCGACAACGATCCGATCGGTCGCTTGCATTTCAACAACGCCCGGATTGCCGAGCTGGGTGAAGGGTCTTTGCATCGGGTGGGATTCCGCTTCGCAAAGCTCATGCGCGAATCGCTGCGCCAATTGGCGGAGGTCGCGCGCACCGATCCCGTGTTTCGTGACGTTCGTGTGTTTCAAGGCGTCACTTGGATTCCGGCGCATGGCGAGGTCGTCGGCTTTGTGTCGACTCCGCTGCCCAGGAGCTGGAAGACGTGCTTGCTCGCCGGTCATTTCCGGCTCCTGTCCTGGGTGTTCGCGCCGTCTGCCAAGATCCGCGAGCGTGCGCGCGCCGAACCACGCTTGTACTGGTTGACGCGCGAAGCATTGCTGCGGAACGTGGGAAAGCTGAAGGTCGAGTGATGCAACCGATTTATCTCACCTTCGATGACGGGCCGGATCCGAGCTTCACGCCACGCGTGCTGGACGTGCTGGCGGAGGTGGGCATGCATGCCACGTTCTTTGTGATCGGCAAACAGGCGCAACGCTATCCAGAGCTGATTCGTCGAGCGGTGGCCGAAGGGCACGAGATAGGCAATCATTCGTATAGCCACCGGCATCCTTGGCTCGTCAGCGAGCGTACTGCGCGCGCGGAGGTGCGGCATGGTGCGCAAGTGCTGAGCGATCTGCTCGGCAGGCAGCCACGGTTCTTTCGCCCGCCTCATGGACGGATGCGCCCATGCATGACCGATGAAGCGCAGCGATGGGGGGCGCGCACCGTTCTATGGGACGTGAGCGCGATCGACTGGGGTCCGCTCGGCCGTGCGGAACGCATCGAGAAACGCTTGGGGGCGATCCGACCGCAGGACATCGTGCTCATGCACGACGGCAAGAACAAGCACAATCGACCAGAAGAGCTCCTGCGCGTTCTACCGCGCCTGCTGCAACACCTGCAGCAGCGGGCGATGCGATCGCAAGCGCTTGCGTGAGGCTGGTCTCTGACTGAGACGGGACTACGGCAGAACGCGCGCACTTTGCCGCATCTCCGGCGCCGTTCGCGCTCCAGCCTCAAAGAATCGCCTTCATCTCCCGTAACGCTGCGATTCGCTCCGGCGACAAACCGAGCAGGGTGCCCAAGACCTCCTGAGTGTGCTCGCCCAGCTTCGGGCCCGCGCTCCGCGTTGCACCCGGTGTGGCTTCTAGTCTCGGGGTGATGGCCGGCACCTTGAGCGGTTGCCCGTCGACTTGCACCTCTTCGAACAGGCCGCGCACCTTGAAGTGAGGATCGTCGAACATGTCGGCGACACTATAAATCGGTCCGCCTGGAACAGATGCTTCCTCGAGCGTGCGCAGCACGACATCGGATGCATGGGCGCGTGTCCAAGCGCTGATGGCGGCATCGATCTCTTGCTCATGCTCCACACGACCCGCGTTGTTCGCAAATCGTGGATCCTCAGCCATCTCCGGACGGCCGATCGCGCGCATCAGCCGCTTGAACAACGAATCACCGTTCGCACCGATCACGACGTACTTGTCGTCGCCGCATAGATAGGTGTTGGACGGCACGATGCCTGTGAGCGTGGAGCCGGAAGGCCCGCGCACGACACCCGCGCCGTCGTACTCGGGCACGACCGACTCGAGCATGTTGAACACGGACTCGTAGATGGCGACATCGACCACTTGACCACTGATGCCATGGCGGCCTTGCGCGTGGAGCGCGAGCAAAACGCCGATGACTGCGTGCAGGCCGGCAAGCGTGTCGCCGAGCGAAAGATTGGGACGCACAGGCGGACGATCAGGAAAACCGTTCAAGTAGCGAAAGCCGCCCACCGCCTCGCACACGGATGCGAATCCAGGTCGCGAGGCGTACGGCCCGGTTTGTCCGTAGCCTGAAACGCGCGTGTAGATGAGATCCGGTTTGAGCGCCTTGAGCTCATTCGGTCCAAGTCCCCACTTTTCCATCGTGCCTGGCTTGAAGTTCTCGATGAGCACATCCGATCGGCGTGCAAGCTCGCGCACCAGCGCCTGTCCTTCTGGGTGCTGCAGATCGACCGCTACGGATTTCTTGTTGCGTGACAAGCTGTGCCACCACAACGAAGTGCCATTGCGCACGACGCGCCAATTACGCAGCGGATCGCCGCTCAACGGCTCAATCTTGATGACCTCCGCGCCGAAATAGCCCAGCACACAGCCCGCAAAGGGACCGGCAAGGAGCTGCCCGACTTCAAGAACGCGCAGACCGGAGAGAGGAAGCATGGCGATGGTTGGTCGAATCGAGGAGGAGACAGCGGTCACTTTATAGCGGACGATCGTGCTGCGCGCCACGTGAGGGGAAGGAGCAGGGAATAAGGATGCGTACCCTGGTGTGCTTTGTCTACGGCCTACAACCTACAGTCTACAGTCAACAGCCGGGACAGCATCGTTGCGCAGGAACTGCGCCCCGCCATGCGGCGTTCAAGTGCCACATTCAGTCGGTCTCATCGTGGCTCGCACCAAGCTTCTCGCTCGCATCGACGCGCCTTGGAGCTCGTTACTCACGATCGCTTTGATCGTTGCGATTCTCTGGGCGGCGAAAGCGATTCTGATGCCGTTGGCGCTCGGCATCATTCTCGCGTTTGCTCTGACGCCGCTCGTCCGCTGGTTTGATCGCGTCCGGCTACCTCGCGCGGCGAGCGTGGCGCTGACGATGCTTCTTGCGCTCGGTGCCGTCGGAGGCATCGGCTATGTCGCTTTCAGTCAGTTCGCCGAGCTCTCCTCCGAGATCTCAAAGTACACCTCTTCGATGAGAAAGAAGGTCGCCGACCTGCGACCGAGCGACGATAGCCCGCTCAGCACGCTCACGCGTACTGTTGATCGCGTCACCGAGCAGCTCGACGACAATGTGGACGATCTGCGTGTTGCCCAGCCCGTTCGCGTCGTGCCGCCAAGAGTGTCGCCGGCGGAACGCGTCCAGGACACGATTCGCGCGGTGTTCGAGCCCGTGACGAGCGCCGTGATCGTGCTCGTGCTCGTCGCGTTCATGTTGGGACAGCGCGAGGACTTACGCGATCGGCTCATTCGGCTGCTCGGATCGGAGAACGTCACGCTCACGACGCGACTGATGGATGAGGCGGCGCAACGTGTGAGTCGCTTCTTAGTGGCACAAACGCTCATCAATGTCGGCTTCGGCGCGATCGTGGCGCTCGGGTTGTACTGGATTGGCGTGCCGTACGCGGCGCTGTGGGGCGGCTTGACGGCAGTGCTGCGCTTCGTGCCATACGTGGGCTCGATCTTCTCCGCCTTGTTGCCTTCAGTGTTGGCGTTCGCGACGTTCCCTGGTTGGGCCGAGACGCTGCAAACGATCGCGCTATTTCTCACGCTGGATTTGGCGAGTGCCTACTTCGTCGAGCCTATGGTGCTCGGGCATCGCACCGGCGTTTCCTCATTCGCGCTGCTCATGTCCGCGTTGTTCTGGATTTGGGTATGGGGGCCGATCGGTCTCATCTTGGCGACACCGCTGACCGTTTGCATCGCGGTGCTGGGACGGCACGTGCGTTCGCTCAGATTCTTGTCGATCATCTTCGCCGATGAGCCAGCATTGATGCCGCATGTGCGCTTCTATCAGCGTCTGCTCGCTCGCGACGAGGACGAAGCCACTACGCTGGTCGAGCGCATGTCAGCGGAGGTGGGTCCCGTGGGGGTGATCGATCAAGTGCTGCTGCCGGCGCTACTGCTGCTGCAACAGCACCGCTCTCAGGATGAGATCAGCACGGAAGACGCGGAGTTCGTGCTCGACAACATTGCCGAGGCGGCTCAGCTGCTCGTGCCGGATGCAGCACAAGACACAAGCGCGATGCCGAGCATAGTAGGGCTTGCAGCACGTGCCCCTGTCGACCAGGTCGCTCTCGAATTGCTCGCGGCAGCGATCCGGCCGAAATCGATGGAGATCGTCCCCGATGACCTGCCGCCCGACCGAGCGCTGCGCTGTGTGCTCGACAAGCCTCCGAAGATCGTCTGTATTGCCGCACTCAGCACCACTCGAGGCGCCGAGGTGCGCAACTACTGTCGCAAATTGCGTGCTTTGGCACCGGATACGACGATCGTCGTGCTGCGGCCGATGCTGCAAGAAGTCAGCATGGCGCGTGCCGCTGAGCGCTTGCGAGAAGCCGGCGCCCACTATGTCGTGAGCACGACACAAGCAGTCATCGAGACGCTGAACGAAATCCTTGGCCCCGACGATGGGACAGTCGCGGATCGAGCGGCTGAAGCGGCGATACCAGTGTGAGGTCCGTGTCCCTACAGCCTACCGTGCCGCGCTACGCGGCGCGAGCGGCTCGACTTGCGCGAGCCACACGTGTGTCTGTTGAGGCTCGCCCGTCTTGAGCCACTTGAAGACGACAGTGTGCCAAAGAATGCGTTGCACGTACGTGCGGGTCTCGTTGTATGGGATGTTCTCTATCCAAATGTCCGAATCGAGCGTCTCGCGCGGAAGCCAGCGCGCGGCGGCGTTCGGACCGGCATTGTAGCCTGCGAGTGCAACGATCGTTTGACCGCCGAAGCGATCGAGCAGCAAGCGGAGTTGCGCAGCGCCGAGCCGCACGTTCGTTGCAGGCACGAACAGATCCTGGAGGTCGGGATGCGGCTGTTTCCATGCCCGTGCGGTGAGGCGCGCGGTTTCGGGCAACAGCTGCAACAGTCCGCGCGCGCCTGCCGACGACACGGCATCGTGGCGATACAGGCTTTCCTGCCGGAGCACAGCATAGATCAGCTCTGCGGGCAGATCGGTCAGCTTCGCGGCGGCTTCCACCTCGCGATCGTACGGACGCGGATAGAGCAGCTCGTAGTCATTGAAAATGCGCTGCTTCGTTGCAGTCGCGATCGCCTGATCGTACCAACCCCACCGATGCGCAAGATGGATCGCGTGCAAGCGTGCGTCTTCCGACAGCTTCTCGAGCGCGTGAGCCCATTCGGCATTTGCGAATGGCCGCAGCGCGCATAACAAGAGCTCGCGCGCGCGGACCATTTCGGGGAGCTGGCTGACCTGAGCGAGCAGCACTTCATCCAGGACCAGTTTCTCCAGGTTCGGGCTCAACGGCCGATTCAGCCGAGCCGCAGCCATCATGGAGTAATAGTTGTCGTCGGTCAGCAGCGACTCGTAGAGCTGGCGTGCGAGCCGCATATCGCGCATCTGCTCGGCTGAACGTGCGGCCCAATAGCGCCAGCGCGCCAATTGTCGTGTTTGCTCCGACATGGCAGCGATCGTCTTGGCAACGAGTTCCCAATCTTGCGCCCATAGCGCGGCGCGTGCTTGCCACTCAAGGGCGTAGTCGTCCAAATCTGCCGGCTGCACGCGCGCGAAGTACTCGAGCGCCTCGGCACGGCGATCCCAGGAGAGCGGCAGCGCGAGATGGAGCGCGTATGGACTTGCCTCCCTTTCGCTCAGCTTGCGCGCGCTCACCAATCGTGGATAGCGCGCGATCGCAGCGTCGCGATTTGAGCGAGCGAGCTTTTTCCAGCCAGCGAGCAACGCTTCCGGCAAGACGCTGCGTTCCGGACGAGCAATCAATGCATCGATGTTCTCCTGTGGCCGCTCGAGCAGCGCTGCCCATTGTAAGAACGGTTGTGCCCGAGCCTGCGGGAGGCGCACGGCGATCTGGCGTGCAAAGCGCGGGTTGTTCGCTTCGAGCGCCAGTCGCACCCGTGCTTCCACGAGCTCCTCCGGTAAGGCGTCTAACTCGATCAGCCAGTCGAATGCACGTCTGCATTCGGGAAGGCTTCGCGGCGTGAGCCAACGTGCGCGAATCTCCTCGGCGAGCCCTTCGGTGCGATTGAGCACGATCCGTGCTGTGAAGCTGTGGCACTGTGCCGCTTCATCCGCGAGCTCAGGGCGGTAGTGCTCCAGATAGGTCTGCCAGAGCTCGCGTTTCGCCAAGCTGGCAAGCCATGCGCGACGCAGGTTGCGCCCGACGGGCTCGCCATCGTAATAGGTGATGAAGGTCTGCGCGCGTTGGTCGGCCGGTGTGAGGTCGGACCCTGCCTTGGCGAGCGCTGCACGTATACGTTCGGCTTGCAGATAGGGATAGAGCGGATAAGCGCGCAACGCTTCGCTGTCGTCTTCTTGAGCTGTGGCACCCGCGCGCGCATACGCGCGCAGAAACTCAGCCCGTGCGCGCTCGTACACGTCTTGAGCCGCGAGTGCACTGGTGCAGAAAAGAAGTGATGCGGTGAGTGCGAAGCACAAGCGTCGGAGCATGTGAGAGAGGTTATAGGGATCGGCCGCCGATGGCTATCCGTCGTGCTCGTGTGGGACACAGGGCCTGCGACGAGAACGCTCCCGGCAAGGAGGACGCCAGCGCTGCACGAAGACGCGCGACACCCACAACGGAACTCGCGATCGGAAGCTCGCGTTCGACCGACAACCTTTGCAAGGTGGCGGAGCACGCATGCTCGATTGGCTGGCTGGGGAGGCGACACGGCTTTCCCCGTGGGATGCCTTGCTGCGTTTGAGTGTGGCCATTGTGCTGGGTGGGCTGATCGGCTTCGATCGGGAAATGCGCCGCAAGCCAGCGGGACTGCGCACGCATATTCTCGTCTCGCTCGCGGCCGCGTTGTTTACTTTGATCACTTTCGAGCTCTATGGTGAATTTGCGAACGAGGAACACGAGCCGGCGGCCGATCCCATTCGCATCATCGAAGCAGTCACGGCCGGTGTGGCCTTCCTGGCTGCCGGCGCCATCATCCGCAGTCGCGGTAACGTGCAAGGACTGACGACCGGCGCCAACATGTGGCTGGCGGGCGCGCTGGGTGTCGCAGCTGGCAGCGGCTACTATACGGTTGCGGCCATCGCCACGGCGTTTGCGCTCGTGGTGCTGGTTGTGGTGGGATGGCTCGAGCGCAAACTGCCAACGCGTACGAGCCGCACGCGAGACGAGAGCGACGACGTTTGAGCCGCGCCGGGATACCAATCGTGAATGCACCGCCAGCACCTGCCGAGCAACCGATCTTCGTGGATGAGCTGGCCGCCGCGGCGGAGCGGGTGTTTGGCGCGCCGCGAAGCGGACCGACTGCGCTTCGATTGAGCATCATGCGCTCTCCTGTCGGTGAGCTGCTCTTGGCCGAGATGGATGATGCGCTCTGCACGGTGGCGTTCGTCGGGGTAGACGACCTCGAAGCGCAACTGCAAGCACTACGGCGTCGCAGTCTGCGCGGCGCAGTCGTCGAGCTGAGCGGATGCTTGGAGCAGGCGCGCCGTCAACTCGAGGAATACTTTGCGGGGCAACGTGCCCGCTTCGATCTCGCATTGACGCTGGAGGGGACCGCGTTCCAGCAGAAGGTATGGAACGCGCTGCTCGAAATTCCGTATGGCGAGACGTGGTCGTACTTGAAACTGGCCGAGCGCATCGGGGATGCGAGAGCGACGCGCGCCGTCGGGATGGCAAACAACGCAAATCCCGTTGCGATCATCGTGCCCTGCCACCGCGTCGTGAATGCCAACGGAGCGCTTGGCGGCTATGGGGGAGGCTTGTGGCGCAAGCGGGTCTTGTTGGACCTGGAGATGGGACAGCATTTTCGTTAGGGTGGCAGGCGGTAGCAGACGCGCGTCCGTGCGCTCCCTCCCTGCTTGAGCTCCCGTTCTCTGCCCAGCGTTGAGCACGCGCACGCAGCGTTCAGCGACGATTCAACTGCGCCTGCAGAGTATCGGAATGCAAACGTCGCACTGGCTCGCCTTGACTTGGCTCAGCGCGAGCCCAATTCGGCTGGGTTGCGATCATTGATGCGCTGCGAGGGAACCTGAGCGGTCAATGCCGCCTATAGACTCCACGAGTCAGTGCTCGAGTTCTTGCACCACGAGATAGCGTTATGCTGAAACGAAACCTTGTAACGATCATCACCGTCGCGCTCGCGCTCATCGCCAGTGGCTGCGCGACGACTCGCGCGCCCGACACGCGCATCGACTACGACAAGTCGGTCGATTTTTCCGTGTACCGTACCTATGGCTTCCCTAAGGAGACTGGTACGGACCGAGGTGGCTACTCCACGCTCATCACGAGCTACTTCAAGAGTGCGGTCAGTGCGGTGATGGAGGCGCGCGGGTATAAGTACGACGAGGAGAATCCGGACCTGCTCGTCAATTTCTTCATGAACACGCGTGAGCGCACCGAGATTCGTCCGCAGGTCACCACTGGCTATGGCTATTACTGGTACCGCTACGGTCTCTACACTGCCTGGCCGTTGTATGAGCCGGATCGCACGGTGACCTACCAGGTCGGCACGATCAACGTCGACATCGTCGACGCCGCCAAGAAGCAGCTCATCTGGGAAGGAGTGGCTGAAGGTCGCTTGTCGAAGGACGCGCTCAAGAATCCCCAAGCGACGATCAACGCGGTCGTGACCGAGCTGCTGCGTCAGTATCCCGGCAGACCAGATATGTAGGCGGCGCCTCCCTGACTCTCTCTCGCAAGCGCGATTCCCCCTCCCTATCCCTCCCCCGCAAGCGGGGGAGGGAACAACTCCTGATGTCTCTCTCGCAAGCGGGGCGGCAGGAGCGATTCCGCTTCCTCAATCCCTCCCCGCAAGCGGGGGAGGGAACGACTCCCGATGTCTCTCTCGCAAGCGGGGCGGCAGGAGCGATTCCGCTTCCTCAATCCCTCCCCGCAAGCGGGGGAGGGAACAACTCCTGATGTCTCTCTCGCAAGCGGGGCGGCAGGAGCGATTCCCCTTCCTCAATCCCTCCCCCGCTTGCGGGGGAGGGTCAGGGAGGGGGTGACTGCCAAAAAAAAGCCGAGGCACGCGTGCCTCGGCTTTTTCGTTGGCCGGTGTGGCCAATCCGTCAGTCGTCCATCAAGAAGCTACGCAGCTGCTCGCTGCGGCTCGGATGACGGAGCTTGCGCAGCGCCTTCGCCTCGATCTGGCGGATGCGCTCGCGCGTGACGTCGAACTGCTTGCCGACTTCTTCGAGCGTGTGGTCGGTGTTCATGTCGATGCCGAACCGCATGCGCAACACCTTGGCTTCGCGCGGCGTCAGGCCGGCAAGCACGGCGTGCGTGGTCTCGCGCAACGACTCCATCGTCGCGGCCTCGATCGGTGACTCGACCGAGGTGTCCTCGATGAAGTCCCCAAGATGCGAATCCTCGTCGTCGCCGATCGGTGTTTCCATCGAGATCGGCTCCTTCGCAATCTTGAGCACGCGGCGGACCTTGTCCTCCGGCATCTCCATGCGCGCCGCCAACTCCTCGGGTGTCGGCTCGCGACCCATCTCCTGCAGCATCTGACGCGAGATGCGATTCAGCTTGTTGATCGTCTCGATCATGTGCACAGGGATGCGGATCGTGCGCGCTTGGTCCGCAATGGAGCGTGTGATCGCCTGGCGGATCCACCACGTCGCGTACGTCGAGAACTTGTAGCCGCGGCGGTACTCGAACTTGTCCACCGCCTTCATGAGGCCGATGTTGCCCTCCTGGATGAGGTCCAGGAACTGCAGGCCGCGGTTCGTGTACTTCTTCGCGATCGAGATCACGAGGCGCAGGTTCGCCTCGACCATCTCTTTCTTCGCGCGACGCGCCTTGGCCTCGCCCACCGCGACTTCGCGGTTGATTTCCTTGACCTCGGCAATCGGCAGGTGCACGCGCTGCTCGAGCTGCTGCAGCTTGATCTGCTGCTTCTCGATCTCCTCACGCAAGCGCGCGAGCGCCGCGGAGTGCTTGCGCTTGGCACGAATGTGCTTGTCGAGCCACTTGAGGTTGGTCTCGTTCTTGGGGAACGTCGCGATGAAGTCCTTGCGCGGCATGCCTGCATCGCGCACGCACAAGGCCATCACCTGCTTCTCGATGTTGCGGATCTCCGAGACGTGCTCGCGCAGCTGCGCGATGAGCGCATCGAACATCTTCGGCGCGAGCTTCAGCTCCATGAACTCGGCCGAGATCTTCTTGCGGATCTTCTGCGTCTTGGGATCCTTGCTGCCCTTCTCATCGAGCGCCTTCACGTACTGCGGATAGAGCTTCTGCAGCGACGCGAAGCGGCGCGCGGCCTCTTCCGGATCCGGGCCGCTCTCGAGCGGCTCGTCATCCTCCGCGCTGTCGACTTCCTCTTCCTCGTCGCCGTCGGCGTCCTTGGCATCCGCCGCTAGCTTGGGGTTGACCGGCGCGGCGATCTCATCCGGCGCGTTCGGATCGATGAAGCCGGTGATGATGTCGACCAGGCGTCCCTGGCCGGCCTTCACCTGCTCGTAGGCGTTCAAGAGATACTCGTAGGTCAGCGGATAGGCGGACAAAGCGCTTCGGACCGCGTCGAGGCCTTCCTCGATGCGTTTCGCAATGCGGATCTCGCCTTCGCGCGTGAGCAGCTCGACCGTGCCCATCTCGCGCATGTACATGCGCACCGGGTCGGTCGTGCGGCCGAACTCCGCATCCACGGTCGCCAGCGCGGCTGCCGCTTCCTCTGCAGCCTCATCGTCCGCCACCACCGGCTCGCTCAACAACAAGGCTTCGCTTTCCGGTGGCTTTTCGTACACCGGAATGCCCATGTCGTTGATCATGTTGACGATATCTTCGATCTGCTCAGGATCGACGATCTCGCTCGGTAGGTGGTCGTTTACCTCAGCATATGTCAAATACCCTTGTTCTTTGCCACGGGCGATCAGCAGCTTCAGCTGCGACTGACGTTCATCCGCGATCTGGTTGGATTCCTTTCTCGGTGCCAAAGTCTTGCTCAAGGTGGAGGCCCTCAGGGTTTGGGGCGACGGGCTTAAAAAGACCGCGCAGTTTAACTTCTACGGCATGCCAGCGCTAGGTTGATTGTCGTCCAGCGCGCACATGCTGGTCGCACCGGCTGCACCGCGTTCGGAGGCGGCCCGGCTCACGGCGACCTCGCGGCCGGCTTGCGCAGCAATAAGGCTTGCAGCTCCGCCTTTTCGGCCTCGCTCAAGCCTTCTCGAACGTGTTTACTTAATAACTGCTCGCGCCGCACAAAAGCTCCTTCGTCGGCCAGCTGCCGAAGTGCCCCGGCCAACTCCTTCGCGGCGCCCTGGGCGTCTGGAATGTGACATTCCAATGCGGCTAGCTTCGACAGATGCTTAACATCGGGGCGATCACGCCACCGTTCAAGCAACGCTCCAGTTGTGCCGCACGGCTGCGCTTTGAGGCTGTCGAGCAGCTCCAAGAGCAGCGGAATTCCGGGTTTGTCCAAGTTGGCGATCCCCTCGACGTCGGGCGCGCTGTCGGCGATCTGCGGGTAATGTACGAGCAAGTGGATCGCCTGGCGAACCAGGTTCCGTCGTCCTCCGCTCGCCGGACGTACCCGTGCGGGCATCGATTTGATGGATTTTGGGGCCTTTAGTTCATCCACCCCCAAGCTCTTGGTGAACCTCGAGCGATCGATTCCCACGACCTTGGCCACCTCATCGGCCAGGAGCTCCCGGTAGAGACCAGCTGGAATCCGCTCGATGAGGGGCTTGGCCAGCTCGCCAAGGCGCGCACGGCCGTCGAGAGTGCTCATGTCCACCTGAGAACTAAGGTGTTTCAAAAAGTACTCTGACAGCGGCATCGCATTCTGCACGCGCGCTTCGAACCGCTCCTTGCCTTCTTCGCCCACGAGCGAGTCGGGATCGTGCCCTTCGGGGAGGAACAAGAATCGGATCTGCCGCCCGTCGCGCACCTGGCTCAGCGCGTTCTCTAGCGCGCGCCACGCTGCCGCGCGCCCAGCACGATCGCCGTCGAAACAGAACACAACCTCGTTGCAGATACGAAAGATGCGTGCCAGGTGCTCGGGTGTGGTCGCGGTGCCAAGGGTGGCGACGGCATAGGTGATGCCGGCTTGGTGAAGCCGCACGACGTCCATGTAGCCCTCGACCACGAGAATGCGCGACAGGGTGCGTGATGCCTGCCGGGCCTCGTACAGGCCGTAAAGCTCCCGGCCCTTGTGAAAGAGCTCGGTCTCGGGCGAGTTGAGGTACTTGGGCTCACCCTTGTCGAGTATCCGTCCGCCGAAGCCGAGTGTACGTCCGCGGGCATCTCGAATCGGGAACATCACGCGATCGCGGAAGCGATCATAGTATCCGGACGATTCATCCGCACCGGCTCTACGGGCGCGCTCGACGATCAGGCCGACTTGCAGAAGACGCGCGCGCTCGAGCTCCGACTGGCCCATGTGCTTGAGCAGCGCGTCCCATGCGTCCGGTGCGTAGCCCAGCGCGAACCGCGCAGCCGTCTCGCCGGTCAGTCCCCGGCGCTTGAGGTACTCGCGAGCACGTTCAGATTGCGCGAGCTGCTGGCGGTAGAACTGGGTCGCCCTGCTCAGCGTGTTGAAAAGCGCCTCGGTGGCGGAGCTGCGCGCCCCTTGTGGCTGCGCTTCGCGCGGCAGCTCCATACCGACGCGCTCGGCGAGCTCCTCGACGGCTTCGAGGAAGCTCATGCGGTCGTACTCCATCAGGAAGCCGATCGCCGTGCCATGCGCACCGCAGCCGAAGCAGTGATAGAACTGCTTGTCCGGCACCACGGTGAAGGAGGGCGTTTTCTCGTTGTGGAACGGGCAGCACGCCTTGAATTCCTTGCCCTGTTTTTTCAACGGCACACGGCTGCCAATGAGCTCGACGACGTCGACTCGATCGATGAGCTCGTTGATGAAGTGTTGAGGGATGCGGGACACGGAGCAGGGCGACAGGCTACAGACTAAGGCTCTGCGGTTGTGGACCGACGGAGAAGAATACCTGGCTCGAACTGCGGACAGGAGGGCCTGTCGGCAAGTGCCGTGGCAGGACCGCCTGTGGCAAGGCTTGCCCTGCGCTCCGACAATAGAGCTTCTGATTGGGAACGCTGAGCCCTTCAGAGGCCGGCGGCAGGTCAGGCTCGCAGCGCGTCTGGCCCGTCTGCCGACGCGAAACGGGGGGATTTCTGTCGTGAAATGCTTTTGCGGACGGCTCGGTTACCTCCGGCGCGGCCACTGCGCCGGAGGCTTTCGCGACGGAAGCAGCGCTAAGCGCCGAGCTTCGCCTTCACTTTCGCGCTGACCGCGCTCATGTCCGCACGACCTTGCGCCTGCTGCTTGACGAGGGCCATGACCTTGCCCATGTCCTTGATGCTGCTCGCGCCGGTCTGAGCGATGGCGTCGGCGATGATCTTCTCGATCTCGGCCTCGGACAGTTGCTCTGGCAGGTAGCTCTGCAGCAGCTCGACTTCCTTCTCCTCCTTGGCGGCGAGGTCTTCGCGACCGCCCTTCCTGAACTGGGCGATCGATTCCTTGCGCGTCTTGATCATCTTCTCGATCACGGCCAGCACCTGCGCATCGTCGAGCGTGATGCGCTCGTCGACCTCGCGCTGCTTGATCGCGGAGGTAATCATGCGGATCGTGCTCAGGCGCTCGGTGTCCTTCGCGCGCATGGCATTCTTCATGTCTTCGGTGATGCGTTCTTTGAGGCTAGACATGAGCTGGACCTCGCTGGATCGTTGCGCGGACGCGAAACGGAATTTCCTGGAAGATTAAACGAACACGGCGCCCTGAAGGCGCCGCGATCTCGAGAAAACATGTCGATTCGATCAAACGCTCGCCGATCCTACATGGTTGGAGTGACCGGCGGTCACGCGCTGCGCGAATCAGCGCCGGCGCATGTGAGCAGCCTGCATCATCGCTGCTTCGCGCGCCTGACGCTTCAGATGGCGCTTGATCGCTGCAGCCTTCTTCCGTTTCCGTTCCTGGGTCGGCTTTTCGTAGTATTCGCGTCGCCTGAGCTCAGTCAGAATCCCAGCTTTCTCACAAGCACGCTTGAAGCGCCGCAGGGCGGCATCGAAATACTCGTTTTCTCGGACGCGAATACTCGGCATAGAACCTCTAACGTTTCCCTACACAAACCTCGACCACAGAAACTGCAGGCCAGTCGTTACACGTGAGTGTTAAAAAAGCCCGCCCACGACATGGGGCAGGCAGAGAAACGAGAAGTATACTGAGCTGCTTCTCGAGGCTCAAGCGCGGGAGGGGCCTGTGGGATGAGCCCCAGCCGCGCAAACCGGTAGAAAAGCGGTGCGACACGCCCATATCTGTGCCTTTGCGCTCGAATTTCAATCTGCCCAACCCATGCTCGTTCTCGGCATCGAAACCTCCTGCGACGAAACCGCCGCCGCGCTATACGACAGCGAGCGCGGGCTCGTGGCGCATCGGCTTTACAGCCAGGTCCCGCTGCATGCCCAGTATGGCGGTGTCGTGCCTGAGCTCGCCTCGCGCGACCACGTCCAGAAGCTCTTGCCGCTGATCGATGCGGCAATGAGGGATGCAGGGGCGAGACCGAACGATATTTCTGGCGTGGCGTACACAGCAGGTCCCGGCTTGATCGGCGCGCTGCTCGTGGGCGCATCGGTCGCCCGAAGCCTTGCGTTCGCCTGGAGCCGGCCGGCGATCGGGGTGCACCACTTGGAGGGCCATTTGCTGGCGCCGATGCTCGAGGCCGAGGCGCCGGAATTTCCGTTTCTCGCTCTGCTCGTGTCAGGCGGTCATACTTTGCTGGCCACGGTGGCGGGAATAGGCGAGTACGAGATCATCGGCACGTCCGTTGACGATGCTGCCGGCGAAGCGTTCGACAAGACGGCCAAGCTCCTCGGGCTTCCGTATCCAGGCGGGCCTGCGCTCGCGAGGCTCGCCGACAGCGGCCGGTCGGGAAGATTTCGCTTCCCGCGCCCGATGCTCGATCGACCTGGCCTCGATTTCAGCTTCAGCGGGCTCAAGACCGCAGTCGTGGTCGCAACACGAGGGCTCACGCTCGATGAGCAGACGCGCGCAGATGTGGCACGCGAATTTCAAGACGCGGTGGTCGAGACGCTCGTCGGCAAGTGCGAGCGGGCATTACGCCAAACGGGTCTCGAAACGCTCGTCGTCGCAGGCGGCGTGGGGGCCAACCGTAAGTTGCGCACCGAGCTGAGCGAGCTCGGACAACGCCTTGGTGTGCGGGTGATGTATCCGCGACCGGAGTTCTGCACCGACAACGCCGCGATGATCGCGTACGCGGGTTATCGCCGTCTGGCGGCTGGTCAATGCGACGGTCTTGAGATTCGCGCGACGGCGCGTTGGCCGCTGGATACGTTGCAACCCCCGTGCGCGGAGCGCGCAGACGCTGTTGGCTCAGAGCTCGGACCTCGGGACGCGTGAGTGCTCGGATCGAGGAGCGCTGCTTGGTTTCCAGCCTCCTGTCCCCGGGTGCGGTATCCTTCACGGGTTTCGAGCCGATATAGCCCCGAGTTTTCCAGCCCGGTTTCCGATCTCCAGCCCCAGCCTCTACATGGACAAGATTTTCCTTAGCGCGCTCACTGTCGAATGTGTCGTGGGTATTTGGGAGTGGGAGCGGCGCGTCAAGCAGACCGTTGTGATCGACCTGGAGATGGCGGCCGATATTCGCAAGGCGGCGGCCACTGATCGCATCGAAGACACGATCGACTACAAGAAGGTCGCCAAGCGCATCCTCGCCTTTGTCGGCGAGTCGCAGTTTCACCTCGTCGAGACTTTGACGGAGCGCATCGCCGAGCTGGTCGTGACGGAGTTCGACGTGAGCTGGGTCAAGGTGCGTGTGAACAAACGAGGCGCGATACGCTTTTCGCGCGATGTGGGTGTGGAGATCGAGCGTCGACGCGAAGACTACTTACCAGCATCGTAAAGAGGCTGTAGCGAGCACTTTGCAGCGAGAGCTTCGCGCTGGAATCCCGAGGCCGATCGAAGAGATCACCCCTATGGTCGACGTTTATGCCCCTATGGTCGACGTTTATGTTGCCGCCGGCGGCAACATAGAGCCGCAGCGTTATTTCCCTCGTGCGCTCGAGTTGCTGCGACGCGCGTATCCGACACTGCGCGTCTCGCCTGCATACCGGAATCGATCTGTCGGCTTCGAGGGTGAGGATTTCGTCAATCTGGTCGTCGCCTTCTCGACCGACGAACCGGTGGCGCGCGTGCGCGAGCGGCTGCGGGCGATCGAAAGACAATGCGATCGGCCGGCAGATGCACCCAAGTGGGGCCCTCGTACCATGGACCTGGACATCCTGTTGTATGGCGATCGCGTCTCCACTGAGGCCGGTTGCGTCTTGCCGCGACCGGACCTGGTGAAGCGCGCCTACATGCTCAAGCCGCTGGCCGATCTCGCTCCCGACCTCGTGCATCCGACTGAGCGCAAGACGATGCGTGAGCTGTGGGAAGCATTCGACGAGAAGGACCACGAGCTTGTGCACGTCAGCCTCTAGTCCGTAGCCCCGCAGACACTGGACGCACGCCCCGTCCCGAGCCTCCGGCCTCCAGCCAGCATCACCAGCCGACGCTCCGTCCTCCATCCACCGCAAGAATCTGTCCCGTCACATACGTGCCCTCGCGCGCGAAGAACAGCGCAGTCCGCACGATGTCCTCGGGCGCGCCTTGGCGCTTGAGTAACGTCTTCGAGATGATTTCTTGCTTGAGCGCGGAATCGATGCCGCCATCAGGCCACAGGATCGGACCGGGGGAGATGCCATTGACCCGCACTTCCGGCGCGAGCTCGCGTGCGAGCGAACGCGTCAGCATGGCCAAGCCTGCTTTCGCGCTGGAGTACACCGGATGTGTCGGTAACGGCCGTTGCGCGTGAATGTCGATCATGTTCAGGATCAAGCCGCGTGCTTCGCGCAGTGCGGGTGCTGCGGCCTGGGACAAGAACAGCGGAGCTTTCAAATTCGTGCCGACGAGATCGTCCCAGTGTGCGGCGGTGATCTGTCCGATCGGCGTGGGATAGAAGGTGGACGCGTTGTTGATGAGAATGCTCAGACGTCCGAAAGCGTCGATCACGCGCTCGACGATTTGCGTGAGCGCGGCGAAGTGCAGCAAGTCCGCCTGAATCGCGATCGCCGAGCCCGCTCGCGCGCGATTCAGCTCTTCGCACAGCGCGTGGGCATGCGATGCGGAGCGATGATAGTGGATCGCCACACGGGCGCCTTCGGCATGAAATCCGCGCGCAAGCGCGGCGCCGATGCGCCGCGCAGCGCCAGTGATCAGGACAACGTGGTCGACGAGAGTGCTCATGAGCTTCGCTGGTTATCGAACAGGGCTACGATGGCAAAGTCTACGGCTACTGACATTGGCCGCTGACCGCGGATCGTGAGCGAATATACAGTCTCATGCCTGAAGGCGACGAAGGCGGACCATCACGATGGTACATTTTGCAGAATCGCATCATCTCCAACCCGCCGCCCATCGTGCGCCGCACTCGCGTATGCTGTGCTGGTCTTGCGTCGCGGGGAGGGGACTGCACCACGTGCGCGCTGGCGCGCATGCCGCAGCCCATCGATCCATTGCCTAGCCAGTAACCTCTTGTATGTCCGTCTCCACCTCGCTGCCTCCTTTGACGCCCGAGCAAGCCGAGCACTCGGCGCGCCTGGTCGAGCGCATTCGCCAAGAGATCGATGCGCACGACGGCTGGATCAGCTTCGAGCGTTTCATGGAGCTGGCTTTGTACGAGCCAGGACTCGGCTATTACAGCGCAGGTGCCACGAAGTTCGGTGAAGCCGGTGATTTCATCACCGCACCGGAAATTTCGCCGCTCTTTAGCCGCTGCCTGGCCAACCAATGCATCGAGGTGCTCGAGCAGCTCGGTCCGGCGGACATCTTGGAGATCGGCGCCGGCTCGGGCGCCATGGCTGCTGACATCCTGCAAGCGCTGCAAGCGCAGAATCGCTTGCCACGCCAGTATCTCATCCTGGAAGTGAGCGCGGATCTACGCGAGCGTCAGCGCGAGCGCATCGCGCAGTTTGTGCCGGATGCTTGCGGGCGCGTGCATTGGCTCGATGCCTGGCCGCAGGACTTTCGCGGCGTCGTGCTCGCGAATGAAGTGCTCGACGCGTTGCCGGTGCATCGCTTCCGCATCCGCAAGGATCACGTGAACGCAATCGGCGTCACCTGGCAATTGGGAGGGCTCGATTGGTCCGAGGTGCGAGCGGACGAGACGCTCGAGCGCGCGGTACGTGCGATCGAGCATCAATTGGAGGCGCCGTTCCCCGATGGCTACAGCTCAGAGGTCAATCTGCGCTTGCACGACTGGATCGCGAGTCTCGCCAACGCCATCGAGCAGGGAGTGGCCTTCTTCATCGATTACGGCTTGCCGCGCGCTCAGTACTACCGTGCCGAGCGCCGCGACGGCACGCTCCTTTGTCATTATCGACATCGCTTCCACGACAACCCACTCATCAACGTGGGCGTGCAAGACATCGGCGCCTGGGTCGACTTCACAGCAGTCGCCGAAGCTGCCGTGGCGGCGGGCCTGAGCGTCATCGGCTTCACCACCCAAGCGCACTTCTTGATCGGCAACGGCATCGAGCAGTTCATCGCTGCCTTGCCCGAGAACGATCTGACTGCCCGCATGCAGCTGGCACGCCAAGCAATGCTGCTTACATTGCCGGGCGAGATGGGTGAACGCTTCAAAGTGATCGGGCTCGGCAAGAACTTTTCGCACCCACTGCGCGGATTTGCAGTTCGCGATCTTGCAGCGACTTTATGAGGCTGTGGGCTGTAGGCAATGGGTATTAGGCGTGCGTTCGCGCATCCCGTGACCCAAGCCCCCAAGCCCCAGGGAATACGTATCGCGTGCCGACTGTAGGTCGCACGGCCCCGCATCCTACGGCCTACAGTCTACAGCCTCTAAGTCTTTTTCATCGCTGCAAGCGCGGCGATCCTCTTCTGTCGTAACCGCTCGCGGATCTGCTCGCCGGTCAAGCCTTCAAGCGTTTCGTCAGGTTTGACGCGCGCTGCGATTTCGCGCGCGCGCAGCAGGAACATGGTTTGCGGATAATCGCGATGCTCGAATCCCAACCTTCCGCGTGCGTCTGCCTCGCACGCGAGCACAAAACATTCGAAGCGATCGGGACGGCGAAAGGCATCGAGGCTTTCCAGTAGCTCTAGCACGGTCGATGGACGAAGCTCCTCGACGCGATGGGCAGTCAAGTGATGCTTCGCAACCAGCACGGCAAGCTCGCGATAAGCATTCGGCACGCGCAATCGGTCGCAGAGCTTCTCGATGATCGGCACGCCGCGCACATCGTGCATGCGATGGCTCGGTAGCTCGTCCTTCGGCGTGCTCGCCTTGCCCAAATCGTGCGTCAGCGCTGCAAAACGCACCACCGGATCGCTGCTCAGCTTGCACGCCTCATCGAGCACCATCATGGTATGAACGCCGGAGTCGATCTCCGGATGCCATTGCTCCGGTTGCGGCACGCCGAAGAGCGCATCGATCTCTGGAAAGATCACGGCGAGCGCATGCGCCTCGCGCAGCACCTCGAAGAACGCGCGCGGCGCGGGCATCTCGAGCGCACGCTGTGTTTCCTGCCACACGCGCTCGGGCACGAGCGCATCGAGCTCGCCGCCGGCCGCGATCTGTCGCATCAATGCAAGCGTTTCCGGTGCAACGCGAAATCCGAGTGGCGCAAAACGTGCGGCGAAGCGTGCGACCCGCAACACGCGTAGGGGATCTTCGACGAAGGCAGGCGAGACATGACGCAGCCAGCGTTCCTCCAGATCGCGTTGTCCCCCAAACGGATCAATCAGCTCGCCTGTCTCAGGATCGCGCGCCATCGCATTGATGGTCAGATCGCGCCGCTCGAGATCCTGCTCGAGCGTCACGTCGGGAGAGAAACGCGTTTCGAAACCGTGATACCCCGGGCCGACCTTGCGTTCGGTGCGCGCGAGCGCATACTCCTCCTTGGTCTCGGGATGCAAGAACACCGGGAAATCCTTGCCGACGGGAGTGTAACCTCGGCTCGTCAGATCTTCCGGCCGCGCACCCACGACGACCCAGTCCCGCTCGCTCACAGGCAAGCCGAGCAGCTCATCCCGAACAGCACCACCGACGAGGTAAGTCTTCATGCGCGCGAGTGTAACGTGCTTTGGGCATGGGGCTGCAGGCCAGAGGCATCAGCCAACGCGCGGGAGTAGGGAAGGGCTATGCGTCCTCGCCCAGAGCCCAGAAACTGCTTTCACTCCCCTCGACACAGCCGCGCCCGCTGTTCAGCACCCTGCGGACCTTTGAGCGCTTTCATCTCTGAGTAGAACTTCTCCAGGTCGCCGCCTAGCGAATCGAGCACGCGGCGCAGACGCGGGACACAGCCGTGGTAGGTCGCGACGGAAACCAGATGCGCGTTGTTCAGCGTGCGTGCGAACCAGGCATCGTACCCTGGGTAGCCTCCCCACTCGCGCTTGAGCTGCTCGTATTCGACTTTCAACACACCGAATTCGTATTGCTTCCGTGCCCGCATCTCCTCGGGCGGAAGATCGGACGCGTAAAGCGTCTTCAGACGCTCGCGCGTGCGTAACAGCAAAGCGATGAACTGGCGAGCACGAGCGCGCTGTTGCCGCCAACTCTCGAGCTGGTGCAGCTCGCCGCGCGACCTCAGCCAGCGCTCGAGCCCGGCCTCTTCCACGACGGTCGCGAAACCCTCGTTGAAGTCCGAATCGCCAGGGACGTAAACGACTTGATGTGCCAGCTCGTGAAATAGCGTCGCAGCGAGCTGCACGTTGTCCCACTTGAGCATCGTGCTGAGGACGGGATCGTCGAGATGTCCGAGCGTGGAGTACGCCACGACGCCCCCGACGGCAGCGTCATAACCTCTGCGCTCGAGACGTCGCGCGTACGCGCGCGCCATGTCTGCGTTGAAATAGCCGCGGTAGACGACGCAGCCGGCAATCGGAAAGCACCAGCGCTTTGGCTCGATTGAGAACTCGTGCGCGGCGAACACGTTCCACACGACGAAGGGGCGCTGCAGATCCGCATAGCTGCGATAGCTGCCGTTATCCGGCAAGCCCAACTCGCGCGAGGCGAACTCGCGCGCTGCCTGCACGTACTCCAGCCGCTCGCGCAACGTTGGCTCGGTTGCCGGATGCGCGATCACCTTCGCGATCGGCTGGCGTTTCGCAAGGATCTCCATCTGCCCGCTGAAGGCTTGCATGTAATAGCAGCCGCTTAGGGGCAGCAGCAGCGCGACGGCGAGGATCGATCGGACAAAACGCACGGATCGCCGCGAGATAGCAGACACGCTAGCGAGTGTCGTGCACGTGCATGCGCCTGTAAACCAGGCTCAGCTGCTGGGCGCTGGGCTCTGGGCGTTCCAGCCCCAGCCTACAGGCCCTAGCCAATCGGGAACACCAGCGTCGCATTCCCTCGGCGGATCGTGATTGCGAATCCCCTGTTCGTGTTCTTGAGCGCATCGCGCAGCTGCTGCACGTTCTGCACTCGCACGCGACCGACCGCGAGGATCACGTCGTTCGGGCGCAGACCGCTTGCGGCAGCAGGACTGCCCTCGGCAACGCTCTGCACGAGGACGCCGCCGTTGTCCGCATTGGCGAGCGAGGCACCCTCGAGCGCCGGATGAATGTCGCCGCCACCGCCTGTGATCGTGCCGTCGCGCTCGCCGATCACCGCAGTCACGCGGCGCGGCTTGCCGTCGCGGATCAGACCGATCTCAACCTTCTCGCCGATGCGCATCAATCCGATCGTATTGCGCAGCTCGGCCGCGTTCGCGATCGGCTTGCCGTTGATCGAGGTGATCACGTCGCCCGCTTTGATGCCGGCCTTTTCTGCCGCAGAGCCTTCCACGACTTGCGAGACGAGGGCACCGCGTGCGCTCTTGAGGCCCAGGCTTTCTGCAATGTCAGGCGTCAGTTTGCTGGCGAGCTGCACGCCGAGCACTCCGCGCCTCACCTCGCCGTACTGGATGAGCTGGCTCATGATGGCCTTCACCATGTTCGAAGGGATGGCGAAGCCAATGCCGATGTTGCCGCCCGTGCCGGAGAAGATGGCGGTATTGATGCCGACGAGCTCGCCGCGGAGATTCACGAGCGCGCCGCCGGAATTGCCGGGATTGATGGGCGCGTCGGTCTGAATGAAGTCCTGATACGAGTCAGGATTGGCGTTAAAGGTGTCCGTACGGCCGACCGCGCTGATGATGCCCGAGGTCACCGTGTGGTTGAGCGCGAAAGGATTGCCGATCGCGAGCACGAAATCACCCACCTCCACCTTGCTCGAGTCCGCGAGCGGCATTTCCGTGAGGTCCTTTGCGTCGACCTGCAGAACGGCGATGTCCGAAGGCTTGTCGCGACCGACGATCTTCGCCTTGAACTGACGATCGTCGAGCAGCGTCACAGTGATCTCGTCGGCGTTCTCGATGACATGCGCATTGGTGATGATGTAGCCGTTCTTCGCATCGACGATCACGCCGGAGCCAGCGCTCTGGAACTGACGCTCGCGCGGTACGAACTGTGGCGCATCGAAGAAGCGTCGGAAGAACGGATCCTCGAGCAGCGGGTTGCGTGCCCGCTCGCGGACCGTGCCCCGCGTGGCGATGTTCACGACCGCGGGTGCGGCCTTCTTCACGATGGGAGCAAGTGACGGGACCGGCGTGTCGCCGACTTTGGCGGGGAGTTGCGCTTGAGCAGTCGCGCCGACGAGCGCGGCCGCGCAAAGGAGCCCGAGGAGCTGCTGTTTCATGCAATCCTTCTCTGAAGCGAAGTTCTGAATTGAGGGGATTTTACAGGCTGACAGGCGATAACTGGCTACTCGCCGCCTGAGCAGGCCGTTCGGGAGCCGCGCTCATTCGATGATCGGCTGCAGAATTCACGCCCCGGCGCGCGTGGCGCACGTTGCTCGGCTGTCGACAGGTCCAGCGCACCGCGCACGAGGCGGCTGCAGGAGGTATCTCGACCCGGGTCAGCCACGGGTCACGCTTGCAGGGAAAAAAGCGAGTCGCGCATCTCGACCGCGACTCGCAAGAGGGGGCTTCTACGCACTTTCTGGTCCAGCCATCACGACAGGCGTGGCAGCTGGCCAGAAAGCGCGCAAACGCGCGCTTTCTGCGTCAGTTCGCGCGAACCTGAATTCTTCGCGGCTGCACTTCCGGCTTCTTCGCGATTCTGACCGTCAACACACCGTTGGAGCATGTCGCCTCGATCGAATCGGCATCGGCGGTATCCGGTAAGCTGAAGCGACGGAAGAACTCGCCTCGCGCTCGTTCGATGCGACGGTAGCCGTTCTCCTTGGTGCTTGCTTCGTGCTCGCGTCGACCACGCAACGACAGCACACCATTTTCCATTGTGATCTCGATGTCCTCCGGCTTCACGCCCGGGACATCGGCAGTGATCACGAATGCGTCATCCCGCTCTTGGATATCGACTGCGGGGACCCATTCGCTGACTGCGCCGAGCGATGCATCGTCGCGCAGACCGAGCTCGCGACTCATTAGACGATCCAGATCGCGATGAAGGCGATTCACGATCGACCAGGGTTCGTAGAGTGTCAGGGTCATAGCCTCGTCCTCAGTTGGTTTGCTTGTCCGTGAAATGTGCGCGAGCGACGAGGTTTCAAGGCGGGGGCAGGCGGTAGCGTGGGCTGGTAGGCCGTAGGGACTGCGGCTTCGCCGTCACTTCTTGCTGCCGGTCTGCAGCTCTCCCCTCCGTCGGCGCGTTAACAACTTGTGGATGACGCCTGGAAGAGCCTGTGCACACCCTGTTCGTATGCTGCGATAAGTGCCACAAGATCTTGTGGCAGCGTCGAATAGGGATTAACACGGATTTACGCCCTCAGCAACAGTGTAATTCCTCGGCGTAGTCTCAGAACTCATTGAGTTTATTCGAGAAAATTGACTGATCGGCTGGGCGCGCCGCTCCTTGACGGTCTCATGACGGCGGCAGTAGGCTTTGCTCCTGACACAATATGTTGTGTCTTGCGATCAGAAGAAGAAACGAACCTGGCGGACGCCTCCGAGGGGCCAGAACAACTCGAGATCGCGAGCCGCGTTGGTCAGGATAGGAGCTGGCGAACGGCGTCTAAATAGGGAGGGCGCGCTCGTCAGGCAGATCGAGAACCCGCCGAAATTCCGGAGTTCAGTACCGGCATGAAGACCGCTATCAAACTGGAGCCCATGGACGTCAACAGCATCCCGTTTCAGGAAGCGTCGATCGACATCTGGGAAAAGAAGTACCGGCTTGTCGCAAAGGACGGTACGCCCATCGATCGCACGATGGACGATACCTATCGGCGGGTTGCGCGCGCCTTGGCGGACGTTGAGCGCGAAGAGGTCCGCGAGGAGTGGTACGAGAAGTTCTTGTGGGCGCTGCGTAAGGGCGCCATTCCTGCCGGCCGCATCATGTCGAACGCCGGCGCGCAGGAGCACAAGCCCGCCACGTCGACGATCAACTGCACGGTGTCAGGCACGATCTACGACTCGATGGACGACATCCTCGCGAAGGTCCACGAAGCGGGCCTCACGCTGAAAGCTGGCTGCGGCATCGGTTACGAGTTCTCGACGTTGCGCCCGAAGGGTGCGTATGTCTCCGGTGCCGGCGCATACACGTCCGGCCCGCTGTCGTTCATGGACATCTATGACAAGATGTGCTTCACCGTGTCGTCGGCCGGCGGTCGCCGCGGCGCCCAGATGGGCACGTTCGATGTCGGCCATCCCGACGTCATGGAATTCATTCGCGCGAAGCGCGAAGCAGGCCGGCTGCGGCAGTTCAATCTCTCGCTCCTGATCACCGACGAGTTCATGCAGGCGGTGAAGGACGACCAGGAGTGGAAGCTTGCATTCCCTGTGACACCGCGCGAAGTGGAAGGCCAGGATCTGAGCGACAGCTCCAAGTTCATCTGGCGCGAGTGGCCGATCACGCGCGGCTACATCACCAATGACGAAGGTCTCGTCTGTTGCAAGATCTACCGCACGTTGCCGGCGCGGCGCATGTGGGACGTCATCATGTCCTCCACCTACGACTTCGCCGAGCCCGGCTTCGTGCTCATCGACCGCGTGAACGAGCTCAACAACAACTGGTGGTGCGAGAACATTCGCGCGACCAATCCGTGCGGCGAGCAGCCGTTGCCGCCTTATGGCTCGTGCCTGCTCGGCTCGATCAATCTCACGCGCTTCGTCATCGATCCTTTCACCGAGAATGCGCGCTTCGACTGGGAAGAGTTCCGCAAGGTGGTGAAAGTCTTCACGCGCATGCTCGACAACGTGGTCGAGATCAACGGCCTGCCTCTCGGACAGCAGCGCGACGAGATCATGCGCAAGCGTCGTCACGGCATGGGCTTCCTGGGGTTGGGCTCTGCGATCACGATGATGTGCATGCGCTACGGCTCGAAGCAGTCCATCGCCTTCACGCAGAACGTCGCCCGCGAAATGGCGCTCGCCGGCTGGGAGGCAGCGCTCGAACTCGCGCGCGAGAAAGGTCCTGCGCCGATCATGCTCGAGGAGTTCGAGGTCACGCCCGAGATGCTGCGCAAGCGGCCTGAGATGGCGAAGGACGGCTGGAAGGTCGGTCAGAAGATCCCGGGTCGCATCTTGCACGCGCGCTACAGCCGTTACATGCAACGCATCGCCGAAGCGGCACCCGAGCTCGTCGATGAGCTCGCCGAGGTCGGCGCGCGCTTTACGCATCACAGCTCGATCGCACCCACCGGCACGATCTCGTTGTCACTCGCGAACAATGCCTCGAATGGCATCGAGCCCACGTTCGCGCATCACTACTTCCGCAACGTGATCCGCGAAGGCAAGAAGACAAAGGAAAGAATCGACGTCTTCTCGTTCGAGCTGCTCGCCTATCGTGCGCTCGTGAACCCGCGCGCAATGCCGAACAGCGACGATCCTGCCGAGAAGCTGCCGGATTACTTCACGACGGCAGACGACATCACTCCCAAGGAGCACGTCGACATCCAAGCCGCTGCGCAGATGTGGATCGATTCGTCGATCTCCAAGACGGCGAACGTGCCCACCGATTACAAGTACGAAGACTTCAAGGACATATATATGTACGCCTACGAGCAGGGCCTGAAGGGATGCACCACATTCCGGTTCAATCCCGAAGCGTTCCAGGGCGTGCTCGTCAAGGAACAGGACCTGAAGAACACGACGTACGTCTTCACGCTCGAAGACGGCACCGAGATCAAAGCGCGAGGCGACGAGGAGATCGAATACGACGGCGAAGTGCACACCGCCGCGAACCTCTACGACGCATTGAAGGAAGGGTATTACGGGAAGTTTTGAGGCGCGTTCGAGGCGCGGAGCTCGAAGTCGGAAAGCAAAGCACAGCGCTTCTTTCTGGTGCTGATCCCTGTAGCACACCGCGCTTGAGCGCTCGGTCGATCCCTCCCCTCGTAAAGCGGGGGAGGGTCGAGGAGCAGGTGACAGCGCCCAGCAGCCATGCAATCGCGACGCACAGCGCCGCCGGAGTGAACCGAGATGATCAAGATCGACAAGAAAATCGTTAAGTACCGCGTCGAAAAGCCGGAGGACAAGGAGAAGGCCGCTGCAGAGCCAGCAGCTGCGCCCGCGCCTGCGTCTGCCTCTACAGCAGCGCCGCGCAAAGAGACCAAGGAGTCCAACGTCGTCTGGATGCACGAGAAGCTCGAGCGCCCCGAAGTGCTCGTCGGCTCGACCTACAAGATCAAGACACCCGTTTCGGATCACGCGATGTACGTCACCATCAACGACATCGTGCTCAACGAGGGCACGCCTTACGAGCAACGCCGCCCGTTCGAGATCTTCATCAACTCCAAGAACCTCGACCACTTCCAGTGGATCGTCGCGCTCACCCGAATCATCTCTGCCGTGTTCCGCAAAGGCGGCGATGTGACCTTCCTTGTCGAAGAGCTCAAAGCCGTGTTCGACCCACGCGGTGGCTACTGGCAGCCCGGCGGCAAGTTCATGCCCTCGATCATTGCCGAGCTCGGTCACGTCATCGAGCGGCACTTGCGCTCCATCGGCCTCCTGAAGGACCCCGAGATCGACGAAGCCCGTCGCAAGTTGATCGAGCAAAAGCGCGCCGAATACGAGGCTAGACAAAAGCAAGTCGACGCCTTCGCCAACAACCACTTCCCCGAAGGCGCTCAGCTGTGCCCAAAGTGCTCCACCGCCGCCGTCGTGATGATGGATGGATGCTTGACGTGCTTGAATTGCGGCGACTCGAAGTGCGGGTGATGCCGCGCGGGATGCTTGGTGCTTTTTCTGAGACCCCAAAGCTGAGGCTTCGGACCCCATAATGCGAGACATTGGATCGCAGATGGGGTGAGCTCAATGGCAGCGAGTCATGCGCGCGAAGTGGTTGCCGCGCTCTCCACGTGCGGGTTGTTCTTGCTCACGGCGGTCGCGGAGATCTTAGGCTGCTACCTGCCGTACCTATGGCTGCGACAGGGCCGATCAGCGTGGTTGCTGGTGCCCGCTGCAGGAGCTCTCTGTGCGTTCGTGTACCTGCTGTCGCTCCATCCGACCGCTGCGGGCCGTGTCTACGCGGCATACGGCGGTGTCTACGTGACGGTCGCGCTGCTATGGCTGTGGCTCGTCGACTCGGTGCGGCCGACGCGATGGGACTTGGCCGGCGCGGCGGTATGCCTGCTCGGGATGGGCATCATCATGTTCGCGCCGCGCGCTACGTAACCGTTCGCGGCTAGGCTCGCTTTAATATGAACTCGTGATCCACCGTCTTGCCGACCGGGAATCCGTAATCACCCACCTTCGTGAAACCGTAGCGCGCGTAGAAGCGTTGTGCGCCGAAGTTCTGCGACCACACTCCGAGGTAGATCGGATGTCGCCCTTGCTCCTCCAGCCATTGCACGGCGGTCTCGAACAAGCGTGAACCGAGCTTGAGATTCTGGTATGGGGCGAGCACGTAGAGCTGCTTCACTTCGCCGGCCGTCTCTTCGAGATCCTTCACAGGTAGCTTGCAGGGTCCGACCGACACGTAGGCAATCGGTGTTTGCTCGAGCTCCGCGAGCCACACGGCGCGGCTTGGATCCGCGAGCACGCGCGACCACGTCTCCACGGAATGCTTGCTCGAAAGGTATGTCTGGAGATCTTCGGGCGGATAAAGATGGCCGAAGGTCTCAGCGAAGGTCGCCGCGCCGAGCTGCGCGAGCCGCGACGCGTCGCGTGTCTCAGCGCGGCGAATGAGAGGTGTCGGCTCGATGGTCATGTGCGCATTTTACTTTCGGTCCGCGCACGCTCGTCGACCCGGCGCTCGGGCCCATCAGCAGTCCGAGGCGATGTCCTGCTCCGCTTCTTACGCCGCATATCTCAATATCTCGGGCGCTCGCGTCTCGCGCTCGAGCGGCTCGTCTGCGGTGAGCAGACCACGCGGTGCGGTCGTCGTTCGCGACTGCAATGGCCGCAGCTGCGGATCCAAGTCGGGCGCCTCGCGGGCTGTGCCTCGTACCTAGCTTGTGCACCCATCAAGCGCGCCTGGATCGCAAAATTGGACACCCACCAACGGCAAAAATGGACACCCATCAAAGCCAAGATTGGATGCCAAGATTGGACACCCACCAAGTAAGAGATGCGGCAGGGATAGCCGCCGGCGTTGTTGGGTGTCCAAAGCTTGAGGAGGTATCCCTTGCGACGTTGGGGGGGTTGTAGATCCAGAACCTAGTGCCTTCGCAGTTGGTGAGGCGCCAAACTGTCTTAAAGACTGCCGCTGTCAGCGCCCCTAGGTAAGACGCTTGGACAATGCCTCGAGCAACATCTCCCAGCCTTCGCGGGTCTGCTCGGCCCATTCTGGCGAAAGCTCGTGTGTAATGACGAGATTGCACCCGCTGCTGGTCGGCACGATATCGACGGCGACGCAGTCGATCTGTGGTGAGTACTTGGGCACCTGCACTGTGAACACGAGCCGCCGCGGCCGCTCGACTTCGAGATAGCGGCCGCAATGCTCCACATCCTCACCGTTGCGTCTGTCCACGATCGAAAAGCTTCCGCCAGTTCGCGCGTCGATGTCCGCTCTAACGATCTCGGCCGTCTTGAACAGCCATGTGGAAACAACACGCGGCTCGATCCATGCATCGAAAACGCGTTCAGCGGGCACCGGGAAATCGCGACTGACACGGACGATCGCGAGCTGATCGGGCAATGCACGCTTGTACTCAGCTTCGAGTTTCGAGTGCGAGGACCAGAACGGACGCGGCGTGCGCTCGTGAAGCTTGTCCGAAAGAATGTCGAGATGCGTGTGCCAACCGCTTCCTACACTGCACATCTCGCCGCGATCAGTCAGGCGACGGTGTGTCACGATGAGTAGGACCTCCGCTTCTTGTTGCATCAGCTCGAAAGTGACCTCAGAGGTATCGGATGGTTCGCCCCATGTGAAGCTGAGCAATCGAGGCGGATCGAGCTGCGTGATGCGGCCTTGCATCGTATGGCCGTTCTCGAGATCTTTGTAGCGCTCGGGTGTGGGCTCGACGTGCGGTGATAGGTCAGCATGGCAGAATCGGAGCTCTACGCGCCCGCCGACACGCAAGTCCATGTCGCCCGGTGCGAGCCACTTTCCACGCAACCGAGAGTCGGTGAGATAGCTCCAGATCCGCTCGATCCGACCGGGTAGCCGCCGCTCGATACGCAGGGTTCCGGGTGCAATAACTTTGCCGAGCTCGCTCATCATTCAGTCTCCCGGTCTCGTTGAGGATGCCGCAACAACGCTTCCAAAGCGTCGAGACGCTCGTTCCAGAAGCGTTCGTAGAAACTCAGCCACTCATGCGCAGTGCTCAATGGCCGTGGATTCAGGCGGCAGTAGTGAGTCCGACCTTGCACAGTACGTCGCACGAGTCCGGCCTCCTCGAGCACCTTGATGTGCTTCGACACTGCAGCGAGCGACATGCGGAAGGGTTCCGCCAATTCGCCAACCGTGCGCTCTTTCGAAGCCAAGCTCCGTAGCATGCGCCGTCGCGTCGGATCCGCCAGGGCGCGAAAAACCCGATCCAGCGTTGCCAAGCGTTCATTAACCATGTGGTTAACTATAAACCGATTGGTGAAATAGTCAATCAAAAGGTGAAGACGGGATGGTCAGCGCGATCGTGCTTTCGGGTCCCCAAATATGGACACCCATCGATTCATTGCGTTTGGACACTCACAGTGTTCAAAGTCTGGGACACCCATCGATTCATTATGTTTGGACACCCACAGCACTACGGATTACGGATACCTTTATCTGGCCACGCATCGAACCATCAGCGCTTGGACACGAGAAACACGGGTTGATGGGTGTCCAAACTCGCAATTTCGTAGATGGGTGTCCAATCCGTAGCATGCCAATCCGTAGCAATGGGTGCTTCGACCGTCGCTGGTCAGCAGGCCAGAGGGACTGTCCGCTCACTTCGTTTTCATCGACTTGACGAAGTCGATGAAGGTGCGGAGCGGGACGGGCAGGTGCTTTCGTCCGGGATAGTACCGGCTTGATGGGTGTCCAAGATGGGTGTCCACATTTCGGCGATCTGTGTCCAAGCTGGGTAGGCGTTCACCGATCGCGCTCGTATGCCGCGGGTGAATCCATAAGTCGGGAATATTTCCGATTTCACCTCACCGGCGTTCGATGGCAATGTTGCTCTATGATGAATCCGCTGTATCCGCCGTTACGTTGTCACTCGACATCGTTCGTGAACGCCGTGTCTTTTGAGCATCGAGCCAGCACTGGAACATCAGTACAGTCCATACGTGGTGCTGCCACTGCCTATGACCAGATAGATGCTCGGCCCAGAGGTTTCTCACGGATTCGACGACGAAGTACCCGTCATTCTTGAGACGATCCGGTGAGAGCAGCGATTCGGCCCAGTCACGCAATGGGTCGCGAAGCCACGAATCAAGAGGGATACTAAAACCGGTCTTTGTCCGATCTAGAAGCTGCTGTGGGGCCCTCTTGAGCAGAATGCTCTTCAGTATGATTTTCCCCTGCCCATCTTTGAGCTTGAATCCGAGAGGCAAGGACCAGGCCAACTCGAAGATGCGATGATCGAGCAACGGCAAGCGCGCTTCGATGCCGACCGCCATTGTCGCTCGGTCAACCTTGACTAGCACATCGTCCGGCAGACCGATCAACGTATCGAGGAGCATCATCCGAGCGATGAACTCCTTTGAGTCGGAAGCAGTCATTTCCTCGTCGAGAGGTCACGCGGCTCCGCGCCGTCGATCACTACTTGCTCGGGATCTACCCAATACGAGACCAAGTGACGATACAAGTCCTGCGGTCGGTGTATTGCAAGTAAGCGAGCCAGTCGATGAAGCCGATCGCCCGGTGCAGTGAATCGCATGCGGGGCGGCAAGATGGGATAGATAGCTTGCGCCAGTCGATCGAGCGACTGGGCGGACATCCGTTGGATGGCTCTCAAGAATAGCCCTACAAGGAACGACGGTAGTCGTGCTTTGTCAGTGGAAACTCTTCGCCACCACAAGTAGCGGTTGTACCCGCAGAATCCCTCATCTCCGCCGTCGCCCGTGAACACTGCGGCGACATGTTGGTGTGCGAGAGCCGATGCCAGATACGTCGGGATCTGAGACGAATCCGCGAACGGCTCATCGTAGATCCTGGGGAGTCCGGAATGACCCGCGAGCGCATCGCGCGGGCGCGCGTAGAACTCTGTATGAACGGTTCCGAGGTGTTTAGCTATCGCCTTCGCGTGAGCTGCCTCGTCATAGCTCGATTCTTCAAAGCCGATCGTGAACGTCCGTACCGGCGACGAGGCATGCGTGCACATCAGTGCCGTTACCAAGGCGGAATCCACGCCGCCCGACAGAAACGCACCGAGAGGAGCGCCATCAGCCATTCTCAGCTTAGTCGCGTCGGTAAGAAGAGTCTCGAGCGCCTCGACCGCCTCGTTCCACGATCCGGCAAACGGATTCTCCCGTGCTCGTCGTTGTATCCGTGCTGCGTCCCAGTAGCGTACGAGCTCGAGCTCCACCGGCCGCCCGGAGCGCAACCCCACACGTAATATGTGCGCCGGCGGCAGCTTTCGTACCTGCTGGTAGATGGAGAGCGGAGCCGGCACGTAGCTGTGCCGCATGTACGCTGTGAGAGCTCGCCGATCTATGGTCGGCTCCCAGTCGGGATATTGCACAAGAGCAGAAAGCCGTGAGGCGAAAGCAAACCCTTTCCCTAAGAAGCCGTAATAGAGCGGTTTCTTGCCAATTCGATCTCGTACTAAGACGAGCTCTTTCGACCGCCGATCCCACACGGCAAGCGCAAACCTCCCAATAAACTCCTCAACGCTTGCAGCGATGCCCCATTCCTCAATGGCACTCAGCACAACGTGTGTCGTCGTGGAACCCTCGCAGAAGGTGTGGCGCGTCTCGCAGAGTCTCTGCCGAATGGCTCGTGTGTTGTAGATCTCGCCGTCGAACACGATGGCATAGCGGCCACTCGAAGAAACGAGTGGTTGCTTGCCACAACTCGAATGCTCGACAGCAAGCTGTCGATATCCAAGACCTAGACCGACGCTTTCATCAAAAAAGCATCCCTGTCCGTGCGGGCCTCGGTGTGTCAACGAAGCCAACATCCGACGCAACACCGTAACGCGTCGTTCCTGGCACGGCAATCCAAGAAATCCTGCGACACCGCCCATCGTCGATGTGTGCAATAAGCCCCATGATCGTTGGATAACAGCCTGTCGTCATTGCGACGGCTTCCCACTAGACCCCCAGTGAGTCCCGTGGTTCCAGAGCCTGGTCGTCACTACCCCTGTGCGCCGCTATAACGCACTCTCACAGCCGAACGTAAGCTGCACTTCGTGCTGATGTCGAGGCACTGCACGAAGCGGTACCGTGAGGAATCGCCGCGGCGGCGCGCAAAGAGTTCGAATCGGACATCCAAGTTCGAATCGGACATCCATCGACTTGTCCATGTTGGACACCCATAAGTCCGGATTGGAGGAGAAGAGTTCGAATAGGAGTACGGATTGGACACCCATCGATTTGTCGGTTTGGACGGTGGGTGTCGCAGCTGACTCAGAGTCGGGCGGGTCCGCTGGAGTCGACCCAAGCTGGTGAATGGATCCTCATCTTCGTGGGTGTCCAAGTACCATCCACGTGGGTGTCCAATTACCATCCATGCAATCACCGTCGGTCGACGTCTAAGTGCCGTCCTGATCGGTGGGTGTCCAAATGTTATGGCTGACTAATGGGCGTCCAAGCGCTGCTTTGTGCAGACCAAGTGGGCGGGCGCCACGCTTGTCTAAGAGCGCCTCGACAACGGAATCCGCAAGCCCTTCAGGATTGGGTGTCCAATTCGCCTAGTTCCGTTAGCCCGCAGGGTTCAGCACGCGTCGATAGTAGTCGGCGAAGGCTCGAGCAGCGGGTGCGATGTGCCGGCCGGGTGGGTAGACAGCGTATATCCCCCCTTCAGGGAGGGACCAACGTGTAAGTACGCGTTGCAGTCGGCCTGTCCTCAGTGGTTCCGCCGTGCTCAGGCTGTCGAGAGCAGCAATTCCCGCACCGCTCTCAAGTAGGACACGGAGTGCCGAACCGGTGTCGACGCGAAGTCTGGCGCGCACGCGAACTGTGCGTCTTTCGCCACCCGGACCGATGAATCGCCACGTCAGCGGAGACGGCAGCCTCGTCAATGCAATCCAATCGTGACCCTCCAAGTCTTCCGGTCTTCTTGGCGTGCCTGCCCGAGCCAAATAGGACGGTGCGGCGACAACATGCTGTTGAAATACCCCAAGCTTGACGGCGCGCAGTGAGGAATCGCGTAACCATCCGAGTCGGATCGCCAAATCGACACCTTCCTCTACAAGGTTGACGATCCGATCGCTAGTACTGAGCTCGATTCGAAGCTCTGGATGCTCAGTAGAAAAGCGCGCGACGGCCTGGGCGAGCGACTGCGTTGCGAGATCCACTGTTGAAGTGATGCGTAGCGAGCCAGCAAAAGTCGTTCGCGGTTGCGGGAGTTGAGCTGCAAGTAACTCGACTTTGCGCAGGAGGGACGCGCACTCTGCGTATAGCGTTCGGCCTGCTTCAGTCAGCGCCACCTGCCGTGTCGTACGCGTGAACAAGTCGACGCGCAACTGCTTCTCAAGCCGGGCGATATCGCGGCTGATCCGTGCCTTCGTCGTACCAATCTGTTCAGCAGCGGCAGTAAAGCCACCGATCTCGGCGACAGCGACAAAAGAGCGCAAGGAGTTCAAGTCGAAGGGACGTGCAAAGCTCATGGTTTGATTGTCTCACGAACGACAACAGTGTGTTCAACTGATGCGTATTTTTCGAACCGATGCCGGGAGTCAGCATACAGGCTGAAAGCAATCCGTTTTCCATGGGACAGAACATGAGAATTGCATTGATAGGTGCCAGTGGTCGCGTGGGTCGACCGATTCTGGAGGAGGCTCTCGCGCGAGGTCACGACGTCACGGCCATCGTCCGCAGTCCTGAGAAGCTTGCTGGCTTGGATGTGGAAATCCGGCGCGTTGACGTACTACAGATGACTGCGTTGATGGAGGCGCTACGTGAACACGGCGCGGTCATCAGCGCTTTCAGCGGTCATGCGCAACCGGATGTGCTCGATTATTACGTGCGGGGCATGCGTTCCATTATCGAAGCCGCAAAGCTCGCCTTAGTGCCTAGGCTTCTAGTCGTGGGAGGTGCGGGTAGCCTTGAGGTTCGGCCGGGTGTGCAGCTCCTGGATACACCCGACTTTCCTGAGATGTACCGCGCAACTGCGGAGGGCGCACGGCGGGCGCTGCACATGCTGAGAGAAGAGCGGTCGCTCAACTGGACCATGCTCAGCCCTCCGGCTCAGCTGGAAGTTGGTCCGCGAACGGGGATATACCGGATCGGTAGCGATCGACTCGTGGTCGATGAAAGGGGGCAGAGCCACATTTCACTTGCCGACTATGCCGTCGCGATGATCGATGAACTCGAAGCGCCGAGGCACGAGCGTCGGCGTTTCACTGTTGGCTACTGAGGAGAGCCCCATGAGGACTATTCGTATCCCGAGAGTCGTGCACCGCTTTGCTGACGTGAACGGCGTGCGCATCTTCTACAGGGAGGCGGGGCCGAAAGATGGAATACCGTTGCTGTTGTTGCATGGTTTTCCGTCTGCTTCACACCAGTATCGACGTCTTATCGATGTGGTTGGTGCACAGTACCGAGTTGTGGCGCCCGACTATCCAGGTTTCGGTCACAGCGACGCGCCGACGTCAGCCACGCAGGGTGGCACGTTTGTCTATTCCTTCGAACGGCTTGCAGACGTGATGGAGCGCTTCTGCGACGTGATTGGCCTTCATCGATTCGTTCTTTACGCTTTTGACTTTGGCGGGCCGGTGGGCTTCCGGATCGCCAGTCGGCAACCGCAGCGGATCGCTGGGTTGATCGTACAGAACGCAAACGCATACGAGGAGGGTCTCACTCCCGCAGCACGTGACTTCATCGCTCTTCGTCGCGAGCAACCCGGCGCTGAAGAACAGGTGCGGTCGATCATGACTCTGGCATTCACGCGGGAGCAATACGTCGGCGGGACGGAGGAGCCTGAGCTCGTGCCGCCTGATGGCTGGACATTAGACCAGTACTTCTTGGACCTGCCCGGCCGGAAGGAGATACAAGTCGACCTCGCGTTCGATTACCACACGAACGTGCAGAGCTACCCGAAATGGCAAGCGTGGCTGCGCGAGGCGCGGCCACGGACGCTGATTGTGTGGGGTGCGAACGATCCCTTCTTCACCGTCGAGGGGGCGCGCGCGTACTTGCGTGACGTGCCCGACGCCGAGCTGCACATATTTAATACCGGTCACTTCGCGTTGGAGGAGAAACTGCCGGAGATTGCCGAACGTGTGCTCGCGTTTCTCAGCAGGATCACAGCGTAGGAGGGACAGGATCGGAGCACAGACTTGAACACCCATCAAAGCGCCGGGTTGAACGAGCATAAGATTGGACGCCCATAAAGTGACGGACATAGCTGTGTCGGATACACGTACTCTGATGGGCGTCATGGACACCCATCAGAGCGAGGTTACCGAGTATTGCGAGTATGGACATCCATGAATGCGAGGTTGCCTACAGGTGCATCACGCGATGCAGCGGCTCCGACGAAAAGTGGAAACACGGGTTCTCACTTGGAGTGAGAAGGGGACTTGGTGGGTGTCCACAATGGCGGGTGCCGTCATAGCGTCCGTTCTACGATGATGGCTGTTCACGATTGCTACGATGATGGCTGTCCACGATTGCTAGCGCGCCGAGAAGTTTCTCCTCGCAGCTGAATTATTCAGTTGTTTGGCCCATAAGAGCGGCGCCACGCAGCACAGGTGCTGCTATCCTCTTCGCATGGGCTATGCACGTAAGCAGCTTGTCTCTCTTCAAGACACGCCGTACTACCACTGCGTAGCTCGTTGTGTTCGCCGAGCATGGCTTTGGGGCGTGGATGAGTACGCCGGCAAAGACTATTCGCATCGAAAGCAGTGGGTCATAGATAGACTGCGGTTGCTCTGTTCGGTCTTCGCAATTGAAGTGTGTGCATACGCGATCATGAGCAATCATTATCACTTGGTACTATACGTCGACCACGAGCGCGCCCGACGTTGGACGAAAAAGGAGGTGGTCGAACGGTGGACGGTGCTCTTCCGTCTGCCTATCCTCGTGAAAAGATGGCTCAGCGGCGAGGCAGTTGATGCGGAAGTGGCGGCTGCAGAAGCCATCATCGAAACCTGGCGGGCGCGCCTATACGACATCAGCTGGTTCATGCGCTGTCTGAACGAGTACCTCGCGCGGCGAGCAAATCAAGAAGATCAATGCACCGGCCGATTCTGGGAAGGCCGTTTCAAGTCGCAGGCACTATTAGATGAAGCGGGTCTTCTCACGGCGATGGCATATGTGGATCTCAATCCTATTCGTGCCGGTATCGCCAAGAGCCCAGCAGAGGCCGAGTTCACGTCGATTTACGAGCGGATTAAGGAGCTCAATGTCAACAAGAGTCGGGGTCGGCCAACTCGCACAATGGTCCCATTGCGCCCGTTCAAAGAAGTAGGGAGAGCGAGCAGCTCGACCATTCCGTACTCGCTGAGAGACTACGTACTGCTTCTGGAGTGGAGCGGAAGGTTGATCAGTAGGGCGCAGCGTAAGGACTCAGCGCTAGCAGCACCTGCGATTCTCGCGAGTGTCGGGATTGAATGCGAGAGTTGGCGGCGTTTGATAAGCCGTTCAGGGAGTATCTTCGGTCGAGCCATGGGTCGACTTAATGCCATGCGTTTGCATGCATCTACACTGCGACAATCTTGGATTCGCGGCGTGCGCAGCGCGGCCCTGATCTACGCCACGTAGTCCTTCTGCAATTTCCACCGCCGTGGCTATTCGGTGGCCCCCGTAAGGATAAAACGCCACCATAAGTTCGCGCACATCGACATCGCGCTTGCGGTTTGTACGCTGACCGGTCGCGTGCGCGTTTCATGAGGTCGCGCACCTGTAAGCATCCATTGGTAGACGAGTTCGTGTTCGCAGCGGAAAGGCGCGACCGATCTCGACGGATCGGACTGAGCAGCTGCTGCGCAGATAGGAGTTCGTGGCTGCGAACGAAATCGCTTCTTGCGAATGTGCGCGTCGTATGAGTTGATGGGTGTCCTTTAGAGCGCGTCTCCACAAGTGCGCTTACGTGCGTAGCGGTCACAGTTGAGTTGTGTCTCCGTGATAGGTCGGACGTAGGACGGTGAGGGCGCCGGCCGACAAGAATGGAGAGTGGTGGGCGTGCGAGACGAACGATGATCCACAATGGAAGATCAACTGAGCGTCGAATGCGCGGGTGTCCATAAGAGAGAGGCGTGACTGTCCAAGAGGAAGTCGTCCAAAAGGAAGACGTTCAGGGGGGAGAAGCAAGAGGTGGCTGTCCAAGGTGGGCGTCCGGAGGGAGGCGACGAAGCAACAGGCGGCTGTCCAACGAACCAAAAGATGGATGTCCAAGGACGATCCCCAAAGATGGATGTCCAAGGACGATCCACCCCAGTCCAAGGAGCACCAAGGAGGACGTCCATGGAGCACGCCGCTACGATATTTCTTTAGTCATCGATCGACATCGTTTCGCGAATCGGAGGTCGGTTCTCATAACGGAATCATTATGAGGCGATCTTTGAAGAGCAAGTCTTGTGAACGATACTTTGCTTTTGGGGTAGTAGCATCATGTAGTAGAACTATGCGCAATCTTTGGCGATCGTGTATTGCGAGCTCAGTTCATGCTTATGCTTCACAAACATAGCCTGCCGCTGCGCACGCAACGGAAAATGCGCCAGACGAGCCTATTGCTCGCGATACTCGCCTTCTCCTTCTACGGGTCCGCAAGCGCACAGGTGCAAACGGAACAGCCGCCAGTGGTGACGGGGGCAAAGCCTGTTACCGTCGAGCGCATCAAGATCCATGGGAAGTCGCTCGAAGGTAATCTGGAAGGAAATGCGACGGATCGTGACGTGCTAGTGTTCTTGCCGCCGAGTTATTCCCGCGAGCCACAACGGCGTTATCCAGTTGTCTACGCACTGCACGGGTACTATGTCGGTGCAGAACAATGGGCCAAGGAAATCCATGCGCCGCAGACGATCGAAGGGGCGTTCGCGCTCGGGGCACGGGAGATGATCGTTGTGCTACCCGATTCGAAGACTCTGCACAACGGATCCATGTACTCGAGCTCGATGACGACGGGGGACTTCGAACGCTTCATCGCTCATGACGTGGTGTCCTATATCGATGCGCACTATCGCACACTGCCGAGCCGTGAAAGTCGGGGGTTGGTCGGACACTCGATGGGCGGGTACGGTGCCGCGCGTATTGGGATGAAGCACGCGGACGTGTTCGGCAGCCTCTATTTGATGAGCCCTTGCTGCCTGTCGGCCCGCGAGGCGCCGCCGCAGGAAGCGCTGGAGAGTATTGCCAAGATATCGAGTCGCGAACAGCTGGAGCAACAGCATTTCATGGTGCGTGCGACGTTGGCCGCGGCCGCGGCATGGTCGCCGAATCCATCCAAGCCACCGTTCTACGTCGATCTTCCGGTAGGCGACGAGCAAGCCCGGGCAGAAGTGCTGGCCAAGTGGGCCGCGAATGCACCGCTCGCATTCGTGGATCAGTACATCGGTAACTTGAAGCGATATCGCGCGATCGCGCTCGACGTGGGCAATCGCGACGGCTTGCGCGTCGATACGGCAAAGCTGCATCAGCGGCTCAATGAATGGGGAATCCAGAGCACGTTTGAGGAATACGATGGCGATCACACGAACAAGCTCGGTTATCGCTTCCAAGACCACGTGCTGAAGTTTTTCAGTGACAACCTTTGTTTCGACGCGGTGTGCGACCGGTGAACGCGCAACGAGCCTTTCCGGCGTCCCGACAGCGAGCCACCGAGGAAGAGCCTAGGATGAAGAAGGAACGCATTGACACAGCTGTGCACTCACGCTGGGCGTTGCGCCGCTGTGCGGTTCTGTGCGCAGGATTGTGGGCCACCATGGTCTCACTGCCGCTGAGCGCCGATGCGATCTCACGGGCAGAGGAGAAGGCGAAAGCATTGGTCGCGCAGCTGACACTCGACGAAAAGGTTGAGCAGCTGGTCAACACGGCGCCGGCGATCCCGAGATTAGGGATTCCTGCGTACAACTGGTGGACCGAATCGCTGCATGGTGCGCTTGGTCCGGTGCCGACGACGAATTTCCCAGAGCCCATCGGCCTGGCGGCGACGTTCGACGAGGCGCTCGTGCACGACGTCGCTGCTGCCATCAGCGTCGAAGTGCGGGCGCTTCATGCCTTGGGCCGCAAGACCGGCCGTCTCGGTCGCATTGGCACGGGGCTCAACACATGGTCGCCCAACATCAACATCTTTCGTGATCCGCGCTGGGGACGCGGCCAGGAAACGTACGGCGAAGATCCGTTTTTGACTGCGCGTTTGGCTGTCGCGTACGTCCGCGGCATGCAGGGACCGAATCCCGAGTATCCGCATGTGATCGCCTCGCCAAAGCACTTCGCGGTTCACAGCGGCCCCGAGTCCACCCGCCATCATGCGAACGTGTTCGTTTCGCCGCGCGATCTCGAAGACACCTATCTGCCGGCATTCCGCGCAGCGATCGTCGAAGGTCAGGCCGGCTCGATCATGTGCGCATACAACCGCGTCAACGGGCAGCCTGCCTGCGTGAGTGATCTCTTGCTACGAGAGCGCCTGCGCAAGGATTGGAAGTTCAGAGGCTACGTTGTCTCCGATTGCGACGCTGTCAAGGATGTGCACGATCCGCACAACTACGCGCCCGATCCGGTCACGGCCGCGGCGGCCGCATTGAAAGCGGGTGTCGACAATGAGTGCACCACGGCGACGCTCTTCGATATCGGCGGATTGGGCGAGCGCTACAAGCAGGCCTATGAGCGCGGGCTCATCAGCATGGAGGATATCGATCGCGCGCTGATCCGGCTGTTCGCCGCACGATACCGTAACGGTGACCTTGCGGGCCTCGAAGGTCGCAAGCCGCTCAAGCTCAAGTCTTCACCGGTGACGACGCCCGAGCGCGACGCGCTCGCGCTCAAGAGCGCGGAGAAGAGCCTGGTGCTGCTCAAGAACGATGGCACTCTGCCGCTCAAGGGCGGGGAGCGCATTGCGGTCGTGGGCCCGCATGGCGACGCGACGCGCGTGCTGCGCGGCAACTACTCCTCGCAATTGTCGAGCCCGCCGATTTCGTTGTTCGAAGGCTTGAAGAAGGCGCTACCCAACGCAACGGTCACACTCGTTCCTTGGGGGCCGTCGATCGTCGACGGCGACCCGATTCCGACCTCCGCGCTGCGGACGCCGGACGGCAAGCCAGGGCTGCTCGCTCAATACTTCGATGCCGATGAGGTGCTGCCGAAGCGCTACGCATCGTTCGAGGAATATGCAGAGCGCACCCGTAACATCCGCTTCAAGAGCAAGCCGACGGTGACGCGTGTCGAGCCCGGCATCGCCATTCGCGGCAACGAGTTCGCGGAGCTGTCCGATTACTACCGCGTCGTCTGGACGGGCTTCGTCGTTCCGCCCGAGACGGGGACTTACCGCATCGGGCTGACAGGGCCGAACGCCGAGCTCGTCTTGGACGGCAAGGTGATTGCCCAGCACCGTCACAAGCCTTGGGGCACTCGTTCAGAAATGGTGACGGTCGAGCTTGAGAAGGGCCGTCGCTATCCCATTCGCGTGACGGCCGACGCATTGCTGCTCGCGGGCGTCGAGGTGCTGTGGAAGCGTGTTTCAACGCAACCGGAGGAGGACCTCCGTCGTGCTGCGGAGCAGGCGGATGTCATCGTTGCTGCCGTCGGCTTGAGCTCTGATCTCGAAGGCGAGCAAATGCCGGTCGAGATAGAAGGCTTCTCAGGCGGCGACAAGACCTCGATCGACCTGCCGGCGGATCAGCGCAAGCTTCTCGAGCAAGTGAAGGCCACTGGAAAGCCATTCATCGTCGTGCTGATGAACGGCAGCACGCTGGATCTGTCCTGGGCGAAGGAGAACGCCAACGCCATCATCGAAGCTTGGTATCCCGGTCAGGAGGGCGGCCTTGCGATCGGCAACGTCATTGCGGGGAAAACGAATCCAGCCGGTCGCCTACCGCTCACGTTCTATCGCAGCGTCGACGATCTGCCGCCGTTTGACGATTACTCGATGGACGGACGCACGTATCGCTATTTCGACGGGCCCGTGGTGTATCCGTTCGGATACGGGCTGAGCTATTCGACCTTCGAATACGGGCCGGTCAGTGTCGAGAAGCTCGATGCTGGCGAGGAGCGTGTGCTGCGCGTCAGCACCACGGTCCGCAACATCAGCGAGCGCCCCGGCGAAGAAGTCGTGCAGCTTTACATCGACCCGCCGGACTTCGAAGGTGCTCCGCGGCTTGCATTGCGGGCATTCAAACGGATCGAGCTGCAGCCAGGCGAACAACGGAGTGTCACCTTCGATCTGTCGCTGCGTGACGTGAGCTTTGTCGATCGGGACGGCGTGCGACAGACGTTCCCCGGCGAGCATGTCGTAACGGTTGGAGGCGGGCAGCCAGGCTCCGGTTTGCCGGTGCAATCGGCCAGCTTCGTGCTGGAAGAGCAGATCAGATTACCCCACTAATCCAAAACATCGTCCTCAGCCACTACTCTGCTGTCGTTCGATCACGAGAGATCGCGCTCTCGTGATCGATTCTGTTTTTCTGTGTCGCAGATCGTTGCATAGTTCTCGAAGACCAACGTTGTCACTGTGGTCTGGCCACTACAACCGAGAGACGTGAAGCCAATCCATTGATGCATCAACCAATATCTGTTGCTAATATTCCGCGTAACTCAGCTCGTGCTCTGTGTTTCGAGAGCTACGCCCTTCAGGCGAGATCGGGATCACAGTCTTATTAGCTATTGATATGAGTCGGAAGATCAAGGTCACGATGATGCGAGCACGACCGAGGCATGAAGCGCCGTTTGTGACGGCTACACGACAAAATTTAATTGTCTGAGTATTGACGTGATCGAATTGGCAGTGCTTAAGTAAGGGTGGCCAAAAGAAGACCGTCCACGGACGGTTCCATATCAATTCATGGGGGATTTCTTATGCCGCGAGAGTTCGCCGCGCTTGCAAGCACGTCGACTTTGTTAGCGCTATCAGTTGCCGCGCCGCTGTCCGCTCAGGAGGCCTCGACCGGTGAGGCCGGCGCCTTAGAGGAGATCATCGTCACCGGTATTCGAGGGTCGTTGCAGCGTAGCCTCGATATCAAGCGGGAGGCATCCGGCGTCGTCGATGTCATCACCGCCGAGGACATCGGTAAGTTCCCGGACTCGAACGTCGCTGCATCCTTGCAACGTGTTCCCGGCGTCTCTATTCAGCGTGCCGGTACACGCGGTGAGCCGACGGGCATCACGGTCCGTGGCTTCGGTGGCGATTTCAACGAGACGCTCTTCGACGGACGTCGCGTCTCCACGGCGACCGGCGGACGCTCCATCGACTTCAGCACGGTGGGCGCGGATTTCGTCGGCGCGATGCACGTCATGAAGACGCCGGACGTTACGTTGTCCACGAGCTCGATCGGTGCGACCGTCAACATCCTGTATCCGAAACCGTTCGATCAGCTCGGCACGCGCTTCGTCACCAGCGTGTCCGGCTCGATGCAAGACGAGGCAAGCGAGGTGTCGCCCTCGGCCGGTGTGCTGTTCAGCACGACCTTCGCCGACGACACGATGGGCTTCCTCGTGGACGCGATCTACAGCGAGCGCGAGACGCACACGAACCGCGTGTTCGTCTCCGGCTGGACCGGCGGCGAGCTCGCGCCGTGCCAGCTCACGCCTACTTGCGATCCGGGAGAGCTTAGCCCGGAGAACAAGACCATCGTCAGCTGGTTCATTCAGCAGTTCGGTGCCGAGCAATCGCAGGTGGTCGACGAGCGCATCGACGGCCGCATCGCCTTCCAATGGCGTCCGAACGACCACGTGCTGCTCACGATCGACGACAACTTCTCGCGTCAGAAGGTCGACACGAAGACCTACGGCTTCGCCCTCTGGTTCAACCAGGAGGATCTGCGCAGCGTGCAGTTGGACAACAACGGCACGATCGTCGATTTCATTCAGCCCGGCACGCCGATGGACCTCAATGCCGGCTTCGACGCGCAGCAGCTCAAGACGAACCAGGTCGGCATCAACTTGAAGATCGACGCCAACGAGAACCTGTCGTTCGACATCGATGCCGCGTACTCGAAGAGCTGGCGCAACCCCGACGGCGAGCGTACCAACAACGCCGATATCGGCTACGGCGGTCTCCTTGGCGCCAGCCTGGGTGTGCGCATTCTGGGCGACAGCGAAGACACGCTGCCGCAGCTCACGACCTATGGGCCGAACGGAGACAAGTCGCGCTATCTCGATCCGTCGATCATCGGCTCGCACGTGCTCGTGCGCATGCAGCAGGAGAACACGGATACCATCAAGCAGGCACGCTTCACGACCACCTGGCAGCAGGATGGGGTGCGACTCGATGCGGGCGTGTCCTACTTGGACGACCACTTCACGCTGCGGAACCTGAACACCTTCACGAACAACTTCTGGCAAGCGTGGTCCGGTTACGGCGCGCCGTCGGGGCGCACTTCCGGTGTCATTGTGCCGTCGAACCTGTTCCTTGGCACGATCAGCACGTCGGGCTTCATTCCAGGCTTCTCCGGTAACAATGCGCTGCCGCCGGAGCTGCTCGTCTACAACCCGCTGCAGCTGTATGCCTATCTCGAAGGGTTGGGCAATCCCCAGGCCCAGACCATCGACGGATTCAACTACGGTTGCTGTGACTACACGGGTTCGCTCGATCTGGCGCTGGATCCGGGTAGCGTGCAAGACATCACGGAGAAGACGCTGGCGCTATTCGTGCGCGCCAACCTCGATCTGGAGATTGGCGACATGCCGTTCCACTTGAGCGCGGGTGTGCGTCGTGAGCGCACGGACGTCACGTCGACCGGCTTGGGACGCATTCCCATCCGCCTGGACCGCAGCGACGCCGATCCGACGCTGCTGACGACCACGTTCTCGGATACGCAGCCGATCACGACCAAGAGCGACTACTCGTACCTCTTGCCCAGCATCGCCATGAAGCTCGAGGTGAGGCCGGAGCTGCACTTGCGCTTTGCTGCTTCGCGCACATTGACGCGGCCGCAGCTCAACTTCCTCACCCCGGTGCTGAACGTTGGCGGCCTGCCGCGCGTCGGCGCGCTCACGGCGAACGGCGGTAACCCGACCCTGAAGCCGTACCTGGCTGACAACTACGACCTTGCGGTGGAGTGGTACTACAAGCCGAACTCGTACTTCGCGGCAAACTACTTCCTCAAGGACGTGTCGAACTTCATCGTCCAGGGTACGACGCGTCAGGTCATCAATCCTGACCTCATCGACCCGTCGACCGGTCAGCCGGCGGTGTACTCGGTCTCGCAACGTGTCAACGGGCCGGATGCGACCATCGACGGTATCGAGCTCGCGTGGCAGCACATGTTCGGCGACACGGGCTTCGGCTTCCAGGCGAACGTCACGCTGGTCGACACGAACCGGCCCTATGACCGCCACGACATTATGCAGAGCGGCTTTGCGGTGACCGGTCTGGCCGACTCGGCGAACTTCGTCGGCTTCTACGACAAGGGCGGCTTTGAGGTTCGCGTCGCGGCCAACTACCGCGATGAGTACCTGCTGCAGTTCGGGCAGAACCAGAACCTCTCTGCCTACGGTGCCGAGCCGACGTTCGTCAACTCGAGCCTGCAGATCGACGTGAGCGCGAGCTACAGGTTCACCGAGCAGCTCAATGTCTTCTTCGAGGCACTCAACGTCACGAACGAGACCATGAGCACGCACGGTCGCTTCGACAATCAGCTTCTGGACGTGTTTGCCTACGGGCGTCGCTACGCCCTCGGCTTCCGTTACAGAATGTAGCGCGTGGCACACACTGGGAGGGTGCGCGGTCCTGAGGGACCGCCATCCTCCCGTCCTCAGCGCGTGAGAAAGGTTTAAGCTTTGCCTATGGTTCGTCCGATCCGAAATGTCGTCATCGTAGGCGGCGGCACGGCCGGATGGCTCACGGCAGGCGTCATTGCGGCCAGACACCGCAGCCGTATTCCCGGGAACTTCAGCGTCACACTGGTCGAGTCACCGAACACGCCCATCATCGGTGTCGGGGAAGGAACGTGGCCGACACTGCGCACGACTCTGGCGCGCATCGGGGTATCAGAGACGGATTTCTTCCGCGAATGCGATGCAGCGTTCAAGCAGGGAGCGCGCTTCGCTCGCTGGACGACGGGTGCGCCCGACGACGCGTATTACCACCCGCTGATGTACCCGCAGAGCTTTCACCAGATCAACCTGGTGCCGCACTGGCTGGTACGAAACACGGGGCAAAGTTTCTGCGATGCCGTCACTCCGCAAGGGCGTATCTGCGACGACGGTCTCGCTCCCAAGACGATCACAACCGCAGAGTTCGATGGCCTAGCGAACTACGCCTACCACCTCGACGGTGGCAAATTCTCGGTGTTCCTTCGCAAGCACTGCTGTACGAAGCTGGGCGTCCGTCATGTGCTCGCGGATGTACGGCGGGTCAATCTCACCGAGGATGGCGATATCAAGAGCCTCGATACCGAGCAGGCCGGCGAGATTGAAGGGGATCTGTTCATTGATTGCACCGGTTTCAAAGCGCTGCTCATCGGCGAAACGCTCGGTGTAGGCTTCAAGGAATGCCACGACGTCCTCTTCTGTGACACGGCGCTCGCGGTCCACATGCCGTACGAGACGGAATCGGACCCCGTCGCTACACACACGATTTCGACCGCGCAGTCAGCGGGCTGGATCTGGGATATCGGCTTGCCAACGCGGCGCGGCGTGGGGTACGTGTTCTCGAGCAATCACATCTCGCTCGAGGACGCCGAGCGCGAATTGCGTGCCTATCTCGGCCCGCGAGGCAAAGATCTTCCGTTGCGCAAGATCGACATTCGCGCCGGCCATCGCGAGACGTTCTGGAAACGCAACTGTGTCGCGGTGGGTCTTGCGGCCGGCTTCCTCGAGCCGCTCGAGGCATCGGCCATCGTCTTGATCGAAATGTCGGCCAAGCTCATTGCCGAGCAAATGCCGGCCTGTCGCGAAGTGATGGACATCATTGCGGCGCGCTTCAACGCTACGACGCACTATCGGTGGGGAAGGATCATCGACTTCCTCAAGCTGCACTACGTGCTCAGCAAGCGCGAGGACACGGCGTTCTGGCGTGACAACCGCGATCCGGCCACGATCCCGGAACGCCTACAGAATCTCTTGCTCTTGTGGCGCTATCAGTCGCCTTGGTACCACGACGAGTTCGATCGGATCGAGGAAGTGTTCCCTGCAGCGAGCTACCAGTACGTGCTCTACGGAATGGGCTTCCGTACGGAAGTCGATCCAGAAGCGATCGCAGGAGAGGCTAGGCTGGCGGAGCGCGCAATGCGCGACAACGTCACTCACACCGAGCGGCTGCGCAGCGTCTTGCCGCGTCACCGCGACCTGATCCGCAAGATTGTGGAGCAGGGTCTCCAGCCCGTTTGATAGGGGTTTAAATGCCTAAGTACGAGCCGCTCAATCCGGACGACCATGGTTCCTTGCGCCTGCGGCCCAGGAGTGGTCCCGATCCACATTTCGTGCAGATCGTCCCGAGCGAGTTCGTCGCAGCCGCAGCCTCCTCCCCGATTCTGTTCACGAAGCATCCCGAGACCGGCAACTTCTACGCGGGCGCACTGTTCAACTTCAAACCCGACGAGCCGGCGCTGAAGAGCGCGAGCGAACGCGGCGGCTTCGAGCCGCTCGCCCTGCAGCGGGAAGGATTCTTCACGATGAACGAAGGCATCGTGATCGATCGGGAGCATCCACGATTCAGCGACAGCGAAGGCGAGCCGCTGTTCGACGATGCGCGCGCGCCGAGCGTTCAGCTACGACGGATACAACGCGTGCTCGGGCAACTGCACGTAGGGCTGTCCGAGACCGACGCATTCATCCGAGCGCTGCTGGAGCTCAAGCTCATCGAACCAATAGACATTTCGCTCTCCTTCGACGACGGCGAGAAGCTGACGCTGCAAGGCCTTTACACAGTGAGCATGGACTCGCTGCACGCGCTCGACGATGCCGACGTGATGCGGCTATTTCGAAAAGGCTATCTGCAGCTGGCGTACATCATGGCTCAATCGCTGCGGCAGATCGCGATCCTCGCTGAGCTGCGGAACAAGCGCTTGGCAAGCACGATCTAATTCCACTGCTCACCCGAGCACGCGCATCGCGCGTTACGAGCTCAATAATCACTCGATAACAATGAGGAGTGTCGTGAAATCGTCATTGACTGTCGCTCTTGCAGCGGTCGGATGCATGCTGGCATCGTCCAGTGCCGTGGCATCGCAGACCGAGCCCGTTTCCGTCACGATCGATGCGAGCGTTACGGGAGCGCCCATCTCGAAGTACATCTACGGACAGTTTTTGGAGCACGGTGGGTCGATCGTCAATCACGGCCTGTGGGCCGAGATGATCGACGACCGCAAATTCTACGGGCCGATCCTCGAGTCAGAGCCGCCTCCGCCGACCGATCCTCGCGCCGCGTGGCGCAGTCGCACGCGCAGCTGGGTGCGTATCGGGCCGGCTGACGCGGTGACGCTCGAGAAAGACAATGCTTACGTAGGCGAGCACTCGCCGCTACTGCGAGTCAACGAGTCGTATCCGGTGGGTTTCCAACAGGGCGGTCTCGCCCTGCTGAAGGGTAAGCAGTATGAGGGGCACATCGTCCTGGCTGGCGATTCCCGAGCGACTGTGACGGTGACGATCGCTTGGGGAGACAATGACAAGGCCCGCGAGGTCATCACGCTGAGGAATCTCACGCCCGACTACACACGCTATCCGATCGCGTTCACCTCGCCCGTGACGACCGACGACGCACGCATCGAAATCGTCGGGCGCGGTCAGGGCACAGTGCGTGTCGGCGTCGTGTCTCTCATGCCGGCAGACAACATCGAAGGCTTCCGCGCGGAAGTCATCGCTGCCCTGAAGGAGATCGATGCTGGCCTATATCGTTTCCCTGGAGGGAACTTCGTCTCGGCGCACGAGTGGCGTCACGCGATCGGTCCGCGCGACAAGAGACCGCCGATCTACGATCCCGTCTGGAAGGCAGTGCAGCCGAACGACGTCGGCACGGACGAGTTTCTGGCGCTGTGCCGTCTGCTCGGCGCCGATCCGTACATCACGGTCAACGCGGGCTTCGGCGACGCCTGGTCGGCGGCGCAGCTCGTGGAATACGTCAACGGCGACGTTTCCACGCCGATGGGTAAGCTGCGTGCCGAGAACGGTCATCCTGAGCCCTACGGTGTGAAGCTCTGGGGCATCGGCAACGAGCCGTGGGGTGACTGGCAGTTCGGGGCAATGCACATCTCGCAGTATGTTCACAAGCACAACGACTTCGCCAAGGCGATGCGCAAGGTTGATCCCTCCATCGTGCTCGTCGCCGGCGGCGCATTGCCGAAGACGATGACGACGGCCAAGCAGGCGCAGCGCTTCGGCCCGTCATTGATTCCTGAGCCGCTGTCTGAAGCGGATTGGTCGGGTCAGTTGCTCCTGCACTCCCGCGATTACTTCGATCAGCTGAGCGAGCATTTCTACGCCTACGCCGAGACGCGTTTCGATCTCGAGAAGGGCGAGCAGGTGCCGACAAAAGAGCCGCTCATCGAGGTGCTGCGCAAGCCGGCAAACCACGTGCGACTGTCGGTCGAGCAATTCAAGGAGTACTTCAATCTGATTCCTGAGCTGCGCGGCAGGAACATCACGCTTAACATCGATGAGTGGGCACTGACCGGCTTCCCGCCGAACTCCTATAAGGTGGCGCCGGCCAATGCCTGGACGCTGCACGAGATGATCCGTCACTCGGATGTGATCGAGGCGGCGGCCTATACGTTCGGCACCTCGCTACTGAGCGCGACGCGAAATCAGGCGCAGCTCAACCCGGCCGGGCTCGTGTTCAAGCTGTACAGCCGCTACTTCGGCAAGATTCCTGTGAAGGTGAGCGGCAATAGTCCGCAACCTGCGCCGAAGTGGCCGGTCGGCGGCGAACAACCGAGCGTCAACGCAGGCAGCGACACTTATCCGCTCGATGTGGTCGCCGCCTGGACTGAGGATCGCCGGCAGCTCACGGTGGCGATCGTCAACCCCAGCGAAAGCGATCAACGCATGGAGCTCGATATTAGGGGAGCAGACCTTCGCCGCGGTACGCTGCGCAGAATCGCGCATCGCGACCTCGACTATGTGGCGGTGCCGGGCAAGCCTTCCGAGGTGAAGATCCAAGAGCAATCCTTGTCACGTGTGCCCAAGTCGATCGTCGTGCCGCGTTACAGCATCAGCCTGTATACGTTTGATGTCACGTCGTGAATAGGGATTAAGAATGGAAGGTAGGGATGAATATGTCGCGGGCAGCACCCTTCTGGCCAGCGGCCGAGAGCGTGCTGCCCCGCAGCCCACATGCACGAGCGGACAGTGAAATATCTCGGCTCGATCTGCGTTGGGCTGGTGTTGCGTGGGTATGTTGTCGGTGCGCCGACGTGGACGCCCGATAACGGCAACGGCACGTATACCAATCCCATCTTCTACGAGGAGTTCTCCGACCCGGACATGATCCGGGTCGGAGATTTTTTCTATCTTACCGGCACGACAATGCACTCGATGCCGGGCCTGCCCGTTTTGCGCTCAAAGGACTTGGTGAACTGGGAGTTCGTCTCGTACGCTGCCCAGAAGCTCGATCTCGGACCCGCGTTTCGATTGGAAGATGGCAAGAACATCTACGGCCAAGGATTCTGGGCTCCGTCGTTCCGCTACCACGACGGCACGTTCTATATATTCAGCAACGTCAACGGATACACGACGCAGGTGTTCACCGCGAAGGATCCCGCGGGACCGTGGCAGCACCACGCGATGCGTCGCTCATTGCACGATCTGTCCGTTCTCTTCGACGACGATGGCAAGAAGTACGTTGTCTGGGGCTATCGATCCATTCAGTTTGCCGAGCTCAACGATGACTTGACCGACATCGTGCCAGGCACGCAACGCGAGATCATCCCGAAAGAAGCAGGGATGGGCGAGGGGTTGCACTTCTACAAGATCGACGGCAAGTACTTCATCATCAGTGCCTGGTATGAAGGCCGGATGCGGATGCCGGCCGCGCGCGCGGATCGTCCAGAAGGCCCGTACGAAGTGAATCGTGCGATCAGTATCGACGAGGACTTCGGCCTCGCGCTCGGCAATCGACTGGCCGACATGCGAGGAACGAAGCCGCCTTACGACATCAGGCCTGGCGATCCGATCGTCACAGGCAAGCTCTCACTGCATCAGGGCGGCATCATCCAAACACCGCTCGGCGAGTGGTGGGGCTACTCGATGATGGATTACAACTCGGTGGGGCGCTTGACGGCGCTCTCGCCGATCACTTGGCACGACGGATGGCCGTACTTCGGCTTGCCAGGCAATCTCACCCGCACGCCGCGCACCTGGGTCAAGCCGAAGGTGCGCGAGCCGCAGCCGATCAAGGTCCCGTATGAACGTGACGATGATTTCTCGGGGCCGAGCTTGAAGCCGATCTGGCAATGGAATCACGTGCCGGTGGACGAGGCGTGGTCTTTGCAGGAACGACAAGGCTATCTGCGCTTGCATGCGTTGCCGGCGACGAGTCTCTGGGATGCACGCAACACATTGACGCAGCGCTCGATCGGACCGATCTCCGCACCCGTTACGGTGCTCGAGACGAGCTCGATGAAGGAAGGAGATGTGGCGGGTCTTGCACTCTTCAATCGCCCGTATGCCTGGATCGGGGTGGAGCGCCGCGGTGCCAAGACGATGCTCGTGCAGTTCGACGAGCAGACGGGCCGCACGAAGCGGATGGCCCTCGACACGCCGCGCGTGTGGTTGCGCGCGGACTGCGACTTCCTGAAGGAGCAGGCGCACTTCTCATATTCGACGGACGGTCGCAAGTTCACGCGCGTCGGCGAGCCGCTCACTCTCGTGTTTCAGCTCGCGACTTTTCAAGGTGTGCGCTACGCCCTATTCAGTTACAACACCGCAGGCGTACGCGGAGGCGCGGCGGATTTCGACGAGTTCAGGGTAGAGCAGCCTTATCCGCGTGGACTGATGCGGCCGATTCCTTACGGCCAACGCATTCGACTCGCTGCATTCGGCAAACCGTACGGGCTCGGTGTGCTGAACAACGAGCTTGCCGCGACCGCCCCGGCGACATTCGAAGTCATCGACTTGACCCTCGGTCGCGCAGCGCTCAAGTCAGAGCATGGTGTTCTTGCGATCTTGGAGGACGGCACCGCAGCGCTTACGGAAACGCCGACAGGTGACGCCACTGTGTTTCAGTGGATCGAAACGCCGACAGGAGAGCTTGTGCTCCTGTCGTTGCGAACACATCGCTTCCTGCGCATCGATCCGACCACTCGCCGCATTCGTGCTGACGCGCCCACCCCATTGCCGGATAATAGCGATGGGGCAAGGTTTATTTGGTCGCGCGCCGATTAGAAAAACAGGACCGCCACCAATTACGAGGGGGAGGGATGGTCGACTCTCTCAGCATGACACGCAGAGAGTTGCTCGCTGCAGCGAGCGTGCTCGCCGTTGCGTCCAAGAGCGCCGTCGTGAGCGCGGCCTCCAGCGAGCGTTTCGTTCCGAAGCCGCTATCGCTATGGTACCGGCAACCGGCTGACGAGTGGGTGCAGGCGCTGCCTGTCGGCAACGGACGCATAGGCGCCATGGTATTCGGCGGTGTCGCGCTCGAGCGTTTACAGCTCAACGAGGACACGTTCTTCTCCGGCGGCCCATACAATCCCGTCAACCCAGAAGCGAAGGCGGCGCTGCCGGAGGTGAGGCGGCTGATCTTCGAAGGTAAGTATGCCGAAGCAGAGGCCCTTGCCAACGCGAAGGTCATGAGCACGCCAATCAAGCAGATGTCCTACCAGCCGATAGGCGACGTGCTCGTGAACATGTTCGGTTTGGAGAACGTAACGGATTACGTTCGCGAGCTGGATCTCGAGTCTGCCATCGCACGCACATGGTTCACCTCGGAGCAGACACAGTACGTTCGCGAGGTGTTCGCGTCTGCGCCGCATCAAGTCATCGTGCTGCGTCTCGGAGCCAATCGGCCAGGCCGGATCCACGCGGCCCTGTCGCTCACGTCGGTGCAAAGGGCATCCGTGCGCACTGAAGCGGACGACGTGCTAGTGATGTCGGGCATCGGACCGAGCGAGCATGGTATCGACGGGCGCGTTCGGTTCGAGGTGCGACTGAAGGTGAGGCACAAAGGCGGGTCATCTTCGATCGGCGAGACCGGCATCAAGATCTCCGGGGCCGATGAGGTCGTCGCCTATATCGCCATCGCGACCAACTATCGTCGCTTCGACGACTTGTCCGCCGATCCGAGCGAGATTACACGTGCACACATCGCTGCCGTGTCAGCGAGCGACTTCGATACGCTGAGACGGCAACACGTTGCCGACTACAGCCAGCTCTTTCGTCGCGTCGTGCTGGATCTTGGCGCGCACGAAGCAGCGTTTACGCCAACCGACGAGCGTATCCGCCACTCCGGCGAGCGCGTCGATCCGGCGCTCGCCGCCTTGTACTTTCAGTACGGACGTTACCTGCTCATCTCGAGCTCGCGCCCAGACTCACAGCCGGCGAATCTGCAAGGTATCTGGAACGAGCGACCGCAGCCGCCCTGGGAAAGCAAGTGGACGATCAATATCAACACCCAGATGAACTATTGGCTTGCAGACGTCGCAGACCTCGGCGAATGCATTGAGCCGCTACTGCGCATGACCCGCGAGCTTGCAATCACCGGTGCGGTCGTTGCACGCGAGATGTACGGCGCGCGTGGCTGGGTCGCGCATCACAATACCGACGTGTGGCGTGCCGCCGGGCCGATCGACGGCGCGCAATGGGGCTTGTGGCCGCTCGGCGGCGTCTGGTTGTTACAGAATCTCTGGGACCACTGGGAGTTCACTCGCGATCCCGCGTTCTTGCGGGAGATCTATCCCTTGATGAAGAGTGCCGCAGAGTTCTTCTTCGATACGCTCGTCGAACACCCGACGGACGGATCGCTCGTCACGGTGCCTTCGTTGTCACCGGAGAACTGGCACCCCTTCGGCAGCTCGCTGTGTGCCGGGCCGGCGATCGATCGACAGCTACTGCGTGATCTCTTCGATCGCTGTATCCGTGCTGCCGAGGAGCTCGGCGTGGATGCCGACTTTCGAGAGCAGTGCCAAGCGACCCGCGCACGGCTCGCGCCGGATCGCATCGGCCGGGCTGGGCAGCTCCAGGAGTGGCTGGAAGACTGGGATCTCGATGCGCCGGACCTGCGCCATCGCCACATCTCGCATCTCTATGCATTGCATCCATCCGACCAGATCACGCTGGAAGATACGCCGGAGCTGGCCGCTGCCGCCCGACGATCCTTGGAGCTGAGAGGCGATGATGCGACGGGCTGGGGGCTCGGCTGGCGCATCAACGTGTGGGCTCGGCTTGCGCAAGGCGATCGTGCGCACGCCGTGCTGCAGATGCTGCTCTCGTCTGGACGGACGTATCCGAACATGCTCGATGCGCACCCGCCATTTCAAATCGACGGCAACTTCGGAGGCGCTGCCGGTATTGCCGAGATGCTTCTGCAGTCGCATCGCGAGCGTCTGCACTTGCTTCCCGCGCTACCCAGCGCCTGGCGGCGTGGTTCCGCAAGAGGGCTCAAGGCGCGCGGCGGATTCAAGATCGATCTTCACTGGTCGGACGGGACACTCGATCGAGTTGTGGTCACGAGTCTACGCGGGCGACCGACGACGGTCGTCTACAAGGGCGTGCATTTACCTCTGAGCCTGAAAGCGAATCAGAAGCAGACGATCGTCTGGGAAAACGGCAAGCTACGTCCTACCTGACGACCTGCGATCGGAGAACACGGTCGCTCAGAACTTATAGATTGCGGCCACGCCCGTGCTGGACGGCATGTACATGCTCGGCAGCACCAGCGCTTTACCGCCGCGGCGTGCGACCTTCTCGACGAGATCGTCGAGCACGTCGTCGTACGGTGCGTGCGCATTGTCGGTTGTGATCAGACCCTCTTCATCGATGTGTCCCGCGATCTGACGGTCGGCGTCGACGAGTAGCGTGTCGATGCGACCTTCCACGCTGGCGCGTGCAACGGACGACAGCTCGTCGGTGGCCATGCCAGTTGCTGCGGCCGCTGTATAACGCGCAATCGCCTCTTGCGCGCGTCGCCGATGCTCCGGCTCCACGGCGGCCCACGCGCGCACGCGCAGCTCATCGATGCTCAGTGCATCGGGATTGGCATCTATGCCGTTCTCGACAAGGTGAGGATTGTGGCTGATGCGACGAAAGACCGCCTGATGCTCAGGCAGCGCTGCGAGCACCAAGGGCAGCCCGCTGTGACGAGAGTGATGCTCCCAGATCGCACGATCGACCGCACGGAAAAAACGCTCCGTATCGATCGCGATTTCATCCTTGCGCGATCCGTGCCCGAAGAAGATCGTGCCGCCCGCCTGGCCTGTCGAACCCGACAAATACGATTGCGTCACCTCGGTGCCCAACGCGTCGGTCAGCGTGCGAGGCACCTCGGGCGCGAGCTCCTCCTCGTCCAAGACGACGCGGTTGCCGACGAATAGACGCACCTTTTGGCGATCGATGGCAAGCACGTGATAGTAATCCGCGGTCTGCAGAATGCGCACGAGTGGCTTGACGTGAAAACTGTCTGCCACGATCGCCAGCTCGGGAACACTGCGCTGTATGCGATACACCCGAAACGCATCCTTCGCGCGTAAGACAACCAGCCCGTCTTGAGGATGCTCCCAGAACGCGTTGTCTTCGCTCAGCTGTCGCAACGGCTCGAGCAGCATCTGCCTTTCGGCGTCCGAGACGTGCTCAGCGAGCGATTGCTGCAAGCTTCGCACGAGATTGTTGAAGCGAATAAGATTCTGGCGATTGTCCGGAAAGCCGCGATGCGTGGGTTGGTAGAGACTGAGGCAGGGTGGGGTGGGACGCTCTTTCAAGAGCGTGGGAAAGTCCCGTAGAAGCGCGTGCATGTCGAGTGCTCCTTCAAAGAAGAGTACAGCGAGCGAACGAACGCCTGTACGCGTTCTAAACCGAAGATGACCCGGACGGTTCCCACGTGCGAGCGGACGCTCGGGTACCGACACGCAAGCATGCCCGCCGTCAATGCCAGCGACTACCGTGGCCACTACGCGTTGTCTTGTTGCGAATCACGATCGGCCGCGTTCCGTAACGCTGTCGAGCTGCCTAGCTTCGTTCTGAGCGATTCCGTTCTCAGCGCAGCGGCACGACGTCTTTACTTGTCGCGCCGCAATAATCCGTGCTGGTATCGATAACCCTACCGAGCGGTACGTATCCGGGATGCTGTTCAGCTTGCGAGTCGCAACACGATCGCGGTAGCGTGTGGAGCGCAGATGCATGATCAAGCGTCGAGGGAGAACGAGATGACGCCGAACGCCGTTCTTTCATCAATCGTGGCTAGCAGTTTGCTGGTTGCCGCCAGCTTCGCACATGCAGATGCAGCTTTGCGTGAGCGCGCGAATGCGTTGTTCAAGCCGATCCCGGAGCGCGTGACGGAAATGAACGGCGAGAAGATCGTCGAAGCGCAGGTGCAGCTCGGACGCAAGCTGTGGTTCGATCCGCGCCTTTCACGTAGTCACCTGATCAGCTGCAATAACTGCCACAATCTGAGCATTGGCGGCAGTGACAACGTTAAGGTGTCGGTGGGCCATGGCTGGCAGCGGGGACCTCGCAACAGCCCGACGGTTTTCAATGCTGTGTTCAACGTTGCGCAGTTCTGGGACGGACGTGCCGCGGATCTAAAAGAACAGGCGACGGGGCCGCTCCAAGCGCCAGTCGAGATGAACAATACGCCAGCGCGCATCGAGGCTACGCTGAGAAGCATTCCGGAATACGTCGAGGAGTTCACCAAGGCGTTCGGTAGCGCGAACGCGGTGACGTTCGACAACGCCGCACGGGCACTGGCCGCATTTGAAACCACCTTGATCACGCCCAACGCGCCGTTCGATCGCTTTTTGAAGGGTGACGACAATGCGTTGACCGCCGAGCAAAAGGAAGGACTGCGTCTGTTCATGGATACCGGTTGCGCCTCGTGTCACAACGGCGTCAACTTGGGCGGTCAAGCGTATTTCCCGTTCGGCGTGGTGAAACGGCCGGGTGCAGACATTCTGCCGGAGAACGACAAAGGTCGCTTTGCCGTCACGAACACAGCGAGCGACGAGTACGTCTTCCGCGCCTCACCGCTGCGTAACGTGGCCTTGACGCCGCCTTACTTCCATAGCGGCGAAGTCTGGGATCTGGAGCAAGCCGTCGCAATCATGGGCGACAGCCAGCTCGGCCGCGAGCTAAACGACTCCGAGGTGCGCGCGATCACTGCGTTCCTGCACAGCCTCACCGGCGAGCTGCCACAGATTGACTTGCCGATCCTGCCTCCGAGCAGTCCCTCGACACCGAAGCCGGAGCTGGATTTGCCAGGACAACTCGAGTCGAGCGACTGACCGCGCTCGACACGAGTCGTTCCAACCGCGCAACGGCTTGGTGAGCATGCAATAACAGGTCGCTGCAGGTACGCCGGCTGATCCTCGGGTGGCGTACGGCTCAATCGGTGAGGCGCTCCGGGCGGCCCGGGCCCAACACGCCATCGGCACGTGCTCTCAAATAGGCATAAAGGTCGAGCACGTGGGGGCGAATGTTCGGATCGCCTTCCCACGCAGGCATGATCAGCTCGCCGCGTTCGCGACGCAGCACTTCGGCGACGATGCCCTCGCGCAACGCCGTCGGGTTTTCGCCGCTGACTTCGCTGGACGGGAAGGTCAGTCGATAGCTCGTGAGCACCTTTATCGTGAAATCCTCCGGCGAAAGTCGTTTCACGCGCTCGACCAAGTCGGGCGCGATGTCCGTCCCGTCGGCATCGACACCGTGGCAGGTATGACATGCAGAATGGAACGCGCGCCAGCCTAGATAGGTGCGATCGTCGACCTTTCCGTTGACGACTTTGTACGGTGTGCCTTGTGAGCCCGACTCCGGCTCGGTTGCCATCGCGAGTGAAGCGATGAGGACTAGGCCGAACAACAGTAGGGGTTCTTGGCGAGTTGGCATGGAACCTCCTGCTCAGCAGAGCTCGTCTCGTGGCAGACGCGCATGGGCGGAGTGCAGCGCGACGTCCGGTCGATAGCCTCTACCGACGGCGGCGGACAGATCAATACGTGTAAGAGCAGGGTCGCCGCGCCGGTGGTGAATGGCGCGGCGCGTGTCGAGGGAGCGTAGGCAGATGGGTGAATCGCTACCGTCGCGCAACATGGGAGCCAGGCTGTGCGACGTCGAGCTGCACGCCCTTTCGCGGCAATGCCGGCGTCGAGCAAGCAGAGGTCTCGGGAATGACGGGCGACATAGGGGCCGGTTGGCGGAGAGGGGATTGTAAGTGCGCGATGTCGACGTAGGCAGGCCGAAGCGGGAATGTGTCGACAAGCTCCAGGGCTGGATGCCCGTGAGAAAAAAGAAAGGCGCGACTGCTCCGCGCGGCCGCGCCTGTAACAGGGGTGCTTCAGAATTTGTAGCTTGCCGTGAACATCCAGGTGCGCGGATCGATGATGATTCGCGGCTGGACGACGGAGAAGCCGAATCCAGTCTGCCAGCTCTCCGTTTGTGTCAGGTTCTTGCCCCGAAGCTTGAAGGTCCAGCGATCAATCTCGTATCCGATGTAGGCGCCAAGCAACTCCTGCTTCGGCACCCACGCAATCGGAGTATTACCCGCGTCCACATAGAACTGATCACGGACCATGAAATCGCTGCCGAAGGACAGCGTGCCGCTGCCGGCGATAGTCGAGTAGTCGAAGCCGATGGTGTACTGGTAGTCCGGCAAGCTTGGGATCTCATCGCCAAGAACGCCGATGAGGCTCGTCTTGAGATCCGTGTACTTGCCGTCGTTCAGCGCACCTTGTAGCCACAGGGTCAGGTTGCGGAAGACGTTCCAGGAGAGCTCGGCCTCGAGACCCTGGATGCGGACGTCGTAGTTCTCGTTGATGAAACCACCATCGCCGGTGTTGATCACCTGCTGCCGGCCTTCGATCTCGTTACGGAAGACCGATAGATTCATACGCAGGGTGTAGTCGAGCAGGTCGGACTTGATGCCGGCTTCATAGGCGCGGGTGATCTGCGGCTGGAACGGGAGCGCAAGCTGCGCAGCGTTGGAGGCCAAGCCGTTGTAGCCGCCGGATTTGAATCCCTCGCTGAACGAAGCATAGAGCAGCACGTCACGGTTGAGCTTGTACTGCAGACCCAGCTTCGGGGTGAAGCGCTCCCACCGATCGCTCCGTACAACGTCCACGCCACCGAGGGAGGCGACGAGCTCCTTCTTGTCGATGGACTGACGGCCGCCCAGCATGACCGCGAAGTCATCCGTGACGTTGTAGGTGAGTTGACCGAACGCAGCATAGCTCTCAGTCTTTGGCAGCAGAGCGGTCTCGGTCGGTGCGAAGAACGTGATGGTATCGAGGAACTGCTCGCTGTCTTCCTTGAAGTAGTAAAGACCGACCACGTAGTCGAAGCGGCCGCTCCCGAAGTCGCCCGCAAGCTGGACCTCTTGCGAGAACTGGTGCTGCTCTTCGATGCTCGTGCGATCCATCAAAGCAAGCGGAGTGGTCCCGGGCATGTTGATCGCCGAGGGCGGAACGCCCCCGCTGAAGTCGACCCGCCATCCGCCTTCCTGCTCCGAGTAGCCGGTGATCGACGTCAGGGTGCCGCCGGCGATATCGGTTTCGAGACGTAGTGTCGCGCCGTACTGCTCGTGACGCGAGAAGGATTCTTCCAGCGGCGAAAGGACTCTGTAATACGATCCGGAGTAGGGTGTGTAGCCTCCGCGACCGTCGGGCCGATGGGACACGGCCCACAGGCCGTCCGAGTCGCTGTTCATATAGAAAACACTGAGACGACCGCGCAGATTGTTACCGACATAGGCCAGGTCTGCTTTCGCGCCTTCGAAATCTTCGGCGCCGACCTTCTTGTTGAGCGTTTCGTTGTACTGACGCCCGCCGTCGCGGGACTTGATCATGCCGCTGAACGCCGCGCGCCATGCACCATCCTCACTCAGCGCTCCGGACAAGTAAGCCCGTGCTCGGCGCTCGTTCCACCTGCCGAAGCTGACTTCGATTGAGCCCGTGAGATGATCGCTTGGCTCGCGCGTGACGAGCTTGACGGCACCGGATGAAGAGTTGCGGCCGTACAGCACGCCTTGCGGACCGCGCAACACCTCGATGCGCTGTAGCTCGATGAAGTCGAGCAGTGCGCCGGACAGACGTCCGTAGTAAACGTCGTCGACATAAATGGCCACCTCGGGCTCGGAAGTCACCATCGGGCTATCGGTCGCGCCGCCGCCGCGGATATACGCCTTCAGGCTGTTGGTGCCGCCAGTGGCCGTGTCGAATTTCACGTTCGGTGAAACGCGCGTCACGTCCGCCAGATTGTCGATCTGCAGGCGCTCGATATCTGCGGGCGAGAACGCCGTCATGGTAATGGGCACGTCCTGCACTTGCTGAGCTTTGCGTTGCGCCGTCACGATGATCTGCTCAAGTTGAGGGTGTTCGTCAACTTGATCCCCCCGTGCGCTCGCTACTCCTGCGAAGCTCACAATGGCGACCGCGCAAACCACCGAATGCCTGGGAAGTTCAACGCCAGTTCGCTTTCTCACGTGAGTCTCTCGTTAGCTCAGACTAGGAATGGACAATGGTTCCGCTCGAGTAAAGGTGCGTCCACTTGTTGTGACCCGTCCGTGGTGCGAGGATTTGTAAAGTCCCAAAGAGGAGGTCACAATCCAGCACCGTTCACTTACTGAACGTTGTCACTCACCGTGGCGAAGTTTTCTAACGCTTCGATCCGACGCGGCCAGCCATCCGTCCAAGCGTTGCTGCGCGGCTTGGAAATATTGCGGCTGCTGAACGTAGAGCCCGGGCTGACGGTTACGAGCATCGCAGAGAAAGTGCGTCTTGCTCGCATCACGACTTACCGATTGCTCGAGACGCTTGAGCGACACGGCTACGTGGCGCGCGACGACGACAAGCGCTATCGCCTCGGTCCCGGAGTGCTCGAGCTCAGCAGCCTGTACTCAAAGCAAAACTGGGTGTTGGAGGTGGCTGCACCTTTCATGCAGGAGCTGTGTCGCGAGCTCGGTTGGCCGCTCGTGTTGTCGGCGAATAACGGACCTCGCATGACGATCCTCCACACCACGCGGGACGAAACAGGCTTCTGGCTCAAGCTCAAGGGGCCGGGTAGTCAACTGCCGATCCTGAAAAGCGCCATGGGCTTGGTCTGGCTCGCGCATGCCAGTGGTCGTTTGCGCCGCGCCCTCATACGGGCAGCGCTCGCGCAGGACGGCAACTTGACGCCTGAGTTCGAGCAACGACCGTACGAGCTCGATCGTCTTCTCGACAAGATTCGTCAGGAAGGCATCGCCAGTCTGCGCAATAGCTGGTATTCGGACGACGTGCCGCTATCGGCCATCGCCGTGCCCATCTTTCGCAAGCGCGCGCCCTTTGCTGCGCTCGGGTTGACTTACTACCAGGCCTCGATGTCGGGCGCCGATGCCATCCGCGCCTATGGCGATGCCTTGAAGCGCGCCGCCGAGCGAATACAAGCCGAGCTGTGACGGGACCTTCGCACGTTCACACCCCCCTAACTCTCGATTAGTCATAATAGTTGTGGTAGTTAACTAAGACTACCCAACAGCCGAAGGCTACGTGCTCGGTGCGCGATCGCAAGAAGGCGAGAGACTACGAATGAAGAACATACATTTGACGCCCGAACCGCGGACGGACTTGGTCCAAGCGATGCTCAAGAAGCCTCTCGAGGCGAAGATGTTCATTGGGGGGGAGTGGTGCGAGGCGGCCGGCGGTCAGTGGTTGACGACCGTCGACCCGGCGACGGGCCAAGAGATCGGTCGCTTTCCCGAAGCAGCGAGCGAAGACGTCGATCGTGCGGTCGTCGCGGCGGCGGAGGCGCAGCCGAGATGGGCCGAGACGCCGCCTGCCGAGCGGGCAAGGATTCTTTGGCGCATCGCCGAGCTGATGGAAGCGCACATTGACGAGCTTTCCGAGCTCGAGTCGCTTGATCAAGGAAAGCCTCTCTATGTCGCCAGGTGGGCCGAGGTGTTGGGCGCGATCGCGCAATTCCGCTTTTTCGCTGGCCAGGCGACGGCAATTGAAGGCAAGACCATTCGCCCATCCATCACCTATCAGCCGGAAGGCAAGCGAGTGGAGGCCTGGACTTACCGCGAGCCCGTAGGCGTCGTCGCCGCAATCGTGCCCTGGAACTCACCTCTCGTATTGACGGCCATGAAGCTGGCGCCTGCTCTGGCAGCCGGCTGTGCAGTCTGCTTGAAACCTGCGGAAGACACGTCATTGAGCGCGCTGCGGCTCGCTCAGCTGATGCAAGAGGCTGGGCTGCCGGATGGAGTGCTCAATGTCGTTACCGGGCTCGGTCCTAAAGCCGGCGCATTGTTGGCGGCACATCATGGCATCGACAAAGTTGCGTTCACAGGCAGCACTGAGACCGGAAGAGCCATCGTTGAGTCCTCCAAAGGTAACCTCAAACGTGTTTCGCTAGAGCTCGGCGGCAAGTCGCCCGTCATCCTGTTGGAAGACGCGGATCTCACTCTGGCGATCAAGGGCGCTGCGAACGCAATATTCTTCAACGCAGGTCAGGTGTGCGTGGCCGGCTCGCGTGCCTATGTGCACCGCTCGATCTACGACAGAGTGCTCGAAGGGCTCGCCACGGAAGCTAATTCGCTGACCTTAGGCCATGGCTTGAATCCGGTTACTCAAATGGGACCGCTGGTGTCGGTGAAACAGGCCGAGCGCGTCAGCGGCTTCATCGAACGAGCGCGTCAAGGCGGCGCAACGGTCGTTGCTGGTGGCGAACGATTGGGTCCGATCGGCACGTTCATTCAGCCTACGATCATCGCGGACGTGAAACCCGACATGGAGATCGTGCGCGAAGAAGTGTTCGGACCTGTCTTGGTGGTGCAGAGATTCGAAGACCTGGACGAAGTCGTTGCAGCGGCGAACGACAGCAAGTACGGACTGGCAGCGAGCGTGTGGACCGAATCCCTGTCCGCAGCGCATCGGTTGAGTCGTCGTATCAAGGCGGGAACGATCTGGATTAATACCCATTCCATGTACGATGCCAGTCTGCCGATAGGCGGTATCAAGCAGTCCGGTTACGGGCGCGACAGCGGCATCGAGGCACTGGACAACTACCTCGAGACGAAGACGGTCTGCGCCGTCCTCTAGAGCGGCACGTATGAGAGTGATGGCTTCGGACCGTGCCGCGACCGCCGCTCCGGTCTGTTCCTGCATTGGAGCTCGACGATGACAACCCTGCGGCGTCTGGCCGGTCGCATCCACTATCGAACTGACGGCGTCGTTCGCGGCCGCGAGGATTTCGCCATCGATGTGCGCGAGAACGGTCGCACGATCAGGTCCTATTGCGAAATCAGAGAGGGCGGGCTGACTCGCGATGCGAGTTGGACGCTCGACCGAGCCCACCTGCCGGTCGAGGGACACGTGCGCGTGGTCCAGCATGGCGAGCTTGTTGGCAGCAGCTGGTATCGCTTCTCCGATGCCGGCACTGAATGCGAGTCGCTCACGGCGCGCTTCGGGCGCTGTTCGCAGCTGCTTCCGGGACGTCGCCAGTACCTTGGGCTGCATCCTTTGATCGGTGACGGTTTGATCGCGCTCGCGCGCGGCCGCGATGCACCGGGCGAGCGGCGTATCATCGAGAGCGTCACGTGCTCCTACGACTTGAACGGCGAATCCGGTCTCGTCGCCCTGCCGATTGCGATCGCGGTGACGTACGTCGGAGAGGAGGAAATCGAAGTGCCTGCCGGACGATTCGTCGCCCACCACTATGAGGTGCAGTGGCAGCCGCAGTGGCCTGCGGCCAAGCTCTGGGTTCACGGAGAAGATGCGTTGTTCCTGCGCCTCAGCTGGTCGGTGTCGCGGACCACATCGGAGCTGATTCGCTACGGTGTGACGGAAGAGGCGAGCTCGCCGCAGTTCGGTTGGTAGCAGGGAACTATTGCATGCCGCAGCCTCCAGTCTCGTTCACGAAGTGAACGAGCTTGGATTGCCGTGCCGCTTGGCGGACTGTACAAGTCCGCCCTCACGAGGTTGCACATGCAATACGAATACGTACCGATTACTCATCGCGAACGACTGCGCTGGCCCGATGATCGCAGCGTCGCTGTGATCATCACCTTGAATCTGGAAACGTGGGACTTGGTGAAAGACAGTGACCGCACTACCTATGCCGGTGGTCCGTCGATTCTGCCTCACCTGCTGCCAAGCAACGTTCCCGATTTTCCCAATTACACCTGGCGCGAGTACGGGCAGCGGGTCGGCGTGTGGCGGCTGTTCGAGCTTTTCGAGGAGCTGGGGATTCCGGTGAGCTGCACAGTGAACGGTGCTACGTGCCTGCGCCGACGAGCGATGGTGGATCATGCCGTGGCGCGCGGCTGGGAGATCGTTGCCCACAATTATGAGCAGGCGGAGCTCTTGACCGACTATGCGCACGACAGAGACGCTGAGCGCGCCGTCATTCGCAAGACTCTCGCAGCTTATCGTGAGGTCGTCGGCAGAGACGCGAAGGGTTGGCTGTCTTCGTCGTTGCGCGGAACACTGAATACGGCGAGCATACTGGCCGAGGAAGGTCTGCTCTTCTACTGCGACTTGATGAACGACGACCAGCCCTACATGCTGCAGACCGATCACGGCGAGATCGTCATCGTTCCTTATAGTAACGAGATCAACGACTTCACGCTCTTCACGCGTCAGGGGCATACGCCCAATGCCTTCCGAGACATCCTGATCGAAGAACTCAATACACTGCGTAAGGAAGGGAAGCGGCAGGCACGCCTCATGAACGTCGGTCTGCATCCGCACGTTGCCGGCCGCGCGTATAGGATTCGCGCGTTGCGCGAATTCCTTGAGTACGCGCGCTCACTCGATGACGTATGGTGGCCCACGCGCGAGGAAGTCGCGAATTGGTATCTGAACACGCGTAAGAAGTCGTAAGTCGCCACGTGGCTTTGGGGGGTAGGCTCAGTCGATGGCGAAGGTTACACAGGACTTGTCAGCATCGTATGCGGTGCCATTCGGCGGCAGGCTCGGTTTCGGGCAGGCGCCGGCATTGATCCTGATAGACTTCGCTCGCGCCTATTTCGATGAGCGCTGCTCGCTCTATGCGGCCGTAGAGGGTGCGTTGGCTAGCGCGCTGCGCATTCGCGAAGCTGCGCGTCGCTCGCGAGTTCCGGTCATCTACACGCGGGTGCAGTACCAGGCTGGTGGCGTGGACGGCGGAATGTTCTTCCGTAAGGTACCGGCCTTGCGCCACTTTCTCGCCGGTGACCCAATGGGCGACTGGGCGGAAGGTCTCGACCCGGCTGAGGACGAGATCGTGATCACTAAGCAATACGCGAGCGCGTTCTTCGGGACGTCACTTGCATCGATGCTGAAGGCTACTGGGGTCGACACGCTCATCATCACCGGGCTGACGACCAGCGGCTGCGTGCGCGCGACGTGCATCGATGCAATCTCTTTCGGCTATATTCCGATCGTAGTCGCAGATGCGTGCGGCGACCGGCATCCGAGCCCGCACGAAGCGAATCTTTTCGACATGAACGCCAAGTACGGCGACGTGGTATCCGAGACGGAAGTCATCGAGTATCTCAGCAACATAGCGGCGCGTTCCGCCTAGGGCATACGCCGGGGTGCACGCACACGCTCCGTTCCTCGCGCGGGCAATATGCAGCAAACTTTGCGTAGATCGCTCGACAGCGATCGCACAGACACTCGCCAGGTTGGGGAGTTGGATCCAGTCGGCGAACGCGACAAGCAGGGCCTGCCCACGAGCGTGATGCTGCGCTATGGCTTCGGCCAAATGGGTGCGCAGATCTTCCGCGACACCCCGGCTGCCCTGTTGCCGGTTTTCATGACGACGATTCTGGGAATTCCAGCATGGCTGGCTGGCGTGGCGATTCTGATCCCGAAGCTGTGGGTCATCGTGTGTGATCCCCTGATGGGGTTGTGGTCGGACCGGCTCGCGGGGCGCATCGGACGCACGCCGTTTCTCGCAGCCGGCGCCATTGCGACGAGCATCGGATTTCTCGTGCTGTTCAACGTCGGTCAATTCGAATCCGAGATCGTCGCGGCCGCATTGGTGAGCGCCATCTTCTTGCTGGGCATGACCGCGTTCAGTGCGTTCTCCGTTCCTTACCTCGGGATTGCCGCTTCGCTCTCGTCGGATCCTCACGAGCGCACCAAGCTGCTAGTCTTTCGAATGTTGTTCGTCAGCGTCGGTGTGCTGTTGGGCATCGGCGTGGCACAGCCGATGGTCTATTGGTTCGGCGGGCAAACCGTCGGTTGGAAGGCGATGGGGGCGATCTTCTCCTTGATCTGCTTGGTCAGCATGCTTGGCAGCACCATCGGCCTGCATCCAGTCCTCAAGAAAGTAACCATCGCGACGGCGTCCACGCCCTCACTCAAGGATCAGCTTCGGGCCGCCGCGCTCAATCGGCCCTTTCTTCACCTGACGATCATCCACTTTGTGCAAACTGTCGGACAGGCCTGCTCATACACAGTCGTCGCGCTGGTGTTCATCTATCTGGCCGGGAACGTGGACTTGTTGATCCCATTCGTTTTCTTGATGGCCATCATGGGCATGATGTCGCAACCGGTGTGGCTGCGACTTTCACGCTCGATGGGCAAGCTGAAACTGTTCGTCTGGCTTTGTATCGCGTGGTGCGCGGTCACGACCACATGGTTCGGCATCGAATGGGGCGCGGGAAGTTCGTTCACATTGCCGATTCTTGGCGACGTAACCGGCAAAGAGCTGTTGATCTTGGTGCGCGGCGGATTGATCGGTATTACCAACGCCGGGTTCCTGCTCCTCGTCACCTCGTTGTTCACGGACACTGTGCGCCTCGGCATGACTGAAACGGGCGCGGCAGTCGAAGGCAGTTACGCGGGCTTCTGGTCGGCGTCAGAGAAGCTGGCGTTCGCTATTGGTCCGCTGATCGCCGGCGTGGTGCTCAGCCTCTATGGTTTCGAATCCTCTCGTGAGGGCATCATCGAGCAGAGTGCCACTGCGCAGCACGGCATTCTCATGATCTATGCCGGATTGCCGATCCTCATCTTCTTGGCCAGCTTGCTGCTCGTTCCGGTCTTTGCGCGTGCAATGAGGGAGCGGGAGCAAGCAGGTCTGAGGCTGTAGACGGTAGGTTTCGCGCGCTCCGTCCCGGCATTTTTTCGCATCCATTCTCGGGACAAGGAGCAAGTAGTGTGACGGGGTTTCGTTTACGCGCGCAGCGTGCCCTTCTGGCCAGTACCCAGTGCCCAGCGTCCGCCTAGCCGGCGCCCAGAGCCCAATGCCCATCTAACTTGACCTGTCATCGATCTGAAGCATCGCCTACGTTTCGCAGCACATCCGAGCTTTTGCGTATCGGCTCCGAGCATCTCCTGATAGTCATGCCAAAACACTGTTATTGCCGCTGTTTCTGTAAGCAACACGGGCGTTCATAGAGCGAACACCGCGCAGAAACCGACTCGGCGGCGCTCGCTAGAATCAGGCGGGCATACCTGAGTGGACCGCTGTGGGAATGGCATGTTGCTAGAAACCGATGTGATAGTTGCGGGCGCGGGACCGGTAGGAACCGTTGCCGCGTTGAACCTCGTTCGCCGCGGGCTGTCGGTTGTGCTGCTCGAGGCTGGCCCAGATTGTGCTCATGATCTGCGCGCGTCGACGTTTCACGCGCCAACTCTCGAGATGCTCGATGAGCTGGGAGTCGCCGGCAAGATTCTAGAAGAAGGACTGCGCGCGCCGGTGTACCACTATCGCGAGCGCCGCACCGGGGAATATCTCGCGTTCGACATGAGCGAAATCGCCGATGTAACGCGCTTCCCGTTCCGCATCCAGTGCGAGCAGCACGTGATGGCTCGACACGTTGCGTCGGTGCTGCTCGAGCAGCCCGGTGCGGATGTTCGTTTCAACCATCGTGTGGTCTGGTTCGAGCAGGACGAGGATACGGTGACCGTGGCGGCGGAGACGCCGTTCTCCATCCAGAAGCTGCGCGCTCGTTATCTCGTCGCCGCTGACGGCGGCAATTCCATCATCCGTAAGTGGCTGGGTACGGAGTTCGAAGGGTTCACGTATCCGGAGAAGTTCCTAACCCTTTCGACCACCCTCGAGCTGCGGGATTTCATTCCCGATCTTGCGTATGTCAACTATGTGTCCGATCCGGAAGAATGGCTTGTGCTGCTGCGGGTACCGCGGGCGTGGCGCATCCTCGTACCGGCCGACCCGGACCTCGACGATCGGGCGCTGCTGTCGGACGAGAAGCGCGATCTCGTGTTCAAGAATCTGATCGGTCGCACCGGCGTCGAAACGATCCATCGCACCATCTATCGAGTACATCAACGAGTCGCCCGACGCTTCGCGCACGGGCGCGTCTTCTTGGTGGGCGACGCCGCTCATCTCAACAACCCTCTTGGCGGTTTCGGGATGAACAGCGGCATCCACGACGCTTGGAATCTGTGCGAGCGAATCGCGCGAGCGCTGGAGAGCGGTCACGATGAGGCGTCGTTCGAGCAGTTCGATCGACAGCGAAGAACTGTGACGCACAACTTTATCCAGGCACAAACCATCGAGAACAAGGAACTGCTGGAGCACGGAGGCGCAACGAGTCACGAGTTGCGCATGGAGCGCATGCGCAAGATTCATGCGGACCCTGTTGCGCGTCGCGAATTCCTGCTTCGGCAAGCGATGTTCACCAGTCTCAAGGAAGCCGCTGCCGTTGAATAATGAAGAGAGGTAGATCATGCCTGACGTACTTGGCTGGCGCTGCAAGTTCGGTGTCATAGGCCCTTCGACCAACACCGTCGTACAACCTGACTTTGACGACATGCGACCTCCCGGCGTGACCAACCACTACAGCCGTATCGTCGTCGAGAATCCGAAAGCCATTTCGGACGAGACGTTCTATGCGGGCACGATGGAGCTGTCGGACAACACCATCGCCGCAGTAAAAGCCGCCATGACCGCGGCGCCCGACTACTTGGTCATGGGCATGTCGGCCGTCACCTTCTATGGTGGGCTGAAAGGCGGGGCCGAATGGAAGAAGAAGATCGAGGACGTCGCTGGGATCGGGGTGACGACTGGATCCGAGGCGTTGGTGGCCGCGATTCGGGCCTATGGCAACATTCGTAGAGTGGCGTACGTGTCTCCTTACTATCCGATCGCGAACCGCGAAGTCACACGCTACCTGAACGATTGCGGCATCGAAGTCGTGCGCGATCATTGCCTGCGTTGCCCGAGCTGGCTCGATATCGCGGCGGTGCCCGAGTCGACGCTGGCCAAGGTGCTGCGTGAGCTAGACGGCGACGATGTCGATGCGCTCCTGCAGGTCGGCACGAACCTGTCGATGGTGCGACTTGCCGACGCGGCCGAGCGCTTCCTCGGCAAGCCCGTGATCGCCATCAATACGGCGACGTACTGGCACGCGCTGCGCGCCAATGGCATCAACGACCGAATCAGCGGATTCGGTAGCTTACTGGAGCGCTACTAGTGCGCAAAGGCGGTTCCCGTCTCCGAGCGAAGCTGCAAGCCGGCGAGTTCATCGCGGCCCCAGGCGTGCACGACATGGTGACGGCCCTGATCGCGAACAAGCTCGGGCTCGAGTTTGTCTACGGCAGCGGATATTGGTTGGTCGCCTCGGCCTATGGGTTGCCCGACGCCGGCTTGGCCAGCTTCACGGAGATGCTCGATTGTGTCACTCGCCTCGCCCGGGTCTGCAACGGTGAAGTCATCGCTGATGCCGATACAGGGTTCGGCGGGTTGCTGAACGTCGAGCGTACCGTGCAAAGTTACCAAGCAGCCGGGGTCGCCGCGATCCAGATCGAAGATCAAGTCTTCCCGAAGCATTGCAGTCATACCATGCGCGTGCGCTGCGTGCCGCGCGCGGAGATGGTGGCGCGGATCCGGGTCGCTTGCGAAGCGCGCGGCGACGGCGACATGCTGATCATCGCACGTACCGATGCGCGGCAGACGGAGTCGTTCTCCGAGACGCTCGCGCGTGCCGAAGCCTACGCGCGGGCCGGGGCCGACATCCTGTTCGTCGAGTCGCTGCAATCCGAGCAGGAGATGCGCACGGCTTGCGAGACGTTCGGCTTGCCGATGATGGTGAATATGAACGACGGCGGCGTGAGCCCTATCTTCACGGCTGAAGAGCTCCGGCAGATGGGGTACCGAATCGGGATCTGGCCATCGCTGCTGCCACTCGCTTCGATTCATGCCGTTGAGAACGTGTTGCGACGGTTCATGAGGAACGGCTCGAGCCGCGATCTGTCCGGAGAGCTGGCGGACTTCAAGGCGTTCTCGTCGCTAATCGGCTTCGACCGCATCCGCGAGTTGGAGCGTAAGTGGCGAGAATATTTCTCGGATGCGCCGGACGATTGATGGCGGCGGTGCGATTGTGGGCGATGGAAAGCGGTCGGGAGGAATGAACGCTTTAGCGAGCACGCGCAAACGAGCGTAGGGCAATGAGCTTGTTCAATGTGGTCTCCGGCTGCGCGGCTTGGTGTCCGAAGCGCGAGGTTGGTCGGTGATCCGCAATATCGAGGTGTGAACGTGAGCAAACCTGTTTCTTTGCCGCGAACGGTACGCGGTGCCCGTCCTGAATTCTTCGAGACACCGGGGATGGACGCGGCTTTGTCTATGATCGTCACGCTCGCGCAGGAGTTGATGGTGCTGCGCGAGCGGTTGGACTCTGCCGAGCGTGTGCTGGCGAAGCACAACATCGATGTCGCCGCCGAGATCGAAGCGCTCGAGCTCGACGAAGAGCAGCTCACTGCGCGCGAGAAGGCGCGTCAGGCATTCTTCGATCGCCTGTTCTTCATCCAAAAGCAGCGTCGTGCCGAGCTGGAGGAGAACCAGACGTTCGAGTCCTATCTCGAGACGATACAGAAGGTGGCGCGTGGCGACATCTGAGCGATCTGGAAGCGATCGACCGAAATGGCCGCGGCGTGGATACGTCGATGGCCCGTTCGGTCAGGTTCATTTTCAGATGCTCGGGGACGGCGTGCCGCTATTGCTTCTGCATCAGGCACCCATGACCTCGGGCCAGTTTGACAGCGTCTATGAGCTCCTCGCTGCGCGAGGTGTGCAGGCGATCGGCATCGACATGCCTGGGTTCGGGATGTCGGATCCGACACCCTCGACGCCCACGATCAATGATTACGCCAAAGTCATTCCGCCGGTCCTAGACAGCCTCGGCCTGGAGCATGTCGCCGTGCTGGGTCATCACACCGGTGCGTTGGTAGCAGCGGAAGCGGCAGTCGCGTACCCAAGCCGCGTCAGCAAGCTCGTCATGAATGGCCCGCTGCTGGCGAACGAAGAAGAAAGGGCTCGCTTCTTCAACGGCACTCATCAATGGGAGCTGCGCTACTGCGCACGCCCCCGCGCCGAGCACATGGTCGAACTGTTCGAAATTCGCGATCGATTTGCGAAAGGGTCAGTCTCGCCGGCGAAGCTCAGCAGCTACGTGGTGCAGGCGCTCCTCGGGCGCGGCGCTTTCTGGTACGGCCACCACGCTGCGTACACATACGATCTCGCGACGCAGCTCCCCCGCATCACACAACCCACGCTCATTCTTACGAATACCGGCGACATGCTGTACGAGCATGCCCTCAGGGTGCGGCAGTTGCGGCCGGATTTCGCCTTCCATGCGCTGGTGGGTGGCGGTGTGGATATCGTCGATCAGCAACCAGAAGCGTGGACGGATGCGGTCGTGAGTTTTCTGTGCGGCGCAGACAGCGAGCACGATCGACGTCGCACGGCGTAACGAAGCATTCAGAGAGCAGTCATGAGTATTCTCAACACGTTTCAGCAGCAATTTCATCCGATGCTACCGCGACCCAATCATGACGAAAGGTCGCGTCAGGAGTTTGCAAAGAGTCTGCGCGGTTACATTCAGAGTCAGATTCTGCCGGGCTTGATGCCCTTGTATCGCAAGATCATGCCCGATACGAGCAAGAGACCGACGCGCGCCGAAGTGCGCGCGGCGATGGAGAAGCAGCCGTACTTCCAGTTCTACGCCTCGCTGAACCGCGTCGCGCAGGAGTTGATGTGGCACTCGGTGATCGACACCATCGAGCGTGATTTGCCGCGCATGGAGGCCGAGGCCGAGCGGCTGGAGGGCACCATCGGCAGCTTGAAGCTCAACCCCGAGATGGAGGTGCCGCGCTACGTCACCGAGGTCGACATTCACTGCATGCCGGGCGGCTATGCTGCGGAGTTCGACCGCAAAGGCATTGCTGCCGGCGCGCTCTACGACCGAGGTGTCTATCTCTATTCGATGGGCTACGGCGGGCCTTTCAACGACGACAAGGGCCGTTCGGTCTGTAACTACATCAAGCGCAATTTCAGGGGCTTTGAGCCGAAGCGCATCCTCGACATGGGATGCACGATGGGCTTTTCGACGCTGCCCTACAAGGAGCTGTTCCCGGCTGCGGAAGTGTGGGGGATCGATGTTGCTGCGCCGTTGGTGCGTTACGCCCATCTGCGGGCTGCCGGCTTGGGCGTCGAGATTCACTTCGCGCAGATGAATGCGGAGAAGACCGACTTCCCAGACGAGCATTTCGATCTGGTGGTCAGTCACATTCTCTTGCACGAGACCTCGGGCAAGGCTCTGCCGCGCGTGATGAAGGAGTGCTTCCGTCTGCTGCGATCAGGCGGTTACATGATTCATGCGGACCTGCCGCCATTCGACCGCATGGATCCGCTGAACCAGTTCATTCTGGACAACGAGACCTACTACAACAACGAGCCTTTCTGGAGCGCGATGAGAGACATGGACCTCGTCGCGCTGGCGAAGGAAGCCGGCTTCGATCCAGAGTCGGTTCGCTTCGACACGGCACCGATGGCGATCCGCGAATTCAGCAAAGCCACCGGTTACGATCAAGGCAAGACCGAGCAGATCGCCAAGCGCGATTTCAAAGCCGGCGAGTTCGCGCCCGGCGGCTGGGAAGTGCTGATCGCCAGAAAGCCCTAGACAATCCCTTCGGCGGGTTCGTATCGATGCACGTGGATACGACGCAGAAAACGACACACGACATGACTGAGTTACCGGCTGCGCTCGCAAACGCCCTTCTTCCGGAGACGGAGTGGGCTTTCATGTCTTCGGACGTCTACCGCCGTCGTGCCACGCCGCGCGCCGTCGTGCAGCCCAGGGACGTCGAGGAGCTGCGGGCAATCGTCATGGCGGCGGCGGAAGCTGGTTTGTCGATTCATGTGCGAGGCGGGGGGCTTTCGTACACGGATGCGTATCTGCCGACATCGAGCAACAGCATCGTCATCGATACGCGTCGCCTCGACCGCATCATCGAGATCAACGAGAAGGACATGCTGGTGACGGTCGAGCCCGGTGTAACGTGGAGCCATCTGCACAAGGTCTTGTCCGAACGCGGTCTCAAAGTCCCGTTCGTGGGAACGTTCAGCGGATTGCTGGCGAGCGTCGGGGGAACGATCAGCCAGAATGCGAACGGGCATGGCAGCAACGCCAACGGCATTTCGCCCGACAGTGTGGTCGGGCTGGATATTCTCACGCCGTCAGGCGAGATCATTCGCACGGGCAGAACAGGCGGGCCGCAGGTCTCGGGTCGCTTCCGCAACTACGGGCCGGATCTCGCGGGCTTGTTCATCGGCGACTGCGGTGCGCTCGGCATCAAGATCGCCATCACTCTGCGGTTGCTGCGGCTCAGGCCGGCACATGAAACCGCGAGCTTCGCGTTCCCGGACTTCGCTTCGCTGCATGCCTGCATGTCACGCATTGCCGGCATGAAGATCGAGGAGAAGTCCTTCGGCCTGGATCTGACGTTGTCGCAGGGTCAGATCGCCAAGCAGGACACGGGCAGCATGCTGTCAGTGGCCAAGGGGGTGTGGCGATCGTCTCCAAGCGTGTTGACCGGCTTGCGCAGCCTGGCACGCATGGCGATCGCGGGCCGCCGCGTGCTCGCGGCGGCCCCGTACGCTGCGCATTACATCGTCGACGGCTACAGTACGATCGAAGCGCGAGCGAAGCTGGACGCCATTCGCAAGATCGCGCTCGAGTATGGGCGCGAAATCGCGAACTCCGTGCCGACAGTGGTACGGGCAATGCCGTTTCAGCCGCTGCACAACTTGCTCGGGCCCAAAGGCGAACGCTGGGTCCCGCTGCACGGGCTGCTGCCGCACTCGCAGGTGCTGAAATTTCACGAAACGCTTGCGCAGTACATAGAGAGCAAACGAGCGGAGATGTCCGAGAAGGGTGTGCACATCGGCTTGATGTTCTCCGCAATCGGCTCGGGAATGTTCTTGTACGAGCCCGCTCTGTACTGGCGCGACGCGCTGCTCGAGTACCATCACCGCATGATGGAGCCTGAATACCTCGCGAAGCTGCCGCGTTATCCCGAAAATCCTGCGGGCGCCGCGCTGGTCGAGGAGATGCGCACGCACATCATTGGCTTGATGCAGTCACATGGCGCGGCTCACTTTCAGATCGGGAAGCTGTATCCGTACTCCATTGGCTGCGATCCGGCAGCGCTCAATCTGCTCCGCGAGATCAAGACGATTCTCGACCCGCACAATCTGCTCAACCCGGGTGCGTTGGGCCTGTGATCCAGGTTGAGGACTCGGAGCAAGCGCGCTGTTTCGCGCAGCGCGCAGCGTCCGGCGCCGTGCTGATGAACGGCGATCGGCGAACAGTAACGCGCCTTGTGCGTCATGCCAGCAGTCTACGATCTGTAGAACCGCTCGCCCTTCGCGAGCAGCACGCCCTGATTGGCGGCGATGCCAAGCTCGAGGCTCGTCGCGATGCGCCGTGCACGTTCGATGAAGTGTTGCGCGACCTGCTCGCTGAAGAGCCCGCGTGCCGTTTGCTCGAAGAGCTCGAGCCAACGGTCGAAGTGTGCTGCATCGACCGGAAGCGGTAGGTGCATGCGCATGGGTTGTCCATGATAGACGCCGCTCGAGAGCGCAACTGACGACCAGAATGCGCACATGCGCTTAAGATGGGTGTCCCAATCCTGGACGCGTGAGTTGAAGATCGGGCCGAGCATGGGATCTTCCCGGACGCGTGCGTAGAAGCTGTGCACGAGCTGCTCGATCATGCGCTCGTCGATCCCAGTTCGTTCTCGCATCTGCTGTACGATGCGTGCGCGTCGCTCGTCGTCGCTTTCGTGAACGTCCGTCATGCTGCGGTGAGCTCGTTGGGCTGATTCGTTCGTGCCGCCGCGCAATGGCGATCTCCGATGCTCGACAGGAGCGTCGGCAGTCAGCGCTCTAGTCCAGGAATTAGGATTCCTACGTGAGGGCTAATCGCGTTATCCGAGTCTAGCGCTACGGCGTTGATCTCGAAGTCGGGACCTCGCTTATCGACTAGGGAGGAGCCGCACAAAGGGTCGCACTTCCCGCAGAAGCACCCGGGCCGGACGTCGCTCACCGTCGGTCGTCGTGTTGATTTGCGTGCCTTCGCTTCCCAGCGCGCCGTATGCTGGCCGACGACCTTTGATCAGGGCAAGAGCGTGACGAGCTGAGCGCTTAAGCGCTTCGTAAGTCAACATTGTACGCCGCCGAGACCGCGAGTAGGAGCCCCGCGCGACGGGTGGTAACGGCGCGTGCCCGCGACGCCGACAGCCCCTCAAGAAAGCGCTGCTAGCGCCACGTGCTCGAGGGCGTAGAGTAGCCGCCACCATCCCCTCTCGAGGAGCTCGCCATGAATACGCACGCCATCCTCATGAGCGCCGTTGCTGGATTGTCGTTGACCGGCCTGGCGATCTCTCAGGACAACGACGACTATGACTTTCACGCCTTCTTGAGCGGAGCGCAGGAAGTGACGCCGCCGGATGCGCCTGCCACTCCGTCTTTGGGCGTTGCGACGGATACGCTGGGACTGGTGCGCGTCGAATTCGCTCGAGACCTTTCCGCGTTCAACTTCGTCCTGAACGTCAGGAACGGTAGAGCGGTGACTCAGGCCCACCTACATTGCGGCCGCCCAGGCGAGAATGGGCCAATCATTGTGTTTTTATCTGCGCCTAACGAGAACGGTCAGGATGTCGACGGCCAGTTGGCGCGAGGAACGCGCGCCAACGAGCACATCGAGGCGAGCGCCGCGGAGTGCGAAGCATTGATTGGGCAACCTGTTCGCAACATCGCATCGCTCGCTTTGGCCGCATACAAGGGGCTCATCTACGCAAACGTGCATACCGTCAACAATCCAGCCGGCGAGATACGAGGTCAGCTCATCCACGACGGCGATGACCTAGATGACGATGACGACGACCTTTTTCAGTAGCGACGCCTTATAGCTCGATGTCGGTCATCACTGTGCGAGCGTAGGACGAACCGCGGTGGATGCGTCCTACGCTCGATGCTCACTCGATCACTGCTCGTCATCGCGACGCACGTAGCGCTCCCGCTCCGCGTTCCAATCCCGCTCGGCGTTCCGCTCAGCGCGTGCGGCGATCTCAGATGCAGCTTGGGGGCTTGCCAAAGTTGCGACAACACGCCGACGTCCCACCATTGAGCCTGCCAGCGCTGCGAGTAACGAGACGAGCATGGCAGCGAACGTGATCCACGCTGCCTTGGTTGCGCCTTCCTGAGCACTTGCTGCCAATGCGGGTAGTTGTTGACGTGCGCGCTCCATCAGCTGCGACGTTCCTTGACGAATCGCAGCCGCGGCCTGCTCGGGATTGTCACGTGCTGCTTCGACCTGGCGCGCAACTTCGCTCAGCTGGCTGCGAATCTCTTGCTCAGACAATCCGGTCGCAGCGGCAATGGTGCGAGCGGTGTTGGGATCGTTCAGGCGACTCAACATTTGCTCCACATCGCCGCTGGATAAGTCCATCTCGCCAAGCGTAGCGCCCACTGTTTGGCCAATTCCGCTGAAGAGCCCCGACATGCCGCTCGCCAATAGACGCACGCCGCTGCTGGCGAGCCACAGAATGACGAGGAAGCTCAGTACCCAAACCAGCGCGCCTTCGAAGGCCCCAGCGGCCTTGTCGAACACCATTCCGAGCCGGGTTGCCGCCATACCGCCAACGAATAGCGCGATCAGCAGCGATAGTCCGCTCCAAATGGCGGCGCCGGTGCCGAATGTGCCCGCATCCGTCTGTCCTGGGGCGACGGCGGATATTCCTATCGCCACGCCCAGCGTCGTGAGGAACAACAATGTGCCCATGGCCGTAAGCACACCAGCCCAGATTCCACCCCAGGAAATTCTGAAACCTGATAACGCAGGGCCGACATCGTAATGCTCGTGAACTACTGTAGCCATGACCGGTCTCCGGGGGAGTGCGCTCAATGAGCGATGGGAGGAACGCGTTTCTTCTCAACGCGGCGCCAGCGGAGGCCAAGGGTCTGTGTGCCGGAGGCTGGCTAACCATACAACGCTACGTGTCGGGCTCTGGTTCGGACGTTGTTGGCGTTGCGTGCGGCGGTTGGGGCTGGAGCTGAGCGCGGGCATTACCGCAGGGCCTGCGACTAGCGGGCGTCGGGAAAATTTCCTGAACCCGCCGGGAATTTTTCCCTGGACATTGGCGGCGGCGGACCACTAGCTTGGTCAGATTGCAACTTCCTGGTTCATTCGAGCTTAGGTGACTGATGCGCTACCACATCACACTACTTGCTCTGGGCGCCTTCTTCATTGCTGCATGCGGGGAGCGTAGCGGCGAGGTGTCGGAAACCTCGGCATCTACCTCCGCATCGCCTGCGCCGACTGCTGCACCGCAGACGAGGTCATCGGTACCTTACCGCGTATACGTCACGAACGAGCGCTCCGGCGACATGACGGTGATCGACGGCCTTACGCACGAGGTCATCGCCACCGTGCCGCTCGGTAAGCGTCCGCGCGGTATTCAAGTGAGCCCCGATCGAACCCAGCTCTTCATCGCGTTGAGTGGCTCGCCAATCGCGGGACCCGGCGTAGACGAGAGCAGTTTGCCTCCGCCCGATCCCGCTGCCGACGGTATCGGCGTGGTCGATATCGCAAGCTTGAAGCTCCTGCGAATTATTCGCGGCGTGTCCGATCCCGAGCAGCTCGTCGTCAGCCGTGACGGCAAGCGACTGTACATCGCGAGCGAAGACACCGGCACCGCAGTGGTCGTCGATGTCGAGACGGGACAGACCGTAGCGACGCAAGAAGTCGGTGGTGAGCCGGAAGGTGTCGGTATCAGCCCGGACGGACGCTTCGTCTATGTGACCTCGGAGGAAGAGCATAAAGTCTCGGTCATCAGCACAGACACGAATGAAGTGATCGCGCAATTTGAGGTGGGTCAGCGTCCCCGGCAAGCTGTGTTCTCTTCTGACGGCTCGCGTGCTTACGTGACAGCAGAGCTCGATGGAACCGTCTCCGTGGTCGATGCACGAGAGCACAAGGTCATCCATACCATTCGGTTGACGGGCGAGCTGATCCGTCCCATGGAGGTCGATTTGTCTCCGGATGACCGGCTCATCTATGTCACGACCGGTCGCGGGCGCAAGCTCATTGAGATAGACAACACTACTTATGAGCCTCTGAGAGAGGTGACCGTCGGCGCACGCCCCTGGGGTCTTGCAGTGAGCCCTGACGGGACGCTGCTCTACACTGCCAACGGCCCTTCCAACGACGTGAGCGTCGTGGATGCCGAATCGTTCACGGTCGTGGCCACGATACCCGTCGGCGACTCGCCGTGGGGTGTGATTGCGGTAGAAGAGTGAGATTGCGGTGGGAGAGTGAGAGCGTAGGCCGTCCGGGTTGCTGGCGCTGGGCTCTGGCTAGAACGGCGCCCTCGTGGTGCGCCCCTGTTGATGAGTCGCAACGCTTGCTCGTTCGCGAAGCGTGGAGGGAGATCCAGCGAGGGAGGAAGGCGCGCGAATGTGCGCGTTCTAGCTCCAGCCTCCAGCCCCTCAGCCCCTGGATGCCCCGGTGCGTTCCAACGCTCGCCGGTCCCATCCGCCCAGGTTCGCAGCGGCTTCGTATGTGCTCTGTAAGAAATCGAGCAGCATCGATTCGGGCGAGGCCGCTGCGCGGACTTCGTCGTAAGGCAGAACGAACTCTCGCAGTATCTCGTCGTAATGAGCGATGCTGGGGGACACACTCGCGCGCGCGAAGCCCATTGGCTCCGGATAGGCGTACGAGTAGAAGATGGCCCGAGGATACTGTTCGCCGCCGGCCCAGAAGCCGGCGCTGCTGACCTCGTGTGAATAGGCTTCGCGCGTGATCCAGTCCGGCAGGTTTGGAATGCCGCCCGGGTGCACTGGAGCCTCGCGGCCGGAAAATCGCGTCACAGCCAGATCCGCGCTGCCCCAAAAATAGTGAACCGGACTGCTTTTGCCGAGGAAATTGGAACGGAAATACTCCAGGACGCGCCCGGCCTGCGCGAGGATGCGCCAGTACCGATGAGCAAATTCTGGATCGTACGTGCCATGCGCTTCGTCGACGTCGAGCGGAATCGCGTCTGCGATCTCGTTTGGCATCGTGGTGATCTGCACCGGTAAGCCGAGCTGCTCGAGCGTGCTGATGACGTGGTGATAGAACGCTTTGGTGGTTTGCGATACCAAGGGAAGGATCGCGACGCGACCGTCATCAGTGCGGACGATCAGCCGATGATCGATGAAATCGAACTCGATCTGGAAAGACGTGCCTTGATGCCACATCGGCGGCGTGCTGAGACCACGTGCCGTGGTGTGCAAGGTGACGTGCCAGGAGTGATTCAACCACGGTGTCAGCGTAAGGCGGATTTTTCCGACGATCTGTAGCCACAGGTGCAAGGTTGCGGCTGTCTCACGCCAGTCTTCGTACGGAAGTGGCGGCCACGTTGTCTTGCCGATAGTCTGTGCCATCGCTCTGCTCCGTGAACGTGATGCGTCAAGGATCGCAGAACGAGCAGCGATGGCGATTGGCATTGTCCGCACGCCCCCTACCTCCCCCGCATAGCGGGGGAGGTAGGGAGGGGGCCAAGCGCCCAGTGCCCAGCTGCGCTGAACACATTACACTAACGCGATGACAGTACGCGTTCTCACTGGCATTACGCCGTCCGGCACACCGCATCTTGGCAACTACGTCGGTGCGATCAGACCTGCGATCGCAGCAAGCCGCGATCCTGAAACCGAGAGCTTCTATTTCCTCGCGGACTACCATGCCCTCATCAAAGTTCAGGATCCGACGCGCGTGCAACGCTCGACTCTGGAGATCGCCGCGACATGGCTTGCATGCGGGTTGGATCCCGAGCGCGTATGGTTCTACCGACAAAGCGATATTCCGGAGATACCGGAGCTCACCTGGATCCTTGCCTGCGTAGCCAGCAAGGGTCTGCTCAACCGCGCACACGCGTACAAAGCCGCTCAAGATCGTAATCGCGAAGCGGGGGAGGACGAGGACGCCGGCATCACTGCCGGCCTCTTCATGTATCCCGTGTTGATGGCGGCAGACATCTTGTTGTTCAAAGCCGATCGGGTGCCAGTCGGACGCGATCAAGTGCAGCACCTCGAAATGGCGCGCGACATCGCGCAGCGCTTCAATCATCTTTACGGACCGCACTTCGTTCTGCCGCAAGAAGTAATCGACGAGCGGGTCGCGACGCTACCGGGCCTCGACGGTCGCAAGATGAGCAAGAGCTACGACAACACGATCCCGCTGTTCGCTCCTCCCGCACAGTTGCGTCGCTTGATCATGTCCATCGTGACTGATTCGCGCCCGCCAGGCGAACCGAAGCCGACCGAAGGCTCGGGTGTGTTCGAGATCTATCGCGCCTTTGCCACACCGGAGGAGACTGAGGTGATGCGCCGCGCCTTCGCGGAAGGCATCGCCTGGGGCGACGCGAAGCAAGCGCTGTTCGAGCGGGTCGAGGAGGAGATCGGGCCTTTGCGCGAACGGTACGAGGCACTCATCGCGCAGCCGCACCTGATCGAAGAACAATTGCGCGAAGGTGCACGTCGTGTGCGCGAGAAGTATGCGACTCCGTTCCTGCGCGAGCTGCGCGAAGCAGTCGGGTTACGCGCTCTCGATAAGACGGTGGTCGCTGTCCGCCAACCTTCCAAGCCCAAAGGGTCGCGTCCGATGTTCAAGCAGTATCGCGAAGCGGACGGGCGCTTCTATTTCAAGCTGGTAGAGGGAGATCGCACGCTGCTCGTGAGTAAAGGCTTCGACTCGCCGCGCGAAGCCGGCGAACGCATCGCGGCGCTCAAGCGTGACGGCTTTTCCGCTGCCGATACCACTGTCGCGCTGAGCGAAGGTGTCGAGATCGAGACTGTGCATCAGGCACTCGCGAGACTGCGCGAAGAATAGGCCCCGCGCGAATGGGTTGCTCAGATCGAGGGCTGCTGGATGCTGGGCGCCGGAAAGAAACATACCCTCCCCCGCCATGCGGGGGAGGGGTATGGAGGGGCCTATATTCGTGGCTGCACCCGATCGCGATGCGCTGCTGGATGCGGTTCACCGTGCGGCTGCGTGACGCCGAAGACATGCACAAGGTGTCCACCGAGCCAGCCCGACGCGATGAGGGCGGCGACCGCGACGATCGAGATACCGCGCGGTAACGCGCCCAAAGGTTCGTCGCCGGTTCGCAGCCAGAAGTTGATCGCCTGTAGCACCACGATCGCGAGATTCAAGACCATGTGATAGAGCGCAACACGCTGAGCTCGAGAGTCGTGTAGCCCCAGCAGATCGATCAAACCTGGCACTGCAGCGAGCAGAGCGCCGACGATGCCGCCGCCGAGGGTAAAGTAGGCGGTGGTCGCCCAGGATTGCTCTCCGGTGAGGATGTAACCGAAGTCGCAGACCAAGGAGAAGACCCACAGCCCAATCGGCAATGTCACGAGCATGGGGTGGATCGGGTGTCCGGCAATGCTTGCACGTGTACTCATGACAGCCTCCTCAAATTCACCGCCGCTTTCAGCCTGAGACCTTCTTCTGCCCCGCAACCCTGACGAATTTCGGCGGGAGTAGGTTCCCTATGGGTTTGGGTGCGGGCTGAACCGATGACGAGGCAACCGAATGACGCAGCGCACAGGGCGCGCGTTGGTCATGTTATAGGCACGGGGCTCGGGCTCTGGCTGGAGGGGCACGAGCCGCGAATGTGCGCTACATCTATCGCCTACAGCCTACAGCCTGTGAAGAGCGGGCTCTAGGCACTGGGCTCCGGCGGGAGGCGCACGAGATGCGCTTTTTCTAGCGCCACCCTCAGTATCCAACCATCTCTTTCGTCAAGTCGACAGACGCGTCCGAACGAGGAGCGAGCGTGAAGAAGAACGTTGCGCCCTTGCCTATATCCGATTCCGCCCAGATCTCGCCGCCATGTTTGTGGATGATGCGCTGAGCCGTGGTGAGACCGACGCCGGTGCCTGGAAACTGGGCTTGCGAGTGCAGGCGCTCGAACGGCCTGAACAGACGACCTACATGCCGCATGTCGAAGCCGGCGCCATTGTCTCTTACGAAGTACACAGGAGTCGCACCATGCTGGATTCCTACTTCGATGGTTGGATTAGGTTGCTTGCTGGAATACTTCCAGGTGTTCGACAGTAAGTTGTCCAGGACGATGCGCAGCAGTCGCGGATCACCGAATGCGCGTATCCCGGGTGCGATTTTGACCTTGACCCGTCGCGCAGGGCTCGATCTTTGCAGCGACTTGATTGCCTCGCGTGCCATCTTGCTCAAGTCGACGTTCTCGCATTGCAGCTCGCTGCGGCTCACCTGAGACAGCTTCAAGAGGTCGTCGATCAAGCTGTTCATACGTTCGGCAGCCTCGACGATGTGCGATATGAAGCGTTGTAGTCTTGGATGTGCACGCAGGTCACGGTCTGCGTTCATCAATTGCGCGAACCCCAGGATGGTCGCCAGCGGCGCACGCAGGTCGTGCGACACGGAGTACGAGAAGGCCTCGAGCTCCTGGTTGGCGATCTGTAGCTGGTTGGTTCTCTCGAGCACGCGCCGCTCGAGGTCGTTGCGGATCTCGATGTTCTCAATGGCGACAGATGTGCTGTCGGCGAGTGCTTGGAGGAGATGCAGCTCTTCTTCCGTCGCCGTGTGCGGTTCGGCCCGGTAGCTGCCGATCGCTCCGATGGGGGCCACGGTGCGAATCGGCGCCATGACCATGCTCTTCACGAAGGTGGAGCGATATACGTCGTGCGGAATGCGCGCATCGGCGTAGACGTCCGGGACGACGACCGGTTCACGGTGAGTCATCACCCAACCCGCTGATGCAGGCATTCATTGAGAATTTCCTGCCCTTCCATAGCGGTGCAATGGCGTCCTCGTCGATGTAGTGGCATCGGTCGTGCTCGCGCAGTACGAACGTTGCCCCATCTGCTTCGGCCAACTCCCTGGCCGCACGCCGCACGATGTCGCAGACCTCCGGCAGATCGCGTGCGAGTGACAACGCTTGTATTGCGCTTACCAAGCGATGAGAGCCTCGCAACTTTGTTCTCCTAGGCTGACTCCTCCCTCACGTACCGACTCGCGTTGCGTCGAGCCGCGACATCAGTCGCAGCACTCGAGGCGAGCTTCGGTACAAATCAGCTATTAGCGTTGAAAGGCTACCATCTTGCCGCGTACTCAGCCCAGGTCATGCTGCTCTCGTGCCTGAAGCTGCTCGCGCTGAATGGACGATGATGTCCTTCGCAATGATTCGATAGTACGCCCTACGTAGCATAATCTACGCTTTACTGCCCAGCGCACGAATTCCCCCGCGGCATTCCATGCTCGCGAAAGCGACAGGCAAACGTTTCGCGCGAGATTTCTTGACGGGGCGCGGCATTGACAGCGCCATGCACGCTATGAGTATGATCGGCCATTCGTGTTCCGAGCATCGTATGGTCGAATGGCACACATCGAACTGCCGCGTGCTCTCGAAGAGTACTTCGCCTTTGCGGAGCTAGAGCCTACGCCTAGAGGTCGCCGCTTTTCGATCACGTTGCCGTATTTCAGCGATGGGCGAATTCATCGTCTGCAGTGGTGGTATCACGTGACCCCGGCACAAGAGCAGATGTACGACGGTAACGGTCTCGCCGTGTTTCGCCAGAGAGCCATCGAACGTTTTCGTCGTCACATCGAGCGCTGGCTCGTGAACACGGGCCAGTACCTTCACGGCGAAGATCCGATCCCGCAAGTGACCGTGCGGCCGCCTCATTCCCTGATCGAATCGGCCGAGAACGAACTCGAGTCACCAGCCAGCCATGCGGCCGCGAGCGCCTGAGGCCGCGAGCCAGGATGTCAGCAGCCAAAGCGGACCGTGCCGGCGCACTGATGGCATAGACGCGCATCCCGTGCTGCCTCTTGTTCCCGACATCTAGCTGGTGGCCGTCCTTCGCGGCGCTGGCTCGTTTGCTGGCCGCCTGCCGGTGACGGGCGGTTCCGCTATCTCGCCTTCCAGCACGGATCGATAAGCGAACCCTGCAACCAACGCACCCGCAATCGGGGCGACCCAGAAGAGCCATAACTGCGCGAGCGCCCAATCGCCGACGAAGATTGCTGGTGCCGTGCTGCGGGCTGGGTTGACGGACGTGTTCGTGACGGGAATCGTGATCAGGTGGATGAGAGTGAGCGCCAGCCCGATTGCAATGCCCGCAAAGCCGACCGGTGCGCGTTGGTGAGTTGCACCGAGTATGACGACGAGAAACATGAATGTCATGACGAGCTCGCAGAGAAGCGCTGAGCCGAGGGAATAACCGCCCGGTGAATGTGCTCCGTACCCGTTGGCAGCAAATCCAGCCGCCACATCGAATTCCGCTTGGCCGCTCGCAATCACGTATAGAATCGCCGTTGCCGCGATGCCACCGGCAAGCTGCGCTGCGATGTATGACGCAATGTGTCTTGCCGGAAAGCGACCGCCCGCCCACAAGCCCATCGTGACGGCGGGGTTGAAATGCCCGCCTGAGATCGGCCCCAGCGCATAAACGGCCGTGAGCACCGTCAACCCAAAGGCCAGCGATACACCCGCGAAGCCTATTCCGAGCTCCGGAAAGGCTGCGGCAAGCACCGCACTGCCGCACCCGCCAAGCACGAGCCAGAACGTCCCGAGAAACTCAGCGGCAAGCTTTGCAAGCATGACACCCTCCAGATCGACCCGGCGCCGATGAGATCTCATTGTGAAGCGGCGCGCCCCGGTGAGCATCGTTGGTTGCCGAATCAACCAGGAGGGAATTGGGAACAGGAAAGGAGGAAGGGGAAGAGGAATCGTGTCCCGGAGCCAAGGATTGGCTGCGTTTGTCGCATTGGTTTGAAGCTCCGCTCTCGGCGGATACGTATTTCAGCGATCGTTCGCTGCCCTTCTCGAGGGCGATCAGCCTTCCTAGGTAAGCAGGCGTGGGTATCCCATCGGAGATGGGGATCTCAGCAGGGAAGCGCTGATATCAGATCGAGAACGTTCACTCGAAGGCGTTCAGGGTCGAGCTCATCGAAACACATTGACTTGCGCAAAGCGGATCACTGCGAAATGTGCATCTGTATCTGGAGCGCGTCGCAGCTCCGTGCAATTGCCAGCTTTCGTCGACCAGGTGCCAGGCATCCAAGTTGAGACAACGTGCTTGGGCACTGCGCGACAAACAAGGGTTCGGCGTGTTGCTGTCGCCCTCATCAGGGAAGCTCGGTGACGATCGTATGAGGCATTCCCCGTGTCGGCGAATGCCATCATCGAGTCAAATCGACTGTCGTCATGTGTCGACTTTTTGGCATTGAGCGGACACTTGTTTATTACTCCAGATCGCGCAGCACACGTGGGAGATGAGCTCTTTCATTGCACGTGACGACGACGAGCGACTCTTCTTTCACTAAGAGCGCTGGCTGCAAGTCGTTCCTCGCGCGTCGGCGAGGAACTATCGATGGCGTTCAAAGCACGAGCCGCACGCACGCAGGTAGTTGGCGTTAGACGGCGAGAACAATGCTTTGTCCGAACGTGGGGATCGATCGGCCCTGGAGATTAACGATGCTTTCTCGACAGATGATCGTGGCGGTTGCAGCTCTCGCGGCAGCCTGGTTCTTCGTGCCCGAGCCCGCTGCTGCACAGAGTACGGCGACGTGGACGACGTGTGCGCGGGAAGGGCAATTCTGCTCGTTCAGCGGTACACGCATCGTCCGCTATGGAGCCAACAACACTTGGGTGGTGCGTGAGCTGCAGGCCTCCAATGGAGGCGTTCGCTGCTCGAACGCAGTGTTCGGAGATCCCCTGCCGGGCGTATGGAAGACGTGTCAGCTGCAGAACGTCCCACGGCAGACTACGACATGGGTCTTCTGCGCCAACGAGGGCTCGCGATGCAACTTTACTGGTACACGTCGCATACGCTACGGCGCGGGTGACCGTTGGGTGACGCGTGAGCTGAGGGCGACGAATGGCGGCGTAGCGTGTTCCAACAGAGTGTTCGGGGATCCTGCGCCCGGTGTGTGGAAGCGTTGTGAGATCGCTTCGACGAGCGGCGGCGGAGGCAGCAGTGATGGAACGGCACAGCGACCCCCGACGATCAGCGGCACGCCTGCGACATCGGTGGCGGTTGGAGAGATGTATCGCTTTCAACCGACTGCCAGCGATCCGAATGGCGACAGGCTCACCTTTTCGATCACGAATCGTCCGAGTTGGGCGAGCTTCGATACGTCCACAGGTCTCTTGACGGGTCAGCCGACACTGGCGCATGTAGGGACGTATTCGAACATCGTCATCTCAGTGAGCGACGGCACATCGAGGGTGCAGCTACCGCCGTTCTCGATCAGCGTCGTGCAAAGCTCGAGCGGCACGGCGACTTTGTCGTGGACGCCGCCGACGAGGAACACGGACGGCACGCCACTTACGAATCTGGCTGGCTATCGCATCTACTATGGCACGAGCGCGAACGCCCTGACGCGTCAGATACAGGTTGCCAATCCCGGTCTCTCGACGTATGTCATCTCGGACCTGAGCCGAGGAACGTGGTACTTCGCTGTGCGCGCGTACAACACCGCGGGCGTCGAAAGTGATTCCTCGAACGTCGTGAGCAAGACGATTCGGTAGCGACGGTCGTTGTTCAGGTTGCGAGTGCTGGGGCTAGAGTCGCGTGGGTGCGCGCGCTCTAGCTCCAGCCCCAGTCTCCAGCCTTTATTCCTTATCCCCGTCTTTCCGTCCGTCGTCCCGCACGATCTCGCCTTCGATGATCTCTCCCTCGATGATGTTGTCGCCGAACACGGCACGCGACATGTCGGCGCGCATCTGACGGCGCAAATCCCGGGTCTTCCACCAGAGGTAAGCGCCTACAAGCAACATGCCCGTCACGACGACAGCGAGCACGAGGACGGACAATGCGATGGCGCCGACTACTGCAACCAAGGCGGCCGAGGCGGCTAACAGCTTACCGACGGTACTTTGTACGACGGCCCATCTCGTTCGTATGTCGCGGTAGCCAAGTCGTCTCGGTTCGTGGTCGTGGAACATGCAGAAGGGGGGGAGATCGGGAATGGGTGAAGAATAAGGATAGCAGACGGGAAGCGCAGAAGGGCTTCCCGCTGCTTCACGGCCGGTCTTGGAGCACCCTGCGCGTGATGCGGTCGTGGATCACCGCGTCGCGAGGCGCTTCGATATTCAAAGTGATCACTGCTTGGGTGTGCCCGCACTTCACGCAGGTGCTGGAAGATATCGCCTCAATGCTGAGAGATGTCACGAAGTAGCTGTCGCGCTGGCAGTGACTACAGGTCCATCGTATTGCACGTTGCACATCCGCTTCACTCATCATTCGAGCTCACCGCAGTCCTCTTAGGTCGTGCTGAGATATATCACGACTCGCGATCAGACGACCGCATGTCTGCTCTGCACAACGCTTCGTTATGAAGGATGCACTTTGCCGCGTAGCGAACGCAACGCGGTGAAGCGCGGATTTCATACGGGTGACTGCATAGCTGCAGCGTGCGGAGAGAGTTTTTGCGGCGGCGGCTTTCAGCGCGGCTGCTCTTCTAGGGAATGAGCACAGCGCGAAATCGTGCCTTGCCGCTCATCATGTGGGCATATGCTTCGGCTGCCTTGGTGAGCGGGAACGTCTCGATCATCGGGCGTATCTCGGCTAACGCGCTGAAACGTAGCGTGTCCTCCGAATCGGCGGCCGTGCCTGACGGCCAACCGACGATAGAGCGTCGTCCGCCGATGAGTGCGAGGGGCGAAACTTCGATGGGATCAGGGCTTGCACCGACAACAACGAGCTTACCGCCAATAGCGAGACCGCCGACAGCCGCACTCATCGTCTTGGCGTTAGTGACTGTTGCCAGAATCACCTTGGCGCCGCCGAGCTGTGCCAGTGCTTCGGCTGCGTTCTGAGCGGTGCTATCTATGTAGACATGCGCACCAAGCTTCTTTGCGAAAGCTTCTTTTTCCGTTCCGCGAGCGATGGCAACCGTCTTAAAGCCCATCTTCGCTGCGAACTGCACCGCAAGGTGACCGAGTCCGCCGACTCCGAGTATTGCGACAAGATCCCCCGCGCGGGCGCCGCTATGACGCAGGGCATTGTACGTAGTGATACCTGCGCAAAGCAGGGGTGCAGCTTCTTCCGCTACAAGTGTCTCCGGTATCGCAGCGAGCGCCTCGAAGGGCGCGATCATGTACTCGGCGTAACCGCCGTCATAAGACAGGCCGGCGACGCGCCCACGTACGCACGTAAGGAAATCGCCGCGGCGGCACGAAGCACAGTGACCACAATGACCGCCGTACCAACCGACCCCGACACGCGTGCCCGGCTGCCATTCGGGCACGTCTTCTCCTAGGGCGTCGATGACGCCGACCACCTCATGACCGGGCACGCGCGGGTACTCGATACCTGGTCGCGCACCCGTTACCGTGAACATATCGCTGTGGCAGATTCCGCAAGCCTGCACTTTGATGCGTACATGGCCCCGCGGCGGTTCCGGAATGTCGCGTTCGACGATTTCGAGCTCAGCATTGGGGCGGGCGACTTGGACAACTCTCATGCGCGCCATAGCGAAGCCTCGTGCGTAGCAGCATCGGCTCGAGCCGTGAGCTGAATGGTCGCCAAGAGAGTGACGCCTTTGTGTCTAGCTTGCCAGCCCGAAGAATACGGATGGGTAGAGGCTGTGGGCGTAGGCTGTAGGGATGCGCGGCGCTGCGGGCGAAATCCCGAGCCCCGCGCCCAAGCCCCGAGCCCGCTCCTTACTCACTCTTTCCGCTGCCGTGCGAGCTTCTGCACGACCTCAAGAGATTGAGTGACGTTCTCGAACGGAGAGACTCCGCCCACGGTAGCGGCGATCGTGCCGTCTTGCGCCACGATGAAAGTTGTTCGTTCGATGAAGCCGTGGTTGATCTCATCGCCGCGCGAGTCCTTCATGCCCTCGCGAGGAGCGTGAATCTTCAAATCGTACAAGCGCGCGATCTTGCCATCCGCATCGGAGGCCACAGCGATCTTACCGGCGCAGTACTCGGGGTCGGCAGAGAAGGCTTGCAACCGCTCGATGCTATCCATCGACACGCCGATAATGGAAGCGCCAGCGGCCGCGAACTTGTCGTAGTTCTTGGCGAAGGTATGCGCCTGCAGACTGCAACCCTTGGTGTACGCGGCGGGATAGAAGTAGACGACCACCGGCCCCTTCGCGAGCGCCGATCGGAGCGAATATTGGAATACTTCACCATCGAGCGCTGCCGGCGCCTCGAAGTCCGGGGCCTTGTCACCTGCTGTCAACGCTCCTGCAGCGGGAAGCGACATCATCAAAGCGAGCAGACCGATCAAACGTGTCATACGAAACTCCTGCTTGAGCAAGTCACTGAAGAACATCCGCCACCGCGCGGTCGGCTCGGTGACCCAGCTCCTAAGACCGGGTCAGGCGATCAAATATTACGCTGATGGGCTGGAGGCCGAAGACCGGAGGGTGGGAGGATGTAAGGGGTGAGTCGTTGCTTGCACCCCTACTGCCCTACAGCTTACAGCTCGCGACCGTGCGGGCTCTGGGCTCGGGTGCCCGCATGCGTGCTCCAGCCCACAGCCTTGAGCCGCTCATCACTCCGCAGGAGGGTGCGTGTGCAGAAAGGCTTCCACTCGCCGCAAGAAGTCGATCGCGTCCTCCGGGTTCTCGAAGCCGTGGCCTTCGTCGTAGATGAGGAACTCATGATGCCTTGTTGGCCCGGTTCAGGGCAGTGTGCAGGTTCTTTGATTGCGCAGGAGGCACGTTCTCGTCGCGGCCGCCGTGTGCAATGACCACCCGCGCAGGGTCAGCTGCCCCGGCCTAGACAGAGCTCGGAAGGCGCCAATGCTACAACTCTGGCGCAATGTCGCCGCGACGAGCATCATGCACACCTTCGCGCCAGCTCGGCGCATCCCTAATCGATCCGCGGAGTGAAGGAGATCATGACCGACCGGACTTTCGCGTCCAATGAAGAAGCGTTCGAATTCGCCTGCGAGCATCTCGACTGCTCGCTCGAGGACGGCAGACCCGTGCTCGCGATCGTCCTTGCCGTGCAGGGACGCATGTGCAGCGTCAAGATCGCGAATCGAGAAGACAAGAGAATTCCGACTGGCACCATTACAGAGCTGCTCGCACGTGCGGATCTGAAGCACGTGTGTTTCAGTGCGATGCTGGACAACAAGGTACCCGCGTTAAAGCCTGGCGATTTGGTGCTGTACACGGCGCTGCCCGAGCTTGCGGCTGAGGGCAAGTTCACGGTAGCGGGCACGGTTGTCGCGAAAGTGGCGCCGTGCTACACGAGCAAGGGCACATGGCAGCCTTGGTCGCCCGAGCCTGCACTCAAGCCGGCGGAGGTAACGGACGGTCCGGTAAGAGCCGCGTCGGAGCACGCAGCGGAGGCTGCAGACTCTACGCAATAGGAGCTGCAATTGAGGTGTGCGCGGCACACCTCCCTTATTCCCCATTCCAATGCACCGCCGCCTGCCGATCATTCTGGGTCGGCGCGCTCGATGATCAGGTTGGGCGGCGCCTTCCTGATGCGCCACTTACCCTGCTGCTCGAGCACATCGAGCGCCTCGCGCAGCGAGATCGTGCCCATCGCATGCCAAGCAACCGAGACAGTTGCTGCGCCATCCGCTGGATCATGTGTCACTGCGAACGCTCGATCGTTCGGACGCTGCGTGCGAATGGTTTCGTTGAAATAGGCGACCAGCTCATGCAGCGGCACCTCGTGGAAGCTCGCGGATTCCAGACGTACGCGTTCCAAGTTGCTCTCGAGCGTTTCGAGCGCGGCCCGCTCGGCGGGTGGTAGCTCGTTGCGTAGCGTTCTCCACAATTGCGACAGGATCCGAGTCGCGCATGTATGGGGATGCATGTACTCGGGATCGCAGTCGTAGGCGAGTCTGAAATTACGTCGATTCAACCCGAATTCACTACGCACTGCCGCCCCGAGCTCGCGCTCGAGCTTCCAGAGTTCGTCGTAGCTCATATAGCCAATCTCTCGCTTGCGCTCCGCGTCGAGTCGTGCGCTCAGGACAGCAACGGCTTCGGCCACGCGGGTCGGCCAGGACCGTGGATAGACGAAGTATGCACAGGCGATCGCAAGCAATGCGCAGCTGACCCATGTCAGCATTCCGGCTCCCCGGCCCGAGACCTTGGGGCGCTCGCGAAAAGGCAACGCTTCGTGCTCCGCGGCGATCGTGCGCGCGGCGCTCAGTCCTGCGACCAGCGCGAGAACCTGGGTCATGGCAAACAGCACGTACGCGAGGATCTGGGGTAGCTCCAGCCAGATCGCGCCCGCAAGCGCGACGAGCGCGGCGACGTAGCAGGCGATCAGCCGCTTGAGCGTGCGGCGTCCTGCCAAGGCTTTGCCGCTCGCGGCCGGTGTCGGACGTGTCGGGCTTTTCATTTGGCGTACTGGACTTGAAGCGGGCTCTCGCTGCGGACGCGCGATTGTAGCCAGTCTTCAGGCAGCGGCGTGCGATCTGGGGCCTTGACGCAGGGGGGGGCGAGAGGAGGCGGGCAGGTCAAGCGGGCGGCGCGTGGCTTCACATGATCCACTGACGGCCACGGATATTCTGTAGCTGCCAGGGACTGTCGACGTCGAGATGCTCCGGAAAGAGTTCGCCGCGGCCCTGTAGCGGTGTCCATTCCGTGAATTCGCCAGTCATCTTTCCGAGGTAAGGACTTGCCACTTGCAGGCATTCCTCGAAGTCCAGCTGATCGGGCTCGAGCAATCCCAACCGGGGATGGCGAATCGCGTAAGTAACGGCGGCAAGCGCGCCCGCCACGACTTGCATGATCGTCGCGTTGGTATAGTCCACATGGCGCCGCGCATCCTCGATCGACAGCTGCGAGCCGTACCAATATGCGTTCTTCGCATGTCCGGCCAACAACACGCCGAGCTCGTCCATGCCCGAGACGATGTCCTTGTTCAAGTGTCGACTGGAGCCCTGCTTGTGCCAGCCGCGTCCCTCGAGCTCGAGCGCGGAAAGCATCGCGTCATCGCATGGATGATAGACGAACATCACGCTCGGACGATATACAAAGCGCTCTTCATCGCGAATCGATAGATAATCCGCGATCGAGAACACTTCGTCGTGCGTGATGAGCATGCCTTGAAAGCCGCCGATGGAGGGTGTCCAACTACGCGCAAAGGTGCCGCATCCGGGGCGCGGGAAGTAGAACGTCCCGGACCCAGGGCGATGCTGACGTGCACGGCGCGGCAATTGTTTCTCGTGCGTGCCGAGAGACAGCTCCACGGGTTGCATCAGCTCGAAGATGAAGCCGTCGATCGACCACGTGTTGATGAACTCTCCGTTGCGTTTCGGATGAGCGCTCGCCTGAGTGTCGCGCTCAGCGATCTGAATCACGGCAACGTTGAGATCCCTGGCAAGCTGTGCCCACTCCTCGCGTCGCTGCGGTCGAGCATTCTCGTTGCGCAGTGTCCGATTGAGATCGAGCAAAGCCTGCTTCACGAAGTGCGATACGAGACCCGGATTGGCGCCATGATCGACGATGGCGGTCGGTGCGTCTGGACCGAGCTTTTTCGCAAGCTCCAAGGCCTCTTCGCGAATCAGATAATTCGTGCGCTTGCGTATATCGAGCATCGGGTTGTCGTAGACCCCGGGCCAAGGCTCGATGGAGGTGTCCACGTACAGCGCGCCGCGGTCGGCACAAAACCGAATCAAGTCGAGGCTCGATACATCCACCGAAAGATTCAGAACGAGATCGCCCGCGTCGACATACTGGGAGAGAACGCGTCGATAGTTGAGCGGTTTGAGGTGCGCGTGCAGGAAACGAGCGCCGCAGCTTTCGGCGATGCCGCGGCCTTGCTCATCGGCGGACAGGACGATCAGACGGTTCTCGCCATGTAACAGGACGTGTCGGCGTAGAACAGGGAGCATCGACCGCCCGACGCCGCCGCAGCCGATCATCACGATGCGTCCAGGAAAATCAATCATTATGAGCTCGTGATCACGATGCGGCATGCGTCGATTGTAGCTTGAATGACGCACTCAGGCGAATTCGTGCATTGCGCGCAATGTGCGACTGAACGAACGACGTGGAACGATCAACGCATCTTGCGTGCGCTGGGCAGTGTTTGCACCTCCAGCCAGGTCAGATACCTCAGCGCCTCTTCTCGATTGGCGCCACACATTTCCGCGCTCGGCTGCAGCGAGGTGCATACTGCGGGACGATTCGGTTGGCCGAAGAGTCTACAGCGCTCTCGCTCATCGAGGTGTACGCAACGCACGCCCGCGGGCTTGCCGTTTGGCATCCCTGGGATGGGACTCGAGATAGATGGCGCCGTACAGCAGGCGCCGCAACGCTGGCGGCAGATCATGACCGTAGGGTGGTGCAATTCGCCGGGAAAAGCCAGTGGCACCAATGCGCATACCCAGCCGCTGAACCTGCCCTCCCCACCCCCTGCTTGATGCGAGACCGGACCTGATATTATCGAATGGACGTTGACATCGCCTTGAGAGACAAACCTTGGAGCTACCATGAAGAAGCTACTACTTGCCATCGTCTTGGGATCGTACGGTGTGGCAGCTGTGGCCGCCGATACATATACGGTGGATACCCTTCACACCCACGTGACCTTCACTTTTCAACACCTCGGGCTGTCTTCTTTCGATGGCAAAATCCCGTCGAGCGGCGGCAAAATCGTCCTGGATCGTGCCAACAAGAGCGGCAGCGTAGAGGTGGAGTTCGACGTCAAAGCCGTGGCGACTGCCGTGCCGAAGTTCGATGAGCACCTGCGCGCCGAAGACTTCTTCGAGGTTGCCAAGTATCCGACGGCGACATTCAAGTCCACCAAGGTCACCTTCGACGGGGACAAGCCCGCCACCATCGAAGGCAATCTCACCATCAAGAACATTACCAAGCCGGTGACACTCAAGGTCACGTCGTTCTCCTGTGTCGACAAGCATCCGATGGCAAACGTGCCGGCATGCGGTGCGAACGCGACCGCCACGATCAAGCGTTCGGACTTCGGTATGACGTACGCGTTGCCTGCCGTGCCCGACGAAATCGTTCTCAGCGTCGAAGTCGAAGCCTTGCGCGAGTAAGCAAAACCAGCGGCGCTGACCGCTGGTCAGCGCCGCTTCGCTGCGATGAGGGCAGAAACGCGGCGCGCTCGTCGTTCCGTCTGCTCCCGCCTCCGGGTCCCCGCCTCCAACCGCGCCACACCTCGCCTACCGCGCTCGCCGACAGCCTTCACACTGCGTCGCACTGCACATAGGAACCCACGTGCGCATGCGGCGTTGACCATGAGTCGAAGTGCCGAATCGGAGAGACGCCATGAACGCTGCCGCGAGTCGCCTTGCGCCGAGCATCACCACATTGATCCGGATGGATCACTCTCATGTCTTGGCGATTGCGCATCGCTATCGAGTGGACGCGTCCGAGAGCAAGAAGCGCGCGCTCGTCACGAATACTTGCATCGCCAAGCAAGTGCATGCGCAGCTCGAGGAGGAGATCTTCTACCCGAGAATGCGCGACGTGCTGCCTGGAGATGAAGCGCTGCAACGAAGCGACGGCGAACATCAGCAGATGAAAGACCTCATCAACGAGCTGCGCGAGCGGTGCGCGGGCAGCGAACCGCTAGACCAGTCCTTCGATGAAAAGTTCATGACGCTGATGCGCATCTTTCTGCATCACATCGCTGAGGAAGAAACATACATCCTGCCGGCTGCCGAGCGTTTGCTGGGGACAGAATTGAGTCAACTCGGCGCGCAGATGACACGTAGAAGAATAGAGCTGATGAAGCCGTACGCGGGCGAGATGGCCAAGAGCGCGGCACGTTCTTTCCCGGTCGGCACTGCGACGGGTGCTGCGCTCCTCACAGCCGGTGCCGTTGCTCTCGGAGCCATGCTGTTCTCGCGCAATCGCAACGGTCGTGGATTCGGCGGCCTTCAGCGGATCGGAAGTCGCAGGCACTAGCAAGAGCTCCACGTCCGGAAGACACCCAGCGCTTGGACGGGCCGCGCACCGGTCGCTCAGAGCCGACTGCGGAAACGATGCGCTCTGAGCCAGCGCTTGGTGACGGTCTTGTCAGCGAGAATTTCGAGCAGTTGCTCCTGTCGTGTGATTTCGGCGCGCATGGCGCGTGCCCGGTGTCGCAAGACCTGGGAGAGGTTGTCCGCTGTAAGCTCGAGAAGTGGTGAGAGACCGAACTCTGCTCGAAAGTGCTCCTCAAGCGCATCGCTAGCGTCATTCAGCGCCGTGAGCTGTTCCGAAAGAAGCTTGTTGTATTGTTTGAGGCGCGCGACGTTCAGCCTTGCGATACGCTCCGGGTCGCTACGTTCGAGCCGCATCTGCACCTCGAATAGCGTCATGAGATCGTTGGCTGCATAGGCATGATTGATCTCTTGCATGAGGAGATTCTTCTGCTCGCGCCGTGCCGCATCGCTCTCGCGATCCGGATGCACGAGGCTCGCAAGCTTGCGGTACAACTCACGTAGCGCTTGTCTGGCGAGCTTGGCGCTGTCCTCCTTGCGCTGATTGGGGGCTGTCTTCCGTGTATGTCTTTCGGCTCGTCGCTGCTCGTCGGCACCCGCCCGGTCGGCGAGATTCTCGTACATGCGCTGTGCCAAATCGTCTTCGTTGCGGATGTCGTTCGCCGCGCCCAGGTCGAAGCCCATTGCCTGCGCCTGTTCCTTGAGCAGGTCGAGTTCCTGCTGCTTGCGGCGGTCGTAGGTGACCTCATGGTACTTGTCGTAGATGTGCTTGACTTCTTCGTCATGCGTACCGGTTTCGAGCAGTGCTGTGGTCGTTGCGCGTAGCATGTCCACGAGGATGCTTTGCTCCGCGCGCGACCAGCCGCGCTGGTCGAGCAGGCGGTCGAGCGCAAAAACGGTGTCACGGCAGGTGGCGCGTAAGCGCTGGCGCAGCGGAGAGAGTATTGCAGCGTGATCGCGCCGAAAGCCCGCATAGAGACTTTCGCGTCCTGCTTGCGCTGCGCGGGCGCGCTCGATCTGCTCGAGCAAGAAGGCGAAGCGCTCCTGGTCGAAAGTGGGACGCTTCGCTCGCGCTCGCGGGTGAACCAGTAGGGGATATCGAGCAGGCATATAAGTGGGCGAGGGCGGCAAAATGCAATTGTCGATGACCCGAACTTTCGGCTCAAGGTCACCGGGACCAGACTTGGGGTGATCCGCGCCGCGGCCTGCAGTCTCGTCACGCCGTCCGTTCGCGCTCACGCGGCCTGCGGCCGGCGATGGTGACTTGCGACGCGCGAGGCGTAGAATGCGTGCGCCCGGTCGCGTAGGCCGGACCTTGCGTGCGGCTGCAGAAATTGTGAGTTTCTTGGCGGGACATACACGTTTGCCGCGCCGCCGGGGTAGAGTTATTCGTACCGCTCTATCCGTGCGCTTGCACTCCAGGACGTCAGGAAAGACGCATGTACTCATCGCTACCCCTCGTCAAGATCAGCGTATTGCTGTCCTTCGTCGTGTCCACGATCTACGTGCACTTTCGTGGACGTGTGCGCCATTCCATCGTGCGACAGCTGACGGACCACTCGACGATCATGGCGCCGTTCAATGCGCTCATGTACCTTTTTTCGGCGGTACCGACCCGGCAGCCGTACATAGACGTGAATCGTTTTCCGGAGCTTGCGGTCCTGCAGCAGAACTGGGAAACGATCCGGGACGAGGCATTGCGGCTGTTCGACGAAGGCTACATCCGTGCCGCATCGACTTATAACGATCTCGGCTTCAACTCGTTCTTCCGACGGGGTTGGAAGCGCTTTTATCTGAAGTGGTATGGTGAGTTCCTACCGTCGGCGCGATCACTGTGTCCAAAGACGACGGCGCTCCTGGAGCAGCTCGAGATCGTCAATGCGGCAATGTTTACGTTGCTGCCGCCGGGCTCGCGTCTAGGCAAACATCGCGATCCGTTTGCCGGCTCGCTGCGTTATCACCTGGGGCTGTCTACGCCCAACTCCGAGCGCTGCGCGATTGTGGTTGACGGCGAGGCGTACTATTGGCGCGATGGCGAAGCTGTCATGTTCGACGAGACCTTCATCCACTACGCGTACAACGAGACGGACAAGCCGCGCCTCATCTTGTTCTGCGATATCGACCGGCCACTGCGTAACCCGATCGGGCGGTTCATCAATCGCTACATCGGCAAGCCGCTTGCGCGCGCGGCAGCGACCCAGAACCTGCCGGGCGAAAAGGTCGGCATCCTCAACAAGCTGTTCGGCTACGTCTACCAGATCCGGATTCTCGGCAAGAAGATCCGCCAGCGCAGCGAAGTGGCGTATCAGCTCGCGAAGTGGGGGCTCGTCGCTGGAATTCTCGCTGCGATTTTCCTGACTTGAGGCGTTGCAATGGAATCATCGGGGCGTCCGAGGGCTGCTGCGATTCGCGCGGCTGTAGTCCTCGGCAGCACGTAGCACCCGCAGCACGTTCCCGCCCCAGATCTTGGCGAGATCCTGATCAGAGTAACCGGCGGCAAGCAGTGCTTCAGTAATCTTGGGCAGGTCTGCTACGTCGCTCATGCCGGCTACGCCTCCGCCGCCATCCCAATCCGCGCCGATGCCCACGTGGTCGGGACCGACCACCTCGAGTGCGTGCAGCAGATGACGCAAGAAATCGTCGAACGTGGCGTGACCGATACCGTACTTTCTATCCAAGGCACGGCGCTTACGGGCAAACTCAGCCGCCTCCTGCGTCGACAGTGTGGCGAGTGGGCCATAACGCGCGCGTAGCTTGGCGACTTCCTGCGCATACTCAGGGTTCTGTTCGGTTGCCGCAACGTACATCGAGTTGATCTGAATGACGCCACCCGCAGCCGCGAGCTTGCGTAAGCGTGTATCGTCCACGTTACGAGGGTGATCGTGGATGGCCCGGCAGCTCGAGTGCGACAGCACGATGGGTGTGCGGGAAAGCTCGATCAGTTGATCGAGCACGTCATCCGAGGCGTGTGAGGCATCGAGAACGATGCCGAGGCGATTTGCTTCCGCCACGAGTTGCTTACCGAGCGGGCTCAAGCCGTGCCACTGCGGTCCGTTCGGATCGGTGGCTGAGTCGGCAAGATCGTTGTTCGCGAAATGCACGGGGCCGATCATACGTACGCCGAGCCGATAGAAGGTCTCGAGCAGCGTCAGGTCCTTACCAAGCGGATAGCCGTTCTCAATGCTGATGAACACGACGCGCTTACCCGCGCGCACGATGCGTTCTGCGTCGTCCGCGCTGAGTGCCAGCCCAAAGCGATCCGCATGGCGCGCCACCATCTCGCGGATACGCGTCAACGTAAGCAGCGCATGATCGCGCGCGCGTGCGAAACCTTCTGCCGTGCGAGGTCCCTGAGGCGTGTAGATCACCCAGAACCCACCATCGAGCCCGCCTTCCACCATGCGTGGATAATCGACCTGAGAAAGGTCGGTCTCGTAGTCGTGCCGATCGAGAATGCTCCAGCCGGGACGCCCCAAATGGATGGGCGTATCAAGATGCGTGTCGAGGACGAGAAGACGCTCATGTATCGCATGTGTGGCGCCACGGGGAGCGTCGGCGTCGACAGCTCGGCAGAGGGCGAGCGCGAGCAGCAATAAGCAGGTCTTCTTCATTTTGAACGTGTGCAGGCATCCTGCAGGGCACGTAGACTAGCTCGCCGTCTGGTCGATGGCGAGCAACGCAGAACATCGGGCCGATATTGATCACGGCAAGTGAGCGCTGGTCGCTCTGGCAGTGCTGCACAAGCAAGAGGGCGCGTTAAGTCATCCCATCGACACAAAGCTAGCGCACTGAGAAAACGAATCGTGAACGTGATCGATCTAGCGCTCGCGGGTCTGGCGGCGATCGCTGCAGGGGTGTTCAACGCGCTTGCCGGTGGCGGCACGCTCATCAGCTTCCCGGTGCTCGTGGCGCTTGGTGTGCCACCGATTGCGGCGAACGTCACGAATGCGGTGGCACTGTGCCCAGGCTATTTCGGCGCCACGCTCGCGCAGCTGAGAAATCTAAAGGGACAGAAGGCGCGGGCGCTCGTGCTCGTTCCGGCTGCCGCCGCCGGCGGCCTCATTGGTGCGTTCGTTCTCGTCCATACACAGGAAAGGACGTTCACTGCATTGATCCCATGGATGTTGACGACCGCATCCGTTTTGCTCGCCGTTCAAGAGCCGGTGCGTGCGCTGGTGTTACGCCGCGCCGCTGCGCAGGGGCGGCAGCGCGCCAACGCAATGGCGCTGATCGCAGTGGTTGTGGCGTCGATATACGGCGGATTCTTCAGCGCGGGCATGAGTGTGCTTCTCGTTGCAGTGCTCGGCCTCACCACCGCCGATACCTTCGGTCGCCTCAATGCGCTCAAGCAGGTGCTCGCATCCGTCGTGAACGTGGCAGCGGTGCTATTCTTCCTCTGGTCCGGACACATCGTCTGGGCCTTCGCAGGAGTGATGGCGATCGGGGCGCTGCTCGGCGGGGCATTGGGTGGAAGGCTTGCCCTGTGGATGAAGCCGGCCGCATTGAGGTGGGCCATCGTTGCGATCGGCTTCGGCATCGCGATTGTTTACTGGGTGCAGGATTGATTCCTTTACTGACGTTCCTTGTCGCCGCTGGCATCGTCGCATCAGTGCATTCTCACCGTGCTTGTGCGAGCACTGTGTCGACGACGGAGGGCAGGTACTCGCCTGCGCGACCTTGGAGGAATCGAGCCGCCGGCCGGCCACGTGCCACCGCGGAGAAGGTGCTTTCGTCGCGGTTCAAGATCAAGAGTGGGATGCCCCGCTCGAGCGCACGATGCACGACCATGGATGGCAGATTGGTCGAGCCGGAGGTGCCGACCACGATAGCGAGTGCCGCACGTTCGATTGCCGCGAGCGTGCTGTGAAATCGAAAGCGCTCTTCGTCGTAGCTTTCGTCGAACCATAGAACATGCGGTCTGGCGGGGGTGCCATCCGGGCACACGAGCAGCGCGCGCTCCCGTTCTCCGATCGGCTTGCCGCGCTCCCAGCGCTCGCCGATCTCGGGCGGGATGGGAAAAATCCGCGTGTCCCGATCGTCGACCGAGCGCATGAAGTCGATGTTTCCGTGGATTTGGTACGTCCGCTCGAGAGTGTTGCCGGCGCGTAGGTGCAGGCCGTCTACGTTCTGGGTGACGAGCACGAAACGCTCTGCTTCGCCGCGCGCAGCAAGCTCTTGCTCGAGCCGCGCCAGCGCAAGATGCGCAGCGTTCGGCGCAGCAGCGCGACACACACCACGCCGATACAGATACCATCCCCAGATGTGCTCCGGCATCCGCGCGAAGGCTGCGCGCGTGGCCAGCTCTTGGGGGAAGTAATTGCGCGAGCCGATGCGCCAATATCCTTCCTCGCCGCGGAACGTTGGTATGCCGCTCTCGGCGGAGATACCGGCGCCCGTAAGCACCAAGATGGGACCCTTTCCGTCCCAAGCGGACGACAACCAGTCGAGAGCAATGGCGAGGCTGTTCGAGGTCATTCTAGACTGTAGGCAGTAGGCTGTAGGGCGGAGCGGCTTAGCTACGGCCTACAGTCTACAGCCTCCGACCCACATGTCGGTTCTCGCTGTCGTCGCACGTCCTTGAGGAAGACAGCGGATTTCTTCGTCAACCCTGGAGCAACCCTATGGCAACCAATACGGTTCGACTGCATCGTGTCCTTCGCGCTCCTGCTGAGCGCGTCTACAGGGCATTCCTCGACGGCGACGCCATGGCCAAGTGGCTCCCGCCCAACGGCTTCACCTGCAAGGTGCACCACTTGGACGCGAGGGTCGGAGGCACCTACAAGATGTCCTTCACCAACTTCTCCAATGGACAGACTCACTCGTTCGGTGGAACGTACATCGAGCTCGTGCCCAACGAGCGCATTCGCTACACGGATAGCTTCGACGACCCGAGCTTGCAAGGCGAGATGCAGGCCACGATCAGCTTCAAACCGGTCTCCTGCGGGACGGAGCTGACGATCGTGCAGGAAGGCTTGCCAGACGTGATACCGGTGGAGCAGTGCTATCTTGGCTGGCAGGAATCGCTGGCGCAGCTGGCAAAGCTGGTCGAGGCCGAAATACCTGCCGCGTAGCATTGCTCATCGGCAGCGGAACGTATACGCGTCAGGGTACCGCTGGCATGAAGGTCTGCAGCGGGAGCGCTTCTGGGGCTTCCTGCCGCAGTCCTCTCCCGAAGCCTCTTGGCCAGGCATGGCATGCGACGGCTTTCCCTAACGTCTGACCAACGTGCTTTTCCCGAATAGGGATTCAACAAGGTCGACGGCCAGCTTCGCGGTTCGATTGTGCACGTCCATGGCAGGGTTGAGCTCCATGATGTCGAGTGAAGCCAGCAGGCCAGTGTCCGCGATCATCTCCATGCAGAGCTGCGCTTCGCGGTACGTGGGGCCGCCGGGCACGGTCGTGCCCACGCCCGGCGCAATCTCGGGATCGAGGAAGTCGACATCGAAGCTCACGTGCAAGTGGGTGTTCGCATCGAGCCCATCGAGCGCAACCTGCATCGTATGGCGCACGCCGTGCTCGTCGATGTAGCGCATGTCGAACACTTCGAGCTGCTGCTCGTGCACGAAACGCTTCTCGCCCGCATCGACGCTGCGCACGCCGATCTCGCGAATCCAGCTCGGCTGTAGAGCAGGGACGTGCCCGCCGATCGCGGTGAGCTCCTCGGGGCCGAACCCGCACAGACACGCCACCGGCATGCCATGAATGTTGCCCGTTGGCGATAGGTCGCTCGTGTTGAAATCCGCGTGAGCATCGAGCCAGAGGACACGCAACCTCTTACCGGTGTCGCGGCAATGGCGCGCAACCGCGCTGATGGAACCGATGCTCAGAGAGTGATCACCCCCGAGCAGAATGGGCACGCGGTTGGCGGCAAGCTCGGCGTACACCGCATCGTGCACGCGGCGATTCCATTCCACCACCTCGGCGAAATGACGATATCCACCAACGCGGGGTCGCTCGGGATTCGGCGGTCCGCTGAGATTGCCGCGATCGATCACGTCGAGACCTCGTGCAACCAGCGCCGCGTGCAGGCCAGCGACACGCAGCGCCTCGGGACCCATCGATGCGCCACGATGCCGTGCGCCGACATCCGTCGGCGCGCCGATGAGTGTCACTGGCCGTGCGATGTGCGTGTTCATACGCGAGCAGCGCTTCGTCCGCGCGCCTGCGCGGAGCAACCGGTTAGCGTAGAGACCAGATCAGCGAACAAATCCTTGGGGTCGCGCACGCTGGGCACAAGGTCGAGCGCGGTGCGCGTGCCGCCGACCTCGCGGTGCAGCCGCTCGAGGTAACGCAACGAGGAGAAGTCCTCGATGGCGAAGCCCACGGAATCGAAGATCGTGACTTCCTGACCAGTCGCGCGAACGCTGACCTTGCGCTTGACGACATCGGCGAACTCGATCACGGGAAACGTGGGCTCGAGCTGCTGGACTTCGCCTTCGATGCGCGACTGCGGCTCGAACTCGACCACTACCCGTGCATCGCTGCGCATCAGGATGTCACGATGCAGCTCGGTCTTGCCCGGGCAATCGCCGCCGACTGCGTTGATGTGCATTCCAGGCTCGATCATCTCGGGCGTGAGCACTGCCGCCTTGCGCTTGGCTGCGGTCGCCGTCGTGACGATGTCAGCCCCGCGCACGGCTTCGGCTGTCGAGGTACAGCGCACGATCTCCAGGCCGGGTAAGGACAACGCGCTCAGGTTGCGAACCAACTTGTCGGTCGCGTGCGGATCGGTGTCGAACAGGCGCAGCTCGCGTACGCCAAGAATGTGGTGGAAGGCGATGGCTTGGAACTCGCTTTGCGCCCCGTTGCCCACCAGCGCCATGACGCGGCTGTCGGGTCGCGCCAGCCACTGCGCTGCGAGGGCCGACATGGCTGCTGTGCGCAGCGCGGTCGTAAAAGTGAGCTCGGCTATCAGACGCGGGTAGCCGGTGTCGACCTCGGCGAGTACGCCGAAAGCCGTCACAGTGAGCAGGCCTTGCGCCGTGTTCTTGGGATGACCGTTCACATACTTAAATGAGTACTCGTTGCCGTCGCTGATGGGCATGAGCTCGATCACGCCGACTGGGGAATGGACTGCGTGACGAGGCGACTTGTCGAAATCGTCCCAGCGACGGAAGTCCGCCTCGATCTCTCGTGCGAGCTCTGCGATGAAGCGCCCGATTCCGACGTGCGCGACCAGTTCCTTGATCCTTTCGGTACCGATGTACTGAACCATGGGACATCCCACATAACGCTCAGACCACTGTAGTGTTTGTCCTGGTGCGGTCAATAAAAAGGGAGCGAACTGCTGGTTTTTTGTAGAAAGATGAGCAAATCGCCAGGTCGAGCTGCCAAAATGCTCAGGCGCTCGCCTCAGCGCTCGACTCCCCTCGTACTAGTCGACAGGAGGGATCGAAATGGATGACCTGGACCGACGGCTCATCGCGCTGCTGCGCGATGACGCGCGCAGCTCGATCGCATCGCTCGCCAAGAAGCTGCGCGTCTCGCGCGGCACGGTTCAGAACCGGCTCACCCGCCTGGAGCGGGAGGGCGTCATCGTCGGCTACACGGTCAGACTCAGACCGCAGGCCGATTCGCAGGGAATTCGTGCCGTGATGACGATTGCCGTCGAAGGCAATCGCACGCAATCTGTGCTGCGCGCGTTGCGCGGCGATCCAGCCGTCGTGACGCTGCACACGACGAACGGTCGTTGGGACTTCGTCGCGGAGCTGCGCGCTGAGAACCTACAGGAGTTCGATCGCATCATCTCGCGCATCAGTCTGCTCGAGGGTGTCTCGAAGACGGAGACGAATCTGTTGCTGACGACGTATAAGGACTAGGGCTGTGGGTTTGGGCTCGGGCGGAACGTGTGATCACACAGCTTGCATTCCCTATTCCCTCTTTCCTCTTCCCTGTCTAGGTAGGAGCTACGCTGGGCTCTGGGCTCCGGGCGCTGGGTCGGAGCGTGTATGGGCGCAGCAGCTCCAGGCGCCAGTCCCAGTCTGAGAACTTCGTGGTTGAGAGGGAGCCATCGTTTTACATAGTCTTGCGCGTCGTGTTTACTGTCTCGCAAGCTGGTTCGAGCCCATTCATGTTCATGCGTTGGCTGATCTGTACCTTCGTATGTTCGCTTCTTGCGTTGGCACAGCTCGACACAGCGTACGCGGACGCGGATACGGCATTCGTGCGTCCCGCCGAGCTCGAGCCAGACATCGCGTTCTGGCGGCGCGTCTATACGGAGGTGACCACGAACGGAGGCTTCATTCACGACGCCTCCAATCTCGCCGTTGTCTACGAGGTATTGCAGTTTCCGGCTGACCTAGCATCGCGCGAGCGGGCACGCCGCATTGAAGACGCAAAGCAGAAATATGTGCACATTCTGGAGCGCTTGGCACAGGGAGCGGAAAACCTGACCGCCGAGGAACAACGCGTGAAAGCGCTGTGGCCGAAGAACACGCACCGCTCACGATTCGCACAGGCGGCGCAGGAGGTGCGCTTTCAGCTGGGACAGGCGGATCGCTTCCGTGAAGGTCTCATCCGTTCGGGTGCCTGGCGGGACTACATTGCCGCCACTTTCGAGCGCATGGGATTGCCTCGCGAGCTCGCCGCGCTTCCGCACGTGGAGTCCTCATTCAATCCGTATGCTTATTCGAAGGTCGGCGCTGCAGGCATGTGGCAATTCATGCGCAGCACAGGGCGTCGTTTCCTGCGCATCGACGGAGTGGTCGACGAGCGGCTGGATCCGTATCGCTCGACGGAGGCTGCAGCGCGCTTTCTGGAGCAGAACTACCTCGTGCTCGGCACCTGGCCGCTCGCCCTCACGGCGTACAACCATGGGCCCGGCGGTATGCGTCGCGCCAAAGAGCAGCTCGGCACGACCGATATCGTAAAAATCGTGCGCCAGTACAAGAGCCGCACGTTCGGGTTCGCCTCCCGCAACTTCTACGTGGCTTTTCTCGCTGCCTTGGAAATCGACCGGAATCCGGAGAAATTTTTCGGACCGCTCAAGCTCGATCCGCCCGATAACAGCCGCGTGATCAAACTGACGAGCTACGTGCCGTCCGCAGCCGTCATCAGCGCGCTCGGCGTCGAGCGCGACGAGCTGCGCCGGCTGAACCCGGCCCTGTTACCGCCTGTGTGGAACGGCTCGCGTTACATTCCACGGGGCTTCGAGTTGCGTGTGCCCGCGCACATCGACCCGGTGGCGGCACTCGCGAAGCTCGAACACTGGGGCACGGATGCACAGCTCGCCGATACCCACCACCGCGTGCGCAGCGGCGAGACACTGTCGACGATCGCTGCGCGCTACGGTGTCAGCGTGCGTGCGTTGGCTGATCTGAACGGGTTGTCCCATCCGTATCTCATTCGTGCGGGACAGCTCCTCGTATTGCCGACCAAGGCTGGTGCTGCACCGGCTGCGGCTGTGGCGCGCGCCGACACGCAGACGGCAACGCGTCGCGCAGCGCCGTCGACGGGTGTGGTGACCGGCGCCGGGACATATGTCGTTCGCCGCGGCGATACGCTGTCGAAGATCGCGGCGCGGTATGGGTTGAGCGAAGAGAAGCTCATGGAGCTCAACAACATTCGCAATCGACATTTCATCTATGAAGGCCAGATACTCGCGCTGGCCGACGCGGCGCGGGCGGCACCACCGCTCGAGGCGGAGGTCACGGTGGACAACGTCGTGGCGCCGTCCCCGTCGACGCCCGTCATCGCCGCTGCCGAAGCTGCGGAGCCGACGACGGAGCGCGAGGCCGAAGAGATCGGACCGTCGCTCGTGCCCGGCACGCTATCGGCGGCCTCAGCCGATCCGAACGATTACTCCGTGCACGAAGATGGCACGATCCTCGTGCAAGCTGCCGAGACGCTTGGCCACTACGCCGAGTGGCTGGGATTGCGCGCAAGTCACTTGCGGCAGCTGAATCGGATGTCGTACGCAACGCCGCTGGTGATCGGGCGGCCGATCAAGCTGGACTTTTCCAAGGTGCCTCGCGAGCAGTTCGAAGCCAAACGCCTGGAGTATCACCGCCAGCTGCAGGAAGCGTTTTTCGCGCGCTATCGCATCAAGGGCAACGAGGTGCATGTCATCCGACGTGGCGAGTCGGTATGGGTGCTCGCTCAACAGCGCTACAACATTCCGATCTGGCTTCTGCGCCAATACAATCCGGACATCGATCTCGGCGCCGTGCGGCCCGGGACGAAGCTCGTGATTCCGCTGCTCGAACCCGTGGTCGCGGAGCCCGCCGCATGAAGCGAGCCTTCGCCCTATGTGCCATCGGGCTATGCCTGGTGGCGTGCGCGACCGTCAGGAGCTATGAAGGCGGGCCGCGACCCGCTGACGAGGTCGCGAGGATCAGCGGCGACTTCCACTTCACGGCGGGCGTACCGGTGAGCGTCATACTGCGCAAGGTTGACGACTATCCGCTGCGATTTGGGGAGCGCACGGTGGAGGTGCTGCCCGGTAAGCATCGGCTGCTGGTCGATTGTCGGATCGCGGAAACCTCGAGCACGACACGGCTCAGTGTCGACGTCGAGGTGTACGCTGGCGAGCGGTATCGTCTGGTTGCGGAGACGGGCCCCGGGCTGAAGGAGTGCACGTCGGTCTCCTTGGAGCCGATCGACTGAGCAGGCGTGCCGATGCGCGCGCCGACAGAAGAGCATGTGGCCGCTGCGTTATAATTTGAAAAAACATTTCATGACCATATCGCGCCGATTCGCCTTAGCTCTCGTTGTCATGACCGCCGCCGTGTGCGCGTGGGCGGATGGTGCACTGTCGGACGTGCCGTTTCTCACCTCGACGCCGGAAGCAGCGCTGCCGATGGCAGACAGCGTCTTGGTGCGTAAGTCGGAACGCAAGCTGTATCTGCTGCGTCAAGGTGAGGTATTGCGGACGTACAAGATTGCGCTCGGCTTACGTCCCGACGGCCACAAGCAGTTCGAGGGCGACTTCCGAACGCCGGAAGGGAAATATCGCCTTACGCGGCGCAACGCGAACAGCGAGTATTTCCTGTCGATTCTGATCGACTATCCGAATGCCCAGGACGTAGAGCGGGCACGGCGGCTGGGTCGCAATCCGGGCGGTGCGATCATGATCCACGGTGAGCCGAACCTGCCGCGCAAGCCACGCGACTACTACGCCAACGTCGATTGGACGGAAGGATGTATCGCCGTATCGAACGCCGATATGGTGGAAATCTGGCTGATGACGCGCCCTAACACACCCATCGAGATCGCTCCGTGAGCAGCGAACACACTTCTGCGTCGGTCACACAATTCGACGGCGATGGCGACGAGCTCGTCGACGCGCACGTCTCGCCGCTCGGCAGCCTCGAGAACCTTTCCCAGCGGGAAGTGCAACAGTTGCTGCAATCCGGGCGGGGTGGCATGTACGACCTGTTCCGGCGCTGCGCTCTGGCGGTGCTGGCCTCGGGGCTCGAATCCGATGATGTGCGCGCGATCTTCGATCGCTTCAAGGACTTCGAGATTCGCTTCGGCCGTCAGGCGTGGGGTATCAAGCTCGAGCTGAGGAATGCGCCGCCGAGCGCGTTCGTGGACGGGCAGATGATTCGCGGCATCAAGGAGCACTTGTTCGCCGCGCTGCGCGATATCGTGTACATCCACGATGCTATCCTCGGCACGCACCGGTTCGATCTCAATGATCCGGCCAGCATCACCAATGCCGTCTACCACATCCTGAGGAACGCGCGCATTCTGGATTACAAGGGCCGGCCGAATCTCGTGGTCTGCTGGGGCGGGCATTCCATCAGCTCTACCGAGTACGACTACAGCAAGCGCGTCGGCTATGAGCTCGGCCTGCGCGGGCTCAACATCTGCACCGGCTGCGGGCCAGGCGCAATGAAGGGGCCAATGAAGGGAGCGACGATCGGTCATGCGAAGCAGCGGATCCGCGACGGACGCTACATCGGCATCACCGAGCCGGGCATCATCGCTGCGGAGCCGCCGAACGCGATCGTCAATCAGCTCGTGATCATGCCGGACATCGAGAAGCGCCTCGAGGCGTTCGTCCGCTGCGCGCATGCGATCGTAGTCTTTCCGGGCGGTGTCGGGACGGCGGAGGAGATTCTGTACTTGCTCGGCATTCTGCTCGATCCGGAGAACGCCGAGATTCCCTTGCCCGTCATCTTCACCGGGCCGCCCAGCGCAGCCGACTACTTCGGGCAAATCGATCGCTTCATCGCGGCCACGCTCGGCGATACGGCTCGGCGCCGCTACAAGGTCGTGATCGGCGATCCTGCCCAAGCGGCACGAGAGGTCGTGCGCGGCGTGGAAGCCGTGCGCGAATTTCGTCGTGCGCAGAGCGACTCGTACAATTTCAATTGGCTGCTGAAGATTCCTGCGGAGTTCCAACGTCCGTTCGAGCCGACGCACGAAGCGATGGCGAAGCTCGAGCTGCGGCGCGGTCTCGATCCGCACCTGATGGCCGCGAATCTGCGGCGCGCCTTTTCCGGCATTGTCGCAGGTAACGTCAAGGAGCAGGGGATCCAAGCCATCGAGCGGCATGGTCCGTTCGAGCTGCGCGGCGACAAGTCGATCATGAGCCTGCTCGATGAGCTCCTGACCTCGTTCGTGAAGCAGCGACGCATGAAGCTTGCCGGCGAATACCGGCCCTGCTATCGGCTTGTCGCATGAGCAAGCTCGTGCTCAAGTACCGGTTCACGTTGCCGGATTCATCCGAGCGTGCATTCACGTTGGAGATGGATCGGGACACCGCGGAGCTGACGGCCCCAGCGGATACCGATCTGCCCGCCTGGACCGAGCTCGGATTCAATCAGTGCAGCGGCTGTCCGTTGGAGCTTGCCCACACCAAGCACTGTCCTGCTGCGGTCCATCTGTCCGGTGTGATAGACGGTTTTCAGGATCTCGTCTCGTACGACACCGTGCGTGTCACGGTCGAGAGCGAGGAGCGTTGCGTGACGGCCACGCTATCCGCACAGCAGGCGCTCGCCTCGCTGATGGGCCTGATCATGGCGTCGAGTGGGTGCCCGAGAACCGCTGTATTTCGGCCGATGGCGCGCTTTCACTTGCCGTTCTCGAGCGAAGCAGAAACGGCTTATCGGGTCGCAGCGATGTATCTGCTTGCGCAGCACTTCGCTGCGCGCGACGGCGGGCCTTCCGATTTCAAGCTCGAGCATCTGGAACGCGTCTATCGCGGAGTGCACGCCGTGAATCGTGGGGTGGCGCAGCGGCTGCGCGCCGCAACCCGCCAAGACGCGATCGTAAATGCCATCGTGCTGCTCGACGTCTATGGCAGCCTGGTGCCGGCAGCCATTCACGACATCCTGGCCGAGATCCGCCCGGCCTTCGAGGCGTTACTGAAAGCTGATTGAGAACCTGGAGACTGGGGGCTGCGGGCCGAGCACGCTTGGCGAGCGTCCAGAGCCGAGTTGCCGCAATTGCGATGATCGTCGCATTCTGGCGACGATCGTTCCTGCGTGTGACCCAGTTCCTCACGCAACGGTGGGTGGGTCGATACGGTGCGCGCAAAGGAGAGCACGTATATGTCAGAGCAGAAGCCCGACGAACTCACTGCGACTGGACGTCACCGCGCGTGGATCGGTGAGGCAAACGCAAAGATCGTACGCACCGGCGGATCCCGCGATCCGCAACGCAATTGGCTGGATCGCGCTCATCCGGTCAACTCCCGTCACGCAGCGATCACGCGCTCCTTGTACAGCTGGACGAATTACAAGAACTGGACCGACAAGGTTCGCCATTGCTGGGACAAGGAGAAAGACAAGAAGTAAGCCCGGGCTCTCGAGCCAGTCGACGCCGGCAAGAGCCTCGCGGCAAGCACGTCGCTGGCGCGCCAGGGCGCGGCGCGAGCTGGCCGCCGCACTTTCGGGTCGCTCCAGCCTCAGGCTGCCAGCCCAAGCTGCGGGTCGTTCACGACCCGGTTCACGAATCACCACAGCGACGTGGCGGTAAGCGCCGGCGACCCGGGCGGAATCTCAACCCCACGGCGCTGCATGAGCCAATTGACGATCGGCTGCCACTGCTCCAGGTCTTCTCTTACGAGGTACGGCTTCATCTCGAAGAGCCCGACTCCCGCTTCTGCAGCTTTGATATAGTTTTGCGAGTCGCGTAGCGTCGAGATGACCGGGATGCGCAGCGTCTCAAGGAAGCGCATCAGCGACCGGTAGACGAGGGTGTTCTTCTTCACCCGGTTCGCGATCACGGCGATGCGCTGCTCGTCGCGACGAATCTTTGCAATTAGTAATAGGTCGGAAATGCACTTTGCCGCCGCGTGAATGTCGATGTCCGATGGCAGAACGGGCACGAGCACTGCAGTGGCATTGCGGGTGATTTCCGGCAGCCGTTGCGGATCGAGCGCCGCGGCGGTATCCACGATGAGCCGTTCCGTATCGAGCGGCAAACGCATTGCGAAACTACGTGTGACTCGCGGGTTACGCTCGTAGCCGGCGATACCGTGGATCGCAATCTGATCCTTCGTGCGTTTACTCAGCCAGCGCATGCTCGAGCCCTGCGCGTCCAGGTCCATCAGGGTCGGCTTGAGACCAGCGACGGCGAAATAGCTGGCCAAGTTGGTCGCGATCGTGGTTTTGCCTGAACCGCCTTTCGGATTCAGCACTACGATCTTTTGCATGTGGACGCTGCAATCGATTTGACGAAAAACGCTTAAAGACAGCGTACGCACCGCCCTTCTGCGGTGCAAGGTCGAGAGTGTGAGCAGTCTCACTCGCGACGATTACGAGGCGCTGTGAGTCGGCTCACACCGGATGTACCTGAGTACACGTACATTCGTACCAGACGAGATCGAGGTGAGCTGAGATGGAGTTCTTGCTGCAATGGGCCGATGACTTGGATGATGCCATTCACGCTCTGCGCCATCTGGCGCCGAGGATCATCGGTTTGTTGGTGGCCGTCTTGTTGTTCGTCGCCACCGGGTTCGCGTTTGTCCGCTTCCCTGCCGTCGGTCTGACGATCGTCGGCGTTGTTCTTTCCGCTTCCTTGATCGACGCACTTCGCTACCGGATGCAAGCGCGAGGTGTGTGGCTTCGTGGGAACAGGGAATGGGGCGGCGCGAATAGGGAATAGGTGCGCGCGCAGCGCATGCGCTTATGGGCTCGAGGCTTGGGGCAGCTGCTGCGCGCGAATACCCCGCCTCTAGCCAGAGCCCAGCACTCAGCGCCCAGCAGCCCTGAACGAGCCGAGGGCACACCTGCTTCAGGTAAGAGAGGTGGTAGGCTCTAGGTGGTGCGGAACTAGCTTCCCGCCTCCAGCCTACGGCCCATTCGAGACCGTCTTGAACTCAACTCGTGCCGCCCCAATAAGCGCCGGCCAGCAGCACCCCCCCTTCTTTTTTCCAACTTCGGAGGCCGACACAACGATGAGCGAGGCGACCGCGCCGCAAACAATGGGGTTCCAGGCGGAGGTGAATCAGCTGCTCAAGCTGATGATCCATTCGCTGTATAGCCACAAAGAGATCTTCCTGCGCGAGCTCATCTCCAATGCGTCGGATGCCTGCGACAAGCTGCGCTTCGAGGCGTTGGGAAAGCCCGAGCTGCTAGAGGGTGGCGGCGAGCTTGCCATTACGATCGACATCGACCCGAAGGCTCGTACGATCACCGTCGCGGACAACGGCATTGGCATGACGCGCCAAGAGGCCATCGAGCACCTGGGCACGATCGCCAAGTCGGGTACGGCGGAGTTCCTCTCGAAGCTCACTGGCGACCAAAAGAAGGACGCACAGCTCATCGGCCAGTTCGGGGTCGGTTTCTACTCGTCGTTCATCGTGGCCGATCGAGTCGAGGTGTTCTCCCGCAAGGCGGGAGAACCCGCGAGCGCGGGCGTCCTCTGGAGCTCCCGCGGCGAGGGCGAGTTCACGGTGGAGACCGTCGAGTTGCCGGAGCGCGGCACGAAGATCGTGCTGCACCTGAAGGAGGGGGAGCAGGAGTTCACCGACGCCTACCGCATCCGTGCGCTCGTACGCAAGTACTCCGATCACATCGCCTTCCCGGTACGTATGCGCAAGCCGGAGAAGGACGCCGAGTACGAGACTGTCAACCACGCACAGGCCTTGTGGACTCGGCCGCGCACCGAGGTGAAGGACGAGGAGTACAGGGAGTTCTACCGCCACATCTCTCACGACTTCGCGGATCCGCTCACTTGGTCGCACGGCAAAGTCGAGGGCACCAAGGAATACACGTATCTTCTGTACATACCCTCGCGAGCGCCGTTCGATCTGTACCACCGCGAAGGGGCGCGCGGGCTCAAGCTCTACGTACGCCGCGTCTTCATCATGGACGACGCCGAGCAGTTCCTACCGCTCTATTTGCGCTTCATCAAGGGCATCGTCGATTCCGCGGACCTGCCGCTCAACGTGTCGCGCGAGATGCTGCAGCAAGATCCGGCGATCGACTCGATGCGCTCGGGACTGACGCGTCGCGCGCTCGATATGCTGGCAAAGCTGGCTAAGGAAGACCCCGAGAAATACGCGACCTTCTGGAAGGAATTCGGCCTGGTGCTCAAAGAGGGTCCGGCGGAGGATTACGCGAACAAGGAGCGTATTGCGAAGCTGCTGCGCTTTGCCAGCACGCACACGGACCAAGAAGAGCAGAACGTCTCGCTCGATGACTACATCGCCCGCATGAAACCCGGTCAGAACGCGATCTACTACGTGATCGCCGATTCGTTCGCGGCGGCCAAGTCGAGCCCGCATCTGGAGATGCTGCGCAAGAAGGGTATCGAAGTGTTGCTGCTGTCCGATCGGGTGGACGAATGGCTGATGAGCCACTTGCGCGAGTATGACGGTAAGCCGTTGCAAAATGTCGCCCGCGGCGAGCTCGATCTGAGCGGGGTGCAATCCGAAGAGGAGAAGAAAACCCAGGAGTCGCTCTCCAAGGAGCATGCACAGCTCGTCGAGCGCATTAAGAAGGTGCTCGGCGATCGGGTAAGCGACGTGCGCACGACGGTGCGGTTGTCTGAATCGCCAGCTTGCCTCGTGCTCGGGCAGTACGATCTTGGGGTGCAAATGCGTCGTATTCTGGAGGCGGCAGGTCAAAAGGCGCCGACCGCAAAGCCTGTTCTGGAGATCAATCCGGGGCATCCGCTCATGCAACGCATGAACGCAACCAACGACGATGCCACTTTCGCCGATCTCACCCTGCTCGTATTCGAGCAAGCGATGCTGGCAGAGGGCGAGCAGCTACCCGAGCCAGCCGCGTTCGTGAAGAGGTTGAATCGGCTGTTGCTTGCGTAGGCGCGGTCTGGGCGCTGGGCTCTGGCCGCAAGTCCGCCGTCCCCTGCCTTCAGCCCCCAGCCGCCGCCTCAGCTGGCCGGCTCTTCGATCGCGAGTAGCTCGATATCGAAGACCAAGGTGGAGTTCGGCGGTATCACGCCTCCCATTGCGCGATTGCCATAGGCAAGCTCGGGAGGAATGATGAGGCGGCGTTGGCTGCCGACGCGCATCCCTTGCACGCCTTCTTCCCATCCGTCGATGACCTTGCCTTCGCCGATCGTGAAGCGAAAAGGCTGCCCGCGATCGCGCGAGCTATCGAATTTCTTGCCTTTGAATTCCGGTGCTGTCGGGTCGTACAGCCAACCTGTGTAGTGCACGACGGCGACTTGTCCCGCAGTGATGCCTTCGCCGGGTGCGACGCGTAAGTCGATGCGCTGGAGCTCGGTGACTTGCGCAGGAGCGGCGGCAGATTGCGGCTCGGCCGGCCGCTCGTTCGAGCAGCCGGCAAGCGACACTAAAGCGGCGGCTACCAGCGCGGCAGAGGCTCTGGTGGCAGCCTGGATCATCACTTCACTCCCGGATTGATCGCGTACGTGCCGGTGATGCGCGCCTCTGCCAGCACGTGGGGACGCATTGCTTCGAGTGCCTGCGGCGCAGTGAAGTCATCAGGTAGCTCGAGACGCTCGACATCGAGCGCATACACCGTGAAGTGATAACGATGGACGCGCATGTCGTTCCACGGTGGGCACGGACCGTCGTAGCCGCGATAGGTGCCGGCCATGTCCGGATCCTGCGCGAACCAATTGGTGTAATCGTTGATGCCTTGGCGCGATCCCTCCGGCCCTTTGGGGTTCTTCTTGCCACCGGCGACAACGCCGTCGGAGCAAGCACCGGCGGCGATCTCGGTGACCGACGCGGGAATGTCGATCATGACCCAATGATAGAAGTTGGTGCGCGGCAGGCTGGCGGGCACCACTCGCCCTTCTTTGTTGACGTCATCCGGCTTGCTGGGCGCGTCGGGGTCGACGCAGATGATCGCAAAGGAGCGTGTTCCGCTGGGCGCACCGGTCCACTTCAGATGCGGATTGTGATTTTGCGCCAGCCGAACGTGCAGCACCGGATCATGGGCGCCGAACGCGAACTGCTCGGGAATCGGTTGATCGTTGAGAAAGCTCGAGGATGTAAGCTGCATGGCGATCTCTTTGCTCTCGCAAGAAGGAGGAGTGTGCCATCCAAAGCCGCGCGAGCGCTACGCGGTTCCCGCGGCGCGCTCACGCGATCATGTGAGTTCAGGCGGTCTGCGCACCGCGCGGGTGCGTCATGCTATCGAGCACGCGCTGAAAGGTGTCCAGTGCCCAGTCGAGCTCGGCCTTCTCGATGACGAGCGGCGGTGCAAAACGGATGACCGTCCCGCGCGTATCCTTCGTCAGGATGCCTGCTTCGACGAGGCGTTCCGCTACGTCCCGCGCGCGCAGGAGTCTAGGGTCGAACTCGACGCCGCACCATAGTCCCTTGCCGCGGACTTCGCGAATCGCTGGGTGGACGATACGACGCAGGCCATCGAGCAAGTATGCGCCGAGCTCGGCGCTGCGCTCGATGAGTCGTTCGTTCTCGAGCACCTCGAGTGCCGCCAGACCGACAGCGGCGGCAAGCGGGTTGCCGCCGAACGTGCTGCCGTGGTCCCCTGGCGTGAACACACTCATCAGCTCGCGACTGGCGAGGAACAAAGAGACGGGTAACAGGCCCCCGCCGAGTGCCTTGCCCAGCACCACGCCGTCGGGGCGCACGCCTTCGTGGTCGCAGGCAAGCATACGGCCGGTGCGTCCCAATCCGGTTTGCACTTCGTCCGCGATGAGCAGCACGCGGTGCGCGCGGCAGATCTCCGCGCAGCGAGCCAAGTAGCCGGCAGGTGGGATACGAATGCCCGCTTCGCCTTGCATCGGCTCGACGATGAACGCAGCGGTATTGGGCGTGATCGCACGTTCGAGGGCCTCGGCATCGCCAAATGGCACGATGCGCACCCCGGGCATGAAGGGGCCAAAACCGTCGCGGTACTGCGGCTCCGTGGAGAGGGCGACGGCGCCGAGCGTGCGGCCGTGGAAGTTACCTTCGCACGCGATGATCTCGCATTTGTCTTCTGCAACGCCTTTGATGCGATAGGCCCACTTACGCGCGGCTTTCAGCGCGGTTTCGACCGCTTCGGCGCCGGTGTTCATCGGCAGCGCCTGATCCATTCCTGTCATGGCGCATGCGCGCGCCAAGAACGGCGTCAGCCGGTCCGTATCGAATGCGCGGGAAACGATCGCGAGACGGTGCGCTTGCTCGATGAGCGCCGCGACGAGCACAGGATGGGTGTGCCCATGGCTCACCGCGGAGTACGCGCTCATCATGTCCAGGTAGCGCTTGCCCTCCTTGTCCCAGACATAGACGCCGCGGCCACGTACCAAGGTGACAGGTAGCGGGTCGTAGTTGCGGGCGCACACATCGTCGAGACGCGCGCCACTGCTCATCTGCTCGTCGCTCATCGTACTGCCTGATTGACCAGCTCCGTCACATCGAGCGCAGCGGAGCCATCGTGCGGACGATGGTATCCGGGCCGCGTGTGTCGCGCCACTTTGCCGCCGGCGTATGCATGGTCAGCCGCACGCGACTATCGACGTCGACGCACTTCCGCTACGCTCTTACACATGAGCCGAATCACCACCGAGACCTCGTTCATCCCAGGCCCAGCCGGACCGCTGGAGGCATTGATCAATGCCGTCGAGAACGGCGGCACCACGGAAGTTGCAGTGGTGTGCCATCCGCATCCCTTACACGGTGGCACCATGACCAACAAGGTTGCCCACATGCTGGCGAAGTCCTTCAATGTGGTGGGCATCACGGCGATCCGTTTCAACTTCCGGGGAGTGGGCCGCAGCGCCGGCACTTACGCCGACGGTATTGGCGAAACGGACGATGCGCTCGCCGTCATCGAATGGGCGCGGCAGCGTTGGCCGGACGCGGCCGTGTCGCTTGCAGGCTTCTCCTTCGGCGGTGCTGTCGCGATTCGTGCCGCATCGCTCAGTGATCCTGCGCGGCTGATCACCGCAGCGCCGGCCGTCGATCGCGTGCACGTTCCGCTGGCGCAGTTGCCGCGTTGCCCTTGGCTCGTGATCCAAGGCGACGAGGACGAGATCGTTGCAGCGGACGTGGTGCAGAGCTGGATTCAGAAGCTGCCAATCGTTCCGGAGCTGGCGCTGCTGCGCGGTGTCGGTCATTTCTTTCATGGCCGCCTGAACGAGCTGCAAGACACCGTGACCGCGTGGCTCGCTCGTCACCCTGTCGCCGTTGCTGAGCAGGATCGTCATCTATGATTGTCTCGCTCAAGAAGCTCTTCGGTCGCGAACCGCCCGTCGCCGGGTTGCTCGAGACGCGCGAGCCGCTCGAGCTTGCAACGGCGGCCTTGCTGCTTGAGCTCGCACGGTCGGATTTTTCGGAGGCGCCTGAGGAGGTCGAGGCCATCCGGCATCTGCTCGCACGTCGGTTCGGACTGAGCGGGGAGAAACTCGACGATCTGATTGAAAAGGCACAACGACGGGCCGACAGTGCAGTGTCTCTGCACGAATTCACGCACCGCCTGAATCGAGAGCTTTCCGAGGAAGACAAGCTCTCAATCGTGGAGATGCTCTGGCAGGTCAGTCATGCAGACGGTCGCATCGACAAGCACGAGGAGCACCTCGTGAGGCGCATCGCCGGATTGCTGCACGTCTCGGATCGAGATCGGGTCAGATTGAAGCTGAAGGTCGTTGAGGGGGAATGAGGTGCGGCACGTAAAACGGCAAACGCACTCCTATGTGCCGCGCTGATGACTCGAAAGAAGAGCGTCGTCGGACACGCCCTCCGATAGGGAGCGCGGGCAGCCAAGAGGCCCGGAGCGCGCATCGTGTGTCGCGCTCCGGCGCGAGCTCTTAGTTGACCATTTCCTTGAGGCCCTTCAGCGGAGCGATGCGCACCTTCTTGGTGGCAGGCTTCGCCTTGAAGATCATCTTCTCACCCGTGAAGGGGTTGATGCCCTCGCGGGCCTTGGTGGCGGGCTTCTTCACGACCTTCATCTTGAGCAGGCCGGGCAGGGTGAACAGGCCCGAGCTTCTCAAGCTCTTGCGGACGACGACGCTCAGGGAATCGAATACCTGGGCTACTTGTTTCTTGGGAAGTCCTGTGTCTTTGGAGATTTGTGCAAGGATCTCCGATTTGGTCGGCGCTGCATTTTTCTTTGCCATTTGCGATCTCCTGAGATGAATAACGAATCGCGCCGTCTAGTGCCGAGCGGTCGCGTATGCAAGTCGCGCGGGAAAATAGCACAAGATTCGGCGCGGATTAAGCAGTCGAAGCGTTTTTTCCCTATTTTTTAAGGCTCAGAGGGCACTCAAGGTTTCCGTCGAAGTCCCGTCGCACCGCTTGGGTCAGCTCGCGTGGAACTCCCGCTTGAGTTTGACTTGAATCGGGGTTGTCTCGCCGCTTGGCGTGACGGTGATATCGAAGACCAGGATCTCCGTCCCGCTGATCGTGACTTCGCCGATATAGTAGATCGCATCGCCTTCCGAGACACGGCGCATCTGCAGGTTCTTGAGCTGGCCGTTGAGGTTGTAGGCGTCGACCGCGACTTCCCCCTCGACCGGCTTGCGCGGCGCGTTCGGCGCCTCCTTCTTCAGAATGGTTACGTTCAGCATCACGCGGTTCTTGCTGCGTTGAATGCCGTATGCGCGGGCGATCTCCGGGGTCAGCTGGTCGGTGCGAACCGCGTTGAAGTGCACTTCATAATCGCCTTGTTCCTTGAAAGTCTGCTCGAGGGGAACGGCCTGGGGAAAGCCCGGTTGCTGCCCCCCATTGCCACAACCGCTCATCGCGATAGCGCCGAGCAGCGTCATGAGCCATCCACATATTCTTGTTCTCATGAGGAGCCCTCCTTCGGAACCGACGTCCGTCACACTATAGACGAAGACTTCGGACAGATACCGTCAGTAGGTTCCTCAGCCTGACAGTTATGTGATGAGGATGACGAGCGCTTGCAGACCGATGATCACGAACAGGGCGGAGAGGTCGATGCCGCCGATCGGCGGAATCACACGGCGCACCGGGCGAAGGAGCGGTTCACACAAGCTCGCGAGCAGCATGGCGCCGGGGCTGTACGCACCGGGGGCGATCCAGCTGAGCAGCACATAGAGGAAGATCGCGAACGTATAGAACTGCAGGATCGTGAGTACCAGGCTCATGAGCGCCACGTGCACGAACTGCCCAAGCGTGACAACGAACGGATACGCACCGAGGAGCCACAACACTCCCGTCGCCGCGAACTGCACCAGCAACAGGGCCACAATCGAAGCGGTGTCAATCTGGCCGATCGGGGGGAGCACGCGGCGCAACGGCAGGACGAGCGGGTTGGTCAAGCGCAGGACTGCCTGTGAGAACTGATTGCGCCAGTCCGCGCGCACGAGCGGCAATAACACACGCAGCAAGAACACGATGACCAGCAGGACCTGCAGCAGCGTCCGAACGATGAAAATCAGTGCGTCCATATGGGCGATGTTGATCCCGTCGAAGGTCAGATCTTGCCAAGCTCCCGGGCCAATTCGGCCGACCGCTTTGCGGCTGCGGCCAGCGCGCCCGCAAAGATCGATCTGATACCATTGCTCTCCAAGTGCCTGAGGGCAGCCTCGGTCGTGCCACCCTTCGATGTGACTTGCTCGCGCAACGTTGCAGGAGGCTCGGATGCTTCCCGGGCCATGCGGCCGGAGCCGTAGGCAGTTTCAATCGCAAGCTTGCGGCTGATGTCACGCGGCAGACCCATTGCGACGCCGGCGTCTTCCATCATCTCGATGAGCAGGAAGAAGTAGGCAGGACCGCTGCCGGACAGTGCCGTGACTGCGTCCATCTGTCGCTCGTCGGTGAGCCAGATCGTTTCGCCAACCGCGCCGAGAATTTCGGCCGCGAGGCGGCGGTGCTCCGTCGGGACACCCGGCGTGGCGAACAGCCCCGTCATGCCACATCCTTGCAGCGCTGGCCGGTTCGGCATGCAGCGAACGACGGGCACGCCTGCCCAGCGTTCGATGTCGCTCGCGAGAATGCCGGCAGCGACAGACAACAGCAGGGGGCGCGTTGAACGCAACGTCGCGCTCAGCTCCACCACTACGGCGCGCAGGTCTTGAGGCTTCACCGCAAGCACCACGACCCCCGCGTTGCTGGCCGCCTCGAGATTGGAAGCGGCTGTGCGTACGCCGTAGGCGGCACGCAGCGTCTCGAGCTGCTGGGGCACCGGATCGGAGACGATGACATCCGCTGCAGGTCGTCCACGCGCGATCAGCCCTCCGATCAAGCTTCGCGCCATGTTGCCGCCGCCGATGAATGCGATCTGAGAAGACATGGTGTTTGAAGTCTACAAGTAACGTGGGGTGAGTGGCACGCGGTTCAGGGTCGGGGCTGGAGACTGGAGGCGGGAGCGCCTACAGCCTAGAGCGTGGCCCGAAGATCGCCGTGCCGATTCTGACCCAGGTGGCGCCAGCCGCGATGGCGGCCTCGAAATCGTCAGACATGCCCATCGACAAGGTGTCGAGCTCGAAGCCTTGCGCGATGAGCTCGCGTTGGTAGCGAGCGAGCTCCTCGAAGCGTGCGCGTTGGGTCTCGAAATCGGATGATGGCGGCGGGATGCACATCAGACCGCGCAACGCAAGCTTCGGCAGCTCTCGAATGCGCTGCGCGAGCGGCAACAGCTCGCTGGGCGCAACGCCCCCTTTGCCGGGCTCTTCGACGAGCCGCACTTGGATACAGACGTTGAGCGGCAGCGCGTAGTGGGGGCGCTGATCATTCAGACGCACGGCGATGCGTTCCCGATCGACCGTGTGTACCCAATCGAAATGCTGGGCGACCGGACGTGTCTTGTTCGATTGCAGCTGGCCAGTGAAATGCCAGGTGAGCTCGAGGTCCGAAAGCGCTGCGATCTTCGGTAACGCTTCTTGCAGATAGTTCTCGCCAAAGTCGCGCTGTCCCAATTCGGCCAGGGCGCGAATCGCTTCGTGCGGTTGCGACTTGCTGATCGCCAACAGGCGCACTGAATCCGGCGGTCGTCCGTGTTTCGATGCCGCGGATGCGATGCGTGTCCAGGTTTCCTGAAGCCGACTTCGGAGAAGATCAGTATCCATCGCTCTGGGGTTTGGCACGGTTGCGTCTCACGCGACGAGCCTACGACCCGAGGCATGCGCGGCGCGCGGGTACGCAAACGAAGCGGAACTGCGGACTAGTTAACATATTGGGGCCGCTATCGCTCCGCTATACTCGGTGGAGCTGTTCCATCTCGCGAAAGCGGTCGCACGCGCGAGTCGCGTCGCGCGGATGCGTCGAACGAATGCGTCCCCGCACCGGCCGCGAGACGAATAGCCCGAGGAAGAAGGCATGCCCGTCGATATCGCTCAGCTATTGGCTTTCGCCGTAAAGAATAACGCTTCGGATCTGCACTTGTCCGCCGGCGTACCGCCGATGATTCGCGTCGACGGCGACATGAAGCGGATCAATATGCCTCCGCTGACGCACAAGGAAGTGCACAGCATGGTGTACGACATCATGAACGACAAGCAGCGGAAGGCTTACGAGGAATACTACGAGACCGACTTCTCGTTCGAGATTCCCAAGCTTGCGCGCTTTCGCGTCAATGCCTTCAACCAGAGCCGCGGTGCGGCAGCGGTCTTTCGGACCATTCCATCGGTCATCATGTCGTTGGATGACCTGAACGCACCGAAGATCTTCAAGGACCTCGCAATGCAGCCGCGCGGGCTCGTGCTCGTGACGGGCCCGACCGGCTCCGGCAAGTCCACCACGCTGGCAGCGATGGTGGATTACATCAACGAGAACAAGCCCAATCACATCATCACGATCGAGGACCCGATCGAGTTCGTGCACGAGAGCAAGCGCTCGCTCGTGAACCAGCGTGAGGTACACCGCGATACGCTCGGTTTCAGCGAGGCGCTGCGCTCTGCGTTGCGTGAAGATCCGGACGTCGTGCTCGTCGGTGAGATGCGCGATCTCGAGACGATTCGGCTGGCGCTCACGGCGGCGGAAACCGGGCACTTGGTATTTGGAACGCTGCATACGAGCTCGGCGGCGAAGACGATCGATCGTATCGTCGATGTCTTCCCCGCCGCCGAGAAAGAAATGGTGCGTACGATGCTGTCCGAATCGCTGCGCGCGGTGATCTCGCAAACCCTTTTGAAACGAATCGGAGGCGGCCGTGTTGCAGCGCACGAGATCATGATCGGCACTCCGGCGATTCGTAACTTGATTCGCGAGGGCAAGATCGCCCAAATGTACTCGGCGATTCAAACCGGTCAGAAGGACGGGATGCAGACGCTCGATCAATGTTTGGCCGAGCTGCTGCAGAAGGGGATCGTCACCAAAGAAGAGGCACGCTTCAAAGCGCAAAACAAAGATGCGTTCTGAACCGTGCGCAGAAGGCAGGTTGTAGACCGCAGGCGCAAGGCTGTAGGGAATCAAGTATGTCATCAGATGCAGCGGACAGCGCACAGCCTCGCAGCGACTGTTAGGCCGGGAGCGAGACATGGAACGCGAACAAGCTATCAAGCTCATGCAGGACCTCCTCAGGCGGCTCGTGGAGCGCAAAGGGTCCGACCTGTTCATCACCGCGGGCTTCCCGCCTGCAATCAAAGTCGATGGCGAAATCCGTCCGCAGTCCGAACGTGCGTTGACGCCCGAGCAGAGCGCGGTGCTCGTGCGTTCCATCATGAACGACAAGCAGACGCGCGAGTTCGACGCGACGAAGGAATGCAATTTCGCGATTGCCCCCGTTGGCATCGGCCGTTTCCGTGTGAGCGCCTTCGTGCAGCAAGGGCTGGTCGGCTGCGTGGTGCGGACGATCAATTCGAAGATCCCGACACTGGAGGAGATGCAGCTGCCGCCGATTCTCAAAGACATTGTGATGTCGAAGCGCGGCCTCGTGATCGTGGTCGGCGGCACGGGCTCGGGTAAGTCGACGACGCTCGCCGCGATGCTCGACTATCGCAACGAGAACACGCGCGGGCACATCATCACGATCGAGGATCCGGTCGAATACGTGCACACCCACAAGGGATGTGTGGTCACACATCGCGAGGTAGGTGTCGATACCGACAGCTGGCACACCGCGCTCAAGAACACGCTGCGGCAGGCGCCCGATGTCATCTTGATCGGCGAGATACGCGACCGCGAAACGATGGAGTACGGGATTCAGTTCGCCGAAACGGGACACCTGGTGCTTGCAACGTTGCACGCGAACAGCGCCAACCAGGCACTCGATCGCATCATCAACTTCTTCCCTGAGGAACGTCGCGAGCAGCTCCTCATGGACCTGTCGCTCAATATCCGCGCGTTGATCTCGCAGCGGTTGATCCCGCGCGAATCCGGCGTCGGTCGTGTCGCGGCCATGGAGATCATGCTCAATTCGCCGCTGATCGCCGATTTGATCTTCAAGGGCGAAGTGGCGGCGATCAAGGAAGTCATGGCCAAGTCGAACAGGCTCGGCATGAAGACGTTCGATCAGTCGCTCTTCGAGCTCTATGAGGCTGGCATCATCTCGTACGAGGAAGCGTTGCGAAATGCGGACTCGAAGAACGAAGTGCGTCTGCGCATCAAGCTCGAGAGCAAGCGCGGCATGAAGACCCCGGACGAAGCAGACAGCGGCCTACGCATCATGGAGGACGAACCGGAAGGTTTCATCGCAAGACGTTGATGCGGGAACTGGTGCTCATGGATGAACCATGTGCGGTTGTGCTCTCTTTCAGCTTCGATTAGCGGTTACTGGATGCTATGACCTCCGAAGGCGATGCAGTCGATAACGCAATGAATGCGGCGCGAGACGACCGTCCGGTCGTGCTCAACACCAAGCCGTTGTTCAAGCTGATGGTCGACAAGCGAGCGTCGGACCTGTTCTTCACGTCCTACGCTCCCATCAAGATCAAGATCGAAGGTCAGATCTATCCGGTCAACAAGCAGGTGCTGACGCCGGAAGTCGTGCGTCAGGCTGCGTACGGTCTCATGACTCAGGAGCAGATCGAGGCCTTCAACGAGGAGCTCGAGATCGACTTCGCGATCTCAGAGCCGGGGCTCGGCCGTTTCCGCGTCAACGTCTTTCATCAGCGCGGCAATCCGGCAATGGTGTTGCGTTACATCACCGCCGATATGCCCCGGCTCGAGGATCTCGGTTTGCCGGAGATCCTGAAGGATCTGGTAATGCTGAAGCGCGGCCTGATTCTCATGGTCGGCGCGACCGGCTCCGGCAAGTCGACGACTCTGGCCGCCATGATCAACTATCGCAACGAGAACTCTTCGGATCACATCATCACCATCGAGGATCCGATTGAGTTCTTGCATACGAACAAGAAGTCGATCATCAACCAACGCGAAGTGGGGCTCGACACGAAGTCCTACGCGCGTGCTTTGCGCAGCGCAATGCGCGCGGCGCCCGATGTGTTGCTTATCGGCGAGATCCGCGATCGCGAGACCATGGAGTCGGCGATCATGCTTGCTGGCACCGGGCATCTCGTGCTCGCCACCCTGCACGCGAACAACGCGGCCGAGACGCTCGATCGCATCATCAACATGTTCCCGCGCGAGCAGCATGCGCAGATCTTCCTGGATCTGTCGCAATATCTGCGCGCGATCATCGCGCAGCGTCTGGTGCCGGGTAAGAACAAGCGTCGCGTCGCGGCTGTCGAGCTCTTGATCAACACCCCGCACATGCAAGAGCTCATCAAGAAGGGTGACGTCATCGGCGCGAAGGAGGCGCTGCGAACGAGCACCGAGAAGGGCATGCAGCACTTCGATACCGCGCTCTACGAGCTCTATCGTGCCGGCCGGATCACGCTGGAAGATGCGCTCGCGTACGCAGACTCGCGGACGAACCTGGAGGCGAAGATCAACTTCGGCTGAGCGTTCAGTGGGCTCTGGGCGCTGGGGCTGGGCTCCGGCCAGAAAGAGTGCTGCATTGACTTCGCGGCACTTACCTCGCCTGCAGCAACTTCCACAGTGTGAGCTCGAAAACTCAGGCGGGATCTCTTCGTGTCTGCTGTTTGCCCAGAGCCCGAAACCCAGCGCCCAGAGCCAGCGTCAAACCTCAAACACCGCCGCGGCATCGAACACCGGGCCGTCGACGCACACCCGCTTCATGGCCGGACCTTGCGGCGTTATAACGCGTACTGCGCAGCCGGCGCAGCCGCCGACAGCACATGCCATGAATTCCTCCAGCGAGACCTGGCAAGGCACGTCAAAGCGTCGTGCCACAGCGGCGGTTGCTGCGAGCATGGGCGTCGGACCACACGCGAAGATCTCAACCTGCGCGAGCTCGGATTCGGCAAGTGTCGCGAGCCAATGCGCGGCGAGGTCGGTGACGTAGCCCTCGTAGCAGCCCGGGAAACCGGCGAAGGAAGCGAGACGGCTCGGAATGCCCCATTCGTCGAGCAGCGGCATGCATGCGATGGTGCCGTCCGGCATACCCGGCACTAGGATCGTCGACGGCCGCGCGCGAAAAGGAAACGGAACTTCCGAGCCCATGAGCACGAGCGGTTGCCATCTTGCATCCGTACGTTCGCGCAAGCTTTCGGCGAGGAAGATCATGGGCGGGATGCCGACCCCGCCGCCGATCAAGAGTGTGCGCGGACGAGACGGATGTGGCACGAAGCCGTTGCCGATCGGTCCCAGGCAACTGATGCGCTCGCCAACGCGGCGTTTCGAGAGCTGCTCGAGGCCCAGACCGACGATCTTGTAAAGCACCTCGATCGTCTCGTCTTGTGGACTCGCGCGCATGATCGACAGCGGTCGACGCATGGGCAGTAGCGGATCGCACGTGAGATGCACGAACGAGCCAGGGACTGCGTGGCGCGCACACTTGGGTGCCTTGAGGCGCAGCACGAACTGATTCGCTTCGAAGCGCTCGTGCGCGACGACTTCGGCGTCTTCGAGAAAAATCGTGGCGCGGTGAGTCATGGATGGTCTGGGGGCTGGGGGACCGGGGGCTGGGGCTGGAAAAGTTGCGACAACGGGCACTGGAGCGTTCCGGCTCCAGCCTCCGGACTCCAGTCTATAGTCTCCTTCTCGCTTGCACGTTCCTGACCATCGTCGCCAGCACTGCCATGCGCACGGCGACGCCGTTGGTCACTTGTCGCTGGATGACGGATTGGGGTCCGTCGGCGACCTCGCTGGAGATTTCCACGTCCCGGTTCATCGGGCCTGGATGCATCACGATCGCATCGGGTTTCGCTTTGCGCATGCGCGCGGCGGTGATGCCGAACTCGTGGTGATACGTGCGCTCGTCGGGGAACAGCGCACGTTTCATGCGCTCGCGTTGGATGCGCAGCGTCATCACGACGTCCACGCCTTCAATCGCTTCGTCGAGGCTCGTGTAGCGGCTTGCGCCGGGAAATTCATCGGCTGCGGGCATCAAGTCATCGGGCGCAGCGATGCGCACTTCGCGAGCACCAAGCGTCGTGAACACCTGCCAGGCGGAGCGTGCGACGCGCGAGTGCGCGATGTCGCCTGCGATCAGAATGCGCAAGTCTGAGAAATCACCTTTGACTTGGCGCACGGTGAGCGCATCGAGCAAGCCTTGAGTCGGATGCGACAGATGCGCCTCACCTGCGTTCAGGATGCAGACGTGCGGTGCGACGTGCTGAGCGACGAAAGCGGGCAGCCCCGGCTCGGCATCGCGCATCACCAGGATGTCGGCATGCATCGCTTGCAGCGTGTAAATCGTATCCAGCACGGTCTCGCCTTTGGCGCGCGAGGAGGTCTGCATGTCGAGATTGACGACGTCCGCGCCGAGCCGCCGTGCGGCGATCTCGAAGGAAACGCGCGTGCGTGTGCTGGGCTCGAAGAACAGGTTCGCGACGGTGCGTCCGGCCAGACTCTGGTCGCGCGCAGGCAGCTCGCCGGGCGGACGAACGTAGAACTCAGCGAGATCGAGCAACCCGGTGATCTCGTCTCGCGTCAGTCCCTCCAGGGTGATCAGATGTTGCAGCCGACCTTCCGAGTCGCGCTGAATCGTGGCGCCGGGGCTTGTCATGTCGGCGGGCAGACAAAAGTGTACAAACTAATACTCCTCAGACCGGCTGCGCAGCGTCCGGCGCGTCGAACCAACGTTCGAGCACGATGCGTGCCGCATTCATGTCGATGTCCTCTCGGGTGATGCGGCGGCGCTTGAGCCCTTGGGCGCGCGCATCACGCAGCTGCGCAGTCGCTTCGTGCGAGCTCAGTCGCTCGTCGACGAGCGCCACAGGAAGGGCGTATCGATCCTTCAACTCGCGCGCGAATCGGCGGGTGGCCTTTGTCAACGCCGTCGGCGTGCCGTCCATATTATAAGGGACGCCGACTACGAGCTGAGCGGGTTGATACTCGGCGACCAGCCGATCGATATCCTGCCAGGGAACGCCCTTGGCGCACTTGAGCGTAACGAGCGCACGCGCCGTGCGTGTCAACGTATCGCCGCTCGCAACGCCGATGCGGTGCGTGCCGTAATCGAACGCGAGGAGAATCTGCGGTGCCCTGACGGACGCACCGGGCATTATGCGTGGCCCACGTGCGGGCTCATCGTGGCCAGGTCGATGCCGAGCAGGCGTCCCGCAGCACGCCAACGCTGCTCGTACGGCACCTCGAAGAGGATCCGCTCGTCGCACGGTGCCGTCAGCCAGGCATTCTGGGCGATTTCGCTTTCCAGCTGACCAGGTCCCCAGCCTGCGTAGCCGAGCGCGACGATGGCGGTATCCGGCCCCGTGCCTCTCGCCATAGCACTGAGAATGTCCGGCGAGGTCGTGATTTGAATGCGGGAGGAGACTTGCTTCGTGTGTTCCCAGCGGCCTCCGACCGGATGCACGACGAACCCGCGATCGACTTGAACCGGCCCGCCCTGGAGGACCGGTTGCTGCGTGTTGACGCCTTCGGCAGTGGGCATGTTCAGCTGATCGAAGACGTCTCCCAGCCGCATCTGCAAAGGCCGGTTGATGATGATCCCGAGCGCGCCATCCTCATTGTGCTCCCAGATGAACGTGACGGTGTGCGCGAAGTTCGGATCCGTCAACGTCGGCATCGCGATCAGGAACTGATTCGTCAAATACTCAGAACTCGCCATGTCTCTAAGTATCCGGTTCGAACGTTAGAGGCTCAAGAGTAGGCCGGAAGCTGGAGGCTGGAGCTGCAACAGGAACCACGCGCGTTTGCCTACAGCCTAGAGCCTATCCTGGCCAAGCCCGTCGAGGAACTGCCATTCATACGCAAAGCGCAATTCCCGATAGTGCTTGCGCAGCTCGGGCGGAAACGGATCGAAGGGAGCAGCCAGTCTCAGGATTGACAGCGCCGCCTGATCGATCTCCGGTCGGCCGCTCGAGCGTCGGATGACGGCTTCACTCAAGGTGCCATCGGCGCGCACGGCCACTTCCAGGACAGGATTGCCTGTCTCGCCGCGATGACGGATCGCCTTGGGAAAGTTGAGCGTGCCGAGCCGCTCGACCTTACGCCGCCACGCATCGAGATAGGGCGCGAGCGTCGACTTGCGCGTATCCGGCACGATCTCGACGGTACCGTCCACCTTGCGGCCGCGGATGCGCAGTGCGCTGTCCGTCGCGTGCGTCGCGATCGGTGTCGGGTAGGTTTGGGCGAGCGCGAGCGGTGCCTGAGCTTCGCGTGCAGGGCGTTCCTCACCGCTACGGTAGTCAACCTCGCTGATGGTGCTACGACTGCTCACCACTTCCTGGAATCGCTGCCCCTCGACCGCTTCCCGATACTCCGTGCTGTTCGCGTCGGGAATGCCTTGCTGCTGCGCGGCCAACATAGACGTCGCAGGGTTGGCCGGCCGGACGCGCTCGTCAGTCGTGCCGCTGCCTTCTTGGTCGCGTTGTGCCAGATATTGCGCGTCCAGATTCTCCGCAGCACGCGTGTCGTTGCCACTTGCGAGCAGCACCTCCAATGTAGGGACCTGCGGCTTGTCCTTGCCCGGCACGGCAAACGTCACGCCGAGAATCACGATCCCGTGAAAGAGCGCCGCGAGAAACAGCGTCGTAGTGAACCGATCGTTCGTTGACGCCGCGCCCTCGGTGCGGTCGAGCGCAAGCGGCGACGAGGTTGAATCGGTCATTGCAGGGCGACTCGCGGATGATCACGAAAGATTGATCAGGACAGATCGCGACGCTGGCTCGATTCTGCCATGACATGTGTGTGCGTGCGATGCGGTAGCTGCCAGGTACGACAACGCACGACAACCCTCATCTGCCATTAGCTCTTGGTCTGCGAAGCCAAGCGTCTTTCTATGGCGTCCATTAACAGCCCGGCGATCTCGGTGCCGTATTGTTTGTCGAGCTCGCGCACGCCGGTCGGGCTGGTCACGTTGATCTCGGTGACATAGCCACCGATGACATCCAGGCCGACGAACAACATGCCTCGTTCGCGCAGCGTGGGGCCGATTTGCCCCACGAGCCAACGGTCGCGCTCGGTGAGCTCGCGTCCCACACCGCGCGCACCGGCTGCGAGGTTGCCGCGATTGTCCTCCGCGGAGGGAATGCGCGCGAGCCCATAAGGCGCTGGCTCGCCGTCGATCACGAGTATCCGCGTATCGCCGCTCGTGACGATGTCCGGAATGTACTTCTGCACGATGGCATAGCGCGTGCCGTACTCGCTCAATGTCTCGAACACCACGCCGGCATTCTTGTCGCCACGATCAATCACGAAGATCGAGCGCCCGCCCATCCCGTAGAGCGGTTTGCACACGATGCGCAAGTGCTCGCGCAAGAACGCGAACATGTCGTCTATGTTGCGCGTGATCAGGGTCGGCGCGCAGCACTGCGGGAACCAGGCTGTGAACACCTTCTCATTCATGTCACGCAGACCCTGTGGCCGGTTCACGACGAGCGCTCCTTGCTCTTCTGCACGCTCGAGAATGTAGGTCGTATAGATGTATTCCATGTCGAACGGCGGGTCCTTGCGCATCAAGATGACGGGCACGTCGCCGAGCCTCTCGGTGCGTGCCTCACCCAGCTCGAACCAGTCGTGCAGGTCGTCGCGGACCTTGATCTCGCGTAGATATCCGTGTGCAACGCCGTCGCGGAGCCAGAGATCTTTCTGCTCGGCATAGAACAGCTGCCAGCCGCGGCGTTGGGCCGCAAGCATCATTGCAAGTGTGGTGTCCTTGGCGGGCTTGATGCTCGCGATCGGATCCATGACCACGAGAACGCGAATAGGAGACGTCATGACAGGCTCACGGTCGACGGTTGGATAATGAGCTGAGGCCAGCGTGGAGCGGTCACATCGCAGGCGAGTCGGGGCAGACCCAGGCTCGACTCGAGGTGCTGACGCTGGTCGATTCTGGCTTGAGCAGGCTGAGTGTCAACATCCTGAGGCGGTAGGCACTAGGCTGCAGGGCGAGGAGGGAATAGGGAGCGTGCGTCGCGCGGTCTTCCACCCCGCCGCAAGGCCAAGAGAACGTGTGACGAGCTTCAAAGTCTGGGCCCGCGGGCAATGGCGACAGCATAACCAATATGTTAAAAGTTCCGACTATTGCGCAAGTCTCAGATACTGCAGCGGGTTTCGCGCGCCGAAGAGCGCTTCGGGGGATGAGCACCACGAATCGTCTCTGGCACAAGGGGGCCCGGAATCGAGCCGATTCGAGAACAGGGTCGTTGCGCAACGAACGTTCGCGATTCAAGAAAGAGGCAGTGCGACTACGCGTCCTCGTGAGGAGAGCCGATGGAGAATGCAGCGACGAACACGACCTCCCGCTTGGCGGGCCTGAAGGTTCTGGTCATCGACGATAGCAAAACCATCCGGCGCACGGCCGAGACACTGTTGTCGAAAGAAGGTTGCGAGGTCTACACCGCCGTCGACGGATTCGATGCGCTATCCAAGATCGCCGATCACCAACCGGACATCGTCTTCGTGGACATCATGATGCCGCGGCTGGACGGCTACCAGACTTGCTCCTTGATCAAGCACAACAAAGTATTCCGTTCGATTCCCGTGATCATGCTCTCGAGCAAGGACGGTCTTTTCGATCGTGCCCGTGGGCGCATCGTGGGATCGGAGCACTACCTCACCAAGCCGTTTACGAAAGAAGAATTGCTCAACGCGATCGAGACCCACGTCGGTTCGCTCGCGCGATAGACATCCATGCCCGGAAACATCGCAGCGACTGGCTCGGAGCAACGTATGGCACTGATCCTGATCGTCGACGACTCGCCGACCGAAGTGCATGTGATGCAGAAGGCGTTGGAGCGGCACGGCTATCGAACCGCCTGTGCCGGTGACGGCGCCGAAGCGATCCGCAAAGCGAAAGAAATGAAGCCGGACCTCATCTTGATGGATGTGGTCATGCCCGGCGTCAATGGCTTCCAGGCCACGCGCAAGCTCGCATCGGATCCGGAGACCAAGTCGATCCCGGTTATCATGGTCACGTCCAAGGATCAGGAATCGGACCGCATCTGGGGTTTGCGCCAGGGAGCCATCGATTATCTGGTGAAACCGGTTTCGGCGGAAAAGCTCATCGAAAAGGCGCAGGCGGCTCTGGCGGGATGACAGCATGAGCGCGCTCGCCGCCCTAAAGCCTCTGCGCGACAGGCCGTTCGAGTTGCTACGCGAGCTCGAGCGGCTCGCGCGCGCGGCGGTCAGCGGCCAAGCACAGGCTGACGCTGCCGCTCGCGAATGGGTAGGAGTAGCCTTTCGGTTGAGCTCGGAGAATTTTTTGGTCGCACGCGAGGAAACGCGTGAGGTGCTCGCTTATCCATCCGTCATCACGCGCGTGCCGGGCGCGAAATCTTGGATTCGCGGGATTGCCAATGTTCGTGGACAGCTGTTGCCGGTGGTGGATTTGCGCGCCTTCTTGGGCGGTGGCGCGACGAGCACCGGACGCAGCACACGCGTGCTGGTGGCGAACCATCGCGACGTGCCGGCTGGCCTGCTCGTGGACGAAGTGCTCGGTTTCCGCCGCTTCAACGATGCGGAGTTCTCAGCAGTGCCGCCGCCCACGATTGTGCGTTGCGACCGTTACCTTGCAGGCGCGTTCCGGCGCGGTTCCGAGAGTTGGCCGGTGTTCAGCCTTCGTACGCTCCTCGAAAGCCCTGAGTTCTTACAGGCGGCCGCTTCGTGACACATCGGGACGACATCGTGATCGAGAACGACACAAGGGTTCCCGGACGGCGCCTGTCGCAACGCCGGTGTACCGATCGAGCGGAAATTGGCCATGGCCGAGACTAAGACATACGGCGTCCGGTTCTTGCCGGTGCTCATGATCGTTGCGTTGATCTGCGTGACGGGTGCCGCGGGTCTGCTGCTGTACGCTCAGCAGGCTGCCGGCTCGAAGGACACCGATCCGCGCGAGCTCAATGAGCTGCTTGCTTTGTCGCAGAAGATGCCGAGTCAAGCACTGCGTGCGCTCGGTGGCGACGTCGCTGCGTTCGACGCGCTGGCTCAGTCGCGCACACGATTCGCTGCCCTTGCCGAGTCCCTGGGCGCGGATGTCCGTTCATTCGCCGGCACAGAAGAGCTACTGAAAAACAGCCAATCGGTGCTGAGTGCGCGCGAGTCGATCGAAGCCGTGCAGAAAGCCGCGGCAGAAGTACGCACGATGGTCCCACAGTTGCTGCAAGGGCTCGGGAATGTCGCGAGCGCGCTGGGCGGCACCACCGTCGAAGGTATGGCTCGTCATCTCGAGCGCTTCGAGCTGACTGGCCTGCGTATCCAACAAGACATGGAAGCGCTGGCGTCCGGACTGGGCGATCCGAGCAGGATCGCGCGACGCCTCGCGGATGGGAACGACTATTTGGGACAAGTCCTCGGCGGGCTGGCGGGTCAAGATGCCGGGCTCGGCTTGCCGAAGGTACCGGCCGGCGAAGCAGAGGCGCAACTCAAGGTCACAAACGCGCTCTACGCCCAGCTCAGCGAGCGCGTGCGCACGGCGATCAGCTCGGCCGATCGAGTGGGCACAGCGCGCGAGGCGAGCGGCGCGCTAGCCACCAACGCGGAGCAGGTCTACGGCAAGTTCATCGCCCGCGTCGGCGGGCCAGGCAGCGGTCCCATCGGCGCGCTCGGCGGCGGGGTGTGGGCGCTGGTGCTGCTCGTAGGCGCCTTGCTGTCGTTGGTGTTGCTGATCGTCGTGCACGCCAAGACCGGCAACATTCGCAAGGCCATCGAGGAACAGGCGCGCAAGAACGAACGCAACCAGGAGGCGATCCTGCGGCTGCTCGATGAGCTCTCGAGTCTGGCCGACGGCGACTTGACCGTGCAGGCCACGGTGACCGAGGACATCACCGGCGCGATCGCCGACTCGATCAACTATGCGATCGAAGCATTGCGCGAGCTCGTTGCCACGATCAGCAACTCGGCCATCACGCTCGATGCCGCGGCCAAGCAGACGCAGGCATCGGCCGGGCATCTTGCCAAGGCGTCCGTCGCGCAATCAAAACAAATTGTGCTCGCCTCCGAATCGATCGCGGCCATGGCTGCTTCGACCGAGGAGGTCTCCGGCAACGCAGAGCGCGCAGCCGACGTGGCGCGCCATTCCGTCGATGTCGCACACAAGGGCAGCGAAGCCGTGCGTCGCACGATCGACGGCATGAATGCCATCCGCGAGACCATTCAAGAGACTTCCAAGCGCATCAAGCGTCTCGGCGAGAGCTCCCAGGAGATCGGCAACATTGTCGAGTTGATCAACGACATCGCGGAGCAGACCAACATCCTCGCGCTCAACGCGTCTATTCAAGCGTCCATGGCTGGCGAGTCGGGGCGCGGCTTTGCGGTTGTCGCCGATGAGGTGCAGCGCCTGGCAGAGCGTGCCGCGAACGCGACCAAGCAGATCGAGGTGCTCGTGCGCACGATTCAAGCGGACACGAACGAAGCGGTCGTATCGATGGAGCGCAGCACCACGGACGTGGTGGGAGGAGCGTTGCTGGCCGAGAACGCCGGTGCGGCCCTCGAAGAGATCGAGCAAGTCTCGAACCAGATTGCCAGCCTGGTGCAGAACATCTCGGCGAGCGCACGACAGCAAGCAACAGCGGCGCAAAGCATTGCACGCAACATGCAGGTGCTGCGCGAGATCAGCACACAGACCGCAGAGAACTCCGCGGCCACCTCGCAATCGGTGGCCAAGCTGGCAGAGCTGTCAGCGCAGCTGCGCAAGTCCGTGGCAGGCTTCCGCCTGCCGGACGCGAGCTCGGGTGGAACTGCATTATTACTGACCGATCCCGTCGAAAAGCGCGCTGTGTCCGCTGGCGTCGCCGAGGAGGACACGGCCTCGAATAAGGTTGGTGGTTTGGTCAGCTGAGCTGAGAGCGCGGCGATGTCGAGACGAGAAGCAGGCCGTGAGAGCGGCGCCCGCACGGAGCTTACGGGCTGGACTCGATCATCTCTGCGTTCGTTTGCAGAAGGCACGGTGAGCGAGAGGCTCGTCGTTGGCCACGCTTCATTCCCTAGGACACGGGCCGTCATCGAGGCTTCTTGACTCATGGCCGAGGTTTCATCCCAGACTCTGCACATCGTTGCGCGGGAGCTCACGAACGAGCTGAACGATGCGCGTGCGGCGCTCGAGCTCTTCGGCGAGCAGCAGGACAACGCGACATTGCTCCGCAAGTGCTATGAGCACTTGCATGCAGTGCATGGCGCGTTGCGAGTCGCAGAGGTCTATGGCGCGGCGTTGCTCGCCGAAGAGATGGCGCAGGTGACGCGCTATTTGATAGACAACTTTGCGGAGAAGCGTCACCTCGCCGAAGGCCTCGATGCGCTGATGCGCTCGATGGTGCAGCTGCCCACTTACCTCGAGCGCGTCTTGAACGGCGGGCGCGACATGGCGCTCGTATTGTTGCCGCTCTTGAACGATCTGCGTGCGGTGCGCGGTCATGCACTGTTGTCCGAAGGCACGTTGCTGCTCCTCAATTTGAGCTCGGACCAGCAAGCGCGACCGGTGCCGGCCGCACATGGCGAACCGGTACTGACCGTGGCGCAGTGGGCGCGCAAGCTGCGGCCGCGCTTTCAGCTGGGTCTGCTCGGGTGGATCAAGGGTGAGCGCATCGAGCAGAACCTCGAAGTGCTCGCGCGAGTTGCGGAGAAGCTCGAGCAAGTCGCTACCACTCAACCGGTGTTCCAGCTCTGGTGGGTCGTGGGCGCCGTGCTCGAGGCGCTGCGCGAAGGTGGTCTCGAAGGGACGGCGTCGGTCAAACGCCTCCTCGGGCAAGCCGATCGCGAGCTCAAGCGCCTCTACGAGAACGGCGAGACACGTTATGCGGAGCAACCGCCGCTCGAGCTGCTCAACAATCTTCTGTATTACGTCGCGCGCGCGAAGACATCCGGTGCGCGCGTCGTGGCGGTACGGGCCTCGTTCCGCCTAGATGAGCTACTGCCGCTCGACGATCAGATCGAGCAAGCGCGCGAAAGCTTGTCGGCGCCGTCCGTCAAGCTCATGAAGACCGTTGCTGCCGCAATAAAGGAAGATCTGGCCCGGGTGAAGGACGCGCTCGACATCTTCGTGCGTCAAGGCGGCACGCAGGTCGAGGAGCTGGCGCCACAGCTCGAGCTCTTGAAGAAGATCGGTGACACCCTCGGCGTGCTCGGCTTGGGTGAGCTGCGCGACAAGGTTCAGGCGGAAGCGACCGACCTGCAGAAGATCGTCACCGAGCGTGTGGCTGCCAATGAGGGTACCTTGCTGCGCATCGCGGCAACCTTGATCAAGGTGGAAGACAGTCTGGACGAGCAGCTCGTCGGCATGATCGTGCCGATGCCGACCGAGAACGGCGAGCCGGCGAAGCTGACCCCGGAAGACATCGAGTTCCGCCAGGTCACCGAAGCGGTGCTGCGCGAGTGCATCGTGAACATGGCGCGCATCAAGGAGGCGATCGCGCTATCAGTCGAAAAGCCGCGCGAGGCGCATACGGTCGATCAGATCCCGCAGCTGGTGCGCGGCATCACGGCCGGCTTGCTGATGCTCGGCAAGACGCGCGCGGTCGAAGTGATGGAAGGTATCGGTCGCGCGCTCGATCAGTTCGTGAGAAGCGACGGCATGACGCTGCCGCAGGATGCGGTCGATCGACTTGCCGACGCGATCGTCGCGGTCGAGTACTACATGGAGACGCTGCAGGCGGGTCGCGCCGATCCCTGGTACATGCTCGACAATGCAGAGGCGTGTCTGCGCTACCTCGCCAACGTGCAGCCCGTGCCGCGCGTCGAAGGCTACGATGCGCTTGCCGACCATGCGCGCACGCTGGTCATCGAGCCACTGTCTCAGACCATTGCCGCGCCGACGGAGCACGAGCGCACAGTCGTACTCGGAGCCCCTGCGAGTCAGAGCCAGACGACGTCCGAGCCTGCGCCTGCCACACAGCCCAGCACACCCCCACCCGTCGTGCAGCCGGCGGATCGGGAGCTCGATCCCGAGCTTCTCGAGCTGTTCATCGAAGAAGCCAAGGAAGAGATCGCAAACCTCAATCGGCTCTTCCCACTGTGGGACGAGAACCCACAGGATCATGATGCGCTCGTCAACGTGCGCCGTTCCTTTCACACCTTGAAAGGCAGCGGCCGCATGGTCGGCGCACAACTGATCGGCGAGTTCGCCTGGTCGATCGAGAACCTGCTCAATCGCGTCATCAACAAGACGCTCGACCGCACGCCGGACATGATGAGCATGTTGCGCGATGCGGTCGCGGCCGTGCCCGAGCTCGTCGAGCAGCTCGAGACGGGTCGTGCGCCGAGCATCGATGTCGCCCGCATCATGGCGACTGCTCATGAGATGGCGGGTGTCTCGCCAACGGCGGCATCCGAGGCATCTGATTCAGCTGCGCGACCACCGGCATCCGCAGCTGCTGCTCCTCAACCGGCTCCAGCGCCTGAGCCTCCGGCGACGCAGAAGGAGACGCGCGCGCCGCCGATGGATCCCGCGCTGTACGAGATCTACTCCAAGGAGACGGCGGAGCATCTGGCCATCATTCGTGAGTTCATCGCGTCGTGCGAGCTGTCATCGCCGCCGTTCCCCGTCACCGATGCGCTACATCGCTCCTGTCATACGTTGAGCGGAGCGGCGAAGACCGCAGGCGTGCGACAGGGCAGCAAGATCGCTGAGCCGCTCAACCAATACGTGCGTAAGCTGTACGACAACGCCATCGGGTTGTCGGAGGACGGCCTTGCCGCGCTGAAGGATGCCGCGACGGCGATTCAGCAGGTCGTCGATCACATTGGCGAGGACACAGGCTTTTTCGTCGATCACGCCCGCATCGTAGAGCGTCTGCACGAGCTCGGGCAGGCGGTCGATAACGAGATCGCACGTCGTGCCGAGCTGAGTGACGCGACTGCCGTCAATCCGACCGTGAGCGAGGATGCCATGCGCGCGCTCGGGGCCGAGGCGACGCGCGAAGTCGAGCGACTGCAACCTTCCTCGCTGCAGGACGAGCTTGCCGCCACGGACGTGTTCGACACGAAGACATTTACGACGGAAGTCAGCGAGGAGGTCATCGAGCTCGAGCCCACCGATCCCGATGCGCTCGACATGCTGAACTGGAGCTTCGAGCACCTTCCGCCTGACAAGACCGATCAGGCGGCAGAGGGCGAGTCCGCGCCTGTGGCTCAGGAAGCACCGACGTTTTCGAGCGCAGAGGTCACCGAAGACATCGAGCTCTCCGGCGAGGCACTCGAGAACGTTGAGCTGACGAGCAACACGCTCGCTCGTTTGGACGATATCGCCGCGCCCGAGGAGATCGTGCTCGAGACGCCAGCGGAGTCGTCGGAGGCAGAAGAGACTGCTGTTGACGAGGAAACCGAGACGACGCGCGTGCCGGTGATCACGCTCGACGACGAGAGCGCCGATGCGGTGCTCGAGCTCGATGCGGCGCAGCTCGCCGAGGACGCTGTGGTCGAGCCGAGCTCGTCGGATACCTTGCGTCGAGCGGAGCTGAGCGTGCCGCCGGCAGAGCTTACGGACGGGACAGAACGCGCCCAGCACGACTCTGCCACGATCGAAGTGCCCGAGCTCAAAGTGCCCGACGATGCGGCGCTCGATTCTCGGCTCGATGGCGATCAACCCGTCGCAACGCTCGAGGTCCACGAGGTACCAGAGATCCAAGAGACGGTCGAGCACCGAGACGCGCTCAAGGAGCCACCCCATGGCGAAAGACAGCCGCAAGGGGCCGTGCCTGACCCGGGTTTCCCGACGCAAGCGGACGCACGTGACACGGGAAGTGTAGCGACGAGCGCCGCACCGCTTGCCTCGGGCAGCTCCGTTGCACAGAGCGCGCCGCCGACAGCACCCGCGATCGACGAGGAAGAGGGCGTCGATGAGGACTTCGACCCAGAGGTCGCGGCAATTTTCACCGAGGAGGCGACGGAGCTGCTGGAAACCGCAGACCGTGCCTTCGCGAGCTGGATTCGCGATCGCGGCAACGCGGCCTTCGCGTTCGAGCTTAAGCGCGCGCTGCATACGCTCAAAGGTGGTGCCCGCATGGCAGGCATTCGCGCGATGGGCGATCTCAGCCACGAGCTCGAGTCCATCATGCAGCTCATCGAGGATGGGCACGTGCCCGCCGAGCAGCCGGTGTTCGATGCATTGCAGGCGAGCTTGGACGAGCTCAATCGGATGCGCGATACGATCAGTCAGGGCGGACGTTGCCGCAGCGCACGCGCCTTGATCAATCGTATCCGCGCGCTTGCGGGGCAACCCGTTAACGACACATCGCTGCCTGCTGGTGTGTCTTCATCGCCGGATCCGGGCGCCGCATCCGCTTCTGCAACGCCCCCCGCGGATGAGCGTGGCAGCGGGCCTGTCTTGAGCGCACAGCCGAACGTCACGTCGACTTCGACCGGACCGGCCGCAGCGGACACCACAGTCGATGTCGAGTTCGACCCTGAGGAGCTGGAGGCTGCGGCGCCAAGCGGCGGTGAACGAATCGACGTCGGTCCGCAGCAGGCAGCGAGCCCGGAAGCGATGCTCGAGATCGCGGCGCGCACGCCTGAGCTGCCGCCGGATCCGGCCCTCGAGGACAGCGCCCAAGCCGCTCCTCCCGTATTGCCGCCCGGACGCGAGCCGCAAGTCCAGGAGCGCCAGGAGTTCGCCCGTGTCGATGCGGAACTGCTCGATACATTGCTCAACAATGCAGGCGAAGTGAGCATCTTCCGCTCACGCCTCGAGCAGCAGATCAGCTCGATCGAGTTCAACCTCGCCGAGCTCGGGCGCACGGTCACGCGCTTGAAAGAGCAGTTGCGCAAGCTCGAGCTCGAGACCGAAGCACAGATTCTCCATCGTCATCACGAGGAGCATCCGGATCGCGCCGATTTCGATCCGCTGGAGCTCGATCGCTATTCCACCATTCAGCAGCTCACACGTGCATTTGCCGAATCGGTGAGCGACGTGGCCAGCATCGAAGGCCTGCTCGAGAACTTGACGCGCGAAGCGCAGAACTTGCTGTTGCAGCAGGGCCGCGTCGTCACCGAGCTGCAGAACGGCTTGATGCGCACACGCATGGTGCCCTTTCAGCGGCACGTGCAGCGTCTAACGCGTCTCGTGCGGCAAGTCGCGAACGAGACGGGCAAGCGCGCCGAGCTGGTCGTGACGGGTGCCTCGGGAGAGCTCGACCGGCAAGTGCTGGAACGTATGCTGCCGCCCTTCGAGCACATGCTGCGCAACTCGGTCGTGCATGGCATCGAGACGCCACAGGAACGCCGTGCAGCCGGGAAGCCCGAGACCGGCACGATCAAGGTGTCCTTGCATCGCGAAGGATCGGAAATGGTCATCGTGCTGGAGGACGATGGGCGGGGCATCGACGTTAAAGCGATACGCGAGCGGGCGATTGCCCGTGGCTTGTTGCCGCCGGATCGCGTGCTGAGCGATGACGAGGCGATCCAGCTTATCCTGGAGCCGGGTTTCAGCACGGCCAGTTCGGTCACGCACCATGCCGGTCGCGGCGTCGGGATGGATGTCGTCGTCACCGAGATCAAGAAGCTCGGCGGCACGCTCTTCATCGAGACGCAGGCGGGGCAGGGCACGAAGTTCACGATTCGTTTGCCGTTCACGCTAGCGATCACCCAGGCGCTGATCGTGCGCACGGGCGATGAGCTCTACGCATTGCCGCTGCCGACGGTGGAGGGTGTCGCGCGCGTGCCGCGCTCGGAAGTCGAAAAACATTTGGCAGAGGAAACGCCGACGTTCACGTATGGCGGGCAGGTGTATCGCTTCCAGCATCTCGGCGCGTTCGTTGGCGGGGGGCCTTCGGTACTGCCGGAGAACGATGTCGCGGTGCCCGTGCTGCTGATTCGCGCCGGCGAGCACTCGACCGCGCTCGTGACCGACGAACTCGTCGGCAGCCGCGAGATGGTTGTGAAGTCGGTCGGGCCGCAGATTGCCGCGATTCGCGGCATCGCCGGGGCGACGATTCTCGGTGATGGCCGGATCGTGATCATCCTCGACATGCTGACGCTGGTGCGCTCGGAGTGGCGTAAGTCCCCGCTTGCCGGTCAGATTGCGAAGGAGGACAAGCGCGTCTTCGCGCTCGTCGTGGACGATTCGATCACCGTCCGCCGAGTGACGCAACGCCTGCTCGAGCGCAACGGCATGCGCGTCATGACGGCAAAGGACGGCGTCGATGCGCTGTCGATCCTGCAAGAGCACGTGCCCGACATCATTCTGCTCGACATCGAGATGCCGCGCATGGACGGTTACGAGCTTGCCAGCCACGTGCGCGCGGACCCACGTCTAGCCGACATACCCATCGTGATGATCACCTCGCGCGTCGGCGAGAAGCATCGCGCCCGCGCGATCGAGATCGGCGTGAACGATTATCTCGGCAAGCCGTATCAAGAGCATCAGCTCCTCGACGCTATCGAGCCGCTGATCGAGGCGAGAAGGAGGAAGGCGGTATGAAGGGGATCGCGTTTCTTGTTCTAACCCGAATCGCTGACCCCGAACCTCGAGCCCAGCCATGAGCGACATGCCCGCCCACGAGCTTTACAGCCTGCTGATTCCGTTGACGCACGAGCGGTTGATCGTGCCTCGCGCCTGCGTGGCCGAGGTGATCACGTGGCAGAAGCCGGAAAAGATGGAAGGGACGCCACCATGGTACTTGGGAACGATTCATTGGAGTGGTCGGCCGGTGCCGGTGATCTCGTTCGAAGCCATATGCGGACAGCCGCTGCCTGTTCCCGGAACGCGTACGCGCATCGTGATCTTCGTCGCGCTCGGCAGCCACATTACCGGCGGGTACTTCGGCATGATCACGCAAGGCTTTCCGCAGCTCGTGCGTGTGAACGCAGATGTCGTGAAGGCCGATCCGAGCCGCAGCTTCCCCGATCGCGGTCCCGTGCTATGCCAGGTGCGCATGCTCAACGAATCGCCGTTGATCCCTGACTTCGATTGTCTGGAGCAGATGATCAGCGAGGAGACCAGGGCTGCTTGACCGCAGCCGGCCTCATTGCAAGTCCCCCCACAATGCTTGTAGCACCGAAAGAGCCACGACGCCGGCAGTTTCGGTGCGGAGCACGCGTGGCCCGAGTCGGACTGGCGTGAAGCCGGCAGCGCGTGCCGCTGCGAGCTCGTCGTCGTCGAGTCCTCCTTCCGGTCCGATGAGAAGCTCGACCTTGGATGAAACGCTCGCAAGCCCTGCGAGGGAGGCGGGTGCCGATGGGCTCAGCACCAGGCGCAGACCTTCCTTGCGCGTGGTCGCGAGATAACTCTTCAGTGTCGTGGGCGCACTGACGGTCGGAACGTGCGTTCGTCCGCATTGCTCGCATGCGGCGATCACGATTCCTCGCCAATGCTCCTGCTTGCGCGCCGCTTGCTTGTCGTCGAGTCGCACGACGCTGCGGGCCGTCAGCACCGGGGCGATCGCAGCAGCGCCGAGCTCCGTCGCTTTCTGCAGCGTCCAATCCATGCGCTCGCCGCGCGAGATGCCTTGCACGAGCGTGATTTTGAGGGGCGACTCCGCCAGCCCGGCGGTACGCTCCATGAGCTTGACTCTGACCGTATCGGCGCTGACGTGCACGATCTCTGCGCGGTACTCTGCGCCATTGCCGTCGAACACGACGAGGGGAGCGCCGGCGCGCATGCGCAAGACACGGGCGACGTGATAGGCACCGGCGGGTGGTAGGTTGGTTTCGATGTTTTCGCTGAGCGGACCCGGACAGTAGATTCGGTTGACACGCATCTGATTGGTGACACTGAGCAAGCCGACGAAGCTGCGTTCCTCATTCTGACGTCTCACCTGCAGCTCGTCACTCTGGCATGATCGCACGATGCACGCTACGCCGCTTCGAATCGACGTGAGCACAGGTTTGGTGCAGGGCGCACGCTACGTGCACTCTCCCAATGCGGATGAACGCCCTCCCGGCATCGAGCCCGAGCTCATCATCGTGCACGGGATCAGCTTGCCGCCTGGACAGTATGGCGGCCCTTGGATCGACCGTTTGTTCACAAATTCGCTGCCGGCCGATGCGCATCCTTACTTCGCAGCGATCGCTTCGCTGCGAGTCTCTGCTCACGCGCTGATTCGTCGCGACGGCGAGCTCGTGCAGTACGTGCCCTTTCATTTACGTGCCTGGCATGCCGGGGTATCGAGCTGGTGCGGGCGGGAGCGCTGCAATGATTATTCCATCGGAATCGAGCTCGAAGGCACCGACGACCAACCCTACGAGCCCGTTCAATACCGCAAGCTCGCCGATCTCATCGTGGCCTTGTGCCGAACGTACGCCGCGCTTCGCCCCAACCGGGTCGTCGGGCACAGCGACGTCGCGCCAGGCAGAAAGACCGATCCCGGGCCAGCGTTCGATTGGGTACGCCTCAGAGCGATGGTGCGGACATACGAGGGCCTGCTTGCATGATTCGCAACGGTCTGCTTCTGCTCGCCCTCGCCGTCTGCGTAGGCGCGCAGGCCCAAATCCCGGACGAGACAAGGGAGCTGCGCATCGTGAGCTTGGCGCCTCACTTGACTGAGCTGGCGTTCGCCGCCGGCGCCGGCGCGTACGTGGTGGCGACTGTCGAGCACAGTGACTATCCGCCTGCTGCACGCCGCATTCCTCGCATCGGAGATGCGTTTCGTGTCGACTTGGAACGAGTGTTGGCGGTGCGTCCACACGTCGTCCTCGCGTGGGAGAGCGGCACGCCGATGCACCTCGTCGAGCAACTGCGCGGGCTGGGATTGAACGTCGAAACGATCTCCACGCAGTCGCTTGCGCACGTGCCCCGGGCGTTGCGTCGCCTCGGAGAGCTTGCCGGGACACGCGCGTCCGCCGAGCGGGCTGCCGCGCAGTTCGAGCATGAGATCGCGCAGTTGCGCGCACTGTACCGCGAGCGAGCGCCAATCTCGGTGTTCTTGGAAGTGAACGCACAGCCTTTGTACACGGTGAATGGCAAGCACATCCTCAGCGAAGTCGCGACGCTCTGCGGCGGCAAGAACGTGTTCGCCGCGCTGCCCGATCTGGCGCCGGCGATCGGAGTTGAAGCAGTGATCGCGGCGAATCCGCAAGCCATCGTCTCCTCGGATGCGAGCATGACGGATGCGGCAGAGAGGTGGAGCCGCTGGCGTATGCTGCGTGCCGTGCAGGCTGGCAATGTGTTCTCGTTGTCCGCCGACGAGCTCAGTCGGGCCACTCCGAGGCTCGCGCAAGGCGCGCGCTCGATGTGCCGCGCACTCGATACAGCGCGAGCTAATCTTGGTCTGGTGCCGCACCCGAAGCGCAAGCCTGAGGCATGACACGCAGCTTGGTCGTTCAACTTTCCTTGGCCGCCTGCATGGCATCGGTCATTGCGGCGGCTTTTTGGTCGGTGCGCCGCACACAGGATGCGGAAGATTACGTGATCGCACGGCGCCGCTTGGAACCATGGCTCGCAGCATTCGGGTACGTGGGCGGCACGACGAGCGCCTGGATGACATTACTCGTCGTTGCCGCTGCATTTGTTTGGGGACGCGCTGCTGTGTGGCTGGCGCTCGGGCTCGTTTGTGGCGCCGCGCTCGGCACGGTGTACGTGGCACCGCGACTTAGGCACCTTGCAGCCGCACAAGGAACCGTGACGCTGACGCAGCTCATCGCTGTTGAGGTGGGCGAGCGCTCACAGCAGGTGTTTGCGCGTGCCGCGGCATTTGTCGGCCTGACCCTGTTGGCGTTTCAGTGCGCGATCGTGCTGCGAGGCGCAGCCGAGCTGCTAGCAGCGGAGGCGGGTATTGCGTCCTGGTGCACGATCGTGTTCGGGGCAGGTTTGCTCGGCGCCTGCGTACTCGCAGGCGGTCTACGTGCCGCGAGTTTCTGCGATGTGATCCAGACCGCCGCCGTGGCCGTGTGTGTGCTGTTGTTGCCCATTCCAGCATTCGTTGCCATCGGCGGATGGGACGCTTTCGCCAGCGGTTTGTCAGTGCTCGGCCCAGAAGTGCACGACTGGTTCACGGGCAAGCGCGGCGTCGTCGCGTTGGCGATCGCGGTCGGCGGTATCGGCGTGGGCTGTGCCATCGTCGGTCAGCCGCATACGATGGCGCGCTTGATCGCGGCTCGAGACGATCGAGCATGGGCAAGATTGCGGTGGATCGTGCCGCTCGCGACGGGCGTGCTCGTGGCTGCTGCACTCCTGGCAGGCTGGAGCGCACGTGTGCTTTACGATGGGTTGGAGCAGCCGCATCTTGCGCTCCATGCGCTTGCAACGAGATTGCTCCCGCCGGCAGTGGCCGCCGTCTTCGTCGTCGCACTGTGCGCTTCGCTACTGCTCAGCATCGCCAGCCCTTTGTTGGCGCTCGCTACTCAGTGCGCGGTGGACTTGCATCGCACCGGGACGGCGCATTCGGCCGGTTGGACGCGCGCGGCGCTCGTGCTTGCAACCGCTGGCATTGTCGCGCTGGCGTTCGTATTGCCGCTTGCCTCTCGCGCACACGTCCTCTTGCCCTTCTTGGCCCTTGGAGCCTCATTCGGTCCGTTGCTGCTCGTGCGTGTCAGCGGCAAACGCGTTCGTCCCGGCTCGGCGCTCGGTGCGATGTGGGCCGGGTATCTACTCACGGTCATCTTTCATCTGCTGCCGGACTCGCCCGGCGATTTCCTCGAGCGAGTGTTGCCTTTCGTGGCTTCACTCGGCATCGCGCTCACGGGCGGCGAGCGGCGCCGCAATCCGGATCGCGCCGATCGCGTGCAGGAAACGCTCCATGATCGGATTCCGATTTAGCCACGCAACCGCCCCTTGCCGGCGGCGGGAATAGGTAGCCCGGAAAGTGCATCAGCTCTTCACACGAGCCGCTAGAATGCGCGCCTTGTTTCTGTCCTCGTTTGAGAATCGTGAGCCCGATGGAGAGAACGATCGAACGCTTGTTGTTTGCCAGCCGTTGGCTGCTCGCACCCGTTTATCTCGGCATGTCGCTCGCGCTCGTGGCGCTCGCCATCAAGTTCTTCATGGAGCTGTATCACTTGTTGTCGCACGTCGTCGAGATGGCGGAAGCCGACCTCGTGCTGCTGCTGCTGGCTTTGGTCGACATGGTGCTCGTCGGCAGCCTCATCATCATGGTGATGTTCTCGGGCTACGAGAACTTCGTCTCGCGCATCGACGTCAAAGAAGGTGACGACACACTCGGCTGGCTAGGTAAGCTGGATGCGAACTCCTTGAAGCTCAAGGTCGCATCATCGATCGTGGCGATCTCGTCCATTCATCTGCTGCGCGCGTTCATGAACGTGCCAGCGCAAGAGAAGCACTCCTTGTTCTGGTACGTCGTCATCCATCTGACGTTCGTCGTTTCCGCCGTAATGATGGGTGTGCTCGACCGTATCTCCGCGTCGACGCACAAGAGCGCGACAGAGTAGCTCATCCCGCCTCGGCGGGCACGAATCGCAGCGACGCCGAGTTCAGGCAGTAGCGCTTATAAGTGGGCGGTGGACCGTCGTCGAACACATGCCCCAAGTGACCGTCGCAGCGCTGACAGCGGATCTCGACGCGGATCATGCCGTGACTTTCATCCAGCAGCTCGGCGATGTGATCGGGGTCGAAAGGTTCGTAAAAGCTCGGCCACCCTGTTCCTGACTCGAACTTTGCTTCAGCCTTGAAGAGCGGCAGGCCACAAAGACGGCACACGTACACGCCTGGTTGCTTGTTGTGCAGCAGGGCACCGCAGAATGGTCGCTCGGTCCCTTGATGCAGGATGACGTGTCGTTCCTCGGGCGTGAGGTCGGCAGCGAGCCGTGCCCGCTCGGCCTCATCGAGCGGGGTCAAGTCGTATCCACTGCGCGATCGCTGCGGTACCGGAGTTCGTCTAAGCCTGCGTTCGTGCATCTGGAGCCCCTGTCTTAGCAGCCTCTTGCAATGCCTGACGCAAGACGCCTTCTTGCTGCAGTCCAGTGAAGCGACGCACCAGCTTGCCTTCGCGGAACAACAGCAGGGTCGGAATGGATGTGATCCCGAAGCGCGCGGCGAGCTGGCTATGGTCGTCGACGTTCACTTTATACACACGATACGCGTCTCCTGCGTCGGATGCGAGCCTTTCGAGAATGGGTAATTGCAGGCGACATGGGCCGCACCAGGGCGCCCAGAAGTCCACGAGGACGGGTCGCTCGCTCTGTTTGATGGCGGCGTCGAAGCCATGGGTGTCGAGCTCGGTTATCACAACAGCTCCTTGCCGGGACCGGCATTGTTGACGATTGAGCAAAATAGACCTCAATGAGGCGAATTCAATCGCCGGCCGCGGCAACAGACTCGTGTCGTGGATTCAACGATCAGGCTGTAGACCGTAGGAGGTAGGCTTTAGGAACGAGTTCCAATGGGTAGCTTCAGGCGGGTATTACCGTCCGCCGTTCGCCGACGGTCGCTCGTGCCGCAGGCGGCTGTGTCGATAGCCGTAAGCGGCGTAAATGGAGTAGCCCAGGATGGTCCACACCACCAGGCGCAGCCACGTTTCGTTCCACAAGGACACGATCAGTGCTAGCGAAATGGCGGCACCGAGCGTGCAGGTGAGAGGCGCGAACGGAGCTCGGAACGGGCGTTCGATATCGGGCCGCTTATAACGCAGCACGAGCACGCCCACGCATACCACGGTGAAGGCAAGCAGGATCCCCACGGAGATGAGCTCCCCGAGGATGTCCAGAGGAAACACACCGGCGATGAGTGCGGCGAGCACGACCGTCCATGCCGTCGCCACGCTTGGTGTGCGGTATTTTGGGTGAATGTGTTTGACGCGCGGCGGCAACAAGCCGTCGTCCGCCATCGCGAGCAGGATTCGCGGCTGACCCAGCAACGACATCAGCACCACGGAGGTCATGCCGATGATCGCACCGAGCTTCACGAAGCCGCCGAGCCATTTGAGCTCGGGGTGCGCATCCAAGGCGACCGCGACTGGATCCGCGACATTGAGCTGTTGATAGGGCACCATGCCGGTCATGACCGCAGCCATGGCGACGTACAGCAGAGCAGAGATCAGCAATGCGCTCAATATGCCAATGGGCAGGTCGCGCTGCGGATCGCGCGTCTCGCGCGCAGTCGTCGCCGCCGCATCGAAGCCGATATACGAAAAGAAAATGATTGCCGCGCCCTGCATCACACCGCTCCAGCCGAACTCGCCGAAGGTGCCGGTGTTCGGTGGGATGTAGGGAGTCCAGTTCGATGTGTCGACATGTGCGAGGCCGGCGAGGATGAACACCACGATCACGCCGACCTTGATGAACACCATGATCGTGTTGACCGTCGACGACTCGCGCACGCCTACGTAACACACCCAGCCGAGGGCGAGCACGATCAACATGGCTGGCACGTTGACGATGGCGCCGGTGCGCGCAAATCGCCAACCCTCTCCTTTCATGAGGGGTGCGTTGGCGAGCGCATCAGGAATCTGGATGCCCCAGTCACCGAGCAGGTTCACGACATAGGCAGACCATCCGACCGCGACCGCCGAGGCCGACATTAGATATTCGAGTGTCAGGTTCCAGCCGATGATCCAGGCGACCGCTTCCCCGAGCGTTGCGTACGAGTAGGTATACGCGCTGCCCGAAACGGGGATCATCGCCGCGAGCTCCGCGTAGCAAATCGCTGCGAGGCCGGAGCCGAGCGCAGCGATCAACAAAGCGAGGGTCAGCGCGGGGCCGGCGTGGTTGGCCGCCACGGTGCCGGTCAGGATGAAAATGCCGGTGCCAATCGTCGAGCCCAGGCCGATCGCCGTCAGCGACCGTGCTGTGAGCACGCGCTTCAGAGGCGGGGCACTGTCGAGGTCGCGCACCAGCGAATCCACGGAGCGGACCGCGAAGAGCCGTTTCGTCAGGGACATGAGACTCGATCATTGTTCGTGTAATGGGGCGGATGCCGAGCCTACCGGTTCGGCGCATGCCGAGTAAACTGCTGTGCTGCGTTGTTTGCTGTGCAGCGCGGCGAGTGGCGCGCTGTATGCCTTATGATTGCCGGGATGGACGAGGAGGTCTTCAGCAGAGCGACGCCGATCGCCAACAGCTATTGGGTTATCCCCGGCCGGCTGCTCGCGGGGGAGCATCCGAGCGGAGTGACGCGCGCGGACACACTCGCACGTCTGGAGTGCTTGCTCGAGGCAGGTATCACGAGCTTTCTCGACCTCACGGAACAGCACGAGTTACCGAGCTACGAGCCCCTGCTGCACGAGATCGCCGCAGCCTCGCCCTTGTACTATCGGCGGCTGCCCATAACCGACCACAGTGTTCCCGAATCGCCGGGCCGCATGACAGAAATCCTGGATTACCTGGATGCGGAGCTGAGCGCTGGGCGCAATGTGTACGTTCATTGTCGTGCGGGCATCGGACGGACGGGGACGACCGTCGCGTGTCATTTGATCCGTAGCGGCCTGGACAACGAGCAAGCGCTGGCGCAGTTGCAACGTTTGTGGCGTCAATGTGCGCGCTCTCGAAGTTGGCCTTCAGTCCCGGAGACGGACGAGCAGATCGAGTTCGTGAAGGGTTGGCGGGATCGGGCTCTGTCGGGCAACGACGCCCCGGCGCTGGCGGCTCGCGTGGAGGGTGCATTCGTCGGGGCCGCAATCGGGGAAGCGCTCGGCCGTATCGCTGCGACGAGCGCGCCATCGCAGAGTCCAGAGGCGATCGCGACGTGTGCGCGCGAGGCTCGCACGCTCGTGCCGGGAGCGGATACCGCCATGACGTGCGCGGTCGCAGAGAGCCTCCTCGCCATCGGTCGCCATGATCCGGCGGACCAGCTCGAGCGCTATCTTGCCTGGAGCCGTTCGCATCCCTCCTTGGTGCCTCCGGAGCTCAAGCGTGCTCTTGCCGTGTGGCAATGGTCGAGGAAGGCACATGCGGGCTCGCACGATCCGAAGAATCTGGATCCGCATACGCTGCCGAGAACGTTAGCGGTCGCGGGCTACTACCACGGCGATGCGTCCACGGCGCTCGAGCTGGCTCGCGAAGTATCGCGCACGACGCTGCAATCTCCGGTGATTCTTGACTTGTGCCAGCTTTGGTGTGGCACGTGGATAGATGCGTTCAACGCCGTGCCGCAGCGCGTGCTCGTGAACTACGGTGGGCCCGCGACGGCGCACGCGCGCAAGCGCGCGCTGAAACCACAAGTTCAGGCGTTGATCGCACGCTCGGTCACGTATACGGAGTATGCGACAGACGCGCTCGCCGCAACACAGCTGGCGATGGAGGCCATGCGCGAAGCGGACACGTTCGAGCAGGCCGTTCTAGGGTGTCTTGCGCGCACGCGCGCGACACCGAGCGCCGGCTCGCTGGTTGGAGCGCTTGCAGGGGCTTGTTTCGGCATCGATGCGATCCCGAGCGAGTGGCGCGCGAAATTGGACGGAGAGATCACATTGCGTGCGCTTGCGCGTAAGCTGGCGTACTGATGTCATGGCAACTTCTCGGCGTCGCAGCTCCTCGGCCAACAAGAACAAGCGCGAGCCCGCATGGGTGCGATTGCCTGACGAAGCGCTGCTCGAAATGCGCTTCTGCGATCTCAAGCTGTCGCTGAGCAATCCGACTTTGCAGCGCGCATGGGACAACGTGTTGCGAGGTCTGCAACGCCGCGGCCTCGTTTTGCGGCCGCACGTGTGGCTGTCGATCGAGTGGTTCTCGCCCGACGGCGTACCGGGCATCGCCATTCCGTTCTATCTCGCTCATCCGCGCCTGATGCGGCTGGAGCGGCGCATGATGGGCGAGGTCGAAGGCGGCAACGCGAACTGGATGACGCGTATCCTGCGCCACGAAGTCGGGCATGCGCTCGACAATGCGTACAGACTGCGTAGGCGTAAGGACTGGCGGGAGACGTTCGGCAAGGCTTCGCTTCCGTACCCGAATGTCTATCGCGTGCGCCCGGCAAGCCGTGACTATGTGCTGCATCTCGGGCATTGGTATGCCCAGAGCCATCCGACAGAGGATTTCGCGGAAACGTTCGCCGTGTGGATGCAGCCGAAGGCGAAATGGCGGCGTGAGTATCAGGGGTGGCCTGCGCTCGCGAAGCTCGAGTACGTCGATCGGCTCATGAGCGAGATCCGCGGTAAGCGCCCACTCGTCAACAATCGAGAGATCGTCGAGCCGATCTCCGAGAATACCTGCACACTGAAAGAGCACTACCGCAGGAAGCGCCATCGCTACCGTTTCGACACACCAAGCGCATACGATGCCTGGCTGAAGCGCACGTTCGGCACGCGGTGCGCCGGCGTGCGTTGCATGCGGGCAAGCACTTTCGTGCGCCAGTATCGCCCGCAGCTGGCGCGAATGTTGATGCGTCGATCACGTTTGCATCCATATCTAGTGCATCACGTGCTACGCACGGTCATCGAGCGCTGCCGCGAGCTCGACTTGGTGGTGGAAGGCCCGAAGCGCGAGGCAAAACGTGCGGCGTTCGGTATTTTGGAACGAATCATGGTAGATATGCTGCGTCGGGACCAGGAACACTACATGTTATGACGTCCATGACGACATGAAACCGTTGCGCGTTCTCGTTCTGATGCACGAGAGCCTCGTGCCGCCGCGTAGCCTGAAAGGCTATACAGAAAAAGAAATAGACGAGTTCAGAACCGAGTACGATGTCATCACAACGCTCCAGAGGGCGGGGCACACGGTGCGCGCGCTTGGCTTGCGGGACAATTTGTCCGACTTGCGTGCCGCGATCATGGAATGGAAGCCCGACATCGCGTTCAATCTCCTCGAGGAGTTCCAGAGTATCGTCACGTACGATCAGCACGTCGTTGCGTTCCTCGAGCTCATGCGACAGCCGTACACTGGCTGTAATCCCCGCGGCATGATGATCTCGCGGGACAAGGCGCTCTCGAAACAGATTCTCTCCTATCATCGTATCGCCACGCCGAGGTTCGCGGTGTTTCGCCGCGGGCGGCGCTTCTGTCTACCGCGCAAGCTCAAGTTTCCGTTGTTCGTGAAGTCCGCCACGGAAGATGCGTCTCTCTGTATATCGCAGGCATCAATCGTCGCGGATGTGGCGCGGCTGAAGGAACGCATTGAGTTCATTCACGAGCAAACGCAGTCGGATGCGCTCGTCGAGGAATACATAGAGGGTCGCGAGCTGTATGTAGGCGTCCTCGGCAACGAACGCTTGCAGACCTTTCCTGTGTGGGAGATCGACTTTGGTACGCTTCCGGAGGTCATGGCCGGCATCGCCACGCGCAAGGTCAAATGGGATCGACGCTACCAGGAAAAGCATGGGATCATGACCGGGCCGGCGGAGGATCTGCCGGAGGGCATGGAGAGCTATCTCGCCAAGCTTTCGAAGCGCATCTATCGCGCGCTCTACTTGAGCGGTTATGCACGCATGGATTTTCGCATGCGCCCGGATGGCAGCGTGTTCGTGCTCGAAGCCAATGCCAATCCGAATATCGCGCGGGTGGAGGATTTCACGGAGTCCGCGCGCGCAGCCGGCATCGAGTATCGTGCCTTGCTCGAACAGATCATGCGCCTCGGGCTGTCGTATCAGGCGCCGTGGACGAGGGTGGAAGCGTAAGTGGATCGGAGGCGGGGGCTGGGGGTAGCGCGCATACGCGCGCTTGTAGCCAGCGCCCAGAGCCCAGCGCCCAACGGCCCGCTATATATCGCAGGCCCCCTCCCAACGCCTCCCCCGCTTCGCGGGGGAGGGATCATCTACTGCAAAACCGTACTGGTGCTGCGAGCCCGTATTCGTAACGGCAGCCCTTTGCGTGCAACAAGTCCTGAAGGCGCCTGCAGGGCGTGGAGTTCGGGCCACGGGCTGCTGGCACTGAGTTCTGGAGAAAGACGTTCCAGCGCGCTAGCTCCAGTCTCCAGCCTCCAGCCAGCGCCCAGCCTACTCGTCTCCTTGCCCTGTCCACCTATCCAGCCACGCCTCGACCTCACGATGCCACTGGATGCTGTTAGCAGGCTTGAGCACCCAATGGTTCTCGTCCGGGAAGATGACGAGTCGACTCGGTATGCCGCGCCGTTGCAGCGCCGTGAACGTCGCAATGCCCTGAGAGTACGGTACGCGATAGTCGCGCAAACCGTGAATCACGAGCATTGGCACGCGCCATTTGCTCACGTGGTTTGCAGGGTTGTACTTCTCGTAGTTCTCCGGGACCTCAAACGGCGTACCGCCATGTTCCCATTCGGTGAACCACAGCTCTTCGGTGGTATAGCCCATGAAGCGACTGTCGAAAATGCCTGCATGGTTCACAAGGCACTTGAACGGCTCCGGCCAGTTGCCCGCAATCCAGTTGATCATGTAACCGCCGAATGAAGCGCCGAGCGCGCAGATGCGCTGGCCGTCGAGCCATGGGAACTTCTCGAGCGCCACGGCAAGTCCTGTCTGCAGGTCTTCGAGCGGCTTGCCGCCCCAATCGCCGCTGATCGAATCCGTGAACGCTTGGCCGTAGCCCGGTGAGCCGTGGAAGTCGATGAAGACGGAGGCGTAACCTGCGCCGGCATACGTTTGTGGATTCCAGCGATAGCTCCAGGCGTTGCCGAACGACACTTGCGGTCCGCCGTGCACGATGAACGCGACGGGATAGCGCCGATTCGGGTCGAAATTCGCTGGCCGCATGACGTAGCCATAGACTGTCTCGCCGTTCGCGCCGACGAAGGTGAACTGCTCGGGCTCACCCAGAGCGAGCTTCGCGAGCCGTTCTGCGTTGAGTTTCGGCAGCTCGCGTATCTGGCCAGTGCGCGGCGACACCGCGTAAAGCTCAGCTGGCGATTTCAACGAGGCGAGCGTGTAGACGATCTCCTTGTCTCCCACGCTGAACGACTCCACACGTCCGGGCCCGGTCAGCATGGTCGGCTTGCCGCTCTTGATATCGATCGACCACAACGGATGTTGGCCGAAGTGATCCGCGGTGGTGTACAAGCTGCGCCCGTCTTTGGAGAACTGGATGGTGCTCACCGAGCGATCCCAATCGTCGGTGAGCGCACGGCGCTCGCCGGTCGTGCGATCGAGGAGCACGATGTGAAAGCGATCCGATTCGAAGCCCGGTCGTTTCGTGGCGCGCCATGCCAGGTACTGCCCATCCGGCGAGTACACCGGCTGCATGTCCCAGGCAGGATTGTCCTGAGTCAAGTTCCTGAGGTCGCTGCCGTCGATGTTGACCTCATAGATGTCGAAGTTCGTGGACCAGGGCTCGGAGGCGCCCTTGATACGTGCGGTGAAAGCCAGCTTGGTGCTGTCTGGGGAGAAGGCGTACTCGCTCGAATCGCCGAACGGCTTGGAAGGCACATCCGCGTCCAGAGAGGCGCTCACCGAGACTGGCTCGCCCGCACGCCCGTTCTCGATGTCGGCGACGAAGAGCTGCGATACGCGCCCGTCTTTCCAGGTATCCCAATGTCGCACGAACAGACGATCGAATGTCATGCCCGTCTGCGGCGATGTCGCCTTCATTTCGAGACGCTCGCTCGAGCACCGCAGGGTCTCGCAGTCCGGATAGACATCGATCGTCAGAGCGATGCGCGTGCCGTTCGGTGCGAGCCGGAAGGAGCCGACGTCGAGCGGTAGATCCGTCACTTGTTGTGCTTCGCCACCACTGCTCGGGATGCGCCAAACTTGCGACGAGCCGCTGCGCGTGGACAGGAAGTAGATGTACTTGCCATCCTGGGACCACTGCGGCGAGTGATCCTGCTCGGGATGTGTGGTGAGACGACGTGGAGGAGAATTCTTGTCCTCCAGGCTGACGATCCACAAATCCTGAAGACCACGGTTCGCTTCCATGTCGGTATCGCGCACCGTGAAGACAACTGTTCGGCCGTCCGGCGACAATGCTGGCCCGGTCACCCGTTGCAGGCGCACGAGGTGCTCGACTGAGAATGGCTCGCGTTGTTGCGCTTGCGCCGGGAGGCACACGAGCAGGATCGCATACAAGGCGGGAAAGACGACACGCACGAACATCGGACGCCAACTCCAAGACGATCTGACGGCTTGAAGTGGGAAGTATATGTTGAGCCGGCGATAACGCATGGGGTAGGGCTGCTGGGCTCTGGACGCTGGGCTCTGGCTGGAGACTGGAGCTAACGCGCACACGCGCGCTGATAGCCAAAGTCCAACAGGCGCTGCCTCATGCCTCGAGCCCAACGGGTACGACATCAGGATTTGTTTTCATCGAAAACTGGCACGTCTTCTTTGTAGACCTACGGAAACGTATTTGCGGCGGGTCCAATGTGCGGGAGACTCGGGGCAGGGGGCTGAAGCTAACGCAGACGTGCGCTGATAGCGAAAGCCCAGCGCCCAGTGCCCAGCATCCTCAGCCCCAGTCTACTACCGTTTCTCTCTAAAGACAGCGAATGCGCTCGTATAGCCGTGTAGATAGGTGTTGCTCTGCACCGGGCCGATTTCGCCGGCGCAGAAGAAGCCCCCGATGGGAATGTCGCTCACCAGTCGTCTGAATGCGTTGCTGTCATGATCGACTTGCCCGTATAGCCCAAAGCCGCGGCCGGCGCAGGAGAACAACAGCGCTCCGGAGTTGCTCGGCACAGGGTGTGAGGCGCGATAAGTGGTCAGCATGCGGTCGAGGTCCAATGCCGACGTGACGGCATCGCGCAAGTGAAATTGCACCACGCTGTTGCATGGCACGCGTTCGTTGATCCAGAGCGCGCCGCTCTGTGGGTCCATGCCGAGAATGCTGCGGATCAAGAAATCGCCGGGCACGTATTGGCTCGCGTCGCTGCGTACTGCCAGGCCGATGAACAAGGAATGAGTGAATAGCTCGCGATCATTCGGCGGGAGACGCTCAAATAGCTCGGTGAGCACATTACGCGGCGATTGACCGTCCAGCTCGCGGATCAAATTATCGTGCGAGCCGGTCACGAACATCGGATCGCCGATCGGTCGGCAACCCTGCGCCACGATCGTGTCGAGCTCAATATTTCCGGTCAGGGCGAGAACCGCACAACCGGAGCGATACACCTGTTCGCCGACGAACAGAGCCGCGCCCCCCGGCTGTCTGGCACCGCTTGCAAGTCCACCGACCTTCGGTGCGAGTGGATACGCGCGGTCGAGCCCGCGCAGGAACGTCTCGGTCTCGAAGCTGAACGGATCCGCGAGAACCAAGAAGGCGGGCTGCTGGCTTGGCGTGAGCCGCAAAGTGTCCTCCCAGACCCGCTGCTCGGCATAGATTGGCGGAATTTGCGAGGCGTCGAAGTGTGCGCCCTTCAGCTTGACGCCCGGGAGCAGAGCCCCTGTCAGGGAAAGCGCTGCTCGATCCTCTATCTCGCGGCCGCCTCCGATCACGCCGCTTGCGCAGCAGCCGAACAACAGCGTGCTTTCGAACTCGCGGCGCACGAGCTCGGGGAGAGCCTCGAAGCGTGGCGCGTGCTCGGCGCTCACGAACGCGATCAGCAAGTCGGGCTCCTTGCGCCCGAGGCCGAGAAAGATGCTCTCTGCTGCGCGCTCGACCGCGACGTGCAGCGAACGGTCCGTGTCGACGACAGATGACCAGCGCATGCGCGGTTCCCAAGTTGATCAGAGCGCCCGATTCTATACGAGCTTTGCCGCACCGTTGCTGCTGCGCCGTCAGCAACTATGCGTATGACGATGCCCGGCGCGCTCGCGAGCACGGTGTTCAGCAGCGGATCGTCTTTTTCCTTACACTACGTGTCTCGAGCAAGCACTTCCCGCTCATTATCGACCTCATGTCACTCTTATGACGCATCTATCCACGCTGGGTGTCCGTGCCGGTCAAGTTCGCACTGCAGAGGGCGAGCACGCTGAGCCGATTTTCACCACCTCGAGCTTCGTGTTTCGTAGTGCCGCCGAGGCGGCGGCACGTTTCGCGGAGACGGAAAAAGGCAATATCTATTCGCGCTTCACGAACCCGACGGTACGCTGCTTCGAGGAGCGCCTGGCGGCGATGGAAGGCGCGGCGTGCTGTGTGGCGACCTCGTCCGGCATGGCGGCGATACTGGCGACGTGCATGGCGCTCTTGAAGGCAGGCGACCATATCGTGTGCTCAGAGAGCGTGTTCGGCTCGACGATCGCACTCATCAATCGTTACCTGGTCAAATTCGGCATCGCGGTGACGTACGTGCCGCTCGATGATCCGGATGCGTGGCGGCTCGCTATCAAGCCGAACACGCGGCTCTTCTACTTGGAGACCCCGTCCAATCCATTGTCCACCATCGGCGACATTCGCACGCTGGCGCAGCTCGCGCACGAGCACGATGTCCTCCTCGCAGTCGACAACTGCTTCTGTACGCCTGCGTTGCAAAGGCCGCTCGAGCTCGGTGCGGACTTGGTGATCCATTCGGCCACGAAATTCCTCGACGGGCAGGGTCGCTGTGTCGGCGGGGCCGTGCTCGGCGATGCAGAACGCGTCGGCAAAGAGATCTTCGGATTCTTGCGCACGGCAGGGCCGAGCATGAGCCCGTTCAATGCTTGGGTGTTCCTTAAAGGCTTGGAAACTCTCGAGCTCAGGATGCGTGCACAGTCGGCGGCAGCGCTCGAGCTGGCGCGTTGGCTCGAGCAGCAGCCGAAAGTGCGCCGGGTGTACTACGCGGGGTTGCCTTCTCACCCGCAGCACGAGCTCGCCAAGAGTCAACAGTCGGCGTTCGGCAGCATCGTCTCGTTCGAGGTAGAAGGTGGTCGTGATGCAGCGTGGGCTTTCATCGACGCGACTCGCCTGATGTCGATCACCGCGAATCTGGGAGATGTGAAGACGACGATCACTCATCCCGCGACAACGACGCATTCGCGCATTTCTCCCGAAGAGCGCGAGCGCGCCGGCATCACGGAAGGTCTGCTGCGAATCTCCGTGGGGCTCGAGCACGTCGAGGATCTGAAGGAAGACCTCGCGCGAGGGCTTGCGTGCGTGTAAGAAAGGAGGCGGGAGGCTGGGGGCTGGAGCTGCGACGCCGAAATGCCACCGCCTGTTGGCAATAGGCTCCGCCGCGCACTTTGATCGGGCTGTTCGGCTCTGGGCGCTGGGCTATCAGCGCGCGTATGCGCGCTAGCTCCTGCCTCCCGTCTCCAGTCTCCAGCCTCTAGCCTACAGATGCTGCAGAAGCTCAGTGAGTGAACGTACGACCACTGGTGGCGGCTCGAGGTGCGTCGGCCAGGGGGTTCCTGCGCGATCGATCCAAACCGGTTGCATGCCCGCCGCGCGCGCGCCTGCAACGTCGAGCTCAGGATCATCGCCGACGTAAATCACCTCGCTCATCGCCAGATCGGTACCCTCCACGACCTTCTCGAAGATCCGCCGATCGGGTTTGGGCACGCCCACCTCCCGTGCGGCAATGGTGCGCTCGAAGAAGTGCTTGAGGCCGATTCGCTCTAGATCGGCGTTACCGTTGCTCGCGGTGAAGAGCCGATATCGACTCCTCAGTGCTTCAAGCCCCGGCACCACATCGTCGTATAGCTCGACTTTGTTGCGGGCGCGAATGAACACCTCGAACGCTTCCTCGACCATGCATTCCGCATAACCACACTCCGCAGCGTGCTCGCGTAGCACCTGCTTACGCAAGAACGTGAAATCATGCTTCATGTGCGGAAAGCGTGCCTCGACGTCTTCACGTGCTTGGCGCATCGCCTCAATCGTGAGCTTGGCGACAACCCTCGGGTAACGTTGCGCGAGGAAGTCGTACATGGCCTGTTCCGCTTTTCGGATGACCGGCCAGATGTCCCAGAAAGTATTGTCGAGGTCGAAACAGATCGCGCGGATGGGCTGACGAAGCATTTGGCTGAGGCGCAAAGCTTAGGGCTCAAGTGGGAATGCGCCAGGTGCGCTCGTTACGGACGCTAGTCTACAGGCTTTGCGTAGGATTTCGTGGGAGGTAGGGCCGCCGGATGCAGGGTGCAAGGCGAAGGCTGGAGGAAGGGGCGCCAAATCGCGCGCCATACCAACCGCCTACAGGCTGACATGGCTTGTGGCTCCGGGCGCGGGACTTGGGGCGCTGGCCCCAGCCCGATTGCTTTAGCTCATCGGATTGGCGTACATTGCGCTTCGTTCGTTGTGCCTTTGCCCGCTTTTTCGCTTGGCCAGCCAAGTTGCCTCGTGTCTTCGGCCAATTCTTGACCGGCCAACTTCTGAAAAATCCGACGAGACCGCGAACGTTAGGCCTGGGTACTACCGCGACGTTGCCGCTCCGTCGCTGCATCGGTGAGGTAGAGCCCGATCGTAATCAGGCCTCGCTGTGGCCAATGCGCATGCGCGTTCGCACTCGAGGCTTTTTCAGTAGTGAGATTGAATCGTCATGACGAAGATCTATGTAGGCAACCTCCCGTTCTCGGCAGACGAGGGACAGGTTCGCGAGTTGTTCGAGCAACATGGCACGGTCGAGTCGGTCGCGTTGATCAGCGACCGTGAAACGGGACGCCCACGTGGTTTTGGTTTCGTGGAAATGCCGCGCGCTGACGCGCAGCGTGCCATTCAGTCCTTGAATGGCAAAGAGATGGGCGGGCGACTGCTCCGAGTGAACGAGGCTCAAGCACGACAGGGCGGAGGCCGCGGTCCTCGTGGCGGTGGAGGTCGCTGGTAGCGCGGCTTGCAATCGCGCTGGAGGCTGGGGTACCGCGCGCGCATGCGTGCCGTACCCGCGGCCTGCAGCCTCCCGCCTCCAGCCTGTTAGTAGCAGGTCCGCCGTCAGGACTGGTTTCAGGACCGGCTGTGCATGCGCCCCTGTAGCCTGCAACGAAAACGTCCCTGTTTTCGATGCTCCTGAAACAAGTCCTGACGTCGTGCCTGATGGGCTCGGGGCTTGGGGTCTTGGGTGCGCGCGAAGCACGCAGCTACAGCCTCCAGGCCGCAGCCCCCTCTCGTCTCCGCCTCCAGTCTCCAGCCCCTACCCCGCTAGCACTGTGCTCGCGCTGCTGCTAAAGCGTATCTGCGAGCGACATCACATGGCGATGGTTGCGTTGTGCTTGTATTCGTTGCAGGCTCAAGGACAGGAACTCGGTTGTTCGATGCGAATTGAACTTTGGAAGGAAAAACGAGACTGATCAGAAAGCAAAACGGTTACGGACGATGCGAGTTGCACTGAACGAGGTGTCGACGGATGGAGGTTGCGCTAGGACCTAGACGCCTGCTCGCGGTCACCAATCTACGCGAGTTCTTCCACGATTCTGTGCAGACAGCGCTCAAGCAGCAGCGGGTCTCGGTGGATGATCACACCGAGCACTACGTCGTCAACCTTCTGACCATGTTCGCGCGCTCGGAAGAGCTCTATGAGCGTACGCCGGAAGGCATTCGCATCAGGCCGCTCGTGCAGATGCTTGCCGATGCAGTGGAGGCGCCAACTCAGACACAGCGTGAGGAGGCGCTGCGGCGGCTCGGGGACGTGTCGTTGTTCGTTGCTGGCTTCTTCGCTCAGAGCTTTGCACGCAAGCTGATCGACGTGGATTACCACATTGCGATGGGCGGGCGCGCCTACGGAACTCTCGCCGAGAGCTTGCGCGGCACGCTGCGCGGGCAAGTGTTCGTTGCCATCTTCACGGAGCTGGCACAGAAGTTTCAGCGACTGGTCGATGTCCTCAACGATGTCGCAGAGATGGCCTATCAGCACAGCGACCGCGACATCTTGCGGCTCTACGAGATCTGGCTGAAGACGGGCAGTTCGCGCGCTTACAACATCCTGCGCCGGCTCGGAGTGGAGCCAGTGACCACGGGAACGCGTACGGAGCAATGAACACGATGGTCCTGCAACGCATGCAGGCCCTCCTTGCGCAGCTCTACGACGCACCCGTCGAGCATCGAGTCGAGGATTTTCTCGTCACCAACCGCGATGAGCTCGAGCGGCTTGTCGGAGAGCAGGCACACTGCGGGGTCGACGAGCAGGTGTTCTTGGTGCAGGAAGAAGACGGTCTCCGTGTCGGTGTGTACATCGACGAGGCCGTGCTGGAACGGCTCAATCGCTCCGATCCGCTGCAACGACTCGAGGACGACAATCTCCACGATTACTGCACGGCGCTCGAGGGAGTAAGCCACTTCCATTACTTGATGTGGAGCCTGGCACGGCGGCGCGACGTATCGCTGCTCGAGCTCGAATTGCAGGCCGAGGTCGACAAATATGCGAGCGCGGTCGCGTTGTTCACGCGACAACGCAACGGCCGCTACCCTGAGGGATTGCACACCAGGCTGTTTCACGCGGTGCGTTACCTGCCAGCGCTCGATGAGGCGTCGCGGCAGCGCTATGAGGAGGCGAATCGCTATGCGGCGCGGTACTGCCGCTTCCTCGAAGAGCGATTTATGCGCCCACGCCGTTCCCGTGCCGAGCTATGGCTGGCAGAGCTGCGTCGCTTCTTTCGCTACAGTCATCAGGAGAAGGTGCGGCGGCTGGCGGTGTGATGAGGGGGTGGGGCCGGGGCCGGAACTGGCGCGCTTAGCGCGCGCCCAGCCGCGACTCCCGCGTCTAGTCCTCATCCGGTGGTTGCTGACTCAGACGACGCTTCATCTCGATCCATTTCGATAGCGCACGCAAGTCGCGCTTCGGTCGCCGTTCTTTCTTGACGAGCAAGCCGCTCTCGTACGGGTTGTAGCCGAAACGCAGTCCGTTGGGGTTGTGGCGTATTGGACCGTTCGGATCTGGATCATCTTCCACTATGGCCAAGCCTGGATGAGCCAGCGCATGCCGACGCGCGCATTCGCCTTCGGCGCTGTCCTCATCCAGGAGCTCGTCGTTCCATGTGTAGATGGCGTTGCCGCGTTCGTCGAACGTGATGCGCCCCGGTCGATGGTCGCCCGCCGCGCTGCGACGCGGGCGCACTCGCCAACCCAGCTTGCGTAGTTCGTCTTCGTTCAATTCGTCTCACCCTCATTGATCGGATTCGGCCGAGAAGGGCGCTCCGATGTGAAAGGAGCAGATGGCAAGAATTCGATCACTTCCCGCACCGCGCGTGGTAGACGCGCAATAGGTTGCGAGAGCGATTATTGAAGTGGGCGCTATGCCCAGTGGCAAGCAAGAAAACTGTGACGTATGCAACGAAATCGGCAACACATGTCGCGACCGTAAAAAGGTTCGACACTTGCGCGAGTCGTGATGTGCGGCTCGTGATTGTCAATGAAAAGTGCTTCTGGCCGCTCGAGCTTTCGTCACGAATACGACTTGCGAGCGTGTGCTGCGCGAAACAGACCGACGAGTGTCTTGCCATCCTCGATCTCGCCCGACTGCGCCATGTCGAGCGCTTCCACAAACGGCTTCCAGTGCACTTCGATGACCTCATGTGCTTCAACCGCGAGCTCAGTCGCCTTGAGGTTCGTGGCCATGAAGAGGTGTATCACCTCGGTGAACACTCCGGGCGAGCTCAGGTAACGACCCAGATCGCGCCACTCGGCCGCAGTGCGACCTGCCTCTTCCCGCAGCTCGCGTTGCGCGGTCTGCAACGGCGGCTCGCGGTTGTCGATCTTGCCTGCGGGCAACTCCCAGATGTAGCCGTTCGCAGCGTGGCGGAACTGTCGCAGGAGGCACACGCGATCGTCTCGGTCGAGCGCTACGACCGCGGCACCGCCAGGGTGATGAATGATCTCGAGCTCGGCCACGTTGCCGTTCGGAAGTCGTACGCGCTCCAGGTTGAGGCGCACGACGCGGCCTGAGTAGATCTCGGTGAGGGATAGCAGCATGCTCTGGTCCTAGGTGCACTAAGGGGCGCGTCATGGGCGAAGAAGGCTGACGTTCAGCCAGCCTCTATTCGGGCTCGTCTTCGAGCCCGTCCTCGAGCCCTTCCTCCTCGTAATCGTCTTCTGGGATCGATGTCTCTTGCTCGCGATTCTTGACGACGCCAGATGGCGACGTTTGCGTGCCGATTCGATATGCCGCAAACCCAGGCAGCACGACTTGGTTCAGCGCCATGCCGAGGACGCGCCCGCTGAGCGGCGAATAGATGCGATATTGGTTGTTCGAGATCGGATCGATCACGACGCCCAGCAACTCGCCTTCGCTCACGTATTCGCCCAGCGCGACGTCGGAGAACAATATGCCACCTTGATCGACGCGTACCCACTTGGAGGCATAGTACACGGGCTCCGGGTCGCCCCAGTAGCGGCGCTGTCGTGTCATGCCGAGCGCATACATCAGCGTCTGAACTGCTTTCACGCCGTGCTCGACCTGCTCGGGTTGAACGCGCATTGGCTCACCCATCTCGAACGTCACTGCCGGAATGCCTGCTTCTGTGGCGGCACGGCGCAGCGACTTCCTGTCGCCGATGCTGTGTAGCACGACGGTCGCGCCGAATGCCTGAGTCATGCGAGCGACCGAGGGAATGTTGAGGTTTGCACGCACCTGCGGCAGGTTCGTGCGGTTGAGAGAGCCCGTGTGCAGGTCGATCAGCGCAGAGCAGTGACTGACGATCTCGGTGAAGAAGGAGTGCGCAATGCGCGTCGCTGCGCTGCCACGGGGGTTACCCGGAAAGTGTCGATTGAGATCGCGACGATCCGGCAGGTAACGCGTGCCACGGTAGAAGCCGTGGATGTTGACGATCGGGACACCGATGATCGCGCCGTTCAGCTCTTCGACATCGACATCGTCCAGCACGCGGCGCACGACCTCGATGCCGTTGAGCTCATCGCCATGGATGGCAGCCGTGAGGCACAGCACCGGCCCTGGACCTCTGCCGTTGAGCACGATCACCGGCGTCGGCGTCGCAAAGCCTTCGATCGCAGCGCCGCTGGTCCAATGCAGTCGCTGGCGCGTGCCGGGTGGGATCTCTTGACCAAGAAGACGCACGCGCGATTTGGGCTTGAGCTCTGCCGTTTGCGGCGCTGCGTTGGTCTGAGCGTGCGTCGCCGACGACGCGGCAAGCAGAATCACGGCGAATGAAAGTAGACGGAACGCGCGGCGAGCCGTGCCGCGAGATGATGGTCTCATTTGGCGGTTTTTCGAAACTTGAGCGTGAAGCGATCACTCTCACCAATGGCGACGTAGCGTTCGCGGTCTTCATCCCCGGCCGCGAACGTCGGCGGCAACGTCCAGACTCCCTTCTCGTAGCTCTTTTCGTCCTTCGGATTGGCGTTGATCTCCGATCGCCCGATCAGCTCGAAGCCGACGCTTTCGATGAGCGCGATCGCGAAATCCTCATTCACGTAGCCCGACACGGCATTCGGGTCTTGCGGTACGCGCGGATCACCGCGGTGCTCGACAATGCCAAGCACTCCGCCCGGCTTGAGCGCAGCGTGCATCGCCTCGAGCGCTTCTCGCGCCCAACCGAAGGTCATCCAATTGTGCAAGTTGCGGAACGTTACGACGAGATCTGCCGAGCCTGCCGGCGCGATCGGCGCCTTTGCGCGCCCTCTGAGTGTCGTCACGATCACCTGATCGTACACCTCGGGAAGACTCTCGAGCTTCGCACGATACTCGGCAACGCTGCGGCGCGCATACTCGCTTGCCTGCGGATCGAGCTGCGCAGCGTACAAGATACCGCGGTCGCGTACGAAGGGTGCGAGGATCTCGGTGTACCAGCCGGCGCCGGGCCAGACCTCCACGATGGTCATGTCAGGGCGCGCACCGAAGAACAGGAGCGTCTCCTTGGGATGGCGGTAGGGATCGCGTGCGCGACTTTGCTCCGAGCGATACGGCGAGGCGAGAATGCGATCGAGCTCCGCAGCCGTGCCGGTCTGACCTGTACGCTGGGCGGCGCAGCCTGCCATGACGGCGATCAGACAGCAGCAGAGAACACGCAGACACATTCAGAGGGACCCTCTCCGTGAGAGGGCAACGATAGAAGAATCGCGCCGCAGCGGCTAGCGTGCAGCCCTTCGCCGGCAGCTACATTGGCTCCGTGCCATTACGGACTGGCCCGTGCGGGGCTCGCCAGCGTCGTGGGACCGACGCTGGCAAGCGGTGCCATGAGCGGTGGCGTTACCAGCGTGCGCCGTTGTTTTGCCGCGGCGGACGCGGTTCGCGCTCGCGTGCCTCGTTCACGCGCAGCGGACGACCGTTCATCTGATAGCCGTTCATGTGTTGAATGGCCACTTGTGCATCCGCAGGCGGCATCTCGACGAAGCCGAAACCGCGAGGACGCCCAGTCTCGCGATCGTTGATCAACTTCACCGACTGCACCGAGCCATGTTTTTCGAATAATCCACGCACCTCTGCTTCGGTGGCGCTGAACGGAAGGTTCCCTACGTAGATCGTCGTCATCGATACATCACTCTTGAGGCCAGACAGGAGTTGCAGAATAGCCACGCGCTTGTGAGCCCGTGTGGACTTCGAGGAGGCGGGTGACGTACTGCGGCGTGGTCACGTGCAATCAACTGTTCCGGTGAACGGGGAGGGCTCCCGGAGAGGGTGGTGCGATTACTGGATTCCGATGGGGTCGCTCGTCTAGTTGATTACACTCAGCAGACCTGACTCGATACTACGTCAGGGCTCTTGACCTTGCAACGACCTGACTTGCCTACTGCAATGCGGAAACCGACTAAGGGGCTGTGGAACGCTGTCAGAGAAAGGGTGAATACGCATTAACCCGCACGACGAGCTCTTGGCCGCAATGCGTCCGGCTGCGACGCTCTCCCCTTCCCTGATTGCCTATTCCCTCAGATACGTATAGCCATTGAGCTCGCTTTCGTAGAAGCGACGCAAGGCTTGGCTCTCCGCCAACGTCAGGCGACCGTCGCGCACAGCGCGTTCGCAGTCGCGATAGAGCCGCGGATAGAGTCGATCGACGTCGTACTGCATGTAAGTCAGAACGCGGCCGGAAGTGTCGCCCTTGAGGACTTCCTCGATCCACCACCCGCCTTGATCGTGCAAGCGGACGTGCACGACGTGGGTATCGCCAAAGAGGTTGTGCAGGTCGCCGAGCGTTTCCTGGTACGCCCCGACGAGGAAGGCTGCCAGGTAGTACTGCTCGCCAGGCTTGAGCTCGTGCACCTCAAGAGTGCGCTTGACGTCTCGTTCGCTGACGAAGCGATCAATCTTGCCGTCGGAATCGCAGGTGATGTCCGCCAGCACGGCATTGCGGGTCGGCCGCTCGTCCAGGCGATGAATGGGCATGATCGGAAAGAGCTGTCCGATGGCCCAGCTGTCGGGCAGCGATTGGAACACAGAGAAGTTGCAGAAATAGGTGTCCGAGAGGATGAGCTCCAAATCTGCGAGCTCCTCGGGCACGACCTCGAGCTTGCGACAACAGTCGCGGATCTTGGCGCACGTTGCCCAATAGAGCCGCTCTGCGAGACCTCTGAGCTCGAGCGGCAGCAAGCCCAGCTTGAACATCTGCAGGACTTGCTCGCGCGCCTGTAGCGCATCGTGATAACACTCGACGAGCCGGCGCGTTGACACCGTGCGATAGGCCTCGAAAAGGTCCCGCAAGGGCTGCGGCAGCTCCTCCTCACCGTGATTCTCCGCGCTGCGTCCTGCCACGCGGAACTGATCGAGCACGGAGGCGCCGAGCGCGTTGAACACCAGCAGGCTGTGATGTGCTGCGGTCGCGCGACCGGACTCGCTCACGATCACAGGGTGCTCGAGGGAACGGGCGTTGCATACGCTCGCGATGCGGTAAACGATATCGCTCGCGTATTCGTTGAGGGTGTAGTTCATGGAGGATTCGGAGTTCGTGCCGCTGCCGTCGTAGTCGACCCCGAGACCGCCGCCGACATCGATGTAGCGCAGCCCGGCACCCATGCGCTTGAGCTCGGCGTAGACGTGCGCAAGCTCGTTGATGGCGTCCTTGACACGCCGGATGTCGTGCAGCTGACTGCCAGGATGGCAGTGCACGAGCTCGAGGCAGTCGAGCATGTCATGCCGCCTCAGCGTCTCGACCAAGTCGAGTATCTCGCTGACGAACAAACCGAACTTCGAGCGCTCCCCTGCCGAGCCGCGCCAGCGTCCGGCGCCTTCACTGGCGAGCTTGATGCGAACACCGATACGTGGACGAACGTGGTACTTGCGCGAATGGCGGAGGATTCGCTCGAGCTCGCCGAAGTTCTCGACGACCGGAACGATGGTGCGTCCAAGCTTGGTGGCGAGAATGACTGCTTCGACATAGCTATCGTCCTTGAAGCCGTTGCAGACGATGATGCGCTCCGGCGATTCTTCGGTCAGTGCCATCACGGCGAGAAGCTCCGGCTTCGAGCCCGCTTCTAGACCGAAGCCATACTCCTTCCCGTAGCGGTACACCTCCTCGACGACCAGGCGCTGCTGATTGACCTTGATCGGAAAAACTGCGCAGTAACGGTTCCCGTAGTCATTTTCCTCGATGGCACGCGCAAACGCCTCGTGCAGGCGGTCGAGTCGATGGCGCAGAATGTCCGAGAAGCGTATGACGAGGGGGGTTGTGAGATCGCGCGCCTGCAGCCCCCGCACGACTTCGTACAGATCGATTTCACGACCCGGCTCGCCGGAAGGACGTACGACCAAGTGCCCGGCATCGTTGATGCCGAAATAACCCTGACCCCATCTCGGGACTTGATATAGATCGAGCGAATCTTCGATGCTCCACGGCGAAGATCGCGCTCTCTTGCGGCGTTCGCGATGCACGATGGCGCCTATTCGTGAGGCCCTGTTGCAATCCTTCTGCGCGGATCTCGGATCCACTCGCTCCACGAGCCTGCGTACAAACGCGCGCCCCGCTTGCCGGCGATCTCCATCGCGAGCAAGAGGTGGCACGCCGTCACGCCTGAACCGCACATCGCGATCGTCCGCGTGTCGTCGACGCCGGCTTGGGAAACCTCATAGCGCGCCCGTAGCTCCGCAGCGCTCAAAAAGCGGCCATTGGCATCGAGGTTCCAGGACAGGGGATGATTGACGGCGCCGGGCACGTGGCCTGCCACGGGGTCGATCGACTCGACCCGTCCTTCGAAGCGTTCCGGAGCGCGTGCATCGAGCAATCGCCAGCCGTCGCGAAGCTTGTCGATCAATTCCTCGCTGGACAGCCAGGCCTCGCGGTTCGGTCTCGCCACAAAGCGCGTCGTGGGACGTCGCGGCACCTCGTGCGTGCGTGGTAGCCCCGCTTCGCACCATGCGCGCATGCCGCCGTTCAGCACGGCCACTGCCTCGTGTCCGACCCATCGCAGCAGCCACCAGAGCCGTGCAGCGAAGGCGCCGGTATCGGCATCGTAGGCTATAACCTGGGTGCGCTCGGTGACGCCCCACTCGCCGAGTCGCTGCGCGAAGCGTTCGGGATCGGGCAGAGGATGGCGGCCGGTGTTCGGGCCAATCGGTCCCGATAGATCGCGATCGAGATGTGCGTAGACCGCGCCGGGAATGTGGCTTTCGCGATAGGCTTGCTCGCCGCGTTCCGGCTCGGCGAGATCGAATCGGCAGTCGACCACGAGCCATTCGGGGTCAGTGAGATGCGCGGCCAACTCCTGCGGGCAGATCAGCGTCGTGAACATCGTGCAGCTCAGTGCGGGTTTGGGTGCATTCCGGCATTACACTCGACACTTTACACTTCCAACGCCCCTGAGCCATCCAAGGATTGAACGCGATGTCACTCGAACTCTGGTGGGGCAGCGGCAGTCCGTATTCGTGGCGAGCGTTGCTAGCGCTCGAGTACAAGCGTCTGCCCTATGTCTCGCATCAGGTGCAATTCGCCAAGCAGGAGCACAAGTCGCCGCAGATGCTGAGCATGAATCCGCGCGGGCGCGTGCCAGTGCTCAAGGACGGCGACTACGTCTGCTACGAGTCGCTGGCGATCCTGCATTATCTCGATCGCAAGTACCCGGATCCGCCATTGTTCGGCCGCACGCCCGAAGAGGCCGGAACGATCACGCGTGTGATCAGTGAGTACGAGTGGTACGCGGAGGAGCACATCCAGAAACTGATCTACGTGATCCTGTTCCAAGGCATTGAGGAGCGCATGGAAGAGATCGAGCGAGCCATGTCGCACGTGCTGAGCGAAGCTGCCACGATCGAGCGGCGACTTGCGGCGTCCGACTGGCTCGTCGGCGAGCACTTCTCCGCGGCCGACATCGTCGTGTTTCCGGGCATCCAAATTCTGCTGCGCGCGCTCGAACGTCGAGAGGCTCACGAACTGCGCAGCCGTCTGCTGCCAATCGAGGCGAGGTTCCCGGCCATCGCGGCCTGGATCAAGCGGATCGAAGGGCTGCCAGGCTACGAGCGGACCTATCCTCCACATTGGCGCGAGCAGTAGCGCACCTCACACTGGGCTAGGCGTCGCGCACGATCGCGTGCGCGACGCTTTCCGCTGCCCACCGTTCGCTTCCTCGCAGACCTGGTGCTGGTGGCAAGCACGATGTGCTGTCGTGGTTACTGGCCCTCGCCTGTCGCGTCACGCGAGCGCAGGACCGGGCTCCCGCGTTTCGCTAGGGCAGGGGAGACTGCCTCAACGGCGTCGAGGCGTTGATGAAAGGACGGCACCTTCCCGTCCCCCATTCCTTATTCCCCACTCCCTGTTCCCTCCGCCTGCTCGTACCTGATTGCCACGACGAAATACCTCTTCGTGCCCCCCGGCACCTCCACCGTGACCTCGTCATCGATGGTCTTGCGCATGAGCGCACGACCCAGCGGCGAATCCATGCTGATGTAGCCGCGCGCGACATCGAACTCGTCGGGGCCGACGATGCGGTACTCGACTTGTGCACCTTCTTCGTCCTCGAGCGTCACCCATGCGCCGAAGAAGACCCGCGACGGATCGCTGGGCGGCTTGTCGACGATGACCATGCCGTCGAGGCGCTGGCGTAGGAAGCGCACGCGACGGTCGATCTCTCTGAGCTGGCGCTTGCCATAGGTGTACTCGGCGTTCTCCGAGCGATCGCCCTGTGCCGCAGCTTCCTGCACGGCTTGGCAGACTTGCGGACGCAGGACTCGCCACAAGTAGTCGAGCTCATCCTTCAGCTTCTTCGCGCCTTCCGGCGTAATGAACTTCGAGCCTTTCGGTTGCGGTGGTCTATATCGCACTTTCGCCGTGATCCCGTCTTCGAAATGTGACTAAGACAAGTGCTGAACTCGTCGAATCAGCTAGAAACTGTGGAGGCTTTCACGGTACCTAATACTGGTCACCCACTAGTCTGTGGAGCCATGAGTATCAAGTACTACACGCACTTCCTTGTACAGGAACGCTCGCCGAAGGGCGTCAGCGAGTTTCGTGGTGTCGTGGAGCTCAACCGCGAGCTTGCGCGCGGCGACCTGACGGAAGCGGCCTCGGTACTCGCTAAGAATTTCGAATGCGACACGAAGGATATCAAGGTCCTGCAGTGGTCGAGACTGCACTGAGGCGTATTCGACGCCACGTCCCCTAGCGGGCTTGTCACCCTTCAGAAGTCCGCTTCTCTTCCGCCCCGAGCCGCCGCTCGGGGCTTTTTTCTTCTTTGGCACCCTTGCGGCTCTAGCATGGCTGCGGAACTCCGGCGGCGGCGATCGGTCGGACTGCTCGCTGCCGCTCGCGTCCTCGCGCCGGCAATCGTCGCGATTGCGTGTTCTTCGCAAAGGCACCGATACTGCCGCTCGGTCCAACTCCAGGTCGTCGAACGCTCGTCATGAAGCCACATTCGTTACTGTATTCGCTCGTCGCTGCTGTCGTCGTTGCAGGCTGTGCCATGAGCCCCCAACCGGACGCTACGCCGGCGGCGCACGGGGCGGCCCCTCTCAAATCGGGCGTGTTGCTCGACAACATGGACTTTTCGGTGCGCCCGCAGGACGACTTCTACCGCTTTGTGAACGGCAGGTGGCTGGCGGTGACAGAGATTCCGCCGGACCGATCGAACTACGGCACCTTCAGCATCCTGCAGGACGCCGCCGAGGAGAACCTGCGACGCATCCTTGAGGAGGCTGCCGACGCCAACGCACCGGTGGGCAGCGATCTGCAGAAGGTCGGGGATTTCTATGCGAGCTTCATGGACGAGGCGGCGATCGAAGCAGCCGGAATCACCCCCTTGCGGTCCGAGCTCGAGCGAATCGATCGCATCGCGACGCGCCGCGAGCTCGCGGAGCACATCGGGCGGGTGCAACGTCAATACCTGGCGCACCCCTTCATTTTCTTCGTCGGCATCGACGACAAGAACTCCACCCAGTACATCGCGAATCTGTACCAGTCCGGGCTCGGGATGCCCGATCGCGACTACTATCTCTCCGACGAGGCACGCCTGCAGGCGGTGCGAGAGAAATATCGAACGTACATCCGCGACATGCTCGCGCTCGCGGGAACCGCGAACGTGGAACAGGCCGCAGATGCCATATTCGCGCTAGAAACAAAGCTCGCGAAGGCACACTGGACGCGTGTCGCCAACCGCGACGCCGAGCGCACCTACAACCGCTACGATCTGGCCGGTCTGCGCAAGCTGATGCCCTCGTTCGATTGGGAGGCGTTCTTCTCCGGTGCGCGCGTGCCGCTCGAGAAGGTGCAGGCGGTGGTCGTCAATCAGCCCAGCTATTTCGAGGCGCTCGATCGCGAGCTCGATAGCACGCCGCTCGAGGACTGGCGTGCCTATTTTCGGTTCCGGCTCTTGAATGCGTATGCGCCGGATTTGTCCTCGCCGTTCGTGAATCTGCATTTCGAGTTTCACGGCCGCACCGTCTCGGGCACGCCAACGCTCCGACCTCGCTGGAAGCGCGGTGTCAGCACTGTGGAAAACGCGATCGGCGAGCTCGTCGGCAAGATCTATGTCGAGCGGCACTTCAGCCCCGAGGCAAAGGAGCGGATGGATGCGCTGGTGGAAAACTTGAAGCGGGCCTACTACGAGGGCATCGAAGCGCTCGAGTGGATGACCCCGGAGACGAAGAAGCGGGCGCACGCCAAGCTCGCGAAGTTCACGACCAAGATCGGCTATCCGGAGAAATGGCGCGACTGGTCGGCTCTGGAAGTCCGTCGCGACGATCTGGTCGGTAACGAAATGCGCGCTGCCGCAGTTGCATTCGACCGCGACATCGCCAAGCTTGGCGGGCCGGTTGATGAGACCGAGTGGCTGCTCACGCCGCAGACGGTCAATGCCTACTACTACCCGCCTGCCAACGAGATCGTGTTTCCTGCGGCCATCCTGCAACCGCCGTTTTTCGATGTGACGGCAGATGATGCAGTGAACTACGGCGCGATCGGCGGCGTCATCGGCCATGAGATCAGTCACGGCTTCGACGATCAGGGCCGGCGCTATGACGGCGACGGCAACTTGAACGACTGGTGGGCCGCGGAAGACAACCAAGAGTTTCGTCGGCGTGCGCAGCAGCTCGGTGCTCAGTACGCGGCACTGAGCCCAATCGAGGGCCTTACCGTGAATCCTGACCTCACGATGGGCGAGAACATCGCCGACCTTGCGGGCCTTGCGATGGCCTATCGAGCGTACAGGCTGTCCTTGGGCGGCAAGGAGGCACCCGTGATCGATGGCTTCACGGGCGATCAGAGGTTCTTCATCGGCTGGGCACAAGCATGGGCGCGCAAGTACCGTGAGGATGAGCTTCGCAAACGCTTGATGACGGATCCGCACGCTCCGAGCGAGTACCGCACGAATGCCGTGGTCATGAACCTGGATGCGTTCCACGAGGCATTCGGGACGAAACCCGGCGACAAAATGTATCGTCCGCCGCAGGAACGGGTGCGGATATGGTGAAACTCGAGCTAGAGGCTTGGCGCTTTGCCGTGATCAGAATGGAACTCGAGACTTTCAGTGTGAGAGTGGGGTAGGGCGCGGCATTGCGCACCGTACCTACCCTCTACGGCCTACCGCCTAGCGTCTAAGACGGAACTTACAGCTTGTCTGGATAATTGCGCTGTCGCAATCCGTGCACAGCGGGTCCAGGGGCATAGACAACTAATCTATTGAAGGCATCTCCATGTACGCATTGCGTCTTTTCGCACTCTTGATGTGCACTGCTCTTTTCGGTGGCTGTGGATACAACACCTTGCAGCAACAAGACGAACAGGTGAAATCCGCTTGGGCGGAAGTGCTCAATCAGTATCAGCGTCGCGCCGACCTGGTGCCGAACCTCGTCAATACCGTGAAAGGAGCCGTGACAGCCGAGAAAGAGATCTTGGAGAGCGTCATCGAGGCGCGCTCGCGTGCGACATCGATACAGGCCACTCCCGAGCTGATCGAGAATCCGCAAGCGTTCAAGCAGTGGCAGGCAGCGCAAGGCGAGCTCAGCTCGGCTCTTTCGCGTTTGATGGTGGTCGTCGAGCGCTATCCGGATCTGAAATCGATGTCGGGCTTTCAAGATCTGCGCGCACAGCTGGAAGGGACGGAGAATCGCATTGCGGTTGCACGCAAGCGCTATATCGACGCAGTGCAGAACTACAACGTGACCGTGCGCTCGTTTCCGACGAATCTGACGGCCAAGCTGTTCGGCTTCGAGGAGAAACAGAACTTCACGGTCGAGAACGAAGCCGAGATTTCCCGTCCGCCCGCGGTGGATTTCTCCGAAGCACCCGCGGTGCAGAGCCCGCCTCCGGATGCGGCGGGTTGAGCGCAGATCGACCGTGACGCGACTGTGCGTTCGATTCGGCGGGGTCTTGCTGACGCTGCTGCTCGGCACTGCGCTTGCGCAGGTCGAGGTGCCGCCGTTGCGCGCGCCCGTGACCGACTTGACGCAAACGCTCACTGCAGAGCAGATCACGGCATTGGATCTGCGCCTGCGGGAGTTCGAGCGTCGTCGGGGCAGCCAAATCGCCATCTTGCTCGTGCCGACGACTCAGCCCGAGACGATTGAGCAGTACGCGATCCGAGTGGCTGAGACCTGGCAGCTCGGGCGCCGCGGCGTGGACGATGGTGTGCTGCTGCTTGTTGCGACAGAGGATCGTGCCGTACGAATTGAAGTCGGGTATGGGCTCGAGGGGGCGCTACCCGATGTGATGGCCAATCGCATCATCCAGCAAGTGATCGTGCCTCGCTTTCGCGAAGGCGATTACTTCGGAGGCTTGTCCGCAGCGCTGGATCGGATCATCGCCTTGCTCGAAGGCGAGCCGTTGCCGGCATCGGAGCGCAGGGATCGTTCTGTCGGAGATGAGCTCGGTGCGCTGCTGCCGCTTCTGTTCGTGATCGTTTTCGTGGGCGGCGCTCTACTGCGTACGTTCTTCGGATCCTTCGGTAGCGCGACCGTCACGGGTGCGATGTCTGGTGCGTTGGTCTGGCTCTTCACCCGTGCGCTGCCGATCGCCATTGCTGCGGCCATCATCATGTTCGTCATCGGCTTGTTCGGCGGCCGCGGCGGCGGAGGCAGCTGGGTGAGTCGCGGCGGTTGGGGAGGCTTCGGCGGCTGGGGTGGTTACAGCGCCGGGCGTGGCGGCTGGAGCGGAGGCGGCGGTTGGAGCGGCGGCGGAGGCGGATTCGGAGGAGGCGGCGCATCCGGGCGCTGGTAACGGTGTGTCTCTCAAGCGCGTATTTCGACATTTGGTTGCCACTGGTTTCGGCGCGCGACGCACGTTTGATCAAGCCGCGCTCGCCGCGATCGAAGGTGCGATCGCAGAAAGCGAGCGCACCCACGGCGGTGAGATCTGTGTCGCGTTCGAGACGAGCTTGAGTGCGTACGAGCTGCTGCGCGGTGTCACGCCGCGCGCACGCGCATTGCAGGTATTCGCAAGTCTGGGTGTCTGGGATACGGAGGCGAACAACGGCGTGCTCATCTACGTGCTTTGGGCAGACCATGATGTCGAGATCGTGGCGGATCGTGGCTACAACGGGCGCGTATCGCAGCAAGAGTGGGAAGCGGTCTGCCGTAAGATGGAGAAACTGTTCGCCGAGGGACGTGCGGTGGATGCGGTGCTCGCCGGAATCGAAGGAGTCGGCGCGCTCAGTGCCAAGCACTATCCCGCATCCGATCGCGACGAGCTGCCGAATCGACCGGTATTCGTGTGATGCGTGCGGCACTGTCTCCAAAATGCAACGCATCGGAGACATGTTGGCCATACTGACGCCGTTGCGGTCATAATCGAAATATGACCTCGTTACGCAAGCAATTCGCCTTCTTGGCGCTCGCCACATCATTGGCGGGATGCCAGCTCGCCCCGCCGCAGGTATCCGAGCCGCAGCCGCCGGCGCCGCCGCCGATCGAGCCGCCCCTGGCGACGTATGAATTCGAGTTTGATCCGCAACGCGATCGGGTGATCGGCACGCTGCAGGTCACGTACGCTCGCCACGAGGACACGCTGTCGGACATCGCGCGTCGCTTCAACCTCGGCTATGAGGAGATCGTGCGTGCGAATCCTGGCGTCGATCCCTGGTTGCCGGGCGAAGGTACTGAGATCGTGCTGCCGACGCAGTTCGTGCTGCCCAACGCGCCATACGAGGGTCTCGTCATCAACCTGGCACAGTTGCGCATGTTCTACTTCCCGCCCGCAAAGAAGGGCGAGCCGCGCAAGGTCATCACTCATCCGGTCGGCATCGGTAAAGTGGGCTGGGCGACGCCCGAAGGCACGACCAAGGTGACGGCGAAGACGAAGAACCCGACGTGGTACCCGCCAGCGTCGGTGCGCAAGGAGCACGCCGCAGCGGGCGATCCGCTGCCCGCGAAAGTGCCGCCCGGGCCGGACAATCCTCTGGGTACGCATGCGCTGCGACTCGGTTGGCCGAGCTACCTCATTCACGGCACGAACAAGCCGTATGGCGTTGGATTGCGCTCGAGCCACGGCTGCGTGCGCTTCTACCCGGAAGATATCGCCCGGCTCTACGACATGGTGCCAATCGGCACGAAGGTTACGGTCGTCAACCAGCCGTTCGTGTTCGGTTGGCAGGATGACGTGTTGTATATGCAGGCCTTCCCGGTGCTCGAAGACGACAAACGCAAGCATCCGCAGGATGCGCAAGCGCTGGTGGAGATCGTGCTGTCCGACGACGTGCGGCAACTCCTCGCGGAGCACGATGCGGAGATCAACTTCGAGCTCGTCGATGACATCATCGCCAACCCGCGCGGCATCGTGGTGCCCGTGTCGATGCGTGGCGTGACTGTCGAGGATGTGATTCTTTCCGCGCGGTACGTCGAGAACACATTGCCCGAGGGCGCGACCTGGGATGGTAGCGATCGGATTTTCTACACCGCGGAAGAATACGAGGCGGCCCGTGCCAGCCGAGCGTCGCAGCAGAGCACAGTCGCCGACCCAGAGGGTGCGAGAGCGGTTGCCGCGGCCGGCACCGCGACGAAGGGCACGACGCACTGATCCAACGCGCGGAGCTCTTGGGCGGCAAGCAGTCGTAGGCTGCGCCAAGCCGCTCGACGCTAGAGGATGCGCGGATGCCCGCGGTGGCAAGGACGAGGCCAACGAGGACGCGTCTTGTCAAGGCTCGGCCTGCGCGAGGAACTCGGTACCCAAGTGAGTCGTCTCTACGGTTGTGTCCTACGGGCTGGCGGCAGCCCGCGGCGCACGAATCTCTCCCCGGCTTCCGGGCGTAAGCGACGAGGAGACCTCCATGCGCTGGACGGGTCGGCGATCCAGCTCGAACGTAGAAGACCGGCGAGGCCTCCGCGTCAAAGGTGCGGGCGGAATCGGTCTTGGCACCATCGTCCTCGCGCTGATTGCGCTCTACTTTGGCGGCGATCCATCCATCGTGCTGCAAGGCGTGCAGCAGACCGGACAGCCGGAGCGGGTTGCCTATCAGGAGTCCGCAGAAGAGGCCCAGCTGCGCGAGTTTGTCTCCGTGATTCTCGCCGACACGGAAGCGACGTGGGGCGAAATCTTCGCGAGCGCCGGTGGTGACTACCGCGAGCCGACGCTCGTGCTGTTCTCCGAGGCCGTGGAGTCCGCGTGCGGCTTTGCGCAAGCAGCTGTCGGACCTTTCTATTGTCCGGCAGATGAGCGTGTTTATATCGACTTGTCCTTCTACCGGGACTTGCATGCACGCTTCGGTGCACCGGGCGATGCAGCGCAGGCATATGTCATCGCGCACGAGGTAGGACATCACGTGCAGACGTTGCTCGGCATCGCCGAGAGGACGATGGCGGCACGTCGCGGGCTCAGCACCGCCGAAGCGAACGCACTTTCGGTCCGCCAAGAGCTGCAAGCGGACTGTTTCGCAGGAATCTGGGCGCACTATGCGGATCGCTCGCGGCAGATGTTCGAGGCGGGTGATCTGGAGGAGGCGCTCAACGCAGCGAGCGCCGTCGGCGACGATCGCTTGCAGCAGCGCTCGCGAGGACGTGTCGCGCCCGAATCGTTCACGCACGGCAGCTCCGCGCAACGTGCCAGCTGGTTCAAACGCGGCTACGAGAGCGGCGATGTCGCCCAGTGCGACACGTTTGCGGCGAGCTTGTAGGGGGCTGGGGACTGGAGGCTGAAGACTGGAGCTAGATGCGAAGCGCCATATCGACAGCCGGCCCAGTCTATTAGCTGGGTTAGCCGTCAAGACTCGTTTCAGGACCGGCCGTGAATACATCCCTGTAGGCCTGCAACGAAAACGTCCTTGTTTTCGATGCTCCTGAAACAAGTCCTGACGGCTAACCTGCGGAAGGTGGAGTTTGGGCCACGGGCTGCTGACACTGGGCTTTGGCCGCTAGCGCGTATGCGCGCTAGCTCCAGTCTCCAGTCTCCAGCCCCCAGTCTCCAGCCCCCAACCACCCTGACACCTCATTCGGCATCTGTTACCTTACGGCGACAATAATCACGGGGGAGGTTGGGGTGCCCGAGCATTTGCTCGACGGTATTCATATCGCCGAGTCGCCGGACGCGGAGCAGCCGATTGCGCGCGTGAGCGCTCAAGCGACGGCTTTCATCGGTCGCACATTGCGTGGACCAGTCAATCAGCCGGTCGTGGTCCGCAGCTTCGCGGATTATCAGCAGGTTTTCGGCGGTTTGTGGCAGCCGAGCCCGCTCTCCTACGCCGTCGAGCACTTCTTCGAGCAAGGAGGGCAGCGGGCGGTGATCGTGCGCGTCGTGAACGGTGCGGCTCCCGTCACCCTGTCGCTGCGGTGCGCGCACGAGGTGCTGACGCTCGAAGCGATCGCGCCGGGCACCCGAGAATTCCTGCGAGCATCCGTCGACTACGACAACATCGCGCCGCAGGACGAGGAACGTTTCAACCTCGTCGTGCAGCGCGTGCGCTCACCCGGCTCGGAGCGCATCCAGGAGCAAGAGACGTATCGAGCGGTTTCCGTCAATCCCGAGTCGCCGCGATTCATCGCCAATGTGTTGCTCGAGTCGAAGCTGGTGCGCGTTCGCGGCGCCGTGCCGCGGGTCCGGCCTGATCGCACCTTGATGCCCGGCACGAGCCTTCCGATCGGATACGTCTACTCCAATCCAGATGGCGACGACGGTCACCCGCTCACGGACTATGACATCATCGGCTCGGCTGCACGCGGGACAGGCATCTTTGCATTGCGCCACGTCGAGGATCTCGCGTTTGTCTACATCCCGCCGTTGTCACGCACGCAGGACGTCGGGATCAGCGCGCTGCTCGTCGCAGCGAAGTTCTGCCGGGAACGGCGGGCCATGCTCATCGTCGATCCTCCTGCCGGATGGTCGACACCTGGCGAGGCCGTGCGGGCGCTTCGACGTCTCGATTTTCGCTGCGACAACGCGCTCATGTTCTATCCGCGCATCATCGCAACCGACCGACTGCGCGCACGCGAAGAGGTCTTCGCCAACGGCGGTGCTGTGGCGGGTCTGCTCTCGAGAGCGGGCGATGCAGTTTCTGCGGCGGTGGCCGTTCGTGAGCTCGAGCCAGTGTTGCGTGGTGGGGTGCGGTTGGCCACAGAGGTCAATGCGGCGCAGCGGTGGAAGCTCGCAGCGCAAGGCGTCAATGTGCTGCAGACGGTGCGCAGCCCGGACCCTCATCGACCTGCGTTGCGTACTCTCGCTTGCGGCGCGAGCGCCTCAGCCGACGGCTCTTACCTGGCGCAGAAACGCTTTGTGTTGTTCGTGATCGATGCGATCGCACGCGGCACGCGGTGGGCACTGGTCGCACCGCGCACCCGTGCTTCGTGGGAAAAGCTGCGGCTGCAGATTCAGGCGTTCTTCGAAGATTTGCAGGCGGCGGGTGCTTTCGCCGCAGCTCCAGCCGGACGAGCCTTCTTTGTTGTATGCGATGAGCGCCTCAACGACGACGCGCATCTCGGCACGACGCGCATCTTGATTCGATTCGCTTCCCTGCACGGCGGCGGTTATCACAGCTACTTGATCCAGCACTCGACGAAGGGCACGGACGTTCGCCCCGTCACAGTGAACCAGCTGGAAAGCTCGCTCATCGTGTCGGACGAGCTCGAACGCGAGATCACGATCCGGCTCGACCAGCAGGAGCCGGAGTACTTCGTTGCGACTGAAGCGGGCTAGGCGCTGAGGGACTGATGGCGGGCTCGGAAGCGCAGGCGTACGCGCGCGACGGATGGTGGTCCACGACCTCACAGGCTATTCGCGTCTCCACAGCACTTCTTGCCCTTGCTCCGCTCGCACGAGCACGCGCGCGATGACGAACAGCAGATCCGAGAGGCGATTCAAGTAACGTGTGACCTCAGACGCCACCTGCTCGGATTGTGCCAATGTCCATACGCGGCGCTCGGCGCGACGGACGATCGCTCGCGCGAGATGACAGGCAGCCGTGGCGGTGCCGCCGCTGGGCAGAATGAACTCTTTCAACGGCGGCAGCAGCTCGTTGAAGTGATCAAGATCCGCTTCGAGCCGCGCGACATACTCTTCCGTGATCGTGCGCAGGCCAGGCACTGAGAGCTCTCCACCAAGATCGAAGAGTTCGTGTTGGATGCGCGTCAGCACGGCACGGATCTCTGGTGTCCGAGTCGCCGCGAGCACCATGCCGATCGCGCTGTTGGCCTCATCGACAGCGCCGTATGCTTCGATGCGCGCGTGCGTCTTCGGCACTCGCGTGCCGTCGCCGAGCCCGGTGCTACCGTCGTCACCAGTGCGTGTGTAGATCTTGCTGAGTCGATGGCCCATCCTCGTCCTTTCTGCAAGCGAGCGCGGGTCTCACTGCTTCACAGCGTATCGCAAAGTCACAGTGTGTTCATTTCGATGTCGCCTGCGAACGGAAAGCCGCGACACGTTGCACGGCGTAGGCGACCAGCAAGCCTACACAGCCATAGAGCGCGGTGCTTTCGAAGAACGCCGGGAAATACCGTAGCACGCGTCGCGCGTACTCCGCCGCCGACACGTCGTCGAAGTAGCCGGCGAACGCGAAGAAGCCGACGTTGGAAATGCAGAACGCGCCGATCACGCCTGCGCAAAGCGCTATCGCACAACATGCCACGTGAGCCGACGAGCCCAAGTGCACACTGCGTGTCCATCGTCCCGCCGCCCACAGACAAAAGTGTGTCGGGATCAGGAAAGCGTACGCGGGTGTCACACAGTAATCCGAGACACCGTGCGATAGGGCGACGTAGTCGATCGCGAACGCATTGAGCGTGAGGCCGATCGGTAATACCCAGCGGTGGGACAGTGCACCGGCGAGAAAGAAGGCCGCCCAAGTCAGATCGGGCAGCGTGAGGATCGTGACATCGTGCGAGCGCGTGAGCCACATGCCGGCAGCCAACACGACAGCAAGCACGATGTCGCGGCAAGCCGCAGGCGAAGCAAAGAGCTTGTTCATTGCAATACCTCGAGCAGGTCATGAGGATGGGTGCAGCGGAGTTGCGCGTTCTCGATGTCAGCGCGGCTGATAACGCAGCGCGACGAAGAACGTACGCCCATCCTGGTTGTAGAGGTGCACCGTGCGGTAATGGCGATCCAGGGCGTTGCCGATCTTGCCTTGCAAAGTCCAGCCAGGTGCCACTTCGCAGTCGAGCACGAGATCGACAACGACGAAGCTTCCGAGTCGGATCGTGTTGCCCACATCGTCGTAGCGAGAGCCTTCTGCGGAGATGCGGGCTCGCCCGTCGATGCGGCCGAACGAGCGGCCAATCTCGACATGCCCGAAAGTGCGCGGGCGGCGGGGCAGATAATTGTCGAAGTCCAATCCCGGCGTGCGATTGCGCGGATCGAGGACCGTTGCCCCCACGTTGAGACGCCAAGCACCCAGCGTTGCATCGAGGTCGCCTTCGAGACCGCGAATGCGAGCGCGATTCAAATTGTTGGGCGCGGCGATGCGGGCGTCATAGACGATGAGATCATCGACATCGCGTTGAAACGCCGTCAGCGCGATCGCGAGGGGAACCGAACGCCAGCTCAACCCGAGTTCATAGCTATGGGACGTTTCCGGATCGAGCTCGGGATTGCTGAAACCTGGGAAATACAGATCGTTGAAGGTCGGAGCACCGAATGCCTTCCCCCACGCGGCGCTGATCGACCATCGATCGTCGAGCAGCCATTTCCAGCCTATACTGCCCGTTTCGTAGGTGCCGTACTGCTCGTTATCGTCGTGGCGTGCCGATGCCAGGAAGCGATGTGCTCCGAAGGCACCCTGATACTGGACGAACACTCCCAGGTTGTCGCGCGACGTTGCCTCGAAGGCAGTCGTGCTCGAGATGCGGTCATCGAAGTAGTCGGCGCCGGCACTGAGCGTATGTGCGCGGGCAAGATGGAAGTCGGACTGCAACGACGCGTGGCGCCGAGTCGTGTCGAAACGGGAGACGACGGTCTTACCGCCGGCGGGATCGCTGAGGAAATTGTCTTGGTGATCCGCGCTCTCGCCAGCGAGAACGGAAATCGACCAGCGTTCTGCAAGATCGATCCGAGCGCGCACCGTGGTAATGCGTTCGACGAAATCGGTCTCATTGGCAAACGTGCCGTCGTACTCGCTCGTGCCGGTCGCATAGAGCGCGGTCGCCTCGAGCTCTGCTGCGTGCCAGCGGTGCCCGATACGAACTGTGCCGGAAGTGTTCTCGTAGCCGTCGCGATCCGGCTCGTGGGTAAAGCAACCGCCACCGGGTGGGAATGGCGCGCCGGCGCAGGAGTTGTAACCTTCACTGCTGATCCGATTGCCGGCGACGCTTAGCCACGACCTGTCGGTCGCGAAGCCGAAGCTCGCATACGCAGTGTAGGTTTCGTGCGAACCGACGCCGACATTGAACGACGGCGTCGTGCTCTTGCGTGTGAAGATCTGGATCACGCCCCCGATCGCATCAGACCCGTACAGGCTCGACCGTGGCCCACGGATGATCTCGATCCGATCAATCTGTTCGACCGGAATGTACTCGAACGGTGTGGTGCCGCTCGATACGGAGCCGACGCGTACGCCGTCGACGAGCACGAGGACTTGCTCAGCATCGGCGCCGCGCATGAAAACGTAGGAGAGCTTGCCAAGCCCGCCAGCGTTCGTGACCGTCAGCCCGGTTTCGCCGCGCAGCAGGTCCTGCACTGACTGAGCGGCACGATTCTCGATGTCGCGACGTGTGATCACGGACACGGCGCCGATCACATCAGTCACCGGTTGCTCGATGCGTGTTGCAGTGACGACGACGTCAGCGTCACGCTCGCGAGGCGCGACCGATTGCGCAGAAGCTTGATGGGATACGAAGACGAACGAGGCCGCAGCGACGATGGCCCCGGAACGAAGGGATCGCATTACTCACACTCCCCATGCACGCCCGCATGGCTGAAAGTTGTGGAAACAGCAAGCGGCAAGGGAGTGGCGTGACGTTGCCCACGCTCATCGCCCGCCGCGATGCTGGCACGTACGCAAGGCCGGTCTCCGGGCTCTCGAGTGAATCCAGAGCGGATTCGTCCGTATCACCTTCCCACGTCGTTCGACGCAGTGGTCCGAGCGATGCTCGAGATACGGACTTGACTCGAATACCGTTGCGGGGGCAGCGCCGGCTTGATCGCTCGCGCGACGTACCGGCTTCCCGTTTATCGCATCCTCACGGACGCGATCACCTTGCGGTCGCGCGAGGATAGAGAGCGCCGCTGCAGGCGTCAAGAGAGAGCTACGGTCCGAGCCTGGGCTGGAGGCTGGATACCGGTGGTGCACAGTGGATGCGACACGGTCGCAGGCAACGCCACTACAGTCCGCGGCCTGCATTGCGCTACGCTGTTCCGATGTGGCGCAAAGCTCGTATTACGGTTCTGCTGCTGATCCTGGTCTTCGTCGCGCTTCACACCTATTTCGAACGGGTGTACTCGACTGATTGGGACACTCCACTGCGCGTTGCAATCTATCCGATCAACGGCGACGGCAGTGTCGTTGCGGAACGCTTCATCGCAGACCTGGATCCAGACGATCTGCATACGCTCGAAGCTTTTTTCGAGCGTGAGGCACGCCGCTACGAGCTCGCGCTCGAGCGTCCCGTGCGAATGCTGCTTGGACGCCGAATTCAAGCGCTGCCGCCGATGCTCGCGGAGAAATCCGGCGCGCTCGGCACGATCTTGTGGAGCTTGCGAATGCGGGTGTGGGCTTGGCGGCACGGCGATCGGCCACACGGGTTTCCCCCGGACGTGAAGCTGTTCGTCTTGTTCTTCGATCCCGCGCACTCGTCTAAGCTGCCGCATTCGGTCGGGCTGCAAAAGGGATTGCTCGGCATTGTCTACGCCTTCGCGGATCACCGCATGATGGGCTCGAACGACGTCGTGATTGCGCATGAGCTGCTGCATACGCTCGGTGCCACGGACAAGTACGATCCAGAGACGAACCTGCCGCTGCACCCGCACGGTTACGCCGAGCCGGGACGCGAGCCGCTGTATCCGCAGCGCGATGCCGAGCTGATGGGTGGACGCATACCGCTCAGCGAGCATGAAGCCGGGATCCCGGAGTCGCTTGAGCGGGTACGCATCGGTGCCAAGACCGCCGAGGAGATCGGGTGGGTCGCTCGATGAGCGCAGTCGCAACAAGCTCACGCGATGCGGTCGGTCGACGACTGTCGTGCCAGGACGTGGAGATCGAGGTGGGCGGACGATCGCTCGTGCGCCGCCTGAGTCTTGCATTCGCAACAGGACGTATCACGGCCATATTGGGCCGCAATGGCGTCGGCAAGACACTTTCCCTGCACACACTTGCTGGGCTGCGCGCAACGCGATCGGGACAGGTGTTGCTGGATGATGTGCCCCTGGAGCGCTGGGCTCGCCGCGCACGTGCACGCTCGATCGGGCTGCTCACCCAAACGTCTGAGGACACGTTTCCTTCAACAGCGCTCGAGGCGGTGCTCGTGGGCCGTCATCCCCACCTGGGCTTTTGGGATTGGGAAAGCGGCACAGATCGCGCCATCGCTGCTGCTGCCCTCAGCACCGTCGGCCTCGAAGGGTTCGAGGATCGCGATATCGCGACCTTATCCGGGGGCGAACGTCGACGCGTGGCGCTCGCAGCTTTGCTGGCGCAAGATCCGCAGATCTATCTACTCGACGAGCCGACCAATCATCTAGATCCGCATCACCAGATCCTCGCGCTCGAACTCATGCGCGACAAGGCATCGCGCGGCCGCACCGTCGTGATGACGTTGCACGATCCGTCGCTTGCCGCTCGATTCTGCGATGACGCTCTGTTGCTCTTCGGAAACGGCGAGTGGCTTTACGGCAGCACGAGCGACATCCTCACGCCGGCCGCGGTATCTAGGCTCTACGGTGTGCCGGTGCAAGAGCTGCGGTGGGCAGGCGGCCGGGCGTTCGTGATGGGTGGTTAGGCGGAACGGACCTCGTCGCGGCGCGGGCTCAACCGGCGTTGAGCTCGCGCAAAACGATATCGTGCAACTTGCCGTTGCTCGCCAGCACCGTGGTCGTATCGAGCCCGATGGGTTTGCCGTCCAGGTCGGTGAAGCGCCCTCCGGCCGCCTCGACGATTACCGCCAACGCGGCAATGTCCAGGATGTTGACGTCCGATTCGACGACCACATCGATCTTGCCAGCGGCAAGCAAGTGGTAGTGCAGAAAATCGCCATAGCCGCGGATTCGGCTCGCGCGGGCGATGAGCCGTCCGTACGCCGACCAACGCGGACTGGTCGCGAGCGTTTTGAGGTTGCCGGCGGAGATGGCGCAGCTTTCGATCGCATCGATGTCGCTCACGTTGATTGGACGGTCGTTCAGCACCGCGAAGCGCGCGCCGTCGGTGATTTCGCCGTAGGCGAGCTCGCCATACACCGGCGCGCAAGACACACCGACGATCAAACGGCCACGATGCATGAGCGCAATCTGCGTTGAGAAAAATGGGTATTCGCGCACGAACGCCTTGGTTCCGTCGATCGGGTCGACGAGCCATAGATACTCGGCATCCATCGCGCTCGTGCCCGTCTCCTCTCCGTAGAAGCCATGATCTGGAAAGCGCTCGGCGATGATGCCGCGGATGACACGCTCGCTCTCGACATCAGCCTGCGTCACAGGCGATTTGTCGGCTTTGAGCGTGACAGCGAGATTCTGTTGGTAGTAGCGACGAATGACGTCCGCAGCCGCACGTGCGGCCTCGATGGCGGTTGACAGAAACGGTGACTGCGACATGTGGAATTCCAGCGAACATGGAGCGCGCGCACTTTGTCAGGCACGGGTCTTGAGCGCAAGCCCAGCGTCCAGCTGTCCATGGCTAATGCCCGCGGCCTAGCAAACCTCAAACGCCCCTTTGATCCACTGGATCTCTTTCTGTAATGCCGAGATTGCAACGACATCGAAGCGGGCGGGATAGCGTCTCAGGTCCGCATGCGTCGCGAGCAGATGACGGGCGGCGTTGATGATCCGCTGCTGCTTCCGGGGCGTTACCGATGCGGCGGCACCGCCATAGCGGTGTGAGCTGCGATAACGGACTTCGACCAGCACGAGCGTCGTGCCGTCGAGCATCACCAAATCGAGCTCGCCGACCTTGCAACGGTAATTGCGATGTAGGAGCCGTAGTCCAGCCTTCTCGAGGTAGGCGAGCGCCGCGGCTTCGGCTGCGCGGCCTGCTTCCGTGCGTTGCATCGATTCCTCCGTGATGTGTATCAAAAGGACTCGCCGATCGAGCGCGCTCGAGCTCGCGGCATTGTTCCAGGTAGGCGAGAACCGCCCGATGCGCGGCTGACGCTCATGGAACCGTCGCTCGCATGAGCGGCTGCGCGCTCGCGGTCTTGTTCGCGTCGAGCAAGATCGCCTGGCCGCTCGAGATGCGTGCCCAATCGAGGTCGCGGCGCACTTTGCCGCTGTGATCGACCGACAGCAGGCCGGTCATGCCGGGGATGGCGTGCTCTCGTCCGAACCGTCCGGCCTGGAGCAGTGGAATGAGCCGATAAGCGTCGAAGCCGAACGCATACAAGCGTCCTCGGATGCGAGCTCGTAGCGGCCAGTGTCGATTCAGCGTGCTCCGCAGCTGTGTCGAGACTTGATCGGGCGAAATGACCCAGGGCATGTCCGGGAAAACGACGCCTTCGAGGTCCGCATTCGCGGCAGCGTCTGGCTCGAAAACGTCCGAGGTGGCATATACCGGCAGATCTTCTGCCAAGTGAAAACGCAATGCTGGACGTATCGAGCGACCCTGCACGGGTTGGGCGCCCATGAATACGAACTGCACGTCGCCGCGGCGCCGCGCTTCGAATTCGAGTCGCATTCCCAGCGTTCGTGCGAGCGCATTTGCGCGCGCACGGCTTTCATCGAGCAGCAGCACCGAGCGAATCGGTTGCGAGAAGTCGCGCGCCGCCGGATCGTAAAAGCGCAACGCGGCGATCGTGCCTCCCAAAGTTTTCAGCTCGGTATCGAAGGCGCGGAAAACACGCTGACCCCATTCATTGTTCGGCAGCAGGACGACTCCGCGCGAACGCCCATCCGCCACGACCCGTTGCGCGACTTGGCGCGCCTCTTCTTCCGGATCGAGCGCGAACTGGAACATGAGCGGCGGCGGGACGCCTTGATCATCTGCGAGCTGGTTCAGCGCCAGCGTCACCACCGACGTCTCCGCGGAGCTCGCAATCGCGGCGACTTCGTCTTTCGTGAGTGGGCCGACTACGAACTCAGCGCCTTCGGCGATCGCACGACGATAGGCGCTCAAGGCGCCGGTTTCGCCCGAATCGTAGATCTTCACGAACGGACGTTCCCGCGGGTCCTGTTGCAGCAGACCAGCAAGAAAGCCGTCTCGCACGGCGATGCTGGCGGCTTGGTGACGCCCGGACAGCGGAAGGATGAGCGCAATCTGCGAGGGATAGGCGAGCCCGACGCCAAGCGTCGGGAGCAGCTCGTCGGTCAGAAGTGAGTTGGCCGGATGATTAGGATAACGGGTGCGCCACTCGGTGAGATCGTCGCGGGCGGTAAACGGGTTGCGCGCGGCGATGAGCGCCACGTGTCCAAGCTCCAGCCACCCAGCCACGGTGCGGCTCGCACCTGGCGGCACGGTGAAATCGGCGTTGGCCGACGCGTTACGCTGCAGGCCTTCCCATATGAGCTTGCGATTCTCGTGAATCTCCTGTTGAGTTTGCAACGATGCTTCACGATCGAGCGCGGCCATGATGGCCGCTGCCGGGCGATTGAGCGCGAAGAGCACGCGGGCGCGCAAAGCGAGCACGTCGCTCAATGTCTCGCGCGGTATCGGCTGCGGAATGCGGTTGAGCTCGGCAAGCGCGTCGTTCGGACGATTCGCAGCCAGTGCGAGCTCTGCGGCGATCTGCGCGCGCAGCGCAAAGTCCACGGTCGGTAACGTCGCGCTCACGCGTTGCAGAATCTGTTCGGCGGCAGCACGGTTGCCGCTGCGAACGTGCTCGCGCGCGGCTCGCAAGAGGAAGCGATCACGCAGCTCCCCGGGAGATTGCACGGCGAGGCTCTCGTAGACTGCTGCTGCTTCGGCCGCGTGCCCGTCGCGGGCGAGCCGCTCCGCACGTGCGACTTGGCGATCGATGCTCGTCGTATCACGTACCGGGGGTGTCGTTTCGCACGCCGACAAGACGAGGCACGCGAGCAACGCGGGCAGGCTGCGACGTGCAATGATCGACAGTGAAGGCATGCCTCGGCTCCGGGCTGTAGACTGCACTCGATGCGCACAGTTTACAGGCTGCGATGGCGGACGGCATGAACGAGAAAGCCGGGATACTCTACGTGGTGGCAACCCCGATCGGGAATTTGGGGGATTTGACGCCACGTGCGCGCGAGGTGCTCGCACAGGTGAGTCTGATTGCCGCAGAGGATACGCGACACAGCGGCCAGCTTTTGAAGCACTTCGGGATCGAGACGCCAGTGGTATCACTGCACGAGCACAACGAAGCGCAGCGCTCCGCCATGCTGATCGAGCGATTGCTCGCCGGCGAGTCGATTGCGCTCATTTCGGATGCCGGTACGCCCTTGATAAGCGATCCGGGATTCGATCTGGTCGCAGCGGCGCACGAGAAGGGCATTCAGGTGACTGCCGTGCCGGGTCCGTGCGCGGCAATTGCAGCGCTCTCGGTTGCAGGTCTGCCCACCGATCGTTTTGTCTTCGAGGGTTTCCTGCCGGCGAAGCCGAGCGCACGACGAGCGCGGCTCGCGACCTTGCGCAACGAGTGTCGCACGATCGTCTTGTACGAAGCGCCACATCGTCTCAGGGAGGCGCTGAACGATCTGGTCGCAGCGCTTGGCGCCGATCGCCGCGCAGTAGTGTGTCGCGAGCTCACCAAACGTTTCGAAACGATCTACAGCAGCACGCTCGAGCAACTCGCCGCGATGAGCGCGAGCGATCCTGATATGTCACGCGGAGAAATCGTGATCGTGATCGACGGCGCAGCGGCCGAGGCGACGGCCGTCAGCCTCGATCGCGAGAGGCTGTTGCAGGCACTGCTCGAAGAGCTCACGCCGTCCCAAGCGGCAAAGATCGCCGCGCGCATTATCGGCGACAAGCGCAGCGAGCTGTACGAACTGGCGATGAAGTTGAAGTGAGGCTGGGGGCTGGAGGCCGGGCCAGGGGCTGTGGCGCTACGCCTGACCAGCTTCTGGCTCCGGCTCCCAGTCCCCAGCCCAAGAAGAAGGAGTCGGCCGATAAGCCGGGTTCTGTCGTGGGCAATCATTCATCTGGGACGTACGTCACCGCACGCCTCTAGCAGCCTACCCGGGAGCACGTGCGGGCCACACGCGCGGGCGATCCGAAGATCGCGCCGCTTGCTCCCCTATTTGGCCTTGCTCCAGGTGGGGTTTGCCGTGCCGCCGAGTGTTACCACCGGCGCGGTGCGCTCTTACCGCACCCTTTCACCCTTGCCGGCCCCCTGCGAGCTTCCGTTTTACAGAAGACGCGAGGGAGCTTAGGCGGTCTGCTCTCTGTTGCACTTTCCGTGGGCTCACGCCCCCCAGGTGTTACCTGGCACCTTGCCCTGTGGAGCCCGGACTTTCCTCCGCGCCCGAAGGCGCAGCGATTGCCTGGCCGACTCCGCGCGACATGGTGGGGTCAAGTCTGCCAGGGTGCAAGGGGTAAGCCCGGCAAGATCTACTAAATCTGAACGATCCGGATGCCTGCGGTCGGAAAACCGTCCGGATCGTCTCATCCTGTTTGAAGACCTAGGACGCGGAATTCCTCACTGGCCTGCCCGATTTCGCCCGGATTGGTCACCGGTTTTGCGCGCCCGTTGCGCAAAGTTGCGCGAGCCGGTCGCGAAAGCGCCGCGCCGCCCGTCGGGTGCTGTTGCACGTATCACCTCAACAACGTTTTCTAACCTCATGATTTTGTGAAAGCAGTATTCGCGGGTGCCGAGGCCAGCCCCCGGCGGTCCCCCTAAGTACCTGTCGCAAAAAGGGAAATTCCGAAAATTTTTTTGACTGTGGTCAGGCGCGTCCATATAGTGGAACACGGTGGGAAAAAGTGGGAGCAAATGGGGAAGAAGGGCGGAGTGAGCCAGCCTTCGCCCACGCTCGGGATCCGGCATGTTCCGCGGTGCAAACAAGGTCACGCTCGACTCAAAGGGGAGGATGGCTATGCCGACCCGTTATCGCGAGCGGATCATCGAGCGCTCGAACGGGCGTTTGGTGGTTACCGTCGACCGCGCCGATCGCTGTTTGCTCATCTATCCGTTGCCCGAATGGGAGGAGATCGAGCTCAAGCTGCGTCGCTTGCCGACGCTCAACCCCGTGGCTCGTCGACTGCAGCGCTTGATGATCGGTCACGCCACCGATCTCGAGCTCGACGGCAGCGGCCGCATCTTGATCCCGCCTAGCTTGCGCGAGTACGCCGGCCTGTCTCGCGCCGCGATGTTGATCGGACAAGGCAATCGTTTCGAGCTTTGGGACGAGGCCTTGTGGAACGAGAACCGCGAGTTGTGGCTGAAGGCAGATGAGTCGGCGGAACAGCTTCCGCCAGAGCTTGAATCGTTGTCCTTGTGAGTAGCCCAAGTGCAAGCGTACGACGTGCTTTCGAAGATTTTGCAGGTCCTCGTATCCCTGCGCGATTCGAAGCGCATGTGCGTCTGTGCTCGGATCGAACTGCCGATGGACCAGTAGGTGCGCCAATGCTCGATCACGTGCCAGTGCTTCTCCATGAAGCGCTGGGCGCGCTGAACATCCGTGTCGGCGGTCGATATGTGGATGCGACGTTCGGACGCGGGGGGCATACCGCCGCAATTCTGGAACGAGTCGGCAAGGAGGGCAGAGTCATTGCGATCGATCGCGACCCGGACGCTATTGCGGCGGGTCGCGCGCGCTTCGCAGCGGAAGAACGATTGACATTGATAAGCAGCCCGTTTGCGCGTCTGGGCGAGGTGATCGCGCAGCTCGGGCTGCACGGGAGCATAGACGGCGTGTTGTTCGATCTCGGCGTGTCTTCACCGCAGCTCGACGACGCCGCGCGTGGTTTCAGTTTTGCGCACGATGGTCCGCTCGATATGCGGATGGACTTCACTGCGGGTATGACTGCGGCGCAATTTCTTGCGCGGGTGTCCGAGCACGACCTCGCGCGCATCATTCGCGAGTACGGCGAAGAACGTTTCGCGAAGCGCATTGCGCGCGCGATCGTGTCGGCGCGTAAGACGGCGCCCATCGAGACGACCGGTCAGCTCGCCGCGATCGTAGCGCAAGCCGTGCCGACGCGAGAGCCTGGCAAGCATCCCGCAACGCGCACCTTCCAGGCACTGCGCATTCACATCAACGACGAGTTCGGGCAGCTCCGCGCGGCGTTGGACGCGGCGCTCGAGGTGCTCGCGCCCGAAGGGCGTCTGTGCGTGATCAGCTTCCATTCGCTCGAAGATGCGATCGTCAAGCGCTTCATTCAGAAGCATTCCCAAGACGATCCAGTGTACGCCGGCTTGCCGGACGTGCCGGCGCATGCTCGTGCCCGCCTGGTACGCATCGGCAGGGCGGTGCATCCGAGCGAAGAGGAAATCACACGGAATCCGCGCGCGCGTAGCGCGATCATGCGTGTGGCGGAGAAGGTGGCTGCATGAGCATTGCGATGAAGCTCGCGATGATTGGGCTCTGGGGGGCGTTGCTCGCCTCGGCGCTCGCGGTGGTGTGGTCGCGCCACGAGACGCGCAGGCTCTTCATCGAGCTGCAGTCGTTGCACGCAGAGCGTGACGCCCTCGACATCGAGTGGGGACAGCTCAAGCTCGAGCAGAGCGCCTGGTCGACTCACGGGCGCGTCGAGCAAACAGCACGCGGCAGCTTGCACATGGTGATTCCACGGCCCGACGAGGTGCGGATCGTCACGCCATGATGCGCTCTGAGTCACGTGCTTTCTCTCAAGAGCAATTCCGCGCACGAGTGCGGTTCGTGCTCGTGCTGCTCGTGCTCACCGCGCTCACGCTGCTCGCGCGTGCCGTGCAGTTGCAGTTCGTCGAACAGGATTTCCTCGAGAAACAGGGCGATGCGCGCTACACGCGGATTGCCAAGATCTCCGCCGTGCGCGGCAGCATTTACGACCGCAATGGCGAAGCCCTCGCGGCGAGCACGCCGGTCGACTCCGTATGGGCTTCCCCGCCGGAGCTGATCCGCGCCGCAGATCAGTTTCCACGGCTCGCCGAGGCGCTGAATCGCGACAAGAAGTGGCTCGAGCAGCTCGTCACGAGCAATCTCAATCGCGAGTTCATTTATCTCGTGCGTCATATGCGCCCGAGCGATGCGCAGCAGGTCGCCGAGCTGAAGATTCCCGGCGTTTACTTGCTGCGTGAGTATCAGCGTTTCTATCCCGCCGGTGAAGTCACCGGCCACGTGCTCGGCTTCACGAAGAAGTACGACGACATCGGTCAGGAAGGGCTCGAGCTCGCGTACGATCATTCGCTCGGTGCGGAGCCCGGGGCCAAGCGCGTCATTCAGGATCGATACGGCAGGACGGTCGAGGATATCGAGAGCATCCGTCCGCCACGTCCGGGAGCCCCCCTCATCACGAGCATCGATCTGCGCATTCAGTATCTCGCTTACCGCGAGCTCAAGGCGGCGGTCCAACAGCACAACGCGAAGGCGGGTTCGGTAGTCGTGCTCGATGTCGACACCGGCGAAGTGCTCGCGATGGCCAACCAGCCGGCCTACAACCCCAACGACCGCGATCAAGTGTCGCCGGCGCGGTATCGCAATCGTGCGGCGACGGACATTTTCGAGCCTGGCTCGAGCATCAAGCCGTTCATCGCAGCGGCCGCGCTTGCCTCCGGTCGCTATCACAGCGACAGCATCATCGACACCTCGCCCGGATTCGTGAAGGTAGGGGTGAACACCTTCCGCGACAGGACCAATCTCGGTCCCGTGTCGCTGACGACGATCATCTCCAAGTCGAGCAACGTCGGCATGGCGAAGCTCGCCTTGTCGCTGCCGCCGGACCTCATCTACGAGACGCTGCGCGGCTTCGGTTTTGGGCAAGTAACCGGCAGCGGCTTCCCGGGCGAATCAGCCGGACTGCTCAATCATCATTCGCATTGGAAACGGATCGGCACCGCATCCATCTCGTTCGGCTATGGCGTATCGGTGACCGCGCTGCAGCTTGCACATGCGTACGCGATCCTAGGGGCAGGCGGCATTCGTCGTCCGGTGACGCTGCGTCGCGTCGACGAGCCCGTCGTGGGCGAAAGGGTGATAGATGCGCGCGTTGCGGCTGAGATGCTGCGTATGATGGAGAGCGTCGTGTCCGAGGAAGGCACGGGAAATCGCGCAGCTCTGGTCGGCTATCGCGTCGCCGGTAAGACCGGCACGGCCTGGAAGGCGGAGAACGGCGGCTACTCGACTCATAAGTATATGGCGGTGTTCGCAGGCGTCGTGCCGGCGAGCCGGCCGAAGCTGGCTGCTGTCGTCGTCATCGACGAGCCGAGCGGCCAGAAGTACTACGGCGGCGAAGTGGCTGCACCCGTATTCGCGAACATCATGGCCGGGGCGCTCCGTCTGTTGGGCGTGCCGCCGGACGGGCTCGAGCAGCTTCCCGAAACGACACTCGTGCAGGCGCATCGGGGGCTATGATGGGAATTGCACCAATGAACGCTCGCAGTCCCGTCGCCCCCGGCAAGTCGCTCGCCGCGCTGCTCGAGAATCTTGCCGCTGACGTTCCGGGCGACGCGCTGGTACGCGACTTGATGCTCGACAGTCGCAAGGTGCAGCCGGGCGCGGCTTTTGTCGCTCTGCGCGGCACGCGCACGCACGGCTTGGCGTTCGTCGAGGAAGCGATTGCCCGCGGTGCGCGCGCAGTGCTCTGGGAGCCTGCGCCGCAAGTCGCGCCACCAGATCTTCCGAACGGGGTAGTGGGCGTGCGGGTGCCCGAGCTTGCTCGCGCGCTCGGCACGATCGCAGATCGGTTCTTCGATCAGCCTTCCAACGAGCTGCGAGTCGTGGCGATCACCGGGACGAACGGAAAGACCACGACCGCGCACGTGCTTGCCGAAGCGCTGGAGCGGCTCGGCATGAGCGCGGCCTATATGGGCACGCTCGGAGTCGGTCGCCTCGGCGCCGTACGAGCCCATGCACACACGACGCCCGATTGCATCACCGTTCATCGCGAGCTTGCCGAGCTGCGCGGGAGCGGTGCGCGTTGTGTCGCCATGGAGGTGACTTCGCATGCGCTCGCTCAGCAGCGCGTGGCGGGTGTGCGGTTTCACAGTGCCTTGTTCACGAACTTGACGCGCGATCATCTCGACTATCACGGCACGTTCGAAGCTTATGGCGAGGCGAAGGCGCGCTTGTTCGAATGGCCGACGCTCCTGCATGCGATCGTGAACGTCGACGATCCGTTCGGGCGCAAGCTCGTTGACCGCGTGCGTGCACCACTCACCTTGTATGGTCGCGAGCATGCGCGAGCAGAGCACGGCGCGATCGGCGGGCGCTACATCTGTGCCACGCGTTACACGACAGAGCCCACCGGCTTGACGATCGAGCTCGAGAGCAGTTGGGGACGGGCGCGTGTGCATTCGCAGCTCATCGGTGCGTTCAACGTCGACAACGTGCTGGCAGTGCTGGCGGCTTTGTTGGGGCTCGGTGTCCCGCTGCGCGAGGCGTTGGAAGCGCTCGAGCACTGCAGTGCGCCTCCGGGGCGAATGGAGATGTTGCGCACATCCGGCAAGCCGCTCGTCGTGATCGATTACGCGCATACGCCGGATGCATTGGAGAAGGCCTTGCGTGCGCTTCGTGCGCACTGCACTGGGCGGCTGTACTGTGTGTTCGGCTGCGGCGGCGAGCGCGATGTGGGCAAACGTCCGCTGATGGGCGCGATCGCCGAAACCCTGGCTGATGCCGTCGTCGTCACGGACGACAACCCACGCAATGAGGACGGCGAGGCGATCATTGCCGACATTCTCGCGGGTTTGCGCGAGCCGCAGAAAGCGACGGTGGAACGTGATCGAGCTGCTGCGATCGAGTTGGCCATCGCGCGTGCAAGCGCCGGCGATGCCGTGCTGGTCGCCGGTAAGGGTCACGAGGATTACCAGATCATCCGCGGCATCGCTCGTCATTTCAGCGATCGCGAAGTAGCGCTCGCAGCGCTCGGGAGGCACTCATGATCGAATGGCGCCTGAGCGAGATCGTGCGTTGCGCAGGCGGCGAGCTCGTCGGTGACGATCGCGCCTTCGAACGAGTGTCGACGGACTCGCGCACTTTGCAACCGGGTGCACTCTTCGTGGCGCTCGCCGGCGAGCGCTATGATGGACACGACTTCGTTGCGCAGGCCGCCGAGGCGGGAGCGGTCGCGGCGCTCGTGGCCCGTGTGCTGCCGGTTCAAGTCCCGCAGGTCGTGGTGGCCGATCCGCTCGCTGCGCTGTCGGCCTTCGCACGCGAATGGCGCCGAGGGTTTGCGATTCCGGTCATCGGTGTGACCGGCAGCAATGGTAAGACGACCACCAAGGAGCTCATCGGCTCGATTCTCACGCGTGTCGGGTCGACGCTCGTGACGCGCGGCAACCTGAACAATCACATCGGTGTGCCGCTCACGCTGCTCGATCTGACCGCCGCACATCGCTTCGCGATCATCGAGATGGGCGCCAACCACCAGGGTGAGATTGCTCACTTGATGAGCATCGCCGAGCCTACGATCGGTATCGTTACGAACGCTGGGGCGGCGCACCTCGAAGGCTTCGGCAGCTTGGCCGGTGTGGCGGCCGCGAAAGGAGAGATGTTCCGCGCGTTGCCGCACGATGGGGTTGCGGTCATCAATGCCGACGACGCTTTCGCATCGATGTGGCGCGACAGCTGCACGAGCGAACGCGTGTTGACGTTCGGGTTCGAGCAGCCGGCAGACTTCATGGCCCACAACGTGGATGCGCGCATGGATGCGGCCGGCTTTGGCATCGACTTCGATCTGGTGACGCCCGAAGGCGCCTATCCGGCCTCGCTCTCGCTCGCTGGCTTGCACAACTTGCGCAATGCGCTCGGTGCCGCCGCTGCGGCATACGCTGCCGGTGCGAGCGTCGAAGACATCGTACGAGGGCTCGCAGCGATGAAGCCGGTCGCCGGCAGGCTCGAGCTCAAGCCAGCTATCAACGGAGCGTTCCTGATCGACGACTCGTACAACGCCAATCCGAGCTCACTCAAGGCTGGGCTCGACACCATGCGCGCGCGCGGCGGCACGCGTTGGCTCGTGCTCGGCGACATGAAGGAGCTCGGTGTCAGCGCAGATGCGCTGCATGCGGAAGTCGGCCGCTATGCGCGCGAGTCTGGTGTGCAGCGTCTGCTCGGTGTCGGTGAGCACACGCGTTTTGCCGTCGAGGCGTTCGGTCCGGGTGCGCAGTGGTTCGAAGATCTCGATGATCTGATCGCCGAGCTGCGCAGCTCTCTGCACCCGAATTTGACGGTGTTGATCAAAGGCTCGCGTGCGAACCGGCTCGAGCGCGTCGCTGCGGCGCTTGCCGCGGAGTCCGGCCAATGAGCGGCACGCTACCAAGAGCAGCGATCCAGGAGCGCCGGCGGCGAGGTCTGCTCGTCAGATCCGCAGGCGAGCGCGAGATGGAGATAGTTGATTTTGTTTGCAATGCGCTGTGTGCGCGGACGGTGTGCTCGAGCGTCCTGGCTACAGCCTGCAGCCTACGGTCTACAGCCTAACGACAGTGCTCTACTACCTCACACAACGTTTGATGGAAGTCGAATCCGCGTTTCGCGTATTCGGCTACTTGACGCTGCGAGCGATTCTGGCGGCGCTGACCGCTCTGTTGATTTCACTGTTGGTCGGGCCCTGGATGATCCGCGCGCTCTCGACGAATCAGATCGGTCAATACGTGCGCGAGGACGGACCCAAGTCGCATCTCCCGAAGGCGGGCACGCCGACCATGGGTGGCACCTTGATCCTCGTCGCAATGTGCGCGGGCACGTTGCTGTGGGCCGATCTGACGAATCGCTTCGTGTGGATCGTACTGCTGACGACGATCGCCTTTGGGCTCATCGGCTTCTGGGATGACTACTTGAAGCTCGTCATCGGCAACAGTCGCGGTCTCATACCGCGCTACAAGTATTTCTGGCAGTCGATCGCGGGCTTGGCTTGCGCAATCGCGCTCTATATGACGGCGAAGTCGCCGGCGGAAACCGCATTGCACGTTCCTTTTTTCAAGAACGTCGCGATTCCGCTTGGCATCGGCTACATCGTGCTCACGTACTTCGTGATCGTCGGCATGAGCAATGCGGTCAATCTCACGGACGGTCTCGACGGTCTCGCAATCATGCCGGCGGTCTTGGTTGGAGGCGCTCTGGGAGTATTCGCTTATGCAACGGGCAATGCGATCTTCTCGGATTATCTCGGCATACCTTTCATCGAAGGCACCGGTGAAGTCCTGGTGTTCTGCGCGACGTTGGTCGGTGCCGGGCTCGGCTTTCTCTGGTTCAACACCTACCCCGCGCAGGTGTTCATGGGTGATGTTGGCGCGCTTGCGCTCGGTGCGGCACTAGGCGTCGTCGGCGTCATTGTTCGGCAGGAAATCGTCCTGTTCGTGATGGGCGGCGTGTTCGTCGTCGAGACGCTCTCCGTGATGCTGCAGGTGGCCAGCTACAAGCTCACCGGAAAGCGTATCTTCCGCATGGCGCCGATCCATCATCACTTCGAGCTGAAAGGTTGGGCGGAGCCGAAGGTGATCGTTCGCTTCTGGATCATCTCGGTCATCCTCGTGCTGGTGGGTCTTGCGACGTTGAAGGTGCGATAACGTGGTCGTACAGCACACATCGTCGCTCGCTCCGCGCCGCGCGTCGCAGGACGGTCGTGCGGTCATCGTGGGCCTCGGGCGCACGGGGCTGTCCTGCGCGCGTTTCCTACATGCGCGCGGCATTCCGTTTGCGGTCACCGACGATCGTGTCGCGCCGCCGGCAGCGGATGCGCTGGCACGGCTCGCACCGGATGCGCCCACTAGCTTCGGCGAGCTCGATGCGTCACTGCTGAAGGGAGCCTCGCAGATTCTCGTCTCACCGGGTGTGTCGTGCCGCGAGCCTGCGCTGGCGGCCGCCGCCGCGCATGGTGTGCCAATCGTGGGCGATATCGAGCTGTTCGTGCGCGAGGCGCGCGCACCGATCGTTGCGATCACCGGTACCAACGGCAAGAGCACCGTGACGACGCTCGTTGCGGCCATGGCAGAGGCAAGCGGATACCGCGTGCTTGCCGGCGGCAATCTCGGCGAGCCTGCGCTCGACCTGCTCGAGCAGGAGATCCCGGACCTGTACGTGCTCGAGCTGTCGAGCTTCCAGCTCGAGACCACCTCCTCGCTCGCGGCAAAGGTGGCCACCGTTCTGAACGTCACATCCGATCACATGGATCGCTATGACTCGATGAGCGAGTATGCCGCAGCGAAGGCACGTGTCTTCGCGCGCTGCGAGACAGCCGTCGTCAATCTCGACGACGAGTTGGTGCGTGCCATGCCGCTCGGCAACGCACGCGCTTTGCGCTTCAGTCGTGTGGCACAGCCAGCCGCCGATTACTACACGCGTAGCGAGGCCGGCGAGGTGTTGCTGATGCGTCGAGGCGAGACGCTCGTTGCAATGTCGGCGCTCAAGATTGCCGGGCTCCACAATGCGCTGAACGCGCTTGCAGCGCTCGCAATCGGTGAAGCGTTGGGATTGCGAACCGAAGCCTGTATCGAAGCGCTGCAGCGTTTTCCCGGCTTGCCACATCGCTCGCAATGGATCGCCGACATCGACGGGGTGCGGTACGTCGATGACTCCAAGGGAACGAACGTTGGTGCGACGCTCGCCGCAGTGGCAGGTATGCCGGGCTCGCTGGTGCTCATCGCGGGCGGACAAGGCAAGGGCCAGGATTTTCGACCGCTCGCCACCGCATTTCGCGGCAGGGTACGGCACATCGTGCTGATCGGTCAGGATGCTCCGCAGATCGCGCAAGTGCTCGCAGGAGTGTGCACGTTCGAGTACGCCGCCGATATGCAGGACGCCGTGCAGCGCGCAGCCAATGCCGCAAGACCAGGTGAGACTGTACTGCTCTCCCCGGCGTGCGCCAGTCTGGATATGTTTCATGACTATGCACATCGCGGCGCCGAGTTTGCTCGCGCAGTGAGGGAGCTCCGCCGATGAGTGCTGCCACGCTTGCTTTCGCACGCTCGAATGCTCGACCGCGCCGCTTCTCGGTCGACCCAGTGCTGGTCGTGGTCGTCGCTCTCATATTGCTGCTCGGACTCGTGATGATGACCTCAGCATCGATTGCGATCGCCGATCGGCATGCACAGCAACCGCTTTACTATCTCGAGCGGCAAGCCATTGGGGTCGTGCTGGGGCTTGCAGCCGCGGGCACGGCGATGTTGATCCCCTCGCAGGTTTGGCACCGCATGGCGATCCCGCTGTTGTTGTTCGCATTCGCGCTGCTCGTCATGGTGCTCGTGCCGGGGCTCGGTCATGAGGTGAACGGCAGCCGTCGCTGGCTCAACGTCGGCATCATGAAGTTTCAGGCCTCCGAGCTCGCGCGCGTGCTGCTACTCGTCTATCTCGCGAGCTACGCAGCCAGGCGACAGCAGGAGCTCAAAGAATCATTTCAGGGTTTTGTCAGGCCGCTCGTCATCTTGATCGCTGCGGCGGGGCTGCTGCTGTTGGAGCCGGATTTCGGCGCAGCCACAGTGCTCATGGCCGTGGGGCTCGGTGTGTTGTTTGTCGCCGGCGTGAAGCTACGGCATTTCGTCGCCCTTGCAGTGTTTGCGGCAGTGGTGCTGGGGCTCATCGCGGTGACGTCCGCCTATCGGCTCAAGCGTCTCACGACGTTTCTCGATCCGTGGGCGGATCCTTTCAATTCCGGTTTTCAGCTGACGCAGTCGCTCATTGCGATCGGACGCGGCGAGCTGTTCGGTGTCGGGCTCGGCTCGAGCGTGCAAAAGCTCTTCTATCTACCCGAGGCGCACACGGATTTCGTTTTCGCGGTGCTTGCAGAAGAGCTGGGGCTCGTCGGCGTCGTGCTGACACTCGCTTTGTTCGTCGTGCTCGCGTGGCGCGCGTTTCATATTTCGCAGCTCGCAGCCGAAGCGGGGCTTGCCTTTCAAGCGTACTGCGCAGCCGGCTTCGGTATTTGGCTCGGTCTACAGACGTTCATCAATATCGGCGTCAACATGGGCATCCTGCCGACGAAGGGACTCACGTTGCCGCTCATGTCGTACGGCGGCTCGAGCATGCTCGTGACGCTGGGCTGGCTTGGTCTCGTGATGCGCATCTATCACGAAGCGAGCACGGCCGGCCGCTTGGCCGTTATGCGGCGGGAGCGTACGGCATGAAGCGGACGGTGCTCATCATGGCTGGCGGCACCGGCGGGCACATCTTCCCGGCGCTCGCTGCGGCTCGCGTCTTGCGCGAGCACGGTTTCGAGCCGGTGTGGCTTGGAACCGCGCGTGGGATGGAGGCGAAGCTCGTGCCGCCGCAGCAGATCGAGATCGAGTGGATCACGGTGAGCGGTCTGCGAGGCAAGGGATTCGGCACATGGCTCGTCGCGCCGTTTCGAATCGCGCTGGCGACGTGGCAGAGCTTGAAGGTGATCTGGCGGCGGCGTCCTTGCGTGGTTCTCGGGGCTGGCGGATTCGTGTCGGGGCCTGGCGGTGTGGCAGCGTGGCTCATGCGCCGTCCGCTCGTGATCCACGAGCAGAATGCAGTGGCGGGCATGACGAATCGTTTGTTGTCGCGGATCGCCCGTCGCGTACTCGAGGCGTTTCCATCGAGCTTTCCTCCGCGCGCGCGAGCAGAGCACGTCGGCAATCCCGTGCGACGCGAGATCACGGCGATTGCACCGCCCGAGCAGCGGTTCGCGCAAAGGAGCGGGCCGTTACGGGTGCTCGTCTTCGGCGGCAGTCAAGGCGCGGCGCGCCTCAATGCCGTCGTGCCGGCTGCCTTCGCGATGATCGACCCAGCACGACGTCCTGAGATCGTGCATCAGGCAGGCGAACGTCATGTGGAAACCGCGCGCGAAATGTATGCGAAGCACGGCGTACGTGCCGATGTGCGTGCCTTCATCGACGATATGGCCGAGGTGTACGCGTGGGCCGACCTGGTCATCTGCCGTTCCGGCGCGTTGACGGTATCGGAGATTGCGGCAGCGGGCCTCGGCGCGGTGTTCATTCCGTTCCCGGCCGCCGTCGACGATCACCAGACCCGCAATGCGCAGTTTCTCGTTGCGGCCGAAGCGGCGGTGCTGATACCGGAAGCCGACCTCACGCCGTTGCGTCTCTACGAAATATTGCGGGACTTGTTCGCCGAAGGGCGCGACAAGCTCGCCGCTATGGCGAGCCGCGCCCGTGCGCTCGCAGTCATGGATGCGGATGTGCGACTTGCGAATGCCTGCATCGAGGCGGCAGGAGGTGCGCGATGAGCGCGATGAACGATCGCATGCGCCGTATCCACTGCATTCATTTCGTAGGCATCGGCGGCTCAGGCATGAGCGGCATCGCCGAGGTGCTGCTCAATCTGGGCTATCGCGTGCAGGGAAGCGATTTGAGGGCGAACGCCGCGACGGAACGTCTTGAGCGGCTCGGCGCCGTCGTGCGTTTCGGTCACCACGCCGAAAACATTGCAGGTGCCGACGTGCTCGTCGTCTCCAGCGCGGTGCGTCCCGACAATCCGGAGGTGCTCGAAGCGCAGTCTCGACGCGTGCCGATCGTCCAACGTGCGCAGATGCTGGCCGAGCTCATGCGATTTAGATATGCGATCGCGGTTGCCGGCACGCACGGCAAGACGACGACCACGAGCATGCTTGCTTCCGTGCTCGCCGAGGCAGGACTCGATCCCACGTTCGTGATCGGTGGGCGCTTGAAGAGCGCCGACAGCAACGCACGCCTCGGCACGGGCAAGTATCTCGTGGCAGAGGCCGACGAAAGCGATGCCTCCTTCATGCATCTGCAGCCGATGATGGCGATCGTCACGAACGTCGACAACGATCATCTCGGCACGCATGAAGGCGATTTCGAGCGTCTGAAGCAAAGCTTCGTCGACTTCTTGCACAATCTGCCTTTCTATGGCCTGGCAGTCGTCTGCAATGACGACCCGGTGGCAGCCAGTCTGATCCCTCGCATTGCGCGCCCTATCGTCACCTACGGAATCGAGACAGCGGCGGACGTGCGGGCCGTCCACATCGTGCGCAACGGTGTGCAGACGCGTTTCGAGGTCGAACGCCCAAATGCCGTCCGCCTGCCAGTGCAGTTGAGCCTGCCCGGCACGCACAACGTGCTGAATGCGCTTGCGGTGATCGCCGTGGCAACCGAGCTCGAGGTGCCGGACCGCGCGATTCAAGCTGCATTGGCCAACTTTCGCGGCGTCGATCGCAGACTGCAGCAATATGGCGATGTGCAGACGAGCGCCGGTCGACTCACACTCATCGACGACTACGGACATCATCCGACCGAGATTGCCGCGACGCTGGAAGCGATCAGGCAAGGATGGCCGCAGCGGCGCATCGTGCTGGTGTTTCAGCCACATCGTTATACGCGCACTCGCGATTTGCTCGATGACTTCGCGCGCGTGCTGGCGAGCGTCGACGCGTTGATCGTCACGGAGGTGTACGCCGCGGGCGAAGCGCCGATCGCGGGCGCCGACGGCAAGGCGATTTGTCGTGCCGTGCGCACGCATGGTCGCGTCGAGCCGCTGTATGTCGAGGACATCGACGAGTTGCCCGAGGTCTTGCTGCGCATTGCACGCGATGGCGATGTCGTTGTCACGATGGGTGCCGGAAGCATCGGCGCTCTGGCCGCGGAGTTGCCGCGCCTGCTGATCCTGCCGCAAGGGAGGTGTGCATGAACGCGCTTGCGCTACCTCCGGATTTCGCCACGCGCGTGCTCAGGAACGAGCCGATGTCACGACACACCTCGTGGCGTGTCGGCGGGCCGGCAGACGTGTTTTTCAGACCCAAGGATGTTGCGGATCTCGTGCAGTTCTTGCGTGGGCTCGATCCGGACACGCCGATTCTCTGGATCGGGCTCGGGAGCAATCTGCTCGTCAGAGACGGCGGTATCAGAGGAGTGGTCATCGGCACGCACGGCGTGCTCGATCGTCTCGAGCGCGTCGGCGAGGAAGAGATCGTCTGTGGCGCAGGTGTGGCGTGCGCGAAGATCGCGAAGCAATGCGTCAAATGGGGCTTGGGACCAGCGGAATTCTTCGCCGGTATCCCCGGCACACTGGGTGGCGCGCTTGCGATGAATGCGGGTGCCTTCGGCGGCGAAACCTGGCGGCACGTGGTCGAGGTGCAGACACTCGATCGGCACGGTGTGCGTCGCACGCGATCTGCATCCGAATACACGGTGGGCTATCGATACGTGCAAGGCCCTGCGGACGAGTGGTTCCTCGGAGCCCGGCTTCGTTTTGAGCTGCGTCCCGGCGCGACGCAAGAGGACATCCGGATGTTGCTCGCTCGGCGCAAAGCGACACAGCCGATAGGTGAATGGTCCTGCGGCTCGGTGTTCACGAATCCGCCCGGCGATCATGCGGCACGCCTCATCGAGGCGTGCGGCTTGAAGGGTTTTCGCATCGGCGGTGCGCGCGTCTCGGAAGTGCACGCCAACTTCATCATCAACGACGGCACTGCTACCGCGCGCGACATCGAAGAGCTGATTGCATACGTACAGCGAACGGTGCGAGAGCGCCACGGGATCGAGCTGCAACCGGAAGTGCGAGTGGTGGGAGAGGGAGCATGAGGGCTGGGAGGAGCAGCGCGATGACTCGCCGCATCACCGATCCGAAGGATTTCGGCCGCGTCGCTGTGCTGATGGGCGGCACTTCGTCCGAGAGAGAGGTCTCGCTTGATTCCGGTCGGAACGTATTGGAAGCGCTGCTGCGTCGAGGTGTCGATGCGTATCCGGTCGACGGCATTGCGGGCATGGTGCAAGAGCTCATCGCACGACGTTGCGATCGGGTGTTCAACGTGCTGCACGGTCACGCGGGCGGCGGCGAGGATGGCGTGCTGCAGGGTTTGCTCGAGGCATTCGGCGTGCCCTACACAGGCTCGAATGTGCTCGGCTCCGCCTTGTCGATGGACAAGATCCGCACCAAGCAGGTGTGGTCGTCGCTCGGTTTGCCGACGCCGAGATACGTGCGCATCTCCCCCACGGACGATGTCGTCGCTGCTGCGCGCACGCTCGGGTTGCCGCTGATCGTCAAGCCTGCTTGCGAGGGCTCGAGCGTTGGGATCTCGCGCGTCTTCGACGAGGCAGATCTCGAGCATGCGGTGGCGCTCGCCGCACGCTATCCGGGCGAGCTGTTGATGGAACAGCTGATCGAGGGGGACGAATATACAGTCGGCATTCTCGAGGACGAGGCGTTGCCGACGATCCGCATCGTCCCGGCCGGCGAGTACTACGATTATCACGCCAAGTACGTTGCCGAAGACACGCAATACATTTGCCCGGGTTTGACTGGTGCTGCCGAAACAGAGATGCGCGAGCTCGCCTTGCAGGCGTTCCGCAGCGTCGGGTGCAGCGGTTGGGGGCGCGTCGATCTGATGCGCGATCGGAACAACAGGAATTACCTGCTCGAGGTGAATACCGCGCCAGGTATGACCAGCCACTCGCTCGTGCCCAAGGCGGCGCGGGCAATCGGCATCGAGTTCGACGAGCTGGTGTGGCGCGTGCTCGAGACGAGTTTCCGCAACGAGCGTGGAGTCAGGTGCTGATGCTGCGTCTAGCGCCGAAACGCAATCGTCGCAAACGCCCCGAGAAGGCAGGTCGGGAGCGTCTTGCACGGCTCGAGTCGCTGGTCCAAGGCGGCTTGAAGACGGCGCTCGGCGTTGCGGCGTTCATTGCGGGCACGTCCGTGATGCTGTGGGGTTTGCTGCTTGCGCTCGATCAGCCGATCGAGCGCGTGGAGCTGGTCGGGCAGTTCCAACGCGTCGCACCAGTGCAGCTCGAGACGGTGGTGGCGCCTTTTCGTGGCAGTGGCTTTCTCTCCGTGGATCTCGAGGCGATGCGCAAAGCGGTCGAGTCGATCCCATGGATCGATCGCGTTCGTATCGAGCGACGTTGGCCGAACACCGTGCGAGTCGCGATCACGGAGCACGTGCCGGCCGCGCGATGGGGCGAGGACGGTCTGATGAACACGCGCGGCGAGCTGTTTCTGCAAGGTGCACGGCACATACCGCCGGAGTTACCGCAGCTCATCGGTCCGCCGGGCACCGAGGCGCAAGTGGCGAAGCTCTACTTGGACACCTATCCGCGCCTGCTCGCGGTGGGGTTGCGGCTCGCACGCGTGGAGCTCGATCCCCGCGGTGCCTGGTCGCTCACGATGTCGAACGGTGTGGAGGTACGTCTCGGGCGGCAGGATGTGCCGGCACGACTGGAGAGGTTCATTCAGGTCGCCTCTCCGCTCGTTGCGGCGCGCAGCGGCGAGGTCCGCTACGTGGATCTTCGCTACAGCAACGGTTTTTCGGTTGGCTGGAACCCGCCGGCGCGCGTTGCGCAGGATGTGGACAGCACAACTCCTGGCGGTTGAGGGGTGGCAGCAAATTGCTCGTATTGGGATCGACGGGAAGCAACAACTACGCAGGCAGCTCATCGAAGTCCCGCACGGCTTCGGATGGAGTACGCGGATAAATGGCTAGAAAGAACGACCGTAACTTGATCGTGGGACTCGATATCGGCACTTCGAAAGTCGTCGCGATCGTCGGCGAGATGACGCACGACGGTCAGATCGAAGTGGTCGGGTTGGGCTCGCATCCATCGCGCGGCTTGAAGCGAGGCGTCGTCGTGAACATCGAGTCGACGGTGCAATCGATTCAGCGCGCCGTTGAGGAAGCCGAGCTCATGGCAGGTTGCGAGATCCATTCCGTGTACGCTGGTATTGCGGGCAGCCACGTACGCAGCCTCAATTCACACGGCATCGTCGCGATCCGCAACAAGGAGGTGACTGCCGAGGATGTCGAGCGCGTCATCGATGCCGCGCGCGCAGTCGCGATTCCGGCCGACCAGAAGATCCTGCACATTCTTCCGCAGGAGTTCGTGATTGACAGTCAAGAAGGCATTCGCGAGCCGATTGGCATGTCGGGTGTCCGGCTCGAGGCCAAGGTGCACATCGTGACGGGCGCAGAAAGCGCTGCTCAGAACATCGTCAAGTGCGTGCAGCGCTGCGGGTTGTCGGTCGAGGACATCGTGCTCGAGCAACTCGCTTCGAGTTACGCGGTGCTGGCCGAGGACGAGAAGGAGCTCGGCGTGTGCCTCGTAGACATCGGCGGCGGTACGACCGATATCGCGGTGTTCGCCGGCGGCGCGATCCGTCACACTGCGGTCATTCCGATCGCGGGCGATCAAGTCACGAACGATATCGCGGTAAGTCTGCGCACACCGTCGAATCACGCCGAGGAGATCAAGCTCAAGTATGCGTGTGCACTTGCTCAGCTTGCGAGTGCCGACGAGACGATCGAAGTGCCGAGCGTCGGCGATCGCCCGCCACGACGGCTTGCGCGTCAGACGCTCGCCGAAGTGGTCGAGCCGCGTTACGAGGAGCTCTACGCATTGGTGCGTGAAGAGTTGCGACGTTCAGGCTTCGAAGAAGTGATCGCAGCCGGCGTCGTGCTCACGGGCGGCAGCTCGAAGATGGAAGGTGCCGTCGAGCTCGCGGAAGAGGTGTTTCACATGCCGGTTCGTCTCGGCGTGCCGCAGCACATCGTCGGGTTGGTCGATGTCGTCAGCAATCCGATTCATTCGACGGGCGTCGGCCTGTTGTTGTACGCGCGCGAGAATTATCTGCGCGGTCGACGCACTTCGCCGCTGGGTAGCAATGTGCGCGGCGTTTGGGAGCGCATGAAAGGATGGTTCCAGGGAAGTTTCTAAAGGGGATCGGAGATTGCTCGATGACTGAACGAAAAGTCGACGTGGTGAAGCGAAGCAGGAGGAGGAGCAAAGAAGGTTGTCGGTGAGGGTGTGCGCCTGTTCGCCCAGCCTCCAGCCCGAATCGTCAGAGAAGCGGAATAACTGAAGGGTAGCGTTCGGAAACGTATGCGGCGCGTGGACCGTGGATTGCAAGCGGAACTCTTCATCCGGCTACAGCCTACAGCCCACAGCCTATAGCCAATTTGAGTTGCATCGAGGGGACTAACGATGTTCGTACTTGCAGATACAGAGAACCAAGGGGCCGTCATCAAAGTGATCGGTGTGGGAGGTGGCGGTGGTAATGCAGTTGCCCACATGCTCACCACGGGTATCGAGGGCGTCGATTTCATTTGCATCAACACCGATGCGCAGGCGCTCAAGCATTCCAAGGTGAAGATCAGCTTGCAGATTGGCTGCAACATCACCAAGGGCCTCGGTGCAGGCGCCGATCCGGAAGTGGGCCGCCAGGCCGCCATGGAGGATCGCGATCGGATCATCGAGCTGATCGAAGGCTCCGACATGCTCTTCATCACCGCGGGCATGGGTGGCGGCACCGGGACGGGTGCAGCGCCGGTCGTCGCGCAAGTGGCGAAGGAGCTCGGCATTTTGACGGTTGCAGTCGTGACCAAGCCGTTCGACATGGAGGGCAGCAGGCGTCTTCGTACTGCCGAGCAAGGCATTGCGGAGCTCAGCAAGCACGTCGATTCGCTCATCACGATTCCGAACCAGAAACTGCTGACCGTGCTCGGCGGTGATGTCACGTTGCTCGATGCATTCAAGGCCGCCAACCAGGTGCTGCAAGGAGCGGTTCAAGGTATCGCCGAGCTCATCACGCGTCCGGGCATGATCAATGTCGACTTCGCCGACGTGCGCACGGTCATGGCGGAGACGGGCATGGCGATGATGGGCTCAGGTGTGGGTCGCGGCGAGAATCGCGCACGCGAGGCAGCCGAAGCAGCGGTGTCGAGCCCTCTGCTCGAGGACGTCAATCTTTCCGGCGCCCACGGCTTGCTGATCAATGTGACGGCGGGACCCGATCTGCGGACCAGCGAGTTCAGCATCGTGGGCGATACGGTCAAGCAGTACGCTTCGGAGGATGCGAATGTCGTGGTCGGCTGCGTCATCGATCCCGAGATGCACGAGGAGCTACGAGTCACCGTCGTGGCGACGGGTATCGGGCGGCCGGTTGCATCGAGCCAGCATACGCCGAGCGATGCGCGTCGCATGACGGCGATCGCCGGCGGTCGCGGTCGCGTGCCGACGCTGGACAACCTGGACGTGCCGACGTTCATCCGCAACCAGCGGGACAGCCATTTTTCTGCGCCGCGGCGAGCGGTCGGCGATGGTCTCAACGTCGACGATCCGTCGTTGCTGGACATCCCGGCCTTTCTGCGTCGGCAGGCAGACTGAGGGATCGGGCAGGGGCAAGTCAGAGAAGGGGCTTGGTCAGAGGAGGGATCGGGAAGCACGCGCTGTGCATGCTTGACCGGTCCCTTGTCTTGGCCTAGGGGCAGTCCACGGCGAGATTCAGCGTCTGCGAGCTTGCCGAAGGGGGGCGCGGGTGCTAGGTTCCACCGCGCCTCGCGAGGCGCTCATGGCGGACCTCGTACGCAGAGATCCAGGCGGGTTGCTTGTGTTTTTGCCGCGAGCCCCCAAGCCCCGAATGCCAGGCCCCTGCGGAGTCCCAATGCTTCGACAACGTACTCTTAAGAACACGATTCGCGCCACCGGCGTCGGGCTGCATTCCGGCAAGAAGGTCCTGATGGTATTGAAGCCCGCGCCGCCGGATACTGGCGTCGTCTTTCGTCGCACTGATCTCGACGAGCCCGTTGAGATCAAGGCTCACGCGCTCAACGTCGGCGAAACCATGCTGGGCACGACGTTGAACAACGGGGGCGCGCGTGTTGCTACCGTCGAGCACCTCTTGTCTGCGTTCGCTGGCCTGGGCATCGACAATGCATATGTCGAGCTGTCGGCCGAAGAGGTTCCGATCATGGACGGCAGCGCCAGCCCGTTCGTATTCCTGCTGCAGTCGGCCGGTATTCAGGAACAGCCCTCACCGAAGCGTTTCGCGCGGATTCTGCAGCCGATTCAAGTGGAAGATGGCGACAAGTGGGCGCGCTTTACGCCCTACAACGGCTTCCGGGTGAATTTCGAGATCGAGTTCGATCACCCTGTCTTCAAGCGGCGGGCTCAGACGGCGACGATGGAGTTCTCGACAACGTCCTTCTTGAAGGAAATCAGCCGCGCACGCACGTTTGGCTTCATGCGTGACCTCGAGTTCTTGCGTTCCAAGAACCTCGCGCTCGGCGGCACGCTGGAGAATGCAATCGTGCTCGACGACGACCGAGTGCTCAACGAAGAAGGCCTGCGTTACGAGGACGAGTTCGTCAAGCACAAGATTCTCGATGCGATCGGCGACCTTTATCTACTCGGTCGCAGCCTCATCGGCGAGTTCACGGGCTACAAGTCTGGCCATGCTCTCAACAACCGGTTGTTGCGCAAGCTCCTCGCGACGCCGGACGCGTGGGAAGAGGTCACTTTCGAGGATGAGAGGGACGCGCCGATCTCTTACGTGCCCGCTGCCGCGAACGCTTAACAGCCGACCGCGAATCACAGCCCGCGCGTTGCGTCCGGTGCCGAGCGCCCTATACGTACCTTCACTTTTGTGAACCGCGTCTCACCGGCGGCTCTCAAGCGGGCGAGCAGCTGGTTTTGGGCATATTTAATATGTGTGGCCCAAGCCGCAGAGTCGACCAGCACCACAAGGGTGTCATCCTTGTAAGTGACTGAAAGTACGTGACCTTTTTCCGGTTCAGGGAGCACTTCCCTTACGCGTGCCGTCAAGTCTGCGCGCGCGCGGGCACCCTCCTCGAGGCGCGCGAGCAGCGATCCAAGCCCCTCCGATATCGGCTTGAAGCGGTCAGACATCCGCTGATTGCTCCAATATGTGCGCAGTGAGCGCTTGATCTTTGGCAACCCAATTCTGCATATTCGAGCCCGCTGTAAAGGGCAAACCCGCCGAAAGGCGGGGACGCAAAGCCACCGGTCTAAGGCTGCTGCACGCAGCAGCTACGATAGCGGGGTTGCCAGGATGTACAACACTAACAACTCGGTTTTATCCCCAAGCGGAGAAACACCAGGGACGTTGCTGCGCGCCTCGACGCCGTCGGGCGTGGGTGGCACGTCGTTTGTTTCCAGGCGCCGAGGATGAGCGCATGAACGTCATCGTATTTTCCAAGCGGTTGGGACGAGCTCGTCAATTCGAGCTCAACCGGCCGATGGCGATGACGATCTTGCTCGGCGTGGCCGCCGTCATCCTGGGCAGCGTCTTCTATCTCGGTATTCATCTCGGTCAGACGCGCAGCCCGGCGGCGCACGTCGTCAAATGGGGGGCGACGCTCGAAGCGCAGCGTCTGGAGATCATGGCGGCAAAACGCGAGCTGCAAGAGCGGCTCGATGCTCTTGCCACCCGTGTCGGCCAGATGAGCGCGCACGTGATTCGGCTCGATGCGCTCGGTCGCCGCCTCACGGAAATGGCGAACCTGGACAAGGGCGAGTTCAATTTCGATTCGCCGCCGGCAGTCGGCGGACCGGAAAAGGTGGTGGAGGGCGCCCTGGCGACCGCGCCCGATTTGACGGCCATGCTCGATGACTTGGCGCGTCAGATCAAAGACCGGGAACGTCAGCTGAGCGTGCTCGAGAGCATGATCTCCACACGCAACCTCAGCCGCCAGATCGTGCCGGGTGGGCGGCCCGTGACGCAGGGGTGGATCTCCTCTTATTTTGGTGTCCGCACCGATCCGTTCACCGGCCGCAAGGCGTTTCATCGCGGTATCGACTTCGCGGGCCCCGCCGGCGCGCAGGTTGTCGCAGTCGCCGCCGGTGTCGTCACCTACACGCAGGAACGTTTTGGCTATGGCAAGACCGTGGAAATCAACCACGGCAATGGCTACGTGACGCGCTACGCTCACAACGACCGTGTGCTCGTCAATGTCGGCGATACGGTGAAGAAGGGACAGCCCATCGCGCTTATTGGCTCTACCGGCCGGTCGACCGGACCCCACCTGCACTTCGAGGTCCTCAAGCAGGGTCGAGCAGTCGATCCGATGACCTTCATCAAGCGCTAGGATGGGCTTTCCGGTCGCCCCATCCGGCCTCGAGCCTGCCTGATGTAGCCCTTGTAATCCGTGCGGCCGCCCTGAACTTGCCGGGAAGCGCGGGATCAGACCTACCACCGCGCGTGTACAATACTTGGCTTTTCCTGTCCCGACCCGGAGCTCGAGCGTGGCGAATTGGCTTACACAGCTGTTCGGCAGCCGTAACCAGCGGATCCTCAACGGCTATTCGAAGATCGTTGCCCGCATCAACGCACTTGAAGACTCCTTCAAGGCTTTGAGCGACGAGGCCTTGCGCGGCAAGACCGCTGAGTTCCGCGCGCGGCTCGAGAAAGGCGAGTCCCTCGACGGTCTGCTTCCGGAAGCCTTTGCCGCCGTGCGGGAGGCCGCTCGCCGCACGCTCGGGATGCGGCACTTCGACGTGCAGCTCATCGGCGGCATGGCGCTTCATTTCGGCAAGATCGCCGAGATGCGCACGGGCGAGGGTAAGACGCTTGTGGCCACGTTGCCCGCGTACTTGAACGCGCTGCCCGGCAAGGGGGTGCACGTGGTCACTGTCAACGAGTACCTCGCACAACGCGACGCGGACTGGATGAGCCCGGTATATCGTTTTCTCGGCCTCACCGTCGGCGTGATCAAGAGCGGACAGAGCCCCGAGGAGAAGCGCGCCGCTTACGCGTGCGATATCACCTACGGCACCAACAACGAGTTCGGCTTCGACTACCTGCGGGACAACCTTGCCTTCCGTCTCGAGGATCGAGTGCAGCGCGACCTCGAATACGCGATCGTCGACGAGGTCGACTCCATTCTCATCGACGAGGCGCGCACGCCACTCATCATCTCGGGTCCTGCGGAAGAAAGCACCGAGCTATACATCAAGATCAACGAGCTCGTGCCACGCCTCAAGCGCCAGGAGACCGAGGAAGGCGAGGGCGATTATTGGGCGGACGAGAAGACACGCCAGGTTTATCTTTCGGATGCCGGGCACGAGCGCGCCGAGCAGCTGTTCCTGGAGGCGGGCTTGCTGCAGCCGGGAGAGAGTCTCTACGACCCGGCCAATATCCGCTTGATGCACCACCTCAACGCGGCCCTGCGTGCGCATGCGCTCTATCACCGCGATGTCGAGTACATCGTGCGCAACGGTGAGGTCGTCATCGTCGATGAGTTCACCGGACGTACGATGCCTGGGCGGCGCTGGTCCGACGGCTTGCATCAAGCGATCGAGGCCAAGGAAGGCGTGCGCGTGCGCGAAGAGAACCAGACCATCGCGTCGATCACCTTCCAGAACTACTTCCGCCTCTATCGCAAGCTGGCCGGCATGACCGGTACCGCGGACACGGAAGCGTTCGAGTTCCAGCAGATCTACGGTTTGGAGGTGGTGGTCATCCCGACACACCGCCCGATGATCCGCAAGGACTTGCCGGATCTCGTCTATCTGACCAAGAAGGACAAGTTCGAAGCGATCATCAAGGACATTCAGGATTGCGTCGCCCGTGGGCAGCCGACGCTCGTCGGCACGACCTCGATCGAGACGTCGGAAGAGCTGTCCGCGCTGCTCAAGAAGCACAAGATCGAACATCAGGTGCTCAACGCGAAGCACCACGAGCGCGAAGCCATGATCGTGGCGCAAGCAGGCCGCCCCGGTGCGGTGACCATCGCGACGAACATGGCTGGCCGCGGCACCGACATCGTGCTCGGCGGCAATCTCGAAGCAGAGCTCGCCAATGTCGACCCGAACGACGAAGAGACGCGCCGACGCATCCGCGAGGAATGGCAGAAGCGTCACGACGCCGTCGTTGCCGCGGGCGGATTGCACATCATCGGCACCGAGCGACATGAGTCGCGACGCATCGACAACCAGCTGCGCGGGCGCGCAGGTCGTCAAGGCGATCCGGGATCGAGCCGGTTCTATATTTCGCTCGACGACAATCTGATGCGCATCTTCGGTGATCCGGAACGCACGCGGCGCTGGTTACAGACGGCCGGCATGAAGGAGGGCGAGGTCATCGAGAGCCGGATGCTATCGAAGCAGATCGAGCGCGCGCAGCGTCGCGTCGAAGCCATGAATTTCGATGCGCGCAAGAATTTGCTCGAGTACGACGACGTTGCGAACGATCAGCGCAAGGTCATCTACCAGCAGCGCACCGAGCTCATGGCGGCGGAGGACGTGAGCGACGCGATCGCCGGCATCCGTCACGAGGTGCTGAACACGGTCATCGATCGCTACATCCCGCCGAAGAGCGTCGAAGACATGTGGGACATCGACGGTCTGGTGCAAACGCTGGAGCGGGATTTCGCCGTCAGGCTCGACATCAAGGGGTGGATGGCTGCGGACGCGAATCTGGGCGAGGAAGGCATTCGCCAGCGCGTCGTCGAAGAAGTTCAGCGCGCGTACGAAGCCAAGGTCGAGCAGTACGGTGCGCCGGTCATGCGTCAGATCGAGAAGGCGATCATGCTCCAGCAGCTCGACTCGCATTGGCGCGAGCACTTGGCAGCGATGGACTATCTGCGGCAGGGCATTCACCTGCGCAGCTATGCGCAGAAGAATCCGAAGCAGGAGTACAAGCGCGAAGCCTTCGAGCTGTTTACGGCGATGCTCGACCGCGTGAAATACGACACCGTATCGTTGTTGTCGCGCATGCAATTGCGCACGCAGGAAGAGATCGAGGCCGAGGAGCTCGCGCGTCGACGCCGCCTCGCGCGCGCGATGCAGTTCCAGCACGCGGCGCCACAGCAAGTCACCGCACCGCCGGCACAGCAGGAAGAGCCGCAACCTGCCGCACCGGTCACGCAGTTCGTACGCGAGTCGCGCAAGATCGGGCGCAACGAACCCTGCCCCTGCGGCTCGGGCAAGAAATACAAGCATTGCCACGGCGCACTCGTGCGGCAAGGCTGAGCGTGGGCTGTGGCCGCCCCCAGCCCACGTATACACGTCGTCGCCGCGGCTTTGTTCGATTCCTCGGGACGCGTGCTGATCGCGCAGCGCCCTGCGGGCAAGCACATGGCGGGCGGCTGGGAGTTCCCGGGCGGCAAGCTCGAGGCTGGTGAGGACCGCTTCGAAGGTCTACGCCGAGAGCTTCGCGAAGAGCTCGGCATCGAGGCGCTTCGTGGACATCCACTGCTCGCTTACGAGTATCGATATCCGGAGCGCACGGTTTTTCTCGACCTCTGGGTGATCGAGACATACCAAGGGGAGCCTCGGTCGCTCGATGCTCAAGCGCTGCAATGGGTTGCGCTCGACGAGCTCGATCGCGTCGGGTTGCTGGAGGCCGACCGGCCCATGATCGCTGCGCTTCGTGCTTACGCATTTCGGGCTCGGACCTAGCGCGTTCGTCGTGTCGCTTCGCCTCAGTGCCGTCACGAACACGCCGATGTGAGCCAGTCACGTCGGTTGCGGCATTCCAGCGCGGCGCTCTTCTGTGCACGATGCGAAGAACGCTTCGCGTGCAACTCCGCAGCCCCAAGCCCCGTCGGCAGCTCGCTGCGCTGTCCCATATTGGTGCCGAGAATGCGACAAGGCATGCCAGTGTGGCACGCATGAACGATGCACAGCTGTCGCCGTTGCGACAGGCAAGATCCGCGTGCACCATGGCGCCGCGGGTGAACTTGAAGCGTTCATGGCGCGAGAGAGCTCAACCCGACTGGGTTCGCTTTGGAGGGTGGCGACACGCTCGGATAGGTATCCCAGTGAGGCTCGTTTCGGACTGGTGGGGGGTTGTTGATGGTTCGAGTCTTTACCACGGTAACGGTGCTGCTGATCGCTGCTTGCACATCTGATCCGCCGGCCAAGCCGAGCTCGCAATCAGCCATGACTTACCCGGAGACGAAACGTGTCGATCATTGGGATGTGTACCACGGGGTACGTGTCCACGATCCGTATCGATGGCTCGAAGACCTCGACAGCCCGCAGACGAAGGCATGGGTCGACGCGCAGAATGCGCTCGCGCAACCATTTTTGGAGTCGATCCCGGCGCGCGAGCGCATCAAGGCTCGGCTCACCGAGCTGTGGAACTACGAGCGCTATGGCGTGCCGATCGTCAAAGGTGGGCGGTATTTCTATCTGCGCAACGACGGCTTGCAGAATCAAAGTGTGCTGTACGTAGCCGAGTCATTGGACGGGGAGCCGCGTGTGCTGCTCGATCCAAATGAGTTGAGCCCAGATGGAACGATCGCCTTGGGCGAAGTGGTGCCGAGCCCCGATGGCAGGATCATCGCCTATAGCTTGTCCGATGGCGGCACCGATTGGCGCACATGGCACTTCCGCGATGTCAACACGGGTAAGGACTTGCCCGAGGTGCTGCGTTTCATCAAGTTCGCGGACGTTGCTTGGACGGCCGATTCGAAATCGGTTTACTACGCACGCTACCCCACCCTGCCTGACGGGACCGGTGACGGCTCCAAGCAACGCGAGGTCTATCGGCACGTTCTCGGCACGCCGGTCGCCAGCGATACGCTCATCTTCAAAGTCGACGACCATCCCACCGCCAATCCGTATCCGTTGGTGAGCGACGACGGGCGTTATCTCGTCATCTTCTTATACGACGGCTCGCAGCAGACCGGACTCTACTACTACCGGCTCGACGCGAAGGGAGCGCCGGTAGGCGAGGTGGTGCGACTCATCGATACGTACGATGCCGAATACGACTTCATCGCCGCGATCGACGGGGTGTTCTACGTGCGCACGACGGCCGGTGCGCCGAATGCACGTCTGGTCGCCATTGATCTCGCTCGGCCGGCGCGTGAGCACTGGCGCGACGTCCTGCCGGAGGCGAAGTCCGCTTTGCGCCGCACGAGCATACTCAGCGGACGAGTCATCGCGGAATATCTGGAGGACGCGCATTCCATCGTGCGCGTCAGCGATCTTGAGGGCAAGTCGCTCTACGAGGTCAAGTTGCCAGGGCTGGGGCGGGCCGACGGTTTCTACGGTGGCGTGCATGATACCGAGACCTTCTTTTCCTACACAGATTTCCTGACGCCCGCCTCGATCTGGCGGCTCGATGTGCTCAGTGGCGAGGTATCGCTCTTCCGTGCACCGAAACTTGCGATGGACATGAGCGCGTACGTGACCGAGCAGGTGTTTTATCGAAGCAAGGACGGGACGCGTGTGCCAATGTTCATCACCCGGAAGAAGGATTTCGTGAAGAACGGGCAGGCGCCCGTGATGCTGTACGGCTACGGCGGTTTCAACCTCGCGCAGCAGCCGGCGTTCAGCACGCCCGTCGCAGTATGGCTCGAGCTCGGCGGCGTGTACGCTGTCGCCAATATCCGCGGCGGCTCCGAGTACGGCGAGGCATGGCACTCGGCGGGCACAAAGCTCCAGAAGCAGAATGTATTCGACGACTTCATCGCCGCCGCGGAATGGTTGATTGCCGAGCGATACACCTCCGCGCCGAGGCTCGCGATCCGCGGGCGCAGCAACGGTGGGTTACTCGTCGCTGCGGTATTGAATCAGCGCCCGGAGCTGTTCGGGGCGGCGCTGCCCGCCGTCGGCGTGCTGGACATGCTGCGCTATCACACCCCGAGCTCTAATGCGCGACAATGGGCCAGCGATTACGGCCTGAGCGAGAACGAAGACGAGTTCAAGGCGCTTTATGCTTACTCGCCGTACCATCGGGTTCGCGACGGAGTCTGCTATCCGCCGACGCTCATCACCACGGCCGATCGCGACGATCGTGTCGTGCCGTGGCACAGCTACAAGTACGCAGCTGCTCTCCAGCGCGCGCAGGGCTGCGAGAATCCCATTTTGCTACGCGTGGAAACGCGCGCCGGGCATGGTGCGGGTAAGCCCATGTGGATGCAGATCGAAGACTTCGCCGATCAGTGGGCTTTCCTGGTGTGGGCGTTGAAGATGGACGTGGGCTAGGCGGCGCTAAATCGGGCCACGACGTGCGCGACACCGGGATCTGGACGCTGGGTTTTGGAAAGAAGCGTCTGGACGCTGTCGATCTCCCTATTCCCCGCCACTCTCAGGCTTGTCGTGACGCTCGTTATCCTCGAGCGGGTGGTTGCTGGGAAGCGCATCCAGCGGCTCGCCCGGGATGACCCGTTCTCCGGACGCCCAAGCACCCAGGTCAATGAGCTTGCAGCGCTCGCTGCAAAAGGGGCGCCAACGCGATGTGGGGGCCCATTCCACTGTGCGCCCGCAAGTCGGGCAGGAAACCGTAGGCATGGCTCGAAGGAATGGCCGTTCTCAGGTTGATGTCGTGAGCTGTTTCAATGGGGCTTGCACATCGCGCTCGCAAGTCCCTGACGACGTTTCGGCCGTGACTCGCGTGGGCTGCGGAGCTCAGGCGCACACGGTGAGCAGGAAGTTCACGTCTTCCGTCGTCTGGACGGGGCGCTGATTCACGTCGATCCAGTTCATGAAGCGGATGCTGCAGCGGTGATGACTGCCACTGATCTCGGGAAACAAGGAGGTGCCCGGCGGCAGCGTGATCCGCAAGAGCTGACTTGGGGTGTCGCGATCGAATACGACCTGAAACGTGCCGCGGGTGGCGACTTCCGGGCGCGGACGCGCCGACTGCCGGGTGAGCCACAAGAGCTCCGTGACCGCGTCGCAAAGTGGTCGGATCGTCGACATCCAGTCAGCGAAAGCTGCGGATCGGACCTCGAAGGGTTGGTCGAGCCAGTGACGGTAATCCGGCAGATCGAACTCGCACGTGCCGCCCGGGATGGAGCTCCTGTGCTTGATGGCGTTCAAGAACTCAGAGTCACGCAGGCGTTGCATGAATAGCGCGCCGGCGGCAAGCAGCTCGGCGCGCAGCCGCGCGAGATTCGAGAGCACCGAGTTGAGGCGTGCCGCGTCGACGCCAGGGCGCGACTGATACTCGTGCATGATAGTCATCTGCCGCTCCAGCTCTTTCAGCACTTCACTGCGAATGTCACCGCGTGCCGTGATCGCAAGAATATCAAGCAAGGAGCTGACGGCAGCCCGAGTCGACCACGGGTCCTCGTGCTCTTCGTGGTACAGCGTCTGCTGATAGAGGAAGTCGAGGCGCAGAAAGGTACGCATCCGCTCGTTGAGCGGTTGCTCGTACACCGGTCCGTTTTGCAGGGCGGTCGTTCTTGTATCGCGATCTGACGAACTCATCCTGCTGATTGTGTCGTACTGGTGCGCAATTTAGAAACTTTTTTCTCGACAGCCCGTTGGCAGAGCTACTCCGTTTGCGCGGCCTTCATCGCGGCACGCTCGCGTGCTACGAGCTCGTCCGCGATGCGCAGCGTGTCGGCATGGGTGCGGCCGCGTGCCAGATACTTACCGTTGACGGCGATTTGCGGCACACCGCTGACCCGGTAGGCACGGGTCAGCTGTTCTGCGCGCAACGATTTCTGCGAGACTTCACGCGAGTTGAACGCCTGCCTGAACTTGTCGGCGTCACCACCCTTCTCACCGACCCATGCGGCGAGCGCATCCTCGCTGAACAGCGGGCGGCCTTCGCGGTGAATGGCCTCGAACAGCGCATCGTCGAGTTGGTGCAGATCGCCGGTCGCTTCCAGCGCGTAGTAGGCCCGCACGAGCTGACCCCAATGCACTCGGCCGAACGACACCGGGACCCGAATAAATACCGCGTCGTCCGGCAGCGCCTTGGCCCACTTCGTTACGCTGGGGTGAAACTCCGCGCAATGAGGGCAGGCGTACGAAAAGAACTCGATGACCTCGATCTTGTCAGGGGAGTCGGTCGTCTGCGGGGACGGCAGCACCTCGTAATCACGCCCTTGCACGATCTCTGCGTACGCACTGCCGATGCACAGAACCAGCAGCACGGCGATCAACGACCGAATCATCTGATGTCACCTCGATGCGACGAAAGGGCGCCAGCGTTGCGCCCATCTGCGTTCATAGGCGCCGATTATCGTTCCGCCGCAGCATTCGGCAACATGGATAGATGGACACATGTTGCCGAAACGTACCAGCTACTCTTATGGTCTTGCGCGCTGGACCTCGAGCAGCTCGACATCGAACACGAGCGTCGCGCCCGGCTTAATGGGTGGCGCGCCCCGATCGCCGTAGGCAAGCTCCGGCGGACAGATGATGCGGCTTTGACCGCCGGCCTTCATCGTCTGCAAGGCTTCGGTCCAGCAAGGGATGACGGCTTCGAGGGGAAAGGTTTCCGGACGGTCCCGCTCGCGCGAGCTATCGAACACCGTCCCGTCGGTCGTCGTCCCCTGATAGTGGACTGTCACCGTGTCCTGCGCGGTCGGCGATGCTCCCGAGCCGGTCTTGATGTGCTGGATCACGATGCCGGAGGGGGTCGTAATCGCGCCTTTCTGGGCGGCCGCTTTCGTCCTGAATGCTTGGCCTGCTTCCCTTTCGACTCTGGTCTGAGCTGCAACGCGTTCGCTCTGTAGCTCGCCGATCTTCTCGATGTAGGTCTCCAAATCGATCGTCGCTTCGCCCCGCGATTCGTCCGTGAGACCGGCCTTGACGAGCTCGAGCTCCGCCGGCGTCAGGTTGAACGAGGCGAGGTTACGAGCGAGCGCAACCCCGAGCGCATAGAAGGCCTTTTGCTCTTCGGATTTCGGCTCGGCTGCAGAGGCGGAAAGCGTGAGGGAGACGAGCGCAAAGCCGAAGGCGCACATGCGAAGAAAGAACATGAAGTCACCATTTGGTGGAGAAGGGTGCGCCAGTGTGAGTGCGCGGCGGGGATCTGTCTAGTAGGCGTCGGGCTCGGGGCGCTGGGCTCGACGGCAGGAGAGAGACTGTCTTCTCTTGCCAGCGTCCAGAGCCCCGAGCCCAGCACCTGACATCACCGATTTTCGGTACTCGGCATGAGCCCCCGCGCTTCGAGCAGCGGCTCGATATCGGGATCCTTGCCGTAGAAGTCGCGGAACAGCGTCATGGGATCGGCGCTGAACCCTCGCGACAACACTTTCTCTCGGAGGCGATCGCCATTCTCGCGCTTGAGGCCGCCATTCGTCTTGAACCAGTGCTCGGTGGCCCGAGCGAGCACCTCACTCCAGATGTAGGCGTAATAGCCGGCGGAATAGCCGATCGGGCTCGAGAAGATGTGCAGGAAGTAGGTCGAGCGGTAGCGAGGCGGCACGGCGTAGAAATCGACGCCCGCTTCCTTGAGCGCATTGGCTTCGAATTGTGCGATCTCCTCCTCGGATGGCGTCTTGCCGGGGGGCAACTGGTGATAGGCTTGGTCGAGCAGTGCCGCCGCGAGATACTCGGTCGTCGCGTAGCCCTGGTTGAACTTGCCTGCAGCCAGCACCTTTTCCATCAGCTCCTTGGGCATCGGCTCGCCGGTCTGGTAGTGCTTGGCATAGTTGGCGAGCACGCGCGGATAGGTTGCCCACATCTCGTTGTACTGGGACAGGTACTCGACGAAGTCGCGGGGCACGTTGGTGCCGGAGAAACGCGGATACTGCACGTTCGAGAACAACCCATGCAGCGCATGACCGAACTCGTGGAATGCGGTCGTCACCTCATCGAAAGTGAGTAATGTCGGCTGCCCGGCGGGCGGCTTCGGAATGTTCAGGTTGTTGACGACGACCGGCTTCGTGCCGAGCAGCTTCGATTGTTCGACGAAGCTGTTCATCCAGGCCCCGCCGCGCTTGTTGCTGCGCGCATACCAGTCGACCAAGAACAAGCCTAGCTGCGAGCCGTCGGCGTCGAAGACCTCGAACACCCGCACGTCGGGATGATACGTCGGCAGATCCTTGCGCTCTTTGAAGCTCAGACCGTACAGCTCTTGCGCCGCGAAGAGCACGCCGTCGCGCAGCACGCGCTCCATCTCGAAATACGGACGCACGTCCGATTCTTCGAACGCGTACTTCGCCTTGCGTACTTGCTCGGCGTAGAAATCCCAATCCCATGGCTGGAGCTTGAACGGCTCGGTGCCGTTGGCCTTGGCTTGCTCGTCGATGAGTTGCTGAATCTCCTGCGCTTCCCTGCGGGCATTGGCCACAGCAGGCCCGACGAGCTTCGCGAGCATCTCGTTCACCGCGGCAGGCGTCTGGGCAGTTTCGTCTTCCAGTACATAAGCCGCATGGTTCGGGTAGCCGAGCAGCGCTGCGCGCTCAGCGCGCAGCTTGACGATCTGTGCGACCAGACCGGTGGTTGCGAATTCGCCCGACCAGCCGCGCTCGATCGACGCCTTGAAGATGCGCTCACGCAGCGCGCGGTTCTTGAGCTGCGAGAGCCAAGGCTGTTGAGTCGTGTTGAGCAGAGTGATGACCCACTTGCCTTCCAAGCCGCGCGCCTTGGCCGCTTCCGCAGCGGTCGCGATCTGCGCCTCCGTCAGACCCTCGAGCATCGCCTTGTCCTCGACGACGACGGCGCTCGCGTTGTCGCCTTTCAGCACCCGTTGACGAAACTCCGTCGTCAGAGAGGAGATTTGCTCGTTGAGCTGCCGCAGCTTCGCCTTATCCTCGTCCGACAGATTGGCGCCAGCGCGCACGAACTGAATGTAGTAGCGCTCGAGCAAGCGCAGCGACTCGGGATCCAATCCAAGATCGTGGCGCCGCTCGTATAGCGACTTCACGCGGGCGAACAGCTTCGCATCGAGCAGGATGGCATCGGAATGCGCGGACAGTCGCGGTGCCATCTTCGACTGAATCTCTTCCAGCTCGGGATTCGTGTTCGAGGCGGTCAAGTTGAAGAAGACGTTTGCGACCCGCGTGAGCAGGGCTCCCGAGCGTTCCATCGCGACGATGGTGTTCTCGAAGGTCGGCGGTGCGGAATTGTTCGCAATCGCTGCAATCTCGCGCAGCTGCTCTTCCATGCCGGCTTCGAAGGCGGGCATGAAGTGCTCATTCTTGATCTTGTCGAGAGGCGGTAGCTGATAAGGTAGCGTGCTTGGCTTCGCAAAAGGATTGTCTGGCGGCAATGAAGCTGCAATGGCGTTCATGGAAACACCCAGGACAGCGGCTGCAAGGGCCGCCGAGATGAAGTTCGCGTGAAGCATGGATGTACGAGCCCGGCAAATGCGACAGCAGCGTGCTCCGCGATGGAAGGTTGGAGCCGTTCGCATCGTCCGGCAACCGCCTTCTCATCGAAGCCCAGGAGGTTACAAGAATGCGTGGCGGACTCAAGAGCTACGAGCAGCGAAGCAGTTGCGTCGCCCACGGCAGCCGGATCAGACGGCGGGTAATGTATACCGCGCCTCGATGAGCTCTCGTATTCCGCGTCTGGCCTCGTCGGGATCGACGTCGGGCCGTTGCTCTATGGCGGCGACTTCTTCTGCGAGCACCTCGTCCCGGATGCCTTCGCGCAGCCATCTCGAGACGTCTCCGCGCCTTAGATGATACAGCCAGGTTTCATCGTCGACACCGTCGGCGATATCCATGAAGAGCATGAGGTTCGTCGCGCGCAGCCGCAGCTTGCCCTCGGGTCCTCGGAAGTAGAAGCAGCGTTGCTCCGGGAGCCTGCCTTCGGCGTACTTGCGTAGGTGGCGCTTGCGCTCGGTACGGCTCGGCTCGAGACGCACGACCTTGGGGGCGCCTTGTGTCGACTTGCTCCATACGAGCGCGTGCCCGGATGCCAGGGTCGTGGTGGCGCTCGCGACGGGCGGGATCCGGTTCGCATCCGTGAACTCGCGTAGCATCTCGTTCGGCGCCTCGCCGAGCACGACGAGCGTGTCGAGCTGGCGCAATGCGGCAGGCGCGATCAGGCTGGGCCTCACGCTGATCATGACCGTGCCTGCAAGGGCATCCGGGCTGGGCACATCCGTTCCTTGCCAATGCGCCGGCAGCAGGTGATGCGCTTCGTCGATCAGCAACCAATGCGGTCGACCTGTACGCGCCCGTATGCCACGGATTCGCGGCAGCAGCGCTCTGAAGAACCAAGGCCGGTCGTCGAGCTTGATGCCGAGCAAGTTGATGATTGCGTTTGTCTCGGGTTTACAGAGCAGCTGTGCACACTCGTCCAAAGTCGGTGCATGATCGGGCCCTCCGAGTACGACGCCAATCTCGAGGCTGTCGTAATCGCCTTCCGGATCGATGATGCAGAAGTTGTAGCCCTTATCGTGCAGGCGCTCGATCAAGCCGGTCGCAACCGACGACTTGCCGCCGCCTGAGGTTCCGACGATCAGAGCGTCGACCGAGTAAGGCGAGAGGTAAACGGGCTCGTCGCGCTCGTCCCTGCCGAGCAGCACGCCGCGACGCGAAAGGGGCGGTCCATGCTGGGCCAGATCGTTCTCGAGCATGTGCCTGATCAGCTCACGCACGCCGGCTCCGTGGTCGGCCTCGAGGACGATATCGACCTTCTCCTTCACGGACGGCAGGGCATTGGCTACGGCAGCCGAGCATTCACAGATGCGCAAGAACACGTGATCGTTTTCTGCGTCTCCGACACCGACCGCATTACGCACCGAAAGATTCAACTCGCGTAACGCAATCTGAACACCGCTCGCTTTGGTGGTGCCGGCAGGCAGGATCATCACTGCACCCTTGTTGAAGATGACGCGCAGCTCCAGGCCGAGGTCGCGAATCGTATCGAGCACGGTATGTTCGTGCGGGTGCCAAGTGGCTACGATACAGCGCCCGGCCAAGAGCGGCTCGACGCCTCGCTCCCGAAGCCGCTGCACGAACCTTTCCGGCGGAGGCTCTGCCAGCAAACGTTGCTCCTGTGTGGCAGGGAAGTGCAGCAACGCGCCGTTCTCGGCGACGATGACATCGAACAGGTCGAAGCGTGGGAACAGCGATTCGAGCTCCGGAATGACCCGACCAGTGACGAGCACGAGCTTCCTGCCGGATTCCCGGAGACTCTGCAACGCCGCGATCGTCTCGGCGTCCACGCGCCCGTGATGGGCGATGGTGCCGTCGTAGTCGGTGCAGAGCGCGAGGTAACGCATGAGCTGGCTCTCATCGATCAATTGTCCAGGCCAAACGTGACTGTCCCTGTGGCGGTTCCGCCGCGCACCTGCCGAGCTATCGAGAGGTCTTCGTTCCTGGCTCGAGGCCACGAGTGACAGGGTAGCGGGCCGAGGCGGGTGCGAGCTGCTGCATGTCTCAGAACGAAGGATTGGCCGTCGACTAATGGTGCAGGATGGGTATAGATATGTGGGCACTGAGGGATGCCATCGTGCAGCCATGCCATCGTACAGCGAGGCAATGCCGTTCCCGGCAGGACACGCGCATAGGACGACCCGATCTCCATGCCGCACAGGACCGATATCTCTGAGGCACAATCGCAGAGGCTGCGCCGCTTGTACGATGAGGCAATGACTCTCGAGGCTGAGCGGCGCCTCGATTTTGCGGCGAAAGCTTGCGGTGAGGATCACGCGTTGCGTGAGCGACTCGTTTCACTGCTCACCAGCGAGCGCTCGAGCAGCTCGGATTCGTATGAGCACTCGACGTGGATCGGGGCCGCGCCCGCCTCGCTCATGGATGCCGAGCTGCCGCCCGGGCACATGATCGGGCGCTATCGCGTCGTCAAAACACTTGGTCGCGGCGGTATGGGTGTCGTGTACCTTGCCGAGCGCGCCGATGAGGAATTCGAGCAGCGCGTCGCGATCAAAGTCGTCGCTGACCGGGCTGTATCCACCCGCATCTCAGCGCGTTTGCGCAGCGAACGCCAGATCCTGGCCGGTCTCAATCATCCGAACATCGCCCGACTGATCGACGGCGGCACGACCGAGAACGGGAGCCCGTTCTTGGTCATGGAGTATGTCGAGGGCGAGCGCATCGACGACTACGTCAAGGACCGCGAGCTCGGCGTACGTCAACGCCTCATGTTGTTTCAACAAGTGTGTGCTGCAGTTCAGTATGCGCACACGCAGCTCGTCATTCACCGCGACATCAAGCCGACGAACATCCTCGTCACCAAGGATGGCACGCCCAAGCTGCTCGATTTCGGCATCGCCAAGCTGCTCGGCGCGAATACCGAGATTCGCAGCACGGATCTGACGCTCGTGCACGAGCGTGTCATGTCGCCGGAGCATGCAAGCCCTGAGCAGGTGCGCGGCGACCCCGTGACGACGGCATCGGACGTCTATGCGCTGGGGGTCCTGCTGTATATCCTGCTGACCGATCGCAAGCCCTTTTACTTCGGCGGCGCGTCGCTAGGTCAGATCGAGCGGGCGATCCTGCACGAAACGCCTCCGAAACCGAGCGCAATACTCGAGACGCCGGCAAGCCGCACAGCGGTCATCTCCCAGGTGATATCCGCCCAGGAGCTGCGAGGAGACTTGGATACCATCGTCATGAAGGCGATGCACAAGGATCCTACGCAGCGCTACCAAACGGTCGCCGCGCTGGCAGAAGACATCGCGAATCACCTTGCGAGCCGTCCCATCAGGGCGCGACCGGACAGCCTTGCATACCGAGCAGGAAAGTTCTGGCGCCGCAATCGCTTCGCGCTCGTCACCACGGCCGTCGCCGCAGTGCTGCTCATCGGCATGACGATCTTCTATACGTTGCGATTGGCGGCCGAGCGCGACGTTGCTGAACGCGAACGCCTGACTGCACAGCGCGTATCTCAGTTCATGACTGAGGTGTTTCGCGTTGCTAATCCGAGCGAAACGCGCGGCAACACCGTGCCGGTGCGCGAGGTGCTCGATGCAGCCGTACAGCGAATCCGTGAGGACCTGGGTGAGGAGCCGCGCGTTCGCATCGAGCTCATGCGCAAGATGGCTCAGGCCTATATCGGCATCGGGCTGTGGAGATCCGCCGAAGCATTGCTCGCGGATGCCGTCGAGCACGCTCGTGCTGCGCTGGGACCGCAATCGATCGAGCTGGCGCGCACGCTCACGACGCTTGCATCGCTGCATCATCGAAGGGGCGACTTCGACGCGGCACGCGACGCGCTGCGCGAGGCGCTCGCGATCTATGAAGTGTCCAATGGCTACCGGGATCGAGAAGGCGTTCTGGCCTTGCTCGCCTGGGCAGAGAATCAGGTGTTCCGCACTGACTTCGACGCTGCGCGTGCAACTCTCGATCGTGCGGCACGGCTCGCGTCTTCACTCGAGCAGGAGCCGGGAGTCGTTGGCGAGCTCTGGGCGAACTACGGGATGCTTCACCATCTGCGCAGCGAGTATTCGCAGGCCGAGCACTACTTCCGCCGGGCGCTGCCGCTGCTCGAGGGTCGTACTCATCACGGTGCAGATCGCTACGCCGAGATTGTGATGAGCCTCGGGGAAGGTCTCATCGCACAAGGCAAAGTGGACGAGGCGGTCGAGTTCCTGACGGCGCACAACGAGGAGCTCGTGCGCATCTTCGGCGCGACGCATCAGGTCGTCGGCGATTCCTGGAACATCTTGGGAATCGCACACTGCGAACGCGGCGAGTACGAGATCTGCAGCGACGCCTTCGAGAAAAGCGCGGAGATCGAACGTTTGCACACGCCAGGCGGCTCGCGCCGACTGCTGGTGCGCTATTCGAATCTGGGATCTGCCTACTACGACGACGGGCAGTACGAGGCTGCAGTAAAGGTGCTGAACGATGCGCTCGAGCTTGCGCGTACGATGAATAGCGAGCTCGATCCCATCTTGTTGGCGGTCTACTATCACAAAGCGGCTGCATTGCGTGAGCTCGGCCGCTTGGAGGCGGCGAGCCAGGCGTTGCGGGATGCCGAGCCCGTGGCCGCGAGCTACCGGAACAAGGAGGATCGGGTGCTCGCATCGCTCGCAATTGAGCGCGGTCGCCTCCTCTCGGCGCTCGGCAAGGACCGCGAGGCAGTGACAGTGCTCCAAGACACCTTGCGCGCGATCGCGCCGGAGGAGCGCAAGCTGCAGGCCACTGCAAGTCTGGCATTGGGTAGCGCGCTGCTTGCGATTGGCCGTTGCGATGAAGCGATCGAAAGGCTTGATGCAGCCTATCGGGCTCGTCGCGAGCTGATGCCCGAGACAAATTGGTTCATCTACGAGGCGCAGAGCGCATTGGGCGAGGCTTTCAGCGTGTGTGGCCGGCATGAGCAAGCCGAGATGCACCTAGTGCAAAGTCTCGAGTACCTTCGCAAGCTGCGCCGCACGAATGACCGCAAGCTGCTCGCGGCCGAACGCGCATTGGCCGCGCATAGAGCCAGGTTACGCGCTGGGTTGTAGGCTTTAGCGAGAGAGCCCAGCGCGCAGAGCCTGCAACGTCCGTAACCGCTGGTCTCAGTAAATCAGCACTTCACGCCGTTCTTCGCGCCAGGCTTCCTCATCGACGAGCGCCATCGCGTCGAGATCGCCGGGCAGCGCAGCGGGGTCGTCCACCCATTGCCGCAGCAGCTCGCTGCCATTGATCACGTCGATGGCGAGGCGCGTCTCATATTCGTAGGGGAAATCGCGCCACAGCGGATAATCGGGCACGAGTCGTTTGAGAGCTTTGAACGCCAATGCTTGCAGACGCCAAGGCTGAAACGAGTAGTGATCGTAGGCATTCGCCTCGACGTGAATGTGCACGCCAGCACACAGCTGGCCGACATGTTTGTGGAAGGTGGGCTCAAACCAGCACTCCCGCAATCGGCACCCCTGCAACCAGGAAGGCGCGAGCTGGTGCATTTCCGCGAGCAATGCGCGGGCGTCGAGATCAGGCGCCCCGAACAGCTCGAGCGGACGTGTGGTGCCGCGCCCTTCAGACAAAGTCGTGCCCTCGAGCATCACTGTGCCGGCATAACAGCGTGCCATCCAAAGATTCGGTGCGTTAGGGCTTGGATTGATCCAGACGCGGGTGCCCAACGGCCAACCGTACCCGGGCGCTGCATCCGGTTCCCAGCCCTCCATCGCAACAACTTCATAGGCCACATCCAAGTGCAGTGTCCGGACGAACCAATGGGCGAGCTCGCCCATGGTGAGACCATGGCGCATGGGTAGCTGGCCGGCACCGACGAAGCTCTCCCACCCTGGCCGCAGACGTAGCCCTTCGACAGGACGCCCTATCGGATTCGGGCGATCCAGCACCCACACTTCCTTTTGGTGGGTCGCCGCTGCTTCGAGCACGTAGCGGAGCGTCGTGACAAAGGTGTAGATGCGACACCCGAGATCCTGCAAATCGACGAGCAGTACGTCGAAAGTATCCATCATCGCATCGGTGGGCCGACGCACCTGCCCGTACAGACTAAACACCGGGATGCCATGTCTCGCATCATGAAAATCGGCCGATTCGATCATGTTGTCCTGCTTCTCGCCGCGCAGGCCATGTTGTGGGCCGAAGGCAGCCGTCAGCTTGAGACCGGACGCCGCGAGCGCATCGAGCGAGTGGGTCAAGTCAAACGTCACGGATGCAGGATGCGCAAGCAGTGCGACACGTCTTCCTTTCAGGCGGTCGCGAAGCTTCGCATCCTCGAGCAAGCGATCGATTCCGAATTTCATCAGGCCACTCCGATGTCGAGCGCGAGCGTGAACGCGCCGGGGTGGTGAAAATCAGGTTTCTCCGCTGGATGCACGAGCGCCCAGTAGGACTTACGACGATCGCGGTGCTCGAGCACCGCTGCCAAGCCTAGGTGGACCGTCTGGGTGCTCGTGCCCGTAAGCGCTGCACACGGGAGGAGTACCTCCAGGGAGAATTGCTGCGGCAACTTTTCGATGCGAATCGACGGAGGTGCCACGCCCGGCGCATCCTTCATGCCGCTGCGGTAGTCGTCAAAATCGTATGCGGCCCAGCAGGTGGACGGCGAAAGATTGAACTCACGGTATCGTGTCCCGGTGTCGGAGCGCGCGAATAGCTCGAAGCAGGTGTGCTGCCACAGACCGTGTTCGCGCATGGACGAGCGGATCTCGGGCACGAGGAGATCATCCGTGGTTCCCTGCACGCGGTAACACACGGCGACAGATGCGTTCAGTCGTTCGAGCTGTACCTCGAACAGGTCGACGCCAGGGCTGGGTGTCGACGGATGAGGTCGCAGGTGAAGGCGCATGGCTGCATTGTACGGTGCTGCGACGTCTACTGCTGTCTTGGTTCGATGGCTGCGCCCCTTGCTCCCTGAGCTGTTCAGGCTCATCGCTCATGCCCGACCGTGAAACTACGGGAGACGAGCGCTCAAGCGCTCCAAAAGGACGCCGAGCCGTTGCAACCCCGACCGGGTCACTCGCATCTCAAGGAATACGAGCGCCTATGCGGAGCGCGAGCTCACGAAACGGAGGAGGGCTGCCATGACCGTCATCGAAAGACTGCCGACCGTTGCGCGCAATGTGACTTGTCTCGTTCTGGCCGCTGCGACCGTTAGTATCTGGCTCACCTTGGGCATCTTAACGGTGAATGCCGCACTTACGAGCAGTGAGCGGGCTCAAGTGATCGTCGAGGCTGCCTGAGCTGTATGACTGCCTTGCTCGTGCTGCCTTGCGACGGTGTTGCATTGCTTGCGGCATCGGGTTCCTATGCCAGGGGCACTCTCAAGCATTGACGCGATCGCCAAGCCGCTCCCTGCTTGTCTCCACACGTCGCTTCGGGTGGCATCGAGCATGGCGCCAAGCCGGCGTTCACTTGGGCTCCGTCATCGTTGCTTACGCGGCTTCCCAGTTTGCCGCCAGCTCGGCCGCTGGCTCGGCGAGCCTTGGGCGGGTCGCTTGTGTCCATCCGTAGGTCGTGGCCGACTTGCATGCTAGAGTGCGAGTACGTGCGGCATTCCGGTGGCTTACTTATGGTGACTCGACTCATATTCATCGTCCTGCCGCTTGCAATCCTTGCAGGTGGCCTTGGCTCGACGGCTCGCGCGGCTCAGCTTGGGCCCTATGTGGGCGGCTCCTATGGCATCACCGAGCGCGACTTCGGGATCGAGCCTTTCGATGACTTCTTCCTGAACGGCTTTTTTCCAGGCACCGGCTTCATCGTCGAATCGCACTCGTCGTCGCTCGATACCAAGGATCGGGGTTATATGGCGCTGATTGGCTATCGCCTAACGGCCCACTTGGCGATCGAGGGCATGTTCGTCGACTTGGGCGAGATGACCTACCGCGCTGCGACCGTCGGGTCTTTCGACGACTCAGATCCGTTTGCCTTGGACACCAAGCTCGTGGGTAAGTTGAGCGGAATTGGGCTGCACGTGCTTGGAATCTGGCCGATCAATTATCGCTGGGAGATATACGCGCGCGGCGGCGTGCAATTTACGTCGCCCAAGCTGGGTGGACGCATCGACAACGTACCGCTCGATTTTCGTCCCGACAGCGCGACCGACCTCGTCGGCGGTGTGGGCATCGCCATGTCGATGCTCGAGGTTTACGGCTTACGGTTGGAATACATGCGCGTATTTGATGCCGGTGAATCCGGGACGGCGGAGTCCGACACCGATTTTCTGTCGCTCGGATTCATTGTGGCGTTTTAACTTGGATCCGGGGCGCGGGGCTCTGAGCGAGCGGCGTGATTGGGGATTGCAAGTTGTAGGCGGTCGCGACCGCGCATGCCTTCCCCATTCCTTGTTCCCTGTTCCCTTCTTATAGCCTCTCCAGCGTGTCGGCCTCATTGTCCGCGTCCGATGCCGGGGATGCATCTTCATCTCTTGGTTGGGTCCCTCGCTCAGCCTGAGCTTTCGGACCAGGTAAATTTCGCGGGGTACGTCGCGTCCTGGAGTAGCCGTCGGCTTCGTCGCTGCGTGGATCGGCCTCGGACGCGACATCTTCAAGCTCGCAATCGTGGGCGCGTTCGGTCTGCGGCTTGTGATGTTGCATTCGGCGGGCGATACCGGCACGTCGGCGCTCGTCAGCCCCGTCATGGCGTAAGCAGCCGGAGCTGCTGCTCGTGACGTCGCCGGGGCCGTCAGCCCGGCCTTGGCGTTGCCCATCGATCCGCTGTGTCGTGTCTTGCCACGAAAGCGAATCTACGTTTCGCCGCAAGTTGCTCGAGGGCTGGCTCCCTTGCATGTCAGCCGTTCCTTCGCCTAGCGAGACTTGCGCACTGCCTGAGCCGGCACCGAAGCCGACGAGCATCGAGAGCACGGCACACGCGATCCGTCCGTGACTCATGGCGTAGTCCAGCGCTGTCTATACATATGCCCACAACGGGCATTCAGAGGGCGAGTTCCGCAGTAGACAGGGAAGGGTGGCGTTTGCACCGCGATAGCGCCGGCCCTCATGTGCTGCGAAAGGCCGATTATGGACCTTGAGAGGTAAACCGCGCGTTCAAGGTTATAGCCAACGCTCGGAGATGATCATGTCTATCGTCGATCTGCCGGCTATTCGCGAAGTCGTGACTGCGGTAGCGACCGCCGAGGTGCGAGGGGATAAGCCAGCCATCTGCGGCACGGTCACCCTTCATTGCATCGATGACGGCGAGCCGCTGCATCTGTCGATGTCGATGTTGGATGCTTTGCTGCTGCTTAATTCCTTGCGTGCTATCGAGAAGGAGTTCTCGTTGCAAGTATGGTCAGCGCAGATCGGCTGCGGCTTGGACGGAGTCGAATACGCGGCTGCGCAATTGCAGCAACATTTCAGCAAGGACGATCTAGCCGCTTCGTCATCGTTGAACTGACAGGAAGGCGAGCAGAGAGATGGATCGGTGCTTGGTAGCTGTGTGCTTCGTAGCGGCGTGCCAGTTTCACGCGTCAGGGAAGAGACGATGTCGCGCTGGCGGATCTCCCTTCAACGACGTGCGCTGGTGACGTACATGGGAGTATCGACACTATTTGTTTTCCGCGTAATCGCATTTCGTCGCAGACGTCGATGGCTAGCGCTCGATTGCTAGTGTGTGCATACGATAGATAAATCGCGTAAGCTTTACCAAATAGCTATTCGTCGCGCGCAATTATAGGATGATGTCGTTGCGACGGGTTCATACGCAATGAATAAAGGTATGTCGGAGGAACACCAAGATGGCACGAGCTAAGTCGAAGACACGGTCCACAGCAGGACGCGGAGCGCGCAAGAAAGTCGCCACGCGGTCAAGTAATGCGCGTGCAGCCAAGGCGGCCAAGACAGCCAAGAAGACGAGCGTGAAGAAGAAGACAGCTCGTGCGTCGAGTGGGCGTCAGAATCGCTGGACTCCGCAGGAGGACCGTACGCTCCGTACTATGGTGAAACAGGGCTATGCGATCAGGGATATCGTCGCAACGCTCGGACGCACGGAAAGCGCCGTACGGCAGCACGTCTACAAGCTGGGTCTGACGCTGCGCGGACGCAAGCGTCGCCGCTGACCGGCACGACGAGGCGAGGACCGTGCGGGTGTCCGTACGACTGAATACTGTCGCCTCATCGTTCACGATTGGGTCGCGCGTCACCGAGGCTTGGTCGACGAACCAGACCTCGTGGCGCGCCTTCCGTATCGGCGTCGCAGAGCCTTATCCGGCTTCGCGTGATCGCGCCGAGTCGTTGCCGCCGTTGGACTCTTCTTCCTCGGGTGTGCGTCGCTCGTCTATCGTGACGCCGGATGACTTGCTGAGCTCGCTCAAGTTCTCACGCACGCCCCGGATCGAAATGCTTCCTTCAAGGGAGCGAGCGAATGCCCCGACAAAAGCGTTGCGCACGACGCTGGCGATCGTCTGCCAGATGCTCGTCTGTGGCTCATCGATGGTGCCGCTGAACGGCACACGTGCGCCGACTTGTTCCGCTTCCTCGTTCTCCGCGATCTTGGTTGCGAACTCGACAAGGCCTTCCCAAGCCTTGCGTAGCGGGGCATCGTCCTGGTCTGCCGCTCCGGAGATATCCACATCTTGTATCAGAGGCTTGGCGTAACCGCGGAAAGCGCCATCCGCAGCAGCGATCTCCATGTAGAGTTGAAAGTGGCCCGCCTCGGCGTCCGCTCGTGCATATTCGCGCAGCCAGGCGTTGAGATCGGTCAGCTGTACGCCCTCCAACTCGAGGTTGACATCGAACGTCGGTTGCTCAGCCAGGGGGTCGAGCGCGCCGGCGATCCGCAATGGCGCACCGTCAAGCACCGTCGCGGTGACCTGAAAGTCGGCAAACGTTTCTTTACCGCTGTCGACGACGTTCGTGAGGTTGGATAGGACGACGTTGACGTTCGTGGCGACGAGCGCATGCTCGCTTGGAATCCGCGGTGTGCGCAGTCGGACCGTGCCGTCGCGAATGAGAAACGTGTTGATCTCGAAAGGATAGTAGTCGGCGAGAAACGTGGGCCATCTCGCCTCGGTACCGAGTTGCTGCCGTTCCTCGTCCTCTGCCTGCACCAGGTTGAGCACGGGTCGAATCGCCTCCCCCGCAGCGACGAGCGAGCCTGTGACGAGGCTTTTCCACTCGAGCGCCACGCTTATTTCATCGCAGTCGAAGAACGTCTCCTTGTTCGTGTCGGTCATCCGCACGATATGCAGACCCTTGATCGCGCCACCGCCCCGCCACAGGGCCAGATCCACATCCTCGACATGTCCCTCATAGCCTTCGACAGCCGCAAGCTGCTCGTTCAAGTAGCGCTCGAGCACATGCGGTAATGCCATGCGCGCCGCGACCAGCACCGCGAAGGCCGCTGCGACCGACAGAAGAATGATGCGTCGTCGTCGCTGCACATCTTGCTCCGTTCACGCCTAACGCCAAGCCGTGCGACAGAGGTCCGACAGCGGATGCATTCCGTAGCCGCGCGGCATGGCGCGTAGGCGATGATCGGCAACGGCGTCGGGTGTTCGATCTGCGTGCTCCGTGTACCCCAGCGAGCGCGCGACCTCGTGAGCGGTTTCGCTACAGCGCGCAGCTTGCGTCATGCAGCCCTGGCCACCACGGAACAATCGCGAAACTGTCGTGATTGAGCCGTCGTCGCTTCGCTGCGTGACCGTGCCGTCACTAGGAGCGTCCGCAAGCAGCCGCTGATCCCGAGGGGTGCCACGATGCAGCAGTCCGACGCTCTGAAATCGCATTCCTGGTGGAGCGCCACGGCCTCGATGCCGGTCTATCCGCCACTTTCGGCGAATCTCAATGTGGAAGCATGCGTGATCGGCGGCGGTATTGCAGGCGTAACGACGGCCTACTTGCTCGCACAGACGGGCCTCAGCGTAGCGCTGATTGAAGCGCTCAGCATCGGTGACGGCGAAACGAGTCGTACCACTGCGCACATTGCGCCGCCAGACGAAGGTTATGCTGCTCTCGAGAGCCGGCATGGACTGGAGACAGCACGCATGGTCGCTGACAGCTTCAGAGCCGCGCTGGAGCTGATCGAGCGCAATGTGCAGACCGAACACATTGCCTGTGATCTCGAGCGTCTCGATGGGTACTTGTTCTCTTGCGGGACGAGTCCGCACGTTGCGCTCGATCGCGAGCTAGCAGCAGCACGCCGAGCAGGTGTGGAGGCCTTCAAGGAGGACACACTGCCGCTCGCGCCGTCCGTGGCTGGGCCGCCGGTGCTGCGTTTCCCAGGTCAGGGGCAGTTCCATCCGCTGCGCTACTTGGCAGGTCTCGCGAAGGCGATCACGCGCAAACGCGGGGTCATCTACTGCGGCACACGTGGGCTCGAGATCGAGGAACGCCACGGTCACGCGCTCGTCACGACGCCCACCGGCAGGATAATTGCGGACCACGTCGTCGTGGCGACGAATACGCCGTTCAGCGAGCGGGTCGCGATGCATACGAAACAGAACGCATATCAAACTTATGTCGTCGCCGCACACCTGCGAAAAGGCTCCACGCCTCGTGCCTTGCTTTGGGACGATGCCGACCCGTATCACTATGTACGGACGACACCAGGGGCCGATGAGCTGCATGACTTGCTGATCGTCGGCGGCGCGGATCACAGGACTGGCCAGGAACCGTGCCCGGAGCGCCGTTATCAGGAGCTGGAGCAATGGATGCGCGGTCGTTTCCCGCAGGCGGGTCCGTTGGCGTATCGTTGGTCCGGTGAGGTCATGGAGCCGCTCGACGGCTTGGCTTATCTCGGCCGGAGCTCAGGAAATGAGCACGTCTACCTCATCACCGGCGACTCGGGTAACGGCATCACGTACGCGACGATCGGAGCGATGCTCGTCACCGATCTCATCCTGGGTCGGCCCAATTCGTGGGTCAGTCTCTACGATCCGTCACGAAAGACATACAGAGAGGCGGTGCAGTTTCTCAAGGAGCAGGCAAACATCGTCAAGCAATACACGGACTATGTCTTGCCCGGCGCAGACATCGATGTGGCCACGCTCGCACCGGGAGATGGAGCGCTGCTACGCAGTGGCATGGGCAAGGTTGCTGTGTATCGCGACGAGCTCGGCGCATTGCATTGGCACTCAGCAAGCTGCACGCATCTCGGCTGTATCGTGCAATGGAACTCGGCGGAGAAAACCTGGGACTGCCCGTGCCACGGCTCGCGTTACAGTGCCTACGGCAGCGTGCTGCACGGCCCGGCTGTCCACAATCTCGAACCGATCGATCCGGATCACTGGCGGAAGCTCCTGAAGGCTGGCAAGACGGGACAGACACCGCCTCGATAGAAGAGCCAGTGCGCGGTCCAGAACCCTTTGCCCTGCGCTCAGCTCGGCTTGGCCACCATCAAGTAAAACACCACCACCAGCGCGAGGAATGCGACGATCCCGAGCGCGACCCAGATACGCAGGAACTGCCAATATCGCGCGGGCAGCTCGGCGCCGCTGCGAGCAGCGGCAACGGCCATGTCTCGCATTTTGACTTGCATCCAGACGACCGGTAACCATGCTGCACCTGCGAGCAAGTACAGCGCGATCGACCAGGCGATCCATGGGCTCGTCAGCGGGAACCCAGCCAAGTGCGCGAGATAAAAGCCGCTCAGGGGCTGGAGGATGACCGTTGGCGTCGTAAACGCCCAGTCGGCGATGACGACATAGCGCACAACGACTGCAACCGCCCGCGCGTCGCGCGACAGGCTCGTGAAGAACATATAGAAAGCCGAGCCCAACCCCGTCCCGAACAGCAAGGTCGAGGACAGTATGTGAATCCACTTGACGACGAGATAGCTCATGTTACGGAGGTTCACGACCCAGCAAAGACGTGCCCAGTCAAAGGGCTTGATGCAGCGCTGCGCCGCTCCACGGATGGTTGGTGGCGCGCGCTCTCACCTGTCACTCTCGAGCAGGTACAACGCATAAATGCTCACGAGCAGCGGCAGATTCTTGAGAATCGGCCCATACGGGTGTAACCAGAACTCGGGGAGCTTGATCGAGATGATGACCGTGTAGGCGGCGATCAGTCCCATCTGCATCAGCCACAACGGACGTCGCCGCCTTAGGACGAGTGTCGCCAGACCGAGCGCGAGATCGAGCAGTCCGGCGCCGATCAGCAGAACGGGTGCCCATGAAGCTGGCGCCCCGACGCGGGCAAGCAGTGCATAGCTTTGCTCGACGGGATAAAGACCAAGAGAGACGAGGCCGGTCCAGATCCACACGACGGCGACACTGAAGCGCAGCAGGGGCAGTAGCCACGACAACAGTGCATCGCGGCGTACGGCGCTGCGGTATGGAGCGGCCACGAAGTGGCCTACGTGACGCGGCTCACGCCCGAGCAATTGGGACGTCATGGTTGGATCGGCCGTGTTGCCTGCCTCCAGCATGACGAGGGTATCCCGGTCGAGCAATGACCGTGGCAGCCATTGGGCGACCGCGGCACCGATCCGCATCAGCCACATGGGAACCGGCACGATCAGTGTTCGTCGCAGACCCAGCGAAATCCTGAGCTCGCTGAGAAATTCGCGCAGGAGGAGCGGTTGGCGACCGACGATCGGTATCTTCTTTCGCATCGAATGCTCGTCGGCGAGCAACGCAACGATGCACGCAGTCAAATCGTCTATATGCACGGGTTGAATGGGCTGCCGGCCTTGGCCAGGTACCGGAATGAGCGGCAAGCTCGCGAGCATCGTGAACAAACGTGCACTGCTGCCGCCGGGACCAAACACGACCGAAGGTTGAACGATCGTCCAATCGAGAGGGAGCTGCACGAGAAATTCATCGGCGGCGTGTTTGCTGCTGAAGTAAGCGCTGCGACCGGTCTCGGCGCCAAGCGCGGAGATTTGTACGACGCGTGCTACACCAGCGCGAACACAGGCCTCGAAGAGCGCGCAGGGTGCGGTGGTGTGAATACGCTCGAACGTCTGAGCGCCGCGCTGGCGTAGGATGCCGACTGCGTTGATGACGCATTCGATACCTGCAAGCTTGGGCAGCCAATCGTCCGGTCGTAAATCTCGCGCGAAATCGGCCTGCACTTTCCCCTCTCGATCAGTGACGACACGCCGCGCTTCGATCACTTCGTGACCCGCTGCGCGCAGCGCGACCGCGAGGTGACGGCCGATGAAACCAGTCGCGCCTGTGAGCAGAATGCGCATCGCGATGAGGTGTTGTTTGGTGACCGTGAGACGTGCCAACGAGCGGCAATGTGCCTCGCTACGAGGTAGCGTCGTTCCGAAGAACTCTGGCACGAAGTTTCGTTGCAGGAAAGACCGAACTGCCCTGCTTGCGGTGATGATTGCCTGCGACAGGGCCAGCGAATGGGTCGGAACGTTGTTCAGCCCCTTGCGTTCTAGGGCCTACAGCCCGCCACCCACGAGCCTGCCGTCCACAACGTGCGCCCTCGGATCCTACGTGCTGCGTGCTTGTCCGGATCAGTTGCGAGCGCAACTTCCACGATGGCGCTGGCGCTCTGCGGCCACGCAGAACGCGGCTCGGCCGCCGGTCCAATCAACGGTCCTAGCCAGTGGTTATGGGGTGAGGCCGAAGCGCATACCGAGCGCACGACTTGGCGTCATACGGCAACCGGCCTTGCCATCCATCACGCGATGTCGATTTTCTGGGCCGCGGCGCACGAGCTCGCATGCGCATCGAGCCGCGTCAAGAATCCGACGCGAATTTGCGTTGTTTCGGCAGGCATCGGAGCGCTGGCTTATGTCGTGGATTACCACGTCGCGCCGCGGCGTCTACGACCGGGCTTTCGAAAGCATCTCGGGCCGCGCTCGTTGTTCGTCGTGTACGCCGCATTTGCCGCTGGTCTGGCGTTGACGTCGTTGACGCGAGGGAAGAACCGGGAGTAGGAAATGGGCAATGGGAAGTGGGCTCGCCGTCGCGAGCTCCTGTCTCCCCAGATCCCCGTACCGTTCCGGTCGGCCGCACTCGGTGAGTCCGGCGTATTTCTTTTGACTCATTCGGGGATTCCCGCAATTTTTCCTTGGTCGATGCTGGCCGGCCTTTCCGGACTTTTGAGTTCGTTCACTCTCCTGATGCTGCATTGCGCGTAGAGTTCCGCCGTGGAGACGGCGTTGGCAAGCAACGAACGGATGGGAGGCGAGCGGATGCTCTTTCCGCAAATCAGGCAAGGCATGCCAGCGTGTGGCGCACGCTCGAACATGAGTGCCGACGGCCACGTGTCCCTCCGATTCGCTACTCGATGAAATCACGATAAGCAGTGAACGGCATGACGCGCGCGAGCACGATGGAGGCGCTTCGGCACTCGAGTGCCGCACAGGTGCTCGTGGTGCTGCTCGTCTGCTTAGGGATCGTGCTGCTCGCGCCAGCGTTTACGGCGGGCGGACTACCTTTGCGCATCAAGCGGCAGGCCACGCTGCAGGATCTGAAGCGTGTTGCGCCGGATACGCCGATTCGAGCCAGCGGTGTCGTGACCTTTGTGAGCGAGGAGTCGCGGTTTTTCTACCTTCAAGATGACCTCGCTGGCGCTCGTATCTATCTCCAAGACGACAGTCCGCTGCCTCGGGTCGGGCAGCGCGTCTCGCTTCGCGGAATTGCAGCAGACAAACACGACGGCAGCAACGCAGGCAGAGGTGTTGCGCTAGTCGGCCTCGACCTGCAGCGCAGAGGAGCGGCCAAGTTGCCGCCCGCAAGACCAAAGCGCCTGACCGACATCTTCGCCGAAGCCGGTGCGCTCGAAGGGCTGCGAGTAGAAACGAGCGGAATCGTACGCGCGGTGCGCCGCGAAGGCAGACATCTGCGCATCGACATCGGAGAGAAGGGACGCACTCTGCCACTCGTGGTGTGGGATCCGAACCGCACGCTCGTTGAGGAGCGATTGCTCGATGGCAGAGTCACCGTGCGTGGTGTCGTGCAAACGCTAGCTCACCGTTGGAACGTAGGCTTGGCGCAGCACGTGAACGGTCTCGACCCGCTACTGAACGTTGCCATGCCCGAGGACATCGAGCTGCGCACGGGCGCGCCAGAGGACTTGCCGCTCGTACCGTCGGTGCGGGCGTTGGTCACGGATCCGAGCTGGATGGAATATGGCCACAGGGTCCGTATCCACGGACGTGTCCTGCGCCACGTCGCGCCACGTGTATTGCTGCTGGAGAACGGCGGGCTCGTGATGCCGATCGAGACCACAAGTGAGAGCGAATACTTGCCGGGCGAAGCCGTCGAAGCGCGCGGCTGGCCGACACGGCGTCGCTTCACGATTGCCCTGCAGGGTGCACAGCTGCGTCGCATTGATGAGACGGAGTTGCAGCTCGGGAAACCGGAAAGCGCAAGCGGGCTGCCCATGATGACCAGCGTAGAGAGCATTCGCTCGTTGCCCAACGAGCTCGCCGCGCGCGCATATCCTGTCGATGTCCGCGCCGTGGTCACGAGCGTGCACCAGCAGCGTTATGTGCTCTTCGTTCAGGAAAACTCCGCAGGGATCTACGTCGACACGGCCGATCAAGTCATCGAGCACTTACGCCCCGGTCAGCTCGTACGCCTTCGAGGCGTGACCTCTGCTGGCGGATTTGCACCAGTGATCGCGCATCCCTGGATAGAAGTGCTGGGCAGCGGGGAGTTGCCCGTGCCGCAGCGTGTCGATCCGAAGGTCGCGCCCTCTGGCGCATACGACGCACTCTGGGTCGAGATCGAGGGACGTGTGCGTCCGATGCAGGTGACGGACGTGGGCTATCTCTTCAACTTGATCACGTCGGTCGGCCCCGTCGGCGCGATCATGGCCCATGCCGCGGACGAGGCTGATTGGCAGCGTCTTGTCGATGCCCGTGTGCGAGTGCGCGGCGTTTTCTCCACTTCCTTCACGACCGAGCGCACGCTCAGCGGCTATCGGATCTTCATTGATTCGCCGGACTCGATCGAGATATTGCGCGCAAGCCCGGGCAGCCCGGCGTCGATACCAGTCAAACCGATCAACGAGCTGCTGCGCTTCACAGCAAGCGGTCAAGAGGATCGTCGTGCCCGCGTGCGAGGCACCGTCACCTACCGCGACCCGCGGATGCTCTACATCGAAGATGCGTCCGGCAGCTTGCGTATCGAAGCAGCCGGGCACTCGGCCCGCATCGGCGACGTTCTCGAGGCAGTCGGTTACGTGAGCCCGAGCGAGAACGGGCCGATCCTATCGGATGCGACGATTCGGCTGGTGGGCACGACAGGTCATATCGATCCGCCGCTCGTCACTCCGGCAGACATTCTGAGCGGCGAGCTCGACAATCGCCTGGTCGCGCTGGAGGCGCGCTTGCTCAACCATGTAGTCGGCGCGACGCAGCAAACACTCGTGCTGCACGACGGGCAAACCACCTTCAATGCGCAGTTGAACGACAGTGTGCCGCTTGAATCGCTGCGCGAGGGCAGTGTGCTGCGCGTTGTCGGCATTTGCGCCGTACAGCGACAACGTCCGCTCTATCGTGCCTATTCTTCGCAGCCGGTTTCGTTTCGGCTCATGCTCCGCTCGCCGCAGGACGTCACGGTCGTCCGGGCAACCCCTTGGTGGAACCTGCGCGATGCGTGGCCAGCGCTCGCCTTACTGACGGTGTCGATCTGTCTTGCGACGCTATGGGCATTTGCGCTGCGCCGGCGAGTGCAAGCGCAGACCGCGGAGATCGAGGGGCAGCGCCTGTTCTTGCGGCATGTCATTGACATGTGTCCCAACTTCATCTTCGTGAAGGATAGGCAGGGACGCTTCACGCTCGTCAACGACGCGCTCGCGACAGCCCACGGGAGCACGCCCGGTGAGATGCTCGGGAAGACGGATCGAGAGATAGGTGTGCGGGATAGCGAGGCGGCGGCGTACCGTCGCGACGACATCGAGGTACTGGAGAGCAAGCGCGAAAAGGTCATCGCCGAAGAGCCGCATACGGATATCACCGGTCGCCAGCGATGGGTGCGCACCGTGAAACGTCCACTGCTCAACGAGGACGGTGCTGCGACACATGTCTTGGGCGTCTCTCACGACATCACCCTTCACAAGCAGGCCGAGGCGTCTTTGCAGAGGGCGCGGGCAGCGGCCGAGGCGGCCAATCGAGCCAAGAGCAAGTTTCTCGCCAGCATGAGCCATGAGATTCGCACTCCGCTCAACGGCATTATTGGTCTGAGCGAGCTGTGTCTCGACACGGATCTGTCGCGGGAACAACGCGAGTACATCGAGACCGTCAAGATGTCGGCGGACGGTCTTCTCAACGTGATCGACGATATCCTCGATTTCTCGAAGATCGAAGCAGGTCAGCTCGAGCTTGATTCCGCGCCGTTCGACATCCGCGACACGATCTATGCAGCGCTCAAGACGCTCGCGTTGCGCGCTCATCAGAAGAACCTCGAGCTCGTTTGCGATGTCGAGCCGGCCGTGCCCGACGTCGTGATCGGTGATGCCAACCGATTACGCCAAGTGCTGCTCAATCTCGTCGGCAATGCGATCAAGTTCACCGAGCAAGGGGAGATTGCGGTCTCAGCACACATCGATGCGATGAAAGACGATCAATGTGTCTTGCGCTTCACGGTGCGCGACACCGGCATCGGCATTCCCCCCGACCGTCAGCCTCACATCTTCCAACCGTTCGTGCAGGCCGACTCCTCGACCACGAGGCAGTACGGCGGCACGGGGCTCGGCCTGACGATCTCGACGCGTCTGGTCACGAAGATGGGTGGGCGTATCTGGCTGGAAAGCGAGCTCGGACGCGGCAGTCTGTTTCACTTCACCGCATGCCTGAAAGTCCCATCGACCACTGCATCGCTCTCTGCACCGCCGCGCGTGCTCCAAGGCGTGCGCGTGCTCGTGGTGGATGACAACGAGTCGAATCGACGCATTCTGCATGACGAGTTGTTGCGATGGAAAATGCGTGCAGCGTCCGCTGCGAGCGCGGCGCAGGCGCTCGAGCAGCTCGATACCAGCTTGAAGGCGGGCGAGCCATTTGAGCTCATGGTCATCGATTCGACCATGCCGCAGATCGACGTCTTTTCGCTCTTGGCGGAAGTACGCAAGCGAGCGGGCAGCACGGTGACACCGATCATGATGTTGACGTCCGCGAACCAGGGCGAGGACGCAGCGCGATGTCGCGAGCATGGCGTCACGAGCTATCTCGTCAAGCCGATTCGTTTGAACGAGCTGCGTGACATCTTCGTGAGCGTGCTCACGCATGCCGCGCCGTCCACTGCGCCCCAGAAGACGACGCGTCGCACGATCATGCCCTCCAGCGGCCTCAGCATCCTCGTTGCGGAGGACGATCCGGTCAATCAGCTGGTCATGCAGCGGCTACTGATCAAGCGAGGACACCACGTGACCATCGCGGCAACTGGCAGAGCAGCGATCGATGCGGTCGAACGCCAGTCGTTCGACTTGGTGTTCATGGACGTGCAAATGCCCGAGGTCGACGGGTTCGAAGCAACACGGGAGATTCGCCGCCGCGAGCAGGGCAGGGCACGCCTGCCGATCATCGCGCTCACGGCGCATGCGATGAGCGGCGATCGTGAGCGATGCCTGGCTGCAGGAATGGACGCGTACATGACCAAACCAATCAATCCGGATGAGCTCGATGAGCTGCTGGAGACACTCGGCGCCGCACGAACGAATGGGGCACGAGACGTAGCAGCCGTTACCACGCTGGGTGTCGCGCGTTGAACGTGTTCAGTCGTGATCTCCCAAAGGATTGGGTTACTGGCGAGCGGTTCAGGATATTCATCGTCATGCTCGTGCTGGCGCTAGCTGCGCTCGCGCTTGCTTGGCCGCTCGTTTACACCTCGAGCGTATCGCTCGTCGGTGCCGATCGGTTGTCGATCAACGATCTGAAGCGTCTGCGGCGCGGCGATCCGGTGGAGCTCGACGGCACCGTGACGTTCGTCGATCCAGTGGCAAAGGCGTTTTATTTCCAGGATGCGGTTGCGGGAATGCGCATCGCAAGCGATGGCCCGCTGCCGCGGGCTGGCGATGTGATCAAGCTGCGCGCGCGGCTGGCGCAGGAATATGACGCAGCCATCGGGTTGCGCAGCATTGGCTTTGCGGATTTGGCGGTCACCCGCCGCCGCAGTGGTCCGTTGCCGCAGGCGCAGATTCTGACAATCGCGGAGCTCCTGCGCGGCAACCAGCAAGTCGAGGGGCGACGTATCGAGACCAGTGGCGTCGTGCGCCATGTACACCTCGAAGGCGAGCGGTTGTCGCTCGAGCTCGGGGATGGCGGTAAGCGTATGAGTGCGACCGTGCTCGATGCTGGCGGCATCGATGTTGGTTCGCTCATCGACACACGCGTCATCGTGCGCGGTGCGTTGCAGCTCGAGCTCGATCACATCGCAGAAACATTCGCGCCTCACCTTTGGGTGGGATCGCCGAGCGACCTCGTCAGGGTGGCTGGCGCGCCCACAGCGGCGGCGTCTGTTACAGCGCATGAATTGCACACATCTGAGCGATGGCTCGCCGAAGGGCATCGCGTCAGTGTCGAAGGTCGCATCGTGGCGATCGAACCCGACGACACGCTGCTGCTCGACAGCGGAGGCCTGTTGCTGCCGGTACAGAGCGCGTTTCCGCAGAGCGTGGCGGTGGGCGACATGGTGCGAGCGACCGGTTGGCCGACACGTCAGCGCTGGAACGTGGTTCTCGAGCGCGCGACGGTTGTGCGAACGCCCACCATGTCGCAGCCGACGGCCATCGCACCGCAGATTCAAGCAATCGAAGTCATTCGTGGCCTCGATCACGAGGAAGCTGCACAAGGCTTACCGGTCCGTGTCAGGGGTGTTCTGACCTCCGTTCACTACGTGAATCGCTTTCTGTTTCTGCAGGCCGGCGATGCAGGTATCTGGGTCGATGCCTGGGGTCAAAGGCTCGATGACTTCGCGCCCGGGCAGCTGGTGGAAATCACCGGTGTAACGGCACCGGGCGAGTTCGCGCCGGTGATCGCGCAACCGTGGTTCAAGGCACTGCCCGGCGGGCGCTTACCGACGCCGCAGAAGGTCGACCCAGAAAGCGCGCCGAGCGGCGTATACGATTCCAAGTGGGTCGAGCTCGAAGGATGGGTGCGACCGTTTGCTTACCGCAACGGTCAGATCGAGTTCGGTCTCGAAACGGAATTGGGTACGGTCAGCGCCTTGCTCGTGATGCCCGCCGATCCTGCAGAGCTCGAGCGCTTCGTGGATGCGCGCGTCCGTGCGCGCGGTGCGTTGGCGACGTCGTTCACAGCACGAGGTGTCCTCACGGGCTATCGCATTTTCGTGCACTCTCTCGATGACTTGCACATGATCGAGCCGGCGCCGGACCGTGGGCAGCTCGAAACTCCGCGGGCGATCGATGAGCTCCTGAAGTTCAGGGCCGACGTCGATGCGAGCCGTCGCCGTGTGCTCGTCAGCGGCATCGTGACGCTGCGCGCACCCGGACGACTGTTCGTCGAGGACCCGACAGGAAGCGTGCAAGTCGAGGCGAGCTCAGCCGAGGTGTTCGTGGGCGATGTTGTCGAGGCAATCGGCTATCCGACTCCGAGCACGGAAGGCCCGGTATTGGCCGATGCAATGGTGCGTCCCCTGGGACGACGCGAGGAGCTCGTGCCTCAGGCCGTGACACCGGAGGAAGTGATGGCGGGCCGATTCGACAACCGGCTCGTCAGTATCGAAGGGCGACTCGTGAGCCAGGGGCAAAGCGCCGCGCAACAAACGCTGGTGCTACGCTCGGGAGACACTGTCTTTAACGCAGAGCTCGAAGGTAGCGTGCCGCTCGGGCAATTGCGCGAAGGCAGTGTCGTGCGCGTCGTTGGCATTTGCTCGGTACAGCGCCGTCCCTTGTTCGACCGTTTCACAGGTGGCTTCGATCCTGTGCCGGAATCATTCCGAATCATGCTGAGATCGGTCGATGATGTCACTGTCTTGCACGCCGCGCCTTGGTGGAAGTGGCGCCATGCCTGGCCGACGATCGCGCTGCTAACGCTGTCGATCGTTGCCGCGATGCTGTGGGCGCGCACGCTACGCCGCCAAGTCGAGACGCAGGCTGCGCAGATCGAGCAACAGCGCTCGTTCTTGCGACAAGTCATCGATCTATGCCCCGATTTCATTTCTGTGCGCGACCGTGCGGGACGCTACGTGCTCGTCAATCGCGCCTTCGCCCGGGCTCTCGGACGAGAGCCGCACGAGCTGCTCGGCAAGACACACGAGGCGCTTGGTCGACCGGCCGAGGAAGCGCAGGCGATTGCAGAGAGCGATCGCGAGGTTCTCGAGCAGTGTCGGGAGAAGACGATTCCTGAGCAGTCGCGGATCACTCATGGCGGGGAGACCATGTGGCTGCGCAGCGTGAAGCGGCCATTGCTGGAAGAGGATGGTCGCGCCACCCATGTTCTGGAAGTGTCGAACGACATCACGGCGCACAAGCAGGCTGAAGCCGTCTTGGAGCAGGCGCGCGCGGCGGCAGATGCAGCCAACCGCGCCAAGAGCGAGTTCTTGGCGAATATCAGCCACGAGATACGCACGCCGCTCAATGGCATCATCGGCATGACCGAGCTGTGTCTCGATACTGATTTGACGAGCGAGCAGCGAGAGTACGTGCAGGCGCTCAAGGCATCCGGGGACAGTCTTCTCAGAATCATCAACGACATCTTGGATTTCTCGAAGATCGAGGCGGGTAAGCTCGAGCTCGAGTCTTATCCTTTCGACATTCGCGACATCCTGGAATCCGTCGTCAGGACATTCGCCGCGCGGGCGCATCGGCAAGAGATGGAACTCGTGCTCGACATCGCGCCGGAGGTGCCGAGCATGCTTGTTGGCGACGGCAATCGTGTACGGCAGATCTTCGCAAACCTTCTGGAAGAGGCACTGCGGGCGTTTGCACCAAGCCGTGAGGCGCTCATCAGCGCCAGCTTGCTCGAAGGAGACGCGCACTGCGCGACATTACGATTCACGGTGATCAGCAGTGGCGCCCTGTCCTATCACGAAGGACGGCGGGTAATATGTGCGGTCGCCGAGGATTCAGCCGAGCAGTCGAGCGGGAGTGGCATCGAGCTTGCGCTGACGATCTCGTCCCGATTGATCGGGATGATGAACGGGCGCTTGTGGACGGAGCAGACCGAGGGGAGCGAGGCGTTGCACTTCACGCTGTGCCTGCCTGTCGCGATCGAGCAAGCGAAGCGGCAGGCGGATAGCGGCGCATCGCTGCGCGATGTGGATGTCCTCGTGGTCGAGGATAGCGAGGCGCTGCGGCGTGTCCTCGGCGGGTGGCTTGCGCAGGCTGGCGCACGGCCCGCTCTCGCAGCGACCACGAGCGAGGCGCTCGAGCGAATAGGGGATTGCCACGCCCGCGGGAATCCTTGTGCAATCGCGCTCGTCGATCAGGACTTGCCAAATGCGGACTGGACCACTTTCGCTCGTTCGCTGCGGGAGCGAGACGTCGACATTCCAATCGTCGCGATGGTCCGTGCGAGCACGCAGCGCGACGGCAGTGCCAGCACCCGAGGGCTCGATGTGGATGCGTGCCTCGTCAAGCCTGTCTTTGCAGGTGATCTATACGCAACCCTCGGGCGGGTGCTCGAGCGACAACGGTCGCGGCAGGATGCCCGGCACCATCATGAGCCCAGGGCGGCGCAAGGCTTGCGCGTGCTGGTCGCCGAGGACAATCCCGTCAATCAAATGGTGATGAAGCGACTCCTGCACAAGCGCGGACACGAGGTCGTGATCGCCGATTCCGGAAGGGCCGCCTTGGCTGCGTTCGAAGCGGAGCGCTTCGATCTCATTCTCATGGATGTGCAAATGCCGGAGCTGGACGGGCTGGAAGCAACCCGTGAGATCCGGCGCCGGGAGACGGTGCGCGGCGGTCGGATTCCTATCATTGCGCTTACCGCTCACGCGTTGAACGGTGATCGCGAGCGCTGCCTCGCGGCTGGAATGGACAGCTATATGACCAAGCCGGTGAATCCTACGGAGCTGGATGAGCAGCTGCAGAAGTACGCTCCCCGAGCAGGCGCGAGCTGATTCCCGGATACGCCACAGTCGATGTCCGTGCGCGCGGGTGCAGGGGCCGGACGAGCTCTTGCACCCGCGACGCATGCACACGCATCAGTGTCTCGCCGTGCGGCCTGAGCTGCGTGCAGACTTGCTGCGAGCGCTCGACGCACGGGCTGGGCGCGCCTTTGAAGCTGCAGCGCGCGTCGTGGCGCGAGCCGGCGTTTTCTTGCGCTGAGGCGGCGCTTCCTCCGCTTCGATCCCCATTTCCTCCATGAGGGCAAACTTGCGCTCGGCGAGCCGTGTGCCCATCTCCTTCAGATCGACCTTGAAGCGCTTGAGCGCTGGGAAGAGCTGACTTTCTTCTTCCTTGACGTGGTGCTTCACGTACTCGCCCAGCACTTTCACGGTCGGCCGAAACGCTTCGTCGCCGGGGGTCATGCTCTCGATCTTGGCGATCAGCTCCTTGGCGGTGCTGTGCTCGACCTCGGCCTCGGCAACGAGCTCGCTCTCTTCTTCGTCTTCGAACGCCTCCTTGGCGGTCGGATACAGGATGTCTTCCTCGATCTGTGCGTGCACGTTCAGCATGTTGCAGATGCGCTCGGCGAGCTGTGCCTGCTCTTCTTCATCGGCTTTCTCGAACTGCTCGAACAGCGCTTCCGCCATTCGATGATCTTGCTTCAGCAGCGCAATCGCGTCCCGAGGTACGTCGCTGACTCTCTGCGGGGTGGCTCGTGCCATGGCTAGCTCCTCTTCTGTGAGTGTCGGTTGGAAGCGGCTGCACCGTGGAATGTGTGGCGCGTGCACGGAGTTCCACACGAGCCAACGACACTTCACCGAGATCATGGAGAGACGCTCAGCGCGGCGCCTTGGTGTGTTGCTTGGAGCGGCATCAGGCGAGCAGGACGTAGACAAAGGAGGCTGTGGGGTACCCGCAGCCGCGCTCAATCGGGCAGCTCCGCCAACCTCTCCAGCAAGCGCGGGTCACCTGCCACGTGCACGCGCTCGGCGGGGCCGAGCCAGCTCAGCGCTTCGTGCAGAGACCTGGCATCCATCACTTTGCGCTCGGCCGTGAGCCGATGTGGATCGGGATGACCGCGCGCCTCCGGCGGACGGGGCAAGTTGCCAGCGATATGTGTGAGCATCGCTTGACGGTCGCGCGCGAGGAGCTTGAGCGCTTCGCGAGGCAAGGGCGGCGCATCCTTGAGCAGCTCGTTCCGTCGGCGCTGCAGGTCAGGCATCCGATGCTCCTCTGGCGTGCGCAACAACGAGAGGTGCCGCAGGATGTGCCCGGCAGGCTCGCTGCCGCTCATCTTCGAAAGCGGGATGGCAAGGAGTAGCCCCGCGAGCGCGGGGGACAGCCACGCCAGCAGCGTCGGTGAGAGGAGGTACGCGACGATGCTGAAGACGAGACCGATTGCGACATGGGGCCAATGAACACTGCAGGCTTCGCGCCACGTCGCCGTGGCTGCATGACGCCGCTGCGGCCCCCAGCCGGAGTCCCGTCCAGCCAGGATGGACACGACATGCTGGGTTTGCACGAGCATCATGATGGGTGCGTACAGTGCCGAAAGGATCGTTTCGACGAGCGTGCTCACCGTCAGCCCGATCACTCCGCCGCAACCCTTACGGACCCGCGACACGAACAAAGCGCGCAGCCAGCCGAGTACCTTCGGGGTGAACAACACGATCATCGTGAAGATGAAGAGCTTCGTCATGCGCGGTGCGTCGAACACCGGCCAGTTCGGGAAGAGCTGAAATTCGCTCGAGAAATACTCCGGGCGGATCAAGGAGGCTTGTAGCGTGAGCGCAAAGCCGACGAGCAGCAGCATGAGCCACAGGGGCGAGGACAGGTAGCTCATGATGCCGATCAGGAAATGCGCTCGATTGGTGAGCGTCAGGCCACGTGCGCCGATGACCTTGATGTGTTGAAGATTACCCTGCGCCCAGCGCCGATCGCGAATGGCGATATCGATGAGGGAGGGCGGACTTTCCTCCCACGAGCCTTCCAAGTCGCTTGCCATGCGTACCTTCCAGCCCGCGCGGCGGATGAGCGCTGCTTCTACGAAGTCGTGCGAGAGCACGTGACCACCAAAGGGCCGCCGGCCGCGCAGCTGGGGCAGGCCACACGCTTGAGCGAACGCTGCAACTCGGATGATTGCATTGTGGCCCCAGTAATTCCCTTCGTCGCCGGACCACGCCGCGACACCCCGCGCGATGAGCGCGCCGTAGACGCGTCCCGCGAATTGCTGCAAGCGCGCAAAGAGACTTGTGCCGCCGATGAGCAGCGGGACGGTCTGCAGGATGCCGAGCTTCGGGTCCGCTTGCATTCGCCGCACCAGCTCGACGAGCGTCTCGGCAGTCATCAAGCTGTCGGCATCGAGCACGATCATGTAGTCGTAGCGCCCGCCCCAGCGCTTGACGAACTCTTCGATGTTCCCGGCTTTGCGTCCGGTGTTGTGCCAGCGTCGGCGATACCATACCGGCATGATGTCGCGCAGGTTGCGTCGCAGGCGATCGACCGCGAGCGATTCGCCGATCCAAGCATCGACTTGCGTCGAGTCCGACAAGATGACGATCTCGAAATGCTGGGCCGCGCCGATGCGCGCGAGATCTTCCGCCATCGCTTGCAGCGTTGCAGTGGTGCGTGCCGGATCCTCGTTGTACACCGGCATCAGCAACGCGGTACGGCTGTTCCCAAGGGACGCGCTCGGCTGCTTGGATGCAGGAATGAGCAGACCTGCGATCGCAGACGAGGCAGCAAAGCCGATCCACGCGAGCGTGACCGCAAAGAAGAACAGCATGACGCCCTGGAGGGCGGTCATGTCCTGCACGCTGACGATCGCCAGCATCTCCCGGACCCCGTACACGGTGATGGCGAGCATGCCGCCGATCGTGAGCGCGCGAGCGATGACGACGCGCGCTTCGGGCACGTCGAGCGGTTCGTTCGTCGGTGCTCGGCGAAAATCCTGCACCGGCATCTCGAGCGGTCGCTCGACCGGCATGCCACCGCGCATCAGCTCGCGATTTTCCGGCGCTGTGCTCAGGTGGCCGTCCATCTATAGAGCCATGTCTCTGTGACGGGCCGATCACCGCGCATGATGCGCATACGCAGCTCCACGAGGTCGGCGTTTTGCGGGTCGAGCTCGAACGTGGCGCGGATGCCTTTCGTCAGGCGGTTCGGTTGCAAGGTGGCATTGGAGATGCGCCCGGTGGAGCTGCCGATGTCGAGCTCGAGGCCGTCGACGTCGCGACCCGCACCAACGAAATCGACGACGAAGAGGCGCCGCTTGCCATCGCGCGTCGGACCTGTGCGTGTCGCCGTGACGCGACCGAGACTCGGTTGCACGCGCGGCGTAGTGGTCCAGCGTATGCGATAGGAAGTATGCCAGGGCTGACCTGGCGGGATGACTTCCTTCGGCTTCCACATCGTCACGATATTGTCGTTGGTCTCGAGGTCCGTCGGGATTTCAATCAGCTGCAGCTCGCCAGGTCCCCATTCGCTTGTCGGCTCGATCCAGACGCTCGGGCGGCGTTCGTACATGGCGTCGAGGTCGTGAAAGTCAGAGAGGCGGCGCGAGCGCTGCACCAGACCGAAGGCCTTCGGAGCGACCGAGGTGAACGCGGAGATCTGCAGCTGGGTCGGGTTGCGCAGTGGTCGGAACACTTGCTCACCGGAGGCGAGAACGATTTGTAGACCGTCCGACTTGTGCACCTCGTCACGGTAGTCGTCGATCCGCATGCGCTCGGATTCGTCGAACAAGAACATGGATGTGAGCGGTGCAATGCCGACATCCTCCAACGGCGCGCGCGGGAACAGGGTCACGTCGACATCCATGATCGTTTCGGCGCCGGGTGTGATCGAAAAGCGATACGCGCCCGTCGTTGACGGGCTATCGAGCAGCGCGTGTACGACAATGCCTGAAGCATTCGCCGACGGTCGTTCGACCCAGAAGTGCGTGAACTCGGGAAACTCTTCTCCCTGGGGATGTGCTGTACGCAGTGCCAGTCCCCGCGCGGACGCTCCATAGTGTCCTCCTCTCGGGATTGCCTGGAAGTATGAAGCACCTTGGAACGACAAGAACTCGTCCCACGCCGAACGCGAATTGAGCTGCGTTCGCAGGCGCAGACCCGACAAGGGAATGGGCGTGTTCCCTAGCAGCTTGGCGATGCTGGGATCGAGCTCGAACATCGTCTGTTCCGGAACGATCTCCCTAGCAACTCCGCTCTCTACGACCGACACGCGCACAGGCAGCGTGAACAGGAAACCGGCCGGCAGGACTTCGAGCCTGAACGGCACTTGCTCGTTGCGCCAGATCGCCTGTTTTGGATTGACACGAATCAGTCTGTACTGGTCGTAGGAGAGCTGCGCTAGGGGTGAGTTTTCCGGGATCCGCGTGACCGCATAGTCGCGCGCGGCCAGCTTCTGCGCCATTTCCAGCACGGTGCTCGGCGCAAAGCGATAGCGGGTCGGATGCTGGCTCGCTTCCTGTGCAGAGCGCGAGGCTGCTGCGCCCGCAAGACAGCTTACCGTGACTGCAAGCAGCAACAACCAATGGGACAACGGAACCGTCCTGCGACTGAGTCCAGTGCCTTGCCTACGAAATTGCGATAACGCTTGCGCACGTCGTCCGGCAGATACATCGTCTGGATTCATCCGAAATCCACTGCTCCTTCAGTCGAGCGCATCGACATTACTTATATAACAAGAGCCCGCAGTCGAAGGATCGGGCAGCTATGGAGGGTGCGCAGCCAAGCAAGGAGGTGTAGACGAACTACGCACCCATCGACAGTTCGGTTCCGTCACGGCCGTCACGCCCGCGGAACTCATACACGGTCCCGTGTATTTATGTCCTGCATCTTCGTCAGCGACGCGATTTCCGATAACGAGAACCGTCGCTGTCGCAGCAAGGAGTCGGGTCGATGTCTGAAGCACAGCACGTGTGGGCTCTCATTCTGGCAGCAGGCGATGGAAGTCGGTTACGAGCGCTCACGACCAAACCGTGTGGAACGCCGGTACCCAAGCAGTTCTGTTCGCTCGATGGCGGGCGTTCGTTGCTCGAAGAGGCGATTCAGCGTGCAGCGAGACTGGTGCCCTCCGAGCGGATCTGCACCATCGTCGCGCAACAGCACCGTAAGTGGTGGATCGAATGTCGCGGGCTTGCGCACTTGCCGCAGACCAATCTGATCGTGCAGCCGCGCAACCGCGGCACGGGTGTCGGCGTGCTGTTCTCCATTCTACACATCCTCGCCAAAGATCCCGAAGCGCGCATCGTCATGCTCCCGTCCGACCACTACGTTCAGGATGAGCTCGTGTTGCAGCAAGCGCTGGAAACAGCACTCGCGCGGTTGGAAGAGGACACGACCCATCCGATACTTCTTGGCACCGAGCCCGACGAGCTCGATACCGAGCTCGGCTATGTGCTTCCCGGTGTGCCCGACGTCAGCGGCAGCTTGCGTGTTGAGCGCTTCCTGGAGAAACCAAAGACGGATCTCGCCGCCGAGCTCATCGCGCGGGGCGGGTTGTGGAACATGTTCATCCTGGCTGCGCACGGTGCGGCGCTCCTGGACCTGTTCCTACCGCATCACAGCTCGATCGTGGTGGAAATGCAGGTCATTCTCACGCGTTTCCTTCAGCACGGAGCGCCGACGGGCGGCTGGCCAGCGATCGTCGATCTTTACACGCGGCTGCCTTCCATCGATTTCTCGCGCGACGTGCTGGAGCACAAAGTGGATCGATTGCGCGTCGTCCGTGTGCCGTCTTGCGGGTGGAGCGATCTCGGCACGCCAGGTCGTGTCGGCAAGACGTTGCAAAGGCTGCACGTTCGTCGTGGCACGGGCGATGTGACTGCGGAGCGGGAGTCGTCCGAGTACCTGAGCCTGGCTGCGCAACAAGCGCAACTCGAGCGCACCCGTCGGCTAGGTGTCTCTCGTTTCTGAGCGTCGTGGATCGCGTCACGATCAAGCTGCGACATCCGCTTGGCGCCTTGCCGCGGTGATCTCCGGGACATGATCAAGCGCCTCTCGATATGAATCTGATCAACGCGGTCTGGCCGGGTCGACCGTATCCGCAAGGAGCGACGTGGGACGGCGAAGGCGTCAACTTCGCGCTCTTCTCCGAGCATGCAGAGGCGGTCGAGCTGTGCTTGTTCGATCGTCGCGGCCGGCGCGAGATCCAGCGCATACGTCTGCGCGAGCAGACGGATCGGGTCTGGCATTGTTATCTACCGGAAGCGCGGCCGGGCCAGCTCTATGGCTACCGTGTGTACGGCCCGTATCAGCCCCAGCAAGGGCACCGGTTCAATCCGAACAAGCTCCTTCTGGATCCGTACGCCAAGTCGATCGTCGGCAACCTCGCGTGGTCCGATGCCCATTTCGGTTATCGTATCGGTCATTCGCGCGCGGATCTGTCATTCGATCGCCGCAACAACGCCAATGGCATGCCGAAGGCGAAAGTCATCGATCCGGCGTTCACGTGGGGCGACGATCGCCGACCCAACATTCCGTGGCACGACACTGTCATATATGAGATGCACGTGCGCGGGTTCACGATGCGTCACCCGGATGTGCCACCGCGCTATCGGGGTACCTATGCCGCCCTGGCGACGGCTCCGGTGATCGACTACCTCAAACGCCTGGGCGTGACGGCGGTCGAGCTCATGCCCGTCCACTACTTCGTCCATGATCGCCATCTCGTCGAGAAAGGCCTGTCCAACTACTGGGGCTACAACTCGATCGGGTACTTCGCGCCTCATCAAGCCTACTCATCCAGCGAGCATTCGGATCAAGAGTTCAAGACGATGGTGAAGACCCTGCATTCGGCAGGGATCGAGGTGATTCTGGATGTCGTCTACAACCACACGGCGGAAGGCAATCACCTAGGACCGACGCTCAGCTTTCGAGGAATAGACAACGCTGCCTACTATCGCCTCGTGCACGACGACAAGCGCTATTACATGGACTACACCGGCTGCGGCAACACACTCAACATGCAGCATCCGCACGTGCTGCAGCTCATCATGGACAGTCTTCGATACTGGATCGAAGAGATGCACGTCGATGGCTTCCGGTTCGATCTGGCTTCCGCGCTCGCGCGCGAGCTGCACGCCGTGGATCGTCTCGGCGCGTTCTTCGACATCATTCATCAGGATCCGGTCATCTCGCGGGTCAAGCTGATCGCCGAGCCGTGGGATCTGGGTGAAGGTGGCTATCAAGTCGGTGGTTTTCCCGTTGGTTGGACGGAGTGGAACGGCAGGTATCGAGACGCCGTCAGGGACTACTGGAAAGGCGAGGGCGGCTTGATCGGCGAGCTGGCGTACCGCGTATCCGGCTCCAGCGATCTATATGAGCACAGCGGCCGTCGTCCCTACGCGAGCGTCAACTTCGTGACGGCGCATGACGGCTTCACGTTGCGCGATCTCGTCAGCTACAACGAGAAGCACAACGAGGCCAACTTGGATGGCAACACCGACGGCGAGAATCACAATCGCAGCTGGAACTGCGGCGTCGAGGGTCCGACGGACGATCCAGAGATTCGTGCGCTCCGAGTCCGACAGATGCGCAACTTGCTCGCGACGCTGATGGTCTCGCAAGGCGTACCGATGCTGCTCGCAGGCGACGAATGCGGGCGGACGCAGCTGGGCAACAACAACGCCTACTGTCAAGACAACGAGATCACGTGGCACGATTGGAGCCTGAGCGACGAAGACCAGAACCTGCTGACGTTCGCGCGCGAGCTCATCCACTTGCGGAAGAGTCACCGCACTTTCCGACGTCGGCGCTTCTTCCAGAATCGCAGCATCCGCGGCGACCACGTCAGCGACATCATCTGGTTCGATCCGAGCGGATCGGAAATGTCCGATCAGCAGTGGTCCGAAAGTAATGCGCGCACGCTCGGTGTGTTCTTGTCGGGGCGCTCATTGCAGGAAGAAGACGAGCGTGGCCAGCTGCTCGTCGACAGCGACTTCCTGATGCTCGTGAACGCTCATCACGAGCCCGTGGAGTTTCGCATCCCGACAGAGCTGAGCGACAGACATTGGCTCTTGCGGCTCGATACGGCTGATCCGGCAGGCTTCGGCATCGAACGACGCACGCTGCGCCCTGGTGATTCCTACGTCATCGAGGGACGTGCGCTCGCTCTCTTCGAGCATCCTCTCCAGCAGGAGGACAATGTGTGAGGCGGGTATACCGCATGTCGTTCGGTGCCCAGCTCGATGCATCAGGCACCGGACACTTTCGTCTGTGGGCGCCGAGCGCGCATAGTGTGGCATTGAAAGTTCTCGGCCCGGAAGGGCTCCGTGAGGAGCCGATGAGGAGCAGCGGCGACGGCTGGTATGAAGCGCGCGTCGCGGATGTAGCTGCGGGGGATCGTTATCTATATCGCATCGATGATGCGATCGAGGTACCGGATCCGGCATCGCGTTTCAATCCGGAAGGCGTGCATGCAGCCAGCATGCTCGTGGATCCACTGGATTACGAGTGGCAGGACGACGATTGGCAAGGTCATCCGTGGCAGGAGCTCGTCATCTACGAGCTGCATGTCGGCACGATCACGCAAGCCGGCACGTACGCGGCGCTCGAGGCGTGTTTGCCGGAGCTCGCCAGGATGGGTATCACGGCACTCGAGCTCATGCCTATTGCCGCTTTCCCCGGCAACAGAGGATGGGGATACGATGGTGTCCTCCCGTACGCGCCACACGCGACATACGGTACGCCGAATGAGCTCAAGCGCCTCGTTGATGGGGCGCATTCGTTGGGACTGTCGGTGCTGCTCGATGTGGTCTACAACCACTTCGGACCGGACGGCAATTACTTGAGCCACTATGCACGGGAGCTCTTCAATCCCGGACACAGGACGCCATGGGGCGATGCGCTCGCCTTGCATCTGCCCGTGGTGCGCCGATTCTTCATCGAGAATGCACTGTATTGGCTTGAGGAGTACCGTTTCGACGGGCTGCGGATCGATGCGGTGCACGCCATGTACGACGATGGGCCGCGGCACTTTGTCGACGAGCTCATCGATGCGGTCCAAGACGGGCCGGGACGTGAGCGTCACGTGCATGTCGTGCTCGAGAACTATCACAACGAGGCGCGCCGCTTGCGCCGACCTCGCGTGTCGCAGTGGAATGACGACTTTCACCATGCGTTTCATGTGATACTCACGCATGAGACGGAAGGCTACTACGCGGACTATGCGACACACACGCTCGAGCGGCTCGGTCGGGCGTTGGCAGAAGGTTTTGTCTATCAAGGCGAGCGTTCCTCCGTCAGCGGCAAGCCACGCGGTGAGCCGAGCTCGCATTTGTCGCCGCTCGCCTTCGTGAACTTCCTGCAGAATCACGATCAGATTGCCAATCGTGCTTTTGGTGAACGGCTCGTGACGCTCGTGCCGCGTGCGCCGCTCAGGGCTGCGTACGCGGTGCTGCTGCTCGCGCCGCAGATACCGATGTTGTTCATGGGCGAGGAATACGGTGCCGAGCAGCCTTTTCTCTACTTCTGCGACTATCACGGCACGCTTGCAGATGCCGTGCGCGAGGGGCGTCGCGCGGAGTTCGCTGTGTTCGAAGCGTTCTCGGATGAGTCACGGCGCGCGTGTATTCCGGATCCCAACGCACACGCCACGTTCGCCAAGTGTCAGCTCATGCAGGAGGACCGCGAGACGCCTGCGTGCCGGGAATGGCTCGAGTACGTGACATCGCTCTTGGAGCTGCGCCGTCGCGCGATCATTCCGCTCATCGCGGATATCGTGCCCGGGACGAGTCGCTATGCAGTGAGAGAGAATGTGCTGACAGTTACATGGCCTCTCGCAAGCGGTGGAGCGCTGCAAATGATTGCCAACCTGGCCGACGAGCGGGCCGCTGCGCGTGAGCTTGCTGGAAAGCGTGCGCTCTACTCGACGGGCGACGTTTCGGGCGGCGACACTCTGCAACCCTGGGAAGTTCGTCTATATGCTCCCAACAGGCATGCTGAGGCGCGGTATCCCTAGGGCGACGTACCGGCTGCAGCTCAATCGCGAGTTCACGTTCGAGGACGCGGCCCGCATCGTGCCCTATCTCGCCAGGTTAGGGATCAGTCACGTCTATGCATCGCCGATTCTCAAGGCGCGACCAGGCAGCCTGCATGGCTATGACGTTACTGATCATTCACAGCTCAACCCCGAGCTCGGCACTCGCGAGAGCTTCGATATGTTCGTGGAAGTGCTCCATGGGCATGGTATGGGGCTCATCGTCGACATCGTCCCGAATCATCTCGGCATCATGGGCGACGACAACGAGTGGTGGCTCGACTTGCTCGAGAACGGCCCGGCAGGACGTTGCGCGAGTCATTTCGATGTGGACTGGCGACCGCTGCGCCCGTCGATGCATGACCGCGTGCTCGTGCCGATACTGGGTGCACCTTACGGCGAGGTGCTGGAGCGAGGAGATCTCAAGCTCGAGCTCGATATGGCCAGCGGCAGCTTCGCCGTGCGCTACTACGAGCATCGGTTCCCGATTGATCCGCGGGAATATCCGCGGATTTTCGCGCCCACGCGCGCGCTGCTCGAGGAGCGATTCGCTGCCGACGATCCGGATCGGGGCGATCTCGAGAGTCTCTTGACGGCTTTCGGACACTTACCGGCGCGCAACGATATCAGTGAAGAGGCGGTCAGCATACGCTATCGGGACAAAGAGGCGCACAAACGGCGTCTCGTGCGCCTGCTGGAACGCAGCGAGGCGATCAGACGCTACATCGACGAGACCATCGAGCGATTGAATGGCACCCCGGGCGCGCCAGAAAGCTTCGATGCGCTTCACGAGCTGCTCGAAGCGCAAGCTTATCGTCTCGCTTATTGGCGCGTTGCGGTCGACGAGATCAACTATCGACGATTCTTCGACGTCAACAATCTGGCCGCGCTGCGCATGGAGCAGCAGGAAGTGTTCGAAAGCACGCACGCGCTCACATTCGAGCTCATCGAGCAGGGCAAGATCGATGGTTTACGGATCGACCATTCGGATGGGCTCTACGATCCGAAGACCTATTTCGAGCGGCTCCAGCAAAGATTTGCTACGGACGCAGAGCCCAAGTCACTGTATGTCGTAACCGAGAAGATCCTGGCTCCACACGAACGCTTGCCCGAGGCGTGGGCCGTGCACGGCACGACTGGATACGAGTTCGCCGCGCTGGTGACGAGCTGGCTGGTCTGCGGCGAAGAGGAGCGGCGCCTGACGGCACGCTATCGTCAGTTCACTAATAACCCGCACGAGTTCGCAGAGATTGCGTATCGCTGCAAGAAGCTCGTCATGAGCGTCTCCCTTGCAGCCGAAGTGGAGGTGCTGGCGACCCAGCTCGATCGCATCGCGCAGCTCGATCGTCACACGGCGGATTTCACCCGCGCTGCTTTGCGCGATGCCATCGTGGAGGTCATTGCCTGTTTTCCGGTGTACCGCACGTACATCTCGCACGAGGGTATCGGCGAAGAGGATCGGCGCATCGTACGTTGGGCCGTGAGCGTAGCGCGCAAGCGCAGCGCCGGCGAGCGCAGCGTGTTCGACTTTCTGGCAGGCGTCTTGCTGGGCGATGCAGCGGCCGGGCGCCCTGCGTCACACCGCCACGCCATGCGCGAGTTCGCGATGAAATTCCAGCAAGTCACCGCGCCAGTTACCGCCAAGGGCGTCGAGGATACGGCGTTCTATCGCTACAACCGCCTGATCTGCCTCAACGAGGTAGGGGGCGATCCGAGCCGCTTCAGCGTCTCTTCGAGCGCGCTCCACCAAGCGAATCTCGAGCGCGCGAAGTCCTGGCCGCATTCCATGCTCGCGACCTCGACCCACGACACCAAGCGTAGCGAGGACGTGCGCGCCCGTATCGCGGTGATCAGTGAGCTTACGGAGCTGTGGCGATTACATCTTGCTCGCTGGAGCAGGCTCAATCGCGGCAAGCGTCGCCAAGTCGATAACGCGAGTGCGCCCACCCGGGACGACGAATACATGATCTATCAGACGCTGGCGGGCGTCTGGCAGGGTGATGAAGATCCTACGAGCCTCATGGAGCGCATGCGCGCCTACGTGATCAAGGCTGCGCGCGAGGCAAAGCGCTCCACGTCGTGGTTGAATCCCAACGAGGAGTACGAGGCAGCGCTCTGCAGCTTCGTGGAGCAATTGCTGGAGCATCCAGAGCGCAATGCTTTTTTGCACGATTTCAGAGCCTTCGCCGAGACCATCGCGTTCTTCGGCGGCATCAACTCGCTGGCTCAAACGGTGCTGAAGCTCACTGTTCCTGGCGTGCCGGACATCTATCAAGGCACCGAACGTCTGTCGTTCATGCTCGTCGATCCGGACAATCGTCGACCGGTCGATTACGCGGCCGCCGATGCGATGTTGGCTGAGATCGAGCGAACCGAGACCGCCAACGCAGATCCCGCCGACATGGACGCACTCAAGCTGCGAGTGACGTGGTCCTTGCTGCAGGCGAGGAAGCGTGATCCTGCACTATTCGAGCTCGGAAGCTATGTGCCCTTGACCGTCGAAGGCTCATGTAGCGCGCATCTCTTTGCGTTCGCGCGCGAGCACGAGCAACGTGTTTGTGTTGTGGTCGTGCCGCGATGGTCGGCGCGCCTCAAAGGTGGTGCCCTCGAATGGCCGGTGGGTGAGCAGACCTGGGGCGACACGGAACTCGTCGCGCCATTCACCCGAGAGCTTCGAGATGTATTCACTGGGCGAGCGTTTCGATTTTTCGGCGATTCACAGACGTGTCGCTTGCGTGCAGCGGAAGTGCTGAGCACGTTGCCAGTGGCGTGCTTGTTTGGGCTGTAGGCAATCGGCGGCGCTGTGCGCGCGGACGCCCCCTCCCTGGCCCTCCCCCGCTGCGCGGGGGAGGGAATTGTTGGTATGTGCGCCGCTCTCTATCGACGCATCGCGCGGCAGCGGGCGCGTAGCGCCAGCTCCGGCCTCCAGTGCCGTGCAGCCAGCAGCCTCGCTACGCTCCCGCTGCGCGGGGGAGGGAATTGTTGGTATGTGCGCCGCTCTCTATCGACGCATCGCGCGGCAGCGGGCGCGTAGCGCCAGCTCCTGGCCTCCAGTGCCCTGCGCCAGCAGCCTCGCTACGCTCCCGCTGCGCGGGGAGGGAACTGTTGGTATGTGCGCCGTTGCGCGTAGCTCCAGCGTCAGCCCCCAGCCCCCAGCGCCCAGTCTCCACCCCGAGTCCCACGCTACGATCGCGTCTAACACAAGCAGGTAGCGCAACTCATCCCGTGTCCCAAGCCTCAAGCCCCAAGCCCTTACTCATCACCTTACTGTGCGTGCTGCTTCTAGCGAGTTGCAGCGAGCGATCGCACGAGCTCGTGGTGTCTGGTCTGACAATGGGAACGACCTACACCGTGCGTGTCGTCGCGCCACCCACACAGCTCACGCCGCACACGTTACGTTCGATGGTCGAGGAAGAGCTCGCGCGTGTCGATGCAACCATGTCCGGCTATCGGAACGATTCGGAGATTGTGCGTTTCAATACGGCCCGCACGACGGACTGGCTGGAGATCTCGCCGGAGCTGGCGTATGTCGTGTCTGCGGCGCTAGAAGTTGCGCGCCGTTCAAACGGCGCATTCGACGTCACCGCGGCGCCGCTCGTGCGACTGTGGGGATTCGGTCCAGCGGCCGATGAGCACGCGCCGCTCCCGGACGCAGTGGCGATCGCGAGCGTTCGCAGCCGTGTTGGCAGCTCGCTGGTGCATCTGCAGTTCCAGCCACCTTCCATTCGCAAGGACGAGCCGCTGCTCGAGATCGATCTGAACGCCATCGCTCCCGGATACGCGGTCGATCGCATAGCGACGCGCCTCGAGCAGAGTCACGTCAAGCGCTACCTGGTCGATGTCGGTGGCGAGATTCGCACGCGCGGCACAAATAGGGAAGGCAAGCGCTGGCGCGTCGCAGTCGAGAATCCTTCCCGTATCGACGCTCCACCGCTCGCCGTGCTCGAGGTGGCGGATCGAGCGATTGCCACCTCCGGCGGTTATCGCCAATTCGTCGAGAAGGAGGGGCAGCGCTTTTCGCACACCATCGATCCGCGCACGGGGGCCCCCGTCGCACATCGTCTGGCCTCGGTGGTCGTCGCTCATGATCTCGCGATGTATGCAGATGCATGGGCAACCGCGTACAACGTGCTTGGGCCGGAAGAAGGCTATGAGCTCGCGGTCCGCCTCAATATGGCTGCGATGTTCATCATCTACGATTCGTGCGACGACGTCGGGATATCGTTGCGCGTGAAGATGACGCCTGAGTTTGAGCGGGCTTGGGGCTCGGGTGTGAGGTCAGAGACCGTAGGCTGTAGGCTGTAGGCTGTAGGATGGGTGCGTCGCCTCTTGATTCTCCATACCTATCCCCAATCCCGTTGGTGCGCCGTTCACTATGGGCTGGAGGCGGGGGCTGGAGACCGGAGGCTGGGGCTATGTGGTAGCGTGTAGCGCGGAGTCTTGTTCCCTCCCTCGCGAAGCGGGGACGCCAAACCCAACCTCAATTCGCCCGCGCAGCCTCTTGCGTTTCTCGTTGCAGCTCGGCGCGGATCGTTGCTTCGAGCCAGTCGTTCATCGTGATCATGGTATTGCTGCGCTGGCCGAGTCGCGTGTGAATGCCGATGATGATGCCGGTGCGCTCGTCGATGACGGGTGCGCCGGGAGTAATGTGCTGTGAATCCATGTCGTGCGCGAATGCGCCACGTACACCGGTGTGAGTGCCGAGGAAGTCGTACACGCTGCCGTGCTTTTTTTGCTTGAACGTGTCGGAGTGGCTCAGCTCCTTGAATCCAACCATGACGACTCGCCTGCCGTCGCCCGAGAAGCGCCCAAGCGGCATCGTACGGTGAGCGAAGCGGGAAGGTTGCGCTAGTCGCACAACCGCCAAGTCTTTGGTTGGCTCACCGGCCGCTCCGGGTTCCATGTCCCATTGGGACTTGACGTAAGCGACGGGGATGCGCTCGCGGATTTGTCCCATCATGTCCGTGCTGTTGTACACGCAACTCGCAGGCTTACCGGAACGGCTCTCGAACGTATGCGCGACCGTCACCGCGATGTCAAAGGCACCAACGAGAAAGGCGGTGGAGGAGCGACTGACACCATCAACGGTGCAGACGATCATGCCCACGCCGCTGAACGACGAGAACTCTTGCTCGGATAGCTCGCTCTCGTGCGACGCGCGCGCAAATGGGCTGCCTGGCAACGCGGTGGCAAGGCGCGAATAGCGCATCGGTTGCTCGTGGGTTCCCGTCGAGCATCTGCCCGTCTCGCAGAGTGCGGTGCCTGCGTCTGCCCGCCAGTTGAGCAACAGCAGGGCACCGGCGACGAGCCCACTGCACAGCCATAGCCAGATGCGCGGCCACGCACGTTCACCGTACGCGGCAGCCTTGACCTGAACAGGAGTCGCGCGGCGCTGGGGTCTCATCATCGACGTCACACCTCCGCGTGGATAGCCGGTGCGCACACCACACCACGGGGTGCTAGTTTGCACGTATCCGACATGTACGCTTTAGGGTGGACACTGAAAGAGCCTGTAGCCGTAACCCTTTCCCCGGGAAAGGGCGGGGTGTCGGACGGGCGAAATGGGATAGGGAATGGGGAATAGGGAATGCGGGGTGGCGCGTGCATCCACGCGCCACACCACAGCCTACAGTCTACGACCTACAGCCTCATATAAACTGCACTTCCTATGAGACCCTCAGCATCGCCCAGCGAGGCAGCGTTAACCGCTCGCGCGAAGGAGCGCCTCGTGGCCGCGCAGGAAACGGATCCCTCGGTGTGGGAAGAGGTCTTGGGCGATCCACGGATCGAGTCCTCCCTGCCGCGCGTGTGGGCCTGCAGCGAGTATGTCGCGCGTTCGTGCCTGCGTGATCCGCATCTCCTGAGGCAGCTCACATCGGAAGGGCGGTTGCTCGAGCAGGCCGATGCCGAGTGGCTCGAGCAGGACTTGGCGCAGCACGTCTTCGCTCAAGAGGAACAGGAAGTGATGGCGCAGTTGCGCCGCTTCCGTCGCAGGCACGCGGTTCGCATTGCATGGCGGGATGTCGCAGGATGGGCAGGGCTGGACGAGACGCTGCACGACCTCTCTGCCTTAGCGGACGCGTGCATCCGCCACGCTTATCGATACGCGTACGCAGCTTGTGTGCGCAAGTACGGCACGCCGCGAGGGGAGGAATCGTCAGCGCCGCAGCCGCTCATGATTCTTGCGATGGGAAAGCTGGGCGGCGGGGAGCTCAATTACTCATCGGATATCGATCTCATCTTTCTCTACCCGGAAGAAGGCGAAACGGACGGCGCGCGCAAGGTCGACAATGCCGAATTCTTCCTGCGTGTTGCGCAGAAGCTCGTGCAACTGCTCGCAACACGCACCGTGGAAGGCTTCGTGTATCGAGTGGATCTGCGCTTGAGACCGTTCGGGGACAGCGGGCGCATCGCACTCAGCTTCGCGGCCTTCGAGCACTATCTTCAGCAGCACGGTCGCGACTGGGAACGCTACGCATACATCAAAGCACGGCCGCTGACCGCCAGAAGTCAGTTCGCTTCACTCTACGACGAGGTCATCCGGCCATTCGTTTATCGCCGCTACCTCGATTTCGGCGTGTTCGAAGCGCTGCGCGACATGAAGGCGATGATCGAGCGCGAGGTGCAGCGCCGCGAGCTGCGCGACAACATCAAGCTCGGACCGGGCGGTATTCGTGAGATCGAGTTCATCGCTCAGGCCTTTCAATTGATACGTGGCGGCAGCGACAAGCGCCTGCAATCGCGAGCGTTGCGTGAGGTGTTGCCGCTTCTCGTTGGGCCGCGGCTGCTGCGGAACGAGGCGGTGGTGGAGCTGGATGCCGCCTATCGTTTTTTGAGAACCGTCGAGAATCGCCTGCAGCAATGGAACGACGAGCAAACGCACGAGCTGCCGCACGATGCGGAGGGCCGCGCCCGGCTCGCATACTCGATGGGCTATGCCGATTGGAGCGAGCTCGAGCGCGAGCTGAGGCATCACCGGGGGCGGGTCGCGCATCACTTCGCGCAGACGGTCTTCGGTCCGGTGGCGGGGGCCGATGAGTTCGCCCGGCAGACCGCAACGTTCGATGTGGAGGCGCCGCGGGAGGACCTCGAGCAAGCCCTGCGAGTGCTCGGGTTTGCCGCCCCGAGCGAAGTCGCTGAACGCTTCGAGGTGCTGGCTGCGAGCGCCTATTACCGGCGTCAGGATGAAACCGGTCGCCGTCGGTTGCGTGAGCTCTTCCCGAAGCTGTTGCCGCTCGTTGCGCGCACGGACGCTCCGCCCATCACATTGACGAGAGTGCTCAACATTCTCGAAAGCATCGGCGGACGTACCGCGTACTTGGCGCTCTTGAACGAAAACTCGGCAGCGCTGAGACGCCTCGTGCAATTGTGCGCGCAGAGCCAGTTTCTGACCGACCAGATCGCCACCAGACCGCTTCTCTTGGATGAGCTCATCGACGAGCGAGTGATAGAGCAAGAGCCGAGCAGGGAGCAGTTCGCCGCCGATCTCGCCGCGTGTCGTGCGCAGATGCAGGCGGAGGATCCGGAGCGGCAAGTGGAGATGTTGTGCCAGTTCAAGAGCGCAGCGGTCTTTCGAGTGGCCATTGCAGATCTGATCAGTGGCCTGCCGCTCATGAAGGTGAGCGACAGGCTCACCGACATTGCCGAGCTGATCGTACAGGAAGCGCTCGCGCTCGCTTGGGCACAGATCACGGAACGGCACGGCGTGCCACGCTGCACGGACGCGGACGGCACGACCAGAACGCCGGCGATGATCGTCGTGGCGTACGGGAAGCTCGGCGGCTTGGAGCTCGGTTACGGCTCGGATCTCGACTTGGTCTTCCTGCACGATGCGTGTGGGCAGGGGCACCGTACCGATGGGTCAAAGCCCATAGACAACACAGTGTTCTTCCAGCGTCTTGGTCAGCGACTGGTGCACCTATTGACGGTGCACACGGCAATGGGCCGGCTGTACGAAGTCGACACCCGGTTACGCCCAGGCGGCAACCGCGGCCTGCTGGTGCAGTCGCTTGCGGCGTTCAAAGAGTACGAGTTCCGCGAAGCATGGACCTGGGAGCATCAATCGCTTTTGCGTGCGCGCGCAATCGCAGGCGATGCCAGGCTGTGCGAGGAATTCGAGGCAGCTCGCATCGAAGTGCTGCGCAAGGCCGTCAGGCGCGAAGATCTCAAGGAGGAGGTGCGCAACATGCGTGCCCGAATGCGCGAGAATTTGTCCAAGGCAAGGAGGGGACAGTTCGACTTGAAACAGGATCCCGGCGGCGTCGCGGATATCGAGTTTCTCGTGCAGTACTGGATGCTGAAGTGGGCGGACCGCTACCCGGAGATTGTGACGTTCTCGGACAACATCCGTCAGCTCGAGAGCCTGGCGTCCGGCAATCTCGTGCCGCAGTCGACGGTGGACTTCCTCATCGACACGTACCGTAAGTACCGCCATCGCCTGCACCGCCTCTCCCTGGACGAGGGGACCAACGTTGTCGGAGCGGATGAGTTCGTGGAAGAGCGCCGCGGCGTGATCGAGATCTGGGAGCGGGAGATGGGCACAGCCTCCCCAAGCGCGCCGACGCCTTCCATGTGATAATCCCGGGTAACCCGTGTCTGGTTTGCTGCTGATGTGGACCATGGAAACCCGAGACCCGAACAAGCTGATTCAGCCGAATGCTCAGAACCACTACACAGTGACTCCGGCGGACCTGCCGCTGTCGTGCCCGATGCCGGGCATGCACTTGTGGAACTCGCACCCCCGTGTGTATCTGCCCATCGAGAAGACCGGCTGGGCGAAATGCCCTTACTGCAGCGCCGAATACACACTGAGCCGGTAAAGCGCATCGCCCCGAGGATGGTGCAGCGCTGACTCGTCCGCGAGGAGACACATGTACCTGCCGCAGCATTTCGCCGAATCGCGGGTCGAGGTCATGCATGCCTTCATGCGCAAGCATCCGCTGGGCGTGCTGGTCGCGAATACGCCGGCGGGGCTGGATGCGAACCACGTTCCTTTCGTGACGGACAGCGAGCCGGCACCTTGGGGACGGTTGCGATGTCACGTTGCTCGTGCCAACCCGATTTGGTCTGCAGTCGAGCAAGCAAACGACGTGCTCGTGATCTTCCAAGGGCCGGAAGCGTATGTTTCCCCATCGGTATACGAAGCGAAGCGTAGGGACGGCAAGGTCGTTCCTACTTGGAACTACGTGACCGTCCATGCTTACGGTAAAGCGCGTGTCGTGCACGAGCACGAGTGGCTCCTCGCGCAGCTGCACGCGCTGACCGCGACACAGGAGTCAGGTCGTCCTGAGCCTTGGCATGTCGACGATGCGCCTGCTGATTTCACGAGCAAGCTGATCAGGGCGATCGTCGGCATCGAGATCACGATCGAGAAATTGATCGGCAAGTGGAAGGTTTCGCAGAATCGTTCGCGTATCGATCGCGCGAACATCGCAGCAGATCTGCGCAGCCAGTCTGCGGCACGACACGGCGAGATGATCCAGTTGTTGGAGGATGGCGGGTAGCGCCCCCTCCCTGACCCTCCCCCGCAAGCGGGGGAGGGAGCACGTCTAGTCGCGTCCCGGGCAAGGAGCGCGTCTAGTCGCGTCCCGGGCAGGAGCGCGTCTAGTCGCGTCGGGCAAGCACGTCTAGCCCGGCCCGGGAAGGGGGTGTCTAGTCGTGCGTTCGTGCCTTTGTGGGCTGGTGGCGTGGACTAGAGGCTGGAGCCGCTGTGGGCTGGAGCTGGGGACGAGGGGCTGAGAGCTGGCGTGGGTCGCACTCGTCCTGCCGGAACCTGTAGCCGGTCGCCCGTGGATCTGTTACGAGTCACCCAACGCTCGTTTCCCTGCTGGGGAAGTGTGTAGTGCGAGAGCATATCTTCTCCGTGTGTGGGAGACGCGATTAGACATGCTCCTTTCCGCTTGCAGGGACTGTGCGTTGGGCATGCTCCCTTCCGCTTGCGGGGGCTGTGCGTTAGGCATGCTCCTTCCCCGCTTCCTGGGACTATGCGTTAGACATGCTCCCTGCGGGGATTGTGCGTTAGACATGCTTTCTCCCCGCTTGCAGTGGCCGATCAAGACCGCTCCCTCCCCCGCTTGCGGGGGAGGGCCGGGGAGGGGGCCCAAAGCTTTCAAGGCAGCAACCCATCATGTCACTGCTCAACTCCACACCCGCCCGCGATGGCTTTCGCATGCCCGCCGAATTCGAACCGCATGCAGGTTGCTGGATGCTATGGCCGGAACGACCGAGCAACTGGCGGATGGGCGCGAAACCAGCCCAGGCGGCATTCGCGGCTGTAGCCAACGCCATTGCAACCGCCGAGCCGGTTACGGTTGGCGTATCACGCGAACAGTACGTGAATGCGCGCGCCATGCTCCCGGATGCGGTTCGCGTCGTGGAGCTGTCGAGCGACGATGCGTGGATGCGCGATGTCGGACCGACGTTCGTGGTGAACGATGCCGGCGAGGTCCGTGGCGTCGACTGGATCTTCAATGCATGGGGAGGGTTGAACGGAGGGTTGTATTTTCCCTGGGATCAGGACGATCTGGTTGCGCGCAAAGTGCTCGAGATCGAGCGCTGCGACCGCTACCGTGCGCCGCTCGTGCTGGAGGGTGGTGCAATTCACGTCGACGGCGAAGGCACGTTGCTTACCACCGAAGAATGCCTGCTCAATCCAAACCGCAATCCACACCTGGATCGCGCACAGATTGAAAACCTGCTTTGCGAATATCTTGGTGTCACCAAGGTGATTTGGTTGGGCAGAGGCGTGGTGGACGACGAAACGAGCGGGCACGTCGACAATCTCTGCTGCTTCGTGTGTCCGGGCGAAGTCGTGCTGACCTGGACTGACGACAAGAGCGATCCGCAGTACGAGGTCTCGCGGGACGCTTACGAGCGCCTGACGAATGCGCGCGATGCCAAGGGCCGCAGGCTCAAGATACACAAGTTGCCAATGCCTGGTCCCTTGTTCCGAACAGCCGAGGAATGCAGTGGTGTCGATGCCGTCGAAGACGGTAGGTCGCGCATTCCAGGAGAACGTCTCGCCGCCTCGTACGTCAATTTCTACATCGCAAACTCGGCTGTCATCGTGCCGCTGCTCGATGGCAAAACCGATCCGATTGCGCTGGAGACGTTGGAGCGCTTGTTCCCAGATCGCCGTGTGATCGGAATACCGGCGCGCGAAATCCTCCTGGGCGGGGGCAATATTCACTGCATCACGCAGCAGGTACCGCGTGCCCCCTCCCTGCCCTCCCCCGCTTAGCGGGGGAGGGGACAAATCTCCCCGCGTTTCCAGCACGCGGTAGAGGGAACACGTTTAGTCGCGTTTAGTCGCGCTCCCGTACCTCCTCGCTTGCGGGCGAGTCCAACCAAGGGCTCTGTCCCCCGCTTGCGGGCGAGTCCAACCAAGGGCTCCCTCCCCCGCTTGCGGGCGAGTCCAACCAAGGGCTCCCTCCCCCGCTTGCGGGGGAGGGTCGGGGAGGGGGCAAGCCTGCGGCCTGCGATCTACAACCGACGCGACAGCGCCAGAACAAACACGACGTCGGGCGAATGCTCCACCAATAGGTCCTCGCTGACGCCAGCGCTGAACGTCCAGCCCTCTCCGAAATGCAAGTGACCGCCAAGTGTCGCGATGAGCGCTTCGCGGAAGAATTCGAGATCGCTGTCGAAAACACGCGTGTGTCCATCGAGCTGCAGCACGAGCTCGAGCGCTCGCGTCGCTCGCACGGTGAGTCCGGCACGTCCGCTCCAGACAAGCTCGCGTTGCAACCACGGTAGCAGCTCTCCAGCACCGAGTCGGGTCGCTGCAAGCTGTGCTTCGAGTCGATAACGCTCGCCGAGCTTGCGTTCAGCAGCCAGGATGGCCGAGACATCGACGGCGTCGCTGCTGTTGAGCCAATGATCTGTTCCGGTTGGTAGCTTGATTCGCAGTGCGGCGCTGATGGCAGATGACGGCGAAGCGAAGAGGGCATAGATCGCCGACAGGGAAGCATCGGCAAGTCCGCGTCGCGGTCGAGCTCGCTCGATCCAAGCTTTTCCTGCGCTCCCGTAATACAGCTGCAATCGGTCACGTGGTTGCATGCTGCGTGCACCTCCGGGCAAGCCGAAGATGTCGTGCCAGCTGTCGATGAAGCTGTCGAGACTGCCGCCGCTCGTTTCCCTGTAGGGCAGCTCCAGCGCAAGCGCCCATCGCTCACTCAATCGCTGCGTGTACGTGAGCCTCAGCTCGCGCGTTTCCGCATCCGCGATCAGCTCTTCGCTGCCACTTCTTTGCTCGAGTGCAATGCTGCTCCAGTTCAGATCGAGCATCCATGCCGAGCGCGCAGGCAAGTGAGGCGCGATGGGGCGAGGTAATCCAAAACCCGCCAGGAAGGGATTCTGATCGTGAGTCGGCAACGGAGCTGCTTCAACGTTGAAGCAGATGAGTAGAGTGAGGACGATGCGGCGATACATGCTTTGAATTGCTCGTGAGTCGCGCCTCTTGACTCGCGGGCCGTATTCGCGGACGAGGAGCATCTTAATGGGTCTGGGGCTCGGGTCGCGGCGCGGTGTGCTCGAATGTATCGGTCCCGCACTCGCGCGGGAGGACGGGGAGGTCAGCCGAGGCCCAACCGCGCCTAGAACCAGATGGAGATGAACGCCTGAATCACGTTCGCGCCGAAACGATAGAACGGCTCCTCGCCCGCGGGAACAAAGTTCTCGGCGGACACATCCATCGAATAACGTGCGTCGCGAAAATCCTCGTAGTCGAACTCGATGCGATCGTAGAACAGGCTCGCCGACCCTTTCTTGATGAAGCCGATACCTGCGGGTGCGAACTCATACGTGCCGCCGAGACGGACGCGATGGCTCGAGAACGTGGCCAGCTCCTTGTCGCGTGCCATGAAGTTCTGCTGGTCGCGACGCTCGAACAAATCGCTGTAGAAATCCGCGCGATCCTGTGAGTAGTAACGGTATGCGAATTCCAAGGTCCAGGGTCCGATCGGATGCGAGTAACCGATCTCGAACGTGTCGGCCTCAATGCCCCACGTGTCGGTGAAGTACCGGTAACCGCCGCTCAACGCCGCACGATATGGCAGGTAGTACTTTGCGTTGAGCGCCACCGCATTGCTCGTGCGCGTGCGCGGATAGATCTCTCGTTCCAACAAGAACAGCTGCTCGTTCGTCGGATTCTTGTAACGGAACGAGCGGTATGGGTTGTTCAGATATCCTTCGTCGGTGATGACCTCGTATCCGAGATTCGCGATCAGGGTCTTGGTGAGGATCTGGGTCACGCCGACACGATAGCTCCAGCGATCAATGTCCTCCTCGAATGTCGGATCGGTGACGTTGCGCACGACGTCCCATCCGCGCGAGAAGCCCATCGAAATGGTCGTGAGATCGCCGAACAAGTCTTGGGCGATGTTGAAGCTGAAAGTCTCGGCTTCGTAATCGTTCTCGTCCGAGTTCGTATAGCCGAGGCTGTAAGTGGTCTTGCCGCGCAAGTAATCGAAGCCGAGACCGTATTGCGTGCGCTCTTCTTTGTATTCGCTCGCGCCGCTCACTTCGACGTCGATGGAGGCGCTCGTCACCATGTCGACGTAGTAGCTCGCGCTGACGGAATACTTCTCCGCCATCTTCTTGCGCACGAGGACTGACGGTCCGTGAATCGTCACGCCGCCACCTTCGTAGCGGTGATAAAGCACGTCCGCACGATCCTCCGGGAGCACCGCCGCTGGTGCGCGCTGAGACCAAGTCAGAGCGAGCAGCGCGGTAAGCAGGCAGGCAGAGACAAAGAGAGCGTGCCAAAACGATGTGCAGCGGCTCTGGTCATTGGGCTCTGGCATGGATGGATTCGCGAACATCTCGTGCTCTACCGTGCCGCTTGTGATCCAGCGCACTGGCGTTCAGTAGAACGGTATTAGACAATCTCTGGTGAGCGCACAGCAGCCACAGCTCTCAAGTCAATTACACCCACAGCCGCCGCCTGCGCTGCCGAGCGCACCGCGTGCGCCTTCGCGCGCTTCGAAAACATGGTGCATGTACGAGCTGGAGATGGGATGCGGATCGAACGACATGATGGGGTCGGCGAACGCCTGCCGCTCGTATGGCTTGACCCATGGTTCGATGTTGCCGCAGCCGGTGAGTGCGAGCACAGCGCATGCAGCAAGCAATGCTGACGCTCGCGAGGTTGGAGCCATTGCCCCCTCCCTGACCCTCCCCCGCAAGCGGGGGAGGGAATGTTGAGATGCCGCTTCCCCGCAGCGGGGGAGGGAATGTTGAGATGCCGCTTCCCCGCAGCGGGGGAGGGAATGTTGAGATGCCACTTCCTCACAACCGGAGAGGGAGTGTTTAGATGCCACGTCCCCGCAACCGGGGAGGGAGTGGTGAGCCCGCGCTTCTCCGCAACGGGGGACTGAAAGTGTTGGGTTGCAGGCTCTAGTCATTGCGTCCCTCTTACACAAAACGGCTTGCGTGAAGGCGTCGCGAGCGGCAAGCTCATTATCATGACAGGCCGGGTACGGTGGCTCATGTCTGCGAGCATTGTGCGCGGCATCGCGCGCCGATTCCTGCTCCAGCCTCCAGCCCCGGTGCCCTCTTCACTCCTTCAACAGCGCGCGGATCTGGTTCAAGTACTCGCTCTCGTCGCCGGGCTTGTAGCCGCGGTGCACGTAGCGAATGTTGCCCTTGCGATCGATGAACACCGTGCTCGGCATCGCGCTCACGTTGTAGAGCTGACTCACCTTACTGTCTCTGTCGAACAAGATCGGGAACGATACCGGCGTTTGCTCAAGCCAGCGCTCCGCATCCTTCGTGTTCTCTTCGACGTTCACGCCCAGCAACGTGAAGCCGAGAGAACTGTAACGCTTGTGCATTTGATCGAGAAGCGGCATCTCCTGACGACACGGGCCGCACCAGCTTGCCCAAAAGTTGATCATCACGACCTGACCGCGCAAGTCCTCGAGAGACACGATGTCGCCATTGCGCGACGGCAGGCTGAACGTCGGTGCGACGGATGTGCTTGCGTTCGCAGCGACGATGAGCGCCATGCTCAGTGCGGCGGCGCAAACCCAGTGCTTGAAGCTCGGTGACGGCATCTTGGTGTACCTCCTGCTGCTCAGCTTCGATGCGCAAGTGAAGGTCCGATGGGCTAGAGCCACCTCGAGAGGTCCACCCACACGGCATCGAGAGACATCCGCCACATGGTCGCTCAAAAGAAAATCGACAGACCGAGATGCGCTTCTAAGTTATTGACGATCTTCTTCTTGCCCAGAAGATCGATGTCATAGACATGATCGCGCACGTCGAAGTGCACGGCGATCCAGTCGCTCGGCAGAATGCGGTAGCCGAATCCTCCGCTTACCGTGAAGCGATCGTCGCCGGCGAAGCGCGTGCTGCCGATGCCTGCAATCAGATAAAAGGCAGAGTTGTATGCTCGGTTCCTGCCGATGAACACCTCGCCAGGCAGCACATTCCAACCGGCTGAGAGCGCGTAGTACGTGTAGTCTCGCTCGGAGTCTCTCAGCAGCTCGGCCGAGCCGGAAAGATTCTCGTAGCTGGTGCGTCCCGCGCGAGACTGCCCGACCGTTGCTTCCAGGAAGAAATCCTCCGTGAGGTGGTAGGCGAGCCGCGCGCCATAGACCACGTTGCTCTCGAAGTCCTCGATGCTGAGGACACCGACGAAGGCACCCAGCTCAAAATCTTCGGTATCGATGCGCGGTCTCTTGATTTCGCGTCGCTCCACCTGCGGCTCGATGATCGGGCGATCCGATGCGGGCTCGCCCGTGATACTGGCCTGCTCGGTCGAGACTGGCCGGGGCGGTGTGTCGCCGCCGCGGCCGAGCCATGCGCAGCCGGGCAGCACGCACGTGCACAGCGCGATCAGAAAAAGAACGCGAAGCCGAGATACTTCCATTCGTCTACTTCCTCGTTGTCGTCGCGCTCCGTGAAAATGACATTGTTCCGATATTCCGAGCGCAACATGAAACGGCGCGTCAGGTAAAGCTGTAACCCGCCGCCGACGTAGCCAATCTGATCGTTGCGATCTTCGACCTGCACGAGCGTGGACTTCGGCTCGGTATAGATGATGCCGGTGCCGAGCGTGAAGTAAGGCGAGATACGCCATTCGGGCACGAACACGTGCATCAGCCCGATCGTCGCGCTGTAACCGTTGGAGAATTCTCCCAGGATGTGATTGACGGTGAGCTCGATGGACAGGTGGTCGCTGAAGGCATAGCCGCCGAACGCTGAGATGAGACTGGCGCCGCCGAAGTCGCCCGCCATCACGCCACCCTGCCAGCGCCGGCTCATGTAGTTCTCGCGAGTGGGTTCCTGCAGGTCGATGGGCTCGCCCGTCGACTCCAGCGTGGCGAGCATTTGCTCGCGCGCTACCCAGCCTTCCACCCCGCGATCGGTCCTGACCCGGAACCAATCCGTGCGGCGCTTGATGATCTCGACCTCGCGGCCGCGCTCGACGACGTGGAAGATGGGATAGCCGCGGCCGGGGCCCGTGTGCAGCTCGATGAACGGATCGGCGACCAGGACTTTGCGCGCACGAGCATCAGCGTTTGCACTCGCTGCAAACAACAAGACGAGCAGCAATAGCAGCGAGCGCCGCGAACTCATCAATTCTCCGGCACGGCGAATGGGTCGTTGTAGTACTGGGCGCCGATGTCTAGCCATTCAGCCAGCAAGCGTAACTCACTTGGCGACATGAAGTCGCTATGGTCGATGGTTCCGACCGTCACCCCCAGCATCGTGTTGAAAAACCGAGCGGAGGCACGGGCGCCCTGGACGCTCATGGATGCCGGGACAATGCGGTATGCGACGCAGGTCTCCACCATCGTCACTGGGTCGACCTCGGTCTGAATGCACTCATCTTCGAGCTGACCCATGTCGTTCACGCGTTGGCCGCGGCGGCTGAACAGCAGTTGCCGATAGGCACGGAGGTGATCCGGTTGCTCGTCGGACAGGCCATCCGAAAGGTCGAGATCTCCTGCCGGCACATCGACGATTCCGTCACCGGTGCGATCGACCGGCGCGTGACAGCTCGTGCAGGTGCCGTCGATCGCATCGGGAACGCCATCGCCGTCACGATCCGAGCGGTCTGCGCTCCAGAGCGGATGAATATGGATGGGATAGTGGATCGTGATGCGGCAGGCGGCCGTCCATTGAGACAAGCAGCTCGTGGTGGTCGGGGGCGGCACGGTCAGCGGCAACGCTCGCGCGTTGATGCTGCCGCAATCGAAGAATTGAGTCGGATCGGCTGGATCGCTTGGGAAGCCGCGCGCCGTCGTGGTGTAGCACATGTCCACCTCTTCGGCGGCCGAGGACATCTCCGGCCAAGGGTCGCGGAAACCGATGTTCACGCTCGGCTCGCAGGCGCCGCTGCACATGACGCGGTTGCGCGCCTCCGCCATCGTCTCGCCCATGTCGGCGAACAGCTCGGACCTCGTGTTCGGGAACGCATTCCCGGTTGTCGGTGCACCCGGATTCACGGATGCAAACAATCCGCTGCGGCCGTGCGAGATTGGCGGATTGGCATTCGGATCGTGGCAGCCGTTGCATTCGAGCACTTCGCCTGGTCTGACCTGAAGCCAGTTCGTATGGCGACTTCCGAGCACGCCGGCCAAGCGGCGGCCGTGCGCGTCGACGATCGAGATGCTGAATGCGACGTTGGCCGGCACCTTCACTTTGACTGAGCCATCCGGCTCGATCGGCGCATAGCCAAGGATTTCGCGCATGCCGAGCGCGCGGTTCGGCCCGAACGCCGTGTTGGGCACCTCGCGCACGTCATCGTCGGGCTGCGAAACGGCTTTCTCGATGCGCAAGAAGCGCGCCGGGCGGTCGGCGTAAGCATTGTTAGCTGGGTTGCGCACGGCTTCGATACCGCCTGGAGCAAGATCACGTCCGTCCACGTCGTACACGCTGCGGATGTGCAAGATGCCGACGTCTTGCAGGTCGCTCGGATAATCGACGCCGGGCACGCGATCGAGGATCACGGGAGGCAGCTCGCGCGCCGCAGCGGCAACGACCTCTGTATAGGCGAAGCCCTCCTCAGGGGCGACGATCGGGCGCTGGGTGTTGTCGCGAGTGTCATAGACATAGATCCCGTAGAGCGGCGGCGCCTCGACCGCGTCCGGCCTCGCGAGCCGCTCGCTCGTGCACGGGACAATGCGGGAGTTTTCGATCAAGCGGCACTGTGACCAGCTCACAAGCAGCCGATCAGTGCCGTCGAACAACGGTGAGGCCATGCGGTAACGACCGCCGGGGGAAGGCCCCGGAATGGTGCGCACGTCGGTCGGCAACGCCCGCTGCTGGGCCGGACCAGGCAAACCGGCGTTGGCGGCGGTGGGTTGTGTGTTGTTGACGAAGTTCACTGTATCGATGAGGACCAGATCGCCGCCTTCGTTCGTGCCGCGAGAGGGACGGATGAGTGCAAGGGTGCGCCCGTCCGGCATCGGCCTGGGTTGCATGAACTCGATCCGCGATGGGTTGCCAGATCTCGGATCTGGCGTGCCCGTGTTGTGGCTCTGCGCGCCGTAGAGGAGCTCGAGCCCCGTGCCGTCCGGATTGATCGTGTAAATGTCGAACTGGTCATCGTCGATGTGATGTTCCCAGCGCGTGAAGACGATCTTGCCATTGGCAAGCACGGACGGATAAAGGTCGTGGCTCTGATTGAATGAGATCTGTTTGATATCCGTGCCGTCCGCATTCATCACGTGCAGCACAAAGGCGGGCTCGCGAAACTGCAGGCTTTCTGTCTGCGCAGTGAAGGCCGGCTTGCTTTCGTCCAGCAAGATCGCTTGCGACTGACGCTGCCGCGTGGACGTGAACACGATACGCCCGTCCGGCAGGTAGTGGGGCATGATGTCGTGACCCTCTTCGGCGATCGTGTCGGAGGCAATCACTCGGCGCAGAACACGTGTCGTCGTGTCGTACTCCCAGATGTTCCAAGTCGGTTGGTCTTCTTCATCGGCGCCTTCGATGAATGGGGCGCGCATCGAAAACAGCACCTTCGTGCCGTCGAAGCTCACGCTGAGATAACGGACGTCGCCACGCCCTTGGGTGATCTCCCCGGTGAGATTGACGTCCGCAGCAGACGGCGAAGCGCGATCGCGCATATATAAATCTGCGCCGATCTCGAAGCGCAGGAGCTCGCGCGCATCACGTTCACGAACGTTCTCCTCGGGCAACGGACGTTTGATGTAGAACACCGGGAAGTCCAGCGTCACGGGGTCCATGTTCTGACCGCTGCCGATCGTGACGTCGGTGCCGCCCGTGCTGCTGTCACACGCGGAGAGCGCCAACATGCAGCAGGTCGCAAAGAGTGAGGCGCCCAGCGGGGAGGCATGAGCACTGCGCGAGATGACTCGAACGCCCTTGGCGTGGCCAGGCATTGTGTACTCCGGGTCGGTCCGATTTATTGTTCAGTGCGATCTTGGCGTGCTGACGAGTTGCGTGCCGAAACCAACAATTGCTCATCCCTGAAGCAGCAGCGACGAACGTCAATATCACGCATCATCGACGCGACATATTCTGTCATCTGTTAAGCCAGTCACAGAGCGCTCCAGACAAACCCTGATTAGAGGTGCGTGCTGGATACGTCATCGCTCGAGTTCGTGACGTCGCTCACATTTTGCGCCGCGGAGGCTGGCTTGAATGCAAGTCGCATCGCGGCAGCGAGACTATACGCGCGCGCGAGGCTACCCATACTGTCTCCGCACGGCGACGTCTGACACTTGAGACACTTACTCGCTCGAGTCGTGCCGCGTATATTTCGCGCGACTGTCGGAAAACATTAGACAAATGCGCGAACGCGAAGGAACTCGTGATTCGTGACGCCATAGAGAAGACTAGGGAGCAGACAGTCGAGCGACCGATCACACCGATCCCAAAAAAGAAGTCACGAATCACAAACCACCCGGACCTGGCATGAACAACATGAACGGCACAGCGGAACCGATGCGAGCATCGCCCAGGAGCGTCTCGGTGAGGACAGCGGCGATGTTGGCTCTCGCAGTCTTGGCGCTTGCGCCGCCGCAAGGGGAGGCATTCGCGGGCCCGCGCGAGCAGGCAAAGCGAATGTTCGATCGCCTCACAGGCACGCCGCCATCGAAGGAGCTGTTGGACCGGCTCGAGCCGATGGTGGCGACGAGTCCTGTCGATGCCGCGCTGTTCATTATGGATCCTCGTGAAGAGCATTCGCGCTACTTTTACTCGGTCACGCTCAAGAACTTCGCCACACCTTGGACGAATCGCGACCAGACGGCATTTGCAGCGCTCAACGACTATACGGCGACCGTCATCGGCTTCGTGCGCGACGATCGGGACTTTCGCGGCATTCTTTACGAGGACATTGTTTACGTAGGTCGGGGCGTCACGCCGGCGTATTCTCCTGTCAATAACGATCACTACGTCGCGCTCGAGACCGACAACGCCGATCTGCGCGTCGTGCTCGAAGCGCGATCACAATCGTCGCTGACCGGCATTCCGCCGCATGCCACCGCAGGGGTGATTACCTCGCGTGCGGCGTCGGAAGCGTTCTTCATCGCGGGGACGAACCGCGCGATGTTTCGGTTCACGATGCTGAATCATCTATGTCGCGATCTCGAGCAACTTCTCGATACGCGCCTGCCGCCCGATCGTATTCGGCAAGACGTCTCGCGCAGCCCCGGCGGCGACAGCAGCGTGTTTCTCAATAACTGCGTCGGCTGCCACAACGGAATGGATCCGATGGCGCAGGCGTTTGCTTATTACAACTTCGATGAGGCGCAGGGTCGGCTCGTCTACACCGAGGGACAGGTCCAGCCGAAGTACCTGATCAATGCGGACAACTTCAAGTTCGGCTTCGTCACGTCGGATGATGCGTGGGAGAACCGCTATCGCCTGCCGGGGCCGAATCGTCTGCTGGGATGGGATCCGAGCCTGCCGGGCCGCGGCAATGGGGCGAAGTCACTCGGCCAAGAGCTGGCGCATAGCGACGCCTTCGCCCAATGCCAAGTCGAAAAGGTATTCAGGGCGGTCTGTTTCCGCTCCCCCAGCACGCCACAAGACCACGCGCGCGTGGCCGCGAGCACACAGAGTTTCAAGCAAAACGGTGGCAACTTGCGGCGGGTGTTTGCGGAAGCCGCAGCGCATTGTGCCGGGCCGTGAGGGAAGTAAGAAGAATGAAGCACAAGAGAGCCTGCGCCCCCTCCCTAACCCTCCCCCGCAAGGCGGAGGAGGGGACTGTCTTCCGAACCTTTCGCTGTGCGGGGTCTCCCTCCCCAACCGTCCCGCGCGCAGCGGGGGAAGGAAGGGCTGCCTACAACCTACAGCCTACCGCCTATAGCCGCCTTAGACGGGCTCTGGGCTCTGGGCTCTGGGCGTTGGCTCGCATGGTGCGTGCGTTTGCCCCCTCCCTAGCCCTCCCCCGCTTCGCGGGGGAGGGAATTGCTCAAACCCGTACTGTGCGAGCTACTTCCTTAGCCCTCCCCAGCGCTGCGCGGACGACTTCCTTACCTCGCTCGTGCAGTGTGCGGGCTACTTCACCCTCGTGCAGTGTGCGGGCTACTTCACCCTCGTGCAGTGTGCGGGCTACTTCACCCTCGTGCAGTGTGCGGGCTACTTCACCCTCGTGCAGTGTGCGGGCTACTCCACCCTCGTGCAATGCGCGGGCTACTTCACCGCTCCCCCGCGCAGCGCGGGCGACCTCCTTATCCCTCCCCCGCAAAGCGGGGGAGGGTCAGGGAGGGGGGCGCTCGTTGGTCCTCGCGGCCTTGAGCGTCTGTGTGTTGGTCGGTTGCAGCAGCGGTGCGCCGACCGAGGAAAATCCGGTCACCAAGCCGCCGAGTGCGGGAGCGAGCTACTCCGGACCGCCGCCTGCAACCGCAGACATTCAGGCATTCCGCATCAGCTTCTGGGAGAACATCCGCGGCGAGAATCGCTGCGGTGCTTGTCACTACCAAGGCGGCCAAGCGCCTACGTTCGCGCGCTCGGACGACGTCAATCTCGCCTATGAGGCCGCGAACCCGTTCGTCGATCGCGACCAGCCATCGCAATCCGCGCTCGTCACCAAGGTTGCGGGCGGGCACAACTGCTGGCTCGCAGACGCCGGCGCTTGCGCGAGCATTCTCACGACCTGGATCACGAACTGGGTTGGCACGACGGACGGCGTCGGCCGCCAAATCGAGCTCGTGCCGCCTGAGCCGAAGGATCCCGGTGCGAGCCGGCGTCTGCCCGCAACGCCGCCACCGCAGTTCTCGGCTCTTCACGATGTCTTGGTGACGAATTGCCGGGGCTGTCATCGCGCCGACGCGGCGACGGCCCAAGCGCCGTATTTCTCCTCGGACGACATCAACGAGGCGTATCTCGCGTCGATTCCGAAGATCAATCTGGACGATCCGGCTGCGTCGCGCTTCGTCGTGCGACTGCGTGCGGAGTCGCACAACTGCTGGGGCAACTGCGAGCAGAACGCGCAATTGGTGCAGTCGCTCATCCAAGCGATCGCGGATGCCATTCAACCCGAAGCCATCGATCCGCAGCTCGTCGTAAGTAAGGCGCTCAGGCTCGTCGACGGCACGGTCGCGAGCGGCGGCAGCCGCTACGACGCGCACGAGATTGCGCGTTACGAGTTCAAGACGGGTCATGGCACGATCGCCTACGACACGAGCGGTGTGGATCCTGCGGCCGACTTGCATCTCTCGGGCGATATCGAGTGGGTCGGTGGTTGGGGAATCAACATCCGCGCCGGCGACGGGCGGCCCGCCAAAGCGCAGGCCTCGACGACATCGAGCCGCAAGCTCTACCAGCTCATCACTGCGACCGGCGAGTTCTCCATCGAGGCATGGGTCGTGCCGGGCAACGTGACGCAGGAAGACGCACGCATCGTGAGCTATTCGGGCAGCGCGACCAGTCGCAACTTCACGATGGGGCAGACGCAGTACAACTACGATTTCCTCGTCCGCAGCACAGCGACCGGCAGCAACGGCACACCTCCACTTTCGACTGCTGATGCCGATCAGCGGTTGCAAGCGTCATTGCAGCACGTCGTGATGACCTTCGATCCCCTCAACGGCCGTCGGATCTACGTGAACGGCGAGTTCACGGGCGATGTCGACCAGCAAGGCGGCGGCACGCTCGGCGACTGGGACGACACCTTCGCCTTCGTGCTCGGCAATGACGTGAGCAACAACCGTCAATGGCAGGGTGTGATTCGCTTCGTCTCAGTTCACAATCGCGCGTTGACGCCGGAGCAGGTGCGGCAGAACTTTGCGGCGGGCGTGGGTCAGAAGTACTTTCTGCTGTTCGGCGTCGAGCACATCACCGGCGTGCCGCAGTCGTACATCATGTTCGAGGCGGCCGAATACGATAGCTACAGCTATCTATTCACGATGCCGAAGTTCATCAGTCTCGATCCGAACGCCACACCGGGTCGCATCCCGCTGCGCGGCATGCGTATCGGCATCAACGGCTCCGAACCGCTCGTGGGTCAGGCTTATCGCTTGCTCGAGACAGAGATCACAGATGCAACGTATTCGCCCACAGAAGGGCAATTGCTATCGAGGGTCGGCACGATCATCGGCCGCGAGCAAGGCCCGGAGTTCGATGAGTTTTTCCTGTGCTTCGATCAGCTCGGCTCCCGCAGTCACGTGTGCTCGGAGCTCACGGACGGGATTGCTGCTGCGCCCGTCAACGTGACGCCGCCACCCGATATCGGTGTGCGAACGTTCGATGCCATCAACGCCACATTCGCGACGATCACAGGCGTCGATCCGCGCCACTCCAGCATTCGCTCGACGTACGCGAACGTGCGTCAGTCGCTCCCGGCCGTGAACGACATACAAGCGTTCCTGTCGTCCCATCAGACCGCGATTGCACAGCTGGCGTTTCAGTACTGCAACGTGCTGGTCGACAACGAGAGCGCGCGCAATGCCTTCTTTGGCGCACCTCTGCCTTCGCGCTTGGACGCTGCTGCTGATCGTCAGGCGATCACTGGGCCGCTGGTCAGGAGGGTGATCGGCGAGCTCGGATCGCAGGTCGCCACATTGCCCGACGCGCCGCTGGTGCAAAACGAACTCGACGATCTCATCGATGACCTGTGTCAATTGCAGAGTTGCGATAACGCGGATCGCATCAAAGAGGTCGCGAAGGCTGTCTGCGGTGCGGCTCTTGGCAATGCCGCCACGTTGATTCACTGAGAGGCGATACGCATGTTGATCATCAAGTCCCGTCGCAAACGCCCCTTGGGTCTCGATGAGCCGCTGCGGCACGAATCGCACAAGCGCCCGGTGACGCGCCGTGACTTCCTCGCGCAGGGATTTCTCACCGGCGCGGCGACGGTGATCATGTCGAGCGGAGTGGGGTCGTTGCTCGCGCCGCGCCGTGCACGCGCCCAGGCGGCCATCGAGCTGGCAAGTGACATCAACGCGATGAAGGTGGACTGCGGCATTTTACCTGGCGCCGGCAAGATACCGTTCATCTGCTTCGATCTTGCCGGCGGCGCGAACATTGTCGGCTCCAACGTCCTTGCCGGTAAGGAAGGCGGCCCGTTTGATTTCCTGTCGACACAGGGCTACGTCAAGCAGGGGCTTCCGCCCGACCAGCTACCGACCAATCCGGCCTTCGTCAACACGGAGTTCGGTTTGCCGTTCCATAGCGACAGCGCGTTCCTGCGCGGCATGCAGTCGGTGACCACGCCCGATACGCGCGCACGCGTGAATGGCTGTGTGATCGCGGCGCGCTCGGAGAACGACACGGGCAACAATCCGCACAATCCGATGTATTGGCTGGCGCAAGTCGCAGGTGTGCGCGGCGAGCTCTTGACCCTCATCGGTTCGCAGAATTCCGATTCGGGCGGCAACTCCAGAGCGCCCGCCACCTTCATGGATCCGGAGTATCGTCCGACCAAGATCGATCGTCGCAGCGATGTCGTCGGTCTCGTCGACACGGGTGAGAACATCTTGAAGTTGCCCGATGCCGTGAAAGCGCTGGAATCGATGGTGCGCATCAGCCGCGACGTGCTCGACGATCCAGACGTGCAGACGCGGGTGGCAGACGATGCAACCATCAAGAAACGCATGCGATGCAGTTACGTGAAGACGGCGGATACTGTCGCCGCCTTCGGAGATCCCGCCGCGCTCGACCCTCTGCAAGATCCACATATCACGTCGATCTTCGGAAACAACTTCGGCGGCGATCGCGAGTTCGAGAAGACCGCGGCCGTCATGAAGCTCGTCATTCAGGGTCTCGCGGGGGCGGGCACGATCACCATGGGTGGCTTCGACTATCACACCGGCGAGCGAGCGACTGGCGAGGCGCGCGATTATCGCGCCGGGCAGTGCATGGGGGCGTGCCTCCAGTACGCGGCACTGGTCGGCAAGCCGCTGATGCTCTATGTGTTCAGTGATGGTTCCTTGTCGTCGAATGGGCGCATCGACGATTCTCCGGGCGGCCGCGGCAAGGGTGAGTGGACCGGCGACAATCAGGCGACGGCTGCGTCCTTCTTCTTGGTTTACAACCCAACGGGACGTCCGCTGCTCATCGGCGAAGGAACTTCGTCGGCTGGCCGCCATCAGCAGCTCGGCTATTTCAGCGCGAACGGCGATGTCGTGAACTCGAGCAGCCCGGCCGCCAACAACGTCAACCTGCTCGTGCAGACGGTCGTGTTGAACTACCTGGCTCTGCACGGCGAGGTAGGCGTGTTCGAGAACCTGCCGCAGAACGCGCTGGGTCGAGGCGCGGCGCTGGAGTCGTTGATCGCGTTTGAACCGATCGTGTAAGGCTCGGGTTGGCGCCCCCCTCCTGACCTTCTCCCGCAAGCGGGGAGGATCAACGTTCCGCGCGTCGTAAACAGCATTCCACACGTCCCGCAAGCGGACGTATTGATGAGTTCCCAAGTGCCTCTCGCAAGTGGGAGAGGCGAATGAGCTGTCAACATCAAACAGACACTCTTTCTGCGAGTGGATGGCACGGAACCTTCTGCGGGTGGATGGCAAGGAACCTTCTGCGGGTGGATGGCAAGGAACCGCTCCCTCCCCCGCGAGCGATGCGAGCGGGGGAGGGTTGGGGAGGGGGTGCATGTGAGGCTGCAGGCACTAGGCCGTAGGTTCCCCCCTCCTGCTACGAAACGCAGCGAAGGCTTTCACCCCGAGTCCCGCGCCCCGAGCCCGGGGGAACTTCACTTCCGCTCTAACCCTTTTGTTTACAGCTTTGTTGTGAAGCGCTGTACGAAGGACTTGCACATGAAGGTCATACCATTACTCGCAGCTGCCTTGCTGGGCGTCGGGCTCATCGGCTGCGCATCGAATTCAGAGACCGGCCCGATGCAAAGCGCCGGTGCCAATACGGGGCGGGTGATAGACGATAGCGTGATCACTGCGAAGGTGAAATCGGCGCTCATCTCAAACTCGGAAACGAAGGCATATCAGATCAACGTGGAGACATTCCAGGGCGTCGTTCAGCTGAACGGCTTCGTCGACGATGAGCAAGCACGTCGCCGCGCCGAGCAAGTGGCGCGGAACGTTGAAGGTGTGCGTCGCGTGCAGAACAACTTAGAGCTGCGTGGAGATGAAGGATAGGTGGAGATGAAGGATGGACTGTAGGCCCCTCCTGACCTTCTCCCGCAAGCGGGGAGGATCAACGTTCCACACGTCGACGTTCCGCAAGCAGGACGGATCAATGAGTGCCCTCTGTTGAGTGCCAAAGTGCTCTCCAGGGGGAGGGCGAATGAGTTGTCAACGATCAACAGTCGCTCCCTGCCAATCGATGGCGGAACCGCTCCCTCCTCCGCGAGCGATGCGGTTGGGGGTAGGCCCCCTCCTAACCTCCCCCCGCAAGCGGGGGGAGGATCGCGGCGCCTTAACCACCCCCGCAAGCGGAAAGATCGCGGCGCCTTAACCTGCCCCCGCAAGCGGGAAAATCGCGGCGCCTTAACCTGCCCCCGCAAACGGGAGGATCGTGTGGCAAGCGGGAGGATCGTGTGCGCTAACCTCCGCCGCTTGCGGGGGGGAGGATCGCGTTGCTTGCGGGGGAGGATCGCGTTTTAAGTATTCCCGCAAGCGGGAAGCTACAGTGGTTCCGCAAGCGTGAGGCCACGGTGATCCCGCAAGCGCGAGGGGCGAGTTGTCGATGCTCCCTCCCCCGCGAGCGAATGCGAAGCGGGGGAGGGTTGGGGAGGGGGTCAAATTGTCTCCAGCCGCAGCCTCCTAGCCCCCAGCCTCACTTAAGTACTTGCGGTGCAGCTCGTCCACTCGCTGATAGAGCTCGTCGAGCGTTCCGGTATTCACGATGACATCGTCCGCAACCGCAAGGCGTTGCTCGCGCGTGGCTTGTGCAGCCAGAATCGCTTCGGCTTGCTCGGCAGTGGCACCATCGCGCGCCATCAAGCGCTGGATCTGCACTTCTCGCGGGCAATCGACGACGAGCACGCGATCGTAATCTCGGGTGCGTCCGGTTTCGACCAACAAGGGAATCACGTGCACCTGATAAGCGCCGCCCGCGCTTGCTGAGCGTCGCGCGAGTTCGGCGCGAATTGCTGGGTGCGTGATCGCGTTCAGCCGGGCGCGGTCGTCCGGATTCGCGAAGACGCGCTCGCGCATCCGGCGGCGATTCAACCGTCCTTCGCTGTCCAAAATATCTGGCCCGAACGCTTCCACCAGCTTTGCGAGAGTCGGCGTGCCTGGCTCGACGATGTCCCGTGCGATTCGATCAGTGTCTAGGACGGGCACGCCCAGTTGCGCAAAACGATCGGCGACCGCGCTCTTGCCGCTGGCGATGCCGCCGGTCAATGCGACCAGAAGGGGCACGCCGCGAGGGGAGACCTGTGTGTCGTTCACGATGCAGACCTGGATAGTGTCGCGGCGGCCAGAATACGGTTGCCATCACCGCGTCACAATTGCGGCGTTGTATGTCTGGCGTCAGTGGATGCCGCTCGCGCGCAGATACGAGGAGACGAGCGTATCGCCCCACATTAGCGCGATCCAGCCTGCTGCTGCCAGGTAGGGTCCGAAGGGAATTGGGATGTTCTTGTCGCGGCCGCGCGCGACGATCAACGTGACGCCGACGATTGCGCCGGTCAACGCCGAAAGGAGGATGATGAGAGGCAGCATCTGCCATCCAAGCCACGCGCCCAAGGCGGCAAACAGCTTGAAATCGCCGTAGCCCATGCCTTCCTTGCCGGTGATGAGCTTGAACAGGTGGTAGACGCTCCACAAGCTCAGATAGCCTGCCGCCGCGCCGAGGACGCTGGATTGCGTATCGATCGGCAGCCCCGTTGCCGGGTTAGTCGGCAGGAGGCTCACCAGCAGACCCAACCAGAGCAGCGGCAGGGTCATGTTGTCTGGCAGGAGCTGCGTGTCATAGTCGATGAACGTGAGCGCGATCAGAAACCACGTCAGCACGAGCGCTGCGCCCGCGTACCACGTGAAGCCGAACTTCCACGCCACAGCGGCCGAAAGGAGGGCGGTGACCAGCTCGACGATCGGATAGCGAAGAGAAATCGGCGCGCGGCAGCTCGCGCACTTGCCTTTGAGCAGCAGATAGCTGATGACCGGAATGTTCTGCCACGCCTTGATCTGTGCGCCGCAATGCGGACAGGCAGAGCGCGGCACGACGAGGTTATAGGTAGCTGGAGGCTCGGCGCGGGTGGTTGGAGCTTGCTTGCCTTGCGAACGTCCGTTCCCCGCCGTGGATGTGTCACTCAAACCATTCGAGCCCAAGACCTCTTCGGCCTGCGCGCGCCATTCGCGCTCAAGCATGATCGGTAGCCGATGGATCACGACGTTCAAGAAGCTGCCAACCAGCAGGCTGAATACGAAGACGAGCCCTATCCAAGCCGCAGGACTCTCTCGAAGTAAGTCGATCAGCATCCTCGAGACCTATGTCGCCCGAATCCGTCGCGCATCGATGTCCTCAGCGCTTCCCTAACGCGACAACGCCGCCCGGAGCGCGGCGTTGCGACGACTACAGCCTAGTGCCTCACTAGATTGCTGCGCCGAGCTTGAAGATCGGCAGATACATCGCGATCACGAGACCGCCGACCAGCACGCCGAGAATGGCCATGATGAGCGGCTCGAGCAGGCTGCTCATGGCGTCCACCGCTGCGTCGACGTCTGCCTCGTAGAAGTCGGCCACCTTCGCGGCCATGGAGTCGAGCGAGCCCGATTCCTCGCCGACGGCGATCATCTGCACGACCATGTTCGGGAAGAGCTCGGTCGCTTCCATCGAGCGCTGCAGACGCTGACCGGTGGCGACCTCGTCGCGGATCTTCAGCGTCGCCTCTTCGTACACGATGTTGCCGGTCGCACCGGCCACCGAGGTGAGTGCTTCGACCAGCGGCACGCCCGCAGCAAACATGGTCGAGAGCGTACGCGCATAGCGCGCGATCGCAGCCTTCTCCATGATCGGGCCGATCACGGGAATCTTGAGAATGAGCCGGTCCAGAGCGCGGCGCATCGCGCGGGAGCGCTTCTTGAAGTAGAAGAAAAGATATCCGCCCACGCCTGCGATCGCTCCGATCAGCCATCCTTTGGCCTGCATAAACTTTGACAGGTTGATGACCATTTGCGTGAAGGCCGGCAGGTCCGCGCCGAACCCTTGGAACAGCGACTCGAACTGAGGAATGACGAAGATCAAGAGAATAACCGTGACGATGATGGCAACCGCAAGAACGGCAGCCGGGTAAAACAGCGCCTTCTTGATCTTCTTCTTCAGCGCTTCCGTCTTTTCTTTGTAGGTGGCGACCTTGTCGAGCAGCGTTTCCAACGCACCGGCATGCTCGCCAGCCTCGACCAGGTTCACGAACAAGTCGTCGAAGTACAGGGGATGCTTCGCGAGTGCCTCGTGCAGCGTCGTGCCCGATTCGATATCGGCCTTGATCGACAGCACCAGCTTCTGCATCGCGGGCTTCTCATGGCCGGTGCCGATGATCTCGAAACATTGCACCATCGGAATACCGGCTTGTAGCATCGTCGCGAGCTGTCGCGCGAACAGCGCGATGTCCTCGGACGTGATCTTCTTGCCGCGATTGAAAAGCTGGACTTCTTTTCTGACGCGCTTGGCGAGCACGCCTTGGCGGCGCAGATCGGCTCGAACCTCTGCTTCTGAGGTCGCGAGCATCCGGCCCTTGACCCGTTTGCCGCGCTTATCCGTGCCCTCCCAAACATAGGGAAACTGCTGTGCAGGAGCTGCCTGTGCCATGTCACTTTACCTATGTTGTCGCGCCGGACGGCCCGCCGACGTCCTCATTCCACCGTGCACTGATTGACTTCGTCCAAGCTGGTGATGCCGGCCTTGACCTTCTCGAGGCCCGAGCGCCTTAGGTCCCACACGCCCTCGCGGGCGGCTTGCGCAGCAATGTCCACGGCCGTGCCGCCCTGCAGGATGATCTTCTGAATCTCCTCGGAGACTGGCATCACCTGGTAAATGCCGGTGCGGCCCTTGTAGCCGTCTGTGCATTGGTTGCAGCCGACCGGCTTGTAGATCGTCAGGCCCGCGGCGATTTCCTCCTCGGTAAAGCCCTCCTTGAGGAGCGCGTCCGCGGACATCTCGATCGGCACCTTGCAGTTGGGGCATAGCTTACGGGCGAGGCGCTGCGCAATGATGAGCGTCACAGAAGTCGCAATCGCATAGGGCTTCACGCCCATGTCGATCAAGCGCGTCAGCGTCTTGGGCGCATCGTTTGTGTGCAGCGTCGACAGCACAAGGTGGCCGGTCTGTGCCGCCTTGATCGCGATCTCCGCGGTCTCGAGGTCGCGGATCTCGCCGACCATGATGACGTCCGGGTCCTGGCGGAGGAAGGCGCGCAACGCCGATGCGAACGTCAGGCCGACCTTGGGATTGATGTTCACCTGGTTGATGCCGGGAATGTTGATCTCCGCCGGGTCCTCGGCGGTGGAGATGTTCGTGTCTTCCGTGTTGAGGATCTGCAAGCCGGTGTAGAGCGAGACCGTCTTACCGCTGCCGGTCGGGCCTGTGACGAGGATCATGCCGTGCGGCTGCGAGAGTGCTTTGAGGTAGAGCTCCTTTTGCTGCGGCTCGTAGCCGAGCGCATCGATGCCGAGCATGGCGCTCGACGGGTCCAAGATACGGCACACGATCTTCTCGCCGAACAGCGTCGGGCACGTGCTCACGCGGAAGTCGATGGCGCGGTTCTTGGAGATGCGCATCTTGATGCGCCCGTCCTGGGGGATGCGACGCTCCGCAATGTCAAGTCGCGCCATGACCTTGAGCCGGGCGGCGATCTTGCTCGCCAATTGCACCGGCGGCGTCGCCACCTCCTTGAGGTAGCCATCGAGCCGGAAGCGGATCCGGTACATCTTCTCGTACGGCTCGAAGTGGATGTCCGATGCGCCGCGCTTGATCGCATCGAGCAGCACCTTGTTGACGAAGCGGACGATCGGCGCATCTTCGACTTCGTCGCGCCCGATGGCCTGAGCGTCGAGCTCGTCGTCGCCGCCCGTGACCTCGAGGTTCTCGAGATCGTCCAGGTCGTCCTCCCCGAACGCCGGCATCGACGCGTCGACCTGCTCGAGCACCTTGGCGCTGACGCGCTGGAGCTTGTCCTCCTCGACGACGACTGCCTCGACCGAGAGGCCCGTCTGGAACTTGATCTCGTCGAGGGCGTGGAGGTTCGTCGGGTCGGCGACCGCCACGAACAGCTTCTTGCCGCGCTTGACGAGCGGCAGGACCCGGTGCTTGGTGAGGAGCTTGTCGGAGACCAGCTTGACCGTGTCTAGGTCGAGCTGCACGGCGTCCAAGTCGAGCAGGGGGACGCCGAACTCTTGAGAGGCGGCAATCGCGATATCACGCGGGTTGGCGAGCCCCGCGTTCACCAGGTACGAGACGAGATTGGTGCCTTCCTCCTTAGCGGTCGCGATCGCCTGAAGCATCGTGGCCTCATCGAGGAGACCGTCCTGGATGAGACGCAAGGGGAGTCCTTGCAGAGCAAGCCGCTGAGCGCTGAAGGACGGGATCGCGTCTGCCATGGATGCTGGTTCCGAATCGAAGTGCCTGCGGGTAATTTCCCGCAAGAGTATGGCAAATTGTCAAATGGCTGCTAATTCTTGCCCAGGTCTCCCGCCATCGACGCGAAGGGCGTCACAGTCCCCTCCTTTGACCAAGGGTCACTCGAAGCCCGTTGCACGGGCCCAGCTCGGGAGACAGCGCTGAGCAAGTCCGCTTTGCCGAGACAAAGCGTCACAAATGATCGTATACGAGCTGGCCAAGCTCGTCATGGATCGCTACCCACCGCTGCGGATCGCGGGCGTTGCCCAAGAGGACGAAAATGTCACCGTCCTCTGCGATGGCAGCAAAGGCAGTGACACCCGGCATGGTGCCGTCCCTCCAGAACATCCGACCGCGCCCAGGCTTGTGGAAGGAATAAAAAGCGGGCCCGTGGCACTTGCGCCAGATGCTGTCGTCGCACCCCGCCAAAGGTTTCAGCAGGGCTTGTCCCACGTGGGCGATCGACGAGCCTGGGCGGATCATTTGGTAAAGAAAGGTGCCGATATCACGGGCAGTCCCGGCGAGGTTGCCCACTGCGTCGAGCGATTTCCATGGCCAATTCGCAAGTTGCTCTCGTTCCTCTGAGTGAGGATCCAAACCAATACCCTGGGTGACCAGATCCTCGGAGTTGCTCAAAGAAACAATCGATAGTCCGTATGGCTCGAAGATCTCCGTCCGGTACAGGTCCGGAAGGCTGCGATTGGTTGCGCGCTCGACGAGTAATCCGGCCAGACAATAACCGAGGTTCGAATATGCGTAACTCGTGCCGGGTTCAAAATCGATTCGTACGGCTCGCAATTGGTCTAGCCTCTCCGGGCATGGCGGATCCGGCCGAATCATCGGATCGCCCGATCGGGTGCGATCGAACCCGCCCTGATGACGCAACAGCATTCCCAGGGTGATCGACTGCCAATGCTCCCGGTCGTTGAGCCCAAGCTCGCCCAGGTGCAGGGCGTCGTAGATTGGTTGCTCTTCGTGTAGGAGGCCTTGCTGCACATATTTCATGACGAGCGTGGATGCAAATACCTTGGTCACGCTTGCGTACGGTAACTTCGTTGTCTTCTCCATCTTGTCCCGAGAGCCATCTGTATTCACTCGCTCTCCAAAGCTACAGTCGTAGGTGGCTCCGTTGATGCGAACATGAATTTGTATGCCCCGAAAATCGTGGCGCGCAGCCCATCGTCCCACGGCGGCCAGCCACTCCGGCGGTGAAGAGTCGCACCTGGCCTCAAGGGGACGGAGTGTCAGGGTCTTGTATTGATCTTTGAGCCATTCCCCGTGAATAAGGAACAACGACGCAAGCAGTAGTGCCAGAATGCAGGCGAGAGTCCGAGCTCGGGCACTCGTGGCGCTCATGTCGCTGCTCTCGCGCGCCGGCTAAGCCACTGTCGTAACTTGAAACGGAGTGAGCGCTGTTCGATCCGGCGCGCATACTCCACGTACTCCGGAAAGCGCATGAGGTGTCGCTCCTCAGTCTTCGCGCGGAAGTAGTAGATCAAGCCGACTGCGCTCAGACCCGCGATATTGGCGATAACGTCAGATGTCGATACGACGCCTACGAACGGCACGGTGTGAAGCCACCAGTAGATGTTCTTCGATATATAGGCAGGGTGCTTGGTGTATCGATAAGGGCCGTAATCGACGAGGCCACGGTAAGTCAAGTTCGAGAATCGAAGACCAAATGCGATCGAGGAGAGCCAGTAAACCGTCCAAGACAAGACCAGCATCGCCGCCCAAATCCAATAGAGCATCTGATCGGGTTGGAGCCAGTCGCTCCAAATGAGCTCGTCGCGTTGCTCGGTGACAAGCTTGACGTATTGGTAGAAGGGCGCGTAGCAGATTAAGCATACGATCCACCCGCTCCATGAGTCGTCCACGCTGCGGATTTCTCTACGAAACAGTGGGCCGGTAGCCAGGTAACCGGAGGTCGCGACGAGCAGATCGACTGCTAGCGCACCGGTGGCAAACCAGACAAACCATGTGGTGGGATGAGCGGGCCAGGTAAGCGCGAGCCATTGCTCGAGCACAAGAACCAGGTTGCCGTACATCAGTGGCAGGAAGAAGGCCTTCACCAGCCACGCAAGTAGTAGCTGCTTGTGCTCGCTTGTGTTCCAGGATCGTTTCCCTCTTAAGGCAGCGCCCGCAGACGAGAGTGCGTCCTCTTCTCCCCCAGCGAGCCGTTCAGTGGTGAGCACGTACGAGGGGATGAGAATCGGGAGCAGTACCCATACGAAGACGAGGTCCGATAGGAAGGTGCTTGCTACCGTGGCACCGAGCACTGCCTGCAGTGACGCAACGACGAGGATCATCGTGCATCCAGCGCCGAGCGCAATACTCTTGTTCAATAGGCGCTCGCCCGAGAACTCGGGCCGACGTTGTCTCTTGGGTCGATAACGTTGCTCTCGAACGGCGGAGATGCCTAGCACCGCGACGATGGCACATAGAGCGATCGCTGTGGCGCGGGAAGTGCGAGCAAAGTCAATGCCTAGCGCACCCGTTAGCACTACCGCGCCGACAAGGGCGCCGACGAACAGACAAAGGGATGCAAGCATCTGTCCCAGGACGAAAGAGGGCGCCCGTAGGCGCCCTCCTGTTGAGTGTACCTGGTATGGCGATTAGCTGCCGCCGCCAGTACGGCAGTTGGCAGGCAGATACTTGTCGAGCACGGTGGTGCTGCCTTCAGGAGGTCGGATCACGTGAGCGCCCGATCCAAGATCAGGAACAGCGGCGCGACCGCAGACCCAGATCACGTCTCCATTGGCGTTCGCACCTGGCTGCAAGGTAAGTCTATTTGTATTACTATCCTTCAAGCGTGAGTTCGCTTGATTCCCAAACGTGATAGTGATCACGCCTCCGGCGCCGACTGCAACGCTTGCAACGTACTTGCCTTGGATCTGATTCGGGGCAGCCAACCCGGCAGCTTCGTTGGACGTCGGGAAGCGACCGGTCTGTGCAAAGACTTCCGCGACGGCCGCCTTCGCCGGTGCCGCGAGGTTAAGGCCCTCAGTCACCTGCGAGCGAATCGTGTAGTCCTGATACGCGGGGATGGCGATCGCCGCCAAGATACCGATGATCGCAACCACGATCATCAGCTCGATAAGGGTGAAACCCTTTTGCACTGACTTCCTCATATGCTTCTCCTGAGTGGGGCTGTTCAACTCTGCGGCTCTGTCAGCCGGCAAGCCCCAAGGAGCAAGTGGCATGCCAGCTTCCGGATAGAGTGCGTAAGCTATTGTTGTTCAAAGCTCTCCGCTGCGACGGAGTGCACATTGTTAAATAACAGGTATTGGGGAGAATCGCCGCCGCGTGTCAATCACTGACAAAGCGTGTCACTTCGTGACGCGGAGCGCAGACAAGGAGTCGAAAACAGTCCGTGAAATCCGGTGCTCCGCGGCTAGGAAGAAGGATTGGATGTAGCCGCTCTACGCACCTGTCTCTTAGCGGCGCAGCGTCGTTCGTTGCCGGTGACCGGCATGCCCGCCAGTACATTTCTCAATCGTTGTTGGAGAGCTTCGATCATAGGCCGTATCGCTTCGTTATCTTCCAACGCCGGGTCGATTCGCCGGCTTTCTCTTCCTTCCCGGTTTGCCCAGACATACCGGAATCCTGTTTTCTCCTCCGTAGGGAGTGCAGCGACTATGTCGTTTCCTCGTAGGACAGCATACTGTCTGTCGTTCAGCACGGCAGGCAAGCGTTCTTGCTTGACTAATACGCGGTCCGTTTCTGGATCGAGCTCATAGAAAGTCATGATGGCTGCGAGCGCGCTCAGCGTTAGCATCGCGCCCGGCTGAAAGCCGCGTGGGTTGAACTCGCTCTCCGTAAATCTCATCCTCTCATCGAAGCTTTCGCTCGCAGTTGGGTCGTTTGCGAGTAAACCTACTAGTGAGCGGCCATCCGATGGATCGTCGCTGGGGATGTTGAGGAGGTCGAGTAATGTTGGTGCAACATCTGTGAGGGTAACGGGAACATCGATCGCGCGTGGCTGCCAATACTTAGAGTCGAAGGAGTGACCGAAAGGCCGCATTCCAAGCACGACGCGATACTGTTGCGGGGATAGGACACTCGTTCCGTGACCCAATACTATCGCGCCTCGTAACTCTGGATTGTCTTCGCCGTACGGATTGTCGTTGGGCATTCCCAAGGACTCGCCGTGATCGGACATCAGAACCACGATCGCATTGTTCAGCAGGCCAAGGGACGCGAGGCTCTCCATCACTGAAGCAAACTGGCGGTCCACTTCGCGGACTGACATCGCATAAAGCTCTCGCAGAGCAGCGGTCTCGCGAAGCTGATGCTTGGGCGAGTCCGACCAGTAATAGGGCCAGTGAGCGAGGGTCAAATGTACAGCTAAGAATATAGGCTGCTTGCGCGGCAATTCGCTTCTCAATCTGTCGACGAACGTTGCCGGCTTGTAGGTCACTGCGCTAGCGCGGTTGGCATAGGAGAACGGAAAAAGCAGCTTTCCGAGGAAAGTGTTTACAACAAGGTTCGAGAGCGGTGTGTCGTTGAGGGAGCCGAGCAAGAAGTCGCTTGCGCCGATTGGAGGCGTGACTGTTACGTCGAAGCCGTAGCTTGCGTCTATGTTGGAAAAGCGAACCTCGTCTATCGCATAAACGGTTGTATAGCCCTTTTTCCGCAAAGCTTGCGGGAGGGTTTCTCCCGTGCAAATCAAGCGCGGCGGTAACAGGTTCATGACCGCCCCGGTCGTATGTGGATGACGACCAGTCAGCGTTGCAACCCATGAAGGGAATGTGCGTGCCAGCGGCGTGATCGCGTCGGTAAAGCGCACCGAACTTCGCAAGAAATCATCGATGGCAGGCGTCAATTCTTGCCCGAGGCCGCCAAAAGGCACGTCGTGCCTCAAGGCGTCGATCCCAATGATGATGACATTCGGCTTAGCCTGACCGTTGGCATTTCTTGGCTGGGATTCCCCAAACGGAGCCCTTAGAAGGGCGAAGCCGACGACTGCGATTGGGAGCAGGGCACCAGCGACCTTCTTACGCCAAAGTGGAGCCTGCCAAAGAGCCTTACCTATAGTGAGGCACGCGAACCCTAGAATCACAGTTGTCGTCAGTTGGAATACGCTTACCCCGAAGACTTTATGAGTGGCCAACGCGGCATAGGGCTCGCCAAGCAGCGACCAGGGATACATTGCAGCATTTGCGACCAACACGAGCGCCCACGCGAGCACACTCCAGAGGAGAATCCACGTGCTGCGTTTCAACGTTTTGCTCTGCCAGGCTAACTCAGAAATCAATGCAATCGCCCAGCAGACAAGGCCGAAAAGAATCGCGAGGAATACGTGAGCAAGAATGAACAGGGCGATGTTACGGGCGAGTTTGGTCTCGAGAATCGAGCCCACGAGCACGGATTGCAGCGCCGTCTGACTGTAAATGATGCTGTGAGAGTCTCCTATGAGACGCAGCACCGAGAACGACGCGAATACGAACGCCAAGACAATGGCCAGCGGGATGCCGTGCCATGGGCGATTGGATGAGCACGACTCTGCGCGGCGCATTTTTTCTGCTGGTCCTGCTTAAGAGTAAGCTTCCCTGTCAAGCACACGCTCGACAGCTAGTATCGATGTGAGTCGTTATTCGATACCGAGCTTCTTGATCCGGTATCGCAACGACCGGAACGTCATGCCGAGCAAGGCGGCTGCCTTGGTCTTGTTGTAGCGTGTCTGCTCGAGCGCTCTCAGGATCGCATCGCGCTCGATGTCCTCGAGCGCATCACCCAATTTCTCCCCCGGCGGTATAGTTGCGGTGAACGGCAGCTCGACGCCTTGTGGCTTGGCTGGACGAAGCTGTAGATCGCCGACGTCGATCACGCCGTCTGCACAGAGCGTGGCGGCACGCTCCAGGATGTTCTCGAGCTCGCGGACGTTGCCGGGGAAGTGATACTGCTTGAGCGCATTCATGGCCGCGTCCGTGATCTGGAGCGACGGGTTATTCATCTGTTTGCCGAGCCGCTTGAGCATGAACTCGACGAGCTCTTCGAGGTCCTCCAGTCGCTCGCGCAGCGGCGGCACACGGATCTCGATCACGTTCACGCGGTAGTAGAGGTCCTCGCGGAACTTGCCTTCGGCGACGAGCGCGGAGAGGTTCTTGTGGGTTGCCGACAGCACGCGGATGTCGACGGGTATTTCCCGTGACTCACCGACCGGGCGCACGCGTTTCTCTTGGATCACGCGCAGCAGCTTGACCTGCATGTGAAGCGGCAGATCGGCGATCTCATCGAGGAACAGAGTGCCACCTTCGGCGGACTGGATGAGCCCCTGCTTATCGGCGATTGCGCCGGTGAAGCTGCCCTTCTTGTGACCGAAGAGCTCGCTTTCCATGAGCTCGGCGGGGATTGCGCCGCAGTTGACGGGCACGAACGGTCCGTCACGGCGGGGGCCCGCGTTATGAATCAGCTGTGCGACGAGCTCTTTGCCCGTGCCTGATTCGCCGTAGATATGGACGGGAGCCTGGCTGCGCGAAACGCGCTCGATCATCTCGCGTAGCTGCTCCATCGCAGGCGAGCGTCCCAGCAGCCTGATCTGCGGCAGCTCGAGCGTGTTCTCGTTCGATTCGCCGAGCTTGAGTGTGGCGCTGATGAGCTTGCGCAGCGCGCCGACGTCGATCGGCTTCGAGATGAAATCGAATGCGCCGAGCTTGAGTGCGCGCACGGCGCTTTCGACGTTGCCGTGCGCCGTGATCACCGCAACCGGCGTGCGCGGCTTGTGATTCTGAATCCATTCAACCAGATCGAGCCCATCGCCATCCGGCAGCTTCATGTCCGTCAGGCACAGGTCGAAATGCTCGGCACGCAGCTCACGGATGGCCGTGTTCAGCGACTCTGCCGTGCGCACATCGAGATCCATTCGCTCGAGCGTGATTTGCAGCAGCTCGCGAATGTCTGGCTCGTCGTCGACGATGAGGGCGCGGGGAGTCATGGGCCGAGGCTCTAGGCTGTAAGCTGTAGGCTGTAGGCTGTAGGGACAGCGTCAGCGACGAAACCGCTTTCCGCGTCGGTGGGCAGCTCCGCTTTGTCTACGCAGAGCACGGAGAAGGCCATTGAGCACCTTCGCAGTTTGTATGCATTGCTCATTGAGCGCTTCCGCCGCTGCCTCAGAGAAATATCCCAATCTCTTACACAGTTCGATTTCATACTGAAGCTCGCGCGCTGAAGCGTACGCGACTTCGATGTAGCGCAAGTACTCCGCATGCGAGGAGCGCGCACAGCCCTCCACGATGTTGCCGCTATCGAGACTGCCGCACGCCGAATCTGCGACTGCAAGCCGTAGCGCTCTTCCGGTGCGAACGAGGTCGAGCTGCGGTATACAGCCACTGCCAGGGCGTCGGCCAGCGCAAAGGCCTTTAGTTTAGTATGGTCTCGCATCGGCACCCTCCTTGGTGTCACTCCACGCCACAGCCTACAGTCTACAGCCTACAGCCTCTGTGACGCGCCGCGCATCACATCACACTTCCCAGCGCTGTGGGTCGGCGAACACGACGCGAAAAATACTACCACCGCCGGGGCGGGGCTCGTAGAGCAGCACCGCGCGGTTACATTGCGCGAGCTCGCGGGCGATAAACAAGCCGAGGCCGGTGCCGCCTTTGCCGGACGTAAAGAATGGCTCGAAGATGCGTTCGGTATCGGCTGCATCGATGCCGGGGCCGCGGTCCAGGACTTCGAGGAAGGGGCGGTCGGTGGTCGTGATCCGCCCGGTGCGGATCTCGATCGGTGCGTTCGAGTTTTCGCTGCGGCCGTACTTCAAGGCGTTCTCGCAGAGGTTCCACAGCAGCTGTTGCAGATGCGAGGGATCGACTCGCACGTCCAGGTCGTGCTCGGGCGGCACGAAGACGAGCGTCTCTTCGCTGGTCTGGGTGGTCAACCTGAATTCATCCAGGAACTCGCGCAGCCATGCATTCAGCTCGATGCGCTCTTGACGTGTCGAGTCGCGGCGCGAGAGCTGCAGAACGTTGTCGATGATCGCGCTGACGCGTGCGGCGTTATTCGTGATAATGCTCGTGAGCCGGCGTTCTTGCTCGGTCAGATGCGGCGCTTCCGCGAGGAGCTGCGCGGCATGGCTCATCGCACCCACCGGATTGCGCAGCTCGTGCGCGATGCTGGCGCTCAAGCGGCCGAGCGCAGCCAGCTTGGACTGCTGCACGCGCTCAGCGATGAGGCTCGTGTCTTCCAGGAAGATGAGGGTCGGGCCTTTGCCATCGCGCCCGAGTGAGACGAAATGCGGCTGCATCAAGCCGCCGCCGTCGGCCGACGGCAGCGCGATGGAGCTCTGCTGCCAGTCGTAGCTGTGTCTGCGCCACGTGTGGAGCAGATAGAGAAGCCTGGGCGATACTTCGCCGAGCGGCGTGCCTTCCGCGACCGGGCCTCCTTTCAGGAGCTGCGCGGCGGATTCGTTGATGAGCCGAATGTTGTCGTTTGCGTCGACGACCAAGATGCTCTCGCGCAGATGCTGCACGATGAACTGATTGAGCTCGGCGAGATTCGCGACGTCGACCTCGCTTTGCCGCACTCTTTCTTCGCTTTCTCGTAGTCCTCTCGCAAGCGGGCCGACGCCCATTACGACGACGAAGAGCAGAGCGCCGAGGATGCCGGCGGATGCGAAATCCCCCATCTCGCCACCCTCCGCGAAGCTCGTGAAACCTTGCTGGGTCAGGATTCCGAGCGTTGCCATTGCGGCGAACAGGTATGCGAGCTCTTGGCGGACGATGAAGCCTGCTGCACCGACCGGCAGCACGAGCAGTGTTGCAAGTCCGCTCTTCATGCCGCCGCTCGCATACGCCAGCAATGAGATCGCGACGATGTCGACACACACGCTGACGAACGTCTGGACCGCAATCTCAGGCCATCTGCGCTTGAGTGAGACGATCGAGAGCACTGCATACACGAAGTACGCGACCAGTGTGATCGTGAAGAGCGTCGGATTGGCCTGACCGACTGGCGCCGGCGAAATCGACAGATACAGCACCCCGAGCACCAGGGGCACGAGCAGCCGGTAGAGGTCGACCAGCGCCAGAACACGCCATGCCAGCTCGGTTGAGATCGAGCCGATGCGCGGATGGGGAAGGAGAGATGGCATCGCTGGGCTCTAGACAGTCACTGGATCGCGCGGAAATTCTGCTGCTTGGCGCTTGTCTTCGCCGTTTGCCGAGTCACGCTTTTTCGCTCGCGAAGGACGCTGTCCTTTGCATCCCCGGCAGTTTCCTCCAGAATACGCGGCCTCGTTCATTTCTTGAATTTCACAGTCTACAGCCTAGAGCCAACCGCCTTTGCCATGAACCTCCACGAATACCAGTCCAAGCAATTGTTCGCGCGCTACGGTATCCCGGTGCCGGTGGGTGAAGTGGCAGCGACTCCGGAGGAGGCGGCGCAAGCCGCTCGCAAGATCGGCGGCACGAAATGGGTGGTCAAGGCGCAAGTGCACGCAGGCGGACGCGGCAAGGCGGGCGGTGTCAAGCTTGTCGATTCTCCCGAAGAGGCAGCGCAAGCCGCGGAAGCGATGCTCGGGCAGCGCTTGAAGACGCATCAGACCGGGCCTGAGGGATTGCCGATTCATCGAGTGTTCGTCGAGCAAACCTCCAACATCGCGCGCGAGCTATACGTGAGCCTCGTGCTCAACAGAGAGCAGGGTCAGATTGCGTTCATCGCCTCGGCCGCAGGCGGCATGGACATCGAAGAGGTGGCCGCGCGCACGCCCGAGAAGATCATCCGCGTCAACATCCATCCAGCAGTCGGGCTGCAACCGTCACAGTGTCGCGTGCTCGCGTTCGGCCTTGGGCTCGAAGGCAAGCAGATCGAGCAATTCACGTCGATCGCGCAAGGGTTGTACAAGCTCTATCTGGACAAGGACGCGAGCTTGGTCGAGATCAATCCGCTGATCGTCACAGACGAAGGCAACCTGGTTGCGCTCGACGCCAAGATCAACATCGACGACAACGCGCTGTTCAGACAGAAGGAGCTCGCATCGTGGCGCGATCCTTCGCAAGAAGATGAGATGGAGCGCATCGCCGCTGAGCACGAGCTCAACTACGTCTCGCTGGACGGCGACATTGCGTGCATGGTGAACGGTGCGGGCCTGGCGATGGCGACCATGGACTTGATCAAGCTCCATGGCGGCGCGCCCGCCAACTTCCTCGACGTCGGCGGAGGCGCCACGCGCGAGCGCGTGACCGCCGCATTCAATCTGATTCTGTCGAACAGGAACGTGCGTGCGATCCTGGTCAACATCTTCGGCGGCATTGTCCGTTGCGACATGATCGCCGAAGGCATCATCCAGGCCGTGAAGGATGTCGGCGTGACGGTTCCGGTGGTCGTGCGCATCGAAGGTACGAATGCCGAGCAGGGGCGCAAGCTGCTCGCCGAGAGCGGCCTTGCGATCACGCCTGCAACCGACCTCACTGACGCGGCGAAGAAAGTCGTCGCGGCGGCGCGAGGATAAGATGCGGGCTGGAGGCTCGGGGCTGGGGGACTGGGGCGAGAACACTTCGCTTGCCTCGCCCCGATCGCTCGAGCGTTCAGCCGATGTTTGCAGTACGTCTCTGTCCTAGGTTTCTTTTTAGCCCGAGTCTCCAGCCTCTAGTCTCCAGTCACAATGAGCATTCTCGTCAACAAAAACACGCGTGTGATCTGCCAAGGCTTCACTGGTAAGCAGGGCACCTTTCACTCCGAGCAGAGCCTTGCGTACGGCACCAAGCTTGTCGGCGGTGTGACGCCGGGACGGGGTGGAGAGCAGCATCTGGGTCTGCCGGTTTTCAACACCGTCCGCGAGGCGGTGGCGCAGACGGGAGCGACGGCCAGCATGATCTATGTGCCGGCGCCGTTTGCAGCGGATGCGATCCTCGAGGCTGCCGACGCCGGCATCGAATTGATCGTGTGCATCACCGAAGGCATTCCGGTCAATGACATGGTGCGCGTGAAGGCAGCGCTGGCGAGCTATGGAAGCCGCCTCATCGGACCGAACTGCCCCGGCATCATCACGCCCGGCGAATGCAAGATCGGCATCATGCCCGGCTTCATTCACAAGCCGGGCAAGATTGGCATCGTCTCGCGCTCGGGCACGCTCACGTATGAAGCGGTGTTCCAGACGACGAATGCCGGCCTCGGGCAGAGCACGTGTGTCGGCATCGGTGGCGATCCGGTGCGTGGCATGAACTTCATCGACGTGCTCGCGCTCTTCGAAGAGGATCCGCAGACCGAAGGCATCATCATGGTCGGCGAGATCGGCGGTAGCGACGAAGAGGCGGCGGCCGAGTTCATTCGCGAGAACGTGAGCAAACCGGTCGTGGCGTATATCGCCGGTGTCACGGCGCCGCCGGGTAAGCGCATGGGGCACGCCGGCGCGATCGTTGCGGGCGGCAAGGGTACTGCCGCGGAGAAATACGCCGCGCTGGAAGAGGCCGGCGTGCGTACGGTGAGAAGCCCCGCCGATCTTGGCAAGGCGATCGCCGAGGAGCTTGCTAAGGCTGGCAAGCGCAAGGCGCGTCGCTCGAGCGCCGTCAAGAGCGTCTTTGTCGTGACGGGCAAGCCGGCGAAGGCGGCCGCGAAGAAGGCAGCCAAGAAGCCGGCAGCCAAGAAAGTGGCAGCCAAGAAAGTGGCTGCGAAGGTCGCCGCCAGGTCCGCTGCAGCGAAGATAGCAAAGAAGTCGAGCAAGAAGGCGGCGAAGCGCACTGCGGTGAAGACGACCGCGAAGAGCAAGGCCGCGGCTAAGCAGAAGAAAGTGGCTGCCGCGAAGAAGGTTGCAGCACCGAAGAAGGCATCGAAGAAAGCTGCTGCAGCGAAGAAGAAGCGCGCGCGGAAGTGACGCTCGACTGGCTGTAGCGCCCCCTCCCCGACCCTCCCCCGCTTCGCGGGGGAGGGAGTGAAGATCGCGACGCGCTGCCTCGAGGCGCGCCACCCTTCCCGCAAGCGGGGGGAGGGAGTGAAGATCGCGACGCGCTGCCTCGAGGCGCGCCATCCTTCCCGCAAGCGGGGGGAGGGAGTGAAGATCGCGACGCGCTGCCTCGAGGCGCGCCACCCTTCCCGCTTCGCGGGGGAGGGAGTGAAGATCGCGACACGCTGCCTCGAGGCGCCGACCTTCCCTCGCAAGCGGGCGAGGGGAGTGTTCGCCATGCCACCCGCGCTCGTTGCGATGTGGGGCCGGAGCGTTCGAAATGTCACCTGTGCCCACGATGCGGGGGCGTTCGCGATACCAGCCGTGCACTTCCCATCCATGCGAAGGCGCTCCCATCGGGACAAGCCTCAACGCACCGCTCGTCCGCCCGGCGTCCGCTCTGAGAGTCCACTGAGGGACGTCTTGCCGACGGCGCAGCGCGCCGCGGAAACGGGCGCCTTCTCAGGGGAGCGCATCAGCGTCCTGCCTCAGGTGCGGGGGAGAGATGCAGCGTCCTTCCCGCGGTGTTGAGAAGACGTTCAGCTTCCTTCCCGGTGTGGGGAAGTTCCGTGCCCTCCCCCGCGAAGCGGGGGAGGGTCAGGGAGGGGGCCAGCGCGGACTTTCCCTCCTGCCCCGGGAAGTGAATAATCCCACCCCTTTTAGCCGCACGATTCACATCGATGTCGCCAACCCTTCGCCTTGCGCTCGCGCAGCTGAACTTATTCGTCGGGGACGTCGCCGGCAACGCGCAGCGTGTGCTGCATGCGGCGGCCGAGGCGCGCGATTGCCTCGCGGCCGATGTCGTGCTTTTCCCGGAGCTCACGCTGTGCGGCTATCCGCCGGAAGATCTCCTGTTCCACAAGGGCTTGCGACGACAGGTCGCAGCGGCGCTCGAGCGCGTGCGTGCAGAGTCGCGCGGCATCGGTGTGCTCGTCGGCTACCCCGAGTACACAGAGGAAGGCATCTACAACGCTGCGGTTCTCGTGCGGGATGGCAACACGCTGGCGAATTACCGCAAGCAGGAGTTGCCCAATTACGCCGTGTTCGACGAGAAGCGGTATTTCAAGCACGGCCGGGAGACGTGCATCGTCGAGCTGAACGGGATCCGTGTCGCGTTGTTGATCTGCGAGGACATCTGGCAGCCAATTCCGGCGCGCGCGGCGAAGGCGGCCGGCGCGCAGCTGCTGGTCATCATCAACGGCTCGCCCTACGCCCTCGGCTATCAGAATCGCCGCGAGAATGTCGTGAGGGAGCGCGTGCGCGAGGTGAATCTGCCGGCCGTGTACCTGAACATGGTTGGCGGGCAGGACGAGCTCGTCTTCGACGGCGGCTCGTTCGTGATGAACGCGGACGGCGAGGTCGTCCAGCGTGCGCCTCACTTCGAAGAAGGTCTGTTTCCGGTCGAGATCGATCTGATCGATGACAAGGCCGTCCCCAGACCTGGGCAGATTGCGCCCCCGCAGTCCGACGAAGCCAGTGTGTACAACGCGCTCGTGCTAGGTGTGCGCGACTATGTCGGTAAGCACGGCTTCCCCGGCGTCGTGATCGGGCTATCGGGTGGCATCGATTCTGCGCTCACGCTTGCGATCGCGGTGGACGCGCTCGGCAAGGACAAGGTGCATGCGGTGATGATGCCATCGCGTTACACGTCGCCGATGAGCATCGAGGATGCAGCGGCGCAGGCGCGCTTGCTCGGCGTGAAATACGATGTGATTCCGATCGAGGGTATGTTCGAGGCAGCGCTCACCGCGCTCAAGGATGTGTTCGCCGGACGCGAGCCGGATGCGACCGAGGAGAACATCCAATCGCGTTGCCGCGGTTTGTTGTTGATGGCGATCTCGAACAAGACGGGTCGCATGGTGCTCACGACGGGCAACAAGAGCGAAATGGCGGTCGGCTACGCCACGCTTTACGGCGACATGGCCGGCGGTTTTGCTCCGATCAAGGATTGCAGCAAGCTGTTCGTTTATCGTCTGGCGAGGTATCGCAACTCGCTCTCGCCGGTGATTCCGCAACGTGTGCTCGAGCGTCCGCCGTCGGCAGAGCTGCGGCCGGATCAGAAAGACACCGATTCGCTCCCGCCCTACGAGGTCCTCGATCCGATACTCGAGCTGTTCATCGAGGACGATTTGTCCGTCGACGAGATCTGCGCCCGCGGCTTCGACCGCGCTACTGTCGCTCGCGTGCTCGAGATGGTGAAACGCAACGAGTACAAACGCCGCCAGGCACCACCCGGAGTGCGGATCAGCCAGCGCGCATTCGGACGGGATTGGAGGTATCCGATCACGTCTGGTTATCGGGCGATGCGGTAGAGCGGGGAAGGGCTTGGGCTTGAGGCTCGGCGTTTGGGTCGAGAAAGCGCGCGCGACGCGCTTTGCTTCCAAGCCCGGAGCCGACTTTCAAGCCGTTATGCCTAGTGCACGTATGAGGCCATGCAGGGCCCTGCATGTGCGCGCCGCGAGCAGCTCCACGTCGTCTGCAGCATCGCCGATCGTGTACCCCAATCGTCGCGCGATTGATCGCTCGTACTCGAGCTCGCGGGCGGAGCCATGATTGCGTACACCTCGAGAGCAAGGGTATCGGCGAGCTGGAATGCTTGAAGTTTACGGTAGTCGCGCATCTCTGCTCCTCCTTGAGCCTCTGCGGCTAAGTCAATGAATGACGCCTGTTCTTACCCGAGCCCCAAGCCCCGCGCCCGAGCCCTCACCAAAACTTCCACCACCTCTTCTTGGTCTCGGCGAGCTGTTCGGGGGGCTCGTCGGGGCTGCCGAAGTTCTCGCGGAGGATGGCTTCGGTGTCGGCGGCGAGCTCGTGCATGTCGAGGTTGCGATAGGCTTCGATCATGATCTCGAGCGCACGGCGGATTTGGGGCGCGCCGTCGTAGCGTTCGACGGCGTAGCGTGCGCGGTTGAGCGCGCCTACGTAGGCGCCGCGCGAGAGATAGTACTCGGCGACGTGCACCTCATACGCAGCGAGACGATTGCGCAAGTAGATCATGCGCTGACGAGCATCCTCGGCGTACTCGCTGTTCGGGAAGCGCTGAATGAGCGTCTGGAAGGACTGGAACGAGCTGAGCGCATCGGCGGGCGGCCGCTGCGTCAGGTCGGCTTTGAACCAACGCTCGAGGAAGTTGGGTTTGCGTTCGAAGTGCACCAATCCCTTGATGTAGTAGGCGTAGTCGACGCGCGGGTGAGCCGGATTCTCGCGAATGAACTGGTCGGCTTGGTCGATCGCGGATTCCGGCTCTTTGTTCTTGTAGTACGCGTACATGAGGTCGAGCTGGCCTTGGCGCGCGGCGTTCGTGAAGGGGAAGCGCGCCTCGAGCTGCTCGTAGTAGAACGTCGCGTCGCGATAGTTGCCGTTGTCGAGCGCACGCCTGGCGCGCTCGTAGAGTGCGTTGGCATCGCCCAGTTGCTCGCGCGGCTTGTTCCCGCATCCGCTGAGGGCCAGCAGCAGCGCTACCGCCGTGGTCAAAATAAGGGATCGCATGCGAAAATTTCGGCAAACCGGTCTGTTCATGTTTGGGCGGCGAGTATAGCCGAGCGTTCGGGCGCGTCGCTGCTAACCTTCGTTTCCCGCCAGGCCCGGAAGTTCCGATGTCCTCACCCATCCGACACAGCTTGAGGATCCCGCCGCATGCTGCGGGTCAGCGCCTCGACCAAGTTCTCGCGGAGCTTCTGAACGATTATTCGCGGACACGCATCAAGAGCTGGATCGAAAGCGGCAACGTGCGGGTCGATGGCGCGCGGCTGCGGCCGAAGGATCGCGTGCTGGGCGGCGAGCGCGTCGAAATCGAGGCCGAGCTGCCGGCGGAAGTTGGCGTGGAGGCCGAGGCGATCGACCTCGACGTGGTCCATCAAGATGCGCACGTGCTCGTGATCAACAAGCCCGCGGGCCTGGTCGTGCATCCAGGTGCGGGCAATCTGGCTGGTACCTTACAGAACGCGTTGCTGCATTTTGATGCGAGCCTTGCGCAAGTGCCTCGGGCTGGGATCGTCCACCGGCTCGACAAGGATACGAGCGGCCTGATGGTGGTGGCACGGACGGTCGAAGCGCACACGGCGCTCGTGCGCGCGCTCGAGGCGCGCGAGGTTGAGCGCGAGTACGAAGCCATCTGCGTGGGCGTCATGACCGGCGGTGGCACGGTGGATGCACCCATCGGGCGTCATCCCGTCGATCGCGTGCGGATGGCGGTGCGCGACGATGGTCGCGAAGCGGTCACTCACTACCGCATCCTGCGTCGCTTCCGCGGACATACCTACGTGCGACTGCGGCTCGAAACCGGTCGCACGCATCAGATCCGCGTTCACATGGCGTATATCCGCCATCCGTTGGTGGGCGATCGCGTGTACGGAGGCCGCTTGTTGTTGCCCAAAGGCGCATCCCCGGAGCTCGTCGAGGCGCTACGAGGATTCAAACGCCAGGCGCTGCATGCCGCGCGACTTGCGTTCGAGCACCCGAGCAGCGGCGAGCTGATCGAATGCACAGCGCCGCTGCCGCAGGACATGCGGCAGCTGCTCGAGGTGCTGGAGCGAGACAGTGGATGACCGGCTACATGCGACAGGCTGGCGGACGCTCAAGCATCGAACCTCCAGTTTCCCGTTTCGAGCCTTTAGCGCCAGCGCTGCACGATGCGCGCCATGGCGATCGCCCAGAGCCGACAGCCTATGTTCATCTTGCCGAATTGGCCTGCGCCGTCTAACGTTCGCGCCGCGGTCACGACGCGGGTCGGCGGCGTGAGCATAGGGCCGTACGCGGAGCTCAATCTCGCGATGCACGTGGGCGATGATCCCCGAGCCGTCGTCGAGAACCGGCGCCGCGTGCGAGAAGCGTTGCGCTTGCCTGCCGAGCCGACTTGGCTCAACCAAGTGCATGGCACACATGTCGTTACAGCGGGTGCCTACTCCCAGCCACCGACGGCCGATGCTTCAATTGCACGTTCCGCGGGCGCGGTGTGCGTGGTGCTCACTGCCGATTGTTTGCCTGTCCTTTTTTGCGATGAAGGTGGCACGTGCGTGGCCGCCGCGCATGCGGGTTGGCGCGGTCTCGCCAGCGGGATTCTGGGTGAGACGGTCGCAGCGCTTGGATGTGCGCCGCATTCCTTGCTCGCCTGGCTGGGCCCGGCGATCGAACAGGACGCCTTCGAGGTCGGTGACGAGGTGCGCGAGCAATTTCTCGCCCGCAACCGCGCGCATGACAGTGCGTTCGTGCGGAACGCTCGCGGTCGCTGGCAGGCGGACCTGTATGCGCTCGCCCGCACTGAGCTCACATGCTTGGGCGTGACACGAATCTTCGGCGGCGGATTCGGCTGCTTTGCGGATGCGAAGCGGTTTTTCTCGTACCGCCGAGAGAATCGCACCGGGCGGATGGGCACGTTTATCTGGCGCGAGCAATGAGGGATTGGACGTTGGGCGCTGGACGCGGGGTACTGGGCTCTGGAGCAAACGTGCAATTGGAGTCTTAAGACCTTGAATAACTCATTCTAATGAAAAACCTTTCAACACAATTTTTCCCTTGGCCTTGGTCATGCGAGCTCACTTCGTCGTGTATGACCTTCGTTGACGCTCTGACGAGCGCCCAGAGCCCAGCGCCCAGAGCCCAACGTGCGCCCCGCGCCCCGCGCCCATAGCCCCTGCATATGCCTCTCCTACTTTGGATCGTTCTCTTCACGTTGTTGGGCGGGGCGCTGAGCGCGCTCGCTGCCTCGGCTTTTCTGCTCGCGCCAGAAAATCTGCGCACGCGTGTGTTGCCGCACCTCGTGAGCTTTGCGACGGGTGCGTTGCTCGGGGCTGCTCTGCTCGGACTGTTACCGCATGCGATCGATGAGCTCGGCACCGAGGGTACACATCGGATTGGTTTGACGCTGCTCATCGGCCTGCTCATCTTCTTCGTGTTGGAGAAGATGGTGTTGTGGCGTCACTGTCACCAGGATGCGTGCGAAGGGCACGTCCCGAGCGATCATCATCGCGACGCGGCGTCGGCCACGCTGATCCTGATCGGTGATGCGCTCCACAACCTGCTCGACGGTGTATTGATCGCGGCCGCGTTCATGACCGACGTGCACCTTGGAGTCGTGACGGCGCTCGCTGTCATCGCGCACGAGATCCCGCAGGAGATGAGCGATTTGGCGATCTTGTTGCACGGCGGGATGTCCCGCGCCAATGCCTTTACGCTGAACCTGCTCACGAGCGTGAGCTCCGTTGCGGGCGGAGTGGTCGCCTACTTCGCGCTCAACCCCGTGCAGCATCTTGTTCCCTACGCTCTCACTGTTGCCGCCGCGAGCTTCTTGTATATCGCCGTCGCGGATCTCATCCCTGGCTTACACCGGCGTGTCGACGCGGGATCGGGTGTGAAGCAGTTCGCGTTCATCGTGCTGGGGATCGTCACGATTGCGGTCAGCCATGCGCTCGCACATTGAGGTCGTTGCGCCCTGACCCTGGGTCGCTGGCTAGAGGCATGGCGCGCACGGCATCCCCAGCCAGCGGCGGTCAAGATCCCTGCATACCCGCGTGCCCTGCGGGCGTTATGCGTGGTTCCCCAGGTTGTCACTGATGTTATCGACCCGTTGAATTTCACTTCGGCTGACCCACATCGGCGGGTAAGTGTTTTTCTTGCGAGCGCCCAGGGCCCCGCGCCCGAGGGCCCGAGGCATTCCCTATGCGAATGGACAGATTCACAAGCAAGTTTCAGATGGCATTGGCCGATGCCCAGTCTTTGGCGATCGGGCGTGACCATCAGTACATCGAGCCGCTGCACGTGATGACGGCGCTGCTGGATCAGCAGGGCGGCTCGGTGCGTCATCTGTTGGACAAGGCCGGCACGAACGTGAACCTGCTGCGCTCGCAGCTCGGGGAGGCGCTCGACCGTCTGCCGCGAGTGGAAGGCGCGGCCGGCGAGGTGCACCTGTCCAACGAGCTCGTGCGCACCCTCAACATCATGGACAAACTCGCCCAGCAGCGCGGCGATCAATTCATCTCGAGCGAGCTGTTCGTGCTGGCGGCGTTCGAGGTCAAGGGGCAGCTCGCCACCATCCTGCTCAATGCCGGCGCGGTCAAGGGTGCGATAGAGAGGGCCATCGAAGATATGCGTGGCGGTGAGAAAGTCGTCGATCCCAACGCGGAGGAAAGTCGTCAGGCGCTCGAGAAGTACACCATCGATCTCACGGAGCGCGCGGCGCAAGGCAAGCTCGATCCTGTGATCGGACGTGACGACGAGATTCGCCGCACGGTGCAGGTCTTGCAGCGTCGCACGAAGAACAACCCGGTCCTGATCGGCGAGCCGGGTGTCGGTAAGACCGCCATCGTCGAAGGCTTGGCCCAGCGAATCGTCAACGGCGAGGTGCCGGAGGGGCTTCGCAACAAGCGCATTCTTGCGCTCGACATGGGTGCGCTGATCGCCGGCGCCAAGTATCGCGGCGAGTTCGAGGAGCGTCTCAAGGCGGTCTTGAACGATCTTGCCAAGCAAGAAGGCCAGGTCATCCTCTTCATCGATGAGCTGCACACCGTGGTTGGCGCCGGCAAGGCCGAGGGCGCCATGGACGCTGGCAACATGCTCAAGCCTGCGCTCGCGCGCGGCGAGCTGCATTGCGTCGGCGCGACCACGCTCGACGAATATCGCAAATACATCGAAAAGGATGCAGCGCTCGAACGACGCTTTCAGAAGGTGTTCGTGGGTGAGCCGACGGTGGAGGACACGATCGCCATCTTGCGCGGCTTGAAGGAGCGCTACGAAGTGCACCACGGTGTCGATATCACCGACCCCGCCATCATCGCCGCGGCCACGCTTTCGCACCGATACATCACCGATCGGCAGCTGCCGGATAAGGCGATCGACCTGATCGACGAGGCCGCGGCGCGCATTCGCATGGAGATCGATTCCAAGCCCGAGGAGCTGGATCGACTCGAACGGCGCATCATTCAACTCAAGATCGAGCGTGAGGCACTGAAGAAGGAATCGGACGAGGCTTCGAAGAAGCGTCTTGCCTCCCTCGATGAGCAACTCGCTGCGCTGGAGAAGGAATACGCAGACCTCGAGGAGATCTGGAAGGCCGAGAAAGCTGCGCTGCAGAGCGCGGCGCACATCAAGGAGGAGCTCGAGCGTGCGCGCATCGAGCTGGAAACGGCGCGCCGCGCACAGGATCTCACTCGCATGTCGGAGCTCTCCTACGGCCGCATTCCCGAGCTCGAGCGTCGGCTCGCGCAGGCGACTGCGGCCGAGAAGGAAACAAAACTGCTGCGCAACAAGGTCACGGACGAGGAGATTGCGGAGGTCGTCTCCAAGTGGACGGGTATCCCGGTTTCGAAGATGCTCGAGAGCGAAAAAGAAAAGCTCTTGCGCATGGAGCAGGCCCTCGGCGAGCGCGTCGTTGGTCAGCACGAGGCCGTGCGTGCAGTGTCCGACGCCATCCGCCGCTCGCGTGCGGGTCTCGCCGACCCCAATCGGCCGAACGGCTCGTTCTTGTTCCTTGGCCCGACCGGTGTCGGTAAGACCGAGCTGTCGAAAGCCCTCGCGGAGTTCCTGTTCGACAGCGAGGATGCAATGGTGCGCATCGACATGTCCGAGTTCATGGAGAAGCACTCGGTCGCTCGTCTGATCGGCGCGCCTCCGGGATATGTCGGCTACGAAGAAGGCGGCTACTTGACCGAGGCGGTGCGGCGGCGGCCCTACTCAGTGGTGCTGCTCGATGAGGTGGAGAAGGCGCACCCTGACGTGTTCAACGTGCTCTTGCAGGTCTTGGACGATGGCCGTCTGACGGACGGCCAAGGGCGCACGGTCGACTTCCGCAACACCGTCATCATCATGACGTCGAACCTCGGCTCGCATCTGATTCAGGAGCTTGCGGGCGAGAACAGCTATCCGAAGATGAAGGCGGCGGTGCTCGAGATCGTGCAGCAACACTTCCGTCCCGAGTTCATCAACCGCGTGGACGAGATCGTCGTCTTCCATCCGCTCAGCAAGGAGCAGCTACGCTCGATCGTGGACATCCAGCTGCGCTACCTGCGTCAGCGCCTCGCGGAGCGCGACATCGAGCTCACGCTCGACGATGCGGCTCGCGATCTGCTCGGCGAAGCGGGCTTCGATCCCGTTTATGGCGCCCGTCCGCTCAAGCGAGCGATTCAGCAACAACTCGAGAACCCCCTCGCACAGCGCATCCTCAAGGGCGAGTTCGGGCCGGGCTCGAAGATCAAGGTCACGGTGCGCGACGGCGCGCTGGATTTCTCGCAAAGCTAACGGCGCACGTCCTGGGTGCTGGGTACTGGGCGCTGGCCAGCAGCGGGCTCGTTGAGTCCGCGCCTATCTTGTAGGGCCCAGCGCACTCCAGCGGCGTATCCGAAGAAGAACAAGATGCGCCGCTGGGTGCGGTGGGATCGTCATCGACTTTGACCAGAGCGCAGCGATACTGGCCAGTGCCCAGCACCGAGCGTCTAGGGTCTTGGAGGCCGGAGACTGGAGGTCGAAGACCGGAGGCTGGAGGCTGCGGTTCGACCAACCCGCAGTTGCGTGCTTACGTCGGTCTTCAGCTCGAGACAAACAAAAATAATTGCAAGCGCGCTCTCACTTCTACCTACGGCCTGCACCTACATCGCTCAAGCCCAGCACCGGGCTCGCCGGCTTGAACATTCTTCACGCGTCCCTATGATTGCGCCACGCATTGCGAGCGCTTTACGAGAATAACTATGCCGTTCTACGAATACGAATGCTCTAATTGTCAGTACTACTTCGAAGCTCTGCAGAAGATCAGCGACAAGCCGCTGAAGCAGTGCCCGAGCTGCAAGAAGCAATCGCTCAAGAAGCTCGTGTCCGCGCCGAATTTCCGTCTCAAGGGCAGCGGGTGGTACGAGACCGACTTCAAGTCCGAGCACGAGACGAAGCGTAACTTGGCGGATCGCGACGAGCCGACAGAATCAAAGAGCGAAGGGTCTGAAAGCAAAGAGACAAAGAGCAGCGACACGGCCAAGGCGAAGACGACAGCGAGAAAGTCTGTCTCCTCGGTAAAGACGCCTGCGAAGACGGCCGCGAAGGCGGCGAAGAGCAAGCCGGCCAGCAAGGCAAAGACCACTGCCAAGAAGGCGGCGAAGTCCGCAGCCAAGAAGAAAAAGACCGCACGCCGCTGAGCCGAGCAGCGCGCGGTCGCGAGGCTGTAAACGGTAGACGGTAGGTAGAAGCGCACCTCCGCCGCGCCATCCGTACCCGGCGCAAGTCCTTGCGAGGCCCCAGCCGCCCAGGCATGTTCGCTTGCTGGCATCCGGCCGGTTCCGTAACATGCCGCGCTCCGAGAAGGCTGGAGGCTGGAGGCTGGAGGCTGGAGCTAGAGTAAGCGGTTGACCGTCCACGCGATGGGCCGCTGTCTGCCTGGATTCCGACCTTCTGAGTAACGCTCGAGCACGGCGCGTTTCCTTCTTGCCCCAGCCGCCAGTCCCCAGTCTCCAGCCAGGGTTCCTATGCGTTCTCACTACTGCGGTCACGTCAACGAGTCCCTCATCGGTCAGGACATCAGCGTTGCCGGTTGGGTGCATCGCCGGCGAGATCACGGCGGCGTGATCTTCGTCGATCTGCGCGACCGCGAGGGCCTGCTGCAGATCGTCTTCGACCCGAGCGCCAAAGACGTTTTCGCGATCGCGGAGCGGTTGCGCAGCGAGTATTGCGTGCGGATTGCAGGGACCGTGCGCGCGCGGCCGGCCGGCACCGCGAACCCCGCGCTGGCGTCCGGGCAGGTCGAGCTCGTCGCGCGCGAGATCGAGATCTTGTCGCGCTCCGAGACCCCGCCTTTCCACCACGACGACATCACGAACGAGGAGCTGCGGCTCAAGTACCGTTACCTCGACCTGCGGCGCGACGTGATGCAGAAGCGCCTCCGCCTGCGCCATCAGGTCACGCGTGCGATGCGTGCCTTTCTGGACGAGCACGGCTTCATCGACATCGAAACGCCGATGCTCACCAAGGCGACGCCCGAGGGTGCACGCGACTATCTCGTCCCGAGCCGCACGCATCCGGGCCATTTCTTCGCGCTGCCGCAATCGCCGCAGTTGTTCAAGCAGCTGCTGATGATCAGCGGCTTCGATCGCTACTATCAGATCGTGCGCTGCTTCCGCGACGAGGACCTGCGCGCCGAGCGGCAGCCAGAGTTCACGCAGCTCGATATCGAGACCTCCTTCATGAGCCAAGAGCAGATCATGCAGCTCATGGAGGAATTGATCCGCTACGTCTTCAAGACCGTGCTCGACGACGAGCTGCCGAATCCGTTCCCGAGGATGAGTTACGCGGAGGCGATGCGTCGCTACGGCACAGACAAGCCCGATCTGCGCATCGACCTCGAGCTCGTCGACGTCGCCGATCTCGTGCGCGATTGCGAATTCAAGGTGTTCGCCGGACCGGCTGCCAACCCGAACGGTCGTGTGGCCGCGCTGCGCGTGCCCCAGGGCGGTGCGGTGCTCTCGCGCAAGGAGATCGATGAGTACACCGCCTATGTCGCGCGCTACGGCGCGAAGGGCTTGGCGTACATCAAGGTCAATGAGAAGGCGAAAGGTCGCGAGGGCTTGCAGTCGCCGATCGTCAAGTTCCTGAGCGATGCCGCCGTCTCAGGCATTCTCGAGCGCACCGGCGCGCAAGACGGCGATCTGATCTTCTTCGGTGCCGACACTGCGAAGGTCGTGAACGATTCTCTCGGCGCGCTGCGCCTCAAGCTCGGACACGACATGAAGATGACCAAGACCGGCTGGCACCCGCTGTGGGTCGTCGACTTCCCGATGTTCGAGTTCGATGCCGAGGCGAAGCGTTGGGTGGCCTTGCACCATCCGTTCACGTCTCCGCTCGAGGACGATCCTGCCGTGCTGAGCGCGGATCCGGCGAACGCGATCTCGAAAGCCTACGACATGGTGCTGAACGGCTCCGAGATCGGCGGCGGCTCGATCCGTATTCACAACCGAGAAATGCAAGAAGCGGTGTTCGACCTCCTCGGTATTTCGCGCGAAGAGGCGCAAGAGAAATTCGGCTTCTTGCTCGAGGCGCTCAAGTACGGCGCGCCGCCGCACGGCGGCATTGCGTTCGGTCTGGATCGCATCGTCATGTTCATGGCAGGCACCGACAGCATCCGTGACGTGATCGCGTTCCCGAAGACGCAGACAGCAGCGTGCTTGCTCACCAACGCGCCTGCGCCCGTCGGCGAAGAGCAGCTCAAGGAGCTGCACATTCAGGTGAAGCTACCGCCGAAGGTGGAGTAACAGTGAAGGCAAAGTGAAGGCGGGGTCCTCCGCCTTCACGGCCTACAGCCTAATCAAGTATTCAAAGCTCTTCTTTGCCGCTTCGAGGACAGGGCCGTCCCAGTGCTCCTGCTCGTAGTAGTAGTGCTTGATGTAATCAGGATTGCAGGCGGCGAACACATTCTTCCAGTCAATCTTGCCGTTGCCGAGCTCGGTGGTTGTGGTGGCGACGACGTCGACGACCGTCTCGATGTCCTTCTTCACGTCCTTGATGTGTAACAACGAGATGCGGTCGGCGTGCTTGGTCAGATAATGAATGGGATCGAAGCCCGCTGCGACGACCCAGGCGATGTCGAGCTCCATCGTGACCAGAGACGGATCCGTCCAAGCAAGTAGCTGATCGTAGGCGACGACGCCGTCGATCGTGCGAAACTCCATGTTGTGGTTGTGATAGCCGGTGACGATGCCGGACTTCTTGCTGATCTCGCCGATCCGGTTGAGCTGATCTGCAATCCACTTCCAATCGTCGAGCGTCATGCTGTTCGCGATGGTCTGTGTCGAGCCGGGCGGCAGCTTGTCAAAGCGATTGTCCGGTACCGCAGGGAAGGGCACGATCACGTACTTCGCGCCCAGCTCCGCGATGTAGTCGATTGTTCGCTGCGTGTTGTTGAGGAGATCGGGCAGACCTTGATGCGTCGAAGTCGGAGTCAGGTTCAAGTCCGTGAGTAACTTGCGCAGCTCCTTTGCGCTCATGTCGTAGTAGCCTGCCATTTCGACTTCGCGATAGCCGATCTCTGAGAGCGCCGCGAGCGTTCCCCGCAGATCCCTCTGTGTCTCGTGACGGACGGTGTAGAGCTGGATGCCGATCGGCTTGCCGAGCGGGCCGCGCTTCGCGCTGCTGGCAAGCGCAGGCACACAGCTCATTGCCGCCAGCGCGAGCGAGCTTTGTCTAATGAAACTGCGACGTGAAAGCATGTCGATCCCCCTGAAGCTTGTCGCGAGCTCTCGCTGTTTATTCGATGTCGGTCCATGTGTTCGATTTTGCTGAGCGCAGCACGGCATCGACGATGCTCATCGAGCGAGCACCGTCCTCGAAGGTCGGTAAGCCTTCGTGCTTCTCGCCGCGGATCGCAGCATAGGTGTCGGCGACGAATGCAGCGAATGCATCACCCCAGCCTTGGGTGTGACCGGGCGGCAGAATGTTGAGCCGACGCTGCTCTTGCGAGTACTGGTTCGGATCACGCATGTACAAGGTCGTCCCGTCGCGGCGTCCGACCCACAGCTCATCTGCGCTTTCGGAATCGAAGATCACACTCTGATGCGCACCATCGATCTCGAACCACAAACGATTCTTGCGACCGGCCGAGATCTGGCTCACCGTCAGGGAAGCAAAGACACCACTCTGGGTTCTAGCCAGCACGCAGGCGTAGTCCTCGGTATCGACGACCTTGTCGATCGGGCTGTTGCCTCCTGCCTGGAAGGCAGCTCTTCCTTGCGCGGAGGCGCGCTGCTCGATCGGGCGACCCAGCACGGCGATCAAGGACACGAAGCGCTCGCCGGTGATCCACTCGAGCAGATCGCAAAGATGCGAGCCGATATCGGCAAAGGCACGCGAAGCACCGCCTGCTGCAGCATCGACACGCCAATTCGTATCCCCCGGCTCGAGCAGCCAGTCCTGCAGATAAGAGCCCTGGATCAAGTAAATCCTGCCCGTGGCGTCGCTTTGCACACGTGCGCGTGCCTCACGCACCATGGGATGGAAGCGATTGATGAAAGGTACCGTTGCAACCAACCCTTTCTGCCTTGCAAGGTCCGCAAGCGCGCGCGCATCGCTGAGCGAGGTGGCGAGCGGCTTCTCGCAGACGACGTGCTTGCCAGCCTCGAGTGCGGCCTGCGCCACTTCCATGTGATAGGCATTCGGCGTGCAGATGTGAATGACATCGACATCGGGATCGCGTGTCGCGTCGATACCGCTCGCATAACCCTTCGGCACTTTCAGCTCTGCGGCTGCGGCGGCAGATCTCTCCGGGGTTGATGCTGCGACGCCCACGACTTGCGCGCCTGCCAGGCGTGCCGAGCGCACGTGCACACGGCCGATGAAGCCCGTGCCGATGACAGCGACATTGAGTGGCTTGGTCATGATCTTCGCACCTCGCTTTGTCTATTGCCGCTGGGTTGCCGTTAGGAGCGCGCATTGCGCGCCGCGCCCGGCCTCCCGATTCCTTATTCCGTGTTTCCTGTCTCGACGTATCGACAAGCTGCCGGGTTCGATTTCACGTAGTAACGCTTGTAGTTACTTGCTTGGCTATCCATGCAGCCTTCCAAGTTCAAGAGCTCCACTTTGCGGAACTCGATCGGATGCGATTCTGACTGTAAGGCGATGTAGCCCGAGTCGAGCAATTCGCCGGGACGCAGCTGGCTCGGCGCATAGTGGCTGACCGCGCCTCCGCCCATCTGCGGCAATGCGTATTCCAGCACCTTCTCGCCCTCGACGTAATGTGCAATCAGCGCCGAGCCGAGGACGAGCAGCTCGGCGCGCACCCAGTCGTCGCCGTGATAGGTCTTCGACGTCGAATTGAGGCAGTGATCGGGATAGAGACGTCCTTCGTAGACGATCTCTGTGCCCGGCGTGCACACGTTGAGCGTGCTGCGACTCTGACCGTCGCTCAAGCCTCCCAGGAACTGCGCTTCGATGGAGATCGGGAAATCTTGATCACGCAACATCGATCCGCCGTGCTGGGAATGGAACATGACGCCGCTGTTGCGCACCGCCCAAGTGCCGGGGTGCCCTCTTGCTTGAGAGCCGACGAAGCGGTACTCGATGCGCAGACGGTAGTGCGAGAAAGGATCCTTGTAGAAGAGATGCCCGAAGCGGCCGTCGAAGGAATCGTACTTGTCGTAGCTGACTTTGAGCACACCGTTCTCGACGCGAAACGTGTCGGCATAATTGACGCCATGTTCGTAACCGGTGATCTTGGGGGTCCAGCCATCGAGGTTTTTGCCGTTGAACAGCTGGATCCACTCTTCTTCGTCGGGGCTGTCCGCTGCAGAGGAGGCGGCGGGTAGTGCGGTCAAGACTGCGAAAATCGCCAGCGTCGAGATAAGCTGCGCGACCGTTCCATGGCCTTGCCGGACGCACGGAGTGACGGCGGGCTCCTGACTGAACTCGAGTACGTGCATGTTATTGGCCATATCGCTGACCTTGTTGCAGTTGTTTTTCTTCGGCACGTCCACGGGCGTCCGTGACCGAAGCGCACGATAGCTGGCTCAACCATGGCGATCAACCAATCCGTAGCGCCCGCAACCGTCATCTTGGTGCATGGGTTGTGGATGTCTGGATTCCAGCTGGGAGTGCTCAAGCACAGACTCGATGCCACCGGGGATCTGCGGGCCGTTGCGTTCTCGTATCCGTCAATGTCCGGTTGCACGAGTGATCATGCGCAATCGCTGTTGCAGTTCGCGCGTTCGCTCGAGGCCGAGCGCATGCATTTCGTCGGCCACAGTCTCGGTGGCATCGTGATCCTGCGCGCCTTGGAGCAGGCTGACGATCTGCCGCCCGGGCGAGCCGTCTTGCTGGGCACGCCGCTGCAAGGGAGCCGCGCCGCGCAAGGGCTGGCGCGTTTGCCGTTCGGCAAAGCGATGCTCGGGCCGGTCGTGCAGGAGGAATGCGTCGAGTGCACGCCGCGCGAGTGGAAGGGATCGCGCGAGGTGGGGATCATCGCCGGATCCATCGGCTTCGGCCTCGGCCGCTTGTTCGCCAAGCTCGAGGCGGAGCACGACGGCACTGTGCTCGTGGAGGAGACGCGACTGCCGGGCGCGAAGGATCATATCGTGCTGCCGGCGTCGCATACGTCGATGCTCTTGTCTGCCGAAGTGGCGGAGCAAGTCGTGCACTTTCTGAGGGAAGGGCGTTTCAAGCGCGACTAGCCCCCCTCCCTAACCCTCCCCCGCGGAGCGGGGGAGGGAGCGGCGGGGGAGGAGCGAATGGTTCCCGCGAGCGGGGGAGGGAGCGAATGGTTTCCGCGGAGCGAGGAGGAGCAAATGGTTCCCGCGAACGGGGGAAGGAGGGGCTTGGGGCTGAAGACGAACGATTCGCGCGGCATTCTTCGCTGTTTCCCATTCGCTATTCCCTCCCAGAGCAGGCCTGCGATTGGGAAAACATCCCACCGTAGATTTAGGCTGTAGACGTAGGCAGTGAATGCAACGTGGCGCGCGCAGCGCGCGACGTCCCGCGCCCCGCGCCCCGAGTAAGTGGCACAATTCGCCGACCTGACACCAAGGGGCTGATCTTGGAGCACAAGCGCATCAACAACGGAAACGTCGGCGTGGATGAGGCCGCGATCGCTGAGCACACTCCCATGATGCAGCAGTATCTGCGCGTGAAGGCGCAGTATCCGGATACGCTGCTCTTCTATCGAATGGGGGACTTCTACGAGCTGTTCTACGACGATGCGAAGCGCGCGGCACGTCTGCTCGACATCACGCTGACTTCGCGCGGCCAGTCCGCCGGCCAGCCGATTCCGATGGCCGGCGTGCCGTATCACAGCGCCGAGAGCTACATCGCTCGGCTCGTGCGCCGTGGTGAGTCGGTCGCGATCTGCGAGCAGATCGGCGATCCGGCGAAATCCAAGGGGCCTGTCGAGCGGCAAGTCGTCCGGATCATCACGCCAGGCACTGTCACCGACGATGCATTCCTGGAAGAGCGCCGTGACACGTTGCTCGCCGCGCTCTACATGGAAGGCAAGCGCTTCGGGCTCGCATGGCTCGAGCTTTCGAGCGGACGTTTCACGGTGCTGGAAGCGGAGGGCGAGGAAGCGCTCACGAGCGAGATCGAGCGCCTGAAGCCGGCGGAGATCCTGATCCCCGAGCAAGTCAAGCCGCCGTTCGTGGCATTTCTCCGTGAGCGCCCGGTGTGGCACTTCGACGAGGAGAGTTGCACACGTCTGTTGTGTGAACAGTTCGGAACCCGTGATCTCGCGGGCTTCGGTTGTGCCGGGCTCTCGCTGGCGATTCGTGCGGCTGGCTGTTTGTTGCAATATGTGCGTGAGACGCAAAAGGCGGCGCTGCCGCATCTGCGCGGGCTGCGCACCGAGGTGCGCAGTGAAGCGGTGCTGCTCGATGCTGCCACTCGCCGCAATCTCGAGCTCGACGTCAGCCTTGCCGATCGGCCGGAGTGCACGGTGGCCGCAGTGCTCGACGAGACGGCCACCGCGATGGGCGCGCGCGAGCTGCGGCGCTGGCTGCATCGACCACTGCGCGACCGCCGCACGATCGAGCTGCGTTTGGCTGCCATCACAGCGCTGATCGATCACGATCTCTACGCGCCGATCCACGATGTGCTTCGCCACGTTGGCGACATCGAGCGCGCGCTCGGTCGCGTGGCGCTCAAGAGCGCACGACCGCGCGACCTGGCGCAGCTGCGCGAGGCACTCGGACGCTTGCCGGAAATTCAACGCCTGCTCGCGAACGAGGACTCGCCGCTGTTGCGCGAGCTCGCCAGCGAGATCGGCACCTATCCCGAGCTGCATGATCTGCTCTGTCGAGCGATTGTCGAGTCGCCGCCACCGATCTTGCGTGACGGTGGCGTGATTGCGGCTGGCTACGATGCCGAGCTCGACGAGCTCAGACAGATCAGCGAGCACAGCGACCAATACTTGATCGCGCTGGAAGCGCGCGAGCGCGAGCGCACCGGTATTCCCAACTTACGCTTGGGTTACAACCGCGTGCAGGGGTACTACATCGAGGTCAACCGCAGCCTGTCGGACCGCGTGCCGGCCGACTATCACCGTCGCCAGACGGTCAAGAACGCCGAGCGCTACATCACGCCGGAGCTCAAGGAGTTCGAAGACAAGGTGCTGCGCGCGCGCGAACGTGCGCTTGCACGCGAGAAGCAACTCTACGATGAGTTGCTCGACCGCCTCATCGAGCATCTCGCGGCGCTGCAAGCGAGCGCTGCCGCGATTGCGACCTTGGACGTCCTCAGCAACTTGGCGGAACGGGCTGTGACTCTCCGCTATGCTCCGCCCACGCTCACTGACGAGCCGGTCGTGATCATCGAGGAAGGCCGTCATCCCGTCGTCGAGCGGTTCATCGATATGCCGTTCGTGCCGAACAGCCTGCGGCTGGACGACACGCGCCGCATGCTGGTGATCACGGGTCCGAACATGGGCGGCAAGTCGACGTTTATGCGCCAGACGGCACTGATCGTGATTCTGGCGCGCATGGGTAGCTATGTGCCGGCGAAGAGCGCGCGCATCGGTCCGATCGATCGCGTCTTCACTCGCATCGGCGCATCGGACGATCTGGCGGGCGGCCGCTCGACGTTCATGCTCGAGATGACCGAAGCCGCAAATATTCTCAACAACGCGACTGAGCAGAGCCTCGTTCTCATGGACGAGATCGGCCGTGGCACGAGCACGTACGACGGACTGTCGCTTGCGTGGGCATGCGCGACGCATATCGCCAAACATCTGCGCGCTTTCACGTTGTTCGCCACGCACTATTTCGAGCTCACCTCTTTGGCCGAAGAGCTCGAAGGCTGTGCCAACGTGCACCTCGATGCCACCGAGCACGGCGACAAGTTGATCTTTCTACACACCGTCAAGGACGGTCCTGCCAACCAGAGCTACGGGCTACAGGTTGCTGCGCTTGCCGGCGTGCCTACGAAGGTCATTGCGGCGGCACGACGCTACCTGCAGCAGCTCGAGCGACGCTCGCGCGAGATGCACGCGCCGCGCGCTCAGCAAGAGCTCGCCCTGGAGTTTCCACCCGAAAAGCCACATCCCGCGGTGATCGCGCTCCAGCGGATCGATCCTGACTCGCTGAGCCCGCGCGAAGCATTGCAGAAGCTGTACGAGCTCAAGGAGCTCGTTGATAAGGGACTGTAGGCGTAGGCGCAGGCTGCGGATGGCGCGCGTAGCGCTCAGCGCCGCGAGCCAGCACCGGAAGTGCGTCGTGACGACGACTTGCGTCGACGCGGCGCCGGTCCTGCATGTGCTTCCGGATGAGCGGTTGAGTTGACGATAGGGGCGGTGACGAGCTCGGAGCGCAGCCACGAAAGGAACTCTTCGGCAAGAGGACTGCGTGGCGTGCCAAGGTGCCAGGTCGCGTAATAGGCGTAAGAGTCTTCGACCGCGATATCGAACAAGCGCACGAGCCGACCGCTTTTCAGATCGTCGAGCACGAACAGGCTGCGCACGAGCGCAACGCCTTCTCCTGCGGCGGCAGCTTCGATCAGAATCCCAGTGTCCGACAGCATCAAACCGGTCGTCGGCTCGCCCATCTTGAGGTTCGCAGCTTTGAGCCACGGCAGCCACGGCTGCCACGCATGTCGCAACAACGTGCAGCGGCGCAGGTCTGATGGTGTGCGTATGCGATGCGCGTCGCGATACTCCGGAGTGCACACGGGAAAGAGCACTTCGCCCGAGATGCGCTCAGCACCCGTGTTCGGCCAGTTGCCTGCGCCGTAACGAATGGCGAGGTCCACGCCCTGCCCGAGGAACTCACCGAGATCCGCTGTGGAGCGAATTTCCATCGAGATGCCGGGAACGGTGCGCAGAAAGCTACCCACGCGACGCACGAGCCAATGCGTTGCGAGTGATGGGTGAATGCTGATGACCAACCGGCCGGTCTGCTTGCGCACCGGGCTCGGTAACGCACGCCGCAGCAGGTTCAATGCCTCGCGCACTTGAGCGAGCAACGTCACTGCAGGACGTGTCGGCACCATTTTGGTGCCGACACGACGAAACAGAGTGACACCGAGGTTCGCTTCGAGCTCGCGAATGCGGTGACTGATCGCTCCGTGCGTCAAGCCCAGCTCGGCGGCCGCCGCCGAGTAGCTCTCGTGGCGCGCGGCCGCTTCGAACGCACGCAGTGTCTGGATCGAAGGTAGACGGGACATAGTGTGATTCTGCAGCTAGCAACGGCCCGAGCCAATGTCAGATCAACCAAGGACGCTCAACACGTCATTACGTACCTGCCCGTAGCTGCTACGGATCGGTCCTCGAATGCAATGTGAAAAAAAATCACATTGCTCGCGAAATCATATCGTTTGCTTCGGTGCGCAATCGAAACCATCTTTATGTCACCAATCAGGGGCCCAGTGTGAAGACCTTGACGCACGCCAAGATCGACCCGCACGGGTGGGGGGACACGACGATCAAAGCCAGACGCTACGCCTGGTACGTCGTCATCCTGCTGCTCGCGACACAGATGGTGTCGTACATCGACCGGTTTCTGCCGGGCCTCTTGATCCAGTGGATCAAGGAGGATCTGCAGCTTACCGACTTCCAGGTCGGTTTGTTGATGGGACCGGCGTTCGGTCTCTTCTATGTGTTCGTCGGTGTCCCGATCGGCTGGCTCGCCGATCGCTACAGTCGCAGGGCGATCTTGTCAATCGGCATTACGCTGTGGTGCTCGATGACGGTACTCGCCGGATTCGCGAAAAGCTTTCTACCGCTGTTCGGCACGCGCATGGGCGTTGGTCTCGGCGAGGCGGCCGTCAATCCCTGTGCCGTTTCACTGATCAGCGATTACTTCCCGCGTGCGCGTCGCGCCCGGGCGCTCAGTGTCTTCATGGCCGGCACCTTCATCGGCGCGGGCAGCGCATATCTCTTCATTGGGCCGCTGGTGCAGTACATCGGCACCTTGCCGCCGCTTCATGTGCCGGGCTTCGGCGATCTTGCCGCTTGGCAGATGAGCTTTCTGTTCGTGGGTCTGCCAGGCTTCATCCTTGCCGGTCTGATGTTCACCATCCGCGAGCCGCAGCGGCAGGATCAGGTCTTGCGCGGGCTCAGCACGACCGAGCAAGGCAAAGCGTCGCTCGGCGATGCGATGCGCTTCATTCTGCAGCGTTGGCGTGCCTTCGGCACGCTCTTCATCGGCTCCGCCGCTGTCGTGACGATGGGCTCTCTCACGTTCTGGAACGTAGCGCTGTTCGGGCGCACGTGGGGCTGGGAGATCAGCGAGGTCGGCGTGACGACCGGCATTCTGTTCTTCATCGGCGGTCCGCTCGGGACTGTGCTGGGTATCTGGCTCACCAATCGCTGGATCGCTGCGCGACGCAAGGACGCGACCTTGCGTGCATTGTGGACCGGCATTGCGATCGCGATGCCAGGCTTTGCGCTCTATCCGCTGATGCCGACGCCTGAGCTGGCCGTGTTCATGCAGTTCTTTGCATTCACGGGACAAGCGATGGCGGCCGCTGCAGGTCCTGCAACGCTCACTTTGATCGCACCGGGTCAGATCAAGTCGCAGGCAACGTCGATCTACTACTTGTTCATTGGTGTGTTCGGACAGCTCATCGGACCACCGCCGGTCGGCTTGCTCACGGACCTTCTCGGTGATCCAGGAAAGCTTCGGTACGCGATGACGATTGAAGCCGTGACGGCGGGAGGCATCGCACTCGTCTTGGTTGCGCTTGGCATGCGTCACTACCGACGTTGCGTCGATGAAGTGGAGGAGCTGATGACGCCAGGCGAAGCTCGAGGTGGCGCGCATGGTTGAGGCAACGGCAAAGCCGCGGCTTCGCTCGATTCGCGAAGTCACCTACACCGTTCCCGATATCAAGGTCATCGAAGAAGCGTATACGCGTTGGCTGCGCTATCGCGTGTGTGAACGAGGCACCGTGAGCGCCGACGATGCGACGCGCTGGAACGCGCCGGCGATCGCTGGTCGCCCGTACATCACGCTCGTGCCGGCAAGCGGCGAGGTCGTGGCGATGCGCTTCATCGCCGAGCCGGCCGCACGTTGGACGGCGCTCACCTCGCACGGCTGGAACGTCAGCGAGATCGTCGTGCAGGACGTCGATGCGCTGGCCGCAGAGCTGCGCGCTTCTCCGTTTCGCATCATCGGTGAGCCCACCTCGCTCACGCGCTTTCCGATGATCCGTGCCATGCAGGTCATCGGACCTGCGAACGAATGTCTCTATTTCACCCAGGTTGGCGATGGCAGCGGCCTCGACCTTGCGCAGGCGCAGTCGTATGTCGGCCGGGTCTTCATCGTCGTTGCGGGCGGACCGGATGTGTCCGCGTTGTTTCGTACCTACGAGCAATTCGATAACGAGATCGATCCGCCGGTATCCACGCCGGTGCGCGTCATCTCGATCGCGAATGGACTGCCGCTCGATACGTTGCATGCCCATGGATTGGTGAAGATCGGCAGCGGGTCGCTTATCGAGCTGGACCAGTATCCCGCAACGACCGGGCCGCGTTTCGTGCCCCCGAACTCGCTGCCGTCAGGGATGGCTGTCGTGACTTTCGAAGTGTCCGGAGCAATTCCCGACCGCCTCGTCAAAGGTGCGGCCGGTGAGCTCGTGGAGTTCGTGGAGAGTTAAATGACTGCACCGACACCTAGAGAAAAAATCGCGACGGACGCCGCGCTCGATTTCGCGTTGAAGCTCCGTCGTCGTTGGACTGACACGATCTATCCGCACGTGCGTCGCGAGTTCGATGCGGCGATGCCAGCGGCTTACGCGACCGATGCCGCCACCGTAGCGGATGAAGTGCATGCGTTGCCCACCTACCCGTGGTTTGCGTGGATGGAGCGCGGTTCGCAGAAGATGCTGTGGCGTGCCACCGCCGATGCCGTGCGCGGTCAGAAGATTCCGGAGAACAAGGGTCCCGCCACGGTGCGCCTGGATCCGAATCTGAAGATCCCCGCTTGGTATACCGACTGGGATATTCACGTGCAGCCGGGCGGCGTCTGGCGTCACGACGAATCGGCGCTCACCTATGAGCTTGGTGCGAAGCTCGTGATGCTGGGCGAGAACAATGACTACAAGTTCCATCGCCTCTTCATCGAGACCGCCATTCCGAAGCGCGAGTACCGTCGCATCCTCGATATGGGCTGCGGGTTCGGTAAGTCGACTTGGCCGATGAAGGAGTACTTCCCGAATGCGGAGGTGATCGGCGTCGATCTCGCTGGGCCTTGCGTGCAGCTCGCCGCTGCGCGGGCGAGCGAGCGCGGCCTTGCCGTCGAGTTTCGCCAGGCCAATGCGACCGATACCGGTCTGGAGTCGGGCTCGGTTGATCTCGTGACGTCGACGATGTTCGTGCACGAAGTGCCACCGGATGTGCTGCCCGACATCTTCAAGGAAGCCGCGCGCGTGCTGTCGAAGGGCGGCTTGCTGCGCTTCCTCGATTTTCAGCGTACCGGGGATGCCTTCCGCGATCTCGCGATGGTGGAGCACGGCACGCGCAACAACGAACCGTTTCTGCCCATGGCAATCGGCTCGAATCTCGTCGCAATGGCGGAGCAGGCCGGCTTCAAGAACGTGCGTTGGACCGCGTTCGATGAGCGCAGCCAAGGACGCTTGCCGACGCTCGAATGGCCGAAGCGTGACGAGTGGCACTTCCCCTGGGCGGTTCTCGAAGCGGAGAAAGCATAATGTTGTACAGACCGGTCAATCTCGACTCCGAACGCATCGTCGGTCTCATTTTCGAATTGGCTTCGCAGCTTCAGGTCGAGCGTGCGCAGCGCATCGCGCTGGAGCTGGCACTCGAGCGCGCTGGCGTGCTGAAGAGCGATGCCATCGGCGCGCTCGCGGGCGATCCCGAGCTGAACGCACGCAGCTCTGAGGAGCTCGATCGGGCGATGGCGAAGCTGCTGCGTGTCATCACAGAGCTCAGCGATGCACGCGGTCCGCTGCGTCACGAAGGCTTGGCTCCCGCACAGGGTGGGACTGCCTGATGGCGCGGCCTCATATCGAATTCGTGCAGTCACAGCTTCTGCCCTGGCGCAGCGACCGCTTGCAGGCGGTGCGTCCAGGCGTCGAAGTCAAAGTGCTGTCCGAAGACCCCGATGACGGTGCATGCAGTCTGCTCGTGAAGTATCCGCCCGGATTCTCCATTCCGGGCGGAGCGCTCAACGTCGACGACGAGTTTCTCGTGATCGATGGCTCGTTGACGATCGGTGAGCAGCATTACGGCGAGTTCGCATACGCGCACATTCCGGCTGGATATCAAACCGGTGCTTGGTCTTCGCGCGCCGGTGCGGTGTTGCTCGAGTTCTTCTCGGGTGCTCCGCAGAACGCAGCGCCGTCTGCGTATGACGAGCGTCGTCTCGTGCTGCACAAGGACGCGCTTCAAGTGCCGTACACGGGTAACTTTCATCCGGAGTTTCCGCCTGGTGCCGGGCGCAAGATGTTGTACCTGGATCCGATCACGCAGGATGCAACGTGGCTGCTCGGGACATTGCCGCTGCGCTGGGCGGTGCGCTCTGAAGTGCACGTCACCGTCGAGGAAATGTACTTGCTCGCCGGCGAGGTGCATGGCGATCGCGGCATCATGCGGCCGGGCGCTTACTTCTGGCGCCCACCGCAGAAGCGACATGGGCCATACGGCACGCTCACCGGCAACCTTTATTTCTTCCGCACCAAGGGCGGCAACTTGGCAACGGAGTACGTCGATCCGGCGAAACCGTTCCGTTGGTGGCCCGAGTACGACCCCATCATTCCGCCCGAGCTGGAGTTCGCACGCGGTGAAGTGCCTTCATGCGCAAAGCGCTGGTGAGGTGCGGGGGGGGTGACTTTCTCTTCGAGGCTCACATGAGAACCACACGAATCGTTGTAGCTGCGGTGTTCTCGTTGCTCTCTGGTGTCGCGCTCGCGGCGACGCCGAGCAGCAAGACAGTCACGGAGTGCGATCGGCTGGCCTCACATCCTGAGGATCCCGATCGCGTCACGACCGGGGTTCCGTCGCACAAGGTCGACTTGCAAAAGGCAGTTGCAGCTTGCAAGCGCGAGCTCGAGCGTCAGCCCGACAATCCCCGCATTCGTTATCAGTACGCGCGTGTCTCGGCTTATAGCGGTGACTGGAACACGGCTGTGGTCGAAATGAAGAAAGCAGCCGATGCCGGCTACCGCCAAGCGCAGTTCGTGTATGGCCTCTTCGTCGATCGCAAGCGCGCAGGGGTGCCGCACGATGTGTGTGTTGCGGAGAAGTATTGGTTGATGGCTGCAAAGGCGGGCCGCAGGCACGCCCGAGTGCAGTACGCCGATCATTACCTGAACGGGAAGTTCAGTGGATGCCAAACAGGGGTGACTGCAGCAGAGCTTCAGCAATTGCTGGCAAGCGCTGCAGCGGAAGCGACCGACTTCTTTGAGCGGATGCTGTTGACAACACAGCTCAGGTTGTTGGCCGCCAAAACGAATCAGTAATAAGTTTTCGGGAGTTAGACGTGTCGATCGGAAATTCATCTCGCCGTACGGCATTGCTCAGTCTGACCAGCCTTGCCTTCCTGGGGACCAGCATGCCGGCTTTTGCTGACCTCGAAGAAATCGTGGTCACTGCGCGTAAGCGCGACGAGCGTCTGCAGGACGTGCCGATCGCGATTGCTGCATTCAGCGGTGATCAATTGGCGGAGCGCGGCTCGAACGACCTGTTTGACGTGACGCGCTTCACGCCGGGCTTCTCTTTCGAGCGTAACAACCGCTACGGTATCCAGGGCGGCGTGAACCGCCCCGTGATCCGCGGTATGTCGAGCGTGCTCGGGGAGGGCAACGCCTCGATGTTCGTCGATGGCATCCTGTTCTCCGACAACATCCTTTCCTTCCCCATGGACCTGGTGGAACGGATAGAGGTGATCAAGGGTCCGCAGGCCGCGTTGTTCGGTCGTGCGACGTTCTCGGGCGCGATCAACTTCATCACGAAGAAAGGCACGAACGAACCCGAGAACAAAGTGAGCGTCCGTGCGGCGGAGTACGACGACTACGAGGCGAACTTCCTGTCGCGCGGCCCGATCGTGGACGACAAGCTGTTCTACATGGTGCATGCGCGCTACTACACGTTCGGCGGCATGTATCGCAACACGCTCGATGGCCGGAAGATCGGCGACGAAGAGTCGACGAACTTCAACGCCTCAATCGAATACCGTCCGACGGACTACTTCACTGCAATATTGAGTGGCGGTTACTCGCGCGATCGCGACGGGCATCCGGCGCAGACGTTGCAGAGCCGCTTCTACAACAACTGCCACCTCGACGCCCCGCGTCAGTACTACTGTGGGGCGGTGAAGAAATTCAACTCGGCCACGTTGGACATCGAAGGTCTGGAAGGCAAGGACGGCCTCGAGCGCGACTCCACACGACTGAATCTGCAGCTCACATGGGATCTGCCGAACGGCTTCACGCTGGTGTCGAACACCGGTGCGTTCTTCACGGAGCAGTACTTCGGCTACGACTCGAGCTATCAGGGTGCGACGGCGATTGCGCCGATCACCGTGCCGGGCGCGCCCGGATACACGCGCCTGCCGTCCGATCCGGTGCGCAACGGCAACGTCATGCGCTACGAGATCACCGATCGCGACGAGTGGTCGACGGAGCTGCGTCTGTCGTCTGATCCGGCCGAGCGCTTCCGTTACATGATCGGCGCGTACCACTACTCGAGCGATCGTACCTACCTCGAGGAGCACTTCTGGGAGACGGCGCCGCCGATCGATCGTGGTCTTACGAAGGTTCGCAACAACGCAATCTTTGCGTCGGCCGCGTACGATCTCACGGATCAGTGGGAAGTCACCGCTGAGCTGCGTTACTCGGAAGAGGAGATTAGCAACACCAAGCCGGTTCAGGGCACGATCGGCCGCAACTTCTATTCGGTCACACCGCGTTTCACCACGACCTACAAGTTCACGCCGGACAACATGGTGTACGTGAACGTCGCGAAGGGTAACAAGCCCGGCGTGATCAACGCGGATCCACGCTTCCCGCCGGAGATTCAGTTCGCCGACGAGGAGCAGGCGTGGAGCTACGAGGTCGGCACGAAGAACATTCTGTTCGATGGCATGCTCTCGACGAACCTGGCGCTGTACTACATCGACTGGGACGATCAGCAGCTCACGTCGACGTACTTCTTCCCCGAGCCGATCGGCGGCTCGCAGAGCTACATCATCAATGCGGGTAAGACCGAGATCAAAGGTCTCGAGCTGGAAGTCGAGGCACGCCTGACCGACGCGCTGACCGCCGGCCTGACCTACGCCTACACGGACGCGAAGTTCAAGGAGTTCAACGACGGCGAGGCGAACGAGCTGTTCGGTAACCCCTCGCTCAAGGGCAAGAAGCTGCCAGCGGTGCCGGAGCAGCAGGCAAGCGTGTACGGCAAGTACAGCTTCCCCGTCGGCATCCACAGCGGCTACGTGCGTGCGGACGTTTCGTACACGGATCGCAAGTACGCGCAGGTTTACCAGCTCGCGCACACGGGTGAGGCGATCGTCGCCAACATGGCCATCGGGTTCGAGTTCGATCGCCTCGATGTGCAGCTGTTCGTGAAGAACCTGACCGACGACCGCACGCCGTCTTCGGTCGCGCGCTATGTCGATCAGCTCAACCTGAACGTGCCGCAGTACGTCAACGAGAATCCAGCGCAGAACAACGTGCCCGGCACGACTGTATCGGAGCGCGGCTTCCTCATCCCGCTCGCGTACAAGCGGCAGATCGGCATCTCGGCGTCTTACCGCTTCTGACGAGGTGCGCGCCGCGTCCGTCCGGGACGGGCGCGGCGCGCCTAATGAGGTGTACCGACGATGAAGAGACTGAGAGACGCTCGCGTCGCGGCGTGCGCGGTGGATATGTCAATGGTGGGGCGTGCGTTTCTTTCGGGGCTGTTGTTGAGCGTCATCGCTTTGTGCTCGTTTGCGGCACAGGCTCATGACGAGGCAGTCAGCTACAAGCGTGGCTATGTGGATGGCCGCTTCGGTCAGATGCACTATCACATCGCACAACCGGCCTCAGGGAAGTCGAAGCTTACCCCGATCGTCTTCTTTCACCAGAACCCCAAGTCGGCGTACGAGTATGAGCTCTTGTTGAAGGAGATGGGCAAGGATCGTGTCGCGATCGCGATCGACACGCCCGGCTACGGAGAATCGGACCGGCCGCCGGCTCCCCCCACGATGGATGACCTTGCCGGCGCCATGGCGGATGCGCTCGATGCGCTGGGCTACGGCAAGGGTCGCAAGAAGAAGGGACAAGTCGACGTCTTTGGTTTCCACACCGGCGTCTTCATCGCATCGGAGCTGGCCGTGCAGCGACCCGACCTCGTGCGTCGAGTGGTGATGAGCGGCATTCCCTATCGGCCGAAAGAAGTGCGCCAGGAGCGCCTGGCAGCGTTGCCGCAAGGATTTGCATTACCGGAAGACGGCAGCCGTACGCTGAGCCGCTGGCAAAGCATCGTGCAGAATCGCTTGCAGGGCGTGAGCCTGGAACAGGCAGCGAAGGCCTTTGTCGAAGATCTGCACTCGACGGGCTATTGGTGGTATGCGTACAAAGCGGTGTGGACGTATCCAGTAGAAGAGCGCTTTGCACAGATCACGCAACCGATCTTCATTCTCGAGCCGCACGAGATGGACTTGGAGGAAACGCGCAATGCTCATCGTGAGCTGTTGCCGCATGCAGACTACCGAGAGATCCCCGAGATCGTCGAGGCGTCGCGCGTGTTCGATCTCGGTTGGCCGTTGTATGCCAAAGAGTTGCGTGCCTGGCTGGACAAACCGGTGCAGTAACGCTCCCGCAACTGAAGAGTGACTGAAATGGACCTCTCGAAGCGACGTTTCATTCAAGCACTCGGTGCGGCAGCGGCAATGACCGCGATCGGCACCCCGGTGGCCGTGGCGAGAGAACGGCGTTACGACCTGATCATCATAGGCGGTGGCACGGCGGGCATGCCGGCCGCGATCTTCGGCGCTCGTCGTGGACTGAGCGTCTTGGTGATCGATGCTGCGCCGCAGATCGGCGGCACGCTGATGCTGTCGAGCGGCCAGATGTCGGCTGCAGGTACCAAGCTGCAGAAGCAGCTGGGCATAGACGATACGCCGGAAGAGCACTTTCAAGATCTGATGCGCATCAGCCGCGGCACAATCGATCAGGAGATCGTCCGCCTTGCGGTGAACAACGCTGCGGCCACGTTCGATTGGTTGGTCGACAACGGCTACAAGGTGCTGCCCGGTTATCCGGTCAAAGGCATCCTGCACGAGCCATACACCAAACGCCGCTACTACTGGAGCGCGCTGCGCGGCGTCGCCATTTTCGAGGCGATGCGGCCGCAGTTCATGCAGGCAGTGAACGAGGGCAAGGTGGACCTGCTGCTCGAGCATCGAGCGGTCGCGCTGCAGATGGGCAAGAACGGGTTGATCGCCGCCGTGACGGCCGAGGATTCGGGCGGCAAGCGCGTCAATCTGCACGGCAAGAACGTGCTGCTTGCCACCGGCGGCTATGCCTCCAACCCGAAAATGTTCGAGCAGTACAGCGGCCTGCCGAAGTATCTCAATATGTCTTACCCCTACGCGCAGGGGGAGGGGCATCTGCTCGCGCAATCCGTCGGCGGTTACATGCGCTATGCCGAGAAGTATCTCACCAATTTCGGCACTCTTCTCTCGTCGTATGATGTGCCCTCGACGCGGCTGGCAACGACGTTGTTCCATCCGCATCTACGTCAGCCGTGGGAGATTTACGTCAACTCGCGCGGCGAGCGCTTCGTTCGCGAGGACGTGCCGAGCGTCGATGCGCGCGAGCAGGCGTTGCGCTTCCAGCCGCACTTTCGTCATTGGGTGGTGTTCGATCAGAACATCCTGGAGAAGGCACCGCCGATCCTGGAGAACTGGACACGCGAGGCCATCGCCGAAGCCTTCAAGGCACGCCGGCCGAATTTCTATCAATCGGACACGATCGAAGGGTTGGCCAAGGCGGCAGGGCTCCCCGAGCGGCAATTGCTTGCTACGATCGAGGCGTACAACTATGGCGTGACCACCGGAAACGATTTCTTCGGTCGGCAGCACCTGCCGGCGAAGATCGAGAAGCCTCCCTTCTACGCAATTCGCCACCAGGGCACGTCGGTCACGAGCACGGCCGGCATTGCCGTCAACAACAAGCTGCAGGTCGTGCGCAAGGATGGCTCGGTGATCGCGAACCTCTACGCGGCCGGCGAGATCCTCGGTGCGGGCGCGACACAGGGACAGGCATTCTGCGGCGGGATGATGGTGACGCCGGCGCTGACGTTCGGCCGTCTGCTCGGCAGCAGCATCATTAAGGCGTAGGCGCTGCCTCCCCCGCGAAAGCGGGGGAGGCCACCCTCCAGGTTCAGGTTAGCTCTCACAACCTGATGGCATAGACAAACGTCGCCCGCGGCGCGCGCAGCCAGCGCTCGGCGATGGTCTCCTTGAGCTTAGCGAAGTCATCGTCCTTCGCATCGACAAACTCGGCCTTGAGTTGCTCGGCGAGCTTGCGATCACCCTTCGCCTTGATCTGAAGCACGGTCGTCTCGAGGGACTCGATCGCGCCGGGGAGCGCGTCGAAGTCGATCTCGATGCATCCTTGGTCAGTGCCATTGGCGGCGAGCTGATCCGGATGCCAAGTGAGCGCGCCTGCCTTCAAGAGCGAGCCCACCTGTATCGCCGCGAGATGACTGTAATTGTTCGGCGCGCCCGATGCGGAATACATGCCACGCGAGATGTGACCGAACGCCCACGCGATATTGCGCACCTGGATCTTGCGCACCTCGTCCTCGCTGAAGATTCCCTTGCCGGCGAGCCAATTGGTCAAGTACATCGCCGAGGTTTGAGCTTTGAGCTCTTCGAGTGTTGCGGCAAGCGGACCGCCGAAGATCACATCGTCCAGTCTGCCTCTCACTTTGTACTCGTGCGAAGGGCCGAGATTGTGCGCGACCTCGTGCAGCACGGTGCTCACGAGCCCTTCATGCGCCGAGGTCGTCGCCAGCGCGTTCGTCTTCTCGCAGAACATCGATGACATGAGCTCGGCCTGTGTCTGCCGACTGTCGACGTCGGTATAAAGGTTCGTCATCGCAGTCGTGCGGCCGCCTTTCTCTGCGACCGGTCCCCAGTTGGGCAACGATTGTCCGATGATGGCACCGTGCGGCGCGCGTGCATCGCCGGCATTCAGCACGACATCGATGAAGTCCGGAATCTGGAACTGCACGTCGCGAGCCTTGTAGGGCGCGCCGGCCATCTCGGCGAGGCGATTCTCCATCTCGCCCTTGAGCGGATCGAGCTTCTCCTGCCACTGGATCGATTCAGGATTGATGCGCGCAAGCTGCAGCGCGAAGCCCGCTTTCCAAGCGCACGGTTCGTAGTAGACCTCATCCGGCGCGATGCGCAGGTACCACTTGCTGTTGCGCGCATTCATCGCCACCCAGGCTTCGTCCGCAGGTTGCCAGTCGTTGGAGCGGAACGAGCCAGCTGCGGCGGTCAGGTAATTCTTGAGCGCGGCCTCATTCTCGCCGAGGGCCTTGGCGGCGAGCTCGAGCTCACGCGCGATCGCCTCCATCTCTTGTCGATAGACTTCCGTGTACGGAACCGCTCGAAAACGTCCCGCGCGATTCTCGTCGGCAACGACGACACTGAAATGCCCCATGAGCTCAGCCGCATTCGGCTGCTTCTGAAGCATGCTGCAGAACTCGGGGTCTTTTTGTATCTCCTCTGGATACAGGCCGAAGATGCGCTCCGGCTTCTTGGGCAGCGCGCTGCATTCCGGGACGTCCTGAGTTTTCGGTGCCTCACAGAATGGCGACTGATTGCGATAGAAGAGCATCTGGCTCGCTGGGTCGTCCATGGGAATGTCGGCCTGCATCCCGAACACGCCGCGCTGTCGCGCATACAGCCGTTCGATGAGCTCGGCTGCAGCCAGCATGTGACGTACGAAAGTCTTCTCGCCGTCGGAGACCTGTGTCAGGTCGGTCAGGACGAGCGTGGGTCGCCCTTGTGCCAGCTCTTCCAAGACGAGCTGACGTCGCTTCTGCTCCGCGGGATCGGACGGCATCGCTGCAGGCCTGAGCATCGCGTTGTATGCGTCGCGGAACTCAGTCGTGAAGCGTCCCGACTGGTCGAACCAGACGGACCGCTCGTTGCGTCCGTAGCCGTGCAGGATCTCGATTTCGTCTGGATCGATGCTGCCGTCGCCGTCGGCATCCTCGCGCCAGAAGAGCGGCAGGAACAGCTCCGCCGCGCGCCGATTGAAGTCGGCGCGTTCGAGCTCGCTGTAAGGCCCCTTTCTTTGTTCGCCCGATTCGCGACCACACGCAGCAATCGTGCATGCGACAATAGCTGTCAACAGAAACGAGCGAGTCAGGCGCGAGCGGCTCATGGCGTCCTCCGTTCAAGGGTGGCCCGTCGGAATGATGCCACGCACCAGGGGCACTCCGCATACGGATCGACCAGTATTCGCCTCTGTCAGAAATCGTGGATCCGCTGTGCGAATCGTGCGTTGTCTATGTGTGACCCCGTCCACCGGAGAGCGCCATGGCAACCGCGAAAGCAACCATCGATCACGATGAGATCCGCGCTTGGGTCGAGAAGCAGGGCGGTTGTCCCGCTCATGTGAAGGAGACAGGCTCCGCCGACGACCCAGGCATCCTGCGCATCGATTTCCCCGGATTCTCGGGTCGCGACTCGCTCGAGCGCATCTCGTGGGAGCAATTCTTCGAGGCATTCGATGCCAACGAGCTGGCGCTGCTCTACCAGGAGGACAGCAGGTTCAACAAGCTCGTCAGCCGCGGTTCTGTGCGCGATCAGCTATGAAGCGACTGCTGAAGCGTCGTCGTCAGACCTTCTCAGACCGTCCCGCAAGCCCCGCGACGGAGAGAAGAGCAACATCAGTCCCAAGCGGACGCGGCAGCGAAGGAAGGCTCAGAGCGGATCAGCCGTTCGACCCTGATGCAGAGATCGAGCGCCGCCTGAGCGAGCTCGCACCCGGGTGTATCGATACATGTGATCTGGACATCGCCCGCGATCGCGCGCGAGCTGAGACGTAGGCGCGGGGCCCCGGGGCTTGGGGTCTAGGGTTGTACGTAGCGGAGTGGTTTCTTCTTATCCCCGACAAGCCCTTCACTGACCTGGCCGAGGAGCTACTTTCGCGACAGAAGCGCGCAAGCTGGCCGGCTGCAGCCTACGTGCTACACACTGCAGCCCATCATCAACGTCGGTATGACCGCTTCCTTCGGACGATCAGGCAGGTACCGGACCGTGACCGTCATGCCGGCTGCCGGCAATGAGCGACGGAGTTGCTCCGGCGGGCGTGGATCGATGTGGCAGGCGCGTAGCGGTCGCTTGTAGCCTTCGGGCACGAACTCGAAATAGAGTCGCGTGTACGGGTCCAGAATGAATGGATACTGGATCCCGACGACGCGCCCTTTGCAGGAAAGACCACGCTGGAGGACGTCCCGTTGGCGGCGCATGCGAAGCACGAACAAGACGTATCTGATTGCCAGCCACGCAACCACCAGCCCTACGAAAGCCAACACCGACCACGCGTTCGTCATCGTCCCAGGGCAACTCCATTCACTACGAGGCCTCGGCGGCCGTCCGCCTGCTGAAAAAATCAGCGGAGCGAGAGAAAAGACTCTGACTACATGGGCTTGCTGATCTCAACTTCAAGTCGTGGAGAGGCGCATTCGCCTTTTTCAATTCTCGCTTCGCCGGAAGGGATCGCAACGGCGGAAGAAGGGACGGAGACGCTCCCTACCGCCCACAGCCCAAGTATTACGGCCTTAGCCTTCTCTCCACGCCTGTCTCATCCAGGATCTGGCTCGCGATTTCCTCGATCGAGCGCGAGGTCGTGTCGATGTACGGCACGCTATAGCGCCGAAACAGGGCCTCCGCGGCGCGCACTTCGAACTCCACCTGATCCGCCGCCGCGTAGCGTGAATTCGGACGGCGCTCGGCGCGGATCTGCTGTAGGCGCTCGGGGTTGATCGTCAGCCCGTAAAGCTTGTGCTTGTGCTTCAAGAGCTCGGGCGGCAACGCGTTCCTCTCGAAGTCCTCATCGGTCAGAGGATAGTTCGCCGCAAACACGGCGTACTGCAGCGCCATGTACAGGCAAGTCGGCGTCTTACCAGAGCGCGACACGCCAATGAGGATGAGATCGGCTCGATCGTAATCGCGCGTGATCGCGCCATCGTCGTTCGCGAGCGCGAAATTCGTGGCATCGATACGCAGCGTGTAGCTGTTGAGATCCATCATGCCGTGCGCGCGGCCGGGTGCCCGCGACGGTTTCACGCCGAGCTCCTGCTCGAGCGGATCCAGGAACACGGCGAAGAAGTCTAGGAACAAGCCTTTGGCGCGCTTGAGGATCTCCCGCATCTCCTCCTGCACGAGCGTGCTGAAGATGATCGGGCGCACGCCCTCGCTTTCGAACGTCGCGTCGATTCGCCGCACGGCTTCTTCGGCCTTCTGCGCGGTGGAGATGAACGGCAGCGTCACTTGCCTGAACTCCACACCGTCGAACTGTGTCAGCAGGCTGTGTCCGAGCGTCTCGGCCGTGACACCTGTCTGGTCGGAAACGAAGAAGATGGTTCGATGCTGCATTGTCTTGCGCTGTCGGTGGGGCCGCAGGGCGATTTCGGGGATGCCTGAATTGCGCCCGATAAGAGGAAAAGAGGATACTAACTGAGTCAGACGATTGCGGCAGGGGCAATCGTTTTCCTGCCCGTGCACCCACCACCACGAAATCCGAGTGACGAGCTTGAAAGCCTTTACAGTACCGTTTGAGAAACTGGGCCGCGGAGACGTTGAAACGGTCGGAGGAAAGAACGCGTCTCTCGGCGAGATGATCAGGGAGCTGTCGGGATTAGGTATCAGCGTTCCCGGCGGCTTTGCAACCACGGCCCACGCCTATCGCGAGTTCTTGGCGCAGAACGGCTTGGCGGAGCGCATCAATCGCGAGCTCGCCAAGCTCAACGTCGACGATGTCGACGAGCTTGCGCGCGTGGGCGCACAGATTCGCGAATGGATCATCGCGACGCCGTTTCCGCCCCGCCTGGAGCAGGAGATCATCGAATCCTACGAGCGAATGTCTCAGGGCCGCGACATTGCCGTGGCCATCAGATCGTCGGCGACCGCAGAGGACCTGCCCGAGGCCTCGTTTGCGGGGCAGCAGGAAACCTTCCTCAACGTGCGCGGCCGCGACGCCGTGCTCAGGTGCATTCACGAAGTCTTCGCTTCGTTGTTCAACGATCGCGCTATTGCTTATCGCGTGCACCATGGCTTCGCGCACGAGCAAGTCGCGTTGTCGGCAGGCGTCCAATACATGGTGCGCTCGGATCTCGGCGCGAGCGGCGTCATGTTCACGCTCGACACGGATTCGGGCTTTCGTGATGTGGTGTTCATTACTTCCTCGTACGGTCTCGGCGAAACGGTCGTGCAGGGCGCCGTCAATCCGGACGAGTTCTACGTGTACAAGCCCGCGCTGCGCGCCGGTCGACTGCCGATCGTGCGGCGCACGCTTGGCGCCAAGGCGATCAAGATGGTTTATGGCGAGCCCGGCAGCGGCGAGCGCACGCGTACGGTGGACGTGCCGCCCGAGGAGCGTTCGCGGTTCTCCATCACGGACGAAGACATCATCACGCTCGCCAAGCAAGCGCTCATCATCGAAGACCATTATGGCTGCCCCATGGACATCGAGTGGGGCAAGGATGGTGAGACCGGCAAGATCTACATCCTGCAGGCGCGACCGGAAACCGTGCAAAGCCGCCGCGGCAGGAGCATTCAGCGCTTCTCACTGAAGTCCAAGTCCAAAGTGCTCGCACAAGGACGAGCAATCGGGCAACGCGTCGGTGCAGGCCGCGCGCGTGTCGTGAAGAGCGTCAAGGAGATGAATCTCGTCCAGCCCGGCGATGTGCTGGTGGCGGACATGACGGATCCGGATTGGGAGCCGGTGATGAAGCGTGCCGCTGCGATCGTAACCAATCGCGGCGGCCGTACCTGTCATGCCGCGATCATCGCACGCGAGCTCGGCATTCCGGCTGTCGTCGGCTGCGGCAATGCGACCGAAGCGATTCAGGATGGCAGCGAGATCACCGTCAGCTGCGCCGAAGGCGAAACGGGTTTCATCTACGAAGGGATTCTGCCTTTCGAGCAGAAGAGCATCGAGCTCGATGCGTTGCCGTCCATTCCGACGAAGATCATGATGAACGTCGGTAACCCGGACCGCGCCTTCGATTTCGCTCATCTCCCGAACCGCGGCGTGGGACTCGCACGACTTGAGTTCATCATCGCCCGCATGATCGGCGTGCATCCGCGCGCATTACTGGAGTACCAGAGCCTGCCGCCGGAGCTGCAGCAGCGAATCCAGCGTCAGATGCGCGGCTACTCGGATCCTGTTTCCTTCTATGTCGAGAAGCTGAGCGAAGGCGTGGCGACGATTGCAGCAGCATTCGCGCCGGAGCCGGTGATCGTGCGCCTGTCGGATTTCAAGTCGAACGAGTACGCGAACATGATCGGCGGCAGCCGCTACGAGCCGCACGAGGAAAATCCGATGCTCGGCTTCCGCGGCGCTTCGCGCTATATCGACGAATCCTTCCGTCCGTGCTTCGAGCTCGAGTGTCGCGCCATCAAGCGCGTGCGCGAGGACATGGGCCTCGAGAACGTGCAGGTGATGATTCCGTTCGTGCGCACGCTCAAGGAAGCGGAGCAGGTGGTCGAGTTGCTCGCTGCCAACGGTCTGAAGCGCGGCGAGCGCAATCTGAAGATCATCATGATGTGCGAGCTGCCGACCAATGCATTGCTCGCCGATCGCTACCTCGAGCACTTCGACGGCATGTCGATCGGCTCGAACGATCTCACGCAGCTCACGCTGGGTCTCGACCGCGATTCCGGCATGGTGGCCAAGCTCTTCGACGAGCGCGACGATGCCGTCAAGGCACTGATGAAGATGGCTATCGACGCGTGTCGCAAGCGCGGCAAGTACATCGGTATCTGCGGCCAAGGCCCGTCGGATCATCCGGATCTTGCGCTCTGGCTCGTCGAGCAAGGCATCGAAAGCATCTCGCTCAATCCGGACACGGTTGTCGAGACGTGGATGATGCTGGCGGAGCGAACAGGCGCTACGGCCGGCTAGAGAGACGTCGGGTCAGGCCCGACGTCTGAAGCCGCGTCTCGCGCGACGCGGCCGCTGTCAGACAGCCTTTGGCCCAAGACTTTCCGCTAAAGAACGGGGCACGGGAGGAGGGGGCTGATTCATGACTACAGCCTACCGCCCACAGCCTTGCTAGGGGGAATAATGCTCAAGCTCTACACGCTTTCTCGCAGCTCTGCGTCTTATCGTGTGCGCATCGCGCTCAATCTGAAAGGGCTCAAGTACGAGCCGATCACGAAAATACTCGGGAAAGGTGAGCACCGCACACCGGAGTATCTCGCCGTCAATCCGCAAGGCTTGTTGCCTGCGCTCGAGATCGACGGCGTCGTGTTGTCGCAATCTCTCGCGATCATCGAGTACTTGGACGAGCGCTATCCGAATCCGCGCTTGTTACCTGAGGACCCGCTCGATCGTGCGCGCGTGCGTTCGCTTGCGCTTGCCATCGCGTGCGACATACATCCGATCAACAACCTGCGCGTGCTCAACTACCTGCGCAACGAGCTCGGCCAAAGCGAAGAAGCCGTCAACACGTGGTATCGCCACTGGGTGAGCGAAGGTTTCCGCGGGCTCGAGGTGGAGCTGAGGCGCTATTCGAGCAATCGCCGCTATTGCTATGGCGATACGCTGTCATTGGCGGACGTCTGTCTTGTGCCGCAGATGTTCAACGCACGGCGTTTCGACGTGGATCTCACGCCGTTCCCCACGATCGAAGCGATCTCCCGTCACCTCGAATCCATCCCAGAGTTCGCCGCTGCGCGACCCGAAGTGCAACCGGATATGCAGCGGTAACACACCCCCTCCCTGTCCCTCCCCCGCAAGCGGGGGAGGGATCGATAGGTTTTCGGCATGCGGGGAGGGAGCAATAGGTTTTCGGCATGTGGGGGCGATAGGTTTTCGGCATGCGGGGGCGATAGGTTTTCGGCATGCGGGGAGGAGCGATAGGTCTTCCGCACGCGGGCGGAGGGATCGATAGGAATTCCGCAGCAGGAGCGCCACATGCTCCCTCCCCCGCTTTGCGGGGGAGGGTTGGGGAGGGGGTTACCCCAGCACAAGATCAATGCTTAGGAAGGAAAACCGCGCACAACTTATCTAGATTGAGTGGGATCATCTCTTTTGCATCCACGACTGGATCGACCACCAC
>PKRE01000002.1 GCA_017577615.1 Gammaproteobacteria bacterium | reverse complement strand
GCCACGCGTATTAGCGGCTGCGGTAGACGATCCGTCCCTTCGTCAGATCGTATGGTGTCAGCTCAACGGTCACCTGATCGCCGGTCAGGATGCGGATGTAGTTCTTGCGCATCTTGCCCGAGATGTGCGCGATCACAGTGTGCCCGTTCGTGAGCTGCACACGAAACGTCGTATTTGGAAGCGTGTCAATGACACGCCCTTCCATCTGAATTGCTTCTTCTTTCGGCATGCACCCTCTATCAGTTGCCCGGTCGCGACAGGAAGGCGCGCGAATTGTGCATAAAGGCCTGTTCTATTGCAACGCAGGTCCCTGGACCCACGTGCGCGCTCTATAACGTCTCGCCGGGGTGTTTGTATCCGAGCCTTTATGCGAGTTGCCTGGTCGATGAGGGCGCGTGTGGGGATTTCAAGGGGATGGCAAGGATGGTGGTGCGTCACGGTCGAGCGGTCGCGCCATGGGATCAATGCCAGGGCTGAGGGGCAAGATCGTCGCCGATGTGCGTTTGCAGCAGCTCGATGAACTGCCCGCGCGGAATAAGGCGTGCGCCCAAGCTGATCAGGTGGGACGTCGCCATCTGACAGTCGATGATCTCGAAGCCGCGCGCGATCAGCTCGTCGCACAGCCGCTTGAGCGCCACTTTCGACGCGTCGCGCTCCAGAGTGAACATCGACTCGCCGAAGAAGACGCGGCCCAGCGCGATCCCATAGAGCCCACCGACCAGGCGGCCACCGAGCCAGGTTTCGACGCTGTGCGCATACCCCAGCTTGTGCAGCCGCATGTACGCCGCGCGCATCTCGGGCGAGAGCCAGGTGCCGCCCGGGCGCAGCTCCGGGCTTCCGCAGTAGCGCAGCACTTCGCGAAAGGCCGTATCGATACGGGTTTCGAAGCCGCGATTGCGAATCGACTTGGCCAGGCTTCGCGACACCTTCATCTCGTGCGGCAGCAGTACGGCGCGCGGATCGGGACACCACCACAGAATCGGCTGACCACGCGAGTACCAGGGGAAGATGCCGCGCCGGTACGCTTCGAGGAGCCGGGCAGGGGAGAGGTCCCCGCCTGCCGCAAGCAGCCCGTCCGGTTCGCTCAGCGCTTGATCCACGGGCGGGAACGCTTGGGGCGAGTCGTGTTCGGACAACCAAACGATCGAGCCTTTCATAGCGAATCTCGCGTCAGTCAGGTGGCTGCATCGCGGCGAAAAGGTACGTGCGCACGCGCTTCCTCCATGTACCTGTCGACCGCCTCCTCTTCCTGACGAAGATAACTCTGAATCGCCCGTTTGAAACGAGGATCTTCGATCCAATGTGCCGACCAGGTGGGGGTCGGCTCAAACCCTCTCGGGACCTTGTGCTCTCCCTGGGTGCCGGGCTCGAAACGGGCAAGCCCGCGTTCGATGCAGTATTCGATACCCTGGTAATAGCACGTCTCAAAGTGCAGGCTGTGAAAGTCCGCCGCGGCGCCCCAATAGCGCCCATAGAGCGTGTCGCCGCCGACGTAGAAGATCGCCGCTGCGACAGGGTGGCCGCGAAACTCCGCGAGCTTGACCACGACCGTGCCGGGACAGGCAGCGCTGAGCGTTCGGAAGAAATCGACGTTCAGGTAGTGCTGATGTCCGCGGACGGCGAACGTCCGCTCCGAGAAGCTGAAGACGATTTCCCACTCGTCCTCGTCCATCTGCTCGCCGGCGAGCGTGCGGTGAGTGATGCCGGCTTCGGCAATGCGGCGCCGCTCGCGTAGCGCCTTCTTGCGCTTCTCAGAGCGGAACGTTGCCAGAAAGGCGTCGAAATCTGAGTAGTTGCGGTTGTACCAGTGAAACTGGCAGTCCTTGCGCAACGCAAAGCCACGCTCGGCGAGGAATTCGCGATCGGCATCCTCGACGAACAACAGGTGCAGCGACGAGCTACCCGTGTCAGCGAGCGTCGCGAGCATCGTATCGACAAGCCGCGCGCGCGCTGCGCTCGATCGAGCCAGCAGACGTGGTCCCGGCACCGGAGTGAACGGCACCATCGAGACGAGCTTAGGGTAGTAGTGCAGTCCAGCCCGCGCGTAGGCCTGCGCCCAGCTGAAGTCGAAGACGAACTCGCCCCATGAGTGCATCTTGACGTAGAGCGGTGCAGCCGCCTCGAGCGCGCCGGTCACCCCATCGCGGACGACCACGTGCGTGGGCGTCCAGCCCGTGAGCTGGCCGACGCAACGCGTTTGCTCGAGCGCTGCAAGAAACTCGTATTTAACGGTGGGGTTTCCGCCGGGAGCGAGCGTGTTCCACTCGTCTGCGGAAATCTCGTGTATCGACCTGACGGTTTGGCAAAGCACGGTGCGTCACGTTGCCGCTGACATCTCGGTGCTCGACGGCCGTTGCACTCCCGACTGCCGGCGAGCAATCGCTTGCGGCCGGCGCGAGGGCACGTTGCACACGGTCATGCCGGCCGGCCGTCAAGTTTTCAAGGCTTCAGCGCTGCGCATCGAGCAAGTCGAGATACTTGTCCGCATCGAGCGCGGCCATGCAGCCGGTGGCGGCCGACGTAATTGCCTGGCGGTAGACGCGATCCGCGACATCGCCCGCAGCGAACACACCCGGCACGCTCGTCTGCGTCGCATTGCCGTCCAGCCCCGACTTGACAATCAAGTAACCGTCCCGCATCTCGAGCTGGCCTTCGAAGAGCTGTGTGTTCGGCGTATGACCGATCGCGATGAACACGCCAGTGACATCGAGATCGCGCTTCGGCCCGCCGTCGACCGGCACGATGCGCAACCCTGTCACGCCGGTGTCATCTCCAAGCACCTCATCCACACGATGGTTCCACTCGATCGTCACCTTGCCCTCGCGCTCGCGCTCGAACAGCTGGTTCTGGAGCAGCTTTTCCGCACGTAATGCATCGCGCCGATGTATCAGCGTGACGTGTGAGGCGATGTTGGCAAGGTAGAGCGCCGATTCGACCGCTGTGTTGCCGCCGCCGACGACGGCGACTTTCTGATTCTTGAAGAAGAAACCGTCGCACGTCGCGCACGCCGACACGCCGCGACCGCGATACTGCTGCTCCGACGGCAGGCCGAGGTACTTCGCAGTCGCGCCGGTTGCGATGATCAGCGCATCGCATGTGTACGTGCCTCTGTCTCCTTGCAGCCAGAAGGGACGTTGCGACAGATCGACAGCGTTGATGTGGTCGTTGATGATCTCGGTGCCGAACCGTTCGGCATGCTTGCGCATACGCTCCATGAGCGCCGGTCCCGTCAGTCCATGCGGATCGCCCGGCCAATTGTCGACGTCCACGGTCGTCATCAGTTGCCCGCCTTCCTCGAGGCCGGTGATGAGCACCGGATTACGGTTGGCGCGCGCCGCGTAAACAGCAGCCGTGTAGCCAGCAGGGCCAGAGCCAAGAATGAGAAGCCGCGAGTGGCGGGGGGTGCTCATGTATCATTCACCTCAGAAATGGAAAACGCTCGAAGCGTGCGCGCATCAAGACGCGCCGCCTCTGTATCGTAAGGAACACCGAAGATGGCAGCCAAATAGATCACTTCAATGTCAGGGATTGGCGTCACACGGGTGACGATCCCGTGCGTTGCGAGGCGCCCTCATCGGGCTGCGACGGTTGCATTCGAGACCGTTGTTCATTGAATATCAAGCCATTACGTCGAAAAGCTGAGGCAAGATCCATTGGCGAGCAGAGCTGAACTGCAGAGTGGGACGAAGCTCGGTGCCGTCGTGCGCTCCCTGCGCGAAGGTGCACTGTGGGTATTCGGCGCGCTTGCGCTGATCGTCTTTGCCGCGCTCGCCACATACGATCGCAACGATCCTTCGTTCGCGACCACCGGCGAGCCCGGTCCGCTGTCCAATGTCATCGGCCCACTCGGCGCGCACGTATCTGGGTTGCTCGTGCTCTTGTTCGGCGCGCCAGCCTTTCTGTTTCCCGTCATGATCGCGTTGACAGGATGGCTGATTTATCGCGACCGGAGCAAAGTCGATGTACCCTCGCGAGCCACGCTCGCGTTTCGCGGTTTCGGTTTCCTGCTCACGCTGGCGACGAGCTGCGGGCTTGCGAGCCTGCACTTCACTATCGAGAGCTATCCCAGCTCGGCTGGCGGTGTGCTCGGTGCGTTCATCGGCGAAGGCTTGGTATCTGCGCTGAGCTTTCTTGGCGCGACGCTGTTGCTGTTGGCGCTTTGGTTGGCCGGCGTGTCGCTGTTCATGGGGATCTCGTGGATCGAGATCATGGACCGCGTCGGTCGTGCGACGCTGAACGCGTTCGATTGGGTCAGGCAAAAGATTTCCACCGAGCGAGAGCTCAAGGCGGCGCGCGTGCTCAAGGAGGCGCGCGCTGAAGCCGTCCGCAAGGAAAAGCAGCGCGTCGCCAAGCGCGCGCCGCCAAAGATCGAGCCGGTCGTGCAGCAGGTGGAGAAGAGCGAGCGTGTCGAGAAGGAGCGTCAAGTGCCGCTCTTCGAGCGACCGGCTGCCAAGGAGCTGCCGCCGTTGTCGCTGCTCGACGATCCGCCGCCCCGGCAGGCGAACTATTCTCCTGAAGCGCTCGAGGCGATGTCGCGCCTGGTCGAGCTCAAGCTGCGCGACTTCGGCGTGGAAGCGGAGGTGGTGGAAGTCCATCCGGGCCCGATCATCACGCGTTTCGAGCTGCAGCCCGCACCCGGCGTCAAGGTGAGCCAGATCAGCAATCTCGCCAAGGACCTGGCGCGATCGTTGTCTGCTGTCAGCGTCCGTATCGTCGAAGTCATCCCAGGCAAGTCGACCGTCGGTCTGGAGATCCCGAACGAGAAGCGCGAGCTGGTCACGCTCGGCGAAATCATCAAGTCGAAGACTTACGACGAGATGGCCTCCCCGCTTGCGCTCGTGCTCGGAAAGGACATCAGCGGTGCGCCAGTGGTCGCGGATCTCGCGCGCATGCCGCACCTGCTGGTGGGCGGCACGACGGGCTCGGGTAAGTCGACCGCCGTGAACGCGATGGTGCTGTCGCTGCTGTACAAGGCGACGGCGGACCAGGTGCGCATGATCATGATCGATCCGAAGATGCTGGAGCTGTCGGTCTACGAGGGTATCCCGCATCTGCTGGCACCGGTCGTCACCGACATGAAACAGGCCGCAAACGCGTTGCGTTGGTGCGTCGCGGAGATGGAGCGCCGCTATCGGCTCATGGCAGCGATGGGCGTGCGCAACCTCGCGGGATTCAATCGCAAGATCAAAGAGGCGCAGGAAGCCGGTCAGCCCATTCGCGACCCGATCCTCCTCAAGCAGCTCGGGCCTGAGGGCGATCCGAGCCAAGTGCCGTTTCTCGAGCCGCTGCCGTTCATCGTCGTCATCGTCGACGAGCTGGCCGACATGATGATGATCGTCGGCAAGAAGGTCGAAGAGCTGATCGCTCGCCTGGCGCAGAAGGCGCGAGCGTCGGGCATTCACTTGATTCTCGCCACCCAGCGTCCTTCGGTCGACGTGATCACTGGCTTGATCAAGGCAAACATTCCGACGCGTATCGCCTTCCAAGTCTCTGCGAAGGTCGACTCGAGGACGATCCTCGATCAGACGGGTGCAGAGCAATTGCTCGGCCACGGCGACATGCTGTTCCTGCAGCCAGGCACTTCCGTGCCGATTCGCGTGCACGGTGCTTTCGTGTCCGATCAGGAAGTCCACCGTGTGGTTGCCGCGCTCAAGTCGGCAGAGCCTGCGTACGTGCCGGAGATCCTGGAGGGGCCGCGCACGCCGATTCCCGGGCTGCCGGGTGAGCCCACGGAGGGCGAGGGTGATGGCGACGGCGAGCAGGATCCGCTCTACGATCAAGCGGTACGGATCGTGCTTGAGAGTCGTCGAGCCTCGATCTCGGGCGTGCAACGCCGTCTCAAGATCGGCTACAACCGCGCGGCGCGCCTGATCGAGACCATGGAGGCGGCGGGCCTCGTTGGCCCGTTGCAGCCGAACGGCTCCCGCGAAGTGCTCGCACCACCGCCGCCGGAAGACTAGCTGGCGGATGAGCCGCAGTGTCACTCAATAGGACGATCGTGATGAATCACACTGGCCACGTTGCTCGCCTCGGCATCTTGTTAGTTGCGCTCGTGGCGAGCCTGACGGCCTTCGCCGCCGACCTTGCAGCTGGGCGCAAACGTGTCGAAACCTTTCTCGATGGGTTGCAGGGACTGCAAGCGGACTTCCATCAAGTGCTGACGGATCGCAGCGGCCGCACCATCGAAGAGGCGAGCGGGACGTTGGCGATTCGCCGACCGAATCGCTTTCGCTGGGATTACCGCGAGCCGTACAACCAGGTGATCGTCGCGGACGGCGCGCGTATTTGGCTGTACGACGAAGATCTCGAGCAGGTGACGGTGCGCAAGCTCGATGACACGCTGTCGGCGACGCCGGCGATGCTCCTGAGCGGCGAAGGTGATCTCGAAGACAATTTCACCGTCGTCGGCGTCGAGGACGATGCTGGCGTGCAGTGGGTGCACATGGAGCCCAAGCGCAGCGATACCGATTTCAAGTCGGTCCGCCTGGGCTTCGATGGTGCGACCCTGAGATACATGCAGCTTGCCGACAAGCTCGGGCAAACGACACGGCTCACATTCACGAACGTCGAGCGCAATCCAGTGATCGATCCGTCGCGCTTCACGTTCACGGTTCCGCCGGGTGCGGACGTCATCGGTGAGCCAACGCACGGCTCGTCCGCTCATAGACCTTGACCTTGAGAGAATGCTCTTGCCTCTTCGATATCCGCGGCTATGGCTCGCGGCCGGCTGGTCGCTCATCGCGCTCGCGACGATCGTGAGCTTGTTGCCGACACAGAAGCTCCCCAACGTGCACACGAGCGATAAGTTTGCGCACGCGGCGGTCTATACCGTGATCGCCATTTGGTTCGTCGGGATCTATCCCAAGTCGCGATACGTTGTCATTGGCGTGGGCTTGTTCCTGCTGGGGCTGGCGATCGAAGGCGCGCAAAGTGCGATGAACCTGGGACGGCAGGCGGATGTCTACGACGTGCTTGCCAATGCGGCAGGCATCGGGCTCGGTCTCGGTCTCGGGTGGCTGGGTCTCGGCGGTTGGGCGCAACGTATCGAAGCGCTGGTCACCAAGCGATAGCCATTGCCGAGCTCTTGTGATGTCGAGCACTTCGAACGCCACCGCATCGAGCGACATCGATCCGCGCCCGCTCGCGGATCGTATGCGTCCGCGCGCGCTGGACGAGTACGTCGGGCAGACTCATTTGCTCGGTCGCGGTAAGCCGCTGCGCAGGATGTTGGAAGGCGGTCACTTGCATTCCATGATCCTGTGGGGGCCGCCAGGCACGGGAAAGACCACGCTTGCGCGGCTGGTTGCAGATACTTGCAACGCGCGCTTCATCGCATTGTCTGCGGTGCTGGTGGGAGTGAAGGACATCCGTGCGGCGGCCGAGGAGGCGCGCACCGTGCGCGAGACGACCGGCCAACGTACCGTGCTCTTCCTCGATGAGGTGCATCGCTTCAACAAGGCACAGCAGGACGCGTTCTTGCCTTGGGTTGAGGATGGAACCCTGGTCTTCATCGGCGCAACCACCGAGAACCCTTCGTTCGAGCTCAACAACGCGTTGCTGTCGCGGGCACGTGTCTACGCGCTGCGCCCGCTGTCGGAAGAAGACATTCGCCGTGTGCTCGATCGTGCGTTGCGCGCCGAGCGTGAACGTGGCGTCTCGGTCGCGGCAAGGGAAGAAGCGCTCGCGCTGATCGCGCGTGCCGCCGATGGCGATGCGCGACGCTCGCTCAACATGCTCGAGCTGGCGATCGACCTTGCTGCGGCGAGCGAGCCGCCCGAGATCACCGAAGAGATTGCGAAAGAGGTGGCAAGCGGCGGCCTCAGACGCTTCGACAAGCAGGGGGAGGCGTTCTACGACCAGATCTCCGCGCTTCACAAAGCGGTACGGGGCAGCGATCCGGATGCTGCGCTCTATTGGCTCTGCCGCATGCTCGATGGCGGATGCGATCCGCGCTACATCGCGCGGCGCGTGCTACGCATGTCGTTCGAAGACATTGGGCTTGCCGACCCGCGCGGGCAGACCCTGGCGCTCGAGGCCTGCGAGATCTACGAGCGTCTCGGCAGCCCGGAAGGAGAGCTCGCGATCGCCGAGGCGGTCGTCTTCCTCGCCTGCGCGGCCAAGAGCAACGCGGTGTACGTCGCATTCAACGAGGCCATGCAAGATGCCGCTCGCTTCGGCTCCCTCGAAGTGCCGATGCACCTGCGCAATGCACCGACGCGCTTGATGAAGGAGCTTGGCTACGGCAAAGGCTACCGTTACGCGCACGATGAGCCCGACGGATATGCAGCGGGTCAGCAATACTTCCCCGATGGCATGCCGCCGCGGCAGTACTATCGTCCTGTGCCGCGCGGTCTGGAGCTCAAGATCGCGGAAGCGCTGGAAAGACGGAGAGGGCAGGGGAAATAGGGGGCCGAGCTCTGGCGCTGGAAGCGCGGACGTCCCTCGCATCGGTTTCAAGGCGTCCGGCGCGTTACACTATTGCATTCACATCGATTCGCAACCGATAAGCGTCAGTCATGCTCGATCCCAAGCTTCTTCGTTCCGATCCCGCTGCCGTCGCGGCGAATCTAGCGCGTCGCGGCTTCACGCTTGATGTGGCTCGCCTCAGCGCCCTGGAGGAAGCACGCAAGAGATGGCAAGTGCGGGCCGATGAGCTCAGGAACGAGCGCAACGTGCATGCGAAGGCTGTCGGTAAAGCGAAGGCGCAAGGCCAGGACATTGCGCCTCTGTTGAAACAGGCCGAGTCGCTCGGAGCAGAGCTCTCGAAAGCCGAGAGCGAGCTTGAGCGCGTGCAAGCCGAGCTCGAGGACTTGTTGCTTGGCCTGCCGAACATGCTGCACGAGAGCGTGCCGGATGGCGGCGACGCCAGCGCCAATGTGGAGGTGCGTCGCTGGGGCGAGCCACGGCAGTTCGATTTCAAACCCAAGGATCACGTGGAGATCGGTGAGAAGCTCGGGCAGATCGACTTCGCGGCCGCAAGCAAGATCGCCGGTGCGCGCTTCTCGGTGCTGAGCGGTGCTGTCGCGCAGCTGCAGCGCGCGTTGATCCAATTCATGCTTGACCTGCACACCAAGGAGCACGGTTATCTCGAGGTGTACGTCCCGTACCTCGTGAATACGCAATCGATGATCGGCACCGGTCAGCTGCCGAAGTTTGAGGCCGATCTCTTCGCAGTGAAAGGAGACAGTGGTCTTTACCTCATCCCCACGGCTGAGGTGCCTGTGACGAACCTCGTGCGCGAGTCGATCATCGACGCGGATCGCTTGCCGCTGCGCTTCGTCGCGCATACTCCGTGCTTTCGCTCGGAGGCCGGCTCGTACGGCAAGGACACGCGCGGCATGATCCGTCAGCACCAGTTCGAGAAGGTGGAGCTGGTTCACATCTCGCGCCCGCAGGACTCGTACGACGAGCACGAGCTGTTGACGAAGAACGCTGAGGAGGTGCTGAAGCGCCTGGGTCTTCCGTATCGCGTCGTGGTGCTGTGTGCCGGTGATACCGGATTCGGCTCCGCCAAGACCTACGACTTGGAAGTGTGGTTGCCCGGGCAGCAGGCGTATCGCGAGATCTCGTCCTGCTCGAACTTCGAGGCCTTCCAGGCGCGTCGAATGCAGGCGCGGTGGCGCAACCCCGACACAGGCAAGACAGAGCCAGTGCACACATTGAATGGGTCCGGAGTGGCCGCCGGGCGCGCACTCATTGCGGTGCTCGAGAACTATCAGCAAGCCGATGGAAGCGTCGTGATTCCAGAGGTGCTGCGCCCGTACATGGGCGGCATGGACCGCATTACGCCGGGGTAACCGGCCACGAAGGGCTATCCCAACAAAAAGGGCACTGCAATGCAGTGCCCTTTCATCATTCGCGGCCTGTTGAATCAGTCGTCCGAAGCTGCGCCAAGCAAGTGCAGCAAGCTCAGGAACATGTTGTAGAGGCTCACGTACAGCGTGATGGTCGCCATGATGTAGTTCGTCTCGCCGCCGCGCACGATCTGGCTCGTCTGCCACAGCATCAAGCCGCCGCTCACGATGACGAACATGCCGGAAGCGACGAGCGAGAGCGTCGACAGCTCGAAGAAGTAAGCGATGAGCCCGAGAACGAACGCGCTGATGACACCGATCGTCAGGAACCCGCCCATGAAGCTGAAATCCTTCTCGCTCTTGATCGCGTAGGCGGACAGGCCCAGGAATGCCACGGCCGTCGTTCCGAGCGCGGTCATCACGAGCTGCGAGCCGTTCGGCACGGCCTTGATGTAGAGCTCGAGAATCGGCCCAAGCGTCAGGCCCAAGAAGCCCGTTAGCGCGAACGTCCAAACGAGACCCCAAGCGCTGTTCTGCGTCTTGTGAACGGCAAACAGCAGGCCGAAATAGATAAGCAAAGTGACGAGGCCGAAGGGCGGCAAGTTGAGGGCCATCGACACACCGGCCATTGCCGCGCTGAACGCGAGGGTCGCGCCCAGCAGCCAGTACGTGTTACGCAGAACTTTGTTCGTCGCCAGCGCAGACGTGCGCGCTGTGCTGACAACAGAGCTGGGGTATCGCTCCATTCGACTCTCCTCGGGTCAGTACCCGTTGCGAATTGGACTGAATCAGGCCATCGGGCCCAACAGACAGTTGGATTCTAGCAACTTTGGGACAGCGCGACTCAATAGCGCGCTCTCACAGAATCAACAGGTTAAGTGGAGGGAGGCAGGTGCCTAGCCCTTCGGGCAGGTTGGCGGCTGCGCAGAACCGCTTTCCCTGCCGTCGCGGATTCTTCGGCGCAGAAAGCGAAAAGGCCCTCACGAGGAGGGCTTCTTGTTTCGTGGCGGAAGGGGTGGGATTCGAACCCACGAGGAGCTTGCACTCCTGCCGGTTTTCAAGACCGGTGCAATCAACCACTCTGCCACCCTTCCGAGGGGCCGCTTGTGTAACGTGTCGAGGCGCGCGTGTAAAGGGGCGGCGCTCGCAGCGTCTTTGCCACCTGTCACGGGTGCAACCGTGCCCGCGCTCCGGCGGCATGCGGCCGCGAGCAAGCCGGCAGCGGGGCAGACGCAGGCACACGGCTTTGCTGCAGGCGCACATGTTCACTGCGCCGCCTGGCTGCGCGCACCGGTGTCTGGCGTCGACCGAGCGACGAACAGTCAGCAAGACGAGCGTCACGCTCTTGTCTCGCTCCCAGGCTCCAGTCGCATCCGATCGATCGCCAGCTCAGGCGGCATGCAGACGATTCCATGCCCATGTAGCCACCCGCACGAGCAACGATGTTCCTTTCTCTGCGCATGACGTGAGGCGCGCGATCAACGCTCACCATCAAATGACCGCGCTGGCTGCGATCGACCTTCGCGCAAGAGGTTACGATTCGCGGGATGCGGTCGCAGGGCTGGCCGACTCGCTTGCGATGGTATGATGGTTAGATGAATCGCGACCTGGACAAGATGCGGCGGCGGCCGTTCTTCTTTCCTCTGCTCTTGCCCGCGTTCGTCTTCGTCGCTCTGATCGCCGCTGGCGTTTGGATCTTGGATGCGCGGGCGACGACGGTAGTCTTCGTCGTCCGACATGCGGAAACGGAACCGGGCACTGATCCCGATCCGAGCTTGAGTCCGCAGGGGCGCGAGCGGGCCGCGCAGCTGGCACGCATGCTCGCGCACGCGCAGCCCGTGCGCGGGCTCGACGCGATTTACGCCTCAGAGTATCGGCGCACGCACCAGACTGTAATCCCGCTGTCGGAGACCCTCGCGTTGCCGGTCAATCTGGTGCCGACTGCCACTTGGCACGAGCTCGCAGCACGCATTCTGCGCCAGCACCGGGGTGAGTACGTGCTTGTTGCGGGTAATCGCGATACGGTTCCGCAGCTCATCGAGGCGCTCACTGGACAGGAGGTCACAGTGCGCGAGAACGAGTACGACGCGATGTTCATCGTGTTCGTGCCGCAGCTGTCGAAGAAGCGGGTGGTGCGGGTGAGATACTAGGCGGTACGCACATGCCTCAGCACATTCTCACGATCACCACTCGCGGGCGCGCCTTCCAGATGATCACCTCACAGGTGGCCGAAGTCGTGGCGCGTTCGGGCGTGAGCCACGGTCTCTGCAACGTGTTCGTTCGCCACACGAGCGCATCGGTCCTCATCACCGAGAATGCCGACAGCTCGGTGCGGCGGGATCTGGAGCGCTTCATGCAACGCATCGCTCCGGACGGCAGTCGCGATTATGAGCACGACACGGAAGGCCCGGATGACATGCCGGCACACATCAGGAATGTGTTGGCCGGGTCGAGCGTGGTCGTGCCGATCATCGACGGGCGGCTCGCGTTGGGCACTTGGCAAGGGATCTATCTCTGGGAGCACCGCACGTCTGGTCATACACGCCAGGTGGTGGTGACCATTGTGGACGCCAACGCCTGAGCAGGAGGAGCCGTGGCCACGCGGGTTCAGCTTGACCAAGTCAGCATCGTAGCGGGCGAGCTCCCTTGCTTAGGCCAAAGGCAGTGCTAAAATTCGCAGCTTCGAACGGTGGGGCCGTAGCTCAGCTGGGAGAGCGTCTCGTTCGCAATGAGAAGGTCAGGAGTTCGATCCTCCTCGGCTCCACCAACTTCCAAGAACTCCTTTTTTGAAGCTGTGGGGCGTGGCCAGAACAGGGAAGGCATCTGCAGCTTACAGTCCCCCGTCCGCTGTTCACCGCTCAGCGCTACGCCCCCGTAGCTCAGTGGATAGAGCGACCGCCTCCTAAGCGGTAGGTCGTAGGTTCAACTCCTGCCGGGGGCGCCATCTCGCTTCGGTGCTTGGAGCCGTTTTCTGGCTCGATCATCCGGCTGACGTCCGGCTGACGCGTCGCTGCCGCGAATCAAGCGCCGCTCTCGAGATGCTCCAAGCGTGACGACATCGAGCCAGTCTACATCCGCGCGCATCCTCGTCAGAGGGCGGCTCTGGACGTGTTGCGACTTCGAGCCGGGTTGTTGTGCTGGAAAATCTCTCGCCGCTGCCGTTCGAACCTTTACAGCAGCGGGGCGTTCTTGGGTGGATCTTCGGCGGCTTCGATAGCCGATGTACCAACAGAACGCGGAGGTCCTCCATGAACGTGAGAGTGGTCGTTGCGGACGAGCGTCAGGCGCATTTTTTTGATACGCCGAAATACGGTGCGCCGCTGTTCTTGCGCGCAACGCTCGAGAATCCAGTGGCAGGGAAGCGTGATATCGAGCTCGAGACGGATCGACCCGGGCGCAGGTTCGGTGGTGCATCCGGTGTGCGCTCTGGCTCCGGAACGCCTCACCATCACGCTGTCGACGGCGACCGCAGCACTGAACGTCATGAAGTGACACTGTTTGCCAAGGAGATCGCGCAAAAGATCTACAGCGATCGTGTGAAGCGAGAGTTCGATCGTCTAGTCATCATCGCCGCTCCAAGAATGCTCGGTTTGTTGCGACAGGAGCTGTCCGATCCCTGCAAGAGCGTCGTGGCTGGCGAAATAGCCAAGGATCTGGCTCAGCACAGCCCCGAAGCGATTCGTAAGGTGTTACCGAGAGAGGTCTTTTTTCAGGGGTAACGGGCTGAGGACAGGAGTAACGCGATCAGACGCACTCCCGCGGCGCATTTGCTTCGCGGGAGGCGGCCGTTGGCCGTACGCCCTTTGCGCGCCCTGTACGCGAGGTCCAAGCCGGCAGTGCCAAGCGCCTGCTTGCTAGCGCTCAGCATCGCGAGCGAGCTCACCCTCGATCGGCTCGGGCTCTTCGGGCGTGAGAATCCAGAATACGATGTATACGAGGATCCCGGGGAAAGCAGCCGAGCAAATCGAGATCAGCACGTAGAGCGCACGGGCGAGGGTGACGTCGATCCCGAGATAGTCGGCCCACCCAGCGACCACGCCGCCGATCATGCGATTCTTTCGAGAGCGCCTCAGAGGACGTTTCATTGCGTGTGTCGATCCTTAGCCCTGTTATAGTGTCAACAATGCGGCGCGCGATGGTAGCTCCGTTGCGCCGCATGTCTCGTCAATAGTGAACGGTAACGGAGTACTCTGCGTGCGTATTGTGCGGCAGCGCGCCGTAGACCGAAAGGCTCAACGTGGCGGCAACCGCTACCGCGGATAACATCAAACAGACGAAACGCTGCATCCTATTGCTAAGCTCGGTGGCGGCAAACATGGCTTCCTCCTGTGTCGGGTTATCGCAGCCGCTGCGCGATCGCGGCGTTGAGCAAGAGACACAGCAGGGGACCGCTTGGTTACAGTGAGGCTGTAGGTGCGCCCTCGCCAGTCCAGCGCCGAACAGCCCAGCAGCCCAGAGCCCAGCGTCCGTTATGAAAGAATAGAGGATAGAAATCGGGAAAGCGCCACGTCACACGCGCTAGCAACGAGCACGCAGCGCGGGATGCTACGGCCTACAGTCTACAGCTTGTCAATGAACCCAAAGTACCAACTCTCCTGCAGAAAACGGACCGCCATGGCGGTCGCTCTCTATGGTCTGCTGTGGGCATTGAGCACGGCACACGCCGAGCTCGCGCCTCCGGTCACGCTCACGGCGGAGGAGGATCACAAACGTCTGCTGCAGCTGCTCGGGATCGAAGCGCTGCGTCCTGGCGTTGACGGTCGCGATCCGAACGCACCGAACGCAGCCAACTACGACGAGACGAAAGCGAATCCTTATCCCACGCTACCCGATCCGTTGCGAACCAAGGATGGACGACGCGTTACCACGGCAGCCGAATGGTGGCAAGTTCGTCGACCGGAGATCGTTGAGGACTTCGCCCGCGAGATCTATGGGCGCATACCGCAAAACGTGCCTGCCGTCTCGTGGCACGTGACGAGCACGACTCGAGAGAAGCATGGCAACGTGCCCGTCGTCACGAAACAGCTCCGCGGCCGTGTCGACAACTCCTCGTATCCGCTTATCGACGTAGACATCGAGCTCACGTTGACGACGCCGGCAGCTGCAGCGAAGCCTGTTCCGGTCATCATGGAATTTCAGTTCGTTTTTCCGCCGAGCTTCGATGCCGGATTCCTCGAGGGTCTGCGTCGAGCAGCGCATCAGTGGCAACAGCAAGTGCTCGCAAGAGGGTGGGGATTTGCGCTGTATACGCCGGTATCCGTTCAGCCAGACGATGGCGCGGGTCTGACTCGCGGCATCATCGGGCTCGTGAACAAAGGACAACCGCGCAAGCTCGATGATTGGGGAGCATTGCGGGCGTGGGCCTGGGGTGCGAGCCGCGCCATGGATTACTTGGAAACGGATCTCCATGTGGACGCGAGCAGAGTCGGTCTTGCGGGTCACTCGCGCTTCGGCAAGGCAGTGCTCGTTGCGATGGCAGATGACCCGCGCTTCGCGATCGCCTATGTGAGCTCTTCCGGGGCGGCTGGCGCGAAACTCCATCGCCGCAATTTCGGCGAGCTGGTGGAAAACATTGCCAGCACGTATGCCTATCACTGGATGGCGGGAAACTATCTGAAATACGCCGGACCGCTGACTTGGAACGATTTGCCGGTCGACTCACACGAGCTCATCGCGCTCGCGGCGCCGCGCCCCGTGTTCATCGGCACCGGCACGGTCGAGAAGGGCGATGGTTGGGTCGACCCGAAAGGCATGTTCATGGCGGCCGTGGCAGCCAGTCCCGTGTACGAGCTGTTGGGCAAACGCGGCATGGGAACGGATGTCTTCCCGCCGGTTGGAGCGGCGCTCGTCGAGGGAGAGCTCGCATACCGCCAGCACGCAGAAGGCCACACGGCGGCGCCCAATTGGCCGACGTTTCTGGAGTTCGCGGCACGTCACTTCGGGCGTTAAGTAGAGCGGGCTCTGGGTGCTGGGCGCTGTGCTTGTCGCACCAGTCGCCGTACCTCCGCCCTCGGCCGCTCGCGGCGTCAGCTCCGTCGACCCACGTACTTGACCGTCCTGCCGTTGAGACGACCGGATAGCACGATGCGGTCGTCTTCCACCTTACCGTTGAGCGTTTGGGAGCGATCGTTGCGGTCGACGACCGTGAGCTGCAGGTCGGCACCGCGCAACCGTGCTTCCTTGACGTTCGGTGCGCCTTCGCCGGCAGTGGTGACAGTGATCTCCTGGAATTTCTGATCGAATGTCATGCGAAACGCGTGCTGGCCGCCTTCTTCTTCGAAGGTCCAGGTTCCGGCCACGTCTGCCGGCACGATCCAAAGGTATGCACGCGTATAGCCACTTTCATGATCGATGCTCTCATCCGGCGTCCAGTCGCCCATCTTGAACGAGTTGGATACCACGCGTGTGCCCGGCTTCATCTTGAGAATCGTCGGGCGCAATTTCATGTTGAGGTCGGAGAGCAGATAGAGCGTAAGCACGGTGGCTTCGCTGAAATCCGTCTCAAAAATATCGGCTTGCTTGATGGTCACTTTGTCTTCGAGTCCTTCGACGCGCACGTAGCATTGTGCGAGCTGCACCATCTGTGGGTTGTACTCGATACCCATGGCGCGGGCACCAAAATGTTTTGCAGCCGCGATAGGAATACGTCCATCGCCGGACCCGAGATCAATCACGAAGTCGTCGGGCGTGACCTTGGCTGCTTTGAGCATGGCCATGACCAGGTCCTCTTGGGTCGGGACCCAGATCACGTCCTTGCCTGCCTGACCGCTGCGCGGCGAGAAATCTCGCTCACAGTCTGCTCGGGACTCGGCCGCCCAGCCGCTCGTCGCGGCGAAAACCGTCAACGCGGCAACGAACGCTCCAATGGCTCTGTGACCACGATGCATAGTGAACACTCCTGTCTCTCGGCGTGCGCGTGCAACGATTCGAGCGAAATGATGGTTCCGCGCAGTGGTACGGGGCTCTGGGTGCGGAGCGCTTGCTGGCAACGCAGCTCCGCGCCCGTGATGTCGAGAGTGAACGCGACCTCGCCGTTATCGAGCTGGACGCACGAGGCCGGATCGAGCCGCAGATGCGCTTGTCGTCCGCGCGGCGTCCGACCGCGGCAGCCGCAGGGTTGTAGCCACGCGATATTTATCGCGCGGCTTGCGCGCACTTCGATCCGCTGTGACCGGCCCACTTAGCGGTACTGACGGTCGCGTACGAGAAGGGGCACACGCCTGCCGAAGTAATACGTGAGCCCGAGGCTGACCGTGCGCGTGCGCGGCTCCGAATCGGTGTTCGCATAGCTCAAGTGAATCCCGAAGCCGTCGCCGAGAAATTGCGGTTGGTGCTCGAGCTCGATCCCGTAGGTGTCCTCGTCGTACAAGTCATTGCCGAAGACAGACACCCGCAAGCTGTCGAGGGGATACCAGCTTCCCGTGACAGTCGTCGTCTCGATCTCGGGTGCATCTTCCAAGCTGACCGTGGTGCGCGAAGCGCCGAGCGTGAAGTTGCGCCAGTACAGCTCGGCCGCCACCGTGTAGTGGTCGGTGCTCATCGAATCGTCGCCGCTCGGGAGGAAGAACGACGGCTGGCTGCAATCCGCGCTGAGGCGTCCTACGCCGTAGCTAACGGCGATGCGGCCCAGGGTGGGGCGCCGCGCGAACACGCCAAGCTCTCCGTTGAGGTTGTCGAAGTTGCAGGAGGGGCGCACCCCGGGCAACGTTCCGTCTTCGTTCTCGACCACTCTGCGCGTACGTATGCGAGTTTCGGAGTAGCCTGCAGACAACGATGTGCCGAAGAGCGATCCCAGGGGAATCGTGCTGCGCAGATTGAGTCCCAAGGTTCCGTTGGATGTGCTGCCGGAGGAGTCGCTGTCGGTGCTCTCGAAGTCGGCTTCGAAGTGGAGGCTTTCGACGGCCCGCGATTGCGCGTGGGCAGTCGCGAGACTGGCGAGAACGGATCCGATGAGCAGCGCGATGGCTGAGAAGCGTGCGGTCATGGCCAGGCTCACAGGGCAGGAGTCGGTTGGACGATGAGTTGTGCGTCGCCCGCGATGAAGAGCACGTTGTCGTCGGGGCTGATCGTCATGCGCGGATTGGCGCCGGGGTTGGCCGGCAGAGGCACCGCGGGACCGAGCGCTGCATACGCTTCGCCTTCCCGATCGGCGCTCACGTCATAGACGAGGATGCCGCCTGCGTCCGTGTCGTATGCATAGGCGCGCTTGCCGTCCGATCTCAGAACGACTGCGGCGGTTGATTCCGGCAGTTTGCCAAGCAGCATGAAGCTCGGACCGTACACATTCGTTCCGTTGAGCACTGCTCGTGTCCCCGTGCGGTCCATGGCAGGGGCGATGGCATTCTGTGTGAGCGCCACAGGCGCGACGTCGAACTGTCCCGTTGCGGTGGAGAACAGCACGACTGCGAGATTACCGGTGGTGCTGGATGTGCCCTGGACGAAGATGACGGACGAGCCCTGGCCGGTAGCGGCCGGCGTCGCATTGTTCAGAGCAGTGCTCAGCTGGGCCAACGAGGCCAGACGTCCCGTGTACAGGTAGATCGGTGTGATTGTGGACTCGTCGGTGCCGGTCGTGATCAGTGCGCGGTCGTCATTGATGACGGCGATCGCGCGCAAGAAGTGATCCTGCTCGAGCGAAGGCGCGGCGATGGGCGTGCTTGCGGCGAGGGTTACTGGATCGAAGCGCACGAGCGCATCGCGGGTGATCGCCAGAAGATGGTCGCCACGCGTGGCGAGCGCTATGTCTTGGACCTCGGCGAGCGGTGTGACCGTCGGGGCTTCCCAGCCGTTCGGCCCGTGGACGTAACGTATGAGCGCGCCGCCGTTGGCATCCGTTGCGAGCACGACCGCGCTACGCTCAGCGTCGTACAGCAGTTCGCGCACCGTCGCTACCGGCACTGGATAGGCAAGCGCTTGGGCTGCATAGGACACCGGCTCGAGCACGACGAGCGTGGCCTCTGATTGCAGCGTGCCTTCGTGCGTCGGAATGTCCAGTTGCACTTCGTAGCGTCCGGCAGGCAGCGCTGGATGCGTGACGCGAATCTCTTGGTCGCTGACGAGCGTGAACTCGAGACCCGCCACGTCACCGAAACGCACGCCCTGAGTCGCAAAGCTCGCAAAACCGATGCCGCGAATGATCACATCGCCTGGAACGTTGGCCACCGCGACGTAGGGCGCTACTGTCTGGATGACAGGGGAGATCTGATATCTGACCGAGATGCGTTGCGTGTTGCCGGCTGCAAGCGACGTGCACGCGGCGTCCGCGCAAAAGTAACCGGTTATCGCCACAGTGCTCTGAAAGATGCCCGAGCCCAGCGACGAGGGCGATGCTGGCTCGATCGTGATCTCGGCGCTACGGCCATCGACGGTGGACGTGATGTTGGCGATGGCGTCGCCGCTGTGAATGACCGCCAAGTGAGCCACTGTATCGCCGAACGAGACAGTGACGGTCTGCGGTGAGGGAGCAGGCGCATCAGGCGCATCGGCCGAGAACGAAAGGGAAGTCCTTGACACGGTCGTTTGGGTCGAGCGGCCTTCGCCGTCGCCATCCCCGCTGCTGCATGCGGACAGCGCGAGGGCCAACAACGCAGCCGTCAGGCGGCGCGCACCGAATACATGACGCACTGTTGCTACCTTCAATATGACGACCAACACGATCATCGTGCGAGCCGGCCGCGACGGGACCGGGCCGGTCTGCCCGCGTGCGTGATGCTGGGAAGCTGCCCCGCCGCTCCGATCTGGCCGCTTTGTCGGGTCGATCGGTTGCTGAATTCTCCCCACGCGAGCGGGGCGCTATCGTAATGCGCGGAGCTTAACACAAGCTGTAGCAGGCCCCAGTGGGCACTGCTGATGGGGTGCGGATCGCGGGTCGGGCGGCGAGGCAGATCAGCCGGCGATATAGCGCTCGAGCTGCTCGATGGTCTGCCGCTGTTCGTCGATGACGGCCTTGACCAGATCGCCGATGGAAACGATGCCGATCATCTTGCCGTGCTCGATGACTGGCAGATGACGTATGCGTCGCTCGGTCATGAGCTGCATGCAGCGCTCAGTGTCCTCATCCGGGGAGACCGTCGTCACCGGCGAGCTCATGATCTGCCAGACGGGCGTATCTGCGCTTGAGCGACCGCGCAGAATCACCTTGCGCGCGTAATCGCGCTCCGAGACGATGCCGACGAGGGTATCGCCTTGTACCACCGGCAACGCGCCGATGCCTTTATCGGCCATGAGCTGGATGGCTTGGAGGACTGGTGCCTCGGGATCGATCGACCAGACGATCGGCTGCTTTTGAGAAAGCAAGAAACGAACGCGCATCATCCTCGACCTCCGGGCTGAAGGTCAGCGTACTGCGGGCGCCGGTGCAATCCGCAGAAACCGGCGTGAGCTGGGGGCTTGGGCTGGGGACTGGAGATCGTCGTCGGCGCGCGCGTTTTCCCCGCTTCCTCTTTCTCGATTCCCTGATCCGGCGCAGTGCTGCTCCAGCCTCCAGTCTGTAGCCCCGCGCCCCACGCCCCGAGCCCCGAGCGCTTATTCCAACTCCTTTACCATGCGCTTCACGGCGCGGGCCCAGGCCTCGTCGTTGTCGCCGCGGAAGTCGAACGACCGGCGGCGTAGCGGCTGCCCACTCGGCACTTCGCGAATCTCGTACGTGAGCGACAAGATGAGCTGACTGACGCGGTAGACCCAGGCGACCAGCACTTGCTCGGCCTCGAGCTCGAGCGCAATGTCGAGCTCGCAGCCGTTGCATTTGTGCAGGTATTGGACCGCTCGCAGCGTCTCGATGCGTTCCTGCGCCGGTGTGCTGTCTACGATTTCATAGCGCGGCACGCGCGCGAGCTCTCGACGCAGCAGCTCACTCATTTCTCGCGTTCGTCGCTCATGCACTTGCTCGAGCGCGGGGTCTCCCACATCGCCGACGAGCTCGAGATCGAGCACCAGCAGCTTCACCGGACGGTGCGTCTCCGCTGCGCTCGCTGGCACGAGCGCGCACAGGGCCACGAGTAATGAAAACAGTGCGCATCGCCTGACGGTCAATGGATGTGACTTCATTCTGCAGCCTCGATCGTTTGCGCTTGCAATCGACGCGGTCGAAGAAACGATCATTGCATCGCTCGTTCGCGCCGTTGCGTCGTAGCGGCTTCTTCACGCCTCGTTCACGCCTGCTGTCCCGGAGCATTCACGCGGCGCGCCTAGATTGGCGGACTGGCGCGGTCGGCTCACGCCGTCGGCGTTACAGGTTCCGCGACACACTCAAGAGGAGACGACGATGACGACTTCGCACGTCAGATACAAGTGGCTCGTATCGGCCTGTGTGGCAGTGGCTGTCCTGCCTGCGGCAGCGCATGATCGCGGCGATGCGGCGATGGATGCCTGTATCGAAGCGTTCGTCACCGATGAATTGCCGCAAGGCAGGAAGATCGAGATCGTCAAGCGTGATTCAGGCTCGTCGCTTGTGAGCGGCGCTGGGCCGATCACCGTGTCAGTGAGCGCCAAGGGCGAACGTAGCGGCCGCAGCTATGGCTCGGCCGAGTGCGTGGTGGACCGCGGTGGCCGCATCCAAGAGATGCACGTCCACGGTCAACGTTCGCAGCTCGCAGGAGCGCGCGTGCAGAGGTCGGCAGCGACTCGCAATTGAGCACGGACCTCCACGGCCGCAGCTGCGGTCGTGGAGGCCGCGTCATTCGCAAGGGCAGAGTGCGTCGCGGATCGCGACGCTGCGGGCAGATCGAGCCCAAGCTCGCGGGCGCAACCCTGGGCGCACGCGGACGGGATTTCGCGCGGGACGTTTGCAAAGATGCCGCCGTATGGCGGTTAAGAAACGTTTGCTCGGTGCTTCGGTCGCACTATTGAAGACCGAGTCGCGTTAGCATTTGCAAATGGCCCAACGAAAATGCCGATCTCTACATTCTCTGCGAAGCCTCTCTCTGTGGATTCTGGCGCTGACAGGCTGCTCCGGTCCGATCGATGAGCCGGGCGTGCTGCCATCAGCGCAGCAGGAAGCCATTCCCGTCATCGTTGCGACCGCCGAGGTGCGTCCACTCAGCGTGCAAATCGAAGCCGTGGGGACAGCGCGCGCCAACGAGTCGGTCGAGGTGACATCGAAGATCACGAACACGGTCGTCGCGATCCGATTTCAGGAAGGCGATTTCGTACGGCGCGGTCAGGTGCTGGTGGAGTTTGACAGCGCCGAAGCGCGAGCCGAGCTCGAGGAGGCGCAGGCCGCTCTGGCGGAAAGCGAGAATCAGTACAAGCGCAGTCAGGATCTCTTCACGCGCCAAGCGCTGTCACTTTCGCAGCTCGATCAGATAGAAGCGACACTCAAGGCCAATCGTGCGCGCGTGAGCGCCGCCAAGGCGCGGCTTGAGGATACGGTCATCCGCGCAAGCTTCGACGGACGCACGGGGTTTAGGCAGGTCAGCGTCGGCAGTCTCGTCCATCCCGGCACTGTCATCACGACGCTCGACGATGTGTCGATCATCAAGCTCGACTTCACGGTGCCGGAGACGTTCATTTACGTTCTCGAGCCGGGTCTGGTCGTCACGGCGCGCACGGCGGGGCTGCCCAACCGGGAGTTCAAGGGGACGGTGTCGACCATCGACTCACGAGTCGATCCAGTGACGCGCTCGATTGCCGTGCGTGCCGAGCTTCCCAATGAAGAGGGCCTGCTCAGACCAGGCATGTTCATGACGGTGACCCTGCACGGCAAGCCGGAGCCCGCGCTGCTCGTGCCCGAAGCGGCGATCGTGCCCGAGCAGGGAAAAACGTTCGTGTTCGTCGTGCGCGATGGCGTCGTCGAACGGCGCGAGGTGCGCACCGGCAAGCGCCGGCCGGGCGAGGTCGAGATCGTCGCCGGTTTGCGCGAGCACGAGCAAGTGGTGATTGAGGGCACGCAGAAGGTCCGCCACGGCAGCCGCGTTCAAGCGCAGCTGTACGAGGAGCCAGCGAGGTCCTGACATGCGCCTCTCCGAGATTTCGGTCCGTCGCCCGGTTTTCGCCACCGTCGTCAGCTTGCTGCTGCTGATCTTCGGCTTGGTCTCGCTCGACCGTCTACCGATTCGCGAATATCCGGACATCGATCGACCGGTTGTCTCGGTGACGACGCGCTACGTGGGCGCCTCTGCGCCGGTGATCGAGACGAAGATCACGCAAGTCATCGAGGATTCGGTCGCAGGTATCGAGGGCATCCTCAAGATCGAATCCGAGAGTGAAGACGAGCGTTCGCAGGTGCGCATCGAGTTCGATGTGAGCCGCGACATGGACGCGGCAGCGAACGACGTTCGCGATCGCGTGTCGCGTGTGCTCAGCTCGTTGCCCGAGGAGGCTGATCCACCGGAGATCATCAAAGCGGACGCGAGCGCCGAGCCCGTCATGTTCATCAGCTTCAGCTCCGACACGATGTCATTGCTGGAGCTCACCGACTATGCCGAGCGCAATCTCATCGATCGCCTCTCGACTGTGCCAGGGGTTGCACGGGTGAGCATCGGCGGCGCACGCCGGCCCTCGATGCGGATTTGGATCGATCGCCAAGCGCTGGCTGCGCGGCGTCTGACTGTCTCGGATATCGAGGACGCATTGCGCCGCGAGAACATCGAGCTGCCGGCGGGACGGCTTGAATCGCGGACGCGAGAGTTCTCGCTGCGCACTGTCGTCGGCTTGGAGACGGAAGAGGATTTCCGCAACCTCGTGATCGCGCGTGGTGCAGATGGGCACCTCGTGCGGCTCGGAGAGGTCGCGACCGTGCAACGTGCCGCTGAGAACGACCGCACGTACACGCGCTTCAACGGGAAGATGGGCATTTCGCTCATCGTCGAAGCGCAATCCAAGGCAAATACGCTCGAAGTCGTGCGCGGCGTGCGTGCGGAAATCGATCGCCTTCAGTCGAGCTTACCTCCTGGTGCGGAGCTGCGTGCAGCGATCGACGCGGCGGTATCGATCGAAGCTGCCTTGCGCGAGGTGGTGATCGCGGTCGGCTTCGCGCTCCTGTCGGTACTGATCGTGATCTACGCGTTCTTGGGCAGCTTGCGAGCGACGCTGATCCCCGCCGTCACGATCCCCGTGTCGGTGGTTGCAGCGTTCACGGTGATGTATGCGCTCGGCTATTCCATCAACGTGCTCACGTTGCTGGGGCTGGTGCTGGCGATCGGCTTGGTTGTGGACGATGCCATCGTCGTGCTTGAGAACATCCACCGGCATGCAGAGCGCGGCAGACCGCCACTCGTTGCGGCCGTGACGGGCTCTCACGAGATCGGCTTTGCCGTGATCGCGACGACCTTGACGCTGGCGGCGGTCTTCGTGCCGATCTCGTTCTTGCCGGGAGATCTGGGACGGCTGTTCAGCGAGTTCGGCTTCACGCTTGCGGCTGCCGTGCTGTTCTCGGCACTGGTGGCGCTTACGCTCACACCGATGATGGCCTCGAAGCTGCCCGAGCGCAGCATGGAGCGAGGCCGCGTCGCGCTTGCAGTCGATGCGTTCTTCCTGCGCCTCTCGGAGCTTTACGAGCGCCGCTTGCGATCGCTCATCCGGCGTCCTTGGCTCGTCATCGCCGCGGTGGGCGCTTTGATCGTGCTCGGCGCCATCACCTTCATGACGGTGCCATCCGAGTTCGCACCGGCGGCCGACATGGGACGAGTCTTCATGCACGTCGAGGGGCCCGAAGGCTCGAGCTTCGAGTACATGGACCGGCAGGCACGACGTGTCGAAGAGATCGTGATGCGCGAGATGGAAAGAAACAACGACATCGAGCGAGTCATGGTCCGTATTCCGGCGATAGGCGGCGGTGCACTTACGGGCGATGTGAACACAGCAAGAGTGATCGTGACGCTCAAGGATTGGCGTGAGCGCGACCGCTCTGCCCGTGAAGTGGCGGATGCATTGCTTGCCGAAGTGAGACAGATTCCGGGCGTGCGCGTCACTGGGGGGCAGTCGAGCAGCTTGGGTCGTCGCGGTTTCGGGGCGCCCGTGCAGGCCAATATCGGCGGACCCGATTACGACACGATTGCCGAGTGGGCCAATAAGATTCTCGAGCTCGCCCGCGCCAACCCGGGATTGCAGAACCTCGATACGAATTACAAAGAGCGCAAGCCGCAAGTGCGCGTGGCGATCGATCGCGATCGCGCGGCCGAGCTCGGCGTGTCGCTCCAGACCGTGGGACGTACGCTGGAGACGATGCTCGGCTCGCGCATCGTGACCACTTTCGTTGACGGCGGACGAGAGTACAACGTGATCCTGCAAGGTCGCGACGAGGATCGCCAGACGATCACCGATCTAACCAATATTCACGTTCGCACTGCGCGCGGCGATCAGCTCGTTCCGCTCGCGAACGTGGTGCGCCTCGAGGAAACAGCCGGTGCCGTCGAGCTGGCACGCTTCAATCGCCTGCGTGCGATCGAGATATCGGCCGACCTGGCGGAGGGCTACACGCTCGGCGAAGCCATCAAGTGGTTCGAAGAGACGGTCGCGCGCGAATTGCCGCCGGAGGCGACCTTGATGTGGGATGGCGAGGCAGGCGAGTACATGCGGAGCGGCCGGCAGATGTACTTCACGTTCTTCTTTGCGTTGGCGGTCGTCTTCTTGGTGCTTGCCGCGCAATTCGAAAGCTTCATCCACCCGCTCATCATCATGGTGACGGTGCCGCTCGCCGTGCTGGGAGCTGTGTTCGGGCTCAAGCTCTACGGCATGACCGTCAACATCTTCAGTCAGATCGCGGTCATCATGTTGATCGGCATCGCGGCGAAGAACGGAGTGCTCATCGTCGAGTTCGCCAATCAGCTGCGCGATCGCGGAGTGGAATTCTTGGAGGCCATCACCCAGGCGGCGAAGATACGACTGCGTCCGGTGCTCATGACGAGCTTGTGCACAGCCTTCGGCGCGTTGCCGCTCTTGCTTGCAACCGGCGCGGGTGCGGAGCAACGCAAACCGATCGGCGTGGTCGTTTTCTACGGCACCATGGTGTCCGTGTTCCTGACACTGTTCGCCGTGCCCGCGGTCTATTCGATCATCGCGCGGCGTACGCGCTCACCTCAGTATGTCAGTCGCATGCTCGACCGGCTCATGGGCGCCACGCGGCCTGTTGCAGCGCCAGCGCCGGCAGAGGTAGAGGAACGGCTGTAGCCTCACTTCTCGCATCCGGCCAGCTTGCGAATGGCTCGAACGACGACTTCCGGACGATCTTTCTGAATGTAGTGACCGCTTCTTTCGACCCTGACGTGCTCTGCGCCAGGGAAGTCGCCCACGATTTCTTCCTGCAGGCGCGCGGCTTCTGCACGTCGTGCCGGCGTTTCTCCGAGGAACACACCGGTGCTCGACAGCACGATCGTGGGGATGTGGCGTGCCGGCGGGCTCGTGAGAACTTGCTGGCCGGCCAGCGTGCTGTCGTTGAGCTCGCGTCGCGCCGTGTAGTCCATGAAGAGCACGACCCGACCGCGTCCATCGGCGCGTTCGGTCGGTGCGCCGAGCAGCAGGCGTTGATTCCAGTGCGTCGAATCGACAAGCAGTAGACCAGCCACTTCGTCAGCGTACTGGCGCGCGAAATATTGCATGTACAGCCCGCCCAGCGAATGACCGACGAGCACATACGGTGGTGGCACGCCGCGTCTTCGCAGCTCAGCGCGCAGCTCGCCTACGATCGTTGCTGCATCGCGTGTCGTTCGCGCTGGGTCGCTCCCAGGATATCCGGCGCGGTTGTAGCTGAGCGTGCGCGTGCAGTTGGTGGCAATGGTGTGCTGGACTTGCCGCCAGACCTCCAAGGTATCGCCGAGGCCGCTTTCGAAGATCACGGTGACCGGACCTTCACCCGCCTCGCGTACCTGATGGACGACATCGACTGCCTCGTTGGTCCCGGCATGAGCGAGCCAGGGGAGGAGAAGCAGGAGAGTACGAAAAACTGCCACTGAGCACCTCAGAAAGACCGGATCCCGGTTCATGCCGTCAGACCAGCGCTTTGCGTATTCGACACCGTACGGTCAACGACGACGCTCGGTGAAGGCCGAAGGTTTCGATGCTCGTCGCTTGACCCAGCGTTGCGGACTCTTGCGCGATGTCACTGCTTGGAACTTGGCCGCGCATTCGCGCCTTCCTCAAGCTCGAACTCTAGGGCTAGAGCGACAGCGAAAGGAGGAGCGTATGCCTGATATTCGCAGCGCGAGAATCATGATTCTCGCAACTCATGGCTTCGAAGAATCGGAGCTGCTTGTGCCGCTGCGCAAGCTGAAGGAAGCGGGTGCGCAGGTCGATGTGGTCTCTCCGGAGTCCGGGGAGATTCGCGGCTGGAAGCACACCGACTGGGGTGAGAAGGTCAAGGTCGACAAGCAGCTCGGCGAGGTAAGAGCGGAGGACTACGATGCGATCGTCCTGCCGGGCGGGCAGATCAATCCGGATCTGTTGCGCGTGAACGAGCAGGCCTTGAAGCTCATCAAGTCGTTCATCGATTCCGGCAAGGTTGTGGCGGCGATCTGTCACGCGCCGTGGCTGCTTGTCGAGCTCGACGCAGTGCGTGGCCGCCAGGTCACTTCGTACCATTCGATCAAGACGGACGTGAAAAACGCCGGCGGGAACTGGGTCGATGCGGAGGTCGTCGTCGATGGCGGCATCATCACCAGTCGCCGTCCGGATGATCTCGACGCATTCGTCGCGAAGATCATCGAGGAAGTGCAAGAGGGCAGTCACGCGCAGCAGAGGCAGGCGAGCTGAAGGCTGTAGGCCGTGGGCTGTAGGCTGCAGCACCGTCGCTTCTGGCCGCTCAGTTCACCGTTCTGGCTGAACGGCCGCTCGTGCTGTCGCCACATCTGCAAGCGCGCACAGGTCGGCAAAATCGTCGATCAGCGCGTCGGGTTGTAGAGCCTGCAGGTCAGGCACTGGGGTATACCCGTACGTGACTGCGACGACGCGACAACCTGCCGCGCGCGCAGCGATGATGTCGCTTCGGGAGTCGCCCACGTAGAGAAACTCGTTTGAGTTGATGCCGGCGCGCGAGCACGCGGCGAGCAACAGGTTCGGGCTCGGTTTGCGGTCTTCCGCCAGATCCGCACAGTAGATGCGCGGAAAATATTGGCGCAGCTTGGTTGCTTCGAGCAACCTCAGCGCAAAGCTCGTCTCCTTGTTGGTGATGCAACAGAGTTCCAATCCCGCGGCAGCGAGCGTGGCGAGTGTTTCCGCAACATGCGGGTACACGGCACTGCGCTCGTAGTAGCGCTGCGCATACAGCTTGCGAAACGACGCCTCGGCCCCGGCCTGTAACGTCGGACTGAGGCGCGCAGCGCTCAAGCTGTACGCCAGGGCACGCTCGACGAAAGCGGTAATGCCAGCGCCGATCAGCTGGGGAACGATCGGGTCCGGCAAGGGGGAGCCGTGCAGCATTGCAAGCACGCTGTTCATCGCCGCACCCATGTCGGGCGCCGTGTCGATGAGGGTACCGTCCAAGTCGAAGGCGATCGCTTTGAGCATTCACTGTCCCCCATCACGTCGTCGGAGCAGGCGAGCTGCCGGTCGCTCCCACCATGCTCCTCTTGCGTGCGAGGGCTTCTTTTCGTCGCTCGATGAGGCGCAGGATCATGGGTGTGAAGATGAGCTGCATAGCAAGGTCCATCTTGCCGCCCGGGCACACGATCGTGTTCGCACGCGACATGAAAGAACCGTGCAGCATCGACAGCAGATAAGGGAAATCGATGCCCTGCGGTCGTGCGAACCGGATGACCAGGAACGATTCGTCGGGTGTCGGGATGAACCGGGCGATGAATGGGTTAGACGTGTCGACGACTGGGACACGCTGGAAGTTGATGTGTGTGCGGGAGAACTGCGGGCAGATGTAGTGCACATAGTCGTGCATACGCCGCAAGATCGTGTCCTTGATCGCCTCAGCGGAATAACCCCGCGTGGCGCGATCGCGATGCAGCTTCTGGATCCACTCCAAGTTGATGACAGGGACAACGCCGATCAGCAGATCCACGTGGCGCGCCACATCGATGCCGTCACACACGACGGCGCCGTGCAGGCCTTCGTAGAACAGCAAGTCTGTGTTCTCCGGCAGCGGCTCCCATTCGGTGAAGGTGCCCGGCGCCTGGCCGCGCCGTTGTGCTTCTTCCTCGTCATGCACGTACCAACGACGTCGGCCCGTCCCTGTCTCGGCATACGTGCGGAACAGGTTTTCGAGCTCATCGAACAAGTTCGCCTCCGGTCCGAAATGGCTGAAGTGGACGTCACCGCGCGCGAGCGCTTCGTCCATCTTCTGCTTCATCGTGACGCGGTCGTAGCGATGGAAACTATCACCCTCGACGAAGGCGGCGTTGATCGATTCGCGACGAAAGATCTGCTCGAATGTGCGCATGACGGAAGTCGTGCCTGCGCCCGAGGATCCAGTTACCGCGATGATGGGATGCAAGGCGGACATCAGGCTGGGCTCCTAAACAAGCTGCGTGTGCCGAAGAGCGGCGCATCGAACTCGAAGTCGTTGTAGTCGCGGTAATAGCTTTCTATTCGCTCGACCTCTGCCCGTGCGCCGAAGATGAATCCGATGCGCTCGTGCAGCGATGCCGGCGTCACTTCGAGTATCGGCTCGCGACCCGTGCTCGCTCGTCCGCCTGCCTGCTCGACGATGAAGCCTATGGGATTCGCCTCGTAGAGCAGCCGCAGCCGGCCTGCCCGGCTCAGATCTTTACGATCTCGTGGGTACAGGAAGACGCCTCCGCGCATGAGGATGCGATGTGTCTCGGCCACGAGCGATGCGATCCAGCGCATGTTGAAATCGCGACCGCGCGGGCCGGCGGCGCCGGCCTGACATTCACTCACATAGCGCTTGATCGGCGCTTCCCAGTGACGCCAGTTGGAGGCGTTGATGGCGAACTCCGACGTAGTTTCCGGGATGCGCAGATCCGGATGGGTGAGAAGGAACTCGCCGACCTCCCGATCGAGGGTGAAGCCGTGCACGCCGTGGCCCGTCGTGAGAACGAGCATCGTGGACGGGCCGTAGATGGCGTAACCGGCGCACACCTGCGCAGTGCCCGGTTGCAGGAAGTCCGCTTCGCATGGCTCCGCGACGCCGTCCGGGCAACGCAGGATGGAGAAAATGCTCCCCACCGCCACATTGACGTCGATGTTCGAGGAGCCGTCCAGCGGATCGAACAAGAGGAGATGTCGACCGCGCGGATACTCCGCCGGAATCGAATAGGGCGTCTCCATTTCCTCGGAGACCATGCCAGCGAGCTGACCGGTCCACTCAGTGGTGCGCACGAAGATCTCATTGGCGAGGACGTCCAGACGCATCTGCACCTCACCTTGCACGTTGGTCGCATCCGTGCGGCCCAAGGCACCGGCCAGCGCGCCTTTGCCGATCAGCACCGCGATGCGCTTGCACGCGAGCCGCACGTCGTTGACGATCGAGATGAAATCCGTGTTCTCGTCTGCACGGCGGCGTCGTTCCTCGATGAGGAAGCGTGTGAGCGTCTTCGACGTGTGCTGGCTCATGAGACAGACTCCCGGTTCTGAAACACTCGACTTGCGCGGATGTCGGCGGCATCGATCGTCAACAGATCGTCTCGGGTGAGGGTGGCACCGCGCTCGAAGAGTCGGCTCGCCTGGCGTAGGCGAGCCCGGTCGAGGGCGTTGCGGACGGAGCGTGCGTTGGCGAAGTGCGGCTGCGAGCGACGCAGGGCGATGTACTCGCGTAGAGCAGCGGCTGCCTCGTCGCTGAGGCGGTACTGCATCTGTTTGAGCATCAGCTCGGCGATCTCGAAGAGCTCCTCGTCCGTGTAGTCGGGAAAGTCGATGTGGTGGGCGATCCGCGAGGACATGCCGGGATTGCTCTGGAAGAAGCGTTCCATCCGATCCTTGTAGCCGGCGAGCACCACGACCAGATCCTGGCGGCTGTTCTCCATTTCCTGCAGCAGAATCTCGATCGCCTCTTGGCCGTAGTCGCGCTCGTTCTCGGGGCGATAGAGGTAATAGGCCTCGTCGATGAAGAGGACCCCGCCCATGGCGCGCTTGAGGACTTCGCGCGTCTTTGGTGCAGTGTGACCGATGTATTGACCGACGAGATCGTCGCGTGTGACTGCGACGAGATGCCCTTTGCGGACATAGCCAAGGCGATGAAGGATTTCGGCCATGCGCAACGCGACGGTCGTCTTACCGGTGCCGGGATTGCCGGTGAAGGACATGTGCAACGACGGTGTGTCGGTGCTGAGCCCTGCTTGCTTGCGCAACGTATCGATCAAGAGCAGCGCACAGATGTCGCGCACTCGCGCTTTGACGGGCGCCAACCCCACGAGCTCGCGATCGAGCTCTTCGAGAACCTCACCGACGCGCGATCCCTTGAACGCCGCTTCGAGGTCGAAGGTTGGCGGCTCACCCGACGAAGGAGTCGACTCGTTGATTGCGTGCATCACGACCTCGACGGTTAGTAACGCTCGCCTTCAGGCCGCTCTGTTGCGTAGGAGCGGACCGTGTAGCGCACCTGTCGGCCGGGACCTTCCTCGCGCACAAGCCCGAAGCCCGGTTCGTTCTCCGGCCGCTGCACGATGAAAGAGAGGCGCAGCGATTCCACACCGCGGGTCGCATCGAAAGCGTTCACCTTGATGTAGTGTCGCGGGAACGTGGCGCGACAAGCGTTGATCTCCTTGAGAATGCCGGCGGCATCCCGCAGATCGAACATGGGAATGCCGAACATCTCCCAATACGTGTTGCGCGGGTGCGGATCGTCGGTGTACTCGATCGACACCGCCCAACCCTGCTTGAGGCAGTACTCGATCTGCGCAGTGATCTGCTCGTCGGTTAGGTCAGGCAGAAAAGAAAAGGTACCTTGCGTAAGTCGCATTGCGATCTCCTCAAGCAGCTTCCGTGGGCGTTGGCACGAAGTCGGGTGTGTCGGTGCTGGCGTAGTCAAATGTGACGTCGCGCCAGGTGTCGAGCGCGGCTTGCAACGGGGGACATGTGCGAGCCGCTTTCGCGAGGATGTCGGGCCCCTCGTTCCAGATGTCGCGACCCTCATTGCGTGCCAGCACCATCGCCTCGAGGGCCACACGGTTGGCCGTTGCGCCGGCGGCAATACCGTCGGGATGTCCGATCGTGCCGCCGCCGAACTGCAGCACGCAGTCCTCACCGAGATAGGTAAGCAGCTGGTGCATCTGCCCTGCGTGAATGCCGCCGGAAGCAACCGGCATGACATTGCGCAGACCGCCCCAATCCTGCTCAAAGAAGATGCCGCGCGGCAGATCCACGGCGTTGTGCGGCTCGCGCAAGACGTTGTAGTAGCCTTGCACTGTGTTCGGATCGCCTTCGAGCTTGCCGACGACGGTTCCTGCATGGAGATGATCCACGCCGGCAAGGCGCATCCACTTGGCGATCACGCGGAAGGAGATGCCGTGTGTCTTCTGCCGCGTGTACGTGCCGTGGCCTGCGCGATGAAGGTGCAACAGCATGTCGTTCTTGCGCGCCCACTTCGACATCGATTGAATGGCGGTGTAGCCGATGACCAGATCGATCATCACGATGACCGATCCGAGCTCCTTGGCGAACTCGGCGCGCTCGTACATCTCCTCCATGGTGGCGGCGGTGACGTTCAAGTAGTGGCCCTTGATTTCTCCGGTCGCCGCTTGCGCGCGGTTGACAGCCTCCATGCAGTAGAGGAAACGATCGCGCCAATGCATGAAGGGTTGTGAGTTGATGTTCTCGTCGTCCTTGGTGAAGTCGAGGCCACCACGCAGCGCTTCGTAGACGACCCGTCCGTAGTTCCTGCCGGACAGACCGAGCTTCGGTTTCACCGTGGCGCCGAGCAATGGGCGGCCGAACTTGTCCAAGCGCTCACGCTCGACGACGATGCCGGTCGGTGGTCCTTGGAAGGTTTTCACGTAGGCGACCGGGAAACGCATGTCCTCGAGCCGCAGCGCCTTGAGTGGTTTGAATCCGAAGACGTTGCCGATGATCGAGGCCGTCAGGTTCGCGATCGAGCCGGGCTCGAATAAGTCGAGGTCGTACGCAATGTAGGCGAAGTACTGACCCGGCGAGCCTGGCACGGGCTCCACGCGATATGCTTTGGCTCTGTAGCGCTCGCACGCAGTGAGTCGGTCCGTCCATACCACTGTCCAGGTCGCGGTTGACGACTCACCGGCGACGGCTGCTGCAGCTTCGATGGGATCCACGTTCTCCTGCGGCGTAATGCGAAAAAGAGCAAGGATGTCGGTGTCCTTGGGCTCGTAATCCCCGTCCCAATAGCCCATGTCGGCGTATTTCAGCACGCCTGCTTTGTAGCGCTCCTCGGTCGATAGCGGCGCTCGCGTACCGGTCTGCTTCATCGTCTTGTCCTCGAGAGGTTGAGGGTGGGATGAAGCGTGGACCTTTCGCGCCATTAGGTCCAATGGATTATTATTTGCTCTGTTATAAAATTTTTTTATGAAATCACGAGCCGGTGCGCTCGTGCTTCGTGAGTGCGTGTTGTGAGTCGTGTACGGTCATGCGTGCTCGGTTCGCGACAAGAGCCTGATCCTCGAGCCCGAGATGCGTAACGTCACCCTGCGGCAAATCCGTGTCTTCATCGCTGTGGCGCAGCACCGTTCGTTCACGCGTGCAGCACGCGAGTTACACCTGACCCAGCCTGCGGTATCGCATCAACTCAAGCTGCTCGAGGCCGAAGTCGGGCTACCCCTGTTCGAATACATCGGCCGCAGGGTTCATCTCACCACTGCGGGCGAGGCGCTGTTGCACTACGCGACGCAGATCAACGAGGTGTTGCGTGCGGCCAGCGAATCGTTCGCCGAGATGCGCGGGCTCAAGCGCGGCCTGCTCAAGCTCGGTGCCGTGAGCACGGCGAAATACTTTACTCCGTCATTGCTCTCAGCTTTCCGAGAGGAATATCCGCAGGTGGCGATCAAGTTCACGGTCGGCAATCGCGAGGAGATCATCAAACAGCTCGCCGACAACGAGATCGACTTGGTGATCATGGGACGCCCGCCGCGCGAGCTCGTCACGAATGCCGAGCCGTTCGCGCGACATCCGCTCGTGATCATTGCCGCACCCGATCATCCGCTCGCCAAAGTGCAACGCAAGGTGCCGCTCAAGCGACTCGAGCACGAACCCTTCATCATCCGCGAAGAAGGGTCGGGCACGCGCGCGTCGATGGAGCATGTCTTTCGCGAGCGAGGCGTCACCTTCAATGCGATCATGGAGGTGAGCAGCAACGAGACCATCAAGCAAGCTGTGATGGCAGGCATGGGGATCAGCTTCATCTCCCAGCATACGGTCAGCCTCGAGCTCGCCACGGGCAAGCTCGTCGTGCTCAACGTAAGCGGCTTACCGGTCATACGCGATTGGTACGTCATCCATCTGCGGGATAAACGGCTGTCGCCTGTCACACTCGCGTTTCGCAGCTTCCTGCTGGCTCGCGGTGCGCAGATCATCGAGCGCACGGTCGGCGCGTCTGTTTCAGGCACTTGATTGGAACCTGCGACCCAGTCGAGGATTACGGTTGGATCCACGCCGCTTCTGCGTACCTGCGCACTTGAATATGGAGTTTTGTCATGATCGAACGCATCTTGTTGGTCGGATGTCTAGCGGGCGTTTTGAGCGCATGCGGCGGCGAACAAGGTGACTCGCAGCGCCCCGCGACCCAAACGGCCAGCGATAGCGCGGAAGTATCAAGCTCGCTGCCTTTCGTCGTCACGCCGGTCGCGCAGTTCGAGGAGCCGTGGGCAATGACCTTTTTGCCTGACGGTCGCTTGCTCGTGACCGAGAAGCGAGGTGCGCTCAAGCTCTATACGATCGACGGCGCGATAGAAGAGATCGAAGGCGTGCCGGAGGTCGCGTATCGCGGGCAGGGCGGTCTGGGCGATGTCGTGCTGCACCCGAAATTCGAAGAGAATGGGTTTGTCTATCTCAGCTATGCCGAGCCTGGCGAAGGCGATACGCGCGGTGCAGCTGTCGCGCGCGCAAGACTCGAGCTGCACGAGGACGGAGGCGGCCGCCTCACTGACCTGCAGGTGATTTGGCGCCAGGTGCCGAAAGTCACGGGTGACGGTCACTACGGGCATCGAATGGCATTCGATGCCGACGGATATCTATGGATTACCTCGGGCGAGCGACAGAAGTTCGATCCTGCTCAGGACATGCAATCCAATCTCGGCAAGGTGATCCGTCTGCACGATGACGGCTCGGTGCCAAAGGACAATCCTTTTGCCGATCAAGGCGGCGTGGCCGCGCAAGTGTGGTCGCTTGGGCATCGCAATCCCCTCGGTATTGCGTTCGATGCGCAAGGCCGCCTTTGGGTGCACGAGATGGGACCGCAAGGTGGCGATGAGCTCAACTTGATCGAACGCGGTGCCAACTACGGCTATCCCATCGTGTCTCAAGGAGAGCACTACGACGGGACGCCCATCCCGGGTCACGAAGAACGACCCGAGTTCAAGGAGCCGGTCATCACTTGGCTGCCCTCGATCTCACCGGCGGGGTTCGTGATCTACAGCGGCAGCGAGTTCCCGCAGTGGCAGGGCGACGGATTCATCGGTGGGCTCGCGTCACAGGTGCTCGTGCGGGTGGAGTTCGACGGCGAGACAGCGCGCGAAGCTGAACGCTATGACATGGGCGCGCGCATTCGCGAGGTGGAGCAAGGCCCCGACGGTGCGTTGTGGATACTCGAGGATCAACGCGATGGCAAAGGAGGACGCCTGCTGAAGCTGACCGCGCGGCAGGGGGAGTAGGGAAAGAGGGGGAGGGAAGACACGTGCTGCCAAGCCAATAGCCCACAGTCTACGGCCTCCAGCCCAGGATGACTCGCCGAACGGGAAGTGCCGATCTTCCGCTGCATGGCGGCTACGTGCCGCAGTGGCTGAGCGCGCGCATGGCGCAGCTCGGGCGTGTGATCGTGGAGGCCATCGCGCTTCATTACGGGCGTGACGAAGTATTGCGTCGGCTCGCGCACCCGTTCTGGTTCCAGTCGTTCGGCGCGGTCATGGGCATGGATTGGCATTCATCCGGCGTGACCACCAGCGTCATTGGGGCACTCAAGCGCGGCCTCGCGCCCATTCAGGACGAGCTCGGTATATATGTGTGTGGTGGCAAGGGCGCGCATGCGCGCCGCACACCGCTCGAGCTGAGCCAGGTCGGTGAGCGGACGGGGCTCGATGCCGATCCGTTGACCCGTGCAAGCCGCCTGGTCGCGAAAGTCGACAGCGCGGCGGTCCAGGACGGTTTCGACCTCTACTTGCATGCATTTGTGGTATCGCGCGACGGTCGCTGGTGCATCGTGCAGCAAGGCATGAATGCATCGAGACGGGAGGCGCGACGTTACCACTGGCTATCGGAAGGCCTCGAGAGTTTTCTCGATTCTCCGCATGCGGCGATCGAAGGACGCAACCAAGGTGCCATCGTCAACCTTGCCGATGCACGTGCTGCGCGCAATCGGACCGCTGGGCTCGATCTGGTGGCCAAAGGGCCGGATCCCGTCGTCCGTTTTCTCAAGCGATGGCGCGACGGCAATACAGCGCTGGACTTGTTTGCCGCCACGGAGCCACCGCTCGACGCCAATGCACAGGTGCCGCATCTGCAGATGCCATCGCGTCACGACGTGCGAGCGAGCGATGTCATGCTGAAGCGTCTGCACGCAGTGCTGGCGGCAGCGGCCGATCGCGGGCCGAAGGATTTTGCGGAGTTGCTGCTGATGCCCGGCGTCGGCGCGCGCACAGTGGCCGCGCTCGCGCTCGTCGCCGAGGTCGTGTACGGCGCGCCGTCGCGCTTTGCCGATCCGGCACGATTCTCGTTCGCGCACGGCGGCAAGGACGGGCATCCGTTTCCGGTGCCGCTCAAGGTGTACGACGAGACGATTCGCGTGCTCAAGGACGCGGTGAGTCAGGCGAAGCTCGGCAACGATGAGAGGCTTGCGGCGATACGTCGTCTGGACAAGCAAGCTCGCATGCTCGAGCGCATCGCCCGTGGACCGCGTTACGAGACGCTCATCTCCAAAGAATGGCGCGCATCCTCCATCCTGGGAGGACGGATGGTAGGAAGCCGCGGCGATCGACTGCTGTGCGCGACCGCGGCATCGAGCTCGGCATCGAGCTCGGAGGCAGATTGAGGCTCATCCGAGACCGGCGAACTGTTGCAGATGGAAGTCTGTGTCGCCCCACGTCAGCTCGATCGCCGTCAAACGCTTGAAGTAATGACTCACGATCAGCTCGTCAGTCATGCCCATGCCGCCGTGGAGCTGAATGGCTTGTTGGCCGATGAACCGGCCTGCGCGACCGATCACCACTTTCGCGGCGGATAGCGCGCGCCGGCGTTCGTTGATGTCGGGGTCTTGGCACTTGATGGCGGCGAGATAGCTCATCGAGAGAGCCTGCTCAGCGTGTATGAACATATCGACCATGCGGTGCTGCAGGACCTGAAAGCGGCTGAGCGGCTGACCGAACTGCTTGCGATTCTTGGTGTACTCGATGGTGGCAGCGTTCACTGCCTTCATGATGCCGACGGCTTCGGCGCATAACGCGCTCAAGCTGATGTGGTGTGCCGTCTCGAGCGCCGCCAGCGTATCGCTGTCGGCACCAATCAGGCTCTCGCTCGGCAAGCGGACTCGATCAAGCTCGAGATCGGCGGCGCGCCGACCGTCCAGCGTCCGATACGAGTTGATGGTGAGCCCAGCGGCATCACTCGGGACACGAAAGACTCGCACTCCGGCAGCGTCCGTGGCCTTACCGCTCGTGCGAGCGGTGAGCAAGAACTCGTGCGCGGCAGAAGCGTGCATGATGACGCTCTTCTTGCCCTGTAAGACGTAGCCATCGCCATTCTTCTCGGCGCGTGTCGTGACCATGTTGAGCTCGCCACGTGTCTGCGGCTCCTGATGCGCAACGATCACGATGCGCTCGCCGCTCGCGATCGCGGGCAACAGCTCGGATGCAACCTTCGCATCGCCGAGCGCTTGCAGCAGGGCAGGCGCGAGCACGGCGGCTTCGAGATACGGCTCGAGTAAAAGCGCCTCGCCGAAGGCGTTCATGACGAGCATCGTCTCAACGGGACCAGCACCCAATCCGCCATGCTCCTGAGGTACGTTGAGCGCCGTAAGGCCGAGATTGGCGAGCTCTTGCCACAGCGCTGGGCTCCAGCCGTGCTCGGAGGCGGCAATCTCGCGGCGGGTCTCGAAGCTGTAATGCTCGCGAACGAAGCGCTGCACCGTATCCGCGAGAAGTTGTTGCTCGTCTGTAAAGGTGAAGTCCATGGTCTAACCGCTAGGCTCGGAATCAGGAATGGCAAGGAGAGGGCACGCTTGCTCACAGGCCGAGAATCGTCTGGGCGATGATGTTGCGTTGAATCTCGTTCGAGCCGCCGTAGATGGTGACTTTGCGGAGATTGCAGTAAGTGCCAGCGAGCGGTGCTGCGTATTCCGGACCGGCGACGCTCTTGAAATCGTTCTCCTCGGGAGAGTGTCGTTCGAAGGGCAACGCGTACTGGCCGACCGCATGCATCAGGAGCTCGCTCAAGGTCTGCTGAATCTCGGTGCCTTTGATCTTGAGGATCGATGCCTCGGGTCCTGGCGCGCGATTCTCTGCCGCGGCGGCCAACGCACGCAGCGCGGTGATCTCGAGCGCCATGAGATCGATCTCGACCTGTGCCACGCGTGCGGCAAACAAGGGATCTTCCAACAACGGCCGGCCATTCTTCATTTCCTGGCGCGCGATGCTCTTGAGGCGTTGCAGCTCGCGTTTCGAAGAACCGATCCCGGCGATGCTGGTACGCTCGTGGCTGAGCAGGAACTTCGCATAAGTCCATCCTTTGTTCTCTTCGCCGATCCGGTTCTCGACGGGAACTTTCACGTTCTCGAACCAGACTTCGTTCACTTCATGAGCGCCATCGAGCGTCCTGATAGGGCGCACGGTGATGCCGGGAGTGCTCATATCTATGAGAAGGAAGCTGATACCCTGCTGCGGTTTGGGTGCATTCGGGTCGGTGCGCACCAAGCAGAAGATCCAGTTCGCGTAGTGGCCTGAGGTGTTCCAGGTCTTCTGTCCGTTGACGATGTAATGATCTCCGTGCCGCTCGGCACGCGTCTTGAGCGATGCGAGGTCCGATCCCGCACCGGGTTCGGAGTACCCCTGGCACCACCAATCCTCGCCGCGCAGAATCCGCGGTAGAAAACGTTTCTGCTGCTCCGGCGTGCCGAACTCGATGATCACGGGTCCGACCATTCGCAAGCCGAATGGGACGGGTTTGGGTGCGCCCGCCAAAGCCAACTCTTCCTCAAAGATGTGAACCCGAACAGGATCCCAGCCCGTACCGCCGAACTCTTTCGGCCAAGTCGGGGCTCCCCATCCTCGCTCGAACAGTATTCTTTGCCAGCGACGATAGTCCTCTGCGCGTACGCCGAGCCCTGCCTTGACGCGCTCACTGATATCGGCGGGTAAGTGCTCGCGCAGGAACTCGCGTACTTCCTCTCGAAATGCCAGCTGCTCGGGAGTGTAATTGAGATCCATGGATCCTGATGGCAGTGTCAAGGTTGCTGTGCGACCAGTCGGTGTCGTGATGCCGTGAGGATCATAGGGAGGCGGTCGAATCGTCGCAATGCGTGGATCCGCGTCCTGGAGCCTGCGTTTACCGGCTCGCTCCTTACGGGCGCGGCGAGGTCAGGCGCGCAGGCTCTGGTTGCTCACGGGGGAATATGCTAGCGTCCAGCGCGAAACATTCGTCTGCATGCCGGAAACGCCATGCGCGATTAAATCAAATCGACAACACAATACGACTCACGATTGCGATTCTGGCCGTTGTCACGGCGCTTGCTTTAGTGGTGCTTGCCTTGCACGTATCACAGTGCTTACTGCTCACAAATCTCGCGGACGGGGCAGCTTGTGGATGCGCGACGAAACCGCTCCAGCCACGTGTCCTGGCGTGCGCTGTAAGAAACTGAAAGGTATGCGCCGGATCGCACGCAGGCGTAATCGCTTGGAAAAAGGTTCGCAACACATGGTGAGGAGACCAATAGATACGGAGTTGGCAACAGCGTCTTCGGCGCCCGAATCCCGTTCGGCAACAGGCAAGAAGGACCGACACTTCGTTACCGCGTTATCGCGTGGTTTGGAAGTGCTTGCTTGTTTTCGCAGTGGCAGCCGCATGCTCGGCAATCAGGAAATCGCGGAACGCTGCCGTTTGCCGAAGTCGACCGTCTCGCGGCTGACGTACACGTTGACCAAGCTCGGGTACCTGCATTACGTGAAGGAGTCCGGTAAGTACCGACTCGGCACTGCGACGCTCGCGCTCGGCAGCGCGGTGCTCGGTCGCTTCGAGGTACGCGACTTGGCACGGCCACTCATGCAAGAGCTTGCCGATTCGACGGGAACGTCGGTTGCGCTTGGTGCGCGCCAACGTTTGAGCATGGTGTGTGTCGAAGTCTGCAAGGGTAACGCCGTGCTCTCGCTCAACATGGAAGTCGGTATGCGTTTGCCACTCGCATCCTCCGCGATCGGCCGTAGCTATCTAGCGGTATGCAGCGACGGCGAGCGCGCCGACCTGCTCGACCAGCTGAAAGAGCTCGATCACGTCGCTTGGCCAGCGCTCAAGCAAGGTATCGAGAGGTCACTCGCGACCTACGCAGAGCTCGGCGTTTGCACGTCGTTCGGCGAGTGGCAGCCTGACGTCAACGGCATTGCCGTCGCATTTCATCCTGGCAACGGCTTACCTGCCATGGCGATCACCTGTGGTGCGCCTGCATTCAAAGTGACGCCGGAATACTTGCTCAACGATGTGCGACCGCTGCTCCTGGAGCTCGTCCGCAAAGTAGAAGAAGGGTTGGGAGTACGTAGCTGAGTTGTCGGCGTCGCAGACGAGCGACGTCGACGTCCTGCAACAGCAATCGCACTCGTCGTCCACCTTCATATTGCACCTGCGCAAAACCCGGAACTTTTCCAGAAGGAGTTAGTTAGACAGGTTGTCTCGGTCTGACCATCTGCGACGCGATCCTTCATGCGCGAGTCCGCTCAAGCCAAAGTCATTCGCGCACCGGTAGCGAGAGTGCCACGCGCATGGCCATCGCAGGGCAACTTCCAAACCCGTGTGCAGCGCGGGACAGCCGAACCGCCTGCGGTGACACTCCTCAAGCATACTTTCAATCCCACGGTCATCGTTGCGACTTTATTTGCTTGTGCGCTCATTTACGAGCAGCCGCTCGGTACGCCTTATCTAGCGCTCGCTGCACTGACCTTCATCGTCTCCGCACAGCTCGTCGGCGATCCTGTATTGGATGGTGCGTCGGTGCACAACGTCGCAGGCATTGTGCGACATCGCATCTTCGGCGAGTGGGTGATGGTCTCGGCGGTGCTGCTCTTCCTCGCATTCGCCTTCAAGGTTACCGACACCTTCTCGCGTAAGGTCATCCTTACATGGTTCGCTGTGACGCCGTTCACAGTGATTGCGTCGCAGATGGCGTTGCATCGGCTGGCGGCCTTCTCGGCGCTGCGCGGGTCGATTGCGCAGAAGCACATCATCGTCGGGGCGAATGAGTGCGGCCGTCGACTCGCACAGCGGCTACAGGCCAATCCGCATCTGGGAGCGTTCAAAGGATTCTTCGATGATCGTGTCGGTGATCGCGTTGCGGGTGTGCCGAGCGAGCAGCTGTTGGGAACGATGACGGACGTGGCCGAATACGTGCGCCTCAACGGAGTGAGTAACATCTACATTTGTCTGCCCATTCGTCCCGAAGAGCGTGTCGTGAAGCTCATGCGGGAGCTGCGCGACACGACGGCATCGGTCTATTTCGTACCGGACGTCTTCGTGTTCGATCTCATACGCGCGCAGCTTGCCGAGATCGATGGCATACCTCTGCTAGCGGTGTGCGAGACGCCGTTCTGCGGCATGAATGGAGTGCTCAAACGCGGTAGCGACATCGTCTTCGCAACGATACTCATCGCGTTGCTATGGCCGTTGATGATCGCTGTCGCGATCGGGGTGAAGTTGAGCTCGCCCGGGCCGGTGATATTCAAGCAACGTCGTTACGGCCTCTACGGCGAGCGCATCCTCGTCTACAAGTTCAGGACCATGTCGGTGTGCGAAAACGACGACGAGGTGACGCAGGTGACCCGTGGCGATCCGCGCGTGACACCCTTCGGTCGTTTCCTGCGTAGGACATCGCTCGATGAGTTACCGCAGCTGTTTAACGTCCTCTTCGGCAGCATGAGTTTGGTTGGTCCGCGCCCGCACGCAGTAGCTCACAACGAGGAGTATCGCAAGCTCATCGATGGTTACATGCTGCGGCACAAGGTTCGTCCCGGTATCACTGGTTGGGCACAAGTCAACGGATTTCGGGGCGAGACTGAGAGCTTGGAGAAGATGCGGCGCCGCGTGGAGTACGACCTGCATTACTTGCGTAACTGGTCCTTGGGATTGGATATCTACATCCTCTTTCGCACGGCACGCATCGTCTTCGGCGACAAGAACGCTTACTGAGCATCGACAGCGGTCATGCGCAGTGTCCACCACGTCGCCATCGAGCTGTGTCGTTTCTTGCAGGAGGAACGCATCGCTTATGCGCTGCTGGACGATGCGCATAGCACCGGGACGCAGCGTATCGAGCTCGTCACTGGACGAGAGGATTTCCAGCACATACCGGTTGCGTTGCACAAGTTCTGCGCGCATAGCAATTTGAAGCTCGTGGCGTGTGCTCGCGAAGGACGGCTTTGCTGGCGCGCATTCGTGAGCTGGCTCGACAGCGAGCAGCGTCCTCAGTTCGCCGCCATGGCAATCTTTGCGGACCTGGTGCGACGCGGATGTGCGTTGCTGGAAGACCGCGAGCGCTCCCAAGATTGCGATGGCGAATCAGGTGCTGTGCGCCTGCACCGATCCTTTCTCGTCGCAACGCCGGCCGTCGAATTCATCTATCGCTTTCTGCGCTGTGTGCGCGAAGGCACGATCAGCGAATCGCAAGGTCGGCATCTGCACGACTGCTGGCTGCGTGATGCCGACGGAGCAGCAGCCCAGCTCGCCCAGTTCTGGGATCCGCTGCGTGAAGGCGGTGTCGTGGCGCGCGCGGCGCAGGACGGTGATTGGTCGGTGGTGCGCGAGATCGTGCCGCTGCTGCGCGCGAGCGTGCGGCGATACAAACAGCACCGAATGCTCGATTGGTTGTACGAGCACGCTGCGCGGCTACGAGAATGGGTGCGCCCATCGGGCTTGTGGATCGAATTGCTCGTTCCGCAGGGGACGAGCAAGTGGGAGGTGATCGCGGCGCTCAAGGAGCGGCCGCTCGCACCGTTTCGAGGGACACATACGATAGTCTGGCAGCCACGTGTCCCTCAGCCGGCTTCGTACGAAGACCAGGATACGCCGCCGTGTGGTCGGTCGGTCATGCTCGCCAAGCTCGTCGTGTTTGCCGTCGCTTCTTGGGTGAACTACTGCTGGCGGGTGCGTCCGAGCCTCGCACGCGGGATGTTGGCCGCATCGCATCGTGACTACGACGACGTGTTCATCGTTCCTATGCGGCATGGGAGGAAACGCGTATTCGCTTTCGCGCGCATCGTGCGGCATTGGACACCGCGACCGGATCTGTGGATCGTCGCCGATGCGCCATCTTCGACGGTGCACTCGCGCGATACAAAGCCGTCATCGAAAGCAGCGGCACGTCAGCGCCGTCACTATCGCGTACAGCTACGCGGTTGCAAGAGCGTAGTGCGGCTCGATGCGCGCCAATCGCTGCCGAGGCTGATCGCAGCCGTAGAGCAAGCCATCGTCGCGCACTTGGAGAAGCGCACCGGGCAACGACTGCGCCTGCCGTTGACGGCTCCGCAGAATCCACTCGCGACGAGAGTGCTACTGTTCTTCTGTCGCAGAAGAATCCTTGGAGTGAGCCGACTCGTGCGGATACTGTTCAACAGCGATATCCGTTGCCGCCTGCCGACGCGGCTGTTCATGCCGCGTCCCTACGGCATCATGGTGCATGAGCGAGCGGTGCTCGGCGAACGCGTGACGATCATGCAGCAGGTGGTCATCGGCGGCAAAGATGGTGATGACAGCGTTGCGCCGGTCATCGGCAACGACGTTTATATCGGTGCTGGCGCGCGCGTTCTTGGCGGCGTGCGAATCGGCGACGGAGTCACAGTCGGTGCAAACGCTGTCGTCACGCGTGATGTTCCTCCTTATGCGACGGTCGTCGGTGCCAACCGCATCGTCGAAGCGCCGCTCGAAGCGGGCGCCGATCGATCGGTCACGCCGTTACCTGTCGGCATACAACGCGGCGCCTGAACACATTCTGCTCGCCGTTTGCGAAGGCAGGCTTCGTCCTATCCGATAGGCCAGTCGGTGGCATCGCCTGCCGTGCAGCTATTACGAGCGCAACATCACGGTCTGCTCGCCCGATGTTTCTCTACTGACAGTTTATTCGGCTACACTAGCGGGTAACGGATTTTCTTCCGCCACCAACCACTTTTTCTGACTTCGCACGGGAATCCGCGATCGCAATGAGCGACTCTTTGCGAGCTTTGCTCGACTCTACGCCGCTTGGCGCTTCCAACGCCGCCTACGTTGAATCTCTGTACGAGCAGTATCTGCTCGATCCTGATACGGTCGAGCCGCGCTGGCGCGAGTACTTCGACTCGCTGGGCGCGGCTCCGCGCACGGAAACACCGCATACGCCGCTTCGCGAGGCGCTGGCCGAGCGCGCCCGCGCGCGCACCACGGCGGTAGCGACCGCGTCTGCATCAACGGTGCCCGATGTGTCTGCAAAGCAAGGTGGTGTCGCGCGTCTCGCACAGGTGTATGCGAATCGCGGCCACTTGCTCGCCAATATCGATCCGCTCGGATTGATGAAGCGCCCCGTCCCGGAGGTGCTCGAATTGCGCCATTTCGGCTTGAGTGAAGCCGACCTCGACACCGAGTTCTATACCGGCAGCCGCATCGATGCGCTCCCGCAGCGGATGAAGCTGCGCGACTTCGTCGCGCTGTTGCGCCAGGTCTGGTGCGGCACCATCGGTGCCGAATTTGCCCATGTGTCGAACTCGACCGAGCGGCTCTGGCTGCAGAGCCGTTTCCTCGAGGGCCGTCTGCGCCATCGTTTCTCCACCGAGGAGCGCAAGTCCATCCTGTGGCATCTGACGGCTGCGGAAGGGCTCGAGCTGTACTTCGCGACGAAGTACCCGGCCCAGAAGCGCTTCTCGCTGGAAGGCGGCGATAGCCTCATTCCGATGCTGGACGATCTCATTCAACAAGGCGGCAAGGCCGGCGTTGAGGAGATTGTCATCGGCATGGCGCATCGCGGCCGCTTGAACGTTCTGGTGAACGTGGTCGGCAAACCGCCGCAGGAGATCGTCTCCGAGTTCGAGGGACACTACGACTCGAACCATTTGCAGGGCTCGGGCGACGTCAAGTACCACAAGGGCTTCTCGAGCGACATCCGCACCCCGGGTGGTAACGTCCACGTTGCGCTGGCGTTCAACCCCTCGCACCTCGAAGTCGTCAATCCGGTCGTGCAAGGGTCGGTACGAGCGCGGCAACAGCGCCGCAGAGATACCAAGGGCGATAAAGTGGTGCCGGTGCTGATCCATGGTGACGCCGCCTTCGCTGGCCAGGGCGTCGTCATGGAGACCTTGCAGCTCTCGCAGGCGCGCGGTTTCTACACCGGGGGCACGATCCACATCATCATCAACAACCAGATCGGCTTCACGACCTCGGACCCGCGCGACTCGCGCTCGACGCTTTATTGCAGCGACGTCGCCAAGATGATCGAAGCGCCGATCTTCCACGTGAACGGCGACGATCCCGAGGCGCTGTTGTTCGCCACGCGGCTTGCGCTCGAGTACCGCATGAAGTTCCACAAGGATGTCGTGATCGACCTGGTGTGCTACCGCCGCCGTGGGCACAACGAGGCCGACGAGCCGGCGGCCACGCAGCCGGTGATGTATCGGCGGATTCGCGAGCACCCCACGCCGCGGCAGCTGTACGCGCAGAAGCTGATCGCCGAAGGTCTGGTCACGCAGGGCGAGGTCGACGCGATGGTCGAGAACTACCGGCGCGATCTGGACGAGGGCAAGACCATCGTCAGGCACTCGCTCGGCATGATCGGCAACAAGCACACTGTCGATTGGACCAAGTTCCGCCTCACCGAGCGTACGCGGGTGGACACCAGGGTGCGCATCGAGCTGCTGCGTGAGCTTGGGACGAAGCTCACGACCCTGCCGCCGAATTTTAAGCTGCATCGGCAGGTGGAGAATGTCATCCAGGCGCGGCGGAAGATGACGGCCGGGCAGCTGCCCCTCGACTGGGGCTTCGCCGAGACGCTCGCCTACGCAACGCTGCTCACCGAAGGCTTTCAGGTGCGCATCGTGGGGCAGGACAGCGGGCGCGGCACGTTCTTCCATCGTCACGCAGTGCTGCACCATCAGGAGACCGGCGAAACCTACGTACCGCTCGAGCACGTTGCGCCGAGCCAGCCGCAGTTCACGGTCATCGACTCGCTGTTGTCCGAGGAGGCCGTGCTGGGGTTCGAATACGGCTTTTCGACGACGGAGCCGAACTGCTTGGCGATCTGGGAGGCGCAATTCGGTGACTTCGCCAACGGTGCGCAAGTGATCATCGATCAGTTCATCAGCTCGGGCGAGGCGAAGTGGGGTCGTCTATGCGGCCTGACGCTGTTCTTGCCGCACGGCTACGAAGGCCAGGGGCCAGAGCATTCCTCGGCTCGCCTCGAGCGTTTCCTGCAGCTGTGCGCGGAGCTGAACATGCAGGTCTGCGTGCCCTCGACGCCGGCGCAAATGTTCCACATGCTGCGGCGGCAGGTGAAGCAACCCTTCCGCAAGCCGCTCATCGTGATGACTCCGAAGAGCTTGCTGCGACACAAGCTCTCGGTCTCTTCGCTCGAGGATCTCGCAGATGGCGAGTTCCAGCACGTGATCGACGAGATCGACGATCTGCAGCCCGAGAACGTGACACGTGTCGTATTCTGCTCGGGCAAGGTCTACTTCGATCTGCTCGAGTCGCGTCGTTCCGACGGCGTGCGCAATGTGGCGATCGTGCGGATCGAGCAGCTCTATCCATTCCCCACCGAGGAATACGCAGCCGTCGTGCGCAAGTATCCCAACGCGCGTGAGATCGTGTGGTGCCAAGAAGAGCCGCAGAACCAAGGCGGCTGGTATCAGATTCGCCATAGGCTGCAGGAGCCGCTCACCAGCGATCAGCAGCTGCTGTACGCAGGCCGCGCGCCAGCTGCTGCGCCGGCAACGGGTATCTACCAGATGCACGTCGAGCAGCAGATCGAGCTCGTGGATGCCGCCTTGCGCTCGACGAGCACTGAAGAGTCCTTACGTCATACGACGCGGCTCAAAGCCGCCGGAAAGTCGAATTAACGAGAGCACCGAGATTCCGCATGAGTGATATCGAAGTCAAAGTTCCGCAGCTGCCGGAGTCCGTGACGGACGCCACCTTGGTCGCCTGGCACAAGAAGCCGGGCGATAGGGTCGATCGCGACGAGAATCTCGTCGATCTCGAAACGGACAAGGTCATGCTCGAGGTGCCCGCGCCATCGGCGGGTGTGATCAAGGAGCTGAAGGTCGAGGACGGCGCCACTGTCACGAGCGGACAGGTGCTTGCGATCATCGACACCAGCGCGGCTGCGGCCGAGTCCGCTCAGCAGCAGGCGGCGCCCACCCAAGAGGCCAAGACCGAGGCCGAGCCGAGGGCGAGCGCCAAGGTCGCGAAGCTCGCGCCAGCCGCAAGGCGCATGGTTGAGGAGCACAAGCTCGATCCGGCTGCCATTGCCGGCAGTGGCCGCGACGGTCGCGTCACGAAAGCCGACGTGATTCAGCACCTCGCCAAGCAGGAAGCGGCTGCGCCCGCGGCCAAGCCGGCGAAGCCGAGCGCGCCACCGGCCGACTTGCCGCCGGTTACCGGTTCGCGCAGCGAGCACCGTGTGCCGATGACGCGTCTGCGGGCGCGCATCGCGGAGCGGCTGTTGCAGGCGCAAGCGACGGCGGCGATGCTCACGACCTTCAACGAGGTCGATCTGACGGCGGTCAACGAGATTCGTGCGCGCTACAAGGACAAGTTCGAGAAGACGCACGGCGTCAGGCTCGGCTACATGTCTTTCTTCGTGAAGGCCTCGATCGAAGCGTTGCGCAAGTTCCCGGTCGTGAATGCGTCGATCGACGGCAACGATATCGTCTATCACGAGTACTACGACATCGGCGTTGCGGTTTCGACGGATCGCGGGCTCATGGTGCCCGTGATACGCAACGCGGAAAACCTGAGCTTCGCCGAGATCGAAAAGGCGATCGCCACATATGCCCAGAAGGCGCGCGATGGCACGATCTCGCTTGAGGAGCTCACCGGGGGCACGTTCACGATCACCAACGGTGGCGTGTTCGGCTCGCTCATGTCGACGCCGATCCTGAATCCGCCGCAAGTGGCGATTCTCGGCATGCACAAGATTCAGGAGCGGCCAGTGGTCATCAATGGTGAGATCAAGATCCGGCCGATGATGTATCTGGCGCTCACATACGACCACCGCATCGTCGATGGGCGCGAATCCGTGCAATTCCTGGTCGCGATTAAGGAGGCGCTCGAGGATCCGGCACGCTTGCTGCTGCAGCTGTAGCCGTCAACGCCACAGGCGGGTCGTGAATCGAGGGTAGCGAATCGCAGCGAGGCTCAGGACGACCCGCGACTCACGATTCACGAATCAGGTTCATTGGGAGCACCCATGTCGTCTACGCATTTCGATGTCATCGTCATCGGCGCCGGGCCTGCCGGCTATCCGTGCGCGATTCGCGCTGGTCAGAACAAACTCTCGGTTGCCTGCATCGACGAGTGGCGTAACAAAGACGGCTCGTATGCATTCGGCGGCACCTGCTTGAATGCTGGGTGCATTCCTTCCAAGGCGCTGCTCGAATCCTCCGAGCTTTACTATCGCACCAAGCACGAGTTCGCGACGCACGGCATCAAGGTCGCGGACGTTGCCCTCGATCTTGCGGCAATGCAGAAGCGTCGTGCTCAAATCGTCAAACAGTCGACGCTCGGCATTGCCGCGCTGTTCAAGGCCGCCGGCGTCACCGGCCTGCAGGGGCACGGCAAGCTTCTGAGCGGAAACCGCGTCGAGTACACGGACAAGGACGGCAGGAAGCAGGAGCTCACGGCGAAGCACGTGGTGCTGGCGACAGGCTCGGCGCCGATGGAGCTCAAGAGCGTGCCGTTCGATGGCAAAGACATCATCGACTCCTGGGGGGCGCTCGAGCTTGAGAGCGTGCCCAAGCGGCTGGGTGTGATCGGAGCGGGCGTCATCGGCCTTGAGCTCGGCAGCGTGTGGCGCCGGCTCGGCGCAGAAGTCGTCATCCTCGAAGCGCTCGACACGTTCCTTCCCGCCGCGGACGGTGCAGTCGCAAGAGAAGCGCTCAAGCATTTCAAGAAGCTCGGCTTGGACATTCGGCTCGGCGCCAAGGTGTCGTCAGCCGAGAAGACGAAGAGTGGCATCGTGCTGCATTACTCCGATGCAAGCGGCGCCCAGCAAGTCGAGGTCGACAAGGTGGTCGTCGCGATCGGCAGGCGTCCGTATACGCAAGACCTATTCGGCGAAGGCACTGGAGTCGAGCTTGACGAGCGCGGCTTCGTCAAAGTCGACGAAGAGTGCAGAACCACCGCGCCGAACGTCTGGGCGATTGGCGATGTCGTGCGCGGGCCGATGCTTGCGCACAAGGGCAAGGAAGAGGGCGTCATGGTGGCCGACCTCATCGCTGGCAAGGTGGCGGAGGTGAATTACAAGACGATTCCTTCCGTCATCTACACGGCCCCGGAGATCGCTTGGGTCGGACAGACAGAGGAGGAGGTGAAGCGCAGCGGGCGGCCGTACAAGGTGGGCACGTTCCCATTTATGGCCAACGGCCGCGCGCGCGCGATGGAAGCGGCGGTGGGATTCTGCAAGATCGTCTCGGCGAGCGACGACGACGAGATCTTGGGCGTTCACATCATCGGTCCCATGGCGGGAGAGCTCATCGCCGAAGCAGTGCTGGCGATGGAGTACTCAGCAAGCACGGAAGATCTCCAGCGCACCATCCACGCGCATCCGACCTTGTCGGAGGCGCTGCACGAAGCGGCCCTGCACGCGGACAAGATCGCGATCGATTTTCCCAATCGCTGATCGTGGGCTTGGGGCTGGGGCTCGGGGTGCGAAGTTTGCTCGATGCGTGATGCGCGCTTGCGCCAGCCCCGAGTCTCCAGTCGCGAGTCCAGCAGCCAGCGCCTAGCAGTCCAACCCCGAGCTTCACTCACGCCTTTCTGCGCACGCTCAGCACGTTCGGCAGACTTTGTATGCGCGCCAGCACGCGCGAAAGCTCCTCGAGATCGCCGACCATGATCTTGAGGTTGATATCGGCAATGCCGTCGCCCTCGTGCGTGAGCGTGTTCATGCCCTGGATGTTGATTTTCATGTCGGCGAGCACGGCCGTGATGTCTCTCAGCAAGCCGCGCCGATCGAACGCGCGCACGTTGATCTCGACCGCAAAGCTGCGATCGGCCGTGCCGCCCCACTGGACCGCCACCACGCGCTCGGGGTGCGCCGCCTCGAGGCGTTTGAAGTTCGCGCACTCGGCCCGATGGATGCTGACGCCGCGTCCCAGCGTGATGTAACCGCTGATGGGCTCGTGCGGCACCGGACCGCAGCATCGTGCGAAGTGGGACAACAGGTCGTCTACGCCTTCGATCGTCACGCCCTGCGCGCCCTCGGAGGTGGCCGCCGGCTTGCGCGGAACTGGAGAGGGCAGCTCTTGGGGTTTGGCACGACGCAGAATGGCCCCGGTGATTTGCGCGACGTTGATCTCGCCTTCGCCGATCGCCTGGTAGAGCTGATCGGCGTTCTGCAAGTTGAACTCGCTGATCAGCTCGGGCAGCGTCACGGAATGAATGGCCAGACGCTGCAGCTCGCGTTCGAGGATTTGCTTGCCTTGGATGCGGTTCTGCTCCTCGTCGAGCTTGCGGAACCACGCCCGCACCTTGGCGCGGTTACGAGGCGAAACGAGGTAGCCGAGCGACGGCACGAGCCAGTCACGGCTTGGGTTCGGCTGTTTACCGACGATGATCTCGACCTGATCTCCGTTCTGCAGCGGCTGGTTGAGCGGCACCATGCGGCCGTTGACCTTCGCTCCGCGGCAGCGATGTCCCAGGTCGGTGTGCACGTGATAGGCGTAGTCGAGCGGCGTGGCGCCACGCGGCAGATCGATGACTTCGCCACGCGGCGATAACACGTACACCCGATCCTCGAATAGATCGGAGCGGACCCGGTCCAGGAAATCGCTCTCGTTCTCGAGGTCGCGGTCGCCGGGCTCGAGAAGCTGTCGCAGCCACGCGATTTTCTGTTCGTACGCTGGGCTGGTCTTCCCGCCTTCCTTGTACTTCCAGTGAGCGGCGACGCCGAGCTCGGCATGCTCGTGCATCTCATACGTGCGGATCTGAATCTCGAGCGGCAGCTTGCCGGGTCCGATGACTGCGGTGTGCAACGAGCGATAGAAATTATCTTTTGGCGTTGCGATGTAGTCGTCGAACTCGCCGGGAATGTACGGCCACAAGCCGTGCACCACGCCGAGCGCCGCGTAGCAATCCGCGATCGTATCGACCAACACGCGCACCGCGCGAATGTCATACAGCTGGTCGAACGACAAGCCCTTGCGCTGCATCTTGCGCCAGATGCTGAAGATGTGCTTGGGCCGGCCGGCCACTTCCGCCTTGATCCCGGCTTTGTCGAGCTCGGCGTGGAGGATCTTGATGACCTCTTCGATGTATTGCTCACGATCGGCGCGCTTGGCGGCGAGCCAGCCTGCAATGCGCTTGTAGTTCTCCGGATCGAGGTAACGAAAGCTCAGATCCTCGAGCTCCCACTTGAGCTGCCACACGCCGAGGCGATTTGCGAGCGGCGCATAGATGTCCTGTGTCTCGCGCGCGATCTGCTCGCGCACTTCCGCTGCGGCCTCCTTCGACTGCCGCAGGAGGTGAAGCTGTGCCGCGAGCTTGATGAGCACGAGCCGAGGGTCGGTGACGATGGCGAGCAGCATCTTGCGCAACGCCTCGGCCTGACTTTCGGACAGGGAAGCGGCGCCTTTGGCGGGAGAGGCGAAGTTCAACGTGCCGAGCCTGTGCAGCTCGGCAGCAATCCGCGCGGCATTGGTGCCCGCAAGCTCCGTCGCACGCTCGACCGTCAGTGAGCCGGACTCGATGAGCGGAAAGAGTAGGGCGCCAGCAAGGATTTCCTGATTATCGGTGAGCCCGGCGACGATGTCTGCTATGGCTTCGCCGCGGGCGAGCGCTTCAGGCGGGAGATCGGGCTCGGCGCGCAGCCGTGCCGCAAGCGTAGCGCGACTCGGTCCATCACGTGTCGTACGAAGCTGCCCTTCCTGTTGCGTGTCGACGGTTTGCTGCATTGGCTGACCTGGTGCCCGCCCAGGGCGGTTTCCCGTATCATACCGGCCCGTCATACTCGAATCAGAGACGGAGAAACTCTTGCGCAGGCTGCGGCGCCCGCACAGTCTTGCATCGCTGAAGATGCCCTTACGCGAGGGTGCGCTGCCGGCTCAGGTTCGTATCTTGGGGCTAGATCCCGGATCCCAACGCACGGGGTACGCCGTGATCGACGCGAACGGTGCCGGGGTCGCCTACGTCGTGAGCGGGGCGATCAGGACGAACGGCGAGAGCATGGCCGAACGGCTGCAGCAGATTTTCCTGGGCGTCGATCGCTTGGTCAGCGAGTTTCGCCCGGACGAAGTCGCGATCGAGCGCGTGTTCATGCATCGCAATGCCGACAGTGCCCTGAAGCTCGGGCAAGCACGCGGGGCCGCCCTGAGCGCGACGTTCACGGTCCGGCCGCGTGTGTTCGAATATGCACCGCGCGAGGTCAAGCTTGCAGTCGTTGGCACTGGGGCGGCTCAGAAGGAGCAAGTGCAGCTCATGGTCAAACGTCTCTTACAAATTTCCGGTCCGCTCACCGAAGATGCGGCCGACGCGCTGGCCATTGCGCTCTGTCACGCGCACGCCCGCAGGATGCAAGCGCTTGCCTCACTGGTCCTGGGCGCCGCTCGATGATCGGCTTCTTGCGCGGTCGCCTCGTCGCCAAACATCCGCCGCAGCTGGTCATCGACGTGAACGGCGTCGGGTACGAGCTCGAGGCGCCGATGTCGACGTTCTACGGGCTGCCGGCGATCGGGGCCGAGGTCCATCTGTTCACACATCTCGTCGTGCGCGAAGATGCGCACAATCTGTTCGGTTTCGCCACTGAGCACGAGCGACGGCTCTTTCGCGAGTTGCTCAAGGTGTCGAACGTCGGCCCGAAGTTGGCGCTGGCGCTGCTTTCGGGTATGAGCGTAGAAAGTTTCCTCGCCTGCATCGAAGCTCAGGACGTGGATGCGCTCGTTCGCATTCCCGGCGTCGGCCGTAAGACGGGCGAACGGCTCGTGGTCGAGATGCGTGACCGGATCAAGTCGTTCGGCGAGCTCACGGGCGCGCTTCCGTCCGCCTCAGCGACCGTTCCCGCGCAAGGCGGTCAGCGCGCGCACAGCGAAGCTTTCAGCGCGCTCGTCGCGCTTGGATACAAACCCGCGGAAGTCGTGCGCTTGCTGAAGAGCGTCGATGAGTCTGCGACGACCACCGAAGAGATCATTCGTCGCGCGCTGCAAGCCGCTGCGGCGAGATAGGGCGCGTGCTTTGCTGGGGCTGGAGGCGGGAGACTGGAGGCTGGAGACTGGAGCAATGCTCCGCATACGCGGCGCACGTTTCCGGCCAGCGCCCAGCAGCCCTATCGCAAGACACGCTGCACGCTTTCGATTACGCCATACAGCTTACAGCCCATAGCCTACCCATGATCGAACACGACCGCATCGTTTCGGCCAAAGCGCAAAACGACGAGGAGGCATTCGATCGGGCGGTGCGTCCGAAGCGGCTCTGCGACTACGTCGGTCAAACTGCCGTCAAGGCGCAGCTGGAAATCTTCATCGAGGCGGCGCGCAATCGCGGGGAAGCGCTCGATCACGTTCTGATCTTCGGGCCGCCGGGGCTCGGCAAGACGACCTTGGCGAACATCATCGCAAACGAGCTCAACGTCAACATCAAGCAGACCTCCGGGCCGGTCATCGAGCGCGCTGGCGATCTGGCCGCCTTGCTCACGAATCTGCAGCCAAACGATGTGCTTTTCGTCGATGAGATCCATCGCCTGAGCCCAGCCGTGGAGGAGATCCTTTATCCTGCAATGGAGGATTTCCAGCTGGACATCATGATTGGCGAGGGGCCGGGTGCGCGCTCGATCAAGTTGGACCTGCCGCCCTTCACGCTCGTGGGGGCCACGACGCGCGCCGGATTGCTCACGTCACCCTTGCGGGATCGTTTCGGGATCGTGCAGCGGCTCGAGTTCTACGATCAACAGGAGCTCGAGCGTATCGTGGCGCGCTCGGCTGCCATCTTGGGCGTTGAGACCGATCCAGGCGGCATCGCACGCATCGCGCAGCGCTCGCGTGGCACGCCCCGCATCGCGAATCGCCTGCTCCGGCGCGTGCGTGATTATGCCGAGGTGAAGGGAAGCGGCCGGATCACCGATGAGATCGCCGAGGCGGCGCTCGATCTGCTGGATGTGGACCCGTGCGGCTTTGATGTGATGGATCGCAAGCTTCTGCTGACGATCATCGAGAAATTCGACGGAGGGCCGGTCGGCGTAGAAAGTCTGGCTGCTGCATTGGGCGAGGAGCGTGGCACGATCGAAGATGTCATCGAGCCGTTCTTGATCCAACAAGGCTTCATGATGCGTACTGCGCGCGGACGCGTCGTGACGCGAAACGCCTACCAGCATTTTGGCTTGAAAGTGCCCGACAGGAAGGGAACGGGAGACATGTTCGAAACATGACCTCGCTACCGTCCGGTCGATCCCAGCCCCAGCGATCAGCTGTCAAGCGATGAGTCTCTTTTCTCTGCCAGTACGCATCTATTGGGAAGACACCGACGCCGGTGGGATTGTCTATTACGCCAACTATTTCAAGTTCATGGAGCGGGCGCGTACCGAGTGGCTGCGTGCGCGTGGTATCGAGCAGGAGCCGCTGCGCAAGGAACACAATCGGATGTTCGTTGTCGTCGATGTGGAGGCGCGTTTTCGTCGGCCGGCGCGTTATGGAGACTTGGTGCATGTCACCTGCGAGGTTGCGGAAGCAGCTCGGGCCAGTCTCACGTTCAAGCAGGAAATCTTCAGAGGCGGCGTGGGAGACGAGTTGCTCTTGAGCGGGCGCGTGCGCGTGGCGTGTCTGGATGCCGAGAGCTATCGGCCGCGACCGCTACCGGCTGGATTGCTGCAGGAGAGTCTTGAATGACCAACAACTTGAATCCGCTGGAGCTTGTGCTCCAGGCCAGCGTCATCGTACAGATCGTGATGTTGCTGCTGTTGCTCGCGTCGATCGTGTCGTGGGCGATCATGCTGCGCAAACGCGCCGAGCTGCGGCGCGCGCGGCAGGAGGCGGACCGCTTCGAGGAATTGTTCTGGTCTGGTGGCGATCTGACCGCGATGTTTCGCGCCATCGATCAGAGTCGCCGCGTCACGAAGGGAATGGAGGCTATCTTCGAGCAGGGTTTTCGCGAGTTCACGCGCATGCGCCAGCACGCCGTGAGCCCTGGGGAGGTGATCGAAGGCTCCCGCCGTGCGATGCGCGTGGCGCTCTTGCGAGAGAGCGATCGTCTCGAGCACAGTCTGTCCATGCTTGCCACAATCGGCTCGACCAGTCCCTACGTCGGGCTTTTCGGTACGGTGTGGGGCATCATGAACGCCTTCCACGGGCTCGGCAATGTCCAGCAGGCCACCCTTGCGATGGTCGCACCGGGCATTGCCGAGGCGCTCATTGCCACAGCGATGGGACTGTTCGCGGCCATCCCGGCAGTGATTGCCTACAACCGGTATGCCGATCAAGTGAGCCGCATGGAGCTGCGCTACGACGCCTTCGCGGAGGAGCTTTCGTCGATCCTGCAGCGTCATGCCACGACGCCGCGTTCCGGCCACGGACAAGCTGCAGTTGAGGCACGCGCATGATTCCAACTCTGAATCGTCGTCGCCGGCTGATGGCCGAGATCAACGTCGTGCCCTACATCGACGTGATGCTCGTGCTGCTCATCATTTTCATGGTGACCGCTCCGCTGCTGACGCAAGGCATCAAGGTGGACCTGCCGAAGGCCGGAGCAGAGCCCCTGCCCGAGGACTTGAGGGAGCATCAGCCGCTTGTGCTGAGCGTCGATGCGCAAGGACGCTTCTACCTCAACATTGGTGGCGACGAGGATGCGCCGATCGACGCGGATACCGTGGTCGAGCGTGTCTCGGCGGTGTTGAGGCGTGAGCCGAACACGCCGGTGCTCGTCAAAGCCGACCGCAACGTGCCGTACGGCAGCGTCGTCGAAGGGATGTCGCTGTTGCAGGAGTCCGGCGCCGCCAAGGTCGGATTCGTGACCGACCCGCGAGATAACAGCGCGCGACGAGGGCGTCGCTGAGCCGATGCGCGAGTTCCTGCGTCAGCACTGGGTCTATCTGCTCGGGGCGTTGCTATTGCACGTCCTGTTTGCAGGCGTGTTTGCGTTGACCTTGTTTCAATTCTCGCGTAACGCGCCGACGCCGCAGCTTGCGATCGAGGCTGTCGTGGTGGACGAATCGGCGCTTGCAAGCGCTCGGCGCGATCGCGAGCGCGAGCGAGCACGCGAGCAGGAACGTCTGCGTGCAGAGCGGGAAAAGGAGCTGGCGGCGCAGCGGGAGAAGGAGCTGGCCGAGCAGCGGCGCTTGGAGGAAGAGCGCATCCAGCGCGAGGCACGTGCGCGTGCCGAGCGCGAACGGCAGATGGAGCTGCAACGACGGCTCGAGGAAGAGCAGCGCAAGCGTGCCGAAGAGGCGCAGCTGCGCGCACGTCAAGAAGAGCAACGTCGCCGGGAAGCCGAGGCGGAGAGACAACGGCGCGCCGAGGAGGAGCGCAAACGCGCCGAAGAAATCAAGCGCAAGCAGGAAGAAGAAGCGCGCCGACGGCGCGAGGCCGAAGAGGCCCGCGCGCAGGCAGCTCGCGAAGAGGAGCTGCGTCGTCAGCTTGCTGCCGAAGAAGAGCTCATGCGGGCCCGCAGCAGCTCCGCGATGGCCGAGTACGTTGCGCTCATCAAGCAACACATCGAGCGCCGCTGGCGGCGTCCGCCGTCGGTCCGTCCCGATCTCGAATGCGAAGTACGAGTGTCTCAAGCCCCCGGCGGCACGGTGATCTCGGCCGAGGTGACCCGATGCAACGGCGATAATGCCGTGCGCCAGTCGATCGAGGCCGCGGTGATGAGCGCTTCCCCGCTGCCGCAGCCTTCCGATCCGCGGCTGTTCGAACGAACGTTGCTGCTAGTGTTCAAAGCAGAGGATTGAGACCGAAGGAGACCGCTTGCAATGATCAAGAGCGTCTATAGGGCCGTGGTCTGCGCGTTGCTCGTGCTCGTTGCGACCGACGTGCGCGCGCAGCTCGTGATCGAGATCACGCGCGGGCAGGAGGATGCCATCCCGATCGCCATCGTCCCGTTCGGATGGGAGTCCACAGGCACGGCGCCGATCGATGTGGCAGAGATCGTGGCGGCGGACTTACAAAGAAGCGGTCGCTTCGCGCCGCTCGATCGCAAGGACATGATCGAGCGACCAACGCGCGGCGAGCAGATCCGCTTTCAGGATTGGCGTTATCTACGCAGCGACTTCATCGTGGTGGGGCGGTTGATGCCCGACGGGCCGGACCGGTATGCCACCGAGTTCGAGCTGTACAACGTGCTCACCGGGCAGCGCCTCACCGGACATCGTCTGTCTGCGTCGACCGGCTCGTTGCGTGCAATGGCGCATCGCGTGGCCGACATCGTGTTCGAGCAGCTGACGGGCATACGCGGCGCGTTCTCGACGCGCATCGCGTTCATCAGCGTCGAGGGCACGCCTCCGCAGCAGCGTTACAAGTTGATCGTGGCGGATGCAGACGGCGAGAACCAGCAAGTCATTGCCAGCTCGAGCGAGCCGCTCATGTCTCCGGCGTGGTCGCCTGATGGGCAGAGCATTGCGTACGTGTCCTTCGAGGACAAGACGTCTGCGATCTACGTCCAGACGCTGCGCACGGGCGAGCGTCGGCGGGTGTCGGCTCGGGCCGGCATCAATGGCGCGCCCGCGTGGTCGCCCGACGGCAGGAAGCTGGCGCTGACGCTGTCGCGCAAGGACGGCGACGTCGATGTCTACATACTCGATCTGGCCACTCAAGTACTCACACGCATGAGCTTCGATCCCGGCATCGATACGGAACCGGCGTGGTCGCCGGACGGTCGTAAGTTATATTTCATGTCGGATCGCGCCGGCGGGCCGCAAATCTACGAGGTCGACATCGACCAGCCGAATCGAGCAAGGCGTGTGACATTCGAAGGCAGCTATAACGCGCGGCCGCGCGTGTCGCCGGACGGTAAACAGCTCGCGGTCGTTCACCTCGATCGAGGCAATTTCCGGATTGCGACGGTGGACTTGGCCACCAAGGCGGTGCGCGTCCTCACGCAGGGCCGGCAAGATGAGAGCCCGAGCTTTGCGCCCAACGGAGCGACGCTGATCTACGCGACGCAGGACCGCGGTCGCGGTGTGCTGGCAACGGTGTCCATCGACGGGCGCGTCCAGCAGAAGTTGACCGCGAGCAGCGGCGATGTGCGCGAGCCAGCATGGTCGCCGTTTCCGCCGGAGCCTGCCGCGCGGACCGCGCGAACAGGCGCAGAGTGAGGTGAGCGGTTGTCGTGGTGGCACCGATGGGCTTGTGGCAGAATTCCCGGAGCTTTCGTCCACCGGAAGGTGCGTGCCCAGCAGGCGCAAGATGCCGGGTACGACGCCTGGAAGCGCCTTTCGTCTGCATTCTTTATCTCGTCTAGGAGTACCGCATGCGCATAACGCAGCTGTTGCTGATCGTAGTGAGCGGCCTCGCGTTGGCTGGATGTCCGAAGAAGCCGACGACGATCGCAGAAGGGCAGACGCAAGAAGGGCCGACAGGCGCCGAAACCGGTACCTCCCTGGACAGCGGTGATGTTTCGGGTAGCGCATTGAGCGCCGAGGAAGCGGCGCTCGAGGAAGCGCGCCGTGTGGGCACGATCATCTACTTCGATTACGACCGCGCGGAGATCAAGCCGGAGTATGTGCCGATCATCGCCGCGCATGCCAAATATCTGAACGGCAACCCCAATCGACGTGTGCGCTTGGAAGGGCACACCGACGAGCGCGGCTCGCGCGAATACAACATCGGTCTCGGCGAGCGGCGTGCCCAAGCCGTCCGCCGCGCGCTCATGCTGCAGGGCGTGACGGAGGCGCAGATCACGACCGTGAGCTACGGCGAGGAGCGTCCGGCGGTCCTGGGCAGTGACGAGTCTGCGTACGCCAAGAACCGACGGGTCGAGTTTGTCTACTCACGGTGATCCATGGGACCGGCCATGAAGCCGCACGCACCGCTGTTGCTACGATCCGTCGTGCCGCTTGCGGCGCTCATCTTGCTCGCGGGGTGCGTGAGCACTCCGCCCGAGGAAGATCCGGTCGTGCAGAAGCTGACCGAGCTCGATAGCCGACTGCTGCGTATCGAACGTGTGCTGGCCAACCAAAGCCTGCTCGATCTGTCGCAGCGTATCGACGCCGCTAACGCCGAGGTGCGAACGCTTCGCGGACAGCTCGACGAACTGCAGCACTCGCTCGATCAGGTCCAAGATCAGCAGCGGCAGATGTACGGCGATGTGGATCGACGACTGGCGGCGCTCGAGAGCGGCGCCGTCACGGGCGGGTCGCTCGGGCACGGCAGCGCCGGTGGCCTGCCCATCCCGCAAGGCGACGATCGAGCGAACTATCAAGCTGCGTTCGACTTGCTCAAGGATGGCAAGTACCAGGAAGCCATCAACGCGTTCACGCAGTTCTTGCGCGTGTTCCCCAATAGTGCCCTTGCCGACAACGCGCAATACTGGCTGGGTGAGGCGCACTATGTGACGCGGCAATACGCGGCAGCGCTGCGGCATTTCCAGACGGTGCTGGATCAGTATCCGGACTCGCGCAAGGTGCCTGATGCATTGCTCAAGGTCGGTTATTGCAATTACGAGCTGAAGAACTACGAGGCGGCACGCGCCGCTCTCAGCCAGGTCGTTTCTCGTTTCGGGGATACCACAGCGGCGAGGCTGGCGGCCCAGCGCTTGACGAAGATGGAAAGCGAGGGGCGGTGAGCCTGCAGCGGCGACGTAGTGAGGCTGTGCGACGAGCCGGGCCGTAGCAGGCTTGGGGTCGTCGAACGTTCATCACCGTTGCACGGAGCTTCATCCGGCAGTCATGTCTACGTCGCGCGTCAAGGTCACTGAGATTTTCCTTTCCATTCAAGGAGAAGCGGATACGGTCGGGTGGCCGACCGTGTTCGTTCGCCTCACGGGTTGTCCTCTGCGTTGCCAATACTGCGATACGCAGTACGCGTTCTATGGTGGCGAATGGCTGGCCGTCGACGAGGTGCTGGAGCGTGTGGCCGCGTTCGGGGTAGGCCATGTGTGCGTGACCGGCGGTGAGCCGCTCGCACAGAAGGGGTGCGCAGAGCTGCTAATGCGTCTGTGCGACGCTGGTTACCGCGTCTCGCTCGAGACGAGCGGCGCGATGGACGTCTCGCAGGTTGATGCGCGCGTCGTGCGTGTCGTTGACGTCAAAACACCGGGCAGCGGCGAGGTCGCACGCAATCGTCTCGATAACTTGGAAGTGCTGCGCCCCGAAGAGCAGGTCAAGTTCGTCATTTGCGATCGTGCGGATTTCGATTGGGCACGTCAGCTCGTGCTCGACCGTCGCCTTCACGAACGTTGCACCGTGCTGTTCAGCCCGAGCGCAGGGCAGCTCGAAGCGCGGGAGCTCGCAGAGTGGATTCTCAATGAGCGGCTGCCGGTCCGATTTCAGGTTCAGCTCCACAAGTATCTCTGGGGCGATACGCCAGGACGTTGAACCGGCCGCCTTGGCCGAACGTTGGAGTCGATCATGAGCAATCACGAAAAACGTGCTGTTGTGCTTGTCTCCGGCGGGCTCGATTCGGCCACGACGCTGGCGATCGCACGCGACCAAGGTTTCGAATGCTTTGCGTTGAGCGTCGATTACGGGCAGCGACATCGCGCCGAGCTCGAGGCCGCAGCGCGGGTCGCTGAGGCGCTCGGTGCCGTGGCTCATCGCACGTTACGAGTGGATCTCGGGGGAATCGGCGGCTCGGCCCTCACGGATCCCAGCATTGCCGTGCCGGAAACGCCGCAAGTGGGCATTCCCGTCACGTACGTGCCCGCGCGCAATACCGTGATGCTGTCGTTTGCGCTCGGCTGGGCGGAAGTGCTGCTCGCGCCGACAATCTTCATCGGCGTCAATGCGGTCGACTATTCCGGATATCCGGACTGCCGCCCAGCGTTCGTCACTGCGTTCGAGCGTGTTGCCAATCTGGCGACGAAAGCGGCGGTCGAAGGGCGAATCACGTTTCGGATCGCGACGCCGCTGATGGACTTGACCAAGGCACAGATCATCCAGCGCGGGACGGCGCTCGGCGTCGACTATTCGCTCACGGTGTCGTGTTATCAGGCTGACGAGGAAGGTCGCGCCTGTCGGAGGTGTGATGCCTGCCGGTTGCGAAGCGAAGGATTTCGTGCCGCCGGGCTGCCTGATCCGACGCGATATTTTCGCTGACAGCGATATTTCCCGTGATCACAGGCGCAGCTTTCTAGTATCATGCGCGCCCCTACAGCCAGAGGCCATTGGCGCTGGTACCGGCCGGACGAGCTTCCTCTAGCCGGCATCGACATCACAGCCACTCACTCACACTCTGGGTCGGTAGCTCAGTCGGTAGAGCATCGGACTTTTAATCCGCTGGTCGAGGGTTCGATTCCCTCCCGACCCACCATCCTCTTTGCTGCAGCCAAGCCAAAGCTTCTTCCGATGCTGTGCTTGTGCTCAGGGGAGTCAGGGATTATTGTCAAGCTCCCCACGTCAGCAAGCAGATGAATCGGTGCCGAAGGGGTGTGTATAATCAATTAGTTAACGGGCTTATTGCATCTAGATTGGCATGAACGAATCACAAGCGGGTTCTGCGAATGAGGGACAGCACCCGCTGAAGCTGGCACCAGCTCCCTTCGCCGATACCAACGACGACGCCTTCTTCTTTCCTAGCGAACAGCATCTGCGTGCTTTGGAGTTCATGGGACGTGCACTGTGGGCCAGTGCGCGTGCAGCAGTGGTGATCGCAGAGCACGGGTGCGGGAAGAGCTATTTGATTGGCCGCTTGCTGCGTCAGATCGACCCACGCTTGGTCATTGCCGCGGTTCAGCGGGAGCAGCACACGCCTCGCGATTTCTTGTTGGATGTCCTACATCAGTTCGGCATTACGCTCGACGATCACGACAGGACCGATCGTCGCCGTTTGCTCGAGCGCTTTCTCACGCACCAAGCCGCGGTCGGACGCGTGTGCGCCCTGATCGTGGAGAACCCGCAGAGCATGCATCCATCGGTGCTCGAGGAGCTGCGTGCGCTGACCGCGCTCGAAAGTGAAGGGCAGAGTGTTTTGAAGGTGCTCCTGCTGGGGCAGCCGGCGCTGGATCTGGTGCTGACTTCGCCGCGAATGAGCGAGGTGTTTGCCGGGGGAATCGAACGGTTCGTGCTGACCCCGTTCTCAGAAGATCAGACGGCGGCCTATATCGCCCACAGGATGCGCGCGGCTGGTGCCTCCGACCCGGATCGGCTCATCCCGCACACATTGATGCAGCGGATACATGCCTGCACGCGCGGCATCCCTGCACGAATCAATGCGCTTTGCGAGCGCGCGCTGGCCTGCGCGGTGGTCGCGGGCGAGGACCGCATTGGCGCACGGGCGCTCGATGAGGCAATCGAGCGGCTCGGCTGGCAGTTGCCTACAAGTGCAGCAGCGACAGCCGTCGACGTGGCGCAGCCGCGGGCCCGCCCGTCTCTCGGGAGGCTGGTCGTCTCCATGCAAGGCATGCCCGATCGTGAGGTGCCGCTCACTGGAAAACGCATGATCATAGGCCGAGGCGAGGACGCCGACGTGCGCATCGACTCGGTGTTCGTCAGCCGCTATCACGCCCTGATCGTGCGTGACGGCGCGCAAGACTTGCTGATTGACTTGGGAAGCACGAACGGCGTGCTCGTCAATGCCCGCCGCATCACTCGTCGCAGGCTCCGCCATCGCGATCTCATCCAAGTGGGCCCTGCCCGGGTGCAGTACCTGAACGCGTTGGCGCAAAGCGCAGAGACCGATGCGGGTGAGACACTGTGCTTGCCACGTCCAGGACTGCCGCCCGTCGCGGCGGGCGAGCAAGAGCCCGGCTCATTGATTGCATTTGGGCACAGGGCGGCCCCGAGCTCTTCATAGGGACGACGCCTGAGCGTTCAGGGGGCAGCGCGTCGCGGCAGAAGGTTGCCTGTGCGCGATTCCACGCTGGCCGGTTGCGGCTGAGCGCCGAGCTTGCCGCCTTTCGTTCGTGCCAGTAGAGTGTCGCCCTCCCGACGTCCTCGCGCACTTTACGGAGCCGTTCCGCCTTCCGTGTGATCCGCTCGTGCTCTTGGCCATGCACGAGCGTCGCGCTTGCGCGGCTGCGACAGCAACGCGGTTGCGGCGAGCGGCAGACGCTGGCAGCGGCACGCAGATCGGAGCAGTGAGATTGGTTGACGAGAAGTAAGAAGAGTATCGATCAGTGGAACGATGGCGCGTTCATAAGTTCGGCGGATCGAGTGTGGCAGATGCGACATGCATGGAGCGGGTCGCACACATCCTCGAGGCCGATCCACACCCGAAGCTCGGGGTCGTGCTGTCCGCATGCCGCGGCGTGACCGATGCGCTGCTGAATCTGGTGAACGCAGCGGAACGACAGGAAGACTCCCTCGCGACGCGTCTCGAGGAGCTTCAAGCACGACACGGCGCGCTTGCGCAGGCATTGCTCAGCGAAGAATCACGCGCTGATTATCTGGTGCGTTTCGCGCAGGACTGTCGCGACATACTCAGCATTCTCCAGACCGTGCAGCTCATTCGCACCGCTTCGCGGGCGGTGCGCGATCTCGTTGCAGGCTACGGCGAGATTTGGTCTACGAGGCTGTTTGCCGAATATCTGCGCCTGCGTGCTCGCCGACCGGGTGCAGTACGTTGGGTGGATGCGCGCGAGATTCTTTGTGTCGAATGGGGGCCGCTCGGTCCTGTCGTTCAGTGGGATGTCTCGCGTGCCAATGCAGCGCGCCTGATTGCGGACGAGCCTGCGACGCTCGTCATCACTGGGTTCATCGCACGCGATACGAAGGGGCTGCAGACCACCCTGGGCCGCAACGGCAGCGATTTTTCCGCCTCGATCTTCGCCTCGCTGCTCGATGCTGCGGAGATCCACATCTGGACGGACGTCGACGGTGTCCTGAGCGCCGATCCGCGGCTCGTGCCCGATGCGAAGGTGATCGACTCGCTGTCCTACAGCGAAGCCATGGAGCTCGCCTACTTCGGAGCGAAGGTCATCCATCCGCAGACGATGGCGCCGGCCGTCGCGAAGGGCATCCCGATCCGGATCCGCAACACGTTTGCACCCGAGAAGCCGGGCACGCTCATTTGCGAGAAGTCCGCCTCGCAGCTCATGGTGAAGGGCATCACGTCGATCGACCGCGTTGCGCTCGTGAACCTCGAGGGCGCCGGGATGATAGGCGTGCCGGGCACTGCGCATCGATTGTTCGGGGCGCTGCGCGATCACGGTATCTCCGTCATCCTGATCTCCCAGGGCAGCTCGGAGCATTCGATCTGCTTCGCGATCCCTGCGGACGAAGCCGATCGTGCCGAGACCGTCGTGCGCCAAGCGTTCGATCGTGAGCTGCGCGAAGGCCAGATTCAGAGTGTCGATGTCGACAGGGACTGCAGCATCCTGGCGGTGGTGGGCGACGGCATGGCGGGCGCGCACGGCGTCGCCGCCAAAGTGTTCGGCTCGCTCGGCGCGGCGGCAGTGAGCGTCCGTGCCATCGCGCAGGGAGCCTCCGAGCGCAACATCTCGGTGGTGATCGACAGCAAGCAGACAGCGCGTGCGCTACGCGCGGTGCACTCGAGCTTTTATCTGTCGCCCCACACGGTCTCGATCGGTCTCATCGGCCCCGGTGTCGTCGGCAGCGTGTTGCTCGATCAGCTCGCGTCGCAGGTCGAGCGTCTGTCGCATGACCTCAAGCTCGATCTGCGAGTGAGAGGCATCATGGGATCGAAGAAAATGCTACTGGCCGATTCTGCGGTGACGCTCGATCGTTGGCGCGAGACATTCAATTCGGACAGCACAGCGGCGGATCTCGACCGGTTCGTGCAGCACGTGCATGCCGATCACCTGCCACATGCCATCATCATCGATTGCTCCTCGAGCGACGAGGTGGCGGCCCGCTATCCGGAGTGGTTGGCGAGAGGCATCCACATCGTGACGCCGAACAAGAAAGCCAACAGCGCGGATCTCGATTTGTACATGCGTCTGCGCGAGGCGCGGCGGCAGGGTGGCGCGCATTACCTGTACGAGGCAACGGTAGGAGCCGGCTTGCCGATCATCCAGACACTGCGCGATCTTCGAGAGACGGGCGACGAGATCTGGCGCATCGAAGGCATTCTTTCGGGCACGCTCGCGTACTTGTTCAACGTGTGGGATGGCTCCGAGCCGTTCTCGCAGGTGGTGCGCGCAGCTAAGGCGAAGGGATATACCGAGCCCGATCCGCGCGACGATCTGTCGGGCATGGATTTCGCGCGCAAGATGATCATCCTGGGTCGCGAGATAGGGTTGCCGCTGGAGCTCGCCGACATACAGCTCGAGGGCCTAGTGCCCGAGGCGCTTGCATCGTGCTCGGCCGAGGAATTTCTCGATCGCTTGCACGAGTTCGACGCGCCGATGGCGGAACGTTTAGCGGCGGCGCGCAGCCGCGATCGAGTGTTGCGCTATGTCGGCTCGCTGGATGCGACGACCGGAAAGGCTTCCGTAGGGCTCGTCGAGCTCGAACGCTCGCATACGTTCGCGAACATCGCCTTGACGGACAATGTGGTGCGCTTCATCACTCGGCGCTACAACCAAAATCCTTTGATCGTGCAAGGGCCAGGGGCCGGCCCGGAAGTAACCGCGGGCGGGGTGTTCGCGGATCTGTTGCGCGTGTGCGCGTACTTGGGTGCGAAGCTTTGATCATGCGTGAAGTTGCAACGGCTTTTGCGCCGGCGAGCGTCGGCAATGTGGCAGTCGGCTTTGACGTGCTCGGCCACAGCTTCCAAGCGATCGGCGACCGTGTTACGGCACGGCGCACCGCAGACCGCAGCGTGTGCATCTCCACGATCAAAGGTGTGAGTTCGGACTTGCCGACGGAGCCGGAACGCAATACGGCGGGGATGGCTGTGCTCAGCATGATCCGCGATCTCGAGCTCGATTTCGGTGTCGAGCTCGAGATCGAGAAGGGCATCCCACTCGGCTCGGGACTCGGTGGCTCTGCAGCGTCTGCCGTGGCGGCAGTCGTAGCCGTGAACGCTTTGCTCGAGCGCCCGCTGGACAAGCTGCGTCTGCTCAAGTTTGCGATGCGCGGCGAAGCGGTGGCGAGCGGCACCGTGCACGTGGACAACATTGCACCTTCCCTGTACGGCGGGCTCGTGCTCACCGTCGGAATCGACAACCCGAACGTCAAGCAGATTCCGGTTCCTGAAGGCATACGCTGCGTGCTCGTGCATCCTCACATGATGCTGCCGACACGACAGGCGCGTGAGATACTGAAGCCTGCGATCGCTCTCTCCGACGTCATTTGGCAGTCGGCGAACCTCGCAGGCTTCTTGACCGGTTGCTTCACGAACGATCTGCAATTGATCCGCGAGTCACTCGAGGACGTGATCATCGAGCCGCAACGCAAGGTGCTGATCCCCGGATTCCAGGCCGTCAAGGATGGTGCGATGGGCAATGGCGCGCTCGGCTGCTCGATCTCTGGTGCAGGTCCGACCGTCTTCGCCTGGTGCGAGGCGCCCGATGCAGATCGTATCCGTGCCGCCATGGTCGCTGCCTTCAAAGCCCATGGCCTCGATAGCGATGCGTGGATTTCCACGCTCGAACCCATCGGTGCGCACGTCGTCGAGTAAACAGCGCATTTACGGCCGTTGGCATGCAGTACTACATCAGCACTCGTGATTCGACCCACCGTGTCTCCCTGAGCGAGGCGATCGCGCACGGCATTGCGCCGGACGGTGGGCTGTACATACCCGAAGAGTTTCCGCGCTTCATGGCCCACGATTTTGAGGGGCTGAGTGAGCTACCAGAGATCGGTGCGCATCTGCTCGCACCGTTTGCAGAGGGCGATCCGTTGGCCGAGACGTTGGCGGAGATCTGTCGCGAGGCGTTCACGTTCCCGGCGCCTCTCGTGCCGCTCGAGCGAGCGCCTGCGCCGGCCAGCGTCCTCGAGCTGTTTCACGGGCCGACATCGGCATTCAAAGATTTCGGCGCGCGGTTCCTGGCTGCCAGCCTCGAGCGAATTCGTCGTGACGCAGATCGCAAGCTGACGATCCTCGTGGCAACCTCAGGCGATACGGGTGCGGCCGTCGCAGCGGCGTTTCACAACCGGCCTTGGGTCGAGGTGGTGGTGCTCTACCCGAAGGGTCTCGTCTCGCAACGTCAAGCGCATCAGCTTGCCTGTTGGGGCGGCAACGTGCGCACGTTCGCCGTGCGCGGCACGTTCGATGATTGCCAGCGCATGGTCAAAGAGGCGTTCCTGGATCCCTCGCTTGCCGAGTCGCATCAGCTTTCCTCCGCCAACAGCATCAACGTCGGACGGCTCTTGCCGCAGATGGTGTACTACGCGCGAGCCGGGCTCGAGCTCTGGCGCGCGACGGGGCGTCGGCCTAACTTCATCATCCCGACCGGCAATCTCGGTAACGCGTTGGCGTGCATCTGGGCGCGTCACATCGGCTTGCCGATCGGCGAGATCGTGCTGGCCACCAATGCGAACCAGACGATCTGCGACTTCTTGCGCACGGGTGCATGGAACCCGAGGCCGAGTGTGGCGACGCTTGCTTCTGCGATGGATGTGGGCAATCCGAGCAACATGGAGCGACTGCGGTCCTTGCATCCGCAGTTCGAAGAGCTGCAAACGCAGATCAGCGCCTCGAGCGTCGACGATATCGAGATTCGCGCTACGATTCGGCGCGATGCACACGAACTCGGTCAACTCTGGTGCCCGCACACGGCCACGGCAGCGAAAGTATTTCGGCGTCTGCTCGCACGCGGCGCGAAAGGGCACTGGGTGATCGTCTCGACCGCGCATCCTGCGAAGTTCAACGATATCGTCGAGGCACAGGCAGGTCGCGAGGTCCCGTTGCCGCCGGCACTTGCCGAATTGCTGGCACGGCCGCGTCAGGAGAAGGAGCTGGATGCTTCGCTCGATGCGCTCCGTGCGGAGTTGCAGGCGAGCGCCTAGGCGAACAGGTGGATTTATTGAGCATGAGCAACATGCCAGTCGAGATCCCCGCGTGGTCGTATCCGGTTGTCGGAGGGGTCGCAATTGCCGCGCTGGGTGCGTGGGGCTACGTTCTCGTGCGCCGCTACCGCGAGCGCAAGGAGACGGAGACGACGCTCGCCAGCGTCGCCTACGAGATGTTGAAGAACGTGCTGATTCCGAACGGTAACGACGGATACATCCACGTTCATTATCTGTTGCTGACGCAACGCGGATTGCTGGTGGCCGATTTGCTCGACATGCCCGGCGCGATCTTCGGCGGTGATCAGATGATCGAATGGACCGTCATCGGGAAGAAGCATCGCTACACATTCCCGAATCCTCAACACACGCTCTACGATCGCATGGCGGCCGTGCGCCTGCTGACTGACGATGTGCCTGTCGAAGGTCGCATCATCTTCACGCAGAAGAGTGAGTTTCCGAAGGGCAAACCACGGCACGTGCTGCGGATCGACGAGCTGACGAGCGAGTTTCCTCCCGTCGATCGAGTTCGCGGCAATATCACGGCGGCGTTTGCTGAAGTGTGGGCGAACGTGAAGAAGAACGCCGAACCGAATCCGCTGGCCGCGTAGGTGCCGCAGGCCATCGGCCGAGCCACTTGGCGCGTATCTCCGATGATGGCGGCCCGGCTGTAGCGGGCGAAGGCTTGCGAAAGATTAGGGAAGGCCTTCGCGCGCTGGGCACAGCCCCGCAACACCTACACCAATTAGCGTCCCCGCTTCGCGTGCGCGGCGATCACTTCTGCGACGCACGCGGTGACGCGCTTGCCGGTTTCGATGTCCAGGAATTCGTTTGGACCATGCGCGTTGGAGTGCGGGCCCAGCACACCGGTGACCAGAAACTGCGTGCGCGGAAACTTCTCGTTGAGCATGCCCATGAAGGGAATCGTGCCGCCCACGCCCATGTACATCGCATCGCGTCCAAAGAAATGCGACGAGGCGCTCTGAATTGCCTCCGCAAGCCATGGCTCGGTGGGCGGTGCGTTCCAGCCGTTCATCGCGGAGGTGATCTCGAAAGAAACTTTCGCGCCATAGGGCGGGTCGCGCTCGAGCACGTCTTTGACGGCTTTCGCGGCACGGCCGGCGTCGACCGTGGGTGGCAGGCGGAACGACAGCTTCACAGCGGTGAATGGCCGCAGCACATTGCCGGCGTTCTCGAGTGACGGCATGCCGTCCACACCCGTGACCGACAATGTCGGTGCCCAGGTGCTATCGATGAGCAGCTGCGCCGGGTCGTGAGATGTTGGCTGCATGCCCGTGACCAATGGCAGCTTTTCGTATACCGATGCACCGAGCACGCGTGCAGCCGCACGAGCTTGCTCGAGCCGCTCGTCGGGAATGGAGGCATGCAACTCTTCCACGAGCAGCCGGCCCGTGCTGGCATCTTCGACACGATCGAGCAGCGTGCGCAGGATTCTGAAGCTCGAGGCAACGATTCCGCTCGCCATGCCGGAGTGAACGCCTTCCCGTAAGACATCGACACGCAGTGTGCCCAGCAGATTGCCCCGCAAGGAATTCGTGACCCAGAACTGATCGTAATTGCCGCATTCGGCATCGAGGCACACGACGAGCGAAGGTTCACCGATGCGCGACCCCAAAGCATCGACGTATGCCGGCAGGTCCGGGCTGCCGCTTTCTTCGCTGCCTTCGATGAGAATCACGCAGCGTGCATGTGGGATGCCCTGAGCGGCCAGTGCGCGCAGCGCCACGAGCGATCCGAACAGCGCATAGCCGTCGTCGGCGCCACCGCGGCCGTACAAGCGCCCATCCCTGAGCACGGGCGTCCAGGGTGAAAGGCCGGGATCCCAGCCGGTGAATTCCGGCTGCTTGTCCATGTGCCCATAGAGCAGCACACAGTCGTCGATCTGGCCCGGCACCTCGATGAAGAGCAACGGCGTGCGGTTGGGCAGTCGCGCGATCTCGACCGTCATGCCCTCGATGGCGTTCGCCTCACACCAGCTCTTGAGCAGCTGCGCCGCGCGCTCCATGTGCCCGTGCTCGGCCCAATGCGGATCGAAGTGCACGGATTTGTTTGGAATCCGGATGTATTCGCAAAGAGTGGGGATGACGGAACGGTCCCATTCTTGACCCACGAAATTTCGTAGCTGGTCGATGTTCATGCTCGTACGTCCGCAGACTCCCAGGAGAAGAGCTCGAGCGCGTTACGCGTCGTGGCGGCACCGAGTTCCTCCGGATCTTCGCCGCGTGCTGCCGCGATGGCGCGCAGCACGTGCGGCAGGTACATGGGTTCGTTGCGGCGAGACTTCGGCTTTGGATGCAAGTCTCGCGGCAGAAGGTATGGCCCATCGGTTTCGATGAGCAGACGCTCGCGCGGAATGTGTCGGACGACTTCCTTGAGGTGCTCGCCGCGGCGCTCATCGCAAATCCAGCCTGTGATCCCGATATAAAGATCCAGCTCGAGGTAGGCGCGTGCCTCATCGAGGCCAGCAGTAAAGCAATGTACGACTCCGCCCGCGATCCTCGGGCGATACTCGCGCACGAGGGACAGGAAGTCTTCGTGCGCGTCTCGTTGATGGAAGAAGACAGGTTTGCCGATGTCGACGGCGAGCTCGAGCTGGCGACGGAAAGCGGTCAGCTGCGCTTCGCGCGGCGAGTAGTTGCGGAAGTAGTCGAGCCCGCATTCGCCCACGGCAACGACCTCGGGGCGTCGCGCCAGAGCAGCGAGCGCGACGCTTTGCTCATCGTCGAGCTCGCTGGCGTGATGAGGATGAACACCGGCAGTGCAGCGAAACCGCTCCGGTGCCTCGCACACGAGCTCAATGGCACGTTGGGTGCTCTGTAGAGAGCTGCCGGTAATGAGCATCCGCGTGACACCGACCTGCACCGCTCTGGCCACGACCTCGGCACGGTCGTGGTCGTAGCTGTCGTGCGCAAGGTTGATGCCGATGTCGACGAGCGGCGTGCGACTGGGTTCGATCGTGGCGGTGTCAAGCAATGTCGTATCCGGGTCGATAGTCGTGGTACTGTTTCCGCGCTTTGAAGCGTCGCGCAGACGCGCTATCGTTGCGTCATGAATTGTAGTGCAATCGCGTTCGTGCGCGCTGCTTGGCCAGTGTGCCTCGCGATCTCGATGCTGCTTGTTGTCGCCGCGCCGATACCGGCAGAAACGCTGGGGCAGTTGGCGGATGCAGAAGCGCGTCTGCAGTACGCCTTTCTCACCGCAGATATGCGGGCCGTCGAGCAGGTGCTCGAGGAGATCGAACACTACACACCTGCCGAAAGCGTGGCCCCGCTGAAGGCTTACCAGCTTGCCTATGGTCACTGGACACTTGCGCAGTTGCATGCGCAGGCGGCCCGCGATGGTCGCCGCGAGTCCGCCGGCATGGGAACCAAGGCCGCAAGGCGCTGCGTCCAGCATGCGCGGACGGCCCGCATGCTCAATCCTCGTATGGCGGAGGCGTACGCGCTCGAGGCAGTGTGCAACGGCATGCCCCGTTCGTTTCTGCGTCTTGGGGCGTTGCGAGGCTCGTGTTCGCGTAGCAGGCTCTTGCGGACGGCGTTGTCGCTGGAGCCACAGAATCCGCGGGTGCTCTTGATTGACGCGATGTGTAATACGAGCGCGGACGAAGCGGCCAATCTTGCGCGCTGGCACGGGGTCGTCGAGGCCTTTGGACAAAGGCTGTCGCGTTCGGGCATACCCGGCTGGGGCGAGCCCGAAGCACTGGTCATGCTTGGTGAGCATCACTTGCGGCGCGGCGAGTTACTGGCAGCGCGCGAAGCGATCGAGCGTGCGCTCCTTTTGGCGCCCGATTACCGTGCGGCACGCGAACTGATCGAGGCGCTGGCGGCACGGAGCCAATGAGTTGGCACAGCGGCAGGATGCAAATGTGCACGGTCATGAATACATACCACAGGCATCGTCGGGAAGCGGTGTGTTGCGCGGTTCTTGTTGATTAGACCTATGTCGAGACCAATGCCGGCACAGCTGCAGTTGTTCGATGCACGCCAGGCGGCCGAGGTCTGGGATGTGCGCGTCAGCCGGCGTGCCCGTCGTTTGTCGGTGCGCGTGTATCCCGGCGGACGTGTCGAGGTGGTCGTGCCCCCAGGCGCGTCGCCGGCGGCCGTTCACAGGTTCGTGCAAACGCATCGAGAGTGGATCGATCAGCGCGTAGCCGATCTTTCCGCCGTTGCGCAGCCGGTGATAGAGGAGAGGCCGAGCGACGTTGAGTTGCGGGCGATCGGCCGCAGGGTGCAGATCTCCTATGCGAGCGCAGCAACGCGCTCGGTTTCAGTGAGAACGCTCGATGAGACGCGAATCTCGCTGAGGGGACCGATCCATAGCTCGCAGGCCGTCCATCGCGCGCTGCGCCAGTGGCTCGGGGAGACCGCCCGCCGCGAGCTGACGCCGCTTCTCGCGCGCGTAGCCCGCGAGGGTGGCTTTCGCTACGCACGGGTCCAGATTCGCTGCCAGCGCACGCGTTGGGGAAGCTGCTCCGCATCGGGAACGATCAGCCTCAACATGTGCTTGCTGTTCCTGGACCCGGCTGTCGTGCGTTATCTTTTGATTCATGAGCTCTGTCACACGCGCCACATGAATCACTCAGCACGTTTCTGGGCGCTGGTCGCGGCGCATGAGCCGGACTACAAGCGGCTCGATCGCGAGCTGCTGAAGGGTTGGCAAAGCGTGCCCGGCTGGATGTTCGCCTGACTGTTCGACGTACTCTCGCGCTGTCCAGCGCAGCGGTAAACTCCCATGACCGATTCCCCGAAACCCACACCGGTCGATCTTTCCAACGAGCAAGTCTATTGGGACCTGGGCGAGTCCCAGAGCTACGGTGAGTATCTGGCGCTCGATCAGATCCTCAGCGCGCAGCGACCGCTCTCGTTCGAGCATGACGAGATGCTGTTCATCATCATCCACCAAACGTCCGAGCTGTGGATGAAGCTGTGCTTGCACGAGCTCACGGCAGCGCTGGAGCACATTCGTCGGGACGATCTTGGTCCGTCCTTCAAGATGCTGGCGCGCGTCTCGCGTATTCAAGCGCAGCTCATGCAGTCCTGGGATGTGCTCGCGACCATGACACCGGCCGACTATTCGGCATTTCGCAATCACTTGGGACGCGCATCGGGCTTTCAGTCGTATCAATACCGAATGCTGGAATTCATGCTCGGTAACAAGAATGCCGACATGATCGCCGTTCACAAGCGCGACCCTCGTATCTATGCAACCCTCGAGCGCGCCCTGCACAGCCCGAGCATTTACGACGAGTCGCTGCGGCTCTTGAGTCGTCGGGGCTTCGAGATCCCACGAGAATATCTCGACCGCGACTGGTCACAGCCGTACGAGCCGAGCAAGCAAGTGGCAGCCGCGTGGCTCGCGGTGTATCACAGCCGCGATGCCCACTGGGATCTGTACGAGCTGGCAGAAAAGCTTCTCGATCTCGATCACAAGTTCCAGCACTGGCGCTTCAGCCACATGAAGACGGTCGAACGCATCATCGGATACAAGCGCGGGACAGGCGGCACGAGTGGCGTCGCGTATCTCAAGAAGGCGCTCGATCTGCGCGCCTTCCCCGAGCTGTGGACGATTCGCACCTCGATGTGAAGTAGAAGGGAATAGGGAGCCCATGCCGGCTACAGTCTACAGCCTTGAGCTCCGCTTCCAGACGCGCCAGCCGAGCAGGATTCCGAGTAGCGAAGCGTACACGAGCGGCTCGCGCACATCCGCTTTGACTTGCCAATAGTAGTGCCAGACGGCGAGCACGCAGATCGGGTAGATCAAGCGATGCAATGTTTTCCACCGCCTGCCAAGCCGACGCATCATGGCATTGGTCGAGGTGACGGCCAGCGGCACTAGCATCAGAAGCGCCAGGAAGCCGATCGTGATGAACGGACGTTTGGCGATGTCCGCAAGGATACTGGGCCAATGAAGCCCTTGATCCAAGACGAGCCATGTCAAGAAATGGAGCGAGACATAGGCGAAGGCAAACAACCCCAGCATCCGCCGTAGCATCGCGAGCCACGGTGCATTGAGCCAATCCCGCAGCGGTGTGATCGCGAGCGTGGTGACGAGCAGTCGCAATCCCCATTGCCCGAAAGTGTCTTGCACCTGTTCGACCGGATTCGCACCAAGGTTGGAACCGCCAAGCTCGAATGCACGCCACAGAATCGACAACAGCGGAAGCAGGCACGCGACGAACAAAGCAGGCTTGATGACCCGGCGCACCACCGCTGGTTTCATGGGCAGGTACGCAGAGCGATGCAGCGTCACGTGCCCTCAGTAGAAGCGCCGTAAGTCCATGCCGGCATAGAGCGAGGCGACTTCCTTCTCATAGCCGTTGAACATCAACGTCGGACGGCGCGAGTCGAACAAGCCGCCGCCGATGCGCCGTTCGCGCGCCTGGCTCCAACGGGGGTGATCAACGTTCGGATTGACGTTGGCGTAGAACCCGTACTCATGAGGAGCGGCCAGATGCCACGATGTGGGTGGCTGGCGTTCGGTAAAGCGGATCTCTACGATGGACTTGATGCTCTTGAAGCCGTATTTCCATGGCACGACGAGCCGTAGTGGAGCGCCGTTCTGATTCAGCAGCGGTTTGCCATACAGCCCGACCGCGAGCAGTGTCAGCGGGTGCATCGCTTCGTCGATGCGCAAGCCTTCCACATAGGGCCATGGCAGCACTCGTCCGCGCTGTCCCGGCATCTCCTCGGGCCGATGAACGGTCTTGAACGCGACGTACTTGGCTTTCGACGTGGGCTCGAAGCGCCTCAGCACTGTACCGAGCGGGATCCCGATCCAGGGAATGACCATGGACCACGCCTCGACGCAACGTAGGCGATAGATGCGCTCTTCGAGCGCATGCGGCTTCAAGAGGTCTTCGAGCGCGAACGTCCCGGTGACGTTCGCATGTCCCGAAATGGTGACGGACCAGGGCTCGGGCTTGAAGCGATGTGAACGCGCGGCCGGATCGCCCTTGCCTGAGCCGAACTCGTAAAAGTTGTTGTATGTGGTGACGTCCTCGAAGCTGGTGAGGTCCTCGTCGGTGCTGTAGCGCTCATTGCGTGTGTATCGCAGCGTCGCGCGCTCGCTCGCTGTCGAGGTGGCAACGCTGCCGACGGCACCCAGTGCGAGCGCGGCCTTGAGGAGCTTGCGCCGATTGAAATAAACGTCCTCCGCCGTGATCTCGGAGGGGGCGATGCGCGCGCTGTCTCCGGGTCGCGGACGCTTGATCAGCATGGGACACCTCGGAATTCCTACACGCATGTGTCTTGGTGCATGCGCCTCATGATAGACCCGGTCAGCTCAGAGTTCATTACGGCCGCGCGGTGCTCTCTGCTGGTGTCTGGCGCTCGGCACGTTCTACTTGCTACTGATCGCACGCGATTGCCACGATGGCGCTCGCGATGCTCGCATTGCGAGCGTCACTGCGAGCGCGATGCGCGGCTGGTGTCACCAGCGCGATGGTAGGGGTGCGCGCGCTCTTGTATGCGCTGGTGATTGCGGAGGATCACGCGCCGCTGCTCGGCGCGATCACGTTTTTTTTGGCACTGGCGACCGTGATGCTCGTCACACGCAGGTGGATTGGTATCGAAGGTGACCGGCCGAAGCATGTTGAGTCGTCTAATGTCCGCTCTGCATGGGCGCCGATTCATGATAAAAGGGCTGAATGAGCCTCTTCGATGAATTCGACGAATCGTTCAGGCGTCTGAGCCTGCGCCAGCAAGTGGACCTGCTTCTGCCTGCATGGCAGAGCTGGTACCCATCGTTGTTCGACGCCGCGGTCGATCTGGGGCTCATCCGCGCACGAGTGTGCACGCCGTCCTCGCTCGTGATTGCGAATCGGCATGCGCAGCTTCAAGCTGAGGCGCTGCAGGCGTTCAAGGAGCAGTGGTGCGCGGAAGAAGAGGAAGCTGAGCCAGCGCTGACATTGCGCTTGAACGATAGGGCATACCGACTCGGTGCACCGAGGAAGCGCAAGGCGGCACGCCGCTAGTGTTCAATCGCGCTTGCGCGCAGCGAACGCCTTGAAGGCTGTAAGCGCCTCCTCGCTGCGCAAACGCTCCGAGAACATTTCGATCTCACGTGCCATCACGGCGCGAATCGCTGCTGCGTCGCGCATCAGCTGCTTGGTAGCGCGCAACGCGCCGACGGGGCGCTTCGCTAGAGCCTTGGCCTGAGCGAGCGCATGTTCGCGCACGGTATGCGATGGCAGCACTGCATTGGCGAGACCGAGCTCCACGGCCCGCTGCGCATCGAGCGTCTCGCCGAGCGCGAACAGCGCGAAGGCGCGTGCATGACCGATACGCTCGGGCAACAAGACGCTGGAGGCAGCTTCGGGCACCAGGGCGAGGTTCACGAAGGGTGTCGAAAGCTGTGCGTCCTCGCCGAGATAGACAAGGTCGCAGTGAAGCAGCAAGGTCGTGCCGATGCCGACCGCTGCGCCTTGCACGGCAGCGACATAGGGTAGGGTAGCGGTGGCAAGGGCATCGAGGAAGGTGCGTACCTTGAGCGCTGAGGGTTCGATTGCACCGCTCGCCACCGCGGCGAATTCCGTCAAGTCGTTGCCGGCTGAGAACGAGTCGCCTTCGGCATCGAAGAGCACGACGTGGACTTGCGGGTCGGATTCTGCGCGGACGAGCGCGCCAGCCAGTGCTTCGTACATCGCCCCGGTCAGTGCGTTCTTCTTCTCGGGACGCGCGAGCGTCAATCGCAGCACCTGGTCTTCGAGAAGGATGCGAACGGCGGACATGGCTGCGTGCTCTTGGCTCGTGAGGCGCATGCAGTGCAGACTGCAACGTAATGCGCCGAAGAAACGATACGGCCGGACGGTTCTGAACCGCCGGCCGCATCAACTTAGCACGTTGCAGCTTGCCGTGCGATCAGGCGGCCTTGCTCGAAGCCGCGAGCTGACGCAGGACGTAATGCAGGATGCCCCCGTGCTGGAAGTACTCGCGCTCCTTGGGCGTGTCGATGCGAACACGCGCCTCGAACTTGATCGGCGCACCGGACTCGGGCGTGGCGACGACGGTGACCATCTTGGCCGCACCGCCGTTGAGACCGATGATCTCGTAGCTCTCCTTGCCCGTCAGGCCGAGCGATTGCGCGTTCTCGCCTTCCTTGAACATGAGCGGCAGCACGCCCATGCCGATGAGATTCGAGCGATGGATACGCTCGAAGCTCTCGGCGATCACCGCCTTCACGCCGAGCAGCATCGTGCCCTTGGCAGCCCAGTCTCGGGAAGAGCCAGTGCCGTACTCCTTGCCAGCGATGATGATGAGCGGCGTGCCTTCCTGCTTGTAGCGCATCGCCGCGTCATAGATGCTCATCTGCTCACCGCTCGGAATGTGTATCGTGACACCGCCTTCGGTGCCGGGCACGAGCAGGTTGCGCAGGCGGATATTCGCGAACGTGCCGCGCATCATGACCTCGTGGTTGCCGCGGCGCGCACCGTAGGTGTTGAAGTCCACCGGCTGCACGCCGAGCGACATCAGGTACTGCGCTGCCGGGCTGTTCTTGGCGATGCTGCCCGCAGGCGAGATGTGGTCCGTCGTCACCGAGTCGCCCAGCAACGCGAGCACGCGCGCATTGCGAATGTCGGACACCGGCGGTGGGGTCATGGTCATGCCTTCGAAGTACGGCGGGTTCTTCACGTAGGTCGACTTCTCGTCCCACGAGTACAGCTTGCCGCTCGGCACGTCGATGGCGTTCCAGTTGTCGTCGCCTGCGAAGACGCTCGAGTAGCTCTTCTTGAACATCTCGGCGTCGATGCAGCTTGCGATGACTTCCTGGATCTCAGCCTGCGACGGCCAGATGTCTTTGAGATAAACGGGCTGACCATCGTTGCCGACGCCGAGCGGCTCGCTGGTCAGGTCGATATCCATCGTGCCCGCGAGCGCATACGCGACGACGAGCGGCGGCGAGGCGAGGAAGTTCATCTTGACTTCCGGGTGGATGCGGCCTTCGAAGTTACGATTGCCGGACAGCACCGAGCAGGCGATCACGTCGCCGGCGCGCACCGCCTCCGAGATCTCGGGCAGCAGCGGACCCGAGTTGCCGATGCACGTCGTGCAGCCGTAGCCGACGGTGTAGAAGCCAACGGCTTCCAGGTCTTCCGTCAATCCAGCTTTGCTCAAGTAGTCGGTCACGACGCGCGAGCCGGGCGCCAAGCTCGTCTTGACCCAGGGCTTCGCAGTCAGGCCCTTGCGGCGTGCGTTGCGGGCGAGCAACCCAGCACCAACGAGCACCGCCGGGTTGGAGGTGTTCGTGCAGCTGGTGATCGCCGCGATCAGAATGGCGCCGTCTTTGACCTCGAACGTGTTCTGGTTCACCGTGGCCTTTGCAGCGCCCGTCGCAGACGGATTCTTCTGCGCGCGCTCCTCGGCCATCTTCTTGTGATTGGTTTGGTAAGTGTGCTTCGCGCTGCGCAGCGGCACACGATCCTGCGGACGCCGCGGACCGGCGAGCGACGGCTCCACCGTGCTCAGATCGAGCTCGAGCACGTCCGTGTAGTCGGCTTGCGGCTGGCCGTCCTCGCGCCACAGACCCTGGTGCTGTGCGTACGCTTTGACCAGCTCGATCTGCTCTGGCGTGCGGCCGGTCAGCTCGAGATAACGCAAGGTTTCCGCGTCGATCGGGAAGATTGCACAGGTGCTGCCGAACTCGGGCGACATGTTGCTGATCGTTGCACGGTCGGCGAGCGGAAGATTGGCCAGACCGTCGCCGAAGAATTCGACGAACTTGTCGACGACGCCCTTCTTGCGCAGCATCTCCGTCACGGTGAGCACGAGGTCCGTGGCGGTCGCGCCAGGCGGCAGCGTGCCGGTCAGCTTGAAGCCGATGACGTGCGGGATGAGCATCGTCACGGGCTGACCGAGCATCGCCGCTTCGGCTTCGATGCCACCGACACCCCAGCCGAGCACGCCCAAGCCGTTGACCATGGTCGTGTGCGAGTCGGTACCGACGAGCGTGTCCGGGTATGCCCAGCGCGCTCCGTCCTTCTCCGTGTCGAACACCACGCGCGCGAGATGCTCGATGTTCACCTGGTGCACGATACCGGTGTTGGGCGGCACGACCTTGAAGTTGCGAAATGCGCTTTGTCCCCAGCGCAGGAACGCATAGCGCTCGGCGTTGCGCTTGAATTCCATCGCCGTGTTGCGCAGGACCGCATCGCGAGTGCCGTACGTATCGACTTGCACGGAGTGGTCGATGACGAGCTCGGCAGGCGAGAGCGGATTGATATCGTCGGGATTGCCGCCGAGCTTGACCATTGCCTCGCGCATCGTGGCGAGATCGACAATGGCCGGCACGCCGGTGAAGTCTTGCAGGATGACGCGGCTCGGCGTGAACGAGATTTCGTACGAAGGCGTTGCAGTGGGATCCCAGGCGAGCAATGCCTCGATGTCGTCGCGCGTGACGTTTACGCCGTCCTCGAAGCGCAGCAAGTTCTCGAGGAGAATCTTCAGCGAATAAGGAAGCCGCGCGACGTTCCTGTCCTTGAGCGCTTGCAGGCTAGCGATTTCGAACTTTCTGGTACCGACAGCGAGCGTCCTGCGCGCCTTGAACGAATCTTTCATGCGTCCTCCGAGGGGATTGAGAGCGGATCGCCGAACGAATGAGCGAAGCCGTATACAAACCCGAAAATTATAGCGAGTCGCACACCACAGAGCATGTGTCGGGCGCGCGTCATTCCTTTCTTCGGACGCGTAACCGTGCTTCGCTTATCGCGTAGATTCGATCACGCCCCCGCCCAGACAGACATCGCCGGAATAAAAGACGACATATTGTCCGGGGGTGATGGCGCGCTGCGGCTCATCGAAGCGCACGCGGCAAGTGCCATCGGGCAGACACATCACTTCGGCAGGCTGATCGGGTTGTCGATAGCGCACCTTCGCCGTGCAGCGGAATCGCTCCGCAGGCGGTGCGCCTGCGAGCCAGGCGAGCTGGCCTGCAACGAGCTCGCGCCGAAAGAGCGCAGGGTGATCGTGTCCCTGCACGACGATCAGTACGTTGCGCGCCAGATCTTTGTCCGCGACGTACCAGGGTTCTGCGCCAGCATCGGCGCGCCCGCCGATGCGCAATCCCTGACGCTGCCCGATCGTGTAATACATGAGCCCTCGATGCGTGCCGACCGTCTTGCCATCGATCGTTTCGATCGTGCCGGGCTGCGCAGGCAAGTAGCGTTCCAGGAACTCCGCGAAAGGACGCTCGCCGATGAAACAGATACCGGTGCTGTCCTTCTTGTCGAACACCGGCAGGAAGAGCTCGCGTGCCTTCGCCCGCACTTCACTCTTCAGCATCCCACCGATGGGAAACAACGTGCGCGCAAGCGCTTCGGCAGGCGTTGCATGCAGGAAATAGCTTTGGTCCTTGTTCGGATCGACGCCTCGCAGGAGGCGCACGGCAGGTTGATGCTCGACGCGCGCGTAATGACCGGTTGCCACCCACTCTGCACCAAGGCGTCGCGCGTAGTCGAAGCACACGCCGAACTTGATCTCGCGGTTGCATAGCACGTCGGGGTTCGGCGTCCGCCCGGCACGATACTCGGCGAGGAAGTACTCGAAGACGCGTGCACGGTATTCACCGGCGAAGCTGACTTTGTGCAGCGGAATCCCAAGCTGCTCGCAGACTTTGCGCGCGTCCTGATAATCCTCTGCAGCCGTGCAGTAGCCGTCCTCGTCCTCGTCCCAGTTGCTCATGAACAAGCCCTGCACCTCGTAGCCCTGCTGCAGCAGCAGCCACGCGGCAACGGAGGAATCGACGCCTCCGGACATTCCGACGATGACGAGGGGACGAGACATTGGGCGCAACAAACGTGAAGCAGTGCCTTCGCCAGAAGGCACGACGTGGTACGAGAAGCCAGAGTCGCGTCAGGCGCGCGCTGCGAGTGTCGTGATGCGCAGCGTATCGAGCGCGGCCGCTTCAGGTTTACCGACTTCAGGTTTACCGATCTCGAGCCCTTCGATCAGCTCGAGCGGGAAGCGGCGTCCGGCCCGATAGTCGTCGATGCAGCGTAACACCATGGGGGTACGCAGTCTCGCGGCTCGCATGGCGATTTCCTCTCGAGACAGCCACACTGCACGTTCGATACCGCGATCCAGCCGTCGCTGCGCATAGTGCTCGGTGACGGTGCCGCAGATCGCGAATCGCAGGAAACTGCGATTGCGTTCCGGCTGCTCCCAGAAATAGATGCCGACCAGCGCCTCGGGAACGAAGGCCCACGCGGTCTCTTCCAGGGTTTCGCGAACGACCGCCTGCACGATGGTCTCACCGCGCTCGACGTGACCCGCGGGCTGATTGAGTACCAGGCGGTCGCTGATACGCTCCTCAACGAGCAGAAACCTGCCTTCGCGCTCAACGATCGCAGCAACCGTTAGATCTGAACGAACTGTCATATCAATAGTATAGCGCCACTTCTGAGAGCCTTTTGTGATGTTTTTCCCGTAACTGAGGCGAACAGCATGTTCGACTCGCGTGGCGCGCTGGTGTTGCAGCCGATCAGATCTCCTTGGCAAGGCGCGCTGCCGCGCCGATGTACGTTGCAGGGGTGAGCTCGAGCAGTGCCTGCTTGGCGGCATCGGGAATCGCGAGCTGCGCGATGAAGGCGCGCAGGCTGGATGCGCTGACGCGCTGGCCGCGCGTGAGCGCTTTGAGTTGCTCGTAGGCGTTCTCGACGCCGTACCGACGCATCACGGTCTGGATCGGCTCGGCCAAGAGCTCCCAATTCGCATCCAGGTCCTCGGCGAGCCGCTCTGGATCCACATCCACGCGCTCGAGGCCTCGTTCAATGGAACGCCATGCGATGAGCCCGTGGCTGACGGCGACGCCGATGTTGCGCAGCACGGTGGAATCGGTCAGGTCACGTTGCCAGCGCGAGACGGGCAGCTTGTCCGCCAGAAAGCGCAGCAGCGCATTCGCCACGCCCAGGTTGCCCTCGGCGTTCTCGAAGTCGATGGGGTTGACCTTGTGGGGCATGGTCGAGGAGCCGACTTCGCCGGCCACGGCTCGCTGACGGAAATACCCAAGCGAGATGTACCCCCACATATCGCGGCAGAGATCGATGAGGACGGTGTTGATGCGCGCGAGCGCATCGAAGTACTCCGCCATCCAGTCGTGCGGCTCAATCTGAGTCGTGTAGGGATTCCACTGCAGACCGAGCGACTCGACGAACCGACGCGTGAGCTTCAACCAGTCGACTGCCGGATACGCGATGAGGTGCGCATTGAAATTGCCGACAGCGCCGTTCATCTTGCCGGCGATCGCGACGGCAGCGAACTTCGCGCGCTGTGTGGCGAGGCGATAGGTGAAGTTTGCGATCTCCTTACCCAGCGTGGTTGGCGTCGCGGGTTGCCCGTGGGTGCGGGACATCATCGGAATGGAGGCGGTTTCGTGCGCCAGCGCGCGCAGCCGCGAGATGAGGGTATCGAGCCGCTGCAGCAGCACCTGGTCGCGGGCATCGCGCAGCATCAATGCGTAGCTGAGATTGTTGATGTCCTCCGACGTGCACGCGAAATGAACGAATTCGCGTCGCGTGCGCCATGCCGGAACCTGATCCAAGCGGCTCTTGACGAAGTATTCGACCGCTTTGACATCGTGATTGGTCTCGCGCTCGATGCGTTTGACCTCGAGCGCATCGGCTTCGGTGAGCTCGGCTGCGAGCGTATCGAGCACGGTGAGCGCGGCGGGAGGCAAGTCCCGCAGCTCCTCGATGCCCGGCTCGGCGGCCAGGGCCTTGAGCCACAGTGCCTCGACCCGCACCCGCTGACGGATCAGGCCGCGTTCGCTGAACAGCGGACGTAGCTCGGCAGCCTTGTCCGCATAGCGTCCATCGATGGGCGAAATGGCGTTGATAGGCGTTGTCACGTGCGTTGCTCTCTTGCAGTCGCTGATCGCGGAGTCGGTGATTTCCGAGCCGCGGCGCAAGGGGCGCATTGTAGAATCAAACAGTCGGTTGTTCGACGCTCTGCAAACGGACGATCCCGTGAACACGAACGACTACCGCATCGAGCGCGACAGTCTGGGCGAGCTGGAGGTTCCCGTCGATGCGCTGTGGGGTGCACAGACACAGCGTGCGATCAAGAACTTTCCCTTGAGCGGGCTGAGGATGCCGCGCGAGTTCATTCGTGCGCTCGGGCTCATCAAGTGGGCAGCGGCGAGCGCGAACGAGGAACTCGGCGTGCTCGATGCCGAGCGCGCGGCGGCGATTCGACGCGCAGCGCTCGAGGTGGCCGAGGGCCGGCACGACGCTCATTTTCCCGTGGACGTGTTCCAGACCGGTTCCGGCACCAGCAGCAACATGAACGCCAACGAGGTGATCGCACGCTTGGCTTCGCAGTACGCCGCTCGACCCGTCCATCCGAACGATCACGTCAACATGAGCCAGAGCTCCAACGACGTGATCCCGACCGCCATCCACGTCAGTGCACTGCTTGCGGTGGAGCAGCATCTGCTGCCGGCGCTCACGCATCTGCGGGAGGTGATCGATCGCCGCATCGCTGAGGTGGGCCACATCGTCAAGACCGGCCGCACGCACTTGATGGACGCGATGCCGGTGACGTTCGGGCAGGAAATGAGCGGCTGGCGTACCCAGATCGAGAATGGCGCCGCGCGCGTCACGGAAGCGCGTGCGCGTCTGCAGGCCATCGCACTGGGCGGCACTGCGGTCGGAACCGGCGTCAACGCGCCAGCGCGCTTTGCCGAGCTCGCAGCGCGGCACTTGAGCACGAAAAGCGGTCTCGAGCTGCGGCCGAGCCCCAACTACTTCGAGGCACTTTCCGCTCAGGATGCCGCCGTGGAGCTGTCAGGCCAGCTGCGCACGCTGGCTGTCTCGTTGCTGAAGATCGCGAACGATCTGCGCTGGATGAACAGCGGGCCGCTGGCCGGCCTGGGCGAGATCGCGCTGCCGGCGCTCCAGCCTGGCAGCAGCATCATGCCGGGCAAGGTCAATCCGGTCATTCCTGAGGCCGTCATGATGATCGCGGCGCAGGTGATGGGCAACGATGCGACGATCGCGATAGCCGGTCAGTCCGGTAACTTCCAGCTCAATGTGATGCTGCCCGTCATTGCCTACAACCTGCTGCAGAGCATCGAGCTGCTCGGCAATGCGGCCCGCGTGCTCGCGGACTCGGCGATCGCCGGGTTCAGCGTGAACGAAGCGCGCATCAACGCGGCGCTCGAGCGCAATCCAATTCTCATCACGGCGCTCAACCCGGTCATCGGCTACGAGCAAGGCGCGAAGATCGCGAAGCAGGCCTACGCCGAAGGAAGGCCGATCCTAGATGTGGCGGCCGAGCATACGACCATTGCCCGTGCGGAGCTCGAGCGCTTGCTGGATCCTCGTGAGCTGACGAAGGGCGGTTCCGCAGGCGGCGGTGGCTGAGACGGTGTTGCCACTGGACGATCCGATCGAGCTGCGAACACTGATTCTCGAGTGCCTGCGCGGCACGACGCCATGCGCCGACCTCGAGAGCGCAGCGCGCACATCGCCCATCAATGCGCTGGTGCGACAGCATCTCTCCGTCACGCCGGTGGCTGCAGCCGTTCTCGTGCCCATCATCGACCGCGATACAGAGCTCACTGTCCTGCTGACACACCGTGCCTCGCATCTGCGCCATCACGCTGGTCAGATCAGCTTCCCAGGAGGCCGCATCGAGCCGCGCGACGCTGGCGCGTTCGATGCCGCGTTGCGCGAGGCGCAGGAAGAGATCGGGTTGCCGCGCGAGCACGTGACGTTAGCGGGCTATCTCAACCCGCAGTTGGTTGTCAGCGGCTATTGGGTGACGCCGGTCGTCGGTTTCGTCCGCCCCGATTTCCCGCTCAGGCTCGATGAGACGGAAGTGGAGTCAACCTTTGAGGTGCCGCTGGCCCATGCGCTCGATCCGACGAATTACCGTGTGCGCGAGCGCCATCTCGGCACGACCACGGTGCATGTGTACGACATTCGGTTCGGACCACACCTTATCTGGGGTGCGACGGCAGCGATGCTGGTGGAGCTGTATCGAGTGCTGAGTGGCGGGCGATCGGCTGTACGCGGTAGGCTGTAGATTCTGGAAGCGCGTACTGCCGCACTCCGTCTCCTGTCGCCCTGGCCCATAGCCGTAGCCTCGCAACACCCCATGCCCATCACCCGACTCCTAAACATCATGTCCCGTCTGCGCGATCCGAATGGCGGTTGCCCGTGGGATCTGGAGCAGACATTTCAGACGATCGCACCGTACACGATCGAGGAAGCCTACGAGGTTGCCGATGCGATCGAACGTGGCGACATGAGCGACCTACGCGAAGAGCTTGGCGACCTCTTGTTTCAGGTCGTGTTCCATTCGCAAATCGCAAAGGAGCACGGAGCGTTCACTTTCGAAGAGGTCGTGAACGGCATTTGCGACAAGATGGAACGGCGGCATCCGCACGTGTTCGGAACGGCTCGCATCACCAGCGCCGCGGAACAAACAAAAGCCTGGGAAGCTCACAAGCGGGCCGAGCGCGCGCGCACTGCGCGCAGCGTTCTCGATGGCGTGCCTCACGCATTGCCGGCGCTGACGCGCGCCGCGAAGCTCGGTAAGCGCGCAGCCGAAGTAGGGTTCGAATGGCCCGATACGCAGGGCGCATTGGACAAGGTCGCCGAGGAGCTCGATGAGCTGCGCGCAGAGCTCTCGCGTTCGTCGAGTCCCGAGCGGCTCGCGAACGAGCTCGGTGATGTGCTGTTCAGCATCCTCAACGTGTGTCGCCATCTGAACGTGGACCCCGAGACGGCTCTGCGCCGAGCCAATGCCAAGTTCGAGCGGCGCTTTCGCTATGTCGAAGAGCGTTTGCGGGAACAAGGCAAGTCTCCTGCGGAGGCGACGCTGGAAGAAATGGATGTCTTGTGGGAGCAAGGTAAGCGCGAAGGCGTATAGACCGCACACATCCGCGCGCCCGCGCAGCCGACCGCCACGCCCATACAGTTCAGTTTCCATTCAGAGGCTCACACCTAGAGTTCCTGCCAAGCTCGGGATCATCCCGAGCCGGGATCAGGAGAAGAATCATGCGTGTGAGCCGCAGTGTGATTGGTGTGGTGGGTGTGCTCGGTGTGGCCATGGCCGCCTCGGCGGCGCCTCCGCCGTGGTCCAACGCTCGTCACCACCGTGGTCCGACGCACGCCCAATACGAGTACGCCCGTGTCGTGCACGTCGATCCGATCATCCGACACGTGCGCGTCGAGACCCCACGTCGCGTGTGCTGGGATGAGACGCGCTATGTCCATTCGCGCCCGCACATCTCCGACCCAGAAGTTGGCGGACGCACGCTGCTCGGCGCCGCGATCGGCGGCGTCATCGGACATCAGTTCGGGAGCGGACGCGGGCGGGATGCGGCAACGATTGCAGGCGCCCTCATCGGTGCCAGCGTTGGTTACGACAGCGCGGCCAAGCGGTACCCGGACGGTGGTTACGAAGAGGTCGTCGAGCGCTGCGACGTGCGCTACGAGCACGAATACGAGGAGCGCATTGAGGGCTACCGGGTCACCTACGAGTACAACGGTCGTCACTACAAGACCCAGCTACCCTATGACCCGGGTGAGCGTATCCGAGTACGCGTCGCCGTGGCGCCGGCAGAATGAGGCGCTGCGGCATCCCCACCCGTGCCGCCGCAGGGTACACTAGCAGACACACCGGCACTTCTCGCGAGGTGCCGGTGTTCGTACACCGGGAAAGGGCAGCGTTTTCCCAACACGCGATGAAATCGTTGACTGGCGTCGACCACGAGGTCACCTGACGACATGCCAAAATGGCGGCCTCTATTGTTGCTGTGCGCGTTGTTGTCGGCCGTGTGCGGCATGACACAAGCACAAGCGCAGGAGCTGATCGATCGACGCCAGCAGCGGCGCGAGCAGCGGGTTGCTGACGTCGTTTCGCTGGATGAAGCCGTGCAGATGGCACAGAGTCGCTATCGTGCCAAGGCTGTCCGGGCAGAGACAGTGGTGAGCGGCGGCCGTCGCGTTCACCGCATCCGCTTGCTGAGCCCGGAGGGAAAGGTGTGGATGGTCCGCGTGGATGCGCAGACGGGCGCGATGCACTGAGGGCAAAGCTCGAGACTTGCCTGCATCCGGTCAGCGCCAGACAGGAGACTTTGCGGTCGACGCGAGCAGCTTGCGCAAGCTGTCGCGACTCACGGTAAAGGCCGTCAACCGTTAGCTGGAACATGCGCATACTCATCGTCGAAGACGAAACTTCCCTGCGCGAATCGCTCGCTCAGCAGCTCAAGGATGCGGGCTTCATCGTCGATGCCGCAGCCGACGGTGAGGTGGGGCTTTACTACGGCCGTGAGTACGCTGTGGATCTCGCGATCATCGATCTCGGGCTGCCGAAGCTTCCAGGACTCGAGCTGATCAAGAAGCTGCGCGCGGAGCACAAGACTTTTCCCATCTTGATCCTGACCGCCCGCGATCGCTGGCAGGACAAGGTCGAAGGCTTACAGGCTGGCGCGGACGACTACGTCGCCAAGCCGTTTCACTTTCAGGAGCTGCTCGCGCGAGTCCAAGCGCTCCTGCGGCGCTCAGGAGGCTGGGCACAACCGGTGCTTCGCTGCGGACCGGTGGCGCTCGACCCGCGAACGCAAGAGGTCACGGTCAACGGACAGAAGGTCGAGCTCACTGGCTTCGAATACCGCATCCTCGAATATCTCATGCATCGCGCCGGCGAGGTGATCTCGAAGATGGAGCTTACCGAGCGTCTGTACGCGCAAGACTTCGATCGCGACAGCAATACGATCGAGGTTTTCATTGGGCGCCTGCGTCGTAAGCTGGATCCGCACGAGACGATCAAGCCGATCGAGACCTTGCGCGGCCGAGGATATCGCTTCGCATTGGCGCGCGAGGGACAGCAAGAGGGAAGCTGACGGTTGGGCGCCGACCACGAGAAACCCGGGCTGAGGATGCATATCGGCCCCGAGGACGACGCGCAGCATGCGCAAGGTGTCTCCAACTCCAATCGGCGACCGCGCGCCAAGAGGATCGCTCCTCGCTCGCTGAGCGCGCGCTTGCTCCTGTCCGCGAGCGTGCTGCTGCTCCTTTTCTTCGGCATCACGATCGCGGCGCTCGACATCGTCTTTCGCAACTTGAGCGAACAGACGATGCGTGATCGCCTGGAAGGGCAGTTGCTTGCGCTCTTGGCGGCTTCGGAGGAAGAGGAAGAGACGTGGCTGCTGCCCGCGGCGGAGAAAATCGACGAGCGTCTGATGAATCCCGGGTCAGGGTTGTACGGGGAGATTCTTCGCAGCGATGGCTATCCGAGCTGGCGCTCGAACTCACTCGCCGGCACGGGGCTCGAGTTTCGTACGAACTTACGCTCGGGCGAGCGCGTCTACGTCGAGCTCAAGCGTGCAGATGGCGCGCCCGTGCGTGCGTTGAGCCGTGCGATCGATTGGCAGTTCGAGGACGGCGTGACACGTACGTTCGTGTTCAGTGTCGCTGAGGATCTCGAGCCATATCACCGAGCGCTGGCGACGTTCCGTGGGCGGCTGCTCGGCTGGTTCGGTTTTTTGATGTTGCTTCTGCTCGGCTCGTTCGCGCTGCTGCTGCGTGGCGTGCTTGCGCCGTTGCGTCGTGTCGAGCGCGAGATCAACGCGATAGAAAGAGGTGAGCTGAGCGAGCTTGGCACTGGCTATCCACGCGAGCTGCTCGGCATCACGGCGAATCTCAACGCGCTTCTACGCAGCGAGCGCGAGCGGCTGGCCCGGTACCGCAACACGCTTGGCAATTTGGCGCATAGTCTCAAGACACCGCTTGCCGTCATGCGCAGCCTGCTAGCGAGCCCGCAAGTGCGCGAGCTGCCGCTCGCGTGCCAACTGGACGAGCAGGTCAGTCGCATGGACGAGCTGGTCAAGTATCAATTGAAACGTGCGGCGGTATCAGGCGCGACGGGGCTTGGCACGGCGCCGATCGACGTTCGCGAGAGCTTGCAATCGCTGCGGGCAGCGCTCATGAAGGTTTATGCGGAGCGCGCCATCGAATGCGAGCTCGCCGTGGACGAAGGCTGTGTCTTCTACGGCGATCGCGAGGATTTCACCGAGATCGCCGGCAACTTGCTCGACAACGCGTTCAAGTGGGCTCGCAGGAAGATCCGCGTTCGCGCGCAACGCGTGAGCGCGCCGCACCTGCGGCGCGATGGCTTGAAGCTCACGGTCGATGACGATGGACCCGGCATTCCGGTAGAGCAGCGCCTGCACGTGCTCGCGCGCGGTACCCGACTCGATGAGCGGGTGAGCGGTCAAGGCATTGGATTGTCGGTCGTCCGCGAGCTCGTGGCTGCGCACAGCGGTTCGATCACTATTCTCGATTCGCCCTTGGGCGGTGCCCGGGTCGAGGTCGTCTTAGGCGGTAGACTGTAGGCTGTAGGTGGAGTGACTCTCTAAGCCTGCCGCCTACAGCCTACAGCCTACAGCTCAACAATGATTGCTTCTCGTCCAGAAAGTGCGTATGCGCCGCTGTTGGAGTTGCGCGAGCGGCTTCAGCACACGCGGCTGTCCGATCGACCTCGCCTTGCACGCGAGCTCGATCGGCTGTTCGCGCGCAGGACCATCGATGAGCAGTTCCATAAAGCCGTCGCGGCGGTGAGCGAAGCCATCGAGCGCTCGAGCGCACACGTCGAACGCTTGCGCGCCCAACCCCTCAAGCTCGACTTCGACCCTGCATTGCCGATCACGGCGCATCGCGAGGAGATCATCGCCGCGATCGCCAAGCATCCCGTGATCGTCGTATGCGGTGCGACGGGATCAGGCAAGACGACCCAACTGCCCAAGATCTGTCTGGCAGCAGGCCGCGGAGCGTTCGGGCTCATCGGCCATACGCAGCCGCGGCGCATTGCGGCGCGGGCGATTGCGCATCGGCTGGCTGTCGAGCTCGGCACCACCGTCGGAGCGGCCGTTGGTTATCAGGTTCGCTTCAACGAGCGCATCGGGCCGCAGACGCGCGTCAAGCTCATGACCGACGGCATTCTCCTGCGCGAGCTGGAGCACGATCGATACTTTCGCCGCTACGACACGATCATCATCGACGAGGCGCACGAGCGCAGCCTCAACATCGATTTCTTGCTCGGCGTCCTCAAGCGCATTCTCCCGCAACGACCCGATCTGCGCGTGATCATCACCTCGGCCACGATCGATCCGCGGCGTTTCGCGGATTTCTTCGGAGGTGCGCCCATCATCGAGGTCTCGGGTCGCAGCTATCCGGTCGAGGTGCGCTACCGTCCACTAGCGGGTGAGGAGGACGACAAGGAGCTCACGTTACCCGAAGGCATCGTGGCGGCCGTGCAGGAGCTGGATCAGGTCGCGCGCGACGATGTGCTCGTATTCCTGCCCGGCGAGAAGCAGATCCGCGATGCAGCCGAGGCACTGAGCAAGGCCAAGCTCATGAACACGGAAGTGCTGCCGCTCTATGCGCGACTGTCGACCCGCGATCAGGAGCGCATCTTCGAGAAGCACCAAGCACGACGGATCGTGCTCGCGACGAACGTCGCCGAGACCTCGCTCACCGTGCCCGGCATCCGCCACGTCATTGACTCGGGCCTCGCCCGTATCAGTCGCTACAGCGTGCGCGGCAAGGTGCAGCGTTTGCCGATCGAGAAGATCTCGCAAGCGAGCGCCGATCAACGCAAGGGCCGCGCCGGGCGCGAACGCGACGGTATTTGTATAAGGCTCTATGCCGAAGAGGACTTCTTGGCACGGCCCGCGTTCACGCCGCCGGAAGTGCTGCGCACCAATCTTGCCAGCGTCATCCTGCAAATGGCGGCGCTCGAGCTCGGTGATCCTGCGAGCTTTCCCTTCATCGACCCGCCTGACACGCGCCTCATCAACGATGGTTATCGCCTGCTGCAGGAGCTGAAGGCAGTCGATGCCAACCGCTCGGTCACAGCGCTCGGGCGTCAGCTTGCCATGTTGCCGATCGATCCGCGGCTCGCACGCATGCTGCACGCCGCCAGTCATCACGGTTGCCTGAGCGAGATGCTGGTGGTCGCTTCGTTCTTGAGCGTGCAGGATCCGCGCGAGCGACCGAGCGATGCGCAACAGCAAGCCGACGAACGGCACGCGAGATTCGCCGATCCACGTTCCGATTTCGTTGCGGTGCTCAACCTTTGGAATGCATTCGCCGAGCAAAGCGCTGCACTGAGCGGCAATCAGCTGCGCAAGTGGTGTCGTGAGCATTTCCTGTCGTTCATGCGCATGCGCGAGTGGCAGGAGCTCCACCGACAGCTCGAGGAGATCGCACGCGAGCTCAAGCTTCGCAGGAATACCGTGCCTGCCACGTACGCCGAGCTGCACCAGGCGATTCTGACTGGTTTCCTCGGCAACATCGGTGCGCTCGACGAGCGGCGCGAATACGTCGGAGCCCGGGGCACGCGCTTCGTGATCGCACCCGGTACGCCGCTTGCGCACACGCCCCCCAAATGGGTCGTTGCGGCGAGCTTGATGGAGACGACGCGTCTGTACGCGCGCATGGTGGCTGCGGTCGAGCCGCAATGGATCGAGGCAGCCGGAGCGCATCTGCTCAAGCGGGAGTACGTAGAGCCGCACTGGGTGGAGTCGCGCGGTTTCGTCGCCGCGTTCGAGTCGACCTCGTTGTATGGGCTGACGTTGTCAGCTCGCCGTCGCGTCAACTACGCCAAGGTGGCACCGGAAGCAGCGCGAGAGATCTTCGTGCGCGAGGCGTTGGTCGAGGGGCGGACTCGCTTGCGAGCGAGCTTTCTCGAGCACAACCGCCGCGTGCAGCGTGAGGTGGAGTATCTCGAGGCGAAGATCCGACGCCGCGACATCCTGGTCGACGAGCAACACATGGTCGACTTCTATCTCGAGCGCCTGCCGGCCCACGTGCATTCGATCGCGGCACTCGAGAAGTGGCTCAAGGAGAGCGAACGGCATGCAGCGTCCTCTCGCGCGTCGGCACGCGACGGAGCCGACGGCCGAGAGGCGAAAAAGCTGTTCGTCACGCCAGCAGACTGGATGCGTCGCGAGGTGCCGGAGGTCACCTCAGAGTCTCATCCCGACACATTGGAAGTCGCGGGCAATGCACTGCCGCTCGAGTATCGTTTCGAGCCAGGCACGCCCGACGATGGCATCACCATCGTCGTGCCACTACCGATCCTCAATGAGCTCGATCCAAGTCGGTTGTCGTGGCTGATTCCAGGTTGGCGGTTCGAGCTGTTGACGGAGCTGCTGCGGGGCTTGCCGAAGAGCCTGCGCAAGAGCTTCGTGCCGGTGCCGGAAGCGGCGGCCAAAGCGCTACGAGAGCTCGACCAAAGCAAGAGTGTGCACGCAGCGCTCGCCGAATGGATCGCGCGCAACAGCGGCGTGCAGATGAGTGAAGAGGAGCTCGCAGCCATATCGCTGCCTGATCATCTCAAGTTCAATCTGCGCGTCGTCGACGCTGACGGTAAGACCGTGGCCCAAGGTAGAGATCTGCTGGCCGTGCGACGCGCCGTGCGGGCGCGCGAGCGCAAGGCAACAGTGACGGCAGCGAGCGCATCGTTGCATCGAGCGTGGGACTTCGGCTCGCTGGAGGTGGAACGGCAGGTCGAGCGGGGTGGGTTGCGCTTCACGGTGTACCCGACCTTGCGAGATCGTGGTGACGGCGTCGAGCGGTTCGAGGCACGCACGCACGCCGAAGCCGAGCTCATGCTGCGGACAGGTGTGTTGCGTCTGCTCGTGCTAGCGTTGCCCGATCAATTCAAGTATGCGCGCAAACGCTTCGCAGAGCACCGCGAGCTCATTCTGTTGAGCCGGGGCATCGATCTCGCGCGCCCGCTGGCGGATGGCCTGGCGTTGAAGTGCTTCGAGGAAGCATTCTTGGGGGGCGGCGTGGCGCTGCCCCGCAATGCCGAAGCATTCGCGCGCCTGCTCAACGATCGTCGCGGTCGCTTTGGCGATGTTGTCGACCGTGTGCTAGCGCATACGCTCAAGTCGCTCGAGGAGCATCGCGCCGCGCGCCAAAAGCTTGCGAGCTTGCAGGGAGAGGCTTTCAGCGCAGTGCGCTACCATGTCGACGCGCATCTGCGTTCGCTTGTGCCCGAAGATTTTCCCACTGGCGTCTCGCCGCTCTTGTGGCCGCACCTGCCACGATACTTCCGTGCGGTTGCCCGACGCCTGGACAAAGTACCTGGCAACATAAGACGCGATGCGGAGCTCTCGGCACGCGTGGCACCTTGGGTCCGTGCCTATGCGGAACTCGCGGCGGCGGTTGACCGAGCGATGCCACATCCGGAGCTGGATCGCCTGCAATGGATGATCGAAGAGTTGCGCGTATCGGTCTTTGCGCAAGAGCTCGGCACAGCCGTGCCAGTCTCAGAGAAACGTGTCGCCGAGCAGGTGGAAAGGGCGAAGCAGGAGAGCTATAGGCTGTAGGTGGCGAGCACAGCTTACCTTCTACAGCTTACAGCCTACAGCCTGAACACGATGCCCTGTGCCAGCGGGAGCTCGCGACTCCAGTTGATCGTGGTTGTCTGTCGTCGCATGTAGGCTTTCCAGCTGTCGGATCCAGCTTCGCGTCCGCCGCCGGTGTCTTTCTCCCCGCCGAATGCGCCGCCGATCTCCGCTCCGGAGGTGCCGATGTTGACGTTGGCGATGCCGCAATCGCTGCCTATCGTCGACAGAAACTGCTCTGCATGTTGTAAGCGATCGGTGAAGATCGCGGAAGAGAGGCCGTAGCGCGAGGCGTTCTGTTGCTCGATCGCTTCTTCCAACGAATCGACCTCGATCAGATACAGAATCGGAGCGAACGTCTCGGTTTGCACGATCGGCCACTCGTTGCGCGCCCGAATGATGGTCGGCTCAACGTACAAGCCCGGTGGGCGTGTCTTGCCGCCGCAAAGAAGCACACCGCCCGCCTGGATGGCAGTCTCGACAGCAGCAAGGTAACGGTCTACTGCTTGGGCATCGATGAGCGGTCCCATCAGCGTCCCGGGCGCGAGCGGGTCGCCAATTTTCACCTGAGCATATGCATGCAACAGCCGCGCTTGGAGCTCGGCAGCGCGCGAGCGGTGCACGAACACGCGGCGCGTGCTCGTGCAGCGTTGGCCGGCGGTACCGACGGCACCGAATACGATGGCTGGCACGGCCAGATCGAGATCGGCGAACTCGTCCACGATGACGGCGTTGTTGCCGCCAAGCTCGAGCAAGCTCCTGCCGAGACGCGCTGCGACTTTCTGGGCGACGCGGCGGCCGACACGTGTGGAGCCGGTGAAGGACACGAGGTCGACGCGTCGATCGGCGACGAATCGTTCTGCGAGCTCGTTCTCGTCGGTGATAAAGAGCTGAAAGATTCCAGGGAAGCCGTGACGCTCGAGGACGCCGTTCACGATCCGCTGTACTGCGATCGCGCAAAGGGGGGTTTTCGGTGAGGGTTTCCAGATGCAAACATTGCCGCAGATCGCCGCGAGAAAGGCATTCCAGGACCAGACTGCGACCGGGAAGTTGAACGCAGTGATGATGCCGACGACGCCGAGGGGATGCCATTGCTCGTACATGCGGTGTCGCGGCCGTTCCGAGTGCATGGTGTTCCCGTAGAGCATGCGCGACTGGCCGACTGCGAAATCGGCGATATCGATCATCTCTTGCACTTCACCGTCGCCTTCCGCCTTGATCTTGCCCGTCTCGAGCGTCACGAGCGTACCGAGCGCGTCCTTGCGCGCTCGCAGCTCGTTGCCGATGAGCCGCACTGCTTCGCCGCGTTTCGGCGCTGGCACCATGCGCCATTGCGCGAAGGTCTCGCGAGCAGCGTCGACGAGCCGCTCGTAGTCTTCTGGCGTGCACGCACGCACCTTCGCGAGGGTGTCGCCGGTGGCGGGATTGATGGACTCGAGGATGCGAGCTTGCGAGCTGCTGGTCCAGCTGTCGTGCGCCGACCAGACGCCCGCATTGAGCTCATCCAGCTCGAGCGCTGCGAGTACCTCGCGCATCGTCATTTCCTCCGAACGAGTCGTTGATGCCCGACCGAGCCGGTGACGACCATGTGCGCCGACACCTCCTTGCCGACGTTGGCCGCGTAATGGCGGCCGAAGCGGTTCTGCAGCACGTCCATGAGCGAGAAATCCTCCTGGCGGGCGAAACCGTGATAGCGGCCTGGATTGCTCAAGACGAGATCGACCACAGCGCTGATGCCCGCAGCGGTCGTCACTTGAATGGCCGACCAGAGACGGCCGCCGATGTTTTGCGGATACACCTTGTTCACGTAGTTTTCTTCACGCAGCTGGCCATCCTGCAGGCCCGTGACGGCAACGTAGATGATGACGACATCCTGCAGCGTTTGCGGCACGGCGTTCTCGAGAATCCGCTTGAGCGTTGCGCGGTCCTCATTGAGCTTCAGGTCGTTCATGAGGAGCCGCATCTGCGCGCAGTGACCAGGGTAGCGCATGGTCTTGTAGTCCATGCTCTCGACGCGTGCGCCGTGCGTCTCGGCCAACGAGCCCAAACCGCCGGAGGTGTTGAACGCTTCGTACAGCTTGCCGTCGATCTCGATCTCCTCGAGCCCTTCGAGCGGCGCCACTTCCACACGTCGACCGGCGACGATCGCCTCGCAGGGATTGCCGTACTCGTTGATCAATCCCTCGGTGGACCAGGTGAGCGAGTACTTCAGCACGTTGTTCGGATGCTGCGGGAGGGCGCCGACGCGCAGCTTGACCGTGCGCAGCTCGTCGAAATGGCCGATGAGCTCGTTTGCGGCGATCGAGACGAAGCCGGGCGCAAGCCCGCATTGAGGGACGAACGCCGCCCGGGCACCCTCTGCGATGCGACGCACTGCGCGCGTGACCGCCACGTCTTCGGTGAGATCGAAATAATGAATGCCGGCGCGACGTGCCGCTTCGGCTACACCGACGTTGCAGTGGAAGGGCAGGCTGGATATGACTGCATCGACCGGATGTCGCGCGAGCTGGCTGTCGAGGCTCTTGGGGTCCAAGGCATCGAGCTGATGTGGGTGCAGCGATGGCAGGCCGTGCGCTTCGATCACGGCGTTGACCACATCACTGTTGATATCTCCAAGATGCACTTCATAGGAACCGGAGTCAGCGAGCAGTGCGGAGATGAGCGTTCCGATCTTTCCTGCGCCGAGGATCAAGACACGGTGCATACTGGTCCTCCGGTCCGAGAGCCCCTCATTTAACGCCGCATCCTGACGTCATGTAAATTGCCGGTACGACTGTATGCAATGGGCACTTTTTCTCTTTTGCGGCGCGATGCCGGGTGATAAGCTCGGATGGTCGGTGCGACTTCGGTACGCGCCGATCTTCCCATATGACGCGCACCCCACAACTCGTCGATTGGCATCCTGCCAGCTGGCAAAGCAAACCTGCGGCTCAGCAGCCGGTGTATCCGGACCGGGAAGCGCTTGAGGCGGTCATCGCACAGCTGTCGCGTCTACCGCCGCTCGTGGTTTCGTGGGAAATCGAGGCGCTCAAAGAGGAAATTGCCGCAGCTCAACGCGGCGAGCGATTCGTGCTGCAAGGTGGCGACTGCGCCGAGACTTTCCATGATTGCGAGTCGGACCAGATCGCAAAGAAGCTGAAGATCCTGCTGCAGATGAGCCTGGTGCTCATCTATGGTCTCAAGAAGCCGGTCATCCGCATCGGCCGCATGGCCGGACAGTATGCAAAGCCGCGTTCTGCTGAGACCGAAACACGCAACGGCGTCACCCTGCCTAGTTATCGCGGCGACGTCGTGAATCGCGCCGGTTTCACGGTCGAGGAACGCACTCCTGATCCGCAACTGCTGTTGCGCGGCTATGAGCGCGCAGCGCTCACGCTCAACTTTGTCCGCGCGCTCGTCGATGGTGGCTTCGCCGATCTACACCATCCCGAGTACTGGAATCTCGACTTCGTGCGCCACTCTCCGCAGAAGACGGCGTACGAGAGGATCGTGCAGTCGATCTCGGATTCGCTGGAGTTTTTCGAAGCGGCAAGCCGCAGCCCGCTGCATACTGCCGGACGCGTGAACTTCTACACGAGTCACGAAGGTCTTCATTTGCTTTACGAGCAGGCGCAGACGCGCTACATCGAGCGTCGCAAGCGATGGTACAACTTGTCGACGCACATGCCGTGGATCGGTATGCGGACCGCCGCGCTCGACGGCGCACATGTCGAGATGTTCCGCGGGATCGCCAATCCGATCGGTATCAAAGTCGGACCTGCAATGAACGCAGAGTGGCTGCAAGGGCTGCTTGCCGTGCTGAATCCGAACAATGAGCCAGGCCGCATGGTGCTGATTCATCGTCTCGGCGCAAGAGACGTGGAAAAGCGTCTGCCTGGTTTGATCCAAGCAGTGCGCACCACGGGCTGCCCAGTTCTCTGGATCTGCGATCCCATGCATGGGAACACGGAAATGTCCAGCTCCGGCGTCAAGACACGGCGGTTCGATAACATCGTCGCGGAGGTCGAAAGCGCCTTTCGCGTCCATCGCGAGATGGGTTCGTGGTTGGGCGGCGTGCACTTCGAGCTCACCGGTGACGATGTCACCGAGTGCACGGGTGGCGCCTGCGGTCTGAGTGACGCGGATCTCGCGCGTGCTTACCGGTCACAGGTCGATCCGAGACTCAATTACGAGCAAGCGCTGGAGCTTGCCTTGCGCATCGCCGATTTGTACGCCGCCGCGAAGCGGCGTCATCCATGAGCGCGTCAGCTGGCACAGAGGGTGGTGGGTCGATCATGCAACGTGTCGAAATTGTCGAAGTCGGTCCCCGCGATGGCTTGCAAAGTGAGCCAGAGGTCATGCCGACGGAGCTGAAAGTGGAGCTGATCGGTCGGCTGGTGGCTGCAGGCTTGCGACGCATCGAGGTGGCGAGTTTCGTGCATCCGAAGCGAGTGCCACAGATGGCGGACGCCGAGGCCGTCATGGCGGCGCTGCCACGCCGAGCGGACGTGCAGTACATCGGGCTCGTGCTGAATCGCAGGGGATTCGACCGCGCTGTGGCCGCGGGCTGCACGGAGATCGGCATGGTCACCGCTGCGACAGACAGCTTCGCGCAGCGCAATCAAGGCGCTTCGGTCGAGGATACCCTCCAAGCATGGGAGGAAATCGCACCGCTTGCACACGCGCGCTCAATTCGTCCTCAAGTCACGGTGTCCGTTGCCTTCGGGTGTCCGTTCGAAGGGGAGGTCGCCGTCACTCGCGTCGTTGAGATCGTTAGCCGTCTGGCAACGATGGAGCCGGTCGAGATCGCGTTGGCAGACACGATCGGCGTAGCGGTGCCGATGCAAGTGACGCGACTGGTCGAAGCAGTGCGTGCGGCCGTCCCGCACATTCCACTGCGCTGTCATTTTCACAATACCCGTAACACCGCTGTGGCGAATGCGTATGCGGCGGTCTCCGCAGGCGTATACACATTGGACGCAAGCGTCGGCGGAATAGGTGGCTGTCCCTTTGCGCCCAACGCGACCGGTAATGTTGCGACGGAGGATCTTGTATACATGCTGAGTCGTTCTGGATACGAGACGGGCATCGATCTCGAGCAGCTGATCGAGGTGGCACGGTGGCTGGAGGCGCAGCGGGGCAGGCCCGTGCCCAGCATGTTGTCGAAGGCGGGGGGATTCCCCAAGCGCGCGGTTGCCGCCTGATCCGAGGCGCGACGATTGCGTCCTGCGGACGACGCACCATGCGCATGCGATATCCCCAATTTCGGCCGCGTTCATGCGCAAAGTTGCGAAAAAGTCCGCCCTGTCCATCTGATAGTGCTGACGTATAGACTGCGTACTTGTCGGGCCTGGCGAAGGCTCATGGCAGACAAAGGAAGAACTCCATGGCGAAAGCGGTGGACAAGGCTTATCAGACGGTGCGCGAGCGAATCATTCGCGGCATCTATCCAGCTGCATCGCGAATCACGGAGCAGGAAGTCGCAGCAGCTGCGGGCGTGAGCCGAACGCCGGTGCGGGAAGCGCTGCGTAGGTTACATGCAGAGGGGTTGCTCGAATTCATTCCGCACCATGGTGCGATCGTTACGGAGTGGACGAGCGCCGATCGAGACGATGTGTTTGAGCTGCGCGCTTTGCTGGAATCGTACGGCGCGGCGCGGGCGGCGCAGCGCATCACACCAGAAGGTATTGCCGAGCTCAGGCGGCTTGCCGAGGAGCAGTATCACGAGGTCTTGACCAAGGGGGACGGATATCTCGACCGGATCGGCGACCTGAACAGTCAGTTCCACAGGCGCATTCACGAGTTTGCCGGCAGCACGCGTCTGGTGACGGCGCTTGCCGCGCTCATCGAGGCGCCGCTCATGATGAAAACGCTTCAGACCTATCAGGACGAGGACCTGATTCGCAGCGCTTCGCATCATCTCGAGATCGTTCGTGCGTTGGAAGCGCGCGATGGCGAGTGGAGTGCCGCGCTCATGCGCTCCCACATCTTGGCTGCGCGCGGTGCCATGCGTCTGCTGTGACGGCGCCCGATGGCGCCTGTGTCATGCGCGCAGCGGACGGTGTAGAGTAAGAAGCTTCGGCCGCGACGGGCCGAAGCTTTTTTGCCGAAGCTTTTTTGCTTTCTATTTGCCTCGTCAACGTATTCGAAGGACATCGCTGCGGAGGGCTGCTATGGCAATCAAAGTCGGTGACAAGATGCCAGATGGCACGCTGACGCTCGTCACGGACGACGGTCCGGTCAAGGTCAGCGCGGAAGAGTTCTTCAAAGGCAAGAAGGTCGTGCTTTTCTCAGTCCCTGGCGCTTTCACGCCGACCTGCGATGCCAAGCACCTGCCGGGCTTCGTGCAGCGGGCCGATGAGATTCGCGCCAAGGGTGTCGACACGATCGCGTGCATGGCGGTCAACGATGCCTTCGTCATGAAGGCCTGGGGCAAGTCACAAGGCTGCGACGGCAAAGTGCAGATGATCGCCGACGGCAATGCGGAGTACACGAAGGCGCTGGGTCTGGAAATGGACGCAAGCGGCTTCGGCATGGGCATTCGCGGTCAGCGCTTCGCGCTCATCGTCGAGGACGGGATCGTCAAGAGCGTGAATGTCGAAGCGAAAGGCGAATTCAAGGTGTCGAGCGCCGAGAACATCCTGGCGCAGCTTTGACTAGGGGCTCGGGGCTCGGAGCTCGGGATGGGATAGAAGAGCCCCGATTGCCGCGCCGAGTCCAAGCCTCCAGCGTGCTCGAACGGCAGCTACCCCAGCTGCCGCTCAAGCTCCGGAAGGATCTCGAACAAGTCGCCAACGAGTCCGACGTCCGCGACTTCGAAGATGGGCGCTTCCGGATCCTTGTTGATCGCTACGATGGTGCGCGCGTCTTTGATGCCGGTGAGGTGCTGGATCGCACCCGAGATGCCCACTGCGATATAGAGCTCGGGCGCGATGATCTTGCCGGTCTGCCCGACCTGCAGATCGTTCGGGACGTAGCCGGCATCCACGGCGGCACGTGAGGCACCGACGGCGGCGCCCAGCTTGTCGGCGAGCCGATAGATCGCCTGGAATCCCTCGGCGCTGCCCAGCGCGCGGCCGCCCGAGACGACGCGCGCGGCGGTTTGCAGGTCGGGCCGTCCTGTTGCCGCAGCCGAGCGTTCCACGAAGCGCGTGTGGGTCGGCAACTCGGCGGTGCTCTCCACGGCCACGATCTCAGCATGACCGTCGTTCGCGGTGGCCTGGAACGACGCTGTGCGGACGGTGCCGACCAACTTGCGGTCGCTGGCTGCTTCGACGGTCACGATCGCATTGCCGGCGTAGATGGGGCGGCGGAAGCGATAGGGACCCTCGACCGCCATGATGTCGCTGATCTGGCCGACGCCCAAGAGCGCGGCGACACGCGGCATCAGGTCCTTGCCGAATGTCGTTGAAGGCCCGAGCAGGTGAGTGTACTCGCCTGCTATCGCTACGATCTGCGGCGCGAGCACGGCAGCAAGCGGCTCGGCATTGGCGCTGTGCTCGATCTTGAGCACGCGCGCGACCCCGGTCAGCTGCGCTGCCTGGGCGGCCACCTCGGTGGCGTCGGCGGCGAGCACCGCCACGTGGATCTCGGCCCCCTCGATCTGGCTCGCGCAGGTGACGCACTTGGCCGTGGCCGGGTTGAGCTTGCCATTGGCGTGCTCGGCGATTACGAGAACCTTGGTCATCAAAGCAGTCCCCTCTGCTTGAGCGTTGCTACCAGCTCGGCCACATCCTTCACCATGATCCCCTTCTGCCGGGCAGGAGGCGGCGCATAGTTGAGTACTTTGAATTGCGGCGTGATATCGACGCCGAGTTCATCGAGCGCGAGCGTCTCGAGCGGCTTTTTCTTCGCCTTCATGATCTCGGGCAGCTTGACGTAGCGTGGCTCGTTCAAGCGCAAGTCGGTCGTGATCACCGCGGGCAGATCGATCTCGATCGTTTCCAGACCGGTGTCGACTTCCCGCGACACTCGGGCGGTGTCGCCAGACAGCTCCACCTTCGATGCGAACGTGGCTTGCGGTCGATTCCAGAGCGCAGCCAGCATCTGCCCGGTTTGATTGTTGTCGTCATCGATCGCTTGCTTGCCGAGCAGCACGATCTTGGGCTGCTCCCTTTCGATGAGCTTCAACAGCACGCGGGCAACTGCGAGCGGCTCGATGGGCTGATCGGCTCGCACGTGGATCGCGCGGTCGGCGCCCATTGCAAGACCGGTGCGCAATTGCTGTTGCGCATCGTCGGGGCCGACGCTGGCGACCACGACCTCGGCTGCAGCACCTTTCTCCTTGATGCGCAGCGCCTCCTCGAGCGCAATCTCGTCGAACGGATTGATGCTCATCTTGACGCCTTCGGTGGCGACGCCGCTGCCGTCCGGCTTGACGCGCACACGTATGTTGGCGTCGACAACTCGCTTGAGGGCTACGAGGATCTTGCTCACGTAGAACTCCGATAAAGGGGATCACGCCCGTGCAAAGGCCGCACATTGTAGCCGCTGGGGGAAGAAGCGGTTAGCGTTCCGGCCGCTGTGGTTAGATCTAGATTGCATGAAGAAAAAACCGGAGCGTGTCGCGCCGTGGCCGCGCACGGCGCGCGCCGCGGTACACTAGCCGCCGTGATGACTGCTGTTTGCACAGATGCCTGACGCTCTAGGCTTTCGTCTCAAGTTCGGGGTCGTGGTGCCGGCCACGAACACAATCGTCCAGCCCGAGCTTGACGCCATGCGGCCGCGCGGCGTCACGAACCACATCTCGCGGGTCGTGATTCCGGATACGCCTGTCGGCAACGACGAGGAGCTCGCCGCAGTGATGGGCGCTGTGCGTTCCTCCATCGAGACCGCGCTCGATGCGGTTGTGGCCTGTGCGCCGGCCGCAGTGATCATGGGGATGTCGGCGGAGACGTTCTGGGAAGGGATGCTCGATGTCGCCGGCGTTCGCACGCACTTGGAAACGCGGGCAGGGGTGCCCGTGATCCTCGGGATGCAGGCTTGCCAGGCAGCGATTCAGCGCTATGGCAGCGTGCGCCGTATCGCTTTGATCACTCCTTATATGCCTGCCGGCGATGCGCAGGTCCGACGCGCTTTCACTGATTGCGGCTTCGAGGTTATCAACTTGCTCGGTTTGAAGTCGAACAGCCCACTGCTGATGGCCCACGAGCCGCTGGAGCGGCTGCGCCGTGCCGTGCGCGAAGTGGACGATTCGAGCGTCGAGCTCATCTTGCAGGTGGGCACCAATCTTGCGTTTGCGCGAGTGGCTGCCGAAGCCGAGCAGTGGCTCGGCAAGCCCGTGCTTGCCGTCAATACCTGTACCTATTGGTATGCGCTCCGCACGTGCGGCATCGACGACAAGATCGACGGATTTGGGTCGCTGCTGCTCGAGCATTGAATGGGCGCTCGGCCCCAGGCACCGGGTGCGTCGCGCGTGAACGGCATATCGTTTCGATGGGTGCAGTTCTGTTATCTTTTTGGCAGGACCCATCAACCCATCAAGAGCACAGTCATGCGTCCCATCCGCCCCAGCGCCAACTTGACGAACGTCAGATATGAGATTCGTGGCGATCTGGCGCGGCGCGCCCACGAGATGGAACGGATGGGCTACGACATCGTGCAGCTCAATATCGGCAATCCGGGCCTGTTCGGCTTTCGGACCCCGGAGACGATGCGGCTCGCGATGATCGAGAACTTGCGCTCGAGCGAGGCTTACTGTCACCAGAAAGGCATCTTCCCGGCGCGTGAGGCGGTCGTGATGCAGCAGCAAAGCCGCGGCGTGCGCGGCGTGAGCGCCGAGGAGGTGTTCATGGGCAACGGCGTCAGCGAGCTCATCGACCTGGTGTTGCGCGCGCTGTTGTCCACCGGCGACGAAGTCCTCGTGCCGAGCCCCGACTATCCGCTCTGGACGGCTGCAGTGAGCCTCAATCGCGGCCGTCCGGTCCACTATCCGTGCAGACCGGAGAACGGTTTCGAGCCCGATCCTGACGAGATCGAGGCGCTCATCACGAGCCGCACGCGGGCGATCGTGGTGATCAACCCGAACAACCCGACGGGCGCCGTCTATTCGCGTGCCACTCTGGAAGCGATCGCTCGCATCGCGGAGAAACATCATCTGGTCGTCTTCAGCGACGAGATCTACGACCAGATCGTCTACGACGATGCCGAGTTCGTCCCGATGGCTACGCTCGTGCATGGGACGCTGTGCGGGACGTTGTCGGGCTTGTCGAAGGTTTACCGTGCTTGCGGCTACCGGGTCGGCTGGTGCGTGTTCTCCGGCGAGATCGAGCAGGCTGGCGAGTATCTGAGCGCGGTCGACAAGCTGTCATCGCTGCGACTTTGCAGCAACGTGCCCGGTCAATGGGCCGTGCAGACTGCGCTCGGCGGCTATCAGAGCATCGTCGAGCTCACCCGTCCGGGTGGGCGGCTGTATCAGTCGCGGCAAGCGATCTTGGATGCGGTCGCGCGCAGCAAGTACTTGGAGGTGCATGCCCCCAAAGGGGCGATGTACGCCTTCATCGGCGTCAAGCCGGGCGTGCTCCCCAACTTCGACGACGAGCAGTTTGCGATGGATCTGCTCGTGCACAAGCACGTGCTGGTCGCTCCAGGCACGAGCTTTAATGTGCCGTACAAGACTCACTTCCGTGTCACCAATCTGCCGACGCCCGAGGTGCTCACCGACGTGTTCCAGCGCATGGAAGATCTCCTCGACAGCTACGCGGCCGGTGCCGCTCCAGCCTCGCGCGCTGCGCCGGCATTGAAAGTGGTCAAGGCCAACGTCTGATCGCGGACGTCCTTTCGCGCTTTGCAGCTATCCCTGCCGCTCAATTCGCACGCACAAGAGTCGATCGTTTTGACAGCGAGCCGGCGGCTCGCGCATGCGCTGCGTTTGAGTCGAGCCGCTGACGCGCAGGCGCGCGGCCTGGTCGTCTGGCGCACACCGCAAATCCTTCCGTGGTCCGCATGGCTGCGTCAACAATGGATCGAGGCACGTGCACGCGAGAATCCGCGCGACGCTCGACGCTTGCTGAACGGGGCGCAAACGCGCGTGCTCTGGGAGCAGATGCTGCGCGATAGTGAACTGGCGCAAGAGCTGCTCAATCCCATCGAGGCTGCGCGCGTCGCCGCGCGCAGCTGGCAGCGCCTTCAAGACTTTTTGATCGACATCGAGCAACTCAAGCAGTTCGATACGCTCGAGGCGCGTGCCCTGTACGAATGGTCGCGCGAGTTCGAGCGCAGACTGCAGGACCTCGGCGCGATCGATGAGGCACAGCTCGCGTCATGGGCCTGGGATGCGCAGATCATGCCGACGCAGCCGCTCGTGTTCGCGGGTTTCGAGCTTCTTGTCCCCAGTCTCGCGCGGCTCGTGGAGCGCTGGCGCGCTGAAGGTTGGGTGCGGTCCGAGCAGTCCGAGGCAGCGGCGGCAAACGATATCAGCGTGGTGGGGCTGCTCGATCGCGAGACTGAAATCGAAGCAGCTGCTCGTTGGGCGCGTGCGCAGGTCGAGCGCGGCGCTCGCCGAGTCGCGATCGTCGTCGAGCGCCTGCAGGACCGCAGCGACGAGCTGCGCAGGACCCTCGAGGAGATCTTTACTCCCGCTGCGCGCAGCTTGGAAGGTGAGGCGACATACGCGCCGTTCGTCGTCGCCGCACCGCGGCCGCTCTCGCGCTATCCCATCGTTGATGCGGCGTTGGCGATCCTGCGTCTGCTTGCGGGCGGGGCCGACGAACGCCTGGCTGGGCGCTTGCTGCGCTCGCCGTTTCTCGCGGGTGCGCAGAGCGAACGCGATGCGCGTGCAATGGCAGATGCCAGGCTGCGCAGCGAAGTGCGCACACGTTGGGATATCTACGAGCTCGAGCGTTTCGCCGCCTTGAGCGGCTGCAAACAGCTTGCGCTAGCGGCACGCGCGGCCGCGGATCTGCACCGCGCATCGCCGCGGCGGGCGAGCGCGAGCGTCTGGTCCGAGCGCTTCCACGAGTTCCTCAAAGCATTGGGATGGCCGGGCGAGCGCACATTGTCGAGCGTCGAGCACCAGACGATGGTCAAGTTCCAGGACGCCTTGACCGAGCTCGGCAGTCTCGACCGCTTGCTCGGCTTGGTCAGCCTGCCCGAGGCGGTCGGCGAGCTGCTGCGCCTCGTCGGCGATACGCCCTTCGAGCCCGAAAGTCCGCCGGCGTACGTGACTGTCATCGACGCGACAACGATGGCGGGCATGCAGTTCGATTGTTTATGGGTGGCCGGTCTCGATGCGACCCATCTGCCGAGCGCGACGAATCCCGATCCGCTCATTCCGTTGCCGCTGCAACGCGCAGCAGGCATTCCGGAGGCGACTTCCGATGGCTGTTTTCAGTCCGGCAAGCGACGTTTGCAGCGACTGCTTCGCAGCGCCCGGGCTGTGGTGCTCAGCTGGCCTCAACGAGACGGTGATGCGCAGCTCGAAGCGAGTCCATTGCTGAGGGGCCTGCCGCGCAAGGACATCGCCGAACTGCCTCTCAGCCCGGTCACCGACCTGCGCTCGCGCACCTTCATGGCCCGGCCCACTCTGGAGGTCGTGCAGGACGATCGCGCGCCGGAGCTGCCTGCCGCGCAGGCGCGTGGCGGCGCACGCATTCTCGAGCTGCAATCGCAGTGCCCATTCCGGGCGCAGGCGCAGCTGCGCTTGCACGCAGAAGCGCTCGCGCGGATCGGCGCGGGCTTCGATGCGCAAAAGCGCGGCACTTTTCTACATCGCGTGCTCGAGACTTTGTGGTTGCGGCTCGGCGATCGAACGACGTTGCTGAGCTATGCGCCCGCCGAGCTGCGGGCCGAGGTTCGGCGCATCGCTGAGGAGTGGTCCGTCAAAGTTCTTGCGCCCACGATGCCGGCGCGCATGCGACTCGCGCAGCTCGAGATCGACAGCGTCGTGGAGCGCGTCAGCCAGCTGCTGGAGATCGACCGGCACCGTCCGCCGTTTGCCGTGCGTCGCATAGAAAGCGAGCAGACCGTCGAGGTTGGCGGGTTGCGCATTCGCTTGAAACCGGATCGTGTCGACGAAGTCGAAGGCGGCGCGTTTCTGGTCGACTACAAGCTCGGCGACTCGCACACCCCGCGCACGTGGCTCGATGTCTGGCCGGGCCGGCCGCGACAACCACAGTTGCCGCTGTATGCGGTCGCGCTCGATCGACCGATTGCAGGTCTGGCCTTCGCAACGCTGGCGCCCGGAAAAGTCGAGTATCGCGGCTGGCACAACGGCATCGAGGTCGCGCCAGGCGTGCGCCACTTTCCCAGCGAGGTGTCACGCGCGCCCGACGCGCTGCCGGATTGGCCAGCGTTGCTTGCGCATTGGCGCGTGACGCTCAGGAGCCTGGCCGAGCAGTTCGTGCGCGGTGAGGCAGCAGTCGATCCGCTGCCGCAGGCTTGCGACTATTGTCACTTGTCCACGTTCTGCCGCGTGCACGAACGCATTGCGGGCGACAACGAAGAGGCCGATGCGGATGAGTGATCACGATCGCACGCTCGACGATGCGGGCGCGCGCGAGCGTGCGCTCGATCCGACGAGATCTTTCATCGTGCAAGCGCCGGCCGGCTCCGGCAAGACGGAGCTGCTGACGCAACGCTACTTGCGCTTGCTCGCGACTGTCGAGGAGCCCGAGCAGATTCTCGCCATTACGTTCACGCGCAAGGCGGCTGCGGAGATGCGAGCCCGCATTCTGCGGGCGCTCGATGGGGCCGCGCGCACGTCAGAGCCCGAGCAGGCGCATGCACGGACGACCTGGCGCCTGGCACGTGCAGTACGAGAGATCGATCAGCAGCGCGGATGGAAGCTGGCGGAATACCCGGCGCGTCTGCGCATTCAAACGATCGATGCCTTGACCGGCACGCTGGCAAGGCGCCTGCCATTGTTGTCGGGCACGGGCGCGATGCTCGAGCCGATGGACGATGCGCGTCCTTTGTATGTCGAGGCTAGCGAGCGCTTGCTCGAGCACCTCGGCGAGAGCAGCGAAGCCGCGCGTGCGCTCGAAGCGTTGATTGCGCATCTCGGCAATCAAGTCGAGCGCCTCAGCACCTTGCTGCAGGATTTGCTGGCACGGCGCGATCAGTGGTTGCCCGCGCTCATGCAGGCGCGCGCAAGCACGGATTTTCGTGCCGTCATCGAGCGGGCCTTGCGCGGCATCGTGAGGAGTCATCTCGAGCAGCTGTGTCGCACGCTGAGCGATGCGCAGCGGCGCGAGATGTGGGAATTGACGTGCCATGCAGCCGAGAACTTGCTGGCGAGCCCCAGTCTCAACGGCGCACGTCGCAAGCTGCTCGAAGGATACGCGCGCATGACGCAAGTGCCAGGTCCGGATGTCGACAGCTACGAGGCTTGGCAGATCGTGGCCGACATCTTTCTCAAGCGCGATGGCGAGCTGTATCGCTCCGTGACCAAGACGCAGGGCTTTCCGTCGACGAGCCCGCTGAAGCCGCGCATGCAGGCCTTGCTGCGCGAGCTCGCCGAGGATGCGGGCTTTTGCGAGCAGCTCAAAGCGGTACGGACGCTTCCAGCCATCACCTACAACGACGAGCAGTGGGAGATTATGGAAGCGCTGTTCAATGTGCTGCCGCTCGCCGTCGCAGAGCTGCACATCGTTTTTCAGCAGCAGAAGAGAGCCGATTACGTCGAGAATTCCCTTCGCGCCTTGCGCGCGCTCGGGACTGTGGAGGAGGCGACGGACCTTGCCCTCGCGCTCGATGCGCGGATTCGCCACATCCTCATCGACGAGTTCCAGGACACCTCGTTCACACAGCTCGACCTGCTCGAGCGCCTGACGGCAGGCTGGACGCCAGGGGACGGCAGGACGCTGTTCTGCGTGGGCGACCCGATGCAGTCGATCTATCGTTTCCGCCAGGCAGAGGTGGGCTTGTTTCTTGAGCTGCAACGCCGTGGCCTCAAGCACCTGCCGCTCGAGCCGCTCACCTTGACGGCGAATTTCCGCTCGACGCAGCCGGTGGTGCGGTGGGTGAACGATGTCTTCCGCACGGTGTTTCCGCCGCACGACGACATCGAGCAAGGAGCCGTTCGTTACAGCGCGAGCGTCGCCGCGCGAGCGGAGGAATCGGGCGGCGTGCACATCCATCCGAGCATCAACGGCTCGGCGGCAGAGACCGCGCAGAAGGTCGTGCAGATCGTGCAGTCGGTGCTCGCCCGCGACGAGGAGGGAACCATCGCCATTCTCGTGGCCGGTCGCAATCATCTTGGTTCGATTGCAGCAGAGCTGCAGGCCGCGGGCATCGAGCACCAGGCGGTCGAGATCGAGATGCTGAGCGAACGCCCCGTGGTGCAGGACTTGATGGCGCTCACGCGCGCACTCGTTCACCTTGCCGACAGAACTGCGTGGCTGGCCGTGCTGCGTGCACCATGGTGTGGGCTGACGCTCGCCGATCTGCATGCGATCGCAGCAGGCGCTCCTCAGGCGACGGTGCGCGAGCTGCTCGAGCATGCGCTGGCGACGAATGCGTTGTCAGCAGACGGACGCGAACGAGCAGCGCGGGCTTACCGCGTGCTGGAGCAGGCCCTTGAGCAGCGGGGCCGACAGTCGCTGCGGGATTGGGTGGAGCGCACCTGGATCTCGCTCGGCGGTCCAGCGACGTTGCGCGAGCCTCAAGACTTGCAGGACGCACGCGCGTATTTCAATCGACTCGATGAGATCGACGAGGTGGGGGATCTCGACGACGTGGCCCGTCTAGATGAGCGGCTCGAAGGGTTGTGTGCGCGACCGCGGGCCGGCACCTCTGCACGCGTCGAAGTCATGACCATTCACAAAGCGAAGGGTCTTGAGTTCGACACGGTGATCGTGCCGAGTCTCGAGCGCTTTGTGCGCAGCGACGAGCCGCCGTTGCTTTACTGGACCCGTGTTGCAGGTCTCGAGGAGGGTTTGATCTTTGCGCCGCTCACAGCAGCGGGCGCCGATGCTGATCCCATCTACCGTTGGGCGGCCTCGTTGGAACGCGAGCGCACGGATCACGAGCGCGCACGTCTGTTGTATGTCGCCGCGACGCGGGCGAAACGCGAGCTGCACCTGCTCGGAAACGTCCAGACGAAGGAAAACGGCGCTGGCTTGGAGCTGCGGTCTCCGCGAAAAGGATCGATGCTGGCACTGTTGTGGCCACATCTCGAGCCTCTGTATCAGTCGGCTTTGCAATCGTACGCACCTACAGGCGAGCGCGAGGCGAGACGTTCTGGCTCGGTGCCGCTGCGTCGCTTGCCGCTCGAGTGGTGTCCGCCTGCGCCGGATCCCGAGGTGCAGCTACCCGAAGGCACGCGGCTAGAGATCGTGGATGCGACCCGGCCGGAGTTCGACTGGGTGACAGAAACGAGCCGTCGCATCGGCACGCTCGTGCACCGCGAGCTCGAGCGAATCGTCGCCAACGGGAACATTGCGTTCGATGCAGAGGCGCACCCGGGCGTGCGTGCCCGCATGCGCGCCGAGCTCATCGAACTCGGCGTACCGGAGGACCGCTGCGAGGCGGCGCTCGCGCGCGTGTTTGCGGCGATTCAGGCGACGCTGGAAGATCCGAAGGGCCGATGGCTGCTCGGTCTCGAGGGCAGTATTCGCGACGCCTACTCCGAGCTGGCCTTGAGTGGCATCGTCAACGGACAGGTGATTCAGAGCATCATCGATCGCACGTTTGTGGACGCCTCCGGCACGCGGTGGGTGGTCGATTTCAAGACCAGCACGCACGAAGGCGCGGGGCTCGAAGCCTTCCTGGCACAGGAGGCGGAGCGTTACCGACCGCAACTGGAACGCTATGCGACGCTGATGCGCGCCTTGTATCCGGCCGAGCCAGTGAAGGCAGCGCTCTACTTTCCGTTGTTGCAGAGGTGGGTGGAAGTCACTGTCTAGGCTGCAGGCTGTCGCACCTGCAGCCCACAGCCTACTGCCCACGGCCCCCTAGAGCGTTCCCTCCAAGCTGAATTGCCTTTTGCCGTTCGGGTCCGGTGGGCCAAGAAGCTGCAGTTGCGCAGCCAGATTGCGCGGCGCGTCCGGCTTGGCGGCCACGAGGCCGCTCAGCAGATAGGAGCGATCCGGGCGCAGCTCGAGCGTGCCGTCGATCTCGAGCGGACCTTCCAGCTCGGTGAGCACGCCGCGGAGCGCACCGTGCGTCGAATCGACGTTCGTTTCAGGAAAGGTCAGCTTGTAGCTGCCCGTGAGCGGCGAACGTTGCGCGACGTGCTCGAGATTCAATATTTCGACCATGCCGCTTGCAACCGTCGGCCAACCATTCTCGAGCACGAGCTCGGCGAATCGCAGGTTGGTCGTACCTTGCCAACCTGCTGGAGCGATCGCGCCCAGCGCCGCCAATGGTAGGGAAGCCGTGAGGTCCGTGAAGCGAACCGAGCCGCGAGTCAACGTGAGCTGTGACTGTAGGAAGCCGTCCGGCCGCGTCACTCGCACGTTGGCGCGCAGCTTGAGGGTGAGCAGGGCGGGCGCGTCGAGATCCCACTCCGCGCGGCCGACGTTCACGCCGTGCACCTGCAGCAGCTGCACGCGGCCTTTCCAGATCGTTCCTTCGATACCGACGGCCGCGACACCCTGGTCGCGGAACTGGGCGAGCACGATCGAGGCAGGGAAAGTGACGATCGCGAACAGCACGTACGCGACCGCTGCGAGCCCGATCAACCAGCGCAGCTTCATCGATCGGTCCGTCTCATCCAGCTGCGCGGTTCAGCACGAAGCTCGCATTGACGAACCCCGGCTCGGCAGTCCGGTCGATCGTGGCAGACTCGATGCTGACGGCGTATCCCTGCTGCAAGTTCGCAAGACAGAGCACGAGCTTGTCGAACTCGGCACGCTCGAGGCGAACACGGATTCCGTTCGGACCGGACGGTGTTTGGCCCGTCAGTGCCGAGGCCAAGCCACATTCGCGCGCTGCGCGGTCAACCAGGACGACGAGCGATTCGCCACTGGTTACGGGTGTCGTTGGAGCGTTGCGTGACAGTGCGATCACCTCGCCGGCGACGCTGCGCATCCACGCAAGGTCTGCTTGCTTCCTGGCGATGCGTTCTTCTTGTGCAGCGACCGTGGCGTAAAACGGCGCGAGCACGAACAGATAGACGAGTGTGAGCACAACGAGAACCGCCGCGGTGACGACGAGCCACCGTTCGCGAGGTTGTAGGCCATCGAACCAAGCTCGAATGTTTTGCATCGGTCGGCTGTGAAATCAGGCACCGGAAGACTTGAATTGCAGTCGGCCTTCGAGCTTCGAATCGCGCGGGTTTGCGGACTGGATCTCGGCGCCGAGCCCTTTTTCAGTGGCGACTTGTCTGATGCGATCGAGCGCGTCGACTGACGGAGCCAGAAGCCTGACATCAGTCGTATTGTTGCGATAAGCAATCGCCTCGACCGTCGTGTTCGGCGCCTGAGCCAACGCTTCGCTGAGCGCGGCGAGCGTGACCAGCATACCGCTGACAGGAGCGGTGCCGCGCAATTGATTCAGCCTCAGCTCGACGTGACGCCGGGCTTGCAGCGGATCGGGAACCGGCGCTCCCGGCATCGTTTGTTGAAACACTTGTGTGATCTCGCGATCCAGGGCTGCTTCGAGCTGCTTGTTGTCCCAGTACTGCCAGCCTTTCAGCCCAAAGTGCAGCACGACGAAGATGCCCGCGAGGCTCGCAGCGTAACGCCAGGGCGCGAAGGAGAGGGTGAGCTTGCGCTTGACCGCGTAAGGACCCTGCAGCAAGTTCACCGGCGCAGCGCTTGCGACGTTCGCAGCCATGAGCGGCAGCGGCCCATCAGGCATGAGCTTCAATTGCAGGCTGGCAGTGAACTCGCGCAGCCCCTCCAAGAGATCGCGCTCGCGCTCGTAATCGGCTTCCGAGATATAGATCGTGACGTGCTCTCGCTCGTCATCGCCTGAGGCGAGCGCGAGCTGCAACGCTTCAATCAATGGCTCGACTTCCAGAACGGCGCCTTGGCCGTTCTCGCGACGCATGTACACACGCGTCCCGTCGATGATGAGCGCAACTGCATTGGGTATCTCCGGCAATGCGGCTGTCTCGGCATAGAGCGCGTCCGCGCGAATGCCAGCTGCGGCCAACACATCGAGCCATTGCCGCATGCGCTGGTGCGCTACGACGCTCACTGGAATGCCCGGACGTCCGTTGCGCTTGCCAATGGCGAAATGCAGCTGCTCGATGTCCTCGGCGAGCTGTTCTTCGAGCGCGAATGGGACGACCTGCGCCAGCTTGGCGCCGCTCTTCAAAGGCACGACGGGCTCGGCAAGCACGACGTCGGTGCCTGGCACGAGCACGATCACGCGGCGTCCGGAAGTCAACGCGGCGGCATCGGAGAGGGGGCCGCTTTGCACGGTGCCGACGCGAGCACCATGCTGGTCGACGACGAGCCACTGAGCGTCCGCCGCGGCTGCCGAAGCGGCAGCCGGGTTGAGCCGGATCACCAGAAGTTCCGCCATTAAGCCGTCCCGAAGCTTCTCAGAATGGGACGAACGAGATTCGTCCTGTCGTTGCGATACAACAAACTGTACAGGGTGAGCTGAGTAGTGCCAATAGTCACCCACACGGTCGAGCGGAAGTATTGGCTCGTCTGTCCAACGACTCGACCCTCGATCAGCTCTTTTCGTTCCTCGTTGCTCAACCCGCTTTGAAACTCCTGTAGCGTCGGATGACAGCGCTCTTTGCGCAATTCGATGACATTGTCGCGGCCGAGCGTGAACTGTCGCTTGCCTTCGACAAGCGCATCGAGCACCTCCGGCGGAGCCGTGCAGAGGTTGATGGGCGTACCGATCGGCAGCGCGGTGACATACGGCTCGAGCCTCTGGTAGCGCTCCAAGCCGAACCCCGGTAACGCAAGCAGCTCACTGGTGCGAGTGATGGGCATTTCCGCCGTCCGATAGGGCAGCGGCTGGTTCGTGTACACCGCGTCTTCCGCGCCGTCGGGAAAGTTGGCCTGCCCATCCGAGTCGATCCAATCGGCGATGAGGCCAGCCCACTTGGTTTCGAGCTCCAGAATTTCCAGGAGGCGCTCGAGACGTCGCACGGCTCGTGGATCCGGAATGAGCTGTGTCCCTTGGCGGATGACCAGACTGTTGAGATTAAAGCGGCCTTGCATGTCCTCGAGGTAGCCGGCCACTTCGCCACCTTCGATGGGGATGGGAGGAATGGGGGTGGCCCATTCCTCAGTGAAGTCGTCTTGTTCGCGACTTTGCATTCCGTCTCGTCGCAGCGTGTCCGCAGCCCAAGCTTCCGCACCGAGAGCGACCTGAAATCCTTGATCGAGCGCAAAGCGCGTAGCGCTGCGCCGCTGATCCATGAAGCCATCGAAGCCGACGTTGACCGCCAGAATCGTTGCTAAAGCAACAATGAGCACAGCGGTGATGAGCGCAACACCCCGTTGCTTACGGCGCAGGGCAGCAGGTGCCGGGTGACCTGGCACGCGATGGCGCGCTTGCTCCGGTCTGCAGCCTCGAGTTCCCAGCCTGCCGATCATCCCGCGACCTCCACCAAGCGTCTGATCTCGCCCCAGTCCTCGAGCTCGAGCGTGATCTCGACAGCGATCGGACGCAGGCGCGGTGCATCCGGTCCGGAATAACCGAGCGGCGGCCACTGCTCGTGCCAGCGTCCGTTCGCGTCCAGGAAGCGCAGCGCCACGCGCTCGACGCGGTCAATGAGCATGACACTGGTCGGCGGTGCAGTGAGCGTGCGATCGAGCACGTGCCAGTAGTCGCGATAGAGTCGTCCCTCTTCGAGGCGGTAGGCGACGCGTTGCAGGGTTGAGCGCGGTACGCCCGCCGGATTCGACCAGCCTGAGCGCGTCAGCTCTGCCAGCAAGTTGGAGCGTGCATCGGCACGCATTGCGGGTTGGAACGACTCGCCGAGCGGCTCGCGCACCGGGCGCGGTTCGAGCGATGCGAAGTCCTGCACAAGGCGGTGCACGGCGTTTTGAACTGCGCGCGTGCGGGCGTTGTTGGCGGCGAGGATGTCGCTTTGCTTGACGAGCGCGTTGTATCCGCCGAGTGCGAGCACTCCGACGACGACGAACACTGCCACCGCGACCAGCACTTCCAGCAGCGTGAAGCCGTGCCCGCGACGGCGCAGCGAATGTGCCGCCGGTGTCGCAATGTGTTGTCGCGGTCGCACGGCCATGCCGGCTATTCCACGGCCCTGTCTTCGCGCGGCATACCCCGGTCGTCGCCTGGGCGCTCGCGATCTTGCCCGTCACCGTCTGGCGACTCCTCACCGGAGCCGCCGCCAGGGGCGCCACCTAGGGCGGCGAGGCCATCCCAATCGATGAGCGTGGTGCCCGGTTGGGCAATCGCGGTTCCATAAAAGCCCGTGATGGAGGCGATCGAGGCATCTTCGTCGGCGTCGGCGGGACGGACGCTGATATCGATGCGCCGTATCGTTTCGATCGGCGTCTGACTGACGGTCATCGTCCAGCGCCACGTTCGACCGGCCATCTCAACCTCATCCGAGGTTTCGTCTATGGGTGGAGGAGTGCGTTGCAGGCGCACTTCCGTAAGGCGATTGACTGCCACCCAATGCGCAACCGTTTTCTCGCGCAGGTAACTGCTGTTGCTCGCGGTCTGACTGACGGCCTGGATCACGGCCATCATGCCGAGGGCGACAATGACCAGGGCGGCGAGGACCTCGATGAGGGTGAAGCCCCGTTGCGAGGTTGTAGGCACTGAGCAGGCTATGGAGCGACGACGCCGGTTCACGCTCGATCGTCCTGTTCGTCGCGCGGTTTGGTTTGAGCGACTGCAATCCAGGTCGGGTCGTTCGATGCGCGTCGCTCGACACGCAGATCGTCGTCGGGTAGCGCGACTACGCGCCACAATGCCTCGCCACCGTCGCGCTCGATGCGCAACTCGAATGGTGTGATCTCCCCGCTCGACATGACGACGAGCTGCGGAGGGCGCTCGTCGACGCGTCTCTTGTCGCTCGCCTGTAATGCCGGATGCGTCGATTGATCCGTCGCGTCTTTCGGCCATTCTCGTTTCGGGAGCTGCGGCTGCAGCACGATCTCGCGCGACTCGAGCCAAACCCGAAACCGCAGACCTTCCGGTAACTCGCGCGGCGCGTAGAGCGCATCGCCTTGAATCGGCAGCCACAGCCTGCGGCGCGGGTCGAAGCGCAGGAATTCATACGCCGTGGCGCCGACGTATACGCCGATGTCGATTCCTTGCAGCTCCGCCTCCTCGCGCGCTTGTTGCAAGAGCGCCCAGAAGCGACGCGATTCGTCCTCTGCCTCGCGATCGCTGCCGAGCAGGCCGATGGCGAGGGTCGCCGCTGAAACGATGACGCCGATGATGACGATCACCACCAGCACTTCTATCAGTGTGAAGCCGCGCGCGTGAGGGTCAGTACGCATGGCGCGATAGAAAGTGATAGTGGTGGCGTCGCAAGGCAGCGACGACGTCAGTGAGTTATGAGTTAATCGAGATTCCAGTTGCCGATGTCCGCGTTCACGCCTTCGCCGCCCTCTTGGCCGTCGGCGCCGAGCGTGTACAGATCGTATTCGAGCCCGCGTCGGCCCGGGTACTCATAGTGATAGTCATTGCCCCAGGGATCTTTGCGCAGACCGCCGCTCAAGTACCCGCCCGGCCGCCAATTGCGAATCGTTGGATCGTTCGGTGGCTCAACCAGTGCGCGCAGTCCTTGCTCGGTCGTTGGGTACTTGAAGTTGTCCATGCGGAACAGATTGAGCGCCGTCTCGTAGGCACGGATGTCCTGCCGGGCCTTGGCGATCTGAGCATCGTCGATGCGGCGAATGACGTTGGGCGCGACGATGGCGGCCAGCAGCCCGAGGATCACCACGACCACCATGATCTCGATCAGGGTAAACCCCCGGTTGCGCTTGAGCGCACGACCGGTCGGATGCGAAGCAACCCTGGACACAGCGAGCTGCGTCTGCAATTCCTTGCTGGCGACCGCGAATGTTTCTGACATAGTTCGTCCCACCTCACGCTTTCGGGCACTATGGCACGGTTCAGCGTTGCGCTCGATCATAACAAAGTGGAATTGCGCCTTGAGTAACGAGACGTCTCCCGCCCGCCCATGGCGTGACCCCATGTGGTTGCACGGGCTCATCGGGCTCGTTCTCGTCTTGATTGGCCTATTCGGCAAGCGTGTCCTCGAATCGTTCCGTTATGCGCGCACCGAGGTGCTGGAGGGGGAGGTCTGGCGTCTGCTGACCGGCCATTTGGTTCATTTGTCGGCTCAGCATCTCCTGTTGAACCTCGCCGGCCTTGCGCTCGTCGCCGCGCTGTTTGCGCGCGCTTATTCCGTGCGCCAATGGCTCATGATCCTTCTCGGCACCATCATTGTCATTGACCTTGGTTTTGTGTTTTGTGAGCCACAACTAATGTGGTACGTCGGCTATTCGGGTGTGCTGCATGGGGCACTCGCGGCAGGTGCAATCGCCTGGTGGCGACGGCGGGAAGCCGCATTCGCGCTGGTTCTGAGCGCTGCTCTGGTCGTCAAGCTGGGCTGGGAGCAGTGGGGCGGCGCGGAACCGTGGTCCGCAGCGTTTCCGGTCGTTGTAGATGCGCATCTATACGGCGCGCTCGGCGGGCTGCTCGTTGCGAGCATACTTTGGGCGCGACGACAACCCTAGCTCTGCCGACACTGGTCGCTATAATCCCGGCCCCTTCGGGGGTGCCCCGTCGAGAGTAGTAACTGAGCCAACTGTTTTATTTTATGTCGTTCGCCTTTGTCTTCCCGGGCCAGGGGTCACAATCGGTCGGCATGATGCGCGCCTTGGCGGCCGCCGAGCCGATCGTCGAAGAAACGTTCGCTGAAGCATCCGAAGTGCTCGGCTACGATCTGTGGAAGCTCTGCCAAGAAGGCCCGGAGGAGTTGCTCGGTGCGACCGAACGGACTCAACCGGCCATGCTCACGGCCGGCGTGGCGACTTGGCGCGTCTGGCGCAAGCATGGGGGCGGTCTTCCCCTTGCGATGGCGGGCCACAGCCTTGGCGAATACACGGCGCTGGTCTGCGCGGGTGTGCTCGACTTCCGCACGGCCGTGGAGCTGGTTCGGTTTCGTGGCGAGGCGATGCAGGCCGCGGTGCCGCTCGGCCAGGGCGCCATGGCGGCGATCCTGGGATTGGAGGACGCCGTCGTCGAAGCCGCCTGTCACGAGGCAGCGCAAGGTGAGGTCGTGCAGGCAGCCAACTACAACTCGCCTGGCCAAATCGTCATTGCAGGCGCGGCTGCCGCAGTTGATCGTGCCATCGAGTTGCTCAAGTCCAAGGGTGCGAAACGCGCCATCAAGCTGCCAGTGAGCGTGCCTTCGCACACATCGCTGATGCAGCCGGCGTCGGAACGACTCGCGGAACGTTTGGCGAGCGTCGAGCTACGCGCCGGCGAGATCGGCGCGATCTATACGGTCGACGTTCGCAAGCACGGCAGCGCTGACGAGATTCGGCGCGCGCTCGTCGAGCAGCTCGTCAAGCCCGTGCGCTGGACGCAGACGATTCAAGCGATGATTGCGGATGGTGCACGCGTCATCGTCGAGTGCGGACCCGGTCGCGTGCTCACGGGACTGAATCGACGCATCGAGAAGAACAAGGAGATCGAGATGTTGGCGATCGAGGACACAGAATCGTTACAGCGCGCGCTGCAAGCGTGCAGGAGCGAGGCATGAGCGAGCCGAACGCCGTGTTGGCGCAGGACGTAGCCATCGTCACCGGTGCCTCCCGCGGCATCGGCCGGGCGATCGCCCATGAGCTTGCCCGCCAAGGTGCAACGGTCGTTGGGACGGCAACGACTGAGGCGGGTGCGCAAGGCATCACCGAGTGGCTGCAGAACGCCGGTTTCAAGGGCCGCGGCGCCGTGCTGAACGTGGCAGATGCGGATTCGGTGGACGCGTTCCTCAAGGATGTCGAGGCAAAGGAGGGCGCGCCGACGATTCTCGTGAACAACGCAGGGATCACGCGGGATAACCTGCTGTTGCGTATGAAACCGGAGGAGTGGGACGAAATTCTGAACACCAACCTCACCTCCGTGTTTCGTCTATGCAAGGGCGTATTACGCGGCATGATGAAGGCGCGTCGAGGGCGCATCATCAACATTGCGTCGGTGGTGGGCGTCATGGGTAACGCCGGTCAGACGAACTACGCCGCCGCCAAGGCGGGCATCATCGGGTTCAGCAAGGCGCTGGCGCGCGAGGTCGGCTCGCGTAACATCACGGTCAATGTCGTGGCACCGGGTTTCATCGCGACCGACATGACGGCGCAGCTACCGGCCGAGCAACAGCAGCAATTGATCCAGCAGGTCGCCTTGGGCCGGCTCGGGACGCCCGAGGACGTGGCCCATGCCGTGGCGTTCCTGGCCTCGCCGGCGGCAGGCTACATTACCGGCGAGACCCTGCACGTCAACGGCGGTATGTATATGGTTTAAAAAGAATTAGACCGAGTTTGCACAGCCGAAATGGAGCGCTCGGGGTCTCATGGCGCGCCGCAACCGGTACCCTGCAGGGTTCCGAACGCTCCCGGCTTTGACGCTTTAGGCACTTAACTTAGAATACGCCCCCCGTGCGATCCGCCCAAAGCGATAGAAGGTCGGACTTCGCCCAGGGTTCAGCAGCCTCACAGAGGACTCGTAGACCAATGAGCAGTATCGAACAGCAGGTTAAAGCCATCGTCGCCGAGCAATTGGGGGTAAAGGAGGAAGAAGTCACCAACGACGCTTCCTTCGTCGACGATCTCGGCGCAGATTCGCTCGACACGGTCGAGCTGGTGATGGCGCTGGAGGAGGAGTTCGAGACGGAGATCCCGGATGAGGACGCCGAAAAGATCACTACCGTCCAGCAAGCCATCGATTACATCACCGAGCGCCGCAACCAGGCTTCTTCTTGAGCTCAGGGCCCCGAGCTCCCTACAGGTCAGGGATGGCGAGGCAGCGTTAGCGCGAAATCCCCAGTTTGCATCCAATTCAGCTCAATGAGGTTCTCGCTTGTCTGAGCGACGTGTCGTCGTGACTGGTCTGGGCATCGTTTCGCCCGTTGGCAGCACGATCGAGTCTGCATGGGCGAACATTCTCGCCGGTAAGAGCGGTATCGGACCGATCACCCGTTTCGACGTCAGCGCATTTCCGGTCCGCTTCGGTGGCGCGGTGCAGGGATTCGACGCGGAGAAATACCTGCCGGCGAAGGAGCTCCGCAAGATGGACCCGTTCATGCATTACGGTTTTGCCGCCGCGGCCGATGCGCTGAAGGATTCGGGTCTCGAGATCACGGCGGAGAACCGCTCGCGTATCGGCGTCGCAATGGGCGCCGGTATCGGCGGTTTGGATACCATTGAAGAGAACTACAAGAAGTACCTGGAGACTGGCAGTCCCAGGAAGATCTCTCCCTTCTTCGTGCCCGGCAGCATCATCAACATGATCTCCGGGCATGTCTCGATCCACTACAAACTCACCGGACCGAACATCGCAACGGTTACTGCGTGCACCACCTCCACGCACTCGATCGGCTTGGCGGCCCGCCTGGTCAAGTACGGCGACGCGGACGTGATGATCGCGGGAGGCGGTGAGATGGCAACAACGCCGCTCGGGCTCGGCAGCTTCTGCCAGGCGCGAGCCTTGTCGCAGCGGAACGATGATCCGCAAGGCGCAAGCCGCCCGTGGGATCGTGATCGCGACGGGTTCGTGCTCTCGGACGGCGCTGGCGCGCTGGTGCTCGAAGAGTACGAGCACGCCAAAAAGCGCGGTGCGCGCATCTACGCAGAGCTGGCGGGCTTCGGCATGAGCGGCGATGCACATCACATCACCGCACCGCCCGAGGACGGGGAAGGCGCGCGACTCGCGATGCTGAACGCGCTACGCGACGGCAAGCTCAATCCCGAGGACGTTGATTACTTGAACGCGCACGCGACCTCCACGGAGCTCGGCGATCTCGCTGAAACGATCGCGATCAAGCGCGCGTTTGGAGACCACGCACGCAAGCTGGCCGTCAGCTCGACCAAGTCGATGACGGGTCATTTACTGGGTGCGGCCGGAGCGGTGGAAGCCATCTTCACGATTCTGGCGATCCGCGACCAGGTTGCGCCTCCGACCATCAACTTGCACCATCCGGGCGAGGGGTGCGATCTGGACTACGTGCCGAATGTCGCACGACCGATGCGCATCCGCGTCGCGCTTTCGAACTCGTTCGGGTTCGGCGGCACGAACGGCAGCTTGGTCTTCCGCGCGCTGGATTGAGAAGCGAGCGTAACGCGTTCGATCCGGCGCGCAGGTTGCACGTTCTCGGCTCCTTCACGACACGGGCTCTCGTATGAGCGCAGAGCCTCGAGTGATCCCTGTCTGCCTGCCGCGCCGCGCGTTGCTGGGGCTGCACGCGGCGTTCCCGCAGCGCTATCCCGCCCTGTTCGAGAGCGCGGCCAGCGGCCAGCCGCTGGGCCGCTTCGACATCCTGTTCGCATTTCCGCACAGTAAGCTCAGCCTCGATGCCTCTGGCGCGCTATCGGCGGACGAGCCTGGCCTGACCGACGCGGCAACCTTTCTCAAGGCGCTGGATCGCTGGTGGGTGCGTGAGCGCACGATGCCGATTCGGTCACACCTGCCGTTCAGAGGCGGCTGGCTGCTGTATCTCGGCTACGAGCTGGCTCAGCAGATCGAGCCGCGTCTGCGCTTGCCGCCCCCCCCGCAAGGACCCATCGCCGTGGCGTTACGCATTCCTGCCGCGGTGGTCTTCGAGCACGAGAGCGCAAGCACATACCTCGTCGCCGAATCGGACCTGCCGGACGGGTTGGCGCGCCTCAAGGCAGATCTCGCTGCGATCGAGCCGCAGCTGCACGCGTCGGAGAATGAAGGCACGTCCGTTGTCGAGGCAATAGAGGAAGATCCGCCTGAGCGCTTTCTGCGTGCCGTCGAGCGCGCGCTCGAGTACATCGCGGCCGGTGACATCTATCAAGCAAACTTGTCGCGCGCGTGGCGCGCGCGGTTGCGGCAGGGTGCCGGCGCAGCCGATGTGTACCGGCGTCTGCGCCGTACGAATCCGGCCCCGTTTGCAGCCGTCGCGCAGCTCGACGGGCTGGCGATTGCCAGCTCATCTCCTGAGCGACTCGTGCGGGTGCGCGACGGCTGGGTATCGACGCGACCGATTGCCGGAACACGCCCGCGCGGAGGCAGCGCGGGCGAGGACGAATCGCTTGCGCGTGAGCTGCAGGCGCACCCCAAGGAGCGCGCCGAGCACGTGATGTTGCTCGATCTCGAGCGCAACGATCTCGGAAGAATCTGTCTGCCTGGGACGGTCGAGGTCGACGAGCTCATGGTGCTCGAGTCCTATGCGCACGTGCATCACATCGTCTCCAATGTGCGTGGCCGCCTGCATGCCCAGGCTGGCCCGGGAGAGGTGCTCCGTGCTGTCTTTCCGGGCGGAACGATCACCGGATGTCCTAAGATCCGCTGCATGGAGATCATCGCGGAGCTCGAGCAGGAAGCGCGCGGCCCGTACACGGGCTCGCTCGGGTATCTCGATCGCGACGGCTCGATGGACATGAACATCCTGATCCGCTCGGTCGAGGTGCGCGATGAGACGCTCACATTGCGTGCGGGGGCGGGCATCGTTGCCGACTCGATCCCGACGCGAGAGCTGGAGGAAACGCGTGCCAAGGCACGCGGTGTCTTGCGGGCATTCACGATGGAGGAGGGGATGCGATGACTGTCGCAGTGCTCGTGAACGGACATCGACCCAGTGATCTTGCGCAGGCCTTGCCGGTGAACGATCGCGGCTTTCAGTACGGCGACGGCGTGTTCGAGACGATGCGCTTCGAGCGCGGCACGGTGCGCTTCCTCGATGCGCATCTGCAGCGGTTGCGCGAGGGCTGCGAGCGTCTCGGCATCCCGGTGCCGGATAGCGCCACTTTGCGCGCCGAGATTGCGACAGTCACCGCAAACCTGCACAGCGCTGTGCTCAAGATCATCGTCTCACGCGGCAGCGGGGCACGCGGTTATCGGCCTTCGGGCGAACCGGTTCCCACACGAGTGGTCGCCGCCTATTCAGCACCCGAAAACGATACGCAGCGAATGTTGCGTCTTCGCTGGTGTGAAACGCGTCTTGGCCGAAACGAACGACTTGCTGGCATCAAGCATCTCAATCGGCTCGAGCAGGTGTTGGCGCAAGCCGAATGGAATGACCCTGCAATCGATGAGGGCTTGATGATGGACACCGAGGGCGAGCTCGTGTGTGCCACGTCAAGCAATGTGTTCATCTTCCGTGATGGAGCGCTGCTTACACCCGACCTTCGCTACGCCGGCGTGCGCGGCGTCATGCGCGGACAGGTCTTGCGCATCGCCAAGCAGCTCGGCATGGCGGTCCGCGAAGAGCCGCTGTGGCCGCACGATCTGGATTCGGCGGAAGAAGTGTTTCTGACCAACGCCGTGCGCGGTATCCGCGCCGTCGGCTCACTCGAAGCGAAACAATGGACACGGCGCGTCGTGTCGGATCAGCTCAGAGCGGCGTTGGGCGTGTGATGCGTAGACGCTCGCAGCGTGGAAAGATGAATCGTTTGTTCGGCCGAGCGCTTCTCCGCGCAGTGATTCTCGTGGCGGCGCTCGCAGCCCTCGTTGCGATCGTCGCGGGCTGGTGGGCGTACCGCTGGCTCGACACACCGCTCGAAGGTCTGACCACCACGAGAGTTTTCGAGGTTGCGCGTGGCGCGAGCTTGCGTTCGGTCGCGAATGCGTTGCATGAAGCCGGTGTGCTGGACCGACCGGGGCTGTGGGTTGCATGGGCGCGCCTTACGGATCGTGCCACGAGCATCAAAGCCGGCGAGTATGCGCTGGATCCGGGGCTCACGCCGCGCACCTTGCTCGAGCATCTGAGCTCCGGGCGCGTGCTTCTGCACAGCATCACCTTCGTCGAAGGCACGACGTTCTACGACCTTCGCAAGGTTCTGGCCGCGCACGAGGCAGTGGATGCGCAGTTCACGGACCGCACTCCCGAGGAGATGATGGCTGCGCTCGGCGCACCGGGTGTGCATCCGGAGGGGCAGTTCTTTCCAGATACTTACTGGTTCCCGCGCGGCACGAGCGATTTGGAGATCCTGCGCATCGCCCGCGAGCGCATGCAAAGGGAGCTGCAGGCAGCCTGGGATGCACGCGATCCGGACTTGCCGCTTGCCACTCCCTACGAGGCGCTGATCTTGGCGTCCATCATCGAGAAAGAAACGGCGCTCGAAGCCGAACGGCCGATCGTTGCGGGCGTGTTCGTCGAGCGTCTGCGCCGCGGCATGCGACTGCAGACCGATCCGACGGTGATCTACGGCATGTTGGATCGCTACGACGGCAACATCCGCAAGGCAGACTTGCTGCGCGATACGCCGTACAACACGTACACACGAGCGGGCTTGCCGCCCACGCCCATCGCCATGCCCGGTCTCGGCTCGTTGCGGGCGGCGACGCGCCCGCAGGTCACGGGTGCGCTATTCTTCGTGGCGACCGGAGAGCCTGACGGCAGCCATTACTTTTCGAAGACGCTTGCAGAGCACGAGGCCGCGGTGCAGCGCTACCTGCGCAAGCTGCGCGAGCGACGACAATGACGCGTGGCAGATTCATCACGATCGAAGGTGGGGAGGGTGTAGGCAAGTCGACCCAAGTCGGATTGCTGCGCGATTGGCTTGCCGGGCAAGGCATCGATGTCGTGGTGACGCGTGAGCCTGGCGGCACGCCGCGTGCGGAACGGATCCGCACCTTGCTGCTCGAGACGAGCGAAGAGAGCATGCCTGCCGTTTGCGAGCTGCTGCTCATGTTCGCCGCGCGCGCGACGCACGTGGAGAACCTCATCAAGCCAGCGCTCGAGCGTGGCGCGTGGGTGCTATGCGATCGTTTCATCGATGCGACCTACGCATACCAAGGCGGCGGCAGGGGGTTCGATACCGAGCTCATCGCAACGCTCGAGCGGACGGTGTTGGCAGGGCTGCGTCCGGATCTCACGCTGCTGCTCGATGCGCCGGTGGAGATCGGCGTGGCTCGAGCGCAGAAGCGTAACCGCACCAATGGTATGGCGGATCGCTTCGAGCTCGAGCAGCGCGCCTTCTTTGAGCGTGTGCGGGCTACTTATCTCGCGCGCGCCAACGCCGAGCCCGACCGGATCGTTGTCATCGACGCAAGCGAGCCGCTCGAGGTCGTTACAGCCAATCTGCGCGCCGCTGTCGGGAAGCGGCTGGTCGATTCCAAGAGCTGAGCGGAGCCCAAGCGCTCATGGCCGAAGAAGTCGTTTCTCTGCCTCCTCCGAAGCTGTTGCCGTGGCACGCCGCGGCTGTTGAACAACTTCGGTCCGCGTGGATCGGCGGGCGGCTATCGCACGCGCTCCTCATGCACGGTGCCGACGGAATCGGCAAAGGGTGCTTGGCGGCGTGGCTTGCCGCGGCAGTGCTGTGCGACACACGAGGCCCCGAGCGGTTGGGGCCTTGCGGCGAATGCGCAAGCTGCAAGCTGATCGAGGCGCAGACACATCCCGATTTGATCTGGGTGCGGCCAGAGGAGGACAAGCAGCAGCTGTCCATCGATCAAGTGCGTGCGATGTGCGAGCGTTTGACCAAGACCAGCTATCGGCAGGGCTACAAGGTCGCGGTGCTCGAGCCCGCCCATCAGATGACGATCGCCGCGGCCAATAGTCTGCTCAAGACGCTCGAAGAGCCCGCGCCTGCCAGTCTCTTGATCCTGCTCACCTCGCAGCCGTCCGCGTTGTTGCCGACCGTGCGCAGTCGCTGTCTCAAGTTGTCGGTCGTGGGTCCGTCCCTCGAGCAGGCTCGTGCCTGGGTGGAGGCGGAGCTCGGGCAGCCAGTTTCGCCGGACGTGCTGGAATTCGCCGGCCGCGCACCGCTCAAGGCGTTGGAGCATGCGCGGGGTTCCTTCGCCAAGCTGCACGAAGACATGCATCAGTCGCTCAGCGCTCTGTTGTCCGGTAAGGCCGATGTGACGCAGGTCGCGCCGTCCTGGGCCGACGAGCAGCTACCGGCTCGTCTGATGTGGTTGGACCTCTGGTTACAGTCGCTGGCGCGCGGAGCTCTTACTGGAAATGCAGAGCTCGTCACGTTTCCAAGTCGACCTGTGCACTTGCCAAGGTCTGCCGGCACGTTGAACATAAGCGGCATCTATCAGCTGGTGGACCGCGCGCGAGCTCTGAAGGCACAGCTGGCTCGTACCGCGCTTCAGCGTGAGCTGGCGGTCACGTCATGGCTCTACGCACTCTTGGACGTGCTGGCGCCGCAGGCGACGCCGTCAGCGCGCAGCCCACGTTAGGCCGGAGTCGATACCGATGCGTCAGCCGAGCAGCAAACCAGGGCTTCTGACCCTGACGATCAAGGACAAGAGCGCCTTGTACTTGGCATATATGCCGTTCGTGAAGAACGGCGGCTTGTTCATTCCGACGAACAGCAACTATCGCCTGGGCGACGAGGTATTCATGCTGCTCAATCTCATGGGCGAAGACGAAAAGCTGCCCGTCGCCGGCCGCGTCATCTGGATGACACCGAAAGGCGCGCAGGGCAAGCGCACTGCGGGTATTGGCGTGCAATTCAGCGAGCAGGATCGCGGCAATACCCAGCGCAAGATCGAAAGCTATCTCGCCGGCGCCCTCGGCGGCGACAAGCCGACTCACACGATGTAGCCACGCCGCGCGTCCCTGCGCGCGCGCCTCGGTCGCTCAATGAGGCCGCATGCCGGCGGGCTCGAAGGCGCGGCGCATGTTCGCGGGTAGCTGACTGCAGACGTCCTCCATTTGGCCAGGGCTCACACTCGAGGCAATCGCCGCGCCGACGTTCTCGAACAACGTTGCGGCCCGGCTTCGATCCATGTGCAGCTGCTGCGCCAGCTCCTCTTCGATGGTCTCTCGCGTGATGCTCTTGTCCGGGCCGGGCGGCACCGTGCGCAGCTCCTCCTGAAGCAACGACGGTAGCTGCGCCGCCAGGTCGCTCGCCTCTTCCGGCGTCAATCGACGCAGCAAATGCCGCAATACGATGAGCAGGGCAGTGTGGGCCTGATCGATATCTTGAATGCCTGTGCTGTCTCGCACCGCGTTGAGGAAACGGCGGAAGGCGGCAGTTGCACGTGCCTGCCTGCGCTGCTGTGCCGGCGAGCGCGGCGATTCCGCAGGTCCACCCTCGCCGAGCTGCGTCTCGACGATTCCCGCAAGCTCGTCGAGCGGCGCTGCTTCGTCCAACAATAGATCATCCAGCGTCACGATGCCGACAACGCGCTCGTTTTCCACGAGCGGGATGCGGCGAACGTTGTATTGCTTCATCAGCCGTACCGCGTCGGCACGTATGTTCGTCGGCGAAAGCGTGATGGGAGGAGCGCTCATGACTTCCGCGAGCGTTGTCGTGTTCGGGTCGAGCGCTCGACCGAGGGCGCGTACTGCGAGGTCGCGATCTGTGACGATGCCAACAATGCGTCCCTCGTCCTGCACGATGATCGCTCCGATGCGATTCTGCTCGATTGCGCGGGCGGCATCGAGCACCGACGTGCTCGGTTTCAGTATCACGAGACGTTGTCTTCGATACGGCTCCAAGGACATGACGTCTAAGGACATTGCGTCCTCCCGTGTTCGCGTGACGATGACATGTCGGGAACGCATCGAGTCAGCGTTTCCCTTCCACGACCGCTTTCTCACGGCCGGTGCGAAGCACGGCTCAACACTAACAGCCACAACGACGCCGACCATCCGGTGATTCGCCTATCTGCGCTTGACTGACTACCGACGTCGACGATCTGGCACAGAGTGGGCGAATTTTCGACGCGCTTGATACGCGCAGCATCGCTTGTCTCTTGATTGACCACGGGCGATCCGCTCGTTTGTCTGACCAAGCGCGTCAGATGGCGCTACGCGATGCAATACGTGCCGAGTTGTTGGCGTATTGTGACTGTTGCGATACGAGCTTGAAAAATATCTCTTCCACTTTGCCTCCCGTCGTGTGCGGCGAGCTTGCGTTTAATCCAGTGTGACGAAGTGCTCAACAGTGAATGCTCACAGGTAACTCACGCGTCAGAGCCGTAAATTCTGGATACGTCTTGGCAGTCGGTGCACATATTTCGGGATCTCATGGCTGCCCCGACGCTGTGCCAGCTGTGCCAGGCGGTAGCCGACCTTGCGACCAATGATGTCGTATCGATCCGGGGAGAGCGCGGCGGTCTCGGAGTCGCGCACTTTGGATGTGTGAACCGGCAAGTGGCTCTCATCGAGAACGGGAGTGACTCGGTATCGTTGATCGGCTCGCGAGTACGCAAGCACCGTGTGTGCGTGATCGCCACTTGACACGCCTCGGGTTGGGAAGGCCCACCACCGTGGTTACTGCCACCAGCGGCAGCTGCTTCGGATCCGGCATCCTTGCTCGTCTGCCAGGTGGCTTATGAGGCTCGGTCCCATGCTGTGTCCGACTGCCTCTGGCCTCGAACTTCTCGATCATCGACGACCAAGCCTCTGCGCTCAATCGTTGTCACTTCATCGTTTGCAGTGCTCGCTCCAGGGTGGTTGAGCTGGAAAGCATTATGGCGCGCGCGGATGGATGAAAAGGACGCCTCGGGGCGGGTAGCGCTGGTTTGTGTTGACAACACTGCTGCCAAACATTACGTGGATATCGAAGTTGACGGCGATATCTAAGTTAACGAACTAATCGTATTAACATCAAACATCAAGCTGCGAAACAGCTTTGCGCGAGCGCTCAGGCTCATGGCCCGCAAGAGCCTATGTAGGGGCCTATACATCGCGTCGCTCGCCGTAGCGGTGTCGTAGCAAAAGGGGGGGTAAGATGTCGCTTATCGGACGTTTGCAGTTTGGCTTTGCAGGGGTTGCGGCCGGCGTTTTCTTGATCGCACCGTTGAGCGCAACAGCGCAAGATGCTCCAGAAGGCGATGTCACGCAGGAAGCCTCGAGTGTTTTGAACGAGATCGTTGTCACTGCCCAGCGCACCACTTCCACGCTTCAAAAGACGCCAATTGCCGTGTCGGCATTCAGCGATACGTTGCTGCAGGAACGTCAAATCATCGACGTGAGGACGATCTCCACCCAGGTTCCAGGCCTAGTTATTCAGCCAGGCACTGGTACCTCGAACGCTGCACGCATCGTCCTGCGTGGTATCGGCCAGGAAAATCACGGCGTGATGTACGACCCCGCGGTCGGTGTTTACGTCGACAACGTGTACGAGCCGCGCACGAACGGCGCGTTCTTCTCGCTCTATGACGTCGATCGGGTGGAAGTGCTACGCGGGCCGCAAGGGACACTCTATGGTCGAAACACTTCTGGTGGCGCGATCAAGATTATCACGAGGCGCCCGAGTTGGGATTTCACCGCGCGCGGAGACGTGTCACGCGGCAGCCGCGACTCGCTTTTGCTTCGTGGTTACATGAGCGGACCGATTGCCGACGAGTTGGCGGCCGCTTCGATCAGCCTCGTCCATGAGAGCGGCGACGGGTTCATCGAGGCCCCGGCATACGGCCGCAAAATGGGCAAGAAGGACAAGTACACGGTCCGTGGCAAATTGCTCCTTACCCCCACCAGCAACTTCGAGGTCGAGATCGGAGCTGACTACCACCGCGATAAATCCGACCCATCGATCGGCGTGCCTCTCACGGTCTTGCCCGGTGTCGACAATCCGTGGGCGTCGCCGAATCGCAACCTTTACCGCAGCGAGCTGAGTGGCCCCTACGCCCAGGGCCTGACCAGCTATGGTGGCTCGATCAACGCGGTTCTCGAGCTGTCGGATGCGGTGACGCTGACAGCGACCACGGGGTACCGGGATCTTGACGTGATCCAGTCGGTACCGTTCGCGCAGCGCGCGGGTACCACCGACCTGGGCACCGACTATACGGCGCAGAACCGCAATTTCAGCCAGGAAGTGAACTTGGAGCTGGATCTTGGCCGACTGACCGGTGTGTTCGGCCTGTATTACTTCGATGAACACGGTGAGATGGAGCGCGGGTTTTTCGGCTATGCCGTCGGCCACCTGCTCGAACGAAAGACACGGGCATATGCTGCTTTCGCAGAAATGCGCTACGAAGTGATTGATGATGTTTTCCTCATCGGCGGCGTGCGCTACACGGAGGAAAAGGCTTACTTCCGTCAGTTCTATTATCAGAACATTTCATATCCGCAGGACGAGCGGGCCGACTTCGATGCGTGGACCCCGAAGGTCGGCGTAAACTGGAATATTAATGAGGGCGTAATGGCCTACGCGACGTACACGCGGGGCTTCAAGTCAGGTGGATTTAACACCATCTCGCCAACGTCGATTGTTGGCGGAGAAATCGGGCGGCCACTGCCCTATGGCCCAGAATACGTCGATAGCTACGAAGCCGGCGTCAAATTTCAGACTGCTGATCGCACCTTCCGTTTGAACGCGGCGATCTTCCAGGCCGATTATGACGGCCTGCAGCTACCAGTTCTTTACCCTGGCACAGTCGTAACCTATACAGATAACGCGGCAGGCGCACGCGTCCGTGGTCTGGAGCTCGAGCCGAGCTGGACACCCGTCGAGGGCCTGAACCTCTATGGCGCCATGTCATTCAACACTGGCAAGTACACGGACGACTTCCTCTGCACGAACGCATACACCGTCCGCATCAACTGCCGGGACAAGAAGATCAAGGCGCTGATTCCGCGACAAGTCACAGCGGGTGCGACCTATCAACACCGAGACCCAAGGACGGAGAGCTGCTGATTCGGGCCAAATACATATCAGTGGACCCGTTTCAGCGATCCCGGATAGAGGCTGCAACCCGCTACGGCAAGCCGATGCCGTTGAACGAAACCGTGCTCGGCCGGATGGTCGGGGAAATCGTGCTGTCACGTCACCCCAACTATCGTGAGGGACAGATCGTCCACGGCATGCTCGGCTGGCAAGAGTATGCGATTTCTGATGGTGGCACGAACATCGAGAATTACGGACCGGGTATCACAGTAGTCGATCCCGACCTGGCTCCTATTTCGACCGCGCTCGGAATCATGGGAATGCCCGGCGCGACCGCCTATTTCGCCGTGACGAACATCGCGAACCCGAAGCCGGGCGAGATCGTCTTGGTGTCCTCAGCCGCCGGAGCGGTCGGTTCCACGATCGGTCAAATTGTCAAAGTATACGGCTGCCGAGTCTACGGTCTGGCTGGGTCGCAGGAGAAGGTGGACTTTCTCACCAGCCAGCTTGGCTTTGATGGGGCACTCAATTACCGCGCGTCGCGCGACCTTGCCACGGATATTGGGCGACTTTGCCCGGACGGCATTGACATTTACTTCGATCTCGTTGGCGGCGAGATGCGTCACGCCGTTCTCGAGCATCTGCGCCCGTTTGCGCGCATTCCGCTGGTCGGCTTCATCTCACAGGTCAACGATCGACCGCCCAGCTTGCCCGATCCCACCCGCGTGCTCATGGCAAAGCGAGTGCGGATGGAAGGGTTGATCGTCTATGACCATGTCGGTCGGATGGATGAATTTCGTAGCCAGATGTCGCACTGGATTAAGACGGGCAAAGTCCGGCCCGTGGAAACCATTGTCGAAGGTTTCGAGAGGCTTCCCCGTGCATTCATTGAGATGCTGCAAGGGAAAAACGTCGGAAAGTATCTGGTCCGTGTGTGACGCCGCGACATTGGGAAAGGCGCCCCGGCTTGGAGGACGAACTTCGGTGGGAGGTGTGTCGGGCGCCAAGCAGTTGAAGGTGCTCGAGGCGCAGTGAAGAAGCTGCTGGCAGCGTTAGAGAACGAGCTGACGTAAGGGACACTGCGAACATGGGAAGTAGAACGTTTTCTCGCGATCGATCACAACGTCTCTTGTGCAAGAACGCGAACGCTCGTGGGCTTGCTCGCGGTTGAAGAGATAAGGTGATCGAAGGCGCGCTTGCCAAGTCCGGGAACTATAACTGCACGCATCGTTCCTACGCCCAGGCATCCAGCACCTGACCTTCGAGCGGCACAGCCTGCGCACTCACGGGGAGGGGACGGATGCGTTCGCGCAACGGCCTATCGCAGAAGCGGACCGGTCGAGGTATCAGGCTAATGTTTCTGTACTTGCACCGAGGCAAGGCCGCCTTTGAGCACGCTGGCATGAAAGCCGCGCTCGTTCAGGATGTACGCGCCGGCCGAGCTACGCCGGCTGCTGTCGCAGTAGACCACGTAATGTCTATTGCGATCGAGCGATTTGAGCTTGAGCCGAATGAAGTAGAGCGGCACGTTGATCGCGCCTTCGATATGGAAGGCCTCGTACTCGCTCGGCAAGCGCACGTCCAGCCACTGCCCGCCTTGGGCAACGATCGACTGCGCTTGCTCGAAATCGACCCACTCGAGCATGGGCTCGTTGAGCAGTGTGCGGAAATCCTCCTTCTTCAGGCGCATGAGCGTGCCGGGCGTGAGCATCGTCACGGTCGCGTTGCGCTTGGCTTCGGAGATCAACGCTTCCTCGCCGAATGTGTCGCCCATGCCGAGCTCGGCGAGCTTGATGCCTTCCTTGTTGAGCGGCGTCTCACGCGTGACGACGCATCGGCCCTTCACGATGGCGTAGAAATAATCGCCTTCGTCACCCTGCTTGATGACAACGTCGCCCGCGTTGTAGTCGACACGCTCCATGCGCATGAAGATCGCCTGGATATTCGCAGGAGGGATCCGATGAAACGCCTTCGATTGCAGCAGCACGGTCATCCAGTCGTCGGCGTCGGAAACCTCCTCGGAATGGCGCAGCTCGTCCACGACGTAGGTTCCGGTCTGGTCCCAGGTGAGCATCAAGTCGAGCAGCTCGCTGTCGACCGAAAGCACCTGAATCGAACTCGATACGGCGCGTGCGGTGTAGCGCCGCGGAACCGAGGGGCCGATCGGGTTGCGTGCTTCGGGTGTGCCGGCGCGGATCGTGAGCACGGGCTTGCCGTCGAGCAAGAGCTCGACGACGCCGCGGACGAGGTAGTACGTGCGCTTATCGTTTTCGCCCTCTTTGAACAGCAGACGCCCCTGTGGCAGCTCGCGTAGCACGACTTTACGCGAGAGCGAGTGCAAGTTGTCTCGCTTCATGCCGTCCAGAGGAGAAAACGACCGCAGCAGGCCTAGATCGATCGGCTTGCTTTCCATGGTTCTCCAGGTGGACGACGATGGAGCGGAAGGCTCCACGTTTTCGGCGAAGCATCATCGTAGCAGGCGCAGGAGCGCTCGGCTCTACGACAATTGCGCATTTCTGACAATTATCGCAGCAACGACCACCCCGGATCGGGTGCGAAGCGCTCGCCGTGCGTCTCTTGCAATTCCTTCAGCCGTGCCACGATGGCCTCCACGCCGCGCGCGCGTGCGTACTGCAGCGGCCCCCCGCGAAAAGGTGCGAACCCTGTGCCGAAGATGACCCCTGCATCGATCAAGTCGGCGTCTTCGACGACTTTCTCGCGCAGCACGGCGACGCATTCGTTGACGAGCGGCAGCAACAAGCGGTCCTGCAGGTCCTCGGGTGCACGCTGGCCTTCCGTCGGCGGCTTCTGCGGCTTGTCGCCCGTCCAGGTGTAGAACCCACGGCCGCTCTTTTTGCCAAGCTGATTGTTTGCGTGACGCACGGAAAGAACGCTGGGCACGGCATTGCGATCCCTGAAGAAGACCTTGCCGACGCTCATGACGACGTCCAGCCCGACCACGTCGGCAAGCTCGATTGGTCCCATGGGCATGCCGAAATCCTCGGCTGCACGATCGATCAGTGGCAGCGCGATTCCTTCCTCGGCAGCACGCAGGGCCTCGCTCAGGTACGGCATCAAGACGCGATTGACGAGAAAACCTGGCGAGCTGCGGCAGACGATCGGCAGCTTGTCGATCTGCCGCACGAAGGCTTGCCCGCGCTGGATGAGCTCCGGGTCGGTTTTCTCGGTGCGGATGACCTCGACCAGCGGCATGCGCGCCACTGGATTGAAGAAATGCAAACCGATGAGGCGTGTGGGATCGGCGAGCTTGGCCGCGAGCTCCTCGAGAACGATGCTGGAGGTATTCGTGGCCAGCAGCGCTCCCGGTTTCATCTGCGGCTCCAGGCGTGCGTACAGCTCGCGCTTTGCGTCGAGATCCTCGAAGATCGCTTCGATGACGATGTCCGCTTGCGCGACGCCGCGTCCTTCGACGTCTGCATGTAGGCGGGCGAGGGCGGCGTCCCGGCGCGAAGGATCGGGGTAACGTTTCTCGAGAAAGGTCCGCGCGCGGGCCAGAGCAGACGCAACGTATTCCTCGGCGCGATCCTGCAACGTCACGGTCAACCCGCGCGTCGCACACCACGTCGCAATGTCGCCGCCCATGACGCCGGCGCCCACCACGTGCACGTGCTCCGCTCGGACGCTGCTTGCCTTGCCGCCTGACTTGAGGCGTTCCTGCAAGAAGAACACGCGCACCAGGTTGCGCGAGGTGGGCGTGACGAGGAGCTCGGCCATGGAGCGCGCCTCGGCTTCCATGGCGCGTGCGCCGACCCCTCCGTGCCGCTGCCACAGGTCGATGATCGCGTACGGCGCTGGATAGTGATCCGGACGCGCTCGCCTGGCGACGCGCGCGCGCATTTGCCCCGCGACGAAGGCTCGCGCTGGCGCGCTGTTCAGCAGACGATGCTTCAGGCTCGGTGTACGCGGTTTCGGCGGGTTGAGTGCGAGCGACTTGGCGGCCGCGTCGAGCTGCTCTGGTGGAACGACCCGATCCACCAGCCCGAGCTCGAGCGCTTGTTGCGGACGAACCGAGCGCCCCGTGAGCATCAGATCCAATGCCGCAATCGGACCAATGAGCTGAACGGATCGCACCGTGCCGCCGAAGCCTGGATGCACGCCCAGCTGCACCTCCGGAAAGCCGAGTGTGACGCTCGGATCGTCCGCGCAGACGCGGTACCGGCACGCGAGTGCGACTTCCAATCCGCCGCCCAGGGCGAAGCCGTTGATCGCGGCCACCGTGGGGCAGGGCAGTGCGGCAAAACGGTCGAGCAGCTCCTGGCCGCTGCGAATGAGCCCGAAGGCTTCCTCCGCGCTGGCGATCGACTCGAATTCCTTGATGTCGGCGCCAGCAATGAAACCCTTCTTCGCGGAGCGGACGATTACCGCGCGCGGCGGCGTGCGCTCGAATTGCTCGACGAGCCCGCGAAACTCTTCCATGAGATCGCGCGATAGGCTGTTGACACTCGCGCCGGCCTTATCGAGCGTGAGCCACGCGACACCGTCCTCGTCCGTTCGCAGCTGCCAATGTGTAGTCGCCTGATAGGGCGAGGACGCTTGCATAGTGACCCCCTTGATGTTCGCCGTTGTCGTGCCGCCTCGCGTCAGCTGCCACGGACTTCGAAGTCGCAGATCAGCGGGCGGTGGTCTGAAAAGCGCACGTCCGGCACGTCGAAGTGCGTGATCTCGATACCCTTGGAATGCAGGATGAAATCGAGCTCCTTGCGCGGATTGCGGCTCGGGTACGAAGGCAACCCGAGGCGGTTGGCGTTCCTGAGCCCCGAGGCTTCCATGAAAAGATACAGCTCATGATCGCCCCAGAACGTGTTGAAGTCGCCGGCGACGATCACGGGCTTGCGCGAGCGCTTGACGAGCTCGTGCAGGTGGCGAAGCTGGTCTTGTCGGTGCCGGAACTTGAGCGAGAGGTGCACCAGGAAGATCGAAACGTTCTCCAGCTCGAGCTCGATGATCAGCCGCTTGATGCCGGTTTCGAAATAGTGAAAGCGCTCGCCCTCGACGCGTGGCGCCGCAAGGAAGGCATTGGCCTGCTTGCGGACGATCGGCACCAAGTTGTTCAGCGAGGAGGTGCCGTACTTGCACTGGTACGTCGAGTAGTGGCCGAGCGACTCGGCGATCTGTTTCGCTTGATTGACAAGGCCCGAGCGAATCGAGCCCATGTCGATCTCGATCAAGCCGACCAGGTCGGGATCGAGCAACTTGAGAAACTGGATGATGCGCTCGAGCACCCGTGCGTTGCTGCGCAAGTATCCGGCACCTGGAACCGGCAGGTGGAACGTAGGCCCTGTGCCGGTCGCATACCGGATGTTGTACAAAACGAAACGCATGGGTCAGGGACGATGAACGTGCGGACTTGACAGCGCAGCGCCGCATTCTAGCGCAGCGAGCAGATGACAGCGCTCGGCGCACAATCCGAAATCGGGGGAGGCCGAACGAGCAGATTCTGCATTAGAATCCGCACGATCAAGCCATGTTGCGCCCATCGCGACAGGAGCCCAAGGGGTGAGCAGCATCTCTGAGCAAAATCCGGTGCGAGTGTTCGTCAGCCACGTGTTCGCGCCGTCGGACGATTATCACCGCGTATTCGAGTATCTCGAAAGCTCGCGTAACTTCTACTACCGCAACTGCAGCGACCCTGAGATTCAGCTGGGCGGAAACGCAGAAGCGATGCGCAGCGAGCTCAGGAAGCAGATTAATTTAGCCGAAGTCGTCATCATCCCTGCCGGCCAATACAAGCACAATGAGCAATGGATCGATTTTCAGCTCAACTGCGCCAAGGGGCTCGAGAAGCCAGTGATCGTCCTGGAGTACTTCGGCGTCAAGGCCAAGATTCCCGTCCAGCTGGAAGCGCTTGCGGACGAGCTGATCGAGTGGAACGAGCGCTCAATCGTCGACGCCATACGACGGCAAGCGCGTCATGAAGATACGTCGCGGTGGGACGTGATCGAGTTCAAGCTCGATTGAAAGCAGGGCGCCGTAGGCGTCAATCCTCGCCGACGGCGCGCAGCTTTGGTGTACGCGGGGCGTTCTGCTGGCGCGCCAGCGCGCCGAGCATATTCACGATACGTCTGGCGACGTTGCCAGCTTCGATGTCCGACATCTTTCGCACCGTCGCCTGCACCGCTGTCTCGCCCCGCATCGGGCGGACGCATTGCAGGGTCGATGAGATTGAAGAGAACTCTTCCCGAAGCTCGGACGGTAACTCGTCCGCGTTCAAGGATGCGAGGTGCGTGCGGAAGGCATCCACCAAGCGCTGTTTGATGGGGCCGGCGGAGGCGAGCACCGCTGTCGCAGCGAAAAGACTCTCCCAGGCGTTGCTCATTGCAACCTATCCCCCCATGTATTCCCACTGAGCCAGGCCGATTCGGCCGAGACAGAAGCTGAGAAATTACTTGAACTTTGCCGAGCAGGGTTTTCGAGCCAGCTCAAGCATCTAGCGACCGAATATACTCCTGTGCCTTCGAAAGGCAAGTAATTTCCCTTAAGCGTTCGCGAAATTCAGCTTCGGCCTACCTAAGTTAATTTAATATGATAAAAATCTGTCCTAATTGATTGATAAAAATAAAAAGTCATGGAAGTTGAGAGTGGCTGGGGAAATGCGGGCGTTCTCCTTGATGTTCCGAGATCGATGACGTTCCGGACGGAACTCGTCCTCGTCCCGTGGATTGCAGCTCGATGGGTGGTCACTGCAGGTGGCCGAGCATGGGCGAGCAGTCACGTCATTCATACAGGCTCCCCCAATTCATATTAATAGTCGTGCTGTTGGCAGCCGGTGGCTCGGCTGCGCAAGAAGAGCCAGCATCACCTCCGCCGGAAACGATCACGCCACCGCCACGAGAGCCAGCATCACCTCCGCCGGAAACGATCACGCCACCGCCACGAGAAGTCGCTCCGCTGGAAGACAAGAAGCTCGACCAATTCGCCGATGCCTACATCGCCATCGAGAGTATCCACGCGCAAGCAGCCGCGGAGCTCGAACGCACGACAGACCCGGACGAGGCGAACAAGGTCAAGGAAAGGGCGGAGACGCAGATCATCGAAGCCGTCGAGCGCAGCGGTCTGCGCCTCGAGGAGTTCAATCAGATCGCAGAGCTGATGAAGATCGACGAGGCGGTACGCGCCAAGATCACCACGCGGATCGAGAAGCGACGCGGAATCTAGCTCCGGGGCGCTAGACGGGGCCTTCAGTCTCGAGCCCAACGCGAAGCGATCGTCTCGCACAAGCGGGCGCCGGCAGTCACGCTGATGAGGTTCTATGCCCTTTTGCGCTCTATGTTGATATAACAACAAAAGAATAGGGTGCCTAATGGCAGTTTCGTGGCTGGTCCTTCTGCGAGTGGCGTGTCGTTCGAAGGCGCTTCCAGCCCCGGATCGCCCGTGTCGCTTACTCGCGAGCTCCCGGACAAGTCTAGACCCGCAGCCGCCCTGTGTGATCACGCGGACTTCAGAATCGAAGAGCACGTCGGCTCGAACCCGCCAGCGTCCATGCATCGGCCAGATGTGACCAGAGGCCGGAATAGCACTCGATGCCTGATTGGCAGAATGTCGCGCTTGAGACGACATGTCGACACGCATCTGTATATAGCTAGCGGCGTGACTGGCGCGCCAATCCGCAGTACGAACGAGTCAAAGGTCGGTTGAAAAGGATTTCGGCAACGGGTCACGACCCGCCTCATGGACCATGTAAGCCCAGAATCGGTGGAGCGTCGAGAGAGCCCGCCGAAGGACCGAATGCCTAGCGCTGCAGCCCTGACGACTATTCGCATAATGTATATTATGTCATATGAACTAGTAGTGCGTGGAGCCTTCTGACGTTCAGCGGCTACAGTGACCGCGTGCACGTGGCCGAACCCCGTCCAATGGAAGCCGTCACATCGATGTCATGAGTGAGGGAGGCGCCGCCGCCGAGAACTTGTGGATCTTTGAACGGCCGTTACCTCGCAGAACATACAAAACGCTGCTCACTGCACTCTAGCCATTCCGAACTACAAGACAAGTAGACTCGCAACCACTCAGTAGCTGCCTGCAGAAGTAGCATGATGGAGTGCTCAGCTGGGATCATGTAGAAGCCGAAGCTTGGCTGCACCAACGTGACTTCGTGGACTTCGTGGTGATCGGCCCACTTTGATCGTCGCCTCCCCTCGTCATCGAAGACCTCGCATCGATGAAGCACTCCGACGCGAGCTAATCAGTAATCGATTCTCGTCCGGTTTCGCTGTTGAGAAGCCAAACACACTCTCCTGTTAGTTATTGGTGAGGCGACCTGCCCGCTGGCACTCGACCAAGCTCGAGAACTCAAGTGGTGCACAGTCGAGAGGCGAGCGGCTTAGGGCACGCATTTTCGCGAATGGTTTCTTTCCGGAGCTTGGCGAAGATTGCTATTCATTCTCATTCCTTGATACCCGAAGTAGCTCCTGCTGCTTAACCATGGGCTGCCCTGGGCGCAGTGCAACAAGATTGACGCGAAATCACCATTTCCACAGGTCTTGCCATGTTAAGCAGCTTGCGTCGAGCGGTTCTCGTGAGGCTACCAGCCCTCCTGCTGCTGCTCGCGACAGCTCTCGCTATGGCCGACGGTGGCGCGATATCGGTACAGGTCGTCGATGCGTTGACGCGCCGGCCCGTGGATGGTGTGACGATCAGGGCGGAGTCGCGTGACGGCCAGGTGTATTCGGCAAGGACGGATGAAGGCTGGGCACTACTCGACGGCCTGGAAGGCGGTTTCTATGAACTGCGTGCGGAGTTGGCGGGATACGTCACGGCTATCGAGCCGGCGGTCCGAGTGCTGGAGCAGCGGACAGGCCGTCTTCGCTTCGAGCTGCAGCCGGCGTTCATCGCGATGGATGAGATCGTCGTGTTGGCTCGTGCACGCGAGGCAGACCGCTTCGGCGCCGTCTCAAGCAAATTTCTTAGCCGCGACGAGTTACGCAACGCGCCTGGCAGTGGCAGCGACGTCCTGCGCGCGCTGAGCGGCCTGCCAGGGGTGATCTCCAACGGCGAGTTCGCGAGTTTTTCCGTTCGGGGGCATGGCCCCAAGAACAACCTCATCTATGTCGATGGCTTTCCGTTCCAGCAAGTTGCGCACTTCGAGCAGACGCTGGGCAAGGAGGAAGAGATCATCAACGGTGGTCGCTACTCCATCTTTGCACCGAACGCCGTTGCGGGTGCTGAGTTCTCACCTGGCGGCTGGAGCGCGGAGTTCAGCGGTCGCGACGCCTCGCTCCTGCAAATCGAGGTCGTGGACGGGGCGCCCTCGCCTGTCGGCAGCCTGCGTCTCGATCTCGCCGGCGCCGAGCTCCTTTACGAGGGGCCGAGCGGCTTTCACGACAACACCTCAATGTTCCTGCAGGCACGGCGTTTCGACTTCGGCCAGCTATTCGAGATCATCGGTGAAGAGGATTTGGGCGCGCCGGTTTCCACCGACGTGATCCTGAAGACGCACACACGTCTCGATGACGATGACGAGCTCGAGTTTCTCGCCATTTACGCGCCTGAGGAGTACACGCGCGACATTGACCACGTCCTCGCGCCCATCGAGGAGAACGAGACCATCGAGGACGTCACGTTGCAGCACGAAGATCAGGACCTCGTGCTCATCGGTGCCACCTGGCGGCGCATGTTTGGCGAGGATGGCGAATGGACAAACCGCTTCTACTACCGTGAGCGGGACCGAGTCTCGTCCGAGGGCGAGGCCTTCCCGGATCTGGTGCCGCCTGATACGCCTGCCAACCAAGTTCCGGTGCGCGAGAGAATCCTGACGGTGCGGGAAAAGGAGTCGGAGTTCGGCTGGCGCAGCGATGTGTCGTTCGGGAACAGCCTGGGGGTATTCCGTGCCGGGCTGCACCTCACGAGCAACGATCTCAACTATTCCACTGATCTTCGGGAGGACTGGATACGCTATGTGTACGAGTCCGACGATCCGCGTCCCCCGAACGCAAACTACATTGTCTTGCAGCCAGATGAGGTCAACTCGATCTATAATGCAAGCGAGCTCAACTACGCCATTTACGGCGAGCAGTTGTTCGACTGGGGCAATGCGGTCCACGCGGGCAAAGTCCTGCTGGAGTTCCTCCAGGTCTGCAGTGTGCCGATAGCTCTCAGTGTCACGTTCTGACATGGGTCGTCTCCCGCAGGGAACAGCTCGAAATGCGACTCCTACTATCCCCTCCCCAGTCCGCAAGTCGTATCGGGGAAACTCAGGACACTCGCTCACTTGGCTGGATCGAGCCATGGCGCATGACGCAGACGCGTCACCGACAAGTCGAGCAGGATGAAGATCGTTGTCACGATGGCAATGCCCCCTGGCTCCAGGGAGAGCTCGCCGGCAAAGAGGATGAGCGGTAACAGCGCTTCACCGACTTGATCCAGGACAGGTATCTCCGTCCCCGGCCTCAGATGAAGCCGCCGCTTGATAGCGCTCGACAGCGCATCGCCCAGCAGCGATGCGGCAGCGAATCCCGCCCCGACCCATGCAGGCATTCCGAGGACTTTGCTGAGCAGAGCGCCGACTGCGATGCCGGTGAGCAGTCCCCTCCAGGTCTTGTGATCGCCGAAGAGGCGTTGCCCGTCCGGTAGCCTGTATCCAAGATCAAGCGGCACACCGGGACGCTCTCGTAGGAGCTTCGACAGGATGACGGGAGCTGCGTTGGCGCCGATCAACAGTGCAATTGCTTGCAGGTGAGCTGAGAGCATTAGGGGCGGCTGGCTGTGATACGTCGAAGAACTGTGAGCTGTATTGTCGGATCGCGCCGGCTGTCAGACTGTGGCCAAGCAACGATCGCTTGTGACCGTGTCATGTATGAAACACAGACGACCGATGCCTGTTTCACGCGTGGATCGTCCTTACAAGGCATGCACGCTGCAAGCAACCATGAAGCGCCTTGGAAAATGATGCCGCGAGCGTTCGGTCGTGGCAGGACGGAAACTCCACGACAGCGATGCGCCTCTTGCGTAACTTGAGCGATGGGAGATCGCACGGCTATGGAGCGTCGAATCGTTGTCGATCCCTTGTCGGCGAGTCCGTCACCGTCGCTATACTTCGGGCCCTCGGAACGGAGGGCCTCATGAGCGAGCGGATCGTCTTCTATCACAACCCGATGTCGCGTGGTCGAATTGTCCACTGGATGCTCGAGGAAGTCGGCGCGCCATATGAAACGGTCCTCGTGAATCTCGAGAAGGGCGAGCAGAAGAAGCCGGAGTATCTCGCCATCAACCCGATGGGGAAGATTCCGGCAATTGTCTATCGTGGCACGGTCGTGACGGAGTCGGCAGCGATCTGCGCCTACCTTGCGGATGCATTCCCAGCCGCCCGGCTGGCCCCGTCTTTCGATGATCCGCGCCGTGGCACGTACCTGCGATGGCTGTTCTTTGCGGCCAGTTGCGTGGACTACGCGCTCGTCGACCACATGTTGTCGCGTCCACCCGTGGAAAGACGCACTGCCATCGGTTACGGCAGTTACGAAGACACGCTCAATGCGTTGGAAAAAGCGATCACACCGGGCCCGTACATCCTCGGAGATTGGTTTACCGCGGCAGATGTCTACACCGCTTCCGTGATCGGCTGGGGATTACTGAGCAAAGCGCTCGAGCCGCGTCCGTCGTTCGAGGCTTACGCAGCACGATGCACCCGGCGTCCAGCCTATGCACGCGTCGTCGAGCAGTCCAAGAGGCTTCTCGAGCAGATGAGAAAGTGAAAGCAGCCTGTCAACGGCGGAGAGGCCTATCGCGGCAACGGCATCGAATCAACACGCGACGTGCTCATGGGACTCGACCGGCTACGCTTGCCGCGGATGACGTAGCATGAACCAGTTGGTGACGCCCAGCACGGAGCGCTCGGCGATGACTTCGAAGCCGCCGCGGCGATATAGGCAGACGTTCCTATGTTTGTCTGTCTCGAGGTAGCCAATGGCTTGGCGCTGGTCGAGCTCTTTGCAAACTGCGTCCATGAGGGCGGTGCCGATCCCCTGCCCTTGGCGTGCGCGTTCGACAGCGGCAGGGCCGAGGTGCCAATGCGCAAGCGGCGGATCGTGACGAGCCCACGAGCGCAGCCAACGATGGATGTCTGGTAGTCGTTTGAGCTGACCGGAGCACGCCAGAATCGGGAGCATGCTCAGCTTCTCGCGCCACGGAAGCTGGCAATGTCCGGGTGGGACCATGGCTGCAACGCCCACCAAGGCGGCGCCGTCGAAGGCGCCAAGCACGAGTCCTGATTCGAGCTGTCGGTGTAGCAAACGGACGAAGGCAGTGCTCAGCACACGCGCGACCTGCAGCTCGTCATCGCCGAACACCCGGCGATGCAACGGGTTGTCACGCATGCTGTCGGCGAGCAGCCGCGCGGCAGGCTCGATGAACGCATGTGTGAGCCGATGAACTGCGATCGTAGTGGACATCGAGTCGCGCCGACGCGGTCACTGCCCGTTAGCGGCCTGAGTCCGACGGCACCCTCTTCTGAAGGATAGGCATGCCAGAGTCATCGTGAATCAGCGTGGGCGCGCATGCCGCCGGCTACCTGCTTCGCGAACTCTTCGAATGTGATCGGCTCCCTGTTCGCGCCGCGATATTCGATCCGTTCGCTCGTGTCGAGCCCAAGCGCTTGAAGCACGGCTGCCTCGCTTGGCGTTGCGGCGACAGCATGGTGCACCGCAGATGTGATTCCGAGAAGCCAGTATGACAGCTTGGTGCCGATGCATAAGGCTCCCTCTGGACGAATTGCTGGACGAATTGTCCTTGACGAATTGTCGTGCGCTTGAGGCTCGTCAGCTACGCTCGGTAGGAAGGGGAATGAGGACATAGGAATAGAGGTCTGCTGGCTTCGCTACCGCGCAAGACCCCGAGCCTCCAGCCAACTGCCCAAACAAGCACTTGTAGGCAAAACTCTAGTCCATGGCCAAGGTCGTCGCAACGATGAATCGTCGATAGCAATACAGCGGGGCAGGACCGCTTGGCGGCTAGCACCGGCTAGCCGCTCGGCGCGAAGCGATCGTCTTGTCCATTCTTATCTATGGAATTGAACACCATCGGAACACTGTCAGGCATAGCGCGTTCCTGAGGAATCCAAAGTCTCGGAGTCGAGTCATGCCCTACTACTTGGCAAGAACGGTCGATGGCCCCTTCGATCGCGTCGTGGGAGAGGTGCTCGATCGGCTGAGGTCAGAAGGGTTTGGAGTGCTTTCTGACATCGATGTGCAAGCGACGCTGAAGAGCAAGATCGGGGTCGACACTCCGAAGTATCGGATCCTGGGCGCGTGTAACCCACAGTTCGCGCATAGAGCGCTCGGCATCGAGAATAAGCTCGGCGTGCTATTACCCTGCAATGTGATCGTACGGGAAACAGAAGAAGGACAAGTGGAAGTTGCGACCGTCGATCCCGTCGTCGCGATGGAGCGTACCGAGAATCCGGCGCTCGCGCCGATTGCTGAAGAAGTGCGTGGGCGCTTGTCTAAGATCATCGAGGGACTGCAATAACGATAAGGCAGTCAAGCGCCGTGCGCGTTGCACCGTGTGCAAGCTTGCACTCATTCTCACCGCCATAGGCACTCATTCTCACCGCCATAGGGTGGTACGCGCGAGGCGACGAATGTGATCCATGCGATCGTTGCGTGAGGCGCTCAGTGGTCGCGTACAAAGCATCATAGCCAAGAGGGCGCGCACGCATGAGGACGACAGACATCTTGTCTGTGCCCTTTGCGGGACAACGCGTCGCGCACTTAGGCAACTACTTAATGACGACGCACGCTGATTGGCCGATCGTGTAGGGAAGACGACCCTACCGGGGATTGACCGATGAAGATTCAGGCCGCTGTCACGCATGCGCAAGGAAACGACTTCTTCGTCGAGGAAGTCACGCTGTCGTCACCAGCAGCCAACGAGGTGCTGGTGAAGATCGTTGCAACAGGTGTTTGTCACACCGACGCGGTGGCGAGAGATCTAGGCATTGCACCCTATCCCATCGTGCTGGGACATGAGGGTGCCGGCATCGTAGAGCAGGTCGGAGCGAACGTCACCAGCCTGGCGCCAGGCGATCATGTGGTCATCTCGTATGCCCATTGTGGACAGTGTGAGAATTGCTTGACTGGTCACCCGACCGTCTGCGTGCGTTTCAATGAGCTCAACTTTGGCGGACGCATGGAAGACGGCACGTACCGACTGCGTAAAGGCGATGTCGACATTGCCACGTTCTTCGGTCAGTCCTCCTTCGGTACTCATGTCGTTGCACACGAACGCAACGTCGTGAAGGTCGACAAAGAGGTGGAGTTATCGCTGCTCGGCCCTTTGGGATGCGGCATTCAAACCGGTGCTGGCACTGTCCTGAACCGCTTGAAGCCAGAGTTCGGGAGCTCCATTGCCGTTTACGGCTGCGGCGCCGTGGGCTTGAGCGCCGTCATGGCTGCAAGAATTGCCAACTGCCCACTGATCTTCGCCGTCGACATCCACGACAACCGACTGCGGCTGGCCAAGGAACTGGGCGCGACGCACACGCTGAACGGAAAAAAAGTGGACGTCGTCGAGGAGATCAAAGCGGCCTCCGGCGGCGGGACTCACTACGCGGTGGAAACGACGGGGGTGCCCCAGGTCGTTCGTCAGTGCTTGAATGCATTGCGGCCGCTGGGACAAGCCGCCATCGTCGGCGTGACGCCGGAGATGACCATCGACGTGCACAATGACTTGATGGCCGAAGGCAAGAGCATGATCGGTGTCATCGAAGGCGATTCGGTTCCGCGCGTCTTCATTCCCAAGCTGGTCGAGTTCTACAAGGCCGGACAGTTCCCCTTCGACAAGCTCGTCAAGTTTTACGAGTTTCAGCAGATCAACGAAGCTTTTGCGGATTCCGCGGAGGGAAAGACCATCAAGCCGATTCTCAAGCTGGCTTGATCAACGACGGATACTCGTCGAGACGAGCATTGTTGATGGGGAGAATGATCGATGACTTCCTCGCGTTGTAAGGCCACATGGAAGTGGCCTCTACTAGCCGCTTCCCTGCCCTTGTCGTTCTGCGCCTCTGTCGTCCAGGCGCAGGAGGGAGGCCGATGGAGCAGCGGAGCGCTCCTATATGAAAAGGTCTGCGGCCACTGTCACAAGCCCGAAGTCGGCGTGGGCACGCTGCTCGAGGGGCGCGAGCTACCGCCGGAGTACGTGACTTACATCGTACGCAACGGCCTCAACGCAATGCCGGCGTTCCCGGCTTCGTTCATCGACGATGAATCGATCAGGCTCGTCGCGGAATACCTTGCAAGCCTGCAGACGCAGGCAATTCAACCTTGAGGTGCGATGATGCGGTGGAGTCGTCGTGCCGTGCTCAAGTCGCTCGCCATCAGCAGCGCGGGTCTGGCGATGGCCAGGCCGAGAGGAACGGTGGCAAGTGCATCCGGCGACGGTCGTCGACTGTTGGCGCTCGTCAATGATGATCCGGCCGGTGCGGCCTTCCTTCGCGGCGCTATGGCGGCCGGGGCGGTCCTGTTGCAAGCACGAATCATCAGCTCGGATGTGCAGGCCCTGCTTGCGCTCGAGCGCGAGCTACGCCAGGCCGATGGTCTGCGCGTCATCGGGCTATTGGATGACGCCACCGGTACGCTCGTTGTGGACTTGGCGCGTGGCGCAGGAGCACGTATCTCGTGGCTCGCCCAACATGCGACAAGCACAGAAGGATCGCGCCACCTTGTGTTCGATATCGATCGTACCGAGGATCGGACGCGATGGCTTGTCGATCACCTGTACGCCAAGGGCGCCGGCTATCAGACTGTCGTCCAACGACGGGGTGAATCGCCCAAGCAATGGAGCTCGGGACCGCGTGGCGCCGCACCGCCGGGAGTATGGCCAGGCGCTGTGGGCCATCTGCTCGGCTCGCTCGCGACGTCGACTCGAGCAATCCGCGATGCTGGGTCTGACAACGTCGTTACGCACGACAAGTTCGTCTCGTTCTTGATCGAGGTTTGAGGAATCGAATCGTGGCTCAACAAAACAACCCTGTCTTGCCGCGAGGCGTCACACAAGCCACTTTCGAGAAGGCCCTCGAAGCATTTCGTGCCTTGCTCGGAGAAGAGAATGTGCTCGCGCAGCCGAGCCAGCTCACGCCGTACAGCAAGGTCATGATGTCGGTCGAGAATGATGCTCATGCACCGTCCGCTGCGCTCACTGTCAGCAGTGTTGAGCAAGTTCAGGGCGTGGTAAGAATCTGCAACGAGCACAAGATTCCGATCTGGCCGATCTCGACCGGGCGCAACTTCGGCTATGGTTCAGCGGCCCCGGTGCAGCGCGGACAGGTGATCCTCGACCTGAAGAAGATGAACCGGATTCTCAAGGTCGATCCCGACATGTGTTATGCGTTGGTCGAGCCCGGCGTGACGTATCAGCAGCTCTACGACTACATCGAGGAGAACAATCTGCCGCTGATGCTGTCATTTCCGGCGCCTTCTGCCATCGCCAGTCCGCTCGGCAACATCATGGACCGAGGCGTCGGCTACACGCCGTATGGGGAGCACTTCATGATGCAATGTGGCATGGAAGTCGTGCTCGCCAACGGCGATATCTATCGCACCGGCATGGGTGGTGTGAAGGGCAGCAATACCTGGCAGATCTTCAAGTGGGGTTTCGGGCCGACGCTGGATGGAATGTTCACACAGGCGAACTACGGCATCGTCACCAAGATAGGTTTCTGGCTGATGCCGAAGCCGCCGGTCTTCAAGCCGTTCGAGGTGATCTTCGAGAACGAAGAAGACATCGTCGACATCGTCGAGATGCTTCGTCCGCTGCGTATTTCCGGAACGATCCCAAACTCGGTGGTCATCGCGAACGTTCTCTGGGAAGCAGGCAGCGCGAACGTGCGTCGGCAGACGTACACGACGGAGTCAGGTCACACACCCGATGAGATTCTGAAGAAGATCCAGCGGGACACTGGCATGGGTGCCTGGAATCTGTACGCCGCGCTCTACGGTACGCAAGAGCAAGTCGATGCGGACTGGAAGATCGTCAGCGAGGCCTTCAAGAGGCTCGGTAAAGGACGCATCGTCACACAGGAGGAAGCAGGCGATAAGCAGCCCTTCAAGTACCGTGCCCAGCTGATGTCCGGCGTACCGAATCTGCAGGAGTTTGGTCTCTATAACTGGCGCGGGGGCGGCGGCTCGATGTGGTTCGCACCCGTCAGCGAGGCGCGCGGCAGCGAATGTGAGAAGCAGGCTCGCCTGGCCAAGCGCATCCTACACAAGCACGGCTTGGACTATGTCGCGGAGTTCATCGTCGGTCCGCGAGACATGCACCACGTGGTCGACGTGCTGTTCGATCGGACCAATCCTGAAGAGACTGCCCGCGCGGACGCGTGCTTCAACGAGCTGCTCGATGAGTTCGAGAAGGAAGGCTACGCTGTTTATCGCGTCAATACGCGCTTTCAGGAGCGTGTTGCGCGCAGCTACGGTACCGTCAAGCGCGATGTGGAGCATGCGATCAAACGTGCCCTGGACCCGAACAATATCCTGGCCCCTGGGCGCTCCGGGATCGACTTGCATACATATAATAAAGTATGAGTGCGCGCCGATAGCGCCAACGGGAACGTCGCTGCCCTACCCTGTTGCAATCAGAACGAATCCGCAGCGACGTAGGCATCGATCACGGCGCGTTCGCCCGCTTTGCCCGGCTGGGCGTTGCCATGCTCCATGCCGAGGATGCCATCGAAGCCCTTGCTGTGGATGTGGCGAAAAATGTTGCGATAGTTCATCTCACCCGTGCCGGGCTCCTTACGGCCAGGGTTATCGCCGATCTGGAAGTAGGCGATCTCGCTCCAAGTCCGGTCGATGTTGGCGATGATGTCGCCCTCGTTGCGCTGCATGTGGTACATGTCGTACAGGATCTTGCACGCGGGACTGTTCACCGCGCGACAAATGGCAAATGCCTGATCGGATGTGCGCAGGAAGAGCTCCGGCGTATCGCTGAGCGGCTCGAGCACCATCGTGAGATTATGCGGCTCGAGGATCTCGGCAGCAGCACGCAGCGCGTCGATGACGTGGGCCGTCTGCAAACCGATGGGCAAGCTGCGATCGAAGAATCCGGGCACGACCGTCGCCCATCGTGCATTGACCCGTTTCGCGACTTCGACGGCGGCACGACACGCTCGCAGAAAGCGATCGCGAAACTCCGCTCGACCCGTCGTGAGCGATGGCTTCCAATTGTCGCCCGCGTCGATGACGAACACGCCCATGGTCATGCCCAGCCGCCCGAGCGCAGCACCGATGCGTTCCTGGACAGCGACGGGTCTGGACATGAGCTCGTTGTCTTCGATCGCCGTGAAACCCTCGCTTGCCATGAACTCGAGTTGCGCAATCAAGTCAGGACCAGCGTGTGCCTCGAACATCCCGAAGTGCGGCGCGTAGCGAAGCTTGAACGGGCGACGAGCGCTCGATGTCGCGGCCGTCGCGTTCATGGCATTGAGCAGCGTGGCGCCGCCTCCCGTCGTAGCGAGTGCCGCTGCCACAGCCGCGTTCGATAGAAAGGTGCGGCGGTCGTGCACGATCAAATCCTCCGACGTGTTCTTGAGTTGTAGGTGCGAGGCCATCGCCTGGAGCGTGCACGGAGGCAGGCTCTCCGCAAGACGACGCAGATGGCCGTTGGCATATAACTTTCTATCCTATGATGGAGTGCAATTCGGCATCCTAGTGACGAAATGTCAAGAGGTTCGCTGAACGGCTGTGTCCAAGTAAGCTGAGTGCCTGATGCGCCTTTGCGACGGTAGGCGTGATACGAAAATGAGTATGAACCCATCGGAAATTTCAGCTGAGGGACTGCAGGATCCTGATACGTTCCGGCGCGAGGTCGCCGAGGCGTGTCGGCCTGTCGTGATTCGCGGCTTAGTGCGTGCCTGGCCGGCGGTCGTCGCCGTCCAGGAATCGATGGACCGTTTCAAGGAGTACCTGTTGCAGTTCGACGAGGGCCACGTCACGGAGGTATTCGTTGCCGACGCCCGCATCGCCGGCAAGTACTACTACAGCGACGATTTGAAGGGATTCAATTTCGAGCGCAGGCAATTGAAGTTCGCGGAGGCGCTCGATCGGATCTTCGCTCCCCCGACGCGCACCACGATCTATATGGGCTCCTTGCCCATCGATCGTTTGCTCCCTGGGTTCGCGCAGCAGAACTACGTGCCGATCGTGCCGAGCGAAGTGGTGCCGCGAATCTGGCTGGGACACGCATCGAACGTCGCGTGCCACTACGACACGTTCGACAATGTTGCCTGTGTCGTCGCCGGAACGCGGCGCTTCACGCTGTACGCGCCGGAGACCATCGGCGACCTTTACGTGGGTCCGATCGACCATACGATGGCGGGCCAGCCCGTCAGCCTCGCTGCCTCTGCACCGGAGAACGACGAACGATATCCGCGCTTTCGCGCCATTCGAGAGCAAGCGTGGATCGCCGAGCTTCATCCAGGAGATGCCATCTACATCCCGAAGCTGTGGTGGCATCAGGTCGAAGCTTTGAGCGAGTTCAATGCAATGGTGAACTATTGGTGGGATGTGTTCAGTATCGGACCGGATGCGCCGTCCACAGCGCTGCTTCTGAGCATGATCACGATCGCAGAACGGCCTCCTGCAGAAAGGCAGGCATGGAAGGCCTTCTTTGATCACTACGTGTTCCGGACGAACGGACATCCGCTCGCTCATCTTCCGCCTGAGCAGCACGGAGTGCTCGGACCGCTCAAACCGCACAACTACGGCCGAATTCGCGCACACATTATGCAGCTGCTGCGCAGTGTCTAGTCGAGCCGACGCGCCGTGGAGAAGAAGACATATCGTTGAGCATATGGAGAGATATCATTGCTGTTGGGCTACTGCTCGCGACAGCCGGGTCAGCGCGTCCGCATCAGCTGCCTGCAGCGCGCTTGAGTGCTTCACGTCGTTCGCGAATCCCTGTCTGTAGACAAGTGCGTAGAAACGTCAACTTAATGACAAGGGTCTCGATACGCACATGATCTGCCATGCAATTGCACTATCATCCTAAGACCACCGATTGATGTTGCCTTAGCGGGAGGCGGTTGTGACAGCGTTGGAAACAGCGAAGCGGATGGGCACGGGCCTTGCGACAAGCGGCGCTGCGCTCGTCATGATGTGCACGTTGGCATGGGCTGAAAGCTCATCGGAAATACCGGACATGCCTGGTACCGGTCCGTTTCCGGCTGTTAAAGAAGAAGTCGCTTCCCTTCCAGGGCACGTCATCTATCGTCCGGCGGATCTGACCAAGCTGGGTGACAAGAAACTGGGGGTGGTTGCGTGGGGTAACGGCGGCTGCTCCGACGATGGTGCGAGCTCGCGCCTGCACTTGCTCGAGATCGCGTCTCACGGATACCTGGCGATTGCGAATGGCACGATCAAGTCGGGGCCGGGAACGCAGCCGGCGCCGCCGCGTGAGCCGTCGCCGGACGGCCAGCTGCCGCCTCCGGCTACCAGTGCCGCGCAACTCATCGAGGCGATCGACTGGGCGCTGGCTGAAAATGAACGCCAAGGCAGCGCGTTTTACGATCGTATCGATCCGTCGGCTATTGCCTTGTCCGGTTTCAGCTGCGGTGGCTTGCAAGCGCTCCAAGTCGCCGACGACAAGCGCGTCCGGACGTTAATCATTCACAACAGCGGCATCTTCAGCCCTGAATATGCAGTGCGTCTTCCTTCCATGGACATTGGCAAGGAAACGCTCAAGAAGCTGCACACACCGGTGTTGTACATTCAAGGTGGGCCGACTGACATCGCATACGAGAACGGCATGGACGACTTCCGCAGGATCAATCACGTTCCCGCGGCGATTGCCAATATAGATGTCGGACATGGTGGCACGTTCATGGAGCCCAACGGGGGACGGGCTGCACAGGTGGCAGTGGCCTGGCTGGAATGGCAGCTGCGGGGCGATGAGAAGGCAAAGCAGTGGTTCGTCGGCCCGCAATGCCGTTTGTGCCGCGATCCGGACTGGACTTTCGAAAGCAAGAATCTGGACTGAGCGGATTGCTCACGATCCGCTCGCCGTGATGGCTGTCTGAGCGAAACCTCGAAGACGATCGATGAAATGCAACCACCGTGTGCTTGCGATCCTCGCAAGCACGACGCTCATCGCATGCAAGCCCAATCCGTCCGAGAGCGAAGAGTCGGCTTGGCGCGATTCTTTCGAGAGCAGGTGTGCAGCGCTGCAGGCGCATGAACTGACCGGCGGCAAGATCGTGAGCGCCGAGCTCGTTCCCGCGGGGACGGTGCCGATCTTCGGTGGTTCGAGCCCAGTCCCGATGCACTGTCGCGTGCAGGCAAGACTCAATGAGCGTACCGGTATTGATGGCAAGCCGTATGCGATCGGCATGGAGTTGCGCCTGCCGGAGAGCTGGAACCGGCGCTTTCTCTTCCAAGGTGGTGGTGGCACGGATGGGGAGCTACGCCCGGCGATCGGTGCAACAGCGGTTGGTGATGCACCGAACGCGCTATCGCTCGGCTACGCGGTCGTCTCGACCGACGCGGGTCACCTGAACGAGCCGGGGCCTCTAGGACCGTACCAGTTTGGTGCTGATCCGCAGGCGCGTATCGATTATGGGTATAACCACTTGCCTGTTGTCACGCTCGCTGCGCGCGGGCTCATCGAGCAGATGTACGGGAACGGGCCTGCCCGCTCCTACTTCGTCGGCTGCTCGAACGGTGGTCGACAAGGCATGATGGCGTCGCAACGCTTTCCGGAGCTGTTCGATGCTATCGTCGCGATCGCTCCCGCCCATCGGGTCAGCGACGCGTCGCTCGATGCGCTCGCGCAAACGCAGTTGCTTGCGTCGATCGCGCCGCGTGCGGCGGATGGACGTCCGCTGCTCGGCGCTGCGTTGTCGAGCGAAGACTTGAAGGTGCTCGGCGACGGTATTCTCGCGCACTGCGATCGGCTCGATGGCGTAGCCGACGGCATGGTGCTGCACCCCGCGCAGTGCGACTTCGATCCAAGCAGCGTGCAATGTGCGAAGGGACAGACGTCGGGGTGTCTTGAGCCCAGAAAGGTCGATGTGATCCGCAAGATGTTCGAAGGCGCGAAAGACGCGAACGGACATCCCGTGTACACCCGTTGGGCCTACGATCCAGGTATCAATTCGCCCCTTTGGACGATGTGGAAGCTGGGAGCGCCCGAAGACATGCCGCCGAGCGCGATCAACACGACGCTGGTTGCCGGTGCGATGTCGCACGTCTTCAGCACGCCTCCGATCATGACCAGCGATCTGTACGGGTTCATGCTCGAGACGAGTCTGGATGAGCTGCGCGCGCGTTTCCGGCGCAGCGAAAGTCCGTTCGCTCAGCCGGCTGAGGAAGTCGTCAACGCGACCTCCACGGAGCTTTCGGCATTCGTCGAGCGCGGCGGTAAGCTCATCCTCATCCACGGTATGGCGGACGCCATCTTCGCTCCGCAAGATACGATCGACTACGTCGAAGCTGTCAAACGCAAGTACGGCGCGCGTGCAGACGAGTTCCTCCGTCTGTATCTCGTGCCGGGCATGGGGCATTGCGGCGGTGGGCCTGCTACGGATTCGTTCGATGCACTGGCCGCGGCGGTGCGCTGGGTCGAGCAGAATCAAGCGCCTCAGGAGTTGCTGGCGAAGGCCGGCCCAGGCTCGACGTTCAAAGAACGGTCGCGACCGTTGTGCCCATATCCGAAGCAAGCGACCTATAAAGGAGGCAACGTCGAGCTCGCATCGAGCTTTTCGTGCGAGTGACGAGACGTCGCGTTGCGGCCTGTGCGCTGCTCAGCATCCGGGGTTGCGTGAGAAAGATAACGGTGATTGCGAGGCACGGGCTCACATGCCCGTTCTCAGATTCACGGGGGTTTTGTCATGTCAAGGTGCATTAGACGGTCTCTGGTCGCTCTTACCTTGCTCACAACCATGCTGTGGGCATCGTTCTCGGTGCAAGCGCAGGAAGAAGCGCCGAAGACACCGATACCGGCGCCGGCCGAGCCCAATGCGATTCCGCTCAATACCGGCGGCGTGCCGGGCCAGACGGCGGAAGAGAGCTGGTACGAGCAATGGGGTGATCCGTTCGTGCGTAACGTGTCACGCGCGACGCTCACGCCTTTCCTACCCGATCCTGCGCAGGCAACCGGCGCGGCCGTGATCGTTGCTCCAGGTGGTGCGTTCCGCGTCCTCTCGATGGGCAACGAAGGATGGGAAGTCGCTGAGGCGCTTCAAGAGCAAGGCATCGCCGCATTCGTGCTGAAGTACCGCCTGCTGCCGACGGCACCTGACTGGGAAGAATTCGCCAAAGGCAATCCTTTGACGGCACCGACGCCTGCGTCGGCACAGGGTGTGCAACTCTCGCCGATCGCCATGGCGCTCGAGGACGCGACCGCTGCTTTCAGGCTGGTGCGCTCGCGTGCAAAGGAATGGAATATCGATCCCAACCGAGTCGGCATGATGGGTTTCTCAGCGGGCGCCGGCGCGACCATGGCCGCGACCCTGCAATCGAAGGAAAACAAGCCCGCCTTCATTGCACCGATCTATGGCTCGTTGCGGGCGGTCGACGTTCCGCCTGATGCGCCTCCGATGTTCGTGGTGCTGGCGGCCGACGACCCGTTGTTCGCCAACGATGACTACGGGCTCATCACATCCTGGAAGAAGGCGGGACGTCCAGTGGAGTTTCACCTCTATCAGAACGGCGGTCACGGTTTCGGTCTCGGCAATCCTGGCAAGACCAGCACCGGTTGGTTCACGCAGTTCATGCTCTGGCTCGATGTGAATGGGATGCTGGGCAAGTAAGGCCGTCGATGCGTGATGGCTCTGCCAGTAAGAAGCTGGGTGCCGTTCCGCTGCGGACGTTGCGACCCTGACTCAGGAATGACGTGCTCGTGCGCTCAGATGCCATGACGATCGTGCGATCGCTGATAAGACTCGTCGGGTGTGCCTCGGTGGCCGCGGCGCTGTTCCTGTCGCCGCATGCTCTTGCCGACGTGCCCAAACGCTCGCAGCCAGGTGTTTACGAAGGCTACTCTCAGGAGCGGTTCGATGAGTGGGTCAAGAGCTCGCAGTACGTCACGATGCGTGACGGCGTACGTCTTGCGGTCGATATCTATCGGCCTGCACGCGACGGACGAGCCGTCGACGAGAAGTTCCCGGTCGTCTGGGTCCATACACCCTATCGACGCGCTTTCCGCGACGCCAATGGTGAGGTCGTCCCCGCTTCGGATGCATTGCTTCTCTTGCCATTGATCAAGCACGGGTACGTGATCGCAGTCGTGGACACGCGCGGGCGCGGTGCGTCCTTCGGGGCGCGACGCGGCTTTCAGGATCGCACTGAGGCGCTCGATGCGTACGAGATGACGGAATGGCTAGCCAAGCAACCGTGGAGCACTGGAGCGGTCGGTATTGCTGGCTGCTCGTACGTAGGTGGGAGCGCCTATCATGCGGCCACGACGATGCCACCGCACCTGCGCGCCGTGGCGGCTGGGTGCACGGACTTTGACAAGTACGGCTTCGTGAGCCGTGGCGGGATCACCGCTCAGTTCAATACGCGCCCGGAAAATCCAGAACAGGATTTCGGTCAAGGCGTGCTGCCCGTTGATGAGGATACGGACGGCTCGCTGGTGCGCGCTGCGATCGAAGCGCACAAACGTGGCACGCCGATGGCCGAGCTCTGGCGCGGCATGCGGTATCGTGATGACGTGTCGCCGCTGCTCGGCGTGCCCTTTTGGAAGGAAGCCAGTGTTGCGACCTACATTGAGGAAATCGAACGCTCCGGCGTGGGACTGTTCATCTGGGGGAATTGGTTCGACGAGGGTAGCTTCGAAGCCATCCTGGCGTTCAACAACCTGCGCAATCCGCGCAAGCTATGGATGGGCTCGTGGGGGCACTGCCAAACCGGCGACTTCCCCATGTCGATTGAGTTGCTGCGCTTCTTCGACCACTTTTTGAAGGGAGTCGACAACGGCTGGGATCGCGAGCCACCCATTTATTTTCGCACGACGAATGCCGAGCCCGGCAAAGAGTGGCGCACCGCTGAACGTTGGCCCTTGCCGGAAGCGCGAACACACACGCTGCGACTGGCCGGTCAGGCGAAGCCGGGCGAGCCCGGTCTGCTGACGGCGAGCACCACGTCGACAGGTGGTGCCGACGCGTTCACGGTCGATTACTCGCCGAAATGCGCCAATCCCCAGGATGCTTATTTCATGATGTGGCCGTGTGTCATCGACAATCATGGGCTCAGCTATGTGACAGCGCCACTCGCGCGGGATGCACACATCGCCGGCCACCCGGTCGCAGACATATGGATGTCGGCGACGACCCCTGACGCCGATCTATTCGTCTATCTGGAAGATGTCGCGCCGAACGGCGCTATCACGATTGTGACGCATGGACGCCTGCGTGCCTCGCATCGCGGCGAGCAGTCGCCACCGTATCGCGACTACATGGGGTTACCGTATCACAGCGGCGAGCGCGCCGCCGCCGAACCGCTCGTGCCTGGGGAACCTGCACGCATGCGGCTGGATCTGCTGCCGACCTCGACCATCATCAAAGCCGGCCATCGTTTGCGCTTGACGGTCGCCGGTGCCGATCCGCGTCAGCGCACGCGCAACGTGCAGTTCAATCCGCCGCCTACGATCCACATCCTGCACGATGCCGCGCTGCACGTCTCGCAGCTGAGTCTTCCCGTCCTTGGCGCACTGGAATTTGAGGAGAGCGCAGCGAGCGACGCCCCAGGCGGATGACACAGACGATTGCGGCAGCGAGAACGCGGGGCAGTATTGCATTGACACCCGGGGCTGCGAAGCCTGCTTGCCGCTCGCCGTCCGAGCGCGGGTACACTCCTCGCGAATGGCGTGCGCCATGCGTCATGAGTCTAGCCCAGCGCCCACTCGATGCCGCCGATGAGAACAGTGACTCCGTATCAGGCCCTGTGGCTCTCGGTCGCGGCGGCGCTCGCGACGATCGCGCTCAAGATCGGCGCCTGGTGGGTCACCGATTCCGTCGGTTTTCTCTCAGACGCGCTCGAGTCGCTTGTCAATCTTCTCGGTGCATCGTTCGCATTGGCGATGGTCGCGTACGCACGGCGGCCCGCCGACCGTGGCCATCCTTCCGGGCACGGTAAAGCGGAATACTTTTCGTCCGCGTTCGAAGGCCTTTTGATCGGCATCGCTGCGATCGGCATCGTGCTGGCAGCGACTGAGCGCTTCCGCATGCCGCAGGCGCTGGAGTCGTTGAGCACCGGTGTGGCGCTGTCCGCTGCCGCGACGATCATCAATTTCCTCGTCGCGCAAGTGCTGCTGAGCGCCGGTCGGGCACATCGCTCGCTCGCGACCGAAGCCGACGGACACCACTTGATGACCGACGTGTGGACGACGATCGGTGTCATCGTGGGCGTGGGTCTAGCGGGCCTGAGCGGCTGGTACTGGCTGGACCCGCTCGTCGCAGTGCTCGTTGCCGTGAACATCCTGCGCGAGGCTTGGCGGCTGCTGCGCCGCTCCGTGAGCGGCTTGATGGATGCCGCGCTGCCCGACGAGGACATCCGCAGCATCCAGACCGTACTCAGAAAATTGGAGCAGCGAGACGGCGTGGCATTCGAAGACTTACGCACCCGTCGAGGTGGTGCAGCACGGTTTGCAACCGTCACGCTGCGCGTTCCCGGCGCTTGGAGCGTGCAACGAGCCAGCGTGCTTGCCGACGAAGCGGAAAGAATGGTGGGGGCCATGGGCGTGACACTGTTCGTGCAGCTGAAACCGCACGAGGCGCAAGGCCCTAGGCAGTAGGTTGAGATTAGATGGGGCGGCGCGCTCCAAGGTCACGTGGCCAGCGCTACATACGCAACAAAAGCGCCCTCACCCGATCGCGATGTATGCCGTGCACCGCTGAGGACAGCGCAGCGAGCGTCCGGTAATCCCTGCGACCGGCGGTCGTTGCGAATGTGCGCACGAAGTCTTCGCACCACTTGCCCTCTTGCGCACGAGCTGTGGCATCGGCTGTCTGCAGTCTGTGCCCTTCGTCGCTCAGCATCTCGAGCGCGAGCTGTCGGGCATGTCGCACGGCCTCCTGTGCATCGATCACTTGCTGCAGCGTGGCGCGCCGAGCCATCGGGCTGTCCACAGTCCATAGGTCGGGACGAACGAGGGGCTCTTCGGGGACGATACGAGGGATCGCGAATTGGCCGGTCGGGAAGCGGCGGCCGTCACCCTTGATGGCAAGTATGTCCCGTGTGTTGGCCCAGTCAGTCTCTCGAACGCTGAAGACGAGCTCGCCATGGCGATCGCGGCTCACGCGTACGCCGCTTGGAGCCAGTGCGCGATCGAAACGTTGCGCGATCGCGGTCGCATCGAGCCCTGGCTCGATGACCACGGCGACAGCGTGCTGCGTGCGACCGCCGACTGCAAGATAAAGCGTCTCGGGCTCGCCGTTCGCAAGCGTATCGATCGTGAGGCCGCGCACCTTGAAACGCAGCTGTGCTTCGCCCGGCTCCACCTGATCGAGCTGGCTGTCCAAAGCGCCGCCCGTTGCAGCAACCCGTTCGCGCCAGAGGCTCTCGAACTGATGAATCTTGTATGAGAGCTCGGCAATGATGTCGCTAGCGGGCTCGGCGCGGCCCGGCCCGATGTGCGCGGCGAGCGCCGTTCGGATGCTTTGCAGCTGCGCGTCGGCTCGTTCCAGGAACTCCACCGTCCGTTGCACGGCGGCGATCCGCTGATTGAGCTGGATGTCGAAGCTGCGCAGACCGCCCCGCATGGGCGCTGTGCGCGCGCTGCGCGCATGGCGAGCGGCGTCTGATGCCTGGCTTTCGGTCGTAGCAGCGATGCGCGTCGCCGCATCGCTGCGCGTCGCGGCATGGCGTTCGATTGTACGCGGACCGACCGAGCGTCCCGAGTCGACGTGCGCGAGCTGCATCGCAGTCTATTGCCTAGATTGCGTCGAAGAGTGACAACTTGGCCACCTGCGAATAGGCCTTCTGAGTCGCTTGGATGGCAGCGCTATAGCCGTTGAGCTTGACAGCAGCGTCGGCATAGTCGAGTTGCCCGATCACGAGCGCCGCCTGCTTGTTGGACAAGCTGACATTGGTGTGGTTGACGTGCAGCGTCTCGAGGATGTTCTGGATGCCGCCGAGCGTCGCGATCTTGCTGCTGTTGAGGCTGATCGCATCGTCCAGGTCGTTCAGGGCCGCCGTGAGTTCGGCACGCACTGCCGGGTCGTTGACGTTGACGCCCGGTGTCTGCAGGACGGTATGGACGTTGTCGAGCACGTTCAGGACGTCGGCGATCTCGCGCAGAGTCACATTCGCGGGCTGAGTGATGCCATTGCCGACCGTGACGAGCTGCAGCTCTTCGTTGCCGGTGGCCGTATAGCGTTGACCCACGGGTGCGTTCGGATCGTAGCTGATGGTCGGCTGATCCGACGCAGTGCCCGAGAAGACGTATCGGCCTTCCGCGTCGACCGTGTTGGCGTTGTAGAAGATGCTGTCCATGAGCGGCCGCAGAGAGCTCGAGACGGCGATGATGTCTTCGGACGTATTGCTTCCGTCGGAGGCCCATACGAGCAAGTCGCGAGCGCTCAGCATGTCCTGCGACATGCTCGTGAGGATGGCTTCGTGGCGCGCCAACGTGCTCTGCAACGTTGCGATATTGTCGAGGTACTGATCGAGGATCGCTTCCTCGCGCGCCAGACGCGACATCCGAACATTTGCGATCGGATTCTCGGAAGGCAGCAGATAGCGCTTGCCGCTCGCCATCTTCTGGAGAATCTCGTGCAGCCGCGACGACGCTGTCTGCAGCGCCGTGTTCATGGTGGCGTGATATTGGGTGCTCGCAATGCGCATGATCGTCGCCCGCTCGGTCGTCGCTACTCGTTTCAGAGGATCGCCAGCGTGCTTTCGAAGAGCTCGTTGGCGACCGCGATCACTTTCATGTTCGCCTGATACATCTGCTGATATTGCAAGAGGTTGGCTGCCTCCTCATCGAGGTTGACGCCACTCGTCGACTTCCAGTTCTCTTCCGCCTGGTTGCGCACGGTTTGCGCAGTCGTGTGGGCAGTCGTGTTTTGCTGACTCTGCATGGCGACTCGCGCGACGAGCTGCGTGATCGCATCCGACAGCGCGACTTCGCCGAGCAGGGGAATCGTGACCGGTCGTCGCTGCAGTCTGATCAGCTCTTGAAGATTGTCGCTGTTCGCCGGAGCGTCTGGGTCCGACGAGAAGGCGAGCTCAGCAGCATGAGCGCCGGCGCGCACATGCAAGACACCCGTCGCACCCGTCGAGTCGAACTCGAACAACGGCAACCCCGGCGACCCGTCCATGGTGTAGCCCGCCGCGAGCTGATTGTTGACGTTGTCTGCAAGCTGCCGGGCCATCTCGGTGAGGGACTCCATCAATGGCACGAGTGTCTCGTTCTCGAACTCGTCGAGCCCACCCATCAGCCCGCCGAGCGGCGTATTGGCCAGTGAGAACGTCTCGTTGGCGAAGCTCACGGTCAGGGTCTGTGAGCCGTCGGCATTGACGACGACCTCCATGGTCGCGGCGCGTGCACCGATGACGAGCGGTTGACCGCCGCGCAGTGCAATGCTGCGCGAGCCGTCTTCCTGCTCGACGACTTGTAGCGCGACCAGCTTGGCGAGCTCGTCGATCTTGGAGTCGCGCGCGTCTATGAGCCCGGAGGCATTGACCCCCGTGCCTTGCGTGCGAGCGATCTCCCTGTTGAGCTCGGCGATCTGACGTGCCAGCGAGTTGATGTGAGAGATGGCCGCCAAGCGCTGTTGCGCGACAGACGACCGCTGATTCGACAGCACTTGGTTGAGGCTGTTGAAGCGCTGTGCGAGCGCGTCGGCAGTCGTGATCACCTGCTGGCGCAGCGGCGCCGATGTCGGCTCGACACTGGCGGCGTTCAGGGCGCTGAAGAACGCATCGAGCCCGGCGTTGATGCCGGTCTCGTCCTCGCCGAAGACTTGCTCGAGCTGCGTGAAGTACGGCAGCACCGCTTCGCGCCGGCCGAGCTCGGAGGCGGCACTCCACAGCTGCAGGGTCTTGTAGTTGTCGCTGAAGCGCAGCAGGGACGCCACCTTCACGCCGCTGCCGGCGCTGACTGCGCCGCTTTGCAAGGGCTGCACCGAGGCGAGCAGGACACCTTGGCGGGTGTAACCTGGCGTCATCACGTTCGCGACGTTCTGGCTCGTCGCGGACAGTGCCGCCTGTGCCGCGAGCGCTCCCGAGAGCGCGTTGTAGATGATCGTCATGTCCTTACCTGACCAAGCCGCGATTCATCATTTCGAAGAGGCGACCGGCGCCGCAGATGTCTTAAGCCCCGCTTGCGCGCTCGTCGGCAGCAGCTGCTGCACGAGGATGTCTGCGATACCAAAGGCGCGCTGCGTGGCGAGCGAATCGGCGAGCGCCACATCCGCCATGTCCAGCATCTCTTGTGCCGAGCGGCTGTTGAAAACGCTGTCCTCACTCGCCAAAGCCCGCGTTCCCTCGCGCATTTGCCGCAAGAGCTGGGCGATGAAGTAGGCTTCAAACTTCTCGGCAGCTTCGCGCAGTTTTGCGACGTATTGGGGGTCGCTTGCAGGCGCGATGGTCGCTTCGCTGCTCGCTGGTCTTACCTGCAGCCCGCTGTCGATTCTCAATTCGGTCATCCCCTACCCTTTGCTTGCCACGGCGGTGGTGATCAGATCACCACCAGCTCGCCTTCGATCGCGCCGACCTGATCGAGCGCCTGCAGAATGGCCATGAGGTCATCAGGCGTCGCACCCGTGCTGTTGACGGTATCGATGATCGCTTGCAGATCGACGCCCTCCGGCCACGCGAACATGCGCGCACCGTCCTGTTCGATCGACACCTCGGATTGCGGAACGATGGTGGTGTTGCCGCGTCCGAACGGTGCCGGCTGGCTGACGCGTGGCGACTCCGAGATCACCACTCGCAGCGAGCCGTGTGACACAGCAGCAGCCCGTACGCGCACGCCTTCACCGATGACTACCGTGCCCGTGCGAGAGTTGAACACGACGCGAGGAACAGGCTCGCCGACATCCACCATCAAGGACTCCAACCCAGCGACGAACGCGACGCGCTCGGTGGGATCGGTCGGCGCCAGCACCTCCACGCTGGTCGCATTGCGTGTGCTCGCGATGTCGCCATAGCGAGAGTTGATTGCACGAACGATGTTCGTTGCGGTCTGGAAGCTCGGCACCTTCAAGCTGAGCAACACAGTGGGGCGCTTGTCGAAGTCGCTTTCGATCTCGCGCTCAATGGTGGCGCCGTTCGGAATGCGGCCCGTCGTCGGGGAGTTCACGGTGATGCTCGAGCCGCTGGCACCGTGCGCAGCCACGCCGCCTACCACCAGATTGCCCTGCGCCAACGCATAAATCTCTCCATCGGCGCCACGCAGTGGCGTCAACAGCAAGGTGCCGCCGCGCAGACTCTTGGCATCACCCATCGAGGATACTGTGACGTCGATGCGCTGTCCCTTGCGATAACCGGGCGGGAACGTTGCGCTCACCATCACCGTCGCGACGTTGCGCAATCTCGGATTGTCATTCTCGGGGATCTTCACCCCGAACTGCTTCAGCATGTTCGCCACGGACTGACCGGCGAACTTCACCTGCGTCCCGTCGCCGGTGCCTTGCAAGCCGACGACCAACCCGTAGCCGATGAGCTGGTTCTCCCGTACGCCTTCCACGTGCACGAGCGAACGCAACGGCTTGATGTTGCGTGCCGGCCCGGGGACGGCGGCCGCCGCGTGTACAGCCGCGCTTACGAGAGTCGCGACCAGTCCGATCAGGAAATGGCACTTTCGCATAGTCATCAGAACGGCATCCACGGACTAGCGAAGAAACGTGTCAACCAACCTGCTGTGTTGGCATTGTTGAGCGGACCTCTGCCCGAGTACGCAATGCGCGCGTTGGCGATGCGCTGGGAGGACACGCGATTGTCACTGTCGATGTCTTGTGCTCGCACGTAACCGGCGAGCCGTATGAATTCCTCACCCTGATTGAGATACAGCGTCTTCTCGCCGCGAATCAGCAGCAGACCGTTCGGCAGGACTTCCTCGACGACGACCGTGATCGACCCTTGAAGCGCGTTCTGCTGGATGCTGCTCGCGCTGCCGCCGAACTTGCGCTTACCGGAGATGCTCAAGTCCGTGTCGAGCGCATCGCCGCCTGCGACGATCGGATCGATCGTGATGCTGCTCTCCTTGCCAATGCTGGTATCGGCGCTCTTACGTGCCTGCGTGACCTCCTGCAGCACCACGGTGAGCACATCGCCAGGCCGAAAGGCACGGCTGTCCGACACCAATGTCCAGGGTGTCTGCGGTGAGAACACACCGCCCGCTTCGCCACGCGGCGTGGGTGACACGGGAGGCGGAGGCGGCGGATCGTTCGACGGTGCCTGCGGCGGCAACACGACACACCCGGAGAGGGCGAACGCCGCCACACTGGCGACGACGTGTGCGCGCCAGCGCACGACCGCCGACCTGTCAGGATGGCTCTCAGTCCGTACTTCCATCCGTAATGCCTTTATCGGATCGCCTGCGCAAGCGTCTGCATCATGTTGTCCGCGGCGGAAAGCACCTTCACGTTCATCTCGTAGGTGCGCTGTGCCGCGATCATGTCCACCATCTCTTCCACGACCTGCACGTTCGAGCCTTCCAGAGCGCCCTGCTTCAGCTTGCCGAAGCCGTCCTCGCCGGGAATCCCTTCGATCGGCACGCCGCTCGCGAGCGTTTCCTGATACAGGTTGTCACCGAGGGCGAGCAGCCCTGTCGGATTGACGAAGTTCACCAAGGTGATCTGCCCCACCTGCACTGGCGCCGGCGAGCCGGGCACCGTCGCGCTCACGATGCCGTTCTCGCCGATCGTGATGGCAGTGGCCTCCGTGGGAATCGTGATCTCAGGCACGAGCGGCAAACCTTGCGCGTTGACGAGTCTACCCTCTGAATCGAGCTGCAGCTGACCTGCGCGCGTGTAAGCGATTTCGCCGTTGCTGAGCTGAATCTGCAGGAAGCCACGCCCGACGATGGCAACATCGAGCGACTGCCCGGTCGTCTGCAGGTTGCCGTTCGTGAACACCTTCTGGGTGCCGACGAGCCGTGTGCCGTTGCCGAGCTGCACACCGGACGGCGAGACCGTATCGTCATCATTTTGAGCGCCTGGCTGGCGATCGATCTGGTAGAACAGATCCTCGAAAACGACACGGTCGCGCTTGAAGCCGACGGTGTTCACGTTGGCGAGATTGTTCGCGATGGCCTGCAGCTTGGCGTCTTGAGCCTGGACGCCGGTCTTGCTGATCCACAGCGCGGGGTTCATCTTCAGCAACTCCTATGTATATGTGTGGCCTTCCAACTCACGGATCGCCTATTCGCGCACCAGCCGATTCCCGGCTTCTGCCATGGCATCGGCGGCGCGATACAGCTTCATCTGAATCTCGAACTCGCGATTCAGATTCATGGTCGCCACCAACTCTTCGATCGCCGACACGTTGCTGCCTTCGAGATGGCCGCTGCGGACGCGCACGGTATCGTCGGCCGGGAACGGCTCGCCTGAGCGCGCCACGATCAGGCCGGTGGCGTTCTTGGTGATGGCACCGGGCTCAGGATTGACGAGCTTGAGCTTGTCAATCGGCTGCAGGTCCGGTTGCCCGGGCATACGCACGGAGATCGTGCCGTCCTCGCCAATCTGCACAGCCGAGTGCTCGGGCAGGACGATCGGGCCGCCGTCGCCGAGCACTGGGCGACCGTTCAGCGTGAGCGTACCGTCCTGGTCGAGGGTGAAGTGCCCCGCCCGCGTGTACGCCTCGCCTTCTCCGAACTGAACGGCGAAGTAGCCCTGACCGACGATGGCGACATCGAGATCGCGGCCGGTCTCACGCAGTGGACCCTGGCGTGTCGACACGGCGTTGGCCTCGAGGCGGCTCATGTGGCGCGCATCGTAGCCATAGCCGCGCGTCACGGCTTCGCTGGTCGCGAGCTCGAGATCGGCACGAAAACCGTTGGTGTCGATGTTCGCGAGATTGTTGGCGTGGACACGTTGCGCATGCAACGCACGCTCCGCGCCGCTCATCAAGGTATAGATCAGCGCATCCATCAGACGGCCTGCATCAAAGCACGCATCATCTCGTTCTGAGTGGAGATGACCTTGGTGTTGGCTTGGTAGTTACGCTGCGCGGACATGAGGCTCACGAGCTCTGCGGTCATGTCTACGTTCGATTGCTCGAGCGCTCCCGGTGTGAGTTTGCCTGCCACGCCGCTACCGGGCGTTGAATACAGTGCCGTGCCAGATTCGGCCGAGGTGGTCCACGCCGTGTCGCTGACCTGCACCAGCTGATTCTCTGCAGGGAATGTGGCAATCGCGAGCGTGCCGATGCTCTGCTTGACGCCGTTGCTGTACTGGGCGAACACCGAGCCATCCGACGAGATCTGCAGGCCCAGGAACGTGCCGGAGGCGTAACCGTCGGCCGCATTGGTGCTCGTTGTGGCCTCGCCGGCAGTCATGGTGGTACCCGCATAGGTCACGGCGATCTCGAGCGGCGCGGCACCGGTCGGTGTACCGAGAGCCAATGGCACGGCGGCGGCAGGTGTCAACAGCCATCCGTTCGTATCGAAGTTCAGTGGCGTGGTGACTCCGGCTAGCTCGGTTCCATCGAAGGAGTAATGCACGGTCACCTGGTTGGGTCCGGTCTTCACGAAGTACTGAGTGAGACTGTGCTGCACGCCGAGCGAGTCGTAGACGACCGAGACGATCGAAGCGTTGTAGGTCTGAGGATCGGTGGGATCGAACGCGACCGTCGGCGTCGTCCAGTCGGCAGAGAGATTGCCCACGTAACGCAGGCTCGTCGTTGCCTGCGCCGGAACCTGCCCGGTCTCGACCCGCAGATCGCCGAGAGCGCCGAGCGTGGTCGTACCGGGCACCGTCGCAAAGCCCTGCACGCGGCGACCGAAGCTGTCGACCACATAGCCGTCCTTATCGGTATCGAAGATACCGACGCGCGTGTAAACCTCGACACCCGAAGCATCGCGTGTCACGAAGAAGCCACGTCCTTGGATGGAAGCATCCATGGAGCGTCCCGTCGTCAGCACGCCGCCACCGATCTCGAGGCTCTGCGTATACGAGGACACCTGCGTGCCTGTCGGCTGTGTGCCTGCGTACATCGACGCAAAGTTCGCCCGCGTGGACTTGAAGCCGAATGTGGCAGCGTTCGCGATGTTGTGGCTGATCGTGTTCAGCTCGGTGTTGATCGCGTTGATGCCCGACAAAGCGATGTTGAAGCTCATGGCTTTACCCTTCGATAGAAGATGAATGCGTTAGCTGGCGCGGCCGTTGAACGCGGTGATCGCCGCCGGTGCCACTTGGCCAACGTGGGCCACTTCGAGCACCGGACCGTGGCTTGCCGACATGCGGACGTTCTCGAGCCTCCCGACGATCTCCACCGTCGGCGTCTCGCCGCTCGCGGTCTCCACGCGCACGGAGTAGGTTCCCGGCACGAGGCCGAGTGCACGCGGATCGATCGTGAACGTCACGTCGCCCGCATTACGCGTGCCGAATGCAATACGTCGCTGCTGGCCCGACTCGCTTTGCACGACGAGCGAGACTTCTTCGCTGCCATCTGCAAGCGTAAAGCGGCCTTGAATCCGTTCGTTATCGACGACGATGCGGTCGGTGGCCACGGTGACCTGCGAGCCGACCTGAGCACCGAGCGCAATGATCTGCAGGCTTTCGAGCATTGCGTTGTTGACGCGGCTCTGCGATGCAAGCGCCTGCAAGGCTTCCATCTGGCTGAGCTGCGCGATCTGGGCGACGAACTCGCTCGGATCCTGCGGCTCGAGCGGGTTCTGATTCTTGATTTGCGCGACCAGCAAGGTCGTGAACAACTGCGTGACCTCGCCGTTGGGGTTGATCGCCGCAGCTGGAGCACCCGTCGCGCCGCCACTAGCGAGGTGTGTGCCGGAAACGGGGGTCATCGTCCTACTCCTCGCCGAGACGCAACAACGCCTGTTGCATGGATTTGACGCGGCTCATGACCTCGACGTTGGTTTCGAAGGCGCGCGATGCAGCCATCATGTCGGTCATCTCCGCGACGGGATTGACGTTCGGATAGAAGACGATGCCCTCCTCGTTCGCGAGCGGATTGTCTGGCTCGTACACTTTGCGAACGGGTTCAGTGCTCTGCACGACATCGAGCACGCGCACCGATGCCCCAGGAATCTGGCCTCCGACGAGCCCGTGACGCTCGGCGACGGCCGCGAATACCGGCTTACGTGCGCGATAAACCTCAGCTTCGCTGCCAGCAGCCGTGTTGGCATTGGCCAGGTTGCTGGCGATGGTGTTGAGCCGCACGGCTTGTGCCGTCATGGCCGAGCCAGCGATATGCGAGATGTTTCTGAATGCCATGGTCTCGACTATCCTTCGATTGCCTGCTTGAGGCCGCGCAACTTCATGTTGAGAAAGGTCAAGCTGGTGTGAAAGTCGCTGGCATTCTGCGAGAACGCCGCTTGCTCCACTCCGAGCTCAACCGTATTGCCATCTTGCGAGGTGTGGTACGGCACGCGATAGAGCACCTGGACACCGCTCCTGTCGAACGACAGGCCGCTGCCGTCTTGCGCAAGCGCTTGCTGCAAGCTTGCGGCGAAGTCGATGTCGCGGGCCTGGTAGCCCGGCGTGCTCTCGTTCGCCAGGTTGGCGGCTAAGATGCGGGTGCGTTCGGCACGCAACTGCAGCGCGTGCGCATGCAAGCCCAATGCTTTGTCAAACCTGATCGCCATGTATCTACCTGTCCGTCTCTGTTACCTGGCTCTCGCTGGATCGATCCTGTGCAGCGTCTCTCTGGCGCGGGCAGCCGACGACGTCGAAGCCGCGGTCGAGCGCGCCGCTCGAGCACATCTCGCCGAACTCATTTCAACGGCAGGTTTGCGGAAACCTTCAGTCGAACTGGTCGTATTGGCGCGAGAAACAGTGAATCCCTGCACTGCGAATGCGGGGATCGAAGCAATCGACACGCGTTCTGTCACACGGATGCGCTTTGCGGCGAGCTGTGCCGAGCCGGCGTGGCGCGCCGAGTTCGTCGTGCGGGCCACCATCAGTGCCGAAGTGGTGACGGCGGCACGCGACCTGCGTGCCGGAGAAGTGATCGACGCAACGGCCGTTACGCTCGAGCGCCGCGACCTCGTTGCGCCCGCAGAGGCGATCTCGGATCCGGCGCTGGTGGTGGGCAAGACGAGCCGTCGCGTGTTGCGCAGCGGGCAGCTCGTGAGCCGACGCTGGCTGGTCGAGCCGTTGCTCGTGCGCCGGGGTGCGGATGTCACGATTCTGGCGCGCGATGTCGGCGTGGAAGTGCGGGTAGCCGGCGAAGCGCTCGCCGCAGGCCGACGCAACGAGATCATACAAGTGCGCAACAAGACGAACGGCAATGTCATCCGAGCACGGGTCATCGATGTCGATACGGTCGAGCCAATCACGTCAACGGACTCCGGCTTCGGAGACTGAAGGCAGCCCGATCTCGCGCACCTGTTGGACGACCCGTTCGAGCTTCTGTGCGTACAGAGGATCGGTTGCATACCGCCCCTGCGCCAATGCGGCGGCGAACGCCGTGGCATCGCCCCCCACGTTCACCGCGCCTGCGTAGCGGGCGCGCGTGAGCAGCAAGTTCGCATAGTCGCCGAATGCCTGTCCGATATCTGCATAACTACGGAAGGTTTCCTTGCGCTTGCTGGCTACGCCTTCCTCTATCTCGGTCGTCAATGCACGCACAACGTCGCCGCGCCATGAGCGACCGGCCTTGATGCCAAACAAGTTGTGCGTGGGCGCACCGTCATCGGTGCGCAGGGGCCTTTGTCCCCAGCCAGACTCCAACGCCGCATGTGCCGCGACGAGTTCGGGCTCGACGCCCAGGCGGGCGGCCGTCTGACGCGCCCACGGCGCGATGGAAGCGATGAACTCTTTCTGTCGCGCACGATCGACCTTTGTTGTCTGCTCTTGGGTCGTTGTGCGATGTGCGCGCCCTTCGGCGCTCAGGCTGGGTATGTTGGCGAGCGGACGTGCTCTCGTTCCGGAACCTTCCGAAATGAAGCTGGCAACGTCGCGTTGTATCTCGTTGAACAGCGCCCGGAACTGATGAGGTGCATTCACCCCGACTGGGGACGGCAGCGCGATGCGCGCGCGTTCGTGCGCGAGCTCGGCAGCGACGTGTGCAGCAGCAAAGTCAGGCCGGAGCATAAGTGTCACTCTGCACGTTCAGTACGCGCTGCATGATCTCGTACTGATCCATCAACAGGCGGCAATTGCGCATGTTGAGGGTTTTGCACTCACGTATCGCTGATTCGAGCGCTTTCCAGCAGGACTCGAACGCGGCGCGAGATGCGCCTTGCAGTCGATCCGCGACCGCTGCCATGGAAAGCGGGGTGCCCTGCGGCAAGACGCTCGCAACCAATTGCTGCCGCTCCTTGCGACGTTGCTCGAGGATGCTCGTCACTGCGATGATCCGCTCACCGATCTCGGTAAGCGCCTCGGTACGGTGCTGCAGGGCCGCCTCGAACTGCGCTTCCAGCAGCTCGCGCAAGCTGCGGTAGTCGTCCAGATCCGCCCGCATGCCGGCGAAGATGCGCTTGATTGCTTCGCGCTGCTTCATTTGTCGTCTCGCCCGCCGGCAGTCGCGCGGTGGTAAGACTCGATCAAAGCCGCGAGCTTGCGCGCATCGAACGGTAACTCGCCCTTGGCGAGCGCATCGCGGAGCGCCGCCACGCGTTCGTGATCGATGTCGGGCAGCTCCTTGAGCGCGGCGAGCGCCGGCTGCAACACGGCGGATTGCAGAGGTCCGCCGCTCGATGAAGTGGTTGCTGCGGCCGATGTATCTCTCTTCGTCGTGACTCCGACGGAAGCCGTTGAAGCCACGCTCACGCTGCCGCTTCCTGGGATGATCTTCATACGATGTCCTCGGGACGTGGTCTTCATGACTCGCCCCCTTCCGCCGGGGACGGATGCGTCAACTGGGACCGCAACGCATCGAGCGTTGCATGGTGTGAAACGTTCTCTCGAACGGAGTACGTTTCGTCGACGTCAGGCACGCTGACTTCGACGCCGTCGATCAGAGGTACCGTCTTGCTGGGGGTACCGAACATCGCGCTGATCGTGCGCGCCTGGTTGCGCGTCAAGATCAAGAGCTCGATCCGTCGATTCTCGTGTGCGCGCGGGTCGTCGCCATTGAGCGGTGCGCTGTCGGCGAGAGCCACGACTTGCAGGATGCTGCTGGCCGGCATGCCTCCGGCGAGCAAATGGCGGCGCGCCGCCATGGCGCGATCACTGGAGAGCTGCCAGTTGGACATCGCGTTCGGTCCGCGTTGCGCATACGGTACCGCGTCCGTATGTCCGACGATGACGACCTGATTCTCGATACGAGCGAGCAGCGGCCCGATCTTCTCCAGCAAGCGGCTGAAGTGCGGCGCCGGCACGGCACTGCCGCGCTCGAACATGCCGCGCTTGTCTGTATCGTGGAGCATCACGCGCAGCCCATACGGCGTGATCAACGTGCGTACGTTCCCAAGGAGCCCTGCCTGCTCAGTGAGGCGCTCCAGCGCTTCCGCGAGCTCGGCCATGTCGGCGCGGCTTTCATAAAGCGTTTTCGACAGACGTATGCCGCTGCCAGGACCGGCCGGATCGCTGTCGCCGCTTGCGAGGCTGCGTTTGGCAACCTGATCGCCGTGACTCGGCAGCGGCTCGCGCGAGATCAAGCTGCCGCGCGGCCCGCCGGCTGTATCCATGAGGCGACCGCGGCCCTCGTCGATCAAGCTGCTCGGCGTCTTGAGCAGCTCCTCGAGCCGCTCTTGTTCGCGCGCGGCGAGCAGCCAAAGCACCAAGAAGAGCGCCAACAACGCGAGACAGAAGTCCGCGAACGCGACCTTCCACGCGGTGTTAGTGTGGTGGCCGTCGTGCTTGCGCACGACCTTGCGAACGATGATCTCGGCGCTCTTCTCGCGCCGTGCCCTGTCAAGCACGCTGAGCACGCAAGTCTCCTGTTTGTCCTTGCGGCCGATCCGTAGCGCGACGCCGCGGTGTCTGCGGCTCGGGCTGCGGGCCGTTCTCGAGCTCGTTGATCCAGCTTTCGAGCGCGGCGAAGCTCGGCTTGATGTTGAGCTGGACCAGGCGACGCCCCGCGTCGATAGCGAGCAGCGCGGGCTTGCCTGCGACGTGTGCAACTAGCACGACTTTCACGGACTCGAGCGTCTTGCGCTCCTCGTCGACCAGCTGACGCATCATGTTGCTGAGCGGATCGAGAATGCCGTAGCACGCAAAGATGCCGATGAACGTTCCGACCATCGCTGCCGCCACGGCCACTGCAACGTCGGCCGAGGTTGCGCCCTCTGCCACTGTCGTCATCGCCATGACGATGCCCAGGACGGCGGCAAGAATGCCGAAGCCTGGCATGGCTTCCGCGACTCGTCCGAGCGAGCGCGCCGGCTGGGACAGCTCTTCGAATACCGACTCGATTTCCTGCTCAAGCACGCTTTCGAGCTCGTGCGCGCTGATCTTGCCCATGGCCATGAGCCGGAAGTTGTCGACGATGAAATGCAGGAGCTTGGGCTGCGCCAGGATGAGCGGATAGCGCTTGAACAGCTCGCTCTCGTGGGGTGCCTCGACGTGCGCATCGAGTGCCTTGAGACCGCCTGCCGCAAGCTGCAGCAGCTCGTACATCAGCAAGAACAGCTGCCGCTGGAACTCGAGGGTGGCTGTCTTGCGCTGCATCACCGCACGAATCTGCAGCCACATCTCTGCAAGCACGTGGCGCGGATTGCCGAGCACGATCGCGCCGAAGCCAGCGCCGAAGATGATGAACAGCTCCACCGGCTGCCAGATGATGGCCCACTCCCCGCCATGCAGCGCAAAGCCGCCGAACACGGCGAGGAAGATCACTGCGAACCCGATGAGTGCTTGCATGTTCTGTTGCTCTAGTCAGATCGATTAATTGCAGCCTTCCGCGAGCGCCTCGCGCAGCTTCTTGAGCGCGGCCTTGTTGATCTGGCAGACGCGGGCTTCGGTCAGATCGAGCACAGCCGCGATCTCCTTCAAGCTCAGATCAAACTCGTAATACAGCTGCACGACTCGTTGCTCGCGGGGATCGAGTCGATGCAGCGCTTGTTCGATACTGCGTCGAACCAGCAGCTTCGCCTCAGGCGAATCGTCCGAAGCGCTCTGCTTGTCCAGCTCGTGCAACAGCTCGTCCAAGCTCGCGAGGCCTTCGGCGTTCTGCGCCAGGAGGTACTCGTGGTACTCCTGCGCCGAGACTCCGAGCTGGTCCTGTATCTCCGTTTGCGTCGGCTCACGCCCGAGCTGTCTCGTGAGCTCACGAACGGCATCGCGAATCCGATGGCTCTCCTGTCGCACTGCGCGCGGTCGCCAGTCCTGCCGTCGCAGCTCGTCCAGAATGGCACCGCGCACGCGCACTGCCGCATACGCGGGGAACTTCTCGTCGGGGGGCCAGTAGCGGCGCAGTGCGTCCAGCAAGCCAACGAGCCCCACTTGCTGCATATCGTCGGTATCGAGCGCACTTCCGGCCTGCGACATCAGCTGACGGACGATGCGCTTTACGAGCGGCACATACGTCAGCAGATACCGCTGTTCCTCCGCGCTGTCGCGGGGCGTTGCTGCCGCATAGTCAGTCGCACACTCGGCGTAAACCGCGCTCATGTCGTTATTCGATGATGAGCTTGCCGATCATCGCTTCCGCGAAGGGTTTGCCACGCGGATCGTTGGCGTACGTCTGCTCGTACGCTTCGTTGAGCTTGCTCGCGAGCTGCTCGACCGTGAGCATGCGAGCGCTTTCGTGCGTCAACTGCGACAGCGCCTTGACCGCCACACTGCGCAGCATGGGTAGGTGCGCGCGCGTGACACGCTCCGATTCCACCGGGGTCATGAACACGAGATCGAGCGCCAAGTAGTGCGACACCGGTTCTCCGGCCGCGTTGCGCAGCATGACGATCACTTTGTCGAGGTTGATGTACTTGTACGCACGTGTATCGACGGTCTTGCCTGCACCGCTGGTCGCCTCGGCAGTGCTGTCCCGCTGCTTCTGCAACATCCACCATGTCGTGCCCGCGCCGGCGCAGATACAGATCAATGCAACGACGGTGGACAGGATGATGACTTTGGACGCTTTCATAGGAGATCACTCGCTGTTCATGGCGAAGGAAGCATGCTCTTCGCCATCCTCGTTCAATGCACGGCCTGGCTCGTCCTGCCATACGAGCGGTGCGCGCTGACGCTGGCGCTCGCCCTCGCGCGAGGAATCCCATACCTGAACGGTGACATCCCCTTGGTGGCGCTGTATGAGGTCTTGTCGCAGCGTTTCTCCGACGACTTGGAGCTGACGTGCGACTTCGCCGTTGCTCGCACGTAGCTGCACGTGAAGATGCGAGCCCTCCTGGCGAATCAGAATCTCGATGGTGCCCATCGAGGGCGGATCGAGTCGCACGACGGCGCGGTCGCTACGCCGGGCGATCTGAACTTGCAGGCGTTCGCCGAGCAATGTCTCGAGCGGCTGACGCGGCACATTTGCGTTGGCATCGGTCATGCTCGTGCGTGCCGGCTCGCCGGTGGCGACGGCCAGCGTGGCCGCGGCATGGCTCACGGATTGGGACCCAAGCTGTGCCGAGAGATGATCGAAGCGGCCTTCCAGCTGTGCAGATCCAAGCTCGGTTGCAGAGGAAACCGTCAGCGTAGGCAACCCTGTCGGTGACAATCCAATCTGTTGTGTCGGCGACGCGGTGCCGATCGAGACAGACGTGATGCTGAGCGCTATGGGCGTGTGGCCTACGGAAACCTGTATCGAGCCGCGTCCGAAGGTCGGGGCAGTCGGCTCGCGCGCTACGGCTGTATCAGCCGATACGCTCTCAGCAACGTGCTTGGACTCGGTCGCCAGCGTTGGTGCGGCGAGCTCATAGGTGAGCGCTGCAGCGACGGACGGCGCCGCAGGCATAGATGTCAGGTTGGCCTGTGCGGCGAACAGCGCTGTGCTCGTGTCATCTAACACCGCGACGTGCTCGGGAGCTGCCTCGCTGGGTGGCACTGCGGCGTCGGCAAACCAAGGAGCGGGCGTGACATGCAACGTCTCGTCGGAGGTCCGAGCGTCCGTCGGCTCCAGCGCCTCGAGATTCAGGCTCGCGTTTGATGACAACTCGAGGCCGCGCAACAAGGCACGAAACGGCTGCGCGTCGGGGTAATGGCCGTCGACTGGCGCAGCATCGAAGCCCGCAGCAAGAACGCTCTCGGCCGGGTCCGCGGACGGGCTGACGTCGATACGCTCCTGTGTAGTCCGCGACGCGATGTTCATGACGAGGTGCATCATCGCCGTATCTCTTCCGTGTCCAGATCGTGTGAGTTGCTCATGGCATAGGCCATCCAACCGTCACGGTGCTGTCGCATCTGCGACAGCGCAGTGTCGAGACGTGCTGCTTCCTGCGCGCAGCGTTCGCGTGCCTCGCGATGCGCGCGCTGCAGATCGGCCAATGCGGCGCGCTCCTGCGAGGACAACAGGCGCGGAGTGCTGCGCAACGCCTGTGCAACCTCGCGATCGAGAGCGGCCAGCGCAGACCAGTCGGCCGCCCGCATCGCTCGCCGCAGGCGACGCGCCAGGTCGATGAAGCGCGCTCGTCTACCCATGACGTTCCAGCATCCCCTGCCAGCCCTTGCGCAAGGTCGTGATGAGCCCAACGATCTCATCGACGATCGACGGATCCATCCGAAAACCTGCGACTTGCAGGCGATGCGCGCAGTAGTCGTAGAGCCGCGCGAGGTTCTCCACCAGCTCGCCGCCGTTGTCGAAATCGAGCGCGCTCGACAAGCCGTTGAGCAGGTCGACGCAGCGATCGAGACTGCGCGCCTTGAGCTCATAGCGCTTGGCGACGATGTGCGCTCGTGCGCGCGCCAGCTCCGCCAGCAACCCGTCAGTGAGGATGAGGACGAGCTGCACCGGCGAGGCTTGCGCCGTCTGCGAGGAGATATCGACCGTTTGATAGCTGAGATAAGCTTCCTGATTCACAATCTTCTCGCTTACCGTGTTATCCGACCCCCAGAGCTGCGAATAAGCCTGAGGTCTGATTCATCTGTGCCTGCAACGCCTGCAGCTGCGTGAACTGCTGCAGATAGCGGATGTAGGCTTGCTCGTATTGAGCATCCACACGGGCCTGCCGCTCGTTGAGTCGTTTCTGTTGTATCTCCAGCGAAGCCTGCCGGCTTGCCAGGTGCCCCGTTCCTGTCCGCAGCCACGCATCGAGATAGCGATCGAGCGCACCGAGCAGACCGCTTGGAGCGGTCAGACTCGCCTTGCCGAAGAAGTCGTCAAGAGCGCTCGGGTTCGCTGCCAGGGTTTTCTCGAGCTTGTCGCGATCGAGTGAGAGCGTGCCGTCGCGTGTGGCCTTGATACCGAGGTCGACGAGTGTCAGACCGCCAAATTCCTGACGCAGGATCGAGGTCAACGTGTTGCGCAGCGCTCGTACGCCGGCATCGGTTGCAAAAGCGCCGGGTGCGACGCTGGCGTCGGTGCTCACCTTCGTGAGGCTATCGAGCGCCGACTTGAGCTTGTTGTAGGCATCGACGAACTTCTGCACGTTGTCGGCGGTGCCGCTCTTGTCTGCCGAAACGGTAATCGTGAGCGGTGCCTCATCGGCGGCCATCGCGCGCGTGAAGGTGATGCTCACACCCTCGATCGCCGTGAGGGTGTTGGACGATTGGCGAATCTCGATCCCGCCCTGCCCGCCGAGCCAGATGATCGCATCGCGGGCTGCGACGAGCTCTTCACCGGCATCCAAGGCATTCTTCAGGTCACCAGGTGCCAGACCACTCGTGTCGAGAGAGATCGCATTGGCCTCGCCCGTAGCGCCGGCTGTCAGCAAGAGCTTCGTCGATCCCTCCAGCGTGACGAGAGAAGCCGTCACTTTGCCTTGATTGTTCTCTGCTTGGTTGATCGCACGCGCGATCTCGGCTTGAGAAATCGTTCCATCGTTGTTCGTATCCGCTTCCAGGAGATTCACGATGAAGCTGCTGCCGTCGGCGAGCTGCACGACCAGCGGCCCACCCATGGCCACCGGCACGGCGGGCAGACCCTCGAAGACGAGCTGGTGAGCCGTTGCCAGCTGCTCGACGTGGAAGGAGTAGGTGCCAGGTTGAGCACGCGAAGACGCGCTGGCATTGGCGATGTCAGGCACGCTGACGGTCGTCGAGAATTGACGTAGACCATTGGTGTTCGAGCTCAGGCTCGCAAGCGCCGAATCGAACGCCGACAGAGCCGAACGCAACGAAGACAGACCTGTTGACGTCCGCTCTATCGTCTTCTGGCTGGCATTGAGCTGAGCTTGGGCGGACTGAACATAAGCAGCAGCCAACTGCTGTGCGGTCAGGACAGGGTCGAAATCAGTCATGGCACGCTCCTATGAGAAGCGAATCAACGTCCACCTGACTAAGAGCGACCCGAAGCAGCCAAGCCTGAAATGTCTGCCGCGCCTGCATCTACTTTTGTCCCCGTAACCAGACCTGTGTCGCAAGATCGTCCTGGTGCTTCTGCTCGCGCACCGCGCGTGCACGCTGCAGCTTCGCTCTCTTGCGGGTGAGGACCTGATCCAGCGCTTGATGGCGGCGGGCGGCGGCAGTCATCAGCTGCTGTGTCTTCTGCATCTCCGCTTCGTGCAACGACAAGTCGAGTCGATGCGCGGCAGCCATGTTCATGACGACTTGCTTGTAGCCGCTCACATTCAATGAGAGTGCCGGCGACAGCAGCGGAGATTGCTGGCCGGGTCGGTACTGCATGCCGCTGGCACCGCTGGTCACGCACAGCTCGTCGAGCCGTGCCAGGTTGTTCAGATAGCGCTGGCGCGTGGCACGCTGAGTGGCCATCTCTGCGCTCAGGCGCTCGACTTCGCGGTGGCGCAGCTCGAGGAGCTGCCCGAGTTGCTCGATGCGACGTGCTGCGCTCATGCCATCAGCTCCTGAAGAGCTGCGATGGTCGCCTCGAGAGGTGCCGGCTCGCGCGTGCCCTGGTGCAGAAACGCTTCGATCTTCGGATACAACGCCACCGCACGATCGGTCAGCGGATCGGCACCGGGAACGTACGCACCGAGCGGCAAGAGCTCACGCACTTGCTCGTGACGCGCCACCATCGCCTTCAGCTCGCGCGCAGCCCGCTGGTGCTCGGGCGTGGTCACGAGCGGCATGCAGCGACTGACGGATTGCGCGATGTCGATCGCTGGATAGTGTCCGCGCTCGGCGAGCTCGCGGGTCAGCACGATGTGACCATCGAGAATGGCACGCGCAGTATCGACGACGGGATCTTGCTGGTCGTCTCCTTCCGCAAGCACGGTATAGATTGCGCTCATGCTGCCCCGTTCACCCTCTCCGTTGCCAGCCGTCTCTACGAGCTGCGGCAGGAGACTGAACACAGACGGCGGATAACCGCGCGTCGCCGGCGGCTCACCGAGCGCCAGTGCGACTTCTCGGCGCGCCATCGCATAGCGCGTCAATGAATCGACGAGCAGCAGAACGTCGAGACCTTGGTCACGAAAGTACACGGCGATGGAATGACAGAGCTCCGTGGCGCGCAGTCGCATCAACGGCGACTCGTCTGCAGGCGCGACCACGACCACGGCACGCTTGAGCCCTGCTTCGCCAAGAGAAAGGTCGATGAACTCGCGCACTTCGCGACCACGCTCGCCGATCAATCCGACGACGATCACATCGGCAATCGTTTGACGCGTGATCAAGCCAAGCAGCACGCTCTTGCCGACGCCGCTGCCGGCCATGAGGCCAACACGCTGCCCTTTGCCAAGCGTGAGCACACCGTTGATCGCGCGCACGCCGACGTCGAGCGGCTCTTTGACGGGCTTCTTTTTCAAGGGATTCACCCGTCGGGGTTGTGGATCGAGCACATGCTCACCACCGAGCCGGCCGCGTCCATCCACGGGTTCACCCAAGCCATTGACGATGCGCCCGAGCCAGGAAGGCCCGATGCGCAGCGTCTCGCGTTCCTTGCGCGGCAGAACACGGGCGCCGGTTGCAAGACCTTCGGGGCTCTTGAACGGCATTAGATAAGAGACGTCGCCGCGAAAACCGACGACCTGCGCGTCGATCCACTCGCCATCAGCCGTCTCCACGCTGCAACGCTGACCTGTGCGCAGCGTGCAGCCGATGCTCTCGAGCAACAAGCCGGACGCACCCACGAGCCGACCCGTGGGAGTGGCCACCGGCACATTGCCGAGCTCGAGCTTGCGCAGGACGTCACTGATCATGCAACGTGCTCCGTTGCCTCAGATTCGGGCGCAGGCGGTGCATCCTGCACAGGCTCAACGTCCCCTTCGCTCGACAGGAGTTGCTCGCGAATTTTGTCCATGCACGCCGCGAGACGCTGTCGGCATCCGGCATCCGCTTCGTGTGTGCCGGACTTGACACGGCATTCGCCCGGCTCGAGCCGTGGATCCGGCAACAAGTTCCACTGCACGGCGCGAGCACCGTCAATCTCGCGAATCCGCTGCAGATCGCCCTCGTTCAGGTACACCTCGATCGTGTGATCGGGCGCGTGCGGCATGGTCGCGAGCGTCTCGTCGACGAGCGCGAGCACTTGCGCGGGTTGTAACGCCAGCTCGCAACGAATCACCTGCCGGGCGACTTTCGCCACCAGCTCCACGACTTCGCGCCGCAGAGAGGATTGATAATCGGCTTGCAGACGCTTGAGACCGTCGATGATTGCCTCGATCGGCGCGGCGAGCGATTCGAAGCGCTCGAGCACTTCGCGTCGCCCGGCTTCCAGTCCCTCGCGGTGACCATCGGCACGCCCCTGCTCGAAACCCTCTTCCCGGCCTTCGCGATAGCCAGCCTCGCGTCCTTCTCGGTAGCCTCGCTCGACGCCCCGTTGATAGCCATCGGCCAGCGACGCGTACGCCTGCGCAGACATGTGCGCAGGCAAGCCCATGCGTCCGCCTTCGCTGCCCAGCAGCTCTGTCAAAGGAGTGAACCGATGCGCTCTCCAAGCTCTCATTCGATGACTGCCTCTTGGAACAGCTGCACTTCGATTTCGCCTTCGTCGGCCAGCGCTTTGACTTGTGCCATGATTTCCTGCCGTGTCTGCTCGATGCGGCTGCGCGGCACAGGACCGGCCCGTCTGATCATGTCTTCGAGGGTTTGCGCCTGGCGACGCGGCATGACACGCATGATTGCCTCGCGCAGGGGCCGCTCCGCACCCTTGAGCGCGATGGCCCACAGCTCGAGAGGCACTACTTCGAGGATTCGCTGCAACGTCGCATCGGTCTGACGCGACAGGATGAAGAAGTCGTACATGCGCCGCTCGATCTCATCGACGATCGCCGCATCGCGCGCACGCAAGCTCTCGACCATCTGCGCCCGGTCTCCCGGGACGCGATTTAGAATCTCCGCGACCTGTTTGACCCCTTCGATGCTGGCACTCTGCAGTCCCAGACTTTCCAGACACTGATCGACCAGCTCTTCGAGCTCGTTCAACAGCTCGCGATCGATCTCGTCGAGCCGCGCCATGTTCAGCAATGCAGCGTCGCGATCCTCGGGAGGCAGTGCCGCGATCACTTCGCTGGCGAGCGCCGGCGGCAGGAACGCCAAGAAGACGGTCTGCATGCGCACGTGCTCATGGCTGATTCGCTCGGCCAGCCACTTCGGCGATGCCCACTGCAAGCGTTCCATCTTGGGACGGATGGCATCGCCGTAGATCGTGTTGAGGACACTGTTGGCGATGTCGCTGCCGAGTGCCAGGTCGAGCGAGCGCTTCAGGTAGTTTCGCGAAGCACCGTGCACGCCACTCTGCAAGCGATAATCGTCGAAGAAGCTCTGCAACGACTGTTTGACGGCTTCCACTTTGATGCCGCTCATACGCGACATCGTCTGCGTGACCTCGAGCAGCTCCTCGCGCGATAGACAACGCAGCACGGCTGCAGCGAGCTCTTCGCCCATGCTCAGCAAGACGATGGCTGCGCGTTCGAGCGGTGTCGTAGTTGGAGTCAAGGCAAGCGCTGTATTACCTTGATCGGACATTGCTCTGCACCCATTGTTTGACGACTTCCGCGACGCGCTCGGGCTCCTTCGAAGCCAGCACCTTCAAGTGGTCGACCATCACATCGATGGGCGACCCAGGCGGCGGCAGGTCGTAATCTTCGAGCAGCGGGCCGACCGACATCGCGCGGCGAGCGTGCCCGAGCTGTGCGGCGTGATCCGCTGCATCGTTGCTGAGAGCGGGACTTGCGGAATCGGGTTCGACCACCTGTGCCTCGACCGACTGAGGCGCGGATGGCGGCAGCGCCAAGCGCTGCTGCAGGAGCTTCAGGAGTGGTCGCAGAACGAGGAAGAATGCGAGCAGCGCGCCCACGAAATAGGACAGCCAGGTGCTCGCGTCGATGATCGTTTCGCGTTGCTGCCACCAGGGTTGTTGTGGTGGTGCTGGCGGGAACGCGAGCGTCGAGACGACGAGCGTATCGCCACGGGCTTCATCGATACCGAGCCCGCTGCGCAAGACGCGCTCTACATCGGCCAGTTGCGCGTCCGTCCAGGCCGAAGCGCCACCGGGTGCGGCGGCAGCGTTCAACACCACTGCGACATGGAGCTTGCGCAGGCGATGACGACCGCGCTGAATCTGTGTGATCGTGCGGTCGTACGCATACTGTCGAGTCGCAGCATTGCGCTGCGTGCTGCTCGTCAGGTTTTCCGCTGAGCCCTCATCTGCTGCCGCAGCCGCCACCGATACAGGACGATTGCTGAGCGAGCCAGGCACGCCGAGAGCCAGCGGATCGGTATCTTGCTCTTCGCGCAATGCCTCACTGAGCACTTTCGGTGTCTCGCCGTAGCGCTCGTGCGTTTCTTTGATGCGATCGCTGTCGACGTCCGCAGCAATGCTCACGCGGAAGTTGCTTTCGCCGATGACTGGCGCCAGCAGGTCGCGTACGTTTTGACGCAGGGTTTCCTCAATGCGACGTGCAGCATCGTTGCCTTGCCCTGCTTCGTAGCCTTCGGTGAAATCGACGCGTGCGGACAGCAGCCGGCCTGCCTGATCAACGAGCGTGACGCGTGAGGGATCGAGACCTGCAGTGCTGCCAGCAACCATGCTGATGATGGCGGCGATCTGCTCGTCCTCGAGATGTCGGCCTGGCTTGAGCGTCACCACCACCGAAGCCGAGCTTTGCTCGTTATTGGAGAGCACGAAGGAGGAGCTGCGCGGGATGGACAGGTGCACGCGTGCACGCTCCACCGCATCGAGCGACATGATGCTCTGGGCAAGCTCACCTTCCAGCCCGCGCCTGAATCGCACGTCCTGCACGAACTGGCTCACGCCGAGCGGATCGTTGCGATCCATCAGCTCGAGGCCGGCGGGCAGTTTCCCCACCACGCCCTTCGATGCGAGCAGCATGCGTGCCTCGCCGAGCCGATTGCCCGGCACCATCACTTGACCGCTGTCCGGATGTATCCGATACGGGATGGACGCCTCGTCGAGGACAGCCATCATTTCCGCCGCGGAGACATTCTCGCGTGCGCCGAAAAGCGCCTTGTACGAGGCGTTCTCGCGCCACATGAACATCAGCACGAGTGCTGTGATGCCGGTGGCAAGCAACGCGATCGGCATTAACCCGCGCAGGAGATCGCCGACGTTCTGTTGCCCGGCGGCACCGGCTGGACGCAGACGCGCCAGCAATGACTTGAGCATCGCAGTCAAGGGAGCCACTCCGGTGCGATCAGAGGTGCAGCTTCATCAAATCGTCCAGCGCTGCCACAACCTTGTTGCGCACCTGCAGTAGCATCGAGAAGGACAGACTGGCTTGCTGACTGGCGAGCATCGCACCGACGAGATCGTCACTCTGGCCGCTATCGACCGCAGCCATCTTGTCGGCGGCTGCTTGATCCTGGGCATTGACGGCGTAGAGGATTTGACGGAAACCAGCTGCAAGACCTTGGCTGTCTCGATGGCCGTGCGCCGGTTCTATGTCGAGGCTGGGTTTGATGGACGGTGACGACAACGCTCGTACATCTTGTTCGATGCGCGCTTCGACGGCGGCGATCGACGCACTCATTCCATAATCCATGTTGTCGCTAGACTCCAGTGTCGACGATTGCTGATGTCGTCACTCGAGATATGTGCTGAGAATCTCCCGAGTGCCTCACAGCCGAGCCTATCGTCTGAACGCAGACCAAATTGAGGTGCGCCGATACGATTCTGTTAGCCAGTGCTCATTTCAAACGGCACTTTCAGCAATTCCTGTGCGGACGTTGCATCCATCGTCGTACGTTGCCACGGATCCAGGCGGACATTGTCTTAGTGTGCAGTGATCGGGTTTGTGTAATCGCACGAGAGACTCGCAATTGGGTGTTTCACGCATTCCAATGAGCTTGGCGGCAGGAGGCTCCGTCGCAGTCACCGGACTGGGATGGATTACAGCGCTGTCATGCGCGGAAAACGCTCTGATGCACAACGCTTGTCCCGGCAGTCGCGGACCGACTCGTGCGCGTTCATTCCTCGCTTACACGCACGCTTGATCGAGTCATTCGCCCGCCGGGCATGTAAGTCGCTCCCCTATATTGCCTTCTGACGATAAAGATTTTGCGCGCCTCCCCGATACACAGCGCGTGGAGACTTTCATATGAGCAGCATTGCACATGGAGACGGTCGCACTTTCGTCACGCAAGGCCGCGCGCACCTATCAGGTTCTCGATCCGCGCACACTGGGACGTCCAGTACATCTGCTCGACAAGTACACCGAGCGTTTCCGCAAGGATCTCATCGATCTCTTTCAGGCTTGGTTCAACCGGCGCTACCGAGCTCAATTCGAGATCGGCGCGCTCAGATTCGAGCAAGATGTGCCGGCATCCTCGCATCGCTGGCTTAACTTCCGCTCGGACGCCGGGAGCATCGCTTTCTGCACAGATCGCAAGGTCCTCCTGTGCATCTTGGCGTATCGCTATGGTGTGTCGCCGAGCGAGATGAAGGTGCCGAGCGATATCAACGAGTGGAACGAGCGCGAGACGGCGACCGAGCAGCGCCTGGCGAGCCGACTCGGGCGCCAGCTCGTCGCTGCGGCGGCAGCTGCCATCGAAGGTCTACAGAGCGATGCGAGCGCGGTTGGCCAGCCGCAAGAGTTCACGCCAAGCGCGACGGCGATCGGCGACGGTGCTTGGACTCTATCCGTTGCAGTGACCGAGCAAGTGTACGGTCTTGAAGGGACGCTCCGTTTCCGCTTCGACGAGGAGTGGATCGGGCGGCTCATGCGTGCGCTGGCGCCAAGACGCGAACGCCGGGAAGGCATCGTTCGTACGGACACGCAACCGCTGCCGTCGCGGCTGCGGCTCACATTGAATGCCCGTTTGATCGAGAAACAGATCGATTTGGGCACGCTGCTCGATCTACGCGTCGGCGATGTCATTCCTGTGACAGTCGCATCTGCCGATGTCCTCATCGGCGACTCGCACCTGTTTACTGCCAGCGTTGCCGAGCACAAAGGCAAGCTGTGCCTCACCTGCTTCGAAGATGTGGAGTGATCATGAACACCTCTGAAGCTCAGCACCAGGACGATCTGCCCAACGAGCTGCCGGACGAGTTCGACGAAGCGGAAGAGACGCCACCTCCGCGCAGCCGGCCGCGCCGCGACTTCACGCAGATGATGCGCAAGATCCCGGTGACCTTGACGTTGGAAGTGGGCTCGGCGCGCATCTCGTTGCAGGAGCTCGCGACCATCGAGCCCAACAGCGTGATCGAGCTCGATACGCTGGCTGGTGAACCCTTGATTATCAAGGTCAACGGCACACCGATTGGTCGCGCCGAAGTGGTCGTAAGCGGTGAGAAGTACGGTTTGCGTGTGCTCGAGCTGAGTGATTTGGAACTGGGTTCTTTGACATGAGCCTGGTTGCCTGCATCAACCGCAGAGCATTCCCCTACGCGCTGCTGGCTGTCGCCGCGTTCTGTGCCGTGACGCTGTCGCTGCTGCCGGATACGGCGGCCGCTCAGCCGATCACGATCATCGGCGCCACCGACGACGGGAACAGGACCGAGTTCACCGTCAAGATGCAGGTGCTCATCATCATGACCCTGCTCGGGCTGCTGCCCGTGATGGTGCTCATGATGACGAGCTTCACGCGCTTCGTGATCATCCTCGTGCTGCTCAGACAAGCACTCGGCTTGCAGCAGGGCGTGCCCAACCGGATCGTCACGGGTGTCGCGCTCATTCTGACCTTACTGGTCATGCGCCCGATCGGCGAGCACATCTGGAACGAGGCGATCGTGCCGTACGATCAGGAGCAGATTACGCTGCAGGAAGCGCTGGCGATCGCCGAGGAGCCAATCTCGCGCTTCATGCTGGCGCAGACCCACAAGAGCTCCTTGCAGCAGATCTCGCAACTGGCTGGCGAAGGACCGGTCGACGATCCGAACGATCACGCGTTCCTCGTCAAGCTCGCAGCGTTCGTGCTGAGCGAGCTGAAGACCGCATTCCAGATCGGTTGCATGCTGTTCATTCCGTTCCTGGTGATCGATCTCATCGTATCGTCCGTCTTGATGGCGATGGGCATGATGATGCTGTCGCCGCTCGTCATCTCCTTGCCTTTCAAGCTGCTGCTGTTCGTGCTCGTCGACGGCTGGACGCTCACGGTCCATACGCTGGTGACCAGCGTGCAGCAGTTCAACTGATCGGGTGCAGGAATGACCGCGGACGTTGCCGTCGATCTGATCAGCCACGCCCTCAAACTGATCATGTTGATTGTGGCGGTGCTCATCGCTCCCGGCATGATCGTCGGCCTGCTGATGGGTATCTTTCAAGCGGCCACTCAGATCAACGAGCAGACGCTGAGCTTCTTGCCGCGGCTGCTGGTCACATTGCTCGCCATCGCCCTCGCCGGTCACTGGCTGTTCAATGCGCTGATGGACTTTTGCGTGGAGGTCTTTCGGCGAGCGCCAACCCTCGTCGGCTGAACTGCAGGACGGGCCACCATGGAACTCGTGCTCAGTAAGCTGCCCTCGCTGCTCACGGCACTCTGGTGGCCGTTCTGTCGCGTCTTGGCGATGTTCAGTGCCGCGCCGCTGCTGGGTGAGCACCTCTTGCCCGTCAGCGTACGGGTTCTGCTGTCGCTCGTGCTGGCTATCGTCTTGCTGCCCGTTGCAGCACCGACGATCGCCATCGAGCCGTTCTCCCTGCATGCAGTCGTGCTGACAGCCGAGCAAGCCTTGATCGGTCTGGCGATCGGTCTTGCCTTTCATCTGACGATGGCGATCGTGATGGTGCTCGGCTTCGTCATCTCCTCGCAGATGGGCCTCGCTATGGCGGTGATGAACGACCCGATCACTGGCGCTTCCTCTGATGTCGTATCGGCTCTGCTCTACGTCTTGTGCATCTATGTGTTCTTTGCCATCGATGGGCATGTCGTGCTCGCCAGCGTTCTCGGCGCGAGCTTTCAAGCCTGGCCCGTCGGAGGCGGCCTCGATTTTCTGACACTGGAGCGTATTGCCTATAACGTGGCGTGGGTCTTTGCGGCTGCACTGTTGCTTGCCGTTCCGGTGATCTTCTCCGCCATGGTCGTGCAGCTCGGGTTCGGCTTCCTCAATCGCGTCGCTCCGACGTTCAACTTGTTCGCGCTTGGATTCTCGGTGGTGATCGTGTTCGGCCTCTTCATGCTCGGTTATATCGTGCGAACGATTCCCGAGCACTATGTCCGGCTCGTTCATCGCGTGCTCGATATGCTGTCGCAAGGCATGCGCCAGACGGGTGTGGTATGAGCGAAGAACGGCAAGAGGACAAGAGTGAAAAAGCCACCCCGCACAAGCTGCGCAAAGTGCGCGAGAAGGGACACGTTGCGCGCTCGCGTGACTGGGCGACCGCTGTCGGCATCTTCGTTTGTCTGCAGCTGCTGGTGCTGCTCATGCCCTGGTTTCTAGAGCAGTTTCGCCTGTTGTTCGCGCAGAGCTTCGCCCCTGCCCTCGCCCGCCCGGGAGAGTTGGAGAACATCTGGTCCGTTCAGTTTGCGACCGCGATGAAGCTGATCCTGAAGATGGCGGTGCCGTTGTTCGCCGTGCCGGTGATCGTCGCACTCGCCTCCCTGTATCCCGGCGGCTGGGTGATGAGCGCCGCGCCGCTGGCACCGAAGCTGGAACGCATCAACCCGCTCAAGTACTTCCAGCGCATCTTCTCGATGAAACATGTGATCCACACGGTGACCTCCGCTCTGAAAGCCGTCGCTTTGCTCGCAGTGCTCTACTACATGGCACGGTCCAATGTCGGGGAGTTCCTGCGGATCCAATCGCTCTCGTTGAACGAAGCACTGATCGTCGGCGCGGATCTGATGCTGGAGGGCGTGATGGCGCTGTGCGCGGTGTTCATCGTGTTCGCGATCATCGACCTGCCCGTGCAGTCGATCGTGTTTCTGCGCGAGCAGCGAATGAGCAAGCGCGAGGTGAAGGAAGAGCACAAGACAAACGAGGGGCGTCCCGAGGTCCGCCAGCGTATCCGCCAATTGCAGGCTCAGATTGCACGCCATGGCTTGCGTAAGGCGGTGCCGACGGCGGACGTCGTGATTGTCAACCCACAGCATTATGCGGTGGCGCTCAAGTACGACGAGAAGCGCGCCGAAGCGCCATTCGTGGTGGCCAAAGGCGTCGACGAGATGGCGCTCTATATTCGCCACCTGGCGAAGTTGCACGACGTGGAAGTGGTCTCGGCACCGCCGCTTGCGCGCGCCATCTACAACACCAGCCAAGTCAACCAGCAGATTCCGGCGGCGCTGTATCAGGCGGTGGCGCGTGTCTTGAGCTACGTCTTGCAGATCAAGGCCTTTCGTAACGGCGCCAGACCCTCGCCGCCGGAGCTGCCCGTCGACTTGCCGGTGCCCGAGCATTTGACGTGATGTTGGTATGAACGCATTCACTCGCATCCTGATCGAGTTACGGCGCCATCGCATTGCGACGCCGCTGTTCCTGCTCGCGTTGTTGGCGATGATCGTGCTGCCGCTACCACCGCGCGTGCTGGACGTGTTGTTCACGTTCAACATCGTGCTGGCGCTCATCGTCGTGCTCGCGAGCGTGACCACGCGTCGGCCGCTCGACTTCGCGGTCTTCCCGACGGTCATTCTCGGGGCGACGTTGCTGCGACTTGCGCTCAACGTGGCATCGACACGGGTCGTGCTGCTCCACGGTCACGAAGGCACGCACGCAGCCGGCCAAGTCATCGAGGCTTTCGGTCAGGTCGTCATTGGCAGCAATTTCGTCGTCGGCCTGGTCGTGTTCGTGATCCTGACGATCATCAACTTCGTCGTGGTCACCAAGGGCGCCGAGCGCATCTCCGAGGTGTCTGCGCGCTTCACGCTCGATGCGCTGCCGGGCAAACAGATGGCGATCGATGCCGACTTGAATGCCGGTCTCATCAATCAAGAGCAGGCCTTGGCACGACGGCGCGAGGTGGCGATCGAAGCCGATTTCTACGGGGCGATGGACGGTGCCTCGAAGTTCGTGCGCGGCGACGCCATCGCCTGCATTCTGATCTTGCTGATCAACCTCACCGGCGGCGTCGCGATCGGCGCGCTGATGCACGACTTGTCGTTCGGCGAGGCCTTTCAGGTCTATGGGTTGCTGACGATCGGCGATGGCTTGGTCGCGCAGATCCCTGCATTGCTGCTGGCGGCTTCGGCAGCAATCATCGTCACGCGCGTCAACGAATCCAACGCGGATTTCGAGCAACAGGTCGGCTCGCAGCTGCTCGCATCGCCGGGTGTGCTCTATGGCGCAGCCGGCATGATGATCGTCCTGGGCTTGATCCCAGGCATGCCGTGGCTCACTTTTCTGGCTTTCGGCGCGGTGCTGGGTTTTGCGGCCTGGCGCATGGATCGCCGAGCGGCGGAGAAGCCAGCAGAAGCGGCGGCGACGGAAGCCGCGCTGCTCACGCAGGAAGCGCCCGAGCTCGACTGGCGCAGCTTGCCGTTCGTCGAGCCAATCTCGGTTGCCGTCGGCTACAAGCTCGCACCGCTCATCGATCCGACTCAAGGTGCACCGCTCAACAAGCGTTTGAAGGGCGTGCGTCAGACCCTCAGTGAAGCGATGGGTGTGTTGTTGCCCACTATCCCAGCACGGGACGACCTATCGCTCAAGCCCTCGCATTATTCGGTGCTGTTGCGCGGCACGCCGATTGCGACTGCGGAGGTCTTTCCGGAACGGCTCATGGCCATTGCCTCCGCGCAGGTTTACGGTGATCTCGACGGGATCCCTGGGACGGATCCGGCCTATGGGATGCCGGTGTGGTGGATCGCCCCAGATGATCGCGCCAACGCTCTGGGGCTCGGCTATCAAGTGGTCGACGCCGCGACTGTCATCGCCACGCATGTCTCGAAGCTCGTGCGCGAGCATCTTCCGGAGTTGATACGGCACGAGGACGTGTCTGCGCTATTGGAGCGTCTTGCCGTGCTTGCCCCGAAGCTGGCCGCATCGCTCGAGAAAGCGCTCACGCACAGTCAAATGCTCAAAGTGTTCCGTCTGTTGCTTGCCGAGAACGTATCGCTGAAGGACATCGTGCCAATTGCGACGACGTTGCTGGAGGCTTCCGAGACGACGAAGGATCCAATCCTGCTCGCTGCAGAAGTGCGCTGCACGTTACGGCGCGAGATCGTTGCATCCCTGGTGGGCCACTCGACACAGATGAAGGCCTTCAATCTGAGCGGCGAGCTGGAGAACATACTGCTCAACTCGTTGAATCAAGCGAGCCAGCAAGGCAAGGTCGCGCTCGACAACTATCCGATCGATCCGAACGTGCTGTCGCAGCTGCAGGTCAACATGCCAATCGTGCGCGAGCAGATGAAGCAGCAGGGCACGCCGCCACTGCTGATCGTGATGCCGCAAATCCGGCCGCTCCTTGCCCGCTATGCGCGCCTGTTCGCACCAGGCCTCACCGTCCTGTCGTACAACGAGATTCCGGAGCATCGCGACGTCAGCATCATTGGATCGCTTGGGTAATTTTCAGGGTTGGGGCTTGGGGCTGCGGATACGATCGCGCGCCGATGCTTCATTCTCCAGCGCCGGTCCTACGGAACGAGCTGCACCAGGATAATCGCGGTTTCGGCTAGCGCACGAAACAACGGGAGCAACGAGCGCGGGGTCGCAAGGGGTATCGTGCGCGGTCGCAGCTTGTCCGCATCGATGCGTGCAATCACCGCGTCATCGTGAGTGAGGCGCAGATCCGCCAGTGCGAGGCTGGCGTCCAACAACGTGCGCGCGATGTTCGGCAACGCCTCGCGTACCACCTTGGCAGCGCGCTGTTCCTTGACTGAGATCGTTAAATCGATTCCGCCTGCGAGCCAGTGAACGTGCAGCACGAGCGGTCCGAGCGTCGGTGACGACAGCTCCAGTCGCAAGAGCGGGCTGCGTGCGCGCGCCACTCGACCCTTGCGTTCGCGATCCTTACTGTAGATCAACCCAAGCATCATCTGGGTGCCACCCCAGGCATATACTGGCAATAGCCAGCGCTCGAGCACGGTGCCCTGTGGCGTACCGGGTGGCTCACGAAATGGCGGCGGTCCTTGCATCGTCGTGTACGCCTCGTGGCTGCCTCGGCCCAGGACGACACGTGCCCCCCAACGCTCGAGCGCGAGATCGTGCCACGATTTGGCGAGCGCGGCCGGGTTCGGCGCAAGCCAAGTCATTCGCCGCAGCGCCGCTTGATCGATCCGCATGGCTGCATGGCGGCTCATCGCTGCTGGACCGTCCTCGTCGATGGCTCCGCGAGTTCCGCTACGAATTGGCCCGGACTCCACCTCGAGCTCGAGCACCGGGTCGTTGGAGAGCACACGTACGCGCAATGCATCGCCGGGACGGAGCTCGCGCTGCCAGCGTCCGAGCCCTGTCAGACGCAAGGTCATGCCGTTACTCAATGTGGCGATGTGCTCCGCACCTGCTTCTTCGGCATAAGTCAGCAGCAACGACTGCCCTGGAGCCGGACGTGGCTCGGTGTGGCCTTGCGGTCCTCGTGTCTGCACTACACCGGAAATGCGTTCGACCTTCATGTGAAGAGCGCGTCAGACGGAATCGCTGGACCCCGCTCGAATGTCAAATGCCAGCGCGCGGGACTTACCTTCCGGGCTGGCATCGGCATCTCGACTGCTTCAGGGCCGCTGGGCAGAACTGCGCCGCGGTAAGGACGTGGTGATTCAGCATGTCAAGCTCCTGTGGCTGCAGCGCAGCGACACGATCTTTCTACGCTTCTCTCTGCATAAGGCGGCACGTATCGGGGAGTGCTTAAGCCCGCGGAAGTAGTCAGAAACTCCGAACCATTACGGAACCATACGGACTTGTATGCTCTTATCTCGTTTCGTTCATCGGCGAGACGTGTTGGCGGAGAGCTCTCATGCTGCAGCGACCGACGTGTACCGGCGTACTGCTCATTCTGCTCGGCTTCGTCTCCGACGTCGCGTTCGGGATGCCCGCGTTCGCGCGGCAGTACAACATCAGTTGCGTCGCGTGTCACGATGCCTTCCCGCGGCTGAATCGTTTCGGCGACGAATTTGCAGCGATGAACTTTCGGCTGCCGCAATGGCGCGAGACGATGCTGGATCTCAAGGACACGCGTCTCGCATTGCCCAAGTCGCTTCCTCTCGCCATACGCGCCCAGGCATTCGTCCAAGGACGTGACGAGGCGGCAAGTCTCGATCCCTTGACGGGCACCACCAATGCTGATTCGGACTTTGACTTCCAGGCGCCCTACCTCATCAAGCTGATCTCGAGTGCGCCGTTGTCTGACCACATCACGTTCTACTTCTACGGCATCTTTGCTGAGAAGGGTGGCAACGGCGAGACGCTCATCGAGGATGCGTGGTTTCGGCACGACGATCTGTTCGGTAGCGGCATCGGTGTGCAGCTTGGGCAGTTTCAAGTGTCCGACTTGATGTTCCCGCGCGAAATCCGGCTTCCCTTTCAGGACTTCTATGCTTACCGCGCGGCGGGTGTGACGTACGATCGAGGACTGCTTTTCGACCGCGGTGTCGGGCCACTTGACGTGGCTGTCGGCTTCGTCAACGGTAATGGGATCGAGCAAAACTTCCCGATCAACAGCCCCGGTTTTCGTCGTCCGGATCGGCTCTTCGACAACGATGCCGATAAGACGGTCTTTGGCCGCGTCGGTGTCGAAATAGGATCCGTGGGTGTCGGCATTTTCGGGCTGATGGGCAAACAGCGCAGCGCCGCTGGCGCGACCGGTGAGGAACTTGGAGCTCGGGACACGGACAAGCAGATTCTAGGTATCGATCTGGCCGGAACCGCTCAAGGCAACGTGCATTGGTACGTGCAAGGGCTCTGGAATCGCTGGGAGGATTTCCTGGATACGTTTCCTGGGAAGGACTATGAATGGTTCGGCGGCTTTGCGGGCGTCGATTATCTGCATGGCGAGCGATGGGCCTTTTCGCTTCTCTACAACTACGCCGAGGCCGACGACTTTGATGAATCCGGAACGATCTTCGAAGGCATCGCAATCAACTCTGTTACTTTCTCGGCGTCGTACTATTTCATGCGTAACATCCGCGCGATCATTGAGGCGAATGTGGACTTGTTGAGCCAAGATAAGGGCGGTCCACCGTTCGTGGGACACCAAACGAAGGAACACTATGTGCTGATAGGCTTGGACGCCGCGTACTAGCCGCGCTCGACACATGCAGGGAAGCTGATGAGGATGGCAACGATTAACTGTTCCCGTCGATCTTCGGCCATCCATAAGAAGCCCGCTCGGAGGCAGCATTTGTCTGCCGCGGATACCGATGCTCTCTGGCCCAAGCATCGTGTGAGTGATAAGGCACCGCACCGCTGCATTTGCACGCGTCAGGCAAACGATCACATCTGCATACCGCATTATTCTGCTACCGGAACGACCGCAACAACGGGTACTTTGAATCGGCGGCACGTCGAGCAAGGCCGATGATGGTTTGCTTGCCGCAAGGACAGCAATACGTTCGCAACGGCAATTCGCCCTCCGTGATACGAGCAAACGCAAGAATGACCGTCACCTCTGCTCGCCCTGCGGGCTCTTGTGACAGCCTCGTAGATCTCCTCTGAATGCTGCCGCGCGGATGGAAGGAAGAGGATTCAGGGATGCATCCATACCATTCACACGAGCTCGAGTATCGCGCCGCCGTCGACGGGCTGAGGGGCGTGGCAGTGCTGTCCGTGCTGGGATTTCACGCCTTCCCGAAGATCGTCACGGGAGGCTACGTCGGTGTCGACGTCTTCTTCGTCATCTCCGGATTCCTCATCACCGGTATCATCTCGCGGCAATTGAGGCGCGGTAGTTTCTCGTTCGCGGACTTTTACTGGCGGCGCGTACGACGATTGTTCCCCGCGCTCGTGCTAGTGCTCACCGCGACGCTGTTGCTCGGGTGGCTCGTGCTTTTACCGAACGAGCTCGAGCAGCTCGGTAAGCACGTCGCCGCAGCATCCCTATTCGCAGCCAACTTCGCCTATTGGCGCGAGAGCGGTTACTTCGATACGGCAGCAGAATTCAAACCGCTGCTGCATTTGTGGTCTCTGGGAATCGAGGAGCAGTTCTACTTACTCTGGCCTGCGGTGCTGGTCTCACTGTGGAAGCACCCGCGATCGCTGATCGCTGTGAGCGTCTCGCTCGTCGTCGGCTCATTCGTCTTGAGCGTGGCGTTGTCTGGCGTGGCGCCTATTGCCAATTTCTACTCCCCGTTCACGCGATTCTGGGAGCTCGGAGCGGGTTGTCTCCTTGGGCTGCTCAAAGAACGGCACGACTTGGCGCCTTCCGTCACGAGCAGGCTGCAGCGTCTGCAGCAGTTCCGCTTCCGATCGCATCTACCGATCGTCGGAGTGATCATGATCATCGCCTCTGTGGTGCTGCTCGACAGCGACACGCCCTTCCCCGGTTTGGTTGCGATGTTGCCGGTCGTCGGAGCGCTCCTGGTCATCATCTCGCCCGAGTCGGAGTGGTTTCAAACGCGAGTGCTCGGCTCTCGTACGATGGTTTGGACAGGGCTGATCAGCTACGCGCTGTACCTTTGGCATTGGCCGCTCTTGTCGTTTGCCAACATCGTGCATGCTGGGGCTCCTCCGCCTGTCGTGAGATGCACAGCGCTTGCGTTGAGCGTTGTATTGGCTGGGCTGACCTATCACTTCATCGAAGTCAAGATCCGCCGGCGCAAAGCCTTGAAGGTGAATCTGGGCTTGGTCGCAGCCGCAGGTGTGGCAGGCATCGCTGGCCTGGCAGTCTACGCTGCACAAGGTGTGACCACGCGCTTCGACAACAGCGTGCTGGCGCTGGGCACCGCACCATCGACGGACCCAGTGTGTATGGCACGCGTGAACCACGACAAGAGGATCAACTATTGCCGCACAGCTAGTCCGCGCGAGCCTTCGATTCTATTCATGGGCGATTCGACCGCTCACACTGTATACGAGGCAGCAGTTTCCTTTCTTTCCGCCGAGCACCCGGCCATGCTGCTCGCTCGCGGTGGCTGTCCAGCCGTGCTCGACATACGTTTCACTGGGTATGACTTGAACGAGCAGGACTGCGAGCCGGTATGGCGGATGTTCGTCGACTATGCGCGGCGGGTGAAGCCCAAAGTCGTCGTGATTGTCGGCAGTGGCACAACGTTGCTGACCGGAGCCGATGTGCGGATCGTGCGCAACGGCGCAGATGCCGAGGAATCGAAGGAAACAGTGTTCGAGCACGGCGTGCGAACTCTGATTCGAGAGCTGCTGCCCTTCTCTCGCGTGATCTACCTGAGGGAAATACCGGCATTCGATACGGCACCCGCGTGCTTCTTGCGCGCAGTGCGCTTGCCGACAACACGCTGCGCACCGCAGCGCAGTCGGGACCAGGTGGAACAAGAAATGGCCCCTTACAACCGCGTTGTCGATAGGTTGCAGTACGAGTTCCCTGACGTGGTATTTGTCGATGTGTTCGACGCGCTCTGCACGGACGGCGTATGTTCGCAGCAGCCACCAGGAAAGCCGCTCCTGTACAGCGACGAGGTGCACCTCAGTCTCGAAGGCGCTCGTCTGCTCGTTGAAAGCACGGAGCTCGTGCCGTTGATCTTGCACGGCGCACACACGGGTTAGTCGCTGTGTACGCGAAAGACTGTAATCGTGCGGATGGCAGCAACGATGCCCATGTGATGCAATCCAGACAGGAGCACTTGCGCCGGTTACGCAAGGCCTCAGTCCAGAGCGGAGACCACAATGAGCGAGCGCAAGCGTGTTGCCGTGGTAGCAGGCGTCGGGCCAGGCAATGGCACGGCCTTGGCCAAGCGCTTTGCCGAAGGCGGGTATGCCGTAGCACTGCTTGCGCGCAACGTGTCACAGATCGAGGGGCTGGCAGAGGAGATCGGAGGTAAAGCTTACGCCTGCGACGTCGGCGATCCGGATTCGGTAAGCATGGCCTTCGGGGCCATTGAGGTTGATCTCGGCCCTGTCGACGTCCTGCTCTTCAATGCGGGTTCCGGTGTCTTCAAGTCCGTCGAGGAAATCACGCCCGCGGATTTCGAGGCCGCCTGGCGTGTCAATGCCTACGGTGCGTTGCTCTGCGCACAAGAGGTCATACCAGGTATGAAGGCGCGAGGATCCGGTGCAATCATCTTCACTGGAGCCACCGCGTCGCTTCGTGGCAGTTCTCACACGGCCGCATTTGCGCCGGCGAAAGCTGCCCAGCGCAGCCTGGCACAGTCGATGGCTCGATCACTCTGGCCGCTTGGTATCCACGTGGCACTTTTGATCGTGGACGGTGTAGTCGATATGCCTCGGACGCGCGAGGCAATGCCCGACAAAGACGATGATTTCTTCGTCGATCCTGCGGGGCTTGCGGAAACGGCGTGGTTCGTCGTGCACCAGAACCGCCGAGCATGGAGCTTCGAGGTCGAGGTGCGCCCCTTCAGCGAGCGTTGGTAGGCGACGCTCGGACATCATCGGCCGCATTCAACCACCCTCCTCCTCGCGGTGCTCAGCCTCGGCTTCTAAGCCCACTGCTCCGCTGCCGGTGGCTGTGCCCAGTCTGTCTCGCCGCCTCGCCACCGGCAGTCCTCGATGAGTCACGAGTCCCAGGTCACGACATCGATGTCGTCCACGTGCATCGGACGTACACGCTCTGCGGAACTTCGAGCGGTCGATGCCGTTGCAGCTGTCGAAGCGAGACTGTACTGAACGCACGGAGCAACGACTACCATGATCCGCCAGCGCCCGCTGCACGTGCTATGGACTCTCTGCCTTCTGCTCGCTCTCGGTGCCTGCTCACAAGACGGACATGCTCAACAAGCTCAGGATAGAGCTGGCGTTCGTCCTGACTCAACCCAAGAGCCATCGAGGGGCTCAGTCGCATTGCCAGATTTCGTGCCACTGGTCCGTGAGTACGGCGATGCGGTGGTGTTCGTGGAGGTACGTCAATCCGCCCGTTCGAGACTGTCTTCGGGTGGCGCAGCGGAAGATCCGCTGCTCGAGTTCTTTCGTCGCTTCGGCATTCCCAACCCGGAGCAGTTTGGAGAACCGAGTCCAGCGCCCGTACGAGGAGCAGGATCGGGATTCATCGTTTCCGAAGACGGCTACATCTTGACCAATGCGCATGTGGTTGAGAACGCGGACGTCGTCACAGTGCGCTTGACAGATAGGCGTGAATTCGACGCCAAGGTCATTGGTACCGATCGCGGCACTGATGTGGCCGTGATCAAGATCGAAGCACGCAACTTGCCTACGGTGAAAATCGGGAATGCGGACACATTGGAGCCGGGACAATGGGTGCTTGCGATCGGTGCTCCGTTCGGACTCGAGAACAGCGCCACGGCGGGAATCGTGAGCGCAACCTCGCGCGCGTTGGGCGGCGACAGCTACGTGCCGTTCATCCAAACCGACGTCGCGGTCAACCCGGGCAACTCAGGTGGCCCTCTGTTCAACATGAATGGCGAGGTCGTCGGTATCAATTCGATGATCTTCAGCCGCACGGGTGGCTACATGGGGCTCTCGTTCGCCATCCCAATCGATGTGGCCATGGATGTGCGCAAACAGCTCATCGAAACAGGACGCGTGGTGCGTGGGCGCATCGGCGTGACGATCCAAGATGTGAACGCCCAGCTGGCCGAAGTATTCGGGCTCGACAAGCCACGCGGTGCGCTGGTGAGCTCGGTCGAGCCGCAAGGCCCGGCAGCCAAAGCGGGCTTGAAAGCAGGTGATGTGATTCTGCAGATCAACGATCAGCCGATCGAACGAGCGAACGAGCTCGCCGTCGCCGTGGCCAAGCTCAAGCCTGGCACACAAGCGGTGCTCAGCGTCTGGCGCGAGCGAAAAGAGCGCGAGCTTCAGGTAACCGTCGAGCAAATGCAGGACACCTCGGAGCAACGCGCAGCGACGATGCCGCAAGCACAACGTGAGGAAGCAAAGCTCGGGCTCGCAGTGCGACCGCTCACGGAGGAGGAAAAGAAAGAGCTCAACACCGATGGCGCGATCCTCGTCGAACGCGTTACCAGCCCAGCCGCCGAAGCAGGTGTTCAACCCGGCGACATCATCGTCGGCGTCAACGGCGTAACCGTGCAATCGATAGAGCAGCTGCGCAAGATCGTCCAGGATGCGCCCAAGACGGTGGCACTGCTGATCGAACGCGGCGGTGCACAGGTGTTTGTGCCAGTGCCGACGAAATAGGCTCCCTCCGGGGTTGTTGTCCGTTTTGCCCTTGCTTAGATGCCCAGCGCCTTCTCGGCGATCCTGCGCATCACGGCATAGCCTTGCGGCGTAGGATGAACCTCGTCTTGTGCGAGGCTCGGCTTCACGCGGCCGTTCTCATCCGTCAACGCGGTTGCGTAGTCGGCGAAGGCTGCACCAATCTTCTTGGCGTAGTCACGAATCCATGCATTCAACGCAAGGGCCGCGTCCTTCGGTCGTATTTCTGGACGCCACCAGTACTTCGATGCGGGCGGCACCGACCCCAGCACGATGTGCAGCCCGTGAGCGCGAGCGATCTCACACATCGCCATGATGTTGTTGTGAGTGTCTTCGGGTCGCATCGGACCGGTGTTCTGCGCGATGTCATTCGTGCCGGCGAGGATGTGCACGACGCGAGGCTTCAAGGCGATGACGTCCGCGTGCATCCGGACCAGTAGCTGTGGTGTTGTCTGCCCGCTGATCCCGCGGCCGACGTTGCCCTTCGCAAAGAAATCCGGATCCGCTTGCACCCATCCTTCAGTGATCGAATCGCCGAGAAATACGGCATTGACTTTCGCACCGCTGGCGATGAGCTTGGCATTCTCCTCGCGATATCGTCCCAGCCACGCCCAGTCTGTCAGCAGCAACGGGGGTTGCAGAGCCGGCGCGGTGTTCGGTTGCTCCCCGCATCCTTCGATGGATCGCGCCAAAGACGGCGACACGAGGCTTGCGCTCAATGACCCAGCGATCAGCGCACGTCGAGTGAAACGTCTCATTCTGCAGCTCCGGATTCCATGGTGGCGACGCGCTGCGCGATCTGCTCCAAACGTGCCTGGATGCGCTCTTCGGGCCACCACTGTCCACGAATCATCACGCCAACGCGTTTGCGGACGTTGGCGATGTTCTCCAACGGGTTGGCCTGCAGCAAGATCAGATCTGCGCGACGGCCCTTTGCGATCGTGCCGAACTCTTCGGGCGCACCGAAGTACCGCGCCGGTGCGGCCGTGCCGGTTTCGAGAACCTGATAAGGCGTCAAGCCCGCTTCGACCATCATCTGCATCTCGCGGTGAATCGAGAAACCGGGCACGTTGAAGTATTGAGGCGCATCCGAGCCAAGCGCGATCGGCGCGCCAGCATCGTGCAGCGCCTTGAGCAACTTACGGCGGATCTCGACGAGCCGTTGTGCCGCAGCGGGCCGGAAGCTGTCACGCGCCACGACCTCGCGCTTGTACGCTGCCCACCGCTCGCGCAGGGACTTGGGCACGTAACGCATCTCAGGCCATTCGATCATGCGCTCGGCTGGCTCGGGCGAGGCCAGGTGCTCGACGAGGCTGAGCGTAGGCACGTTCCACGTGCCTGCTTTCAGCGTGCGCTCTACAGCTTCAGGGATACGCCCCTCATCGAGCAGATCCGCCAGGCCACTGCCGAAAATGCGCAGGTCGCGGCTTTCGATGCTGGCACCCTCGCGCACCAAGAATTCTGCATAGCGATCGAAGTGGTCGATGGAAGTCTGTCGTGCTTCCAAGGCGCCGATGAGCCCGACCGACTCTGGAATATGCCCGCCGAAGGGCATGCCGATCGCATGCGCGGTTTGCGCCAATTGCACGTAGGCGTCACGAGGTATGCTGCCGAGCTTGATGAGATCGAACCCTGCCGCGTGATACTCGCGCACGATGCGGTCAGCGGCTGCGGGTGTGCCGGCCTGCTCAGCGGTGAGCCATGGGCTCGCCGCGTACAGCGTCGGGCCGACCACCTCGCCTGCCGCGATACGCTCCCGCAACCTCAAGTGGTACGGATGCCCCGCCATGTTGCGCACGGTTGTCACGCCGTTGGAGACATACAAGAACAAGACGTCTTCCGTGAAAGTCGGATCGTCGTCGCCGGGCACGTGCCCATGCATCTCGGTCAGCCCAGGCATCAACCAGTGCCCGCGCGCCTCGATCAGCTCGGCATCTGAGGGGATCTGCACCTCTGCTGTGGGGCCCACCTCGACGATGCGGCCGTCTCGTACCACGACGGTGTGCTCCGCGAGCACGATCTCACGATCCATGGGCACGACGTTGACGCCGACGAATGCAATCGCTCCCGACGTCGGCGTGGCCTGCGTCTCCGCGGGCTCGACGCCGTTGCCGCAGGCGCACAAGACGAGCGCAAGCGGCCATGTCAGCGCTCGTGCCAGCCAGGGCGAAACGCGATCCGATAACCAGCAGCGCATGGCTATCCCTCCTGCAGTTGGATGTCTCTTTCACTCCGAGACATGACCAGCCATCGTTCAACCGCCGGCATGATACACAACGGCACTGCGACGACGAGCTGCGTAGGCAAAACTAAACGTTCTTTGCAGAGCTCGGAGCTCGCTACTGCACCGTGATCGTGGCGGCTGCGCGCCTGGCACAGCGATCAGGACCGCCCCGGGAGCAGATCACGACGCCTCGGCACGAAGAACCGCTCTTGCAGCGTCAACAGCTCCTGCCGGTGCAGCTCAGCGAGCCGCTCGAGACGCTTCTCGCCTTTCTCGGTCAACTCCACCATCACGCGCCGCCGGTCGCTGTCATCGACGCGCCGCCGCACGAGCCCAAGGGCCTCACACCGCGTGACCAAGGAGACGACACCATGGTGTTTCGCCTGCAACCGCTCGGCGAGCTCGCTGACCGAGGCTCGCTCGCGCCCCGGAAAGCCCTTGATCTGCAGCAAGAGCTGATACTGCAGTGGTGTGACACCGTGCTTGCGGCTGATCTGCTCGCTGTAGCGTAAGAAGCGTCGCAGCTCGTAGCGGAAGTTCGCGAGAATTTCGTACTGCTTCTTGGTGATCCGCGGTCCAGTTGTCATGCGTCGTTGTCCGTCCCCAGGGCGGCGCCCACTGTATTCCGAAAAGGCATAACGTCAAAGCTGAGTCTAATTTTGTATCACGTTGTGAGGTGTTACTGTGCACAACGTTCCTAGGACAGTAGCAAGCAGGAGATGGCAATGGCACTGCAGATTGGCGATACGGCTCCGGATTTCGAAGCCGACACCACGATCGGACGTATTCGTTTCCACGAATGGCTCGGGGATTCGTGGGGTGTGCTGTTCTCACATCCGAAGGACTTCACCCCCGTCTGCACGACGGAGCTCGGCTATACCGAGAAGCTGCGCCCCGAGTTCGAGAAGCGCAACGTGAAGGTCATCGGCCTGTCGGTCGACTCTGTGGCGGACCACGAACGGTGGTCGGACGATATCGAGGCCACCCAGGGGGCACGTCCCCGGTTTCCCTTGATCGGCGATGCCGACCGCAAGGTGGCCACGCTCTATGGGATGCTGCATCCCAAGGCGAGCACGACCCTGACCGTGCGCTCGGTGTTCTTCATCGATCCAGCGAAAACGATCCGCGCCATGATCACTTATCCCGCGAGCACTGGGCGCAACTTCGACGAGATCTTGCGCGTGATCGACTCCTTGCAGTTGACGGATCAGTACAAGGTCGCCACGCCTGTGAATTGGCGGCCTGGCGAGGAGGTGATCATTGCGCCGTCGGTCACGAACGAAGAAGCCCGCGAGCTCTTCCCGCAAGGATGGAACGAGCAACGTCCGTATTTGAGGACGGTGAAATTGTCATCGTGAGAACCCAGGGCCTGCTATAGCACGATCCGGATGAGCCTCTCGTCCGCGCAAGCGCAGGTCACGGCGCCGGCCGATCCGTGGTCAGCGGCGCCGTTCGACCCCCAGGTCACTCGCGCCCTGCGGCAGCTCGTGGAACAGCTGACGCCGGCGCAGCGACTGTGGGTGAGCGGCTTTCTTGCCGGCTCGGTTGCCTCCGTGCCGCAACCCCGCGCCGCCCCCGCCGAGGCAGGCCAGCCCGTGACAGTGCTCTACGGCTCGCAAAGCGGCAACTGCGAACGGCTTGCCAAGCAGCTCGGCGCGGCCCTGTCCGCGCGCGGCGTGCCCAACGTCGTGCTCGATATGCTCGACTGCCGCAAGAGTCACTTGCAGGAGGCGACTCGCCTGCTGGTGGTGGTGAGCACGCATGGCGAAGGTGAGCCGCCGGATCGAGCCGCACCTTTGTATGAGCTCCTGCACAGTCGCAAGGCGCCCGCGCTCAACCATCTGAAGTACGCCGTTCTCGCACTCGGCGACTCCAGCTACGAGAAATTCTGCGAGACCGGCCGCCAGTTCGATGTTCGTCTTGCTGCGCTCGGCGCAGAGCGCCTGCACCCGCGTGTCGATTGCGACGTCGATTTCTCGGCACCTGCGCAAGCATGGATCGATACAGTCGTCGAATATCTCGCGCGCGAGCGCGACGCGCATGCAGCTGCGGTGCAGGTATCGGCAGCGCGATCTCCGGCACCCGTTGCAAACGCCTATACGCGCAAGAACCCCTTTCTGGCGAACGTGTTGACCAATCAGCGCATCACGGCAGCGATTTCCGACCGCGATGTGCGACATCTCGAGCTCTCGCTGGAAGGATCGGGCATTCACTACGAGCCGGGCGACGCGCTCGGTATCGTGGTTCGAAACGGACCCGAGCGCGTCAGGGCATTGCTCGAGGTGTTGCCGTTCGACGGCGAGGAGCCTGTCGCCCACGAGACAGCGACACGTCCCCTGCGAGAAATACTGGAGAGCTGCGACATCGGACGGATCACAGTTGCGTTCGCGGAGAAATACCTCGGTGAGCTCGGCATCGATGCCAAGGAGGCCCGCACCTTCGTGCGTGAGGACACGCAGCTCGTCGATCTAGTGCGTGCCCATCCTCCGCATGGCATGACATCTGAGCAATTCGTGAGGCTGCTGCGACCGTTGACGCCGCGGCTGTACTCGATCGCCTCCAGCTCCAAGGCGACACCCGACGAGGTACACCTCACGATCGCTCTCGTACAGTTCGAGCTGCGTGGCGTGGTTCATTATGGCCTGGCGTCACGGCAAATCGCGGAGCTTCGCGAAGAAGACGGCACCCTCCCCGTCTATCTGCACCGCAATCCGAATTTTCGCCTGCCGACAGATCACGATGCACCTATCATCATGATCGGTGTGGGCACCGGCATCGCGCCATTTCGCAGCTTCATGGCAGAGCGCGAAGCAGTCGGCGCGCGCGGCCGCAATTGGCTGTTCTTCGGCGGCCGCCACTTCCGTTCTGATTTCCTCTACCAGACCGAATGGCTCGACTATCGCAAGCGCGGTCTTTTGCAGCGAATCGAGGTGGCGTTCTCACGCGATCAGGAGCACAAGATCTACGTGCAGCATCGTATGCAAGAGCACGGACGTGAGCTCTACGCCTGGTTGCAGGAAGGCGCCTATGTCTATGTCTGCGGAGACGCGCAACACATGGCGCCTTGCGTGCACGCGGCATTACTCGAGATTCTTGAGACCCACGGCGGGCTTTCTCAGGAGCGGGCTGCAGAAGCGCTGCTCGAGCTGCAGCGGGCGCGACGCTATCAAAGAGATGTGTACTAGATGACGCTACCACGCACTTCCGATCTCTCGCGTCCGCTCGGAGAGCTGCACGACAACGAGCGGCTCAAGTTCGACAGCCAGTATCTGCGTGGCACGATCGCGCAGAGCCTCGCCGACCCCATCACTGGCTCGGTGACGGAGGACGACGCGAAGCTCATGAAGTTCTTCGGTATCTATCAACAGGACGACCGAGATCTTCGTGAGGAGCGTCGGCGCGCAAAGCTCGAGCCGCATTTTCAGTTCATGGTCCGCGTGCGCCTGCCAGGCGGCGTGTGCACGCCAGCGCAGTGGCTGGCGCTCGATGCCGCGGCACGCGAGACTGCGAACGGGCAGCTGCGGTTGACGACCCGGCAGACGTTTCAGTTTCACGGCGTCTTCAAGCCGAGCTTGCGACGACACCTGCAGAGCATCGCGGCAGCCGGGCTCGACACGATCGCGGCATGTGGCGACGACAATCGCAACGTCATTTGCAACTCGAATCCGCTGCTGTCGCCGATCCACGCGCAAGTCAGCGCGCTTGCACGGCAGATCAGTGCGCACCTGTTGCCGAGAACGGGCGCCTATCGAGAGATCTTCCTGGAGCAGCCTGCGCGTGCCAGCGACGCAGAGGAAGAGCCGCTCTACGGCCGAACATACCTGCCGCGCAAGTTCAAGATCGCGCTTGCCGTTCCACCGCAGAATGATGTGGATGTGTTCGCGCACGATCTCGGCTTCGTGGCCATCGTGAACGAAGGACGCCTCGAAGGCTTCAACGTTCTCGTCGGCGGCGGCATGGGAATGACACACAAAGTCCCGACGACTTTCCCGCGCCTGAGTGATGTGGCGGGTTTTTGTCGCCCGGAAGATGTCGTGGCTGTCGCGGAGCACACGATGTGCATTCAGCGAGATTATGGCGATCGCAAAGACCGGGCGCATGCGCGCTTCAAGTACACCATCGAGGATCGTGGCGTCGAGTGGTTTACAGACGAGCTGGCACGACGTCTGGGCCGCCCTCTTGAGCCTGCTCGTCCCTTCCGCTTCACCACTTCTGCAGACCGCTACGGATGGCACCAAGGCGCCGATGGGCGCTGGCACTACACGCTGTTCATCGAGAACGGTCGCGTGTGCGATCGGCCCGGCAAGACGCTCATGAGCGGTCTGCGGGAAATCGCGCAAGTCCACACGGGGCTGTTCGCGCTGACGACGAATCAGAATCTCACGATTGCGGGTGTCGCCCCGGCTCAGCGCGCGCAGATCGAGGCACTGCTAGTTGCGCATGGGATCGAAAACGCACAACAGGCGAGCACTTTGCGACGGCACGCGATGGCATGCGTCGCGCTGCCGACATGTGGCCTGGCGATGGCGGAGAGCGAGCGCTACCTCCCCTCGCTCGTCACCAAGCTGGAGGAGACGATCGCGGCGCTCGGCTTGCAGGAGACGCCGATCACGTTGCGGATGAGCGGCTGCCCGAACGGTTGTTCGCGCCCCTACCTTGCCGAGATCGCGCTCGTGGGCAAGGCGCCTGGCAAGTACAACCTGTACTTGGGTGCGAGCGCAAACGGCGATCGTTTGAACTGCCTCTATCTCGAGAACACTGACGAGGGCCGCATCTTGGAGGCGTTGAGGAGCTTGTTGAAACGCTATGCCAGCGAACGGCTGGCGCAGGAGCGTTTCGGGGATTTCGTCGTGCGAACGGGTATCGTGCCCGCCATGCGCGCCGGACGGGAGTTTCAACGAATCGCCGTCGAGCGACAGGCAGCGAACGGATGATCATCCATCTCAATCGCTGCTGCAGCGGCAACGCGATGCTTTGGAAGCTCTAAGCGCAGGTGCCGAGCTCGCGAGAGTTTCCTGCCCTTCCTCAGCCTCGCGGGGCGGACTGCTGCACGTCACGACAGTGCACCGTAGGCCATCCGTGAGCCGGGTCGAGCCGACCCTGCCCGGTGGGCAGCGCGAGCATCGGTCGCTGTGCCGCATGGGCAATGGGCAACTCGTCCGCCGACGGCGAGATCGCAAGCACGTCACAGTCCACCCGACGCAGCACTTCGTCGGCCACACTGCCGCGCAGGAGCCGCTTGAGCATGAACCAGCGACTCGTGCCGATCACCAGTAAATCGGATTGCACCCGTTGCAGGGCTCGTGTGATGGCATCGAACGGTCGGCACGCCTCGACGATCAGCTCGACTTTCGCCAGATCGACGCCTTCCTGTTGTAACTGCTGCAGCAGCTGTTGGCTGCGCATGCGCTGCCACTGCCGGCGGTGCGTAGGGATTGGCTCCGTTCCGTTCTGCGCGCAACCCGAGCTCGAGCCGAAGTACGACGGTCGGAACGCGTGAACGATCCAGGTATAGGCGGTTTCGAGCACACCCATTCCGGCGATCGTCCGCGCGACATGCAACGAGGTTTTCGACAAGTCGGTCGCCAACACAACGTTGCGATACGGCGTGGCGGTGCCGTTGTTCACGACGAGAACGGGACGATTGGTCGCGCGGATCACGCGCTCGGCGGTGCTGCCCAGAAGCACGTCGAGGGCGCGCTCGCGCGGACGCGCCATGACGATGAGATCGGCGGCCCACACTTTGGCGACCTGCTGAATGGCCTGAAGCGGGGGCTCGCTGAGGACGCAGACCTCGGTAGCGACACCACCCTTTGCAATCTGCTCCGCCAGAGTGAGCAGCCGGGCCTGAGCGCGGGCAATTTTCACCCGCGCGGCACGTTGCGAATTGGCACCTTGTACGGAGTGAACGAGAAGGAGCTTGGCGTTGAGCTGGCGGGCCAGCAGGGAGGCTCGTTGTATGGCGGGATCAGAACGCGCCGTCAGATCGGTGGCGCAAAGGATGATTGGGGCGGGTCGCGTTCCCGGAGGTTCCGAAGCATCGTGGGTCTGCGTGGTCCGCCGGCTACTGCATGATTGACCGTCCCGGCCCATCGTTTCGCAATCCTCGAACTACGCCGTTCTATTCCGGCCAGCCCTTTCTACTCGAGACCTGAGCTTAGATCCATTAGAATTATTCTTTTCTATAGTTAGTTTCTATAAAACATGGCGCTCCGCATTCCACGCCTGAATTATCAGCACCTCCTCTATTTCTGGGCAGTCGTACGAACCGGCAGTCTCAGACAGGCCTGCGAGGAGCTGCGACTCTCCGCGCCGACCGTGAGCGCGCAGCTGCGCACATTCGAAGAGCGCATCGGTGAGAAGCTCTTGACGAAGTCGGGCCGGCGACTCGTGCCGACGGAGACCGGACGGCTCGTCTTCACGTACGCGGAGGAAATCTTCGGACTGGGCAGCGACCTGTTGAACGCGCTCGCGCAGCGCCCCACCCATCGCCCCCTGCGACTCGCTGTAGGGGTCGACGACGTGGTGCCCAAGGAAATCGCGCGCCGTCTCCTGGAAGGTGTTCTGTCGCTCAACCATCCGGTGCAGCTCGTGTGCAGAGAAGGCACTCTGCCGCACCTCCTGGCGTTGCTCCAGGTGCACGAGCTCGATGTCGTCATCTCTGACGCGCCAGCCACGCCGAGCCTGAACATACGGTCCCACAATCACCTACTCGGTAGTTGCGCGGAGGCGTGGATGGCTACGCCAGCGCTCGCGAGCAAGCTGCAAGGTGCATTTCCTAAGTCGCTCGACGGGGTGCCCATGCTCCTGCCGACGGACGACACGGCGATCCGCAGCGCGCTGGACCAATGGCTGGACAAGCACGGTGTGCGCCCGTTCGTCGTCGGAGAGTTCGAGGATTACGCGTTGCTGAGGGAGTTCGCGCGCCATGGGCGCGGTGTGGCGCCGGTGCCCGAGGTGCTGGCGGAGCAGTTCCGCGAAGAGTCGGGGCTGGTCGTGCTCGGGACAGCCGGCAACGTGCGGGCGCAGTTCTATGCGATCTCGACCGAGCGCAAGGTCAAGCACCCAGCCGTCATCGCCATTCAGGAGAAGGCAGCCGGCCTGTTCGGCGGCTGAGCGAACACTACGCGGCGTCGTTCGGTGGTCCGCTGATGGGCTGGTAGTGACTCAGCCACATGACCAGCTGCGCGGTGCCGCCCGTGACCGATCGCACGTACGCCGGGTAGCCCACCAGTGCCGCAAGCGGCGCCGTGGCACGCAAGACGCCGCACACACGCGTGAGCTCCGCATCCTGCAGTGTCGCCGCACGCCGCAGCAGGTCCGCTCGCAGCCCTTCGAAATGTTGAGGCGCACAGCGAATCCGCAGTCCCATGTAAGGCTCTTCGATCTGCTCGCCATGGTGGTAGCGCACGGTGGGCGGGCCGACGCGCACCTCCGATCCATAGATGTCACGCAAGATCGCAATCGGCCGCTCGAGCGCCATCTCGGTCTCGGCGAGCATGGTCAGCCCGCGCGGCGAAGGCTCGAGCGCAAGATCCTTGCCAGGCTGAAGCACTTCCATCGCCTTCCTGGCGAAGGCGAGATTGAAGCGCTCGCGGCGATATGAGCACTCGCATTGAATGGGAAATCTGGGATACATCGCACTCTTCTCCTGCAATGGTCCGTACTCGGGCGGACGCCACGCCACCCTAGGTCAGGAGCCCCGGTCCGCTGCGCTCACAGGCCAGCGGGCCGGGCGAAGAAGAGAAAGGCGGTCAAGATTGGCGGCGCGCGGCGCACAGACACTGCGCGACGGCAACGAGCATCATCCTTCGAGTTCAGCGCCTGCATTCCCACGAGAGCCATGGCCGCCTTATAGCCCAAAGACCCCAATTTGCAAGAGCGTGCTTCTTGACTCGCGCACGCAGATTTTTATCCTGCGGCGCCCTGTCGATCGACACTCGGCTTGATTCGCCGTCCGCATTGGGCTCAACCCCTCATTCGGGCTGTATGAGTGCGGGCGCAGTAGTTAAACTTGCGCCCCGGGGTTAGGGTCGCGAGCCTCGCTCGCCATGCCACTAGAATGAGGAGTTGCCCACTCGTGGGCTCGCGCGTGGGTGTCTGACTTCCCTCTTCCGTCGATCATCGATCGCGACGCTTTGCAGGGGTGCCGAGCGCTCGATGCGGCAAACCTTGGGTTCTTGTTTTTCATTGGGTGGCTTACCGTGCCAGATATTCGAGCTCGCATCGAGCAGATCATCGAAGATGTCATTCGCCGCAACCGTGGCGAGGTGGAGTTTCACCAGGCCGTTCGCGAAGTCGTGGAGTCCTTGGAGCCCGTACTTCGCAAGTATCCGCAGTACGCCGAGCACAAGATCATCGAACGGATCTGTGAGCCCGAGCGGCAGATCATCTTCAGAGTCCCGTGGCAGGACGATCGCGGGGAAGTCCACATCAACCGCGGCTTTCGCGTCGGGTTCAACAGTGCCTTGGGCCCCTACAAGGGCGGCTTGCGTTTTCATCCGACGGTCTATCTCGGAATCGTCAAATTCCTCGGTTTCGAGCAGGTGTTCAAGAATGCGCTGACCGGAATGCCCATCGGAGGCGCGAAGGGTGGCGCTGACTTCGATCCGAAGGGCAAGTCGGACGCGGAGGTCATGCGGTTCTGCCAAAGCTTCATGACCGAGCTCTACCGCCACCTGGGCGAGTACACGGACGTGCCGGCCGGCGATATCGGCGTCGGCACCCGCGAGCTGGGATACCTGTTCGGACAGTACAAGCGCATCACGAATCGGTACGAATCCGGCGTCTTGACCGGCAAGAGCCCGCACTGGGGCGGCTCACTCGTACGCCGCGAAGCCACCGGGTACGGCTTGGTGTACTTCGTCGAGGAGATGCTGCGGGTACGGGGCGAGACGCTCGAAGGTAAGACCTGCGTCGTCTCTGGCTCGGGCAATGTTGCCCTCTACGCGATCCAGAAGCTGCAGATGCTCGGCGCGAAGGTCGTGGCGTGCTCGGATTCCGATGCCGCGATCTATCATAAGGAGGGGCTCGATCTAGAGACCCTCAAGCAGCTCAAAGAGGTAGAGAGAAGGCGCTTGCGCGACTATCTGCAGTTTCATCCGTCCGCCAAGTGTCTGCAGCCGAAAGAGCTGTGGAACATCCCGTGCGACGTCGCTCTTCCATGCGCCACCCAAAACGAGCTCGACGCCGAGCATGCGCGGACGTTGATCGCCAACGGGTGCAAATTGGTGGCGGAAGGAGCCAACATGCCCACCACACCCGCTGCCATACGCCTCCTGCACGAGGCGAAAGTCGCCTTCGGACCCGGCAAGGCCGCCAATGCCGGTGGCGTCGCAACCTCGGCGCTCGAGATGCAGCAAAATGCGAGCCGCGATGCTTGGACGTTTGAGTACACCGAGCGCAGGCTGCAGGAGATCATGCGCCGGGTGCACAACGATTGCTTCGCCGCCGCCGAGGAGTTCGGTCATCCTGGCAACTATGCGCTAGGCGCCAATATCGTAGGGTTTAGAAGAGTCGCTGAGGCGATGCTCGCCTTCGGCGTGATCTGACCTCCCCGCCCCCACACTCATTGCCACGCGTCGACAACCGCCTCGTGCGGATGTCGGCGTGGCTCATTCGTTGGGTAAACACAAACTAATATCGCGAATAATTCTAGTCGACCTAACTATTGTCGGACGGTACAAAGTTGAAGCGCGAAGCGGCGATGCATCCGTCTGCAACGACGAAGGTGACGCCAGTGGAGGGGCGCATCGCACTCAGCAAGACGGGCTTCGCGGCCTGATCGACGATCGCGTTCAATCAAGGGCGGAACACACGACGCTTCGCGGTCGGATCGCGCTGGGGCCGCCTGACCAGCGGACCCCTTGAAGCTCTCTGGCAGGGGGAACGTCATCACACACTACGGAGGAGGTGATCATGAGGAGGAACATCGTCGAGACCGACAGACTGGATTCATCTGACTCCGTAGCTCTGCCACGCAAGCGCATCCTCTGCGCAACAGATCTCGCACCCCGCTCCGAGCACGCTGTGCGACGAGCGGCGATGCTTGCCAGACAAGTCGACGCGGAGGTGCTGTTCGTCCACGTCGTAGGCGAGCGTCAACCCGAGCGTCTCGTCTATCTCAAGGCAACGCGCGCGCGGATGCGTCTGATGACCCAGGCAGAGCGTGCCATGGTGCACGCGCCAGAGCTCGCCCAGGTGGAGATCCATCTCGGTAAAGCGGCGCACGTCATTGCCAACCGTGTGCGCGAGTGGAACGCGGATTTGATCGTTTTGCCGGCACCTGTCTCACACCGCTATCAAAATCTGCTGGGCACCAACGCCGAACGCTAGATCCGCATGGCCACTTGTCCACTGTTGATCGTGCAAAGCGAGCCCCTCACCGACTATGCCCGCATTGCAATCGCGACCGATTTGTCGGCCACATCGATTCGCACGGCCCGCACCGTCGCCAGAATGGGGCTGCTCGAGGGCCCCTTGACCTGGGTGGTGCATGCAGACGCCCCGCTCGAGAAGGACATCATCACCGATGCTAAGCGACGGGCCACCTACGAGAAAGAATGGAAGCGCCAGGTCGCGGTGCAGCTGGCTCCCCAGCTGGCAGCAGCGGGCTTCGATCTGTCGCGAACGGAGATTCTCGTCAAGCCCGCGCGACCAATGGACGCCATCGACCACATCCTGGACAACGTGCGGCCCGATCTGATTGTGATCGGCACCGGCGCTTGGTTCATGCTCAGACGCATGCTCGCGCGGAGCATGACTCATCAAGCGCTCACGCGAACGAAATGCGACATCCTCGTGGTGCCGCCGACGCGGGAGGAAGCACATCCCTTCCAACGCGAGTCAGTGGCGAGATCGAATCCGACGACGTTCGACACAGCCCCGCACGCAAGCCCGCGACTGCACGCGTAGTTGCTGCACGTCGTGGATGCGACTTGTGATTCGCCCGCGGCGCGCCTCCGTATTGTTCGTACCCGGCGTCCTCGCTCTTTGGCTTGTCAGCCGTGCGAGGTCTGCGCATTCTGCGCGGCATCATGAGTCAGCTCGATTACATGTCGGCGATGAAAGCTCCTCCCGATCGTCAACGTTCGCGCGAATCTACGAGCATTTGGTTCGAGACACGCTGGGGAATGACCGCGTTCTTGGTTGCAGTCTGCATCATAGGGTCGGCTGCGCTCTTGTACTTCGCGATTTACATGGCCTGGCTATGACCAGCGTTTCCTAGAAGGGACATCACTTACGCGCGGCCGGTCATACCCACCAGCTCCACCGTCGGTTGATCGTCGACAAGTCCCATCGGCACAACGTTCTGTAGTGCTCCGGTCTTCACGCAGTGACGCTGATGGAACCGAGTCACGCGTGAGCCGTTGGAGTTCACCTCGACCAACATTCCCTTCTCCCGGAGCAATCACCATGACCTTAGCGCTCTTCGACGATCGTGGCACACCGCTCGACCGACAGCGGTTCACGTGGCGCGAGCTCGCAGGAAAGCCGATCAGCAAACTCGACGATGACGCCTTCACACGCGTGCGCGTCATTCTCATGAACGGCATCGAATCCGAGCAAGTGCGCTTTCTGCACGCTGCGGCGCGCATGAATGGCGAGCACCGACTACCGCTCGCCCAAGTGCGGCGCATCGAGCACCATCAGCAAACGATGGTGAATTGGTTGCTCGGTGCCGACCACTCGCCGCTCGAGACAACCATCGGATACGAGCAGGTCGCGATCGAAATAACTGCCGCGTTGGCACAGCAGGAGCCCGATCCATATCTCGCGCAAACGTATCGCTTCGGGTTGCTCGAGGATTTCGATCACATGTACCGGTACGCAGCGCTCATGGATCGTGTCGAAGGCAAAGATGCGAACAATATCCTGCAGAGCTACACGGATATCGCACCGGGCCGTCCAACGGTCGTCGAGCATCGCGCTCCCGAGAACGATTTGCGCAAGCCCTTCGATCGGCGCACAGCTGCGCCGATCACGAAAATGAACGCCTTGACGCTCGTGGCAGCGGAGCATCAGACGCACGACTACTACATGCACGTCGGGCCGCTCTTTGCCGATCCTGTCGCACGACAGTTGTATGCTGAGATCGCATCGATCGAAGAACAGCACGTCACGCAGTACGAGTCTCTTCTCGATCCGACGCAGACGTTGCTCGAGCAGTGGCTGCTGCACGAGGCGAACGAGGCCTACAACTACTACAGCTGCGTACAGTCGGAGCCGAACTCACGCATCAAAGCGATCTGGGAGCGCATGCTCGATTACGAGCTCGGACACCTGCGCTTCGTCGGCGAGCTCATGAAGAAGCACGAACGCAGAGATCCGGTCGAAGTCATCGGCGAACGCTTGCCCGAGCCGATCCCGTTCGAAAGTCAGCGCGAATTCGTGCGGGCCACGCTAGCAAAAGAGGTCGATCTGCGCGCTGACGGACCGGACTATGTATCGCTCGAAGAAGAACCGCAGAGCTCAATCGATTATCGCAATCACATGAACTCGGAAGGCTCGCCATCGGAAACTGTTTCCAAGGGCTACACCTGGCGCCCAGGCACCGAGCTCACGCGCCAAGCCGTCAACCTCTGAACCGTGAAGGAGCCTGCCATGCCCACCTCAACCGCTTCTACTCGCCTGGGTAAGAACAGGACCGGCATGCAGACATCGCCGGCGCTCGCCAAGGCGATGCTCGAGAACGCCGAAGAGGACGTGACCGAACCAACAGCCAGCTTCGACGGGCAAGCGCTGGCCGAAATGCGGGCGAGCTACATTCGCGACGCAGATCCGCTTGGCTCGATCCCGCCTCCGACCACCGCGAAGGGCGCCGCAAAGAGCGGCGCGAAGATGATGACCGGCAAGCGGCCGCAGGCATTCCTCGACAAGCTGGGCGAGCGTCTTGCTTACGAGCGCGGCGGTGCGCGCCTCTACGACGCCGCCATTGCCAAGTTCCTCGCGCACGCAAGCGAGCTGCGCGGTGTCAATGTGGAGGAACTGCGACAAATCCGCGATGAGGAAGTGGCCCACGCGCTATTGGTACAGGAGTGCATCGAGCAGCTCGGTGCCGATCCGACCGTGCAAACGCCAAGTGCAGACCTCGTCGGGGTACAAACGATGGGCCTGCTGCAGGCAGTGACCGATCCGCGGACGAGCCTTGCGCACACGTTGAACACTCTATTGGCGGCGGAATTGATCGACGAAGCGGGCTGGGAAATTCTCATTGCCATGGCCGAGAACATGGGCCAGTCCGACATGGCGGCGCGCTTCCGTGAAGCCGAAGAGCGCGAACAAGAGCACGTGTTCAAAGTGCGCGGCTGGTACGAGGCGCTCACGGTCGAGACTGAGCGCCTCGTCTAGCCGTCAACGCTAGGTAATAAAAATGCCAAATGACTGAGCGCGCCTGGCGCGCTCAGTCCCCGTTCCCATGCCCGATTCCCTATCTCCTTGCCGCTCCCAGGCTCGCGTACGCCTGTGTCGCCCTCCGGTAATTGACATACACTACTCGCGTAGTCGTTTGTCGTCGGAGCAGTCGCATGCAAGTGGAACGTGTGGTCGTCGCTGTGGCAGATCCAGAAGAATCACTTCAACCGGTGATCGACCGCGCGGCCGAGCTCGCACAAGCGGCCGGTGCCAAGCTCATCCTGTTCCACGCTGTCTTCGAGCCTGCCTTGAGCGCGCGCCCCTTGCTCGATTCCACCCGTCTGGCACGTGCGCGCGGAGCGCTCGTGGCGCAGCGCACTCGCGACCTCGAACGTCGGGCGATACCACTGCGCCAACGCGGCTTGACCGTGCAAACGCACGTCGTATGGGAGGAGCCCGCGTACGAGTCGATCATCCGCGCAGCGATCCGCGAAAACGCCGATCTCGTCGTCGCCGGACCGCATGCGCGCGGACGTACGATCGTGCCCTTCTCCTTCCGACAAACGGATTGGCAGCTGCTGCGCTTCTGCCCGCGCCCACTGCTCATGATACGGACCGTCGAGGCTCAGCCAGGGCCCGTTCTGGCAGCGCTCGACCCGCTGCACTTGAACGACAAGCCGGCCTCGCTCGACGCGAAGATCATGGAAACGGCGTCGGTCGTTGCGCAGCAGCTCGGTGTCGAGCTGCATGTCGTGCACAGTGTGCCCGATACGCTGTATCCGCTCGGCAGCACGAAACGATCGCAGGCGGAGGTACGCAAGAAGATCGGCAAACAGCTGCAGCGCAGTGTCAAGAAGTATGGGGTGCCTGCGAATCGGGTGCATGTGCTACAAGGTCTTCCGGAGCGCACACTGCCGGTGTTCGCAGAGGAACTCGAAGCAAGGATGATCGTGATGGGCGCCATCAGCCGTCGCGGCCTGAAGCGCTTCGCAATCGGCGATACAGCCGAGCGCATCATCGATGCCGTGCCATGCGACGTTCTGATCGTCAAACCGGACAAGTTCAAGCTCGTGCTCGGGCGCGCTAGACGTCAACGAGTCATCCTGCCGAAGGAGGGTTGAGCGCCCAGCTTCGGCAGACGAACCGCAAGCGCATCGTCGCTCCAGCGACCCGTCGTGTAAGCTGGCTGTGCTCCATGTCTACTCCGTAATGCGCGACCGCGAACCGCATCGCAGGCAGTCTCGATCATTGGAACCAAGTAGGTGCGCGGAAGTGGGTTGCGCCCGCGCGAACCCTCGTGCCGGGAACACTGATGCGGCCACAAGCGTCAGACGACGATGACGTGCGTCCTTTAATCGAGTCGGTAGCATCGGTGCTGCACAGTGCTTGGGCAGGTCTGGACAGCTGTCGCACTATAGTGGCCCTGGGGCTGCTGCTCGGTGTGCTTTGTGGCGCTGCTGAAGCTGCAGCGGTCCGCATCGAGATCGAAGGTCTCGAGGACGATCTGAAGGAGGCCGCGCTCGCGAGCCTCGATTTGCACAAGTTTTCCGAGAGGGAGATCACGCCCACTCAAGTACGGCGCTTCTTCAATCGTGCCGAGAATCAGATCAAGACGGCGCTACAACCTTATGGCTACTATCACGCGGTCGTCGAAAGCGCGCTGATCGAAAAGGAACCAGAGACCTACCTCGCGAGATTTCGTGTCCATCGCGGCGATCCGGTGATCGTGCGCACGTCGAACATACGGATCGTCGGGGCCGCGAGCAATATCGCTGCCATTCGCCTCGCGCTCGAGCAATTCAAGCCCCGAGTCGGCGATCGACTCGATCACAGTCTCTACGAACGAAGCAAGAACGCCATCGATACGCAGCTGCAGGCGTACGGATTCTTCGATTCAGAGCTGATCGAGCATCGTGTCGAGGTGTCCAAGGCGACGAGCTCGGCCGACATCCGTTTGCTCTGGCAGAGCAACGAGCGATACAGCCTCGGCTCAGTCGAGTTCTCCGAATCGCAGTTCCCGGCCGATTTCCTGCAGCGCTACGTCCCGTGGCAGGAAGGAGACTTCTACTCGGTGGATCAACTCCTGACGTTGCAGCAGCGCCTCGTGGATGCCGACTATTTCTCTTCGGTCTCAGTGCTTCCCGATGTGGATCGGGCCGAAGACGGCGTGGTGCCCATCGAAGCGCTCGTGATTCCCGCCAAGCGTACTGTTTACACCGCGGCCCTTTATATCAGCACCGACACGGGTCCTGGCGTGCGTCTCGGTATCGACCGGAGGTGGATCAACAATCGAGGTCACAAGCTGGGCGGCGAGATCACCTACTCGCAGCGCTTGCAGCAGATTGCAACCACCTACCGCATACCGGTCCCAGACAAACAGCGCATGTACACGTTCAGCGGCGGCTACCGTGACGAGGAAACGGATACGAGCCGCTCGCGGATGGCACGCCTGTCCGCCACGCAGATCAGCGAGCAATGGAACGACTTCACGCGCACGTTGGGATTGCATTATCTCAACGGCGACTTCGAGATCGCCGACCAACAGCGCTCCTCCAGCTTGCTGTATGCCGAAGCCTTGCTCACACGGCGGCGCGCCGACGACTTGCTCTTTCCGCGACGAGGCCTGTCGTTGCTGTATGGCCTGAGACTCGCCGCCGAGCAGCTGCTATCCGATACGTCCCTCGCCCAGCTACGAGCGGAAGCGAAGTGGATTCGTCCTGGCGGCAAACGCGGCCGTTTCATCTTGCGCGCTGCCGCCGGCGCGATGGTCGTCGACGATTTCGACGCATTGCCGCCGGAGCTGCGATTCTTCGCAGGCGGCGATCGCTCACTGCGCGGCTTCGACTATCAGGCGATAGGCGAGATGAACGAGGAAGGCGGCGTGATCGGCGGCAAGTATCTCACGGTCGCGAGCCTCGAGTACGAGCATTACTTTCGCGATAACTGGGGCGTGGCCACCTTCGTCGATGCAGGCGATGCTTATTCTTCCGTCTTCGATGTGAATGTCGCCGCGGGTCTGGGCCTTCGCTGGCGATCCCCGGTCGGCCTCGTCAGGCTGGATGTCGCTGCGCCGATCGCCTCGGATCTCGAGCATGGCATACGCGTTCATCTGATCATCGGGCCGGACTTATGATGCGACGATGGTTGCAATGGATATTCGGGACGATCGGCGCGTTGCTAGTGCTGATCGTGCTCGCCGTCGTCTGGGTACTCAATAGCCATACGGGCACGCGTAGTGCGTTACGCATGGCGGAGCGTGTACTGCACGAGCAGCTCGCAATCGAGACCATACAAGGCTCATTTGCTGGGCCGCTCGTCCTGAGCAGCCTTCGTTACACCGATCCTACAACTGGCTTTGCCGTAGCTGCCCAGAGGATCGAGCTCGATGTGGTCCTGCTCGAGCTCATCCGCGGGCGCCTGCACATCGCGCATCTGACATTGCAAGACATCGATGTCGATCTCGGCCGACGGAGCGAAACGCCGCAAGAGCCGCAAGCCCGTGGTCCGTTCACGCTCAGGGCACCGGTCGACATCATCGTCGATGCGTTCGCGCTTGACGGTGCGGATCTGCATCGCATGGACGAGAAGATCGTGCGGCTCGATTCGGTAAAGTTCGGCGGCCGCTGGATCGACACGGAAGTACGCATCGAAGAGCTCGAGGTACGCTCGCCGGATGGCGAGCTGCAATTCGCCGGCAGGATGCAGGAGGCCGGCACGTACAGTGGCAAAGGTGCCGGGCGCTTTCGCTGGCGTGCAGCAGATACCGTCTTTACCGGCACGCTGGAAATAGACGCTCCAGCGCAAACAGCCACCGTGAACGTGGCGTTGGATAGGCCGCTACGAGCCGATCTGAAGGTCATCCTGGAACAAACACAGGCGCTGCCGTGGCAATTCGAGCTCACGGTGCCCTCTTTCGATCCGCGTGCGACGCTGCTGCCCGATTCGTCATGGCAGAGCGTGTCCCTGGCGCTGGAGGGCCGAGGCACGCGCGAGCGCGGTGTTGTGGAAGGTGATCTGGTGCTGAACGGCGAGCCGCTGCGATTCGACCGCCTGACGCTCGAGCGCAATAACGAGCAGATCGACCTGATGCTCAATGCGGCGCTCGGTGGTGGGAAGCTCGATGCGAGCAGCACCATTCGACTCGACGTCGAGCCATTGTCCGTACGTGTCGATGCGCGTTGGGAGGGCATCAACGTCCCCGAGCGCTGGTTCAATCGCGCTCTCTTTACCGCCGGCACAATCGTGCTCAGCGGCAGCGCGCAATCGTATCGTGCGCAGGGTCAGCTCGAGCTCGGCCCGCCACAACGCATTGCCGCTATCGAGCTCACCATCGAGGGCTCGGCCTCATCGGTGGGCATTCATCAGCTCGATATCGTGCAGCCGAATGGTCGCTTTGCAGCGAGCGGCAAGCTCGACCTCGAGCCGCGTCTGAGCTGGTCGCTGGCGGCGCAGGCAACACGCTTCAACCCCGGCGACTTTGTACCCGACTGGCCAGGTGCCTTGAGCTTTGATCTGAAGACGGCGGGTGTGCTCGATGAGGCAGGCCCGACTGCGAATGTGCACCTGACGCGCTTGCGAGGTCGCCTGCGGGACCGCGCCATTGCGGGCGAGGCAGACATTACGCTTGCTGCAAACCGCAATCTATCCGGTCACATCGATCTGCGCTCCGGCACCAGTCGATTCCAGCTACATGCGAAACCTGGCGAGGCAGTCGATGCTGTTGCCCGGATCAACGTGCCTGCGCTCGACGACTGGATACCCAACGCCAAAGGTTCTTTGCGCGGGACCTTTTCGGCACTCGGGCGTTGGCCGAACGTGAGCGTCGACGGACAGGCTCGCGCCACGGCCCTCCACGTCGGTGAGCTGCGCGCGGAGGCGTTGCAGCTGAACATCGATGTTTCCAACCCGACCGAGCCCGAGGGCTTCGTCGAACTACGACTACGTAACGCCGTCGTCGCCGGCATGCAGATCGATACTCTGAGAGCCAACGCATCGGGCGATGCGGCCGAGCATGCGGTCGAGCTGACGATGAGCGGCTCGCCGCTGGGTGCGCGGCTCTCTCTTACGGGTGCACTGGTGGAGAACGATTGGCGTGGGAGGATCGACCAGCTCGTCTTGGACATCGAAGAGGTTGCGCACCTCACGTTGCAGCAGCCGGTGGATGTTGCTCATTCGCGAGACGGCACGCGCGTATCGCAGGCATGCTTTACCGATGGCGACATCCGGCTGTGCTTCGATGCCGCAGTCCAGGGTGACGGTGCGATGCAGGCACGCTACGCGCTCGCGAACGTGCCGCTCGCGCTTGCAAATGTCGCAATGGGCGATTCCGACTTGCGTTTCTTGGGCACGCTGCGTGGCGACGGTGACTTTCGACGCAGCGCCGACGGTGTGCTCGCGGGCAATGCACGGCTCGAGTCGGATAGCGCGGAGATCGCTCGACAAGCGTCGGAAAGCGATGCAGCGGACGTGCTCTTGAGCATAGCAGACCTGCGAGCTGTCGCGAGCCTGGACGGCGATCGAGCACAAGCCCGTATCGATGCTCGTTTGAATGATGCGGGCTCACTCGCAGGACGCGTTGAAGTAGCTGGGCTTGGCCAAGACGCCGCCTCGCTCGAGGGCTCGGTGAACGTTGCGCTGCCCAGCATCACTGTCGTGGAATTGTTTGTGCCGCAACTTGCGAATGTCGACGGTGCGCTCGATGTGCGCCTGGGTTTGCGCGGCACGCTCGATCAGCCGGAGCTCCGCGGCACGGTGCGCTTGCTCGATCTGGCAGCGGACGTGCCCGAGCTCGGGCTGCAGCTCAAGAACGGAGGTGTGCTCGTCACGGCGCGACCGAACCAAACATTCGATATCGATGGCAGGCTTGAATCGGGGCCCGGACACATTGCTCTGGCCGGGATCGCGGCACTCGAGGGTTCTTCTTCGATATCGATCAAAGGCGAACGCTTTCTGGCTGCCAACTTGCCCGGCGCGCGGGTCATCGTCGAGCCTGACCTTTCGATCGAGCACGTGCCCGCGCGCGTGACGGTCAACGGCACGTTGCGCATCCCCGAAGCCAACATCAACCTGCAACAGCTCCCAGGCGGTCAGGGTGCCGGCGCACGCGCGTCGGCAGACGTGGTCGTCATCGACGACGAAGCTGCATCGCAAGAGGAACAAGCGGCTGCCCTACCCGTGCACGCCGAGGTCACGGTCATCGTCGGAGAGAACGTCGAGCTCGTCGGCTTCGGGCTGCTGGCCAACGTCGCTGGGCAACTCACCGTGCGCGAACGACCAGGTGAACCGACGACGGGCTCGGGCGAGATTCGTGTGAGCGGCACGTACAAGGCGTACGGTCAGGATCTCACGATCCAGCAGGGAAGCCTGTTGTACGCAAACACGCCTTTGGAGAATCCAAACCTTCGCTTGGTCGCAACGCGACGAGTGGACAACGTCACAGCAGGATTACGCGTGAGCGGCAATGCCGCGAATCCCGTACTCGCGGTGTTCTCCGAACCCGAGATGGGACAGGCCAATGCGCTCTCGTATCTGGTCACTGGCAAGCCCATCGATCAAATCGGCCAGAGCGAAGGTGAAGGCGATGCGCTGCAAGCGGCGGCTCGCTCGCTCGGCACGGCAGCAGGCGGACTCGTCGCGAAGAACCTCGGCCGGCGTCTGGGCGTCGACGAGATCGGCATTAAGGATAGCGAGGTCGTCGGCGGGTCCGTTTTCACAATCGGGCAATACCTCTCCCCGCGTCTGTTCCTGAGCTATGGCGTGGGCCTATTCGATCCGGGCGACGTCATCACCTTGCGCTACAAGCTCACGGAATCCTTGGCCGTTCAAGCGGAAAGCGGCAGCAAAGAGTCGCGTGCCGGCATCGAATACCGCAGAGAACGGTGAACGGGCTGCATGGCACCCAGAGCAGTCTAGAGCCTGACCAGCGCATCCTCGAGCGGGAACGACACAACTTTGCCCGGCGTGATGATCGTGCCGAGATACAGCATTGCGACGATGTGATCTTCGGGCAGCAGGCCGAGCGCTGTCTTGACATGATCGTCGTACGCGGCGTCGCCGGTCTTCCACATGACACCGTAGCCGAGCGCGTGGGCCGTCAAGAACATGTTCTGCACCCCTGCCGCAACGGCCGCGACTTGCTCGATCTCGGGGATCCGGCCCCGGGTGATGCGTGCGGCCGCCACGATAATCGTCGGGGCGCGCATGGGTTTGGCGCGCTCCGCCGCGAGCTGTGCCTCTGTCGCCTGTGGCATCTTGCGACGCAGCGTCTCAGCCATGGCATCGGCCAATTTCAAACGCGCATCGCCCTCGAGCACCACGAAACGCCACGGTCTGAGACGTCCATGATCGGGCGCGCGGATGCCCGCACGCAGAATGGTGTCGAGATGCTCGCGCGTCGGCCCCGGCTCACCGAGCCGTATGGCGGATGCGCGCGATTGAATGCATTCGAAGACGTTCATCAAATCGCCCTTACTTGCATAGCCAAGTGCAAGCGATCGCCGCGCACCGTCGACATGGAGATATCCACTCCGTTCTCGACAGGCCATGTGCGCGCGAGCGCCTGTGACGGCAGGTAGACGGGAAGCTTGAATTGCGTGTCGATCTGCATCGGTCCGCGCGGCAGATGCGGTGCCGCGGCACCCAGACAGCGCCCGAGAGACCACATTCCGTGGGCGACCGCCTGTTTGAAACCGAACATGTTGGCGGTCTTGGCTGTCAGGTGAATCGGATTGAAGTCTCCGGAAACACAGGCATAACGCCAACCCGTGCGCGCTTCGATGTTCAGCGTTTCGACGGTCACCCCGTTGTCCGGATGCGCCGAACGCTCGATCGACGGTCGCTTCGTGCCCTCCTTCGGCGCGGACGTGCCACGCGCGAACATTGTGCTCACTTCTTCCCACACAACGCGGTTGTGCTGCTCGTAGCGCGTCGTGAAGTCGTATTCCTGACCGAAATCGGTCACGCGCATCGTATCGAAGTACACTGCCAACCTGAGCGGGCTATCGACGTCGACGTCGTCGAGCACGCGTATCGTGTTGCGCAAGTGAATGAGCCCCAGCACCTTGACGGGGAAGTCCTTGGCGACGAAGAGCTGCATGTGAAGCGGCATGGCAACCACGTGCAGATAAGCCGGGGGAATGCCGCGATCGAGCGGCGCCGCGCAAATCTCGGCATACCGGCGCAGATGAGCGCGCGACAAGCGCACCCTTTCGACGCATAGCTCGATTGGCTGAATGCGTGTTCCTTCCGGCGCGATGTACGGCTTCTTCCCGAAGACCACCTTGGCGTAGGCCGGCACCATCGAAGGCAGGCCGGAAAATGTGAGCTGAGTACGAGATGTCATTAGAAGCGCACACGAGGCTGCGAGTGTATGTACCGGTCGGCGCGGCACGACCGTGACAATCCAACGATGGAGAGCTTCATGAAGAGGGATCCGTCCTGGAGCACGTCAAGGTACGACCTGGTCGATGATGATATTCAAAGTGCCGTTGGTTTTGCCAAACTCAAAGCTCGCGCTCCCGAAATAATCACCACTTTGCGCTTGCGGGCTGCCCGAGCGCGACAAGCGGGCGACGACCTCTACGCGCGGCACCGTCGCAATCGTGCGCGCCGGGACCATCGCGTCATATTCAGTCAACCGCACGGTGAGCGGTATCGATGTCGAGCTGTGCCGCTGGACGGCGAGCGGCGGCCCTCCGGCGGGGTCGCGAGCAAGCACGAACAGCGTCAGCTCCTGCGTGAGCTGTTGCTCGATCTCAGGGGCGATGGCGACCGACACCTCGATCGTTCTTGGATCGTTACCGTCTTGAGTCTTCGCCTGTGCGCTGTCCGCATCGCCGAGCTGTGCGGTCAACGCATCGATCTGCTTCTGCAGAATCGCCTGCAGCTCCGGCGGAGGATTCTGGTCGAGCAGCCGCTGCAGCCGATCCCGGCCTGTGCGTAGATCGCCTCGCTCCAACGCGGCCACGCTCCCATACCAAAGCGCCTTCGGATGATTGGGTGCGCGCGTCAAGGCAGCTTCGAAGAGCTGGCCGGCCCTGCCGCTCAACGATGTCTGGTCGGTGAAAAAGAGCGCTTCGCCCAGACCCACGAGGGCTTCCAGATTGGTGCCCTGGCTGAGCTCGTGCGCGCGCTCGAAGGCCTCGGCAGCTTGCCCGAATTGCCCGACCGAAGCATATGAGCGGCCGAGCAGCAACCACGCCTCGAGGTCGTTCGGGTCACGCTCCACGCGCCCCTTGAGGTGGGCGAGCGCCTCGTGCAGCGCGGCCGCCTCAGCATTCGCGCGCCGCTCTGGATCCCACTGCCAGTTGCTCAAGGTGGTGTACAACCCGATCGCGATCGCAGGCACCGCGACAATCGTGACGAGCGCGGCCACGCGGCGCTCACGCGCCTCAACCTCGGCGGTGCGGTTGCGCCACAACGGAATGAGGATCCACAGCAACGCCGCCGCGATCATGGCGGCGCAGGCAATGATGAACGCGGTCACGACGTACCCAACCCAGGATCGACAGGATCGTCCTCAGGCAGACGCGATTTGCGCAGAATGACGACCACTGCAGCCGTTATGCCTGCGACCACGAAAAGCGCCGGTGCGGCCCACAGTAGCACGGTACGCGGCGCCAACGGCGGCCTGTATCGCACATAGTCGCCGTAGCGGTCGGTCATGTACTGCATGATCTCGCCGTCCGTCTTCCCTGCAGCGATGAGCTCACGGAGTTGGCGACGCAGATCGGCAGCAAGCGATGCATTTGAGTCCGCGATCGTCTCGCTGCGACATTGCAGGCATCTGAGCTCGCGCGCCAGGCGCTCGTAGCGCGCCTGCAGCGCAGGATCCTCGAACGCAGGAGCAGGATCGATGGCCCATGCTGCAGGCAGCCACAACGACAGCATGAGCGTGTACAGGAAGGCTCTCATCCGCCCGCACTCCTGGACGCGTTGATCTTCGGCATGAAGTCGCGCTCCCATACCGTCAGATCGATGGGCCCCACGTGCTTGTGAACGACGACGCCTTCTTCGTCGATCAAGAAGGTTTCGGGCGCACCGTAGACGCCGAAATCGATCGCAGTCGTCCACATTTGGTCGAACACCGTCACGTCGTACGGGTTGCCCAGCTCGCTGATCCAGCGCAGCCCGCGCTGCATCTCCTCGAGCACATCTTCGAGCGGGAGCGGCTTGCCTTGCTGGTCCGCGAGCGCACCTTGCGGCACGGTCAGACCGACGATCGGCAACACCTTGCGGCGCGCGATCTCGAGTAACGCCGGATGCTCGTCGTAACAGGCGGCACACCACGGCCCCCAGACGTTCACCAAGTACTTGCGACCTGCAAAGTCCTTGCTCGACACCAGCTCAGTCGGATCCTCGAGCCGAGGCAACGTGAACTCGGGCGCCGGTCGACCGATCAGTGGCGAGGGCAAAGTCTCCTTGTCGCGGCCGAGTCCCGCGAAGAAGAAGGCGATGAGGATCGCAAAGATGCCGACGGGAATGAGATAACGCCACATACACCTGCCTCACGCGGTGCTTGCGTCTGTGGCCGCAGCCGGGCTCACCACTTCCCTCGCCACCGGCTGGCGATAGCGACGATCGCATGCAGCAATCAGCCCGCCCACAGCCATAATGAAGGCGCCCCACCAGATGAAACGCACCATCGGCTTGTACTGCAGCCGCAGGCTCCAGGCGCCATCGCCGAGCGGCTCGCCCATGGCGACGAAGAGATCGCGGTTCCACCTGCCGTCGATGCCTGCTTCGGTCATTGGATTTTGCTGCACACGATAGACGCGCTTCTGCGGATAGACCACCGCGACTTGCTCGCCTTCACGCGTGATACGGATCTCCGCCTCGATGGCACGGTAATTGGGTCCCTCGACTTCGCGCAGCGCATGCATGGTGAACACAAAACCCGCGTGCTCGGCACTTTGGCCTGGCGCCAGGCTGAGATCGACCTCGCGCTCGTAGGATTCCACAACGGTGGCGCCGAGAATAAAGAGCGCAAGTCCGAAGTGCGCCACGCTCATGCCCAGCACGCTGGCTGACAGGCTATGGCCCTTGCGTAGCCGTCCGAGCGGCTCGATCAACGACGAGAACGCGATCCACAACGCAACCACGATCCCGATCGTGCTGAGCACTGACCGCCACCCATACGCAGCGACGGGTATGGCTGTGCCGAGTACGGTGGCGATGCCGAGCAAGACAATCAGCAGCCGCTTCGTCCGTCCGAACGATGCACGCTTCCATGAGGCGTGCATGCCGGGTGCGAGCATCAACACGAGCGGCAGCATGGGGATCAAGAATGCGATCGTGAAATAAGGCGGTCCAACCGAGATCTTGGCGAGCCCGAGGGCATCGAGGAACATCGGATAAAGCGTGCCGATCAAGATCAGGCCGGTCGCCGCTACGAGCAGCACGTTGTTGAGCAGCAGGAAGCTCTCGCGCGAGATCGGCGCAAAACCCGCCTGCGAGCGGAACAGCGGTGCGCGCCATGCATACAAGCCGAGCGCAATCCCGATGCACAGTCCCAGGAACACGAGGATGAACAGACCGCGGCTCGGATCGCTCGCAAACGCGTGCACGGATTCGATGATACCCGAGCGCACTAAGAACGTGCCAAGCAGCGACAAGGAGAATGCAGCGATCGACAGAAGCAACGTCCAGCTCTTGAACAGTCCGCGCTTTTCCGTCACTGCGAGCGAGTGAATGAGCGCTGTTCCGATGAGCCATGGCATGAACGAGGCGTTCTCGACGGGATCCCAGAACCACCAACCGCCCCAACCCAGCTCGTAATAGGCCCACCAGCTGCCGAGCGCGATGCCGAGCGTCAGAAACAGCCAGGCCACGGTGGTCCACGGCCGCACCCAACGCGCCCATAGGGAGTCGAGCTTGCCCTCGAGCATGGCCGCAACCGCAAACGCAAACGGGACCGACATGCCCACATAACCGATGTAGAGCATCGGCGGATGCAGCGCGAGCGCGGGATCTTGCAGGAGCGGGTTGAGATCGCGGCCGTCCGGTGCCGGCGGCCACAGCCGCTCGAAGGGGTTTGAAGTCGTGAGAATGAAAAGCGCGAAGCCGGCGCTGATCACCCCGAGCACGCCGAGAACCCGACTGGTGATCGTGTGTGGCATGTTGCGGCTGAAAGCCGCCACCGCAATCGTCCACATCGCTTGCACGAGCAGCCACAGCAGCAACGAGCCTTCGTGTGCACCCCATACGGCTGCGAAGCGATAGAACGTTGGCAGCGCAGAGTTGGAGTTCTGCGCCACGTACAACACCGAGAAGTCGTTGACATAGAAGGCGTAGGACAAGCACGCGAATGCGAGCGCGGCGAACACGAACTGCCCTGCCACCGCACCTCGCGCGACGCTCATCCAATGCGGCTTGCGATAGGCGGCGCCGGCCAGCCCGAAGACGGCTTGGGGCAGCGTCAGGCAAAACGCCAAGATCAGCGCGAAATGTCCTAGCTCAGCGATCATGTAGGCTCGGTGCCGTGCGCGTCACTCTGAAGCCGCGTCGGCAGTGGATGTGGCGATTGGCGTCGTGACGCGAGGATCGCCTTGCTTGCGCAGCGTGTCGGCCACGTGCGGCGGCATGTAGTTCTCGTCATGCTTTGCGAGAACCTCCTCGGCTACGAAGATGCCATCCTCGCCGAGCCTGCCGCGCGCGATGATCCCCTGCCCTTCGCGAAACAGATCCGGCAGCACGCCGGTGTAACTGACCGTGATGTCCTTCTCGTAATCCGTGAGCACGAAGCGCGCTTCCAGGCTGCCCGGCGGACGCTGGAAGCTGCCAGCCATCACCATGCCACCGACGCGGAAAAGACGGTCCTGCGGCGCCTTGCCGGCGGAAACGTCGCTCGGCGTGTAGTAATAAAGGATGTTCTCCTGGAAGGCGGTCAACGCGAGCGCGACGGCACCGCTCACTCCCAGGAGGATCAAGCCCACCAGCAGCATACGCCGACGTCGTGGAGTCATGCCTGCCCTCCTCGGCCGATCTCGGCCCGACGCTTCGCTTTGAGCAGCTGCTCAGCCCATTGCCGGCGTGCAGCCAACGCGTTGTAGATCAGGACGGCAAACGTCAGTCCAAAACAGGACCAGACGTGCAGTCCGTAACCCCCCATGTGAAAAAAGTCTTGCAACTCTATGTTCCTACAGTAATTTCAGATAGCCAACTTGCGTTACGCTCGCGCCGCAGGATTTCGCCCCGAATCCTGTCGCACATCACGGCCGCGAAGTAGAGCACAAATCCGGCCATCATGACCAAGAGCGGCCAAAGCATGGACGGGTCGATCGACGGCGCCCCGAGCTTCGAGATGCTCGGCCCTTGATGAAGGCTGTTCCACCACACCACCGAATACTTCACGATCGGCACGTTCACCACTCCGACGATGGCGAGAATCGCGCTGGCACGGTCTGCGCGCTGGGTGTCTTCGAATGAAGCGCGCAACGCCAAATACCCTAGATATAGGAACAGCAGGATGAGTTCCGAGGTCAGCCGCGGATCCCACGCCCACCACGTGCCCCACATCGGTTTGCCGTAGATGGAACCAGTGACGAGCGTAAGCGCCGTGAACCAAGCGCCGACGGGCGCACAGGCTGCCGCAAACGCATGGGCGAGCTTCATGCGCCAGATGAGACCAATCGCTGCGGCGATCGCCATGGCCACATAGACCATCAGGGACATCGACGCGCTCGGCACGTGCACGTATATGATCCTGAACGCGTCCTTTTGCTGATAGTCCTCCGGCGCCAGCACGAGGCCGCCGAAGGTTCCGATCGCAAGTAGCAGAATCGCCGACCAGAGAAACCACGGCCGCAAGCGCCCCGCGGTCCGATACGCGTAAGGCGGCGAGCTCAGCTTGTGAAACCAGAGCCACATACGGGAAAAATCGTCAGCGGGTGTGCGTGCGTCGAGATTCGCAGCCGAAACCGACGGCAAAGACTGGCGAGCATCTCGCAACTGAGCACCGCGATCTCATCGGAGCACTCCAAGGTCGATTTATCCGCAGCTGAACGGCCACTTCCCCCCTCTCTTCCTGACGCCCTTACGTCAGCCTTCCACGCTGATCCGCATCGCGGCGGCCATGGCGAGCGGACCCAAGCTCACGAACAGGAGCAACATTGCGGCCAGCAAGTTTAGCGGACCGACGACACTTTCGCCGTGCATGGCCAGATCCACCGCGCGAGCGCCGAAGATCAGCACGGGCATTTCGAGCGGCAGCACCAGCAATGCCAGCAGGACGCTGCCGCGACGAACTCCGACGACCAGCGCGGCGCCAATGGCCCCCAGGATGCTCAGACTAGCCGTGCCGAGCGCAAGCGAAAAAGCAAGCACCGGCCACACTGACGACGGCAGGCCGAGCGCCGTGCCCACCAGCGGGGAAACGATGACGAGCGGCAGCCCCGACAAGAGCCAGTGCGCGAACGTTTTTGCCAGCAGCATGATGGACAGCGGCTGGCCGGATAAGGTCCATTGCTCCATCGTGCCGTCTTCGACATCGGAGCGAAACAGCGACTCGAGCGCAAGAAGCGCGGCCAGCATCGCGGCCACCCAGACGATGCCCGGTGCGATCTTGCGCAGCTCATCCAGCGCCGGGCCGATGGCAAGCGGAAACAGAGTCGTGACGATCAAAAAAAAGATGAGCGGCTGCGCGACCTGATCCCAGTGTCGCAACGCCAACCGCAGATCGCGACCGATCACGAGCCGCATCAATGTGAGCAGTCCCGGAGCGCTCATCAACCAAGCTCCAAGGTCCGCACGTTGGGCTGTCCCGCCAGCAGCAGTTGGTGTGCGGCGGTGAGCACCGCGCCGCCGCGCTCGAGATGGGTCGCGATACACTGTTCGAAGCTCGCGACGCCGGCCGCATCGAGGTTCGTGATCGGCTCGTCGAGAATCCAGAATGTCGCGTCCGACAGCAGCACGCGTGCGAGCGCAAGCCGGCGCTTCTGGCCTGCCGACATGACGCGCACCGGAAGATGGGCGCACTGTGCAATTTGCACGCGCTCCAGGGCCTCCTCGAGCGCTTGTGGCGACACTTTCTTGCGAATTCCCACGCCGTACCGCAGATTCTCGAACGCAGTGAGTTCGTTCTTCAGCCCATTCGCATGGGCGAGGTAGGCAAGCTCCCGCTGGTACTCGTCCCGACACGCGCGAATGCTTCGTCCGCGCCACCTCACGTCGCCGGATTCGAGCGGCAACAACCCGGCGATGCAACGAAGCAGGCTCGTCTTTCCGACGCCGTTCGGACCGATAATCTGCAGCAGCTCTCCTGCTTGCACGGCCAAGCTCACGCCGCGCAGCAAATGCTTTTCACCGCGCCAGAGATGGAGTGCGCTCGCTTCGACGAGCGGCGCGTTCGAGCCAGAGGAGGACGCTTGCATGCTGATGAAGCGGCGATCGCAGTGTCGTGTGTTGTTCGCGTGGCACTGCCCCAGTTGTGTGCAGTGTAGCTTGAACGAGCCGTGCGCGGATAGCGTCCGGGCGCCTACGCATGAGGTGGGAGGAAACGGCACGACAGCGGCCGCTTCGCCTTTGTTACAATCGCATTACGCTTCCCTGCCCGGGTGGCGGAATTGGTAGACGCAAGGGACTTGAGAAATTGAGCACCCGATGCGGAAACGCTCGGCGTGAATAGGGTCAAATTCGGGGGAACAGCACCGCGCCCGCGCGCGACTGCAATCCCGAGCTAAGCCTTGCAGAGCGGCTCCACCGCTCGGCGAGGAAAGTGTAGAGACTTGACGGCCCTCACCTACAGCTCGCTTCGTCCGCGAGCCACGGTGAAGAGAAAGTCCAGACCACAAATGAGCTTCGGCTCAGCAGCGAAAGCTGTAGTGGTACGAAAATCCCTCGGAGGCGACTCCATACCGGTTCGAGTCCGGTCCCGGGCACCACTCCTCTGTCCCGATCTCCATTCTTAATCTTCGTTATTTGTCTCCGTTATTCACCGACCTCTGTTTCCTCCAGTGTGAACACGCCAGCCTTTTCCCTGAGTCGATAGGAGGGCTGCAAGCTCAATGTCCATCCAGGACCGGACAAGCCATCGCTCGATGGCTTGCTCACGACGAGCTGCTTGAAATCGGCGGAGATCAACGCGCCCTGCTGCGCACGTAATTCGCCCCACACGTCGCGCACAGTCAGGGTCTCATAGACGTTGCCCAGCCCTTCCAAAGTGGTGATGAGGTTCGGGTTGAACTCCATTTGCATCCGTTGCAGCGGTAGGACGACCCGCGAAGTCGCGGTGAAGCGCTGCGTGAGCTCGGCGGTGCGAATGCGCTGGCGCTCGGCACGCTGCGCCTCCTCGGCTTGAATGACAGCGCCGTCGTAGCGCGCGGCAGCGGCGGCGACGACTGCTTCGGTGATGAGATCGTCGATTCCGAGCTCTGCCTCGAGCAGCGCTGCCGGTGCAAGCCCCACCGGAATCGTGCGCCAGCTCGGTCGCAGCTGATCGAGCAAGAGCCCGTATGCAGGGCCCGTGGCATAGGCATAAGAGCGCACGTAGCTCGAGGCACTGTCGAAGCGATCGAGCTGGGCGGCAGCATAGCGCTCGGCGGCCTCGCTCGCGCCCAGTCGCACACCCGTGTATTCTGCGAGCCCTTCGTTGCGATCGAGCGCTGTCTCAGTCTGCGCAGCGTCGCCGAATTCGCGATGTCGCTGCTCTCTGAAGAGCAGCGCATCGCGCGCCGCTCGCCAGCGACTATCGCCCTCTGAGCGCAACGCTTGCGCAAGGGCACGCATTTCCAGACGGAGCAAGGTGCGTCCGCGCTCGGTATCCAGGTGACTGCACGTCAGGCTGCTTGCTGCGAAGCCAAGCTCATCTTGGATCCGATGCCATGATTCGTGCGCGAGCAGCACGCGTCGCGCCACACGATCCTCCGGCAAGGGAAGCACCACCATGCTCCAACGCCTCCCCGCCCAGTCGACCGCGGTGTTGGCCACTGGCACACCTTGCGGCAACGCTCCAGTGAAGACACCGTCTCGCTCTTTCAGGACGCCGTCGGAGTCCGCCTGATTCGCCCATACGCGCCGCGAATTTGGGTTGACGACCAGCATCGGCCCGCACAACGAACGAGTCCACAGACGGCCATCATCGGCCTCGCACAAGGATCGAGCTTCTGCGAGCGTGTGCTTCGCAAGCTCCGCCTCTTGCACGTCAGCGCTGGCGGCCACGGCAGCATGGGCCAACAAGCAGATGCCCAGGAGTATTGCGGCTCGTGCGTGCGTGCCTTGCATCGATTTCTCGTGTTCCATCTATCGCAACTCTGCACGCAGTGTATCGTCGGACGAGCACCGTTGCATCTGCATAGCGAGATTGTGATTGTGAAGCGTCGTCGGCCAGCGATTGACGACACAAAGCCATCCGACGCTGTCGCGAGCTGCGGCGGCACGCCGCGTCAGGCTCTTACCAGCAAGGCCTGCCGTGAGGCAGGTAGACATCGCGGAGCCAAGCCGCGCAGGCGACCATGTAAGCTCGGGATGCGTGGATATGCGCATCGACCACTTCGCACTTGGTTAGCTAAATAAGCAGAGGCGCGTCTGCTGATTGTCTAGGAAGCACCATGGCCGAGTACGAAGAACCATCAGCCGCGGACCGTCCCGTTAATGTCGCCGACCCTGTGCTCGAAGCGGATCTGGAACGCGTGCTCAAGGACGTGCCACGGGGTGCGCTCGCCCTTTGCGGCATCGCGGTCCTGTTGATGCTGCTTGCATGGCTTGCGGTGTATTTCGGGGTGTTCCTACCGCGCGGGCCCATCAGTTGAGCGGCGTGCACAAATGAACGAGCAGGAGATTCTCAAGACCGAGCTGCGCTGGAGCGCCATCGTGGCAGGTGCCATCGGGGTCATCGTGGTGGTCATCGTGATCTCGAGCGCAGCGATGGTGCTGCACCCACCGAGCAACATCGAGCCCATCGATCCGACGTCGCTTCATCGCGAGGGAGAATTTGTCGAGGCCAATCTAGGCTCGATCGAGAACCCCGACGGCTCTATCACCGTTCGGATCGTCGCCACGCAATTCGCCTTTCTACCGCGGTGCGTGCCCGTGCCCGTCAACCGCCGCGTCGTCTTCCGTTTCGCCACGCCAGATGTGATCCACGGCTTGCTGATCAGCGGCACAAACGTCAACACGATGGTGGTGCCGGGCTATGTGTCGCAGGTGAACACCGTCTTCCCCGAGCCTGGGGATCGCTTCGTTCCCTGTCACGAGTATTGCGGGATCGGTCACGGCGGGATGTGGAGCATCGTGCGTGTCGTGTCCGAAGAGGAATGGCAACCCGACTCGAACGGGAGAATGACTTGTGAATTCCCGCACTAGCGAGCTGATTCGTGCGCATCTGTGGGTGAGCTTCTTCGCCTTCGTGATCGCGGCGCTCATGGGCGCTGCTCAAATGCTCGCGCGCAGCGAGCTCACAGCACCGGCAGAGCGCCCGGAAACCTACTTCATCTCGGTCACCGCGCACGGGACGCTGATGGCGTACGTTCTACCCACTTTGTTCTTCATGGGCTTCGGCTACTTCATCGCCGTCACCGCTCTCGGGCGGGACTTGCCGAGTATGAAAGCAGCGTGGACCGGTTTCTGGCTTGCGCTCGTCGGAAGCTTGATGGCAGCCATCACGGTGTTTCTCGGCAAGGCGACCGTGCTCTACACGTTCTATCCGCCATTGACGGGAAGCGCCTTCTACTACCTTGGCTTGGTGCTCGTGGTCGCCGGCTCCTTGATCTGGGTCGGGATCATGTTCGTCGCGATGCGCTCTTGGAAGCGTGACAATCCCGGCAAGCCAGTGCCTCTCGCGATGTTCGCCACGGTCGCGAGCGCCGTGCTCTGGCTCTGGACGACTGCCGGCGTGGCGGCAGAGCTGCTCTTTCAAGTCATTCCAGCGGCGTTCGGCTGGAAACAAACGATCGACGTCGGTTTGTCCCGTACGCTGTTTTCCTGGACGCTGCACGCGATCGTCTATTTCTGGTTGCTCCCGGCATACATCGCCTTCTATACGCTGCTGCCGCAAGCGGCAGGCGGCCGCTTGTATAGCGACACGATGGGTCGGCTTGCCTTCATTCTGTTCCTCCTCTACAGCCTGCCCGTCGGTATGCACCACCTGTTCATGGATCCCGAGCACGCATCGGGATTCAAGTTTCTGCAGATGATGCTGACGACGCTCGTCACCGTGCCGACCTTGCTGACGATTTTCACGATCAGCGCCTCGCTCGAGATTGCTGGGCGATTGCGCGGCGGCACCGGCTTGTTTGGATGGATTGCACGACTGCCGTGGGACCGCCCCATGGTGCTCGCAAGCGGCCTCGCATTTGTCATGCTCGCATTCGGAGGCTTCAGCGGCATCATCAACATGTCGTACGGGATGAATGCGATGGTCCACAACACTTCGTGGGTCACCGCGCACTTTCACCTGATCTTCGGCGGCTCCGTCGTGATCATGTACTTCGCCATCGCTTATGAGATATGGCCGAAGCTGACCGGCCGAACAGTCGCAAGTGAGATGCCGCTGCGTCTGCAACTGTGGCTGTGGTTCATCGGTGTGATGACGATGACGCTGCCATGGCACGTGCTCGGCCTGGCGGGACAACCACGGCGCGTTGGCACCTTCGATTATTCCGTTCCGGAGATCGCGTGGTGGGGACCGTGGACGCTCGTGTCGACAGTCGGCGGTGCGCTCATGTTCGCAAGCGCAGTCATTTTCATTTGGATACTGTTGACGCGCTATCGGACGACGACGCAGCCGGTGGCACCGATGACCTACGCGCTCGCGGTCCACCCACCCCGCCGCTTACCTTCCGCTTTGAACGGCTTCGCGTTGTGGAACTGGCTCGTGGCGTTCCTCATGGCGATCGCATACGCCTATCCCATCGCGCAGTTCTTCATCATCGATGCGCCACAGGCGCTCGTTCACGGCGCATGAGACGACGATGAGCACAGCACACGATCGGCCGGCAGTACCCGCTGAGCAGGAGGCACTGGACAGGCCGTGGCGTCGTTGGGCAAGCATTGGCGTGATCGGCTTCGTGTTCGGGAGCCTCGTGCTGGGTTTCTGGGTGGTCCCCGAAAGCCAGGTGCCTGGGCTCGATCCATGGGCAACGATCTGTCGCTCCCTGGGCGTTCCCGGCTACGCCCGTTCGGATGCTCCGCCCGCTCCGCCACCGAGCCCTGCTGTACCCGTGACGAATGTAAGTTGGACGCCCGCGAGCCGTTCGCTGCTTGCGAATGCGAGCGCCGAACGCGGCAGTAAGATCGCAGCGGAAATCTGCGTTGCCTGCCATGGCACCGACGGCGTCGGTATTGCACCGAATTATCCCAACCTGACACGACAGTCGGCCGCCGCGATTTACAAGCAATTGCAGGATTACAAGTCCGGCGTGCGCACGGGCGTCATGGCTGCGGTGATGGCGCCGATGGTGCAAGGCCTTGACGAGCAACAGATGGCCGATGTTGCCGCCTACTATGCATCTGTCCCGCCGCGCGCGAGCCGGCCCGCGAGCAATGTGCCCCGAGAGATCGTCGACCTCGTCAAGATCGGCAGCCCGGCCCGGGCGCTGCCGCCGTGCGATGCATGCCATGGCGTGAACATGAGCGGCCCTGAGGAGTCGCCGGTGCTGCTGGGACAATCGCCGACTTACTTCGAAGAGCAGTTGCTGGCATTCGCACGCGGGGAACGGCACAACGACATCTACGGCCGCATGCGGGTGATTGCACGACAGCTCACGCCGGACGAGATCCGTGGGCTTGCCGCGTACTACGCCCCTCCAGCGCAGATGCAGTGACGGCAGCCCTGCGGAACTCGCGCACTCCTCAGCCGTTCGCGTACGGGCCCGCTGATAAGAGGAGCCCCCATGAATTGGCTCGACACGGTGGCGCTGGTGCTCCTCGGGAGTCTGTGTTTGGCCGGTTGTCAGGGTTCCGGGCGGACAGCGACGGTCGAGGAGCACGCCGAAGCGATTGCCACCGTGAGAGCGGTCGCACCCGAGCTGGGCTTGCTGGCGTTCGAGTCAGCGAGCGGCGAACGCGGTGTCGTGCAAGTCGGACCGGACGTAAAGAACCTTTCCGAGATCGATCCTGGTGACCGACTGCGCATTCGTTACTCGCGCGCGGTCGCCGCACACGTGGTGAAGGCTGAGGCGCCGCAAGTGCTGCAGCACGTTGAGAAGCAAGAGCGCACGCTCGAGCCGGGGAAACGTCCATCACTGACTTCCGCCCGCGAAACGAAGGCGCTGGTTCGCGTCGAAGAGATCGATACGGCCGCCAACACGGTCATTGTGACCGGCCCGGATGGTCTGCAGAGGATGTTCAACGTCCGCACACCACAGATGCGCCGCTACATCCGCACCCTGAAGGCAGGCGATACGGTGGAGGTCACGTTCACGGAAGCAGTCGCCGTTTCCATCGAGCCGCTCGATGAAACAACGCCTCCGCATACCAATGCGGTGCGTTTCCGCAGTGACGTGGAGACACCGCTGCGGTGAGCCACGAACATCGGTGACATCGCAGACGTTTCATTGGTGCTGTGAAGCGGGCCGCGACGGCTCTGCGCGAAAGATCCTGCAGGAGGGTGAACATGTCCCCGGCTATCGCTCTTTTCTTGGTCGTGTGGCTCGCCGCTGCGCCCGCGTTCGCACAAACGGCTTCCAGGGACGAGCCCGCGCGAGCGAGCATGCCCTCGGTCAGCGAAGCGGATCGTCGCTTTCTGCAACTGGCAATCGACAACGGCGCAAAGGAGGTGCAGCTGTCGCAGCACGCGCTGCAAAGAGCACAGGATGCCGAGATCAGGCAGCTCGCGCAGCGCATCGTCGATGAGCACAGCGCGGTCAATCGTGAGCTGATGAGCCTGACGGAAACTCTGCTCGGTGAACGAGGCCCACCTTTCAAGAAGGCAAGCAGGCGTTTGAAGCGCGAGACGGAAGGGCTCAAGACCCTCGAGGGTACCGCGTTCGAGGAACGCTATCTGGACATCATGGTCAGAGACCATCGCGCGGCGCTCGAGCTCTACGAGAACGAAGCAAAGCGTGGACACCATCCCGAGATCAAGGCGCTCGCGCAAAAGACCGTCCCGATGCTAGAGCAGCACTTGAAATTGGCGCAGGAGATCTCAAGAAAAAAATTCGCGGATTGACTGGCACGGGCGCGGTTGAGCCGCGTTGTGCGCATGGGTCGCCGCGACGGCGATACGAGCGGGTTCACCAAGTGCCACTCGACGACCGGTCACGGCTACCAATGGTGACACCGGGTGGAATGGTGCTCGCCCAGCCCAGAATGGTTGCAGCGACGGACGTGCTGGAGCTCGCTCCTCGCGGCCACGCGGTCGCCGGCAAGTGCGCCGGCACGCAGGACTTTTGCGAAGACGCTTTGTGCGTCGAGCTGCGGACCATTGGTCGTAACCGTCACGAGTGTCGGGTAGGCGGCGTGGCGCGTTTGCGCGCGGATGGCACTTACGTTCTCGGTAACGGCGCAACGCTTCTGCGCTTGACGCTCATGGGCGCGGGCACCATCTGGGTGGAACCCGTTGGAACGGCGTACTTGCGCTTCTGCGAGCGCTACGGTCGGATCGATTCGGCGCGGTACGAGGAAGCGTCGAGCTAGAAGATCTGGCGAACGATCCATTCGCCCAGGGTGCCGACCGCGGACATCACGAGCGCGCCTCCGAGTGCCCAGCCGAAGCTGTCGATCTTGAGGTGATCAGTCAGCTTGTCCGTGATCACGAGCAGGATCGCATTGATGATCCAGCGAGTGACGAACGCGAGGAGCCATGCGAGGCCGAGCGTGAGCACGGTGAAGACCGCAAAGAGCAGCCACCCGAGCAGGAAGTTGAGAACACCGAAGATCGCTGCAACGAGGATGGCGCTCTTGGCACTCTTGAGGTGAAAGCCGGGCAGCACCGCATCGGTGATCCACACTGCGAAGGAAAGGATCAGCCAAGACAGAAGAAGCTCCATTGTCGCTTGCCTCGTGTTGCCCTTGACGCTCGCGGGTATTGTTGGCGCTTACGCCGTTCTTCAGCAAGCTGTTCGTCCCTTTGTGCCTGTCGGCACAATAGGCGCTATCCCGTACCGCCTAGCGGTTGCCCGCAGCAATCCGCGTCGATGCAGGAGCGATAGGCCTCATCTATCGCCCTGCTCGAAACTATCGACTGGCCCTTCTGGCAGTCGGAGGGTATCTTTGCGCTCGCCGACTGCATTTGCAGTTGCTTACACCTGCTGATTTAGGAGATCCAGTTAGATGAGTTTGATTAACACTCCGATCAAGCCGTTCAAGACGACCGCCTATCACGATGGCAAGTTCGTCACCGTCACCGACGCTGACGTGAAGGGTAAGTGGTCGATCTTCTTCTTCTATCCGGCGGACTTCACGTTCGTCTGCCCCACCGAGCTCGGCGACTTGGCGGATGTGTATCCGGAGCTGCAGAAGCTGGGCGTGGAAGTGTACAGCGTCTCGACCGACACTCACTTCACGCACAAGGCTTGGCACGACGCTTCGGAGACGATCCGCAAGATCAAGTATCCGATGCTGGGCGACCCGACGCAGCAGATCTCGCGCAACTTCGGCGTGCTGATCGAGGAAGAAGGTTTGGCGCTGCGCGGCACCTTCATCGTCAATCCGGAAGGCATCATCAAGGCCTACGAAATTCACGACAACGGCATCGGCCGCGATGCCCGGGAGCTGCTGCGCAAGGTGCAGGCTGCCCAGTACATCGCTGCTCATCCGGGCGAGGTGTGCCCGGCCAAGTGGACCCCGGGCGCCAAGACGCTCCAGCCGTCGCTCGACCTCGTCGGCAAGATCTAACGATCGACCGACCCCTGCGTACGAGTGGGCAGGGCGGCGCCACCGCCCTGCTCTCTACGCGCGAGGGCTGAGTCGATGAGGTCATGAGCAGGGGGGATGTCTGCTCATCACCGCATCGACTCGCGCACCGAGACTGCACACCAACGCTCAAGGCTTGATCCATGCTCGATACGAATCTGAAACAACAATTGCAGGCTTACCTGGAACGCGTGACGCTGCCGATCGAGATCGTTGCGGCGCTCGATGACAGTGAGGCGGCGCGCGAGATGCAAGAACTCCTGCAAGAGGTCGCGAGCCTGTCGTCGCTCGTCTCGCTGGAGTACACCGAGCACGCCGAGCGCAAGCCCTCCTTCGCGATCAATCGCAAAGGTGCGGCAATGAGCATTCACTTCGCCGGCATCCCGATGGGGCACGAGTTCACTTCGTTCGTGCTTGCCCTCCTGCAGGCTGGCGGTTATCCGCCCAAGGTCGATGACAGCGTGATCGAGCAGATCCGCGCCCTCGACGGCGAGCTGCGCTTTGAGACCTTCATCTCGCTGTCGTGCCAGAACTGCCCGGATGTGGTCCAAGCGCTCAACTTGATGGCAGTGCTCAATCCGAACGTGAGCCACACGATGATCGACGGCGCGCTCTTCCAGCAGGAAGCCGAGGAGCGCCAAGTCATGGCCGTACCGACCGTCTTCTTGAACGGCAAAGTGTTCGCGCAAGGTCGCATGACCATCGAGGAGATCCTCGCCAAGCTCGATTCTGGCGCAAGCGCGCGACAGGCCGAGCGGATCAATGCCAAGGAGCCCTTCGATGTGCTCGTCGTCGGCGGCGGCCCTGCCGGTGCGGCGGCGGCGATCTACGCTGCACGGAAAGGCATTCGCACAGGTCTCGTCGCCGAGCGCTTCGGTGGGCAAGTGCTCGATACGCTCGGCATCGAGAACTTCATTTCCGTGAAACAGACCGAAGGGCCCAAGTTGGCGGCCGCGCTCGAGGAGCACGTCAAGAGCTACGACATCGACGTGATGAATCTGCAGCGCGCCGAGAGCTTGCTCCCCGCCGACGAGAACGGCCTCTTCACAGTCAAGCTCGCCAATGGAGCGACGCTGCGCAGCCGTACGGTCGTGCTCGCCACAGGTGCGCGCTGGCGCGAGCTGAATGTCCCTGGCGAACGCGACTACCGTGGCCGCGGCGTTGCCTACTGCCCGCACTGCGACGGCCCGCTGTTCAAGGGCAAGCGCGTGGCGGTGATCGGCGGCGGGAACTCCGGCGTAGAGGCCGCGATTGATCTGGCCGGCATCGTCGCGCACGTAACGGTGATCGAGTTCGACAGCCGTCTGCGGGCGGACGAGATCCTGCAGCGCAAGCTCCGCAGCCTGCCGAACGTGCGAATCATCCTGTCGGCTCAGACGACCGAGGTGCACGGCGAGGGCGGCAAGGTCACCGGTCTGACGTACAAGGATCGCGGCACAGGTGAATTGCATCGGCTCGACGTCGAAGGCGTCTTCGTCCAGATCGGCTTGTTGCCGAACACGGATTGGCTGAAGGGCACGATCGAGCTCAGCCCGCGCGGCGAGATCGAAGTCAACGCACGCGGCGAGACTTCCATGGCAGGTGTATTTGCAGCCGGCGATGCCACGACGACCCCCTACAAGCAGATCGTCATCGCCATGGGCGAAGGCGCCAAGGCGGCGCTGAGCGCGTTCGATTACCTGATCCGCACATCGGCTCCCGCAGCGGATGCGGAGAAGGCGGTCGGTGTCGCCTGAGATACGCGCTCGAGTGCCGAACAGCCAAACAGTCGTGCGGACGGCACACCCTGGCAAGCGCCGCGTCAGCGCGGCGCTTGCGTGTATCGTAATCGTCGCGCTCGCTGCGTGTGCGCATGCTCCTCGTGTCGACGAGCCGACGCCCTCTTCCGAGACGCTCGATGTCGTCGTCAATGAGGTGATCGAACGTTACCGCTTGCCGGGCATTGCAGTCGGGATCATCTGGAACGGAGAAATTCTGTACACCCGCACACACGGCGAGGTGATCGCTGGCTCGGGCGATCGCGTCGATGCAGCGACGATCTTCAAGATCGCATCGAACTCGAAGGCCATGACGACCGCCCTGCTCGCTCGCCTCGTGGATCGGGGCAAGCTGCGCTGGGATGATCCGGTGGTCCGGCATCTTCCTGCCTTTCGCATGAGCGACCCGTGGGTCACGCGCGAGATGCAGGTGCGCGATCTGCTGATTCACAACAGCGGCCTGCGTCCGGGTGCGGGCGACTTGATGCTGTGGCCCGAGCCGAACTTCTTTACGCGTGCCGACATCATTGCGGCGCTCGAGCACCTCAAGCCCGTTTACAGCTTTCGGGCGCGCTACACGTACGACAACCTGCTCTACGTGGTTGCCGGCGAGGTCGCGGCCGCCGCAGGAGGAGCCTCCTTCGAGGAGTTGTTGAAACGCGAAGTGTTCGAGCCGCTTGGCCTCGAGCGCTGCCAAGTCGGAGAATGGCACCGGGATCGTGTCGGTAACGTGGCGCAACCGCACATGTTGGACGGCGAGACCAACGTGCCGATTCGTCAAGACGAGCCGATCATTCCCGCGGTGACTTCAGCCGCTGCCGGCGGTGTGCGCTGTAGCTTGGCGGACATGCTCGCCTGGATGCGGGTTTGGCTCGATCCTGAGCTCCGTACCCCTTCCGGTGAACGCTGGCTCAGCCTGAAACGGCGCGACGAGCTATGGTCGGCACACATCACCCTCCCCGTGCCGGAACGCCAGCGCGAATGGTTCAACACTTGGTTCAGCGCGTACGGATTGGGATGGCGGCTTTGGGATGCGCACGGTGAGCTGCTCGTAGGCCACACCGGCACGCTCGCCGGGATGTACTCCGCGCTGGTGCTGTTCCCTGAGCGGCGACACGGCTTTGTCTTCATGATCAACGGCAACGGCGCCGAGGCGCGCACGGTGTTGAGAGCGGTGCTGACGAAGCTCATCGTGGCGCCGCAAGAGGTCATGCCAGTCGCACACTATGCGCAAAGGCTGGCGCAGCAAAGGCCGGCGCGGAACGTGACGGCGCCGGATACTTCCGCACGCGAGTCAGTCGCCCCCGAGGCCCTGCGCGATGTGCTCGGCGTTTACCGCGACTCCTGGTTCGGCGAGGTTCACATCTGCGCTGACGGCGCGCGGGTGGAATTTCGCTCCAGCAAGTCGCCCAGGTTGCGCGGCGCGGTGATGCGGGTCGGCGACCAGCTGCTCGTGGACTGGTACGATGCCAGTGTGAGCGCCGAGCCCTGGCTCACGTTCGAGCGGCGCGGATCTGCCGAGGTGACGCTCACGATGGCACGAGTCGATCCGCTCGGGGATTCGAGCTACGGTTTCGAAGACTTGTTTTTCACCCGAGTGGATTCGTGCGAGCTTCACTAGCGATTCGTAGCGGTTTTCCAACGAGCTGTGCCTGTAACACGCCGCCGTGCCGCGCAGGCCTCCCAACCGATAGGGTTTCGACATGCGTATAGCCAAACCCCTGCTCTTGATCACGACCCCGATCGGCGTCGTATTCGGAGTGCACGAGGCGTTTCGTCTCGCAGGCGGGCTTGCATTTCTGATGATCGCCTTGCTGCTCATGATCGGCGCTGCATTCGCGATGCTGGTGCTGACCATTCGCAAAGAGGAGAGATCTGCGCGCGAGCATCACGTCGCCACTGAGATGCCGGCCGCCAAGGCGGAGAAGCCACAATGATCAGCTTTCTGATCATTGCGACGCTGATTGCCATCGTCGTCAGCCTGGGCCAAGCGCTCGTCAGCATGACCTCCGGGCGCAACGATAAGAGGATGGTGCACGCGCTGACGGTACGCGTGAGCCTGTCCGTGACGCTCTTCTTGCTGCTGCTTGCCGGGTGGCACTTTGGTGTGCTGACACCGCACGGACAGTAAGATCGCGACGGCCCTGCTCGATGGCACGGATCGGGTCGCGGCAGCGCACACCGACTGCAGCGTAAGCTCGCGCAATCGCAACGTCGGTGCGGGAGTTTGGGAGGCGGCGCGCTGTAAACGAGCAAGAGCCATGACAACCGTCTGGACGATCGGTCATTCGAACCGGAGCTGGAACGAGTTCCTGGAGCTGCTGGTCGAATTTGAGATCGAGGTGGTAGCCGACGTGCGACGGTTTCCTGGCTCGCGACGTCTACCGCAGTACGGACGCGAACCCCTTGAAATTGCGTTGCGTGCACGAAATATTGGGTACGCGTGGTTACCGCAGCTCGGCGGGCGTCGCCGGCCGGACCAGGCTCACCTAACAGGGCTTGGCGCAACGCCTCGTTCCAGGGCTATGCGGACCATATGGTCACGCCGGAGTTTGCCTCTGGCTTTCGCGAGCTCCTCGAGCTCGCCGAAGCGCGGCGCACCGCTGTGATGTGTGCGGAGCGGCTGTGGTGGCGCTGCCATCGTGCGTTGCTCGCAGATGCCCTGCACGTGCGTGCTGTGGAGGTGCGGCACATTGTCGAGGCGGGCAAGAGTGTGGCACATTCGCTCACATCAGCGGCACGCGTAGTCGACGGCGAGTTGAGCTACGCGCCCGACCGCGCCACGAACGCTGCGATAGCGCGAGGCTTGCCTTGACAGCTGTCGGAGCGTCTCTAGAATAAATAATCTCTCGAGGGCGCCCTACGCCCGACGGTGTATGCGGGAATAGCTCAGTTGGTAGAGCGCAACCTTGCCAAGGTTGAGGTCGCGAGTTCGAGCCTCGTTTCCCGCTCCAGTTTGAACCCCGGGCTTTTCCCGGGGTTCGCCATTAATAGGGACTAGATTTACACTCTCGCCTTCAATAAACAGCTGAGGCTAGGTGGCAGAGTGGTTATGCAGCGGCCTGCAAAGCCGTGTACGCCGGTTCGATTCCGACCCTAGCCTCCACTTCTTCTCTTTCTCTTTCTCTATTATCTTCCCTTCCTCATCGTGTGAGCTCGCTCCACGATGCTTTGAGGTACATCACCATCGACCAAAGGGTCAGCACTGCCGCGGCGAACAGGCAGTACACGCCTAGCTCAAAGGCCGGCAGGATCCAGACGTCGCTGCGAAAGAGCATGAGCGACAAGCCGGTCATCTGCAGCCCCGTCTTCCATTTACCGATCCACGACACTGCGACCTTGCCGCGTGCGCCGATTTCCGCCATCCACTCGCGCAACGCCGAGATCGTGATCTCGCGGCCCACGATGATCGCAGCAGTCAACGTGATCAGCACGTGCGGGTCAAATGCGATGAGCTTGAGCTTGGGCGGGTCGTAGCTCACGAGCAAGACCAGCGCGGTTGCGACCATCAATTTATCTGCGACCGGATCGAGAAATGCGCCCAGCGCTGTTGTCTGCTTCAGCTTGCGCGCCAGATATCCATCGAGCGAATCGGTGAGCGCGGCCAGGATGAACACGATCGCCGCTGCTGGATTCGACCATTCGTATGGCAGGTAAAACAGCACGACGAAAAGCGGGATCATGATGATCCGCGCGACCGTCAAGAAGTTGGCGATCGGGAAGCTCACGGATTCATTGTAAGGAATTTGCACGTGCTTGCTTGACGCTGAGTGGTGCTGCTCGGTAGCCATGGTTTGTTTACGCGCAGTGCCGCAGATGCTCGAATGTCATTGATGTGATGGCCGCTCAGTGCAGGACGAGCGGTATCTGGCCGACGGCAACAAACGCTGCGAGGAGCACGGTCAGTCGTCTGCGAGGCATCGTCGCTGGTTACAAAGCCCTAGTGCAGCGTTTCGTAGATTGCCTGCGCCAGCTTGCGGCTGATGCCGCGAACCTTCGCCAGATCCTCGATCCCTGCACGCGCCACGCCCTGCAATCCGCCAAATTGCTTCAACAGCTCGCGACGCCGGCGCGGCCCCAGGCCGGGCACCGTCTCCAGGATCGATTGTGTACGCGCCTTTCTGCGGCGTTGTCGGTGTCCGGCGATTGCGAATCGATGTGCCTCGTCACGTACACGTTGGATGAGGAGCAGTGCCGGCGAATCGGGCGACAATACGATTGGAGAATCACGCTCCTGCACGAAGAGGCGCTCTTGCCCGGGACGGCGATCTGCGCCTTTTGCAACACTTGCGACGCGAACACCTTCTATTTGCAGCTCCTGCAGAATTTTCACCGCCTCAGCGAGCTGCCCCGGTCCACCGTCGATGAGTAGCAGATCCGGCAACGGCGCCTCGCCCTTCTTGATGCGCGAGTACCTGCGCAGCAAGGCCTGCCGCAGTGCCCCGTAGTCATCGCCCGGTGTGAGGCCTTCGATATTGAAGCGCCGATAATCGCTCTTGATCGCGCCTTCCGGGCCAAAGACGACGCACGCTGCCACGGTACGCTCGCCCATGGTATGGCTCACGTCGAAACATTCGATGCGCTGGGGAGGCTGTGACAACCCGAACACCTGGGCCAGTGCCTCGAGCTGTTCGCTGCTGGCTGCTTCGGTGGCTCGGCGCAACTTCAGACCGAGCTCGGCGTTCTCGCGTGCCATTGCGAGCCAGCGTGCGCGTACACCGCGCACGCCGTGGCGAATCCGAACCGCGCGGCCCATCTTCTCCGACAGCGTGGCTTCGAGCAGATCGGCGTCCTCGATCGGCTGGTTGATCAGAATCTCATTCGGTGCCTCACGTCCCAAGTAGTACTGCGCGAGAAAACCGCTGAGGAGCTCGCCTGCCTCGGCCAGGCCCGGCCGCGGAAAGAAGTTGGTGCTCCCGAGATTGCGTCCACCACGCACGAACACGATCGAGACGCAGTGGTCGCTCCCGTGGGAGACGAGCGCGACCGCATCGATGTCCTCCGACCCGTGCCCCGTGACGGCCTGCGTGGAATGAATCGCCTTGATGCCGTTGATCTGATCGCGCAGGCGAGCTGCACGTTCGAACTCGAGCTTTGCCGAGGCTTCCTCCATTCGCTTCGCCAGCTCTTCGATGAGCTCCGTCCCACGCCCTTCTAGCACCTTGATGGCGTCCTCGACGTCCTGACGATAGGCTTCCGGAGAAATCAGCCGCACGCACGGCGCCGAGCAGCGCTTGATCTGGTACTGCAGGCACGGGCGCGAACGATTCGCGAAGAACGTGTCGGTGCAGGGGCGCAGCAGGAACAGTTTCTGCAGCAGCTGTACTGTCTCGCGCGTCGCGCGGGCGTTCGGATAGGGACCGAAGAACCGGCCTGGGAGCTTGCGACTGCCTCGGTAGAAGCTGATGCGCGGGTATTCCTGGTGCGTCGAGATGTACAGGTATGGAAAGCTCTTGTCGTCGCGCAGCGTGACGTTGAAGCGCGGTCGGTGTTGCTTGATCAGGTTGTACTCGAGCAGCAGCGCTTCGGTCTCCGAGGAGGTCACGGTCACTTCGATGTTCTCGACCTGCGAGAGCATCGCCATGGTCTTGGCACTTTGCGGCCTGCCGACGAAGTAGCTCGTCAGACGATTCTTCAGGTTACGCGCCTTACCGACGTACAACAGCTCCCCGTTCGCTCCGATCATGCGATACACGCCGGGGCGCTGACTGAGGTTGGCGAGAAAGGGTTTGGGGTCGAAAGCCATGGCGATCAGCAGTCAGTGCTCATCAAAGTAACCGTCACTCGCAGCCTGGCGAGCGCTTGGCTCGTCCCTCGGGCTCCTCGCTCTACTACCGTATCACTCATCGCTTCTTCTTCAGCAGCGCCGCAGCACGAGCGAACACTGCTTCGAACATGGATTCGGTGAGCCTCCCGGTCTGGGTGTTGTAGCGGCTGCAGTGATAAGAGTCGATCAACAGATGCCCGTTTGGAAGCCTGTGCTGTGCACCGTGCGCGAAAGGATAGTCCGCTTGCTTGAGCTTCAGGGCTCGTAGCGCAGCGCTGTGCGCGATCGCACCCAGCGCCAGTAGGATGCGGCCCGGGGGTTCGCGTTCAAGCTCAGCTGCCAGAAAACGATTACACGTACGTATCTCCGCCGGTGTGGGTTTGTTCGCGGGCGGTGCGCACTTGACGGAGTTGCTGATCCGGCAATCGCGCAGCTCGAGACCGTCGCCGCAGCCGGTCGATTCCGGTTTGTTCGAGAAACCGTAGCGGTACAAGGTGCGGTAGAGCAAAATGCCCGCGTAATCGCCAGTGAACGGCCGCCCGGTCGCGTTCGCGCCGTGAAAACCCGGCGCCAGGCCGACGATGATGAGCCGTGCGTTGCGGTCTCCGAACGGCGCGACCGGAGCGCAGTAATAGTGCGGATAGCGCCGCTTTCCTTCGGCAAGATAGGCGGCGAGCCGAGGACAAGCCGTGCACTTTCGATCGAAGATGACACCGTCGGAAGGCCACAAACCGTCGTCCGCTGGGGCACACGCATTCGCCGTTTGCCGAGATTGCACGCGATGACGTGGAAGAGTGGCCATCACCGCAGTTTACCAGCCCGTGCTCGAGCTTTGTTCCGAGGTGGGTCTTTCATCGTACATGCTCCTTCTGCCGTCCGTCGCGCGACCGTCACCCGTGACTGCCCGTGAGACTGTTGCTGTTCAACAAGCCCTATCAGGTCCTGTCGCAATTCACCCCGATTGACGCGAAGCGTTCGCTACGCGATTTCCTGCACGCGCCGGGGATGCGAGTGGCGGGACGTCTCGACTACGACAGTGAGGGACTTCTTCTGCTGACCGACGACGGAATGCTGCAGTCGCGTATCACTCATCCGAAGTGGAAGCTCGAAAAACTCTACTTCGTCCAAGTCGAAGGCATTCCAAGCGACGATGCGCTCGAACGACTCCGTCGCGGCGTCTTGTTGAACGACGGGCTCACGCTGCCGGCTCGAGTCAAACGCGTGGAGGAACCGGCCTGGCTCTGGCAGCGCGAGCCGCCGATCCGCTTCCGCAAGGCCATTCCCACCTCGTGGATCCAGCTCGGCATTCGAGAAGGCCGTAATCGTCAAGTGCGCAGAATGACCGCAGCCGTCGGCTTTCCCACGCTGCGCCTCGTGCGTTGGTCGGTGGGCCCTTGGACGCTCAAAGGGCTGCAGCCCGGCGAATGGCGTGAAGTACCCAGCGCCGAAGTCAGGCGCTTCATGAGTCAGCGATGCCGCTCGGCGCGAGGATGAGGCAGTGCGCAGTCGGATCGCGTGCTACGTGCCCGTATCGACCAACCTCTTCTCGCGCATGACGACGATCAGCACACCTACCAGTGTGATCGCCCCGCCGATCAGCATGCGTGGAGTGAGCTGGTCGTCTAGTAATGTCACGCCGAAGAAGATGCCGAACAGCGGTGACAGCAGCGTGATCGGGGAAAGGCTCGTCACAGGGTAACGGCTGACGAGGTAGTACCAGCCCGTGTGGGCGACCAAGCTCGACATCAGCACTGTGAACGCGAGCGCGCCCCACCCTTCCCAGCCTGCCGAGCGAAGCGCCGTAAGTTGCCCGCTTTCGAGCCCCCAGCTGAGAAGCAGCAAGACCGGCGCGCCCACGACCGCAGTCCACACTTGGAGCTCGAGCGGACGAATGTTGCGCAAGCGCTTCAAGTAAATGAGCCCGAGTGAGCTGAAGAACGTCGAGACCACCACGAGGGCGAGACCTTCCCAGTATTGGAGCACGCGCGGATCGAAGCCGATGATGACGATCCCGCCGAACGCGAGCGCTATTCCGAGGCGTCGTTTCCACCGGATCGTCTCGCCGAGTAACCACACCGACAGCAAAGTCGAGAACGGCACGCCCATTTGCGTCGCGATCGCGACGGTCGAGGCATCCTCGGCTTTGCGCAAACCGACGAACAAGAAAGCGAAGGCCACCGGGCCGGTGAGAGCCGTGGCAGCAAGCAAAGGACGCATCTGTCCGCGATGGAGCCGCCATACTGGCAGCAGAAGCACCGCGATCGAAAGGAATCTGAGCGCAGTGAAGAAGATGGGCGGAAAGCTCTGGACGCCGATCTTCGAAGCGATGAGATTCAGCCCCCAGATCAAATTGATGACGATCAGGAACGCGAGGTGCTTGACCTCGATCGCCAACGGCTCCTCGGCGGCAGTCGGTGTCACTGACATGTGCGGGCACGTCAACGCGGGTAGCGCTGCTTGAGGTACGAATAGAGCGCTCTTATGCACTGCGGCTCGCCACCAACGGGGCGACCGGGGCGCTCTTTGCCATTCCAGGCGTACAGGTCGAGATGCAGCCAATGGCGAGTCTCGGCGACGAAGCGCTTGAGAAACAGGGCGCCGATGATGGCGCCCGCGAAACCGGAGCTCGAGACGTTGCTAAGGTCTGCGACCTTGCTCGACAGTTCCTCGTCGTACGGCATCCACAGGGGAAGACGCCACATCGGATCGCATTCACGCTCTGCGGCGCTCAGCAGCGCGTTGGCGACGTGGTCGTCCGTGCAAAAGAGTGCAGGAAGCTCTGGGCCGAGCGCGACTCGAGCCGCGCCAGTCAGCGTCGCCATGTCGATGAGCAGGTCGGGCTGCTCTTCGTCGGCGAGCGCGAGCGCGTCCGCCAAGATCAGTCGACCTTCCGCGTCCGTGTTGTTCACCTCGACGCTCAATCCCTTACGCGTGCCGATCACGTCGCCTGGCCGATAGGCAGCTGCGGAAATCGCATTCTCGACAGCAGGGACGATGACCTTCAGTCGCACCGGGAGCCTGGCGTCCATGACGAGGTGCGCCAGCGCAAGCGCCACGGCCGCTCCGCCCATGTCCTTCTTCATCAATGCCATCGACGTGCTGGGCTTGATGTCGAGACCGCCCGTGTCGAAGCACACACCTTTTCCAACCACGGTCACTCGCGGATGTGACGGGTGTCCCCACTCGAGCTCGACGAGTCTTGGCGGCACTGCCCCTGCGCGACCGACGGCGTGAATCGCGGGGAAACGCTGGGCGAGCAGATCGTCGCCGATCACGACACGGTGATGACAGCCATGGCGCCGTCCAAGATCCAAGACGGCCTGCCCTAATGCCTCGGGCGAGAGATCGTTGGCCGGCGTGTTGATGAGATCTCGCGCGAGCTGCGTGGCGGTGCTCAGGCGCTCGATCTCGGTTGCATCGACGTTTGCCGGTAAGCGCAACTGTATGCGGCGCGCATTGGCTGCGCGGCGGTAGCGCTCGAACCGATAAAGCCCGTACGCCCATCCGAATGCAAAGTGGTGGGCAGCCTCATCCGGTAACGGCTCGGCCAAGTGGTACGTGCCGTCCGGTAAGCGATCCGCCACGAATGCGCCGTGCCAGACACTGAACGGCTCGCCCGGTTGACGACGACCCAGACCCAGCACCGCTGCCGCGGCACGGCCAGCGTGATCGGGGATCACAACCAGCTTGTGACGCTCAGCTCTGAATCGGTTGGTGGCCAGCCAATTGCGAACGCTCTCGGGCTGCTCGTTTTGCCAACGATCGAAGTCGTCTTCGTAGACGAGATGAATGGGAACGGATCCCGGACGATCCTCGCTCACGAACATGGTTGGGCTATGGGCTTGGGCTGTGGACAAGCGCAAGGCGAGCTTGCGTGCATCTGACGCGTGGCGGAAGTCTACAGGGTTTGGAGGCACTGTACGCAGGCAAGCCAAACCTCTCCTAGCATTTCGGACAGCGAGAACGGCTGGCGAGACGTCGTAGCCGAGCGCTGGATGCCTGTGGCTTGTTTGTGCCGAGTGGCTGCTTGCTCGAGCATCCTTGCTCCGCTCAGCAGCTCAGAGACCGCGCGGCCTTGACAACCTGCGCGCCTCTATGATGCTATCCACATGATTTATCGGACGATCTTGCATCCCTTGGCTCCATTGTGCGCGTGTGTCTCTGGCTCAGTTGAGCCAGACGGTGATGACGCTGTGCGCGGTGCTGGACTCAGCCGAGGCACGGTGCAGGGTCGGTGTCTGACGTCGGAACAGGGCCCAGTCATTCAGTAACACGAACCCCGCACCGGCACGACCGAGGCGGGGTTCTTTCATTTCAAACGTTAGAACGAGCTCAGGAGCGCACATGCAGATTTATTCGCAGAAGGATGTGAACAAGAAGGCTCTCAAGGGCGCGCGCATCACAATCCTTGGCTACGGCAGCCAGGGCCGTGCCCATGCCCTCAATCTAAAAGACAGCGGCTTCGATGTGATCGTAGGTGTGCGCAAGAACGGGCCGAGCTGGGCCAAGGCGAAGAAGGACGGCTTGAAGGTCGCCGTGCCGACCGAGGCCGTGAAGGGGGCTGCGCTGGTCGCGTTCCTTACACCGGATCTCACGCAGAAGGAGCTCTACGAGGAAGTCATCGACAACATCGAGAAAGGCGCCACCATCCTGTTCGCGCATGGCTTCAACGTCCATTTCAAGCAGATCAAGCCGCGTGAGGACCTCGATGTGGTGCTGATCGCCCCGAAGGGGCCCGGCGACCTCGTGCGCCGTCAATTCCAGCAGGGTCGCGGCGTGCCCTGTCTGCTCGCCGTCTATCAGGACGTCAGCCGCAAGGCGAAAGCCAACGCCCTCGCCTACGCGCACGGCATCGGCGGCACGCGTGGTGGTGTGATCCAGACGACGTTCGCCGAAGAGACCGAGACCGACCTCTTTGGCGAGCAGGTTGTGCTGTGCGGCGGCCTGACGGAGCTCGTCGTGAAGGGATTCGAGACCCTCGTCGAGGCGGGCTACCAGCCAGAAGTGGCCTACTATGAGTGTTTGCACGAGTTGAAGCTGATCGTCGATTTGTTGCACGAAGGTGGTCTGTCGAAGATGCACCAGTTCATCAGTGAGACAGCCAAGTACGGCGACCTGACGCGCGGACCCCGTATCGTGAACGCAGCCACGAAACGGGAGATGAAGAAGGTTCTGAAGGAGATTCAAGACGGCACGTTTGCGCGCCAATGGATCTCCGAGAACAAGCGTGGGCGCAAGAAGTACACGAAGCTGATGAACCAGGACCTCAAGCATCAGATCGAGAAGGTAGGCGCGAAGCTGCGGGCGCGCATGCCATGGCTGGAGGAGGCTCGCGCCTAGTCGACGACGGCGGAACGCGAGATCAAATCACTCATCGCAGTGGAGTAGAGAGATGGTCCACGATCCGAACCGAGTGCTGATTTTCGACACGACGCTGCGCGACGGAGAGCAAGCGCCCGGGTGCAGCATGACGCAGTCCGAAAAGCTGCGGGTCGCGAAGGCGCTGGCAGAGCTCGGCGTGGACGTCATCGAAGCCGGCTTCCCGATCGCCTCCCGCGGTGATTGGGAGTCGGTCAATCTGATCGCGAAGGAAGTGCAAGGCCCGATTATCGCGGGTCTTGCACGCTGCAACCGCGAGGACATCGAGCGCGCTTGGGAAGCGCTCAAGGACTCCCCTCGCCCGCGTATCCACGTCTTTCTCGCGACCAGTGCGATCCATCGCCAGTACAAGCTCAACATGGCGAAGGACGAGATCCTGCGCACTGCCGTTGAAGGCGTGAAAATCGCCCGCTCGCTCTGCGATGACGTGGAGTTCTCGCCGGAAGACGCTTCGCGTACGGAGCTCGAGTTCCTCGCGGAGGTCGTCGAGGCGGTCGTCGAGGCTGGTGCCACGACCGTCAACATTCCGGACACCGTCGGTTACACCGTCCCGGCCGAGTTCTACGAGCTGTTCACCTACCTCAAGAAGAACGTGCGCGGGATCGATAAGGTCGTGCTCTCGGTGCATTGTCACGACGACCTCGGCATGGCAGTGGCAAACAGCCTTGCGGCGGTCAGCGCTGGCGCGCGCCAGATCGAGTGCACCATCAATGGCATCGGCGAGCGCGCCGGCAACTGCTCCCTCGAGGAAGTCGCCATGGCGCTCAAGACCCGCGAGAGCTTCTTTGGAGTGCACACGGGCATCAATACGACTCGCTTGTATCCGACGTGCCGCCTCGTCTCGCAGATCACCGGCATGCCGATTCCGCGCAACAAAGCCATCGTCGGCGAAAACGCGTTCGCCCACGAATCGGGCATTCACCAACACGGCATGCTGCGCCATCATTCCACCTACGAGATCATGCGTCCTGAGGACGTGGGTCTTTCGCGCACGAATCTCGTGCTCGGCAAGCACAGCGGCCGCCACGCGTTCCGTCAACGCGTGAAAGAGCTCGGGTTCGAGGTCGAGGAAGCCGAGCTCAATCGACTGTTCGAGGAGTTCAAAGCGCTCGCCGACAAGAAGAAGGAATTGTTTGACGGCGACATCGAAGCTTTGGTGCTGCGCGCAGCCTCCGGGGCGGAGGGCCCCTGGAAGCTTGCGGATCTATCCGTCGAAACGAGCGCCACCGGCGCTGCTGTGACGCTACGGCTCCAGCACAGCGATGGACGTGTCATCGAGCAGCGCATGAGCGCTGCGGGCCCAGTGGACGCGGTCGTCAAAGCGATCGATGCGGCCACCGGCAATTCCGTGCAGGTACGCAAGTTCGAAGTGCATAGCGTCTCCGTCGGTGAGGACGCCCAAGGCGAGGCCCTGCTTACCGTCGAGCACAACGGTCGCAGCTATCGCGGCTCGGGCGTCAGCACGAATATCATCGAAGCTGCGGCCCGCGCATATCTGGAGGTCATCAATCGTATTGAGGCGACCCGCGCCACGGCAGAGCGCAACGGAGAGCGTCGCAACGTCGACCGTTCAGCCGCATCCGCCATCTAATAGCGGATCGAGCGCTCGCCTCATAGGAGTTCACCATGCCCATTACTGCCGCCAAATACATCTGGTTCAACGGCAAGCTCGTTCCTTGGGAGAAGGCGACAGTACACGTGCTCGCCCACGCCCTGCACTACGGCTCGACCGTCTTCGAGGGTGTGCGCGCTTACGCAACCGACGAAAGACCGGTGATCTTCCGCCTGCGCGATCACACGCGGCGGTTATTCGATTCGGCCAAGATCTATCGCATTGAGATCCCCTACACGCAGGAGGAGATCAATGCGGCATGCAAGGAACTCATTCTCGCCAATGAACTCACCCGCGGCGCGTACATTCGGCCGTTCGCTTTTCGTGGCTACGGAGAGATAGGCGTTGCACCCAGGAATCCGCCGCCGGTGGAGACCGTCATCGCTGCCTTCGAATGGGGCGCCTACCTGGGTGACGATGGCTTGGAGAACGGCATCGACGTGTGCGTATCGTCCTGGCAACGTCTGGCGCCGAATACCATTCCCGCGATGGGCAAGGCCGCCGGCAATTATTTGTCGAGCCAGCTGATCAGTATCGAGGCGAAAAGTCTCGGCTTCGCCGAAGGCATCGGCCTCGGCGTTGACGGCAACGTCAGCGAGGGTGCCGGCGAGAATCTTTTCGTCATCCGCGATGGCGTGATCTACACGCCTGGGCTCTCGAACTCCATCTTGCAGGGGATCACACGCGATACCGTAATCACGCTGGCGCGCGAGCATGGGTTCGAGGTGCGCGAGCAAGCCATACCGCGCGAGATGCTGTACCTTGCCGACGAGATTTTCCTCACCGGCACAGCGGCCGAGATCACACCGGTGCGTTCTGTCGATCGCATCACGATCGGAAGCGGCCGCCGTGGCCCCATCACCGAAGCGTTGCAGGCCGCCTTCTTCGGGCTGTTCACGGGCAAGACGCCCGACAAGTGGGGCTGGCTTGAGCGCTGCGATACCGCCGCTGCACCCGTCACAGCCGCCTCGGTCTGACTCTAGCGGCTAAGTGACCCGGGAAAGTGTTCCACGTCGCGCCCGTGCTCTGCAGACGCCGGGCGCGCTGTCATCATCGCTCGCGATGCTGAGTTCGCGATTCGTCAAACAACGTCGCGGCACAATTGGCATGCTTTGTCGTGACGCGACGGTCGCAGGTTGATCTTCACGATGAGCTCAAAGACGCTATTCGAGAAAGTCTGGGAACAGCACGAGGTCGTGCCAGAGACCGCCGATACTCCGGCGGTGCTCTACATCGATCTGCATCTGGTCCACGAGGTGACTTCGCCGCAGGCGTTCTCGCTCCTGCGGTCACGAGGCCTCAAGGTGCGGCGTCCCGATCGCACGCTAGCGACGATGGATCATTCGACACCGACTGATCCGGACGAGGTGTTCGGCCGCATACCCATCAAGGTGGAATCGGCCGCACGGCAAGTCAAAGAGCTCGAAAAGAATTGCCGCGAGTTCGGTGTGACGCTGCTCGGTCTCGACAGCGACAAGCGCGGGATCGTGCACGTGATCGGCCCGGAGCTCGGCGCGACGCAACCGGGCAAGACCATCGTCTGCGGCGATAGTCACACCGCCACGCACGGCGCATTCGGCGCGCTTGCCTTCGGTATCGGCACGACTGAGGTCGGGCACGTGCTGGCGACGCAGTGCCTGCTGCAACGCCGGCCTAGAACATTTGCGATCAACGTGCATGGTCGCTTGCAGGGAGGCGTCACGGCAAAGGATCTGATCCTCGCGATCATCGGCAAGATCGGCGTGGGGGGCGGCACCGGACACGTGATCGAGTATCGCGGTCCTGCGATCGAGGCGCTCTCGATGGAAGAGCGCATGACGGTGTGCAACATGTCCATCGAAGCGGGCGCTCGTGCAGGCATGATCGCCCCCGACGAGACTACGTATCGCTATCTCGAAGGCCGCCCGTATGCGCCCAAGGGAGAGGATTGGGATCGTGCGCTCGAACGCTGGCGGGCGCTGCGTTCCGATCCAGGCGCGAAGTTCGATCGCGAAGTCGACATCGACGCCAGCAGCGTAGAGCCGATGATCACCTACGGCACCAATCCGGGAATGGTGATCCCGATCCACGGCGTCGTACCGGATGCCAACGGCGATCCGGTGCACGCGAAGGCCCTCTCATACATGGGTCTGAACGGCGGGGAACGCCTGGAGGGCAAGCCGATCAATGTCGTGTTCATCGGCAGCTGCACGAATGCGCGTCTGTCGGATCTCGAGATGGCTGCGCGCATCCTCAAGGGGCGCAAGGTGGCTCGCGGCGTGCGGATGCTGGTGGTGCCCGGCTCCCAGCAGGTCAAGCGCGAAGCCGAGGCGCGCGGCCTGGCGCAAATATTCATCGACGCCGGAGCCGAATGGCGCGAATCGGGCTGCTCGATGTGTATCGGTATGAACGGCGACATCGTCGCCAAAGGCGAATACGCTGTGAGCACGAGCAATCGCAATTTCGAGGGCCGTCAAGGCGCTGGCGCGCGTACCTTGTTGGCCAGTCCCGCCACAGCCGCCGCTGCCGCCGTGACGGGCAAGATCACCGATCCACGCGAGCTTCTCACCGCATGAAATCCGCTGCCGACGTCTGAGCCATGGAACCCATTCGTTCGATCGAATCCCGAACGGTAGTCGTGCCGTTCACGAATATCGACACCGACCAAATCATCCCTGCACGCTTCCTGACGACAACGACGAAGGAAGGCTTGGGGAAGTACGCATTCGCCGACTGGCGATATGACGCCTCCGGTGCGCCGAAGGCAGACTTCGTGCTCAACACGCCGGAGGCACAAGGGTGCTCAATCCTGGTTGCAGGACGCAATTTCGGCTGCGGCTCTTCGCGCGAGCACGCCCCCTGGGCGTTGCTCGATTATGGGTTTCGCGCCGTCATCAGCACCGAGATCGCCGACATTTTCCGTACCAACTCGCTCAAGAACGGGCTGGTCCCAGTCGTCATCGACGAGGACACCCATCGTTGGCTCATGGAAAATCCCGGTGCCCAGGTGCGCATCGATCTCGAGACGACGACACTGCATTTGCCAACCGGCGCAGCGGTGCGATTCCCCATGGAAGCCTTCGCCCGCTACTGCTTGATGAATGGCGTCGACGAGCTCGGCTTCCTGCTGCAGCACTCTGAGGCAATCGATCGTTACGAACAGGCACATCAGGCATGAACGCTCGTCAAGCTCGCATCGTCGTCCTGCCCGGCGACGGCATTGGACCAGAAGTGACGGCCGAAGCGACGCGAGTGCTGGAAGCCGTTGCGAAACGTTATGGGCACGACTTTCGCTTCGAGTCGCACCTCATCGGCGGCGCTGCGATCGATGCGACTGGCTCGGCGCTTCCGCCTGAGACCGTCAGCGCCTGCACCACTTCCGATGCCGTGCTGCTCGGCGCGGTCGGTGGCCCGAAGTGGTCTGATCCAAGCGCCAAGGTCAGACCCGAGCAAGGATTGCTGGCGCTTCGCAAGGCACTGAACGTGTTCGCGAATCTGCGTCCAGTGAGCGTCTTTCCGGCGCTGCTCGATGCATCGACCATCAAGCCCGAGGTTCTGCGGGGCACTGATATCGTGGTCGTGCGCGAGCTCACGGGAGGGATTTACTTCGGCGAGAAGACACGCACTGAACACAGCGCGAGCGACGTTTGCTCCTATACCGTCGCGGAAATCGAACGCGTGACGCGCGTTGCCGGCAAGCTCGCTCGTTCGCGCCGCAAGTCGCTGGTGTCGATCGATAAAGCAAACGTGCTCGAAACCTCACGTTTGTGGCGCAGCACCGTCGAACGTGTCATGCGCACCGAGTTTCCCGACGTCAAGCTCGAACACATGCTCGTCGACGCAGCGGCGATGCATCTCATACGCAGGCCCGCGAGCTTTGATGTGCTGCTTACCGAGAACATGTTTGGCGACATCCTGACGGACGAAGCCTCCATGCTCGCCGGCTCGCTCGGGATGTTGCCGAGCGCTTCGCTCGGTGCGAGCACGCTGGGCTTGTACGAGCCCATACACGGCTCTGCGCCTGATATTGCTGGCAAAGGCGTAGCGAATCCGTACGGCACGATTCTCAGCGCCGCGATGTTGCTGCGACATTCGCTCGGGCTCGAGCGCGAAGCGCGCGCAGTGGAGGAAGCCGTCGCCGCAGCCGTGTCCGCAGGCGTCTTGACCGCCGACTTGGCCGGAGATGGTCCGGCCGTGTCGACGCGAACAGCAGGTGACGCTGTTGTCAATAGGATTTTATAATAATTTTACAAGTATTTGATTTTAGGGCGCTTTTTTAAGGTGCCAATTTTTGGGCCCGAATTCATGCCCACAAGCCGGGCGAGACCGGTTATCATCTAGCCAGCGACGGGACCGATCTCCCCCGCCGCTTCAGCCTTCGGGCAAATCTCCATGTCTCGACCGCTACGGTCGAGGTGTCTTTGGTGGAAAGCAGGACCTCGTGTCGGGTTAGTCCCCAAGGTTGATGCCGGCGTATGCCGGCATCAACACGACCGAAGTTCTAAGTTGCCACGTCAGGCCGACCCTTGGGTCGGCCTCTTTTTTTGCCTTACCAGCGAACGCCGAGGAGGCCGCCCATAGCCATACGGGGGCTCCATAGAAAGGAAAAAGCGTCTTCGGTATGAACATGAGTGCATCGACGGGCGGGCTGATCCGGGGAGCCCAGCCGCTTCTTGGGCCTCGCTGTTGGGATCTGTGTGCGTTGGTGGGATGGATCTACTCGTACGCCTGCCCGCCGTCTCTGGAACGGTCCTCACTAAGGTTTCATGCGCGCGCTGCACGCGCTAGCGCGGCCGAAAGGTCGGCAATCAGGTCTTGTTTCGCCTCGATCCCAATGGACAGTCTTAAAAGTGTATCCGAAATACCTGCACGGCGTCTCGCCTCTTCGTCCATCGCGGCGTGTGTCATTGTCGCTGGGTGCGCAATCAGGCTCTCCACACCGCCGAGAGATTCCGCCAGCGAAAAGCAGCGCAATCCTCGCAAGAACGCACTGACATTCGCCACACCGCCTTTGAGCTCGAAGCTCACGATGGCTCCGAACCCGCTCTGCTGCGAACGTGCGAGCGCGTGCTGCGGATGCGACGGCAGGCCTGGGTAGTGCACGCGCTCCACCACCGGATGATCAGCCAGAAACTCGGCCACAGCCGCAGCGTTGGCAGCATGCACCTCCAAGCGCGCGAACAGGGTACGCAAGCCCCGTAGCGTGAGATAGCTGTCGAACGGTGCACCTGTCACGCCAATGCAGTTGGCCCACCAAGTCAGCTGCTCGTGCAGCTCCTTGGTGCGCGCCACCACCGCCCCACCGACGACATCGCTGTGGCCGTTCAGGTATTTCGTCGTCGAGTGCAGCACGAGGTCTGCACCGAGAGCGAGCGGTCGTTGCCAGCCTGGAGACAGGAAAGTGTTATCGACGAGCACCAGCGCGCCCGCCTCGTGTGCGGCGCGCGCCACCGAGGCGATATCCACTATCCGCAGCAATGGATTGCTCGGCGTCTCCACCCACACGAGCTTGGGCTCTTCGGCCAGCGCTCGTGCCAGGGCTTCACTGTCCGTTTGATCGACGAACGCCACGCGCGCGCCACGACGCGCCAACGCCGCGAAGAGCCGATAGGTGCCGCCGTAACAATCATGGGGCACGACCAGGAGATCTTGCGGCTTGAACAAGTGTGTCACCAAGGTGACCGCCGCCATACCCGAAGCCGTGATCACGCCACCGGCACCGCCCTCGAGCGACGCAATCGCCTCGGCCAGCGCATCCCGAGTCGGGTTCCCGGAGCGGGTGTAGTCGTAGCAGCGTTTCTCGCCGAAACCGCTGAAGGCATATGTCGACGTCAGATGGATGGGCGGAACGACGGCTCCGTACTGTGTGTCCGACTCGAGAGCCGCGCGCACTGCTCGTGTGGCACTCGACAGCGGCTCGCTCATTTGGCGCCTCCCGTGCTGCCCAATACTTCCGCGAAGATCGCACGGAGCGCCGCCTCTTCCTTCAAGAATGCGTCGTGCCCGTATAGAGAAGAGATCTCGAACAGTCGCGCTGGACCGGCGAGCCGATCCCGCAATGTGCGCATGTCCTCGAGGGGCACGAGCTGGTCCTCCTTCACCGCCACGAGCGTGACCGGCACGCCGATGCGCTCTGGCTCGACCCGATGCAGGTCGATGGACTCGGACAAGCAGAGGAATGCCTCCGGACAATAGCTGCCCGCATAGGCATCGCCACGGGCAAGCAGATAGCGTTCGACGGGGAACGTATAACGCCCGTCGATCAAGCTGGGCGGCATGGAGAATCGCTCGGCGAACTCACGCGGGCTGCGGTAAGTTGCCATCGCCAAGGCTCGCGCAAGACGTAGTCCCTCAGGCCCCTCGCCGCGCGAGATGGCGTAGCGCACAATCGCACGTTGCACGCTGCGCCAAGCAGTCGCCATCGGGTGCGGCCGATCTGCGGCACTGATCGACACGATCTGGCCGACGCGCTCCGGCAAGCGCTCCGCAAACGCGAGCGCGACCATACCGCCGTAGGACGCGCCGATGATGGCATCCAGATGAGTGATTCCGAGACGCTCGAGCAAGCGGCGCAGGACTTCGGCTTGGTCGTAAGCGCTGATCGAGGGGAAGTCGGCCTGACCGGGACGCGGACCCGTCGTCTCTCCGCTGCCACCCAGAAAGTCGATGCCGAGGACGCGAAAGCGCGTGGTATCGAGCGCCATGCCGTCCCCGACGATTCCAGCCCACCAACCCTTGATCTCGCCTTCGCTGGTGACGTAGCGGCCGGCAGAGATGCCGCCAAGGGCGGCCACGACAGGGGCATCGGGTGGGCCCACCATGCGCCAAGCGACGCGGACATCGGATAGCGAGCCGCCGAAGAACAGCGGAAGATCGCCTTCGAGAAGGCAGATGCCTCCCCGGGCACGTGCAGCTCGATCCGCCACCGGTTCAGGTGCGGACGCCGAAGCGGCATCGGGCAGAGCATTCATCGATTGAGCACTCCGTAAATCGCTTGCGGCCATCGTCCACCGCGCTGGGCTTGCGCATCGCAGAAACCCTACGGAGAGCCCGTAGTGAAGAGTTCGCTGCGCCCTTTCCCCTTGATCACCAAGGAGTTACGCAGCAACTCATCTGTCGGTCGGTGACCCGGCCGCAGGAGTTGGCACCTTTTCGAAGTGGTTAGTTTCGACGGTTGCCCCGGCTTCAAAGGGCCTGCCCCTCAGCCGGTCTCGATGAGCGTCTCGAAGTCTATGACGTGGATGGCTGCTACGCAATCACACCTGCACCATTGCAGCTTTTCTGCAGGTGTCTGCCGGAGCCTCCACGCAACCTTGCGTTGACTCGGCCCCAGCGGCTGTATTAATGTATTAATACATTAATACATTGTTACAAGCGATCGCATGAAAGGACGCCGCACATTGAGCCCTCGTCAGGAAGCGTTGGCAGAACGTGCATTGTTCTCTGCAATCCTGACCTTGCGCACCGTCGAGGAATGTCGGGCATTCTTTCGGGATCTGTGCACGCCCGCTGAATTGCAGGCGCTGGCCGACCGTTGGGCAGTCGTAGGATTGCTCCAGCAAGGTGTTCCCTATCGCGAGATTCACAAGCAAACCGGCGTGAGTGTGACGACGATCGGGCGTGTCGCTCGGTACCTCACGAACGGCCACGGGGGCTACGCGCTCGCTGCAAGCCGCACGAAAGAGCTGCGCACGAGTTGAGCGCACTCCCAACATGGAACGTACGGCGCACCTCTTACGTGCCACATCCTTCATACCTCTAACGGCATCAGCCCAATGATCGACAAAAGCTCGCGCGTCAAGGTCGCAGTTCAGAAATCCGGCCGTCTGACCGAAAACTCGCTCGATCTGCTGGTCCGCTGCGGCTTGAAGTACAGCCGCGGCAAGGATCAGCTGATGTGCTACGGCGAGAACATGCCCTTCGACGTGCTGTTCGTACGAGACGACGACATACCGGATCTCGTGCAGCAGGACGTGTGCGATCTGGGCATCGTCGGCCTGAACGTGATCGAGGAGAAACGTCTCGCGTTCGAGGCGCGCGGAATCTCGCCGCTGTTCGAGCTGCTCATGACGCTCGATTACGGCCGCTGTCGATTGTCCATCGCCGTGCCCGAAGGAGTGGAATACAAGGGCGTCACTTCCCTTCGGGGCAAGCGAATTGCTACGACTTACCCCAACATCCTCGCCCGCTACCTGCGCGAGCATGACGTCGAAGCAGAGATCGTGACGCTTTCCGGTGCCGTCGAGATCGCTCCGCGCTTGGGTCGCGCGGACTTCATCTGTGACTTGGTCTCGACCGGCTCGACGCTCGCTGCCAATCGTCTGTGGGAAGCCGAGACGATCCTCGAAAGCCAGGCTGCGATCATCGCCACGCCGGTCCCGGTTTCGCCTGAGAAGCGAGAATGGATCCGGCGCCTGACGATGCGCATCGACGGCGTCCAACAGGTCAAGGAGAGCAAGTACATCATGCTCCACGCGCCGCGCGCCAAGCTTGCGGAAATCCGCAAGCTGCTTCCCGGCAGCGAAGCGCCGACGATCATGCCGCTCGAAGGCAGCACGGACAAGGTCGCAGTGCATGCGGTGTGTCGCGAGAACGTTTTCTGGGAAACGCTCGAGAGCCTCAAGAGTGCGGGCGCGAGCGCCATCCTCGTGCTGCCAGTCGAGAAGATGCTCGCATGACGATTTCCTTTGTTTCTTGGTCGCAGCTCACCCCGGACGAGCGTCGCGCCGCCCTACGGCGGCCCGCACAGGAAGATGGCGAGGAGCTGCAGCAAAAGGTGCGCGCGATCGTCGCGGACGTGCGAACACGTGGCGATGCAGCGCTTCATGAGTACACCGAACGCTTCGATGGCGTGCGTCTCGACGCGCTCGAAGTATCTCGGTCTGAATACGCTGCCGCGCAAGCGGCCTTGAGCGCGGAACAAATCGCCGCACTGGAGCGCGCCATCGCGAACGTGCGTGCGTTCCATGAAGCCCAGCGCGCACCGACCCTGGTGCTGGAGACCTCGCCTGGGGTCGTGTGCGAAAGGCACTATCGGCCCATCGATGCCGTGGGACTCTACGTGCCGGCGGGCGTTGCGCCCCTACCCTCTGCGGCGATCATGACGGCCGTGCCGGCTGCGATCGCGGGCTGCCGCACACGCATCCTGTGCACGCCGCCTCGCAAGGACGGCACTGCCGATCCCGCGGTGCTCGTGGCGGCGCAGCTGTGTCAGGTGGAGCGCGTCTTCAAGGTCGGTGGCGCACAAGCCATCGCCGCCATGGCGTACGGCACACAAACGATCCCGAAAGTGGACAAAGTCTTCGGCCCCGGCAATGCCTGGGTGACGGCAGCAAAGTTGCTGTGCGCCAACGATCCCGAAGGCGCCGCGCTCGACTTGCCTGCAGGACCGTCCGAGGTGCTCGTGATTGCAGACGACTCCGCGCGCGCCGATTTCGTCGCCGCAGACTTGCTCGCGCAAGCCGAACACAGCGCGGATGCGCAAGTCATGCTCGTCACAACCTCTTCCGAGCTGGCGCAAGCGGTCATCAAAGAGATCGAGGCGCAGATGCGACGGTTGGGTCGTGAGAGCACGTTAGGCGCCGCCATCGAGCACAGTCGCATCATTCTCGTCGATTCGATCGAGGCAGCATTCGAGGTCAGCAACGCATACGCGCCTGAGCATCTGATCGTGCAAGTGCGTGAGCCACGCGCGTGGCTTGCTCATGTTCGCAACGCGGGGTCGGTGTTCCTCGGGCCTTGGACGCCTGAGACGATGGGAGATTATTGCAGCGGCACGAATCACGTGCTCCCGACCTATGGATTCGCCCGCGCCTACAGCGGCTTGTCGCTGAGTGACTTCTTGAAGCGGATCACCGTACAAGAGCTCTCTGCAGACGGCTTGAAGGATCTCGGTCCGACTGCCATCCGCATCGCAGAGCTCGAGGGCCTCGATGCGCACGCCAACGCAGTGCAAGTGCGACTGGCGCATCTCACCCGCTCCTGAGCTGAGGATGTCATGAAGATCTTGGAGCTTGCACGGCCCGATATACGTGCGCTGCAACCGTATCAACACGCCAGCTGGGAGCCTTCGCTGGAACGCTTGCATGCGAATGAGATGCCCTGGCGTGCGAGCGGGGATACCAGTGTCGCAGGCCTCAATCGCTATCCGGAACCGCAGCCGGTAGAGCTCCTGACTCACTTGGCACGGCTGTACGGCGTGGCGCCCGAGAACTTGCTCGTAGGACGAGGCAGCGACGAAGGCATCGACCTGATCGTGCGCGCATTCTGTCGCGCCGAGCGGGACAGCGTCATCATCTGCCCGCCCACTTTCGGCATGTACAAAGTCTCCGCGCGCATCCAGGGGGCAGGCGTCATCGAGGTGCCGCTCCTGCGCGAGCGCGGCTTCGCCTTCGACACGGAAGGTGTGCTTGCGGCGTGGCGCGACGGCGTGAAAATCGTCTTCGTGTGCTCCCCGAACAATCCCACCGGTAATCTCATCGAGCACACCACCATCGAGCAGCTCTGCCAGGCGCTGGCAGACCGAGCGCTCGTCGTGGTGGACGAGGCATACATCGAGTTCGCCGACGCGCCAAGCGCCGTCACACTGCTCGGCCGTTACTCCAATTTGGTGGTGCTGCGAACGTTGTCGAAGGCATATGCGCTCGCGGGTGCACGTTGCGGAGCGCTGATCGCTCACCCTGAGATCGTGTCCCTGCTTGCGCGAGTGCTCACGCCCTACGCCATTCCCGAGCCGACGATCCGAGCCGTGCTCGATCTCACCGATGCAAGTCATCGCGAAGAGGCTCGCGCGCGGATTGCAACCATCCTCGCCGAGCGCGCGCGCCTTGCGCAGCAGCTGTCACAGCTGCCGCTGATACGCCGCGTTTGGCCCAGCGCTACCAACTTTCTCCTCGTCGAATGCACCGATGCCGACCGTGTGTTGCAAGCGGCCACTGCGGCCGGCCTCATCATTCGCGATCCGCGCTCACAGGCAGGTCTTGCAAACTGTGTGCGCATCACGGTCGGCACACCAGAACAGAACGATCGGCTGCTGAAGAGCATCCGAGAGGCGAGCGGAGCAACGGCATGAGTGGCAAGAAGGTTCTTTTCATCGATCGGGACGGCACCTTGATCGTCGAGCCGCCCGATCAGCAGATCGACAGTCTGCAGAAGCTCGCGCTCATGCCAGATGTCATTCCTGCATTGCTGCAGCTGCGCGATGCCGGCTATACCTTCGTGATGGTGAGCAATCAGGACGGGCTCGGCACGGCGAGCTTTCCGGAACCGAGCTTCAAGGAGCCGCACGAGTTTCTCCGCGCCCTGCTCGCCTCACAAGGCATCACATTCGAGCGCGAGTTCATCTGCCCTCACTTCGAGGAGGACGGCTGCTCGTGCCGCAAGCCGAAGACCGGTCTGCTCGACGAATACCTGCGCACGGAAACGATCGACAAGAGTGCCAGCTATGTCATCGGAGATCGCGCCACGGATCTAGAGCTGGCACGCAACATCGGCGTGCGCGGCCTGCAACTCGGCGGACCTGAAGGGCTCACGTGGCGCGAGATTGCTGCCCGTCTGGCGCGGCCTCAGCGTGTCGCGCGCGTGACGCGCACAACCAAGGAAACGGACATTACGATTGCGGTGGATCTTGATCGCGAGTCGCCCATTCGCGTCAGCACCGGCATCGGTTTCTTCGATCACATGCTCGAACAGATCGCCAAGCACGGCGGTTTCTCACTGGAGCTGACGTGCAAGGGTGACCTGCACATCGATGAGCATCACACGGTCGAGGATTGCGCCCTCGCCTTGGGCGAGGCGCTCAAGCAGGCGCTCGGCGACAAGCGTGGCATCCAGCGTTACGGATTCTTGTTACCGATGGATGAATCGCTCGCACAGGTGGCAATCGACCTCGGCGGACGTCCTTATTCGGTGTTCGAGGGTAAATTCGGACGCGATCAAGTCGGCCAGCTACCTACCGAGCTTGTGCCGCACTTCTTTCGCTCGCTTGCCGAGTCGCTTGGTGCGGCGATCAACATCCGCGTCACCGGTGAGAATACGCATCACATGATCGAGGCGTGCTTCAAGGGGCTCGGACGCACGCTGCGTCAGGCGATCCAGATCTGCGGCACCGAGCTGCCGAGCACGAAGGGTGTTCTGTGACGCGCGTGGCCATCATCGACAGCGGCGGCGCGAACATCGCATCGCTGCGCTTTGCACTCGAAAGACTCGGCGTCGACTCGGTCCTGACGTCGGACTCGAGCGCGCTGCGCGAAGCGAGTCATGTGCTCCTGCCGGGGGTCGGCACGGCAGCGGACTGTATGGAACGTCTGCGCAAGGCCGGACTGATCGACACGATACGTACGCTGACTCAGCCGATCCTGGGAATTTGCGTCGGCATGCAGCTGCTGTTCGAAGCATCAGACGAGGGTGATGTCGACTGTCTCGGGCTGCTGCCGGGGCGTGTCAAGCGCTTCGATGACAAGCCCGGCCTGACGATTCCGCACATGGGTTGGAATCAGCTCGAGTTCGTCGAGCGTAGCCCACTCCTGGCCGACATCGAGCCCGGCGCATACGTGTATTTCGTCCACAGTTACTGTGTGCCGACCAGCGATATCACCATGGCCTGGTGCACATACGGTGAGACGTTCTCTGCCATCGTGCAGCGAGACAACATCTACGGCGTGCAATTCCATCCGGAGCGCTCAGCGCAAACTGGCTCATTGTTGCTGCGAAACTTCCTGCGACTTTGAAGCGCTGCAGATCACGTCAAGTACCAGGCATAGATCAATGGAGCTCATTCCAGCCATCGACCTCAAGGCCGGCCGCTGCGTCCGCCTACTCAGGGGCGACTTTGCAGCAGAAACAGTCTATTCCGATGACCCCGTAACCGTGCTCGAGCGCTATGCGGCGCTCGGCGCAAGAAGGGTGCACGTCGTCGACCTGGACGGGGCGCGAGATGGCGAGCAGCCCAATCGTCAAGCGGTAGAGCAGCTCGCAGCACGCGGTATCGCGCGGCTACAGGTAGGCGGCGGCTTGCGAAATCTCGAGCGCGTACGATCGCTTTTGGCACTCGGTGTCGAGCGGGCCGTGATCGGCAGTGTCGCCGCCACACAGCCGGAGGAAGTCGCCCGCTGGTTGGGTGAGATCGAGCCAGAGCGACTCGTGCTTGCGCTCGATGTGCGCATCGATGCATCCGGGACACCGCGCTTGACGACGCATGGTTGGCAACAGACCTCGTCGATCTCGCTCTGGGAACAAGTCGAATACTATGCTCCGCGGGGACTGAAGCATGTGCTTTGCACGGACGTCTCACGCGATGGCGCCCTGAGCGGGCCCAACCTGGAGCTGTATCGCGAGGCGGTGCGGCGTTTTCCGAACATCGCCTGGCAAGCCTCGGGCGGCGTGGCCACTGGCGCCGATCTTCGATCGTTGCAGGAGTGTGGCGCCGCCGCAGTCATCAGCGGCAAGGCCATGCTCGAGAACACAATCTCTGCAGAGGAGTTGCGGCCATTCTTGCCAAACGCATCATCCCGTGTCTCGACGTAAGAGACGGCAAAGTCGTCAAAGGCGTGCGCTTCCGCGATCACGTCGTGGTCGGGGACATCCTCGAGCTCGCCCAACGCTATCGTGACGAGGGCGCCGATGAGCTGGTCTTCTACGACATCACCGCGAGCCCCGAAGGCCGCTCGGTCGACCGCGCCTGGGTGCGCCGAGTGGCCCGCGTGCTCGATATTCCGTTCTGCGTAGCCGGCGGCATTCGTAGTGTTGCGGATGCCGAAGAAGTCCTCGGCGAGGGTGCCGAGAAGATTTCGATCAACTCTCCTGCCCTCGCCGATCCGGAATTGATTACGCGCTTGAGTGAACGGTTCGGCTCGCAATGTGTCGTCGTCGGCATCGATAGTCAAACAGTGGACGGCACCTATCAGGTCTACCAATACACCGGTGATCCAAGTCGGACGCGCAATACTGCGCGTCGCACGCTCGACTGGGTCAGAGAGGTGCAAGCGCGCGGAGCAGGCGAAATCGTGCTCAACTGTATGGCGAGTGACGGAGTTCGGCGGGGCTACGACCTCGAGCAACTGGCCGCCGTGCGCCGCGAATGCAAAGTGCCGTTGATCGCATCCGGTGGTGCAGGTGCGCCGGAGCATTTCGCAGAAGTATTCAAGATGGCGAATGTGGACGGCGCGTTGGCTGCCAGCGTGTTCCACAGCGGTGCGCTATCCATTCGCACGCTGAAGCAATACCTGCGCGAAGCAGGCATCGAGGTCAGGCCATGAAAATCGATGATGCGAGCTCGCTCCATTGGGAGAAAGGCAACGGCTTGCTACCTGCGGTCGTGCAGGACGCACGCAGCGGTGCCGTGTTGATGCTCGGGTACATGAACCGCGAGGCGCTGCAGACAACGCTCGCCCAGAAGAGAGTCACGTTCTTCAGCCGCAGCAAGAACCGGCTATGGACCAAGGGCGAGACCTCTGGGCACTTCCTCGAGCTCGTGTCGGTGCAAGCAGACTGCGACAAAGATGCGCTGCTGATCCTTGCAGAGCCTAAAGGGCCAACCTGCCACACCGGCGCTGGCAGCTGCTTTGGCGATGTTCCGATCGACGCGCAGACACTGTCCTTCCTCACGCGTCTCGAGTCGGTCATCGCCGAGCGCATCCGCGATCGTCCCGACGGAAGCTATACGGCGCGCTTGTGGTCACAAGGACCGACACGTATCGCGCAAAAAGTCGGCGAAGAGGGTGTCGAAGTTGCGTTGGCAGCGGTGACGCAACCCGACGATCGTCTCATCGCGGAATCGGCCGACCTGCTATTCCATCTCGCGCTGCTGCTCAAGAGCCGCAATCTGTCGCTCTCGGACGTCGTGCGGGAACTCGAGCAACGACACTCGGCGAAAGCGACACAATAGCAGGCGGCCGTCGCCCGCCTTCGTCAATCGAGCATGACCTCAGTGGCCGGCTCGCGCATGTTGTAGGTCGAGCTCATGGCGCGTCCGTAGGCGCCGACCGTAGCGATGAGCAGCACGTCGCCCTCGTAGGTCGGAGGCAACAGCCGATCCACCCCAAGCTGGTCGCCGCTCTCGCAGATCGGTCCGACAACATTGACGACCTCGGAAGCGGGCTCGTCGATGCGAGTCAGGTTCAAGATCTCGTGGTGCGCGCCGTACAGCGCCGGGCGAATCAGAGAATTCATGCCTGTGGACACGCCCACGTAGTGCACACCCTCCTTGCCCTTGGTCTGCGTGACCGTGGCGAGCAGCACGCCTGCTTCGGCAACGAGGAAACGGCCAGGCTCAATCCAGAACGAGAGATTCGGGTGTGCTGCCTTCAACGCGGCGAGCATTTCACCGAATTCCGACAACGCCACTCCGGGCTGTCCGAGCCGTTCCGGTACGCCAAGCCCGCCGCCCAAGTCAATTGTGCGCACGTGCTTGAAGCGCTCGGTCAGGCTGGCAAGCGTCTCGCCGACCTCCTGCCAGTTCTCGATGCGGAACACGCCGCTGCCCGTGTGTGCGTGCAGACCGACAACCCGTGCGCCAGCTGCCTTGACGAGCTTCTCGAGCTCGTCCATTTCGGACAACGGCACGCCGAACTTCGAATGGGCGCCGGCCGTGCGCACCTTGTCGTGGTGACCGCGACCGTAACCCGTGTCGACGCGCACGAATACATCGCGTTTCTTGAACAGCTCTGGCCATTCTCGAATGGGATGGAGATTGTCGAGCGTCAGTGTGATGCCGTGCGCGAGCGCCCATTCATATTCCGAGCGGGGCGCGAAGTTCGGCGTGAACAAAATGCGCTTGCGATCGATGTCCGGCACGGATCTCAGCACGTGCTCCACCTCGGCTTGCGAGACGCACTCGAACCCGAGCCCCTCGTCGGCGAACGTCCGCAAGATCTCCGGATGCCAATTTGCCTTGAGGGCATACAGCACTGTGTCGATGCCGGGCAGCGCTTTCAAGGCACGTGCCTTCTCGCGCAGCGTGGCGCGGTGGTACACGAATGCGGCGCTGTGCTCTGCGGCGATTCGCAGGAGGTCCTCGCGACGCTTGTACCACCAGTGCCGGTGCAGCATCTGCGACGAGCTGGGCGCGCCGAAGAGCTCCTCCCAAGTTGGGCCGAGCACGCGATCGGCGGTCATCTTGCGGATCGCAATTTCATGCAGACGTCCAACGAGCCGATCGCCCTGTTCTTCGTCGATCACGAACGTGATGTTCAGATCGTTGGCTGCCTGCGTCACCAGATACACCCGCTGCTCTTCGAACAACTCGAGAGCATCGCCGAGGCGGTGCAGGATGGCACGAATGTTACGGCCGACGAGGCTGACGGCTGCGCACGGTCCGATGACCTGCACCCGACACAGCTTCGAAAGATCGAGCACGAGCGCATCGAGTGTCTTACGATCGAGTGTGTTGGCCGCTGGGTCGAGCGAAACCGTGACGCTCGTCTCCGATGTCGAGACGAGGTCGATCGACAAGCCGTGCTGCTTGAAAACCTGGAATGCATCGGCGAGGAACCCCACCGAATGCCACATGCCCACGGTCTCCATCGACACCAGCGTGATGTTCTTCTTGATCGTGACTGCCTTGACCTGTGCGGCTGAGCTACCTCCGTGCGTGGTGATCACGGTGCCCTGCAGCTTCGGGTTCTGCGTCGCGTAGATGTACAGAGGAATCCCGTACTGCTTGACGGGCATGATGCAGCGGGGATGGAGCACCTTCGCGCCGGCGCTGGCGATCTCCTGTGCCTCGTCGTACTCGAGCGCGCGCAGGAGTCGCGCCGTTGGCACAGAGCGTGGGTTGGCGCTGAACATGCCAGGGACATCCGTCCAGGTCTCGTAGCGGCGCGCCTGAAGCTTGGCTGCGAAATAGGCACCGGAGGTATCCGAGCCTCCGCGCCCGAGCAGCACGGTATCGCCGTTCTCGTCACTCGCGATGAATCCTTGCGAGATCCATATGGTGCCGGGACGCGACCAGCGCTGCTGCAACTCCAAATCGGGCTCGTAGCTGCAGGTCGCGGACAGGTAGCTCGCGCGCGCGGTCGCGTTCTTGCGCGGCTCGGCCTTGAGAATGGTACGAGCGTCGACCCATACGACGTCGAAGCCTTGTGAGGCGAGGAATGCGGCGCCGAGGCGTGTCGCCATGAGCTCGCCTTGGGCCATCACGCGTGCGCGCACACGCTCGCTCACCTCGCCGACCAGAGCGATACCTGCGGCGATCTGGCGCAAACGCCGGAACTGGTCTTCCAAATCGGGGGTCGGCGTCACGCCGAGATCCCGAGCCAGGTCGCGATGGCGTTGCTCGATCTGATTCATGAGCGGCTCCCACTCTCCTTCGAGCGCTTGAGTGAGCAACTGCTCGAGCAGGTCCGTGACGCCAGACAAGGCGGAATGAATCACGACCGGCCGCAATCCTTCGGCGAGGCGGTCACGTAGCACCCCAACGATGTTTTTCCAGTTCGACACCGAGGAAACGCTGGTGCCGCCGAACTTGAGGACCACAAACGGCGAGGCGCCGGACGTGGGAGAAACCGTTGTCATGCTAGACCCCATATACGCGAGATAGATCCGGCGCGGTTACGCTTCAGACGCTGGCCGGAATGCGCCTGGCGCTTCATCTTGTTTCGAGGGAAACGGCTCCTGAGAGAGCGTCCTGAGCCACACTGGAACGGTGCTTGGCGACCACTGCGACTGCTTTTCCCATCGTTACAGCGACCGCCTGCCGATGCGGCCATAGAGGCCGCATCGCGATACGTTCTACTCGTAGTCGAAGTCTCTCAGCTCTTTCTGCAGGCGACGCTCGGCAAGCACATCCTCGAGCTTGCTCCAAGCAGCCTTGCCTTTCTTGGCAGCGCCCGAGCGAGCACGTCGTCCCGATTCCAGGAACCTTTCGTAGTTGTGCTCCTCCTCGTCGCTGTCGACAAACTCATCGTCGAGATCGAAGTCGTCGTCTCTTTCCACCATGCGCTCCTACACCTACGGACACCAGTTACAGACCCATTCCGTCGTCGTTCGGGCATCCGACCCCTCAGCTTCAGGAGGCATGCGCTCCCGTCCTCCGAGAAGCGCCTTGAGCCATCCGGAAAAAGCTAATGAAATCAATCAGATTGGCTCGCAGCGGGGTTGGAAAAGCCTGCGGACTATATACGAAGCGCTGCCGTTTTCAATGGGTGTCGCATCGAGTCGGCGCCGGACGGCTCCTGTGCTGTCGGGCGGCAACGGCACGGGGCGCAGATATTCGCGCGAATAGCAGAATTTCAAGCCTCTGTCACGCTCACGGGAGCGCCGCGACCGAGTCCCAGCGCCTCCGCCGCGCTTTGCTCGGCACGGGCAATCTCGAGCACGCCGAAAGAATTGACGAGCGCCAGGAACTCGCCCGGGCTCACATCGCCGTACGTTCTACGAATCGGGAAGGTATGACCAGCCGTGCGCACCACAGGCGCGGCGAAGCGCTGTAGCAGCGTTCCTTCGATGTTCGTAATAAGGTTGCCGAAATGATCGACGGTGATGACGACGCCGGTGACCTGCTCGCTCGTCACCGTCGGTTCCTCGACCCAGGAAGGCACAATGTCCTGCACCGGCGGGCCGAGGTCGCCGACCTGCAGACGACCAGCGGCAATTTCCGCGGCGATGGGGGCGAAGACATCGCGACCGTGGAAGGTGGCACTCGGCGGCGCCAGCTGCAAGCGTTTGGCAATGGCGCTCACCTCGAGCCGGTGAATGCGCACATCCGACACTCGGTTCACGATGGGTGCCAGGAGCCCATTGTCCGGTGCCAAGAAAGCGTGTCCATCCGCCAACACGCCGATGATGTCGCGCTTCGTACCGACGCCAGGATCCACGACGGCCACGTGCACCGAGCCTTTGGGAAAGTACATGTAGGCCCGCGACAGCCAGAATCCCGCCTCCGCAGGCCAGTAAACCGGGACCTCGTGCGTCACGTCGATGATCCGCGCTTCCGGGAAACGAGACAGAATCATGCCCTTCATCGTGGCGACGAACGGGCCTTGGTGGCCGAAGTCCGTGGTGATCGTGATGACGTGACATGCAGTGAACATGGAACTCAAAAACTAATGACTGAAGAAACCGCAACGAAGACCCGGCTACTGCCCGGAGCTGACGGGCGCCTCGATACTTTCTTCCTGCCTGTCTTCCTTCGACCGACCTTTCTGGCTCTCGCCATCCGCATCATGCCGTGAACTGCTCATCGGACCGAGCCAGCCGCCGCTGAAACCGGCGAGCTCCAGGCCGCGACGAATGTATGGATTGCGCTTCATGATGGTCCAAAGTAGCTCGCTGCGATAGTTCTCGATCATGGCAACGATCGGCCCCTGATCGATCGCCAGGTAGTCGGTGGCAACCCAGCCGACGTTCTCGATGATCTGCCCGTGGCGCAGCGGCACGTCGGTGAACGTAAAGCTGGGATTGATCGAGTCGAGGAAGCCGAAGCGTTGATAGAGGTGCTCGCCGTAGCGAGCACGGAACGCTCGGATCGTCGGGATCACGATCTCGGGGGCAAATGCGATCGAGCCAATCGCTGCTGTCGGCGCGATCGTACCGTCGTCGACCACTTGCGGTGCCGCAGTCCCGCGTGCCATGTACGTAAAGAAGCCCCGTTCTTCGTTACCGAAACGCTGCACGGTATTGGCCGGTCCATCGCACGCCGTCAGGCCCCAGATCTCGCTGTCGTACCCGCGCCAGCGCATTGGATTGCTGCGCGCGTACTCGCGTTGCGCATACGCGGCCCTGCGACTGTTCTCGAAATAATCGATGCCCTTTTCGCGCATGTAACGATCTTGGATGCCGCGAAAGTCGATCCACACGTGCGAGTACTGGTGACCGAACATCGGTCCGAAAGCGAGAAATTCCTGGCCGCTGAAAGTGCCCCAGGAATCATCGTAAGTCTTCGTCCATTCGTCCCAGGACGTCGGATCGACCGGATGCGTCGGCGATGCCAATGCCAGCACGTACAACAGCATCGCCTCGTTGTAGCCATACCAGCTGAAGGGAATAAAGCCGCTTTCCGGCCGCCACCCGAGAGAGATGGCCTTGCCACCGTTGAGCGCCCATTGCCAGTCCACACGTTCGTAGATGAAGCTGGCCAAGCGCCGAATCTCGTTCTCTGCGCTCTCGTTGCTGTCGAAATAGGTCTGCGCCAGCAACACGCCACCGAGCAGCAGCGCGGTGTCGACCGTGGAAAGCTCGGAGGTGCCGAACCGCTCCCCGTTGTGCATGTGCAGGAAGTGGTAATAAAAGCCCTTGTAGCCGGCAACGCCTTTTTCCTGCGGGCCTTGCGGGAGCTCGGCGAGAAAGCGCAGCGTGCGCAGCGTGCGCTGGCGCGCCTGCGCACGCGAAATGTACCCGCGCTCGGCGCCTACGACGTAAGCCGTGAGCGCAAAACCTACGCCTGCAATGCTTGCCGAGGAAGGCGACGGAAAGCGGTCGGGTACCAGACCGTTGGTCGGGTTGGCCGTCTGCCAAAAAAAGCGGAAAGTGCGTCGTTGCAAGTTGTTGACGACTGGATCGCCTTCCCGATCGGGATCGTAGACGCGCGTTCCCTGCACGACGATTCCCGAGGGAGGCGATTCTGCTGCGCGTGCGCTCGCAACAGAGAAGGCTACGACCACTCCGAGCAGCGCTGCCAAGTGCCGATATGCAACCTCCACGAGTACGTTCATCTCGCTCGAAACGCCCGATTCACTCCCGAAACGCACGTCGATGAGTTTGGTTACGATCGTGCCTGCGACTGGATGAACCGTGCATCTTCGGCAGCAGTGCGAGCATCCCTCATGGTGGCGGGTTTGAGGGGGCCAAGAGCTTCAGCGTCGCTCCCGAGCCATCTCAGGCATGCTGTTGTGCGTCGCTTGCGGCGTCGATCTGCAGCACGTGCGAAGGCTTCTCAGGTAGAGGTTGGATCCGCACACAATTGCGTCCAGCACGCTTCGCTTCGTAGAGCGCGGCATCTGCGCGCTGCAGCATCGTGCTTGGCGTGTCGCCGGGCGTGGAGATCGTCAGCCCGATGCTGACCGTCATCGGCCGATCCTCGAGCCAACGCAGGCCATCGAGCACCATGATCCGCTCGCGGATGCGTTCGGCGAGCGCTCGTGCCTCGCCCACTTGCGCGCTCGGGAGCACGACAGCGAACTCTTCACCTCCCAGCCGTCCGAAGAACGCTGGATCGCAGACCTGATCTCGTAAGCAGCGCGCCACGAGCTGCAACGCCTGATCGCCCTCCGGATGACCGAAGCGATCGTTGATCTGCTTGAAGTGATCGATGTCCACGATGAGCAGCGCACAGGCGGTACGGCCGTCTTTCAAGAGTCGTTCGAGCCGGCTCAAGACGGCACGCCGGTTCGGCACACCCGTCAGCTCGTCCGTAAGCGCCAGGTGCCGCATACGATGCGTCGTGCGCCACTGACCGATCGCGAAGCCAGCGAGCAGGATTGCCAGCACCGCAGTGAGCACGATCACGACGCCTTGCAATGCTCGCGCACGACGCTCGGCGGCAAGCGCGTGCTGACTGACTTCGTTTGCACGCACGAGCAACGCGTTTTCCTTCTCTTTGGCCACCGTGTCGAATTCGACCTTGAGGCTTGCGAAGCGCTGATCGATCTGGTTTTGCCACAACCGTTCCGACGTCTCTTTGGCGTGGTTCAGATAGAGATACGCCTTCTTCCATGCACCCATGTCCGCATACACGGCGGAGAGCGCGGCGTAAGCCTTGCGCAGCTCGTGCAACGAATCGGCAGCTTCGAACACTCTTGCTGCCTCTTCGAGCACCGCCGCGCTCTCGACCAACTGCCCGACTTTGTGGAGCGCGACGCCGCGCGCGAGCAGGATTTGCGCATGCAGCCGCGCATCGGGCGTCTCGCGCTGGCGCCGTTCGGCTCGCGCGAGGATGTCGAGCGCCCTTTGGGCATCGTTGCGCGCATTCGCCACCGCCGCGAGGCCTCGCAAGGCGTACGCCTCGCCGCGTGCGTAGCCAAGCTGGCGGGAAATTTCAGCAGCTTCGTGAAAAGCCGCCTGGGCCTGTGTCCAGTCGCCCAAGTTCTCATACGCGCGGCCGAGATTGTGTAGCGTGACCACGAGCTCCCGGCGCAAGCCTGCTGCGCGCTGCTCCTTGAGCGCACGACGGTACATATCGCGCGCTTGCGCGAACTCGCCCATGCGGTTGTAGAGGATGGCCACGCCATTGAGCGCAGTCAGCGCGTGATAAGGCAGGTCGATCTCCTCGAAAATCGACTGCGCTCGCTTCAGATCCGCCAATCCCGCTGCATACTGCCCTTGCAGGCCCAGTAGATAACCGCGCGCATAGAGCGCATTGGCGAGCATCTCTCGATCGTCGGCGGCCGTTGCGGCTTCGATCGCCTCCTCGTAGAGCTGTAGCGCCGTAGCGTTGTGGCCCGCCGTCTCACTGATCGTGCCACGACAGGCCAGCACGCCCGAGCGCAGACCCACTCGCTCGGCCTGATCGAGCAGCGCCAGCGCTCGAGCCAGCTGCTCTTCAGCCTGTGCACGATCCCGTTCGGAGAAGTAGTCGCAAAGAATCAGCCGCGCCCGGATCTCGAGCTCGACGTTCGGCAGGCGCGCCAATACGTCAAGCGCGCGCTCAGCATGGCGGCGACTTGCCTCCGGATCGACACGAACAGCCTCGAGTGCCCGCCGAATCGCCGGCTCCGCCGCATGGGTGTCCGCGGCCGGCGCGACCTTGAAGATCCCTAGGGTGAGAACGATGAGCAGCCCTGCCCCTGCTGCCCTGGAACGCTTCGGCTGTGGCATGCGCCGTCAAGAATCGATGGGGGTTCGATAGTAACGCGCGCATGCGCGACGGTCACGGATACGCCGGCGCAATTGCGAAGTTGCAAGTCGGCGCCGTGGCCTATAGCATCGCGGCCCTGGTCGGGACGTGGCGCAGCCTGGTAGCGCACTTGCATGGGGTGCAAGGGGTCGCGAGTTCGAATCTCGCCGTCCCGACCAATCCTTCCTTGCCTGCCTTCGTGACGCTTGCTGCTTTGGCGATCGCGCCAGCCCGCATCCGCCCCACAGGCATGCTCCCTTGAGCGAATTTTCTCCAAGGAATCGGAATGAGAAGCGCGCCCGCGCTACACGAGCGGTCCGCACCCTAGCGTCGCAGGATGCGCAGGATCTCTTCGAGCTCGATGCGAACCTGCCGAATAATTTGCTGGGCCTGCGTGAGATCGTCACGGGCTTCCTCGCCTTGCAGGCGATTGCGCGCACCGCCGATCGTGAAGCCCTGCTCGTAGAGAAGGCTCCTGATCTGTCGAATGATGAGCACGTCCTGGCGCTGATAATAGCGCCGGTTGCCGCGGCGCTTGACGGGCTTGAGCTGCGGGAACTCCTGCTCCCAATAGCGCAGCACGTGCGGCTTGACGCCACACAGCTCGCTCACCTCGCCGATCGTGAAGTAGCGCTTGCCAGGAATCGGCGGCAACTCGTTGTTATTGCCTGGTTCCAGCATAAGCCTCGACTCGAGCCTTCAGCTTCTGTCCCGGTCTGAATGTCACGACCCGCCGTGCGCTGATCGGAATTTCCTCGCCTGTTTTTGGATTGCGCCCCGGGCGCTGATTCTTGTCGCGAAGGTCAAAGTTGCCGAATCCCGACAGCTTGACTTGCTTACCCATCGCCAGCGCGGCACGCACTTCTTCGAAGAACAAATCGACCAGCTCGCGCGCCTCGCGTTTGTTGAGCCCCAGTTGATCGAACAGTGCCTCTGCGATGTCAGCTTTGGTCAGCGCCATTGTCTATTCTCGGATCCTAGCGTTGAGCTCACGGCGCAGGCTCTCCAGAATCCGCGCCACAACGGCATCAGCTTCGCTGTCCGTTAGAGTCCGGGAAGTATCCTGTAAAACGAGCGCTAAGGCTATGCTCTTCTTGCCTTTCTCGATCTGCGGGCCGCTGTAGACCGATAGTATGTCGAGATCTTTCAGCAATGTCCCGGCGCTGGTGCGCACAACTTGCATCACGGCCTCGGATGCGACGTCTTCATCCACGATCGGCGCAATATCGCGCCGGATGGCTGGGTATTTCGAGATCTCGGCATAAGCCGGCACCCGTGCAGCCAGCGCTGATGCAGTTTCCAGCTCGAACAGCACCGCAGGATATGTCAAATCAAGCCGTTGTACGTGGCGGGGATGTAACGCGCCCAGCCAGCCCACCGGCCGGTCGCCCCGCAGGATTCGCGCGCTCTGACCGGGGTGCAAGGCCGGGTGCTCCGCTCGCACGAACCGGAACTCATCCTTCGCCCCTGTCAAGGTAAGAAGCGCTTCGACATCGGCTTTGACATCGAAGAAGTCAACCATGACCTCCTGCACGTCCCACTGCTCGGGCATGCGTGGACCGGCCGCCAATCCAGCGATCACCTCGGTCTCAGCACCATCCTCGCTTGCGTAGCGTCGACCGATCTCGAACAAGCGCACCCGTGTTTGCTGTCGCCGCTGATTCTGTCGCAGTGCTTCGATCAGTCCCGGCCACAGCGAGACGCGCATGGCACCGAGCTCAGCGGAAATCGGGTTCTGGAGTGCGAGGCCGGCGTCGCCGCACAGCTCTTCTTGAGCGCGCGCATCGGTGAACGAGTACGTGATCGCCTCCTGATAACCCCGATCGACGAGGACGTCGGCCGCGCGCTCGTTGCTCACGCGAGCTTCGGTGAACGGCGCGACCATTTCGAAAGTCGGCGCTGGCGTCTCGGGAATATTGTCGTAGCCGTACAGACGGGCGACCTCTTCGATCAAGTCTTCCTCGATCCGCAGGTCAAATCGCCAAGACGGCGGAACAGCCAGCCAGGCTGTCGCGCCGTCCGAGCTGGCTTCCCGCAGCTCGATCTGCAGGCGGCGCAGGCAGTCTGCAACTTCGTCGGCTGAGATCGCCGCACCCAGCACACGCTGCACGCGCTTGTGGCGTAAACGAATCGGATCGCGCACCGGTACTTCGTGTCGCACGACATGCAACGGTCCGGGTTGCCCGCCGGCGCACTCGATCAGCAGCTGTGTCGCCCGCTCACTCGCTCGCTCCTGCAACTCGGGATCGACACCTCGCTCGAAACGCTGCGAGGCATCGGTGATGAGGCCGTACCGACGCCCACGACCGGCGATGCTGTCCGGATCGAAGTAGGCAACCTCGAGGAACACATCGGTCGTCGTGGCACGAATTCCGGAATTCTCGCCCCCCATCACGCCGGCCATGCCCAGAACGGTGTGCTCGTCGGCGATCACCAGGACATCCGGTGTCAGCTCGACCGTGCGTCCGTCGAGGAGCGTCAAGGTCTCACCCGCTCTCGCGTGTCGAACGACGACGGCGCCCCGCAGTGAGCTGAGGTCGTACGCATGCATCGGCTGCCCCAGCTCGAGCATCACGTAGTTGGTCACGTCGACGACTGCGTTGATCGGGCGAATGCCGGCGCGGCGCAGGCGCTCCTGCATCCAGAAGGGCGAGCGTGCATCCGGGGTGACCCCTTTGATGACACGCCCGACGAATTTGGAGCAAGCCTCAGGAGCTTCGAGACGGACGGGGAAGGTCTCGTCAATGACGGCTTCGACGCGCGCCTGGGCTGGATTGCGTAGCGGTGTCCTGCGAATGGCCGCAACCTCGCGCGCGAGACCGAGGACGCTCATGCAGTCCCCTCGATTCGGCGTGAGATTCACCTCCAGGATCGTGTCGTTCAAAGCGAGTGCTTCGCTGAGCGGCGCTCCCACCGTCAAGGTCGCAGGCAACTCGTAGAGGCCGTTTGCATCCTCGGCAAGCGCCAGCTCCTTGGCGGAGCACAGCATGCCGAACGAGTCGACGCCGCGTAGCTTCGCCTGCTTGATGGTCACGCCGTTTGGCAGCACGGCGCCGATCTTGGCCAGCGGAGCCTTCATCCCTGCACGCACATTGGGTGCGCCACAAACGATCTGCAGCTGCTCGCGGCCATCCGACACTCGGCAGATGCTCAGCTTCTCGGCGTTGGGGTGCTTTTCGACGGCAAGCACCTCGCCGACCACCACCCCATTGAGCTCCGGACCGGCTCGATGCACACCTTCGATTTCCAGACCAGCCATCGTGAGCGCGTGCGCAAGCTCAGCTACGTCGCTCCCGACGTCGACCCAATCGCGAAGCCAATCGAGGCTGATTCTCATAGTGCGTGAGCTGTAGGCTGTAGGCTATAGCTTCGTGCATGCGCCTGCGCGCAGGCACCGTCTTCCACCCGCTGCGCTTCGTGCACCGTGTCGTGTCTCATGCGAATTGCCTGAGGAACCGCAGATCGTTCTCGAAGTACATGCGGATGTCGTTCACGTTGTAGCGAAGCATCGTCAACCGATCGATCCCCATCCCGAACGCGTAGCCTGTGTAGCGCTCGGTATCGATACCGACGGCGCGCAGCACGTTCGGATGTACGACGCCGCAGCCTGCGACCTCAACCCATCCAGTGTTCTTGCACACCCGACAGCCCGAGCCACCGCAGGAAACACACGAGATATCGACCTCCGCAGACGGCTCAGTGAAAGGAAAGTACGATGGGCGCAGTCGCATCTTGACGTCCTTCTCGAACAGCGCCCGCATGAAGCTGTGCAGGATCGCCTTCAAGTTGGCAAAGGAAATGCCCTCGTCCACGACGAGCCCCTCGACTTGATGAAACATGGGCGTATGCGTCATGTCCGAGTCGCAGCGATAGACGCGACCGGGCACGATGACCCGCACGGGCGGCTTTTGCCGCTCCATCACGCGCACTTGGACGGGAGAAGTGTGAGTACGTAGCAGGCGCCCGTCGGGGAAGTAGAACGTGTCGTGCATCGCCCGCGCCGGGTGGTTGGCAGGGATGTTGAGCGCCTCGAAGTTGTGCCAGTCGTCTTCGATCTCGGGACCGTCTGCGATCTGAAACCCCGCGCTCTTGAAGATCTGCTCGATCCTGCGGCGCACGCGTGTCACCGGGTGTAGACCACCGATGCGTTGTCCTCTGCCGGGCAAGGTGACATCGACCGTCTCGCTCGCAAGCTGCCGCGCCAGCAGCTCTTCTTCGAGCTGCGCGCGCCGTTCTTCGATCGCGGTCTGCAGCTTCTCTTTAGCCTCGTTGATCTTCGCACCGGCGACTCGCCGCGTCTCTGGATCCATGCTGCCGAGCGCCTTGAGCCGCGCCGTGATCTCTCCCTTCTTCCCCAGCAGACGAACTCGAATCGCCTCCAGTTGCTCGACGTTCTGACTTTCGGCGATCTCGGCGCAAGCCGCCGCCACGAGGGTAGAAAGATCTGCAGCAGTGTCGGTCATATGCGGAGTGTACGGACTGCTGGGCCCTGGCTCAGAGGCAGCACGCTGCAGAGCCCGCCATGCAGATTACCAGCGAGGCGAATGCACGCAACGTGCATTCGCCTCTTGCTATCGCCAGGGCTCAGTGTCCGGATGTGCCCCAGCGCCCAAGGCAGGCAGCGCTACGCCGCCTGCTTGAGGAGGCTTTCTTTGGCCTTCTGCGCGATCACACCAAACGCGGCAGGATCTTGCATGGCGAGGTCGGCAAGCACCTTGCGATCGATTGCAAGGCCCGCCGCATTCATGCCAGCGATGAGCTTGCTGTAGGACAGGCCGTGAACGCGAGCCTCGGCGTTGATACGCGTGATCCAGAGCGCCCGCATGGTGCGCTTCTTGGCCTTGCGATCGCGATAAGCGTATTGACCGGCCTTGATGACGGCTTGCTTCGCAACGCGATAGCTCTTGCGACGAGCGTTGTAATAGCCCTTCGCCTTCTTGAGTACTTTCTTGTGGCGAGCGCCGGCGACGACGCCTCTCTTAACGCGTGCCATGTGTCACTCCTTCACTTCGCGTGTGGAAGCAACTGAGCGAGCCGCCCCAGGTCCTGCTTCGCAATCATGCTGGATGCACGCAGCTGGCGCTTACGCTTGCTCGGCTTCTTGGTTAGGATGTGACGACGGTGAGATTGGGCTCGCTTGAACCCGTGGGCGGTCTTGCGAAAGCGTTTCGCCGCCCCGCGATTGGTTTTCAACTTAGGCATGACAAAAGAGCTCCTTGGCTCGGGTTATAGCCCTTGAGGAATGTTCATCGGAACACCCTGTCGGGCGGGACAACGCATACGATGCGTTGCTCACTTGTTGTGTGGCTCGCCAAAACGAGCCTTCAGTGCGAGCAAGGCGAAGCGGCGTCGCTTCAAGCGACACGCCGCCTACCTTGCATTCGCGAAGAAACGAGCGAAGCTCATTTCTTCTTGGGTCCGATCAGCATCACCATCTGCCGCCCTTCCATCTGCGGCATCTGCTCGACCTGTCCATACGGCGCCAAGTCTTGCTGCACACGATTCAACAGCTCGCGACCGACGTCTTGATGCACCATTTCGCGACCGCGGAAACGTAGCGTCACCTTGGCCTTGTCGCCTTCTTGTAGGAAGCGGATCAAATTGCGCAGTTTCACCTGATAGTCGCCCTCTTCCGTTCCAGGGCGAAACTTCACTTCCTTGATCTGGATCTGCTTCTGCTTGCGTCTTGCCGCATGCGCCTTCTTGTTCTGCTCGAACAAGAACTTGCCGTAGTCCATGATGCGGCAGACCGGCGGATCCGCTGTCGGCGAGACCTCCACGAGATCCAAGTCCGCGTCCTGCGCCATCTCCAATGCTTCCTGACGGCTCAAGATGCCAACCTGGCGGCCCTGAGCATCGATCACGCGCACACGCGGCGCCGTGATCTCTTCGTTGCGCCTAATGCGCTTACCAGTAGGAGCAGCGATGCGTTATACCTCCAAACGAGTCCGGCCGCGGCTCGCGACTTCCTCGGCAAGTTTCTGAGCAAACACCTCGACGGGCATCGCTCCGAGATCCTTGCCACTGCGCGTGCGCACGGCCAGAGAATTCGAACTTACCTCGCGATCACCAGCTACCAATAGGTATGGGACGCGTTGTAGTGTGTGTTCGCGAATCTTAAAGCCCACCTTCTCGTTCCGCAAGTCTGACTCGACCCGAAGCCCCTGATTTTGCAGGGTTTCGGTGACCTTCCGCACATAGTCGGCCTGCCGATCCGTGATGTTCATGATGACCGCTTGCACGGGCGCCAGCCAAGTCGGAAAAGCTCCAGCATATTCCTCGATGAGGATGCCGATGAAGCGCTCGAGCGAACCAAAAATTGCTCGATGGAGCATGACCGGCACCTTCTTCGAGCCGTCATGCGCGATGTAGCTCGCCCCTAGCCGTTCCGGCATGGAGAAGTCGACTTGTAACGTGCCGCATTGCCACAGTCGGCCGATGGAATCCTTGAGTGTGAACTCGATCTTGGGACCGTAGAAAGCTCCTTCACCCGGCTTCTCCCGCCAGGGGAGATTACGCTTGTCGAGCGCATCGGCGAGCGCCTTCTCGGCCTTGTCCCACACTTCGTCGGAACCGATGCGATGCTCGGGACGCGTCGCCAGCCTATAGGCGATGTCCTTGAAACCGAAATCCTCGTACACCTGGTGAAACAGGTCGAGAAAGCGGATCGCTTCGCTCTCGATCTGATGCTCCTCGCAGAAGATGTGGGCATCGTCCTGCACGAAGCCGCGGACTCGCATCAACCCGTGCAATGCGCCAGAGGGCTCATTGCGATGGCACGAGCCGAACTCGGCGAGGCGATATGGTAAGTCCCGGTAACTCTTCACGCCCTGGTTGAAGACCTGCACGTGGCACGGGCAGTTCATCGGCTTGACCGCGAACACCCGCTTCTCGGACTCCGTGACGAACATGTCCTCCTGGAAGTTCTCCCAATGTCCGGACTTCTCCCAGAGCGAACGATCGACGAGCTGAGGCGTGCGGATCTCGCGATAGCCGTTCTTGCGCCACACTTCGCTCATGTACTGCATGATGGTCTGGTAGATGCGCCAGCCCTTCTCATGCCAGAAGACCATGCCCGGCGCCTCTTCCTGCATGTGGAAGAGATCGAGCGCACGGCCGAGCTTGCGATGGTCGCGCTTTTCCGCCTCTTCGAGTCGCGCCAGATATTCCTTCAGGCTCTTCTCGTCGGCCCACGCCGTCCCGTAGATGCGCTGCAACTGCTCATTGCGCGCATCGCCGCGCCAATAGGCGCCTGCGAGCTTGGTCAGCTTGAAAGCGCGCAGGAAACGCGTGTTCGGCACGTGCGGGCCGCGGCACATGTCGATGTACTCTTCGTGGTAGTAGAGCCCCATCTCCTTGACATCGGGCATCTCCTCCACGAGACGAAGCTTGTAATCCTCGCCGCGCTTCTTGAATGTCTCGATGACCTCTTCGCGTGGCGTCATGCGCTTGATGACGTCGTAGTCTTTCAGCGCAAGCTCGCGCATGCGCGTCTCGATTGCTTGCAGGTCTTCGGGGGTGAACGGCCGTTCGTAGGCAATGTCGTAATAGAACCCATCTTCGATCACCGGACCGATGACCATCTTGGCGGTCGGGTACAGCTGCTTGACCGCATGACCGAGCAGATGGGCGAAGGAGTGACGGATGACCTCGAGCCCCTCGGGATCCTTGGGGGTGATGATCTGGACGGAGGCATCCTCATCGATCGGGTCGCACAGATCGACGAGCTTGCCATTGACTCTGGCTGCAACTGCCGCCTTGGCCAGGCCGGGACCGATGTCGGCAGCGATTTTTGCGGCCGTGACCGGCTCGCTGTAGGTACGCTGACTGCCGTCCGGCAGAGTAATGACGGGCATTGTTCGGGTTACTGAGCTGCTGGCAACGGAATGCTGGCCAGAAAAGCGGCGAGTCGCCGCTCGAGATCGTACCAACATCCAGGGTTGCGCACGGGCAACCTGGCGCCGCCTTCTCCCTTCGAGAAGGCGGCGCCAACGAAAAAGGTGGTGCGCGCGACAGGGATCGAACCTGTGACCCCCACCATGTCAAGGTGATGCTCTACCGCTGAGCTACGCGCGCCCCGGAAAAAGGCCGGCAAGGATAACGACGAGTGCGCAGGTAAGCAAGGTCGCATCGGACACTCTCTCGCGGTCCGTGCCATCTCAGGCTTTGGCCGTCGCTGCGGGCACCAACCCCAGCTCGACTCGTCGCAGTCTTGCGATCTCGTCGCGCAGACGCGCTGCCTCCTCGAATTCGAGGTTGCGCGCGTGCTTGAACATCTCTTGCTCGAGTTTCTTGATTCGTTTCGCAGCCTGCTCTGGAGTGAGCTTCGAGTACTCGCTGCGCTTCTCCTCGACCTTCGACGGCCCACCTCGGTCGCTGTCGGAGTATGCGCCCTCCATGATGTCGGCTACGCCCTTCTTGATACCGCGCGGCGTGATCCCGTGTTTCTCATTGTACGCGAGTTGCTTGGCACGGCGGCGATTCGTCTCGTCGATCGCGCGCTGCATCGAGCCGGTGATCTGATCGGCATACAGGATCGCTCGGCCGGAGACGTTACGCGCAGCGCGCCCAATGGTCTGGATGAGCGAGTTCTCCGATCGGAGGAAGCCTTCCTTGTCCGCATCCAAGATCGCGACGAGCGAGACCTCGGGCATGTCCAGGCCTTCGCGTAGCAAGTTAATCCCCACCAAGACGTCGAATTTGCCCAAGCGCAAGTCGCGGATGATCTCCGTGCGCTCGACGGTGTCGATGTCGGAATGCAGGTAGCGCACCTTGACGCCGTGCTCGTCCAGATAATCGGTCAGATCCTCCGCCATGCGCTTCGTCAGCGTCGTGATCAGCACGCGCTCGTCACGCTCGACGCACTTCCTGATCTCCGACAACACATCGTCGACCTGCGTGCGCACCGGACGCACTTCGACCTGTGGATCCACAATGCCCGTAGGACGCACCAATTGCTCGACCACCTGTCCGGACTTCTCTAGCTCGTACGGGCCTGGCGTCGCCGACACGAAGATCGTTTGCGGCGCAAGCCGCTCCCATTCGTCGAAGCGCAACGGGCGATTATCGAGCGCAGACGGCAGCCGAAAACCGTATTCGACCAGGGTCTCCTTGCGCGAACGGTCGCCGCGGTACATGGCGCCGAGCTGCGGGATTGTCTGGTGGCTTTCGTCCACGATCAGCAGCGCGTTCTTCGGCAAGTAATCGAACAGACACGGCGGCGGCTCGCCCGCGGCACGTCCGGACAAATAGCGCGAGTAATTTTCGATGCCGGCGCAGTAGCCCACTTCGCGCATCATTTCGATGTCGAAACGCGTGCGCTGCTCGAGGCGCTGCGCCTCAACCAGCTTGCCCGCAGCCTTCAGCTCCAGAAGCCTGTCGTGCAGCTCCTCGCGAATCTGCTCCACCGCGGTCAGGATCCGCTCGCGCGAAGTGACATAGTGCGAGGAAGGAAACACCGTATAGCGCGGCACCTTGCGCTTGATTTCGCCGGTGAGCGGATCGAATAGGGTCAGCGATTCGACCTCATCGTCGAACAGCTCGACGCGCAGCGCCTCGCGCTCGGACTCTGCAGGGAAGATATCGATGACGTCGCCGCGCACTCGATAGGTGCCCTGCGTCAGCTCTGTCTCGTTGCGGGTGTACTGCATGTCCGCCAGACGGCGCAGCAGCTGACGTTGATCGATCCTGTCCCCGCGAGACAGGTGCAGCACCATCGACAGGTATGCCTGCGGATCGCCCAAGCCGTAAATCGAGGATACGGTCGCAACGATGATGGCGTCGGGTCGCTCCAAGAGCGCCTTGGTCGCTGACAAGCGCATCTGCTCGATGTGCTCGTTGATCGAGGCATCCTTCTCGATATACGTGTCCGATGAAGGCACGTACGCCTCGGGCTGATAGTAGTCGTAGTACGAGACGAAATACTCGACGGCGTTGTGAGGGAAGAATTCCTTGAACTCGCCGTACAGCTGCGCCGCGAGCGTCTTGTTGTGCGCCAGCACGAGCGTTGGGCGCTGTACTCTCTGGATGACGTTCGCGATCGTGAAGGTCTTGCCAGACCCCGTGACGCCCAGCAGGGTTTGATGCGACAAACCCGCCTCTAGCCCTTCGACTAACCGTGCGATGGCCTCCGGTTGATCGCCGGCAGGCTCGTAGTCGCAGCATAGTTGAAATCGCAAATCGGACATGGTCCTGGTTACCGGCTGTAGTCTGCAGGCTACGGGAAGAAGAACATGACTCTCCGCGACTACACGCCACGGGCAAACGCTAGAGGCGGATCGACGTTCGCCTTACAATATTTGATCCGGACAATTTTCCTCCGTTGGGTGCCCTCGTGAGTCTACCAGTTTCCAAGCGCGTTCAGCGCGTCAAGCCGTCGCCCACTGTCGCCCTAACCGGCCGCGTTGCTCAGCTGAAAGCTGAAGGCAAGGACATCATCGGCCTTGGCGCTGGAGAGCCCGACTTCGATACGCCGCTGCATATCGCGGATGCCGGTATCGAGGCGATTCGCAACGGCTTTACTCGTTACACGCCGGTGGAAGGCATTGTCGAGCTCAAGGATGCGATCATCGCGAAGTTCGAGCGCGAGAACGGTCTCAAGTACAAGCGCAACCAGATTCTGGTCTCGACCGGCGCGAAGCAGACGATCTTCAACTTGATCCTTGCCGTGGTGGACCCGGGCGATGAGGTCGTCATCCCCGCGCCCTACTGGGTCTCCTATCCCGATATGGTGCTGCTCGCCGACGGCGTGCCTGTGACCCCATATGCGGGCCCCGAGCAAGGTTACAAGATCACGCCAGCGCAGCTCGAGGCGGCGATCACCCCGAAGACACGCCTGGTCATCCTCAACAGCCCGTGTAATCCAACGGGCGCCGCCTACACGCGCGCCGAGCTCAGGGCGCTTGGTGAGGTGCTGATGAAGCATCCTCAGGTGATCATCTGCACCGACGATATGTACGAGCACATCTATTGGGCTGACGAGCCCTTCGCAAGCTTCGCCGCGGTCAACCCTGAGCTGTACGACCGCACGGTGACCACCAACGGCGTCTCGAAGGCATACGCCATGACGGGCTGGCGCATCGGGTACTGCGGTGGCCCGGTCGAGATCGTGACGGCAATGGCCACGATCCAGGGTCAAAGCACATCGAATCCGTCGTCCATTGCGCAGAAGGCTGCCGTGGCTGCCTTGAAGGGCGACCAGGAGTGCGTGCGTGAAATGAACAAGCATTTCAAGCAGCGCCACGACTTCCTGGTGGAGGGGCTGAACAACCTGCCGGGCATCTCGTGCTTGCGCGGCGCGGGCACGTTCTACGCGTTTGCCAACGTCGAAAAAGCGCTGCAGCTCGTCGGGGCGGAAGACGACAATGCCTTCGCCGAGCACCTGCTGGAGCATGGTGGCGTCGCTGTCGTCCCGGGCAGCGGCTTTGGCGCACCGAACCATATCAGGCTGTCGTTCGCCTGCAGCATGCAGACGCTCGAGGAAGCGCTGCGGCGGATGGACAAGGTGCTGAAGGCGGCGCGCGCTGCGTGAGACGGTCTGGTCGCTGCGCTGGGGACGGCTTGCCATACGCACGGGATGGCAAGCCGTTTGTCCAGCGACGAGCGGACTGGAGGGCCATGAAGCTGCACGCTTCCTTGACACCCCGCGTCACGCTCAGCAAAATCGCGGCCCTTCCATTGAGCCTGCCTGAACGTTCCCCGGTAGCTCAGCGGTAGAGCGACGGACTGTTAATCCGTTGGTCGCTGGTTCGAATCCAGCCCGGGGAGCCACTTTCCCGGCAACTCCACGACGACCGCTCATCAGGTTTGCTGATCGTCGCGCAGTGAGGCGCCCGCGTGGCTCGACTCAAGATCCGCTAGATCACGGCCCACAACAGCGCGCACTGCGCGTCTACGCTACAAGCCGGCCTGGTGCCTATCGTCAGTTCGGATCAGCTCTGCCACATGGTCCGCGCTGGCTCCTGCTCGAGAACGCGACGGATCTGCTCAGCGCCGGACGTGCCACGCTCGAGCGCCAATTCCAGATTGCGTGCGTACCGGTCGATGCGCTTGGGCGGCAGGAGCGGCTCGTTGGGTTCGACCGGCGCTTCGACGAGCGCCGCGCCGCGGTAAGACAGCGCCGTTTCCAGCACTGCCCCACAATCCTCGGCGGATTCCACGCGAAAACCCTTGATACCGAAACCCTCCGCTACTTTCACGAAGTCGATTGGTTGTAGATCGCACTCGTACTCCGGGTTACCCAGGAACATCATCTGTTCCCACTTGATCTGCCCGAGCGTGTTGTTCTTGACGACCACGATCTTGATCGGCAGACGATAGCGCACGATCGTGGCGAGCTCACCGAGCAACATCGACAGACCGCCATCGCCTACGAAGGCGACAACTTGCCGATCAGGATGGGCGAGCGCAGCTGCGATGGCGTACGGGACGCCGCAACCCATCGAGGCCATCATTCCCGAGCCCACGAAAACCTGCTCATCCTGGGCATCGATGTAGCGGGCGAGCAAACCGGTGTTGTGCCCTGAATCCCAGGTGACGATAGCGGTTGAGCTGATGCGCTCGCTGACCTCACGCGCGAGTCGACCTGGCTTGAGCGGCATTTGGTCGCTGCGCGTGGATTCCTCGAGCAAGCGCCGCCATTCCTGCATTCGGCGTTGTGCGCGCTCTAGAAAGCTGCGATCGGCCTTGCGGTGCAGATGCGCATTCAGCATTTCGAGCGCTGCGCGCGCATCGCCCACCAACCCGACTTCCACCGGCGCGCGCAGGCCGATGCGCGCGGGATCGCGATCGATCTGCACGATGTGAGCCTGACCAGGACGGGGGTAGTACTCGATGTAAGGCAACGTCGAGCCGACGATGAGCAAGGCATCGCACTCCTCCATCGCTTCTTGTGAGGGTCGCGTGCCGAGGAGCCCGATCCCGCCGGTCGTGAACGGATCGGTGTCTGGCACGACCGACTTGCCAAGCAGCGCTTTGATGATCGGCGCTGCGAGAAGCTCGGCACTGCGCAGCACTTCTTCCCGGGCGCCGCTCGCTCCCTGGCCGACGAGAATGGCCACGCGCTGTGCGCTGTTGAGGACGTCCGCTGCCAGGCGCACCTCGCGAGGCGTCGGCATCAGCACTGCCTCCCCTGTCGCAAACGACGCATGATGCGCGACGTTGCGCATCGAAGCCTTTGCTTCCTTGAGCGGCTCTTCCTGCACGTCTGTCGGGATCGCCAAGTGCGTGACGCCGCGGTTCACGATAGCAAGACGGCAGGCAATGGAGGCGACGTTCTCGACATGCGCCGGCCCCATGACACGGGCACTGTACATGGCGACATCGCTGAAGACCTTGGTGTGATCGACATCCTGCTGCGTGAATGTGTCGATCAGATCGTGATACGGCAGACCAGTGATCGCGACGACCGGTGCACGGTCGAACTTGGCATCGTATAGACCGTTCAACAGGTGTACGCCGCCCGGCCCCATCGTGGCCAAGCAGCACCCGAGCCTCCCGGTGAGCTTCGCGTGTGCACATGCCATGAAGGCTGCCGACTCTTCGTGCCGAACCTGAATGAAGCGGATGTGATCTGCACGAACGCGGATCGCTTCCATGATCCCGTTGATACCGTCGCCCGGCAAACCGAATATCGTGTCCACGCCCCAGCTCGCGAGTACATCGACCAGAATGTCAGCGGCGTTGCTGGTAGTAGTATTCATGATCGCTCCTCCGTTGAGCGTTAGAACGCCGTGCAGCGCCGCCTGGTTCGTACGTGTTTGCGGGTGCAAGAGCTACAAATTGACGGTGTGCCGAGCCGCTCGTGACAGATCCTGAGCGTCTCCATCCAGGTCCATGCGCTGTGATATCACCGCCGCAGATGGCCACCCTGCTCTGCAGGGGAGCTGTCAACTGTTGACACAGTCGCACGAGGCCCCGCTCGCACCCTCAGTCTTATTTGTGCGAACATTACCTCGCTCGAACCGAGTCTCTGGGGGATACAACAATGAACTCAAAAGCCGACAAGGTTCTGTTCTGGGGGTGCTTCATCGCCCTGATAACAACATCGACTGCCTTCATCACACGGGCGATTCTCGTCAACACAGTGTGGCCAGCCGAATTCGGTTTGGATGCCGTTAGGTCGCAGGAGCTCTTCGGAGCCGGTATCTGGCCCTTCGCGATCAGCATCATCCTGTTCAGCCTGGTCATCGATCGCGTAGGTTACCGCTCCGCGATGTTCTTCAGCTTCATCTGCTACGCGCTGTACGGCACTTTGGCGATGCTGGCCTACGGCGCAATACACGCCCCGGGACTCGAAGGTGATGCGCTGCTGCGGGCACGAGAAGAAGCGTGGAACTACCTTTATGCGGGCTCGGTGATATTGGGCCTCGGTAACGGCACTGTCGAAGCATTCATCAATCCCGTCGTTGCGACGCTCTTCAGGCGGGAGAAGACGAAATGGCTCAACATCCTGCATGCTGGCTGGCCGGCCGGCTTGGTCGCGGGTGGAATCATCACAATCGCGTTGGCCGACATGGTCCAGTCCGACTGGCGGGTCGTGCTGTACATCCTCGCGATTCCTGCGCTCGTGTACCTCGTGATGCTCGCACGCGCCAACTTCCCGGTTCAGGAGCGCGTCGCCTCCGGCACGACCTATCGAGAGATGCTCGCCGAGTTCGGAGTGCTCGGCGCTGCGCTCGCAGGATTCCTTGTCTTCAGGCAGCTAGGACAAGTCTTCGGCTGGTCTGACATCGTGACCTATGGCCTGCTGCTGATCGCCGTTGCCGCCTATGGTTTGTACTGTCGTTCGCTCGGGCACCCGATTCTGATCATCCTCTGTCTCATCATGATGCCCGTGGCAACGACCGAGCTCGGCACGGACGGGGCCATCACCGGGCTGATGGAGGAACCCATGCTGCAAGCCGGCTACAACGCTGCATGGGTGCTGGTCTACACATCGGCACTGATGATGGTGCTGCGCTTCTTCGCCGGACCGCTCGTCAGAGCGTTCACGCCGCTTGGCCTGCTCGCTATTTGCGCCACGCTCGCCATCGTCGGGTTGTACCTGCTCTCGTTCGCGTCCGGACTTTTCTTCGTGTTTGCTGCGGCAACCGTTTACGGCGTGGCAAAGTCGTATTTCTGGCCGACGATGATCGGGCTCGCGTCAGAACAGTCGCCGAAGGGAGGCGCACTGACGATCAATGCCATCGCCGGTATCGGCATGTTGACTGTCGGTGTGATCGGCGGACCGTTGATCGGCTACATGCAGGAGCGCTCCGCACAGACCGCTATCGAAGCCCGGATACCCGGCGTCTACAGCGAGATCGCACGGCAAGACAGCTATTTCCTCGGTAGCTACTCAGCTGTCGACGCAGACAAAGTCGCCCAGCTGCCATTCCAACAGCAGGAACAAGTACGCGCGGTGGAACGCGCCGCGAAACAGGGTGCGCTCGCGAAGATCACGATCTTCCCGACCATCATGCTGCTGAGCTATCTTGGTCTATTGCTTTATTTCAGAACGCGGGGTGGATACCGCCCCGTCACACTTGCCCAAGAATCGCTTGCGAGCGGACATTAGCTTGGGACCGTCGTGGCCGGCGCGTACGCGCGCCGGCCACGAGGTGCACGCGCTGCTCACCATGCACGCAGCGTACACGAGCTCGGGCATCGGATCCCTACTGAGGTGCCCGTCGCATCATCAGCAGCAGTCCCACGCTCAACAGCGCGAACGCTACCGCGCTCAGCGCCAGCGAGCTGTGAATGCCGATCAGGCTCCCGACAAGACCGACCGACACGCCGCTGAACGTTCTAAGGCCGAGCGCCGACATCGTGAACAGCCCGATCACGCGGCCGCGAATGGCAGGCGGTGCATTCAATTGCACGAGCGTTTGCGCCATGGAGTTGAACGACAGCTCGGTAAACCCCGCCACGAAAAGGAGCACGAGTGCCAGCACATAGAACGGCGACAACGCGAATCCTGCCAGAGCACAGCACCAGATGATGGCGAGCATGAAGGCCGTGCGCGACCTTGGCGGCAGCAGACCGCGGCTTTCCAGCACCAAGCCCGCAGTAAGCGCTCCCGCCGCGTCGGCTGCCAACAGCATGCTGTAGTAGAAATCGGCCTCGGTCTGCCCGAGCGCGTGCGCGAATTCGGGCATCTGTGCGTGATAGGCATTGCCTATGAAAAGCGAGGCCGCGCCAGCAAGTGCGATCATGGCCGACAAAGTGCGATGACCTGCGACTTCTTTGATCGTGTCGAAGATGTCGCGAAATCCCCCGATGGCCCGCTGGCTTCTCGGATGGGCCGCAGGATCGTACGGAGCCCTCATGAGCCACAGGAACGTAGGCAGGTACAACAAGGCGTTGAAGAAAATGCCGTAGATCGGCCCCATCACGATGAGGATGAGCCCGCCCACGGCCGGACCGGCTAAGAGCCCGAGCTGGCGCGCCGTCGCATTGAGCCTCACGGCACTCGGCAAGGTCTCGAGCGGCACCACGTGATGCAAGAGCACTTGCGAGGCCGGGCTCCACAGCACTCCTGCAAGACCATGCAAGACGAGCAACACCATCGCATGCCACATCTCGAGCGTGTCGGTGGCGAACAACACGCCCCAGGCAACCGATACGCCCATGAAGAGCAGCATGCCCGCTTGAATCACTCGGCGCGCATCGAAACGATCTGCGAGCGCACCGGCGTGAACGGACAGCAACAGGAACGGCAGCCAGTGTGCGATGACTGCGAAACCGGCGAGCGCCGCCGACTGGAACTTGCCGAAGATGACCCAGTAGCTGATGACGTGCTCGATGTTGTCGGCCATCATCGCGCCGGCAAAGCTGAAAAAGAAACCTCGATAGCCCGGATGACGAAGCGCGGCAAACGAGCGAGAATCAACCGTGGGATGCTGCGGGGTCATGTAGGCACGCTCAATCGAAGGCGCGCAGTGTAGCTGCTGAGCGGGCGCCGATCACGCCGCTCGAGACCTGCAGGAGAAAGCCGCGCGCTGCGTGCGCAGCGGGGGCACAGAAGCGGAAGCACGCCGCGCCTTGGGGGCTCGAGCGAAAAGCGCGCTTTCGCGCGCCTGTTCGCTACGCCCGGCCTCCTCTAGTGAGAGACCGCTTTGGCGTCCCCGTCTTCCTTGCCGGCATAGGTGGTATGGAATGCCGCCGATCGCGGCGAGCGCGCGAACTGATCTACGCCGTCGCCTGACTCCATCCATGTACGCACACGTTGTGCATCGGCAATACGCGTGTAACGACCGACGGAATTGAGCAGAACCATGACGACCGGGCGCTCTCGCACGTAGGCCGTCATCACAAGGCAACGCCCGGCATCAGACGTATAACCAGTTTTCTGCAGTGCTATGTGCCACTCGTCTTTCGTGACGAGTGAATTGCTGTTGCGGAACTCCAGCAGCTTGCCGCCCACCACCACGACGTGGCTGGGGCTCGTGGAGTATTCGCGGATCAGTGGATCCATTGCGGCTGCGCGCACGAGCTTGACCAGGTCCTGAGCGCTGGCAACGTTGCCACTCGACAAGCCAGTGGGATCGACAAACCGCGCCGTGGTCATTCCCAGTTCCCGTGCCTTCTTGTTCGCCGCACGGAGAAAGGCAGTCAGCCCGCCGGGGTAAGTCCGTCCGAGCGCATGAGCAGCCCGATTCTCGGAGGACATAAGGGCAAGATGGAGCAGATCGTCGCGCGTGAGCGTCGTGCCAATGAGGAGACGCGACGTTGTTCCCCGCAACGTATCACGATCCGCTTCAGTGATGGTGATCGGCTCATCGAGCGGCAGACTTGCCTCCCGCACCACGATGGCGGTCATCAGCTTCGTGATCGACGCGATCGGACGCACCCGTGCGGCATCCTTCGCATACAGCACCGATCCGTCGTCTTCGTCGAAGACCACGACCGAAGCAGAACGAACATCCGGTCGACCCGCCAAGGTCCAATACGAACCCGCGCTCGCTTGCATCTCGAGGTTCGCTCGCCTGGACGAGGTGACGTCAGGGGCACGGGTGAGGGATGGAGCCGCCTCCGTAACGTGCGCGACCAGCAGCGCAGTCGCAAGGACGATGCGAGTTCGAGGAATCCGCATTCCGATTCGAGTTCGTATTGGTTGTTCGAGTCGCCACCAGCAGCTTTCCCCAGCGGAAGCGTGCTGAAAGCGTCGCCAGTAAGGTAGACGATCTTACCCAATTATGTTGTGAGGGAATGCCTGGTTGGCGGATCGGACTACCGGTGCGACGAGGACATCATTCGGCTACGACCCGCGGCCGACCAGGGCTCCGAGCACGCGGCTTAGAGTGCGGGCAGAAGAAACGAAACCGGTGTGGCCCCAGTCGCCACATTAGCGTAACTGGCTGTCTTTGCTGCCGCGGCGGTTGTAGCCAGTGAAATGAGTCGTTTGACGGTCCTGCTCCTCCTGGCAGGTAACGCAGAGTCGCACGCCCGGAATCGCGCGCCGACGCGCCTCTGGAATCGGAGCGAGGCATTGTGCGCAGTGCGTGAGACTTTCTCCGCTTGGTAAGCGGCTCTTCGCTCGATTCACTGCATCCTCAATCGTAGCCTCGATTTGATCGTGGACGGCGCCATCGCCGGCCCAGCCTGTGGCCATCTACTGCTCCTCTCCAAGACACCAACGAAACCAACTCCCCTATATGATTCGGGGCCTCGCTTTGCAAGTCGAGGCACAGCGGGCCGTGCCTGCGCGAGTGGACCACGAGCGCAGGCCTCCCGAGGCAGTACACTCCCGGGTTTCCGAGCTAGTGGAGGCTGCGGTGGCCGAGGGCATGACGCGGCGCGACTTCCTCAACGGCGTTGCGATCTCGCTTGGAGGAACCCTGACGTCAGCGCCGATGGTCTGGGCGCAGGAAAGCTACCCACCCGCGCTGACCGGCATGCAGGGCAGCACTGATGCTTCATACGCGGCGGCGCATGCGTTGCGAGACGGGCAAGCCTTCCCGTTCGAAAACCTGCCGAGCGCCGGAGATGTCGACCTCCTCGTCGTCGGTGCCGGCATCAGCGGCTTGGCAGCGGCGTACTTCTATCGCCAGCGTCATCCGCGGGCTCGCATTCTCATCCTGGACAATCATGACGACTTTGGCGGACACGCGCGCCGCTGCGAAATGCGGGTCGGCAAACGCTTGCTGATCACCTACGGTGGCAGCGAATCGATCCAGTCTCCGTACAGTCTGTGGAGCGAGCCCGCACTGAGCCTGCTACGGGAGCTCGGGATCGACCTTCAGTATCTTGAAACCGCGTTCGATCGCACGCTGTATCCGAACCTCGGTCTGTCCCGCGGGCTCCTGTTCAAACGGGAAGCATTCGGCATCGACAAGTTGGTGACGGGCGATCCGACGCGGCTCGTTGCTGACGACATTCCGCCCGAGCATCTCCATGCACGCCCTATTCGGGCGTTCATCGAGGGGTTTCCGCTCGATGCCAAGGCACGAGCGGCGCTGGTTGCACTTTATCAGGAGCGGCGAGATTTCTGGCCGCGAGACTCGATTGCACGAAAAATCGAGAGGCTCGCGTCGCTGAGTTATCACGCGTTCTTGACGAAGCACTGGGGACTCACCCAGGGCGCGGCGCGCGTCTTCCATATGCGACCGCATCACTTCTACGCCCTTGGCAGCGACCTGTTACCTGCTTTCGTCGCAGCAAGCAGCGGCTACCCGGGCTTTCAAGGTCTAGGGCTTCCAATCCACCCAAGCGATGCAGCAAAACTTGAGGAGCCTTACATCTACCATTTCCCGGACGGCAATGCCTCGCTCGCACGCTTGCTCGTCCGCAAACTGCTGCCAGGCGTTGCACCCGGCAACTCCATGCACGACATCGTGCTCGCGCCCTTCGACTACACGAAGCTCGACGCGGACCCGCGCACCCAGCTTCGGCTCGAAAGCACGGTGCTCAGCCTGCGAAACGTCCGCGGCTGCGTGGACGTCGGTTACATCGAGCGCAATCGCCTGCGTCGTCTTCAGGCCAAACGAGTCGTATACGCCGGCTATCATGCGATGTTGCCTTACATCATGCGAGAGCTCTCAGAGAGACAGCGCATGGCACTCTCCCGCAGCGTCAAGGCCCCCATCGTCTATGTGAAAGTTGCCCTACGCAACTGGGAACCGTGGGCGGAAGCAGGCGTGCACGATGTCCACAACACGATCGGCTTCTACTCGCGCTTGAAGCTCGATTACCCGGTGAGCATGGGCGGATATCGATTTGCCAAAACACCACGCGACCCGATCGTTGCTCATCTGGTCCACGTTCCCGTCACGGCAGGCCATCGGGATCAACGCGCTGCTTGGCAGGCGGGGCGCCAGCGACTGCAAAGCAGTCCTTACCGTGAGTTCGAGCGTCACGCATTCGACGAGCTTTCGCGGATACTGGGATCAAGATTCGATCCAGAACGAGACGTCGCTGGCATTACCGTCTTCCGATGGGGTCACGGATACGCCTACGGCTTCAACAGCCTCTTCGACAGCGATGAGGAGTTGTCGCTGCAAGATGTCGCCCGTGTCCCCGTCGGTCGCGTCGCGATCGCGAACTCGGACGCAGCATGGAGTGCCTATGCGCATGCTGCGATAGACGAGGCCGCACGCGCAGTCGACGAGCTATCGCGCCTCGCGTAGCGCTGGGCTGCGTACGTATAGCGGCCCGCTTGCGGGCGTGCGATAGATGCACACGTGAGCTCGCGCGTTCCAGCACACCCGCCATCGCAGCCGTTCATTCGGCTCAGGCGGCGTTGTCTAGCCTCTTTGTGCGTCGCCGTCATCTCCCCTCATGCCGCTGCCGAGCCATTCATCGGCCAATTCGAGCTGAAGACACTGGAGAGCGCACCAGGCTTGCTCGAATTCCAGAGCCAAAATGCGTGGGCCTGGGATCAGCCGCGGCGGCGAATCGCCACCGACGAGGACGGCGCTGTCATCATGGATGAGAACGCTCTCTTCCGCGAGCGTTATGCGCTGGAGCTCGAGATCGGCTGGACGAGCCGCGTGAAGATGCGCTTCGGCATCGAGCTCGAGAACGAACGTATCGACGATCCCGGCAGCAGCACATTCGCGAACGAATTCGAGGGCTTGCGCCTCGAGGAGATCGGCGCCGAGATCGTAGCCGTGCTCGTGCCGCGGGATGAGGACGGAGCTGGGCTTGGCGTCGTCGTCGAAGTCGAAGGACCGATCGATCAAGAGGGCCCGAACAGCCTCATACTCGGTCCGATCATCGAATATCAATCCGGTCCATGGTTCTTTGCTGCCGTACCGGCGCTTGTGCGAGCCTTCGGTGGCAAACGCGAGCAAGACGAGCCGCGCGATGACAAATGGGACTTTGCCTACGCACTCCAGCTCATGCACCGGTTCTCCTCGCGCTGGGCCTTGGCGCTCGAGGGCTACGGGACCATTGAACGGCTCGGCAACACTGGTCATCGGTCCGAAGCGGCCGAACGCTTCGGCGACTCCGACCAGCATCGTCTCGGCCCAGTGCTCTACTTTGCACATCCATTGACGTTCGGTCCTAGACAGCGCGGTGAGGAAGAAGCCGCAACCTTGACCATTGGGTTGGGCTTGCTCGAAGGATTGACCTCACACACCGCCGATCACACGCTGAAGCTCAGCATCGAAGTGGATTTCTAGGCCCGGGGCCTGGGCTGGGGACTGCAGCCTCGCTCGTACCCCGAGCCCCAAGCCTCCCTGCTCCGCGTCCCTCCCTGCGAACGCTTTCCACACCTTCAGGTCAGGATGTGACGATTCTCGTCACATCAAAATTGGCCGTGAGAACCTATGACCGCGATATGACGTATTCTGACGCTTGGCATGGCTATTGCACTGTTCCAGGCAGCAGACGATCCGGAGCATCACAATGACGACGACTTGCGAAGTTATCGGTTGGCTGCTCGATACTGACAGCGCTCGCGTGCTCGTCCGAGAGCACGATGGTCGCATCTCTGCCCAGCGTGCGAACGCGGACGGAACCTTCGCCAATAAGCCGATTCAGACCGGCGCATTCAAGCGCGGCAAACCCATCATCGATCCCATCACTCGGGAAACCGTTGGCTATGAGATGGAGCACTTGCCGGACGGCTGGGGATCGAAGAACTAGAAACATCCTGCCTGCGGTGGGTCGCACCTATCCTCGCGACGCTGTGCACGCTGGCAGGATGACCACCACGACGGCACAGACCTTCCGTCGCCGTGCCAGAAGCCCAGCAACCTTGCGTCGGGAGATCGAAACCACCGTCTCGACGAATCGTCCCCTATAGCCGAAGATCTTGCCGTAGATCAGCTCCCGAGCATCACTCGAGCTGCGTGATTTTCGCTTTCTGCACGATCTCAAACGTCAGCGCACGAGTCGCGGCGTGCCATGAGGAATCACCTATGTCTACGGTCACCATCTATCACAACCCACGCTGCAGCAAGAGCCGTGCTGCCCTCACCCTTCTGAAGGAACGCGGCATCGAGCCACGTGTAGTCGAATATCTCAAGAATCCTCCGAGCGAGAGTGAGCTGCGAAGGATCGTAGCGCTGCTTGGCATCAAACCGCAGGAGCTCGTTCGTAAGGGAGAGGACACGTACAAGACCAAGTACGCAGGCAAGGAACTCTCCAATGCGGAATGGATCAAGGCGATGGTCGAACACCCGATCCTGATCGAAAGGCCGATCGTCGTGAAAGGTGATCGAGCAGTGCTCGGACGCCCACCGGAAAACGTGCTCGAGCTGCTCGACTAAGGGGAACGGCACCGGCTCGCAGTAACGCCGGGCCATGACGTCTACTGGGGCGCAGGCATGGTTGCCGGCGCGGACCCGCGCCGGCAACCCGCCGCCTTATAGAGGTCTATCGAAAGACGAAACTCGCGGCGCCACCGCTTCCGCCTGCAACGTAGCTTTGATGTCGGACACCTCCGTTGCAGCGCGCGCTTCTGGCTTCGCCACAAGCGCCACCGCCGAGGTCGTCACGGCGAGCATCACGATGGTTGCGAGTATCAGCTTCGATTTCATGCAGCGCGCTCCTCAACTAGGCCACGTGCACCGGCGGACGTGATGGTGGCAGGCTCACTGCGACCTGAGCCGGCGGACGCGACGGCGGCAAGCTCACCGCGACCTGAGCCGGAGGACGCGACGGCGGCAAGCTCACTGCCACCTGGGCCGGAGGTCTCGAAGGCGGCAGGCTCACTGCGACCTGAGCCGGGGGACGCGACGGCGGCAGGCTTACCGCAATCTGCGCCGGAGGCCTCGAGGGAGGCAGACTGACGGCGACCGTCTGGGACACATCGAGCTCGTGCGCTGTGCCCAGTGCTGACTCGCTATCCGCCGCCATGGCTGGCAGCGTCATGCACAACGAGCCAATCACAATCAAAAAGGCCATATTGCTACGCATTCGATTCCTCCCGTTTCGCCAGACGTGCTATTGGAGGCACGCCAAGTCTTTTCGGTGTTTTGACATAAGCTGCCGCTTCTTTGCATAAGCAGCGCGCGAGTGTGACGTGTGTCACAGAGCTGAGTGTGACGCGCGTCACAAAAAAAGAAAAGATGCTCGTAACACGGGAGGTCTGATGAGGTGGAAACAGATGCGCGCCGGAACGCGACGGTCGTCAATGTGATGCTGGAAATGTTGGCTAGTTCGCTGCCTGCAGTGGGGGATAAGTCAAAATCGCCCTGCGTACCCCGTGACGGATGCGTCAACCGGAGGTGCGCCCTGCTGTCGCTTCAGGCGAACCTCCGATGGCTCTGCGCATAGCGAAAACCGACAGACAACAGTGGACGCGGCTGCAGAGCTTGTTCCAGCAAGCGCTGGAGATGGAAGCATCGCGGCGACATAGCTTCATCTATGAGCAGACTGTCGATGACGCTGATCTCCGTGAGCAGTTGATTGCCATGCTTGCGAATATCTCGCGAGCAGGGCCGTCGCCTTTGTCGCGTGCGATAGGCATCGCTTCCGCACACGTTCTTCAGGATCAGCGACAGTCGCTGTTGGGACGTGTTCTCGGCAGCTATCGCCTCACGTCCATCTTGGGACAAGGAGGAACGGGGACCGTTTATCTGGCCGAGCGCGCTGACCGGCAATACTCGGCGCGGGTCGCCTGCAAGGTCATCGACACGGCTGCGCTGCAAGTCGGCCTCGATGGGCGCTTCAGAGCCGAGCGCCAAATCCTCGCAAATCTGAACCATCCCAACATTGCCAGATTGCTGGATGCCGGCGAGACGGAGACGGGCCAGCCCTATCTCGTCATGGAATACGTCGAGGGGGAGCCACTCGATCAGTACTGTGACCGTCGTCACCTCAACCTTCGCGAACGACTTCGACTCTTCCTCGAGATCTGTGCAGCCGTCCAATATGCACATCAGAATCTGGTCATCCATCGCGACCTGAAGCCTGCGAACATTCTGGTGACCGAGGATGGCACTCCGAAGCTATTGGACTTCGGGATCGCCAAGCTCTTGCGCTCGAATGACCACCGGTCACTGCCCGATTTGACGCGGGTAGCCGACAGGCTTCTTACGCCCGAGTACGCAAGTCCCGAGCAGATTCTCGGTGGCACCATCACAACCGCGAGTGATGTCTACTCCCTGGGTGTGATCCTCTACGAGCTCGTGTGTGGGCTGCGCCCATACAAGGTGCCTGCCTCGTACAGTCAACTCGAGCTGGAACGTGCGATCTGCCTGAGTGACCCGGAGAAACCGAGTGCTGCGTTGCTGCACGCGATCACGGCCAACGAGTTTCCGGTCGCCGATATCGCCAGTGCCCGCTCGACGAGCGTCGAGCGCCTGCGTCGCAACTTGGCAGGTGACATCGATGCCATCGTGATGAAAGCCCTGCGCAAGGAGCCGCAGCACCGTTACAGCTCGGCCGAACAACTTGCTGACGACATACGTCGTTACCTCAACGATGAGTCCGTCAAGGCCAGACAGGGCAACTGGCTCTACTACGGCCAACGCTTCGCACGTCGGCACACAGCAGGCGTGATCGCCAGTGTCGGTTTTCTGCTCTTTGTCATCGGCGTGGCAATCGTCATGTCCGTGCAGCGCCAGCAAATCGCTCTGGCATTGGAGCGTGCAACCCAGGACGGCCGACGAGCCGAAATGGTCTCCGAATTCATGTTGAACGTCTTTAGTGCAGCCGATCCATACATGCACTTCGGCAAGGAGCCAACCGCACGCACGCTGCTGGAACAGGCGGCCGAACGCATCCGTGCGGATCTAGGCCAACAACCGGACGTCCGTGCGCGTCTGCTCGAAGCGATCGGCGTTTCCTACATGAGGATGGGCCACTCGGATCGGGCGCTTTCTTTCCTGGAAGAAGCCCTCGAAATCCACAGACAACTCAAGGCCAGCGACGCTACGATCGGCCCCGTGCTCGCGGCTCTCGCTGTCGCGCAACGTGAGGCGGCTCGTTACGAAGAGTCCGACCGCACGCTCGCGGAGGCCTTGAAGGTGGCGCAGCGAGTGTCGAACACACGCTCCGAGCAATATGCCACTTTGCTTATCGACCTGGCGCGACTCGAGATGCTCCGCGGCAATGTGCAACAGGCGCAAGCGCATTTGAACTCCGCCTACGAGGTCGTCAAGAGTTTGCGAGGCCCCGACGATCCACGCGTCGGCATCATACTCATGGACCTCTCGAACACCTTCGTTTGGGCAAACGACCTTGTGCAAGCGGAGAGATACGCGAAGGATGCCGTTCGCATCTACTCTAGGGTTCCAGAGACTCATCCCGATCGCATCTTTGCCGAGGCGAACCTGGCACGAATCCTCGTTTATCGGGATCGTCTGGACGACGCTGAGCCCATCTTGAAAAGAGTGCTTGCCGCTCAACGGTTCGTGTATGGATCGAACAACAACGCCGTCGCAGACACCCTCGGCCTGCTCGCCCAACTGAGTATTGCGAAACAGGATTTCAATGCTGCAGAAGGACTCGTCCGCGAGGCGCTCGATATCCACGAGCAAGCAGGAAGCACTGTCACGCTCAAGATCGGTTTCCTGCGAACGATTCTCGGCACGGTGCTGCTGAAGAAGCGTAAATTGCACGAAGCCGAGCGTATCCTGCGCGACACCCTGGAGCTGTTCGCGAAGAACCTTCCTGCTGACCATCAGTACGTTGCCTCCGCGGAATACTACTTGGGAGAAACTTTGCTCGCTCAAGGTAAGCTGGCGGATGCCGAAGCGACACTCATCGCGTCGATGCACCGCTGGAGACGTACCGATGCGCCAGAGTGGCGCGTTGCGCGCTCGAAGAATGCGCTTGGCGAAGTGTTCCTCAAACAAGGTCGATACGCTGAAGCCGAGCAGTATCTCACGACCACTTTCCGACAGCTCACCACCGACGGCGGCGCTGACCGCGATGCGAAGAGAATGGCGCGCGAGCGGATCGCACAGCTTTACGAGTCTCGCGGACAGCAGGAGAAGCTGACTGCGCTCTTACGCGAGATCAGCGATCGTCGCGCGCATCTGAAGTAACGTATCTCTGCTCTGGGCTGCCACCTGGCACGCACCGTCCCAACTTGTACTCTGACGGGCCTCGCACCGCTCTATCTAAAGCGTCGATCCGTCCGCTTCCTGACGGCATGGAAAGACACAATGCCTTAGCCTCATTGTTCCCGCGCTCGACTCGCGATGCTTGCCACGCCATCGACGGATTTGCGCTCGCACATCTCTGAGCGTTCATGAAAGAGCTACGTAGCGCTCCATGCGAGTCGTGTCAGATGTGCACGGATCTGTGTGCATATGTGCAATCACATACCGTGCCGGATGTATACATTAGATGTCGTTGGCCCTGCGTATTGACTTGACATCTCAGCAATCGAAGAGTGCAGCTTCAGCGATCGTGTGGAGGCATGCCATGCGCGTCTTAGCAGCAGCCGGTTTGCGGTGTGCGTGTACGTTTGGCCTGACGACGCTCGCCTCGTCGCTCGCACTCGCGCAAGCGCAATCGCAATCGCAGTCCCCGCGCGAGCCGATCTCCGAGATCATCGTGACGGGCACCGCGCGGACGACAGGTCTCGATCGGCTCGACGCGAGCTTCTCGATTACCACGGCCGATGCCGAGGAGATCGTCCGGATCGCACCCAAGAGCACTGCTGATTTATTGAAGATTGTGCCGGGTCTTTGGGTCGAGCCGACCGGCGGTGTATCGGGAGCAAACATCGACATTCGTGGCTTCCCCGGCGGCGGTGATGCACCTTTTGTCACGATCCAGCTCGACGGCTCTCCGCTTTTCCCTCCTCCCACGCTGTCCTTCCTCGAGAACTCCACACTGTTTCGGCTCGATGAGACGGTAGAGCGGGTCGAGGTGCTCCGCGGCGGCCCAAGCCCGATTTTCTCAAACGGGCAACCCGGCGTGACGGTGAACTTCATTCAGAAAAAAGGCAGCGACACTCCCGAAGGCATCGTGCGCGCCACGATCGGCGCGCAGGAGCTGTACCGTGCCGACGCGTTCTACGGCGGTCCGCTTGCTGACAACTGGTACTTCAGCCTAGGTGGCTTCTATCGGGAGTCGGACGGTGTGCGAGAAACGGAGTTCCCAGCCGACAAGGGCGGCCAAATCGTGGGTACGATCACGCGTAGCTTCGATAGCGGCGAGTTAACGCTATACGCCCGCTACACGCGCGATCGTAATGCCTTCTTCACCGGTATTCCCCTGCTTTCGCGCAACGAAGGCCGAGATATCTCGCGCTACCCCGGTTTCGATCCCGGCGAAGACACGTTCCACAGCAATGAGCTGAGGTACTTCACGATCGAAGCCGCCCCTGGTGTGACCCGGGATCTCGATCTTGCCGACGGCAGAGGTATCAACCTCACCGTTGCAGGTGCAACGCTCGACCTTGCGCTTGGCGAGTGGACGATCAGTAACCGCGCAAATTTCACGACCGGCGCTGCGGATACGGTGGCCATCTTCACGGGGCCGAATCCGACGTCTCTCGCCGATTTTCTCGCGCAGACTATTGAGCAAGCCAACGCCAACCCCGCACTTGTTGCTGCGGCTGGCCCCGCCACATCGGGTACTGCCATTTTCACGCGCAGCGGTCAGCCGGTCCCGCTCGATCAACAGGTCATCGTCGTCGGTCGCTGGGCTGTCGACAAGGACATTGAGTCGTTCACGAACGATCTGCGCTTCAGCCGCGAGATCTTCACCGGCAACACCTTGACCGTCGGGGTCTATTTCGCCGACTACTCTTCGGACGACAGCTGGTTCTTAGGCAACAACACACTGATCGCATCGGAACCAAATGCGCGTCTGATCGACGCGACCTTGAACAACGGTGCGCTCGTGACTCGCGAAGGCATTACAGGCGCCACAACAGCCCGCATCGTCGGCAACTACGACGGCCAGAACATCGCCATCTTCGTGGCAGACGAATGGGAGCTCTCGGATCGTCTGCGCCTCGACTTCGGCGTGCGTTACGAAGAACAGGAGATCGACGGCCGTGTCGGAAACACGATCTCCAACGTGGACTTGGACGGCAATCCATTGACGCTCTACAACAACGACGCGCAGATCCTTTCCGGCACTGTGCGCCGAATCGATCATGATGCAGACGACATCTCCTGGACGGCCGGCCTCAACTACTACTTGACTGACGAGATCAGCTCCTTCCTGCGCATCAACTCGGGCTTCAAGTTCCCACAATTCGACAATTTGCGCGACGGACAGGACATCACTCAAACCGTCGATCAGTACGAGATCGGGCTGAAGGCGCAGACCGACCGAGTTGGCGCCTACATCACGCTCTTCTACAATGATTTCAAAGGCCTGCCCTTTGGTCAGTTCGTTGCCAACCCCGACGGCTCACTGAGTCAGGTCACGAGTGTCGCGGGCTCGCGCGCGTATGGTGTCGAGGTCGAAACTGCAGTTCGCATCACGGACAGCTTCCAGGTCCAGCTCTTCGGCAACTGGGTCGATGCCGAAGTAAAGGACATCATCAACGCAAGCGACCCCTTCCTACGAACCGGCAATCGAGTCCAGCGTCAGCCGCGCGTTCAGTTCCGGTTGATCCCTCGTTACGATCTAGTCACCTCGTGGGGTGAGATCAATTTCTATCTCACATGGACCCATGTCGGCGACCGCTACTCGGATATTCAGAATCAGCAGCGCCTCGAGAAGTACGACACGCTCGATGCGGGCATTGGCATTGAGGTGGGAGAGCATTGGTCGTTCCAGCTGACCGGCACCAACATCACCGACGAGCTCGCGTTGACGGAGGGCAATGCGCGCATCATCGGCGCAGGCGATACCGGCGGGGTCTTTCTTGGACGTCCGCTGTTCGGGCCCACATACGAGCTCACCGCCGCCTACCGCCTGTAGGTAGACAGGGCTGCGTTGACTGCTGCCCTCTTGTACGCACGAGCCGCTGCTATGCAGCGGCTCGTGATGGCTTGGGCTTGTGCTTCGATTCGCGTGTTGCGACTTACTGCGGCGGTGAGGTCGGCTCCTGCTCTGCAGTGCCGGGTTCCTCGGTCATTTCACCCGGGCCACCCATCGTGGAGCCCGGACCCTCGGGCTGAGTCATCGTGTCATCTTGACCAGGAGCCGCCGTCCCATAAGGATCCGAAGTAGTCGGCTCGCTCGTCGACGGCTCGCTCGTCGTTCCTGGAGCCATGTCGCCCATCTGCGAATCGTCCGTCCGACCTTGATTGTTCTGGCCGCAGCCTGCCAGGCCGAGTAACGCCGTCGCGGCGACCAGCGCCGTCAAGCTCTTGAGCGTCGTCATGGATCGTCTCCTCCGTTACGTGCTATGCGCCTTCGCCTCGGCGCCTGGAACAGCACCCTGATCCGATGGCGAAAGGTTCGCAACGCGGCAATAGTTCCGCGCTCGAAGGTTGGCGCATGGGCATGTGACATCGTCCGACGCCTTGAGAGTACTCGCCTACATGGCTTCCCTGCTCTCGCCCCACCCCATCTCCTTCACAAAAGCTTTCAGCTCTGCGCTGCCGTCGCGCCATACGACGTAAGGCACTCGCTCTTCGCCCTTTACCAAAGCCACGATGAGCCCTTCTCCGGTAGCCATGGCAACGAGCGATTCGGTGTCTATGGGGTAGAACCAATATTGCGCAGAACGCGGAATTTTCGGGTCGAGCGTCCCGCCCACTCCAATCTGCCGCGGTTCACCGTCGAAGGCGCGAAGCGAAAGCGATAGGTCTCCGGTGCTAATCTCGAGCACCGGTCGCATGTCTTGCAACGCACGGTCGGGCCAATAGTTTGCAACGACCAGATACGTGCGGTGATCGCCCATGCGATTCACATCGATGGCATAGAGATTGATGAAATCCCGCTGTGCACCGTCGTATTCCCGATTGAACACCCAAGGCTCTGCGACAACCGTAATCGTCGCAGCAGTCTGCTCGTCGAGATACTCGCGCGGCGTAACCGTCGCCTGGAACGCGCAGCCGCTCGCCAATATCGTCGCGCCAATCAGTGCAAGGACGCGCATGTGCTCCCCTCGTTGTGCTTCTAATTGTCTTGCTGCCGAAATAGTGCCTATTCGGCGTTACGTTGCAAAGCGCTCCAAGAAGTTCTCTCTTGAGACCGCGAATCCACCGGCGTTGATGTTGGCGAACGTGCATCAACCCGACGCGGTCGATATCGTCCGCCCGCGCACCCAGGTACGTTCAGCGAGCGTTTGGTCGCATTGAAGGCCCCCTGCTGTCGGATCCGGAATCCGACATGATGACAGTTTCCTTAGGGAACATCCGATCGACTCCGCCGCAAGCGCGACGCATCATGAACGGAAGCATCCGTGATCCTTCCCGAAGCCGAATCGTCGTTGCCTTTCTTTAGCTTGAATCGTGCGGCGCTCGACGTTCGACACAAGGAGCGTAGGCAACTCCGCGTCGCAAAACGCTACGGGCAACGCACGTCCTGATCCGACCGGCGCTCCTGCGTAGGCAGGCGAGCCGCATGGCCTGCATCAATGATCGTGCCATGCCAAGCTGCGACTACGCCCGACCCCTTCGGGGCAGTGCCCGTCAAGCATATCGTGTAGTCCGACGCTGCTTAGATCCACCTCCGTTACGACGTGAACTGCTTACGGCGCAAAGGCGTTCATGTCGATACAGTGGAAGAATCGGACACCGACTCGATCGGAGAGCAGCCCATCCTGATGTCGATGAGCAGAATCCGCGCAAAACAACTTGCCTGGGCTTGTCAGCTCCTTCTGGTGTTCGTGTGTTGGCTGCCGGGTGGGGCCTTCGGGCAAGCGGTCTCAGTTCAGCCTGCACGTATCGGTCCTCAATCCACGAATCGCATCATCGTGAAATGGAAACAAGGTGCGCCACCGCTCGGCATGCAGCAGAAAGCCGAGCAGCTCAGTGCTCGCGCACACATGAAGATAACCTTTGGCGCGAGGATCGCACCGACAATCGAGGTGATCGAGCTTGAGCACGATCTTTCCGGCGCTGCGCTCGACGAGCTCATAGAACGCCTGCAAGCTGACCCCGCCGTCGAATACGCTTCTCCTGACCTGCGACGCTTCCCGCATGTGTTACCCAACGACCCACTCATTGCAGACCAGTGGTACCTGCACAGCTCGGAGATGGCCGCCCTGCGAGCCGATGCGGCCTGGGACATTACGCAAGGCAGCAGCGGCACAGTCGTAGCCGTGCTCGACACAGGTGTGCGCTTCGATCATCCGGATCTGCTGCACGCGAGCGAAGGCGGCAAGCTGTTGCCTGGCTTCGATTTTGTCTCGGGGGAGTCGAGCTCGAGCTTCATCAGCGCCAACGACGGCGATGGACGCGATCCCGACCCGTCCGACCCAGGTGATTGGGTCGACGAGGCCGATCTCGCCCTGTCCGGGTTCGAAGACTGCGAGCCGCGTAGCAGCTCGTGGCACGGCACGCGCGTCACAGCTCTCATTGCCGCTCGCACCAATAACGGCGTAGGCATCGCGGGTGTCGCCTGGCATGCCTGGATTCTACCGGTTCGCGTCATGGGCAAATGCGGAGGCAAAGACTCGGACATCATCGCGGCGATGCGCTGGGCCGCCGGATTGGATGTACCAGGTGTTCCAGCCAACACGCACCCCGCGCAGATCATCAACTTGAGCCTGGGTGGAGAAGGTGCATGCACTTCCGCTTACCAAGCGGTCGTGAACGAGCTCGCCGCACACGGGATCCTCATCGTGGCCTCGGCCGGTAACCAGAGTGGCCCTGTCAACGTGCCGGCGAACTGCCAGGGAGTGCTCGGTGTCACGGGTGTTCGTCAAGCAGGCACCAAAGCCGGATTCAGTAACATCGGACCGCAGGTTGGAATAGCTGCACCCGGTGGTAACTGCGTCAACACGGCGCTCGGGCAACCATGTCTGTTCTCGATCGTCACCGCGACCAATCTGGGGAGAACCACGCCCGCTTCGTCCGGGTACACGGACCAGTTCAATTTCAACATCGGCACGAGCTTTTCTGCGCCGCTGGTCTCCGGCACGGCAGCTCTGATGCACGCCGTGAACGGCCGACTATCAGGCACTCATATGATCGACCGGTTGCAGCTCAGCGCGATGCCGTTTCCAACGAATCCGAACACCGGCATGCCGAACTGCCGTGTTCCGACCGGCCCCGACGATCTACAGACGGAAGAATGCTATTGCACGACCGAGACGTGCGGCGCCGGCCTCGTAGATGCTGCGGGCGCTGTGGCCCACGCGTTGCGTCCCATTGCCGCCGTGCGAGCGCCCGACAACATCCTTCCCGGTCAGAGTATCCGTCTGGATGCGAGCATCAGCTCGGCCGCATGCAATCGCGCCATCGTCACCTACCAGTGGTCGATCGTGTCCTCGACTGGGACGCCGCCGAGCCTAAGCGGTGTCAATGATCCAATCGTGACCATACAAGCTCCTGCAACCGGCGAGCTCACGGTGCGCGTGACGGTGACGGACGACACTGGTGCAACTGACACTGCAGATGTCGTCGTCAACTCGTTGGGCGCACATCCGACTTCGTCATCCCCCACCTCAGGCCGCCCATGCCCGACACCGATCCGTATCGCCACGACGACCGCGCCCCCAACGTCCGCAGCGCCTATCTTGAATGACAATGCCAGCCGGGGCGGCGGTGGGCAGTTTGACTGCAGCTGGCTGGTGGTATTGGCTCTACTGCGGTGGATGTGGCGCGCGCGACGCAGGTCCCGCGCGTCAACGACGTCATGAGCTGAACGTCTGGCACTTCAACGACCAGGATGCGAGGTTAAGTATGCAAAGTCCGATGCTGTGAAGACACAGCATCGGACCTCCAAACGCCAGTAGCTTATTCCACGCTACCGACGCGGCTGCTCACTGCTGGGTGAGTCGCGACGCCAAGCTCACCAGATACTCTTTGAACTCGTTGCCGAGCGTCTCGTGCTTCAGTCCGAACTCGACCGTCGCTTGCAAGTAGCCGAGCTTGTTACCGCAATCGTATCGCTTGCCCTCGAACTCATACGCGTACACAGGCTCGTCTGCCAGCAAGTCCGCAATCGCGTCCGTGAGCTGAATCTCGCCACCTGCGCCGCGACCTGTTCTCTCTAGCTTGTCGAAAATCGTCGGCGAAAGAACGTACCGGCCGACCACGGCCAAGGTCGAAGGAGCTTTATCCGGATGTGGTTTTTCGACGATCTGCTTCACTCGACTGACTCTACCCTCTCGCTGCTCCGTCGCCACGATGCCGTACTTGTCTGTCTCCCTGCGTGGAACCGTCTCCACGCCGAGCACGCTCCCACCCCGCTGCGCATACACATCTGCCATCTGCCGCAAACATGGCGTGGGCGCATCGATGAGATCGTCTGCGAGGTGCACGAAGAACGGCTCGTTGCCTACCACCGGACGCGCGCACAAGACTGCGTGGCCGAGCCCAAGCGGTGATGGTTGGCGAATGTAAATGCAGCTTGCCCACGATGGGACGATGCCTCTCAGCTGTTTCAGCAACTCCTCTTTGCCTTGTGCCTCGAGCGCTTCTTCCAGCTCTCGGTCGCTGTCGAAATGATCCTCGATCGCTCGCTTGGAGCTTCCCGTGATGAAGACCAGCTTGCGAGCGCCGGCCGCAAGGGCTTCCTCGGCTGCATATTGGATGAGCGGCTTGTCGACGATCGGCAACATTTCCTTCGGGCTCGCTTTGGTCGCCGGGAGAAAACGTGTACCTCTTCCTGCAACGGGAAAGACGGCCGTACGGATCTCTTTCGTCACTCGTCATCCTCCTGCTATCGATCAAAGCATCATAGCAAGGAGAACGCGCAGGATGGTCTCAGGTTCGGTTTCTCGTGCGGCGCCACGCTCGATCGAGGTACGCCGCGCCGTAAGCGCGATGTTGTCGTAAAGTGCACCGACAGCACGCGGGCGGCTGACGCCGCCCGCGTCGTCAGCTCAAACGCTACTTCTTGGGTGCGACGGCTCCCAAGCGGATGTTGGCGCGGTTGAGCTCGATCGTCTTTGCGCCGATACCCTTCACCTTGCGCAGCTCCTCCACCGACTTAAAGGCGCCGTGCTTCTCTCGATACTCGACGATCGCTTGAGCGCGGCTGAGACCAATGCCCTCGAGCTCCCTTGCGATCGTCGCGGCATCGGCCGTGTTGATATCGACTGGACCGGCCCAGACGCTCAAAGGCAGTAGGCTGGCAACCAGGAACTGTGCCGACTTGCGCAACGCCAATCCCCTCTTGTGCTTGTGCATATGCCTCTCCTTAGCTGTATCTGACGTTCGAGCATGCGCGCCTGCTCTTCGAGGGGCATTCTGGCGCACATCTCACGCCACGCGGCTAGGAAATTTTTGCGTCGTTCGCCGAGAAATGGCAGGGGGTCGCACACGGGGGTTGGCAGCACTACCCGCGAGCAAGAGCACCGGCTGTGTATCTGTCCACCAAAGCCCGGCGGCCGCACCCTACGGTCGTCCAGGGATTAGTGAGTCTCGCTCGCCCCGGAGGCATCGCTACGCGCACGGGCCTCTGCAATACGCAGGGCACGCCGCAAACGCCCTCGTTCGGCCAGGAGCGAGGCGATCCATGAAGTGCGCCAAGTCAGCCCTGCCAACATGCCGACCACGAACGCCACCACCAACGCAAGCCCCAGAGATGCTTCCAACCGCCAGAATGCGAGCTCGATTCCGACGGTGTCCTGGTTCATTGCGCTCACGAGCACCGCGACCAGCGCGGCGAGGACGAGTGAGAAACGAAACGCGACGCGAGACATCTTTGCGACCCGAGGTGTGACGCGCGGAACAACTGCGAAGGCATCTTCCGACCGTCGATCGAGTCGGTCAACTTGCTTGGGACGCGCGAACAATAGAGAGCGGGCATGAGCCCAGGTTCAGACCGTCAGCGGCATGATCAAACGGTCAGTCCCTGATCGGGTGATGTGCTCCCTGGTTCACCCGCTCCCGAAGGTCTTTACCGGGCTTGAAGTGAGGAACGTACTTGCCGGATAGGGCCACCGTCTCGCCGGTCTTTGGATTGCGCCCTTGGCGGGGCGGGCGGAAGTGCAGTGAGAAACTGCCAAAGCCACGGATTTCGATACGCCCTCCCTGAGCGAGCGCATCGCTCATGATCTCGAGGATCTGCTTGACTGCCAGTTCCACGTCCTTGGCCGGCAAGTGCTTCTGCTTCGCTGCAATGAGCTCGATGAGTTCCGATTTGGTCATGTCAAGCCCGTTCTTCTTACGTTCTTCGGCTGCGGAGTGCAGACCGTAAACCGCAGAAAGGGACGACCGCAGTCGTCCCTTTCCTTCAGGCAGCGGCTACTGTCTCAGAGCCTCGAGACCCGCGAATCAGGAACCCTCCTGGCCCCCGATTTGCTCCTTGAGAAGATCACCGAGGCTCGTGCCGGTCGAGGTTTCGCCCGTACGATAGCTCTGCACGGCTTCGGCCTCTTCGTGAATCTCCTTCGCCTTGATCGACAGCGCGATGGTGCGGCTCTTGCGATCGACGTTCATGAATTTCGCTTCGATTTCGTCGTCGACCTTGAGCACGGTGCGTGCATCCTCGACACGATCGCGCGAGAGCTCTGACGCACGCAGATAACCCTCGACACCGCCACCGAGGTCAATGATCGCACCCTTGGCGTCGACCTCACGCACACGTCCCTTCACGATCGAGCCCTTCGGATGCTCGGCGATCCACGTCGAGAACGGATCCTTCGCCAGCTGCTTGATGCCCAGCGAGATGCGCTCACGCTCCGGGTCGATCGAGAGCACCATCGCTTCGACGGTCTGACCTTTCTGGTAATTGCGCACGGCTTCCTCGCCGGGCACATCCCAGGAAATGTCCGACAGGTGTACCAGACCATCGATACCGCCCGGCAGGCCGATGAAGATTCCAAAGTCGGTGATCGACTTGATCTGCCCGCTCACGCGATCGCCGCGGTTATAGTTCTCCGCGAACTCCTTCCACGGGTTCGGCTGGCATTGCTTCATGCCCAGCGAAATCCGGCGGCGCTCTTCGTCGATGTCGAGCACCATGACCTCGACTTCTTGACCGATGTGCACGACCTTCGACGGATTGACGTTCTTGTTCGTCCAATCCATCTCCGAGACGTGCACGAGGCCTTCGACCCCTTCCTCGATCTCCACGAAGCAGCCGTAATCGGCGATGTTCGTCACTTTACCGAACAGCCGAGTCCCCGTCGGATAGCGACGTGCGATGTTCTGCCACGGGTCGTTGCCCAGCTGCTTGATGCCGAGGCTGACACGCTGACGCTCGCGGTCGAACTTCAAGATGCGGACATCGATCTCGTCGCCTACATTGACCACCTCGGACGGATGCTTGACGCGTTTCCACGCCATGTCCGTGATGTGCAGCAGACCGTCGATGCCGCCCAAGTCGACGAACGCACCGTAATCGGTGAGATTCTTGACCGTGCCGCGCACGACCGCGCCTTCCTGCAGCTTCTCGAGCAGCTCGGAGCGCTCGGCGCTGTACTCCTGCTCGACCACGGCGCGGCGCGAGACGACCACGTTGTTGCGCTTCTGATCGAGCTTGATCACCTTGAATTCGAGCTCTTTGCCCTCGAGGTAGGACGGATCACGCACCGGTCGTACGTCGACCAGCGAGCCCGGCAAGAAAGCACGCACGAAGTCGATCTCGACCGTGAAGCCACCCTTGACACGGCCATTGATGACGCCCTTGACGATCTCCTGCTTCTCGAAGGCTTCCTCGAGCCTCGCCCAGGTGCGCGCACGTTTGGCCTTCTCACGCGAGAGACGGGTCTCTCCCGAGCCGTCTTCGACACTGTCGAGCGCGACTTCAACCTCATCGCCTACGCTGACTTCGATCTCGCCACGCTCGTTCTTGAACTGCTCGATGGGAATGACGGCCTCGCTCTTCAGGCCTGCGTTGACGACGACGGCGTCCGGCCCTACCTCAACGACACGGCCGGTCAGAATGGCTCCCGGCTTGATCTGTTGAGAAGCCAGGCTTTCTTCGAACAGTTGCGCAAAACTTTCGGTCATGTGTATTTCCGGGGCCGCACTGCGACCCGCTATCCCTTGCAGCCTTCCAAGCACACGAGGGGTTGTTGCATCCACCCGCGCATCCCGCGCGGAAACCCAAAAACTCTAGAACTCTAACTCTCAGACTCTAGACGGTAGGAAAGGCGTGAGTCAGGCCGATACGCCGCGACCTCTTGCCTACAGCCTAAAGCCTTCAGCCCAGTAGCTATCGATTCACCGGGAAACGTGCGGCAGCGAGCTCCAGCACACGGGCGACGACGGCATCGATGGACATGGACGTAGAGTCCACGACGATCGCGTCATCGGCCGGCTTGAGCGGTGCGACCGCGCGACTCGCGTCACGCCGATCGCGCTCGGCGATCTCCAGCGAAAGGGCGGCGAGGTTAGCACTGAGCCCCTTGTCTTTCAACTGCTTATAACGCCGACGAGCTCTCTCTTCCGGGCTCGCCGTAAGAAAGATCTTGAGCCTGGCATGGGGAAAAACAATGGTCCCCATGTCGCGACCGTCGGCCACCAAGCCTGGCGGTTGCGCGAAAGCCCGTTGACGTGCCAGCAGTCCCTCTCTCACGCTCGGCATAGCCGCAACACGCGAGGCCGCCGCGCCCGCCTCCTCAGTACGAATGCGCGCGCTGACCTCGACCCCTTCTAGCCAGATCCGTTCCTCGCCATCCGGTTCGGCATCGAACACCACGTCGAGCGCTTTCGCAATCTGTGCATGTCCTGCCTCATCGTCCGGAGCCAGCCCACGGTCCGCGCCCGCCAAGGCCACCAAGCGATACAGCGCCCCACTATCCAGCATGTGCCAGCCGAGCTTCGAGGCGACGATCCGGGCAATCGTTCCCTTCCCGGACCCGCTTGGGCCGTCGATGGTGATGATCGGGACGTCCTGCCGCCCGTTGGCCGTAGGCTGCGGGCCGTTGCTCGTTGACTGTCCCTCTGCGCCCACGCTCAGCAACCCCTTTCGGGTCAGACAAGCTCCACGTTGAGCCCTGCGGCACGCGCCACTCCGGGAAAGTCCGGGAACGAGGTCGCTACGTTTGCAACGTCTGCGATCTGGATCGGCGCAGCCGCACGCGCACTCGCCACCGCGAACGACATCGCGATGCGGTGATCGCCATGGCTATGCACCTGCCCGCCCGCGAAGACGTGCTGCTGAGACCGGCCTTGAATCCGGATGCCGTCAGGCAGCACTTCACACTCGACTCCCAGGGCGGTGAGCCCCTCGGCCATCACGGCAATCCGATCGCTCTCCTTGACGCGCAGTTCCTCGGCACCGGTCACCACCGTTTCGCCTTCGGCGCACGCAGCGGCAATGAACAGCACCGGGAACTCGTCGATGGCGAGCGGGACCAACTCTGGCGGCACGTGAATGCCTTTGAGCTTGGCCGGCCGAACCTCGATGTCCGCGACCGGCTCCGTGCCTGCCGAGCGGTGATTCACGACCCGCAGATCAGCCCCCATCAGCGCCAGGATGTCGAGCAGCCCTGTGCGGGTAGGATTGATCCCTACCCCGCACACGGTCAACCCATTGCCTTGACCGATCGATCCCGCCACCAGAAAGAATGCAGCAGACGAGAAGTCGCCTGGCACTTCGAGCGAGCACCCCTCCAAGCGTGCTGGTGGCGACAAACGCACCTCGCGTTGCGCTGCAGTCAGCTCGCAGCCAAAGGTTCGCAACATGCGCTCAGTGTGATCGCGCGTGGTACCAGGCTCGACGACGACGGTCTCCCCGTCTGCGTAGAGCCCGGCGAGCAAGATGGCGGACTTGACCTGTGCGCTGGCAACGGGGAGTTCGTAGCGGATCCCCCGCAGGGTCGCCCCTCCCTTGACGCGCACCGGCGGCTTGCCCTCGTGTGTCTCGATACGGGCACCCATCATGCGCAACGGCACAGCGACACGTTCCATGGGGCGCTTCATCAGCGAGCTGTCGCCAATCAGCTCGCTGTCGAAGGACTGACCGCACAGCAGCCCAGTCATCAGGCGCATGGCGGTGCCCGAATTGCCCATGTCGAGCGCGTGACCAGCCGCGCGCAGGCCACGCAATCCCACGCCGTGCACGCGCACTTCGCGCTCCGCGATGCGGTCGATGCGCACGCCCAGCGCGCGCATCGCCTTCATGGTCGCTAGACAATCCTCGCTTTCGAGGAAGCCGCGCACCTCGGTGATACCCTCGGCGATGCCGCCGAGCATCAGCGAACGATGCGAGATCGACTTGTCGCCAGGCACTCGAATCGTGCCGCCGACAGTGGACACAGGGTGAACCAAGTAATTCGACATGGTGGGCGCGGTTGGCTCAGACTTCGTGGTGGATTCGAATAGTCGTATCAAGGCTGTGAGAGCGCGTGCTCCAAAGCTGCAAGCATACGCTGATTTTGCTCCTCGGTTCCGATCGTGATACGCAAGTGGTTGGGCAAGCCATACCCACCAACGGGACGCACGATCACGCCGGCGCGTAACATGCGCTCATAGATCGGCAGCGCCGGCCGGCCACAATCGACGAGGACGAAGTTTCCTTGACTCGGCAAGTGTCGCACGCCGATGCGGTCGAGCTCTCGTTTGACGTAACGCAGCCCTTCGCGCGCGGCGGTCACTGAGCGACGAACATGCTCCTGATCCTCGAGCGCCGCACGTGCGGCAGCAAGCGCAAGCGAGTTCACGTTGAACGGCTGGCGCACGCGATTCAATACCTCTGCCACGCTGGGATGGGACAGCGCATAGCCGACGCGTAGGCCTGCCAAGCCGTAAGCCTTCGAGAACGTGCGCGTGACGACCAGATGCGGAAACTCGCTCAACCAGCGACTCGCGTCAGGAAAGCCCGGATCGGTGTACTCGATATAGGCTTCATCCACTACGACGAGCGCCGTTCGCGGCGTCTCTGTGATGAGCCGTCGCAGCGATGTTTCATCCAGCGATGTGCCCGTTGGATTGTTCGGATTTGCCACGAACACGAGGCGCGTGCGTTGATTCACCAGCGAAAGAATTGCCTCGACATCGTGCCCAAGGGGCATCGTCTGGTCGGGACCCAACGCCGGCGCAACCTGAGCTTTCGCACCCGTCGCCTGTACTGCAATCGGATATACCGCGAAGGCGTACTCCGAGTAGACCGCTTCGGTCTGCGGCGTGAGAAACGCTTCGGCGAGCATGACGAGCACGTCGTTCGAGCCGTTGCCAAGAGTAATCGACTCCGGTGAACAACCGTGCTTCTCGGCGAGCGCTTGCTTGAGCGCGAAACCGTTGCCGTCGGGGTACAAGCCGATCTCCGCGCTCGCCCGTATGAGCGCCTCCCTCACCCGGGGGCTCGCGCCGAACGGGTTCTCGTTGGATGCGAGCTTGATGCTGTCGCGAATCCCGTATTCGCGTTCGAGCTCTTCAATCGGTTTGCCCGGCACGTAGGGCGCGAGCTCCCGAACGGGCGGCGCAATCAGGACTGCTGGATCGAAAGTCATGGCTCAAACGAAGCTCGCAGAAAACGCACGAGGGCGCCACCACCTCGCGTGCGCAGCACCGCCGATGCCGATGCGCCGGCCCCGGGCACTGCGTACGTCAGAGCACCGCACATGGATAGGAACCCAGAATGCGGAACAACGACGAGCGTTTCTTCAGCTCCTCAAGCGCGTGCTTGAGCGGCAGCTCCTCGGCGTGACCCACTACGTCGATGAAGAACAGATAATCCCACTTGCGACGCCGCGAAGGACGGGATTCGATGCGCGTCATGCTGATGTTGTTGCGGGCCAGCGGCTCGAGCAATCGATAGAGCGCACCAGGCGCTTGGGTGTCCCCAGCTGAGATCAAGAGCGTCGTCTTGTCTTTGCCGCTTGGCGCGAAAAGCTTGCGACCGATCACGAGGAAGCGCGTCGTGTTGTCGGGCGTGTCCTCGATCTCGGATACGATGATGTTGAGCCCGTACACCTCGGCGGCCGCCTGACCGGCGATGGCTGCGGTACCCTTCTCGTCGCGAGCGCGCCGCGCAGCCTCGGCATTGCTGCTGACCGCGATGCGCTCGACGTGCGGCAAATGCTCGTCGAGCCAATGACGACATTGAGCCAACGATTGCTGATGCGAGCACACGCGCACGATTTTCTCGAGCCCGTGCATGCGCCCCATCAGATGCTGCTGGATTCGCAACTCGATCTCGCCGCAGATCTTGAGCGGTGAGGAAATGAACATATCGAGCGTGTTATTGACGGTACCCTCAGTCGAATTCTCGACGGGTACGACGCCGAAATCCGCGTTACCGGCTTGCACTTCCTCGAATACATCGCCGATCGATGGCAGCGGCAAGGCACGCACAGAGTGGCCGAAATGCTTGAACACGGCTTGCTGGGAGAACGTCCCCTCCGGCCCGAGAAAAGCGACTTTCAAGGGCTCCTGCTGCGCCAGGCAGGCCGACATGATCTCACGGAAGAGCCGCACGACTTCTTCGTTGCGTAGTGGCCCCTTGTTACGCTCGATCACCTTGCGCAGCACCTGCGCCTCTCGCTCGGGCCTGTAGAAGTCGACCGGGCTCATGTCACGTGCACTGCGTTTCGAAGCGCCGACCAGCTGTGCAAGTCGAGCGCGCTCATTCAAGAGCTCGTGAATGCGCTCATCGATTCGATCGATACTTTCGCGAATCGCAGCGAGCTCGAGTTCACTCGTGCCCGACTCCGACTGACGCTTTGACGACTTGTCGGCAGCCTTCTTACGCGTTGTTGTGCTTGAGCGGCCCTTCATGATGGAGGCTAGGAAGACTAAACGACGCGTACCGAGAGCACGCCCTGGATGGATCTGATTTGGTCGACCAGCTGCGCAGGCACCTGTCCATCGACATCGATGAGCGTATATGCAAGCTCGCCACGCGATTTGTTCAACAGATCGGCGATGTTCAGCTGCGCATCGGCGAGCGCGGTCGTGATTTGACCCACCATGTTCGGCACGTTCTCGTTCGCAATCGACAACCGCGCAGCGCCTGGCTTACGCGGCATGATCGCCTCGGGGAAGTTCACCGAGTTGCGGATGTTGCCATGCTCCAGAAAGTCGCGCAGCGTCTCGGCTACGATGATCGCGCAGTTCTCTTCGGCCTCGCGTGTCGAGGCGCCGAGGTGCGGCAAGGCGACAACCTTCGGATGGTCTTTGAGCTGGTTCGTCGGAAAGTCGCAGACGTATGCACTGAGCCGACCAGCATCGAGAGCTTCGAGCACAGCGGTATCATCGACAATACCGGCACGCGCGAAGTTGAGCACGACCCCGCTCGGCTTGAGCAGCTTGAGACGCGCTGCGTCGACGAGATGACGCGTTGCATCGAGCAGTGGAACGTGCACGGTCACGATATCGCTGCGCGCAAACAGATCGTCGAGTGACAGCGCCTGCTCGACCCCCGAGGAGAGCTGCCATGCACGCTGCACCGTGATCTGCGGGTCGAAGCCCAGCACACGCATGCCGAGCGCGTGCGCTGCGTTGGCGACCTCGACGCCGATCGCGCCCAGACCCACCACACCGAGCGTGCGTCCCGGTAGCTCGTAGCCAACGAATTGCTTCTTGCCCTTTTCGACGGCCTCCTCGATCTCGCGATCGCTGCCCTTCAGGTTACGGACGTATTCCCAGGCTTGGCAGATGTTACGAGCCGCGAGAAACAGGCCGGCGATCACGAGCTCCTTGACTGCATTCGCGTTTGCGCCGGGCGCGTTGAACACCGGAATGCCCCGCTTGGAAAGACGTGCCACGGGGATGTTGTTCGTGCCGGCTCCCGCGCGCCCGACCGCCTTGACGCTGGCAGGGATCTCCATGGAATGCATATCCGCCGAGCGCACGATGATGGCATCCGGATGCCCGATCTCTGAGGCGATTTCGTACCGGTCGCGCGGCAAGCGCTCGAGACCGCGGACGGAGATGTTGTTCAAAGTCAGGATCTTGAAAGTCATCGCCACGAGATCACGTAGTGGTCAAGGCACGATGAAAGGACAGATGGAGAGATAGCGACCGCGAGGTGCGGCTCCTTCCACCCTCTATCCTCTCGAGCATTATCCCTTGGTGCGCTCGAACTCCTTCATGAAGCTCACCAATGCATCGACGCCCTCCATCGGCATCGCGTTGTAGATGCTGGCGCGCATACCGCCGACGGAGCGATGCCCCTCGAGCGTCACCAGACCTGCCTTCTTCGCTTCTTCGATGAAGACTTTATCGAGCTCGGGGCGGGCAAGCGTAAACGGCACGTTCATCCACGAGCGTGCCTCTTTCGCTACGGGATTGCGATAGAACGACGATGCGTCGATCGTCGCATAGAGCTTATCGGCCTTGGCACGGTTGATTTCTGCCATGGCCTCCAGGCCGCCCTTACGCTTGAGCCACTTGAAGACGAGCCCGGCGATGTATACCGCAAAGGTCGGTGGCGTATTCAGCATCGAGCCCTCTTTGGCCATCGCAGCGTAGTTGAAGACGGATGGCGTCTCCGGCCGCGCACGGCCCAGAAGGTCTTCGCGCACGATGACGAGCGTCAGCCCCGCGGGCCCGATGTTCTTCTGTGCGCCCGCATAGATGAGCGCATACTTCGAGACATCGATCGGGCGGGACAGGATGGTGGAAGACATGTCCGCCACGAGCGCTGCGCCCTTCACATCAGGAATGAAGTGAAACTCGACGCCGCCTATCGTCTCATTGGGCGTGTAGTGCACGTATGCGGCGTTCGGTGACAGCTGCCACGTCTCGACGGGCGGAATCGACACATACGGCTCGCCGGCATCCGCGGCCACATTGACGCTCGCATAGCGCTTCGCTTCGCTCAGGGCCTTCTTCGACCAGGACCCCGTGACCACGAAGTCAATAACGTCTCCCGGCGCAGTGAGATTCAGGGGTATCGCCGCAAATTGAGCCGTCGCCCCGCCCTGCAAGAACAGCACCTTGTAATTGCTCGGCACCCCGAGCAGCTCGCGCAGGTCCGCCTCTGCTTCCTCTGCAATCGAGCGGAATGCCTTGCCTCTGTGGCTCATCTCCATGACCGACATCCCGCTGCCGCGCCAATCGAGCATCTCGTCGCGAGCTTGCTCGAGCACTTCGACAGGAAGAGCTGCAGGACCGGGGCTGAAATTGAAGACACGCATGATTGATGATTGACGACGTTGACGACTGAATTATCAAAGATGGCCGGTCAGGCTGAGTCGGTTCCCGCACCGTTCCCGTTCTCGTTGTTTTCACCCACGATGCACTCCAACCCGACGAGCCGATCGCCTTCATCGAGTCGGATGAGACGCACGCCTTGCGTGTTACGTCCCTGCACCGAGATCTCGCTGACGTACGTACGGACCAGCGTGCCGCTGGAGCTGATCAGCATGACCTCATCGTCTGGTTTGACCAGCAACGCGCCCACCATGCGACCGTTGCGCTCGGTGGTCTGCAATGCGATGACGCCCTGGCCGCCGCGACCGTGCACCGGGAATTCTTCGAGCGGTGTGAGCTTGCCGTAGCCGTTCTCGGAGGCGGTCAAGATCATGCCCGGCTCATCCAGGATGATCAGAGAAATGACTTCCTCTCCTTCCCGCAAGCGGATGCCGCGAACGCCGGTCGCGGTGCGTCCCATCGGTCGCACGTCGCTCTCATCGAAGCGGATTGCCTTGCCGCCACTCGAGCACAAGATGATTTGCTTGGTGCCGTCGGTGATGTCCGCGGCAACGAGCCTGTCTCCAGGCTCGAGCTCGATCGCAATGATGCCGGCCTGCCGCGGTCGCGAAAAGGCTTCAAGAGACGTCTTCTTCACCGTTCCGCGAGCCGTAGCCATGAACACGAACTTGTTTTCCTCGAATTCATGAATGGGCAGCACCGCGTTGATGCGCTCGCCCTCCTGGAGCGGCAGCAGATTGACGATCGGTCTGCCGCGCGAGCCGCGGCTCGCCTGCGGCAGCTGATAGACCTTGAGCCAGTACAGCTTGCCCGTGCTGGAAAAACACAGCAGCGTGTCGTGTGTGTTCGCGACGAACAGCTTGTCGATGAAATCCTCGTCCTTGACGGCCGTCGCGGCCTTGCCACGCCCGCCGCGCCGTTGAGCTTGGTAAGCGGAGACAGGCTGCGCCTTCGCATATCCACCGTGCGACAAGGTGACGACGACGTCCTGTTGCTCGATCAGGTCCTCGATGGTCAGATCCGAATGATCCTGCACGATCTCCGTGCGACGTGGATCGGCATACTTGTCGCGGATTTCCTCGAGCTCTGCCCGAATGACGCTCAACAACCGCTCCGGACGCGCCAAGATGTCGCCGAGATCCTGGATTTGCGCAAGCAGGTCCTGGAACTCCTGCCAGATCTTGTCCTGCTCCAGGCTGGTCAAGCGGTGCAAGCGCAGATCGAGAATCGCCTGAGCTTGAACGTCCGACAGGCGGTACCCGTCTGCCTTCAATCCGAACGCCTCCGAGAGCCCGTCCGGCCGAGTCGCCACCTGCCCGGCGCGCTCCAGCATCGCCGGCACGGCACCTGGGGGCCAAGAACGGCTCATCAATGCGATCTTCGCCTCTGCCGGCGTCGGCGAGGCTTTGATCACGGCGATCACCTCGTCGATGTTGGCCAGGGCCACCGCCTGACCTTCCAGAATGTGGGCGCGCTCGCGCGCCTTGCGCAGCTCGAAAACGGTACGGCGTGTGACGACCTCGCGCCGATGGCGTAGAAACGCCTCCAGCATTTCCTTGAGATTGAGCAGCTTCGGCTGGCCGTCCTGCAGCGCGACCATGTTGATGCCGAAAACTGTCTCCATCGGCGTGTGCTTGAACAGATTGTTCAGCACGATGTCCGCGACTTCACCGCGCTTGAGCTCGATGACGACGCGCATGCCTTCTTTGTCGGACTCATCGCGCAAGCCATCCGGAGCAATGCCGTCGATGACCTTCTCGCGCACCAGCTCGGCGATCCGCTCGAGCAGACGCGCCTTGTTGACCTGGTACGGCAGCTCCGTGATGACGATCGCCTGACGACCCTTTTCGTCCTCTTCGATGGTCGTGCGTGCGCGCAGGTATAGACGACCGCGCCCGGTGGCGTAGGCAGTGGCGATCTCTTGGGAGCCGTTGATGATGCCTGCCGTGGGGAAGTCGGGCCCGGGAATGTGCTGCATCAGCCCGCCGATCGAGATGTCCGGGTCGTCGATGAGCGCGATGCAGGCGTTGACGACCTCACCCAAATTGTGAGGTGGAATATTGGTCGCCATGCCGACCGCAATGCCCGACGCGCCGTTGACGAGCAGGTTGGGGATGCGCGTGGGCAGGACGACGGGCTCGCGTTCCTTGCCATCGTAGTTGTCGACGAAGTCAACCGTGTCCTTGTCGATGTCGGCGAGCAGCTCGGATGCAAGCTCGGTCATCCGGCACTCGGTGTAGCGGTACGCAGCAGGCGGATCGCCGTCGATCGACCCGAAATTACCCTGTCCGTCGACGAGCATGTAGCGCATCGAGAACGGCTGCGCCATGCGTACGAGCGCATCGTAGGTCGCCGTATCGCCGTGCGGGTGGTACTTGCCTAGCACGTCGCCGACGACGCGAGCGCACTTCACGTAGGGGCGGCTCGCGACGTTGTTGTTCTCGTGCATCGCGAACAGAATGCGCCGATGAACCGGCTTGAGACCGTCGCGCACATCCGGTAGCGCACGCCCGACGATGACGCTCATCGCATAGTCGAGGTACGACCGCTTCATCTCGTCTTCGAGATTGACGTGCAGTATTTCGCGCGCGATTTCAGCCATGCAGAGCGTTCTGTTCGCTTGTTGATTCGACCTGTTGCGACTATGCGAGCTGCACGAAAAACCGCGTTGAGACGGCTCGGCAGCCTAGGACTTTGCTGCGAGGGATTTGCGAGTCGATCCCGGGGCAACGAAGGGCTAAAGTTTAGCACATTCGAGGTGTTCAACCGAATCGCCCGGCAGCTCCGCGTTATACTTCGCCCTTTCGAGAGCGATCCGCGTGCATGGACAAGATCGACACGCTCATTCGAGCCCGTTGGCTCATTCCCATCGAGCCGTTCGGTCGCGTGCTGGAGCATCATGCGATCGCGATCCGAGCCGGGCGGATCGTCGCCGTGGGTCCTGCCGAAGACCTTACCCGCACATTTGATGCCGAGCACCTCATCGATCGCCCTCACCACGTGCTGCTGCCGGGTTTCGTCAATGCCCACACCCACGCGGCCATGACCTTGCTGCGGGGTGCGGCCGAGAGCGCGTCGACGGAGCGGTGGCTCAGGGTGCAAGTCTGGCCGCTCGAGAAGCGGTGGGTCGACGCTGAGTACGTCCGCGACGGCACTCAGCTTGCCATCGCTGACATGCTCACGAGCGGCACGACGTGCTTCGCGGACATGCACCTGTTTCCAGAGATCGTGGCGCAAACTGCTGCCGAAGCGCAGATTCGCGCTTGTGTAGGGCTGCCGGTGCTCGATCAACCGACTGTATGGGCCGGATCCGCGGGTGAATGTCTCGAGAAGGGCTTGCGCCTTCACGACGACTACCGCGGCGACCCGCTCGTCACCACGAGCTTGGCCCCGTATGCGCCCTGGGCGCTCGCGGACGAAACGCTCGAGCGAGTGCGGCGCCTCGCCGACGAGCTCGAATTGCCGGTGACGATGCACGTCAACGAGACGCCCGCGGAGGCCCTCCACGGCGAGGAAAGGACGATCGCGCGGCTCGAGCGGCTGGGCCTGTTATCCCCGCTTCTGTGCGCCGCGCACATGATCCATGTCGACGAGACAGACATCGATGCCTGTGCCCGAGCCGGGGTGAGCATCGTGCACTGCCCGCAGTCCAACTTGAAGCTGGGCAACGGCATCGCGCCGGTGGCGCGATTCAGCGGACACGACCTCAATATCGCTGTCGGAACCGATGGCGCCGCCAGCAACAATGATCTCGACATGCTGGATGAGATTAGGACGGGTGCGCTGCTGGCACGCGCGCTACACAGCGCCCACATGGGGCTCGACGCCCATCACTGGCTACGCTTTGCGACGCTCAACGGTGCGCGTGCGCTCGGACTCGGCGACAGTATCGGCTCGCTGACGCCTGGCAAATGGGCCGATGTGTGCTGTCTCGATCTCGCCCGTCCGCATACCCAGCCTGTCTACGATGTGGCTGCGCAGATCGTGTTTGCAGCCTCACGCGATCAAGTCACCGATGTGTGGGTGGCCGGACGCGCGCTCGTGAGCGAGTCGCGGCTCACCCGACTCGATCCCGCCGACATCATTGCGCGCGCTGAACGTTGGCGCGACCGCATCGCCGGAGTGAGATCCGCATGATGGACATTTCCAATCACGATCCTGCCGAGCTGGCTCGTTTCGACGCTGCTGCCCAGCGTTGGTGGGACAGTCACGGCGAGTTCAAGCCACTACACGCCCTCAATCCGGTTCGGGTCGAGTACATGAGGAGCCGCACCGAGCTCGAGGGTAAGCACGTTCTCGACGTCGGCTGCGGCGGAGGGCTGCTGAGTGAGGCTCTTGCAAAGCTCGGTGCGCGTGTCACTGGTATCGATCTGGCGCCGCTCACCGTCGAAGTGGCCGAGCTGCACGCGCTGTCGGGTGGCCTTTCCATCGAATATTTGCGGCAATCGGCCGAGCAGCATGCTCGCGAGCGCCCGGCGAGCTACGACGTAGTGGCCTGCATGGAGATGCTCGAGCACGTGCCGGATCCGGGCAGCGTGCTGCAAGCCTTGAGCACGCTCGTGAAGCCGGGAGGCGATGTCTTCGTATCGACGCTCAATCGCAACTTGAAGTCGTACTTGCTCTCGATTCTGGGCGCCGAGTACGTTCTCAACCTCCTCCCGCGAGGAACACACACGTACGAGCGGTTCATCAAGCCTTCCGAGCTAGCTTCCTGGGCACGCGCCGTGGATCTCGAGCTGCAGGACATCAGCGGCCTCGCATACGATCCGTTCGCAAACACCGCCCGTCTGAGCTCCGACGTCGACGTGAATTATCTTGCTTGGTTCCGTAAGCTGTAGCCGACGACGCCAACGGCCGGCGGCGTCGGCGTTTTGCGCCGCCCAAGCCTCACTTTGCGACCCAACGACTGCAGCCTCGGGATGTCTTCCTTGACCTTTGCGATTTCTCTATCCGTTGCGACGCTCCTCACAGGGGTGCTTGTCGGCGCGCTGTGGGCGACGTGGCGTCACCGCGCACGCACCGAGGCACTGCACCTCGAGCTCGCCGTGCTCAAGTCGCAGGTCAAGACCGAAGAGCAACTCGAGCGCGAACGCGCCGCCGCGCTGGAGCGCGCCATGGAGCAAGTGCGCGCCTCTTTCGATGCAATTGCCAGCGCGTCGCTACGCTCAAACAGCGAGCTTTTTCTCAAGCTCGCGCGCGAGCACCTGGGGCAGCATCAGCAAGCGGCCGCAGCCGCCTTGAGTGAGCGCGAAAAAGCGATCGAGGCGATGCTCGCGCCCATCAAAGAGGCGCTGCAGAAAACCGAGCAGCAAATCTTGCGCATCGAAAAAGAACGCGCTGAAACGTTCGGAAGCCTCAAGAACGCGCTCGAAGCGGTGGCGCTCGGACAGCAAGCTCTGCAGAAGGAAACCCGCTCGCTCGTCAACGCGCTGCGGCGTCCGGAAGTGCGTGGGCAGTGGGGGGAGCTGACGTTGCGGCGGCTTGCCGAGCTGGCCGGGATGGTCGAGCACTGCGATTTCGTCGAGCAAACGCAGGTGCGGACCGACGAAGGCGCGCTGCGTCCGGACATGATCGTGCACATGCCGGACGGACGCGACCTCGTGGTCGACGTGAAAACGCCTCTCGATGCCTATCTCGATGCCATGGAGGCGACCACCGACGAGGAGCGATCGGCTGCTCTGCGTCGTCACGCACAAGCGCTCGCCGAGCGCGTGCGCCAGCTGAGCGCCAAGAGCTACTGGAGTCAGTTCGAGAAAAGTCCGGATTTCGTCATTCTTTTCATCCCGGGCGATCAGTTTCTCTCCGCGGCCCTCGCCGAAGCCCCTCGTCTGCTCGAGGACGCAATCCGGCAGAACGTCATCATCGCGACACCATCGAGTTTCGTGGCGCTCCTGAAGGCGGTCGCCTACGGCTGGCGCCAGCTTGCGCTTGCCCAGAACGCCGCGACCATTCGCTCGCTCGGCGAAGACCTCTACCGCCGCTTGGCCGTGTTCTCCAGCCACCTGAGCCGTCTCGGCCGCAACCTGAGCAGCGCAGTTGATTCGTTCAATAGCGCCGTCGGGTCTCTGGAGCGACAAGTGTTGCCAGGCGCTCGCAAGTTCACCGAGCTCGGCGTGCGCGCGGACCGCGAGATCGAGACGCTTGAGCCGCTCGATCGACTGACTCGCGAGCCGCAACTTGGCGCGGCTCAGCGCCAGCTCGGCTCGTTGTCCTCGCAGGACGAGCTCGACAAGAATCACGCCAGGGCGTCGACCCACGACGAGACGGGCGCCGCCCGCGCCTAAGCTGCTTCGCACGCGATGGTCATTCCCCACTCTGCGCTCGACAGTTCGCTCGTGTACCAGGCGGCGCCGCCTGCGTCGATGCGCTACTTCGCGCTGCTCTATACACCCGCGGAGCGTCGCGACGTGCTCGCCGCGCTTTTCGTCGTAGATGCCGAGATTCGCGCTGCGGCCCGCAGCAGCAGTCACGATGTCGCACACACGCGTCTTCGTTGGTGGCGCGACGAGATCGATCGGCTCGTGCACGGTGTCGCGCAACACCCTGCCACGCGTCTGTTACAAGAGCGCCATCGCGCCCCGCGCAGCTCGCTAGCGAAACTGCACGAGCTGCTCGTGGCCGCCGACATGGACCTGGCGCGGATGACCTATCTCAACGAGCGTGAGGTGCGAGCGTATTGCGCACGCAGCGCCGGCGCGCTCACGCAGCTCATGGCGGAGGAACTCTTGCCGAACGATTCGGTGGACTCGGCAACATTGACCGCCGCCAATTCCATCGGGGTGGGTATTCGCCTCACGGAGATCGTTCGCGATCTGCGACAAGACGCCCACGAAGGACGCATCTACGTGCCGCTCGACGAACTGGAGCGACGCGCGATTGCTCCGGAGCGACTCGATGCGCCCGAGCTGGATGCAGGCGCGAAGGAGGTGCTCGCGCTGCTGAGCCGCTCGGCGCGCACATCCCTGCTTACCGCGTTACCCGACGCACGGACCCATGAATCGCTCCGTCCGCTGCGAGTGCTCGCGGCGCTGCACGCACGGCTGTTGAAACGGATTGCCGCGTGCAACTACGACGTGGGCACCGAGCGCATCGAGCTGAGCGCATTCCAGAAACCTTGGATTGCGTGGCGTGAGGCACGCCGCAGACATCCGTAGGTGCAGCGAGCCGATGATCGCGTCACAATTGCCGCTGCTTCAGCACAGCCCTTACCAAGTATCCAATCGACCATGCTGAGCTACTCTCCTCCTCCGAACCTACTGCAGAACCGCATCGTGCTGATTACCGGAGCGAGCGATGGAATCGGTAAAGCCGTGGCGTTGGCCGCCGCAGCGCACGGTGCCACCGTCATCCTGCACGGGCGCAATGTGCGCAAGCTAGAAGGCGTATACGACACGATCGTGAATGCCGGTCATCCGCGCCCTTCCATCTTGCCTCTCGATTTCGAAAAGGCCGGGCCCGCAGAATACGAGCAGCTCGCGACCGCCATCGAGAAGGAGTTCGGACGTCTCGATGTGTTGCTGCACAACGCCGGCATGCTGGGCGAGCGCGCGCCAATCGAGCACTACGATGTCGCCAAATGGCTGCGCACGATGCACGTGAACGTCAATTCGCCCTTCATTCTCACGCGTACGTGCCTACCGCTGCTGCGACGTTCCGAAGATGCCTCGATCGTTTTCACGTCGAGCGGCGTCGTCGCGCGGCCTCGCGCATTCTGGGGCGCGTATCTCGTCTCGAAATGGGGTTGCGAAGGGCTCATGCGTATGCTGGCCGACGAGCTCGAGAACACCAGGATTCGCGTCAACAGCATCAATCCCGGCAAGGTACGCACGAACATGCGTCTGCAGGCCTATCCTGCAGAGAATCGCGACCTGCTGCCGACACCTGAATCGATCGTGGGTCCTTATTTGTATTTGTTTGGGCCCGATAGCAAGGGCATCAACGGCCGGACTTTCGAGTGCCAATAGACGGCCAGCTGGGCCGTTTTCCACTCGTGCCCGGCCGACGGTCTGGCGGTACCCTTCGTTTGCGTCTGCGATCGTCGCGTGTCGGTGCCTGCCACTCGAGCCCTGCGCTCGCATAAAGTGCTGCGACCTGCTCATCCGACAGCGCCCGATGGCGGCCTCGCGGCAGGTCGCGAGGCAGCTCGAGATCTGCAAACCTGATCTGTATCACGCGACTCACCTTCAGCCCGCGGCTTTCAAACAGCGCGCGTACGGCTGCGCGTCGATGAGCCCGCGACGATTTCACGAGAAACCATCGGTTTCTGCCTTCCCCACCTGCGTGCTCGACGCTGTCGAACTCGACGACGACATCGTCGTATTGAACGACGCGCGGAATGCGCTCAAGCGCAAAGTCGGGATGAGACACGAGAGCACGGACCATGTACGCTGCCGGCAGCGTCGCGGCGCGCCGGCGCAACGCATCGGCGAGGCGACCGTCGTTCGTGAGCACCAACAAGCCGCTATCGCCTGCCTGCATCGTGTTGACGACCAGCCAGCGCGCACCGCGTAGCGACGGCACGCTTTCCATCACCGAACGCATCTTCACGTCCTCGGAAGGCTTCGCGTCGATCGGCTGTCCTTGCAGCTTGTGATAAATGAGCACGCGTGGTGCGCTCGCAGTCCTGAGCCGTGCCGAGACATCCTTGCCATCGATCTCGACGCGATCGCCTTCTTGATAGCGATCGCCCGGCTGTGCGCGCTTGCCGTTGAGCAGGATACGGCCCTCGAGCATCCATCTTTCGATCTCGCGCCGAGAGCCGAAACCGTGCTGGGCGAGAAGCTTGTGCAGACGTTCAGGCACTATACGGATGGCTCGCGAATCGGCACGACGCGTTCGTCATCGGATGCAGCGACCATCGTGGGCTCGCGCTCAGACACGTCGCTCTCGTCCTCGTCGCCTTGCGGGTCGTTCGCACCCTGTGCGCTTGCTGCTTCATCTGCTTGCTCTGACTCGTCTTCCGTAGTGCTCGACCCGGCAGTGGATTGCGCTTCAGACGCGGCAGCCATCTCGCTGGATGCCGGCGTGGCTTCTGAGGGCTCGGGTTCCTGGACCGCTTGTTGCGCCTCGCCCGCCACGGAGGCCGACTCGGCAGACGACTGCGCCTCAGAGGCTGCAGGTGCTTCGCTGGATATCACCGCTTCTCGTGACGATTCAGGTTCACTGCTCGCCGAGGTCTTCGTGGTGGTTGCCTGCCCGTCCGAGCCGGGGCTGTCGGCAGAGCCGGAGCCATTCTGGCTGGCCGGCGGCTCGCCGGCGGGCAGCTCCAGCTGCACACCGATCGTCTCGACGTCCTTGAGCTCTGCCAATGACGGCAACTGATCCAAGCTCTTCAATCCAAAGTAATCGAGAAACTCGCGTGTCGTTCCGAGCAACTCCGGACGGCCTGGCACTTCGCGGTGCCCCACGACTCGGATCCAACCCCGCTCCTGCAGCGTGCGCATGATCGTCGAGCTGACCGCTACGCCGCGAATCTCCTCGATCTCGCTGCGCGTGATCGGTTGCCGATAAGCGATCAGTGCCAGCGTCTCGAGCAATGCTCGCGAATAGCGCGATGGGCGCTCTTGCCACAGGCGTGAGACGATGGGAGACACGCGCGGACGTACCTGGATGCGCCACCCGCTGGCTACTTCAATGACCTCGATGCCGCGATCGGCGTAGTCGGCAGCCAACAGCTCGATTGCACGCTTGACCTGCTCTGCGGTGGGACGCTCGCGCTCGTCGAAGAGTTCGATGAGTTGCTGCGTCGACACCGGACGTCCCGCCGCAAGCAGCGTCGCCTCGATGATGTGCTTGAGATCGTTGTCGTTCATCGTGTTCTACCGTTCTCCGGAGTCCTCTGCAGCATCGTCGATTTCTGCCGGCTGGCCTCTTGGTTCCTCTTTTGACTCCTCGGGCGTGACCGCCTGGGCCGCAACATCGAGGCGGTCCTCAACCCGATCGCTCACATCCGTTCGTGCATCGTCTGTGGACACAGGCTCTGTAAACTCGAACCGCAGCTCCTCGTCTTCATCTTCGTCCTCGTCAGGAAGCGCCGGTTGAGCGAGCGCGGCCACATTCTCCGCATCGGCTTCGGCTGCGCTGCTCTCGTCAATCGTGAGCTTACGGCTCCCCGCCGTTCGGACGTGGATCGGAGCATATGCCTCTGCCTGCACAATCTCGATCAATCCTTCCCGCATGAGCTCGAGAAGCGCGATGAAGGTGACCGTCACACCCATGCGCCCTTCTTCAGGGCGGAACAGCTTAGTGAACTCGACGAACGTGGCTTCGCGCAAAGTGTCCAGCACTTCCGACATGCGTTGCCGCACCGAAAGAGGCTCGCGCGTGATGTGGTGGTGAGCGAACAGCTCGGCGCGCGCAAGCACGTCCTTGAACGCGCTCAACATGTCCTTGAGGGTGACCTGCGGCAAGGCCTTGACGACCTTGCGCTCCGCGAGCTCAACCGAAACTGGCAGCGTGTCGCGCTCGAGGCGGGTCAACTTGTCGAGATCTTCGGCAGCCTTCTTGAAACGCTCGTACTCCTGCAGCCTGCGCACGAGCTCGGCACGCGGATCCTCCTCTTCCTTCCCGTCTTCCGTCACCATGCGGGGCAACAGCATGCGCGACTTGATCTCGGCGAGCATCGCGGCCATGAGCAAATACTCACCCGCCAGCTCCAGCTGCAGCTCGGTCATGACCTCGATGTACTGCATGTACTGACGCGTGATTTCCGCGATCGGTATGTCGAGGATGTCGAGGTTCTGCTTGCGGATGAGGTAGAGCAGAAGATCGAGCGGTCCCTCGAAGGCTTCCAGAAAGACCTGCAGCGCATCCGGAGGGATGTACAAGTCACGGGGCAGCTCCGTGATGGGCTCGCCCTCCACGATGGCAAATGGCATCTCGGTCTGCTGTGGTCGCTCGGGTGCTCGCCCCGCGGCTTCGACCTGTGCGCCAGTGTTCTCGACCAGTTTGAGCTCGGGCTTCACCGGTAAATCATCCCCATCGCCTGATGCACTTCCTCGAGCGTTTGACGGGCCACATCGCGGGCGCGCTCGCACCCTTCGGCGATGATGCCGCGCACGAGGTCGCGATTCTGCTCGAACTCCCGTCCGCGTTCGCGGATCACCGTGATCTCGGCGACGACGGCATCGGCCAGCCGCTTCTTGCAATCGAGACATCCAATGCCGGCCGTTCGGCAGCCCTCTTGCACCCACTCCAAGGTGTCCGCATCAGAGTAAATCTTGTGAAGCTGCCACGCAGGGCATTTTTCGGGGTCGCCTGGATCGGCACGACGGACGCGCGCCGGATCTGTCTGCATCGTCTTGATCTTCTTGACGACCGAATCCGGATCCTCCCGCAATCCGATCGTGTTGCCGTACGACTTGGACATTTTGCGACCGTCCAGCCCCGGCACTTTCGGTGTCGTGGTCAACAAGGCTTCCGGCTCTACGAGGATGCTGCGACCGGTCCCCTCGAGATAGCCGATCAGGCGCTCGCGATCGGCGAGCGTCAGACGGGCGTTGCCATCGAGGAGCGCGCGTGCTTTCTCGAGCGCGCTTACGTCACCCTGCTCTTGATAAAGACGCCGCAACTCCATGTAGCGACTGCCGTTTCGACTGCCCAAGCTCCTCAGAGCCTTTTCCACCTTCAGCTCGAAGTCGCGTTCCTTGCCGTACAAGTAGTTGAACCGACGCGCCACCTCGCGGGTGATCTCGATGTGGGCAACCTGGTCCTCGCCGACCGGAACGAAGGCAGGCTTGTAGAGCAGAATGTCTGCGCTCTGTAACAGCGGATAACCCAGGAAGCCGTAGGTCGCGAGCTCCTTGTCTCGCAATTGTTCCTGCTGATCCTTGTAGGTGGGCACGCGCTCCAGCCAACCGAGCGGCGTGATCATGGAGAGCAGGACGTGTAGCTCGGAATGCTCGGGAACACGCGACTGGATGAACAGCGTGGCGCTCGCGGGATTGATGCCCGCCGCCAGCCAATCGATCACCATTTCCCATACGTTCTCGTTCAGGGACGTAGTGTCGTCATACCCTGTCGTGAGCGCATGGATGTCCGCCACGAAGAAATAACACTCGTACTGATACTGGAGCTCGACCCAGTTCTTCAGCGCGCCGTGGTAATTGCCAAGATGCAGCGCGCCGGTCGGTCGCATGCCCGATAGAACTCGCCGTGTCGTGCTACTCGCTGCGCTCAATGCCGGGAAATCCTCTTGATGCCGATCTGTGCGACTGGAATGCCGAGCTCAGAAGCTCGTACTCCACAATGAATCAATAAGTTACGAGGTATTGTTAATCTTAGGGATAAATTGAGTGGCAGACCCGCATTATACGAGAGCACACCTTACTGAAACACGCTGACGTCACCTTTCCCGGTGCGTACCACGACGGGCGCCGGCCCAGTGAGATCGACCACGCTGGTCGGCTCGAAACCGCAATTCCCACCATCGATCACAGCATCGATGAGGTGGCTCAAGCGCGCCAGGATTTCCCGGGCATCGCTCATGGGCGTTTCCTCTCCTGGCAAGATCAGAGTGGAGCTCATCAGCGGCTCGCCGAGCTGCTCGAGCAGCGCTTGAGGCACGGGATGGTCCGGAACACGGATACCGATCGTCCGGCGCTTCGGATTCTGCAGCCGCTTCGGTGTCTCACGCGTTGCTTGCAGCAGAAAGGTATAGGGGCCGGGCGTGAAGGCCCGTAACGTTCGGTACTGCTGGTTGCTGACACGAGCGTACTTGGCTATCTCCGAGAGATCGCGGCAGACGAGCGTGAAGTGATGATGCTTGTCAACCTGCCGGATACGTGCAATGCGCTCCATCGCAGCCTTGTCTCCAATGTGACAGCCGAGCGCGTAGCTCGAATCCGTCGGATAGGCGACGACACCGCCCTCGCGAATGATCGCCACCGCCTGCCTGATCAGGCGGGGTTGCGGATCCTTCGGGTGAACTTCAAAGTAGCGGCATGACATCGCTGTAGTAAACGCGCAGTGACGCGATTCCGGTTGCCAAGGCGGAGCATCCGTCGGCGCCCGCAGTCTGCTCCGTCAGCCTCCCCACTGTCAGCCTTGTCGCGTACGCGTATGATAAGCCTTTCTCGGCCGCGAGCCTGAAACGACATGCAGCTCTTGTTCGATTTTTTTCCGATCATCGCGTTCTTCGTCGCCTACAAGCTGACGGACATCTATGTCGCCACGGCCGTGATCATCGTGGCGGTGCTCTTACAGACCGCCGTGCAGTGGGTCGTGAACCGCAAGGTCAACTCGATGGCGCTGATCTCCGCCGCGCTGGTGCTCGTATTTGGGGGCCTCACGTTGGCCATCCATGACAAGGCCTTTATCCAATGGAAAGTTACCGTGGTCAATTGGCTGTTTGCCCTCGGCTTCCTGGTTTCTCAGTTCGTGGGCGACAAACCGATCGTCGAACGCATGCTCGGCGAAAAGATCTCGCTCGGTCGAGACCTGTGGCGCAGGCTGAATCTCATATGGGTGGCGTTCTTCTTCTTGCTCGGCGCCTTGAATCTTTACGTCGCTTACAGCTTTGATGAGAACGTCTGGGTGAACTTCAAACTGTTCGGTGTAATCGGCCTGACGCTGCTATTCATCCTCGGACAAGGAATCTGGATCGCTTCCAAGGTTCCTGCAGACTCTTCGAGCTCGACTGAAGCATGACGAACCCGTACGACGCTGCCAGCCGTCCGGCACGCATCCGCGAACGCCTGCGCGCACACCTGGGAGACGCGCAGATTGAGCTTGTCGACGAGAGCCATCTGCATATCGGCCACGCTGGCGCGCGCGAAGGCAAGGGCCATTTTCGTGTGCGCATCGTGTCTGCCCGCTTCGCGGGCCTGAAGCCCCTGCAGCGGCATCGGCTCGTCTTTGACGCTTTGGGCGACATGATGCAGACCGACATCCATGCATTGAACATCACCGCGCTCACGCCCGAAGAAGCAGCCGCGCGGCCCTGAGGTGAACGTTTTTCGTCGCGAGCTGTCCAGCGAGAAGATGCCGCCTCCGACATACCTGTCCTCCTTCAACTCAGCGAGCCTTTCATGTCAATTCGTACGCTCACCGCTACCCTACTTGCCACTAGCTTTCTGCTGAGCGCTTGCAACCGCTCCGATACGCCGCCAGTGCCCGAAAGCGAGGTCATCGCGGTCGTCAACGGCACGCCTATTTCGAGGTCGGAGTTCGAGCTGTACATCGATACGGTAGAACAGCAGTCGGGGCGACACGTCTCCGAAGACCAAAGATCACAACTGCTGGATCAATACATCAGCATGCACTTGGCTGCCGCTGCCGCTGAGTCGGCAGGCTTGCTGAAGCAGCCACAGGTTCACGATCAGCTGAAGCTCGCTCGCCTCAATGTCGTCGTCGACGCGGCGCTGCAGAGGTACTTGGAGGAGCATCCTGTCGCCGACGAAGAGCTCAGGCCGGAGTACGATGCGCAAGTCGCGGCGATGCCGCGCGAGTACCACGCCCGCCATATCCTCGTCGACGACAAAGAAATCGCCGAGGCGATCGCTCGCGAGATTCAGGCGGGCGCCGACTTCGCAAAGCTCGCCCGCGAACGCTCGAAGGACTCCTCGAGTCAGAACGGCGGCGACCTCGGTTGGTTCACAGCCGACACGATGGTGAAACCGTTCGCCGATGCCGTCGTTGCCCTGCAGCCGGGCGAGGTGACCAAGGAGCCGGTGCAGACGCAGTTCGGCTGGCACATCATCAAGCTCGAAGCCTCCCGTGCATCGGTTGCACCGCCGTTCGAGGAAGTCAAGGACCGCGTCAAGCTCCTCGTCCAGCGCAAGAAGCTGCAAGCGTACTTGGACGAGCTGCGTCAGCACGCGAAGATTGAGAAGAGGTTATAGGCTGTGGGGGCGGTTAGACGCATGGTGCTAACCGCGCAATGTGGCCATCACTTCAGCCTCGAGGCGCAGCCGATTTCAGCAACGCGAGAAACGCCGCTTCGTCCAGTATCTCGACGCCTAGCTCCTGGGCCTTCTTGAGCTTCGAACCCGGATCCGCGCCCACGATGACGTACGATGTCTTCTTCGAGACACTGCTCGAGACCTTGCCACCGAGCGCGACGATGCGCTTGCTCGCCTCGTCGCGGCTCATGGAATCCAACGTACCGGTGAGAACGAATGTCTTGCCGCTGAGTGGCCCTTCCTGAGCCGCGGACCTGCGCTGCATGTCCGGCCAGCGCACCCCGTGTGCCCGTAAGGCACGAATGACCTCGCGGTTATGAACCTGATCGAAGAAGTGTCGCACGTGCGCAGCGACGACGGGACCGACATCCGGTGTCTCCTGGATTTGCTCGATCGTCGCTTCCTCGAGCGCCTCGAGCGTACCGAAGTGCTCGGCTAGCGCAGCGGCAGTCGCTTCGCCGACGTCGCGAATGCCGAGCGCATACAGGAACCGCGGCAAGGTCGTGTTCTTGCTTCGCTCCAGCGCCGCAACGAGCTTCGCAGCCGATTTCTCACCCATCCGCTCGAGGCTCGCGAGCTGCTCGACGGTCAGCGCATACAGATCCGCTGGGTTGCGCACCAGCCCACGGTCTACGAGCTGATCGATGATCTTGGTGCCAAGACCGTCGATATCGAGCGCGCGACGGCTGGCGAAATGCCGCAGCGATTCCTTGCGCTGCGCCGGACAAAACAATCCGCCGGTGCATCGCGCGATCGCTTCCCCTTCTTCTCTTTCGACATCTGCGCCACAAACGGGGCAATGCGCTGGCAGCTCCACAATCCGCGCATTCGGAGGACGGCGATCGAGAATGACTTTGACCACCTCTGGGATCACATCGCCCGCACGCCGCACGACGACGGTATCGCCGATGCGAATGTCCTTGCGACGCACTTCGTCCATGTTGTGTAGCGTGGCGTTACTGACTGTCACACCACCGACGAACACTGGCTCTAGCCGTGCAACCGGCGTCAGCGCGCCGGTTCGTCCAACCTGAAACTCCACGTCGCGTACGATGGTGTGCTCTTCGTGAGCGGGAAACTTGTGCGCAATCGCCCAGCGTGGCGCCCGCGCGACGTAACCAAGCTCGCGCTGCAGGACGAAACGGTTGACCTTGTAGACGACACCGTCGATCTCATACGGCAGCGACTCCCTACGTGCCGCGATCTCGCGGTAGTACTCGAGACACCCCTGCGCTCCCATGACGACGCGCACGAGCGGCGAGATCTTCAGCCCCCACTCCCTGAGCTGCTCGAGGGCATCGCTGTGCCGCGGCGGCACAGTCCATCCCTGAACCTCGCCCAATCCGTAGAAGAACACATCGAACGGTCGCGTCGCAGCCAATCTCGGATCGAGCTGCCGCAGACTACCTGCCGCGGCATTGCGTGGATTCGCGAACGTGCGCTCTCCTCTCGCCAAGGCGCGCTCGTTCAGGGCCTTGAAGCCAGCAATGGGCATGAATACTTCACCGCGGACCTCCAGCACCTCCGGCGCCTTGCCGCGTAGCTCGATCGGCACGGCTTTGATCGTGCGCACATTGTGAGTCACGTTCTCGCCGCGCAGACCGTCGCCGCGAGTTGCCGCCAGCACGAGGCGGCCTTTCTCGTAACGAAGGCTGACGGCGACTCCGTCGATTTTGGGCTCGGCCGCGTACTCGATGTCGGCGTCGGTTTCGAGTCGCTCTCGCACCCGACGATCGAATGCGATCACGTCCTCGTCGGTGAACGCATTGTCGAGCGACAGCATCGGCACTTTGTGTACGACTTCCTCGAGCCCGCTGACGGGCGCCGCACCGACGCGCTGCGTGGGAGAGTCCGGTGTGATGAGCTCAGGAAACTGTGTTTCGAGCGCCTTGAGCTCTTGCATGAGCCGATCGTACTCGGCGTCGGAAATCTCGGGATCGTCGAGCACGTAGTAGCGGTAGTTGTGGTGCTCGATCTGGCGGCGCAACTCGCGCGCACGTGCAGCCGCGCTAGACAGGTCGCTCATCATGCGCCCTCCTCGCTGCGCTGCTCGTGGCACGGCTGCACCGCGACAAAGCATGCAGCGGCGCCCGTTGCACCGAACGAGCCGCCTCGATTCGCGCGAAAAAACAGAATCATGCTCCTGCCCTTGGGACTCGGCGCGAGTCCTGTCCGGGAGAGAGTCCGAGCGCCTCAGATGGTCTCATCGGTCCGCTCACCCGCGAGACGTCGCTCGGCTGTGCGTACGCTCGAACTCGCGTACCTCTTGGCGCATCTGCTCGATGCGATAAACAGTGAGCGGCGCGCCGCGATCGTCCTGCAACGTGCCGCCGAGACGTTCCTGCAGTCGACGAGCACATGCAACCAACTCGTTCAGAGCGTGTATGCTCGACACTGGACCCGGTAGTTGTGCAAACAACGTGAGCCCGCGATATTGGGTGTTGCCCATCGACTCGAGCTCGAACGTGCCCGGCTCCACCATGTTCGCCACTGAAAAAATGCTCGTGCCATCGTCGTGCAGACGATGGAAGATGTGATACTTGCCGTACTGCAAGGACTCCGAGGCGAACGCCTCGAGGAGCCGTGCGCCATCGTAGCGATGCGGCGCAGCCGCAAGGCGCAAGGCCAAGATCTTCTGATATTCGATCGTTGCGGAAGTCGGCGTTTCCGTGCCCTCGTGCAATGGCGTGGCCCCTGCCGGCTCGCCTTCCGACGCTGCTTGCTCCTCTGGCAGTGACTCATCCTGTTGTTGTGTGTCGAGCCTCTCCTCGGTTTCGATGGGGTCCGAGAGCGTCGGCTCGATACGCCCGCGCCAGCCAGCTCGAGCGCCGCGGTCCAGAGGTGCTGGCTGCGCTTGGTTCTCACGCACGATCGTTCGGGGATAGGCACCCGTATTCGCTATGAGCGGCGTAGCCACGTGCGGCTCATGGCCTTCTGGAGCCTCCCTATCTTGGGCATCGTCGTCCGACATGCCTACATGCGGTTCCTCTCCAGCCGGCGCCTGTGCCTCGACTGCGTCGCCCGACGTCACATCGAGCACGGGCTCGCGCCGAGTGCCCGGCGCGCTCGTACGCCGCCCCCAGAGGTAGATGGCGGCCATCAAGACGATCGCGAAACCGATCAGTATCCAGCGCAGCTCAGGCATACGAAGCTCGGGGCCCGTCTCTCCTACATCGCTGCCAAACGCACGGCCTCATCCACGTCAACGGCGACCAAGCGCGAGACGCCTGGCTCGTGCATGGTGACGCCAATCAAGTGCGTGGCGAGCTCCATCGTGGTCTTGTTATGGGTGATGAAGATGAACTGCACCCTGTTCGACATCTCCCTGACGGTCTCGCAGAAACGCCCGACGTTGTTGTCGTCGAGCGGCGCGTCCACCTCGTCGAGCAAACAGAACGGCGCCGGATTGAGCTCGAAGATGGAGAACACGAGCGCCACTGCGGTGAGCGCTTTCTCGCCGCCTGAGAGCTGGCTGATCGTGGAGTTTCGCTTGCCGGGCGGGCGTGCCATGATCGATACGCCCGCGTTCAAGACATCTTCTCCCGTCAGCTCGAGATAGGCATGGCCGCCGCCGAAAAGACGTGGGAAGCGCTCCTTTAATCCGGCGTTGACTCGATCGAACGTGTCCTGGAAACGCGATCGGGTTTCCTTGTCGATCTTCCGAATCGCCTTCTCCAGTGTCTCGAGCGCTTCGGTCAGGTCCTTGTATTGCCGATCGAGGTATTCCTTGCGCTCGGACTGCTCCTTGAACTCGTCGATCGCTGCCAAGTTTACTTGACCAAGGCGTTCGATTTTTTGCGTGAGATCGAGCAGGGTTTCCTCCCACGCGGCAACGTTCGCCTCCGGCGGCATTTCCCGGTAGACGGTTTCGAGGTCGAACTGCGTCGCCTTGAACTGCTCGACCAATGTCTCGCGCCGAACCTTGAGCTCCTGAGCCGCCATGCGCACCTCCTCCATGTGCCTGCGTGCTTCTTCGACTGCAGTCTCCGCTTCCATGCGGCTTTGATCCAACGAGCGCATGCGACTTTCTGCGCCCGCCAGCGCTTCGCGTGCGGCCGCCAGCTCCTGCTCGACTTCGAGGCGCTGCTGCAGCGCTGTCTCGAGCGTGGCGCTCAATTCCTCCAGCGGCTCGTCGCCTTCGGCGAGCTGGCGCGTCAGCTCCTCGCGACGCGCTTGCAGCTGCGACAGCTGTTGACGAAGACGTTCGATCCCGGAGGAGATCGAGCTCAGCGCCGAGCGCTTGGACTCGAGGCGGATGGCGATCTCCTGGGCGCTTTCGCGATCGCGCTGCGCCTGCGAGCGCTTTTCCGCCAGATCCTGCCGCAACTCGTCACGGCGCTGTTCCAGCTCGGCGCGCGTGCGCTCGAACTGCTCCATCGCCTCGAGGCCTTCTTGCAGGCGGGCCCGTGCTTCCGCAATGGACTCTGCGAGCGCCTCGTGCTCCCGATCGATCTCTGCAATTTCGGTCTCAATCCGCCGTAGACGCTCAGCAGTTTGCTCGGCCTTCGTACGCAACGCGCCGATCTGGGCGCTGAGCTCGCTGTGCGTGCGATGGAGCTGATTCACTTCCGACTGGAGCTCGTCGCGCCGTTGCTCTTGCTCCCGCAGCCGGTCGCGCGTTGCTGCCAGCTCCGCCTGCAAAGCTTGCAGGCGCTCTTCCGCCGCAGCCACGACCTCGCGCAACTCGCGCATCTCTTTCTCGCGCTCGATGACGCCTGCATGCACGTCTTGATCACGACTGACCCGCAACCACTCGCGTCCGATCCACACACCGTCGCGCGTGATCACCGATTCTCCGTCGCGCAGCGTGTGACGACGCTCGAGCGCCTCGTGCAAGGTATCGACCGCAATGATCCCGCTTAGCATGGCGGCGATCGCCGCCGGGCCCTGCACGCGCGCGAGCAGGAGCTCGCGATCAACGTTCGCTGGACGAGCGCCACCTTCGGTGAAGAAGCTCACCGATCCGACGTGCAAGGATTCGAGCTGGCTTGCGATCGCATCGATCGTCTCGACCGACACGGCCTCGAGGTAGGCACCGAGCACGGTCTCGACGGCGCGTTCCCAGCCCGGCTCGACAGTCAGCTGTTGCGCCAGCCGCGGACGCTCGTTGAGCATGTGTGCAGCCAGCCACTCCGTCACCTTGCCTTGCGCCAGACCAAGCGCAGCCTGCTGCAGCGCCTGTAAGGACATGAGCTTGCCTTGCGCGACCTGCAGCTCCTGTCGTGCTCGATCGACCGCCCCGACGAGCTCGCGCTCGCGTTCGCGCGACCGCTGTAGCTCCTCTGCCAGCTCGCGTAAGATTTCGCTGCCACGCTCGCCGCGTTCGCGCACCTCGCCTTCCTCGTTCTCGAGCTGCACGATGCGCTCGGTGACCTCGACGCCGCGCAGCTCCTCGAGTTCGAGCGACAAGCGCTCGCGCTGCGCGGCGAGCCGCGTCAGCTGATGCTCGAGCTGCTCGATGCGCGCGCGCTCGACTTGAGTCTTCTCGCTCGCAGCGCGCGAGTCGCGGTTGAACTCATCCCAGCGCTCCTGCCACGCTTGCATGGCCTCTTCCGCCGCAGCGAGCGCGCTCGCGGACAGTTGCTCGCGCTCCTTTGCAGCGATCAACCCAGGCTCCAGCTCCTCGAGCTCGCGCTTTAGTTCGTCGATCTGCGCCTCATCGCGCTCGAGATGAACTCGCGCCTCCTCTGCTCCGCTTTCTGCCTGCTCCAGATCTTGCTGTTGACGCTGGCGAAGCTCCCTGCGGTGCTGGATCGATTGCTCCGTGCGCGAGATCTCTGCGCCGATCTGGTAATAGCGACCTTGCACGGCATTCAACGCCTCGGACTTCTCCGTGAAATCCTCGCGCGCCGCCTCGATCGCGGACTCAATCGAGCGCAGCTGCGCGATCGCAGCTTGCAGCGCCGTGTCGCGCTCTCGCAGGGCGCCTTCCTTGTCGTGCAGGTCTTGATCGATGGCGCGCAGTCGCAGCGCGATAAGCTCGGCTGTGATCTTGCGTTCTTCTTGTTTCAACGCCTGGTAGCGGCGCGCCGTTGCGGCTTGCCGCTGCAAGTGCCGCAGCTGCTTGTCGACCTCCTCGCGCACGTCGTTCAGGCGCTCGAGATTCTCCCTTGTATGGGCAATGCGATTCTCGGTCTCGCGCCGGCGCTCTTTGTACTTCGAGATACCTGCGGCTTCCTCTATGAAACCGCGCAGCTCCTCGGGGCGGGCCTCGATGACCCGCGAGATCATGCCTTGCTCGATGATCGCGTAGCTGCGTGACCCTAAGCCCGTCCCCAGAAAGAGCTGGGTGATGTCCTTGCGACGACAGCGGGTGCCGTTCAGAAAGTACGCGGACGTGCCGTCACGCGAGACGACACGTTTGAGTGATACCTCCGCAAAACCGGCGTACTGGCCACCGAGCTGACCGTCAGAGTTATCGAATACAAGCTCGACCGAGGCGGTTCCGACGGGCTTGCGCGAGCTGGAGCCGTTGAACACGACATCCGCCATGGAATCGCCGCGCAGATGCTTCGCCGAGATCTCGCCCATTACCCAGCGCACGGCGTCGATGATGTTCGACTTACCGCAGCCGTTCGGGCCGACGATGCCGGTCAGGTTGCTGGGAAAAGTGACAGTGGTCGGGTCCACGAAGGACTTGAACCCGGCCAGTTTGATCTTACTTAGTCGCATTGCGCTCCTGCGCGCCGATATAGGCAGCCGCCGTTATACGTATATGGTATCGCTCGAGCGCACGGCATGAGTCGCCAGGCATGCAACCGCTCGGGCGAGCGGTCGCGGCGCGGGCGTTCCCGAGTTCGGGGCCCGAGCGAGGTTGGACATTCACTTTAGTTTATGTGAATGCAACCCGGCTGACACGCGCGCTGAGAGGCAAATCCAAGGTTTTTTCTTGCTCGAGGTGCCCGGAGCACCCGGCTGTACGCCCGGTGCTGCGTCTGTATAATCGCGGCCCTCGTGTGTAGTGACCTGCCCGAAAAGCCGCTAAGCCGGCTGGGCGCGGAGGCTCTATCAATGGCCGTGAAGAAACCGTCTGCAAAGGTGACCAAGGCCAAGAAGACTGTCGCCAAGAAGGCCGAAACCGCCAAGAAGGCGGCACCGGCGAAGAAGTCGGCAGCTCGGACGAAACCTGCCGCGTCGACACGCGTAGCTGCGGTCAAGAAGACGTCCAAGGAGACGGCGAAGACCGCATCTGCTGTGAAGGCGAAGGCCGCCAAGAGCGCGGCTGCGGCGCCAGCACCAGCACCGAGTGAGCCGGTCGTCACGACCACACCCGAACCGACCCCGAAGCCGGTCTCTCCGACTCCGGCTCCGGCAGAGACGAACATCGACCCGAAACCCGAAATGTCCCTTGACCCTGACATCAGCAACGACACCGACGCGGACGACGTCGATCAAGACCAAGATCATGACGCGTACGAGTCGAGCCTTCTTGCGGGTCCGCGCAACGTAAAGCCGTACATCCCGAAGCGCGGCGAGCAGTACATGAGCAAGGAGCAGCTGGAGCACTTCCGGCAGATCCTGCTCAATTGGAAGCGCGATCTCATGGAAGAAGTCGACCGCACCATGCTTCACCTGAAGGATGAAGCGGCCAACTTCCCGGATCCGAACGACCGCGCAACCCAGGAATCCGAGTTCAGCCTGGAGCTGCGGACTCGGGATCGGGAGCGCAAGCTCATCCGTAAGATCGACGAGGCGCTCAAGCGCATCGAGGACGGCACTTACGGCTACTGCATGGAGACCGGAGAAGAGATCGGCATCAAGCGGCTCGAAGCCCGCCCTGTCGCGACACTGTGCGTGGAGGCTCAGGAACGTCGCGAGCGGCTCGAGAAGCAGTACGGCGACCGCGACGATCGGTATCGATAGGCAACCGGGCTACGGGCTACAGGCAGCGCCAAGCTAGAGATGTCGCCTCCTCACTTGGACTGATCACGCCGTAGCCCGTAGGCCGTGAGCGCGCTCCCCTACCGCGGTCGCTTCGCTCCTTCGCCAACCGGGCCTCTTCATTTCGGCTCGCTCGTGACGGCCGTCGCGAGCTATTTGGATGCTCGTGCAGCTGGCGGCGAGTGGCTGATTCGAATTGAAGACCTTGATCCACCGCGGGTTGTTCCGGGCAGCGCCGATGCCATTCTTCGCACGCTCGAAGCCTTTGGCTTTGAATGGGATGGTTCCATCCTGTATCAAAGTGATCGTACGGAGGCCTACGAGGCCGCGCTCGCCCGCCTGATCGAGCAAGGAGTGGCGTACCCTTGCTCCTGTACGCGCACGGAAATCCAGGCAGCACAGCAACATCGCGCGAACGCTGACGAGTTGTTCTACCCCGGCTGGTGCCGTAGCGGTCCGCGCAATCCCGACCGTGCGCTGGCCTTTCGCGTGCGTGTCCCAGCCGCACCGATCCATTTTCACGACCTGCTCCAAGGTCCAATCGAAGTCGATCTCGCCAAGAGCACCGGCGATTTCGTCATCCGTCGCCGCGACGGCTACTTTGCTTATCAGCTCGCAGTCGTCGTCGACGACGCGGCTCAAAACATTACCCATGTCGTCAGAGGAGCCGACCTGCTGGCTAGCACACCTCGGCAGCTCCTGCTTCAAAACTATCTCGGCCTTTCGCATCCCACGTACGCACATGTGCCTCTAGTCACCGACGAGAATCGGATCAAACTGTCCAAATCCGCCGGTGCCGGCGCCCTGGATCTTCGCGATCCAAGCCTGGAACTGTGGCGTGCACTACGATTTCTGCGGCAATCGCCGCCATTTGAACTGCGTCTAAGCGGGGTGTCCACGCTGTGGGACTGGGCCATTCGGAACTGGCAACCGCAGTTACTGTGCGGAATTCGAGGCGCCGTGATCGAGCGGTCTTGGTCGAGCCACTAGATACAACTGAACCATAGGAGCAGGGGTAAATGACTATGAACGGGCTTGAAGCACGACCGGTTGCTAGCTCCGGGTTACTCCGAGGGACCTCTACCATGAGCGAGTCGAGGGTAATCAAGAAATATCCGAATCGGCGTCTGTACGACACCGTCGAGAGCCGATACATCACGCTCGCAGATATCCGGCGTCTCGTGATGGAGAAGGTCGACTTTGTCGTGATCGACAAGAAGTCGCAAGAAGACATCACTCGATCCATCCTGCTTCAAGTGATCGCCGAGCAAGAGCACACCGGCGAACCGCTCATGAGTCAGGATTTCCTTGCCCAGATCATTCGCTCCTACGGTGGAGAGATGCGCACCTTCGTAGGCAGTTATCTGGAACAAAGCTTGAAGCTGCTCGCCAGCCAGCAACAGCAGCTCCAGGACAACATACGCGAGATGGTCGGCGAGGAAGCCGAAGACGCGATCGCAACCCTCACACGACACAACTTCGAACGCTGGCGCGCGATGCAAGATGAAGTCTTCAAAGCGATGGCCAACGGCACAGGCTCACCGCCCCCGCGTCCCGAGGGCAGCGAAGCTTCCAGGGAAGAACGTCTTTGATTTGTCGCCAGAGGCTCGATAGGTAGGAGAGCGATCCGCACGTGCCGCCAGCGCGAAGCGCCGGCGCACGTCGGCCGCTCGTCTTCCTCAAGCGGCGTCGATGTTGCGCATGCTGAGACGGATGCGTCCTTGGCGATCAACTTCCAGCACTTTCACACGGATGATATCGCCTTCCTTGAGCTTATCGCTGACGCGCTCCACACGCTCGTCGGAGATCTGCGAAATGTGGACCAAGCCGTCCTTGCCCGGGAGTATCGTCACGAGCGCGCCAAAGTCCATGAGCCGCACGACGCGGCCTTCGTAGACACGACCCACCTCGACGTCGGCCGTGATGAGCTCGATGCGCCGTTGCGCCTCGCGTCCGGACACACCGTCGACAGACGCGATCTTGATCGTGCCGTCGTTCTCGATGTCGATGCTCGTGCCCGTCTCTTCCGTGATCGCGCGGATGACGGCACCGCCCTTGCCGATGACGTCGCGGATCTTCTCCGGGTCGATCTTGATCGTGATGATCGAAGGCGCCCATTCGGACATGTTCGCGCGCGGCTCGGCGAGGACCTTGTCCATCTCATCCAGGATGTGCAAACGCGCCTCGCGCGCCTGCTCGAGCGCGATCTGCATGATCTCCCTGGTGATGCCGTTGATCTTGATGTCCATTTGCAGCGCGGTGACACCGGTGCGCGTGCCCGCGACCTTGAAGTCCATATCACCCAAATGGTCCTCGTCACCAAGGATGTCCGTGAGCACCTCGAAGCGATCACCCTCTTTGACCAACCCCATCGCAACCCCGGCAACGGCAGCCTTGATCGGCACCCCGGCATCCATCAGCGATAGGCTGGTGCCGCAAACGGTCGCCATCGAGCTCGAGCCGTTCGATTCGAGAATCTCGGAGACGACGCGGATGACGTACGGGAACGTGGTCATGTCCGGCATCACCGCCGCGATACCGCGCTTGGCCAGATTGCCGTGACCGATCTCGCGTCGTTTCGGCGAGCCGAGCATGCCGGTTTCGCCGACGCTGAACGGCGGAAAGTTGTAATGGAGCATGAACGGCTCCTTGCGTTCCCCGCTGAGCGCATCGACGATTTGCGCATCGCGACCCGTGCCGAGCGTCGTGACAACGAGTGCCTGCGTCTCGCCACGGGTAAAGAGCGCCGAGCCATGAGTGCGCGGGAGCAAGCCGGTCCTGATTGAAATCGGACGCACAGTCTTGGTGTCGCGACCGTCGATGCGCGGCTCGCCCGCCAGAATGCGCTCCCGCACGATGCGATATTCGAGATCGCCGAATTCCTTGGCGACCTCCTCCGGCGTGAAGCGGGCATCTTCCCCGCTTGCGAGCGCTGCGATCGCTGCTTCGCGGATCTCCTGAATCCGCGCGCGGCGCTGCTGCTTCTCGATGATCTTGTAGGCATCCTTCAGGTCAGCTTCCACTTGGGCCGCGAGCGCCGCCGCGAGCTCCTCATTCGGCTCCGGTGGCTTCCAATCCCAAGCGGGCTTACCGGCCAGTGCCTTCAGCTCATTGATGGCCTGAATGGCAACCTGCATTTGCTCGTGGCCAAACATGACCGCGCCGAGCATGACGTCTTCCGGCAGCACCTTGGCTTCCGACTCGACCATCAGCACGGCCTCGCTCGTGCCGGCGACCACTAGATCGAGCTGCGACTCCTTAAGCTGCGAATTCGTGGGGTTGAGGATGTACTGACCGTCCTTATAGCCGACCTTGGCCGCCCCGATCGGGCCATTGAACGGAACGCCGGACAGCGCCAGCGCCGCCGAAGCGCCGAGCATCGCGGGGATGTCCGGATCGACGTCCGGATTGAGCGACAGCACCGTCGCGACGATTTGAATCTCGTTGTGGAAACCTTCCGGGAAGAGCGGCCGGAGGGGGCGATCGATGAGACGTGAGGTCAGCGTTTCCTTCTCGGACGGACGGCCTTCGCGCTTGAAGAATCCGCCCGGGATGCGTCCAGCGGCATATGTCTTTTCGACATAGTTGACGGTCAGCGGAAAGAAATCCTTACCGGGGTCGGCCTCCTTACGCGCAACTGCCGTGACTAGGACGACTGTATCGGCCATCGTGACGAGAACCGACCCGTCTGCCTGTCTGGCGAGTTCGCCCGTTTCTAACGTGACCTCGTGTTGACCATAGGCAAAGGATTTCTTGATTGCGCTCACGACGTTTCCTACGCCGGCGTGACTGCGCCGGCTACTACGACTGCTGAAGAAACACAAAAGCCGCCACAGCCCTTCGATTCGACCGTACGCTGCGGATTCTGTTGCAGAATCATCACGACGGGATCGGAGCGACCGGGCGGCTGGGATGGGTGGCTATCGATCGTGCGAATTGACCAAGTGCGTTCGGTACGACGTTCTAGCGCCGCAAACCAAGCCGAGAAACGATGTCCTGATAGCGCTCGGGAGCAGTACGTTTCAGGTAGTCGAGGAGCTTGCGCCGTTGATTGACCATCCTGAGCAGACCGCGGCGCGAGGCGTGATCGCGCTTGTGCGTGCTGAAGTGCTCGCCAAGACCGTTGATTCGCGCTGACAACAGCGCAATCTGGACCTCCGGCGACCCGGTGTCCTTGCTGTTGCGCCGATACTGCTCGACGATTTCGCACTTCTGCTCGCGTGACAATGCCATTGTTGCCCAATCCTCGATAAGGCCCCGTCCAGGAGCCTGCATCTATTTTAACTCAGCCCATTTAAAGAGGCGCGCATTGTACTCGCGCGGCCGATAATCTCAAGCAAAACCGCGATATTACGCACCTTGAACGGCCCGGCTCGCACCCGCCCGTCCCTCGGGCTCTGGTCGTACGAACAATCGCACCGGTCTCATACGGTTCCCGGGCTGCGTCTCGACCAACCCTAGAAAGCGCCCTCCCGTGCCGTAAGCCCGCGCTTGCCCAACGAATTTGCCGGATCCGGGCCACTCGACAGTCTGTCCGAAGAGCACGCGACGTTCCGCGTCGCCAGCCAGATCCACCCGCGGCAGGTCACTGAACGCCATGTCGGGGGCAAGCAGCACGGCGTCCCGCTCGTTGCTGCTCATTCTGGTGAGATCCTCGATGGTGTACATCGGAAACCCACCGAAGGGATCCACGCTCAGGCGGCGCAGCTCCTCTACGTGCCCGAGGGTGCCCAGACGCGCGGCGATGTCCTCTGCGAGCGTGCGAACGTACGTGCCCTTCGAGCAATGGACCTCGAACTCGAGCACCTCGCCACTGTATGCGATGCGCTGCAGGTTGCGAAGGACGATGCGACGGGGAGCACGATCGACCGTGATTCCGCGCCGAGCCAGCTCATAAAGACGTTTCCCTTCGAACTTGAGGGCCGAATGCATGGGAGGGATCTGCGTCTGCTCTCCCTCAAACCCCTTCAGAACCCGATCGACATCCTCCACCGTCAGCGCTGGGACAGGCGCGCGCTCGACGATCGGCGACTCACGATCGCCCGATTCCGTGCGTGCGCCAAGCCGCACCCGCACGCGGTAAGTCTTACCAGCGCCCAGCAGTCGGCCGCACACCTTGGTGGCCTGGCCGAAGGCCACTGGCAACATGCCTGACGCGAGGGGATCGAGACTACCGGCGTGCCCGGCCTTGCGGGCACCGAAAAGTCTTCGTGCCTCCTGCAGTGCGGCGTTCGACGACCTTCCGATCGGCTTATCGAGCAGCAGAATGCCGTCGACATCGCGGTAAGAACGACTTGGCTTGGACATCGAACGAACGTTTATTCGCCCTCTGACTGCTCAGCCTGACGGCGCCTGGCCTCATCTTCCTTCACGGCTTGATTGATCAGCTCCGTGAGCCTTGCTCCGCCCTCGATGAGCTCGTCCTTGACGAAACGCAGCTCCGGACTATGCCGCAGACCCAGCGCACGACCTACCGGGCCGCGCAGCTGGGGCGCTGCCTTGTCGAGGATCGCCTGGGCCTCTCCCGAATCCCCCAGCACGGAGTAATAAACCGTTGCGTACGCAAGATCGCTCGACATGCGCACCTCGGTCACCGTGACCATGCCGAGCCGAGGGTCGCGCAGCTCGCGGCGCATGATCTCGCTCAGCGCGCGCTGTAGTTGCTGCGCGACGCGGCGACTTCGCGGATAGGATTTCGATGGCATAGAAGATTTCCGATGTGGCGCGCTCGTCGAGGTGAAAACGATCGCGCGCCGGCCTGAGTTCGACGGGCAGCCCGCCGGCATGCCGGCGGGCTAGGCAGTGCTTGGTCCGAAAAACGTTACACCGTCCGCGCAACCTCGATGCGCGAGTAGCACTCGATTTGATCGCCGACTCGCACGTCGTTGTAGCCGCGGACCGCGATACCGCACTCCATGCCCGCGCGCACCTCATTGACGTCGTCCTTGAAGCGGCGTAGCGATTCGAGCTCGCCTTCGAAGATAACCACGTTATTACGCAACACGCGGATCGGGTTGTTGCGACGGACATGGCCGTCGACAACCATGCAGCCGGCCACAGTGCCGAACTTGCTCGAGCGGAACACCTCGCGTACCTCTGCGAGCCCGATGATCTGCTCCTTGATCTCTGGCTCGAGCATGCCCGCCACCGCCTGTTTCACATCCTCGATTGCCTCGTAGATGATGCTGTAGTAGCGGACGTCGACACCGGTCTCCTTGATCATGTTGCGAGCGGCATTATCCGCACGCACATTGAAACCAATGATGCGAGCATTCGACGCGTGCGCCAAGGTAACGTCCGACTCGGTGATGCCACCGATGCCGCTCGAGATCACTTTGACCGCAACCTCGTCCGTCGACAGCTTCGTCAAGGCATCGCGCAGCGCCTCGGCGGTACCCTGCACATCCGCCTTGAGCACGATCTGAATCGTCGCGGTCTTGCCATCGCCCATCTGCGACAGCATGTCTTCGATCTTGGTCGGCGCTTGCTTGGCAAGCTTCGTGTCGCGGAACTTGCCTTGGCGATAGAGCGCCACCTCACGCGCCTTGCGTTCGCTCTCGACGACAAGCAACTCGTCACCTGCCTTCGGTGCGCCCGACAAACCGAGCACGACGACTGGCGAGGAGGGGCCGGCTTCCGTCACCTGCTGTCCGGTCTCGTTGAACATCGCACGCACACGTCCGAACTCTTGACCGGCAATGATCGGGTCGCCCGGCTTGAGCTTGCCACGCTTGATCAGCACGGTCGCAACCGCGCCGCGTCCCTTCTCCACGGCCGACTCGATTACGACACCGGCTGCCGGACCGCTATGAGCTGCCTTGAGCTCGAGCAGCTCAGCCTGCAGGGAAATCGCATCGAGGAGCTCGTCGATGCCCTGCCCCGTGCGCGCCGATACCTGGACGTACAGAGTATCGCCGCCCCACTCCTCGGGAATCAGGTTCTGCTGGGCAAGCTCGTTGCGCACGCGATCCGGGTCTGCCTCGGGCTTGTCCATCTTGTTGATTGCGACGACGATGGGTACTTCCGCAGCCCGCGCGTGCTGGATCGCCTCGATCGTTTGCGGCATGACACCGTCGTCGGCTGCAACCACCAGCACGACGATATCCGTGACCTGCGCACCCCGTGCGCGCATGGCGGTGAACGCCGCGTGACCGGGCGTATCGAGAAACGTGATCAAGCCCTTGTCAGTCTTCACCTGGTAAGCGCCGATGTGCTGCGTGATTCCGCCAGCTTCACCTGCAGCAACCTTCGTGCGGCGGATGTAGTCGAGCAGCGAGGTCTTGCCGTGGTCGACGTGACCCATGACCGTGACCACCGGCGGGCGCGGTGCCAGTTCGACCGATTCGTCGAGCGCCTGCAAATCCTCCTCGATCGCACTCTCGCGAACGAGCACCGGCGTGTGACCGAACTCTTCGACGACGAGCACGGCGGTATCCTGGTCGATGGGCTGATTGATCGTCGCAATCACACCCATGTTCATCATCGTCTTGATGACTTCGTTCGCCTTCACGGCCATTCGCTGGGCGAGCTCCCCGACCGTGATCGTCTCGCCGATCTGCACCTTCAGCTTGACGGGTGCAGCCGGGCGCTCGAAGCCGTGCTGAGTGGCGACGTTGAGCTGTAGCGGACGACGCGACCGCGCTGCCTGTGACTGCTTCTTTTTCTTGAAACGCGCGCTCGCATCGCTCGAGACGTGCAACTCCTGGCGTCGCGGTGCCGGCTCGCGCTCGCGTTCACGTTCGCGTTGACGCTCCTGTGCTCGAGCGGCCTCGACAGCCTGGGCTGCCGCAGCTTGAATGGCTGCCAGCGCAGCTTCGCGCAGCTCGGCTTCCGTTTTCTCGCGCAACAAGCGTTCGTTCTCCTCGGCCAGCCTGCGCGCTTCCTCTTCCGCGCGACGTTGAGCCTCGGCTTCCGCCTCCTCGCGGCGACGGCGTTCCTCCGCCTCGCGCGCTTCGGCTTCCGCGCGCTCGCGATCGGCGTCAAGCTGTTGCTCCGCGGCAGCCGCTTCTTCTTGAGCTTGCGGCTGCGGCGCCGCCTGCACCAGCTGCTCGGCCTGCTGCCGTTGCTTTTCCGCTTCTTGTTGCTGATGTTCCTGCTGAGCGCGCTCTTGCTCCGCGCGTTCCTGCTGGGCACGCTGCTGGGCGCGTTCCTGCTGAGCGCGGGCCTGCTCCTCCAGGACGCTGCGGTTGAGATACGTCTTCTTGCGGCGCACCTCCACGTTGACCGTGCGCGAACGGCCTTGTGCCGATGCCACCTTGATCTCGCCTTGAGACTTGCGCTTCAACGTGATCTTGCGAGGCGCAGGATCGTCCCCCCGGCCACGAGCGCGGCGCAGATACGTCAACAGTTCCATCTTGGCCTCGTCGCTGATCGTGTCGTCGGCGCCGGACACACGAATGCCCGCTTCATCGAGCTGCATCAGCAAGCGCTCGACCGGCACTTTCAGCACTTCGGCAAACTGGCTAACCGTCACATCCGCCATGAACCGCCCTCCGCGTTCCGTCCGGACAGCCACGAACCTCCGCCATTCGCCCGGAACGGCGGCTTCAAGACTCGACACCCACCGGGCACTGTCGTCGTTCGTCTATCCGTCATCTTTATCCAAGAATAAGTCGGGCCGCGCTCGTCTCAAGCCTGCTGTCCCTGTCCAGCCGACTCGAACCAATGTTTGCGCGCAGCCATGATGAGCGCTCCGGCACGTTCCGCATCGATGCCCTCGATTTCCAGCAGATCGTCGACCGACTGCTCTGCGAGGTCTTCGCGCGTCACGATGCCGCGGATCGCCAGCTCCTTGGCCAAGCGCTCGTCCATGCCCTCGACCTGCAGCAAGTCCTCTGCGGGCTTGGCATTGCGGAGCTTTTCCTCGCTCGCAATGGCTTGGGTGAGCAGCACATCGCGGGCCCGACTACGCAGCTCCTTGACGATCTCCTCGTCAAACTCCTCGATGTCGCTCAGCTCCGAAGCAGGTACGTAGGCGATCTCCTCGATCGTGGAGAACCCTTCCTGTACGAGGATCTGCGCCACGTCCTCATCGACATCGAGCTGCTCCATGAACATTTGCATGAGCTGACGCGACTCGCCCTCGCTCTTCTCCTCGGCCGCCTGCTCCGTCATGACGTTGAGCTCCCAGCCGGTGAGCTCGCTGGCGAGTCGAATGTTCTGTCCACCGCGACCGATCGCCTGTGACAGCTTCTCCTCGGTGACGGCGATGTCCATGGAGTGCGAGTCTTCGTCAACGATGATCGACACCACCTCCGCCGGCGCCATCGCGTTGATGACAAACTGGGCAGGATTCTCGTCGTACAGAATGATGTCGACGCGCTCGCCGGCGATCTCGTTGGACACCGCCTGCACGCGCGAACCCCGCATCCCGACGCACGCTCCGACGGGGTCGATCCGCGGGTCATTGCTCTTGACTGCAATTTTTGCGCGAACTCCCGGATCGCGAGCCGCGCCGAGGATCTCGATGAGGCCTTGTCCGACCTCCGGCACCTCGAGCTTGAACAGCTCAATGAGGAACTCCGGGGCGGTACGCGAGAGAAAAAGCTGCGGACCTCGCGGCTCGGAACGGACCTCTTTCAGGTACGCCTTGATGCGATCCTGCGCCCGGATCGGCTCGCGCGGGATCATCTGGTCGCGCGGAATAAAGCCCTCCGCGTTGCCTCCCAGATCGACGTACACGCCGTTGCGGTCCACGCGCTTGACGATGCCGGATACGAGAGTACCGACACGGTTCTTGTACTCCTCGACAACCTGGGCACGCTCGGCCTCCCGCACCTTTTGGACGATGACCTGCTTGGCCGTCTGCGCCGCAATGCGTCCAAAGGCAACGGATTCCAACGGCACCTCGACGTAGCCGCCCACCTTGGCATCCTTGGAAATCTCCAGAGCGTCCTCGAGTCGCAGCTCCCGCTCGGGGTTCTCGAGCTCGGTGGAATCGTCCGCGAACACCTTCCAGCGGCGCCAGGTATCGTAGTCGCCCGTCTTGCGGTTGATGGAGACGCGCACGTCAATGTCCTCTCCATAGCGTTTGCGCGTAGCCGAAGCGAGCGCGGCCTCGAGCGCTTCAAAGATGATCTCCTTGTCGACGCCCTTCTCGTTCGATACCGCATCGACAACCATCAAAATCTCTTTGTTCATCGTGCGAACTCCGCTCCGAGCTCCACCAAGCTCCATCTATAGATCCGGCGCCAACCGCGCCTTGTGTATTTCGTCGAGCGGCAGGATCACCCTACCGCCGTCCACGTTCAACGTAATCTCACGCTCGTCAACAGCAAGCAGCCACCCGAGAAAACGCTTTCGTCCCTCAATTGGACGCATCATCTCCACGCGTACGCGCTCACCGGTGAAACGCTCGAAATGGGCCGGCGTACGCAGCACTCGGTCCACGCCAGGTGAGGACACCTCGAGCACGTAGCGGTCCGGGATCGGGTCGACAGCGTCGAGGCGCTCGCTCACTGCGTGGCTGACGCGTTCGCAGTCATCGAGCGTGATCCCCCTAGGTGAATCGATGTACAGGCGCAGAAGACTCCCCCCGCGGCGCTGTACGTACTCCAGTTCCCACAGCTCGTACCCGAGCTCGGATACGAGCGGGCCCAGTAGCTCGGACAGTTGTTCTCGCATGCGCACCTCCGGCCCTAAGCCCGCCAATTGCCAACTGCAGAAACAAAAAATGGGCCCCAAGGCCCATTCTTGTCACATCCTTTCCTCACCGGATGCGGCCCTGGAACCTCATCCGGCTTCCGTCATAAATCAGGCTGTCGAACGCACTCTCAACCGCCTCAAGAAACCAAAAAGGCCCTTCTCGAGGGCCTTTCAAGCAACAGCTTGGCGCCACCTGCTCGAACGCACGGGCTCGAGCTCCCACGCGGCGTATCCACTCGCGAGAGTGGCAGCGAGGATCGGCAGATCATAGCCGTGCTGCTGCCCTCGCTTTAAGCGCCCTCGCCGGCAACAGGCGAGGGCGACGAATTCGTTGGTAGCGGGGGTAGGATTTGAACCTACGACCTTCGGGTTATGAGCCCGACGAGCTGCCAGACTGCTCCACCCCGCAGCAAGAGGCGCGAATTGTAAGGGTGCCGAGCCAGGATTTCAAGGAAGGACCGGCCAGGGAGAATCGTAAGCTCACCTCGGTGCGTACCATGGCTACGGCAAGGCCCTTACGCAGAGGTCAATGAGGACGGAGGGCACGATTCCAAGTACCAGCACCGCCAAGCCATTGAGGCTCAAGACGGCACGTAACGTCCCGCCCGCCTGGATGTCCACGGTGTCGGTCGGCTCGTCAAAGTACATGACCTTCACCACGCGCAGGTAGTAGAACGCGCCGATCACCGAGAACAGCACCGCCAGCGCCGCAAGCCAAGCGAGCCCCACGTCGAGCACCGCGGCAATGACTTCCACCTTTGCCCAAAAACCGATGAACGGCGGCACGCCGGCTGTGCTGAACATGAGCATCAGCATGACAGCGGCGAACCACGGGCTCTTACGATTGAGTCCGCGGAAATCGTCGATCCGATCGGCTTCGAACCCTTCTCGTGCGAGCAGCAGGATCATTCCAAACGAGCCCACGCTCATGATGACGTACGCGAAGGTGTAGTACATCGCCGCACGGTAACCGTCGTTCGTCCCGGCAAGGATGCCGAGCAGAATGAAACCCACGTGCGAGACGGTGGAGTACGCGAGCATTCGCTTTAAGTTCGTCTGCGCGATGGCAACGATGTTGCCGATCGCCATGGAAAGCACGGAAATGACGATCAGCATGTCCTGCCAGTTCGCCACGAGCGAGTCGAGCCCCTCGGCCAGCACGCGCACGGCGAGCACGAACGAAGAAATCTTCGGTGCTGCGCCGATGAAAAGCGTCACCGGCGTCGGCGCGCCGTGATAGACGTCGGGCACCCACATGTGGAACGGTACCGCGCCGAACTTGAAAGCGACGCCGGCGATGATGAACACCAGGGCGAACACGAGCCCAATCGGCGACTCTACGGAGCGAAGCTCCACTGCGAGCTCATCGAGCTGCAGCGTGCCAGCGATACCGTACATGATCGAGAATCCGTACAGCAGCATGCCCGATGCAATGGCGCCGAGCACGAAATACTTCATCGCGGATTCGGCGGCCACAGTGGACTCCCGATCGAAGGCCACCATGGCGTACAGGGACAGGGACAGCAGCTCGACGCCCAGGTACACCGTCAGCAGGTTACCCGCCGAAATCATCACCATGATGCCGAGCAATGCCACCAGTCCGAGAACGAAATACTCGCCCTTGAACAGGGCCCGACGCTGCAAGTAGTCGCGCGCGTAGATGAACGAGACCGCTACCGTCGCATATGAGAACAGCTTAAGCACGTCACCCATCGGATCCGCGACATACATTCCACTGAACGCCGAGACGCGCTCGTTGACACCATAGCTGAGGGTCATCCAGGCACACCCCGCGAGCGTCAGCAGCGACAACGCGTACGTGATCCAGCGCTTGCTGTCGCTCAAGAACACATCGACGAGAAGGACGACGCAGATCGTCGCGATGAGGAAGATTTCGGCGGCCGCAGCCTGCATACCGAAGTTGTCGAACATGGACTGCATCGCTCAGAGTTTGGACACGGTGATGTGCTGAACAAGATTCTCGATGGTCGGGCGCATGACATCGAGCAGGGGCGCGGGCCAGACGCCGAGCAACAACACGCCGACTGCAAGCACGCCGAGCACGAAGAACTCACGCGCGTTGACGTCTTTGAGGGCAGCCACTTGCTCGTTTGCGACTGCGCCGAAGATGACGCGCTTGACAAGCCACAAGGTGTATGAGGCGCTGAGAATCAGCGTCAGTCCGGCCAGGAACGCGTACCAGAAGTCGGCCCGGAAGCTTGCCAGGATGACCAGGAACTCACCAACGAATCCGGACGTCGCCGGCAGGCCGGAATTCGCCATCGCGAACAGCACCGCGAACGCCGCGAAGATAGGCATCTTGTTGACGACGCCACCGTAGGCGCTGATCTCGCGGCTGTGCACTCGGTCGTACAGCACGCCTACGCAGAAGAAGAGCGCGCCGGAGACAAGACCGTGGGAGATCATCTGCACCATGGCACCGTCGATTCCCATGGCGGCCCCGCGAACGTCTCCGTGTGTACGCAACAGCTCGAACGCAAGGAACGAACCAAGCGTCACAAACCCCATGTGAGCGACGGATGAGTAGGCGATCAGCTTCTTCATGTCGTGCTGCACGAGCGCGACATAGCCGATGTACACGACCGCGATCAGGGACAGCGCGATCACGAGCCAATCGAGCGTCGCGCTGGCATCGGGTGTGATTGGCAGCGAGAAGCGCAGAAAACCGTATCCACCCATCTTCAGCATGATGGCGGCGAGGATCACCGAACCGCCGGTTGGTGCCTCGACGTGCGCATCAGGTAGCCAGGTGTGTACGGGCCACATCGGCACCTTGACCGCGAACGCCAGGAAGAAGGCGATGAAGATCAGGATCTGCTCATTGAGCCCGAGCGGCAGACGGTGGAAATCGGCGATCAAGTATGTGCACTGCCCTGCCTCGCACGCTTGCAAGTACAAGTAGATGAGCGAGACGAGCATGAGCACAGAGCCCAGGAACGTGTAGAGAAAGAACTTGATCGTCGCATACACGCGGCGCGGTCCGCCCCACACGCCGATGATGATGAACATCGGGATGAGCATCGCTTCCCAAAAGACGTAGAAGAGCAATGCGTCGAGCGCCGCGAACACGCCGACCATGAGCCCTTCAAGGATGAGGAAGGACGCGAAATACTGTGCTGGCCTGTTTTGAATCGTATTCCAGGCAGCCACCACCACCAGCGGCGTGATGAAGGTGGTCAGGATGACGAGCGGCATCGAGATGCCGTCGACGCCGAGCGCGTACAGGGCATTGAATGCAGGAATCCAGCGCAGCTGCTCGACAAACTGCATCTGCGCCGTGGACATATCGAAGTTCGTGTAGAGGAGCGTTGAAATGCCGAAGGTCACCGCGGTCGTGACGAGCGCGACCCAACGGCCGAGAGCGATTCTACGCTCGCCGAGAGCGAGGGTGACCAGGCCGCCCACGATGGGCAACCAGATGAGCACACTGAGAATGGGCCAATCGAACTGCATGGTCTTTCGTTTTGGTTAGCGCAGCACGTACCAGGCGAGCAGTGCTGAGAGGCCGATGATCATGGCGAACGCATAGTGATAGAGATAGCCGGATTGCAACCGACGCAGCACGCCGGAGAACCAGCCCACCACGTGCGCCGAGCCGTTCACGATGGCGCCATCGATGAGCGCAACGTCGCCTGCGCGCCAGAGCACCGAACCGAGTCGGCGGCTACCGCGTGCAAACACCGCTTGATAGAGCTCGTCGAAGTAGAACTTGTTCTCCAGCAGCTTGTACAGCGGGCCGAGCCGCGCAGCAATCTGACTTGGTAGCTCCGGCTTCTTGACGTAGAACACCCACGCAGTTGCCACGCCTGCTACCATCAACCAGAACGGCACAGTCAGCAGCGCGTGCAACGAGAACGCTCCTGGTCCGTGGAACGTCTCTGCGACGCGCGCCACGGTATCGTGCGCTGCTTCGACAAAAATTGCCGTGCCGAAATAATCGCCAAAGAGCACCGGCTGTACCGTGAGCCAACCGATCACGAGCGACGGCACCGCGAGCACGATGAGCGGTACCGTCACGACCCAGGGGCTCTCATGCGGCGTATGGCTGTCGTGATGCCCATGGGCATCCGTTCTGAAACGTTCCGGACCTTCGAAGGTCATGAAGATCAACCGGAAGGTATAGAAGGCAGTGACAAACACGCCCAACAGCACGCACCAGTACGCGTAAGTGGCGCCCGGGATGCTCGCCGCAGCCGTCGCGGCGATGATCGCATCCTTCGAGAAGAACCCGGACGTGCCCGGGAAAGCCACCAAGGCGAGTGCACCAATGAGCGCCGTCCAGTAGGTGATCGGCATGTACTTCTTGAGCCCGCCCATCTTGCGCATATCCTGCTCGTGGTGCATGCCGATGATCACCGAACCGGCCGCCAGGAAGAGCAGCGCCTTGAAGAAGGCGTGCGTCATCAAATGGAAGATGGCCGCGCTGTACGCGGAGACGCCGAGTGCCACCGTCATGTAACCAAGCTGTGAAAGCGTGGAGTACGCGACGACGCGTTTGATGTCATTGTTGACCATACCAAGCAGCCCCATGAAGAAGGCTGTGGTGGCGCCGACAACGAGCACGGTCGATAGCGCGACTTCGCTCAGCTCGAACAGCGGCGACATACGAGCCACCATGAAGATGCCTGCGGTGACCATCGTGGCGGCGTGGATCAACGCCGAGATCGGCGTCGGACCTTCCATCGAGTCGGGCAGCCACACATGAAGCGGCACTTGAGCCGACTTACCCATCGCACCGATGAAGAGCAGGATGCAGATGACCGTGATCGCCTGCCACTCGATGCCCGGGATGATCTGCATCGTGTTCGCCGCAATCAGCTCGCGCTGCTCGAACACGGTTTGATAGTCGAGCGAGCCGGTGAAGTAGACGACGCCCGCAATACCGAGCAAGAACCCGAAGTCGCCGACGCGATTGACCAGGAAGGCCTTCAAGTTGGCAAAAATAGCCGACGGTCTCGTGTACCAGAAGCCGATCAGCAGATAAGAGACGAGACCGACCGCCTCCCAGCCGAAGAACAGCTGCATGAAGTTGTTCGCCATCACGAGCATCAGCATCGAGAAGGTGAACAACGAGATGTAGGAGAAGAAGCGCTGATACCCCGGATCGTCGTGCATGTAGCCGATGGTGTAGACGTGGACGCAAAGCGACACGAACGTCACGACCACCATCATGAGCGCCGTGAGTCGATCGACCAGGAATCCCACTTCCATGCGGATGTTGTCGCTCACGAGCCACGTATAGACGGCTTCGTTCACGGGTGGCGCGCCGTCCACGAGCAGCAGCTTGAGCACCCAAGCCGAAAGCACGAACGAGATCGCCACACCGGCAATCGTGACCGTGTGGGCGCCGCGTCGTCCTATGAAACGACCAAAGACACCCGCCAGAATCGCGGCGATCAGCGGTGCAAGGACGATGGTGAGGAGAACGGACTGTCGAATCACGGCACTTCTTCTTCGTTAGCCTTTCATCTCATTGAGCTGCTCGACGTTGATGCTCTTCTTCCCGCGGAACAAGACCACCAAGATCGCAAGGCCGATCGCGGCCTCCGCTGCCGCCACAGTCATGATGAAGAAAACGTAGACCTGGCCGTTCAAATCACCGAGCTGGCGTGCAAAAGCGATGAAATTGAAGTTCACCGCGAGCAGCATGAGCTCGATGCACATGAGCAGCAGGATCATGTTCTTGCGGTTCAAGAAGATGCCCGCCACGCTCAACGCGAACAACAAACCGGCCAGCAGCAAGACGAATTCGAGCTGGATCATGCGTCTTTCTCCGGCGCCATCTTGACGATACGAATGCGATCCTGCGGGCGCACTGCCACCTGCGCAGCGACATCCTGCTGCTTGAAGCCACGCCGCTTGCGCATCGTCAACGAGATCGCAGCAATGATGGCCAGCAGCAGGAGCATGGCAGCCAGCTCGAACGGATACAGATAGTGGGTGTAAAGCAGCTCACCCAGCGCCTGGGTGTTGCTGTACCCCTCCGGTGCTGCCGCTGGCACGGCCGTGGTCGTGTCGACGCCGAGGCGCTTGACCCACACCACACTCGCAATCTCGATGACCACGAGCAAGGCAACGATGATCCCGAGCGGAGCGTACCGGGTGAAGCCCTCCCGCATCTGCGCCACGTTGATGTCCAGCATCATGACCACGAACAGGAACAGGACCATGACCGCGCCGACATAGACGAGCACGAGCACGATGGCCAGGAACTCGGCTTCCATCAACAACCACAGCACGGCACTGTTGACGAATGCGAGCACGAGAAAGAGCGCCGCATGCACAGGATTGCGGGCAGTGATGACACCAAGCGCCGCCACCACGAGCACTGCGGAGAAGGCGTAGAACAGGATCGAGGTCAGTGTCATGCGTTTACCTATACCGGGCATCCGCCGCCTTGTCTGCGGCGATCATCGCCTCGTACCGATCGCCGATAGCCAGCAGCTTGTCTTTCGTCATGATGTTTTCGCCACGATTTTCCATGTGGTACTCGTGTATGCGAGTCTCCACGATGGCATCCACTGGGCATGCCTCTTCGCAGAAGCCGCAGTAGATGCATTTGAATAGATCGATGTCGTAACGAGTCGTACGACGAGTGCCATCTGCCGCGACGTCGGACTCGATCGTGATCGCCAACGCGGGGCACACAGCCTCACACAGCTTGCACGCGATACACCGCTCCTGCCCGTTTGGATAACGACGCTGAGCGTGCAACCCGCGGTAACGGGGCGATTGCGGCGTCTTCTCTTCCGGATATTGAATCGTCACGTTCGGGCGGAACGCGAGCTGCCGGAACGTCACCGCTAATCCGACGAAGAGCTCGGTCAGAAACAGTGTCTTGAAAAAGCTCGCAGGCGTTTTCATGTCGTCACCTCACGCAACGCCTGCCCTCCGGCCGGCATTGCAGACGCTCATAGCGCAACTCATGCCGCGGCCCATGGACCGACTTGGTAGTACCACAGAATCCCTTCGACCAAGATCCACACCAGAGTGATTGGAATGAACACCTTCCACCCGAGCCGCATGATCTGGTCGTAGCGATAGCGTGGGAACGTGGCGCGGAACCAGAGAAAGCAGAACAAGAAGAACCAGACTTTGATGAACAGCCAAATGAAGCTTGGCGCTCTAAGCCAGCCCGGCAGCCACGTCCAGCTCTCGAACGGCGACAGCCAGCCGCCGAAGAAGAAGATAGAGGTCAATGCCGAGATCAGGATCATGTTGACGTACTCGGCGACAAAGAACACTGCGAATGCCATGCCCGAGTACTCGACGTGAAATCCCGCAACGATCTCCGACTCACCTTCGACGACGTCGAACGGTGCGCGATTGGTCTCGGCGATTCCCGAAATGAAATACACGAAGAACAGCGGCAGCAGCCACCAGAAGAAGTAGCTGAAGTGCCCGCCGCTCTGTGCCTCGATGATCTCGCCGAGGTTGAGCGAGCCTGCTGCCATGACGACGCCGACGAGCGCGAAGCCCATCGCGATTTCGTACGCAACCATCTGTGCGGCGGCACGCATGGCGCCGAGAAATGCGTACTTCGAGTTCGCTGCCCATCCGGCAAGGATCACGCCGTAAATGCCGGCCGAGGTCAGCGCCAGGATGTAGAGCAACCCTGCGTTGATGTCGGCGACCGTGAAATTCGGAGCGAACGGCACGACAGCCCACGTGCAGAGCGCCGGAATGAGCGCCAACAGTGGCGCCACGACGAACAGCAGCTTGTTCGCATTCGACGGAATGATGATCTCCTTCACGAGGAGCTTGATCACGTCGGCAAACGGTTGGCCTATGCCCTTGAAGCCGACGCGGTTCGGTCCGATGCGAGCTTGAATGGCACCGATGACCCGACGCTCGATGAGCGTCAGGAACGCCATCATCAAGATGATGGAGACGAACAGCACGAGAGCGACCACACCGTACCAGGTGGTCGCCTGCATCCACTCAGGAAGGAACGACAACAGGTTGGACGCGAACTCAGGAATCATGCGCTCTGACTCCGACGGCCCTCGATGCCCGCCGCTGTTTGTTGCAAGGACATTGCGCGCCGAACGACGGCATCAACCTGATAGATAGGCACATCGTGATGCACACCATCGGAGCGTTCGGTCGATTTTGCCTGCAGCGTGCGCGCAGTGCTCTTGGGCTGGAATCCCGGTGCGCGCGCAATCTCCTCACGCAACTCTTCAGTGATTTGCTCCGAGCTCGTGTACTCGAAGCCAGTCAAGTTCAACAGATTCCCTAGCACCCGCAACACCTTCCATCCGGGGCGTGACTCACCCACCGGACGCGCTGCGCCAGGCACGCTCTGCCAGCGCCCTTCCAGGTTCACGTAGGTGCCGGAAGTCTCGGCAAACGTGCCGATCGGCAGAATGATGTCCGCGAACTCGCGCGCGCTCGCGTACGGCGTCAGCGCAATGACGCACTCGGCCGCTTTGAGCGCCTCCAGCGCGCCCGGCAACGAAATGTCGTGCGCAGGCTCCACTGCGCCCAGCACGACGTATGCGCGCAAGCGCGCTGCCAACATCTCAGCCAGGTTCAGGCCTGGCGTCGCAACTTCACGGCCGGCCGCGGCACGATGCGGCAATACACCCGCAAGGTGAGCGCCGACCGTGTTGCCACCGTCCGTCAAATAGCCAAGCGTCGCACCAGTGATGCCTGCCAGCGCTTCGGCAACCAGGCGCAAGTCCGCAAACGCTGGATCACGCTGTGCGATCGCTCCCAGCAGGATCAGCTCCCGTTCACCGCTCGTGAGCTGCTGGGCGATCGCGAGATGGGCTTCCGATGGCTGCGCATTCGCGACGAGAGCTGCAATCGATTCGGGCGCAGGCCGATTGGTCAAGCGCACGACAGCCGCTGCGATCGCCACCAAGTGCTCGAGCATGTCAAGCCCGTTCGCAGCGAGATACGTGCCGATTGGGAAGAAATACTCGTAGCGAAGCGGATTAACGAACGAAACCTTCGCTCCCCGCAGCGCCGCCTTGCGGACACGATGAGCAATAAGCGGTAGCTCGCTGCGCAGATTCGAGCCCACGACAAGAACGCCGCTGGCACGCTCGATGTCAGCGATCGCACAACCAAGCCCTGGAAACAGTGGCTCGCTCACCTCGTCGCGAAAGTCGGTACGACGTAGGCGATGATCGATATTCGAGCTGCCGAGCCCGCGCGTCAGCTTTGCCAATAGATAGAACTCCTCGAGCGTGCAGCTGGGCGATGCCAGCGCACCCACCTGTCCTGGGCCGTGTTGCTTGGCAACTTTGGCGAGGCGTTCTGCTGCCTTCGCCAGCGCCTCTTCCCAGTCACATTCCTGCCACACGCCGCTCTCACGCACGAGCGGCTTCATCAGCCGATCGTCGCTGTAGATGCCTTGATAGCTGAAGCGATCGCGATCGGCGATCCAAGTCTCGTTGACTTCCTCGTTCGGACGCGGCACGACGCGCATGACGCGCCCGCGCAGCACGTGAGCGTAAATATTCGTTCCGACACTGTCGTGGGGTGAAACCAGCGGGTGCTGGGTCATCTCCCATGCACGTGCACGATAACGGAACGGCTTGTTGTTGAGAGCGCCAACCGGACACAGGTCGATGATGTTGGCCGAAAGCTCGTGCTCGACACTGCGTTCGATATATGTACCGATTTCGGTCATCTCGCCGCGCCCCACGGTGCCGAGCTGCTGGAATCCTTGGATCTCTTGAGTGAAACGCACGCACCGCGTGCAGTGAATGCAGCGGGTCATGTCCGTCGAGATGAGCGGCCCGAGATTCTTGTCTTTGACGACGCGCTTGCGCTCGCTGTAGCGCGAGACGTCGCGTCCGAACCCAAGCGCCAAGTCCTGCAGCTCGCACTCCCCTCCCTGATCGCAGATCGGACAGTCGAGCGGATGATTGATCAACAGGAACTCCATCACAGCCCGTTGCGCGGCGATCGCTTTGGGCGATTTCGTGAAGACCTTCATCCCCTCTGCCACCGGCGTCGCGCAAGCCGGCAGAGGCTTGGGTGCCTTCTCCACCTCGACCAGGCACATGCGACAGTTTGCCGCGACCGACAGCTTCTCGTGATAGCAGAAGCGCGGCACATAGACATCATGAGCATCCGTGACTTGGATGATCATCTGCCCCTTGCGCGCCTTCATAGGCACGCCGTTGACTTCGATGTTGACCAGATCGTCGCTCATTGGAACGGGCTGTACGCTGTAGGCTGTGGGCTGTAGCCGGAACGTGCGACATCACTACCGCGGGTCGCACGCTTTTCGCTAAGGCTCCTCATTGGTCTTACGCCGCGCGACGCCGGTCGCGCTCGACAATGCTGTGGCCGTGCTCGATCATGTACTCGAACTCGTGCCTGAAATGTTTCAGGAAGCTCTGCACGGGCCAGGCGGCCGCGTCGCCGAATGCACAAATCGTGTGGCCCTCAATCTTGTTGGCCACATCGACGAGCATGTCGAGATCCTCTTTACGACCCTGCCCCGCAAGAATCCGCCGCAATACGCGGTTCATCCATCCGGTACCTTCGCGACAGGGTGTGCATTGGCCGCACGACTCCGCGTAGTAGAACCGCGAGATCCGCTCGAGCACGCGCACCATGCACGTGGTCTCGTCCATCACGATCACTGCGCCGGTACCGAGGGCCGAACCGACCTGGCGCAGGCTGTCGTAATCCATCGTCACATCCATCATCACATCGCCAGGAACGACCGGCACAGACGAGCCTCCAGGAATGACTGCCTTGAGCTTGCGTCCCTCACGCACACCGCCGCATATCTCGAGCAAGTCCTTGAATGGAATCCCAAGAGGCAGCTCGATGTTCTGCGGTTTGTTCACGTGTCCGGACACAGAGAAGATGAGCGTGCCACCAGCATTCGCCACACCAAGGTCCGCGAACCACTTCGCACCCTTACGCATGATCGTCGGCACGGATGCATAAGTCTGGGTGTTGTTGATCGTGGTCGGCCGACCATACAGGCCGTAGTTGGCCGGAAACGGAGGCTTGAAACGCGGACGACCTTGTTTGCCCTCGAGAGACTCGAGCAACGCAGTCTCCTCACCACAGATATAAGCGCCTGCGCCAACGAACGTGTATAGATCGAAGTCGACACCCGAGCCAAGAATGTTCTTGCCGAGCAATCCCGCCTCGTAAGCTTCCTTGAGAGCGGCCTCGAATCGTGGCACTGGCTCGGCAAGGAATTCGCCACGAATGTAGTTGTAGCCGACCGTCGCCCCCATCGCGTAGCCAGCGATCGCCATGCCCTCGATGAGGGCATGCGGGTTGTAGCGAAGAATGTCGCGGTCATGACACGTCCCGGGCTCGCTCTCGTCCGAATTGCAGACGATGTATTTCTGGCCCGGCGCATTACGCGGCATGAAGCTCCACTTCACGCCAGTAGGGAACCCTGCACCTCCGCGCCCCCGCAAACCCGAAGCTTTGACCTCTTCGATGATCTGCTCAGGCGGGGTCTTCTCGCGCAAGATGCGCTCCCACGCTTCGTAGCCGCCGATCTTGCGGTAAGTCGCAAGCTCCCAGGAGCGCTCCAGCGAGAGCGGCTCGAAGCATACGACGTTCTGCGGATACTGTTTCATGCGAAAACCCGACTCCCGGCTGACAGTTGACGGTTGACGGTTGAGCGTGCGCGACCAGCGACGCTCTGCGCGCCCCGTGTCGGCTGACAGCAGCCAACCATCAACTGACGATCAGACTGTGTCACTTGTGCCGATCCAAAATCTCGTCGACTTTCTCAGGCGTGAGATTCTCGTAATAGACGTAATTCACCATCATCATCGGCGCGTTGTTGCACGCTGCCAGGCATTCTTCTTCACGCTTGAGATAAAAGCGACCGTCCGGCGTGCTCTCGCCTGCCTTGATTCCGAGCCGCTTCTCGATGTGCGCAAGAATCTCATCGCCGCCGCACAGCATGCATGAGATGTTCGTGCAAACGGAGATGTGATGACGCCCGACCGGCTTCGTTTCGAAATTCGAGTAGAACGTCGCGACTTCGTACACCTGTATTTTCGGCAGACCGAGATAGTCGGCCACCGCGTCCATCGATTCGCGCGTGAGATATCCGCCGTTCTCGTGCTGAACGGCCCGCAAAGCCGCGATCACCGCCGAACGCTTGCGATCAGGCGGAAACTTCGCCACCCAAGCGTCGATCTCGCGCTTGACGTGCTCGGGCAGCACGCCTTCTTTGGAACTCGCTTCACTCACCGATCGATTTCCCCAAAAACGATGTCCTGCGTGCCGATCACCGCGACGACGTCCGCCAACAGGTGGCCTTTGACCATTTCCTCGAGCGAAGCCAGATGCGCAAAGCCCGGCGCACGGCACTTGAGTCGATAGGGCTTATTGGCTCCGTCCGAGACGAGATAAACACCGAACTCGCCTTTCGGTGCCTCGACGGCCGCGTACGTCTCTCCTTCGGGCACACAATATCCTTCGGAGAACAGTTTGAAGTGATGAATCAGTGCTTCCATGTCGCTCTTCATGTCTTCGCGGCTCGGCGGCGCAACCTTGCGATCGGACGTCATGACTGGCCCCGGATTCTTTCTGAGCCAGTCGACACACTGACGAATGATCCGATTGGACTGTCGCATCTCCTCGACGCGCACGAGATAACGATCGTAACAATCGCCGTTCACACCAACCGGAATGTCGAAATCCAGCTGATCGTAAACTTCGTACGGCTGCTTCTTGCGCAGATCCCAGGCGATACCGGAACCGCGTAGCATGGGTCCGGTGAAGCCGAGCTGCAGCGCACGTTCCGGCGAAACAACGCCGACGTTGACGGTGCGCTGTTTCCAGATGCGATTGTCAGTGAGCAACGATTCGTACTCGTCCACCTTCGCAGGGAAGGTCTCCGTGAAGTGCTCGATGAAGTCGAGCAAGCTCCCTGAACGTGCCTCATTGAGCTTGTCGACTTCCTTCTGGGAGCGCCACTTTGACGGTTGGTACTTTGGCATCGACTCCGGCAGGTCGCGGTAAACCCCGCCGGGACGATAGTACGTCGCATGCATACGAGTGCCGGAAACCGCCTCGTAGCAGTCCATCAGGTACTCGCGCTCGCGGAAACAATAGAGGAAGACGGTCATCGCGCCGATGTCGAGACCGTGCGCACCGAGCCACATGAGGTGATTCAGGATGCGCGTAATCTCATCAAACATCACGCGGATGTACTTGGCGCGGATGGGCGGCTCGATGCCAAGCAGCTTCTCGATCGCGAGCACGTAAGCGTGCTCGTTACACATCATCGAGACATAGTCGAGCCGATCCATGTAGCCGATCGACTGATTGAACGGCTTGCTCTCGGCGAGCTTCTCGGTGGCGCGGTGCAGTAATCCGATGTGTGGATCGGCTTTTTGCACGACCTCGCCTTCGAGCTCGAGCACGAGGCGAAGCACGCCGTGGGCCGCAGGATGCTGCGGTCCGAAATTGAGCGTGAAATTGCGAATCTCAGCCACGAGTCTTGGCTCCCACTGGCACCTCTTTCAGCGCCGGCTCATAGCGGTTGTCCTTGCGGATCACGCGCGGCACGAGCGTACGCGGCTCGATAGAAACTGGTTGATACACGACTCGGCCCTTCGCCGGATCGTACTTGACTTCGACGTTGCCGATGAGCGGGAAGTCCTTGCGGAACGGGTGCCCGATGAACCCATAGTCGGTGAGAATCCGGCGCAGGTCCGGATGCCCGTTGAAGAAGATGCCGAAAAGGTCGAACGCCTCGCGTTCGTACCAGTTGGCCGATGCCCAGATGTCGACGACCGAGTCGATGACGGGCGGTTCCTCATTCGAGGCGTAGCAGCGTAAACGCAGCCGCCAATTGTTCGACACAGACAGCAACTGATACACGACCGCAAACCGGTTTTCGCGCTGCTCGGGCACATTCTCGCGAATCCGATTCACCGCGCGACTGAAGCCCGTGCGTGTGGCCGCATAGGTATTCCATTCGTCGCGCCCGTAGTCCAAGTAGTCGATGCCTGCCAAATCGATCAGCTGCTCGAAGCCGAATTGCGGGTCGTCGCGCAGCTCGCGGCACACGCTGAGCAGATCCTCGCGTGCGACTTCGAAGCCGACATCGTCGGCCACACACGGCAGCGGCTTGAGCCGCTCGCCGAAGTGCGCCTTCAATCTGGTGGCCAATGTCTCGCTACGTGCGCTCATGCGAAGAACCTCTAGCGCGCAATCGTGCTCGTACGGCGAATCTTGTTCTGCAGCTGCAGGATGCCGTACAGAAGCGCCTCCGCGCTGGGAGGACAACCTGGGACATAAATATCAACCGGTACGATGCGATCACAGCCGCGCACGACCGAGTACGAATAGTGGTAATAGCCGCCACCGTTTGCGCACGAGCCCATGGATATGACCCAGCGCGGCTCGGGCATCTGGTCGTACACCTTGCGCAGGGCCGGCGCCATCTTATTGACGAGCGTGCCCGCCACGATCATGACGTCCGACTGCCGCGGGCTCGGTCGGAAAATGACACCGAACCGGTCAAGGTCATAGCGCGAAGCGCCGGCATGCATCATTTCCACGGCACAGCAGGCGAGCCCGAACGTCATCGGCCAAAGCGAGCCCGTTCTAGCCCAATTCACCAGCTTGTCGACGGTGGTCGTAACGAAACCCCGATTGCTCGGCGGTGCGTCGGGCGTTTCCGCCGTAGGCGCGGTCAATCCCATTCCAAAGCCCCCTTCTTCCACTCGTAGATGAAACCTACGACGAGGATGAGCAAGAACACTCCCATGGCGATTGCACCGACCATCCCGGTGCTTCGAAGCGAAACCGCCCATGGGAAGAGGAACGCGATCTCGAGATCGAAGACGATAAAGAGAATCGCCACGAGGTAATAACGAACGTCGAAACGCGCGCGCGAATCAGAGAATGCCTCGAAGCCGCACTCGTACGCGGAGAGCTTCTCCTTGTCAGGGCGACGCGGCCCGAACAGAAAACCGAGTCCGATGAGCACCGAGCCAAGCACGGCTGCCACACCGATGAAAATCAAGATGGGTGCGTAATTCTCCAACATCGACCGGTGAACCTCTGAACGTGCCACCACTCTCGGTGCTCGCATCGAGCGAGCGATTGGCGCACTCGCCTCCTACTCGCATCGTAGCGAGAGGTGACCGTCGTCGTCGGGATCGTGCGACTGAGCGCCAGCGGGCGCGCATTGTATCAGGACGTCGCGAGTCGGTAACGCGTAAATCGCACCAGGCTGCCTACGCGTTACGCGAACGCAGCCGAATTGGCAGCCGCATGCACAGGTCACAGGATCGAGTCTCCTACAACGATCGCTGAGCATGAGCTGCGCCAAAGCTTCCCGGGAAGGTTACGAGGGGTTGTATTGACGCAGTATGGTCGGAAGCGGTCGGTAAAGGATTGGTGCGGATGGTCGGACTCGAACCGACACGGGTTGCCCCACTACCCCCTCAAAGTAGCGTGTCTACCAGTTCCACCACATCCGCACTCGAGAACTCGAGGTGAGAAGGCCGTGGCATGCCATTCTCATCGATTCGCTCTGTGGCTCGACCCTCCAGAGCGAAAGACTTAGTTCTGCTCCTGTTCGGTCGGCGTCGGCAGATCGTCCGCCGGCGCATCGGCGCGCTCCTGCGGCAGCGGCAGCACCCCTTCGGCGCCTGACTGCGCTGGACGTTGCACGCGGTCGACTACGCTCGACGGCGCGCTAGAGGGGCTGCGCCCGTCGAGATAGGCGAGCGTCAAGCTCGTCACGATAAAAAGCGCTGCCAACGTCGCAGTCGTTCGCGACAAGAATGAAGCCGATCCACGCGCGCCAAAGACGGTCCCGGATGCGCCAGCCCCGAAGCCTGCTCCCGCATCCGCGCCGCGCCCTCGTTGCAGCAGCACGAGCCCAACGATCGCCGCTGCGAGGAGAACGTGCACAATGACCGTTGTGGTGTGTAACCAGCTCATCTCTATGTACGGGCAGCTCCGGTCGCCTTACTGAACTTGCGCCGCCTCGCAGATCTTCAAGAATTCGTCTGCCTTCAGGGACGCGCCGCCAATCAGGCCACCGTCGACATCCGGCATGGCGAAAATCTCGCGCGCATTCGCAGCCTTCACGCTGCCGCCATAAAGGATCCGAAGCTCCCCGGCAATTTTAGCATCATGCTTGGCAACTTCCGCGCGAATGTGCGCGTGCACTTCCTGCGCCTGCTCCGGTGTAGCCGTCTTGCCGGTGCCGATCGCCCACACGGGCTCGTACGCGATCACCGCATTTGCAAAGGCGGCCACGCCTGCGACGTCGAGCACAGCGGTCAATTGTCGCGTGACGACAGTCTTGGTCTGGCCGCGTTCCCGTTCCTCGAGCGTCTCGCCGACGCACAAGATCGGCACCAGGCTCTGCGACTGCGCTGCCAGGAACTTGCGAGCAACCAGCGCGTCGTCCTCGTGGTAAAGCGTTCGGCGTTCCGAGTGACCCACGATGACGTACGTGCAGCCCACATCGCGCAACATGCTCGCCGAAACCTCGCCGGTGAACGCTCCCACCTGCTCCGCGCATACCGACTGCGCGCCAAGGGCGACCGGCGAGGACTTCAGCAATCGCCCGACCTCCCACAGATAGACGTACGGCGGGCACACCGCGATCTCGGCGACCGTCTGCGCCGGCAGATTCTGCAGCAAACCGTCGATCAGCTCCGCGTTCTCGGCGCGCGAGCCATGCATTTTCCAGTTACCTGCGACGAGCGGTCGACGCATCGAGAATCCTCACCCACAAAGCCTACCAACCTTGGCCCGCTTCGCCCTGCGAAGGGCGCGCAGCTTAGCGGTGCACCCGCCGGAAAGCAACGGATACAAACGTCATCCGGACGAAAAGCCCGCTCATGCAGCCTGCGCCGCTGCCGCCGCGACAACTTCCGCGAGATGCGCGGCCACCTCGCGGATCAGTTGCGCATCCATTCCCTCCACCATGACGCGAATGACGGGCTCCGTGCCCGAGGCGCGCAGCACGATCCGACCTGCATCGCCGAGCCTGCGCTCTGCCTCTGCCACCGCATCACGAATGGCAGGAGAAGAATCCGGATCGATCTTGCGAGCCACACGGACGTTCTCGAGCACCTGTGGATACTTGCGCATAGGCGCAGCCAGCTCAGCCAAGCTGCAGCCGGTCTGTTTCATGATGGCCAGCACTTGCAATGCGCTGATCAAGGCATCGCCTGTGGTCGTCCGGTCGAGGCACAACAGATGGCCGGACGTCTCTCCACCGAGCACGCCACCTGTCTGGCGCAGCTTCTCGAGCACATAGCGATCTCCCACCTTTGCCCGCTCGAAACGGATGCCTTCCTTCGCCAGCGCGTGCTCCAGACCAAGGTTGCTCATCACTGTCCCAACGACGGGGCCGACCAGCGTGCCTTGCTGTTGCCGTGCCCGCGCGATGATATAGAGCAGCTGATCGCCGTCGACCAATCGGCCCAAGTGATCGACCATCAGCAAGCGATCGCCGTCGCCGTCGAGCGTGATACCAGCGTGTGCACGCACACCCGGCACCGTCAGCTGCGCCAGCTCTGGCGCCGTGGAGCCGCAATTCAGATTGATGTTGCGTCCGTTCGGCGAGCAACCGATCGGCACGATCTCGGCACCCAAATCGGCCAGGATGCGTGGACCCACTTTGTAACCGGCTCCGTTCGCGCAATCGATCACGAGCTTGTATCCCGTCAAATCGAGCCCCGGAACGGTGGACATGCAAAACTCTTGGTACTTCACGCGCGACTTGTCTACGCGCACGGCACGACCGAGCTGACCGGAACTTCTCGTCACGGGCGGCTCGTCCAGGAACTGCTCGATCTGCGCCTCCACCTCGTCAGACAACTTGCCGCCGTTCCGGTCAAAGAACTTGATGCCGTTGTCTTCATAGAGGTTGTGGGACGCGCTGATGACGACGCCAAAGTCACAACCGAAATGCTTCGTCATGTAGGCGATGCCCGGCGTCGGCAGCGGTCCGATCAGCATGACGTTGACGCCGGCAGCAACGAAACCCGCTTCTAGCGCCGATTCGAACATATAACCGGAGAGCCGCGTGTCCTTGCCAACGAGGACGGTGCCGCCGTTCGGAGCCAGGACGCGCGCTGCGGCGCTTGCGAGTCGCAACGCGAACTCGACCGTCAGTGGATGCTCGCCCACTCGTCCACGCACGCCGTCGGTACCGAAGTACTTACGCCCCACTGCCTGAATCTCCGCTCATTGGAATGCCATACCCCGCGTTCTTGAGCGCTACCGCCACCTTCACAGCGTCGACGGTTGCACGCACGTCGTGCGTGCGCACGATCTTCGCCCCAGCGAGCACGGCGGCCACGGTCACCGCCAGCGCGCCGGCCAGGCGCTCATGAACCGGCCGACCGAGGAGGGCCCCAAACATCGACTTACGAGACACACCGATCAGGAGCGGCAGCCTTTGCACCGAGAGCGCTGGGATGGCCGCAAGAAGCGCCAAATTATGCTGAAGTTGCTTACCGAATCCGATACCTGGATCAAGAACGAGACGATCCGACGTGATGCCGGCTTCGATGCAAGCGCTGACACGTTCTGCGAAGAACGCGGTGACTTCCGCAACGACGTCGTCATACTGCGGATCGAGCTGCATCGTGCGCGGTTCGCCCTTCATGTGCATGAGGCACACTGCCGCGCCGGTTTCACGGGCCGTCTCTAACGCACCCGGCGCACGCAGCGCGTAGACATCGTTGATGATCTGCGCGCCGGCGTTGACCGCCTCGGCCATCACCCGCGGTTTGCTGGTGTCAATCGAGATCGGCACCTCGATTCGCGGCGCAAGCGCCTCGATGACGGGAATGACGCGCCGCAGCTCCTCGTCCTCGGAGACAGGCTCGGCACCTGGGCGAGTGGACTCCCCTCCTACGTCGATGATGCGCGCCCCCTCCTCCACCATTTCGAGCGCGCGCCGAACGGCTTCATCCAGCCGCTGAAACTGTCCGCCGTCAGAGAACGAATCCGGGGTGACGTTCAGCACCCCCATGACAACGGGTTGTGACAGGTCGAGCCAACAAGAAGCGCAGCGGAGCATGGACGGGCTCGGAACCATAATGACAAGAGAATGCCGGCCAAAGGCCGGCATTCTCTAGCGCGGGATCGAATGTGCGCAACTGCTACGGTCCGTCCGCCGACCACCGTTGGTCGATCAGTGCTGGCTCGCCGGTTTGCCGATCGGAGTTTCCGCAGCCTCACGCTCACGCGATCGTCCCTCGCCGGTGTTCGGGGACGCCGTATCGTCCCAGCCCGCAGGAGGTCGTGGGTCGCGACCTTCCATGATGTCCTTGATCTGAGCCTCGTCGATCGTCTCGTACTTCATCAAGGCCTCGGCCATCTTGTGCAGCTTGTCGAGGTTGTTCTGCAGGATGGTCTTGGCGCGTTGATAGTTGGTATCAATCAGGCGGCGCACCTCTTCATCGATCGCGTGAGCAGTCACGTCCGATACTTGCTTGTGTTGCGTCACCGTGCGACCGAGGAACACCTCTCCGGACTCCTCGGAATACGTGAGCGGTCCCAAACGGTCGGAGAGCCCCCACCGCGTGACCATGTTGCGCGCGATCTCAGTGGCGCGCTCGATGTCGTTCGCCGCACCGGTCGTGACCGAATCCGGTCCGAAGATCATCTCTTCCGCGACGCGCCCGCCGAACAAGGTGGTGATGCGGCTTTCGAGGCGGCGCTTGCTGGTGCTGTAGCGATCCGTCTCTGGCAAGAACATCGTCACGCCGAGCGCTCGCCCGCGCGGAATGATCGTGACCTTGTACACCGGATCATGCTCAGGAACGGACAAGCCGACGATGGCGTGACCGGCTTCGTGGTAAGCAGTCAGACGCTTTTCCTGTTCGTCCATGACCATGGAGCGTCGTTCAACGCCCATCATGATCTTGTCCTTGGCGCGCTCGAACTCTTCCATGCTCACGACACGGCGGTTCGCTCGCGCGGCGAACAGCGCAGCTTCGTTCACGAGATTGGCGAGATCCGCGCCCGAGAAGCCCGGCGTGCCGCGCGCGATGATCGCCGGCTTGACGTCCTCGGCGAGCGGCAGCTTGCGCATGTGGACCTTCAGGATTTGCTCACGCCCACGCACGTCGGGTAGTGGCACGACGACTTGACGATCGAAACGTCCAGGGCGCAGCAGCGCCGGATCGAGCACGTCAGGCCGGTTGGTCGCGGCGATCACGATCACGCCTTCCGTGCCTTCGAAGCCGTCCATCTCGACGAGCAGCTGGTTGAGCGTCTGCTCGCGCTCATCATGGCCGCCGCCGAGCCCGGCACCGCGATGGCGACCGACTGCATCGATCTCGTCGATGAAGATGATGCATGGCGCGTGCTTTTTCGCCTGTTCGAACATGTCGCGTACGCGAGAGGCACCGACACCGACGAACATTTCGACGAAATCCGAGCCGGAGATCGTGAAGAACGGCACTTTCGCTTCGCCCGCGATCGCGCGCGCCAGCAGAGTCTTACCCGTGCCGGGCGAGCCCACCATCAAGACACCCCGCGGGATCTTGCCGCCCAAGCGTTGAAACTTGCCGGGGTCCTTCAGGAACTCGACGATCTCGACGACTTCTTCCTTCGCCTCATCGACGCCTGCCACATCGGCGAACGTGACTTGCACCTGATCCTCACCGAGGAGCCGCGCTCGACTCTTTCCGAAGGACATCGCTCCACGACCGCCTGCGCCCCCTTGCATCTGCCGCATGAAGTAGACCCATACGGCAATCAGCAACAGGATCGGGAACGAGGAAATGAACAGCTGCATCAAGAACGACTGCCGCTCGGGTGGCGCAGCGCTGAACTTCACGCGCGCATCGAGCAAGGTGCCGATCAGTTCAGAATTGTCGGTCTCTGGGTTGTAGACCGTGAACTGCTCGCCGTTCGTGCGCACCCCCCTGAGCACGTTGCCTTTGAAGACGACTTCGGCAACGCCACCATTCTTCACCTGCTCGAGGAAGGTGGAATAGGCCATTTCCTGAGGTGCTCCGGCTCGCGTGCTGAAGTTGCTGACGACCGTCGCGACCACGACAGCGATCACGATCCAGAGCACGATGTTCTTTGCTAGGTCATTCAAGTTCGAATCCTCGACAACTCGGCGACTTCAACTATGGCGTAAGTGGGGGAGATGCCGATAGGATTAAAGGCATCGAGCAAGAGAAAGTTGGTCGCACATTGCGATCGACAGTACTACAAGGTAGGCCAGCAGCGCCACCGGGAAATACAGGGTGTGCCCTCGTGAAACGGGCTGCCACGGAACGCACCGGACTTAACCTAGCCAACGAAATCCCGCCCTAACAAGTAGATCTCGGTGCTTCGCTGACGCGAGGCCTGCGGCTTACATACCTTGACGCTCTTGAACGCCTTACGCAGGTCGAGCAGATACGGTTGAAAGCCCCGCCCCTGGAACACTTTCACGAGGAAGCTCCCTCCGCGCGCTAGGTGCATTTTGGCAAAATCCAACGCCAATTCAACGAGATACATGGACCGGTCGTGGTCCACTTCCGGGATACCAGACATATTTGGCGCCATATCAGACATAACCAGCTGCACGGGCTCGCCGCCCAACGCCGTTTCGAGCTGGCGCAGGACTTCCTCGCTCGTGAAGTCGCCCTGAATGAACTCAACTCCCGGTAGCTCATCCATTGATAGCACGTCGAGCGCGATGACCCGCCCGTTGCCGCCCAGAATCCTGGAGGCCAGCTGACTCCATCCGCCCGGTGCGGCGCCAAGGTCCACGACTGTCATGCCGGGGCGGATAATGCGATCGGTCCGTTGAATCTCCTCTAGCTTGAACACGGCGCGCGATCGATACCCTGCCTCGCGAGCACGTTTGACATAGATATCCCGTTCATGTTCCTGTAACCAGCGCCGGCTCGATTTGGTACGTTTAGCCATCGTCGTCTCTTCGGCTGCCGTGGAGCACGGCGCTCCATCGATTCTCCATCTCCTCCATGCAACTTACTGAAAAACAAAGAAAATATCTTCGCGGGCTCGCTCACCACCGCAATCCTATCGTGCTCATTGGTCAGGCCGGCGGCTCTGCGGCGGTCGCCAGGGAGCTCGATGGCGCGCTACAGGCCCACGAGCTCGTCAAAGTCAAGGCACGAGTCGGGGATCGTGAGGAACGAGACCGGATCTTTGCCCATCTCGCAGCACAGACGGGTGCCGTGTTGGTCCATCGTATCGGCAATGTGGCCGTCTTCTACCGGCCACGCAACGACCAGCCGCGCATCATGCTGCCCGATTGACCTTCCACACGAGCACGAGCGTACCCACGCAGGCGGCCAAAAAAAGTAGCCCGCCAATGCTGTGCAGGATGGCGAACGTCTGCAGGTCACCCGCCATTCGCGCCTGACGCATCATGGGGCCGAGCGCCAGCTCGCTGACCATCGGTGCCGCGGCGCTGACGAGGATCAGAGGGCCGAGCGACCGGTGCGCAGCCCATGTTGGCGTGCGCGTTAGCGCGAACAGCACCAATCCGATCAATAGACCCGCCCATGCGGCGATGCCAAAGAAGTGCCCGACCACCGAGCCTGCGGTCTGCTGTCCGAGCACGGCGAACAGGGTGGGCGCGACGACGCCGCATGTCGTCCACAGTCCGCCGGCCCATAGCGTGAGCAGGACATGGGCTAGTTGACGCAACACCGATTGGCCCCGTAAGCGCTGGGTACGCAGCGCACCCTCACTCGTATCGCACGGCGACGATTTCGTATGAGCGTCTGCCGTTCGGCGCCACCACTTCCACGATGTCGCCTTCCGACTTGCCGACCAGCGCACGTGCGATGGGAGAGGAAATCGAAATCAGTCCGGCTTTGATGTCGGCTTCGATGTCTCCGACGATCTGGTAGACCACCCTCGAGCCGTCTTCTTGATCCTCTAGATCGACTGTCGCGCCGAACACGACCTTGCCGCCGGCAGATAGGCGTGACACATCGATGATCTCGGAGTTGGAAAGGTGCGCTTCGATGTCTTTGATGCGCCCTTCGATGAAGCTCTGCTGCTCCCGCGCAGCGTGGTATTCGGCGTTCTCGCTCAGATCTCCATGGCTGCGCGCTTCGGCAATGGCTTGGATCACCCGTGGGCGATCCTCTGTCTTCAGCTTCTTCAGCTCGTTACGTAGACGCTCTGCCCCCTTCAGGGTCAACGGCGATCTTCTCATGCTCATGACGCAATTTCTCGATGAAGATCTTGCAAGCGATTAACGTCCACCTCGTTCATATGAGCAATCGCCTCGCAGGTCGCAAGGCCGGCCGCAATCGTAGTGTAGTACGTCACCTTCTTGTGTACCGCTTCGCGCCGAATGGAACGCGATTCGAAAATCGCCTGCTTACCTTCAGTCGTATTCACAATGAGCGAGATCTCGTGATTCTTGATCATGTCCACGATATGCGGACGGCCTTCGCGGACTTTGTTTACCCTCCGGCACGGAATCCCCGCGGCGGTAAGCGCCGCAGCCGTGCCCGAGGTCGCCACGATCTCGAAGCCTTGCTCGATCAGCCGCTGCGCGAGTTTCACAGCTGCCGGTTTGTCGCGATCGCGCACGCTCAGAAGGCACACGCCGCGCGACGGCAAAGTCACACCCGAGGCGAGCTGGGCTTTCGCGTAAGCCTCGCCGAAGGAGCGACCCGTTCCCATCACTTCACCCGTCGATTTCATCTCTGGGCCGAGTATCGGGTCGGCTTCCGGAAACTTCGAGAATGGGAACACCGATTCTTTCACCGCAAAGAACTTCGGCACACGCTCGCGCACCAAGCCGAGGTTCTTCAGCTTCGCGCCAACCATGACACGAGCCGCCATCTTTGCAAGCGGCACGCCAGTCGCCTTCGAAACGAAGGGCACCGTGCGAGAAGCCCGCGGATTGACCTCCAGCACGTAGACAATGCCGTTCTGGATCGCGAACTGAACGTTCATCAGCCCGACTACGTTCAGAGCACGCGCGAGCTTGCGGGTCTGTTCCTTGATCTCCTCCTGCGTCTCTGCGCTCAGACTGTTCGGCGGCAGCGAGCAACCAGAGTCACCTGAGTGCACGCCGGCCTGCTCGATGTGCTCCATGATCCCGCCAATGTAGACGTCCTCACCATCGCAGATCGCATCAACATCGACCTCGATCGCAAGATCCAGGAACCGATCGAGCAGCACCGGGCTGTCGTTCGAGACCTTCACTGCGTCCGCCATGTAGGCACGCAGATCGTCTTCGTTGAACACCACCTCCATCGCACGACCACCGAGGACGTACGAAGGACGAACCACGAGGGGAAAACCTACTTCGCGTGCCATCGCAATCGCTTCCTCCTCGGTGCGCGCGGTGCAATTCGGAGGCTGTTTCAGTGATAGCGCGTCCACCAGCTTCTGGAAGCGTTCTCGGTCCTCTGCGATGTCGATCGACTCCGGCGATGTGCCGATGATGGGTGCCCCCGCACGTTCCAGCGCGCGACACAGCTTGAGGGGCGTCTGTCCGCCATACTGCACGATCACGCCCGTCGGCTTTTCCTTCTCGATGATCTCCATGACGTCTTCGAACGTCAGGGGCTCGAAATACAGTCGATCGGAAATGTCATAGTCGGTCGAGACGGTTTCTGGATTGCAGTTCACCATGATCGTCTCGTAGCCTGCCTCGCGCAGCGCGAGCGCAGCATGGACGCAGCAGTAGTCGAACTCGATGCCTTGTCCGATGCGATTCGGGCCGCCGCCCAAGATCATGATCTTCTTGCGCTCAGTTGGCTCGGCCTCGCACTCCTCGTCGTACGTCGAATACATGTAAGCCGTCGAGGTCGCGAACTCGGCAGCGCACGTATCGACCCGCTTGTAGACCGGCCGAATGCCCATCGTGTGCCGGCGTCGACGCACGCTTGCCTCGTCGACCCCGAGGAGCTTGGCTATGCGCCGGTCGGAGAAACCCTTGCGCTTGAGCGTGCGCATGCGGTCGCGATCGAAGCCGGCCAAGCCTTCGGCCTGAAGCTTCTGTTCCTCGCGGACCAAGTCCTGGATCTGCGCAAGGAACCAGCGATCGATGCGGCTGAGAGCGTACACTTCCTCGAACGGCATGCCGGCCCTGAAGGCGTCGGCGACATACCAGATGCGATGCGGCCCTGGCACCAGCAACTCCTCGCGCAAGCGCCGCTGATCTTCCTCCGTGAGCGGCAAGGTCAGCATCGGATCGAGCCCGTCGACGCCGATTTCCAGGCTGCGCAAGGCCTTCTGCAATGACTCTTGGAACGTGCGGCCGATCGCCATGACCTCGCCGACAGATTTCATCTGCGTCGTCAGTCGGTCGTTCGAGCCGGGGAATTTCTCGAACGTGAATCGCGGCACTTTCGTCACGACGTAATCGATCGTCGGCTCGAAGGAGGCCGGTGTCGCACCGCCCGTGATGTCGTTCTTGAGCTCATCGAGTGTGTAGCCGACCGCGAGCTTCGCGGCGATCTTCGCGATCGGGAAGCCAGTGGCTTTCGAAGCGAGCGCGGACGAGCGCGACACGCGCGGATTCATCTCGATCACCAGCATGCGGCCATTGCTGGGATTGAGAGCGAACTGCACGTTGGACCCGCCGCACTCGACGCCGACTTTGCGCAGCACCGCGATGGCGGCGGCGCGCATGCGTTGATATTCCTTGTCCGTGAGCGTCTGCGCCGGCGCGACCGTGATCGAATCGCCGGTATGCACACCCATCGGATCGACGTTCTCAATCGAGCAGACGATGATGCAGTTGTCGTTGCGATCGCGCACGACCTCCATCTCGTACTCTTTCCAACCGAGCACCGCTTCCTCGAGCAGCACCTCGCTCGTCGGCGATGCTTCGAGCCCGCGCGCGACGATCTCTTCGAACTCCTCCCGGTTGTATGCGATACCACCTCCCGTTCCGCCGAGCGTGAAGGAAGGCCGCACGACCGTCGGAAAGCCGATCTCCGCCTGCACGGCGTAGGCCTCTTCCATGCTGTGCGCGATACCCGAGCGCGGGCATTCGAGCCCGATCTCGCGCATCGCATCACGAAAACGCTCGCGATCCTCCGCCATGTCGATCGCATCGCGTGAAGCGGCGATGAGCTCGACACCGTACTTGTCGAGCACACCCTCGCGCACCAGGTCGAGCGCACAATTTAGCGCCGTCTGCCCACCCATCGTCGGCAACAACGCGTCAGGTCGCTCCTTCTCGATGATGCGCTCGACCGTACGCCAATCGATCGGTTCGATATAAACCGCATCCGCCGTGTCCGGGTCGGTCATGATCGTGGCGGGGTTCGAGTTGACGAGAATGACGCGATAGCCCTCTTCTTTGAGGGCCTTACAGGCCTGAGCACCCGAATAATCGAACTCGCACGCCTGTCCGATAACGATCGGACCCGCACCGATGATGAGTACGCTCTTGATGTCGGTTCTTTTCGGCATCTTGTTTTTTCCGCTCAGCCTCGCTCGACTTGCCGCGCAAGTCGAGCGTCAATCGATACTTGTTGGGTGTGCGAGGATTCGCCTCCTCGGCGAGGCGGGCGCGACGACTCTAACGGTCGGCCGCGGCGCGCTTGGCGACTTCGCGGCCTGCGTTCTGCGCGCTCAGCCGTTCGTGCATCAACGCGATGAAGCGACCGAAGAGCTGATCGACGTCGTGAGGACCGGGGCTCGCCTCCGGATGCCCTTGGAAACCGAAGGCCGGACGATCGGTACGTTCGATCCCCTGCAGCGTGCCGTCGAATAGAGACTTGTGCGTCACACGCAGATTGGGTCCGAGCGTAGACTCGTCCACTGCGAAACCATGGTTCTGGCTCGAAATCAGCACCCGTCCGGTTGCAAGCTCCAGCACCGGATGGTTGGCACCATGGTGGCCGAACTTCATCTTCACGGACTTGGCGCCGCTCGCGAGACCCAGGAGCTGATAACCGAGGCAGATGCCGAAGATCGGAATGTCTGTCTCAAGGAAGGTCTTGATCGCCTCGATGGCATAGGTGCACGGCTCCGGATCACCCGGACCGTTCGAGAGAAAGATGCCGTCTGGATTCATCGCCAGCACGTCTTCGGCCGGCGTCTGCGCCGGCACGACGGTGATCCGACAACCATAGTCCGCGAGGCGTCGCAAGATATTGCGCTTGATGCCAAAGTCGTACGCGACGACGTGCAGACGCTGTCCCGGACGTGGCTTGGGCCCTGTTTCCAGTGCCCAGTTCGTGCCTTCGTTCCATTGATAGGGGCGCTTGGTCGACACAACCTTCGCCAGGTCCATTCCTTTGAGGCCCGGAAAGCGACGAGCCGCGTGAATCGCTGCGTTCGCGTCCACCTTGTCGCCGGTCATGATGCAGCCGGCCAGCGAGCCCTTCTCGCGCAGAATGCGCGTGAGCTTGCGAGTATCGATATCGGCGATCGCGACGACCTTGCCTCGCTTGAGGAAGCTCTCGAGCGACTCCACGGCGCGCCAGCTCGAGTACGTGACCGGCAGATCACGAATCACGAGACCCGCCGCGTAAACGGCACCTGCTTCGAGATCTTCGGGATTTGCGCCCGTGTTGCCGATGTGAGGGTAAGTGAGCGTGACGATTTGCTTGCAATATGAAGGGTCCGTCAGGATCTCCTGATAGCCCGTCATTGCAGTGTTGAAAACCACCTCGCCGGTCGTGTTGCCCTTTGCACCAATAGACCGCCCGTGAAAGACCGTACCGTCTTCCAAGGCAAGTACAGCGGGTGTCGTCACGGAAATCCTCGTATGTCAGTCGTTTCAGACACGCATGCGGACGGCGAGATGGGCGCTTCGGCCGATCCCGCTCAAACAAAATTTCACCGCGTGCTGAGGGTCGCGAGTCTACGCGAGTGACCAATTCGATGGAAGTACGAATTGGGGCATCACCATGCGAGTGTGCCGAGCCCCAATACGTCCTGCATCGAGTATAGCCCCGGTCGCTGGCCAACGAGCCAATGCGCCGCCCGGATTGCGCCACGTGCAAAAGCCAACCGATCGCTCGCGCGGTGGGTCAGCTCGATGCGCTCGCCGATACCCGCGAAGGTCACGGTGTGGTCGCCCACGACGTCTCCGCCTCGGAACACCGAGAAGCCGATCGCGCCCTTGCGTCGCGGGACGTGGCTTCCGTGTCGGTCGTGCTCCGCCAGCTCTTCCAAGCTCGCGCCGCGCCCGCGCGCGGCGGCCCGCCCGAGCGCCAACGCCGTGCCGGACGGTGCATCCTTCTTGTTGCGATGATGCGCCTCGAACACCTCGATGTCGTAGGCCTCGTCGAGCAGTCGCGCCGTCAGCTCGACGAGCTTCAGCAATAGATTGACTCCAAGGCTCATGTTGGGCGCCATCACGATGGGCACTGTCTTGGAAGCTTGCTCGATCGCCGCAAGCGTGTCACTCGCATGACCGGTCGTCCCGATGACCATGGGGAGGCCGCGCACGACGCAGGCACGGACGTTTCCGAGCGTAGCCTCCGGCAGACTGAAATCGATCGCGACCGACGCGCCTTCCAACGCGCCCTCGGGACCTGCGGCGACAAGGACCCTCGAACGTGCGCCGAGCTCCTGGACGCTCCGTCCGCGCCACGGGCTTTGTGCGGATGCGCACGCCCCGGCGAGCACGGTATCGCCCGACTCCTCGATCGCCTCGATGAGCGCCCTGCCCATGCGTCCACTGATGCCGAACACGGCAACGGGCAAAGGATTGTGCATGCTCCAAAGTCTTTGCTGATACGCGGCAAACTGCCGCGAGTGGGATGATAGAGCGCGCCCAACGCCACGCCAAACGCCGGCGCCGCGACGCCGGACGCCGCTCCTCAGCTACGGATGGCCTCGAAGAAGCGCTTCACGCCATCGAGCCATGAGCTCTCGCGCGGGCTGTGCTTACGCTTGCTGTTGCGAAGCGACTCATCGAAGCGGCGTAGCAGTTCCTTCTGTTCCTCGGTCAAGTTGACTGGCGTTTCGACCACGATGCGGCAGAACAGGTCACCGGGCGGCCCGCCACGCACCGGCTTCACGCCTTTTTCGCGTAACCTGAAAATGCGACCCGACTGCGTCTCGGGCGGTACTTTGAGCTCAACAGTGCCACCGAGCGTCGGCACCTCGACCGTGCCGCCGAGCGCGGCCGTCGCAAAGCTGATTGGCACTTCGCAGGAAAGATGGCTGCCATCGCGCTCGAAGATCGGGTGCTCGCGCACTCGGATCTCGACGTAGAGATCGCCCGGCGGCCCGCCGTTGCGACCCGCCTCTCCTTCTCCGGCCAAGCGAATCCGATCGCCCGTATCGACACCGGGTGGCACCTTGACGTTGAGCGTCTTCTTCTTGCGCACCCTTCCCTGCCCCAAACACGTGTCGCAGGGCTGGCTGATCGTCTGACCTCGCCCCTTGCAGCGCGGACAGGTCTGCTGAATCGCAAAGAAGCCTTGCTGGATGCGTACCTGCCCGACGCCGTTACAGGTCTCGCAGGTGATCGTCTTGGAGCCAGGTGCCGCGCCGGTGCCCTTGCACGGCTCGCATTCGACGAGCGTCGTGAACTCCACAGTCGCGGTGTGCCCGAATACGGCTTGCTCGAGGTCGAGCTCGAGCTCATAGCGCAGATCGGCCCCTCGATAGACTTGACGACCGCCGCCACGACGTCCGGCGCCGAAGATGTCCCCGAAGACATCTCCGAAAATGTCGTTGAAGGCATCGGCGGCGCTGAAGCCTCCCACTCCGCTCCGTGCGTCGAGACCCTCGTGACCGTACTGATCGTAAATCGCTCGTCGCTGCGGGTCGGTGAGAACTTCGTAGGCTTCCTTTGCCTCCTTGAACTTCTCCTCGGCTTCCTGATCGTTCGGATTGCGATCAGGGTGATACTTCATCGCCAAACGACGATAGGCCTTCTTAATCTCGGCCTCGGTCGCCGTCCGCGAGACGCCGAGCACTTTGTAGTAATCCCGTTTGGACATCTGAGCCACGGTAACCAATCAGACAGTTGACAGCCGATAGCGACGCACCGGCCGGCGCCGATACTAACGCACCGCCGCTCGCCTGCCGCGAGAAGCGGTGCGCGCTTCGCAAGCGTCGACAGTCAACCGTCGGCTATCGACGACCCAGAAGAAAGGCGCTTACGCGCCCTTCTTCTTGTCGTTTACTTCTTCGAATTCAGCATCGACTACATCGTCGTTACCCGCGTGGCTGCGTGCACCGGTACCGCTGCCTTGCGCACCTGCAGTATCACTCTGCTGCGAGTAGGCTTGCTGCGCGAGCGCCGCTGCGGCTTTAGCCAGCGCGTCGGTCTTGCGCTCGATCACATCTTTGTCGTCACCGCTCAATGCCTGCTTCAAGTCGGAGATCGCCGCCTCGATGTTCGCGCGATCGGTTGCCGACACCTTCTCGCCGAGCTCCTTGAGCGACTTCTCGCTCGAGTGGATGAGCGCATCCGCCTTGTTGCGCGCCTCGACGAGCTCGCGGAACTTGCGATCCTCCTCGGCATGCGCCTCGGCGTCCTTGATCATCCGCTGGATCTCCTCCTCCGACAGACCGCTCGAGGCCTTGATCACGATCTTCTGCTCCTTGCCCGTCGCCTTGTCGCGCGCGGACACGTTCAGAATACCGTTCGCGTCGATGTCGAAGGTAACCTCGATCTGTGGAACGCCGCGCGGCGCCGGCGGGATACCCTCGAGATTGAACTGGCCGAGCGATTTGTTGTCGGCAGCTCGCTGACGCTCACCTTGCAGCACGTGAATCGTCACCGCGCTCTGATTGTCTTCGGCCGTCGAGAAGACTTGGGTTGCCTTCGTCGGGATGGTCGTATTCTTCTCGATCAGCTTGGTCATGACACCGCCGAGCGTCTCGATACCGAGCGACAGCGGCGTCACGTCGAGCAAGAGCACGTCCTTGACCTCACCGGACAGCACGCCTGCCTGAATGGCGGCACCCACGGCCACGGCTTCGTCCGGGTTGACGTCCTTGCGAGGCTCCTTGCCGAAGAAGTCCCTCACGGCCTTCTGCACGAGTGGCATGCGCGTCTGACCGCCGACGAGGATGACCTCGGAGATGTCCGAGATGGAAAGACCGGCGTCTTTCAACGCGATGCGACACGGCTCGATGGTCTTGAGGACGAGGTCCTCCACCAGCGACTCGAGCTTCGCTCGCGTAAGCTTGATGTTGAGGTGCTTCGGACCTGAAGCGTCGGCCGTGATGTAGGGCAGGTTGATCTCTGTCTGCTGAATCGAGGAGAGCTCGATCTTCGCCTTCTCGGCTGCTTCCTTCAGACGTTGCATGGCGAGCGGATCGCGTCGGACGTCCACGCCGCTCTCCTTCATGAACTCGTCGGCGAGATAGTCGATGATGCGCTTGTCGAAGTCCTCACCGCCGAGGAACGTGTCGCCATTGGTTGCGAGTACCTCGAACTGGCGCTCGCCGTCCACGTCGGCCACCTCGATGATCGAGATATCAAACGTGCCGCCACCCAGATCGTAGACCGCGATCTTGCGATCGCCCCCTTGCTTGTCGAGCCCGTATGCGAGCGCGGCTGCAGTCGGCTCGTTGATGATGCGCTTGACATTGAGCCCAGCGATGCGGCCAGCGTCCTTGGTGGCCTGGCGCTGCGAATCGTTGAAGTACGCGGGGACGGTGATCACCGCCTCGGTCACTTTCTCGCCCAGGTAGTCTTCGGCCGTCTTCTTCATCTTCATGAGCACGCGCGCGGAGATCTCCGGCGGAGCCATCGGCTTACCCTGCGCCTCGACCCAGGCATCGCCATTCTCGGCTCTGATGATCTTGTACGGCACCATGCCGATATCTCGCTGCACGACGTCGTCGTCGTAACGACGGCCAATCAGTCGCTTGACGGCGAAGAGCGTGTTCTGGGGGTTCGTGACGGCCTGACGCTTTGCGGGTTGACCGACCAGCACTTCGTTGTCCTTGGTGAATGCGACGATCGAAGGAGTCGTGCGATCACCCTCGCTGTTTTCGATGACGCGCGGCTTGCCGCCTTCCATGATGGCGACGCACGAATTCGTCGTGCCGAGGTCGATGCCGATGACTCTGCTCATGGCCTGTAACTCCTGGAATCTTTGTTAGCCAGATTGAAGATTTTCGATTTCGCCGTCAGCGATTGATTGGCGGTCTTTATGTGGGTCAGTTAAGGTGTTTCAAGTGCGCGGTCCGCACCGATCATTCCTCCCTCGCGGACCTCGACACGGGTGAGCTCAAGGTTCCTTGGCAACGACCACTCGAGCCGGACGCAAAAGTCGTCCGTTCAACACATAACCTTTTTGAATGACCTTTATCACGGTGTTGGGCGCGTGCTCGCTCGAGGGCTCAGCGATCATCGCCTCGTGCAGCTCCGGATTGAAGGCCTCCCCTTGCGGATTGACTTCGTTCAAGCCGGCATTCTCGAAGGCCTTGGTCAGCAGCCTGAGCGTTGACTCAGTACCGGCGCGAAGGGCATCGGCGTCCGCGTTGCTCGCCAGACCGAGCTCGAGGGCATCTCGGACCCCGATCAGGTCGTTCGCAAAGCGCTCCACCGCGAACTTGTGCGCCTGCTCGATTTCGCGGGCCGCGCGCTTGCGCACATTCTCGACCTCGGCCAACGCACGCAGGTAGAGGTCGCGGGTTTCGTGCACTCGCGCCTCGGCGGCCTCGAGCGCGGCCCGCAACGACTCCACGTCTTGATCTTGCGCCTGCCCCTGTGCCTGCTCTTGGACCTGCTCCCGAGCCTGATCTTGGGCTGACGCCTCTTGATCGCTCGCTCCGTTGCGATCGACTGCCGGTTGTCGGTCCTCTGCTACGTCGTGCTCATTCGACATGGTCATGGTTTAGGGGACTCCGATGATGCAAAGGCAAAAGCCGGCCCGGGCCGTCGGCCGCCGGCAGGTTTTCCGCGGAACTGCGGGCTAGGAGCGCGAATTCAAGGCAGCGCCCAGGAGCTTGGCGGTAATGTCGACAATGGGTATGACCCGCTCGTACGCCATCCTGGTCGGGCCGATCACGCCAAGCACCCCTACGATTTCCTTATCCAGGGTATACGGCGCCGTGACGACACTGCAATCGTCGAGGATCTTGTAGCCGGATTCCTGGCCGATGAAGATCTGCACGCCCTCGGCCTTCAGGCTTTGGTCAAGCAAGTGGAGGATGTCGCGCTGCTGGGTGAAGGCTTCGAAGAGACGCCGGAGCTTCTCCACGTTCGACAGCTCGGCGAACTCCATGAGATTCGTCTCGCCCGCGATGACATATTCCATGCGCTCCGAGTCGGGCGTATGGCGGACCGCTTGCTGCGCCAGCCGGATGGCGTCGAGCATCGTTTCATTGAGGTGTTCCCGCGTTTCCTTGAGCTGGTTCAGGAGGTGCTCGCGCACCGCCTTCAGCTCTTTGCCGGCGAACTGTTGATTGAGGTAATTGGAGGCGCGGCGCAGCTCGTCCGCGCTGTAATATCGTTCGAGCTGAAGAATCCGGTTCTGAACCTCGCGATCGTTCACGACCAGCACTGCGAGGACCCGGTTGTCGGAAAGCGGCAGGAACTCGATATGAGTCAGCGCCGCATGGCTCTGGCGCGGCAAAGTCACGAGACCGGCGAGCCGCGTCACCTTCGATAGCAGCTGCGAAGCGGCTGCAACGAGCGCCTTCGGGTCATCGGCATGCTCTTCCAGATGGCTTTGAATTTCCGCCACCTTGTCTTCTTCGAGCGGCTCGAACTTGAGCAGGGTGTCGACGAAGAAGCGGTAGCCCTTGTCTGTCGGCACGCGACCCGCCGACGTATGAGGCGAGGACACGAAACCGAGCTCTTCAAGATCGGCCATGACGTTACGGATCGTTGCGGCGCTCAGCTTCATGCCCATATCGCGCGACAGCGTACGAGAGCCAACCGGCTGCCCGTCGCGGATATAGTGCTCAACAAGGAGCTTGAGCAGCTGCTGAGCGCGCTCGCTCAAGCACTCTTCAGTCGTATCGATCGAGTTCGCGACCACGGTCTGCTCTCTTACTCAACCAGCCGACCTACGAGATGACTCAAACCCATATGAAACAAGCGCTTTCGTGCTGTTTCTATTTTGCTACGAAGCTAGCACGGCGCACAAAGCTGTCAAGCAAGGGTATGGAGAGCGCGCCTCTGCAGGCGCCCCCCGCCATTGTCTTCAATCATCTTTTATAGACCATCGGCGCCCCGGACGGTTCGTCCTATCCTGCCCCTCTATTTGGGTTCGCAGACTCGCTCCTCAACATGCTAAAAACCCCTCCCATGTCACCGGCGCCACACAAGTTCGAACGCATCGCCGTCGTGGGCAACGATCGCGACGCCCGCGTTGTCGACTCGTTAAGGGCCCTTGCCAAGCACCTGAGGCTACGGGGCAAGGAAGTGCTCGTCGACGAAGCCACCTCTCTCGACTACGACCCCGATGTCCGGCGCGTGCCGGAGACGGACCTCGCCGCACAAGTCGACCTGCTGGTTGCAGTGGGCGGCGACGGGACGATGCTTCATGCAGCTCGGCTCGCGGCCCCGCACGGAGTGCCGGTGCTCGGCGTCAACCGCGGCAGGCTTGGCTTCCTGGCAGATATCGGACCAGCGGATCTGCCGCAGCGCTTGGACGAGGTGCTCGCGGGCCAGTACGTGCGCGACAGACGCGCGATGCTGTGCGCGCGGATCGAACGTCCCGGCGCGCCGGATCGGCGCTGCCACGCGCTGAACGACGTGGTCATGATGAAGTGGCGCACCGGCCGCATGCTCGACTTCGAGACCTGGATAGACGGTCGGTTCGTCAACACGCACGGGGGGGACGGACTCGTCGTCGCGACCGCAACCGGCTCGACTGCGTATGCGCTCTCGTGCGGGGGCCCGATCCTCTACCCAGAGCTCGACGCGGTTGTGCTCGCGCCCATCTGTCCGCACACGCTCTCGGACAGGCCGATCGTCGTGCGCAGCACCTCGACGATCGAGGTCCGCTTGCTCGAGCGACCCGATACGCAGGCCCAGGTGACCTGCGATGGATTGACGATCGGTGAATTGGCGCCCGGCGACCGGCTCATCGTCACGCCCTCCGAAGCGCACGTCACGCTCTTGCATCCGAGCGACCACGACTACTACCGCATCCTGCGCTCGAAGCTACACTGGGGACGCGGCGATCGCGCGCAGTCCCCCGAAGCGACGGATTGACATCGTGCTTACGCATATTCAAATCCGCGACCTAGCCATCATCGATTCTGTGGAGCTCGAGCTCGACGGCGGGCTCACGGTGCTCACCGGCGAAACAGGTGCTGGCAAGTCCATCGTCGTGGATGCGTTACTGCTTGCCACCGGCGGGCGCGCCGGCGCCGAGGTGGTGCGCCATGGCGCCGAGCGCGCAGAAGTCACTGCCACATTCGATGTAACGAGCAATGGTGCCGCGCTCGCCTGGCTCGCTGAACAGGCGATCGAGCACGAAGGCGAGTGCCTGCTACGACGCGTGATCGCTGTCGACGGACGCAGCCGGGCCTACGTCAATGGTCAAGCCATGCCTATTCAATCGTTGCGGCAACTGGGAGAGCTGCTGCTCGATGTGCACGGGCAGATGGAGTATCAGTCGCTCGTCAAGCGTTCCGCGCAGCGTGAGCTGCTCGACCGCTGCGGAGATCACGCTGGGCTCCTCGAGCTCGTCAAAGAGACGTGGTCGACAGTGTCGAAGCTGCGTGCGGATTACGAGCGGGCAGCCGCTTCGGCGTCCGATCGCGAGGCGCGCTTGGAGTTGCTTCGGTATCACCTAAGCGAGCTCGATGCGCTCGACTTGCGCCCAGGCGAGATCGAAGAGCTCGCCCTCGAACGTCCGCGGCTCGCGCAACGCGAAAGGCTCGCTTCCGGAGCGCGAGAGATCGTTCAGTTACTACGCGAGGCGGAGGATGTCAGCGCCGAGCAGACCCTGGCACGTGCACTGTCGGTTGCCCGCTCGCTGCAGAGCCTCGATCCACGCTATGCCGACATCGCGCGGCTGATCGACGAAAGTCTCATCGCGCTTCGCGAAGGCGTCGAGGCAGTGGAACGATACGAAGCGAGCCTCGACACCGACCCGGCGCGCCACGAATGGGTCGAGCAGCGCCTCGCGGCCGCCGAGTCGATCGCACGCAAGCATCGCGTCGAGCCCGCCCGCCTCTGCGAGCTGCGCCAGGAGCTCGCTGCAGAGCTCGCCCGGCTGGAAGGGCTGGACGCCTCGCTGGAGTCACTGCAGAAGGCGCTGACAGAAGCGCAGCAGCGTTTCGCAACGACGTGCGCGCAGCTTTCCGCAGCGCGCAAGGAAACGGCGAAGGCGTTGTCAGCCAAGATCACCGCGCTCATGCAAACGCTCGGCATGCCCGGCGGCGTGCTGGAGATCGACGTGCGGCCTCTCGGCCCCGAGGCGGGCGGTCCCACCGGCGCTGACGAGATCGAGTTTCGCGTCAGCGCAAATCCAGGCCAGCCTCCCAAGCCGCTCGCGAAGGTCGCCTCCGGCGGCGAGCTATCGCGCATCAGTCTCGCGATTCAGGTGGCCGGCGTGCAGGATGCGTGTCTGCCCTGCCTGGTATTCGACGAAGTCGATGCCGGCGTCGGCGGGGCGGTCGCGGAGATCGTCGGCCGTCAGCTGCGGGCCTTGGGTGAGCGCACGCAGGTGCTTTGCGTCACCCACCTACCCCAGGTCGCGAGCCAAGCGCACGCACACATCCGGGTGGCGAAGATCACCGACGGCAAGGCCACGCGCACGACATTGCACAAGCTCACGCCCGACGAGCGCGTCGAGGAGATCGCGCGCATGCTGGGCGGCGTGGACATCACATCAAAAGCTCGCGAGCACGCAGCGGAGATGTTGCGGCAGCCCGCCGCCGGCAGCCGAAAACGCGCGCGTCGATGAGCCCTACGCGCGACGACGCGCGCTCGGCTCATTGCGCGACGGGCAATTCTGCCTCTTACAGTGTGCGTAAAGGATCATCGAGTGATCCTTGAGTTCGAATTGCATCTTGCTCGCGATAGCCTGCTGGCGCTCCTCGATGCTCGGATCGAAAAACTCCTCGACCTTGCCGCAATCGAGACAAACGATGTGGTCGTGATGCTCCCCCTCGTTCAGCTCGAAGACGGCCGTAGTGCCCTCGAAGTGGTGCCGACTCACCAGACCGGCCGCTTCGAACTGGGTCAGCACTCGGTACACGGTGGCGAGCCCGATGTCTTCGTGTGATTCGAGCAAGTGCTTGTAAATGTCCTCCGCGCTCATGTGCCGAGGCTTGGCGGTACCGAGGATCTCGAGGATCTTGAGGCGGGGCAGCGTGACTTTGAGGCCAGCCTTGCGCAGATCTTCGCTTTCAGATGTCTTCATGAGAGCCACCCCGTCTTGACACGCTGCTCGGACAGCAGCTTTTCAGTATCATCGACTTTCCCATTATCGGCCACATGCGCGGAACTGGCCAGCCACCGACATCTGGCAGGCTGAACGACGTAACTGGCTGCGAACGAGCCCGAGATGAGAAAGGCGTTCCTTGACCGACCCTGCCCCTTGGCGGCTGCACTGCTGCTGTTGGTTTCCACTGCGATCGGCGTCAGTGGCTGTGTCCATCAAGTTCCGATCATGCAGGGGAATTTCTTGGAAAAGAAGGACGTTGACCGAGTCACCCCCGGCATGACACGGGTGCAGGTGCGAGCGCTGCTCGGCACACCGATGATCGCCGACCCGTTCCATCAATCCCGGTGGGACTATTACTACTACTTCAAGACCAAGCACATGGAGCGGCCGATCAAGCAGCACTTCGTCGTGCATTTCGACGCGGACGACAGAGTGGCACGCGTCGAGCGACTCGGCAGCCAAGATGCCGGCGAGGCGACACCGGCCTCCGAGGCTCAAGACAGCGGAGAGCTGCCCGCCGCCGGTGCGGGCTAGCGCGTGCGCGCTCGCTGCGCTGCCGCCGCGCGCCGGCGGCTCTCTTTAGGATCGATGCGCAACGGGCGGAGCACCTCGATTCGATCCCCCGTTCGCAGCGACTGAGTCAGCGGAACGCTCTGCCCAAAGATCGCGCAGCGCACAGGAGCACCGAGCTCTGGGAAGCGTCGCCGAAGCCCTGAGGCCTCGAGCGCCTCAGCCACGGTGGCACCTGCAGGCACGGTCAGCTCGACCACGACCTGTCGCTCCGGCAGGGCATATACCACGCTGACGCTGATCGGTTCATTGGGCCGCATACATCTCTCGCGCACGTGCGACGAATGCGTCCACGAGCTCACTGCAGCTCTTCTCGAAGGAACGCGACAGCAGCAGCCCCAGCACTGGGTTCGAAAACTGAAAGCGCATTTGGAGGCTCACCTTGCAGCCTCGACCGGCTATATCCTCGAACGTCCAAGCACCCGAGAGCACACTGAATGGCCCTTCCACGAGCTCCATCTCGATACGATGAGGAGGATGCATCGCGTTGCGCGTGGTAAACGCCTCGCGAGCCCCACTCCTGTGCATCTCGAGACGCCCGACCACGTAACCCTCACCACGCTCGAGCACTTCGGCGCTCGTGACCCAGGGAACGAACTCAGGGTAGCGTTCGAGATCGGCTACTAACGCGAACATCTGGGCCGGCGTGTAGGGCACCAACGCGCTTCGAGCGAGCTCACGCATGGATGTACTTCAACGTCTGCATGGCCGCGAAGTGTAAGGAACCCATCGCAGGTCATGCCAGCGGCTACAATGCCACCTCTTATGAGCAAGAAAAAACCAACAGACGCGAACCCTAGAATTGCGGAGAACCGCCGGGCTCGCTACGAGTACTTCATCGAAGAGACGTACGAGGCGGGCCTTGCGCTGCAGGGCTGGGAGGTCAAGAGTCTGCGCGCCGGCAGAGCGCAGATCAATGAGGCGTACGTCTTCATCAAGGACGGAGAAGCCTTCTTGTTCGGTGCGCACATTTCGCCGTTGGCCACTGCGTCGACGCACGTGGTGCCCGATCCGGTGCGCACCCGCAAGCTGCTTCTGCATCGCGCTGAGCTGAATCGCCTCATCGGTGCGGTGGAACGTCGCGGCTACACGCTCGTGCCACTCGAGCTGTACTGGAAGAACGGGAAGGTCAAGCTGCGCGTCGGCCTGGCCAAGGGCAAGAAGGCACACGACAAGCGCGCCACCGCAAAAGAACGCGATTGGCAACGTGAGAAATCGCGGCTGCTCAAGCAGGGGATCAAGTGAGCACCGCCTTACTCGGCTCCTCACCCATCCTCGTTCTGACGCCCCTTGTTATTGGCGCGCGTGCCCTTACACTAAGCCTTGCTCCTGGGGGCGACCGGTTTCGACGTGGGTAGCGAAACTTCAGGTGCATGCCGAGGTGTAGGCGCCTCGTTAAACTGCTTACAAACTCATAGTTGCCAACGAAGACAACTACGCTCTGGCGGCCTAATCCCGCCTGACCCTCGCCTGGCGTGTGCTTGTGCACCCAGATTCGAGGGACGCGCTCACAAGCTCGCAAGTCGGTGCGCTTCAGGTCGGCTTGTCAAAACGTACTGAAGCTGGCTGTGCGTCGTCCCTGCCCTTCGGGTAGCGCACAGCGAGACTCAAAGAACGGGCTAAGCATGTAGTGTCCTGAGGCGTAGTGCTCGCGGACGCGGGTTCGATTCCCGCCGCCTCCACCACCTTCCTAGGCTGTAGGCCCTAGAAATGTAGGCTTGCAGCGCCCCTCGCGATTTCCTGATAGCCATTCCCCTTCCGCGCAGCGGGCCAGGGCACCGGCAGTCGCAGGATCTTGTGCGTCGTTCGCAACGCGCGAATTGCACGGCACCGTGCGCGCCGAGCGCGTAACCCCTATCCTCGAGCCCGCAGCCGCTATTGCAACGCCTTCGACTTTCCGTGGCGTAGAACGCCTACGACGACGCCCTCGATCACCAGGGAACGCTCTCGCACGTCGACTTTGATCGGCTCGAACTCTTCGTTCTCGGGCAGGAGCCACACGAAGCGTCCCTCCTGCTTGTAGCGTTTCACCGTGACCTCGTCGTCGAGCCGCGCTACCACTATTTGCCGATTTCTCACCTCAGGCGTGCGATGGACCGCAACCAGATCGCCGTCGAAAATTCCAGCGTCTTTCATGCTCATGCCGCGCACCTTGAGCAGGTAGTGCGCCTTGGGCTGAAAGATCTTCGGATCGATTTGATAGCGCCCTTCGATGTGCTCCTCGGCAAGGATGGGTTTACCCGCCGCCACCCGTCCGATCAGAGGCAGACCGAGCTGCTCGCGAAGCGAGTCCTTGAGCTGAATGCCACGCGAAGCGCCGGGGATGAGATCGATGACGCCCTTTCGTTGCAGCGCTCGCAGGTGCTCTTCCGCTGCATTCGCCGACTTGAAGCCGAATTTCTGTGCAATCTCCGCACGCGTCGGAGGCATGCCGTTCTCCGCGATGCACTGCTGAATGAATTTCAGAATCTGGCGCTGACGAGGAGTGAGATCGGACATAGCCAGCCTGTTGTTTTGGACAGATAACTGTATTTATAACCACCCTCCAGTACTGGGGCAAGACCGGCCGGTTCCCTCTTAGATCCACGATGCACGGTCGCGCGGCACAACTCGGGCACGAGGTTGGCCGGAACAGTCTGCTCCCTGTGCCTCGCGAATCGTGAGACCACTGCGCGCTGCGTTTAACAGAATCACCTTTCGCCTACCGCTCGTCACGCGATTCGCTCCGCTGGTCGCCTGGTTTAGCACTCTGTGCACGCGGTCCATACGATCCGCGCCATGAGCACTAGACCCCTACGTTCACGATGCGCACGTGGCTTCACGCTCATGGAGCTGATGCTCACGCTGGCTGTCGCTGCGGTCTTGGCGGCCGTGGCCGTGCCGAACATGCGCGACTTCATTCGCAACAACCGGCTCACGTCTGCAGCGAACGACTTGCTGCGATCCGTACAAGTGGCGCGCTCGGAAGCAATCAAGCGTCAGACCTTCGTCGCCGCGTGTGCCTCAGCGAATCCGGATGCTCAGGACGCAAAGTGCAGCGGCGGGCCGTTCGGCGGCTGGATCGTGTTCGAAGATAAGAACAACAACTGGGCGCGAGACTCCGACGAGGAAATCATCGACCGTAAGGCGGTGCCCACGGGCGTGGTCTCGGTCAGCAACAACGACGGCGTCGTGAGCTTTGCCGCGACGGGCTTCTCGAACAAGACACCGGGTCGAACCGCAACGGACCGCGTGGTTTTCTGCGACGAGAGAGGAAACAAACGAGTCGGCGACAACTCCACCGCACGCGCACTGATCATTGAGCCTGCCGGCCGGGCTCGCGTGACGAGACTTCTCGAGGACGTGACGCGGGCGTTGAGCGATATCGGAGCGAGCTGCCCATGACGGCCCACCACCGCATGATTCGTCGCCGTGCGATGGCGCGCGGCTTCACGATGGTCGAGACGCTCGTGGCACTCGTCGTGCTCGGTGTCGGCCTGCTCGGCATCGCCAGCCTCTACGTCGTGACGCTGCGAACCAGCGGCGGTGCGATCTACCGCATGCAAGCGGTCAATCTGGCCAGCGACCTGGGCGACCGCATCCGCGCGAATCCCACGGCCGGAACTTCTTACGCCGGCTCGCCGGCGACCGCCCCAGGTACCTGCACAGGTCCAGACAAGAGCTGCACGCCAGAGCAGATGGCGGCTCACGATCTCTATGACTGGCAGGAGCAGATTGCGAACACATTGCCCGGCAATCCGACCGGCACCGTGACAGTCGATACGTCCACCACGCCCTGGACCTACGAGATCACGATCACGTGGCTCGAAGCCGGCGATGCCGAAGAGAACCGGCAGCGTTACGTGATGAGAATGCAGCTATGACGATGCACCTCTTCGAATCATCAAGGTCCCCGCGGACGAGCACGCTGCGTCAAGCCGGGCTCAGCTTGATCGAGCTGCTCGTGGCCGTGACGATCGGAGGGTTGCTGATCTTCGGTGCGACGCAGGTATACGTAGACAGCCGCCGCACCTACGAGATCAACGAGAGCGCAGCGCGATTGCAAGAGACTGCGCGCTATGCGCTCAGCGTGCTCGAGCCCGATATCCGGATGTCCAATTACTGGGGGTTGGTCAAGGGCGCGGGCGTCGTGACGGAACAGGCCTCCCCCGACGATGACCAGGTTCCTGGGGATCCCACGGATTGCGGTCGGAACTTCGCGCGTCACCTCGTCGAGAACGTTGCCGGCACGAACGGGAGCACGAATCTCCCGTGCGCTGCATATCGGGCGAATGTCATTGCCAGCGCCGATTCATTGACCATACGCCGTGCTGCGGTGTCCCCTTCCACGGCACCCGGCACGCGCCTGCGGATTTGCTCGACGCGTGTTGCTGCGACGGTCGTCACGGACGCCTCCACGTGCACTCCTGCGCCCGCTGGACAACTCAACGACCTGATCGTCAACACGTACTACATCAGCCAACACTCGACCGACCGACCTGGCTATCCCTCGCTGCGGCGGATATCCCTCGTCGAAGGCCCCGCCTTCCGCGACGAGGAGATCATCCCGGGCGTCGAGGACATGCAGATCGAGTTCGGCATCGATCCCACGGGCATGTCGGGACGCGCACAGAGATACGTGAATCCGGACGAGGTCAACGACGGCGAGCAAATCGTGTCGGTTCGCATTTGGCTATTGATCCGCGCCGAGGCTGAGGAAGTCGGTTTCCTCGACGATCGCACATACCAGTACGCGGATCGCGATCCGTATCAGCCCAACGATCGCTATCGCCGTTTGTTGGTTTCTCGCACGATTCAAGTGCGCAATGCTCTGGGGACTTGATGATCATGCGCGCTCGACACCATCGCTTCCCTCTTCGATCTCGCGGCGCCGCGCTCGTCGTCGCCCTGCTGCTGTTGCTGGTTCTGACGGTGCTCGCGATCTCCGGAATGAACACGGCAAGCCTTGAGCTCGTCATGGCGGGCAACACGCAGTATCAGCAGAACGCTTTCCAAGCGGCTGAGGCCGGCATCGAGCAAGCCTTGCGAGTGGGCGCATTCAATCCGGGTGGCGGTGTGGAGCACATCCCCGCCGACCCGTCACAAACGATTCCGATCCCAGGCACGAACAACGCGGATTCCTTCGCGGCGACGATCACTCCGCAATTGGGCGGCGCTGCGCAACCGGCGATGTGGGGATCGAGCTGGGACAGCTTCTCCACATTCCACTTCGAGATCGAAAGCGTGGGCCGCTCGACGCGCAACGCCCTCGCACGTAACTACCAGGGCGTCGCGATCATCGCCCCGCACGACCCAACGGTCATGCCGATCGATCCGACTTCACCTGAGCTAACGCCATAGCAGCGCCTGAGAAATCGTAGGAACGGACTATGCGGTCTACGAAGCAAACTATTCTGAGCACTCTAGCCGGCACTGCGCTTGCGCTGTGCGCCTTCGCTCCGGTCATGGCGGATGACACCGAAATCTTCATGGTGCAACCTGCCAATCGGGTGCAGCCGAACGTCCTCATCATCCTCGATACCTCGGGCAGTATGAATCTGACTGCCGAAGAGACGCCGCTTCCATATGATCCGACCGTCAGTTACGGACCAGCGTCCGGATCGGATACAACAGAGTGCCGCAACGATCGGATCTACTACTCGAGGAATGCGACGCCTCCCAAGAGCTGCAGGAACCTCTCGTATATCCAGCTCTCGGGCAACTTCTCCGCAGCGGCCCCTCGGGAGATCAAGTGCCAGGCCGCCGTTAAGCATCTGGCTTGGGGAGCCGGGGCGACGGGTGCCGGCTTCTATACCGACCGCTTCATTCGTTGGCGCGGCTCAGGCAAGAATCGCGGCTGGCAAGCTGATCTGACCAATGGAGACAACCGCACGACAGCGTCCGATGTGGAATGTTTGGAGGACGAAGGCGAACACGGTGCCGATTCGAGTTCTCCGGGAACGTATCCCGACTACAGAACGGCCGACAGCTCGAACGGTCGCTGGACGAACGTTTCCACTGATTCCTGGTGGGGCCGCAATCAGGGCTATAGCACCACGCTGTACAGTCCCAATTACATCCGCTACCTCGCGTACGGATCAAAGGCGACTCAGACGCGAATGGATGTGGTCAGGGCTGCCGCTGCTGCCTTCCTGAATGCGCTACCGAATCTGAACGTCGGGGTGATGCGCTATAGCGCTAATAGTCATACTTATCCTCTGTCTGGCAACGCAGCAGAAGAAGCGGCTGCGGGCGGCATGGTCATGTCGCCCGTCTCGCCGCTCGATCCCAAACGCGCGTCTCTGATCGCAGATATCACGAACGCCAGCGGCAATAACTTGTATCTACCTCACGGCTACACGCCGCTGTCCGAGACCCTCTACGAAGCCTACTTGTACTACTCCGGCGGTCCGGTTCACTTCGGGCAGTCTTCGCGGCTTTGCACGCGGGTCGACACTCGTCCCGGAGACAACGGGACATGTGCTGACGCCACGCACATGCGCAATTATCCCAGCGTTCCCGAGTCGATGTCTGACGGCCGTTACATCAGCCCGATCACGTCGTCGTGTCAGACCAACTACATCGTCTATCTTACCGACGGTGAAGCGCGCCAGGACACTCAAGCCAATCAAGCGATTGCGGCGCTCACAGGTACATCCTGCAGCGGTGATGGTGGCTGCCTTGCCAACCTCACTCAGTACATGTTCGAGAATGATCTGATCCCGGATCACATCCTGCCTGGAAAACAAAACGTTCGCACTTATTTCATTGGCTTCGGCCCTGACTTCAGCGGTAACCCGCAAGCTTTCAACCGCTTGGTCACCGCCGCTACGCTCGGCGGCGGACAGGCGTATCAAGCTGACGACTTAAGCAGTCTCACTTCGGTATTCAATTCGATCGTCACGAGCATCTTGCAGACGAGCACGACCTTCACCACACCGACCGTGGCGGTGAACGCCTTCAACCGCACTCAGACGCTGGACGATTTGTTCGTGTCGGTGTTCCAGCCCGACAACGCCGCTCATTGGCCCGGCAATCTCAAGAAGTATCGGGTGTCGGACGGAGAGATCGTCGATAGCGAAGGTCGCGCTGCGGTCGATCCGACGACAGGCTTCTTCGCTGACTCGGCCAGAAGTTACTGGTCGAGCCGCGCCGATGGTGCAAACGTCAAAGCGGGAGGCGCTGCGAACCGCATCCCGCCCCCCGAGCAGCGGAATCTGTACACGTATATCGGTGCTCAACGGCCAGGAAGCGCCGTCCCGCTGAGCAATCATCCGCTCAGCACCTCGAATTCCGATCTCGATGAAGAGGTGCTCGACTTGCTTGCGCCAGGCGATCCGTCCCGGGACGATCTGATCAACTGGGCGCGCGGCGCCGATGTGCTGAACGAAGACGGCGATGCATCGACGAACGTTCGTAGAGCCATGGGCGATCCTCTGCACTCCCCGCCTGCAGTGGTGATTTATGGCGGAACGGCAGAGTCTCCAGACGCCGTCGTCTACGTCACGACGAACGATGGCTACCTGCATGCCTTCGACGCCGAGACTGGCGTAGAGCTGTGGGCATATGTGCCGCAGGAATTGCTGCCTCGCCTGAAGACGCTCTACTTCAACAATCCAGTAGCGCAACGAACATACGGACTCGATTCACCAATCACGGTACTCAAGTACGACGTGAACGGCGACGGTATCGTCAATGGCGACGATCGCGTCATCCTCTACTTCGGCATGGGACGCGGAGGCGATCGCTATTACGCCATCGACGTCACCGATAAGAACCGCCCCCGCTACCTGTGGAGCATCGGCCCCGAGGTGCTGCCAGGAGTCGGTCAGACTTGGTCTCAGCCCACCGTGGCGCGTGTCAACGTTGGAGGAGCGACGCAGAACTCTCAGAAGCTCGTACTGATCGCGGGCGGGGGTTACGACGTCACGCAAGACTCCGTCGTCTACGGCGAAGACAGTGTCGGCAACCGCCTGTACATGATCGACGCGATACGCGGCACGTTGCTCTGGTCGGCCGGCCCCTCTGGCGCCAATCTCAACCTGAGTCGGATGACGCACAGCATTCCTAGCGCAGTGGCCGTGCTCGATACCGACAGCGACGGCTACGCCGATCGAATGTACGTGGGGGATATGGCTGCGCAACTCTGGCGCTTCGATATCACGAACGGTAACTCGGCCAACACGCTCGTTGCAGGAGGCGTCATCGCATCACTAGGAACCAAGGAACACAGCACGCCTCAGCCGGAGCATGCGCGCCGCTTCTATAACAAGCCGGATGTCGCTGCCCTGCAGCGCGCTGACACGCCACCGATCCTCAATATCGCGATCGGCTCGGGTTATCGCGGTCATCCGTTGAACACTGCGACTCAGGATCGTTTCTACTCCATCCGAGATCTGCAGCCGTTCCGGCGGCTGACGCAGTCCGAGTACAACAACCTCACGATCATCCGAGACTCGGATTTGCTCGATATCACGGACGATGTCCAAGCGATCGTGCCGGCCAACGCCCCGGGTTGGAAGCTGCTGCTCAACTACCCCGCGTGGCAGGGTGAGAAGTCGTTGAGCCCGGCGAACACCTTCGACAACAAGATCTTCTTTACGACGTATATTCCGCCCGGGCCTGCTGAAGCGAATCCGGATACTTGCTCGATCTCGAGCTCCGGGCGAAATCGTGTCTATGTCGTGAACGCGTTCAACGGAGCACCGATTCCGCGGCGCGACTCGCAAACCGATCCCGACGGCGGCAATGGTGGCGACGGAACGGGAGGAATGAGCAAGGAGGATCGCTTTGAGGAGCTCGCACAAGGCGGCATCGCACCCGAGGTTTCATTCCTCTTCCCCGAAGCGAACCAAGTGGTGTGCCTGTCCGGCGTCGAAGTGCTGGGTATGTGCAGAAACTTCAATAGCCGCATCAAGACCTACTGGCGCGAATCCACGGCACAGTGAGAGGCAGTGACATGAGCGCGATTCTGAAGTCCGGTAAGCTGCCTATGAAGCGCAGGATGCGTGGCATCACCCTAATCGAGCTGATGGTGATCGTGGCCGTCGTGGCCATCCTGGGCTCGCTTGCCGTGGGGAGTTATCGCAACTACCTCATCCGCGCGCAGAGGACCGAAGCGCGGATGGCACTATTGCGTATACAAGCCGCGCAAGAGAAGTTCTTTCTTCAGAACAATCGCTATGCGACCGACGGTCAGCTGACACTGAGCCCGCCCGCTGGGCTCGGTATCAGCCGCACCACCGAGAACGGCAACTACACCTTGAGGCTGCAAACGGACAGCAACGGCAACCGCTATCGCGCGGTGGCGACGGCGACGGGCGGTCAAACCCGAGACATCGCGGCTTGTCGCGTGCTCTCGATCGATCAGGACGGCAACAAGGAGCCGGCGGCCAATCCGGAGTGTTGGCGCTAGGCAGAGAGGGAGATCAGCTCCGGGGCACCGGGAGGTCGGTGCTGGCTCAAGGTGAAGGAACAGGAAATAGGGAAAAGATGCTGCGTTTCGCGCGCACGAGCCGCAACCCAAATCATCCTCCCTGTCCATGGCTGTCTTGCCGGGAGACGCTCCTGTGGCAGCAGAGCAAGGCTTTTTGCTGGCCAGCGCTCTTCGGCAACAATGTCTCGCGAGCTCGCCAAGTACGTAGATATCGGCTGTCGCGCAAAGACGACGGAACGTCTAATCACTTTGATCGACTTCACTCAATCTTGTATTCTCCGCGCTCGGTCGTGCCCGGGAGCTTTTGCAAAAATAGGGACTTCTGAGGCGAGGTCCGCAGGAACAAGCCAACACCCCTGCGGATTTTCAGGCCGTGACAAGTTTGTCGCTCTGGTCAATGTCCATCCGACCCAGTAGAAGGGGAAAGAAGTCATGAAGAAAACTATCTCCACCACGGTTAAGGCAGGCCTTGCTGCCCTCGCGCTCGTCGCTGCAAGCGGTTGCGTCTCTCAAGCGACCGTCGATGAGATCCGTGCCACGGCCGAGAAGGCTGTGCAGGATGCAGCCGCTGCCAAGGCTGCTGCCGATGCTGCTGCCAGCGCCGCTCAGTCCGCGCGTTCGGCTGCCGACAGCGCCCAGAGCGCCGCAAATCAGGCGCTGCAAGCGGCCCAGGCTGCTCAGGCCTGCTGCGACGCTACGAACGAGAAGATGGACCGCATGTTCAAGAAGTCCGTTTCGAAGTAATCGATCGGCACGACAAACAAAACGCCGCGGAGCAATCCGCGGCGTTTTTGTTTTGGATGGAGCGCTGGCAACGAGGCACGGCCCTGCCCTTCCCCCATTCCCCATCCCCTTCTAGAGGAGCGGACCCCAGCAGCCTCAGCTATGGACTAACTCGGTGGATAGATAACGTCGGCCGCGGGGTCCGCGCGCTCAGTGTAGCAGCTGAACCCGAAGCCGGGTTGTATTTGCCCGCCGCGTCTGCTAGGGCGCACTCACGCCGGGCGCAGCAGCGGGACCGGGGCGGAGCAGGATGGGTTCGGGCACACCCGTCGCGCTCAAGAATGCCCGCTCAGCGCGTGCCCAGTCGATGGGCAAGCCGCTGTCCTGGGTGGCCGCTACCAACAAGCGGGTGATGTTGGTCAGGCTGAAGAGCTCCTCGTCGTCCTGCCCCTCGAGGGGCGCGTGGACCTCGATGAACAGCTCGTCACCGCGCCATCCCATCTTGTATGGGGTGTCTATGAGGCGAACCTTCGTATTGAGCGGCACCAGCTTGAACAGCTCTTCGATGTCCTCCGGAAACATGCGAATGCAGCCATGGGTGACCTGCATCCCCACTCCCTCAGGGCGATTCGTGCCGTGGATCAGATACGCCCCGCCTGGGATATCCAGCCGCATCGCATAGTTTCCGAGCGGGTTGTCCGGGCCCGGCGGGACTGCTCTCGGCAGCGGCGTGCCCTCTCGTGCATGCTCTCGACGCACAGATTCCGGCGGATACCAGGTCGGGCGCTCGCGTTTTTGAATGATGCGTGTGACGCCGAGCGGTGTTTTCCAATCCATCTTCCCGACGCTGATGGGATAAGTCTTTACCACTCGTGGCTCGCCCGGCTTCGCTGGCGGGTAGTAATAAAGGCGGTGCTCGGCCAGGCTCACGACGATCCCTTCGCGCGGCGCGTCCGGCAGAATGTATTGCGTAGGGATCACGATCTTGGTGCCTTCCCCCGGCAGCCAAGGATCGACTCCGGGGTTGGCGGCGACAATCTCCTTGTAACCGACGCCATAACGACGGCCGATCTCGAGGAGCGTGTCCTCATAACGCGTCGTGACGTATTGAATCTCGCCGATGACAGAGTCCCGGCCTTCGGGTAGCAGATAGGTGGCAGCCGCTGCGATCTGCGAGCAGACGAGCGCAGCGAGTCCCACGACGAGCATCGACCAGCTTTTTCTGACCCTCATCGTCTGCAAACTTGAGCAGGGTTAGCACATAGACAGCATAGCGCTAAGCTGCCGTCCCCCGCTGCTGCGCTTTGAGCAGATTCGCGATTTGCGTCGGCACGCCTTTGCGCGCCTCGATGGAGGCGATACGCAAGGCATTCGCGAAGGCGACGACATCCGCGCTGCCGTGGCTCTTGATGACCACGCCGGTCAGCCCGACCATGCTCGCGCCATTGTACGAGCGTGGGTCGAATTCGCGGCGAATCGAGCGGAACACCGGCCAAGACGCGGCCGCTGCCAAGTACCGAAGCGGATTACGCGTGTATTCCGACTTGATCGCGCCAACGAGCATCGTCACCAGCCCCTCCATGGTCTTGAGCGCCACGTTACCAGTGAACCCATCGGTCACGACGACATCGACGTCGCCCGAAAATATATCGTCACCCTCGACGAAACCGATGTAGTTGAGCGTGCTCGCGGCGAGCAGACGGGCCGCCTCTTGCACGACCCCGTCGCCCTTCATCTCCTCCTCGCCGATGTTGAGGAGCCCCACCCGAGGCCGCTCGATACCGTGCATGTCGGAGGCAACCACCGTGCCCATGACGGCGAACTGGAACAGGTGCTCGGCGGTGCACTCGGCATTGGCACCGAGATCCAGCATATGGGTATAGCCGTGTCGCGACGGAATGCGCGAGATGATCGCAGGACGATCGACGCCCTCGATGGTTTTCAGCACGAAACGGGCCGTGGCCATGAGCGCGCCGGTGTTGCCCGCACTCACGCAAGCCTGAGCCTCGCCCGTCTTGACGAGATCGATCGCCACGCGCATCGACGAGTCCTTCTTCTTGCGCAGAGCGTCCTGCGGCTTCTCGTCCATGCCGACGACCTGCGAGGCAGGCCGAATCGTCACGCGCTGCCGCAGCTCGCGCGCCTCCGCGAGCAGTGGCTCGATCGTCTCTGGGATGCCGACCAGAATGATCTGCAGCGAGCTTTCGCTCTTCAGCGCCGCCAGCGACGCCGGCACCGTGACCGTCGGGCCGTGGTCCCCGCCCATCGCGTCGACAGCAATCGTGAGCGGTGCGCCATTCGTCGAGGAGCGATCGGTCATGATCCGCACCGTGCGCTGTCAGTGCGCCGCTGCAGCGCGGATGAACCAATCGCGAGGATTCATCGGCTGCTGCAGTGACGCGTTATTCCTGCTCTGACTTGTCGCGCGTAACAAGCACCTTCTTCCCGCGATAGAAACCATCGGGGGTGATGCGGTGCCGGCTGTGCGTCTCGCCCGACGTCGGGTCGACCGACAGCGCGGGCTGGCTCAACGCATCGTGCGCACGACGCATCCCGCGCCGTGAAGGGCTCTTCTTGCTCTGTTGTACTGCCATGACTCGCTACTCCACGTGGTGCGGGTCAGCGCTTGCGCATCATGTCCCGCAAGTTCTGAAAAGGTCGTTGTACGTTTCGAGCCGATGCTTCGCGCTCCACCGGCTCCTCGTTCAGCTCGCCACACCGCTCGTCGGCATGTCTCGCAACGAGCGGCAATGCCAGCAGCGCTTGGTCCTCGACCAGCCACCGCAAATCGAGCCGCGCGGTGTCGGCGACGATCGGCTCGTAGCCACCCGGCTCATCGGCACGATCTGCGCCTACGATGAGCACTCCGAAGCGCTCGTCGATCTCGATTTCGACGGTACCCATGCAACGCTGGCAAGTCAGCGATACCCGCCCCACTAACGTGCCGTCTACGGCAGGATGACCTTCGTATTGTGAGAACCGGAAGCTCGCTTGCAGCGTGCTCGCACCCAACACCCCTGCTTCGGCGAGCCGTGGCAGATCGGAGGATGAGTACGTTCGTTCCAGTCGACTCCCCGTCGCGGCCAGGTCGGCAGCGTTGACGAGGCTGTCGTTTCTGACGTCCGAGGGGCGCGGCATGGGGCGCGTATACTAGCGACGCCCCCCTCGAGTGTCAAAAACAAAAAGGCGGATAAATGCTTGTTTTTCTAAGGGATCGGCTGACGGAGCGCGCATGAGCAACTCCCATGATCTGCATCTGGTACTCGGGTCGACCTCGCCGTACAGGCGGGCTCTCCTCGAGCGCTTGGGTATCCCCTTCACGGTGGCCGCACCCATCGTGGACGAGACGCCGCTTCCCGGCGAACAACCGGTTGATCTCGTGCAGCGGCTCGCCCGCGCGAAGGCCGAAGCTGTGGCGAACCGACAGGCCAAGAGCTTAGTCGTCGGCTCGGATCAGCTTGCAGTATGCGGCAACGAAGTGCTGGGCAAACCCGGATCTGGCGAGCGCGCCATCGGCCAGCTGCGCAGGCTGAGCGGCCAGCGCGTCACGTTCTACACCGCCGTGCACGTGGTCCGCACAGACTCTCGCGCCAACGAGGGACATTTGGATGTCACCACTGTCCACTTTCGGCCGCTGAGCGACGAGGAGATCGAGCGCTATGTGGCCCGCGACAAACCGTTCCACTGCGCAGGAGGCTTTAGGGTCGAGTCGCTCGGCATCGCGCTATTCACTCGCATCGAATCGCAGGATCCAACGGCCCTCATCGGGCTACCGCTGATCTGGTTGGCAGGAGCGCTCAGGCGGCACGGCTTCCTGGTGCCTTGAAGGCCCAACGCTCCGAGGGATGGTCCGTCGCATATCGGAGCTCTGCTAGCGACCGAGCTGTGCTTGTGAACGACGTGCGCTGACCTGCGCCAGGCGGTCGAGCACTGTCTGCAGCTCGCTGGGTAGCGGTGCAGTCACCGAGAACGGCTCGGGCGCTCCCGCACGCTGGAACGTGACGGAGTGCGCGTGCAGGAACATCCGGTTGAGGCCGTACGCCTTGAGCTTGGCGTCCCTGTCCGGATCCCCATACTTCTCGTCGCCGGCGACTGGATAGCCTGCATAAGCTGCATGCACACGAATCTGATGCGTTCGCCCGGTCTGGATCGATACAGACACGAGCGTCGCCAGTGTCTTGAAGTGCTCGAGCGGCGTAAACGTGCTGACAGCCTCTTGGCCTTCAGGATGGACCTGCACGACTCGCTCGCCGCCGCGCCTCACGTTCGTCTTGAGCGGCAGGTCGATCGTCTTCGTTCCGAACGGCCAGCGCCCGACGAGAAGCGCAAGGTATGCCTTCTCCATCTGGCGCTCCCTCAAGAGCGCGTGCAGCTCGCGCAGTGAAGCACGTCGCTTGGCAACGAGGAGACAGCCGCTCGTCTCTCGATCCAGGCGGTGAACCAGATCCAGCTCCTTGAGATTCGGGTGGAGCGCACGCAATGCCTCGATCACCCCAAAGCTGACGCCGCTGCCGCCGTGCACGGCGACGCCCGCTGGCTTGTTGACGACGATCAGATCGCGGTCCTCGTACAAGACCGACCGAGCGATGAGCGCCTGCAAAGACTTCGAGGGTTGCCGCGGACCGGCCGAGCGCGGCGCAAGCTCCAGCGGCGGCACGCGAATACGATCACCTTCGACCAACCGGTAGCTCGGCTGCGCCCGGCGTCCGTTCACTCTCACTTCTCCGGTCCGCAGAATGCGATAGACGAGACTGCGCGGCACGTCCTTGAGGTGGCGGACCAGAAAATTGTCTATTCGCTGCCCTGCATCACCGGCGGTCGCTTGCAGGTAAGAAACGTTCGTTCGACCCCGAGGGCCGTTGGGATATTGGTCCATTTATCACACGTAAGCCATTGATAGAGCTACTGTGCTCTGGTATATTCGGCGCCGTTTTCATAGCTCCAGCTCGCTAGTGTAGTTCTCACCGACTCGCGGGCTGGTGCTCACGCCGCAGTGTCTTTCGAAGAGGACATCCTGATCTTGCGTGGTTCCCTTCGCTCCTCAAATGCTCACCATCAGTGCATGCGAGGAAAGCGCATAAGAACACCGAACCACCATCGATCGGCATGCGTCCCCAGCGAATGGGCGCTGCATCTTAGTTGGTTCCGCGCAGATCTAGGGTACTGGCCGGGTCGATGGTACGCTCCGTTGGAGGTTTCCGCTCCGGAGTGTGCAAGAGTTGCACAGGCAACACCATCTTCCCGCAACCGGACATGGCTTGACGCGGAATCATCGTTTGGCCGCGCGTACGGCGATGCCGGACCTGCAACTCGGGATCCGGGTCGGCGCAAAGCGCTGCGAGTGGGCCTAGGGAATCGCCGGCTCAAGCTTGTTCGGGACCGTAGGAAGGCGCTGACCACTCTCCAGGCACGCTGCCTTCGGCTCACGACTCGGCGCTACTGACGATGTGATTGGATAACAAAGAGCAGGCGCGTAAAGCCCGCACAGGCAACATCGAATGAACACCTCATTCCGCGATCGCTCCTTCCATTCATCGCCTGCGCCCGCCGTGCGTGATCTCGCGGCCCTTCACGAACATTCAGAAGGGTCTCATGAAGCGAATGCTCGTAAATGCAACTCAGGAAGAAGAGTTGCGAGTCGCACTAGTTGATGGACAACGAATTTACGATCTGGACGTCGAAATACCTTCACGCGAACAAAAGAAAGCAAACATCTACAAAGGCCGCATCACTCGAGTCGAACCTAGTCTGGAAGCCTGTTTCGTCGACTACGGCGCAGAGCGCCACGGGTTTCTGCCGCTCAAAGAAATCGCCAAGGAATACTTCAAGATCCAGCCGCCGCCGGGCACACGCCTGAACATCCGCGAGCTCGTCGAGGAAGGCCAGGAGCTGATCGTCCAAGTCGAGAAAGAGGAGCGTGGCAACAAAGGCGCCGCGCTGACGACGTTCATCAGCCTGGCAGGCCGGTTCCTGGTCTTGATGCCGAACAATGCTCGGGCGGGCGGCGTGTCTCGACGCATCGAGGGCGAGGATCGAGAGCAGCTGCGAGAAGCGCTCGAGCAGGTGCGCATCCCCGAGGGCATGGGCGCCATCGTGCGCACGGCCGGCGTGGGTCGCACGGCTGAGGAGCTGCAATGGGATCTCGATAATCTCAAGGAAGTCTGGAATGCCATCGTCCGCGCCGCTGAAGGGCGTCCGGCTCCGTTTCTCATCTACCAGGAGTCCAAGGCAATCATCCGGGCACTGCGCGACTATCTCTCGGAGGAGATCGGCGAGATCCTGATCGACAACCGCGAGGTCTTCAACGAAGCGCAGGAGTACATGCAGCGGTTCATGCCGTCGGCCTTGCGCAAGCTCAAGCTGTACGAGGATCCGGTACCGCTCTTCACCCGATTCCAGATCGAGAATCAGATCGAATCGGCGCACGCGCACAAGGTCAACCTGCCCTCGGGCGGCTCGATCGTCATTGACTCCACGGAAGCGCTGGTGGCGATCGATATCAATTCTGCGAGGGCCACTCGCGGCACCGACATCGAAACCACCGCGCTCAACACGAATCTCGAGGCAGCCGACGAGATTGCCCGGCAGCTGCGGCTACGCGACTTGGGTGGCTTGATCGTCATCGACTTCATCGACATGGAGTCGCCGAAGCATCAGCGCGCCGTCGAGGAACGCTTGCGCGAAGCCGTGAAGCAGGATCGCGCGCGCATCCAGATCGGACGCATCTCCCGCTTCGGGCTGCTCGAGCTCTCGCGTCAACGCTTGCGCCCGTCCATTGGGGAGTCGGCGAATGTCACCTGCCCTCGCTGCAACGGCGTCGGCTCGATCCGCAGCGTCGAATCGCTCGCTCTCGCCTTGCTACGCGTCATCGGCGAGGAAGCACGCAAGGAGCGCACGGCAAAGGTGATCGCGCAGCTGCCGATCGAGGTCGCCACCTACCTGATGAACGAGAAGCGCGAGTGGATCAACAGCATCGAGGCGAAGAGCAATACGCAGATCGTGCTGGTGCCCAACCGCTACATGGAGACACCGCACTACGAGATCCGCCGCGTGCGGGACGACGAGGTCCAGCTTCCCGAGAACAACGTCAGCAGCCACCTGATTCCGGTCGCGCCCAGCCCGCCGATCGACGATGCGATCAAGCGCGACGCGCCCCCACCCGTGGCTGCGGTCGCACCCTCCGATATTCCGACGATTCCGCCGCCTCCGTCGGTCGCGCAAGAGCCCGCGCGTCGCTCGGCGGCCAAGTCCGACAAGCCCGGGATCTTCGTGCGTCTGTGGCGCTTCCTCTTTGGCGGGGCTGGCGAGAAGGCGGCTGAAGCGAAGGCACACAGCAAGCACGAACGCAGACGCGACCGGCGGCGTGCGCGCCGCAAGGACCGTCAGCACGAGCGCAAAGCGGAGCAAGAGAAAACCGTCGTCGCGCAAGGCCAAGCGCAGCAGCAAGAGCGCAAGAGCGAGGAGCGCAATGGCGAGGCAAAGGCTCGGCAAGAACCCGAAGGCCGCGCTCAGCAGACGCAGAAGGCGCAGCCGGGGACCCGTGTCGATGCGTCGGCGGCCACTGGTCAAGAGCCGGCACGCAGTGAGCGAACGGGCCGTCGCCGCGGACGGCGTCGTCGCGGCCGTGGCCGCAGCGCTGCAAGCGCTGAGACCGGCTCGTCCCAACAACAGGCTCCGAGCTCAGAGCCTACCGCTAAGAGCGGCCCCACGACCGATGGCGGCGCTCGACCGCAAGGCCCTGCCCCGGCGCACGATCATGAGCCTCGCGCCGAGCATACTCAGCCGCCGAGCGACGCGACGCGCATGAACGGATCAAACGAGCCCACAACTCCGCGAGTTGAGCTGTCCACGCACCAGCCGAGCACCGACGCGAAGACCGATGCCGCGCACACCTCGAGCTTTGCTGCAAGCGATGGGACCTGGGGCGCCCCGACGCCACACCGCGAGGATTGAGCAGCGCGTTAAGAGGTGGAGTGACACGAAGGCCCGCCGCGTGCGGGCCTTCGTCCATTACGACATTCGTGATTGCAGCCTCAGCACCTCCTGCAGCAAGCCCTCCGCCGCCTCTTCCAGAAGATCGAGCACCTGCTCGAATCCTTGGGGGCCTCCGTAATACGGATCGGGCACCTCTCTCAAGGGCGGATCTGCAGCAAAGTCCATCAGCAGACGGATGCGACTGTGATACTGCGGCGGCGCCATACGGCTCAGGTCCGCGACATTGTCTTCGTCCATCGCGAGAATGAGATCGAATCGCTCGAAGTCTGCGACACTCACCTGCCGTGCACGCAGGCCCGACAGATCGAGCCCGCGACGTCTCGCTGCCTCGATTGCGCGTCGATCTGGCGGACTACCGACGTGGTAACCATGCGTCCCGGCCGAATCGATCTCCACGGCCAGCCCAGGCGCCCGCTCCGCCACCACGCGCCGAAAAACCGCCTCTGCGGTTGGGGAGCGGCAAATGTTGCCCATACAGACAAATAGCAAGCGCATCGATAACAGAAACCTGCAACGTTCGAAAGAGCAAATGCTGCGGACCACCCAGCCGCCCGCAAGAAGCGCAATCTACCATCGCGTCAGAGCGCGGTTAATGCTGCTCTCACGCGTGCCAGATCTTCGGGCGTATCGACACCGGCCGGCGGCGGCTCCGACGCCACTGCCACCACGATTTTCATGCCGGCCTGCAGAGCGCGTAGTTGCTCGAGCTTTTCGATCCGCTCGAGCTCGGATGGCTCAAGCGTGCTCAGTTTCCGCAAGGCCGCGACACGATATGCGTACAGCCCAAGATGCCGATGAGCACCCTGAAACTGACTTTGACTCGCCACACCGTCCGGGGCGCCGTCCCGGTCGAATGGAATGGGCGCACGGCTGAAATACAACGCAAGACCATTTTGAGCCGTCACAACTTTGACGACGTTCGGCTCGAGAAACTCCTGCAAGGAGCATATCGGCGTGCACAGCGTCGCAATATCGGCATCCGGATGGCTCTTCAAGAGTGAGGCCACCTGATCGATGAGCGCGGAGGGAAGCTGGGGCTCATCACCTTGGACATTGACGACGATCGTCTCGTCGCTCCAGCCGCGCTGCCGCGCCACCTCGGCGATTCGATCCGTGCCGGACTGGTGTGACGGTTGTGTCATCACAGCACGCTCACCCACACGCTCCGCGATCCGCACATCATCCGTCGCGACGAGCACTTCCTCTGCCCGACTTTGCAAGCTCGCGGCAATCACCCACTCGATCATGGGGCGACCGGCAATGTCGAGCAGTGGCTTACCTGGCAGCCTCGTAGAGGCGTAGCGTGCGGGGATGACAACCTTGAACGACATCAGCGCTCGATTAGCAAGGGATCCGTCGGCGAGAGGTTCCGTGCCTCCTCTTCCAGCATCACAGGAATACCGTCCCGAATTGGATAGGCGAGCCGATCGGCTCGACAGACGAGCACCTGCTGTGACCTGAAGTACTGCAGCGGTCCCTTGCACAAGGGACATGCCAAGATGTCCAGCAATTTCGTGTCCATCGTTCACCTCGCCTCGGAAAGCACGCGTTCGAGCAGTGCATCAACGATGCGTTCGTCTTGCTCGTCGAGCGCAATCTCAAGCGGAACCGCCCAATGTCGGGCATCGGCGAGCACAGCGCATTTTACGGCATCTTTCTCAGTCATCAGGACGGGAGCATCGTCAGCGAACACGATGTGCTCGCGCGCGAGGGGCGCGTGATCGGGATACGCATGCGCCTGGATCGTCAGCCCGCGTTGCTCGAGCGCTGCGAAGAACCCCTCCGGATGGCCGATCGCAGCCACTGCGTGGACAGTGTCCCCGACAAACGCATGGAGTGCACGAGTCTCGCCGCTCACCAGATTCACAGCGCGCGTCACGCGCGCTTGTGCGTAAATCGTGGGAAGCGTCCCGCGCAAGGGCGTCGCGGACCGTAACGAATCGCGTACCGTCACGACCCGGAGATCAACACGCTCGCATCGCGATTGCGGTTCGCGCAGAGGACCTGCGGGAAGCATCCGACCATTGCCGAACAGGCGCGTGCCGTCGACCACCAAGATCTCGCAATCGCGCTCGAGCCTGTAATGCTGCAGGCCGTCGTCTGACACGATGATTTCGGCACCGAGCCCGACGGCATGGCGCGCGGCAGCCACTCGGTCGGGACCCGCGACGACGATCGCCGATGTGCGCCTGGCAATCAGGACCGGCTCGTCGCCGACCTCCTGCCAGGGCGTATGCGCCTGGATGTGCCTAGGCCAGATCGGCGAGCTGCCACGATATCCACGCAAAACGATGCCGACGCTCAAGCCGCGAGCAGACAGGCGCTCGGCAAGCCAGATAGTGAAAGGCGTCTTCCCCGTGCCGCCAACAGTGACATTGCCGACGACGAGCACCGGCACATCGAGCCGATGTCGCCGCAGCAGACCGACGCGATAGGCATTGCGACGCAATCCAGCGAGCGCAGCGAAGAGCCACGAGAGCGGAACGAGCGGAATCGAGGCGACTCGCGAGCGACCGTACCAGATGCGCTGGAAGGCACGATCAACCGACATGGTTGCACACGCGGAAAGGCACAGCCACTCGCGCGCCGCCCCTTCCACACCCGAACGATATCTCAAGCATTGAATTGCATTCGGTACAGCGCAGCATAGTGTCCGCCGGCCTCGAGCAATTGCGCATGCGTGCCGCTCTCGACGACTCGTCCGGCGTCGAGCACCACGATGCGATCGGCCTTCTCCACAGTAGACAAACGATGCGCAATCACAAGGGTCGTGCGATTCTGCATCAAGCGCTCGAGTGCCGCTTGGATGATGCGCTCGGCCTCAGTATCCAAAGCAGAGGTGGCTTCGTCGAGAATCAGGATCGGCGCATTCTTCAGGAGCGCACGTGCAATGGAGATCCGTTGACGCTGGCCACCCGAGAGCAGCACACCGCGATCGCCGACCATCGTATCGAGCCCCTCCGGCAAGTCCTTGGCAAACTCGAGCACGTGCGCCGCACGCGCCGCGTTTTCGATCTCCTCGGCCGAAGCAGTCCGACCGAAGGCGATATTGGCCCGAATCGTGTCATTGAAGAGCACGACTTCCTGACTCACGAGCGCGATCTGCTCTCGTAGGCTTCGCAGCTCGTAATCACGGACATCCACACCATCGACGCGCACTGCGCCGCAATCGACGTCGTAGAATCTCGGCAGCAAGTTGACCAATGTCGACTTGCCGCTGCCCGAGCGGCCTACGATCGCGACCATCTCACCAGCGTCGACCTTGAGCGAGACGTCCTGCAACGCCGGTCCTTTGCCAGTCGGATAGGAGAACGACACACGATCGAACTCGATCTCCCCCTTCACGCGCTCTGCGATACGGCGGCCACCGCTGGGCTCAGCAGCCTCGTCTAGCAGTGCGAACAGACTCTGTCCTGCTGCGATGCCTTGCTGCAACGGACCCGATACGCTCACCAAGCTGCGCAGAGGCTGAGCGATGTTCACGAGGGCAACCAGGAATGCGAGCAGGTCGCCCATGCTCATTCGTTCGTGAATGGCGTCGGAGATGGCAATCGACAGGACGAACGCCGAGCCGATCGCAGTGACCATCTGCACGACTGGATTCGACAAACCCTTCGTGAGCACGAGCCGCATGTGCGAGCGGCGATTGTGCTCGTTGACTGCCTCGAACTGCCTGAGCTGATGCGCCTGGGCGTTGTAGACCTTGACGATCCGCGGCGCCTCCAGCGTCTCCTTGGCCACGCGCGTGATATCGCCCATCGAATCTTGTATGCGGTGCGAGTAGCGTCTGAACTTGCGATTGATGAGGGTCACGAGCCAGGCGACCAGCGGCCCCATCGTCAGGGCAATGAGTGTCAGGCGCGTGTTGATGTAAAAGAGCGCGGCGATCGAGCCAGTGATGGTCAGGAACTCGCGAACCGTCACGACGACAGAATCCGTCGTCGCCTGTCCGACCTGCTCGGTGTTGTAGGTGAGGCGCGACAAAAGCGTCGCTGTCGAAGTGCGATCGTAGTAGCCGATCGGCAGATGCACGATGCGCTCGAAGACTTGGGCGCGCAACCGTTTGACGATCTGACGCCCGACGTATCCCATGCAATAGGTTTGGGTGAAATCGCCGAGACCACGTAATGCAAACAGCCCAACGAGCGCGACGGGCAACCAAACGATCGTGCGCGGATCTTGATTCTCAAACGTCCCGTCACCGAAGAACTTTGCGAACGCCGCAAAGCTCACCATGCTGACCGAGAACAGCACTGCCCCGAGAACGCCGAGGGCGAACATGCCCCGATGTGGGCGCAAGTACGCCAGCAATCGGCGATAGGCGTGCCACGCGTCGGACCACCCGCCGGCCGCGGAGAGCTTCGTGCCGCGTTCCACTGGAGCCATCGGATTAGTTCGGTCCGCCGGACTGCTCGTTCACAGTGGCGATACTGATGGCGCGGAATCCGAGCCGACCCAGGACATCCATCGCCGTCACCACTGCCTGATGCGTCGCTCGTGCGTCGGCGCGTAACGTGATCGGTATGTCGCGGGACGTACCAGCCACCCCCGCGACGGCGTTCGAGAGCGTCGCGGGACTGTTGTTGATGAGGGTCTGTCCGTTCACGCGATATTCGCCGGATGCGGTCACCGTGACCTCGATTGGATCTTTGCGCTGTGCGGCGACCGGCTCCGCGCTTGCTTGCGGCAGCTGCAGCTCGATCCGCGACTCGTCGATGAACGTGGTCGAAACCATGAAGAAGATGAGCAGGAGCAGCACGACGTCGATCAACGGCGTCAAATTGAGCTCCGGCTCATCACGTCTGTGTCGCAAAAGATTCATCGACGCCGCCTTCAGGCTGCCTTGTCGACTTGCTGCGCTTCCATCGCGTCGACGAGTTTGATTGCCTCCTTTTCCATTTGCACGACCAGCCCTTCGACCTTGCCTCGAAGGTACTTGTAGCCGATCAGCGCGGGAATGGCGACAGTGAGACCGGCTGCAGTCGTGATCAGCGCCTCAGCGATACCGCCAGCAAGAGCCGCCGGATTGCCGATGCCATCCGTTGTGATGGCGTTGAAGGTGCGAATCATCCCCAGCACGGTGCCGAGCAAGCCCATAAGCGGTGACAGTGAGGCGATCGTACCGAGCGCACCGATGTAGCGATCGAGCTCGTGCACGACGTGACGGCCGGTATCCTCGATGCTTTGCATGATCACCTCGCGGGGCCGATGCCTGTTCGCGAGGCCTGCGGCAAGTATCTTGCCTAAGGGCGAGTTCTGTTGAAGCGCGAGGATGTGCTTGTCTTGAATCTGACGCTGCTCGACCCACCGCCAGACCTTCTCGGTGAGCTCGGCGGGCAGCACACGCTTCTGCTGAAGCGTCCACAAGCGTTCAAGAATGATTGCTGCGGCAACGATCGAAGCCAAGATGATCGGCCCCATCATGATGCCGCCGGCTTTCACGATCTCGAGCATGGTTTCCTGTGAGCGCCTAAGTGCGAATGGCTGCGAATAGTATCAGCTTTCCCTAGAGCGAAAACGGCACCGCACATCGAGGCCCCAGAAGCCGGCCGCCAATCGCTCAGCGCGCAGCGGTACGTGACCAATACCGCTGACTTGCCAGGCGATGCTCACGCACTTGGATTGGCGCGGCGGCCCGCACCATCGCTTCGATCGCGCCGCTCTCAGCGGTGTCATAGACCTGAGCGCCGTGCTCGCGCCATCGAGCGATCACGTCCGCTTGCGGGAACCCCCATCTGTTGCGATAGCCCGTCGAAACGACTGCGATTTTCGGCGCCAATGCCGCCACGAACGCGGGTGACGACGATGTTCTGCTGCCGTGGTGAGGGATCAGCGCCAGGTCGACCGGTCCGATGCCCGCGTGGACCAAGGCCGCCTCCGCACCGGCTTCGATGTCACCAGTCAACAGCGCCGTGCCGCCTCGACCCACAATGCGCAATACGCAGCTCGTATCGTTCTTGTTGCCGTGATAGGACGCGCTGGGATGCAGAAACTCGAACTCGACATCGTCCCAACTCCAGCGAGCACCTTGCACGCACCGCTCAGCGCCCTGCGGCCCCTGCTCCACTGACGGCCCGAGGACGACGCGCTGGACCCTCATCTCCTTCAGCAGGGTCTCCAAGCCACCACGATGATCGAGATCTCCGTGGCTGACGACAACAGCATCGATCTTGCGGATCCCGCGTGCCCGCAGGTAGGGCAACAAGGCGAGCGCCGCTGCATCATGACCGCTCTGGAACGACGGACCGGTATCGTAGACAAGGACGTGACGTTCGGTTCTCACGACGGTCGCAAGCCCCTGACCCACGTCGATGGAGGCCACGTCGAAATCACCGCGCCCAGGCGTGTTCGGCGCGATAAGGAATACATGGCCACAAGCGGCCACACCGAGCACTCGCAGCGGCCAAATCGCGGGGATCACGAGCGCTAAGGATCCAAGCGCCACGACGAGCAGCGACCAGGGCGGGATCTCGGGGAAATGCCAGAGCGCAAGCGGTTGTGCGGCCAGCCACTCGAGCAGCAACCATAGTAGCTCGAGCCCTCGGGACGCCAAAGCCAGCGGCAGAGATGCCAACGCTGGGCTGAAGCTGGCCAAGAGCGTGCCGATGAGAACCAGCGGAACGACGACGAAGCTAAAGGCAGGGATCGCCACTGCATTGGCGATCGATGCCACCAAGGAAACGGCGCCGAAGGCGAGCAAGAGTATTGGCAGCAATCCCAGCGTCATCGCGGCCTGGCTCCGCACGAAGTCACCGAGTGCGCTTGCACGCTGCAAACGTCCCCACGAGATGAGCATGAGGATGGCGACCGCTGCGAACGAAAGCCAAGCGCCGACAGCAAGCGGCGCGAAAGGATCCAGAAGCAACACAGCAATCAGCGCGAGCCCGAGCGCGTGGCCCACCGCGAGATGGCGCCGACACCATCGAGCCACGAAGTAGACACACAACATGGCCGTCGTGCGTTGCGTGGGAATGGAGAAGCCGGCCAAGAGCGAATAAGCGACGGCCGCACCGAAACCTGCGATGGCCTGCCCATGAAACGCACACCAGCCGCGCGCTTGCGCCGCAGGACAACGCACGATCAAGCCGCCGACCCAAGCCGCCATCGCAGCCAGCATCGTGATGTGAAGGCCGGAGATCGCCATGAGATGCGTCGTTCCGGTCGCGGCGAACACACGCCATTGCTCCGGCGTCATGCGCCGCGTATCGCCGATCGCAAGACCCTGTACGACCCCCAGCATCGGACTGTGCGTACCCATGGCGGCTTCGATCCGGGTTGCAAGCCACGCCCGCGCCTGTGTCACGAGACATCGCCAACCTGCAGGCGTAAGGCGGCGGTTGCGCTCGTCTGCCCGTACGTAGCCAGTAGCGCCGATCCCCGCGCGAAAGAGATGGCCCTCGTAGTCGAAGCCACCTGGGTTAGCAAAGCCGTTACGACGCTTGAGGCGCACGACCAATTGCCAGCGCTCGCCCGTCTGCGGCACCAATGGGGCGTCGTACCACGTCAGCAGCAGGCGCGAGGAGACCGGCTCGCCGGCATGCGTGACGTCCAGCACGAAGCGCACGTTGCGCCCCCTTGTATCGGGCAAGGACGACACAATACCGTGCACCACCAGATCCGACCCCTCTAGTGCCTCCGGCAAATCAGCTGCAAGCCGCGCGGCAGCATGACCCCATGACCACGCGATGCCGAGCACGAACGCGACGAGCCACCACGCTCGCATGACCACCGCCGGCACGAGCGCAATCGGCAAGACGACGAGAAAGGCGGTATTCGGTAGATGAGGGAGGACGTGAATACAGCCGTGCCCGGCGAGAAACAACAGAGCGAACCGCACCACTGTCATCGCGCCTCCTTGCGCCTGTCGCTGCTCTCCCTATTCGGTGCGGCGACCTGCGATACTTATGCGTTCGACATATGCCGCGACGAGTTTTCAAGCCCCTCAGCCGCCAGCGCCACCGATGGAAGGCGCGTTGGTTCATGCAGCCCTTTCGCGTCCTGCTCGATCATCCCGTGTATTGGACGCTCAATCGGCACAACGTCACGCGGGCCTTCGCGCTCGGCTTGTTCATTTCGTTCGTGCCGCTGCCGATCCAGACGCTGCTTTCGGTTCTCTTGGCGCTCTTGCTGCGCTTGAACATTCCAGCGGTGCTCGCGGGAACATTGCTCACGAATCCGTTCACGATGGTGCCCCTCTTTCTCACCGCTTATTGGATCGGCACACAGATTCTGGGCGTGCCCGAACGTCCCATCGCCTTCGAGATGAGCTGGCAATGGTTGACCACCGGCTTGCTACCGATCTGGAAACCCTTCTTGCTTGGCTGCCTCATCATGGGCGCGCTGTCGGCGCTGATCGGCTACGTGCTGCTCGCCGGTCTGTGGCACATCACACTGCTGATCAAGTACCACAGGCGCAAGAATGGAGGAGTCGAGAAAAATCGCCCGAACGCGTCGAAATGAAGAGACAGGGACTCGAGCGAGGAGGAGCGAACACCGTCGTCGATGGGCTATGACGATCCGTCCGCCCAGAGTTTGCCTTCGCGCAGCGTGAGTTGCCGCTGCATTCGCGCCGCGAGCTCCGGCGCGTGCGTCACGATCACGAGCGCCGTGTTCATCTCGCGGTTGAGCTCCAGCATGAGATCGAAGACCTGCCTCGCGTTGGCGCCGTCGAGGTTACCAGTCGGCTCATCGGCAAGCACGATGGACGGCTTCGTCACCAGCGCTCGTGCGACGGCCGCACGTTGACGCTCGCCGCCCGACAGCTGCCCTGGCCGATGCTCGAGCCGTTCCCCAAGACCGACACGCTCGAGAAGCTCGCGGGCGCGGGCGCGCGCCGCATCGACGGGCATGCGTCGAATGAGCAAGGGCATTGCGACGTTCTCGAGCGCGGTGAACTCGGGCAACAGATGATGAAATTGGTAGACGAAGCCGATCGCGCGATTGCGCAGCTCTCCGCGCGCCGCATCTGACAGCTCATTGATCGGCTCCCCCAGGATCTCGACACGACCGGAAGTCGGCAGATCCAGCCCGCCCAGAAGCTGCAGCAGCGTCGTCTTACCCGAACCCGACGCGCCTACGATTGCAATCCGCTCGCCCGGCGCCACTGCGAGATCCACGCCTCTCAACACCTCGACGCGGGTGTCGCCCTGCATGAAGTGCTTGACGAGCGAGCTACAGGACAACACTGGTGAGCTGGCGGACGACATATCGCTCCTTACGAACTACGGCGAAACAGACACCCGACGGCGAAACGAGCAGCAGAGGCCGACACGCTCATTCGTGCCGCAGTGCGCGCGCAGGTTGGGTGCGCGCTGCGCGCCATGCGGGATAGAGCGTAGACAAGCCGCATAACCCCAGAGCCGTCAGGCTGATCTTCAATACATCGCGCCATTGCACGAGCGCGGGCAAGTCACTCATGTAGTACACCTGCGCGTCCATGAATTGCGTGCCGAGAAGTCGCTCGAGACCGTGGATGAGCGCTTCGAGGTTGAAGGAGATCAGCACTCCGAGCGCGATCCCAGACAACGTGCCGATCACTCCTATCGCGGTACCTTGAGTCACGAAGATGGCGAGGATGCCGCGCGGCGATGCCCCAAGCGTGCGCAAGATTGCGATGTCCGCCTGTTTTTCCTTCACCACCATGACGAGCGTCGAGACGATGTTGAAAGCGGCGACGGCCACGACGAGCAGCAGGATCACGAACATGACGGTCTTGGTGAGCTGGATGGAGCGAAAAAAGTTTTCGTGACGACGCGTCCAGTCGTCGATGTAATAGCCCTCTCCTCCCAGTGACAGCGCCAACGAGCGCACGACACGCGGTGCTTGGAACATATCGTGCAGCTTGAGTCGCAATCCAGTGACTCTTTCCCCCATCCGATAGAGCCGCGCTGCGTCGTCGATGTGAATGTAGGCCAAGTTGCGATCGTATTCGTACATCCCCGCCGAGAACACACCCACTACGTCGAATGCACGCCAGCGAGGCATGACGCCGGCGGGCGTCGTCGTACGCAAGGAGGTGACGAGCACGACACGCTCGCCCACTCCCACGCCGAGTGCCTTTGCGAGCTCGGCGCCCAGCACGATACCCCAGCTGCCGGACGCGAGCGCATCGAAGGAGCCCGCCGTCATCTTCTCCGTGATGGAAGAAACTTTGCGTTCTTCCTCGGGCAGCACGCCGATCACCATCGCACCGCTACTGTTTGTGCCGGCGATCAGCAACCCTTGGTCGTCGATATAAGGCGCGCTCGCAGCCACCTCCTCGCTGCTTGCGAGGTGCGCGGCAGTATCGCGCCAGTCGGCGAGCCCGGCGCCGAACGCGCTGATCGTCGCGTGCGAGGTGAGACTCAGAATCCGATTGCGCAACTCGCTCTCAAAGCCGTTCATCACCGATAGCACGACGATCAGGACCGCGACGCCGATCGCCACACCGACCATCGAGATCGTCGAGATGAACGAGATGAAGCGATTGCCACGGCTCGAACGCAGGTAACGGCGGCCGATGAAGAGCTCATAACGCGAGGTCATGCTTACCTCGCTCGTGGCCGGTCACCCATCGGCCGTGCCCTGGAACCCGTAGTCCCTCATTCATAGCGCAACGCCTCCGCAGGCTCGGTCGCCGCACCCCGCAACGCCGGATAAATCGTTGCCAGCACGGTCAGCGCCAGGGCGGTGATGGTGATGCCCGCCACCTGCGGCCATTGCACGTCGGAGGGCACCTCTGAGATCACGAACACAGTCGGATCGAACACGTGCATGCCGAACAGGTCCTCGAGGAAGGGAACGATCACCCCGACGTTCAGCGCCAACGTCAGACCGAGCGCCAGTCCAAGCAGCGCTCCGAGCCAGCCGATCACGAGGCCTTGAGCGACGAATACACCTACGATCGCGGGCGGCGTCATGCCAATCGTCCTTAGGATTGCGATATCCGTTCGCTTCTCGTTCACGACCATCACGAGCGCCGCCACGATGTTGAAAGCCGCCACCGCGACGATGAGCATGAGGATAAGGGTCATCATCGTCTTTTCGATGCGAATGGCGCGGAAGTAGCTTGCGTGCTCGATCGACCAGTCGCTCACTCGATATCCCGGACCCAGCTCACGACGAAGCTCACGCGCCTGCGCCGGCGCAGAGAAAATGTCGTCGAACTTGATGCGCAGCCCCCCAGGCACCTCGGCCACGCCCGCCAAGTCAGCCGCATCGCGCAAGTGCACCAACGCCAGCACGTTGTCGTGCTCTTGGGCCCCCACTTCGAAGATACCGCTGACAATGAAGCTTTGGATGCGCGGCCTTACACCGATACCGGCAATGGCCTGCTGCGAGGTGTCCGCTGTTGGCACCAGCACGGTGATCTCGTCTCCGATCCGTGCATCCAGAGCATAGGCGAGACCGACTCCCAACACGATGTATTGCGTGCCGGGCTGCAAATCCGCCAATGTTCCGCGCAGCATGCGCTGCGAGATGTCGGACACCTGCGGCTCGAGCTTGGGATCGATCCCCCGGACGGTCGCAGCTCGCAGCTCGTCGCCCCGCCCGATCATTCCTTGCAGCTCGAGATACGGAGCAACCCCCACTACCTTCGAACGCGCCCGTAAAGCAACAGCGAGCTCTTGCCACGAGGTCATCAGCTCGGGTTCGGCCGAGACCGTCGCGTGAGAAGCAGCGCTCAACAGCCGGCTACGCAGCTCGCCCTCGAGCCCGTTCATCACCGAGATCACGACGATGAGCGCAGCGACGCCGACGCAGATCCCGGCCATGGAGATCCAACTGATGAACGACACGAAGAAGCCGCGGCTGCGGCTGCGCACGTAGCGAAGGCCGATGTAGATCGGCAGCGGATAAAACACGAGAGTAGACTAATGAACGGTGGATGGACGACGGCCCAATGAGTAAGTAAGGCAACTTGAGTGTCCAGGCGCTCCAGCCGGCGCGAACGTACGCCGAGGTAGATTGCTTTTCACTGTCCCGTCGCCCGTCGTATACGTTCCGAATGCTTCTTAAGGCTACCAAAATGTGAACTGCGACAACATATTGAGGCACGATGCTTGGTCCTTATGTCATGCCTACTATAGAGTCCGGCCAGTTGAACGGAGGTTGCCCATGACCTGCTCCCGCTGGATCTTCTCGGCATTGGCTGCGATCGCGCTGTCCGGCCCCGCAGTGGCCGACGAGCTCAAGATGGTGCCAGCACCGGAGGCAGTGCGCGATCGCCCTACGCGTGGGATGTCGATGGAGAAAGTCGAGGCGACCTACGGTGTCCCAACTCGTCGGCTACCGCCCGTGGGTCAACCGCCGATCACGCGCTGGGAGTACCCGGGCTTCGTCGTCTACTTCGAGCACAACCTCGTCATCCACACCGTCATCGAAGGCTAGAGAGGTGTAGTCTCTAGGCTATCGTCACGACAGCCGACTTCTCTAGCTGTGCGTAGGCTGCCTGCCTGCCCAAGCTTCCCATTGTCTCCCCTGACCTGGACCCCATTACTGAAGCCGTAGACTCTAGGGTGTAGCCAACGGGCGCGATCGCGCGCCCAGCGCATAGGTTTCACGCAGCCAGGGATCGGGCTGAAGAGCGCTGCTGTGTCCTGCACTTCACCCCGCCCTGGAGGCGCGCCCCTCACCCTGGTAACCTGCGCGGCTCGCTTCGGGGATGCCGACGGCATCGACCCGAGTGCTTTGTATTACTCCGATCCTCGCATGGCTGATCACCAACACCTCCTCCTCCCCAGCAAAGCACAGATGCACGTGCGCTGGGGACAGCTCTATGGCTCTGCATCCTCTTTGTGGCTCGCCGAAGCGGCGCGGCGTGCCTCGGGACCGCTCGTCGTCGTCGCGGCGGATGCGCGACAGGTCAGCCGGATGGAAGAGGAGCTGCGCTTTTTCGCGCCCCCAGGGACGCCCATCGAGACGTTTCCCGACTGGGAAACGCTCCCATACGACGTGTTCTCACCACATCCGGACATCGTCTCACAACGGCTGCGATTGCTTTCAATCCTGCCGCGGCTCACGAAGGGCATTGTCGTCATCGACCTGGGAACGCTCCTGCAGCGGCTGCCGCCGAAGAGCTATATCGAGGCACACGCGTTCGACCTGTCCGTTGGCGAGCGACTCGATATCGGTGCGTTCCGCGACCGGTTGGTCGGAGCAGGTTACGTTGCCACCTCTCAAGTGATGGCGCCCGGGGAGTTCGCGGTGCGCGGCTCACTGATCGACTTGTTCCCGATGGGCAGCAATTCGCCCTACCGCATCGATCTGTTCGACGACGAGGTGGAATCGATCCGCTTGTTCGACCCTGAAACGCAACGCTCGGGCGAGCGCACCGAAGCCCTGCGACTTCTGCCTGCGCGGGAATTTCCGCTCACGAGTGAGGGCATCCAACAGTTCAAGCGGCGTTTTCGCACACGCTTCGAGGGCGACCTGACCAGGATGTCCATCTATAAGGACATTGCTGAAGGCGCACCCCCGGCTGGTATCGAGTACTACCTCCCCTTGTTCTTCGACGCCACGGCAACGCTCTTCGACTATCTGCCCGCGCACACGATCGTCGCGATGCCCACCGGTCTGGAAGATGTCGCGCAACAGGTTTTCGCGGAGATCGAAGGGCGCTACGAGCAGCGCAGCCACGACCCCGAGCGGCCGATCCTGACACCCGCCGAGGTCTTCACACCCCCGCAGGAGTTGCGCGACAGATTGCACAGTTACCGGCGCATCGAGCTCTCGACGGTCGAGCTCGATCCGCTCACACAATCGGTGCCGTTTCACAATTTCGCCACGCGTCGGCCGCCATCGCTGCGCGTCGATGTCCGCAGCGACGATCCTGCGCGCGAGCTGGCCAGCTTTCTCTCTGAGTTCTCTGGACGCGTCCTGATCGCCGCCGAGTCGGCAGGCCGCCGCGAGATGCTGCTCGAGATTCTCAAGCGTCGACGGCTCCAACCTGAGCTCGTCGACAGCTGGTCGGCGTTTCAGTCCTCGACAGCGCCTCTCGCCATCACCGTCTCACCGATCGCCACCGGGCTCGTCTTGTCCGACCCGCCGCTCGCCGTCATCGCTGAAGAGCAGCTGTTCGGCGAACGTGTCCGGCAAGAACGACGCCGGCGGCGGCCCGAGCGCGATCCAGAAAAGATCATTCGCGACCTCACGGACCTTCGTCCGGGTGCACCGGTCGTGCACGAGGCGTATGGTGTCGGGCGCTTCGTCGGGCTCAGCACTCTCGAGGTGGGTGGGCTCAAGAGCGAGTTCCTGGTGCTCGAGTACGCCGACGGCGACAAGCTCTATGTCCCCGTGCACGCCCTCGACCTCGTCAGCCGCTATACCGGCGGGCCTCCCGAGACCGCTCCGCTTCACAAGCTGGGAAGCGATGCCTGGCAGAAAGCGAAGAAGAAGGCGGCGCAGAGAATTCGCGATACTGCGGCGGAGCTCCTCGACCTCTATTCGCGTCGCGCCGCGCGCCAGGGCGAGCGTCTTATCGCCAATGAGCGCGACCTGCGCGCGTTCGAGGCGCAATTCCCGTTCGAGGAAACGCCCGATCAGGCTCAAGCTATCGAGCAAGTGCTGGCCGACATGGCCAGCGAGCGCCCGATGGATCGGGTCGTGTGCGGCGATGTGGGTTTCGGCAAGACCGAAGTGGCGTTGCGCGCTGCATTCGTGGCGGTCCAGGCAGGCAAGCAGGTCGCCGTGCTCGTGCCGACCACGCTGCTGGCTCAGCAGCACTATCAGACATTCGCAGATCGCTTTGCCGATTGGCCTGTGCGCGTCGAGTCACTGTCGCGTTTCCGAACCGCAAAGGAACTGAACCAAGTCGTTCAGGGGCTCGAGTCGGGACAGATCGATATCGTGATCGGCACACATCGTCTCCTGCAAAGCGGTATCAGGTTCAAGCGGCTCGGTCTACTGATCATCGACGAGGAGCATCGTTTCGGCGTCAAGGACAAGGAACGGCTCAAACAGATGCGCGCGGAAGTGGACGTCTTGACGCTTACCGCCACGCCGATTCCGCGCACCTTGCACATGGCGCTCGGCGGCTTGCGGGAGCTTTCTTTGATCACGACGCCGCCGGCAGCACGCCTGTCCATCAAGACGTTCGTCACACAGTGGGATGCGGCGACGATTCGAGAGGCTTGCTTGCGCGAGATTCGTCGCGGCGGACAGATCTATTACGTCCACAACAGCGTGCAGACGATCGAGAAGGCGGCCCGCACCGTCCAAGAGCTCGTGCCGGAGGCACGCGTCGCGATCGGACACGGCCAGATGCGCGAGCGCGATCTCGAGCAAGTCATGCTCGATTTCTATCATCAGCGCACCAACCTGCTCGTCTGCACGACCATTGTGGAGAGTGGGATCGACATCCCGTCCGCAAACACGATCATCATCGATCGGGCCGACAAGCTCGGTCTGGCTCAGCTGCATCAGTTGCGCGGTCGCGTCGGACGCTCGCATCATCAAGCCTATGCTTATCTGTTGACTCCTCCTCGAAGCGTCATGACGGCAGATGCCATCAAGCGTCTCGAAGCCATCGAATCTCTCGAGGATCTCGGCGCAGGTTTCACGCTCGCTACGCATGACTTGGAAATTCGCGGTGCCGGCGAGCTGCTCGGAGAAGAGCAAAGCGGTCACATTCAGGAGATCGGGTACACGCTCTATCTGGAAATGCTCGAGCGGGCGGTCGCTGCGCTCAAGTCCGGCAAGATCCCGGAGCTCGAGGAGCCGATGCATCAAGGACCGGAGGTCGACCTGCACGTGCCTGCGCTCTTGCCGGAGGACTACCTGCCAGACGTTCATCTGCGGCTTGTCTTGTACAAGCGCATCGCTGCGGCAGCGAACGCAGAAGAGCTGCGCGAGCTGCAAGTCGAGATGATCGATCGATTCGGTCTGTTGCCGGTGCCGGCGAAGAACCTGTTCCGCATCGCCGAGATCAAGCAAAAGGCCCGCCGTTTAGGGTTGCGCAAGATCGACGTCGGCCCGGGAGGCGGCTCAGTGACGTTCGAGCCACACACGAACGTCGAGCCGGCGGCATTGATCCGCTACGTACAACAGCATTCGACCACACATCGCCTCGACGGCGGCACGAGGCTACGCTTCACGCTCGACCTGGAGAAGGACGCAGAGCGCTTCGAAGCAGTCGAAGAGCTGCTCACCGCGTTGGAAGGAAAGGGATCGGAAGCTGCGCCGCGAACTGCGCGCAAAGCGCACTGAGGCAAGCTCGCCCACGGCGCAGCGGCTATGTCAAACTGTGCTTCTCTGCAAGCTCGAACGTCTATGCACACACCAGAGACATCGATGACGAGACGGTGGCTGGTCGCAAGCCTGATCGTGGTTGCCGCTTGGCTGAGCTCTGCCAAAGCACAGCAAGCGACGAGCGATCAGCCGACGTACGATGTTGAAATCTTGATCTTCCAGCACCTGTCGACAGATGCCACCGAGGAACTGTGGAATCTCGAGCTGCAAGCTCACAAGGGCTTGGATATCCCGGCGGACGACGTTTCTCCGTTCGACGCGAGCATCCCTGCCGTACCACGACCCAGTGATGCCTTCCCTGCTCTTCCGCCAGAGAGAATGCAGCTCGGCGCGCTACAAGCTGCACTGCGACGAAGCCGCGACTACCGACCGCTTGCTCATTTCGGGTGGACGCAACCTGCCTTTCCAAGGCTTGCTGCGCCTTCGATCTCCATCAACGATTTCGTGCCTGCTGCGAGCGGACTCAGCGGCGAAATCGCCCTCTCCCGCGGGCGTTACCTGCACTTGACGCTCGATCTGACCTTCACGCCACCCGAGGCACCGACCCAGCGCTACGTGATTCGTCAGTCGCGCCGCATGCGTAGCAACGAGCGACACTACATCGATCATCCGAAATTCGGCGTCATCGCCCTGGTTGCGCCGACGCGCCGATAAGAAGCGTCGCACCTTCCTTACTCGCACTCCCTGCTCACGACACGATTGCGTCCGAGCTCCTTTGCGTCCCTCAAAGCCGAGAGCGCATTTTCGTAGAGCCGCTCGACCGTCATGTCGTAGGCAGGAACGACTGAGACCACGCCCGCGCTCGCCGTCACATAACGCGAGACGAGTGAGCGTGGATGGTGAAGGGCAAGATCGCGCACGCGCCCAAGCACGGCTTCGGCCAGTCTCGCAGCCTGCGCCAAGTCCACTCCACTCGTGAGGGCCGCAATCTGATCTTCGTCAAAGCGCCCGCAAAGATCGCTCGCGCGACGGAAACAACCGCCTATCACTCGGGCGATGCGCCGGAACGCCTGATCCGCCCCTTGCCGTCCGAAGACGTCGCGATAGTGTGCAAAACAGTCCAGATCGAACAGCAGAAACGAGAGCCGTCGTGATTCTCGTTGCGCGAGCGCCCAATCACGGCGCACGAGCTCCTCGAAATACGGTCGCCGCAGTAGCCCAGTCAACTTGTCGTCGCGCAGATAGGCGAGCATCGTCTGCGTGCTCATGGTCGGATCGCGGGCTTCGCCTGCCGACTCGCCTAGCTTGTTCGAGACCTCGCGGTGAAAGCTTGCGAAGTGCGTCACAGAGCCGTTCAATCGCAGCGGCACGATAGACAATTCGTTCCAGAACATCGTGCCATCCTGACGATAGTTGCGCAGGACTGTCCGGCAAGCACAGCCGTCTCGGATCGCCTGACGGATCTTGTGCACACCCTCCTGATCCTGGTCCTGGGCCTGCAAGAAGGTCAGATTGCGGCCGCAGATCTCGTGGCGCGCGTAGCCCGTGAGGCGTTCCATCGCGGCGTTGGCGTAAATCGCGGTACCGTCTGCATCGCAGATCACCACGCCTTGCGGAGCCTGCTCAACGAGCATGGCCAGCAGCCTGCGATCTGGGCACCCGCCAATATCGGCCGGGCGGTACGACGGTTCGACGCTCATCGCTCAAGAATCCAACGTCAGGGTGGGACGCTCCAAGCAAGCGCAGATCGCGCGGTGGCACGCCTGCCACATAGGCGAGGCATACAGGGCATCCCTGGTCAGACCCGGTTTTCCCCGAAGGCGTGCCATGCGCACTTGACTCGAAGGATCCCCGCTCCCTCGCAAAGAATCGATGACTTGCAGCACACCTTTACGATCGTTGCAGAACGAAAGCACGTCGCAGCCGGCCTCCAGGGCGGCTTGCGCGCGCTCCACGGGGCCGCCGACGACCGCCGCGCCGGCCATGGAAAGGTCGTCGGTGAAAATCGCCCCGGTGAAGCCCAACCGCCCTCGCAGCTCGCCCTGGATCCAGCGCCGCGAGAAGCCGGCCGGCAGCGGATCGACTTCCGAGAAGACGACGTGCGCAGCCATGATCGAGGCCAGGCCGTTATCGATCAGCCGCCGGTACGGATAGAGATCGTCGTCGATGTCCGGAAGCGGCCTACGATCGACCGGCATCGCCACGTGGGAATCCGGAGCGACCGCGCCGTGGCCAGGGAAATGCTTCGCCGTCGCGGCCATGCCCGCCTCGCGCATCCCCCCCATGAAAGCGACAGCCAGCTCCGCCACGACCCGTGGATCGCGATGAAATGCGCGATCGCCGATCACGGAGCTGACCCCATAGTCGAGATCGACGCACGGAGCAAAGCTCATGTCTATGCCGACGGCCCGCAGCTCGGCAGCCATCAGCCAGCCGCACTGGCGCGCCAGTTGCCGCCCAGCCGCCGGGTCACGGTCGTATTCGTAGCCGATGAGCCGCATGGCGGGCAGCACTGTAAAGCCGGTACGGAACCGTTGGACGCGGCCGCCCTCGTGATCGACCGTGATGAGCACAGGCGGCGTTCTCGCCGCCCGTATCGCCGCGACGAGCTCGACGAGCTGATCGATGCTCGCGAAGTTGCGAGTGAACAGGATCACCGCACCGACCAGCGGGTGCGCCAGCAGCTCGCGATCCTCGGGCGTCAGGCTCGTGCCCTCGATATCGATCATGAGAGGACCGAGTGTCATGTCTGTAGCGCTCACTGGCGTCTGAACACCGCGATCGATTCCACGTGCGCCGTGTGCGGAAACATGTCCATCACCCCAGCCGCCTCGAGCTGGAAGCCATGCTCGTGCACCAAAATCCCCGCATCACGCGCGAGCGTACCCGGATGGCAAGATACGTAAACGACCTGCTTCGCTCCGACTGCGTCGATGAGCGCAAGCGCCTCCCGTGCGCCTGCACGCGGAGGATCGAGCAGCACCTTGTCGTACTGCGCACGCGCCCAAGGACTGTCTCGAAACTCGGGATTCGACAAGTCGGCGACGTGGAAGTCGATATTCGCCAGGCCGTTGCGCCGTGCATTCTCCCTGGCGCGCGCGACCAGTCCTGCTTCACCCTCCACGGCGATCACGCGCGCCCCGCGCCGCGCGAGCGGCAGCGAGAAATTGCCGAGGCCACAGAACAGCTCCAGGATGTGGTCGTCCGCGTTCGGCTCGAGATGCTCGACGGCGCGCTCGACCATCCGTGCGTTGAGCTCACCGTTGATCTGAATGAAATCGGTGGGTGCGAAACGCACCTGCACGTCGAAATGCGGCAAGCGATACTCGAGCGGCGTCGCCGGCGCCATCAACGGTGCGACGGTGTCATATCCGCCCGGCTGAAGATAGATCTCGACGCCGTGTGCGCGTTGAAACGCTTCGAGCGCCTCGCGATCCGCTGGCGTCAGCTCCTTCATGATCCTAAACACGAGCGCGCTCACTTGATCACCAACCGCCACCTCGATCTGTGGCACATGCGCACGGATGCTCAAGCCGCTCAGCAGCTTCGAAAGCGGCTCGATGAGCCGTCCGATCGGCTCGGCGAGCGTATGACACTCGCGCAGATCCGCCACGAAGGAGCTCGAGCGTTCCCGGAAACCCACAACGGTCTTGTTCTTGGGCCCCACCCAGCGCGCCCCCAAGCGCGCGCGGCGCCGGTAATTCCAGACCGGACCACGCAGAGGCGGCAGCACCGTACGAGGCACGACTTGCCCGATGCGCGCAAGGGCATCGAGAAGCTGACGCTCCTTGAAGGCGATCTGCTGCTCCACCGCCAGGTGCTGCAGCACACAGCCGCCGCACACGCCGAAATGCGGGCATCGCGGCTCGACACGATGCGAAGAGGGCTCCAAGACCGCGACGAGTCGACCCTCGTCGAACGAGCGTTTCCTCCTGGTGCGTTGCCATTCGACTCGTTCGCCGGGCAGCGCTCCGTCGATGAACACCACTTTACCGTCGACGTGCGCGACGCCTCGGCCGTCGTGATCGAGATCGGTGATCTGCGCGACCGCGGTCTGACCCGCTGCCGCAGATGTCGCTCCTCTACTCAACAGTCCGGCTCCTGCCAAGCTTCCAAGAACTCGAGGAAATGTGGCTTTGCTTGCGTGCGCAGGAATTCGCGTACACGCCCGAGCTCAGCCAGGTATTCGTCACGCGTGAGACGACCACGTATGAGCTCGAAGCGCAGGAAAACAAGATAGGTGTTCAAGACGTCCGTTTCGCAATAGTTTCGGATCAGCTCGATGTGTCCGTCGAGATAGGCCTCCCAAACCTTGTCGCCGCTCATGCCGAGCTTGCCCGGAAAACCGAGCAATGTGGCGATCGCTTGCAGGCCGACCCGTGCACGCGACTGATACAGCGACAGGGCGTCCATCAGATCGAGATGGCGGGTGTGAAAGCGATTCAGGTAATTGTTGAAGCGAAATGCCGGATCCTCATCGCCGGTGTCCCAGTAGCGAGGCGCGGCGATCCCATGCAGCAACGCACGATAATGCAACACGGGAAGGTCGAAGCCCGCGCCGTTCCACGACACCAGGTCCGGCGTGTAACGCTCGATGCCATCGAAGAAGCGTTGAATGATCTCCGCTTCCGAGGCCGACGGATCGCCCAATGACCACACACGCAGCGTATCGCGCGAACGAAAGACGATGGAGATCGCCACGACGCGGTGTTGCTCGTATGAGAGGAATTCCGTGCCCGATTCCTCGCGCCGCTTCGCCTGCATCACGTAACCGACTTGCTTGTCGCTCAAATCGTGCAAGCCATAGAGCCGACGTCCGAGCTCAACATCCGGGATGGTTTCGATGTCGAAGACGAAGATGGTCATGCTTCAGGCTACGGCGACAGGCTAGTGGCTGGGGGTTTGTTCTCTCTTCATGAGCACGGCTACGGCGACGATCAGGCCCGCCTCGTCCGTCAACGAGATGTGCCCCTCACCGATTCCGAGCTTGTCGCACATGATCCGACCGCGCTCGGACCAGATGATCTCCGGTCGTCCCCAGGCATTCGGCACAATGCCCGCATCGCGAATCCACATCCCGTGCGCGAATCCGGTTCCCATCGCCTTCACGATGGCTTCCTTGGCTGCAAAGCGCATGGCGAGAAAACGCACCGGTCGAGGGCTCTTGCGAAACCCCTCCAGCTCGGCCGGCAGCAGCAATCGCTGCACGAACCGCTCACCGTGGCGCTCGTAAACCTTGCCGATCCGTTCGAGCTGGACGACGTCGGTTCCGATCCCGAAGATCATGACCGCGCAGCCGCGACTCGCGCCTCGAGCATCAGGCGCTTCATCTCGGCGACCGCTGCGGCCATGCCGTCGATGACTGCACGCGCCACGATGGCATGACCGATGTTCAGCTCGACGATCTCGGGGATCGCTGCGATCGCCTGCACGTTGTAATAGTTCAAGCCGTGACCCGCGTGCACGGTCAGCCCTCGCGAGGCGGCATAAGCGGCCGCCCGCGCGATCCGATCGAGCTCCCGTGCCCGCGCCGGCCCTTCTGCATCCGCGTACGCGCCGGTGTGCAGCTCGATGACCGGCGCCCCCACCGCCACAGCCGCGTCGATCTGCCGTTCTTCCGCGTCGATGAACAACGACACGCGGATACCCGCTTGCCTCAGCGCATCGATCTTGGGCTGCAGCTCTTTGAGCTGTCCGGCCACATCGAGCCCGCCCTCGGTGGTCAATTCCGCCCGCCGTTCCGGCACCAGACAGCAGTCGGAAGGCCGCACGTCGCACGCGATCCGCACCATCTCGTCGGTGGCTGCCATCTCGAGGTTGACGCGCGTCTGTAGCGTCTCCTTGCACAACCGCACGTCTCGGTCTTGTATGTGTCGTCTATCTTCGCGCAAGTGCACCGTAATGCTGTCCGCCCCTGCCTTCTCTGCAATCAATGCAGCGAACAGGGGATCGGGATAACGCGTGCCGCGGGCTTGCCGCAGCGTCGCGACGTGGTCGACATTGACACCGAGGTAAATGGGATTCATGACACAGTGAAGAAACAGGCCAATCAGATCATCCAAAGAAGCGGCATGGTATCAGGCCAGCCGCTCTTACGCCGATCGTAGCCGAGCCAAGCCCCTGCGGCTGGCGTTTCACGACTTCGATCCGCCCCGCTGGCGACGCAACGCCAACATGACATCGCGTGTGCGAAGATCCTCGCCTTCGAGCACCCGATCGAGGGCCGCGCGAAACAGGCGGCGAGCTTCCGCGCAGATGAAGGCATCCTCGAAATCCTCGCGGGCAATGGCGAGCAGCGTCGATCCCGCGAAGATCATGGTGCCCTCTGCCACATCGAGCGTACGCATCGCGCCCTGCTCAACTCGATAGTGATACGTCGCATCCGCCTCGATCGGCGCACCGCTCTTGCAGTCTCGCTCGAGGGCCAATCCATAGCCCAACATTTCCAACAGCCGCTTCTCGAACAGGCGCAGATGCGGCAGCGGATTCGCGCTCTCCTTCAGCGCCTCGATCGTCGTTGCGTACAGATCGAATACATCCGCATGGGGGTCATGGCGGGCGAACAGCTTCAGCAACAACTCGTTCAGGTAAAACCCGCTGACGAGCCGTGCGGGCGGCATCACCCGAATCGGGCCATCAAACTCCACGCCAGTGAGCTGCCCGGCGTCGCCTCGCGCGCTCCATGACACCAGCAATCGATTGAACGGCTGCAACATCGAGGCCCAGGAGGTGGCAGAGCGACGCCCTCCGCGCGCACCGCGCGCGAACAGGGAGATACGCCCATGTCCACGCGTGAAGAGCTCAAGAATTCGGCTGGTGTCACGGTAGGGCCGATGATGGAGCACGTAAGCAGATTCGAGATGCGTACGCATGCTGGCACCCGGCTATCGGCACGGGCTGCAAGCAACTGGCGAGCCCGCCCGCGCCTCCGCCCCGTGTCTCAAAGGTCGTAGCCGAGCTGTCTGAGCGCGGCTTCGCTGTCCGACCAGTTCTCCTTCACCTTCACCCATAGCTCTAGGTGCACCGGGCGACCGAAACGCTCACGCATCTCGAGACGGGCAGCCCGGCCGACCTCCTTCAGCCGCTCACCGCCATGGCCAATGACGATCGCCTTCTGCCCGGTGCGCTCGACCCAGATGATGGCATGGACGAGCAAGCGATTGTTCTCTTCCTTGAATTCCTCAATCGAAACCGTCAAGCCGTAGGGCAGCTCCTGACGCAGCCGCCACGTGAGCTTCTCGCGGATGATTTCGGCTGCCAGGAACTCCGGCCCTCGGTCCGTGACTTGATCGGGCGAAAAATGCGGCGGCGATTCCGGCAAGTAGCGGGCGATGATCCCGGGCAGCTTCTCGAGCTGAGTCCCCTTGAGCGCTGACAACGGGATGATCTCTTGGAAACTGGCAAGGCGCGACAGCTCATCGATGAACGGTAGCAACCGTTCCTTCGGCGAGACCTTGTCCACCTTGTTGATGATCAGGATGGTAGGCCGATTCTGTTTCTTCAGCTCGTCGAGCACGCGCTGATCCTCGTCGGTCCACTTCAGTGCCTCGACGACGAACAGGTTCACATCGGCATCCTGCAGCGACGCGAGCGCCGCACGGTTCATGTGGCGATTCATGGCCCGTCGCGCCTTGCCGTGCAGTCCCGGGGTGTCGACAAAGATGATCTGCATAGACGGCCGCGTGAGGATCCCGAGGATGCGGTGGCGCGTTGTCTGCGGCTTCGGCGAGACGATGCTGATTTTCTGCCCGAGCAAGGCGTTGAGCAGCGTGGACTTCCCGACGTTCGGGCGTCCGACGATCGCGGCAAAGCCGCAGCGATGCGCTTCGTTCGACTCGGTTGTCACGGCGTGTCAGACCCCGACGAGGGCTGCTGAAGCTTCTCGAGCATGAGCTGCGCGGCCGCTTGCTCAGCGCGCCTGCGGCTCGGGCCGCTTGCATAGGTCTTGAGCCCGAGCGCATCCACCGTGCAGCTCACCTGGAACACCTGATTGTGCGCTTCGCCGGAAACCGAGTCGACCGCGTAGCCCGGCAGCGGCAGGCCGCGGGCCTGCAGCGTCTCCTGTAAACGGGTCTTCGGATCCTTCAGCTCGGCTGCGCTCGGCAACCGGTCGAGCCGCGGAACGAACAAGCGCTCTATGACCGTTGCGGCTGCATCAAAGCCACCGTCCAGGTAGATTGCCCCGAACAAGGCTTCGAGACTGTCCGCCAGAATGGACTTGCGGCGAAAGCCTCCGGATTTGAGCTCGCCGGAACCCAGGCGCAGCTGGTCGCCGAGCCCGATCTCGGCCGCGATCAGTGCCAAGGCGTCGCCGTTGACGAGGCTCGAGCGAAAACGCGACAACTCGCCTTCGTCGGCATTCGCGAACTCGCGGAACAGCAAAGTCGCGACGACACAGTTCAACACCGCGTCGCCGAGAAACTCCAGGCGTTCGTTGTGCGGTCCGCCAGCACTGCGGTGGGTGAGCGCTGCGTCGAGCAGCGCCGAATCTCGGCACTCGTACCCGAGCGCATCGCGGAGCCACTCGACGGCTGTCTTCACGCCACCTTCCCGTCCAAGTCGAACAGTACAACCTGTCACTGCGCTACGACGACCGACTTGTCGAACGCCGCAACGAGCGAAATGTTCGCAATGAACGGCGCTTTCGCCTCATACGCCGCCCGCATCGTGTAACCACCGCCGGTGCGCTTGATCTCGATGTCCTTCGGCTGGATGCTCTTGATGTCTTCAATCGTCCAGCGCCGATCGAGCGCGCTGCGCAGCTGCCCCGGGCTCGTCGCATTGCCCTTGTTCTCTTTGGCCGTCTGCTCCATCGCCCGAACCACTGCCATGTATTCGAAGTAAAGCGGCGTCAGGCGGATCGCTGCGTACAAACCCAGTCCCAAGATCCCGACGATCACCACCATGCCGATGAAGGTTGCGCCACGTTGCCGAGCACGCATGCGGAGCTCCTGTGTTTTTTTCATCTTCGATGCACCCCGAACCGGCTAGGCGACCGTCCCGCGAAGGCTCGCCGCCGGTCCCATTGCGGTATTCGCGGCGCGAAAGTCTAGCGCCTCTAGCGGATTGGAGCGCCGATCCGATCCCAGATTGGCGCAGCCGGCGGGTCCCAGTTAAGCCAGATCCGCACCGCCTTGCCGACAATGTTGCGTGCGGGCACGAAGCCCACCTCGGGATAACGACTGTCCCGGCTGTTGTCGCGATTATCCCCCATGAAGAAGTACTGACCGGCCGGCACGACCGCTTCGAAGTCTTCCGCCCTCCTGCCGGGAATGTACAGCACGGCATGCTCCACACCGTCCAGAAACTCCGTCCCAATCTCCGCATTGGCATGCAGGCCGGTGTTGCGCGGTCCTTGATAGCGGCCGTTCATCTGCAGGGGTATCAACTCGCCGTTCACGTACAACCGACGCCCCTTGACCTGGATGTGGTCGCCGGGCAGCCCGATCAGACGCTTGATGTAATTCGTAGACGGATCCGTCGGCAAGCGAAAGACGATGACATCCCCCCGCTTGGGCTCGCCTATCGACAGGATCTTCGTATGGACGACCGGCAACCGCAGCCCATAGGCAAACTTGTTGACGAAGATGAAGTCGCCGTCCAGGAGCGTCGGCATCATCGAGTCGGAGGGGATGCGATACGGCTCGAACAGGAACGAGCGGATGACCAGCACGATCAGGATCACGGGGAAAAACGACTTCGCGTACTCCGCGCTCAACGGCTGTGCGAAGGCGGTGTCGGTCTCGGGCTTGCCCAACGAATCGGCGAGCGCACGACGCTTGGGCTTCAACCACACCGCGTCGACGAGCCAGATCAATCCCGTGGCAGCCGTCGCTAGTACGAGGATCAGGCTGAAATCGAGCGCGTTGCGTTGCGCCAGCACGCGCACCGTCAGCACAGCGAGCACGAGCAGCACCCAGCGAAGAATGCGGATGCTCTTCGGCGCCACATACGGGCCCACGGCCTGCGCCTTCCTGCCGGTCGAGAGGACCAAGTCGTCGATGAGCAGGTACAGCCCCAGACCGAGCGTGATCGCGAGAATCCAGAATGATGTTGCGTCCAAGATGCTCTGCTCGTCTTATTGATTCGTGCGTCTGTTGATCCTTGCAGGCTGCTCGTAACGAGCCGCCTCACGATCCCTTTTCTTTTCCGACCTGGAGCACAGCGAGAAACGCCTCCTGTGGAATCTCTACAGTCCCCAGCTGCTTCATGCGCTTTTTGCCTTCTTTTTGCTTTTCTAGCAACTTGCGCTTACGCGTGACGTCGCCGCCGTAGCACTTCGCCGTGACGTTCTTGCGCAACGCCTTGACCGTGGCCCGCGCGATGACATGGTTGCCGATCGCCGCCTGCACGGCGACTTCGAACATCTGCCGCGGGATGAGCTCCTGCAGCTTGTCCACCAGCTCGCGGCCACGTTGATAGGCATTGTCTTTGTGCACAATGACCGATAGCGCGTCGACACGTTCGCCGTTGATCAGAATATCGAGCTTGACAAGGGGCGCCGACTCGAAGCACTTGAACTCGTAGTCGAAAGAGGCAAAGCCGCGACTCACCGACTTCAAGCGGTCGAAGAAGTCGAGCACAACCTCCGCGAGCGGCATCTCATACTGCAGCGAGACCTGTGAGCCGAGATACTGCATCTTGGTCTGCCGCCCCCGTTTCTCGGTGCAGAGCTTGATCACGCCGCCGACGTGTTGCGGGGGCACCAGGATGTTGGCCGTGATGATTGGCTCGCGCAGGTCCTCGATCTCGTTCTGCGGCGGCAGTTTCGCGGGATTGTCGACGTACAGGGTCGAGCCGTCGGTCTTCACGACCTCGTACACGACGGTAGGCGCGCTCGTGATGAGCTCGAGGTCGTATTCGCGCTCCAGCCGCTCCTGCACGATATCCATATGCAACAAGCCCAGGAATCCGCACCGAAAGCCGTACCCAAGCGCGGCCGAGACCTCCGGCTCGTAATGCAGCGCCGAATCGTTGAGCTTGAGCTTGGCAAGTGCATCGCGAAATGCCTCGTAATCGTCCGAGCGCACGGGGAACAGCCCAGCGAACACGCGCGGTTGCACCTGCTTGAAGCCCGCCAGCGGTGCACTGCACGGTTTGTTGTCCAGGGTGATGGTATCGCCGACTGGCGCACCGTCGATGTCCTTGATGCCGGCGATGACGAATCCCACCTCACCCGTCGTGAGCGCCTCGGTCTCGACCGACTTGGGAGTGAACTTACCGAGCTTGTCGACCGTGTAGGTCCGACCCGTCGACCACACACGGATCTTCGCTCCCTTGTGCAAGGCGCCGTTCATCACTCGTACCAGGGAGACGACGCCGACGTAGTTGTCAAACCATGAATCGATGATCAGGGCCTGCAAGGGTGCATCGGGATCCCCTTTCGGCGGCGGAATGCGCCTGATCAGCTCCTCGAGAAGCTCGGGCACGTTCTCGCCGGTCTTCGCGCTCACGCGGAGCGCATCCTTTGCCTCGATACCGATGATCTCTTCGATCTCGTGGATGACCCGCTCCGGATCGGCCGACGGCAAATCGATCTTGTTCAAGACGGGGACGACCTCGAGCCCCTGCTCGATGGCGGTATAGCAGTTGGCAACACTCTGCGCCTCGACGCCTTGTGCTGCATCGACCACCAGGAGCGCACCTTCGCAAGCTGCGAGAGAGCGGGACACTTCGTAGGAAAAGTCCACGTGTCCGGGTGTATCGATGAGATTGAGCTCGTAGACCTGTCCGTCGCGTGCTCGATAGTTGAGCGACACACTCTGTGCCTTGATCGTGATGCCGCGCTCGCGTTCGAGGGCCATCGAATCGAGCACCTGGTCTTCCATCTCGCGCTGCTGCAAGCCGCCGCACAGCTGGATGAATCGATCCGCCAGCGTGGACTTGCCGTGATCGACATGGGCGATGATCGAGAAGTTACGAATCAGGTTCATCAGTTCTCACCGGCTCGAGCTCATTTGCGCGACCCGAGCCGCAGGATCGCTTTGCTAAAGGCGACCTGCCCCCATCTATGACGAGCGGAAGGAGGCAAGCGATCGAGGGGCTCCCGGGCAGCGACAGGGCGCCCGAAGCCCTCTGCACTGAAACGTCGGACGGGAGGCACCCGGCGGCTGAAATCGGCGGCGGATTATAGCGGACGGCACCACTCACCGTGCGAGCATGCGCGGCGGCTATGGTGACGACGTCATGTATCGCCTCACCCGCTCGCGGTCAACGCGGTAGTGACAGACGAAATCGCCGTCGGCCAAGAGCACCGGAATGCGCGTTCCGTACTTGCGACACGTGTCAGCGTCGGCGTCAACGTCGACCAGGCGCACGCGGGCAGCCTCCTCCGGCCCCAGCAACGCCGCCAACTCCGCCACGAACTCTTCACAGAGCGTGCAGTCCGGGCGAGTGAGAACAACCCAATCGGTCATCAGATGCCTGGGAAGGATCGCAGGAGAAAGTCGAGCATCGACGCACAACGCTCGAAGACGCGACCAGGCATCACGGCTGCGGCCGCAATGCCGAGGGTGCCGCGGCATCCGACTCCTTGGTCACGCCTGTGGCAATGGCTTGCACGGTGGCAGCCGGCACCTCCCCTACAGCCGTCACTTGATGGCCGTCGAGATCGCGCGAATAAGCAAACGCTGCACCGACCTTCGCCAGACCGCGGATGGGCTTAGTGTTCGGATTGCGCGGCTCGATGAAGACCGACACTGAGGCGAGACCGTCCGAATACACGAGGTGCTGCACCGGCGCACTCGATCCGGCGATCGCCTGAACGCGCCAAGTCGTCAGCCGGAAACCTGCGGGCGGTCGAATAACCCAGTCCAGCTGGGCATTGCGTGCATGAGGCTGCTGTGCATCCTGATACAGCCACTTGAAGCCTTCGGTGGACACCGCCGGCTTGAGCAGATCGGCAGGAATTCTGTCGCGAAAATGCAGCTCTGCGAAGAGCACCTGCTCGATGACGTTGCCGTTGCGGTCGCAGATCTGGGATTTGAGCGGCATGGCGGTTTCTTCGTCCAGCCATAGCCGATAGCCGTAGCGGAACTGGTCGCGCGGTTTGACGTGGATGAGCTGTGTGCGTCGCCCCAGAGTCTTCGTCGCACCGCCGCGCTCGATGCTGTAATTCTGTTCCAGTCGCTCGCTGTACATCGGCACCGTGCTCAGCAAAGTGCTTTCTTCGGCGCGCTTCTCGACGATGACCGTGCGCTGATCCGGCAGATAGCAGATCACCTCTGATTCGTTGCGAATGTATTCCCTGCCGCTGCCGTCGAGCGATACAAGCCGCTCGGTTGCCTTACCGCGCTCCACGCGATGAATGAGCCGCCAGCCGTCGGAACGGGAATCGCGTACGCGAAAAAAACGCGCTTCGTAATTGCGCGTTGTCAGGGCTTCCGACATGCGTTCCAGCCATTGCCGCGCTTCGCGGTCCGCGGCGTGCACGACCGCCGCCAGCGACAACAGCAACACACCGACGGAAACTTTGGCAACGATCATCGACGCGGTGATTCCTGCGCAGCGGAAACAGGCGGAGCCTCGCCGAGGAACTCGGCTTCGCCTTCGGCAAGCACACCGCTCAGAACACTGCGACGGCCAAGAAGCGATGAGTACTCACTGTGTGCGACGACGTAGTTCGTCAGCCGGGTGGCTGGAATGAACACGCTCGAGTTGGAGGGGGTCATCGGCACGACATAACGATCCGAGACATCCTCGACGAGCGGCGTGGTTGTCGACTCTTGAGCCACCACAGCTGTCGACACCTCACCCTCCATGGGCTGCGGCCCGAGACCCAGCTCTTGAGCGAAGAACAAGGCCAGCCCAGCCACGCTCGCTGCAACGGCCACACCGGCAACGGGGCGCACCTTCTCCCAGGTCACGCCGCGCGCCCGTGGCATCGTCGGCCGCGGCTCGGCCGCGATCCGACTCATGACACGATCGGCGAGGTCCATCGAAACACGGACCGGAGGACGGCCGGTACGAAGCGCCTCGGAAATCAGGCCATAGCGCGTCATGGTGGCCCGAAGCTCCCCGTCGCGTTCGATCCGCCGCAGCAGCAGCGTCAATTCTCGGTCCGGCAATTCGCCGTCCAAGCACGCTGAAAGCTGTTCTTTGACCGAATCCGTCATGGGGTCCCTACCGTCCACCGACATTGTCTGCAATTACACTCGAACTTCAATCCTGTGACATTCCGCGACCACGTTGCACGACACTGGCATCGCGAGTGACGTTCGGCTCCCCCAGCATCAATCGCCCAACAGCGGCTTGAGCTTCTTATCAATGGCCTCGCGCGCCCTGAAAATCCGCGAGCGCACCGTTCCAACCGGGCAATCCATCGCTTGGGCGATCTCCTCATACGAGAGGCCCTCGAGCTCTCTCAAGATAATGGCCGTCCGCAAGTCATCGGGCAGCTGTTGGATTGCCTGCTCGACAGTGTCACGGATCTCATCCGTCAACAGCACACCTTCCGGTGTCTCGGCTTCCTTCAGCTTGGTCTGACGGTCGAATTGCTCCGGGTCCTGCAGGTCCAGATCGAAATCCACGGGCCGGCGCTGATGCGCGACAAGGGCGTTCTTGGCCGTGTTGATCGCGATGCGATACAGCCATGTGTAAAACGCGCTATCGCCGCGAAACGAAGGCAGTGCCCGGTAAGCCTTCAGGAACGCTTCCTGTGTCACATCCTCGGCTTCCGTCGGGTCGCTCACGAAGCGGCTCACCAGCTTCAGCACGCGGTGCTGGTACTTCAGCACGAGCACGTTGAAGGCCGATTGGTCCCCGGCCTGCACGCGTCGGACGAGCTCCTGGTCGTTGTCGTCCTGAGTCATCGACCAGCATCCCTGCACGGGAGTTGCACACGCCGCGTACCGCCGGTCGCTGCAACCATAGACTGATGCAGCCCGGGAAAGTTCGCGTCATTACGGTTCACTTTTCGCGTGTTGACCGTCGCAAGCGTGGCGAGGGTCGGAACCTCCGGTGCGGTTCCGAACGAACCCAAGCGCGCCATTCGCGAATGAGAAAGGGGGAGCAGCCGCGCCATCTTGGACTGAGTCTTAGACACGCGCCGCGGTCTCGCTACGCGGAACGTCGAGCCGCAGCCGCACGATGAGGCGACGCACCGGATCGTCCGCGGCGGTGGATCGACGAATGAGCAAGGTGTACACGCGACGAGGAACATCGATCGTCCGCAATCTAAGCCATACCGCGCGCCCGATAACCCTGGAATCGAGACACAGTTCACATTCGGCGGCCCGTCCACAGCGCCAGTCGACGATCCAACGTCCGTCACTCAGCCAGCTGACTCGCACGATGCCGTGAGGTCCGCCGAGCCAACCTGCCCGATAGAACGCGAAAGCGAGACAGGCGGTAAGGACCAATGACACCGCCGCGAGGTACGGGACCGGCCAAGGCAATCCCCAAGGAATCGCTGCAGACATCAGCAATCCCGCAGCGGCAAGCCGTCTTTCGAGCGGGCGATTGTAGGTCTCAACGGCGACTGGCGGTGAGCTTGGCGATGACATCAACCCATTCCGGATCGGCCGGCTGTTCGCGCCCCATTAGATACGCAAACAGCTGGGGATCGGGCAAGTCGAGCAACGCCTCGAACACCAGCTGTTCCGCTAGTGGCGCATAAGCATAGCGCTCTTGCAGATAGCGTTCGAGAATGACATCGAGCTCGCGCATACCGCGCCGACAACGCCACCTCAGCTGCGCCAGCGACGGACGGCCCTCAGACTCTTTTCCAGATGCGTGTTCTCTGTCGATCCCTTGCACTTTGGATTGCTGCTACTCGCACTGGATGAGCTCGTTCGTGCTCAATGCCGGCGCTCGGCCAGCTTCTTCTTGATTTCAGCGATGGCACGAGCCGGATTGAGATTCTTTGGACATGCCTCCGTGCAATTCATGATCGTGTGGCAGCGATACAGCCTGAACGGATCCTCGAGCGCATCCAAACGCTCGCCCGTCGCCTCATCGCGGCTGTCGATGATCCAACGATACGCCGCCAGTAGTGCTGCAGGCCCGAGATATCGATCGCCATTCCACCAGTAGCTCGGACACGCCGTCGAGCAGCAGGCGCACAGGATGCACGCGGCCGGTCGATCGATCTTCTCCTGCTCCTGCTTCGATTGCAGACGTTCGCGATCCGGCGGCGCGGGCGTGCGCGTCTGCAACCACGGTTTCACCGCTGCGTACTGCGCGTAGAAATTCGTCAGATCCGGCACGAGATCCTTGATCACCGGCATGTGCGGCAACGGATAGATCTTGATCGGACCCTTGATGTCCTCGCACGCCTTGGTACAGGCCAACGTATTCTTGCCGTCGATGTTCATCGCGCACGAGCCGCAGATTCCTTCGCGGCAGGAGCGTCGAAAGGTCAGCGTGGAGTCTATTTCGTTCTTGATCTTGATGAGCGCGTCCAGAACCATGGGCCCGCAAGTTGCCATGTCCACTTCATAGGTGTCGATGCGCGGGTTCTCGCCGGATTCTGGATCAAAGCGATAGATCTTGAAGACCCGTACGTTCTTCGCGTCGGCGGGTGCTTTGTATGTCTTGCCGGCGACGATCTTCGAATTCGGCGGTAGGCGGAATTGGGCCATGTCGTCTTCTACCTGATTCGTAAATCGAAGTTTGCGGTCGTCGGTGCGCAATGACCGACGACCGCATCGCTTATCGCTTAGTACGTTCGCGGCTTCGGCGGTATCGGCTCGACGTCGCTGGTCAGCGTCTTCAAGTGCACTGGCCGGTAATCGAAGCGCACCTTACCTTTCTCATCGAGCCACGCCAGCGTGTGCTTCAACCAGTTCACGTCGTCACGCTCCGGGTAATCCTCCCGGGCGTGCGCACCGCGGCTCTCGGTCCGGTTCACTGCGGAATGCAGCGTGACGACCGCTTGCCCGAGCAGGTTCTCGAGCTCGAGCGTCTCGATCAGATCCGTGTTCCAGATCAGCGAACGATCGCTGATTCCCACCTCAGCAAAGGATTCGACGACTGCGGAAAGCTTCTTGATACCCTCCTCCATCGACTCGCCCGTCCTGAACACGGCAGCATGTGCCTGCATCACCCGTTGCATGTTCAGACGGATCTCCGCCGTCCGGAGCTTGCCTTTGGCGTGGCGCAGGCGATCGAGGCGGCTGACTGCAAGCTCGCCGGCGTCCTTCGGCAGCGGCCGATGCTTGGTGTTTCGCTTGACGGTCGCGGCGCAATGGCGTGCCGCTTCGCGACCAAACACCACGAGGTCGAGCAGCGAATTCGACCCCAGTCGATTGGCACCGTGCACCGAGACACAGGCAGCCTCGCCGACCGCCATCAGACCCGGCACCACCGCCTCGGGGTTGCCATCGCGCACGGTCACGACTTCGCCGTGGTAGTTGGTCGGAATTCCGCCCATGTTGTAGTGGACGGTCGGAATGACCGGGATCGGCTCCTTCGTGACATCCACGCCTGCGAAGATCTTCGCCGTCTCCGCGATACCGGGCAGGCGCTCGTTGATCACGTCAGCGCCCAGGTGCTCAAGATGCAGATAAATGTGATCCTTGAGCGGCCCGACACCGCGGCCCTCACGAATCTCGATCGTCATTGCGCGACTGACGACATCGCGCGAGGCGAGATCCTTGGCGTTTGGCGCATAGCGCTCCATGAAGCGCTCGCCTTCCGAGTTGCGCAAGATGCCGCCTTCACCGCGCACGCCCTCCGTGATCAAGCAGCCTGCGCCGTAGATACCCGTCGGATGGAACTGCACGAACTCCATGTCCTGGAGAGGCAAGCCCGCACGCAGCACCATGGCGTTGCCGTCGCCCGTGCAGGTGTGAGCGGAGGTACACGAGAAGTAAGCACGGCCGTATCCACCCGTGGCGAGAATCGTCTTGTGGGCGCGGAAACGATGCAGCGTGCCGTCCGCCATGTTCAGAGCCACGACACCGCGGCATTCGCCGTCCTCCATGATAAGGTCGATGGCGAAGTACTCGATGAAGAACTGTGCGTCGTGACGCAACGCCTGCTGGTACAGCGTGTGCAGCATTGCGTGACCTGTTCGATCCGCGGCCGCGCAGGTACGTTGCGCCGTGCCCTTCCCGTAGTGCGTCGTCATGCCGCCGAAGGGACGCTGATATATACGGCCGTCTTCCGTGCGTGAGAACGGCATGCCGTAGTGCTCGAGCTCGATGACGGCGCTCGGTGCCTCCTTGCACATGAACTCGATCGCGTCCTGATCTCCGAGCCAATCGGACCCCTTCACGGTGTCATACATGTGCCAGCGCCAGTCGTCCTCGCCCATGTTGCCGAGCGCAGCACTGATGCCTCCTTGGGCAGCCACCGTGTGGCTACGGGTCGGAAACACCTTGGTGATACACGCAGTGGACAGCCCGTATTGCGCCAACCCGAAGGTCGCGCGCAGTCCGGCACCGCCTGCACCAACGACAACGACGTCGAAAGTATGATCGATGAATGAATAAGCACTCATGCCGCAGCCCCGAATACGGTGCGCAGCACCGCGATGACCGCGAGCGCACCGAGTGCGATATGTATGAACTGGCTCGCGATCAGCGATGCCACTTTGACCCCTTTACGCGCAAGATAGTCCTCGATGACGACCTGCACACCCAGCTGCGAGTGGTACAGCACCGTGATCACGAGCAGCACGAGAAAGGTCGCGTTCACCGGACGCGCCATCCACGCGTGCACGTTCTCGTAGCTCAGCTCACCGAGCGTCAGCAGTGAAAGCACGAACCAGGTCGCCAGCAGGATCAGAGCGACCGCGCTCACGCGCTGATGCCACCAATGCTGTACGCCTTCTTTCGCTGCTCCAAGGCCGAGCACACGGCCAAGCGGGCTTCGCAAGCTCATGCGATATCTCCCGTGTGACGGACCGCTACCACGATCCAGAACAGAATCGTCACGGCGACTGCGCTCAGGAACGCCACCCAGCCGCTCGTGCGTGCTTCGCGGCGTTCGAGCCCATAACCCATGTCCCAGACGAGGTGTCTGATACCGTTCGCCAGGTGGTAGAAGAAAGCGAACGAGAAACCAACGAGCAGCACGCGAACGAGCGGGTGCGCGAAGAACGTCATCGCTCGCTCGTAGCTTTGCGGGCCGTCGGCGATCGACAGCAGCCAATAGACAAACAGCACAAGTCCGACAGACATCGCGCACCCTGTGATCCGATGCAGGATCGACAGCGTCATCGTGTACTGCCAACGATAGATCTGCAGGTGCGGCGACAAAGGTCGCGCGGAGCGAGAATGACTCTGCATGGAACCCATCCGTTGCTATCTACTGAGCAGCGTTGCCGAGCGATACGACAGCCGCTTCAAAAATCGATGCACCTGCCCGCCTTCTCCCAATCGCCGTAGCGTGTGGGGTCCGGGCCGTCTCGGCCGCCGATCTCCCGAGGCATGGCGGGCTGAGGCTTTCTTGCCGCCGGTGACGAGGCGTGCGTCGGCGCATCGGGCGCGCTCGGGCGCGGCGCTTCGTCTATCATCGAGTCAGGTGCGGCTTTCGAATCGGTTTCGGTCATCCGCCATAGTCTGCCAGAAGCACTTTTTGGGAGAAACCGCTGTCGCCGCAGTAAGTTGCGAGGCTTGAATTCGGGTTTCGCGAACGCACGAATGAGTTTCGTATGATGACGTCAGCCACAACGTTAGAGCACCTCGGCGTGCTGCTCGTGTCCGGAGCAGACGCTCGCAGCTTCCTACAGGGCCAGCTCACGGCCGATGTGAATTTGCTCACGCCGGAGCGACTCCTGCTGGCCGCATGCAATTCACCCCAGGGACGCGTACAGTGCGTGCTATGGCTCTTCGAGCGGCCGGAGGGGATCGCGATGCTCGTCAGCAAAGCACTCCTCGAGAACGCCGCGGCTCGTCTGCGTCGCTACATCCTACGCGCCAAGGTTGCCGTCGAGCTCGAGCGGTTGCACGTCGGTGTGCTCGCGGCAGGCGACCACGAGCCGGTCGAGGCGAGTCATCGTCGCGAAGGCGATGCGAGCATTCTCAACTTCCCGTGGTGCCGGCACGCTTTGATCGTGGCACCGAGCGCACCAACAAAGGATGATCCCGACCGCGAGCTGTCTTGGCGCAGTGAATATCTGCGGGCAGGGCTGCCGCAGATCTATCCCGAGACGCGCGAGCAGTTCGTCGCCCAGATGCTCAACCTCGATCTGCTGGGCGGCATCAGCTTCACGAAAGGTTGCTACACCGGCCAAGAGATCATTGCGCGCGCTCATTACCGCGGCGTCATCAAGCGCCGCATGTTCCGCTTCGCAGCGTCCTGCATGCCGCCGGCTCCGGGCACGCGCATCGTGACCGGCGACCAGCACGCTGGCGACGTCGTCGACGCCGTCGCGACTGCCACGGGTTGTGAGCTATTGGCTGTCATCAGTCTCAGTCAGCGACGGGAGGCATTGTTCCTCGACACCCCCGACCGACCGGCGCTGACGATGCTCGATCTGCCCTACGAGGTAGGGGCGTAGGATGCAGGCATGTGGGCTGTAGGCTGTTGCGGTCCTGCAACCCGCAGCGCTACTTGCCTTCGGGTCGCATGTAAGGGAAGAGCAGCACGTCGCGGATCGACGGTGAGTTCGTGAAGAGCATCACCAGCCGGTCGATACCGACGCCGAGCCCCGCGGTCGGCGGCATGCCGTATTCGAGCGCCCGGATGTAGTCGGCGTCATACTGCATCGCTTCTTCATCACCTGCCGCTTTGCGCGCCAGCTGCTCCTTGAAGCGCGCTGCTTGATCCTCCGGATCGTTCAGCTCTGAGAAGCCGTTGGCGATTTCACGTCCACCGACGAAGAACTCGAAACGGTCCGTCAAGAACGGATCCGCGTCGTTGCGTCGCGCGAGTGGCGAGACCTCCGCCGGATAGGCATAGACAAACGTGGGAGCGGAGATCCGCCCCTCCGCAGTCTTCTCGAAGATCTCGAGCTGCAACTTACCCGCACCATCCGCCGCGCTGTAGCGAATGCCGAGCCGGTCGCAGTGGCTGCGTAAGTAGTCCACGTCGCGCAAACGCGCACGCTCGATGTCTGGATTGAAGTGCACGATCAGATCTTCCACCGTGACACGGCGGAAAGGCTGCGAGAAGTCGAACACCTCGCCCTGATACTCGACACGACGCGATCCATAGATCGTGTCGCAGATCCCATGACACATGCGCTCCACCAGACTCATGAGATCCGTGTAGTCGGCGAACGCCTGGTAGAGCTCGAGCATGGTGAATTCCGGGTTGTGACGTGTCGACACGCCTTCGTTCCTGAAGTTGCGATTGAGCTCGTAGACACGTTCGAAGCCGCCGACGACAAGGCGCTTGAGGTAAAGCTCCGGTGCGACACGCAAGTACAGATCCATGTCGAGAGCGTTGTGATGCGTGATGAATGGGCGCGCGACCGCCCCACCTGGAATGGCTTGCATCATCGGCGTCTCGACTTCGAGAAAATCGAGCGCATCGAGAAAATCGCGCAGGTACTTGATGATCCGCGTGCGCGTCAGGAACACACGGCGGCTCTCTGGGTTGACGATCAGATCTACGTAGCGCTGCCGATAGCGCGTCTCCTGATCGACCAGCCCGTGCCACTTGTCGGGCAGGGGACGCAGCGACTTGGTCAGCAATCGCAAGGTTTCCACTCGGACGGACAGCTCGCCTCTCTTCGTCTTGAAGAGCACGCCCTCTGCGCCGAGGATATCGCCAACGTCCCAGTGCTTGAACTCTTCGTAGACCTCCCCGAGCGTCTCGGACTGCAGGAAGAGTTGTATCTGACCGCTGCGGTCCATGAGCTTGGCGAAGCTGGCCTTGCCCATGACCCGTTTCACCATCATCCGCCCGCCCACCTTGACGCGGATCGTGTGCTGGTCAAACCACTCGGGGTCGCGATCGCCGTAGGCGGTCAGGAGCTGGTCTGCAAGCGCATCGCGCCGAAAATCGTTCGGATACGCCTGACCCGCCGCACGAAGCCGAGCCAACTTAGCGCGGCGCTCGGCGATGAGCTTGTTCTCGTCGATTGGGTTGTTGTTGTCGCTCATGTCAGTTCCATCGCGGACGTCACAGCCCCTGCTTCAGGCTCGCTTCCAAGAACATATCCAAGTCGCCGTCGAGCACCGCCGTCGTGTTGCCGACCTCCACATTCGTGCGCAAATCCTTGATACGGGACTGATCGAGTACGTACGAGCGGATCTGGTTGCCCCAGCTCACGTCTGCCTTCGAATCCTCGAGCACCTTCGCCGCGGCATTGCGCTTGTTCACCTCGAGCTCATACAGCTTCGCCTTGAGCTGCTTCATCGCCTTGTCGCGGTTCTTGTGCTGGCTACGCTCGTTCTGGCAGGCGACCACGATGCCGGTCGGCAGGTGGGTGATACGCACCGCCGATTCGGTCTTGTTGACGTGCTGACCGCCCGCGCCGCTCGCGCGATACACGTCGATGCGCAAGTCCGCAGGATTGATCTCGATGTGGATCTCGTCGTCGACTTCAGGTGAAACGAATACCGAGGCGAACGAAGTGTGACGACGCGCGTTCGAGTCGAATGGCGACTTGCGCACCAACCGATGAACGCCGGTCTCGGTGCGCAACCACCCGTACGCGTAATCGCCGATGATGTGGATCGTGGCACCCTTGATCCCGGCGACCTCGCCTTCGCTGATATCCACGATCTCGGTCTTGTATCCGTGCTGATCGGCCCAGCGCAGGTACATGCGCATCAGCATCTGGGCCCAGTCCTGCGCCTCGGTGCCCCCAGCGCCTGCTTGAATGTCGAGGAAGCAGGAACGGGCATCCATCTCACCGGGGAACATACGCTGGAACTCGAGCTTCTTGATCTCTTGCTCGATCTTGCGTATGTCGCGTTCGATTTCGCGCGCAGTCGATTCGTCGTTCTCCTCGAGCGCGAGTGTCAGCAGCTCGTCTGCGTCCTTCAGCCCGCTTGCTACTCGGTCCAGCGTCAGGACCACCTGCTCGAGCTTGGCCCGCTCCTTGCCGAGCTCCTGTGCCTTCTCAGGCGTGTTCCAAATCGCAGGGTCCTCTAATTCGCGATTGACCTCCGCCAACCGCTCGCTCTTGCGATCGTACTCAAAGAAACCTCCTCAGCGCCTCGCTGCGCTCGGAGAGGTCTTCCAGAGAACGACGGAGTGCGTTGATCTCCATTTCCATGAGTTGGTGCAATGAAAAAAGAACGAAAGGATGGAATTCTATCACGATGCGCTGTGCTGCGGCCCATTCGGGCAAGCCTTACGGCAGCGGCTGCTCGTGGCAGGATGCCTTCCGGCAGGATCTGCGCTTCACTGCGGCACAGATGTCCCTGACCGACATCAACTGACCACTCGCAGATACTCGACCAGCAGCTGCACCCTCTCTGTCCCGTTGAACCGGTTGACGTCGAGCCGGTACGCAAGTTCCACGCGATCGTTCGGTTGCACGAGCGGCGCGCTCGCATCATCGAAGTGGCGGAACGCCAACGCGTCGCAGCCCGGCACATCCTCGTGGCACACTTCGAGCTTGAGATGTCGGTCGCCGAGGACGCGCACGCCACGCACCTGGAAGATACCGTCGAAGACCGGCTCTGGAAACGCCTGTCCCCAGGGCCCCGCCTCGCGCAAGAGCCGCGCGACGTCCAACGTCAGCTCATCGCCGCGTAGCTCACCGTCCGAGTAGATGATCCCGACTGCATCGTCGCGCGACATCCAGCGCTGCACTTCTGCGTCGAAAGCGGCACGAAACTCTTCGAGACGCTCGAGCGGCACGCTCAATCCGGCTGCCATCGCGTGCCCGCCGAACTTCTCGATGACGCCCGGATATCGGGTCGCAATCGCCTCGAGCACATCGCGGATGTGCACGCCGTGCACCGAACGCGCCGAGCCCTTGAGCATGCGGGCGTCGGCGCGCGCTAACGCAATCACGGGCCGATGCACCTTCTCCTTGACGCGAGAAGCCACCAGGCCAACGACGCCCTGGTGCCAAGACTCGTCGTAAAGACACAAGCCGAGAGGCAGCGCCGGGTCTTCAGCGCGCATGTCCCCGATTGCAGCCATGGCCTCCTGCTGCATCTGCAGCTCCAGCTCTTTGCGATCCTGATTGAGCTGCGTAAGCCGGGCGGCAAGCATGCGCGCCGTGGCCAGATCGTCGGTGAGCAGACATTGAATGCCAATGGTCATGTCATCGAGACGTCCCGCCGCGTTCAGGCGCGGACCGACCTGAAATCCAAGGTCGTTCGCGACCACTTCGCTCAACGCCCGGTTCGACGCCTCGAGCAGCGCACGCACACCGGCGACACAGCGACCTGCACGTATGCGCCGCAAGCCCTCGTGAACGAGGATGCGGTTGTTCCGATCGAGCGGCACAAGATCCGCGACTGTGCCGAGCGCAACGAGGTCGAGGAGCTCGGCAACCGGGGCCTTTGCGGACGTCAAGCCACGTTCTTGCACAGTGCGCGTGAGCGCCGCCATCACGTAGAAGGCGACCCCTACCCCAGCCAGGGCCTTACTGGGGAATGCCTCCCCTGGCGCGTTGGGATTGACGATCACGTCGGCCTGCGGAGTGACAGGTCCGGGAAGATGGTGATCGGTAATGAGGGTCTGGATTCCGAGGCGGCGCGCCTCCTCGACCCCCGCAAGACTGGACATGCCGTTATCGACGGTCACGATCAGCGCCGGCTTGCGCTCGGCAGCAAGGCGCACGATCTCCGGCGTCAGACCGTATCCGTACTGAAATCGATTCGGCACGAGGAAGTCGACCGCTGGAAACCCGAGTCGGCGCAGCTGCCTTACGACGAGAGCGGTGCTCGTGGCCCCATCGGCATCGAAATCCCCCACGACGACGATTCGGCTGCCGCGTCGATAGTGATCACAGAGCAGCTCGACCGCTGGCTCCACGCCTCCGAGCTGACGCACAGGGATCAGCTGATCGAGGGACAGCTGCAGCTCCGCGCCTGACCGTATACCGCGCGCCGCGTAAATCCGTCGCAGGAGCGGATGCAAGTTCCCAGGCAACAGGGCAGCCGCTGCGCCGTCTGCGAGGCGACGTCGAATGATCCGCCGCATCATGCAGGCCAGCGGCTCTCCGGCAGCGAACGGCGCCAGAATCGCAGCAGATCGCGCCGCTGCAGCTCGAAGCGCCACGCATCGAAATAGACGATCAGACGATCGAAAGTGCCGCTTCTCAACATGTCCAGAAGCGGCGTAAGCCACTGTGTCTGAAAGCTCGCAGCATCGCTCGAGCTCACCACGGCCACGATGCTGCTCGCACTGGGTGCGGCTGCGGCTAATGCAGCCGCATCTGACAATGGGTCGTGAACAGTTTGTGAATGCAAGAGATAAAGCCCCTTCAGGTACGTAGCGCCGCCAAACGCGACAGGCAGAATCGCGGGCGCGGGCCGATGCGATAACGAGCTCACGCTCCACAGCCAAGTCGCATTTGCGCTGGGCAACCCGGCTCTGGCACGGCGTTCGTTGACAGGGTGTTCGTGCAAGAGCATCTGCATCTCTGTCATCAGGCGGCGTAATTCTGCCGCATCTTCGCCGACCGGCAACGCGGCTTCGAGAGGACCGCTGAATGCTTGCAGCGGCGGCATCGTGCGCGCCGCGAGCAGGCGCGGACAGCGCACCAGCCAACCGTCATCGTGACTGCACAGCTCGTATCCGTCCGCCCGCAAGTACTCAGCGAGCATTGCGCCGATCTCTGCGCGATCCTCGGCATCGAGCGCTGCCTGGCCGCGCAAGAGCATCCCGCGCATATCGCTGAGACCCGCCTCCAGATGAACGCACGTCAAGTGCGCCCAACATTCCGCGGGCGGCGAGATTGCATTCGAGAGGGCCGCTTGTGACACCGCTGCGCTCGGGAACAGCTCGCTCGAGTCTCGGAGCGACAGCGTCTCGAGCAAGGCGAACTGCCACGACGATAGTGCAGCGACGCTCGGCTGCAGCGGGCCTCGATGACGCGCCACGCGCCCGAGCCCGGCCATTCGCTCGAGCAGCGCGAGGCGCTCGGACCGATGCGGATTGCGGGACAGATCACCGGCGGTCTCATCGAGAACCAACAATGTGAGGGCAGCAGCGTCGGAATGACCTGACAGCATGCGCGAATCTTATCAGTGCGGCGGGACCCTCGACCTGCCGCAGAGGAACGCTCGTAGCTCGAGCACTGGCATCTTCGAACGAACGCGCTATCGTTACGGTATGAAGCTCACCGACGAACTGACGCCCGGGGCGAACACGGTCCGCAGCTACGGGCCCGGCGAAATCCGTGTCGGGGACATCGTGCTCACACGCAGCTGCCTCATCACCGCAACGGAGCTCGTGACCGATTGGCGCCCGACGAGCGTTGATGACCTCGAGATCTCGGATCTCGATCCAATTCTGGCACTCGAACCTGAGATCGTCGTGCTCGGAGTCGGCGAACGCCAGCGCTTTCCGCGCATGGAATGGACCGCTGCGCTCCTCCAACGCGGTGTCGGTTGTGAAGTCATGATCACCGGCGCCGCATGCCGCACCTACAACGTGCTCGTCAGCGAGGATCGGCGCGTCGTCGCAGCGTTCCTGCTGGCGTGTCGACCCTAGACAGTGTCGTTCCGGACAGGAGCACATCGCCCGAGCTTGCAGCAGCGCGCGTAGGTGCACATCTCAGCGTGACAGAGGAACTAAAGCAGCAAAGAAAAAGGCAACGCGCGAACGCGCGCGCCCACGCGACATCTAGGAGTTGTCCGACCTATACACAGACAAACGACAAGGCCACTGGGAGGAGACGCGCAGGACTGAAGTTCGTTCGACAACCCCGCCGCGCGCGCTGCGATGAAGCGTCTTCGCGGACGGCATATTCTTTTTCTTGTGATTTTATTCTTCTTGGCGCTGTTTCCTCGAATCCCCCTTCGCCAGCGCGTCTCCTCCCGGTGACCCTGCTCGCACCGGATCGCTGCCCTGCGAATATGGACGCGGATGTTAGCCACACATACGCATGAAGTGCAACACCTGACGCGCAACTTTTTCAGTTTGCAAACTTCGCGCCAGCAAGCGGCTCAGCGTTGCCAGACGTTGACATCTGAACCGTCGCGCCTTGATACCTCAACCTCGAGTGTCCTACAGGCTCGCTGCACACAGGAAAAAGGCAGAGATCAGTGGCGTCATCCCAGCTAGCGCCATCACTTAGCGCCGCGGCAACAATTCAAGTGGATTGTGCGGAGTGCCGTTCACGCGAATCTCGAAGTACAGCACCGGTGTGCCGCGCGGCCCGGTGCCCATCGTGGCGACACGTTGGCCGGCTTTGACGAAATCGCCTTCGCGTACAAAGACCGATTGCGTGTGCCCGTATGCGCTGAGAAATGTCTCGTTGTGCTTGACGATGATGAGCTGACCATAGCCGAGCAAACCCGAACCCGTGTACACGACACGACCGTCCGCGGCGGCGCGCACTTCATCGCCGAGCTTGCCGCTGATCGTCAGGCCATAACCGCCATTCGGACGCGACGTCAAGGTGGCAGTGCCACCGCTCACGGGCCACTGCCACCGCATGCGCGGCAGCGCAGCCGTTGACGGTACCGCGCGCGGCGACGATGACTGTCCGCTCGAGCGCGGCGCGCTACCGCTGCGCGTTTGCGCCGCCGCTGCGGCTGCCGATGACTTGTTACTCGGATAAAGCTTGAGACGCTGTCCAGGATAGATGAGGTAATCGGGTCCGATTCCGTTCCAGCGGGCGATATCTCGATAATCGAGACCGTGACGTCGCGCAATGGAGTAAAGCGTGTCCCCACGTTTGACCACATACGTCGTGGGCCGCTGCGCAGGGGTGGAGCCACAAGCGACCAGCAGCGTCGCTGCGAGCGCGACGAGGCATGCGCGCACGCAGCCCCGAAATGCAGCAGGCATCGCCGCAGCGAGAATTCGTTGCGCTCTATGTCCAGCTGTGAGGCGCGAGCCCTGTAGCAAAACTAGATCTGACTGCTTACTTGCAACGATCACCTCAGTCTCGCAGCGCGAGAGCTCAGCTCAGCCCTTGCACGAGCGGCACGAAGCTGACGGCTCCTAAGTTTTCGGTGTGTAGCTCGTCGCCGCGTTTCGTGATCCGCACCAGCTGTTGTCTGCCTTCCGGACCCACAGGAGCAACCAAGCGTCCGCCAGGGGCAAGCTGATCGATCAGTGCCCGCGGCACCGTAAGCGGCGCTGCCGCCATCAAGATGGCATCGTACGGCGCGTACATCGGCCAGCCTTGAAAACCGTCGCCGTGGCGCAAGTGCACGTTGCTGATGCGCAGCTCCTTGAAGCGCGCGCGCGCACGATCCAACAACGCGTTGATACGCTCGACGCTGTAGATGAACCGCACGAGGGGCGCAAGCACCGCCGTCTGATAGCCACAGCCAGTCCCGATCTCCAGCACTTTGCCCGGCGTCGCATTCTCCAGCAGCGCTTCGGTCATGCGTGCGACCACGTAGGGCTGCGAGATTGTTTGTCCATATCCGATCGGCAGCGCGGTATCTTCGTAGGCACGCGTCGCGAGTGCCTCATCGACGAACAGATGACGCGGCACGTTGCGTATCTGCTCTAGAACCAGCGGATTGGAGATACCTTGTTCACGCAAACGCTGCACGAGCCGCTCGCGCGTCCGCGCCGACGTCATGCCGATCCCGACACGACTGTCGCCTTTCATTCCAGTCGCCCTTGCAACCATTCACGCACATCCTCGAGCATCGTGTGACGCGTGAGATCGATCTGCAAAGGCGTCACGGACACATAACCATTCGCAACGGCATGAAAATCGGTTCCAGGACCGACGTCGTGGCCGCGGCCTGCGGCGCCGACCCAATAGACGGGCCGCCCGCGCGGATCTTCGGAACGCACGATACGTTCCGAGCGATGACGGAACCCAAGCCGCGTTGCTTGATAGCCCTTGAGCGCATCGTAGGGTAGGTCTGGGACGTTCACGTTCAGAATCGTGGCCTGGTGAAGCGGCGTACGCTGCACGCGCATGACGAGCTCCATCGCGACTCGCGCCGCCGTATCGAAGTGCATCGGCGAGTTGCGCTCCACGACCAGCGAGACGGCGATCGCGGGCAAGCCGAGAAAACGTCCCTCGATCGCGGCAGCAACGGTGCCGGAGTACAGCACATCGTCGCCCAAGTTGGCACCGTCGTTGATCCCGGAGACAACCATGTCGTGCTCGAAATCGAACAAGCCTGAAATCGCCAAGTGCACACAGTCCGTGGGTGTGCCGTTCGCGACCAGGTACTTGCGCGTGTCATATTGGATCACTCGCAGCGGGACATCGAGGGTGAGCGAATTGCTCGCCCCACTTCGGTTACGATCGGGGGCGACAACCGTCACATCCGCGATCTGGCTCAACGCGTCCACCAGCGCGCGCAAGCCGTCGGCGCGGTATCCGTCGTCATTGCTGATGAGAATCTTCAAGGATGCTGAAATCCCAGAGGAATCTTTGAAGCGAAATTGTACCGTCAGCCGCAGACGCACGTGGCACTCGAGCGTTTGCGCCCACGGCCACGCGCGCCGCGGACACACGCGCGCAACTATACTGCAAACCTCCGGCCAAGGGCGTGAGCGGCGGCACCTTGTGAAGACGAGGTAGCGGATCGATGGCTAAGTCCGATGAGCGAAATCTCTTTCGCGAGTATGTGCGCGATGTCAAGCCGCTGGTGGTCGAGGAGCGTCACACTTCGCGACCGAAGCCCTCGCCCGTCGCACGCTTCACGCGTGCGGATCGTCGCGAGGTTCTGCGAGAAAGCCTGCTGCCGCCGCAAGACGAGACGCTGCTCTGCACCGGCGATGAGCTCAGTTTTCGGCGGCCTCACGTCCCAGAGCGCATCTTGACGAAGCTGCGACGGGGGCACTACGTCGTCGATGCAGAGATCGACCTGCACGGGCTGACCGCGGCAGAGGCGAGAGGCGCGTTGCGCGAGTTCATCGGCCAAGCACTCCAGAGACGCTTCACCTGCGTGCGCGTCGTGCACGGCAAGGGTCGTCGCTCGGGGCCGCGCGGGCCGGTCCTCAAAAACGTAGTCAACCTGTGGCTACAACGCTCCGATGCGGTGCTCGCGTTCGGATCCGCTCGCGCTGTGGACGGAGGCAGCGGCGCGGTGTACGTGTTATTGCGCCGGTGAGAAGAGCCCTAAGGCATGGGACTGCGCAGCACACGCGAAGCGCGCGGCTCCAGTCCTTTGGTCCCAACCTCCCGCCTAGAATACGCTCTCGATTACCTCGTGCAGGACTGCCGTCGCGAACGCGCCTCGCGGCAAACGCAGCGACAGCTTGACGTCGTTTCCTTCAAATCCCCAGGTGAGCTCCGAGACTCTCACGCGCAACGCCCGCCGCTCAGGTCGGAGTCCCACCTGGGCAAGCCCCTGCGCCAACACCGGCAGCTCGTTCGCGATGCATCTTTCGAGCTCTGCCACCTCGCCCTCGGCAGAGCTGTCGCCATGCCACAGCGGTCCGGTCGGGTGGATATCGAGGGCCGCGCAGCGCGCCGCGAGCGTCGCATCCGGCGAGCCCACCGCGAAGATACTGCCCGTTCCATCGAGATTGGCCAGATCGCCGTCGAGTAAGCGGTCCCAAGTGCCAGCGCGTACGCGCGCCGCCAACACGGCGTTGAAGATCGCCGAGCGTGCCGCCGAAATGGCAAAGCCGCGTTGCACCCGGTTCGCAGGAGGCACACCGCCCTGGAACCAGCGCATCGCGACAGCGACGTTGCGAGCTCCCTGCCCGAAACGCTGCGGCCCGAAGTAGTTCGGCACCCCACGTTGAGCGATGAGCCACAGTCGCTCCTCAAGCGCCGCCCGGTCTCCGGAGAAATCGCGCAGGACGATCAAGAATTCGTTGCCCTTCAGCGCACCGCGCTTGAGCTTGCGCGAATGTCGCGCAGCTGCGATGACTTCGAATCCTTCCCCGGACACACCGATCCAATTGAGACCGATCGCCGATCGGTACGGAACAGTGAACGCCTGCTCGGCGACCGCGTCACGATCTTTGAGCCCGGCATAGCCGATCTCACTCGTCGGCACGTTGGCAATACGCGCGAGCTGCTGAGCAACCCAGATGGTATTCGCACCGCGTTTGCGCACCTTGAGCAGCACGTGCTCGCCTTCCCCGTCGGGCTCGAACCCGAGCCACTCGCGCACCACGAAATCCTCGGGGGCGCGGCGGAAATCGGCTCGACCGAGCGGTGCGCCGAAGGCGGTCGGTACGTTCAAGAAAGGCGCGGTGCTCAAGAATCTCGCTCGATCAGCGCAACCGCCTGGCAGGCAATCCCCTCGACCCGACCGACGAAACCGAGCTTCTCGGTGGTGGTCGCTTTGACGCTCACCCGATCGATGTCGATGGACAGGTCGTCCGCGAGGTTCGTTCGCATCAGGTCTCGGTAATGACCGAGTCGCGGTGCCTGTGCGATGACAGTCGCATCGACGTTGACGATGCGATAGCCGCGGTCTGCAAGCAGCGTGCACACGTGGCGAAGCATTGCGCGGCTGTCCGCGCCGCGCCAACGCTCGTCGCTTTCAGGAAAGTGCATGCCAATGTCTCCGAGCGCGGCGGCACCGAGCAGCGCGTCGCATACCGCGTGCAGCAGCACGTCCCCGTCAGAGTGCGCCAGGACCCCATGCGTGTGCGGGATCTTGACACCGCCAAGCGTCACGAACTCGCCCGCCGTGAACGCATGAACGTCGAAACCTTGGCCGATGCGAAACTCGCTCATCGAAGCTCTCGTGCTGCCAGGATGCGCGCTGCGCGCTCGAGATCGGGTGGCGTCGTGATCTTCAGATTGTCGCAGTCACACTCAACCAGCTTCGGTCGCAGCCCGAGGAACTCGATCGCCTGCGCCTCGTCCGTGACGCAAAGACCCTGCTGGAGCGCCGCGTCCAGCGCCCGCACGAGCAGCTCGAAGCGGAACATCTGAGGCGTCAGCGCACGCCACAGCGCCGCGCGCGGCACCGTTTCCGTGACATAGCCGCGCTCGTCTGCGCGCTTCAGCGTGTCGACGACCGGCGTCGCCAACAGACCGCCCACATCCTCGTCTTTCACGGCCGCTACGAGACGCTGCAGGGCCTCACGCGTCAAACACGGTCGGGCTGCGTCGTGCACCAGAACCCAGTCGTGAGGATCTGCGACGCCGACCAGTGCCTGCAGCCCAGCGCGCACAGACTCGGCTCGCTCCTTGCCGCCTGCCACGCAAGCGATCTGCGGCGCGTTCGCCAAGCGGGTCGTGCGCCACCAGATGTCATCGGGCGCAAGCGCGACCACGATCCGCTCGAACGCACCGTGCTCAAGGAAGGGCGCAACGGCCCACTCGAGCACGGTCCGTCCGGCGAGGTGCAGGTACTGCTTCGGTCGCTCGGATGACCCCATCCGACGCCCCGTGCCGGCCGCTGGAATCACGCCCCAGTAACGGACTGTCGCGCTCACGCAAGTGCCCTGTCCCTGCTCTGCTCAGCGTGTGCCTGCGCCTTGGTCATCCTCATCGGCCGCAGCACCTGCGCCAGCGACGGTGCTCGGATCGGTGACAACCTGATAAAACGTCTCGCCCTCGCCGATCATCCCCAGGTCGGTGCGGGCGCGTTCCTCGATCGCCGCAGTGCCCTTTTTCAGATCCTGCACTTCGGCTGCAAGCGTACGGTTGCGTTCGCGCAGCGCCTCGTTTTCCTGCATCTGAGCGGCGATCTCCGCGCGCAGCCGACGTACCTCTCGCATGCCGCCATCGCCGAGCCAAAGCCGGTACTGCAACAGCACCAGCACGACCAGCAAGGCGGCTGCGAGATATTTCATCGGCGATGCACTAGGCGTTGGGGAGCGGGATTGGGAACGCCTCTGCGCCCGCGTAGCGCGCCTCGCTCCCAAGCTCCGCTTCGATGCGCAGCAACTGGTTGTACTTCGCAATGCGATCAGAACGCGACATCGAGCCGGTCTTGATCTGCGTCGCGCGCGTCGCGACCGCTATGTCCGCGATCGTCGCATCCTCTGTCTCACCCGAACGGTGCGAGACGACGGACGAATACCCGGCATTGGCAGCAAGGTCGATCGCGGCCAGCGTCTCGGTCAATGTGCCGATCTGATTGGGCTTGATCAAAATCGAGTTCGCGATCTTCTTCTCGATGCCTTCGCGCAGGATCTTGGTGTTCGTCACGAACAAGTCGTCGCCCACCAGCTGCACGCGCTTGCCAAGGCGCTGCGTCAACAGTGCCCAGCCGTCCCAATCGCCTTCGCTCATGCCGTCCTCGATCGAGATGATCGGATAACGGTTCACGAGCCCTTCGAGATAGTCGACGAACTGGGTCGAGGTGAACTTACGGTTCTCGGATGCCAGCTCGTATACGCCATCCTTGAAGAACTCTGAGCTTGCGACGTCCAGGCCCAAATACACCTGCTTGCCAGGTTTGTAGCCCGCGCGCTCGATCGCCTCGAGGATGGTCTCCAACGCCGCTTCGTTGGAGGGCAAGTCCGGTGCAAAGCCGCCCTCATCGCCTACCGAGGTTGCGAGCTTGCGCTCGTGCAGAACTTTCTTGAGAGTGTGGAAGATCTCCGCTCCGTAACGGATCGCCTCGCTCAATGACGGCGCCCCCACGGGCAAGATCATGAATTCCTGAATGTCGACGCTGTTGTCCGCGTGAGCACCACCGTTGATGATGTTCATCATCGGCACGGGCAACGTCTTCGGACCAGGTCCGCCGAGCCGCCGAAACAGCGAAACCTTCGTCTCGCGCGCCATCGCGTGCGCGGTCGCCAGGGAAATCGCCAGGATCGCATTGGCGCCGAGGCGGCTCTTCGTCTCGGTGCCGTCGAGCTCGATCATGATGCGGTCGATCTCGGCTTGATCCGCAGCCTCGCGCCCCACGAGCGCCTTCTTGAGCTCACCGTTGACGTTGGCAACCGCCTTCGTCACACCCTTGCCGAGGTAGCGATTCTTGTCGCCGTCGCGTAACTCCACTGCTTCGCGCGTGCCGGTGGAAGCACCGGACGGCACTGCCGCGCGTCCCCACGCGCCGGACTCCAAAAAGACATCGGCCTCCACGGTGGGGTTACCGCGCGAATCCAGAATTTCGCGGCCGCGGATGTCGACGATCTTGCTCATAACAGACTTTCCTCGTAGGGCTTGGACTTGACGATTTGATCGAGCTCCTTCAGCGTCGTGAGCAGCGCCTCCATCCTGGCGAGCGGCCAAGCATTCGGACCGTCGGACAGCGCTTTGTCCGGGTCCGGGTGCGTTTCCATGAACAATCCTGCCACGCCGGCTGCCACTGCAGCGCGCGCGAGCACGGGCACGAACTCTCGCTGGCCGCCCGAAGCACTGCCTTTCCCCCCCGGAAGCTGAACAGAATGCGTCGCGTCGAACACGACCGGACAGCCGGTGCTGCGCATGATCGACAGCGAGCGCATATCGGACACTAAGTTGTTGTACCCGAAGCTGAAGCCTCGTTCACACACCAGAATCTGATCGTTGCCTGTGGAACGTGCTTTGTCTACGACGTTCTGCATCTCCCAAGGAGACAGAAACTGCCCCTTTTTGATGTTGACAGGGCGTTTCTGCGAGCACACGTTGATGATGAAGTTCGTTTGGCGACACAGAAACGCGGGTGTTTGCAGCACATCGACGACTGCAGCCACCTCCGCCAGGGGAGTGTCTTCGTGAACGTCGGTCAAGACAGGAACGCCGACTTGGCGTTTGACCTCGGCGAGGATCCGCAGCCCCTCCTCGAGCCCAGGTCCCCGAAAGCTCGCACGCGAAGAGCGATTCGCCTTGTCGAAGGAGGACTTGAAAATAAACGGAATGTCGAGGCGCGTCGTCAACTCCTTGAGCTTGCCTGCCGTGTCGATGACGAGTGACTCGCTTTCGATCACGCAAGGTCCGGCGATCAGGAACAACGGGCGATCGTTACCGACGATGTAACCGCAAAGACGCATGGCGTGGCTCATGGGGCTGACTGGGCGCTTGCACTTCGGGAGATTCTATCCGCAGGCGTGCCTGCACTCAGCTGCTTTTTCCACACTCCCGCCCGCAATGTCAGCCATTTACCGCCACCGGTATCTGCTGCTGCCTGTACGCGCGCGCCGCCTTCATGAACCCGGTAAAAAGCGGGTGGCCGTCACGCGGCGTCGAGCGAAACTCGGGGTGGAACTGACTCGCGATGAAGAACGGATGGTTCGGCAGCTCGATCATTTCCACGAGGCCGTCGCGCGAGAAGGCCGGGAATCGCAAACCCGCGTTCATCAGCTTCTGCAGATAGCGATTGTTGAACTCGTACCGGTGTCGATGGCGTTCGTGAATGACGCCCACGCCGTAGATCTGATGCACCCGTGAGCCGTGCGACAAACGCACTTCCTGCGCACCCAAGCGCATGGTCCCGCCAAGACGAGAGTTTTCGTCGCGACGCTCGATCGTGCCCTTTTGATCTTGCCATTCGGTGATGAGCGCGATCACCGGATGCGGTGCATTGCGGTCGAACTCCGTGGAGTTCGCCCCCTCGAGCCCAGCGACGTGTCGTGCGTATTCGATGATCGCCAGCTGCATGCCCAGACAGATCCCGAGGTACGGGATCTGACGTTCGCGCGCATAGCGGATCGCGGCGAGCTTCCCTTCGATTCCGCGCTCACCAAAGCCGCCCGGCACGAGGATGGCGTCGGCACCCTCCAAGCAACTGGTGCCATGCTTCTCGACTTCGCTCGCCTCGATGAAACGAATGTTGACTCGCGTGCGACTGCGAATGCCGGCATGGGTGAGCGCCTCGGTCAACGAGATGTACGAGTCGCGCAAATTGACGTACTTGCCCACCAACGCGACCGTTACTTCCATGTCGGGGTTTGCTTTGGCCGCCACGACCTGCCGCCACTCCGACAGGTCCGCCGGCGGAACGTCCAGGCGCAGCTTGTCGACGACGATGTCGTCCAGGCCCTCGGCATGGAGCATGAGTGGGATCTTGTAAATGTCGTCGACGTCGACGGCGGTGATCACGGCGCGCTCCTCCACGTTCGTGAAGAGGGCGATCTTCCGACGTTGCTCCTCAGGAAGCGGTTCGCGCGCACGACACAACAGAATGTCTGGCTGGATGCCGATCGAGCGCAGCTCCTTCACCGAATGCTGCGTCGGCTTCGTTTTGATCTCGCCGGAAGTGGGAATGTACGGAATCAACGTCAGATGAATATAGATGACGTTGTTGCGTCCGAGCTCGACACCGAGCTGCCGGATCGCTTCCAGGAACGGCAGCGACTCGATGTCACCTACCGTGCCGCCGATCTCGACCATGCACACGTCGGCGTCGCCGGCACCCAAGCGGATGCAATGCTTGATCTCGTCGGTCACGTGCGGGATGACTTGAACGGTCGCGCCCAGATAGTCGCCACGACGTTCCTTCGCGATGACGCGTTCGTAGATTCTGCCCGTCGTGAAGTTGCTGTTGCGGGTCGTCGTGGTGCGAACGAAGCGCTCGTAGTGCCCGAGGTCGAGATCGGTTTCGGCGCCGTCTGTCGTGACGAACACCTCGCCGTGTTGAAATGGGCTCATCGTGCCTGGATCGACGTTGATGTACGGATCCAGCTTCACCATGCTGACTTTGAGCCCGCGCGCTTCAAGAATCGCGCCCAAAGAGGCGGCGGCGATGCCTTTGCCCAGTGAGGACACGACACCGCCGGTCACACAGATAAAACGAGTCATCTTGGCCCCGTCGCGAGAGGAGTGAGGTTCTGAACGGCGAAGTGCCCGAGCGCAGCGCCGTCAATACGACGGGAGCACAGTGTAACCGAGTGCACGTAACGATGAAAGTGAGCACAGCCCGTAACGCTCACTCGTCGACAGGGCCGTCCTCCGATCCAGCCGATCCAAATGCGTATATCGCCGGCTTGTCCTTCCAAACGAGTCGCAGCGAAGGTTCGTTGGCGCGAGCGGCAAAATCCGCGTCGATCCACAAGTCGCCGACCGCCACGAGCCGACCGTTCGCGTAGATGAGCGGCAGGCGACCGCGCCACCAAGGCAACACATTCGCTTCCTGCAGCCGCTTCTTCAATGAACGCCGATGCTTCTCGCCGGCAGCCTTCAGCATTTCCCCTCCGCGCCGGAACATCACATGCAGCTGCCGCGGCAGACGTACCGCGCTCAATCCGACACCCATCTCGGGAACGAGCTCGAGCGCGCCGAGGCCACCGGGCAGCGGCAGCTCGGCATTGGTCCGCCATTCGATCGGCTCGCTAGGTACTGGCGGCAACCGCGGCACGCAATAGAGCAAGCGGCGATGGCGCCGCACCTGCACGCCGTCGACTTCCGTGCACGGCATCCGGTCGTGCTTGGCTGCCAGCATGTCATGATCGATCCCTGCCAAGCGAGCACTCGATGGCGCCCGGACACCGAAGTCGCGTAACCAGCGCCGCAGCACGTTGCGCCGCCGCGCTGCGCTCAAGCTGCGCAGACGTTCCACATCGAGCGCTGCCTCGACGCGTACGGTATCGAGATCCAGTTGCGCCAGGTCGTCCAGCAGCTCAGATGCCTCTTGGAGATGGCGCGCCGATCGCGCTGCCGTGCGCGCGATCGATGGGAAGCGCGCCCGTAACCTGGCGACGATCTCGCGGCGCAGGAAGCTGCGATCGAGGGTGATCAGCTCGTTCATGGGATCTTCGACCCACCCGAGCCCCTCGGCACGGGCCCAGCGCTCGAGATCACTGCGCGTGAAATCGAGCAATGGGCGCACGAGCAGGCCGCACGCGAATGGCTGCACCGCCGGCATGGCGCTCAGGCCTATCACGCCCGCGCCGCGCGCCAGCGCGAGTAGCATCGTTTCGAGCTGATCGTCGGCGTGATGAGCAGTGAGGAGCGCTTCATTGTCCGAGAGTGCCTGTGCCAGAGCGTCGTAACGCGCTCGCCGCGCCGCTGCCTCCACCCCTAGCTCGAGCGCGCGAACCTTCACCACCAGTTGCTCGAATGGAACGTGCAGCGCAGCGGCGACGCGCCGACAATGCTCCGCCCACGAGCTAGCGGCAGCCTGCAAGCCATGATTGACGTGCAGCGCGCGCAGGTCGAGCCCGTTCGCTGCGCGAACGCGCGCGAGCGCCGTCAGCAGCACCGTCGAATCCAGCCCGCCGCTGAATGCGACCGCGACCCGTGTCACACCGATGGGCAACAGGCGACGCAGGATCGAAGCGAGGTGATCTGGAGTGAACGTGCTCACAGCGCGGGACGCATCGATCTATGGACTGCTGATTCTCGCCACTCGGCGCTGATATGAGCTCGATACCGGCAAGCATTCGGTGTGCCGCAGGGCTCCGCACCTAAGCGGTTCTCGCCGGAGCACAAACGCTTGGCCGCCTGAAACGGCCCACCTGCCTTCCGACCGACCCCGTGTCAGTCGTCAATCTTCGCTGTAGACGCCGTAGTTGCGCAGTCGCTCGGCGCGCCTGCTCAGGATTTGCTCGATCGGCTGCGACTGCAGCTCCTTGAGATGCCGCAGGAGCGCCTCGCGGACCGACTCTGCCATGGCCTGCGGATCGCGATGCGCACCGCCAAGGGGCTCCTTGATGACTTCGTCGACGACACCGAGCTTTGCGATCCGCTCGGCGCTCACGCCCATCGCTTCCGCAGCGAGATCCTTCTTGTCTGCGCTGCGCCACAGGATGCCTGCGCACCCTTCGGGCGAAATCACCGAATAGATGCTGTACTGGAGCATGAGCAAGCGGTCACACACGCCAATCGCGAGCGCGCCACCCGATCCGCCCTCTCCGATCACCACACTGACAATCGGGGTCTGCAAACGCGCCATCTCGAACAGGTTGCGTGCAATCGCCTCGCTCTGACCGCGTTCCTCGGCCCCCACGCCCGGATAGGCGCCCGCCGTATCGATGAATGTGATGAGCGGCAGACGGAAACGCTCCGCCAGTTTCATCAGGCGCAATGCCTTGCGGTATCCCTCCGGCTTGGGCATGCCGTAGTTGCGTCGCACCCGCTCCTTGGTATCACGCCCCTTCTGATGGCCGATGATCATCACCGGCTGCCCATCGAGACGTGCCGGGCCGCCGACGATGGCGGGGTCGTCGGCATACATTCGATCGCCGTGCAGCTCTTGGAAGTCCGTGAAGATCGCGCTGACATAATCGAGCGTGTACGGGCGCTGCGGATGGCGCGCGAGCTGCGCGATCTGCCACTGCGTCAGATTCGAGAAAATGCTCATCGTGAGCGCGCGGCTCTTTGCACGCAGACGGGCGATCTCTTCCCCGATGTTCACCTCCGCATCGCTGGAGACGAACTTCAGCTCATCGATCTTCGCCTCGAGCTCTGCAATCGGCTGCTCGAAATCGAGGAAATTCATTGGCATAGGCACACAGGGTCGTGCAGTTGATCTAAGGACGCGGAACATAACGGGCGCACGGCTTCAGGGCAAGCGAGCGATGCAGACCGGCGGCAGCCGGCTTTGCGCGCGTCACCCGCCGTCCGCCATCTGTCGTTCGCCCGTCCTCATGACCACCCGTGAGTCACGAGCCTCGCAAGACGGCGGGTGCTGCCCGGGCTCCAGCCTCCATCATTCCTCTGGCGGGCCGCCGCTCCTTGCAAGGTCCTGCGGCGTGACCTTGTCCACGTTGAAGCGCGCAGCGCGTTCGCGCATCGTCCGCAGCACTTCGTTGACCGGCGGCGGCTCGTCACGTAACCAGCGTAGTGGGTTGATACGAGCGACGACGAACGAGCGTAAGTAAGGGCTGACGAGGCCACGCTCCTTGAGACGCTCGACGATCTCGCTGACACGCTCGTCCAGCTCGAACAGCTTGTCTGCCGTGAGCTGATGTTGCCGCAGCATCGTACCCAACGGCTCTGGTGAGAACTCCAACAGGCGACGCAGGATCGGGTGATACGAGCCGCCGGCGAAGTTGCCCTTGCGCTCGTAGCACAACCCTAGCGTGACCAGCGCCGCCTCCTCCAGATAGAACGCGAACCCGTTCTCCGGGCGACTCGCATCTTCCTCGATGAGGCCCTTGTAGATACGAATGACTTCGAGCGCACGCTCGCGCAGATTGTGAGCCTTCTCGGTGTTGAGCGCGAGGATCTGCCAGGCGATCTCGCGCTTCGGCACCACAATGGCGACGATCGTTTTCGCCCCGAGCCTTTTCATTGCCTCCAAGCGATGCAATCCGTTCGGGGTCCAAAAACCCGCCTCTGGGGCCGTGATAGCAATGATCGGATCGAGAAACATACCGGTACGATCGATCACTGCGGAAAGCTTCTTGTGATGCGCGTCCGAAAGATCGCGCTGGAACGGTGTCGGCTGAACGCGATCGATAGGCAGAGCGGCCAGCAGCAGGGGCTCGCGACTGAGCGGCTCGTAGTAACTTGCGAGCAACGTGCCGCCCTCTTGCTCGATCCTCTCGGCGGCCGTCGCTGCCTCAGCCGGAAGAGTCTGTAAGCGACATTCCTGCGGCAGAAACCCGCGTGTACGCGGCGGCGCCTTCTTCGGCGTCTTGCGCCGCGCTGGAGCACGCTTGCGCTTCGTAGAGCTTTTCGCCTTTGTCGCCACGGCCACCTCACCGCTTACAGCGTCCCTTCCCTATTCCCATCGCTTGTTCCTATTCCCTTTGCCGCAAGTTGAGCAAGTTTGCGGGTGAGTATTGGTCCGTCAACACGCGAGCATTGGTATCCCAATCAGCTTTCGTGGAGAACAGCGGCAACATGCTTGCGGCCTCGAAGCCGAAACGACGAAAGACGCGCTCGAACCGCTTGCTATTCGCGCGCAAGGTTTCCTTGCTTGGCAGCTCACCGTTGCTGGCGATGATGACTCTGTTGTCCTTTTTCAAGTTGAAAAACGCCGGGAAGACCGCCGCATAGGTGGCTGACTCATGATCGTATAAGCGGCTCGCGGAGAAGGTGTTCGCAGCAAGCACCCCACCTGGGCTGAGCAGTGCCTTCACCTCGCTCAAGAATTCCTGAGTCAGCAGATGCTCGGGTATGTATTCGTGATCGAACGCATCGAGCATGATGAGATCGTAGCGGCGGCCTTCGCGCAAGGCCCGTTTCACGAAGACCCGTCCGTCGGCGACGGTTGCGCGCGTTGAGTCATTCTCCGCGAAGCCGAAATAACGCTTCGCCACCTTCACCACAGCCGGGTCGATCTCGACGACATCGATGCGTACGTCCGGCACCACATGTTGAAGCGCTATAGGAAGCGTGCCGCCGCCAAGCCCGATGATCAGCACCTTGGCCGGCTCCGGCATCACGTAAAGTGCTGTGAGCATCATGCGCGGATACGTCATCACGATTCGATCCGCATCGTGCAGATCGAGGCACGACTGCCGACCGACACGGCACTCGCGTGTGAAGCACATGCACCTCACACCGCGGCCCTCATAAACGAGAACTTCGCGATAGAGCGAGCGCTCGGCGTGCACGAGCTTCATGCCCTGGGCCGTGGCATTCTGCCCGCACCCGACGCATCCCGCGGCAAGCAACAACAACGCGGCGAGCCGCCACCTCAAATTACCTATCAGCATCGCCCGCCTTGCCCACGAAAAAAGCACAAGCGCCTAGGCCCAACGACACAGCGATCATGGATAGCAGGATCGTCCTGACTTCCATCAGCAATACGAGATAGAACGAAGTCAGCAACGTGCCAGCGGCGCTTCCGAAGGTCGAAACGAAATAAAGCTGCCCTGCATGTCGCCCTGATGTGGCGCGATCCTGCACGAGTAAACGCACGGCGTATGGCGAGACCATCCCGGATAGCAAGGTCGGCACGAAGAACAAAGCCGAAGCAGCCAGCAACGAGCCGAAGCGAGGATCGGGCACCGCTGTCGCGACGTAATCCAGCAGCCGTTCTCCATACGCCAGCAGCGGTGCGACCGTCAGAGCTGCCGCCATCAAGATGAGCCCGAGTCGCCGCACGCTCGGTGCACGCATCGACCATCGTCCGCCTGCCAGGTAGCCCAGCGACAGCGCGAGCATAAAGACCGTGATGATTGCGCCCCAGACGTAGATGCTGCTGCCGAAGCTCGGTGCCATCAATCGACCGCCCAGGAGCTCGATCGCCATCACGAAGAAGCCGGACCATCCGGCAATCAGGTAACTAAGCAGGACGTGGACGAGCCTCAATCGCGCTCTCCTTCCACCTTCTGACCGCTCGCGGTAACCACCTCAAACTCGTCGCGCACCGTGCCGAGCGCACGCGGCGCATCACCCCTCGCCCAGATCGATACGGCGAACTCGCGCGTTTCCTGCGGCGGAACCGTGAGCTCGATCCAATGCCGTCCCTGCCACAACATGGCGCACCCGCTCGGATCGAGCGCCTCGGCATGACAGTCGCGGCGGGTGATATCGAGCATGAAAGACTTCAAGAGCAACGATGCAGATCGATTGTGAACCCGCCCGCGCAGGCGGAAAGGTGCTCCGCCGCCGATGAGCTCCAGCCCTTCCACTTCAATCTGCTCGACAGGTATCGATTCCAGCAAAGGTGCTGGCGTAGTGGGGCGTCCCCGCTCGAGCGGCTGCGCTGGATCCGCCTCCCGCACGCGCCCGAACATGCCCCACGCCAGCATGGCGCCGAGAACGACGATTCCGCCCGCAGCCAGCGGCCGCAATCGCGGCACCGCAAGCATGACGATCAGTAGAAGAGCCGCCAGAATCCAGTACATGCCGCGCAGCATAACCGTACACGAGACAAGGATAACCGGAACCTCGCCCCCATCGCCGCGTTGTTCCTTCGAATGCGAACACAGGAGCAGCGACATGAGCACCCCTCCAAACGAAGGCGAAGGCAACAAGACGGCAGATCGCGAATACCGAGAAGCGACGCAACGTTTCGTGCAATCAGAAAAAGGTCAAGAGGAGATCAAACGCGCGGGTGACGTTGATGACGCGCAGGAGCAGGAAATTCGTCGCGCAGAGGAACAGGCCGGTGAGCGCGCCAAAGAGCACGATCCTGCGGAAGTGCGCGATCATTCACGCGGCGCATGATAGGCACGATCCGCCACCGTTCACCCCGGATCATCCGCCTGCTTTCTTGGCTCTGAAACCACGGCGCACGAGCTCTTCGACCAACCGATCGCGGTGGTCACCCTGGATTTCAATACGATCGCCCACGACCGTGCCGCCCGAGCCGCATTTCTTCTTGAGCTCGGTCGCAAGCGCGTGGAGCTCGTGGGCGGACAGACCCAGACCGGCGATGACCGAGACACCTTTACCTTTACGGCCCTTGGTTTCGCGGCTGACGCGCACCACGCCGTCCGCGGAGGGCTTGCCAGGCGTTCCCTTCTTACACACGCACTCACGAACGGCACGCAAGCAATTCGGACAGCGCGGACCGACCCCGGTCATGTAGACAATTCCGCCGTCGTCAACCACGCGCTTACGATGCAAACTCATCGAACGAGACCTCGTCAGAGCACGCCACGGCGGCGGATACAACCACCCGCCCGCCTAGCGAATCACTGCTCACGAAAATACACCAGGCGTACCCCGTCATGGCCGCAAAGCTGTGCGAGCTTCTCTGTGAGCTCGCGCGTCGGCCTCACCCGCCATTCGTCCGCCAGCACCAGGTCGGCACGCGCTCCGCTTCCTTGATAGCGTATGGCGACGGTGCATTTCCCGCCTTTGAACGGGCGCAGTGCTTCCTCCAACGCCTTCACGAAGCGGCGACCGGCGCCCTGTGGCCAGTGCAGCAACAAACGCCGCGCATACTGTTCCCGTGCTTGGTCGATCGGCGTCACCCGCTTCGCATTCAAGCGCCAGGATTCGCTGTACTCGTCGAAACGCAACATGCCATCGACCACCAGAATTGCGTCCTTGGCGATGAGCGCGCGGTATTGCTGCCACGCTTCTTCGAACATCGATGCCTCGAGACGTCCGCTTCTGTCGTCGAGGGTGAACGTTACCCGCCCGCCCCGCTTGCTGACATCGAACACCATCCCCGCCACTGTCACCGGCTTGCCTTGAAAGCGGAATCCCTCGCCTCCTGCCGGCGGCGGTCGATCGCCGGTCACATCCGCGATGCGACCACTCACAATCGGACGCACTTCCTCTTCGAATTCATCGAATGGATGACCAGTGAGATACAAGCCGAGTGTTTCGCGCTCCCCCTCCAGCCGGACGCGGCGGCTCCATTCCGGCAGCACTTCTGTTTCGAATACGGCAGTCGTCTCGGGCGTCGGATCGTGCAGACCGAACAAGTCGTCCTGTCCCACCACGCGTGCGCGGGTCGTCTGATCAGCGAGCTGCATCGCCACAGGCAGAGAGTGCATGAGCGTTGCACGGTTGGGACCGAGCGAATCGGCAGCCCCAGAACGAATCAGCGCTTCCAGCACACGTCGATTGAGCCGCGACATGTCGCTGCGCCGGCACAGATCGGCCAAATCGCGATACGGCCCGTTCGCTTCGCGTTCCGCCACCAGGCTTTCGATGACTGCCTGTCCCACACCTTTGATGGCGCCGAGCCCATAACGGATGGTGCGCTCTCCAGACACCGTGAACATGTACTGCGATTGATTGATGTCGGGCGGCTCGACCGTAAGACCTATCTGGTCGCATTCGTACTTGAGCGCCACGACCTTGTCGGTCTTGTCCATGTCCGAAGACAACACGGCCGCCATGAACGCTGCCGGGTAATGTGCCTTCAGCCAGGCGGTCTGATAGGACAGCAGCGCGTATGCCGCCGAATGCGACTTGTTGAAGCCGTAGCCTGCGAACTTCTCCATCAAGTCGAAGATGTAGGCAGCCGTGTCGCGCTCGACACCACGCTTGAGCGCTCCTTCGATGAAAATCGAGCGCTGCTTCGCCATCTCCTCGGGCTTTTTCTTGCCCATTGCACGCCGCAGCAAGTCAGCGCCGCCGAGTGTGTAGCCAGCCAGCACCTGCGCAATCTGCATGACCTGCTCTTGATACAGGATCACGCCATACGTCGGCTGCAGCACGGGCTTGAGGTCCGGGTGCAGATAATCGATCGGGCCTGTCGTCTTACCGTGCTTACGTGCGATGAAATCGTCCACCATGCCAGACTGCAGCGGCCCCGGACGAAAGAGAGCCACGAGCGCAATGATGTCCTCGAAACAATCCGGCTGCAGCCGGCGGATAAGGTCCTTCATGCCGCGGGACTCGAGCTGGAACACCGCGGTCGTCTCGCAGCGCTTCAAGAGCTCGTAAGTCTTCGGGTCGTCCAGCGGCACGGCCGAGATGTCGAGCGGCGGCTCACCTTTACGTGCACGCTCGGCATTGATGGTCTTGACGGCCCAATCGATTATCGTGAGCGTTCGTAGCCCCAAGAAGTCGAACTTCACGAGCCCCACCGCCTCGACATCATCCTTGTCGAACTGGGTCACAACGCTGCCGCCCGAGTCGTCGCAGAAAAGTGGCGCGAAGTCGGTGAGCACCGAAGGTGCGATCACTACGCCGCCGGCGTGCACGCCGGCGTTGCGCACGAGGCCTTCGAGCGATCTCGCCATGTCGATGAGCGCGCGCGTCTCCTCCTCGGTCTCGTAACGGCGGCGCAGCTCTTCTTCTTTCTCCAGTGCCTCCTTCAAAGTGATGCCGAGCTCGAAGGGAATCAGCTTGGCAATGGAATCGGCGAAGCCGTAGCTCAGACCGAACACCCGCGCGACGTCGCGCACCACCGCCTTGGCGGCCATCGTGCCGTAGGTGATGATCTGCGACACTCGGTCGCGACCGTAGCGCTCGGCCACGTATTCGATGACGCGGTCGCGCCCCTCCATGCAGAAATCAACGTCGAAATCCGGCATCGACACGCGCTCGGGGTTGAGGAAGCGCTCGAACAGCAGGTCGTACTGGAGGGGATCGATGTTCGTGATACCTATTGCGTAGGCAACGAGCGATCCGGCTCCCGAGCCGCGTCCCGGTCCGACAGGCACTCCATTCTCGCGCGCCCACCGGATGAAGTCGGCCACGATCAAGAAGTAGCCGGCGAATCCCATCTGACAAATGACGTCGAGCTCCGTTTCGAGCCGGCGCTCGTACTCGTCCGGCGCGATGACGCGCGCAGGTCCCTTGTCGGCTTGCGTCGACTGCTTCGCGAGCCGTTCGGCCAGCCCACGCTTTGCTTCTCTGCGCAGGAACTCCTCGGTGGTCAGCCCCGTCGGTACCGGGTACGCAGGCAACACGGGCTTGCCCAACTTGAGCTCCAAGTTGCACCGACGCGCAATCTCCACAGAATTCTCGATGGCTTCAGGAACGTCGCTGAACAGCTCCGCCATCTGCTGCGGCGACTTCAGATACTGCTGCGGGCTGTAGCGACGCGGCCGCTTCGGGTCATCGAGCAAAGTACCGTCGTGAATGCAGACACGCGCCTCGTGTGCCTCGAAGTCTTCGGGACGAATGAATCGCACGTCGTTCGTGGCAACGACCGGCACGCCGCGTGCGCTTGCGACTTCTAACGCTGCGCGCACGTACGTTTCGTCTCCCGGCCTGCCAGTACGCTGTAGCTCCAGATAATAGCGATCGCCGAAGAGCTGCAGCCAGAACTCCAGCGCTGCGTTCGCGTCGTCTTCCCGTCCGTTGAGAAGCGCGCGACCGACATCGCCCTCCTTCCCGCCGGAGAGCGCGATCAACCCTGCGACTGTTTGCCGGTCGAGCCATGAGCGCTCGATCGCGGCCACGCCCTTCGATTGACCTTCTCGATATGCGCGGCTCACAAGGCGTGACAAGTTGAGATAACCGTCCGTGTTCTGGCAGAGGAGCACCACCTTGCAAGGCTCGGCGCGCTCGTCACGCTCGCGCACGAGCAAGTCCACTCCAATGATGGGCTTGACGCCAGCCGCGTGCGCAGCTTTATAGAACTTGACCATCGCAAACAGGTTGTTCTGATCGGTGAGCGCGACGGCAGGCATACCTGCCGCGGCGACGGCATCCATGAGGCCGGGAATACCCTCCACGTCGCTGCGAATGCGTATCACGCTGTCGATCAGCGAATACTCAGTGTGCAGATGGAGATGGACGAACATGAGACGGTGATCAGCGGGCGGCGGACGATGGGCACTGAAGAGCGGCAAAGATCACGAAGCCTGCACCAGAATGCCGTGTTCCAGTCATCTTCACCAACGTGAGAGCAAGGATAGACACCACGCTCAACATGCCTTCCCACCGCCCATTGTCCGCCGGCCCCCGTTCAACGCAGCAAGGCGCACCGGCTCGAAGCTCTTACGATGGATGGGACATGGTCCGTAGCGCTCGAGCGCCTCCAAGTGCTGTGACGTGCAGTAGCCTTTGTGGGTCGCAAACCCGTACTGCGGATACATCGCATCGAGGCGAGTCATCATCTCGTCGCGCGTGACCTTGGCGAGTATCGAAGCTGCGCCGATGCAGGTGCGCAATGCATCCCCATCGACGATCGCTTCGAAGCTGCACTTGAACGGCAGCTCCGCAAAGGACGGACAGCGATTGCCATCGATCTGCACGTGATCCGGGGCGATGCGCAAACCGATGAGCGCGCGACGCATGGCCAGATAGGTCGCCTCAAGAATGTTGTGCGCGTCGATCTCCTCGACGTCTGCCCACGCGACAGACCACGCGAGGGCGCTGCACCGGATCTTGCGCGCGAGCGCCACGCGCTCCTTCTCGTCGAGCATCTTCGAATCGCGTATGCCTCGCAAGCGCTTGCGAGGATCGAGGATGACAGCAGCCGCGACCACCGGCCCGGCGAGCGGGCCGCGACCCGCCTCATCGACGCCTGCCGTCAACCCGGAAGCCGCAAGAGGCAGAGTGAGATGGACCGGATGAGCGCGCATGTCCTCCCCCGCGAGCTCGTCGCGTCGGCGACGCCCGGCGTCGCGCTATTCGCGAGCTATGTCTTCTTCACGAGATCGAGAATCGCCTCGGCGGCGCGTGCACTCGCATCGCGCCTGAGCATCTCGTGCACGGAGGCGAAAGTTTGCACCAGCTGCTCGCGATCCGCACGCTCGAGCTGGGCGAGCACCGCAGGCCCGAGCACTTCCGGCCGCACGTCTTCGTTGAAGTACTCTGGCACAACCTGCCGACCGACAAGCAAGTTCGGCTGCGCGAAGAACGGCGCTTTGAATAGCTTGAGGCGTCTGAGCAGAAAGCTTGTGAGCGCGCCCAGGCGGTATGCGACCACCATGGGACGCTTGACCAGGAGCGCCTCCAAGGTTGCGGTCCCCGAGGCAAGCAACACCACGTCACTCGCCGCCATCACGGCATGAGCATTGCCGGCAATGAGCTTGACCCGCTCCGCAACGCCCGCGTCTGCGAGCGCCTTCACGAACTCTGCATGCACGCGCTCGGTGGCAAGCGCCGCGACAAACGACAAATCGCTCCGTCGCTCGGCCAGCCAGGCGACCGTGCGCGCGAAATCGGGACCGAGGCGAGCGACTTCGCCGACGCGACTGCCAGGCAAGAGCGCCACGTAGCGGCCGGCCAGGTCGAGCCCCAGCTGCGCACGGGCTCGGCGCATGTCGATTTCAAGCGGAATGCGATCCGCAAGCGGGTGCCCTACGAACTCCGCACGCACGCCGTGCTCGTCGTAGAACCGCTTCTCGAACGGGAGCAAGCAGAGCACGAGATCGACTGCCCGTCCGATCGTGCGCACGCGGCCTTGACGCCAAGCCCATATCTGTGGGCTCACGTACTGCACGGTCGGGATCCCGGCAGCCTTGATGCGCGGCGCGAGCCGCAGATTGAACTCTTTCGCATCCACGCCGATGTACGCCGTCGGACGCACAGCGATCACCCGTTTCAAGAGCTCTCGCCTGATCCGGAGCAAGCGCGGCAAGTGCGGCACGATCTCGAACAAGCCCATGACCGCCAAGCTTTCGGCGTGCTCCCACAGCTCACACCCTGCGGCCACCATCCGCGGCCCAGCAATTCCTGCGAAGCGGGCGTTCGGCAGACGCGCTCGAATCGCCTCAATCAGCTGTGCGCCCAGGTTATCGCCGGAGGTCTCACCTGCGACGAGGACGAACAAGGGACTCGAGGCTTGCGAATTGGATCTTGGGTCCGATGCTGCCATCATGCGTTTGCGCAGCAGCGTGACCGGTGCGCCGAGCGGCACGGACCATCGCTTCTTGCCCGATACTGGTGTTCGACGCACCCGATCGTCATCGAACGATTCCGACCCGTTCCCGCCGAGGCGAGGTCTCGTTCAGGAAGGCTACCAGGGGAACGAGCTCCGGCTGCGTTTCGGCGCGGCGTTCCAGCTCGGCAATGGCCTCGACCAGCTTGCGTCCGGACCGATAAAGGATCTTGTACGCCTCGCGAATGTTTCTGATCTGCTCAGGCGTGAAGCCGCGTCGCTTGAGCCCTTCGACGTTCACGCTGTGCGGCTCCGCCGGGCGGCCGACCGCCATGACGTACGGCGGAACGTCGCGCGTGACCGCAGTGTTGTTCGCAATGAACGCGTGCGAGCCGACTTTGCAGAATTGATGAATTCCGGAGAAGCCTCCCATGTGGACCCAGTCGCCCACCTCGACATGACCACCCAGCGTGGCGTAATTCGCGAACACGCAGTTCGACCCGATGACGCAGTCGTGACCGACGTGGGTGCCGGCCATGAAAAGATTGTCGTTTGCAATCCGGGTCACGAACCTATCCTTGGTCGTACCACGATTGATGGTGCAGTTCTCACGAAACGAGTTGCGATCGCCGATCTCGAGCCGCGTCGGCTCACCTTTGTATTTCAAGTCCTGCGGAGCTGCACCGATCGAGGCAAATTGGTAGATGCGATTGTCGCGCCCGATCGTGGTCGGTCCTTCGATGACGACATGAGGCCCTATCTTGCAGCCGGCTGCGATGGAAACATCCGGCCCTATCACCGTATATGCACCAACCTCGACGGAACTGTCGAGGTTCGCACGAGGATGAATGATAGCGGTCGGATGGATCGCCATGGAGGAGATCTTGTTTACTCGGTCGCTGAATTGCTCTTTGGACTAGCCCGCGAAAGTGCCTGTGCCGACGAATCGTAGCGTCGTCCGAGGACGCGCAGTCACGATCCCTTGGCTCCTTCCCCTGGGGCCACCATCATCTCTGCGCTCGTTGCTTCCTCTCCTTCCACCTCGGCAACGGTCGAGAATTTCCAGATACCGCGCAACGAACGTTCGAGCGTGGCCTTCAAGATCAGTTGATCGCCGGGCAGCACAGGCCGCCGAAATCGCGCCTTGTCGATACCGACGAAGTACAGCTGGCGCTGCTCGTCCGGGTATACGCCAGCCGTCACGAATGCCAATATGCCGGCAGTCTGCGCCAGCGCCTCGAGGGTCATGACTCCGGGGAACACGGGACGATGCGGAAAATGGCCCGGAAAGAACGGTTCGTTGATGGTGACGTTCTTGAGCGCGCGAATCGATTTGCCTGCCTCGCACTCGAGCACGCGGTCGACGAGCAAAAACGGGTAGCGATGCGGAAGACGCCGCATCACCTCGTTGATGTCCATCGTCGAACCATTGGTAGTTGCCGCTGCTTCCACGCGTATTCCTCTCACTTGCCGCGCGACGACGCATCGTCGGCTGCTCGTTGCGCGCGGCGAACCTCGCGCACGAACTCGTCCAGCTGGTAGAAGCGTGCCGCGTTCTTACGGAAGCGACTCGCTTCCTCGACCGGCAGTCCGCTCGAGTAGGTGCCTGGCCTGGTGATGCTGCTCGACACGAACGAGCGGCCAGTCAATACCACATCGTCGCAAATCGTCAGATGCCCCGCGATCCCCACCTGGCCGCCGATCATGCAGCGCTTGCCGATCGTCGTGCTACCCGACACACCGGTGCAACCCGCGATCGCGGTGTGCGCACCGATGCGCACGTTATGTGCGATTTGAATCTGATTGTCGAGCTTGACGCCGTCTTCGATCACCGTGTCCTCGATCGCGCCCCGATCGATCGTCGTGTTCGCGCCAATCTCGACATCGTCGCCGATGCGGACGCTGCCGACCTGCGGCACTTTGAGCCATTTACCTCGATCCGGCGCGAGGCCAAATCCGTCCGCTCCGATCACGGCGCCCGGATGCACCAAGCAGCGCTGGCCGATGACCACCGCCCTGCACACCGTGACATTTGCCACCAGGCGCGTATCGGCGCCAATAACCGCATCCTGCATCACGATACAGCCTGGGCCGACGACTGCACGCGCGCCAATCTTGGCACCTGCCTCGATGCAGACGTACGGGCCGATCGATGCGGATTCGTCCACGTCGGCACCGGCGTCGATCACCGCGGTCGGATGTCGACCCGGCGGCACCTCGGGCGCCGGATGCAACAGCGCCGCGATACGCGCGTATGCCGCATACGGATTGTCCGTCACCAGCGCGGCAACCGGGGTCTCGTCGGCAAACTGCGGCGCGAGCACGACTGCGCCCGCACGCGTCGTGCGTAGAAACCGCTTGTAGCGAGGATTCGCGAGAAAGGCGACCGCATCGGGCTCGGCCGCCTCGAGCGTGGCGACTCGGACGACGCGGACATCCGGATCGCCCTTCAGCTCCAGGCCGAACCGAACCGCAAGTTCGCCCAAGGAGATGCCGGTTCCCACGTGCGGGCTCGCTGCGACGGTGAAGGCAGGCGCTCAGCGCTTAAGGCTTCGAGGCAGGCCTGGCGGGTGTCGGCGTCTTCGCCGCCCCCTCTTTCGCGCGCGCCTGCAACGCGCTCAGGACTTGCGCCGTGATGTCGAGCGATTCATTGACGTACAACACGCCGTCGCTGACCACGAGATCGTAGTTGGCGCTGCGCGCGTACGCCTGCACTTCCTGCAGCAACGAGCGCTGTAGCTTGTTGATCTCCTCGTTGCGACGAATGTTCAGATCTTCGACGTATTCGCTTTGCTTACGTGCGAGCTCGCGCTGACTGTCGCGCAGCTCCTTCTCCGCCGCACGCCGTTCACTCTCGGCCATCACGGCCGCATCGCGCTTGAATTTTTCTTCCTTAGCGCGGAGATCGTTCTGCGCAGCGATGATCTCGCGCTGGCGAGGCGCGAACTCGTCCTGTAGCGCCTGCATGGCTGCCTTGGCCTGCGGCGACTCCTCCAGTAGCTTCGTGACGTTGACGACCGCGATCTTGAGTTGCGCATGCGCGCTGCCGAAAGGCGCCGCGAGTGCGATCGCTGCCAACACGACCCAGCTACCAAAACTCCAACGTCTCATGAGACCGACCTCGAATTTGCTACTGGTAAGACGCCGATCGACCCTCCGGTTACACCTCTGAATCGGCCGGCGCTCGCTCGTTCAAGCGCATTGCAATAGTAAACGACTTAGAAGGCCTGACCGATAGAGAACTGGAATCCTTCGGTCTCGTCGCCCCAGTGATCCGGTCTGTCCTGCTTGTCTGCGTTCAGCGGGATCGCATAACTGAACCGGAACACACCGAGCGGGGCCAACCACTGAACCGCGATGCCCACCGACTGCTTCAGCTCATCATAGCTGAAGTTGTAATCGACCGGCACAGGGGCCGTTCCTAGACCGGGTGGCCCGTAGAACTTGATGTCCTGATCGTTGAATACATTGCCAATGTCGTAGAACAGGCTGAACCGTGCGCTGTTGCGCCACTTGTCCGGCATGGGCAGCAACAACTCCATTTGAGCAACGGTCTTGATGTTACCGCCGTAGGGTCGCCCAAAGTTGTCCTTCGGGCCCAGGCGGCTCTCCCGGAAACCACGCACCGAATCCGGGCCACCAGCAAAGAACTGGCGATACGGCGGTATGGCGGTCGTCTCGCCCAGCGCACGCGCGTAGGCCAGCTCCACATTGAACATCAAGGTGAACCCGCGCCAGAGAGGGACGAACTGCAGGTAGTCGTAGGTTGCGTTCCAGAATTCGACATCGCTGCCAGGGAGCGTGTAGCCCAGATTGAAGCGATGGCGCATGCCGCGATCGGCGAACAGAGCGCGATTGCGCGAGTCGTAGCGCCAACCGAGATAGAGCTCGTAGATGTTGAACGAGCTGCTCACAATTTCACGTTCCAGCGGGACGGTACAAACCCCGTCGGGAATGATCTCGAAGCAGCGTACGCGTGTATCCCCGTTGACGCGCAACCAATCCAGCACTTGATCTGCGCTACCGCCTTCGGTGCCGAGCAGCTCGGCCCGTTGCGCCGAGATGCCCACACCGAAGTACTGGTATTCGGTCAGCGGGAAGTCGTAGTTGAGCGACGCCGAGATCGTCTCCGTGTCGAAATCCGATGTCGCCGATGTCAGCTGCGTGATGTCGCGATAACCCACCGACACCGTGCGCTGCACGCCATCGATCGTGGTGTAAGGGTCCGTGTGCGCGAAGGTGTAGTACTTCGAGTATCGGCCCGAGTTGATTTGAGCCGCCACTCGATTGCCGGTACCCATGAAATTCGAATGCACAAAGTTGCCACTCAGGATCACCGACTGGGCTTCGGAATAGCCGATGCCGCCGCCGAATTGCCCCGGTAGGCCTTCCTTGATCTGGAAGTCCACGTCGACCAAGTCCGGCGTGCCCGGCACCGGATTCGTCTCCACCTCCACGCTCTCGATGAATGGCAGGCGCTGGATGCGCTCCTTCGAGCGATCGACAGCTGCATTGGACAGGTAAGCACCTTCGAGCTGGCGCATTTCGCGGCGGAACACCTCGTCATTGACGCCCGAGGTGCCATTGAAGTTGATACGTCGGACGTAAACGCGATTCTTCGGATCGATGACGAATGTGATCGTGATTTCCTTGGTCTCCTCGTTGACCTGCGGAACCGGATCGATGGTCGCAAATGCATAGCCGCTCAAGCCGAGGCGCAGCTTCATTGCATCGCTGCTCGCGGTGATCTTTCGCAGCGAATACGTTTCACCGGGCTTGACCATGATGAACTGGCGCAGCTGTGCTTCGGGAACGACCATATTGCCGGCGAGCTTCACGTCGGCGATCTTGTAGACATCGCCCTCGTCGACATTGATGGTGATGAAGATGTCGTCCTTCTCCGGAGCGATCGCGACTTGCGTCGAGGTGACGGCAAAGTTCGCGTATCCGCGATCCATGTAGTAGGAGCGTAGCTTTTCCAAGTCGCCTGACAGTGCCTCGCGGCTGTAGCGATCGTCCTGCCGGTACCAGGACAGCCAGTTCGGCGTCTTGAGCTCGAATTGCTCGAGCAGCTCCTCGTCGTCGAACGCGGTATTGCCCGCAATGTTGATCTGTCGAATCCGCGCGCGCTTGCCTTCCTTGATGTCGATGGTGACTTTCACCTTGTTGCCGGGAACCTCCTCCACATGCGTGTCGACGCGCACGCCGTACTTGCCGCGAGCGAAGTACTGATCCGTGAGGTATTGCCTGACTTCGTCGAGCGTCGACTGGTCGAACGTCTTGCCTGGAGCCAGGCCCACGTTTCGCAACGAGCGCTGCAGATCCTCCGTCTTGATGTCCTTGTTGCCTTTGATCTCGAAACTCTCGATCGAGGGCCGCTCCAGAACTGCGACCACGAGCGTACCGCCCTCCCGTCGCAGCTCGACATCGCGAAAGAAACCCGTCGCGAACAACGCGCGCAACGCTTCTCCGATGCGGCGGCTGTCGAGCCGATCGCCGATATTGACCGGGAGATAGTTGTAGACCGTGCCCTCTGAGATACGTTGCAGACCTTCGATGCGAATGTCGCCGACAACGAAGCCTTCATCGGCTGGTACCTGCGCGAGAGCGGGCTCAGTCTGCGCATCGATGAGGCCGACCGCCGCGAGTGCCAGGGTCGCGTGAATAATGGATCGAAGATGCATGAACAGGTTGCTAGTTCAAGTGTCGTGCGATGTCGTTATAGAAGGCTATCGTCATCATCAAGAGGAGCATCGCGATCCCGATCTGCTGACCGACCAGCAGCGCACGTTCTGAGACGGGCCGCCCCCTGACCAGCTCCGCCAGCTGGTACAGAATCTGACCACCGTCCAGAATCGGGATGGGCAGCAGGTTCAGGATGCCCAGGCTGATGCTGATGATCGCGAGCGTGCTGAGAAACGTCCGCCACCCCTGACGCGCTGCAAAGCCTGTTGTCTCGGCAATACTGATGGGCCCGGAAATCGCTTTCAGTGACACATCGCCGGTCAAGATACGACCAACGATCTGCAGCGTGAAAATTGACATGTCCCAGGTCTTCATGGCCGCCTGACCGAGCGCCGGAGCGACCCCATATTTCTGCAGCGCGAACAGGTCTTCCATCTTCGCCTCGACGCCGATGCGCCCGATGCGTCTGCCACCGACCTCCTCGGCGCCGAGCGTGACCGGCACCTCGAGCAGTCGTCCGTCACGTCTGACTTCCAAGACGACCTCCTGGCCGGGTCGCGGTTCCACGAGCCGGACGAGCTCGGTGAAATCTTCTATGGGCTGGCCGTCGAACCCGACGATCTCGTCCCCCGACCGTAACCCGGCGCGCTCACCTGGGCTGCCCTCGCGCACGTTGGCGATCACGGCAGGTATGCGCGGTCTCCCGATTTGAAACCCGAGTCCAGGAAACAGCGCTTCAGGTTCCGTGAGCTCGCGGGCACGAGAGCCGACAACGAGCTCGAGATCGCGCTCGGCGCCGTCGGAACCGCGCACGCGCATCGCGATGCGACCGTCGTCGACCATGTCTTCCAGGATCTTGAGCGTGGCGGCCTCGAGCGTTTCGACACGCGAGCCTTTCACGGCAACGATCTGGTCGCCGGCACGCAGCCCCGCTTCAGCAGCCACAGACCCCGGTGCAACCTCGCCAATGAACGGCCTGAGCGCCGGCACGCCTGCCGCGAACAAGGCCCAGTACATGGCAAGCGCGAAGACGAGGTTGAATGCCGGACCGGCGAGCAGTACCAGGATTCGTTTCCAGACCGGCTGACGATTGAAGGCTCGATGCGCCTCGGACGGCGGGACGTTTCCTTCGCGCTCGTCGAGCAGCTTGACGTAGCCGCCGAGCGGCAGCGCTGCGATGACATATTCGACGCCGTCCTTGGCGCTCGTGCGACTCCAAAGCGCCCGCCCGAAACCGATCGAGAAGCGCAGCACGCGGAAGCCGAGCCGTCGCGCGACCCAGAAGTGGCCGAACTCGTGCACCGCGACGAGCACGCCGATCGCAACGATGAACGCCAGGATCGTGGTCAGGTATTCGAACGGCGTCTGGGGTGAAATCATGCCCATGCTCCGGCGTGCGCAATCACGGACCGCGCTTCGCGGCGCGCCCATTCGTCGGCACTGAGTACGTCCTCCAGCGACGCGATCGGCGCGGTATTGTGCTGGGACAACACGGTCTCGATCACCGCAGGAATATCCACGAACGCCAAACGGCGCTCCAAGAACGCTTCGACCGCAATCTCATTGGCGGCGTTCAACACCGCCGGCGCGGTTCCCCCCGCCTCTGCCGCACTCCTCGCGAGCCGCAGGCACGGAAACCGCCCGACATCTGGCGCCTCGAAGTCCAGCCGGGCGGTACGAATGATATCCAGCGATTCTACACCCGAGGCCAAGCGTTCCGGCCAACCGAGCGCGTGCGCAATTGGCGTACGCATATCCGGATTCCCGAGCTGCGCCAGCATGGACCCGTCGAGGTACTCCACAAGCGAATGTACGATGCTTTGTGGATGTACGACCACTTCGACACGGGAAGGTGCCAGATCAAACAGCACGCAGGCCTCGATCAGCTCGAGGCCTTTGTTCATGAGAGTGGCAGAATCGACCGAAATCTTGCGCCCCATCGACCAACGGGGGTGAGCGCAGGCCTGCTCGGGCGTCACGTGCCGCAGCGCCTCGGCTGACGTCCGCAGAAATGGTCCTCCCGAAGCCGTGAGCAGCACACGACGCACGCCGCGTGGCCGGTCACCACCCATGCACTGAAAGATCGCGTTGTGCTCGCTGTCCACGGGCACCAGGAGAGCGCCTCCCTCGCGCACCGCCTGCATGAACAGCGGACCCGACATCACGAGCGCTTCCTTGTTCGCGAGCAGGATGCGTTTACCGGCGCAGGCCGCCGCCAGAGTCGACCGCAACCCGGCCGCCCCGACCACCGCTGCCATGACGGCGTCGACGTCAGGATGCGCGGCGATCTCCATGAGGGCGTCGGCACCGACCAGTACCTCGGTTGTGGCGTTCGCGTGCGCGAGCTCCGCTCGGAGCTTGGCGCTCGCAGCCGCGTCCACGATAACGGCGTAACGCGGCTTGAAGCGAATACATTGCGTCAGCAGCGCATCGACATTGCGGCGAGCGGCAAGCGCAAACACCTCGAAGCGATCGGGATGACGTCCCAAGACGTCCAGCGTGCTGAGGCCGATGCTGCCGGTGGAGCCCAAGACGGCGACTTTCGTGCGTGCGCTCATCGGAACAATCCCAGCCTCTCCAGACCGACGAGAAACACCGGTGCGGCGGCAGTCATGCTGTCGACTCGATCGAGCACGCCCCCGTGCCCGGGGAGCCAGTTCCCGCTGTCCTTTACGCCAGCATGACGCTTGAAGAGGCTTTCCGTCAGATCACCTACGATCGAAGCAACGATCACGATGAAGCATAGCCCCAAGAATCGGGCTGCGGGCGCGGAAAACCAGAAAACGCCCAAGAGGCCGACCAGACCAGCGCAGAGAAAACCACCAAGGACGCCTTCCCAGGTCTTACCCGGGCTGACGCGCGGCGCCAGCTTGTGGCGGCCGAAGCGGCGCCCGACAAAATAGGCGCCGACATCGGCGGCGACCACGAGCATGACCAGGAACAGCATCAGCGTAGGGCTATGCTCATGAAGCTTCACGAGCCCGAGCCACGCCGGAATCAAGACGAACAGCCCTGCTATGCCCGCTGCGGTGTTGCTCACGCTGCCGGGGATGGTGACAACCCATACGAATGCCACGATCCACCACACAAGCGCGGCGTACAAGACGGCCTCCAGGCGAACACCCAAATGGTCAAGGTGCCAGACTATCGCCACGCCCAAAGCAATGAGCGCAGCGTACGCGAGCCGCGCCGCGCCGCTCGCAGCGCCTCGGAAAACGGACCATTCCCACGCGCCTGCCACGACCAGCAGCGCAAGCGCCGCCTTCATGGCCGCATGCGGGAGCAGGAAGATCACGATGAGTGCAACCGCAGCAAGCGCGAGTGCAGTCATCACCCGCTGCTTGAGCATCAGCGCACCTCCACTTGGGAGGGCGCCAAACCGAAGCGACGTTGTCGACGTCCAAAGTGCTCGATTGCGGCCTCTAGCTCCGCCTCGCCGAAATCCGGCCACAGCACGTCGCAGAAATAGAGCTCGGTGTAGGCAAGGTTCCACAGCAGGAAGTTGCTGATCCGCTGCTCCCCACCCGTGCGGATCAACAAATCGGGATCGGGCAGATCGGCCAGCGCCATGTGGCGGGCCACCGTCGCTTCATCTATGTCCTCGGGGGCCAATTCACCACGCGCAGCCTTGGCCGCAATAGCCTTTGCCGCCTGCGTCATGTCCCAGCGACCGCCATAGGCAACGGCAATCACGAGCGTCATTCGCCGGTTCTGCTCCGTGAGGGCGGTTGCTGCTTGTATGCGTTCCCGCAGTGGCTCAGACAGTTGTTGCAGGTTGCCGATGAAACACAGCCGTATGCCGTTCTCGTGCAGCTTCGTCACCTCGTTGTCGAGCGCCTCCAGAAACCGGCTCATCAGCATCGATACTTCTTCTTTCGGCCGTTTCCAGTTCTCGCTCGAAAACGCAAACAGCGTGAGCACTTCGATCCCGCGCTTGGCGCAACCTTCCACGATCTGCTTGACAGAACGCACGCCCATGCTATGGCCAGCCGGACGCGGCAAGGCTCGGGCAGCGGCCCATCGCCCATTGCCGTCCATGATGACGGCGATGTGCCTGGGCAAGCGCGAGGACGATTGGCGAGCTTCCACCGAGCGTCAAACCTGCATGAGTTCTTTTTCTTTTTCAGCGAGCGCCTGATCTATTTCGGCGATGTGCTTGTCGGTCAGCTTCTGCACTTCTTCCTGTGCGCGCCGATCGTCATCCTGCGAAAGCAGCTTCTCTTTGAGCATCTCCTTGAGCTCGTTCATCACGTCGCGGCGCACGTTGCGCACCGCCACGCGCGCATTCTCCGCTTCGAGGCGTACCACCTTCGTCAAGTCGCGGCGGCGCTCCTCGGTCAGCGGCGGCAACGGCACGCGAATCACCATTCCGGCCGTGTTCGGCGTCAGACCGAGCTCGGATTTCATGATGGCCTTCTCGATCGGCCCGATCATGTTCCTTTCCCACGGAGTGACCGTGATCGTACGCGCATCCTCCAGAGCAATGCTCGCGACTTGCTGCAGCGGCACCTCAGTGCCGTAGTACTCGACCTTGATGTGCTCGAGCAGGCTCGTGTGTGCGCGCCCGGTACGAAGCTTCTTGAGCTCGTTCTTGAACGATTGCACGCACTTCTGCATGCGCTCGGCTGCGTCTTTCTTCAGATCGTCAAGCATGGATGTTCTCCGCTTCGCGGAGGCGACGAGAGCACTGCAAGGCGATACCGACCGTGAGAACACATCTGAGCGTTCCTCTGGGCTACATCGCCTTCGTCGCCTTCATCGCCTATGGACCATTGTCGGCTTCTAACCATTCACCACCAACGTCCCCACGTCCTCTCCGCGTACGATGCGCAGGAGTTCGCCGGGCTTTGTGAGGTCGAAGACTCGCAGCGGCACGTTGTTGTCTCTACACATGACGATCGCGGTCGCATCCATTACGTTCAGGCGGTCCGCGAGCACCTTGTCGAACGTCAGTCGCGAGTAGCGAGTGGCGTTCGGGTTGCGCAACGGATCGTCCGTGTAGATTCCGTTGACTTTAGTCGCCTTGAGGAGGAGGTCCGCGCCGATCTCGATCGCGCGCAGGCTCGCCGCGGTGTCGGTCGTGAAGAAAGGATTGCCGGTCCCGGCCGCGAGAATGACGACTCTACCCTTCTCGAGATGACGAATCGCTCGGCGGCGGATGTACTCCTCGCACACTTCGTTGATGCGAATGGCAGACATCACCCTGGCGTACAGCCCGAGCGACTCGAGCGCATCCTGCATCGCAAGGGAGTTCATGACCGTTGCGAGCATGCCCATGTGATCGCCGGTGACTCGGTCCATGCCAGCGCGTGCCAAACCGGCGCCGCGAAAGATGTTGCCACCGCCGATCACGACCGCCACCTGCATGCCCAAGTTCACCACCTCGCGGATCTCGCTCGCGACGCGCTTGAGCATCTTGGGGTCGATGCCGTAGTCCTCGTCCCCCATCAAGGCCTCACCCGAGAGCTTCAAGAGGATGCGCCTGAGCCCGTGACCGGCAGGCTCACTGCGCACACGTCCGCCTGCCTCTGTGCTCTCCGTCATGAATGCCTTCTTCTTTACAGTTGCTAGTTGAACGACAAGTCGAGCGAATCGAACAGTAACAGCCAGAGGACCACTGTTGCGATCGCGACGCCCAAACAACAGCGCCCGGGGGTGGCACGCTGTACTCTTTAATCATTATAAAGAACCCCGCCGGAGCGGGGTTCTACTTGCAGGGTCCTTCGGTCTCGACGGCACCGTCACTGACCGTGCACTTGCTTCATGACTTCGGCCGCGAAGTCTTCCTGCTTCTTCTCGATGCCGGCGCCCACCTCATAGCGTACGATGGCGCTGACCTCGCCTCCGGCCTTGCTCAGATACTGTTCCACCGTCTGCTTGTCGTCCTTGACGAACGGCTGGCCGAGCAACGTGATCTCGTTGAGCCACTTGCGAATCTTGCCGTCGACGATCTTGTCGACGATGTCCTGAGGCTTACCCGCGGTCTTCGGGTCACTCTTGGCCTGCTCCAGGAAGATCGCGCGCTCGCGCTCGATCTCCTCCTTGGGCACCTCGCCAGTCGAAACATAGGCGGGATTGAGCGCCGCGACGTGCATCGCGATGTCCTTCGCCACGGCCTCATCCCCTGTGGTCATCGCAACCAGCGCACCGATTCGCGTCCCGTGTAGGTACGCTCCGACCACCGCAGGCGCCTCGAGAACCTGGAAGCGGCGCACGCCGATGTTCTCGCCGATCTTTGCGATCAGCGCGCGACGAGCCTCGTCGACCGAGGAGCTGCTCGGAAGGCTCAGGCCCAGCAGGTCGTCCAAGGACGCGGGCCGCTGCTCGAGCACGAGCTTGGCCACATCGGCGGCAAAGCGCTGGAAATCCTGCTCGCGCGCAACGAAGTCCGTTTCGCAGTTCACCTCGACGATTGCCGCACGCTTGCCGTCCGCGGTTCGCTCGATGACGATGACGCCTTCCGCGGCGACGCGAGAAGCCTTCTTGTCCGCCTTCGCGAGCCCTGCCTTGCGCATGAGCTCGGCGGCTGCATCGAGATCGCCGTTCGTTTCGAGGAGCGCCTTCTTGCACTCCATCAAGCCGGCTCCGGTGCGCTCCCGGAGCAACTTCACTGCTTCAGCTGTAACCGTCATGAACTACTCCGCACCAGAATCGGCCGATGGCTTGCGCTTCTGAAGCGCCTCGCGGCGACGCGCCATGAATTCCTCCGGCGAGACATCGCCGTCCACGTCATCCACCTCGGCGGCCACCACATCCTCGACCGGCTCTTCGATCTTCTCCGGCGCCCGACGTCGTACCGGCGTCTTCTTCTTGACCGCCGCCGCTCTACCGCGCCGCGGCGCGGGGGCAGCCGTCCTCGTCTTGGGTTTGCCTTCTTCGTCGAGCTCGACGAACTCGTCTTCGCCGGGAGGCACTTCCGGAAGGGCCGAACGTCCCTCGATCACCGCATCAGCGATGCCTTCCGCATAGAGCTGAATGGCCCGCATGGCATCGTCGTTGCCGGGAATGACGTAATCGATGTCGTCCGGCGAGCAATTCGTGTCGACCACCGCTACGACGGGAATGCCGAGCTTCTTGGCTTCGCTCACCGCAATGCGCTCATGACCGACGTCGATCACGAACAAGACGTCCGGCAGCGACTCCATGTCGCGAATGCCGCCGAGGCTGCGCTCCAGCTTGTCGCGCTCGCGGCGCAACCCGAGCGCCTCGCGCTTGCTGTGCTGCTCGAGCAGGCCACTCTGGATCATCTCGTCGAGCTCGACCAAGCGCTTGATGGACTGCCGCACCGTCTTGAAATTGGTGAGCATGCCGCCCAGCCAACGATGACTCACGTACGGCATACCGCAGCGTAGAGCTGCGTTCTTGATCGCTTCGCGGGCGGCCCGCTTGGTGCCGACGAACAGCACGACACCGCCGTCGGCGACCACTTGCCGCACGAACGCCACAGCCTCGTTGTAGAGCGGTAGCGTCTTCTCGAGGTTGATGATGTGGATTCGGTTGCGCTCCCCGAAGATGTAGGGCGCCATCTTCGGGTTCCAGAAGCGAGTTTGATGTCCGAAATGAACACCCGCCTCCAGCATCTGCCGCATGGACACGCTGGCCATGTTTTGAGGTCTCCTTTGGGGTTAAGCCTCCACCTGCCCCATACGACGACCTAGCCGCGAAAGGCGCATAGGCACCCAGTCGTATGTGTCGGCAAGTGTGAGTAATTAAGTCGAACGAAGAGATTCGTTGCCAAAAAAACGCGCGCTTTATACCATAAACCGGATCGTCGTCCAACGACGATCGAGTGTCGCGTCGCGATTCCCGCGACTTTGAGAAACCGATCCCTACTCCGATGCGCGGCCTACTGCAATCACTGACATCCAAGATGCCGCAATCGTCGGGCGGTGGGTCTTCGATGATATCGCGCCCTTCGCCTCGCCAGATGCACGTCACCATCAAGACTCCCGCCGAACAAGAAGCCATGCGCGTCGCATGTCGGCTTGCCGCCGACGTGCTCGACATGATCGAGCCCTACATCGTTCCGGGCGTCACGACCGAGGAGCTGAACCAGCTCTGCCACGACTACATCGTCAACGTGCAGCAAGCGATTCCGGCCCCACTCAATTACCGGGGCTTTCCGAAATCCATCTGCACGTCGGTCAACCACGTCGTGTGTCACGGCATCCCGAGCCCCGACAAGCGTCTGAAGCAGGGCGACATCGTGAACATCGACGTCACCGTGATCAAAGACGGCTGGCACGGCGACACGAGCCGGATGTTCGCGGTCGGCAAGATCTCGCCGGCGGCTCAGCGCTTGATCGACATCACGCGCGAAGCGATGTGGATCGGTATCCGTCAAGTACGTCCAGGCGCACGCGTTGGCGACATCGGCGCGGCTATTCAGGAGTTTGTCGAGGCACACCACCTCAGCGTCGTACGCGAGTACTGCGGGCACGGTATTGGTCGCGCCTTCCACGAAGACCCGCAGATCTTGCACTACGGCCAGCGCGGTCAGGGCATCGAGCTCGTCCCAGGCATGACTTTCACGGTCGAGCCCATGGTGAATGCCGGTAGACGGCACGTTCGGCTCCTCGCCGACGGCTGGACCGTCGTTACCAAGGATCGCTCGCTGTCTGCCCAGTGGGAGCACACGGTGCTCGTGACCGAGACCGGATACGAAGTCCTCACGCTCGGTGCCGCAGAGCGCTGAGCGGCGCGGCCCACATGCCCGTCATCACACCGGAAGACATCGAGGAGCTCACAGCGACGGTGAGTGATCCCGAATGGGATTACCTGGCGACACTGAAGTCGTCCCTGCCTGCTCGCGGTCGCGACATTGCCGCTTCCCGCGAGGCGCTCGCCGAAGGTGACGCGTGCTTGCAGCGGCGCTTCTTCGATGACGAGCCCGTCGAACGTCTCGTGCGCGATCGCGCGCGGCTGGTCGACCTGCTTCTTCTGAATGCCTGGCACGCGCATCTCGCCGAGCACGCCAACGAGCTCGCGCTGATTGCGGTCGGCGGCTACGGCCGCGGCGAGTTGAATCTCTGCTCCGATATCGACGTTCTCGTCCTGCTTCCGAAGAGCGAAGCCACGCCTTGGCAGCCGCAGCTCGAGAAGTTCCTCACCTTCATGTGGGACATGGGTCTCGAGGTCGGCCACAGCGTACGCACGATCGACGACTGTCAGCGCGAGAGCGCCGCGGACGTGAGCGTCGCAACCGCCTTGATCGAAGCGCGCCTGCTCAGCGGCCCGAAGAACTTGTTCGACGCCATGCGCAAAGCGCTCGCGCCGGAGCGCGTCTGGCCGATACGTGCGTTTTTCGAGGCGAAAGTCGCCGAGCAGACGGCACGGCATCATCGCTACCACGACACCGCCTACAACCTCGAGCCGAACGTCAAGTCCAGCCCCGGCGGCTTGCGCGACATTCAGACCATCGGTTGGGTCGCCAAGCGCCACTTCGGAGCTGAATCGCTCGATGAGCTCGTGCAGCACGGCTTCCTCACCAAGAGCGAGCTGCGCAAGCTCAAGACGGCGCAAGCGTTTCTGTGGAAGATTCGGTTTGCGCTGCACGTGCTGACGAAACGGCGCGAAGATCGCCTCCTCTTCGATCATCAGATCAAGCTCGCCAAGATGTTCGGCTACGAGGACGCGACCTATACGCTCGCGGTCGAGCAATTCATGCAGCGGTACTACCGCACCGCGATGGATGTGAGCCTGCTGAACGAGATGCTGCTGCAGCTCTTCCGCGAAGCGATCTTGTTCGATAGCTCGAGCGCACCGGTGCCGGTGAATGCGCGCTTCCAGATTCGCAACGACTATCTCGAGATCACGAACGACGAGGTATTCGCTCGGTATCCGTCCGCAATGCTGGAGATGTTCGTCATCCTCCAGCAGCATCCCGAGGTGCGTGGCGTGCGAGCCTCGACGATTCGTCAGCTGACACGACACCTGTGGCTGATCGATGAGGAATTTCGGCAACACCCGCGCAATCATCGCCTGTTCTTGGAGATACTGCGTGCGCCTGTCGGGGTGACGCATCAGCTGCGTCGCATGAATCTCTACGGTGTGCTCGGCCGATACATTCCGGCATTCGGGCGCATCGTCGGACGCATGCAGTACGACCTGTTTCACACCTACACGGTCGATGCGCATACCCTGTTCGTCGTGCGTAATCTGCGACGCCTCGCGTTGCCTCAATACAATCACGAGCTGCCGCAACTGTCGCGGATCATGCAATCGCTCCCAAAGCCGGAGCTGGCGTATCTGGCGGCACTCTTCCATGACATCGCCAAGGGTCGCGGCGGCGATCACTCCGAGCTGGGCGCTGTCGACGCCGAAGCGTTCTGCCTGGAGCAAGGTCTGTCGCCGTACGATGCCCGGCTGGTCGCTTGGCTCGTGCGCAATCACCTGATGCTGTCGGTGACTGCGCAGAAGAAGGACATTTCTGATCCCAAGGTCATCCACGAGTTCGCCGAGCTGGTCGGCGATCAGACGCATCTGGATTATCTTTACGTCCTGACAGTCGCAGACATCCGTGGGACGAACCCGAAGCTGTGGAACAGCTGGAAGGCGGCGCTGCTAGCCGAGTTCTACGAACGGACGAAGCAGGCGCTGCGACGTGGGCTCGAGAACCCGATCGACAAGGAGCAACTGATCGCCGAGACTCAGGCACAGGCACGCGAGCTGATCCTCGAGGCTGGCATCAGCAAAGAGAAGCTCGAGCGCGTCTGGAGCCGCTTCACCGACACGTACTTCCTGCGTCACACGCCCGCGGAGATCACCTGGCATACGCAGATGTTGGTAGATCGAGAGCCGAGCGATACGACCTCACTCGTATCGGTGCAGCAACGCTCAGGGCGCGGCGGAACGGGCATCTCGACCTACACGCCGCAACAACAGCGCAGCTTTGCGCGCACCACGGCTCTGCTCGATCAGCTCGGACTGAACATCGTCGATGCGCGCATTACGCCGACCGCCGACGGCTTCAGCTTGGACGTCTATCATGTGCTCGAGGACACCGGCGCCGAAATCGCCGACCCGGCACGCATTCGTGATATACAACAGCAGCTTGCACAGGCCCTTTCGCGTCAGGACGATGCAGTGGTCACGGTCACTCGTCGCGCTCCGCGTCAGGTACGCATGTTCTCGACGCCTACGCAGATCGCCTTCAGTGAGGATCCCGTGAACCAACGCACGATCGTCGAGCTCATTGCCGGAGATCGACCGGGCTTACTGTCGGAAGTTGCCAAGGTTTTCATGAGCGAGAACATCAGTATCCACACTTCGAAGATCGTAACCGTCGGCGAACGGGCCGAAGATGTCTTCTATGTGACGGACGAGGCCGGCCGGCCTTTGAGCAGCGAACGGCGCGAACGACTCGCGCAGCGCCTGACAGAAGCGCTCGATCGGCGCCCGTGAGCTTGCCATGAATCCGTCGTTAGCTCGGTTGCGGCCCTATCCGTTCGAGCGTCTGCGCAAGTTGCTCGCCGACGCAGTACCGCCGTCCTCGCTTCGTCACATATCACTGTCGATCGGCGAGCCGCGCCATGCACCGCCTGACGTCGTGCTCGAAGCCCTCACACAAAATCTCGAGACGCTCGGCAGCTATCCCGCAACCGCAGGGCTGCCGCAGTTTCGTCAGGCAGTGAGCGGCTGGCTCACACGACGTTTCCAGCTGCTCCCTGGCACAGTGGATCCCGACTCGATGGTCCTACCCGTCAACGGCACGCGGGAAGCATTGTTCGCCTTTGTACAGGCCGTCGTTGACGCGACGAGGGCGCCACTGGTCGCGATGCCCAATCCGTTCTATCAGATCTACGAGGGTGCAACTCTGCTCGCGGGCGCAGAACCTTACTTCCTCGAGCAGAACGAGCACGGCCTGCCCGATCTCGAACGCGTTCCGGCAAGCACTTGGCAGCGATGCCAACTGTTGTTCCTGTGCTCGCCGGCCAACCCCACCGGTGCCGTAGCGTCACTCGATTATCTGCGTCGCGCGCTCGAGCTCGCGGACCGCTATGACTTCGTGATCGCCTCGGACGAGTGCTACAGCGAGATCTATCTCGACGAGTCCGCTCCGCCGCCGAGCCTGTTGCAAGCGGCGATAGCGTCGGGACACAGCTCGTTCGAGCGCTGCGTCGTCTTTCACAGCCTCTCCAAACGCTCCAGTGTGCCGGGGCTTCGTTCCGGATTCGTTGCGGGCGACCCAAGGATTCTGCGCTCGTTCCTGCTCTATCGCACCTATCATGGCTGCGCCATGCCGCTACATGCGCAGCTCGCGAGCATTGCCGCGTGGAACGACGATGCGCACGTCGTCGAGAATCGCAGGTTGTACCGCGCGAAGTTCGCTGCCGTTCTGCCGATCTTGCGTGAAGCGTTGCCGGTTGAAGCGCCCCCGGCGAGCTTTTACCTGTGGCCCAGCGTCCCTGACGACGAACGCTTCACGCGTGAGCTGTTCGAGCGCAAGCACGTCACGGTGCTGCCAGGGCGCTACCTGGCACGCGATACTGCCAACGGTAATCCGGGTCGTGGCCGCGTGCGCATCTCGCTCGTAGCCTCTCACGCTGAATGTGTCGAGGCCGCGCACAGGATTCGCGACTACGTTCTCGGACGTTGAAGGGGCGCTGCAGGCTGTAGGCGCTAGGGAGCGCTGAAGCCGCGCTCCCTTCAAGAGCCCGACAGAGCTCAGGCTCAGTTACTCGCGCTTTCGCGCAACAGCTCGTTGATCTCCACCTTCGCTCTGGTTTGCGCGTCGACGCGCTTGACGATGACGGCGCAATAGAGACTGTACTTGCCGTTTGCCGCAGGCAAGCTTCCCGGCACGACAACGGCGCCGGCCGGCACGCGCCCATACAAGACCTCGTCGCGTTCGCGGTCGTAAATGCGCGTGCTTGCGCCGATGTAGACGCCCATGGAGATGACTGCCCCTTCTTCAACGATGACGCCTTCGACGATCTCCGAGCGAGCGCCGATGAAGCAGTTGTCTTCGATGATCGTGGGATTGGCTTGCAGCGGCTCGAGCACACCTCCGATACCGACGCCGCCGGAAAGGTGCACGTTACGGCCGATCTGCGCACATGAGCCGACAGTCGCCCACGTATCCACCATGGTGCCTTCGCCGACATAAGCGCCGATGTTCACGTACGACGGCATGAGCACCGCATTGGGGGCGACATACGCGCCACGGCGCACAAGCGCATGCGGCACGATGCGCACTCCTCCAGCACGCAGCTGCGCTTCGTCCTGTGACGCGTACTTGAGCGGCACCTTGTCGAAGAAGCGCGTGTAGCCCGCTTCGATGAGCTGATTGTCGTTCAGTCGAAACGACAACAGAACCGCCTTCTTGAGCCACTGGTTGACACGCCACTCCCCGTCGACCTTCTCCGCGACACGCGCCCGACCGCTGTCCAGGAGGGTAATAGCCTCGTCGACGGCTTGTCTGACATCAGAGGGTGCGTTCTGAGGTGTGAACTCGGCACGATGCTCGAAAGCAGACTCGATGAGGGCTTGCAGAGACATGTGATCAGCTACGAACGGAGCAAGAAAACGAAGCGCGAGTTTACCTGCTTGATGCGCGATTTCCCATTCGCTGAACACGGGCGACAAGCGACTGGCCCTCACGCAACCGTGCTGAACGTCGGCGGGCCCGCGCTGGGCGCGACTACAGCCTGGAGGCGACGGCCTCCAACCTAACCATAACGCCCGGTGATGTAGTCTTCGGTGGCCTTCTTGCTCGGGTTCGTGAAGATCTTGGCGGCCTCGTCGAACTCGATGAGCTCGCCCAGGTACATGAACGCAGTGTAATCCGACACGCGCGCGGCCTGCTGCATATTGTGTGTGACGATCAGCACCGTGACCTGATCGCGCAACGTCGAGATCAGCTCTTCGATCTTCGCGGTTGCGATCGGATCGAGCGCAGACGTCGGTTCGTCGAAGAGCAGGATTTCCGGTTTCGTGGCCAGAGCGCGCGCAATGCAGAGCCGCTGCATCTGACCGCCGGACAGCGCGAGCGCCGAATCCTGCAAGCGATCCTTCACCTCGTCCCACAGAGCCGCACCCCGCAATGCCTTCTCGACCTCCTCCGCGAGCACTGCACGATTGCGCACGCCGCGCAACCGCAGACCGTATGCGACGTTCTCGAAGATCGACTTGGGGAATGGGTTGGGCTTCTGGAACACCATGCCGATCCGCATGCGCACTTCGATCGGATCGACATCGTTCCCAACCAGGTTGAGATTGTCGGGATAGAGGATGATGCGGCCTTCATAGCGCGTGCCCGGCTGCAGATCGTGCATGCGGTTGAAGCACCGTAGAAACGTGCTCTTACCGCAGCCGGACGGGCCGATTAGAGCCGTCACCTGCTTTTCCGCAATCGGAATGGTCAAGTTCTTGAGCGCTTGGTGCTCCCCGTAATAAAAGCTCAGATTCTCGACCGAGGCCTTGACCTTGAGAGAGCGTGCCTTGCGAGTATCGTCGACGGGGAACGAAAGCCTCGGCGCAGCACTGTGCGCCTCGGCCGTCAGCTGATCGTTTCGCAATGGCTGCTCCTCGCGGCGCTGCTCCGCAGTATGCGGACCGGAATGTGCGCGGGCCATCGTGCTGGAATCCATCGTCGTGTACCTGTGCTCAAACGATCGTGTAAATCGCCACGGGTTTCCAGTGCAGCGGACCTACCAATTGATCTTCTTGCGATAACGATAACGAATCCAGATGGCGATGCCGTTCATCAGCAACGTCATGCCGAGCAAGATGGCTCCGGCCGCGGCCGCATTCGCCTGGAAAGCAGGATCCGGACGCGACACCCAATTGAACATCTGGATGGGCATGGCCGTGAACGGATCGTCGAGCCAGCCGAACGAGATGAAAGGGAATTCCCGCTGAAACGGCGCTTCCGGCAAGAAGGCGATGAAACTCAAGGCGCCGATCGTAATGATCGGCGCGGTCTCGCCGATTGCGCGGGAAAGGCCGAGGATCATGCCGGTCAAGATACCGCCCGTGGAGTACGGCAGCACGTGGTCCTTGGTCACTTCCCAGCGCGTTGCGCCAAGCCCGTAAGCAGCCTCGCGAATGGCGTTCGGAACGGCTCGAATCGCCTCGCGTGTCGCGACGATCACGATCGGCAGAATCAGCAGCGCGAGCGTCAGCCCGGCGGCCGCGATGCTCTGCCCGAGATCGAATTGGTAGACGAACAACCCGAGGGCGAGCAACCCGTACACGATCGATGGCACGCCTGCCAGATTCGTCACATTGATCTCGATGATCGCCGTGAACCAGTTCTTCGGTGCGTACTCCTCGAGGTAAATGGCGGCCGCGACACCGACCGGCACGGCGCAAACCGCAGTCACGAGCATGATGAGACTCGTGCCAACCCATGCTGCCAAGATACCGGCTCGCTCGGGACGCCGCGATGCGAAATTCGTGAAAAAGTCCCACGTCAGGCGCTCCGCGCCGTTACGCACGAGGTCAACGAAGAGCACCGTGAGAATCATCAGGCAGCTCAGCATGACGATCAGCCCGATGACGACGAACACCTGATCGAGACGTTTGCGTCGTGCGAGCCCCTCGCGTACGAGCTTCGGATCGAGAAACGGCGCGATGCTGGAATGCGCGCTCATCAGTACGCCTCCCGGAATCGCCGCGTGAGCGAGAATCCGATCACGTTGAAGATCAGCGTCAGAATCATGAGAACGAGCCCGGCGGCGAAGATACTTTGATAGCCGATGCTTCCGTGCGGCAGATCGCCGAGGCTGACCTGCACGATGTAGGCGGTGATCGTGGCGGCGGGCTCGCGCGGGTCAAAGGTGAAGTTCGGCTGCATCCCGGCCGCGATCGCAACCACCATGGTCTCGCCCACCGCTCGCGAGATACCGAGAATGAACGCCGCCGCGAGCCCGGAGAATGCACCTGGAACGACCACGTGCAACGCCGTCTGCAGACGCGTTGCGCCCATTGCATAGGAGCCTTCGCGCATGTAGCGCGGCACAGCTCGCATCGCATCTTCGCTGAGCGAGCTCACGTACGGCACGATCATCAGCCCGATCACCAGCCCCGCGCTGAGCATGTTGAAGCCAGGCAGCTCGGGCATGAGCCACTGCAGCGCCGGCGTCACGATCGTAAGTGCAAAGTAGCCGTACACGACCGTGGGCACCGCACCCAGCAGCTCGAGGATCGGTTTGACGATCTCGCGCACCTTGGTGGGCGCAAACTCGCTCAGGTAGATCGCGATCAACGTACCCAGCGGCACTGCTACGAGCAGCGCCACCAACGTGGTGGTGACCGTGCCAGCAACGAGCGGCAGAATGCCGTAGCGTGCGTCAGCGAACAGCGGCGTCCACATTGTGTCGGTCAAGAATTCGACGATCGAGACATGTTCGAAAAACGCGCTCGACTCGTACAGCAGGATCGCGACAATCGCCAGCGTCGTGAACACCGCGACCAGTCCCGCAGCCAAGAGAAAGAGCTCGACCAGGCGATCGCGCATCTTGCGATAGCGCAGCGCGCCCCGAGACAAACCTGGTGTGAAGTCAGTGGCGCTCAAGATTGGAACTTCGACGTTTTACCGCTTGTGAAACGGCGCGCGCCCTTTAGAGGGCGCGCGCCGGTGCGAACTTTACCAGACGCGGGCCGACTCTCGCAGAAGACGCTCGGCACGGCGCTAGAGCTTTCCTTCCCGAGCGAGCAGCTCTTCGATGGTCACCCCTACTTCCGGCACACCGCCGAACACGGTGCCGAGCTTGTTTGCATTGAAACGCTCCAGCGCCTGCTGATAGGCCGCAGCAGGAAGCGGTACGTAACCGACCTCCCGTGCCAGCGCCGGCCCTTCGGTCATGTAGAAGGTGACCAGCTCACGCACTTCCGAGCGCTGCGTTGCCGCTTCGCTCACGTAGATGAATAAAGGCCGAGACAGCGGCTCATAGCTGCCGTCGGTCACTGCTTCGATGCTCGGCATGACCGCCTTGCCCGCGGAATTCACGATTGGCACCGCACGCACGCGATCCTTGTTCTCGACATAGTACGCGTAGCCGAAGTAGCCGAGCGCATTCGCGTTGGTCTCGACCCCTTGCACGATGACGTTGTCATCCTCGCTCGCAGCAAAATCGCCGCGACTCGCCTTGGATTTGCCGTTGACCGCTTCGGTAAAGTAATCGAACGTTCCTGAGTCCGCGCCAGGTCCGAACAGCACGAGCGGCCGCGCGGGCCATTCCGGCCTCACCTGGTCCCAGCGGGTCACGCGGCCCTGAGCAGCAGGCTCCCAGATCTTCTTGAGATCGTCGAGCGTCAGGGATTCGACCCATGTGTTCTTCGGATTGACCACGACCGTCAGCGCATCGAAGGCGACCGGCACCTCGAGGTATTTGATCCCTGCGCGACGGCACGCTTCCATCTCATCCTTCAAGATCGGACGGGATGCGTTCGCGATGTCGATCTCGCCACGGCAGAAGCGCTTGAACCCACCACCCGTACCCGAGATCCCCACCGTAATACGCACCTTGCCACGCTTCGCGATCTGAAACTCCTCGGCCACCGCCTCTGCGATCGGGAAGACCGTGCTCGAGCCGTCAATCCTGATCATGCTCTGCGCTGACGCGCTCCAAGGGACCGCGACGATCCAGAGCGTCAGCAAAGCCGCAGGGATACTGAACGTGAGCCGCCGCTTCATGGGCTGAAACCTCGCCGCGTACGCCAACCTGGCTGTGCGCAAGTCTGCCCGCCTTTCGTGACAGTTTTGTTACGACCGCACCTGCCGCGTGGGATGGGGTCAGTTACGTCCGCATCGCTTGCTCCCAGGGGTCGCGTTCGCTATAAGTCCGCGACTTTCCCCCTTGCGCGCCATCTCTCACCGGAGCCAACGTTGTCTAGTGCCGTTTCCCCATCGCTTGCCCTGACTCAGGAATTGATTCGGCGGCCGTCCGTGAGCCCGGACGATCAGGGCTGCCTCGAGATCATCGGTAAGCGTCTCGAGGCGCTCGGATTCCGCCTCGAGCGCATGCCTTTTGGGCCGGTCGAGAACCTGTGGGCATTGCATGGCAGCGAGCCGCCCGTGCTCTGCTTTGCCGGGCACACGGACGTCGTCCCGACAGGACCGCGCGAAGAGTGGCAGACCGATCCGTTCGAACCAGTCGTGCGCGACGGGTTCCTATACGGCCGCGGCGCGGCCGACATGAAGAGCGGTCTGGCAGCAATGGTGACGGCGACCGAGCGCTTCATCGCCCGCTATCCGAACCATTCTGGGACGCTCGCCTTTCTGCTCACGAGCGATGAGGAAGGCCCCTCCATCGACGGCACGCGCCGCGTCGTCGAGGTGCTGGAGGCGCGCGGCGAAAAGATCACCTGGTGCATCGTCGGCGAGCCAACCAGCTCCGACGCGGTCGGCGATACGATCAAGATCGGACGGCGAGGATCGTTGTCCGGCAAGCTCACGGTCCATGGCGTGCAGGGCCACGTGGCCTACCCGCACCTTGCGGACAACCCGGTCCACGCAGTCGCTCCGGCGCTCGCCGAGCTGGTGAGCCGCGTGTGGGATCAAGGTAACGAGTTCTTCCAGCCCACCACTTTTCAGATCTCGAACATCAACGCAGGCACCGGTGCACCCAATGTCATTCCGGGGGAGCTGAAAGCGCGCTTCAACATTCGCTTCTCGACCGAGCAGACAGTAGAGAAGCTGCAGCAGACCATCACCGAGATCCTGAACCGTCACAGGGTCAATTACACCCTGGAGTGGTTTGTGTCGGGTCTACCCTTCTTCACGCCGCCCGGCGAGCTCTCCAATGCGGTGATTCAAGCGGTCAAGGAAAAAACCGGACGGACACCGGAGCTGTCCACCACGGGCGGCACCTCGGATGGACGTTTCATCGCTCCGACCGGCGCACAAGTCGTCGAGCTCGGGGTCAGCAACGCGACGATTCACAAGGTCAACGAGAACGTGCGTGTGGCAGACATTGACAAGTTGTCGGAGATGTACGAGCGCATCATGGAGCTGCTGCTCGTGGAACGACAGCCGACGCGGTGACGATTGTGACGATTCGGTGACGGCGGCGCAGGCAGCTGGGTGCTGACAGCTGAGAGCGTCAAAGCCGGGCTACGCCGACCGCTGCACGTTCACGAGGAGCCCGTAGCCCGCGAGCACCGCGAGCGAGATCGCTACCCACCAGGGCATTGACAATCCCAGCAACGTCCAATCGATCGTGCCGCATTCGCCGGAGCCAGTGAGCACCTTCGCGACGACCTCTCTAAGAGGCATGATTTCCAGCATGTAGTCGAGGTCGGCGCCGCATGCTGCAACCGTGCCCGGCGGCTGGGCCTGGATCCAAATGTGACGTCCGGCGATGGCAATCCCACCCAAGGCTGCCAGCGCGATCAGCGCGCCATACACGCGGGCGCCCCGATGCACCGGGTGATGGATTGCCGCCACCACGAACAGCACGCCGACGGCCATGACCGCCACACGCTGAAAAATACAAAGCGGACACGGCGTCAATCCGAGCACATGCTCGGCGTACAACGCATACGCGAGCAGCCCGGCACAGGCCAGAAACCCGAGCACATTGCCCGCGCGACGACCGACGGGGAGCTGCATCGACGGCTACAGCGTGCGTTGCGCACGAACTTGCACGTGCTTCTCGATGTCCTCCATCGCTAGATGGCGGACATCCTTGCCGTATGCCATGTACACCACGTACTCGCACACGTTCTTGGCATGATCACCGATCCGCTCGAGAGCGCGCGCCACCCACAGCACATCGAGCGCGCGACGGATCGTGCGCGGGTCCTCCATCATGAACGTGATGCATTGGCGCTGAATGGCTTCGTATTCCTCGTCGACGAGGCGATCCTTCTTCGCCACCTCAACCGCCGCTTCCGGGTCCATGCGCGCAAACGCATCGAGCGCCTCGTGCAGCAAATCGCCGACGAGCCGGCCGAGATGCTTGATTTCACGATAGCGGTCAGCCGGCCGCTCCACTGTTGCCAGCCGCGATGCGATGTATCCAATCTTCTCGGCCTCGTCGCCGATCCGCTCCAGGTCCGTGATCGTCTTGATGACCGCCACGATCAAACGCAGATCGGATGCCGCGGGATTTCGGGTCGCCAGTATGCGGCTGCAGTCCTCGTCGATCGCGACCTCCATCGCATTGACCTTCGCGTCGCCCTGCGCAACCTGCTCGCCGAGGCTGCTGTCGCCCTGCACCAGCGCCTCGACAGCCAGGCGTAACTGTTCCTCGACGAACCCGCCCATCTGCAGCACGTTCGTGCGCACGCGCTCGAGGTCGTCATTGAAGCGGCTCAGGATGTGGTGTGAGAGGTCAGACTTTTCCATTGGCTGCCCTATCGTAACGCGTCTCTGCTGTATAGCGCGTTGGTCAATGTGGAGCAAGCTGGGCCGCACCGCCGCCCGCCGCGCCACCCCGTCCGCTAGGCAATGTCACGCGGCACGGTTTCAGAACTTGACGTTGAAATCCAGCTGCAGGCGCCGGTAATCGGCACCGACCTGCCCGGCCTCATTCAGGACATCCACATAGCGTTCGTTGATGAAGTACGTGGCATTCACGACCCAGTTCTCGAGCGGCGCGTACGCAGCACGCACAACGAAACCGGCACTATCGGTGTTGCCGGCACCGAAATCCGAATCGATGAGTTGCGCGAACAACGCGTCCTTTTCGATGAGCTGATAGGAGATACCGAGCTCCCAGGAGCGCACGTCGCCCGCCTTGCCCAAGAGCAACCCGATGCCCCATGCCGTATCGTGCTCATCAGTGCCCCGATTCTGAGCGAGATCCGCCCAGAGCTGCAGCGGCACACTTGCAAGGGAGGTATTGAGCTCCGCGGCTAGATCGATCACGCGGTAGTCGTAGGCGAGCACCCTGGCAGTCGACGCGCCAGCCGGAACGGTGATCGCCGTATTCCCGTATGAATCGTCGTCATAAAACGGTGTTCGCCCCCGCCCGGCACTTACGTCGTAATAATGACCCGCAAGCACCAACGTCGAATCGCCGACCGGCAACCGCACACCCAACTGCCCACCGTAGAGCATGCTATCGGAAGTGATCGCCGTCTGCGGCCCCGACACTTCGCTAAGCCAGTAACCGTACAGCGTGCCGAAGTACGGACCTTGATCGAAGCCGACAGCCAGCCCTTCCGGATGGATGTCATTGTCCCAGAACAGACTTTGGCCCGGCTTGAAAAACGGCTGCTGCATCTTACCGCCGATGAGGTTGCCCCAGGCGGCGAACTGCCAATCGAAGTATGCAAGGTCGAGATCGATACTCTTGCGCGAGAACACCCCAGAAAGCGATTGATTCGTCGAGCGCGGATCGCCATCCTCGGCGGTAGCAAGCCCGAAACCGAGCGCGATGGTCTCGGTTGCTTCGACGGCGAGGTTCAAGCGCGCGCGGATACGGTGGCGATCACGATCCGCCGTCCGCACTCCGTTACTGTTACGTGACTCATCGCTGATGTGCTCGTGCCGGTAGCGCAAGTCACCCTTCAAGCTCACACGACTCGTCCAATGATCTCCGCTCGGCTCGGGCATTGCGACCACCTGCGCTCGGGCGTCCCGAGACTGCTCTTGCGCGGACCTTGCCAACCCTTCGTATCGTGCACGGAGTCTGTCGTTCTCTGCCGCGAGCACTCGATTCACCTCTTCGAGCCGCTCCACGCGTTCCGTCAGCGCTACCAGCTGCGCACGAATCTCGTTCAACGTCGTGTCGCTCTCGGCGCCCTCTACGACGCTTGCAGCCATGCATAGAACGGCCGCCAATGAGATCACTGCGGTCCTCACGATCCGCTCTCCTTCCGAGCTCCGGGACTCCCATCGATCGCCTGCCGCCTTATACGCGGCACTTGTTACAGAAAGATTGCAAGAACCCGTCGACGGGTTCCCTGTGTGACACTCGGAAGACAATGCTGCACGGGCAAACGAACCGGCGGAAACACGGGAAAGGCATAGTCAGGGAATCGCCAATGGAGAAGCAGGCAGCGTGCCCGGCAGCAGCCCGGCACTAAATGCGCTGCGGGACGCCTACCAAAGTCCAGCGCCAGCGCCCAGTAGCCCAGCGCCCAGCAGCCCGCCTCAGAAATACACCGTGATCGATGCCGCTACGGTCGTGCCAACGTCGTAACGATTCAAATAGACGACGTTTCCGTTACGCTCCTGGAACTCCTTATAGCCACGATTGAAAAGGTTCCTTACCTCCAACTTGGCTTCAAGGTCCGTCCCGAATAGATGCAGCGCTTCACGGGCAACGACATCCACGCGCACTCCCGGCGACTCATAGATATCCGGGAGGCCTGCCGGGCCACGACTGGTAACGCGATCGCCGGCATAGGACAGCAAGATGGTCTGCTGCGAAAGTCGACCCGGATGCTCCAGTCCAAGCTGCAAATTCACGAGATGGTCTGATTGCCCAGTGAGACGGCTGCCATCGGCGAAGAAGTTGCTGGCCGGCTGTATCGCCGTGCCGAAGACACGCACCGTGTCCTGCTCATCCACTGCGATCTTCGATTGGCTGTATGTGTAGTTACCTATGACGACTGCACGGCGCTGACCTAGAAACGCGCCATCAAACCATTCGTCGAGTGGGAAGTATTTCTGCAGCTCTATCTCGGCACCATAGAGCACAGCCTCCGGCGCGTTGGCGAAGCTCGTGACGGGTCGGTTGTCGTTGAATCCGGTGAACGCCTCGATGGGCCGCTCGATCTTCTTGTAGAAGCCGGCGACCGAGAAGCGCTGTTCCGGGGCGAAGTACCACTCGTAGCGCAGCTCGGCGTTGGCGAGCTCGCTGTCCGTGAGGAGCGGATTGCCGCGATGCTCTCGATTCGTCTCAGGATCGTAGTACAGCTGAAACATCAGTTCACGAAACTGCGGTCGCGCGATGGTCTTCGATACGTTCAGGCGCACCTGCATGTCGTCGTGAAGCTTGTACGTGAGCGTTGCTGCCGGCAACCAGTAATCGTTCTCGATGTGAGTGGCGGCACCCGAGTTGGTCAGTGTCTTGAACACCTGTAACGGCCTGACGCTCTGCTCGCCGCGCTCGAAACGCACCCCGGCGCTGAGCGCGAGCCCATCGGTCACCTCTGCCTGCACCTGCGCGTACGTCGCCTCCGTGCGCAGCGTTGCAGCAAACGCCGGATCGGTTTCCGTCATCTCAATGAGGCCGATGTCATAGAAATCGATAATTTCTGAGCTCAGCAGGTAGTCCGGTCGCAGCATTGCCACGCCGCTCGGAAAGCTCGAGGGCGCGACGATCTGAAAGGCACGGCGCCTCGACTCACGTTGCGTATCCGCGATGTCGAGCCCCGCCGACAGTGCAAGCCGCGGCAGGACCTGCACGGTTGCATCCACGCCGCCCGACCAAAGGTCTTCTTCCAGCTCCGAGAAGGCGATCTCGGCATAGCCGTTCTGACCGTTGTCGAGACGATTGATGAAGTAGGCACCGAAAGGGCTCGCGGCCTGATTGGTACGCACGTACCCGATGTCAAGCTCGTAGGGTGCTTCGCGCTGCGTTCTCGAGTAGGACGCTCTGGCGCTGACCCTCACTGGAGCGAAATCGAACGTCCCGCTCAGTTGGGTGCTGCGCAGCTCGCGCTCGTACCAGCCGGTCGACTGCTCGCGAAAATCCACGCCGGGTCGCTGACTGTTCTCCTTGCCTTCACCTAGGCTCGTGCGCTTGATCGTGTCGTGGATATACAAGTTCGTCCAACGCAACGTGTGCCCGTTGCCGAACTCGTAGCCAAGCCCAACGAGCGCATTGGCAACTGCGCGATATTCCGTGGAGACGACCCGGTAATCCTTGTCGATCAAGGACAAGTCGAAGCTGGCCGGGGTCTGCTCTTGGTTGTCGCGCGTGCGCCAGTCACTGCTGAATCCTGCCGTGGCGATCAAACCGAGCTCAGACTCGCCAATGAGCCAAGTAGTGCCGCCCGTGACGGTGCCGGAGACGTTCGGAGGAAGCTCGTCGATTCTCTGCACGAGCGCGTTGTTACGGCTCACGAGCTGTCCAGCAATCGCGCTTGAATCCACATTGCCGGCGCTCATTCGCTCTCCGCTGGCAAAGAACGCGGCGAGCCCCGCGGGCGTATCGCGATTGCCGTATCCGGTCCAATCGTACTTGTTACCGTAATAGTCATAGCCCATGCGCCCGGTGGACTCGGTGTTGGCGCTGAGCGAGACGTTTGCCTGCAGGAATGGCTGCGCGGGAATGGCGAGCGTGGTCAGGTTGATGACACCGCCGCCGAACTCGCCCGGAAAATTGGGTGAATAGCTCTTTTGCACGAGTGAAGAGGCGATGACGTCCGTCGGAAATAGATCGAGCGGAACGGCGCGTCGCATCGGCTCGGGACTAGGCAGCGGCGAGCCATTGAGAAGTGCCAAGGAATAACGATCGCCCAGTCCGCGCACATAGACGAACCCGTTACCAACGACGCTCAGACCTGCCACGCGTCCGAGCGCGCCAGCGATGTCGCCATCGCCCGTTCTAGCGATATCCTCGCTCGACAACACGGTGAGCACCTGCGTCGTGTCCCGCTGCAGGTCGCGCTCACGCCGTCCTACCACCGTCACGGTGGGAATATCGCCCGGCATTGCGATGTCCACCGCATGTGCACGATGAGCGACTGGCTCCGGGTTCATCGCCCCATCGTCGACCAATGCCTGCTCCGATCCATCCACTTCGATTGGCGACTGCGCGAATGCTCGTGTGGACAACGCGGCTGTGGCTAGCACGATTTGCCAGGTGCGTCGTTTCGCCATGATGTATTCCTCACGTCTCCCCGAGAAAGCACCGGTCGTCGAGGTCATCACTCCGCCAGCGACGGTAAGGAAGTACAAGCCGAGCTGCTCGAACCGAAAGTCGCCGTCGTCGAGCTGCACGTCCAACCGGCATACCAGGTATCGTCCGCATCGCGAACGGCCCCGATGTAGTCGGTGCTGTCGAACGCCGGGTCGAGCGTGGCAGGATCCGTGGCTGCAACCGCTGCTTCGTTCTCGCCGTTGATGAACGTGTCGATCAGTGTCGCAGTGAAGGCCGCATCATTGTTCGGTCCCGCGTTGAACACATCGGCAACTTGCTCGACCGTCACGTCACCCGTTCCCACGAACGGCTCTGCACCGCATTGCATGGCGACGGAATGGAACTGCGGCGCGCCGCGCTTCTCCGTTGCAGGATCAGGGCTCAGGATGTTGCTGCCGTTCAGGCGCAGGCACGCCATCGGGCTGACGACCACGCCGTTGATGAGTGTGGCATCCGCTTTGCCGCGAAACAGCATCGCCGCGTTATTGCCCGAAGCGGGATTGCGGTGAACGAACGTGAAGTTCGCCAGCTTCATGTGAGTCCGCGGCGTTTGATCCTCGAGCGCGTTGGCGGAATCGAGCTCGATGATCGAGTCCGCCGCGCCGCTGTTCTTCTGAACAGCGATCACATACTGGATCGTGCCTTGATAGCCGGTGTCGAGATCGATGCTGTCGTCATCCGCGCCTGTGATGACAATGCGGCGCATGTGCACGGTGCCGCCGAAATTCTCGAAACCGTCGTCCGAGCTGTTGTGAGACTGAAAATACTCGATCGTGGTGCCGCTGCCGACGCCCGACAACGTCAACGATTGCAGCTCGTTGTTCGCTGATAGCACGTAGCCGGAGTAGCGCACCTGCACATAGCGCAACGTACCGCTGCTGTCGTCAGGCGTTGCGCCGCCATAATACGCGGGATCGACGGCGCCCTCGGTCTGCCGCTCACAATTCGCGGAGCCGGGCTCAGCTGCGGGGGCAACGGTGCAATCAGTGATCGGCGCCCGACCGAGCAGTACGATGCCGCCCCACTGTCCTTGCGAGTCGTCGGTCGCGAGCCCCAGCACGTTGTCACGGCTCGTGAAGACGATCGGCCGCTCCGGTGTGCCGATCGCTTCGATGCGGTTACCGCGATTGACGGCGAGCCACGACACACCGGTATGCGCAAAGATCACCACTCCTGGCTCAATCGTGAGAACAACGGACTCTTCGTCATCCTGAGGAACCGGGCCGTTGTCGAACCCCACATCGACACGACCGTCGAGCGTATACAACAAGCCAGGCACGCGAGGGAGTGTCGCGCTGCGCGTGAACCGATTCGGCAACGCGCACACACGATATGTGCCCGTCGGGCCCGTGATGGTGCCGTAATCTCGTAACCCTGCTGGGTCTTCGATCGTGGGACATCCCGCTGCGGGTTGCACATCCCCGGGAGCACCCGGACCAGGACTCGGATTGCCACTGCTCGGCGGCGGATTGTTGATCGTGATGTTGCCGGCGCTGCCCGCTGAAGAGATTTCGTCCGCGCCACAACCGGCGAGCGCCATCGCCACAGCACCCGTGATTGCCCACTGCAAAGTTCTCATTGAGTCGCTCCCAGACGACACATTGGAAGAAACGATTTCGCGCACGTGCGCGAGCCAGCTGTTTTCGCCGGGCAATTTAGGGAGCGTCTCTTACGGATTGACGTCAGATGTGTGACGGTTTGATGAAGATCGAGAATGGAGACTAGAGATTGGCAGCTGGGGCACGCGCGCAGCGTGCGGAGCGTATACAAATCGCGTAGGTAGGGATCAAGCGTCGCAAGCCCCGTTCACATGAGAACAAGCCTCAGCAGCGTGTCGCGATACCCGGTGAGCGTACCGCTGCGACGCTCCTGTCTTGGTCTCGAATCGCCTAGCCGCCCGTCGCTTGCTGCTTGCGCGGCACGATTCGGTGTGGTGGGAAATCGCAAGTGAACGTGCTGCCCTGACCTTCCTTGCTCTCGATACGCAACGTGCCGTCGTGACGTTGAAGCGCATGCTTGACGATCGCAAGACCAAGGCCCGAGCCGCCCAGCGAACGCGCCCGACCCGCATCGACGCGATAGAAGCGCTCAGTGAGACGCGGAATGTGCTCGGGTGCGATACCTACACCGGTGTCGCGCACCGATAAATGCGCGCCCTCATCATCTATCCACCAACGCAACTCGATTTCGCCGTGTGCAGGCGTGTACTTGATGGCGTTGGACAGCAGGTTCGATACGATCGAGTGCAGCTCGGACTCCGAGCCGAGCAGCAGCGCATCCGTTTCCAAGGTCACGCGAATGTTTCGTGGACGCTCTTCCAGCTGCAGCGCTTCCTTGCGCAACAGCGTGAGCAGACCGCCGATGTCGATCGGCTGATCCTCCCTCGGCGTATCGTCGGCCTCGAGCTTCGACAGCTCGAGCAAGTCATTGACGATCATGTTCATGCGTTCTGTTTGACGACGCATCTCGAGCACAGGCTCTTTCCAAGCCGGATCGAGCTTCTCCTCCTCCGCGAGCGCGTCGAGATAACCGCTGATAACGGTGAGCGGCGAGCGCAGCTCGTGGGAAGCATTCGCCACGAAATCCTTGCGCATGGCTTCCAGCTGCTTTTCGCGGCTCACGTCGCGGACGATCAAGAGCTGACGCACCGCCGTATCACTGCGCACGATGTGAAATGCCAGCCAACGGCTACCGCCCTGCCCGATATCGTGCACGACGACACCGCCCTCGGGCTTGCCCGTGCGCACGTATTCGACGAAGTCGGGATGACGCACCAGGTTCTCGATGCGCATGCCGAAATCGCGCTTTCGCTTCAGACCGAGCCATTCGCCGGCGCGCGAGTTGAACCATAAGATCTCGTTCTCGGGCCCGAGCAGAACCGCTCCTTCGGGCATCGCAGTGGTCAGTTGCCGGAACTCGCGCATCAGCTCCGTGACGCGCGCGCGGTGATACTGCTTGCGCAGGTAGATGCGGTTGACGATCGCTACGATCTCGCCCCACGGACCGCTGATATCGGGAGGCGGCAGCACGCGCCGGAAACGCAACCACCGATCCACGAGCACCATGTTCCGAATCTGGATGCAGGCATAGATCAGCAGGACGAGCGCCAACGAGAGCGCCATACGCCCCGTGACCAGGCCCAGCAGGAAAGCGACAAACAGCGCGCCGATGAGCCTGTAGACGGCATGCCACCCGATAGTCGACAGCGAGGCCGGTACCTTCATGCCTCAATCCGATCGCGTGGAGAAGCGGTAGCCCGCGCCCCGGACGGTCTGAATGAAGCGATCGTAGCGGTAGGGTTCGAGCGCCTTGCGCAAACGCCGAATGTGCACATCCACCGTCCGTTCTTCGACATACACGTTACCGCCCCATACACGATCCAACAGCTGGGCGCGACTGTACACCCGCTCGGGATGCGCCATGAAGAACGACAACAGTCGATACTCCGTGGGCCCGAGCGGCACGACGTGCTCCCCGGCCATGACTCGGTGACTCGCCGCATCCAGCACGAGTCCGTCCGCCTCGATGACATCGGATAGATGCGCGCTGCTCGCGCGCCGCAGCACGGCGTTGATGCGCGCGAGCAGTTCGCGAGCCGAGAACGGCTTCGTCACGTAGTCGTCAGCGCCGCTCTCGAGGCCCATGACCTTGTCCTGCTCTTCGGCGCGCGCGGTCAGCATAATGATGGGCAGGTCCTGCGTCTCTTTGTCGCGCTTGATCGCGCGCGTGAGCTCGAGCCCGCTCATGTCAGGCAACATCCAGTCGATGAGCACCAAGTCCGGCCTCCGGTCGGCGATGCTCGAACGAGCTTCACCGACATCCGCAGCCTCGCGCACCTCGAACCCGCCGCGTCGCAGACTGAAAGCGATCATGTCGCGTATTGGCTTTTCGTCCTCGACGATCAAGATTTGCTTCGCTGCCATGCCACTGGTCAGTTGTCCGCACGCTGGCGTTACCGATGCTCCGCGCTGAAATGTTGCAGCCAGCGCTGTCGGCGAATCGCTCGATCCCGTCTCAAGACAAGAACATTACAGCAGGCGAATATGACAATTCGGTGAAGTACGCTCCTGTTACGGCGTTTTCACCGACACCACCTGATTACGCAAGTATACCGGTTGCGCTCGGGTAGCTGGTTCCCCCTGCCCGGCACGAAATACAGGTTCTGCCAGCATTGCGATCTGGCGGGCGTGCGGCAGTAGATCGTCGCGAACCGGCACGTGCGTCCAACGCGCTCTGAGCTCCGGATACGCCGCGAAGCCGGTACCCACCGCGTGTGTGATCGAGTGCGCCGTGACCGAGCCCGGGGCACCTACGCTTTCGACGCTCGCCGCATGCACGAGCCCATCGTCCGCCACCTCGAATACAGCCCAATATACCTCGCTCATGCGCGCATCCATGCACACGAGGATCCGTGCGCCTGGTGCCGCGACTTGTTGCGCCACTGCCGCCAAGTTGGAGATGCCGACGGTCGGCAGGTCGGCGCCGTACGCCAGACCTTGTACGACACCGATCGCGATGCGCACCCCGGTAAACGCACCAGGCCCGCGGCCGTACGCAATGCCGGCGAGCTCCGCAAGTCGCACCCCTGCCTCCTCGAGCACTTGCTCGACCATCGGCAGCACGATCTCGGCGTGCCCACGCGCAGTGTCGACGGCGCGCTCAATCCAACGTGCGCCGACGCACAGCGCGACCGAGCAACGTTCCGTGGCAGTATCGATGGCAAGGATTTTCATGATCTGATCGGTTGCAATAGCGGTCGCGGGTCGGGTGAGCGTCTCGTTTTCTCACAGCTTACGGCCTGCCGCACAGGGCTTGCCCCTTCCCACCCAGGCGCGCACGCAGAAACGCAACGACTTCGTCGAGACAGCTCGCGCGCGGCATCGGTGGCAGACTGTCCAAGAAGATGCGTCCATACCCGCGAGTGCGCAGGCGCGGATCGCATAAGACGACGACGCCGAAATCCTCTGGATCTCGTATCAGTCTGCCTACCCCCTGCTTGAGCGCGAGCACTGCACGGGGCACCTGCTCTTCGAAGAAGGGATTTCCGCCCCTGCGCGAGATCGCGTCGATTCGTGCCTTCAGGACTGGGTCGTCAGGTACCGCGAACGGCAGTTTATCAATCACCACGACCGTCAGTGCGGCACCCTTCACGTCGACACCTTCCCAGAACGTGCTGGTACCCAGCAGCACGGCATTACCGGCTTCCCGGAACTTCTTCAGCAGCACATCGCGCGGTCCGTCGCCCTGCACGTATACCGGATACGGCAGCTCGGGTCCGAGCTTTCTGAGGAGAATGTCGGCTGCTTCACGTAGCGCTCGATGGCTCGTGAACAGGAGAAACGCGCGACCGCCGCTGGCTTGCAGAACCGGCAACGCAGCATCGATCACCTGCTCGGTGTAGCGACTCGACGATGGCGCGTCGAGGTCGCGCGGCAGATACAAGAGCGTCTGACGCGCATAGTCGAAGGGGCTTTCGAATCGGGCCGATGTCGCGCCGACCAGCCCGATCCGCCGCTCGAAATGCGAGAACTCGTCGCCGACGGCGAGTGTCGCAGAGGTGAAGATCCATGCGCTCGCATGCGCATCGATCAATGCGCCAAGCTGATCCGAAACGTCGATCGGCACGTAGTGCAAGCTCATTCCGTGCCGGGACAGTTGCGCCCAGCGAACGCTGGCGGTCTGGACCGCGGCCTCGGTGTCCAGCAAGGCATGCAGCCGCTCAGCGATGTCCGCGCTGCGCCGGCGCAAAGCGACGAGCCCCGGAGAATCGTCAGCGGCTGCTTCGAGCTTGCGCGCCAGCTCCACGAGCGATGCTTGGATCTGCTCGATCGCCTCGAAGACCTCCGCCGGCCATTCCGCGAGCTCGCGCCGGCCGTGCTTGAGGTCGAGCGTTGCTTCGAGATCGCGTAGCTGACGTTCGAGAGTCTGCGCGAGCGCCGCACATCCTTCGATCGGTGCATGACACAGCAGCAGCTCCGCCTCGAGATCCCGTGCGAGCAACTCGATCTGACGCGAAGATACCGCGAACCCGAGAAAGGACGAAGCGATGTCCGGGAACTGATGCGCTTCATCAATGATGACTGCGTCGGCGCCCGGTAGCAGATCGCCGAACCCCTCTTCCTTCAGGACCAGGTCGGCAAGCAGCAGATGATGATTCACGACGATGACGTCGGCAGCTTGCGCTTCACGTCGCGCGTGCACGACGTGACAGCGTTCGAACATTTCGCAATCGGCGCCGAGACAGTTCTCGCGTGTCGATGTGACCCACGGCCACACTGGATGTTCATCGCTCAGACGATGTACTTCCGCGATGTCGCCGGTGCGCGTGATGCGGCTCCATTCACGAATCTCCGGTAAGGCCACGGCGACTTCACGACGCATGCCACGCGCAGCGGCTTGTTGCTCTGCCAGGCTCAAGCGATGCAGACAAAGATAGTTGGCCCGGCCCTTGAGCAAGGCGACGCGCACGGGACGGCCGAGCGCTTGCGCGATCATGGGCAGATCGCGGTGATACAGCTGATCCTGCAGCGTTCGTGTGCCAGTCGAGACAATGACGCGCTTCGATGAATTCAGCGCAGGCGCCAAATAGGCAAAGGTCTTCCCCGTGCCCGTTCCTGCCTCCACGATGAGCCGCTCGCCTCGCTCCAGCGCACGGTGCACAAGTCGTGCCATCGCGATCTGCTCTGCGCGCGTCGCAAAACCCGGCAGCGCGCGAGCAAGCGGCCCATCGGGCCCGAACATTTCCTCGTAGTCCATGCTTCGCTATCTCACGCCTGCGCGGATCTCACTTGCACGCGTCACTGGAACTGAGCTCTGAAACGCGCGAGCGCCACCGCACCGGGAGCAAGCGGATTGCGCAATCGCCAGCGAATGTGCGTGTACTGCTCCATGGGTGCTGGCCGTAACACTCCGTCGCCGTCGACCACTCGCAGATCTTGCTCGCGCGCGAAGGTTTGACCGCCGTCGATCGAGAACGTCACCTCTGCGTTCGGCGCCGACGCAGAGCCTGCGACGTACACAGTGTTCGAGGGAATGCGTTGTGTGACGGTGACACCGCGTGCGTACTCGGTCGATACGTTGCGAATACGCACCGTGTAGTACACCACCTCGCCTTGCGCGACGACGGTCGCAGGCACGAAGCGTGCGCGTCGGTGCGTCGCAGTCACTTCCTCGATACGCACTTCCGCCACCAGCTCCGTTTCGATTTGTTGCATGTCCCGCGCTGTCACATGAAAACTAATTGCCAGCATCGCCGATGCCAGACACAACGCCCGCAACTTCGCATAGCATTGCGACGTTGTGCGCTTGCAAGTGCGATGCATCGCGCTCGCGAGCGCGCTGGAATTTGACGTATGAGACGAACGCATGCATGCGATGCTCGGACGAATCATGCCCGCGAGCGTGTGTCCGCTCGATACGATGCGGATCATCGTCTGCGATATGAGGCGAGCAACCGGATGCACGAGTTCGTGATGCATGCGTCGGCACGAAATGCGCCTTATGGCGGTGACAGAGGTTTTTTGGCTCAATGAACACATCGAATGCGTCGTTAGCACGCTGGATCGACGAAGTAGCACAGCTCACGAAACCGGATTCAATTCACTGGTGCACAGGATCTGACTCGGAGAACGAGCAGCTGATCGCGCAGATGCTGGAGCGCGGCGATCTTATCAAGCTCAATCCGAGCACCCATCCGAATTGCTATCTGCATCGCTCACATCCATCGGACGTCGCCCGTGTCGAGCATCTCACGTATGTGTGCACGAGCTCGCGCGAAGACGCCGGCCCGAACAACAACTGGATGGCTCCCGACGAAGCGCACCGCAAGATCGACAGCATGTTCGAGGGTGCCATGCGTGGACGCACAATGTATGTTGTGCCGTACTGCATGGGACCGATTGACTCGCCCTATTCGCGCTGCGGCGTTCAGGTCACAGACAGCCCTTACGTCGTGATCAACATGCGCGTCATGACACGGATGGGGACGGAAGCGCTGCGCCGCATCGAGCGTGAAAACCAGTTCGTCAAGGGCCTGCACTCGATCGGCGATCTCAATCCAGAGCGACGTCTCATCCTGCATTTCCCGGAGGAATTATCGATTAAGAGCTTCGGCTCGGGATACGGCGGAAATGCTCTGCTTGGCAAGAAATGTCACGCACTGCGCATTGCCAGCTGGCAGGCGCGGCAGGAGGGCTGGCTGGCCGAGCACATGCTCATCATGGGCGTGCAAAGCCCGGAAGGGCGCACACACTACATCGCCGCTGCGTTCCCCTCCGCGTGCGGCAAGACGAACCTGGCAATGTTGGTGCCGCCTGATTCGATGCCGGGGTGGAAGATCTGGACGGTCGGCGATGACATCTGCTGGCTGCACGTCGGACCGGACGGCGAGCTGCGTGCCATCAATCCGGAGGCAGGCTACTTCGGCGTCGTGCCGGGCACGAACCCGAGCACCAACCGCAACGCGTTCGAGATGCTGCGCTCGGATACGATTTTCACGAACGTCGCGCTCACAGCCGACAACCAACCGTGGTGGGAAGGGCTCGACGAAGGCACGCCAGTCGTCGACTGGCAAGGCAGACCTTATCGCGCCGAATCGGGCCCGGCCGCACACCCGAACTCGCGCTTCACGGTGGCCGCGCGCCGCAACCCGATCTATTCCAGCCTCGCCGACGCGCCGGAGGGCGTGCCGATCTCTGCGATCCTCTTCGGCGGTCGGCGTCGTGAGGTCGCACCGCTCGTATACGAGGCCTTCAATTGGCAACACGGTGTGCTGATCGGCGCAGGCATGGCGTCGGAGACGACAGCCGCGGCGACTGGGCAAGTCGGCGTGGTGCGTCGCGACCCGATGGCGATGAAGCCTTTCTGCGGCTACAACTTCGGTGACTACTGGCGCCATTGGCTTTCGTTCGAGCAGCGAGCGAAGAAGCTGCCGCGCATTTTCCACGTGAACTGGTTCCGTCAGGACGCCAGCCGCCGCTATCTGTGGCCCGGGTTCGGCGACAACCTGCGGGTGCTGCGTTGGATCTGCGATCGCTGCGATGGCCGCGTCGGCGCGCAGGAGACGCCGATTGGCTATGTGCCGCACAAGCAGGATCTCGAGCTCACGGGCTTGAATCTCGACGGCGCAACGCTCGATGCGTTGCTCAACGTGGACGCTGATGCGTGGCGCAAGGAAATCGAAGCCATCGGCGCCTATTTGGACGAGTTCAAGCCGCGCCTCCCGAATGAGCTGCAGGACCAGCTCCGCGCGATCGCAGCGAAGCTGTGAGCCGCGGCGGTCCGGACCGGTATTCGACGCAAGCTGGATAAACGCAACGGGCGAGCGCATCGCGCTCGCCCGTTCGCTCTGGGCCGTTACTCTTCACATATATAACGGACCGTGAGCGACGAGCCGCTCTCGGGCACCCTTCCGAACCCGATCATCCCCTCGCCTTTCAATTGCATGGTATCCCGACGCACGAATGCCTCCTCGCCTTCGCGCGTCATGACGAAAGTACCGTTCGTGCTCTGATCCACGAGCAGGAATTTGTTGCGATTGAGCTCGATACGCGCGTGCAAGCGCGAGATCAGATTTCCCTTGATGACCAGATCGTTCTCTTCGGCGCGCCCGATCGAGATACTCGGACGGGACTCGTCCAGGACCACGTCTTTCCCTTGAAAGCGCAGACGAAGACGCCGCGGTTGCTGCATCTTCTCGCGCCCAACCGCACCGAGTGCGATCGCCGGCAGCATGCTCGTGGCGTCTTCCTTCTGCCACAGCACCTCGTAGAGCTCCTCCTCGCCGGACTTGCCCTTGAGCATCGCCACGTCGATCTGCCGCACCGCAGAGCGCCACTCCGGAGCGAGACGCTCCACAATGGCGCTGGTGACGATGATCTGCCCAGCCTTCGCTTGGCTGGTCATCCGATTGGCCGTGTGTACTGCGGCACCGAAGATGTCGCGATTCTCGAGCACGACCGGCCCAAAGTGACCGCCGATGCGGATCGCGATGGGTTGGCCATCGACTTTGAGCCCCGCGTGAGTGCGGATATCGTGTTGCATGCGGCTCGCAGCATTGACTGCGTCATTGGCCGTGGGGAAAGTGGCCATGATCTCGTCGCCGATCGTCTTGATCACGGTACCATGATGCTGCTCGGTGGCGGCGCGCATGATCTCGACGCAGGTCAGCACCATGTCGCGTGCACGCAGGTCGCCCATGACCTCATAGATCCGCGTGCTGCCGACCACATCGGCGAACATGATGGCTAATTCGATGTCCTTTCCCATAGCGAGGCTAGCATTGACCCTAGTTCCACCTCACGGGTGGGGCCCAAGTGGCCGGGCGCGCTGGCATTATACATATCGACACGCAACATAACTCCGTCGCAGAGGAGCTGTCACGGTATGTCCATAGCGCAAGCGGCCCTGACCGCACTGGCAACCCTCACCTTCGTCCTCCCTTCCTTGAGTCTCGGTCAGGGCTGGAGCGAGCAAGACCTCGCAACCGCAGCCGCTCTTCGCGATCGCGCCCTGTCCACTGGCACGCAGGCCTATGCCCATCTCGAATCTCTCGTAACAGAGGTCGGCCCTCGATTTGCCGGTACCCCAGGCGATGCGGCCGCAGTGCGCTGGGCGCTCGAGCGGCTCGCCAAGCTGGGGTTCACTAATGTGCGCACCCAGGACGTGCTCGTGCCGCGTTGGGTGCGGGGAACGGCAGAGCTGACTTTGCTGGCGGCCGCACCGATCCCTCTGGTAGGTGTGTCGCTCGGGGGCAGTATCGGGACTCCCGACGAAGGAATTGAAGGGGTCGTCTTACGTGTTGACTCCTTGGATGAGCTCACCAAGCTTCCGGAGAACGCTGCCGCGAACAAGATCGTTTTCATCGATCAGCGGATGGAGCGCAGCCGGACTGGCAGCGCCTACGGCGAGGTGGTCCGCGGGCGCACGCAAGGTCCGAGCCTCGCAGCGAAACTAGGCGCAATCGCTCTCGTCATTCGCTCCGTGGGTACATCCGATGACCGCATCGCGCACACCGGAGCGCTCAACTACTCGATCGACGCGCCGAGAATTCCTGCCTTCGCGCTTGCCAATCCCGATGCCGACCTGCTCGCGCGGCATGTCGCCACGGGCAAGCCGGTGCGCCTGCGACTGAAGTCCACTGCTCGGGAGCTGCCGCCGACATGGTCCGCCAACGTCATCGGCGAGATTCCGGGCGGAGAGCGCGCTCACGAGATCGTTCTACTCGGCGCACATCTCGATTCATGGGACCTCGGCCACGGTGCCCTCGACGACGGCGCTGGGGTTGCGATCGTGATGGAAGCGGCGCGGCTCATCAGCCGTCTCGACCGCAAGCCGGCACGCACGATTCGTGTGGTGCTGTTCGCGAACGAGGAGTTCGGCCTGTCGGGCGCACGTGAGTATGTGAGCCAAATCGGCGACGAAGTGGAACGCCACGTGCTCGCGATGGAGGCCGATGTCGGGCAAGGCCCAGTGTGGCGCATCCGCTCTCGCGTCGCGCCCGAGGCGCTCCCCGCGATCGCCATGATGCAGAGTGCCCTCGCACCGCTCGAGATCGAGCTCGGAGGAAATGACGCGAGCGGCGGAGCCGATATCGGTCCCTTGCGCCAGCTCGGCGTGCCAGTGCTCGATCTGTCGCTCGATGCGTCTTCCTATTTCGACGTTCACCATACGGAGAACGACACACTCTTGAAAGTCGACCCGAAGGTGCTCGACCAATCGGTTGCCGCGTTCGCGACCGCGGCCTACCTCGCGGCGACCAAGCAGGGTGATTTCGGACGCCTCGCTGTGACCGCCGACTCGAGTGAGTGAGCCGCGCCCCGCAGCGGGTCTGCGACCCTAAGCAGCGCGGACGATACGCAGCGACTCGAGCAGCACGTCCGCGTTTCTCGCGTTGCGTGCGCCCTGCTCGGAGAGAAAGCGGCGCCACGCGCGCGCGTTCGGTTGACCGGCGTAAAGCCCTTGGACATGGCGGATGATTGCGCGCAGGGAATGCCCTTCCTCGAGCCGAGCACGCACATAGGGCACGAACTGCTCGAGCACCTCTTCACGTGACGGCAACCGCCAGTGCGGATCGACGAACCGCTGGTAGAGCTGCGCCAGGAAATAGGGATTGTGGTAGGCCTCCCGCCCGATCATGACCCCGTCGAAATGTGGCAGCTCCGCGGCGACCTGCTCGATGGTCCGCAAACCTCCATTCAAGACGATCTCGAGCTCAGGGAAGTCCTCGCGCAGCCGTCGAGCGATGTCGTATCTAAGCGGTGGAATCTCGCGATTCTCCTTGGGGCTGAGCCCCTGCAGGATTGCCCGTCGCGCGTGCACGACGAAAACGTTGCATCCGGCTGCGGCAACCGTGGCGACGAAGCGCTTCAAGAACTCATATTCATCGAGCGCCTGCGGCATCGGCTCAATGCCGATTCGGCATTTCACTGTCACCGGAATGCGCACGCTCTCACGGATGGCGGCGATGCAGTCAGCCACCAGTTCGGGCTCTGCCATGAGACACGCTCCAAAGCGCCCGCTCTGCACGCGATCGCTCGGACATCCGCAATTCAGGTTGATCTCGTCATAGCCGAACTCCTCGCCGATGCGTGCCGCAGCGGCGAGCTCGCGAGGATCGCTACCGCCGAGTTGCAGCGCCACCGGATGCTCTTGTGGATCGAAGGTGAGCAGCCGCTGCCGATCGCCCCTGACGATCGCAGGCGCCGTGACCATTTCCGTGTAGAGCAGCGCGCTCGGGTTCAACAGCCGCAAGAAATATCGGCAGTGACGATCCGTATAGTCCATCATCGGCGCGACACAGATGCGCCGATCCAATCGCTCGACCGATTTGCCTCGAAACTCCATGCTCCCGTTGTTCATTTCGTCACTGCTGCCGCCCTTGCGGATGCTTGGTGCAAGCGGACGGCTGGCAGGATGGGGCGAGCGGCAGCCAAGTTCAATACCGAGTGCGAAAGCGCGCCAAGGAAGCGCAATCGGGAGGGCGGTGCTCAATCAGGCACGTGCGTGCGGATACAGGTTCAGGCCGAGTACACGAGCCGCACCCTGGGATGCGGTTTCACGCGTGTGATGCGGCTGAGGGATTCAACGGATTCAGGCGGAGCGATGTAGAGACCCTGCGCATACTCCACGCCGATATTGGCGAGGCACGCGAGCACCTGTGCACTCTCGACACGCTCCGCGATCGTCTTGATGCCCATTGCATGTCCGACCTGCGTGATCGCCTCGACCATGGCGCGATCGACAGGATCGGTCGCGACGTTCTGAATGAAGTGGCCGTCGATCTTCAAGTAGTCGACCGGCAAGTTCTTGAGGTACGTGAACGAAGACAGTCCACTACCGAAGTCGTCGAGCGAGAACAAGCAGCCGCGCGCACGGAACTCGCGCATGAAGCGCACGACATTCGGCAGATTCGAGATTGCAGCGGTCTCGGTGATCTCAAAGCACACCGCGCCCGGACTCAGATCATGGGATTGCAGCTCGTTGATCAGAAACTCAAGGAAGCGATCGTCGTTCAGAGAGGTGCCAGACAAGTTGATCGCGAGCGTGTAACCGGAATGCGGATCGCCATCAGTCTGGTAATGAGCGAGCGTATTCAATGCCTGGCTCACGACCCACCGATCAATGGTGGGCATCAGGTTGTAACGCTCGGCAGCCGGAATGAACTCCGCGGGCTGCACGAGCTCACCGTCCTCGTCACGGATGCGCAACAGCAATTCGTAATGGCCGCGCGCATCACGATTCGCGCCGATAGGCACAATGGGCTGATAGTACAGCTCGAGCCGGTTCTCCTCGTACGCACGCGTCAAACGCGACACCCATTGCATCTCGCGGTGACGTTGCGGTGCGGCGCCCTGATACATGTGCACACGGTTACGGCCGGAGTCCTTGGCCGCATAGCAGGCCACATCCGCCGCGCTCATCACGCTCGCAATGCTCTCGCTCGTGCTGTTGATCTCCACGATACCGATGCTGACGCCCACATTGAGGACACGATCTTGCCACTCGAAGCGATACTCTCGAATCGCCTGACGCAGCACATCGGCGATCTTCGCAGCGCGATCGGCCGTGCAGTCCTGCAGCAGAATGCCGAATTCGTCGCCTCCGAGGCGCGCGATCGTGTCTTTGGCGCGCACGCGCGTCTGCAAGATGCCCGTGATTTCCTTGAGCAGCCGATCGCCCGCTTGATGCCCGCACGTGTCATTGACGAGCTTGAATTGATCCAAATCGAGATAGAGCAGCACGTGCCGAGCAGAAGCATCCAAGCGCGTGCTGAGCAGCGCCTCGTTGAGGCGGTTCTCGAACTCACGCCGATTGATGAGCCCGGTGAGAATATCGTGACTGGCTTGATACGCGAGCGCGCGCCGTAGCCGTCGTTCCCTGCTCACGTCCCGAAACACCATGACGACTCCGATGATGCATCCGGCACGATCGCGGATCGGAGCAGCGGAATCCTGAATCGCCATTTCCTGGCCGCGCCGGTTCACGAGCACCGTGTGATCCGGGTCAGTGACCACACGACCTTCGCGCAGACAGCGCGAGACCGGATCCTCGATCGGCTCGCGCGTGGCCTCATTGAGGATCGTGAACAGCTCGGGCAACGTCCGCCCCTTCGCGTCGTCCGCCGTCCAGCCCGTCAGGTCCTCAGCCACAGGATTCAGGTACTCGATGCGCCCTTCTGCGTCTGTCGTGATGACCGCATCACCGATTGACTGCAACGTGACTTGCGCCTTCTCCTTCTCTTCGAACACCGCAGTCTCGGCACGCTTGCGCTCGCTGATGTCCCAGATGGTGCCTTCGTAGCCGATCACCGTACCCTGCTCGTCGCGCACGGCGCGCGCGCTTTCGATGACGGTGAGCACGGTGCCATCAACGCGGCGCAGCTGGCACTCGGCATTTCTCACTTCTCCGTCGCGATCCAGCACAGCGAGGATGCGCTCGCGCTCTTGAGGGTCGTGATAGATTGTCGAGCTGGGCATGGACAGCAGCTCGTCGGGTGAGGACAGCCCGACCATGCGCGCGAGCGCCGGGTTCACCGAGATGAAACGACCGTCGTTGGTCGCGCTGTAGACTCCCTCGAGCACATTGTCGAACAAGCGTCGATAGCGCGCCTCGCTCTCCCGCAAGGCATTCTCGGCGAGCCTGCGCTCGATTGCGATGCCTGCCAGCTGACTCATGCGCGACATCAGCTCGAAATCGCGCCGTGCCGGGGCGCGCGAAGTACGAAAATAAAGCGCCAGCGTGCCGAGCGTGCGACCATCGGACGCGAGGATGAGAGTCGACCATGCACTGACGAAACCAGCGTTGCGAATCGCTGCGCGCCGGTTCTCCCACAGAGCATCGCGCACTGCATCGGTCACGATCACCTGACGCTGCATAAACACGGCTGCCGCACACGAGCCGTTGCGCGGACCCACTTCCACACCGTCCATTGCTGAAACGTATGTATCCGGCAAACTTGGCCCGGCACAGTGATGCAGCGTCTGGCGCGCAACGTCCAGGGTCCAGATCGCACACACTGACTCGGGTGCAACTTGCTCAACCACGGAGGTGATGGCCTCGAGCGCGCTCGAGAGCTCGACATTCGCTGCAAGGCGCTCGAACACGCGCCGCTCGCCGGTCGCCATCAACTCGGCGCGCTTACGCTCGGTTGTATCCCGAAGACAGACCACATACGCGGTGCGGCGATTGAGTGTCGTCTTGCTGACGGCGAGCTCGGCATGAAACAGGGTGCCGTTCGCATGCTGCCCGTAGGTCTCGTGTGCTGCCAGATCGACCTGCGTATCTTCGCGCCGCGCCGCAAGCTGATCGAGCACGTCCTGGATCGGCTCCGCGCCGGCAAGACGCGGCAGTAAGAAGGTCAGTGGGCGACCGATGACTTCGGATTCGGCGTATCCGAAGACTCGCTGTCCGGTCAAATTGAGGGATGCAACGTGCCCTTCATCGTCGACCGTAAGAATGACGTCTTTGACGTGATCGAGCACAGCTTGCAGCTGCGATCCTGTGCTCTCGCGAACCTCGCGCGTCAGCGCGCTCGCTTCCTCCGACATGAGCTGCATGGAGCGCACGATTCCGCGGCGCTCCTCGTCGACTTGGCGATAAGTACGCTCGACTGCGCTCAGAAGCTTGGCCAGCTCGAGCTTCCCATCGGCGCCGGTCGCCTCCATGACTTGCTGCTGCAGCAGTCGGTGCATCGTGGCCTGAGACCCCACTTTCCGCCGGATACCTCTGTGGGAAACTTCCCGATCCTAGGCGGTCAGGCCGAAGGCGAAGTGTGAAGCAGCTCCCAGAATGGGCTCGGCGCTGGGGGTGGAGGCCCAAGCTCGAGCCCCATGCCCCAAGCCCAGGTTCGCTGTCAGGATTGGCTCGGGAGCGTCGAAAACAGGGACATTCGTTACGAGGACGTATTCACGGCCGCTCCCGACCGTATCCCCACTGGGCATGGGGCTTGGGACAGGGTCGCTCAGTTCACTCTCATTCAGGGCCGCCGGCCTCTGGGCTCGGGTAGAGCGCGCGAAGCCAAAGTCCCCCAGTCCCGAGCCCCAAGCCCCCAGCCCTTATTCACCTTCGTCGCGCTCTGCGCGTCTACGCTCGTGCTCTTTGAGGTAGCGCTTGCGCAGGCGAATCTGTCCGGGCGTCACTTCGACGAGCTCGTCGTCGGCGATGAACTCCATGGCCTGCTCGAGCGTGAATCGCAGCGGTGGTGTGAGGATGATGTTCTCGTCGCGGCCAGCAGCGCGAATATTCGTGAGCTTCTTCGCTCTGAGCGGATTGACCACCAAGTCGTTCTCGCGGCTGTGAATGCCGATGATCTGTCCCTCGTAGACATCTTCGCCCGGCCCGACCAGCAACCGGCCCCGTTCCTGTAGATTGAAAAGCGCGTACGCGAGAGTCTTGCCCTGGCTGTTCGAGATCAGCACGCCGTTCTGGCGTTGACCGATCTCGCGATCGAGCACGGGACCAAAGTGATCGAATACGTGGTGCATGATCCCCAGACCCGACGTCAACGTACGGAAAGCCGTCTGAAATCCGATCAGCCCACGCGACGGAATGATGTAGTCCAGGCGCACCCGGCCTTTGCCGTCCGGTTGCATGCCCGTCAGCTGGCCACCCCGTTCCCCCAGCGCTTGCATTACCGCTCCTTGTGAGCTCTCGTCCACGTCAACTGTGAGGGCCTCATAGGGCTCGCATTGGCGCCCGTCGATCTCCTTGATCACCGCGCGTGGTCGAGATACAGCAAGCTCGTAGCCTTCGCGACGCATGTTCTCGAGCAGCACGCCCAGATGTAGCTCGCCACGACCGAAAACAAGAAACTTGTCTGGATCGTCGGTTTCCTCCACCCGCAAGGCGACGTTGTGCATGGCCTCGCGCAGCAGCCGTTCGCGGATCTGTCGGCTCGTGACGAACTTGCCCTCGCGCCCACTGAAAGGCGAGGTATTCACCTCGAAGGTCATCGAGATCGTCGGCTCATCGACGATGAGCGGGGGTAAAGCTTCCGGCCGTGACGGATCGCAGATCGTGTCAGATATCTGCGGCCGCTCGATGCCTGCAAAGGCGACGATGTCGCCGGCGACCGCCTCCTCGACCTCGATGCGTTCAAGCCCCAGGAAGCCGAGCACTTGAATGATGCGTTCCGTACGCACGTTGCCGTGGCGATCGATGACGGACACGGTGCTGTTGCGCCGAAGCCTGCCGCGTTTGATACGGCCGATGCCGATCGCTCCCACGTAGCTCGAGTAATCGAGCTGACTGATCTGCAGCTGTAGGGGGCCGGATTCGTCCACATCCGGCGGCGGACAGTGCTGCACGATCGTTTCGAACAGTGGCGTCATGTCGCGAGCAAGCTCGTTCGGTTCATAGCCTGCGAAGCCTCGTAGTGCAGAGGCGTACACGACGGGAAAGTCGAGCTGCTCCTCGCTCGCCCCAAGTTTGTCGAACAGATCGAACGTCTGGTCGAGCACCCAGTGAGGGCGCGCCTCCTCGCGATCGATCTTGTTGATGACAACGATCGGTCGTAGGCCGTGTACGAACGCCTTCTGCGTCACGAAACGGGTCTGAGGCATCGGGCCGTCGACCGCATCCACGAGCAGCAACACCGAATCGACCATCGACAGCACGCGCTCGACCTCGCCCCCGAAATCGGCGTGACCGGGGGTATCGACGATGTTGATGCGATAGTCGCGCCAACGCAGCGCAGTGTTCTTCGCAAGGATAGTGATACCGCGCTCGCGTTCGAGCGCGTCCGAATCCATCACGCGATCCGGAACGACCTTGCGCGCATCCAGCGTGCCAGATTGCCTCAGCAGCTGATCGACGAGCGTCGTCTTACCATGATCGACGTGCGCGATGATGGCTATGTTGCGAAGCTTGGACGTGGACACAGGCGTGGCTCAAGAGAAGCGGCCGCGCATGGTAATGCAATCGCGACCGAATGGTTAGATCAACGTGGAAAGCGGACTAAAGATGGGGAATGGGAAAAGAGCGCCTTACGAAACGCTCCCCTTCTCTATTCCCTCAACGCTCTTCCGCCTTCATCGACTCAATGGGCTGACCCGAAGCGTCCTGGGGCGGCTCAGCCTTGCGCTGTGCGGCCGCCTGAGCATCCGCGATGAACGGAATTGAGAACGTGCGGCCGACCGACGCGCCGCCAATGGTGCTCGTGACCGCCACGGTGATGTAGTACACACCGGCGCGCTCGGGCAGCAGCGTGACGGTGTGCTCGTACGTCTTCCCCGGCTCGACGTTCTCGAAGCTTGGCCGCAAGTCGCCTGCGACCGTCACACCGTCCATGCCAGCAATCGTCGCGGATAACGACCCGACCGCTACTCGAGGCACCAGGACGAGCTGCAGCTCGAGCGGCACGCCGACCTCCGGCTTGGCTGCGAACTCATAGTGCAGGTCGACCGCTGCGCCGGGCTTTCCGTCGCCCACCGCGCGCGCCATCGTGACCGTTGGATCTGCCGACTGTGGCGCTGGCGCCGGCGCGCTTACGGTGGTCGGCGATGGCGCTTCGGGCTCCGGCTCGGAGGTGCACCCGAGGCTCGTCAGCGCGAACGCAACCACGACAAAGAGTGCTAGCCGATTCATCCTCACTCCTCCAGAGCCCGATTAGGTGCCTGTGGCCGAAAGCGTCATGCACCGCTTCGTAGACGGCACGCTGGGCAAGTCGAAATCGTACACCTCGATGATGTGTAGCCCCTCATCGAGCGTGATCTGATCCAGCGTCTCCCTCGGGGAACGATCGATCGTTCCGGCGGCAACGATGTTACCGCGACGATACACGAAGACGTTCGGGTCGCGCGCCGCGATGGTGTCCACCCCGGCCGGCGTACCGATCACATCGATCGTCACCAGACGACGCGCCGGATTGTAGAACCTGAAAAACTTCCTGTTTCCCAGCTTGTTGTTATCCAGCGCGCCGATTCTGCCGTGCACGCAGACGAGCGTGGGAGCACCCTCGATCAGCTCGGGATACAACGGCAGCACCTCCGGATCACCACCATGGTTGGTCTCGTCCGACGCGAACTCGTCCGTGACCGCAATGTCCTCGCCCCGAAGCAAGTCGTCGATCGCCGCGGCGTGAGCGGGATTTGCCGCACGCAGTGCAGCTGCAAACGTGAAAATGCTGGTGAGCGCTTCGGTGCGTACCTGCGGGCCGCTCATCACGGCATAGAGTGGCGCAAATCCGAGCTCGATCGCATCATGCGGCTCGTTCGGCCCGTCGAATAGATCCCAGAGGATCTCGCTGATGGACGTTTCGGAATACCACCCCTCGCTGCCCGGTCCGCTGGTATTGTCCACTTCCAGATTGAAACCGAAGTCGAACTCGATGCCTTGCGAGTCACGGTACTCAGGGTCCTCCAAGGCCATCGCCGCGTATGCGTTGCTCCAGCCCTCGCCGAATGCGACGCGCAGGTCCAGCCGATCGCCGTTAACGTGACCGCCGCCCATCGAGTCGGAGCGCGAAAAGCGATTCTCGAAATAATGACCGAACTCGTGCGCGATGACGTGCTGATCGAACTCGTCCGTGTCGCCAATACCACCGCCGAAATCACCCAGGATATAGATGCCGGCGGGCAGTTCTGCTGGCGTGGCGCATTGATCCAACCCCCCTTCCGACTGATAAAAGGTCGTGCCGATGTCGCCGGTGTCCGGACAGAACACGCCTAGCGTCGGTCGGTTGCTGGGGCTCCAGAACAAATCGAGCGGCGGGAACACCGCATTCGGCTCGACGTTCAGGATGAGCTGCTGCGCACGGTACACCGTATCCAGGATCGCGAACGGTGCGGCCGCGCGCGTGCCGGTATAGCTCGTCGTTCCCCAACCGGTCGGCGCGTGCAAGTTGCGCGTGCTGCTCTCAGTGCCGGTATCGAACACCTCACTGTCGAGGGCATACAGCGCGTCGCGGTTCGTGTTGTTGAGCACACGAAAGTTCCAGGTCGGCGCCGCGCCGGTACGAAGCATTTGCGCCTTGGCACGCACGAATACGCGGCGGTTCGCCGGGCCGGTGAGGCTGTACTCGCCCGTCGAGCTCGTCACTGTGGAGGCCAGGATCGCCTGCGAGGTCGCATCGATCAGCTCCACGACGATGCCGCGCGCCGGGGACTCGGTGGGATTGTCGAGGTCGAGGCCGCCTCCCACCTGCGTCTTGAATGGTGGCCGATCGAATGTGATCCGGCCGGAAATCGTGACCTCGATGCCGTCACCGTCGTTGTCGCTACGACCGCCGCATGCAGCAAGCACCAGCGCAGCCACGACGATTGCAAACAAATGATGAAACGACCGGTTTCGCCCCATGTGATCCTGATACCCAGGCGTGTTGCAGCGTTCACGGATGGGGCGACGCTACCATACGCCCCCCTTGCCGCAAATCGTCGCATGCGCTGCTGTCGCGACGCGCAGCGCTCGTCAGTCGAGTGGGTCGGCGCCTCTCAGGGCAGCTCCAGCGGGCCTTCCTCGATCGCAGCAATCTGCTCGCGGAGCGCCGCGACCTGATCTTCCCAATAGCGCGGCTCGGTGAACCAGGGGAATGCTGCGGGGAATGCCGGGTCGTCCCAGCGGCGTGCGAGCCACGCTGAGTAGTTGATCATGCGCAGCGTGCGCAGGCTTTCCACGAGCACGAGTTCGCGCGGATCGAAATCGATGAACTGCTGGTAACCCTCGAGCAGCTGGCTCAACTGCTCGCTCATCTCCTTTCGATTGCCGGAGAGCAGCATCCACAAGTCTTGAATCGCCGGCCCCATGATGCAGTCGTCGAGATCGACGAAGTGGGGTCCGGCATCCGTCCAGAGAATGTTGCCGCGATGACAATCTCCGTGCAGCCTGATCTCCGCAAAGCCTCGAGCTTGCTCGAACGCAGCACGCACCAGCTGCAACAACTGGTCCGTCACCGACTCGTACGCCGGCTCGAGATGCGGCGGGATCCAGCCAGTGTCGAGCAGGTAGCGTCGTGCCTCCTCCCCCATGCGCTGAACGTCCAGTCGCTCCCGATGGTGGAACTTGCGCGTGCGCCCCACCGCGTGTATGCGCCCTATGAAGCGCCCCATCCACTCGCGCTCTTCTCTGGACCCCAGCTCCGGCCAGCGCCCGCCGCGGCGCTCGAACACAGCGAACCGAAATCCCTCGTACTCGAACAGAGTCCGCCCGTTGTGGACGATAGGAGGCACGACCGGGATCTCCGCCGCGGCGAGCTCCAGCGCGAAATCGTGCTCCTCCTGAATCGCGGCGTTCGTCCAGCGCCCGGGGCGGTAAAACTTCACGACCAGTGGTTGTGATTGCTCGATGCCCACCTGGTAGACCCGGTTTTCGTAGCTGTTGAGCGCCAGGATGCGGCCATCAGAGAGCCGCCCCAGGGTTTCCACTGCGGCGATGATCACATCGGGGGTCAAACGATCGTAAGGGTGCGGATCCGTCATCGAGAGGATTAATGCGTGCGTGGCAGAAAACTTTCCCGTCGGGGAGCGCCTGTCGTAACGCTCCCGCGACGGGATTATCTCCCCGAACGCGCTTATCCAGGATAATCTTTCATGTTTCTCTCACCTGAGAGGCGCAGACACCCTCATGAGCATTCTCGTCACCGGCGGAGCCGGATACATCGGTAGCCACGTGGTTCGCCAACTGCGCGAGCGAGGCGAACGTGTGGTGGTCCTGGACAATCTCTCGACGGGGTTTCGCTCGGCGGTGCTCGATGCGCCGCTCATCGTCGGGGACACCGGCGACAAAGCGCTCGTGAGCCGCATCCTGCGCGAGCACGAAGTGGACACCGTCATGCACTTTGCGGCACACACCATTGTGCCCGAATCGGTCGCCAATCCGCTCAAGTACTACGGCAACAACACCTGTGCGACGCGAAATCTCTTGGAATGCTGTCAGGACGCTGGCACAAAGCACTTCGTGTTCTCCTCGACGGCTGCCGTTTACGGCATTCCCCCAAACGGCATTGCGTCAGAGGACAGCCCGACCTGCCCCATCAATCCCTACGGTCTGTCCAAGCTCATGAGCGAATGGATGCTGCGCGACTTGGCCGCCGCAGCTCCGTTACGCTATGTCGCGCTGCGGTATTTCAATGTGGCCGGCAGCGACCCGGGAGGTCGCATCGGTCAATCAACGATCAACGGAACGCTGCTGACGAAGGTTGCCTGTGAGGTGGCCGTCGGCAAGCGGGACTGCCTCTACATTTACGGTACCGACTATGACACGCCCGACGGCACCGGCGTGCGTGACTACATCCACGTCGAGGACCTCGCAGACGCGCACGTCAAAGCGCTCGAGTACCTGCGCAGCGGCGGTGCATCCGTGACACTCAACTGCGGCTACGGCCACGGTTACAGCGTCCGGGAAGTGGTCGCCACCGTAAACCGCGTCAACGGCCAACCGATCAAGACGCAGGAGGGGCCGCGGCGCCCCGGCGATCCGCCTTGCCTCATCGCCAAGGCCGATCGCATCCGGGAGACGCTCGGATGGATCCCGAGGTACGACAACCTTGAGATCATCGTGCGCTCGCAGCTCGAGTGGGAGAGACGGTTGCTTGCGGAGCCGCAATTGCAGCGGAACTGACGCTCCGTCGTGGCTGGAAACGGGAGGCTGAGACCGGAGCTAGAGTCGAAGTCGGGCTACGCACTGCCGCGCAACCATGAGGTGAGAATTGGCGCTGCTATGACCCTGATGATTGCCAAATCGATTTTGTGTATCGGCTGGGACGCAGGCTCGCGGGTAGGCGTTCTTACTCGAGTCCCCAGCCCCTAGTTTCCCGCCCTAGAGCACATGCGCTGGCCACGGCCGAAATCCCTCAACAGCCTGCTTCTTACCGGGTTTGCGCTCGTCTCGGTGCCGTTGCTGTTGGCCGTCGTCATCGGCGCGACCAAGGTCCGCGACCTGGCTCGCCAGAGCGAGACCCTCGTGCGCAGCGGTGTCGAAACGACTCACTATACGCAGCAGCTCTTTCAGCAGATCGCTCCCATGGAGCGCAGCGCGAAGCTGTTCCAAGTGCTGAACGATCCAGCGCTGCTCCAGGTGTATCGAGAGAGCCGCGAACGGTTGCTCGTCACCCTGGAGAGCATTGCAGCGGTCGCCAACGACCCGAAGCGCAGCACCCAGCTCGGCGCGATACAGAATGCGCTTCAACGGATCGACGCGGCCCTGCTTGCCACGACGCCGCAGACCCCCGAGCAGATCGCGCAAGCCGTCAGTGCGTTCGATACGATGTGGAGCGCTGCATTCGAGCTCTCCGCCGCGACGAACGAGCAGGTCGAAAGCGGGTTGTCGAGCCTCCAGTCGGCCACCGCGGAGACCCAGCAATACCTCTTCTGGCAATCTGCTGCCGTCATCCTACTCACCGCGCTGCTGGTGGCCCTCTTTACGTCCGTGCTGCTGCGTCCGATTCGTCAGATCGACGCTGCCATCAGTCAGCTGGGCAAGGGCACCTTCTCCAAGCCCATCTCCGTGAAGGGTCCCACCGATCTGGAAAACCTTGGACGTCAACTCGAGTGGCTGCGCGTGCGCCTGCTCGAGCTCGCCCAAGAGCGCAACCGCTTCCTGCGCCACATGTCGCACGAGCTCAAGACACCGCTTGCGAGCATTCGAGAAGGCACCGAGCTCTTGATGGACGGCGCGGTCGGCGAGCTCGACAGCGCGCAGCGCGAAGTCACCATGATCCTGCGCGACAACGGCATCAAGCTACAGCAGCTGATCGAGAACCTCCTGTCCTTCAGCGCCTGGCAAGCACGTCACTCCACCTTGGAGATCTCCGAGTTTCGCTTGCGCCCGTTGATCAAGTCGGCGCTCGAAACGCATCAGTTGACACTGCTCGCACAGCGTGTGCGCCTAGATCTGAAAGTCGAGGACGTGCAGTTAAAAGCCGACCGCGCAAAGCTCAAATTGATCTTGGACAACCTACTGTCCAATGCGCTGAAATATAGCCCTCGCGGCGGGACGATCTACATTCACGCACACACCGACAAGGATGTGCTGGTGCTGGATGTAGCCGATACCGGTCCGGGAATCAGCAAAGAAGAGCGCGGCGCCATTTTCGAGGCTTTCTATTCAGGGCGCGCGCCGATAGCGGGTCATCTGAAGGGCACAGGCATCGGCCTGTCTGTGGTTTCTGAGTTCGTACAGGCGCACGGAGGCACGGTCGAGATCGTGGACGGAATATTTCCAGGTGCTCATTTTAGGGTCCGCCTACCGCTGGCTCCCAAAGTGGAAACGGAGCCTGCTTAGCATGCGCGCGCTAGCGGATTTGGCTCGCCCCAATACTCGGACTGTGCTGCTTGCTGCAACGGGAGCATTGTGCCTCTTCACTATGGCGGGTTGCGCGCACCTGGAACGACTGGCCGGAGCATCCAAGCCTGCGGCTCTCGACGTTGCACAGACAACGGACAGCCTGCTCGTCAGTTACTTGGAGACGATGAACGGTCTGGCAAGCGCAGATCCCGCACGTCAGGCCGATGTCTTCTACGAGGTCGAGCAGGCATATACGCGCGCGCCGACCACTGCGAACACACTTCGCTACGCCGTCGCGCTCGTCACTCCCGCTCATCCAGGCACGAGTCCCAGCGAAGGCAAACGCCTGCTCGAGATGCTCCTTGCCACACCGGAGCGTTTGACGCAGGAGGAGCGCACGTTGGCCGCGGTTCTGCTGCACACCACGGATGCTCACCTGAAACTCGAGGCCGAGAATCGTCGGCTGGTTGCGACACTCGACGATCGCAACCGCTCGCAGGCAAACTCAGACAAACGCGTGCAGGCTCAGCTCGAGGAAAACGCTCGATTGCGCCGGGCCCTTGCCGAGGCCCAGCAAAAGCTGGACGCGATCAAAGAAATCGAGAGGTCCATCATTGAACGTAGTCCCACGCCCCCTGGCAATCGTGACTCCGCCTCCGTCCCAAATGAAACGCAAGGCCCGACTACTGGTCGTTGACGACGATCCGGGGCTGCTTCGGCTGCTCACGATTCGTCTTCGCGCCGAAAACTACGACGTGGAAGCCGTCGAGAGCGCAGCCGCGGCGCTTGCTGCATTGTCGCGCGTGCGTCCGGATCTCGTGATCACCGACTTGCGCATGGATCAGATGGACGGCATCGGCTTGCTCAAGGAGATTCAACGCCGCGCCCCCGGGCTCAGAGTCATCATTCTCACCGCGCACGGCACCATTCCCGATGCGGTGCAGGCAACGCAAAGCGGCGCGTTTGCCTTCTTGACCAAGCCCATCGACAAGCAGGAGCTGCTCGATCAGGTGCAGAAGGCGCTCAAAGTATCCGGTTTCGCGGACACCAGCGAAGACTGGCGCAGCGAGATCATCACGCGCAGCCCACTCATGGAGGAGCGGCTCGCGCAGGCCCACATGGTCGCCGGCACCGACGCCCGCGTCATGATCACGGGCGAAAGTGGCACGGGCAAGGAATTGCTGGCTCGCGCCATCCACAAGGCGAGCCCGCGACGCAACCGCCCCTTCGTGGCCATCAACTGCAGCGCCATGGCCGAGAACCTGCTCGAGAGCGAGCTGTTCGGCCACGTGAAAGGTGCCTTCACAGGTGCCATTCGCGAGCACAAGGGTCTCTTCCAGGCAGCCGACGGCGGGACGCTCCTGCTCGACGAGATCGGCGACATGCCGATGCGTCTGCAGGTGAAGCTCCTGCGGGTCCTACAAGAGAATCAGGTGCGCCCCGTCGGCAGCACGGAAGCGATTCCCGTCAATGTGCGCATCATTTCCGCGACTCACCGCGATCTGAAGCAGCTCATCATGAGCGGGCATTTCCGCGAGGATCTCTATTACCGGCTCAACGTCGTGCACATCGAAATGCCGCCGCTCTCGAAGCGCCGGGAGGATGTGCCGCTGCTCATCTCCCACTTCCTCGAGAAGATCGCCAAGGAGACCGGTAAGCCGCGGCATATCTATGCTCCGGAAGCCGTAGAGCTGCTGGTGAGCGCCGAATGGCCCGGCAATGTACGCCAGCTGGAAAATGTCGTGCGCCAAAACGTTGCGCTGGCAACCAGCCCGATCATCAGCGCTGAGATCGTGCAAGCCGCGCTGGGTGGCAACCCGGGCCGCCTACCCTCGTTCGACGAGGCGCGTGACGAGTTCACGCGTAACTACCTGTCGCAGATTCTGCAGATCACCGGCGGCAACGTGAGTCAGGCCGCTCGACTGGCAAAGCGGAACCGCACGGACTTCTACAAGCTGCTGGCACGTCACCAATTGTCGCCGGACGCGTTCAAGCAGCGGCAGTAGACATGTCGGGCTATCGGCGCGCATGCGCGCCGATCTCCTCCCAGCGCTCTCCCGTTTCGCCGCGAATGCGCACGGGGAGAGCTCGTTTCTTGGGCTATGGCTGCATCGCGGGGTGCATGCATGTTGCTGTCGCCCGTAACAGTCGCCCCGCTCCCGATCACTCTACTCCTTGGGCTCGAGCCGCAGAATCCGTCCGCGGGGACTGTCCGTGAGAACGTAGAGGTAGCCATCCGGTCCCTCGCGCACGTCGCGAATGCGCTCTCTCAGCTCTCGCAACAGCGTTTCTTCGGCCACCACGCGGTCCCCGTCGAGCTCCAGGCGCACGAGCACGCCGTAGAGCCCACCGACGAATAGGTTGCCGCGCCAGCTCGGGAAACGATCTCCATTGTAGAAGGTCAAGCCACTTGTAGCGATCGAAGGCACCCAGTACTTCTTCGGCTTGTCTATGCCGGGACGCTCGGTCCCGACTCCGATGCGATCACCGTTGTACGCAACACCATACGTCACAAGCGGCCAGCCGTAGTTCGCACCTGGACGCACGAGGTTGAGCTCATCACCGCCCTTCGGACCATGCTCCGTGATCCACAGCTCGCCAGTCTGCGGATGGAGGGCAGCCCCTTGCACATTGCGATGCCCGTACGACCAGATCTCCGGCCGAGCGCCGGGGACGTCGACGAACGGATTGTCTGGCGGCACGCTACCGTCGCGTCGAATACGCACGATCTTGCCGAAATGACTTTCGAGGTCCTGTGCGCGGATCGTGAAATGCTTGAGCTGTCGTTCGCCCAACGTCACGAACAGCGTGCCGTCCCGCGCAAACACGAGACGTGAGCCGAAATGCCCAGGGCTGTCCACCGTGGGCATTTGCCGGAAAATGACTGTTACATCGACGAGCCGATCGCCGTCCAGACGGGCCCTGGCAACACTGGTCCCGTTGCCGCCGTCCCTCGGCTCTGCATAAGAAAAGAACAGCTCCTGGGTCTGCTCGAAGTCGGGCGCGAGAACGACATCCAGCAACCCTCCTTGCCCCACCGCAGCGACCTTAGGCACGCCCACGACTTCCCGCAGTCGCCCCGCTCGATCGACGCGCTGCATGCGACCTGGACGCTCAGTGACGAGCATGGTCCCATCGGGTAGATGTGCGAGGCTCCACGGATGCTCCAATCCCGATGCGATGGTTTTCACCTCGAGCGCAACGGACGAGGCAGATACCTGCCCCATCAGCCCACACACCACACAGGCGATTCCGAGCGCCAACCAGCGCTTTCGCACGTTACTCATTGTCTTGTTCCTTGCTTGAAGCAGCTCTATAACCGACGCCGATGCCGCTCAGCGCCACCGCGCACATCCGATGATGCCTAGTATGCGATAATCGCCAGCACTCCGGTCACGTTAGAACAATGATGTTGGGAAAGCTCCTTGTCTCGTTCCTGTTTTTGACGAGTGCCACCTTGCTCCTTGCGAATCATCCCACTGCCGCGCTAGCAATGTCCTCGGAAGCTCAACCTACGACCCGTCATCTGGTGATCATCGGGGCCTCTTACGCTGGTCAATGGGGAACGCCGCAGCTTCCCGGCTATAGAATCACCAACCAGGGTGTGGACGGCGAAGAGAGCACCCAGGTGCGTGCGCGCTTTGAGCGCGACGTCATTGCGCTCGCGCCCGATGCAGTGCTCATATGGGGCCATTACAACGACATCGTGCGAGCACCGGCGGGGCAAATCGAACAGGCAAAAGCACGTGCGCGCGACAACTACCGCGCCATGATCGAACAGGCCAGGGTAGCTGGGATCGAGCCGATACTTGCCACAGAGATCACCTTACCGATCCCGGACACCTGGAGCGAAACGCTCAAATCCTGGATCGCTGGCTTACTTGGCAAGCAGGATTATCGCGCCAAGATCAACAGCCACGTCAAAGAGGTCAATGAGTGGCTGCGCGAGTTCGCGCGTGCGGAAAAGATCCAGCTGCTCGATCTGGAGCGAGCTGTTGATTCCGGCAACGGCACCCGGCGCCTCGAATACACGCAGGAAGACGGCAGCCACATCAGCCCCGCGGGATACGCCGCGATCACGGAGTACGTGCGGACGCAGCTTCGCTGAGCGCGCTTGCGGCAGCCGGCTTATGCGCCTGCCTCACCCGATGGATCAACTCGTCGCACGCGCGCTGCATGCGGCGTAGCACGCGCTCGGCGTCGGCGGCGTCCATCGCGTATGGATCCGGAATTTCCACGCTGCCGCTGCCGAGGGCGCCGAGCCACAACAACTTCTCAGGCGCCACCCCTGCCTCGATGAGCGCGACCCAGTTGTGACGATCCATCAGGACGACCGAATCTGCCCACTCCAAATCGTCCTGAGACAGGATCGTCGATCGGTGTGCAGATAGATCGATTCCCAGACGCCGGCACATCTCGACATGCCTGGCAGGCGACGGCCGCTCGGCCACGGGATGAAAACCCCGCGTGCGGACCTCGACCTCAATCGGCAAGTGCGCGCGCAGATACTCGCCGACGAACGGCGAACGATAGATGTTCCCATAGCACACCACGAGCATCCGTCGCAGCGGACCAGCCCTCAAGCGCTGCTCGGTCACGCGACGCGCCTGTAATACGGCACGCCAAGCACCCAACCGACGTCGGAGTACGCGTATCGTTCGGTCAATGATTCTCCGCATGTGTTTCCCGCAGATGCCGGGCCTTGAAGACGTCGCGGTTGGTGGCGAGCATCTCGCGCAGCGCCGTGACATCGCACTTACCGTTGGCGTTGCGCGGCAGTCTATCAACAATGTGAATCTCCGCGGGAACCATGTACGCGGGCAGCTGCGCGCGACAGTGCACGCCAACACGCTCCGCGATCTCCTGAGCTGGGCCATCGGCTGGCACGACGGCGACGGTGACCCGCTGTCCCAATGTCTCGTCCGGCAGGCCGACCGCGGCAGCCTCGAGAACCCCGGGCACCTCGAGGACAACGTCTTCCACGTCGCTCGGGCTGATCCGATAACCGGAGCTCTTGATCATGTGATCCTCGCGCCCGACAAAGTATAGATAACCCTCTGCATCCGTCTTCGCCAGATCGCCGGACCACACGGCGACGTCGACGCGCGGCACCTGCTCCGGCGTTCTACGCAGAGGGCGGAAACGTTGCGCCGTGAGTTCCGGATCGTTCCAGTATCCAAGCGTCACTAGCGAGCCGCGATGAACCAATTCGCCAATCTCTCCCGGCTCGCACGCGCTGCCATCTGGGCGCACGACGATGACTTCCTGCCCGGAAATGGCTTTCCCAATGGAGCCCATGCGCTGCGGAAGCTCGTCGGGATCCAGAAAAGTCGAGCGAAATGCCTCGGTCAGCCCATACATGCAGTAGATCTTGGTGTTGGGCAGGCGGCGGCGAAGCCTTTCGATGACTGCGTTTGGAAGCGTGCCTCCCGAGTTTGTAATGTACCGCAACGATTGAACCGCTTCCCCCGGCCACTCGAGCGACGACAGATGCATCCACATCGTCGGCACGCCGGCGAGCCCCGTGATGCGCTCTCGAACGAGCTCCTGGAGCAACGCCGCCGGAAGCACGTATGTCGTCAACACAGCGCACGCGCCGACTGTCAGTGCTGTGGTGACCTGACTCAATCCGTAGTCGAAGCTGAGTGGCAGGGCTGCCAGGATGCGATCGGAGCGTGTGTTGTGGAGATATCCCGAGACGATCATCGCGCCGCTCACGAGATTGCGATGCGATACCACGACTCCTTTGGGCCGCCCCGTGCTGCCGGACGTATAGAGCAAGGCCGCCGGCTCATCCTCGAGCATCCTGCGCTGCTCGAACGGCTCGTTGGATGAAACGAGCGCATCGTACGTGCACGTCTGAACGCCGGTCACACAAGGTGCTGGATCGGCATGGGTGTCGCACCAGACGACCGTATCCAATACACGAAGCGCCTCCATCGTTTGCAGCGGCCTCGCGACCGCAGCTGATGCAACGAGCACACGCGCAGCTGCGTCCTTGAGCAAGTAGTCGAGCTGGCGCGGCTTAAGGAGGAAATTCGCCGGCACGAAGATGGCACCGATCCGACTGCATGCGAATGCCACCTCCACCACCTCGGGACGGTTCGGCAGATACACGACGACGCGATCCCATTTGCGCACACCGAGGGTGGATAACCCACCCGCGAGCGCAAGCGTCCGCGCTTGCAAAGTGGCGTAGCTATAGGACGAGCCGTTGTAGCAAAGTGCTTCGTCCCGCGGGTAGCGAGCCGCAGATTCATCGAGCAGGTCGTGAAGCATACTCACCGGCTCCGTAGCTTGTGATCACGCAGTGCCGCTAATCACGGCAGTGCCGCGAGCTGCGCCGGTGCTCGAGCCGCTCGGAACGGTGCGTATCAGAACTGGAAGTAGATGAAAACTTGTTGCACGAGCGGCGGGAACACCAGCAGCATGACGAGGCAGTACCCATACGCAGCGCAGCGCTGCCATGCGGGTCTGCGCAAGGCCAGGAGCATATCCCCGCTCCGATAGACGTACCATTCGTAGATCATCAATGGCCCCGCGAAGAACACGATCATCGCGGCGCCATAAATCGCGTAATCCGTCAGCGCAGGTGCAGTAGCGAGCGTAGCGATCATGCCAATCGCCTGATCGAACGACTCGGCTCGGAAAAACAACCAGCCGATACAAACCAGGTGAAACATCAGCACCATCTGCAACGCTGCCACCCAGGCGCTCGTGTGGCCTTCAAACTTCTCCATGCCCACCAGTCGGTAGGCCACAAGCAACAAGCCATGCCACGCACCCCAAATCACGAACGTCCATGCAGCTCCATGCCAGAGACCGCCAAGCAACATCGTCAGCGTGAGATTGATATAGGTGCGCCGCACGCCGCACCGATTACCGCCGAGCGGGATGTAAAGATAATCGCGCAGCCACTGTGACAGGGTGATGTGCCAGCGGCGCCAGAACTCGCTCGGGCTGCGTGAGAAATACGGCATTTTGAAGTTGTAAGAAAGGTCGATGCCCAGCCACTTGGCAGTGCCTTGGGCAATGGACGAATAGCCGGAGAAATCGCCATAGATCTGAAACGCGAAAGCGTAAACGCCGATCAAAACGTCGGCGCTCGTGAGCTCTGCCGTTGGAGTCGAGAAGACACGCTCGACGATCGGCGCCAGGTTGTCCGCGATGACGACTTTCTTCAGCAAGCCGATCAGAATGTGATAGAGACCCTCGGCGAAATCGCCGCTGCGCAGCGAGCGCGGGCCTATCAGTTGCGGCAGAAGCCGTGACGAGCGCTCGATGGGGCCGGCAACGAGCTGCGGGAAGAACGCCACGAACAACGCGAAATCGAGCAATGACGCCGCCGGCTTCGTCACGCCTCGATACACATCGATCGTGTACGCCATCGTCTGGAACGTATAGAAGGAGATGCCCACCGGCAGCACGATGTTCAGAACCGGCAGGTTCGCCTGAAAGCCGAGCATCTCCAGCAGGTCGGCGAATTCCCTGACGAAGAACCCAGCGTACTTGAAGTAGCCGAGAATCCCGAGGTTGGCGACGATCGAGAAGACGAGCAGGCGCCTGCGAACGCGTTGATCGGGCTGGCGACAAATCGCGTGGGAGACGTAGTAGTCGATCAGGGTCGATATCGCCAGCAGACTGAGGAAGCGCCAATCCCAGTAGCCGTAAAACACATAGCTCGCGACAAGCAAGAGCCGATTCTGGGCGCGATGCGGCAGGCGCCAGTACAAGAACAGCACAAGGGCGTAGAACGCCCAGAAGACGTAACTGTTGAAAATCATGAGAGCTCGTCAAAGAAACTCGCCAGCTGCACCGCCAGCTGCTCGCTGAGCAATTGCTGCCCGCGCGCGTTCAGATGCATCGCATCGAGATACATCGAGGGGTCGAGTCCCTCGAGGTCACGCAGATCAATCAAGCCGATCGCACCGCTCGCAACGAGCTCGAGCAGCTCAGGATCGAGCTCATAGTCAGCCTGCACCGGCATCGCTACCAGGATGAGCCGGGTGCCCTTCTGTTGCAAACCGCTCAGAAAGCTGCGGAAGTGCTCGTAGGTGTAGACCGGTGCGTCCTCCTGTTGCGCCCGCCCGGCTCGCGCTTCGTTCGCCTGCTGCGTGTACATCTCGTAGTGCGGGATGAGCAGCGGCAACAAACGATTCCGCAGCACGTCGCGTAACGCGTAGATGCGCGACACGCGCGCCAATACGAACTCGCCCATATCGCCGAACGAGCGCAACCCAATCGATCTTGGACGCGCAAGATCCTCCAGTGCGCAATACAAGGCACCGAGCCGTGACGCATTGGCGCGCGTCTGGTCGCTCAAGAGGTGCCATGCGAAACCGATGACAACGACGTCCACATGCACGTCGTGCCGCCGCACGACTTCGCGCTCGAGCAGGCAGCGCCAATCCCACAGGCCAGTACCGTCGGGAGTGACTTTCGCAAGGCTGATGTTGCTCAAGCGCTCGGTCAGGAGTTTCTCGTCCACACCGTTGTTGGTCAGAGAGTTGCCGACGATGAGCATGGACCGCTCTTCGCTCGTCGCGACGCTGCTCACGAGCGCCGGGATCGACTCGATGTGAGCGATGTTTCCGGACAGGCGCGCATCCACCAGGCGCAGCGCGCAATCCGCTGCAATGAGACACGCGAGAAGCACAAGAACGATCTTGGCTTCTGTCGACTTCAAGCGCACCCGTAATGTGTTCAGCATACCCTGATGGTGTCGAGTGTCTTTACAGCCGACCACCCTACGGGCCGACCGAGCAACCGCCTTTGATGCTCCAGGCTCAAACCATGCATCATGGCCGGGTCGGCCTGGAAATTCTGAGATACGATCCACGGACGGCAGCACGCGGACTTCGAGCGACGTCTGAAGTCCGCGCGTGATGCGAGCGGAAAGCCGTTTTCGTCCAGCATCGGCAAGACACGACGCTGCGATCTTCTACGGCGCGGCAAAAGACGCGAGATCAGGATTCAATCACACGCGGACAGGCAGACAAACGTTATCATATTCGGTACCGCGCTGAAGCCGTCCATTGGTACTAGACGAGGCCGGCGCACCTATTTCGAGCAAGAGCCGCCCCTCTCGCGTGCAAGAATCGAAATCGACTGCGCCGGGCTCAAGAAGCGATCCGGCGACAAGACATATGCGCATTCTAATCGCTAACTCAACGCTGCACATCGGCGGCGCCGAGCAGGTGGCCGCAGATCTGGCGCGACATCTCGACCGCAAGCGTTTCGAGGTAACGGCCTGCTACCTGAAGGAGAACGGCATCGTCGGCGAGCAGATGCAGCGCGACGGTGTCGATCTGGTTCCGATTCCGGGTCTCAAGAAAGGACGTGACTATTTTACGTCGATGAAGCTCCTCAAGCTCATCAAGCAACGACGCATCGAGCTGCTGCACACGCACGATATGCACAGCTTCATGGATGGGTCGATCTGCAAGCTGCTCAGACCGAGCCTGCGCTTCGTGCACACGTTTCACTGGGGCAAGTATCCCGACATCGAGCCGAAGTACCGGCGCATCGAGCAGGCGCTGTGGCGGGTACCAGATGCCCTGGTTGCGGTCGGACATCACCAAGCTGAGGGCATCCGCAGGCTCTACGGCATCCCCGAAGATCGTTTGCGTGTCCTTTGGAATGGCGTCGATGCACCGCAGCCGCAGCCCGCACCGGACATCGTCGCACGTCTCGGAGCGAACGGCATTCCAGTCGTCGGCAGCATCAGCACCTTGATCCCGCAAAAGGGACTGTTCGATCTCCTTGATGCCGCGGCGATCATTCATCGCTCCGGTCGCCGCTTCAAGCTGATGCTCGCTGGGGAAGGCGTACTGCGACCGCAACTGGAACGCCGCGTCGCCGAGCTCGGATTGTTGGATGTTGTGATCTTTCTCGGCTGGGTTCCGCAGGCCTCGCGGCGCGCCTTACCGCTGTGCGATATCTTTGTGCAGTCGTCCCACTGGGAGGCGATGTCCATCGTGCTCCTCGAAGCGATGGCCGCGCGCAAACCGATCGTCGCCACGAGCGTGGGCGAGAGCGCACGTGTGCTGGTGGATGGCGAGAGCGGCCTGATCGTTCCCCCCCGGCAACCGCAGGCGCTTGCAGAAGCCCTGATGCGGGTGCTTGATGACCATGAGCTGCGCGACAGGCTCGCTGCGGCTGCGCAACGCCGCTATCAGGACCACTTCACCGTAGCGCACATGGTCAAGCGACACGAAGTCTTATATGCCGAGCTTCTCGGCGCCGATCTATCGAACTCTGCTGAAGAGCGCCTCGCATGACCTCGAATGCAGCCAACTCCCCGCAGCGCGCCGGGGTCATCGCCGTCACCTGGGAAGAGCACCGTCGCACACGCGAGCTGTGTAAGTGGCTGGGCGTCCCCTTATATGAGCTGTGCTTCAGCGGACCGCGACTCATCCGCTACGCGCGTCTGGGGCTCGCGACGATACGCCTGCTGTGGACGGCGCGACCTCGTCTCGTCTATGTGCAAAATCCCTCGCTCGTCCTGGCGCTGCTCGTCTTATGCCTCAAGCGCGTCGCCGGACGCTACCGTGTCGTCATGGATGCGCACAACCAGGCCATCACTCCATTCACCTACACGCACTGGCCCATACCCTGGTTGAGCCGAGTCGCAATCCGTCGTGCCGATTGGACGATCGTCACGAATCGGGCGTTGGCGGAGCAGGTATCCGCCTGGGGCGGCAGGCCGTTGATCTTACCCGACCGTCTGCCGGAGCCACCCATCGAGCCCGCGCCGGCCCCAAAGCTCGAGGGGGTCTTCCAGGTGATGGTGATCGCAACGTATGCCGCCGATGAGCCGATCGCGGCCATCATCGAAGCCGCCCGTCAGCTCGGATCGTCGTACAGATTCTTCATGACCGGTCGCCCCACTCGCCTCGACCCGCAGATTCGCGCCAAGCTTCCGACGAATGTTACGCTGACCGGATTCCTCGAGGAGCACGACTATTGGCGGTTGATGCGAGACAGTCATGTGACCTTGGACTTGACCTTGCAGCCGAATTGCTTGGTCTGCGGCGCTTACGAGTCCTTGTCCATGCGGCGCCCCATGATCCTGTCCGGTAACCCGGCAAGCCGCGATCTCTTCGGGCAGGTCGCGCTCTTTCCGGATGATTATTCTCCAGAAGCCATTGCTGCAGCCGTCGCACGAGCACGCGAGGAGTACCCGGAGATCGTGCGGCGAACAGAAGTAGGCGCGCAACGATTCTCGGAACGCTGGGCTGAGCGAGCCCAGCGCCTGCGCACCCTCGTGGAGGAGCTGCGCCCTCCTCCGGGTCAGACCGCAGTGTGACTTATATCCGCGCCATTGCGAGCAATGCCTGCGAATATGTAGGTTTGCGCCGCGCGTGACTGATCCGATTCGACATGAAGGAAATCCCGTTCTTTTTTTCGCGCGATGACATCCAGCTCTTCGGTTTTGCGCATCTGCCGACGGAAACGACCACCAAGACCGCCTTTGTGTTCAGCCATCCGTTCGCCGAGGAGAAGCTCTGGGCTCAGCGCGTGTTCGTGAGCTGCGCGAGGGCGCTGGCGCGACGAGGCCACCCGGTCCTGCGTTTCGACTACACGGGTGCCGGCGACAGCGCCGGGGACCTTGCCGAGACGACGCTCGAAACACACATCGCCGACCTGACCGCAGCGGTCGAGCAAGTGGCCAAGTTAGCGCCCCATGCCAAGCAGATTGGGCTCGTCGGGTTGCGCTTCGGCGCCACGCTCGCAGCCATACTGGCAGAGCGGCGCTGCATCGATCGTCTCGCAGATGGGCCGCTCGTCCTTTGGGACCCAATTTGCGATGGAGCGAGCTACTTTCAGGAATTGCTACGCTCGAATCTCACCACTCAGCTGGCCGTCTACGGCCGCGTGGTCGACAATCGCGAACGCCTCCAAGAACGTCTGCGCAACGGCGAACGCGTCAACGTGGACGGCTATGAGATCGGCAAGGCATTGTTCGAGTCGTGCGCCATCCCGTCCCTGCTTCCGCCAGGCCAGCAGCGGGTTCACAACGGACCGGTCCTCGTCGTGCAGATCGCCGCCAACGAAAAGCAGAAAGATCGCGATGACCTGCAGGCGCTTGCGAGCGCCTATCCCCAGGGACGTTTCGCCAGAGTCAACGAGCAGCCCTTCTGGCGCGAGATCAGGCAGTTCTACGGACGCGCCGAAAGACTGGAAGCCACAACGCTCGAATGGCTGGAGCAGATCGATGCCTAAGGTCGAAGCAATCTCGTTCTTGAATCGGGACGGTTTGCGCCTGTACGGCACCCTGCACACACCAGGTGAGCCGAACCGAACACTTCCCGCTGTCATCCTGCTCTCCCCCGGCGTCAAGATGCGTGTCGGACCGGGTCGCCTGTACGTGCCATTGACCGAGCTGCTGACCTCTCTCGGCTATACGGTTCTACGCTTCGACTTCTTCGGCCTCGGCGACTCGGAAGGCGACTTGAGCGAAGTCATGCTCGCTGACGTGTATAACCACATCGAGGTCGGCCGCTACGTCGAGGATACGCTCTGCGCCATCGAGTGGCTGGCTACCACGCATGGGTTCAAACGCTTCATGCTCGGCGGCTTGTGCGGCGGCGCCGTCACGGCAGTCCTTGCTGCCCAGCGCGACTCGCGCGTGGAGAGCCTGCTGTCTCTGGGCATGAATGTCACACTATCGAGCAACGCGGTGACCCCCGCGAAGTACCTGACGCGAGCCGAGCTCGACTCGCGGCGCCAGAAGTACTTCCGGCGCTTACTGGAACCGAAATCGTGGTGGCGCTTCCTGACGTTCCAAAGTGAGTACGGCGTCATCTGGCGCTCGATGCTGCGCATGTTCGTCAGGGACAAGCCGGCGGCCCAGCAACCTGTGTCCGAGGAGCAGCGCGGCAATGCCAACCCGCTCTTTCCACCCGCGTACCTCGCGTTCCTGGCTCGCGGCGGCCGAGCGCTGCTGGTGTTCGCCGAGAAGGATCGCCTGTACTCGGAATACGAAGAGAAATTCGTGGCTTTCTATCGCGAGCAACTCGAGCCATACCAGCTGCAGATTCGCCAGCACATCATCCCGTACGCCAATCATGTCCTCACGTTTCACGAGTGGCAGCGCGAGATGTTGGAGCATTGTCGAGCCTGGCTGCAGTTGCCTGAGATCCGCCACGGCAGCCCAGCCTGAGGCACTTTGCACTGGCCGACGGACGAACCAATCGAGAGACCGCGAACGTGGCTAGACTCTCCGGCGGGATTGGCAAGAACATCCTTTCGAATTGGTCTGCCCTCTTCTTGGGCATCGTCGTCTCGTTCTTTCTTTCCCCGTACGTCGTCAACAAGCTCGGTGACGCGTACTACGGCCTGTGGGCGGTGCTCATGCAGTTCACGGGCTACCTCAACTTGCTCGATTTTGGTGTACGTGAGGCCGTCATCCGTAATGCGTCGCGTGCCAACGCCAAGGCTGCCGAGCGCAAGCTCAATCGTGTCTACAGCGTCTCGCTCCTCCTCTACACCCTCATCGCGCTCGCATGTATCCTGATCTCAGTCATTGGGGCGCTGTCCCTGGAGTACTGGCTCGATGTCGATGCGGCCAAGTTGCGTGATGCCCAAGTCGCCATCGCACTGACGGGCGCAACGATCGGCCTCAGCTTCATCTTTAATCTCTACTCTGGCATTCTGCTGGGACTGCAGCGGTTCGACATCGCCAACGCCGTCACGATTCCCTTCACCCTCGTTCGGGCTACAGCGATCGTCCTCGCCCTCGGCGCTGGCTACAAGATCATCGGTCTTGCTCTGATTCAGCTCGGCGTGTCGGTCGCAAGCGGCGTGCTCATGATCGTCGCATGCCGGATGCAGGTGCGACGTGCCGGCATGCGTCTACGGTTTCGCCTCCTGCGGTATCGCCATGCAGTGAGGCTCGCGAAGAAGCTGCTTGGCTTCAGCGTGCAAGTGCTGATCAGCAACATCGGCCAACGCATCACCTTCGCCTCCGACGCCCTGGTTGCCGCCGCCTTCCTGCCGGTCGCATCGGTGACCTACTACGCGATCGCCGGGAGCCTGGTCGATTACTTTCGTTCGTTCGCGGTCTCGACGGTGCAGGTATTCAGCCCCATGGCCAGCCATCACCACGCGCTACGCGAACAAGACCGCATCCGCAACACGCTGTTGTCGAGCACGACGTTGTCGCTCGTCGTCGGTGCTCCGGTGATCATCGCCTACATCGTTCTCGGTGAGCCGTTCATAGGATTGTGGATGGGTGAGCGCTTCGCCGCCGCGAGCGGTACAATCCTGGTCGCGCTGGGCATCGGTATGGTTCTGTCGCCGGCGCATCATGCCATGGCAAGCGTGCTGTATGGCCTCGGTAAGCCTCACATCGTTGCGCGCTGCCGGATTGTCGAGGCAATTGCGAACCTCACTCTGAGCCTCATCCTGGTCCAACGGTACGGGCTCGTCGGTATTGCGCTGGGCACGACCATCCCGCATCTGATACTCACCGGATTGGTCTTGCCTTGGTATGCCTGCTATGCCGCACAGCTCAGGCTACGGGATTTCTACACGACGGTGGTGCTGCGCTGTGCAGTGGTCTCCGTCCCCTTCCTGATTGGGGCGATCGGTCTGCGTCGCTTCGTGGAGTTTGAAAGCCTCGTGTCCTTCTTCATTGCCGTTGGCCTACTGACGATATTGCACTTCGTCGTCTTCATGGCCGTTTACTTCGGCAAAGACGGCTTCAAGCGCCCCGGCGCGAACATCACTTCGATGTTGCAAGGCGAGTTCTGGCGCTCACAGGACAGCACCAATCGGGCGGCGGTACTCTGATGCGCATTCGGGTCGTTCTCAACGAGCCTTTCGAGCAAATCGACAATGGCTGGTCGCTGCGCTACGTCAACCTGCTGAGCGAACTGGCTCGGCAGGCACAGGTCACGATCTTCTTGCCGGGCTCGGACAGGAAGCTCGCCGAGCGGATACCCCATGCTCGAATCAGATCGACGAACGATACCGCTGCGGCGCCCACACCCCCAAAGAGCCTGCTGGGTTTTGCCCGCGCGCTTGTCGTACCTCGCCCGAGCAACGTCCAGCTCCACGGCTTTCGTTTCTATCCCTCGCTGCTGACGCTGCTCGAGCAAGACCGCGATTCGTACGATGCGGAGTTCTACCTGCACATGAGTGCGATCGTGCTCTACGGTGCTGCATCCAGAGCACCCGTTCGCATCTGTGATTTTTGCGATTCGCGGCTGCGCGCATTGCGCTCGCAGTTGCCGCTCGCAGCATCGTGGTCGGAGCGACTCTCCCTGCACCTTCAGATGCTCTATGTGCGCCGTGTCAAGCAGCGGCTGGTGCCGCGCGACGTACACGTGCTCGCCATCACGGAAAGAGACTGCCGGGAGATTCGTGCAGCACTGCCGGGTCAATCGGTCACCTGCGTCCCGAACGGCGTTCGATCGCTTGCGGCCGAGGATCTCGAGCGCGACTTGAGGCAGCGATTCGATTCCAAGCAGATCGTCTTTTTTGGTACGTTGCATTTCCCGCCGAACATCGATGCCGCCACTCGCCTATTGCAGCGCATCTGGCCAGTGATCCATGCACGACGTCCGGATCTGCGCTTGCTGATCGTTGGCCGTAATCCGAGCGACGAGCTGGTTGCTCAAGCTGCGGCCACCCCCAACGTTCGTTTGGAACGGGACGTCCCGCAAATTGAGCCGTATCTGAGAGCATCACGCTTTTCGATCTGTCCAATGTTCCTCGGCGCCGGGATGAAGAACAAAATTCTGGAGTCGCTAGCCGTTGGGCTCCCAGTCATCGGAACGCCGGAAGCGATCGAGGGAATCGAGTTCCAGCACGGCAGACACGGCTGGCTCGCTGAGAGCGAGGACGCGCTCGCAACGTCTTTGCTGGAAGCGCTCGAGGTACCCTACTCGCGCTACGAGCAGATGTGTCGTGCAGCGCTGTCGCTGGCGGAAGTGCATTCCTGGCAACGGGCAGCGACGTCGATCATCGAGGTGATCCCGCGCTAAGCGCTTCGAGACGAGAATAAATCCTTCCCAGCCACGCCTAGGAATTCGAGAAGCAACAAAATTCCTTCCGTTACGCGGGGAGGCATTCGAGAGCAAGAAAATCACCCCCGCCGCGCGGGAGGATCGAGAGCAAAGAATCCCTCCCCCGCAACGCGGAAGAGAATCCGAGAAGCAAAAAATCCCTCCCCCGCAACGCGGGGGAGGGAACGGGAGGGGGCATCACTCCACAGACTCGAGCACAGGCGGCCGCGGACGAACAGTAGAGGCATCCGGATCTGTTTCGCCCAAGTAGAAATTGTCCCAGCGCTGAATACCGGAAGTCGTCGTGTCGGTCACGTAGTTCGACATGATGAGCTTGTTCGGGTTGTAGTTCGTCCCCTCGCGCAGCGGCACATTGTTCCGATCGACCTTCAGCTCGCCGTTGATCCAAAGCCGCACAATGCCGTCTGCGCGACCCGGGGTGTTCGGCTTGATGAAGAGCTTGATTCGATCCCACTGCCCCAGGCGCACTTTGGCCGGGGTGCCGATGTGTTGCTCCAGGCCATTGAGCGCACCGCCAAAGCTACGATCGGCGTTCCACTTGAGATGCTCTAGGAAGTACTCGCCGGTCGAGTTAAAGACGTTGACGATGATCTGGTAGCGACGTCGTCCGTTCTCGTCCTCGAAGTTGATGATCGCGGACTTGTGCACAGCCGAGTTCCGGCCGAACTGAAACCCCTCATCGAACTTGCTGTCGTACGCCAACCAAAGCCCTGAGCTCGATACGGGCGTGCCACGCACGCGTGGGTGATCCCCGAAGACGTAATCTTTGTAGTTGTCTGTCGGCTGGCCACGCGTCATCACGGCCTGCACCGAATAACGGCCGGATGATGCTTGTTGACTGGTGATGGTCATCGTCTCATCCGGACCGCCATCCCATTCGTCGAAGTTGTTGTTCTCGAAATCGCTCCTGAACGGCAAGCCGGTGGCTGCCGCCAATGCTTGAGCTGCGAACACGAGGCTGCTGGCTAGGATTACGGCAATCTTTCCCATGAAACTGTCTCTCAAAGGCAGACGGAGCGACTCTCGCGTCATCGGAGCATGGTCCAAGAAGCGGCAAGAGTGGGTATCACTGCGAGACTCTCCGCACCAAATGCAGTGCAGGTTATAAACCCCATGCTTGCGAGTGCGAAACTGTCGACAAAACAAGACATGCTCCTGCCTAGACAACTGCAGCATTCGTGGCGGAGTGAAGCTCATGGTAGTCGACGCACTCCAACCTGTCTGGAAGCAGCTTCCGTAAACATCGCCCGCGGGTTGGCTGGACGCCCGGAAATGTGAATTGCATCACATCGGCGGCTGTCTCTGGCCGATCGCTCATCCAGGTACCAGGCGCCGCAAGCTGCATCGCCGCATGGTGCACGGCATCGGCGCTCACGCGCTGACGATGCGGTCGGTCACCTTCGTTCTCGGATGAGTTGGGCAGCCGCAGCAGCTTCGCATCGTAAAAAAATCCGACAATCGAAGTATTTGAAAAACATGGAGAATTTCGCATCCAGAAAAGCCCCGTGATGCTAGAGTGCGAGCGCTGCAAGCCACCAAGAGGTCAACCTCCAGTGCTGTCGAACACCGCGCCCATCGCGTCTCATCCGCCTCCCGTCGATGTGCGTCCTCCCCTCGTGGTAGATCTCGACGGAACGCTGACACCGAGCGATACGCTGCTCGAATCCATCGTCCTGCTGCTCAAGCGATCGCTGCACAATGCGTTCAGGTTGCCCTTCTGGCTGGCCAAGGGCCGCGCGTTCTTCAAGGCTCAGATCGCCAGGCATATTGAGTTCCCAGGGGAGCTGCTGCCACTGCGCCAGCCGCTGCTCGACTATCTTCGCGCGCAGAAAGCCGAAGGGCGCAAGCTCGTCCTCGCGACTGCCGCTCATAAGAGCATCGCAGAGGCGGTCGCAAAGCGCGTCGGCCTATTCGACGAAGTCATTGCCACCGACGAACGCAACTTGAAGGGTAAAGAAAAGCTCCGGGTGATCCGGGAGCGAGTCGGCGATGACTTTGTCTATGTCGGCGACAGCATCTCCGACCTGGAAGTCTGGAAAGCCAGCAAAGCGGCCGTGATCGTTGGTAATCCCGTCGGCGTGGACACGATACGACGTACTGTGCCAGTCGAGCGGGAGTTCCCCGTCCAGCGTCCGAGTCTCCTCACGTGGGCCCGCGCGCTGCGTGTCCATCAATGGACCAAGAATGTGCTCGTGTTCGTGCCGTTGCTCACTGCGTTCGCCTTCGACCAGGTCGGCGAGATCTTGACTGCAGTGCTCGCGTTCCTGAGCTTTTCTCTCGCTGGATCGGCGAGCTATCTCGCCAACGATCTGCTGGACTTAGACAACGACAGAGCTCATCCGCGCAAGAGTAGGCGGCCGCTCGCGAGCGGCGAGATCACGATCCCTACAGCGGTCGCGACGTCGACAGCTCTGTTGTGTGCCGCCCTGCTGCTTGCACACTCCGTAGGACCGCGCTTCCTTCTCGCCCTGCTTACTTACTTGGTCGTCACCAGCGCCTACAGCTGGACGCTCAAGAAGGTCATGCTGATCGACGTTCTGGTTCTCGCATCCTTGTACACGCTGCGCATCCTTGCCGGCGCCCTCGCCATCGGCGTGACAACCAGCTCCTGGTTGTTGCTGTTCTCTGTTTTCATCTTCTTCAGCCTTGCGCTGGTAAAACGGTGCTCGGAGCTGGTGACCTTGCGGGACGCCGAGGAAACCGCAGCCCGAGGGCGCAATTACCGCGTGTCGGATCTGGTGATTCTCTGGCCGATGGGCGTGGGAGCGGGTCTGTGCTCCGTCATCGTGTTCGCCATGTTCATCAGCACGATGGGAGTCAGCCGTGACTATGAGACACCGCAACTGATGTGGCTTGTGCTCATCGGGCTGACGTACTGGATCTCGCGCCTCTGGATCAAGACCGCCCGCGGCGAAATGCACGACGATCCGCTCGTGTTCGCATTGAAGGACTTCGGCAGTCGTTTCACCATTGCGGCGATGATCGCCGTGACTTTGATCGCCCACTACATCGAGCTCGGGTGAGCAATGAGAACCTTCATCCTCGCGTTGTCGAGCGTGCTGCTGTCGGTCGCAGCACAGTTCTGCCTCAAAGCTGGCATGTCGAGCGAGGCCGCAAGGGCGCTGACGCTGGAAGCATCCAGTCCCGCCCGGTTCCTGGGGCTGCTCTTTCAGCCCGCCATTGTCCTCGGGCTGGCCCTGTACGCAGCCGGCGCGATCGTTTGGCTGCTCGTGCTGGCCGATTGGGATGTCAGCAAGGCCTATCCGCTGGTCGGGCTGGGCTTTGCTGTCACGCTCGTCATCGGCGCCGCCACCGGGGATGCGGTCAGCGTCGGCCGCGTTGTGGGCGTGCTGCTGATTTGCTCGGGAGTGTTTCTCGTAGCTCGCAGCTAAGGTGAGCGCTGCAGGTCGTATACGAGCGTTCCTACACCCGCCTTCTCCCGCTGTCTAGACCCGCCGATCCTGGGTTCGGCGCGGCTATTTGAGCACTCCGTCGCAGTTCCGTGCTAAGACATCGACTGACGAGGGATCTAGGGGTTGCCGGAGCGCCTATCCTGGTAGCCTGGTCGTCCAGGGGGCTGGAACAAGTGTCGTGGTAATTCGACAGTTTTCACGACCGGAGCCAACGGCTACGCTTCTCGAATGTCTAATCTCGCCAGAGTCCAGTAACACGATTCGATAGCTCGACTCTCGAGCAAGTCGCAGGTATGCGGGTCTTCCTTCAGCATACATTTCTCGCACGAGGAGGCACGATGGTGCACCAGGTTGAAGAGGGGCATGTCCGTTCACGGGCATTGATATGGCGTTGGTTGCACGCGACTGGCCTCGCACTACTCGCGGTCGCTGCCCTAGGTATTGCGACACCGGCGTCTGCCGAACGCGTCATACGCTCGTTGCCGTTCACCGAGACTTTTGACTCGAACAACTATTCAGATCTCATCTGGCTATCGCAAGGCGCGACTCACACGTGGGTACCGAATGGTGGCTGGCGCGGTGGCGCCGCGAAGTTCACGCCCCCCACCGTAGAGGGCATGTCCGGGCTGGGCAGGTTCATGCTGTCCGGTCTCCCGGAGATTCCAGAGCAAATCAACGTGCGCTTCCTCATCTACCACGGCAGCACGTGGAACACCTACGGCCCAGGGAACAAGCTCGTAATCATCAATCGCGACGGTAACCGCGGCCGTCCGATGATCATCACTCGCCACGTCGGATCCGGCGAGAATCGTTGGGAAACCTGGGGTGCCTGTGACGGTACCGTGTGCCGCTATGAGGCGGGCGACTTCTGGCCGGACGGGACGGATCGTTTACGGATCGGCAATTCGAGCGGCGCACGCGAGCGCGAATGGATCTGCGTCGAGTTCGAGGCAAATACGCGCACGGGCATGATTCGCCTGTACGTGGATACCCAGGATGGGCGCCTGAGCGGCTTGTATGTGGAACGACCCATGGACGACTCCGGCCCAGGCGGCAGATGGAGCTTCATCGACATCATCGGTGGGTACATGGCACCGACCTTGCGAGTCGATCCCGAGAACTACTTCATGATTGATGAGCTCAGGATCGATTCACGGCGCATCGGCCCGCCTGAAGGCTTCACGAACACGGTTCGCCCCGCCCCGCCTCAGAGCGTTGAAGTGCGCTGAACCTGCTGCTGGTCGAAAGGGCGGCCTACCGCCCTTTCGACCCCTTGAACGTCCAAGCCCGATTGGCGCTGAAATTCCACAGCAGCACGACCGCAGTCGCGGCTACTTGCGCCAGCAAGAAATGCAGCCCCGCCGCGCTGACGAGCACCCAGACGATCACGACATTCAATACCGCCCCGATCGCCGCAACGGTCAAGAACATCGGGACCGCCTGTAAGTGCGGCCGGCGACTGTCGAATGTGAACGTATAGTTGAGCGTATAGTTCACCGCCGCACCAGCAGCAAAGCCAATCGTCGTCGCAAACGGGACCGGTGCTAATTGCGAGTACACCAACAGCATCAGCACGGCGTAATGGACACCCGTACCGATCGCTCCAACGAACGCGAAAGCCAGGAACTGCCGAATCAACACCGTTCCTGCTCGACCGCCGTGGCCTTGCCTGCGAGATTGCTGGACTGCGGTTCCCTCGATCGCGCACCCTCGCTCTCTTCGGTGTGGGGCAGCGCCACTTGTCGAGCCGCTTCGTAACGGTTGACGAAGTAGAGGGGCCTATTCTTGGTTTCGTTGAAGATGCGACCGACGTATTCGCCGAGGATCCCGATGGCAGTGAGCTGCACCCCACCCAGGAACAGAATGGTCGTCAGCAAGGAGGGATAACCGGCGACCGGATTACCGTAGAGCAGCGTTCGGACCACAATGAAGGCGCCGTATGCAAAGGCGCCCGCCGCCGTGATCAGTCCGAGGTACGTGGCGATGCGCAGTGGTGCGATGGTGAAGGACGTAATCCCTTCCAACGCGAAGTTCCACAGCCGCCAATAGTTCCACTTGGTCTTCCCGGCGAAGCGGGCATCCCGGTCGTACGGTACCGCGACCTGCTTGTAGCCGATCCACGTGAACAGCCCCTTCATGAAGCGATGCTGTTCCCGCAGGAGCTTCAGCGCTTCCACCGCTCGACGGCTCAAGAGACGGAAGTCGCCGGTGTCCTCAGGAAGCTGCACACGGCTGACGTTCTGCATGACTCGATAAAAGAGATACGCGGTGGTCCGCTTCATGACGCTTTCGCCACGTCGGACTCGACGTTTGGCGTAAACCACATCGGCACCCTCCTGCCACACACGTATCAGCTCGGGGATCAACTCCGGCGGATCCTGTAGATCGGCATCGATGACGATGACTGCATCGCCTGCGGCATGGTCGAGCCCGGCGGTCAGGGCTATTTCCTTGCCGAAGTTACGGCTCAGATCCACGATCGCCACATGCTCGTCAGCCTTTCGGAGCTGATCGAGCACGAGCAGCGTTGCATCCGTGCTGCCATCGTTCACATAGATGATTTCCCATTGACATGACAAGGCGCGTAGTACTGCTGTCGTGCGCCGGTGGAACTCAGGCAGGACTTCCTGCTCGTTGTACGCCGGAACGACGACCGAAATCAGTGTTTCGCTATTCATCTTGCTCATGGCTCGGACCGCGCACGCTGTGCGGGGCGGCGATGCGCGACTCGACTCGATAGTGCTTCACTAATCCGGATGGCATGGCTCGAGCTCAGGTTAAGGCGCCCACATCATCCACTCGAAGAAAGTCGCCGTAGCTCGCCCCAACTGAGAGCAACCGAGCCGAGCCTCCGCATCCGCACGCGTGGGGCGGGAGCGCCCGCGACGCGCATGGAGAATCCTCGATGCAGGTGGCGCGGGTGAGCCCTGCCGATATGAACACGCGGCGCAATACATAATCCACCGCCCCCTTGCAGCAAAGCATGCAACATGGAGTGGGGTCACCCCCTTCTCATCTGCACATCGACTCAAAGAGCTCGCCGTCCGCTAGACTGTACACCTCGGGAGCACGCTTGCGATACTGGAACCTGACGGATCCTCCAAAGCCCACCACCCTGTGGCGGCGTCACGAGTTGCCACAGATCAAAGCCACTGATCGCGATCATTCACCATGAGCTCACGTGCACTACCGATTGGGGACTACGGTGCACCGGAAACGACTCCGCGACCATTGAGGGCGGAGCGCTTCTTCATCGCACTAGCGGCTGCAATCTACCTTTGGCTGTTTGCCACAGTCATTCCCAGCGGGGACGGACAAGTATACGCACGGCACATAGACGCAGGCGAATGGGTATGGAACCCCAATCACCTGCTCATGGATCCGGTCGGAATGGTCTGGCTGCTCGCATTGCGAGTCATCGACCCGGACTTTCCAGCGCTGACCGGGCTCAAGCTCATCAGCGGCATCACAACCGTGCTCTCCTTGCTTCTCTTCCATTGTGTGCTGGTGGAGAGCGGTATCCGCTCGGGCATGGTGCGCCTGCTCTGCGTTCTTGGGCTCTTCGCGTCGCGCAACTTCCTGACGATGGCGGTTAGCGAAGAATTCTTCATGCTGCAGATGCCGCTCTTGATGTTCGCGCTCTTGCAACTGTCGAAGATTTTGACACGCCCGAATCAAGCAAGGATGCGCTCCGCGATAATGCTGGGCAGCGCCCTCGGGCTTGCCACCGCGGTCACAATCCATAACGCGTTCCTGTGCGCTGCCATCGTCTTGTTCCTCCTCGCATCTGCGGACAGCTTCAAGGCTGGCGTGCACAGAGCGCTGCCCGTTGCTGCCGCTGCCGCGGGAGTCGCGGCACCGCTCTTCCTGTTGGCCTATCTTTTCGCGAGCCCTGGTACCGGATTCGTCGAGTGGATGCTTGCCTATCAAGGGAGCGAGGAGAACCCGTCTGCCGCACTCTACGGTTTGTCATTGACGTTGGACGATGTGCTCAGCAGCCTGGCCAGGCTCGTTCTCAACACCTTCACCAATCTCCTGTCGGTCGGCTATCTCGGCACCGTCCTGAAGAGCGTCGTGTTTGGCGCCCCGCTCGAGATCAAAGTCAACGTCGCTCAGGTCGCGCTCGGGTCGGGCTTGCTCGTGACAATCATGGCCATATGCGCCGTGCTCATCGCCTGGGTGTTTCGCCGCTGGAGAACGGACGCCCTGGTCCGGGTCTCTTTGGCATGGATGGCCGGCTATTATGCGTTTAATTTCTATTGGAACGATTCCTCCGACCAATTCTGGTTCCAGAACCTGCCGGTCGTGTGGCTTCTGTTCGCGCTCTTCGTACGCGAAGAACCAGCGGGGCGGACAAGCGGCCAGCGCAAGTCATTACTCATCGTCACGGTCCCGATTCTGCTGGTGCTGAACACGAGCCAGGAAATTGCACCGCTACGTTTCCAGGATGTGGACCGCTACATGAGCGACCATCGTGCTCTCTTCCGGCCGGGTGACTTAGAGCTCATACCGGGCTGGGATGATGCGCGTTGGATCGCTCTTGACGAGCGCGACACTCAGGTCAAGCAGATCAATCTCATGAACGCCGCCATGCGCCCCGCAAACGATGCTGAGCACATCTCGAAGCTTCGAGAGCTCGTGCAGGCACGCTTGGCCGCCGGCCATCGCGTCTTCGTGGCAAGACTTTACGATCGGGACCACGACCCGAAGCCGTGGGATCAGCTTCGCAAGCTGGGTTGGCCACGTGAACGCTTACAGCAAGAGCTTGCGAGCTTCGAGAGTCGCAAAGCTGCGGTCATTGGAGGGATCGTCATCCGAGAATTGCGCATTCCGGAGGCCGGGCAATAGGGAATGGCGAACGGGGACCGGGCGCGGCACGAAGCGAACGCCTACTGAGGCGTCACTCGTCCCCGGCATCCTCGGTGCGCCGCGCTCTGGTCGACACCAGCTGCTTGACCGTCTGCTTCAGCTTGGAGAATCCCCGATGGATCTCCCGACGTAGGCTGTTCTTCAAGCTCGGGCGCATGAACAGCAGGGAAGCATCTTTGATGTGACGATTCCCGAAGATGCGCTTGTACTCGGCGTCGGAAATGCCGAAATTCATGACCTTCGCCTGGGCGTTCTTGATCAGGTCTTCGATGACCAGGAACAGCAGCACATTGCCAGGCGAGTAAGGCGCGAAGCGGGCATCGTATCCGATGTTGGCGTAGTGATAGATGCCGTTGTAAAGATAACCGAGCACGTAAGCGCATGGCGTGCCATCGGCGGTCAGCACGTAGGACCGCAGGAGTCCCTGCTCCGCCAGCGCCGCAAGCCCAGCGGGCTTCTCCACCGCTTCCGGAATCGCACGCCTCAGCTTTGCGGCCTTCCATGACCGTTCGGTAATGGCATGGATGCTGTCGATCAGCACGTCGACATCTCGTGCCTGTCGGAGGCAGTTCAGCTCGAGCCGGTTCGCGTGCGCTTCGGACAACACACGCACTTGGCGCCTGAGGTTGTACCGCTGCTTCTTTCTGAACTGTCCCAGATAGGCATCGAACGACTCGGGTAGCACCAAGTAATGAAACGGTCGCTCCCCATCCGGCTTGTAAACCGGCGTATCGCCTATCCGCCAGCCACGCTGATCCAGAATGCCCCAAAGGTGACTGGATTGCGTCACCGACTTCATGTAGATCGCATCGATGCCAGGGTGTGCCTTCCAGATGGCTTCAAGGGTCGTGAGGAGTGTGTCGTAGTCGACTTCGCCGATCGGCTCTCCCCCGAGAAGCTCGAGGCAGCGAATCGTAAAGCTCGGTTGCAGACTGCGGCTCAGCGGGAACTTCAGCCGGACCGACGTGGGAGCGAGCGGTAGGATGCAGCGACGAGTGCGCCCGTGCTCGGCGCCTGTTTCCTCGATGAGCAGCGACACGGATCCGGTATCCATCATGGTGGAGATCCAGGCGACCGATTGATACATCGCGTAGAGATTGTCAGTCGCCTGCATCCCGGTCTCCCACTCCTGCACCAAGACCTGGTCGCCGACGGCTTCGCGAAAGGGAATGGCTCTGATCATTGAGCTACTCCGGGCGCCAACCTCCGGCACGAGACATGTGCCCGCACGAGCGACATCAGCTACGGCAGGCTGATGGGAGGCGCTGAGAAACCTGGATTCACGGTTATAGTGGTTCATGCTCTCGGGGCCGCGTCTTATTACACACATTCGACGCGAAAAACCACCTCTTGCCAAGCCGGCAAGCTGATTTCGTGACACAGAACCAGGTCACGTTAGGCCCGTCCGCAATCGCTTAGAATGGTCATAGATTCTGCATCGGCGCCTTGCTGCTCATGACAGGCCCAGTCGTCCGGCTTCGTATGTTTTTTGGCCATCAATCGGTGGGAGCGGACCTCGTGCGGGGCCTGCGCGAGATCGACGACGAGCCACTGCCCCGGATCGCCGACGAATACCCGGACGACGATCCGGGTGACTGGCTCCTCGTCCATCGGAGGGTCGGGCGCAACGAGGCGCCGCTAACGAAGATTGCCGAGTTCGAGAGCCTGCTGAGCGGCGGAGCGTTCCACCACGTCGATACCGTCATGCTGAAGTTCTGCTACGTGGATGTTCGCACCGAGCAGCAAGCGAACGAGCTGTTCCGGGCATACGGCGAGTTCGTCGAGCGCACGCGGAACAAATATCCCGCTGTGCGGATAGTTCACTGCACGATCCCGCTGCGCCGGCTGCCCTCCGGGCCCTATGCCTTCGTGCGACGCATGCTCGGACATCGACATCCAGAGATCGATGCGAATTGGGCTCGAGAGCAGTTCAATCGCCGGCTGCGAGAGCACTACCGCGATGAGCCCATCTTCGATCTGGCCCGTCTCGAATCCACGATGCCTCATGGTGATGTGCCGTTGCGGCAAGGACGTGTGCCGTCGCTGCTGCCGCAGTACACCGACGACGGTGGGCACCTCAACGCTCGAGGCCGCCAGGTCATCGGCCGAGCATTTCTTCACTTCATGCGTAGTTTGAGCTGTGCGTAATGTCCGTTTCGACCTCGACGTCACAAAGCGATCCGAATTTCGAGCAGCCCGGTAAGGCGCTCGCGCTGGATATCGTCGATGCCGACGACCGCGCCGAGTGGAACGCGTTTCTCGCGTCGCGCGAAGACGGGTCCTTCTATCACCTCTACGAATGGCGCGAGATCAACGCGCGCGCCCTCGGCCACGAGAGCGTTTATCTTGCCGCGCGCGCACACGGCCAAATCGTCGGCGTGCTGCCGCTGACGTTTGTACGTAGCCGTCTCTTCGGCCGAATCCTCTGCTCCCTGCCGTTCGTCAATTTCGGCGGACCATGTGCCAGCGACGACGAGGTCGTCCGTGCGCTGCTGCATGCCGCCAAATGCAAAGCCGATGAGCTCGGTGCGGACTACATGGAGCTGCGCTGCGTTCGCCCACTCGAGACCGATTGGCCCGTGTCGTTGCGCAAGGTCAGCATGACTATCGAGCTCAACGCCGACCCGGATGTGCTCTGGAACAGTTTCACGTCCAAGCACCGTACAAACGTCCGACGCAGCTACAAGAACGGCCTGCAAGTGCGCTCGGGTCACGCCGAGCTGTTGCCTACCTTCTATGCGCTCATGGAGCAGTCCTGGCGTTCGCTCGGCACTCCCCTTTACGCCCGCAGCTACTTCGAGCGCATTCTTGCCGACCTCTCCGATTACACACGCATCTTCGTGTGCTATCGCGGCGACGAGCCGATCGCCACGGCTTTCAACGGCTACTTTAACGGCACGGTCGAAGGCTTGTGGGCCGGCGGCATCCCGCAAGCCCGCGCTCTGCAAGCGAACTACGCTCTCTACTGGGAGATGATTCGGGATGCCTGTCTGCGCGGCTTCCGCCGCTACCACTTGGGAAGATCGACTGCCGATTCGGGCGCAGAGGATTTCAAGAAGAAGTGGAACGCGACCTCATCCCAGCTGTATTGGTACTTCTATCGGCCACGAGGCGGAGAGATGCCGGCGCTGAACGTAGACAACCCGAAGTATCGCCTGGCCATCAACGCGTGGCGACGCTTACCACTCTTCGTCACGCGCACGATCGGCCCGTCGCTTGCACGCCTGATTCCCTGACCCGACCATGACCTTCATTGCCCCAGCGGGAACGCCGATCCGGTTGGCAGATCTATTCCAGTTGATCCCGCGTCCCGCACGCGCGCCGGCCGGCGACGAGCTCGCTCAGCACCTGGCCGCACATGCCCAGCACTCGCAAGCCTGGCTGCTATCCACCGGCCGTGCCGCCATGACGGTGCTTCTGCGAGCCTTCAAAGCCCGTGCGGAGGGACGTCGCACCGATGTGATCATCCCCGCCTACACCTGCTACTCGGTCCCTGCTGCGGTCGCCAGAGCGGGCCTGAGGCCACGCTTGTGCGATATCGACCCCCGCACTCTCAGCCTCGATCTGGATCGACTGCAGGGCATGGATCCGGACCGCACGCTCGCCGTCGTCACGGCGAATCTGTACGGTGTCCCCAATGCCCTGTCCGAGATCGAAGAATGGGCACAGCGGCATGGCGTGTTGATGCTGGATGACGCAGCACAAGCCCTCGGCGCCACGTACGCCGGTCGCCCGGTGGGCGGTTTCGGCACCGCAGGGATCTACAGCTTCGATAAGGGAAAGAACATCACCAGCTTGGAAGGAGGCGCCATCGTCGCCAGCGACCCCGTGTTGTGCAATGAGATCGATCGTGTGACAGCGGCATTACCGCCGCCGCGTGCTGGCCACACCCTCTTCACGGCTGCCAAGCTGGTTGCGTACGCCATGCTGCTCCATCCACGCGCCTACGGGCTCGTGCAGGCGTTACCCTTCCTTGGTCTGGGCCGCACGATCTACGATGACTCCTACCCGATCGCGCGCTACAGCCATACGCTCGCGCGCGTCGCTCGGTCCCTCTACGTGCGACTTGCCGAATTGACTGCCGCGCGCCGACATAACGCAGCGGCGCTGCGCGAAGCTCTGCGCGACGTGCCTGATATCGAGCCCATCGCGCTCCTCCCTGCTGCCGAAGCTGCGTACGCCCGCCTTCCCGTGCTGGTACCGCCAGAAAAGCGGACCGTCATCTTGCGGACGCTTCAGTCTGCCGGCATCGGCGCCACCGCCTCGTATCCGAATGCGCTCAGCGATGTGCCAGAAGTCATCGCGCTCATCGAGCCGCAGGATCGCGACACCCCTGGCGCCCGGGAGGTGGCAAGCCGGATCATGACACTGCCAACGCACCCGTACACGCCGATGGATCTTCCGGCACGCGTGCGGCAACTCGTCTTCGATGCGCTCCGCGCTTAGGTTAGGCAGCCGCGACGGTACGCGCGCCTGCCCTCCCTATTCCCTGTTGCCTATTCTCTGTCTTCACAGCCGCGACGCCACACACCCCACCAAGGCGTCGACCTGATGCCGGCGCGTGAAGCCATTGATGATGCGTGCGCGAGCCGCCGCCGCCATCTGCTCTCTGCGCTGCGGCGCATCCACCAGAGAGACGATCGCACGTGCCAGCGCCTGCGCGTCGCCGGCCGGCACGACGAAGCCCGTTTCGTCCCGTTTCACCGTCTCGGGCACGCCTTGTAAATCACTCACGATGACCGGCAACCCGCACGATTGCATCTCGAGCGACGACATCGGAAACGAATCCCACCCTGTTGATGGGATACAACCCGCATAACAACCGGACAACAGCTCCGGGATGTCGGTCTGATAGCCACCGAAGGTGATGTATGGTGCCGCGGCAGAATAGAACTCACGAAAAGCGTCCGCCTCGCCCGTACGGTCTCCGAGGAACAGAATGTGTACGTCCTCCCGACCCATTTGTGCACGGATGTGCTCGGCGGCTTGCAGTAGCACGTGCACGCCTTTCCGGCGATGCAGATGTCCCATGTAGACAATGATCTTGCGATCTTGCGGTATCGCAAACCGCTGATAGACCAAGTCCCTCGCTTCGGGCCGCGGTTGAAACCGCTGCTCATCGACGCCCGTGTGCACGACGATGGTATTGCGATGCGCGAGACCTCGTCCGGAGACGCCAAGCTTGCGCATTGCCTCCGACTCGAAGATGAACCAGTCCGGCTTGGCTGGACGCAGGAATGCGACCTCGAGCTTCTTGAGCGCGAGCTTCAAACCGCGATTCGGCGAGCTCATCGGCGCGCCCCAATAGCTGAAGACCGTGCGAACTCCTTTACGCCGCGCGAGAGAAAGGCACTTGGCCTGAACCGGCAAGTCGAGTGCGAAGATCGCGTCGATACCGTGGCGCTCGATGTATTCACCAAACCGCGCCAGCGAGACGTCAGTGGGATTGCGATAGTCAAACTCGAGCAGGTTCTCGAAACCGTCCGGAAGACTGGCGCAGCGACCGCCGTCGATGCGCCCAAACGAAAAATGCACCCGCTGCGGATCACCCGTGACGCGCACGGCCATCTCGTAGAACGCGCTGACGAGTCGGCCGATCGCAAAACCGATGCCGATCTCGTAAGAGATCATGATGAGCATCTTGGAAGCTGCCATCGTGATGGCCCTAGTGCGTCCGAGATGGACCACAGCGCATGGCGATCTCGATCAGCTCCGCATTGAGCCGTCGGATGTCGTAGCGTTGTTCCGCGAAGGCGCGACCTTTCGCGCCGAGCTCGCGCAGCTCGGCCTCTCCCAGCTGCGAAACCCTCAGCAACGCATCGACCAGCCCTGCGAGATCACCGGGGGCAAAGGAATAGGCGAGCATCTCGGGGGCAGTCGACTCCGGCACTCCGCCCGTGCGGCTCACGAGCGCAACGGCTCGCATGAGCATCGCCTCCTGCACGACGCAGGCTTGGTTCTCCTCCCAGTTGCCGGCTTTCATGCTCGGCAGCACGAACACATCCGCCGCCCGATACTCCTCCAGAAGCCTCTGCTGCGTTTGCCGGCCGAGGAGGGTCACGGACGCATGGAGGCCGTTCTCCCGGATAAATCGGCTGATCTGCTCGCGCTCGGGGCCGTCACCCACTATTCGCAGGTTGGCAACGACCCCATACTCTTGCGTCACCTCTTGAAAGGCACGCAGCCCCATCAACATGCCCTTCCCCTCCGCGAGACGACCTGCCATCAAGACATTGAGCCGTCCCCCCTTCAAGTAGGCACGATCGACTGGATCAGGAAAGTCATCCAAGTTGAATCCCACCGGACAGACGTACACCTTATCCGGTGCACAGCCGCGTTCGATGGCCTTCCCTTTCGAGTTTTCAGTGTTGGTAAAGATCACATCGACCGGCTCGAGCGCCTGCACCACCTGCTCGCGGTCTGCGGTTGGTACCCCGGGCAGCTCGTTGCCGTGGTAGTAGAAGGCGATCACTGCTTCGGGATAAAGCCGTCGCAACACCCGTGCGTGAATGAGCGCTCTGAGATTGTGGACGATGCAAAGGTCGGGAGCTTCGCTCGGCAGCAATGCTGCCCGCACGGCGTCCAGCAAATTGCGTTTCCACGATGCTTGCGCGCTGACTGCGGCTGCGATCCGCTTGCCGCACGCCGAAGGGTGCTTCACCAGCGCTGCAAAGGCACGAGGAGCAGTCGAACGAAGATCCTTGAGTGTCAGCGGCAAATAGGTGGTCTTCCGATGGAAACCATGCCGCTGCACGACAGGATTGAGCTCGCCCTCGTGATAGCCGAACGCGCAAATCGTCAATTCGTGACCATCGAGCACGAAACGCTCGAACTGCGTATCGTGATAAGGTTTGAAGGGGCTCGGATAATGCTCTGCGATTGTTAAGATCTTCACGTCTTGCCGTCACTATGGGCTGCTATGATCGCAGTCGCGCTTTCGGCAGCAGTATATTGTAGCCGTAAGACCAAGCCGCTTTCCGGACTCATCTCACATCGCGCTCAAGGCAAGCGCTCGATCAGGCGGGCACGATGGTGCTGGCGAAGGCCAAACAACTGATAAAGAACTCGACACTCAGTGCAGCATATCGGGCCGGTGTGCTGCATTCCCTCGTGCGTCGACGGCTTCGCCGGCGCGCCGTAGTACTGATGTATCACCGAGTGCTGCCGGCCTCCTTGCGCGCAGAATCGTTCTCGGCGGATGGCATCGTCGTCACGCCGGAGACGTTTCGGCGGCACATGCAGCTGCTGTCATCGCGCTTCCAGCCGGTCTCGGCGGCGCAGCTCGCGGCCGCCTTACGAAATGAAGAGCCTCTGCCCGAGCGCGCGTGCCTCGTGACATTCGACGATGGCTGGTGGGACAACCTCGAGTACGCCTTGCCCATCCTCGAAGAGTTCCGGGTACCAGCGCTCATTTTTCTCGCCACCGACTTCATCGGAACATCGCGCACGTTCTGGCAAGAACACCTCTCGCGCATGCTGTTTGTCGCCTCACATGAGGCGCATGGGCTGGCGGGCCTCCTCGACTCGCTTGGGATCTCACTGCCGACAGGCTCGGGAGTCGCAGATCATCGCTTGCGCATCCGCGCCTTCGTCACGGCGCTGAAGAACAAGCCCGCAGCCGAGATTCGCAGCCTGGTGCAGGAGGTGGAAATGCGTTGCAACGAGGCAGGCCTCGACTGCTCGCCAGCATCGGTCGATCGTTTCTTGTCCTGGTCGGAGGTAGCGCGTCTTGCGGCAAGCGACCTCATCACGATCGGCTCGCACTGTCAGTCACACACCCCGCTGCCGAAGCTCGCACATGACGAAGTGGCCCGCGAATTGCGCTGCTCCCGCGAGATTCTCACGAGCCACCTTGGCAAGCCCCCCGAAGATCTCGCCTATCCAAACGGCGACTTCACGCCGGCGATCGCAGCCCAGGCACAAGCCGCCGGGTACCGGGTTGCCTACACGACCGAACGCGGGCACGTCGAACCAGGTCACCATCTCTGGAGCCTGCCGCGCATGAATATCCACGAAGGCTCCGCGAGCACGGAGTCTGCCTTTCTCGCCCGGGTCGCCGGCCTGCTCTGACCGAAGCGATGCGGATCCTCGTAACCGACAGCGACAACCGCTCCGCTCTTGCCGCCACGCGCGCCTTGGGTAAGCGTGGCCATACTGTGTTCACTGCTGGAGAACGACATCCGTCGCTGGCCTCGGTCTCGAAGTACTCCGCCGGGTTCGACAAATATGCAAGTCCGTACACGGCTCCGGAACGATTCATTGCGGACGTCTCTCGCATCCTGCAGGAACGCTCCATCGACGTGATCATGCCGATGACGGAGATCACGACGCTGTTGGTCACCGAGCACCAACAGCTCTTTCCTGCGCACGTGCGTGTCCCCTTCCCTCCTGCCAGCGTGGTAGCTGCCGCAGCGAACAAGGCGCACGTCATTCGACTCGCGCAAAGGATCGGCGTGCCTACGCCCAAAACCGAGATTGTCGAGCGCGCGTCGGGGCTCGGTAGCATGGCTGCGAGCCTGTCGTACCCCGTCGTCCTCAAGCCAGCGCGCTCTCGCGTATGGAGCGAGGATCGCTGGCTATCAACGAGTGTTTCCTACGCTCACTCGCGCGAGGAGCTCCAGGCAAAGTTGACGCAACTGCCTGAAGCTCTCTTCCCAGTGCTGCTGCAAGAGCGCATAGAGGGTCCGGGCGTCGGTGTATTCATTTGTTGTGACGAAGCCAGCGTCATTGCGCGGTTTTCCCACCGTCGAATTCGAGAAAAACCGCCCTCCGGCGGCGTCAGCGTGCTCGCGGAGAGCATCCCCGTCGATCCCGTTGCGCTCGATCATGCAACACGCCTGCTTCGCGAGCTGCAGTGGCGAGGCGTAGCGATGGTCGAGTTCAAGCAGGACAATCGCGATGGCAGCTTGCGCCTGATGGAGATCAACGGCAGATTCTGGGGCTCGTTACAGCTGGCCATTGATGCGGGCGTGGACTTTCCTTCCTTGGCCGCCGATCTCGCCGTCGGCGCACGACCCACGCCAGTGGAGAATTACCGTATAGGCGTGCGCACGCGCTGGTTCTGGGGTGACGTCGACGCCATGATTGCGTTGTTACTGCGTAGCCCCGCACGGTTGAACTTGCCGCCTTCACACCCAGGCCGATGGCGCACCCTCGCGGAGTTCCTTCGCTTCTGGCAGGCAGGCACGCGCTACGAGGTCGCCCGTGCCGAGGACATTCGTCCCTGGCTCCTCGAGACGAAGCGGTGGCTATTCGGTCGCTCCTAGCGCTGGCTTGTCACCGGCGTGCCACGAGCAATCATTCACCGCCCTTGTGCAGCCGTCATCGTCCCACCTGCTTCCGTGGGAACCGTGCCCTGCACCACCTCAAGTGCCGCAGTCTGTCCGACCGCAGGCGCTGCTGCGTCTGTGCATGGGGTGATCTGTTGTGCCTCGGTCACTGTCGTCCTCTCGACCTCGGGCGTCGGGCCCGCGGAAGGGCTGTCGAAGTATCGTTTGAGGGTGAGGAATCTCTTCTCCCACAAATGGAAGCTCAATAACGTGACGACCAGCGTGATGGACAGAGCAGTGGCCGTCGACGCCACGATGTGCAGTGCGCTGTTACCCCCTCGTAATGCGCGACCGACATCACTGTGCCAAACGAGAATGAAGATGATGGGATGCCACACATACATCCCGTAGCTGTACTTGCCAAACCATCGTAGCGCTCCGTGCGCGAATACTCGCGCGAGAAACGCTGCCCCGATCGAAAGAACGAGCACGGCACCGAATCCCAGCGCGAGCACCGACAAACCGATTGTCTGAACGAGGGGATGATCGTGGTCGAGCCCCCTCGCAATCAGCACCACCAGACTCAGGACCACCAGCGCCGCCACCAGCGCCATTCGCGCAAGAGGGATCAACCACTTGATTCCTCCTTCGCCGCGAGCGGCGAGTGCAATGAGCCCTCCCAGTGCCAAGGAATCCATACGCAGCGGCGTAAGGACGTACAGCATCGCCGACTTGGCCTCCAGGATTTGCGCGGGCCCCTGATACAAGGCAATGATGATTCGCGAGCTCAGCGCAATGAGAATAATTGCCGTCGCCAGGGCCATGAGCTGACGGCGGTTACCTATCAACACGGCGAATGGCCAGACAAGATAGAAATGCTCCTCGACAGCCAGCGACCAGAAGTGATCCACCATGCCGAATGCGCCGAAGCCCTGCACGGCGATATACACATTCGTCAGGTAGGTCCACATCCAAATGGGATCCCCATAGCCGAAGAGATTCGGCTGGCTCCACGTGTGGCGCAGCAACTGCACCACTGCGAGCGCCATGAAGTAAAGTGGAAAAATACGCAGCACGCGGCGCACGTAAAAATTCCGCAGGTACTGCGACTTGAGCTTGCTCTCGTACAGAATGCCGGTGATCAGGAACCCGGAAAGAACGAAGAACAGATCGACACCGCACCATCCGAACTGCATCAACTCCAATAAATCCGAATCCAACCGAAATTCGTGCTCCAGACTCCGAGCGATGTGGTGCAGCAGAACGAGAATGATGGCCGCCCCTCGCACACCGTCGAGTTGAGGAATGTGTCCACGCAGGTCAACGGCGTGAAAACCTTCGCTCACTGCCGAAGTGCACCGCGTAGAGGGAGCCGTTTGAGGACACATATGCGACTCCGTTAGCGGGATTGACCGCTATGGTGCGCAGCCACGGACCCAGATAGTGCGTATCCAAAACTCGACCCGTTGAGGCATCGATCACGGCAAGCTGACCGGTTGCCAGACTACCTCCCAGCAGGAGGTTTCTGGCCTGGTCCAATGCCAGGACACGGATGCCAAAAATCGACTTCCATCTTCCAAGTTCCGCCAAGGCGCTGGCGTCGTATCGGACGATTTCAGACTTGAGCGGTGAGGTGACCAGCAGCTCGCCCGTTCGCTCGTGCACGAGCATTCGGTCCACTCTTTTATCCGAGCGCGTTTCTGCCACGATCTGCAAGCTACGCAGGTCGTAGGCCTTGACCTGATTACTGCGTCTGAAGTAGCTCAGATAGAGGAGCGGCTCCTGAAAATGACGAATGACGTTGCCGGCATCTTCATGTCGTCTATCCAGAACTGCTCCATCCGCCCGGCGCAAGACCAAGAACGAGTAACCAGTGCGTCGGTCTTCTTCCGACACCAGCGTCAACGTGTCCGTTTCTCTGTCGACAACGATCCAGGCGTCTCCGCGAGACAGCTCTGTAATAGGCACGACACGTTTCGTTGTGAGCCTGTCTGCATCCAGGTAGATCAACTGCTGTTCACCCTCGTGATAGACGTAGAGCTCTCGCGCCTCTGGATCGTAAGCAAACGACTGTCCTGCACCTGTATCGACGTCCGCCTCGATATAGGACAGTTCCTGCTTCCAGAGATCGTAACGTCTTAGACGAGGCACGCCGTGGCCTGCCACAAAAAGAAAGCGCCCCGATTCGTCCAGTTCGATCCAATTGAAATCACCCTTGTGGATGACCTGGACTGCCGGACTGGAGCGGGCCCACTGTTCGAATCCCACCAGATACGTCGACTTCAGCAGCACAGCCGCAGCCACGGAGACGAGCAAAAACGCCGGCAGCAGCGTGGAGACTCGATCACTGTGTGCCCAATCCGCGACCCTCCTCCAGCCTGCCTCCCGCGCCAACCAGGCGATGTATCGGCGAAAGGTGAGCGCTTCGGCCGCCCCAACCGCAAATACCATGACTCGGTCCATCCACTGCGCGCGTCCCGGCGTGCCGTCGATCCATGACAGCGGCACGAGGTTAGCCGCATAGAACAGGAGCAGCAGCCCAGCCAAGCGTGGCGAAGTCGTCGTGAAATGAAACAGGGCCCCGAAGAGTACGATCCCGCAACCCAGCAATATCCAATAGCGCGCGTTCGCACTGACTCTTGCGACTGCGCGTGCGAGCACCAACAGTAAACAAGTCAACACGAGCGCTAGCACGAGCCTCGCGAAGGGAGTGCTTGCCACTTCGATGACAAGGAACGTCACTCTAACCACGTCGAAGATTTGCTCGACGATGTCTATGATCGGCTCTCTCAGCACGTAGCAGAGCACGATCGCGGCGGGCAGCCGCAGCACACCCCATGCTGTGATCAGATGCCTATTCATAGGATCGATGACAGTGCGACGCTGACACCCAAGAACGGCCGCCCCCTGCACGCTCAAGCCGTCCAGACTGGCTTAGACAAACCAGTTGGCCGTTCATAGTGATGGAGTGGCCCTTGGCACGCAAGCTGCGGCGCACCGTCGAAGAACCTGACAGCACGGACATGACGTCACGCTCGCGCTGCCGCGCAGCGTTCCTGCCCGCGATGTGGGCCTTGTTACCTAATGGTGGAGCGCCCGGGTTTTCCTTTGACAAAAGCCCAAGAGAGCGTCAAGGGCTCCGAGGGGCAACTCTGCCGCCGTTTCCGAGGACAGATGTGCTGAAGCTCACGGACAGAGGCGCTAGGCAGCGCCCTCACCTAGCCGCACCGTTTGAGACCGGCGCATCTGTGTCATGAGGGCAAACAAGAGGACGAAGAGCAGAAGTCCGCCCGTGAAGATGTGCATCCCAAGAAGACTACGTGCTGGGCTCACGTAGATGAGTTCCGGTCGCAGGAAGATGACCGCCATCGCGCAATAGCTCGCGGCCCACACAAGCAGCGTCGCTGCCCCGCAAGGTCTCCACTGCACCAACAAGGGGAGCACGAGCAACACGTAGGGCAATAGCGCACCATAGTGATGCTCCCACGCGATCGGCGATCCGATCGTTGCCGCTGTGAGCACCAGAGCGACACACACCAGGCGACTCGTGACGCTGTCCGACTCCGCGACTTTCGCGAAAAGGCTAGCGACCATGAATGCGAGCGATGCAACGAGCGTCATGGCATGAATGATCGGGTGATAAGGCGGAAACTCGTGCGCATCGAAATGCAGCGGATTCGCATTCCCTAGCGCACGCTGCACAAGCCCATTGATGCTTTGATTCGCCCAGAATGCCTCGCCGTACCGAGATAAGTGGTTGAGGACTCTCAGATAATCGAGGTGGTCGTTCAGACCATACCTCGCCAACGAGAACGCCAACGCCGGTATGATCACCGCGCACATACCTTGTGCGAGACGCCATTCCTTGCGTATGACCGCCCAGGCAAGCACGATGGTGTACTGCGGCTTGATCAAGCTGCAAAATCCCAAACAGATGCCCGCAATCGACACCCTGTCGCGGACGAGAGCTAAGGCGGCGAGCGCAACGGCGCAGTCCAAGAACACCTGCACTTGCCCCAGCTGATACGCTCGAATGAGCGGATAGAAGGTCATCCCCAACGCACTGCATCCGATCAAGATCAGCACTGCTTCGAGACGATGCAGATCGCGCCCTGCCAGCCGCTCGAGCAAAGCCTTTACGGCGAGCGCACTGAACAGAAGTGTCAATACGACCGCTACCCTCGATGCAGCGTCCAGCAGGCGTCGCAATGTACTCCCCCGGTCGAGCGCATGAGGAGCGTTCGTCACCGCATCGGGCAATAGGTCGAAAAGAAACAAGGCAGTGGGCGGATACTGAAATTTCGCCTCGCCGGAGAAGAAAACGTCATAAAGAGAGCCCTCTGGATTCGCGGCATACCTGCGCTGCGCATTCCACATTGCATTCCAAGAGTCTGTCGAGGCCGGATCCAGCAGGCTTCGAACCTTCAGTGCCGCGGTCGCCGACACAGCCTGACGCAATGACTCACCGCGCATCGTCATGAGGCCCAGTATGCAAATACCCGCAATGAGCAGGCTCGCCGCCAAGGCGAGGCAAAAGCCGCGCAGCGTAGACCTCACGACTTGATCCTGCGTCGCACCAGTCGCGTGGGCTGCTAGACTACGCACGTCAACAGTACGCGAGACCAACAGGGCTTCCTCGTTCTTTCAGGTCAATGGGGCAACCTTTGATGCACGCGAGCCGCCGGCTGTCGCGCACTCATGGAGGAGCGGGAGGTTATCATGCGACCGGCCTATGACTTCGAGGCCATAGGTAGCACTTTTGACATCTCGCCCACCACTCTTTCGGCCGTCGAGAAAGCTTACAGCTGGGACGTCGTGGGCATCGGAACGGTACACCGTGCGTTTCGCCCAGCGTCTGCTCGTATAAGTGTGAACAGCGTAGGCTTGACGGACGCTTACTTGAGCCAGAATTGAAACGCTCTTTTATGAACTCTTGAGCCCACAGTAGGATAGGGAACGTGCCCCAGCTGGCGATCGATGCCGGTTACGCTTATCTGTTACACGGGCTGCTCCTGGCAGCCTGCGCGTACCTGATCAGCACACTGCCACCCCGCGCCACCTCTTCGAGGCATTGGCTGTTGGCACAACTGCTCTCGGTTGGTGTGCTCGCCTTCTTTACGTTTGTTGTATCGGAGCCTCCACGTGTGCTGGAGGACTTTCGCACGGCCTACTTTCGTGCCGGTCAAGCGGTCAGCATCGGACCCGCCGAGCTGATCGCCGAGCTGCAACGCGGCGTCGACGGTTTCGTCAATCTGCCCGTGGTCGCCTACCTCTTTGCGCCACTGGCCATGCTCCCGAGTCGGGGAGCCGATATCGTATTCACAGCGCTCGGCTTGCTGGCGATCCTCGTTGCGTGGTACGGGCTGTCTGTCTGCTTCGACTTGCAGCGGCGCGAGCGAATGCTTCTGCTGTTGCTCTTTGCCGCGTGCGGGCCCTTGCACAATAGCGTCAAGGAGGGCAACACCAGCCATATCGTGCTGTTGCTGCTCGTAGGGGCGCTGCTGTCGCTACGCCACAGGCGCGAATTCCTCGCCGGCGCCTTGCTCGGCTTTGCCGCAATTATCAAGCTGCCATTGCTCTTGTTTGGGGCGTACGCCATCCTCCGTCGCCAATGGCAACTGCTTGCCGGCGGAGCAACGGTGTGCGTGGCGGTTGTCTTGTCTTCTTTGTTGGTTTTTGGCTGGTCTGCGCACTTGACTTGGTATGAGGAGGTGCTTGCCCCCTATTCGACTGGGCAGGTACTGGCGTTCAACGTCCAATCGGTTCGGGCTTTTCTCGGACGAATGATCTTCGACTCAACCGTCCTGACGAATTGGAGCCCGGTGGAGCTGTCCTCGACCGTGCGAGTCTTGAGCACGGTACTCTGCCTGACGCTTCTGGCCATTTTCACGGCAGTCGTCCTGCGTCCCGCTATTCATCCCCACTCCAGCAACCTGCTCCAGACTCGTACGGCGATCGAATTCTCGCTGGTGCTCGTGCTGTCTTGCGTGCTCAGCCCGCTAAGCTGGTCGCACTACTATTGCTGGCTCCTCGTTCCAGCAGCGCTGTTCTTGGCCGCGCGCGAGCGCCTCACTCTCGCGCGATCGTCCGCGCGGCTGGGGCTCGTTGGCGTCGTGCTCACACTGCCCCCGATCCTGATGCCTCCGGCCTCGTTCGGTGAAAAGGGATGGTATGTGCACTTCGGTGTCTCCTACCTGTTCCTAGCCGCCTGTATGATGACGTTCGCTCTGATGCTGGCTCGCGTCAGTCTCTCGTCTCGAATACCATCCGACGTTGCATTCGCAGGGGGAGCGGTGCCGGACCGGCACGTTACATGACGGCACGATATCCAGGGTAGACCCACCGCAGCAGATGGGACGTCTTGCAGAATGCTTGTGACGAAGGAAAGACTGACGGCGCGTGCATCGGCGTTCTTCACTGTTGCCGTGTGGGCGCTCATTGCGGCGGTGCTGGTTCGGATCGCCATCGGCGAGCAGTATCAATGGGATCTACGGGTGTTCCATGCGGCACCGGCTGCGCTCGAGAATGGCGTAAATCCTTACGAGAAGAATTCGCCGGCTCTCGCCATCCCACCCGCGTTGTCGTACCTATATCCGCCACTCCTGCTTTATGTGTTCAAGCCGCTATCGAATCTTCCCTATTCGACGGCACACCTTCTCTGGTTCGTCCTCAAGCTGGGAGCCCTAGGTGCGCTGCTGCTCTTGTGGCATCGTCATTTCGAGCGTCTGCACGTGAAATGGCCTCTAGCGCTGTTCTTCCTGTTCGCGTTCAAGTCTGCCTTGTTGCGCGACATCACCGCCGGCAACATCGCCATCTTCGAGCAGCTTGGCCTCTGGGCTGCCTTTTACTGCATCCTGATACAGCGCCCTTATGTTGCGGGAGCCATCATTGCGGTGACGGCTCAAGCAAAGCTCATGCCCGTCGTGTTCTTGGGTTTGCTGTTAATTTGCGGACCAGCGCGAAGCTGGCGGCCCTTCGTGGCATCGCTAGCACTGTTCACCGTACTCCTTGCGCTTAACTACGTGCTCATGCCGGAAATGAGCGAGCAGTATTTGCGGGCGTTGGGCTCGAGCAATCCAAACCTTGATGAGCGCGGCGAGATCAATCCTTGCAGCCTTGCCATGTTGCGCGACGCGGCTGCCTTTCTTGCCAGCTTGGGCGTCCCGCTCACGGCCACCTTCGTGAATTCAGTCTATCTCCTGTACGTAGCAGCCGTCGGAATCGCCGTGTTATTTGCATGGCTCAAGTACAAAGAACGCCTCAGCTCGGTCGATCCCAAGCTGCTGATCTACTTCGCTTGCGTGCTATTCACGTTGACCATGCCGAGGGTCAAAGACTACACCTACATCCTTCTGTTGATCCCCACGCTATTCGTGCTTCGACACGTCAAGATCGGACCGAGTGTACCCTTGCTCGCCGTCTTCCTGTTCCTGCCGCCCTCCGTGGAGTCTTACGTCCCAGGACTCGGCATGAGCTTCCTGCGCTGGTTACAAGCGTACTCGCCGTGGATCATCGCCTGGTTCTTGTTGCCCTTCCTCTGGGAAGAGATTCGACGCGCTGCCGTGCGGCCGCTGCCCGTAGCGTCGCGCGAAGACTCGCTGGACTTTCGTCAGCCGCTTGCCGAGCGACCCTGTGCGTAGGGCTGACAACCCGCAGACTTAGCGAGAAGCAGCGCGCCTGCTCGAGGAAAAACTCTGTACAGGTCGGGCTTCGCCTTCATGAGCAAGCGCACGCCGCCTCGCAGGCAGACGCGCCTTCGCGGTTGCCAGGCTCAAGCCTGCGGACTCAGCCACCATCGAACGAGCGCATAGCAGCAAGGCGCCGAGCACGAACACATGCGGGTAGTAGGCGACTGAGAGAAACGCCCCGGCAACGGCAAAGCCAGCGACGCTGGCGTTCGTATTGTTCAGCAGGCGAATGCTTGCATCCCGTTGTGCTGGATCGATCTGCTCCTGCGCGATGCGTTCGCGTAACTTCGCGTTCGCGAGCGCATTACCGAATACGAGCCTCAACAGCAACAGCAAACCCAGGAAACCGAGCTCACCCAAGATCAAGAAATACATGGAGTGTGCGGTCATCCACCGTACCGGCGCGGTAGCAGAGCGGTACTTCGGAAATGCGTGCGGGAAGTTGCCTGCCCCGACGCCGAGCGCATTATCGAGCGCCATGTTGATGCCCGCTCTCCAGGCTTGAAGACGCCCTTCCGCCGAGCTTTCCTGCTGCGGATTGACGATGGTTCTCATCCGCTCGAAGTACACATCGGGCGCATACAGCAAGATTCCGACGACAGCGATTCCAATCGCGAGGACGCCGAGCCCCTTACGCGGGCTTCGCCACCACAAGTAGCCGAACACAGCCGCCATCCCTAGCGTTCCGCCGCGCGACTGCGTACCGATGACAGCTAGCACCAGGATCCCGAGGACGCCCCAATAAAATATCTTCTTCCTCTTGGATTCGGCAGCGTTCGCGAGCTGAACGCTCAATCCCAGCAGGATGCACAGCGACAGCGCGAAGTCGTTACCGTCGCCCAGGAACGTACCTCCGACGATGTAGTTGCGTTCCGCTGGATTGAGCACGATCGCCGGATTCATCACGATCAAGAACAAGTGCGCGACGATCAGCGTGCCGAACACGCCGTACAGGCGCTGACGGGTCGTCACGATGCGCGCAATCATGATGAAGATGAAAAGATAGCCGAGCACCGTCTTGAAGATGTTGAAGGCGTACATTTGCACGCTCGCCCACATCATGGACAGAAAGACGGCGCCGACATAGATGAACAGCCACTTCGTGAGGCTGTCCTCGAAGATCTTTGTCCATGGCCGCAGCCCACGCGCAAAGAACGTCACCATCAAGAGAGACAGCGGCAGCAGGCTGTTCAGCGGAAGAATGCGCAGTGGCGCGAAATACGCTGCCGGGCGGGCATACTCGAAGAAGATGACGACGAGCAGCCACCAATACAGGATTCTGGTGCGCTTCTCCGCCTCTTCCGGTGTGAGCTCTCGTTTGCGTGGTCTCACGGTCGTGTTCTCGCAAGCAGCGACTCGTATAGCTGTGTCAGCCGCTCGGTCCGTGCGTCGAACGAGAAGCGCTCGACGATGTCCGCATGCGCCCGTTCGGCATAATGCACGAACATCGCCGGGTTCGATAGGAACGCATCGATTCCCCCGATCAACGCCTCGAGCCGCGGCTCAATCAACCACGCCGAGTATCCGTGCCGCACGACTTCCGCCGTGCCGCCTACGGCAGTCGCCACGATCGGCACGCGCAAGTAAGCGGCCTCGAGAATGACGTTGGGAAGACCTTCCGTGTACGAGCTCTGGACGACGAGGTCGACCTCCGCGTAAAGCTTGGGCATGTCCTTGACGAACCCCAGGAACTCCACTCTATCCGCCAAGCCAAGCTCTTGCGCAATGGATTTCAGGTGTGCCTCGAGTGGGCCGATTCCGGCGAACTTGAGACGCACATTTGGCCATTTCGGCGTGAGGGCATGCAACGCGCGCAGCAACATCTCTTGCCCTTTCTCCGGCGAGAGACGTCCCACGTTGAGCAATACGACCTCCCCTCTCGTATCGACCGCTTTCCTCGGTGCGGTGACGACGTCTCGACCGTAGGCCCCGAGCACAAGCGCATTATGCAGCACGGTCGCCCGCGCATCCGGGAGCCACCAACGTGGCACCAGCCTTCGCGTCGCTTCCGAAACGAGCACGACGTGATCGCACCGGCCGAGCAGAAACTTGTCGGCGAAGCGCACCAAGCGACGTTTCAGCGTGTTCGCGATCCAGCCGTGAGCGGTGGCCACGTGCACGAACCGGCGCTTCCTAGAACAAAGCTTCGCGATCAGATTGGTACGAAACTCGCTTGTGTGGACGATGTCGATCTGCAATCGATCGATCGCATCGATGACTCGACGCACGAGCGAGCCGCCGAATCCGCCTGGATCCGGTAACGCCAACACGCTCAGGCCTCGGGCTCGCGCAGCGTCGACCAGCGGGTGCTGGCCCCGTTCGTCGGACACCAGCACACCGATGTGATACTCGACGCGGTTCGGATCCAGGTGACTCCCCGTCTCGAGTATGGTGCGGCCCGGACCGTCGACCCATGGCGAGTCGCGTAGATGCAGCACGCGAATCGGTAACCGCGCCCTTCGTCTTGCTTCGTCTGGAACCACAGAAGCGTTCATGCTCGTCGCCAATGTCTGCCACTAGTGCGGCCGTCGCGTCGGCTGCCACACCTCTATTCGCGTGCCAAGCGCCCAGAGGGTCAGCGCCTTCAACGCTGCCGCATTGACCAGCAGGAAGAATGCGCTCAACCGCACAATGCTCAGCCGCTCGGCCAGCGTCGGGAAGCGCAGCCCCGCAATGGCAGCGCCGTAGAGCGCGACTTGGGCGATGAACAGAGAGAGATAAAGGGGTTGCTCGCTTAGCAGGAAGCTCGTCACCAAGCAGCCGATCATCGCCAGCGGCGCGAACCATCGCATGAGCTTGTGCGACCACAAGATGAAGCTAAAGGCGGGATACTTCAAAGGGTTGAGCAACGTTGCGTTACCGAACAGCGCCGTCAAGCCGCGCAGGAAAGTGCGCACCTTGCGAGTGAACTCGGCTCGCTGGCTCGAGGTCGCGGTCATTGAGCCGCGTGCGGCCGGCTCCGCCAGCGCTCGCTTCCCGAGTCGCACCGTGTTCAGGACGGAAAGAAAATCTGGCGCCATGCCCGCCTTGAACGGCTCACACAACATTCTGCGCTGCGCGTAGAAACAACCGCTCGCGCCCGCAATCGAGTGCAGCAGCGCCTCTTCACGTCGTAGCAACAGCTCGAGTCGACCATACAGTCCTTCACTTGCCGTTCCTTCGATGTAGTCCTCACCCGACACGCATCCGACAGCAGGGTCTGCAAAATGCGCGACAAGGTGCCGTAGTGACTGTGGCTCGAGGAGGATTCCCGCGTCGGTGAACACCACGATCTCGCCGGTGGCATGAGCGACGCCCGCGTTCAATGCCGCTGCCTTCCCTGCCCTTTCCGCAAGCGGGATGACCGTTACGTGCTCACCCCCTGCTTCCTTGGCTCTCTGCAGCGAATCGTCCGTGCAGCCGTCGCCGACCACGAGGATCTGCAGTCTATCGAGCGGATAGTCCAGGGACAGAATGTTTCTGACTTTTTCAGCAACGCGCACCGCTTCGTTGTGCACTGGCAACACGATCGAAACCGTCGGCAGGTACTCGGGATCTCCCACATGAGCGCGCCGCTTAAGCAGCCTGTTCAGCAAGACGAGCACAGTCGGATAGATCGCGTATGGATACACGATCAAGAAAGCACAGGCCCAGAATACGATCGCTTCCACGGGTGACTAGACTGTCGGGTGCAACGTCGCGCGTTGAGCGGCGTCAGTAATCCAGCTCCTTTACGTCCTCGACCAGCAAGGGTCTCAAGTGCAAGTACTTCGTCGCGCGGCGCTTGGCCTTGATATCTCGGAATACGTGCTGCGCTTGCTCCTCGGAGATGCCGATGACGCTGGCCAATTCTGCAGGTGAGCGCCCGTTGTTATAGGCCCATAGCGCCAAATCCATCTTCTGATACGGCAGGGCGAAATAGAACTCGTCCTGACCTTGAGCGAGGCTGTACGTATCGGTCGTTGGCGTTGCGTTGCAGATATCCTCGGGCAGCTTCATGTGGCGAGCCAGGGCGTATACCTGGGTCTTGTAGAGGTGCGCAATGGGCTTGATGTCTGCGCTGCCATCCCCGTTCTTCACGAAGAAACCTTGATCGTACTCGAGGCGATTCGGGGTGCCGATGACAGCATAGTTCAGTCGGTCGGCATGAAAGTACTCCACCGTCTTGCGAATACGCTGTTTGAAGTTCGTTGCTGCAACGATCTGCAAGTACTCGCGCAAGCCGAGACGCTGTTGTTTGATCTCGCCGTTCGGCGCCTGGACCACGAGCTGAAAATGATTGAGCCGTCCCTCGAGCCCCCCGCTGATGACGATCTTGTTCTTCCAGCCTTCGCCATACTCCGGGAACACGCGGCGAATCGCATCGTCGCGCCAGGAATAACAGCCGATAGCAGCCAAGGTGGGGCCAATGTCGAACACTTCATACTTGATTCCCAAGTGCTCGGCGAGAAGTCGTCCGCGGGCGGTGCTGAATCCGGATGAATCGCGCTCCGGCAGCATGAGACCATAGACTCGATCCTTGCCCACCGCGCGAACCGCCAGCGCGGCGCATACCGAGCTGTCGATACCGCCCGACATCGCGATGACGAAACCTCTGCGAGACAGGTCTCGTGCGAGGATTTCACGCATGCGCGTGCAAATCTGGTCGATCACCTTGTCGGCGTCGATATCGAGCACACGTGCCGTGAATGCACCCTGCGTTTGCACCGTCATGACAACCCCTTATGCCAATTTGAATCGTTGAATCTTGCCCGAGGAAGTGCGCGGTAACGAGCTTGCGAACTCGACGACCTTTGGCACCTTGTAAGCGGCCAGATGCTCACGGCAATGCGCCTTGATCTGAAGCACGTTTAGCTTCTTGCCAGCGCGCGGGACGATGACTGCCTTGATCGCCTGCCCGAGAAGCTCATCCGGAATCGCAGTCACCGCCACCTCTTCCACGTCGGGCAACGCGGCGATGACCTCCTCGACTTCCTGTGGACTCACACGGAACGCACCAACCTTGATCATTTCGACAGCGCGCCCGTCGATATACAGAAAACCCTCGTTGTCCTTGTGGCCCAAGTCTCCGGTATACAGCCATCCATCCCGCAGTACTTGTTGTGTGGCCTGCGGATCGCGCCAGTATCCCAGCATGATGTTTGGGCCGCGCGCGCGTATCTCGCCGATCTCTCCGGGCGGCAACTCACGTCCAGAGGCATCGCAGACTTGAATTTCGACACCCGCGACGGGCTTGCCGACGGAACCGAGCTTGCGATCGAGATCGGCCGGATCCAGGTAGGTGAGTCGTGCCGTGGCTTCGGTCTGCCCATACATCACGAACAAGCGCGCCGATGGCAGCTCGGTGCGCAGGCGCTGAATCAGGGGACGGGGCATGGCGCCCCCGGCCTGCGTGATGTAACGCAGCGAGGACAGATCATAGTCCTGCAGGCGACAGCGCCCGAGCAGCAGCGCAAACGTCGATGGCACGCCGGAAAACCCGGTGACCGCCTCGTCCTGCATGCGGCGCAACACCACCTGTGGAAATGCGAAATTGTCTTCGATGAACAGCGTCGCTCCCGCCGCGAGATGCGTATGTAGCATCGAATTCCCGTACGAGAAGTGAAATGGGAGCACACACAGGCCACGATCCCCGCAGTGCAAGCCAAGATACTCGATGATGGCGGCGGTGTTCGCGGCGAGGTTGCCGTGGCTGATCATGACACCTTTCGGACGACCGGTCGTGCCTGAGGTATAGATGATCATCGCGAGATCCTGCGGTGCCGCCGGTGCCCAGCTGAGCTCGCTCGCACCGAACTCCTGTGCAAACAACGACTGAGAATGTTCGTCGTCCCCGAGGCTGATCGGCATCACCGCGACGCCCTGCTCGGCGGCGAGACGGCGCAGCGGCTCGAACTCGACGTGATCGCGATCCGCAATGAGCAGCTCGGCACCGCTGTGCTCGAGCTGGCGCGCCAGCACGTTCGCACGCTCGTGAGAGTTGAGCGCAACAACCGCGCAGCCTGCACCCAGCACCCCGTAATAGCAGGCGACGTACTGGGGCGAGTTGCGCATGAGCAATGCAATACGGGCGCCCGACTGGACACCCCGCGCGGCGAGCACGTTGCTGACCCGAGCGGCCGCCGAAACTAGATCCGCGTACGACCACTTGGTGTTGCGCCACACAATCGCAGGCGCGCCGGGATTCCGCGCTGCGCTGTTGCGCAACGCTTCGAGAAGCAACGTGCTCATACTCTTTCAGGCTGCTTGACGCTTGGAAAGCACGAAGTTCGTTATCTTGTTCACGGAGTCGAGATTGTCTGGAATCATTTCCTCGTCTTTGACTTTCACTCCGAGCTGCTCTTCGATGAAGAAAATGATCTCCAGCATTCCTGTGGAGTCGACGATACCGCGCCCGAGCAACGAGTCATCCAGCCCTAGCGCATCGGGATCCGACGTAAAGAGATAGTTCTCCAGAATGAAAGCGCGAATTTGCTCGCGCAAATCGTCCGCCATGATGGTGTAATCCTCTCGTGACATTGCCGATGAATACCCGCAAAGTTCTCTAATTTATCGACACACCCTCTACGAACTGCGCATGCCACAGTTGAGTGGACAAGATGCCCACGAACGCCATGTTGTCGCGCGCAGCCGGTATCCGCGCCCGCTGTAGCTTGGCCACGAGCCGAGTCACTTTCTCGGGATCGAAATAGCCGTACCTGGCCAAGGTCGACTTGCTCATCAGCTCGCGCACATAGTCGGGAGCTGACGGTCCGAGAAATGCAGCGGCGTCGGGCGCACGATACGGCTGCTTGTGCCGCTCGATGATGCTGCTTGGTAGGCGTTCCTTCATCGCTTCCTTCAGGAGGTGCTTTTCGCGCAACACACGCATCTTGTAGCTGGGATGCAAGCGATTCGCGAATTCGATCAAGCGATGGTCCAAGAACGGGAACCGCCCCTCCACCGAGTTCGCCATCAACATTCGGTCGCCCTGCGACGAAAGGAGGTAGCTCGCCAGCAGCGTCTTGCTTTCGAGATACTCGGCTCGGTTGAACGGATGCCAGCGGTGCATGTCTGCCGGCAGCGACGAACGTAGGCGCTCCACTGCCGATCCTTCCACCGTTCTTCTGAAGTCTTCGGCCCAGAACAGCTTACATTGCGCAGTGGTGGCCCATCGCGGCAGATGAGAGAAGCACGGATCGTCCGGCCGCTCGAGCCCGACACCGAAGAATTCTTTCAGGTACGCAGCGCTCTGAGCCGAGGTCAAATCCAAGTAGGGGTAGAGCCGCTTCAGCAACGCCGGACGCCACGCAGAGTGCGGTTGCCGTGCCCAGAACTGCCTGACTTTCGCCTCCTTGAAGATGTCGTAGCCCCCCAAGACCTCGTCGGCGCCCTCACCGGTCAACACGACCTTCACGGCCGAGTCGCGCACGAGCCCGGACAGCAAATGCATCGGTGCTGGCGCCGTCCTGAGCACCGGGCTTTCGCTATGGCGAATCGTCTTGGGAAACACGCGTGCAATATCGCTTAGCGTGCACTGCACGTGGTGATGTGTCGTGCGCAAATGATCGACGACCGTGCGCTGGTGCGTGCTCTCGTCGAGACCAGCATCGTCGAAACCGATGGAGAACGTCTGCAGCGTGTGTGGCAGGCGTTCCTTCAGCAGTGCGACCAGAGACGACGAGTCCAACCCGCCCGAGAGATAGGCACCTACCGGTACATCCGCTCGCAGCCGTATGGCGATCGCGTCGCCGAGCAGTGCCGAGAGCTCGTCCCGCAAGGCCCGCTCGTCGCCGCGCCGGTGCTCTCCCGCCGCCGGAAACTGCCAACGCCAATAGGGGCGGCGCGTTTCTCGACCTTCCTCCAAGATCAACACTTCGCCAGGGCCGAGCTGATTGATGCCGCGAAACACGGTTCGCGGTGCCACCGGCGCCCAAAACGTCATCAGCTCATCGAGGCCGTTTGCATCCAGCGCTGCGTCGACATACCCACTGGCGAGAATGGCCTTGACCTCGGAAGCGAAGATGAAGTCGTCACCAATGCGGGCGTAATAAAGGGGCAGGATCCCAGCGCGGTCTCGGACGAGCACGAGGCGCTTGCGGCGACGATCCCAGAGTGCAAACGCAAACTGACCGTTCAACTCCTCCAAGAAGCGGTCACCGAGCTCCTCGTAGAGATGCACGATGACCTCGGTGTCCGTGCTCGTATAAAACCGATGCCCACGCGCCTCGAGCATCCGGCGAAGCTCCACGTAATTGAAGACCTCGCCGTTGTAAGTGATCCAAACGTCCTTGGTTTCGTTATGGATAGGCTGAGCGCCACGGCTCAGATCGATGATGCTCAAACGAGCATGTCCGAGACCGACTCCCTGCTCGACATGAAAGCCGGTGCCATCAGGACCGCGGTGCTCGAGCGCCGCGACCATGCGCCGCAGTACCTCGAGATCGGGCGTCGCGCCCGATGCATGATACAGGCCTGCAATTCCACACATAGGTCGTCAGCGCGCGTGCTCGATCGAACAAAAACCAATTCTCGCAGACTGAAGGCCGGTTGGGTGTGACCCCGTTACCGGTCGGCGCAACCTCGAGGCGCGGCAAGCGCTTCTGCAGCAGCGCACTACACGACAGCCGACACAACATGCAGCTGTGGTGCCTGCTCCAGGTGCGGCTGGAGCACCTCACGTACGGTGGTGAACTGAAAATCCTTCAAGAGCTGCCGCAATCGCTCCTCGCACACATCGAGATTGGTGTAGTGGCGGAAGCGGGACAGCCAGCTTGCCTCCCTGAAACGCGGCTGCTCCGGATCGATTTCCCACGGATGGAGATAGAAAATGAACGGCACCTTCTCGGTACGATTGATCGATCCGAGCGCCCATTTTGTGAACCAATAGGGCAAGAGGCGGAAATAACCGCCGCCCGCCACTGGCACGACTCGCCCCAGCACCTTCGCGGTGGACAGCGGGAACTCTATGATCGTTCCGCCGCTCGGCGCCCGCAGCAATCCGGGGTGACGCGATGCTCCAGGAATACCGTAGCGATCGTGGGCGATGGGGAAGATACTCGAGTCGTAGCGAAATCCCAGCTCGCAGAGAATGTCGATCGCCCAAAGGGACGCTTTCGTGATCGAATAGCTCGCCGCCCGGTAACCGAGCACCGGCGCACCGATGATGTCCTCAAGAACGTGCTTGGAGCGGGCAGTTTCTTCTCTGAACACCTGCGGCGTCTGCCGGTACACCAGCTCGTGGCTCAAGCCGTGGCACGCAACCTCATGACCAGCCGCAGCAATCGCTCGCACCAGGCTTGGCGACCGCTCGGCGACCCATCCCAACACGAAGAAGGTCGCGCGCACGCCTGTCTGGCTGAACAGCTCGAGCAGCCGTTCGGTATTGCGCTCGCATCGATACTCCAGCTTGTCCCAATCCTTGCGGCTGATGACCTCGGCGAGAGCAGAGACGTGAAAATAATCCTCCACGTCTATGGTCATTGCGTTCGGCAGCGAGCTCATGGACGCATCAACTCGAAGCTGCCGCCACGCGGGCGGTAGGTCAGCATTAGATACGCACGATTCTCATCGAACTCACCCAGCTCGCCGACTGCATTGCGTGTGGTGTGATCCACCGTCAGCGTCAGGCCGAACGCCCGACCAAGGCGCCAGTTGACATCGACCGCGACCTGCGTTTCATCTGCTTCGAACTGCGTCGTGTCGAACTCCTCGTCGGTCCGAGTGGCCCGGATGCCTGCTTCCATGGTCGGCGTGAAACTGCGCGTGAGTCTCGCCTCGTAGACGAGGCGGGTTCTATCGAATTCCGACTGTTGCTCGTAGTCTTCATCTTGCCAGCTCACACCGATGACGAAGTTCGTCCGGTTACCTGTGTAATCCCAGCTGAGTCCCGCCCAGCGATTCTCGAATGGGTCCGCACTGGCGGTAATTTCGCCACCTCTCCCGACGCGAACTGCACCACCGCGCATCGACTCGCTCGCATCAGTAAAGCGCGTCCCGAACGATAGCGTCAGCGACGAGGAAGGTGAAACTCGTCGCGAAATCGCGATATTGGCCAGCGCGCCGCCTCTGCGGCCGGATTCCAGCTCGAGCCATGTGTACCCGAGCTCAGAACGAAACTCTGTGCGGCTTCCTCGAACGTCATACCCTAAGAATACATGTTGACGTTCGAAGTCCTGGTCCGGCAGATCATCGAAGGTCACATCCTCCGCAAGGCCAGTCAACGTGAGCTCGCCGAGTCCGGAGAGTCGACGCCCGAGCACGAAGCCACCGCCCGTGCGCTCGGCATCGAGCAGACTCTGCTCGTAGTCGACCGTGGAATAACGCCCGAAGATCTGCAGATATGTGGAAGCCCCGAATCGCAGAACGATGTCCGGACCGGTGGTGAAATAATTCAAGTTCTCGCGTGTTTCCGGGGTCGACGGCTGAAACGGATCGGCTTGAACTTGGCCGAACGTGTCCTGAAAAATCCATGTGAACCTTTCAGGAACCAGCCCGAGAATGATCACACCATCTGCGGTGCCGTACCATTCGCTATCGACCGTCTCGTCTAGATAGTCGAAGTAAGACAGGTTCACTGTAACGTCCGCATCCAGGCGTTTGGTGTGCTCCAACCAGGCCGCATCGATGCTTGCGATGCCGATCGTTTCGTCGATCTCACTTCGATCGCGCAGTACGTTGTCCGTGTATCCCACGCCCAGGCCCAAGCCATACTGGAGCTCCGCATGGGCCGTCTGGCTGCATGACAGAACACCTGCCAGACAAGCCGCAAGCGCACGAGCAAGCGCACAAAAGTGCAGCTTGTCCAATGTCATCTCGCTCCTCCCCGTTGCTGTGTTGAATCAGTCTTGGTTGCTCGCAGACTGACCGTAGTAGTCGTAGTATCCCTTCCGCACATTCTCGGTCGCCTGATTGAGCACGAGGCCGATCGACTTGCCCTCCTCTATGAGGTCGAGCGCATCAACAACTGCTTGTTGAGGGGTTTGATTGGCTCGCACGACGAGCACGATCTGACCTGCTATGGACGCGAGCACGCGCGATTCGCTCGTGGCAAGCAAGGGCGGCGAATCGAGCAGAACGATGCGGTTTGGATCGCGCGCAGTGATCTGCCTGAGCACCGCCTCCATGCGCGCGCTGGCCAGCAGCTCGGTGGCCACATCCGTTTGCTGTCCCGCAGGCAGAACACTCAATCTCGGCACGTCCGTGGAAAGGATGACCGATTCCACATCCAGGCTGTCGTCGCGCAGGACATCGAGGAGCCCAGGCTCGGAGCGCAGGTCCAAGAGTTCGCTGATCTGAGGCTTGGCAACGTCGCCGTCGATCAGCAGGACCGACAGATCCTTCTCGAGCGCCATCGAAAAGGCGAGATTGATGCAGGTAAAGGTCTTGCCATCGCCAGGCAATGCACTCGCCACCATGATGAGGTGGCCGTTTGGTATCGGCGTTCCACCCATTCGACCGAGCGCCCGTGCGATCAACGGCCGTTTGATGTGTCGGTACTCGTGTGCAAGCGCACGCTCTTCCTGCGGCGGCGGCAGCACACGCGCCGCTCGCAACGCTTCGCGGTCGATATGCACGACACGCGCCGGGGTCGTAGGAGCTGCAGGCGCCGCTTCTACGGATTCTGGCATCGCCGCGCTGCCCACGGGCGCTGCCGGTCGGGAAGCAAACGCGATGTCCGCATCGAGCTTGGGCGATACGCCCGCACGCGACTCTTGGATCTTCTTCAATGCTCGCTCGACTAGACTCATCGCTTCTCCTTCTCTAGCCCAGCATGCCCTGAATGAAGCGGGCGGCCGGCCGCTGCGCTACCACTAAGACGACGAGCAGCACGAACAATAGCCCCGAGGCAGCCGTATAACCGAGGAAGCTGCGCCGCATCTGCGCACGCCACTCATCCATCCACGTGCGAGACACGGTGCCCAGCACAGTCAGACCGGTCACGTCTGCCAAGACGCGCGCAGATGGAAAGACCGGCTTGAACAGATGCATGAGATAGGCCACGGCACAGCCAGCGCCGCAGGCCACCACGAACACGGCCACGATGAACAGTGGGCGATGTGGGAAAACGGGAGAGAATCCGACGGCCGGCGGGTCGACAATGTTGAACTTCACCACGCCGGTCTGCTCTGCATCCTGCGAGAGGCGGGCACGCTCCAAGCGTTCGAGCAATGCATTGTATTGGGCTCGCGTGACATCGTAGTCGCGGGTCAGCCGGGTGTACTCGGCCTCAACTTCCGGTGCCGTGTCGAGCAAGCGACGCAACTCGGCTTCATTGCGCCGGTGATCTGCGAGCTGTCCCCGCAGCGCAGCGATCTCGACGTCGAGCTGGTTCAGCTGCAGTTGAATGTTCTGGTAGATCGGATTCGTCGACGCGCCGGCTAGCGCAGCTGCACTTGGATCGCCGCGCCTTAGCGCCGCAAGCTCCTGCGCTCGTCGTTCCTTGAGCTGCTCGAGCGTCTCACGCGTTGCGATCACATCAGGATGTTTATCCGTGTAGCGCAACAGCAAGTCATCGAGACGTGCCTGCGTTTCCTTGATCCGCGACGCCGTATCCTGCGCAGCCGGTGTACCCGGCGCGCTCGTAGTAAGGCTCGAGTCGCTCGGCACAAACGGCGCTTCACCCGAGAGCTGTCGGGTCAATTCCTCGCGCCGGCTCAGGGCCACTGCCAAGGCCGACTCCAATCGTTTGACTTCCTGAATCTCCGACTGCAATCGTTGGAAGTACCCGCCCTCGTTGCCCGGCAGCAGCCCGATGTTCTCCTTCTTGAACGCGGCGAGCCGCTCTTCAGCTTCGGCAAGCCTGCGGCCGTACTCCGCGAGTTGCTCGCGCAAGAAAAGCTCAGCCGACTTCGTGCCCGAGCGCTCACCTCCCATGGTGCCTTCGACAAAGGAGTTGAGTAGCACGTCGACGACCTTGAGTGCCGTCTCGCGATCGTGATCCGTATACGTAATGCGATACAAGGTGTTCGGGATGCGAGGATCGCGAACGGTGGGCGGTTCGAGTTCGATCTGAATCCGTTCCCCCAGCCCCGAAAGCACTGCGTCCATCTCCTGCGGCGTGCGCGCGTTGGCGTCGAGTCCTACCGCTTTCGCCACCTTCTCCAAATGCGCGCGCCCGAGCAGAGACTGACGGACGAGATTGAGCTGGGACTCGACATCCTGCTCGACGGCAAGCCCCTGCACCACCGTGCGCAGAGCGGTGCGAGTGTCGACGTTGACGCGCGCCTGCGACTGATAGACGTCCTTCAGAGACAGCACGACGAGCCATCCGAGCACACAGATGACCCATGCAACCGTGAGAGCGTAGCGGCGAAAACGCCACGCACCCTTGATCTCGTCCAGTATTTTTTCGAGCAGCGCTTGCATCGTTATGGTCGCGACTAGAAGAACGATTGAGGCACTACCAGCACGTCGCCTGGTTGCAGCTCCAGGTTGTGCTTCAGGTCGCCTCGATTGATGAGATCGTCAAGACGAACGCGCAGCTCAACTTCCTTGCCGTTCACCCTTCTGACGATTTTTGCGCGATTGCCGGCAGCGAACTGTCCGAGTCCGCCGGCTGCCAGCACCGCATCCAGCACGCGCATGCCCTCGCGGTACGGCAGCGATTGGGGGTTGGTGACCTGCCCGATCACCTTGACCTGGCTGAAGGTGCTGACGGGGTTGGTGACGATGACGTTCACCTGGGGCGAGCGGATGTACTCGGCCAGCACCTGCTCGATGTCACGCGCCAACTGCGACGGGGTCTTCCCCACCGCGACCATGTCTTGAACGAGCGGCGTGGTGATCTTGCCATCCGGTCGCACCGGAACGGTGGCCGTCAGCTCCGGGTTGCGCCAGACGAACACCTGAAGTGTATCGCCCGGCCCGATTAGATAGTTGGGGCTGACTGTCTGCTGAGGCGGAGTCTCGGACCTCTGACCTGCCGCGGCACTGCCGTCCTGCGCAGCAGCACAGCCGACGCAGCATGCGATGAGTAATGCGAGTCCTATGCAACGGAGATACATGGGATCACAGCCTGCTTATGAGAGTGGACATCGAAGACTGGGTCACTAGAAGTGTCAGAGTTCCAAGGCTGAGCTCGAGGTTCCGCAAGATTATCAGAAAGGATCGAAATCCCATTGAGCGCGCCCTGCAAAACGTGACGAAATTCGGCAATTGTCGAAAAATTTATCAACGAGACCGGAGCCGGACGTCTTCGTCCCGCCCTCCTCCGCGGTCCACACATCATCCGAGGCCGCAGAGACGCCGGCCGCATATGACGCGCCCATGCCGGCGGCGCGACAGCTGCACAGTGGCAGAACACAAGAAGACTCACATGCGGATGAGCTCATATGTGTCTATGTTCACGTGCCGGCTCGGTGCCGCCTCGCCGTCAGCGAGGGGGCTGCAGAGCTAGGGTCTCTCGGGGATGTTTCAAGCCGGCGGCAGGCAACCGGCGATTCGCGCGCCGCAGCCTGCCAGGCACGCTGCGCGCGCTCTGCGAGCCGTGCACTCGCGTAGTCGTCTCCAGATCGGTCAGACGATCCACCGCAGCCGGGCCCAGGCTACGGGACCCCGGCACTGGCGGCATATCAGGCCTAATGCTGAATGCCGTACTTGTTCAGTAAGTCGTACAACGTGGGACGACTGACTCCGAGGAGCTCCGCGGTTCGCGAGATATTGCCGTCGGTGATCGAGAGCGCCTGTTGGATGGCACGACGCTCGGCACGACCACGAACCTCTCTGAGATTGAATAGCAGCTCGCCGTTGCCGGCCTCCCGCAACCCGAGATCCTCGGCCGTGATGAGCGGGCCCTCGGCCATGATGATTGCCGTTTTCACTTTGTTCTCGAGCTCGCGGACGTTTCCCGGCCAGCTGTATGCCTCCAGAGCAGCGAGCGCGTCCTGGGTAAAGCCACGCTTCGGCTTGCCCTTGCTGTGGATGGCGCTGAACTTCCGCAGCATTGCGTGTGCAAGCACCGTGGCGCCTCCCGGTCGCTCGCGCAATGGTGGCACGTTGATGGTGACTTCGCCCAGACGAAAGTACAGATCCTGCCGGAATGCCTGCTCGGCGATGAGCGCCGGCAGATCCTTGCTCGTAGCAGCGATGATGCGCACATCCGCCGCGAGCGACTCGTCACGGCCAGCGCGCTCGATCACGCGATCCTGCAAGAATCTGAGCAGCTTGGCTTGCAGCGCAAGTGGCATCTCCCCGATCTCGTCGAGGAACACCGTGCCGCCCGAGGCGAGCACCAGCTTGCCGATCGTCTGTTCGTGGGAGTCCTGGACGTCACCTTTCGCCGAACCGAACAGCTCGCTGTCGAGCACGTGTTCCGGAATGGCGGCACAGTTGATGGCCACGAAGCGTCTCTCGCGCCGCGAGCTCTGCCGGTGAATGGCCCGCGCGATCAACTCCTTACCCGTTCCACTTTCGCCCCATATCAGCACCGAGACGTCGGTAGGCCCCACCCTTTCCACCATGCGACACACTCTGAGCATCGCATCGTCCGTGGCAATCAAGCCCTCGAATGGCGCACTAAACTGCGCCTCTCGAAGCTTGCGGTTTTCCTCTTCCAGCTCGTAGATATAGAACGCCCGGCTGACGATGAGCCGCAGCGACTCAGTGTCGACCGGCTTGAGGTAGAAGTCGTAAGCGCCTAGTGAAACGGCGCGCACCGCATTGTCGCGATCGTTGTGACCGGTGACGACGATCACCTTCGTCTGCGGGGCCAGCGACAGGATGTCTCGCAACGTGTGCATGCCTTCCTCCACACCCTCTGGATCGGGAGGCAAGCCGAGATCCTGCAGCACGACGCGGGGCTCGAAACGGCGCAGCTGAGCGAGGGCCTCGTTGCGAGTGGTGGCGGTGAGCACTTCGTACCCGTCGAAGCACCATTTCAATTGCTTCTGCAAGCCCAGATCGTCCTCGACGATGAGCAGCCTTGGTTTCTCGCTGTTGTGCATGGTGGCCCCTAGTTGCGGTCGGAGACGCGAGCTGCCTCTTGCTCCTCGGCCGAGGCCCGCGGACGCTCGACACACGGCAGCGTAAACGAAAACGTCGTGCCGATCCCGGGTGTGCTCCGCACTTCTACACTGCCGCCCAGCGAGTGGACGTATTCCCGCACCTGATAAGCGCCGATGCCCATTCCCTTCGAGCCCTTCGTGCTATCGAAGGGCCGAAACAACCTGTCGCGGACGAAATCCGGCTCCATGCCGCAGCCCGTATCCGTCACCGCCACCCGTGCCCCGGCCGCAGTGCGCTCGACCGTTACGATGATGGAACCGGTCTCTGACGTGGCGTCTTGCGCATTGCGGAGAAGATGCTCGATCACGGCGGTCAACCTTTCCTCATTGGCCATCACCACGCTGTCTTCGATGACACTCACCTGCGGCTGCGGTCGGCGATCCGCGCAGCGACGCGCCGCCTTGTGAACGGTCGCGGCAAGATCGACCGCTTCCAGCACCTCCGCAGCGCGTTGGCCGCGAAGCTGTTCGATCAGCTTGGACATGCGCTCGACCGTGTTGCGAATGGTCTCGATGGCATCGTCGACGAACTCCGGATTGCGCTTGTGGCGGACCGAGTTGTCAACGATCAACTTGAGCTGCGCGACCGAGTTCTTTAGATCGTGCATCATGAAGGCCGTCAGGCGGTTGTAGGCTTCGAACTGGCGACTCTCTGCGAGCCTGCGACTCGCGTCGTCCTGCGCAATGTGGGTGGCGACGTGGCGACCGACCGTCTTCAACAGGTCGCGGTCTTCGTAGGTAAGCTGGAACGGAGGCGGCGGTTCGCAGAGGCAAATGAATCCCACCACTTCGTCGAGCTGCAGCAACGGCGCGACGATGCGCAGCGACGGCGTATCAAGTAACCATTGCGGCACTGCGATGTTGCCGTACACCTCGGGTGAAGCGCGCAGCTCCTGCAGATCGACGATCCACTGCTTGCGGACGAGAAACTCCGCCAGGTCGTCGTTCGCTGGAACAGCCTCAGGGATCGCCAGTGTGTCGAGCGACTCAGGCCACGCGGCGCGCAGCACGAAACGATGCTCGCCATCTTCTCTCAGAAACAGCACGCCGCCAGGGCTATCGAAGATCTGCGCGATCGCACGGACCGCCGTGCGGCGCACATCCGCCTCTTCCATCGAGGAAAGCGTCTGAATGAAACGCAGCCACTCGAGGCGGTAGTCGTACTTGTTACGGTAGAAGTGCTTGCTGATGAAGACAGCCGCATGCCGGCGCAATGTTGCAGACGACATCAACCCCGCCAAAACGACCGCCGACGCAGCAAAGAATACCAGCTGGCCGACGCGTCCCCATTCGCCGCCGAGCTCGCGCACGTAGTACCCGCACACCGCGACAACGACTACGTAGGCTCCCGCCAGCAAGAACGCGCTCGTATAGAACACGACCTGACGCGAGACGAACACGTCGATCGACCAATCGCGGGTACGTTGTGCGGACTGCGCGATGAGCGGCACGGCGAAGGCGAACAAGGCTCCGCGCGCGCTCCAAGTCTCGGGCGCGACACCTTTCATCAGCTCCGCCTGCGAGTACATGAACAGGTCGTACGCAAACATGAGCGCGACGCCGACCGTGAAGTACCGAATCGACTTCCGCCCCGGACGCGTCGAGTTGCGGTAGAGCTGCTCGAGCAGCACCAAGCCGCAGGTGGAAACGAGTAGCTGGCTCAGAGAGAGCACGCGCACCTGATCGATGCGCGCCACACCGGGTCCGAGCGCCGCTAACGCCAAGATCATGACGAGACATACCAGCACGCACAGTGCGATTGCCGCGTTGCGCACTGGGCGCTTCACGGCCGCGCCGCCCAGGACGACGAGCGCCGCGATCCAAGTACAGTCGAGCAGTGTCTCCGCAATGACTGTGACGCTCATGGATAGCGCGTCTCGGCCGGTGCCAAACGCCAAGATCGCACCCCAGCACGCCGTGACCGCCGCTGCAGCGATCAGGGCAAGACCACGCGCCGCGCCGCGCCAGCTAACCACCATCAAGACCGTGAGCGCAGCAAAGGCAAATGCTGCCGCGCCGTAGCTCATGGTCCCAAACGTAGTCAAGCTGCTTGTGTCCACGAGCCGCTACTCGATTACCCGGCATGTTCGCAGCAACTTCCGTGGCACAAGGCCCTCAGCGCGCACCCTTTCGCCACAAGATGACTTCGACAGTCTGCACCAAAATGGCGAGATAGAAGAGCAGACTGTGGTTCTTCACGTAATACAGATCGTACTGCAGCTTCTCGAGGGCATCCCGCTCTGACGATCCATACGGGTAACACAGCTGCGCCCACCCCGTGATGCCCGGCTTGATGGTATGTCGTTCGCGGTAATACGGGATCCGCTCGTTGAGCTGCTCCACGAACTCAGGACGCTCGGGGCGTGGCCCGACGAAGCTCATTTCGCCGCGGAGCACATTGATGATCTGCGGTAGCTCATCGATGCGCGTCATGCGGATGAAAGCCCCGACACGTGTGACGCGAGAGTCGTTCTTCTCCGCCCAGCGCGGTTTCCCGTCCTTCTCGGCATCCTCTCGCATGCTGCGAAACTTCAGCAGCTCAAAGTGACGGCCATACTGCCCCACTCTCACCTGCCGATAGAAGATCGAAGCGCGTGGGCCCTCGGTCACCTTGATCGCTATGGCCGTCAGAATCATGATCGGCAGGGTGAGGACCAGCAGCACGAGGCTTGCAATCACGTCGAAGGTACGCTCGAGCGTGCTGTGAATGCGGCCCTGACGAAAGCCCTCGGAGAAAATCATCCAGCTCGGGTTGAGTACATCGAGCCGTACCTTCCCCGTCTCGCGCTCGAGAAACGTGACCAGATCGGTGATCTCGACGCCTTCCAGGCGGCACTCGAGCAGCTGATCCATCGGGAACTGACGCCGTCGATCGTCCATCGCCACGACGATCTCGTCGACCTCCCGCTCCTTACAGAGCTGGAGCAATTCGGCATCCGTCTTGAGCTGATCTTTCTCTGAAACGTGGCCGGGCTCGTCACCTTCCGTGGGCACGTAACCCACGATGATGAACCCCCGGCGATCGGCGCGGCGGCGCAACGTCGCAATGCTTCCGGCTCGGCGTCCAGCGCCGTAGACCAGAACGCGACGCTTGAAGATATCTTCGTCGACGAGCTTCTCGAACGTTGTGCGAATGATGAAAGAGCCGGCAAAGGCTACCGTCGAGCTCAATAGGAGCTCTGCGCGGCTGATACTCAGCGCTGGGATGAGATAGGCGAGAATCGCAATCAACATCGCGCCGCCCAGAACGCTCGCCGCCACACGTGCGAGCACGCCGGCGAGGCGCGAGCGCTGGCGAGCGTTGTACAGCCCGGTCGAAGCCATGCCGATGAACAGCACGGCTGCGAACAGCATGCCCTTGCCTAAACCCACCTCGGACGGCTCTGCAGGTAAGCCCGCAAGCCGGGCGAGAAATGCCGCTATCCAAGGCGAAGCAAAGAAGAGAACCGTCTCGACCAGGGCAAGTAATGCAAGGGGGAGCTGCCAATAATGTCGAAAAATGCGAATCGCCACAGAGCCTCTGTTCCCTTTTCTCCCGCTTGAGGTACGGCAATACCCAGGCGCGCTCGTCCGACGAGCCCTTCGGCCACGATGGATTCTTGAAAGCGAGAGTAGTAGTTACGCTGGACCGACCAGCAGTCCATCGAAATGGATTTTAAGTCTAGTCGTTTCCCTGTCACGGCCCGTGAAGGCGGTCACAGCTTACCGCAAGACGAGCTCACGACGAGTCGGCCAAGCAGCAATTGACAATCATTCGCATTTGTATTCTGATTGCGCCGAGCAGCACATCCTAAATCGCCATGTACGTTTGCCTCTGTAACGGTATTAGCGATCGCCAGATCCGCGAGTGCGTAGAGCGCGGCGCCACCTCCCTCGATGAAGTGCAGAAGCGATTGCCTGTAGCGAACTGCTGCGGTACCTGTGCGGAAACCGCGCGCGATATCATCGAGGCCCACCGCAGCGCGGCCGAGTCTCGCGTCGCCGCGTAGCCCCCGTCTCAGACGCCACTGTTGCCCCCTCGGCGCGCGTCGGCCAAGATCGGGCTTTCGTGTTTCAGCGGAGCTCGAGATGCAAGGCAGCGCTTCGGTCATTCGTCATCTGAACACCGTTCTGAAAAACGAACTGACCGCGATCAATCAGTATTTTCTTCACGCGCGCATGTTCGACAACTGGGGCCTCAAGCGCCTCGGCGAGCATACGTACAAGGAATCGCTCGATGAAATGAAGCACGCCGACCGGCTCATCGAGCGCATTCTCTTCCTCGGTGGGCTGCCCAACCTGCAGGATTTGGGCAAGCTGTTGATCGGCGAAAACGTCAAAGAGGCGCTTGAGTGCGACCTGAAGCTGGAGCTGCAGGGCCATCCCGACCTCCGCAAAGCGATCGCTGAGTGCGAGAGTGTCGGGGACTACGTTTCTCGCCAGCTGTTTCTCGACATCCTCAAATCCGAGGAAGAGCACATCGATTGGCTCGAAACCCAGCTCAGCTTGATCGAGCGCATCGGCATCGAGAACTATTGCCAGAGCCAGATGCACGCCGATTGACGGCGCGCACAGGGGCTGGCGCACGGCTGGAGCTTGCCCGCGCCTTTACGCGATCGTCTTTGAGGCGATGTTCGAGAGCTCGCTTGCGATGCCCTGGCTATTGATCGCAGCGACAGCGAAGTACCAGGTACCGCTCGTGAGATTCTCGATCACGTAGACGGTCACCGAAGGATCATCGATTCGCACGCTGTTCGACAGGTTGTTGCGGTCACGGCCATAACGCACCTCATAGCCGGCCAAGTTGGTGAGAGCACTCCCATCGGTGTTCTCGGTCGGGGGCAGCCACGACAATGTCGCCGCACCGCTCGCGACCTGTGCGACCGTGATCGTGAAGGGGCCCAATGAGGCCGTCGCCTTGCCGTCGGACACCGTAATCGTGACCTCATACGTGCCCACGTCTGCCGCACTCGGCGTGCCGCTGATTCTTCCCGTGCTCGCATTGAACGTGGCCCACTCCGGCAGGCCGGTCACGGTAAACGCCAAGGAATCGCCGTCGGCATCGCTTGCCGCGGGTTGAAAACTGTAAGTCTGGCCAACCAATACGGTCGTCGCAGGCTGACCGCTGATCGTAGGTATGGCGTTCGAGGATGACGGTGGCCGATTGGCGCCGCCCCCTGCTGCCGGCGGCGGCGTATCGGCCTGCCCTCCGTTCGCTGGGTTTCCCCCTCCGCCGCCACCGTCTCCGCATGCTGCCAGCACAAGAGATGCGAGCCAAACGACAATTGAGCTACGGAGCAAACCCAGACGATGTTGCATGATCTCGCGGTAGTCAGTCGTGGAATCCAAGTCGACGCTGACCTTAGCAATTTCCGTGCCATGCACATAATTGCTAGCAAAATCCAAGAGTTATGGCCAAAAGATCATCCGCCTGAGGCCCTGCTGCTTCCAGTCAGTCGCAATTTGCGGACAGCCAGCCCGCGCCGCAACGTGTTTTCGACGCTAAGTATCTGATTTGAAAGAATAATCGCGATGTCGCTGAACAGCGACGGAGCTACACAATCACGCTAGCAGACGGACGCGTTCGCGATCTCGCTTGCGGGAACGTGGGTGGTGGCGTTGGCCCAAGAGCGAGAACGGTACCCTGCGTGAACGACACGGCCCTCCTTTGCACTTCCGTAGCTTGAATGCAGGTCCTATAGGCTTGACTTGTAACGCTTGGATCCCTAGAGTGCGCGGCTCCCGTGTGGGGCTATAGCTCAGCTGGGAGAGCGCTTGCATGGCATGCAAGAGGTCGCCGGTTCGATCCCGGCTAGCTCCACCAAGCCCCGCTAACATCCAAGCTGCGTCCCCATCGTCTAGAGGCCTAGGACATCGCCCTTTCACGGCGGTAACCGGGGTTCGAATCCCCGTGGGGACGCCACCTTGGATGGTCGTTGAAACCGCTGAGTCGTTCAGCTCGGCGGAGCCAAAAAGTCCTTTCTCTTTCTCTACTCGTACTCGCTGCCACGCGCAGCATGGCGGCGCTTGAGCGCCTCGACACAGCGTTCGGCGGTGCGGCCATCCCACTTTTCCGGGCGCGAGCCTTTGGACCAGCGGCCCGCGAGCACTTCTTCCAGGCTTTCGTTCAGACGCTCGATTCTGCGGCAAGCGCATGGTACGGCGGCGCAATCTTCATGAAGTTCGGGCGCGCCGCCGCGATCAGATGAACCAAGCAAGACATGGGCGAGGCTATTGTTGGTTCGCCGCGATGAAGTCGATCGCGCGCCGTAGTCTTTCCAACGTGGTCTGCCGACCGAGAACCTCGAGCGTCACGTCGATCGGCGGTGACACCGAGCCGCCCGAAACCGCCACGCGTATGGGCTGGGCGACCTTGCCCAGAGCAAGTGAGAGCTCCGTTGCCAGTGACTGGATCGTCTCGTGGATCGACTGCGCCGTCCACGACGTCAGGCCGGCCAGCCGCTCCGCGGCCTCTTGCAAGGGTGTCAGGCTATCCTGAGTGAGATGCTTCTTTGCGGCCTTCTCGTCGTATGCAGCAGGCTCGCGGAAGAAGAACACGCTGTTCTGTGCCATTTCCTTGAGCGTCTTCGCGCGTTCCTGCTGGCTCTTGGCTACTGCCGCCAGCTTGGCGTCGTCGTCCACATCGATTCCTAAGGCAGCGAGCTGCGGCTTGAGGTGTTTCACGAGATGCTCCGGCGTAGAGCGCATGATGTGCTGCTGGTTGAGCCAGAGCAGCTTGTCCGGATTGAAGGTCGAAGCCGACTTGTTCACGTCCTTGATGTCGAAGAGCCGGATCATCTCTTCGAGCGTGAATATCTCCTGGTCACCATGCGACCAGCCCAGGCGCACCAGATAATTCAGCAGTGCCTCCGGAAGATAGCCGTCGTCGCGATACTGCAGCACGCTGACCGCACCATGGCGTTTGGACAGCTTCGCACCGTCGGCACCAAGGATCATCGGCACATGTGCATAACGCGGCGGCCGCGCGCCGAGCGCAAGGAGCATGTTGATCTGCCGCGGCGTATTGTTCAGGTGATCGTCGCCGCGGATCACGTGCGTGATGTTCATGTCCATGTCGTCCACGACGACACAGAAATTGTACGTCGGGGAGCCGTCGGATCGCGCAATGATCAAGTCATCCAGCTCGGCATTGTCGAAACGGACGTTGCCGTGAATCTCGTCTTCGACCACGACAACCCCCTCGAGCGGATTCTTGAAGCGAATGACCGGATCGACACCTGGGCGGGGCTCGGTGCGATGCCGACAAGTGCCGTCGTACCGAGGCTTCTGTTTCGCTTCGAGCTGACGGACACGCATCGCATCGAGCTCTTCCTTCGTGCAGTAGCAGCGATACGCATGCCCCTGTGCGAGGAGCTGCTCGAGCACCTCGCGATAGCGCTCCATGCGCTGGCTCTGGTAGAAGGGCCCCTCGTCCGCATGGAGCCCAAGCCACTCCATCCCTTCGAGAATGACTCGCGTCGCCTCGTCCGTGGAGCGCTCACGATCGGTGTCCTCGATGCGCAGGATAAACACACCGCCATGCCGCTTGGCATAGAGCCATGAATAGAGCGCGGTGCGCACCCCACCGATGTGCAGCATGCCGGTGGGACTTGGAGCGAAGCGGGTTCGGATCATGGCAATGGCTAGCGGACAGCGGACGGTAAACGGCGATCAAACACTCAGAGCGACAGTTTCGGGAATTCGATGCGGGAACGGCAAAGGCGCGTCGAACGGAGAAGCCTCTTCCCCTTTACTGTCCACCGTTCACCGATCACCGAGAGTGGTGGGCGGTGCAGGGATTGAACCTGCGACCCCTGCCGTGTGAAAGCAGTGCTCTACCGCTGAGCTAACCGCCCATTGCTCGGCGTTTCCAGAGGAACCGATGTCCGGTTCGGAAGGCGCCGTAGTGTAGGCAGCGCTGCCGTGAGGGTCAACGGGCGTTTTGGGCTGTGGGCTGTAGATCGTGGCGTCACCATCCGGGGGCGCCGTGCGGCCTCACAAGAAGGACGCCTTCGCCTCGCTACGGCACCTGCACCACGTTCCCTCTCTGCGCAACGGAAGAGGGTCTGGGCGCAGTCAGCGCGCGACGCGCACGGCTTCGGCACCGCGGGCTCACGCCTCTTCGCCGCCAATCAAGGCCAAGAGCTCTGCAGTCTTGGCTTGCATCAGCTCGCGATTGCCGCGGCTCTCCACGTTCAACCGGAGCAAGGGCTCGGTATTGGAGGCGCGCAGATTGAAACGCCAATCGGCGAACTCGATCGAGAGCCCGTCTGTGAAATCGATGGACTGCGCGCCGGCCTGATACTTTTCCTGGACGCGCCGAATCGTCGCCGCCGCATCCTCCACCTTGCGATTGATCTCGCCGCTCGCCGGGAACTTCGCAATACGCTCGCCCACGAGCTTCGATAGCGGCACGTCGAGCTCGCACATGAGCTGCGTCACGAGCAGCCACGGGATCTGCCCACTGTCGCAGTAGCCGAAGTCACGGAAGTAGTGGTGGGCGCTCATCTCGCCGCCGTAGATGGCATCGGATTGCCGCATGACGTCCTTCATGAACGCGTGCCCGGACTTCGACATGACTGCCTGGCCGCCGAGCGACTGCACGATGTCGAGCGTCGCCCAGGTCAGACGTGGATCGTGCACGATGCGTGCACCGGGCTCGCGCCTCAGGAAGGTCGACGCCAAGAGGCCGACGATGTAGTAGCCCTCGATGAACTCTCCGTTCTCGTCGAACAAGAAGCAGCGATCGTAGTCGCCGTCCCAGGCCACCCCGCAATCGGCCTTGTGCTTGCGGATCGCCTCAATGGTGGACTGGCGGTTCTCCTCCAGCATTGGATTCGGCACCCCGTTGGGAAAGCTGCCGTCCGGCTCGTGATTGATCTTGATGAATTCGTACGGCAGATGGGGCTCGAGCGCATCGACGATCAGTCCCGCGCCACCGTTGCCTGCATTGACGACGATTCTCAGCTTCTTGAGCTTCGAGCGGTCGAGATAGGAAAGGAGGTGCTCGATGTATTGGCGTTGTATGTCGAGCTCGAAACGCTTACCGGGGTCCTCCGGTACGCTGAACGCGTTCGCTTCCGCGATGCGCTTGATGTCCTGCAGCCCTGTATCGCCGCTGATCGGTCGCGATTGCTCGCGCACGAACTTCATACCGTTGTAATCGGGCGGATTATGACTCGCCGTCACCATGATGCCGCCGTCCATGGACTGGCTGAACGTCGCGAAGTACACCACCTCCGTGCCGCATAACCCGATGTCGTACACGTCGACACCAGAGTCGAGCAGCCCCTGCGTCAGTGCCTCGCACAACTCCGCGCTAGAAAGCCGTATGTCCCGCCCGACGACCACCCGCTTCGGCTTCAAGAATTCCGCATACGCGCGCCCGATGCGATAAGCGACATCGGGATTCAACTCGCTCGGAATGCGGCCCCGATAGTCGTAGGCCTTGAAGCCGACGATGGGACCTGCGGTCAGCCGGGAGGCGGAGGTCGAGGGTTGACGGTCCGAGCTCATGGTCATTGGCGTCTAAGGTTTGTCCTCACTGTAGTACCAAGCAGCCCATGCAGCGTCCTACACACACGCCGAGACACTAAACCTTACCTCGCGACGCTTGGTTCCAGTCCATATCTTGCGCGATTTCCAACGCAGTTTCGATCAGTCTCTAGGAGCGAGCGCCGCACGCTAGAGCGCGCGGCACACGATGGACGATCCAAGCGGCAGAATCGGGCATCAATCGTTCCGTCGCCCGCATCCATCGTCAAACCTGACGATGTCGTCCTCGCCTAAGTACGCTCCCGATTGCACCTCGATGATGTGCAAAGGAATCTTGCCGGGATTCTCAATCCGATGCTTCACCCCGAGCGGGATGAACGTGGACTGATTCTCCTCGAGCAGGAAGGTCTCGTCGCCGCGCGTCACACGCGCCGTGCCGGCCACCACGATCCAGTGCTCCGCGCGATGGTGATGCATCTGCAGAGAAATCGACGCGCCTGGCTTGATCGTGAGCCGATTCACGATGAAGCGCTCGCCCGCGTCGATCCGATCGTAGCTTCCCCAGGGCCGAAAAACCTCGCGGTGGACCAATGTTTCGTACCGACCCTGCTCTTTCAGCTTGGCGACCAGATCCTTGACGTCTTGCACGCGCTCCTTGGGTGCGACGAGCACTGCATCTTTTGTCTCCACCACGACGTGATCGCGTAGCCCTACTGTGGCGAGCAGACGGCTGGTGGCCTGCAAGTAACACCCGCGCGTATCCGATGTGAGAACGTCGCCAATGGTGACGTTGCCGTTCTCGTCTGCCGGTATCGCTTCATGGAGCGCCGACCATGAGCCCACATCGCTCCACTGCGCGTCGAGGGGCACGACGACGGCCCGACTCGTTTTCTCCATCACCGCGTAATCGAACGAGTTGCTCGGGCACTCCCCGAACTCCTTCGCTGGCAGGCGAGTGAAATCCAGGTCGCGCGTGATCGCAGTGAAGGCCTGTGCGCAAGCCTGGTAGATGTCAGGCGCGAGCGCGCGCAGCTCCTCGAGCACGACGCTGGCGCGAAACATGAACATCCCGCTGTTCCAGAAGTACGCCTTCGATTCGATGTAACGCTGCGCCGTAGCCCGGTCAGGCTTCTCGACGAACTGCGCGATCGGATAAACGGGCCCCGCACCTTCTCCTCGTTTGATGTACCCATAGCCCGTCTCTGGCCTGTCGGGCACGACACCGAACGTCACCAGCTTCCCCTCTTCAGCAGCAGTCACGCCGATTGCCACTGCGGCCTGGAATGCTGCCACGTTGTGGATGACGTGGTCTGCGGGAAGAATCAGCAGCACCGGGTCATCGGTCTTGGAGCCGGAGGGATATGGCTGTGTCACCGCTGCCATCGCGGCGATCGCAATCGCCGGGGCCGTATTGCGCCCGGTGGGCTCAAGTATGATCGCCTGCGGCTTCGCCCCCGCCTCGCGTAGCTGCTCGGCCACGAGGAAACGATGACTCTCGTTGCAGACAACGATCGGCTCTGCGACGTTCTCCACGCCCGAAAGCCGCGCGAGCGTCTCCTGCAGCATCGTGCCCTTCCCCACGAGCGGCAGCAGCTGCTTCGGATACAGCTCCCTGGAAAGCGGCCACAACCGCGTGCCAGAACCGCCAGAGAGGATGACCGGGATCAGCATCGCTGGCTCCTAGCGAACAGCGAACAGCGAACGGCGGACGACGGACGGAAATGAGGCCACTGAACGAGCGCGTCTAGCAGTCGAAGTTTGCATCGTTATAAGGACCGAACAGCTGCCCCAGGAGGGTAGCACCACCACTCGTCGGTTGCGTTGGGTATGGCTCTCATTTGATGCGCGCGACCCGCTGTGACCGGGACCCGCTACTAGAGAAGGGACTCGCCGCGCCCGATAGCATAGTACTTCAGCCCGAAGCGCTTCACGAAGGCAGGATCGTAGATGTTGCGTCCGTCGAAAATGACCGGATTCTTGAGCGAGGCTCTGATGCTGTCGAAGTCCGGGCTGCGGAACTCCTGCCACTCTGTCACGATCGCCAGGGCATCGGCGCCCCTGAGGGCGTCGGCCGCGGTCGTAACGAGCTCAAGATCGGGGCGATCACCGTAGATTCGCCGCGCCTCATTCCTGGCCACGGGGTCGTAAGCACGCACCTTGGCACCGGCCTTCCACAGCGCCTCCATCAAGGTGCGGCTCGGCGCCTCCCGCATGTCATCTGTGTTCGGCTTGAATGCAAGCCCCCAGAGCGCGATGGTCAGCCCGTCCAGCTTCCCTTGGAAGTACCGGTTGATTTTCTCGAAGAGCACTGACTTTTGCCGCGCGTTCACCTGCTCGACGGCGTTGAGCAGGATCATGTCGAAGTCGTGCTCGCGGGCGCTGCGACTGAGCGCCTGAACGTCCTTTGGGAAGCACGAGCCGCCATAGCCGCAACCCGGATAGATGAAGTGATAGCCGATGCGAGGATCCGAGCCGATGCCAACGCGCACCTTCTCGATGTCCGCCCCCATGCGCTCGGCTAGATTGGCGAGCTCGTTCATGAAGCTGATCTTCGTAGCCAGCATCGCGTTGGCCGCGTACTTGGTGAGCTCGGAGGAACGTACATCCATCACGATCATTCGCTCACGATTCCGGGTGAACGGATCGTAAAGCACCTTCAAGAGCTCTGCCGTGCGAGGGTTGTCAGTGCCCACGATGATGCGATCCGGCTTCATGAAGTCATTGATCGCCGCTCCTTCTTTCAGGAACTCGGGATTCGAGACGACGTCGAATTCAATGTTTACGCCTCGTGCCCTCAGCGTTTCGTCGATCCTTGCCTTGACCTTATCCGCCGTTCCCACCGGCACCGTCGACTTCGTCACGACGATGCGGTACTCCGACATGTTCTGGCCGATGGCCTCGGCGACCGCCAGCACGTACTTGAGGTCCGCCGAGCCGTCCTCGTCCGGAGGCGTCCCGACCGCGATGAACTGGAAGAGACCGTGATTGACGCCCTCAGCTGGGTCCGTCGTGAACTTGATGCGCCCCGCCTCGAGATTCTTCTTGAGCAGTTCGTCCAGGCCCGGTTCGTAGATCGGGGACTCGCCGCGCTTCAGCATGTCGATCTTCCGCTGATCGACATCGACGCACATGACGCTGTTGCCCACCTCGGCCAAACACACGCCTGTGACCAGGCCGACGTAACCGGATCCAAAAATCGTCAATCGCATGTATTCGATTCAAACTTCCCGGACAGAGGCCGGAGATTAGGAAGATTCCACAATGGCGTAAAGCGAGCGGGTGGTAGCCTAACGCTCAGTGAATCCATGCAAAATACATGCCGACTTAGGTACAGCTAGACCCGAAACGAACGAGGACAGAAGGTCAGCTACGGACTGACTTCACTACTTCCATGGCAAGAAAGATCTCCCGCTCGCGAGCTCGGCCTCCACTTTGCCGGAACTCGGACGACTCAACACTAAGCTCGTTCCAAATATCAAGTGGTACACGACACCGCACACACACCACAGCAGGAAGAGCCAACCGTCGTTTACACCAAAAATGCTTGCACTAACGCCAATTGCGGCACAAATCGCCGCAGAGGCGAGCACCACCTGGGCCACCTGCCGGGATGAAAGCCCCATCCGACGCAGGACATGGTGAAGATGCTCCGAGTCGCCATGAAACGGTGAGTAACCCTGGGCAATACGCCGTACCATGCTGCTAAAGAGATCGAACACAGGGAGGGCAAAAATCCACAAAATAGCTACGGGACTAACCGCACGTGCGGGCCCTTGCGAGACTTCGATACTGATCCATGCCAACGTGAACCCCAACATCGTGCTCCCTGCATCTCCCATGAAGGCGCGCACATTTCGCGTCCGCTTGGAAGGCCAATTAAAAACGAGGAATCCGACGATACAACCCATCAATGTGACGATCATCGGTACGTAATCAAGCGCATCCGCTACGACGCAGGAAAATCCAAGGAACACCAATGCAACCAACGCCTGCGCCCCCGCCACGCCATCACTACCATCGAACATGTTGAAAGCGTTGATCGCGGTCAGAATCAACGCGACCGAGAATGGGACAGACAACCACCCGAGCTCAACTAGCTCCCCGAAGAAGGGTCGCCCAATGTCATTGACAACGACGCCGGCCCCGCCCACTGTCAGCAAAGCCGCACAGATCTGTGCAAGAAAACGAACAGATGCGGGTAAGTCGTATCGGTCGTCCAAGGCCCCAATGAGCACCAGCATCGAGAGCGCCGCAATAAAGACTGCGAAACCCATGATAGAAGGATGGCTGTACAAACTCCCGATAATGAGCCCACCGGTCATGGCCAGCCCCCCGATCACCGGCACATCACCGACATGCATCTTACGGCCGCCGGGCTTGTCAATAAGCCCGACGCCACGCGCCACTGGGCGCAGCGCGCACATGAACAAGACCGTTGCGAGAAACGGCAACCCAAATTGAACAACGTTGTCTGCCATGACTCTCTAGAAAAATGTAGACAGGCCGCGCTTTGGTGTTAGCTGCCGGTCACAATTGCGTGGTCAGGTTCGGCGCGAAATGTACATGACAAACCAGCGTTCCGTAAGAACGACGCAATTTGCCGACCGGAAAATCATTGCGGAACCAGCTTGTTAAACCAATGCTCATTTGGCAACCAAAACGTTACGAATCCGTAGCGAGCCCAAGACCCAACGCTGAACTCTCACACCCAAGCCCCCGCCACAACGCCGCTTTATCTTGGGCATCAACCGTCAGCATTCAGCCGTCGCCCCTTTCGGTCACCCGCGATAAGATTCGCTCTGTAGTGCGATACTCATCACACAATAATGTTCGAAAATCCAAGCACGGCGACATTACAGCTTCGACCGCCTCATGCCAGCACGATTCTCCGCCTCGATCGTCTTGTACAACAACGATGCTGACCTACTTGCTCCAGCTATCGAATCGACCCTGCGAACACCTGGCCTTGAGACGCTATACCTCGTCGATAACTCTGTACCGGTCAAGGATTTCTTGGACACCTTGATTGCAGGTAACTCAGTCCCGGCTCGCTCAGGCTGCCAAGCCGGTCTGCGCCGCGTAGTACTCGCGTCGCACCTGTGCCGGTGACTTGTGCTGATGGCGCTCAACCATCCACCGTTCGTTGTACAGCTGCGCCCACTCGATCAGCGCGCAGCGCAGCTCCTCGACGGTCGCGAACGAGCGGATCCACAATAGCTGTTCTTTGAGCGTGCGGATGGCTCGTTCTACGCAGCCGTTGCCTTCCGGCGAACGCACGAACGACGGGCTCGAGCTGATGCCGAGGAAAGCGATCTCCTGCTGAAAGGCATCGCTCACGTACTGGCTCCCGTGATCGTGTCGCAGCTCAAGCCCGAGAGCGACGTCGCGACGGATGGGGCCGAAATGCTTGCGCACACCCTGCCGGATCGGTTCGAGCGCCTCCCAGCACGTCGCGCGCTTGGTCGCGTGGATACCGACGATCTCCGTGGTGTGGTGGTCGACGGCAAGCAGCACCGCCGCCTGGCCCTCCTCGAGCGTCATCGTCGTCGTCAGATCTGTCCCCCAGCGCAGGTCCGGCGCCCCCGGAATGATCGTTCCATCGTGAACACGCGGTCCCCTCGGTCCACGCGAGCGTTTCGGCGCCTGCAGTCCGTGCTGGCGCATCAGGCGCAGCACCCGATCTTTGCTCGTCCGAATGCCGGCAAAACGCAGCTTCGCCCACACCTTGCGATAGCCTTCGCCGACAAACGGCGACTCAGCCAGCACCGCACGAATCCGCTCGACGAGCTCAGCGTCGCCCCAAGGTGTCTTCGGGCCGCGGCGCGTCGCTACCCCTGCCGTCGCCTTCCCCGCCTGACGCTGCGCATATACGCTCGAGCGCGCCACGCCCGCGACTTCACACACCACCTTCAGACCGCAATCCTTGTTGCGGGAAACCGAGATCGCGGCCCTCACAGCTTCGATCTCCCCTCCGGCAAAGGGCCGGCTTTCCTCTCGTACACCCCGATCACCTCGCGGGCGATCTCAAGGCGCAGGGCCGTAGCCCCGAGCGCCTTCTCTAGCTGCGCAATCTTCTCGTCCCGCGCATCGACCTGGCGGCTCTTCAACCCGGCTATCCCGCTCTCCAAAAACGTCTCGCGCCAGGCGGACAAGGTCGCCGCGTTCACCTTCAGCTCCCGCGACAACGTATCCAAGTCCTCGCCCCTTAACAGGCGCAGGACCGCTTCCGTCTTCTTCTTCGCCGACCAGCGGCCGCGCTCAATGTCATTCGAACCAGAGTTTCTTCTTCGCATTCGGACACTCCTTTGGCGGGGTTACTTTCCCCCAAAATTGTGTCCAAGGAAATTCTAGACCGACCCAGGTTACGCCGACGGTAAAGGTCAGCAAGAATGCGCTTGCCAGCCGAACCAACGAGCTGGATGCGGAAGACGTCAACATCAGGGGCGCTTTCTTTACTTGACTATAGTCCCTGCGAATACGGCCGCGA
>PKRE01000001.1 GCA_017577615.1 Gammaproteobacteria bacterium | reverse complement strand
CGCCTGACAAGAATCGCACTTGACGCGAAGAAATCCGTGCTCAAGCAAACCGCACTTGAGATAGGCTTCGAACTCGTCTTCGACGTACCGCGGCAGCGCTCGCCCTTCGGCCACGCGACGATCCCTGGAAGTGGACCCCATTCGTTGGACAGTGCGGCAGCAGACGTGAGGTGGAATCTGCGAGCCAACGTTATGCTGCCAAAGACAGAGACCGAATCCCAGCATAGAACTCGCTCGGCGTGAGATCGTCAAGCGCGGAATGCGGTCTTCGGTCGTTGTAATACTCCATCCAGTCGCCGATCTGCTTTCTTGCCTCCTTGAAGTTCCGAAACGCATTCAGGTAAACGCATTCGTACTTGAGCGAGCGCCACAGCCGCTCGACGAACACGTTGTCCATCCATTGCCCCTTGCCATCCATCGAGATCTGGATGCCGTTCGACTTCAGTACGCCGGTCCACTCGCTGCTGGTGAACTGGCTGCCTTGATCGGTGTTTGAACCGCCCCGGCTTTTCCGGAGGCTCCATTTCCTGAGAGGATGGAGCTATGAAGAAGTCTACGAGATATTCGCCCGAAGTCCGCGAACGCGCGGTGCGCATGGTGTTCGAGCACGAGAGCGAGTACCCGTCGCAGTGGGCGGCGATCGGATCGATCGCGTCAAAGATTGGGTGCACGGCAGAGACGTTGCGCGGCTGGGTGCGTCGAGCTGAGACGGACCAGGGCCGACGAGGGGGGATGACGACCAGCGACCGTGAGCGGCTCAAGGAGCTCGAACGCGAGAACCGGGAGTTGCGGCGAGCGAACGACATTCTGCGCACGGCGTCAGCTTTTTTCGCCCAGGCGGAGCTCGACCGCCGACGCAAGTGATGGTCGCCTATATCGATCAGCACAAGGACCGATTCGGGGTCGAGCCGATCTGCGCAGTACTGCCGATCGCCCCATCGACATACCACGAGCACAAAGCGCGAGAGCGCGAGCCGGAGCTGCGCCCGGAACGGGCCAAGCGCGACGATGCGCTGAAGCCTGAAGTGCAGCGCGTGTGGGACGAGAACTATCGCGTTTACGGCGCCCACAAGGTGTGGAAGCAGCTCAATCGCGAAGGCATCGAAGTGGCTCGTTGTACGATCGAACGACTGATGCGCGACCTCGGTCTGCGCGGCGTTGTACGCGGTAAACGCATCAGAACGACGATCCCCGACGAGCTGCAGGATCGCCGACTGGATCGTGTCAATCGGATCTTCACTGTGCCGCGGCCGAACGCTCTGTGGGTGGCGGATTTGAGCTACGTCGCGACGTGGCGAGGCGTGGTATACGTCGCCTTCGTGATCGATGCGTTCGCGCGGCGGATCGTGGGCTGGCGAGTGTCGAGCTCGCTGCGCAGCGACATCGCATTAGACGCGCTCGAGCAGGCCCTCTACGACCGCGATATCGGGGCTGGTGAGACGCTGATTCACCACAGCGACCGCGGCGTGCAGTACGTGTCCATTCGCTACACTGAGCGACTCGCCGAAGCCGGCATTGAGCCTTCCGTCGGTAGCGTCGGAGACTCCTACGACAACGCCCTCGCTGAGACGATTATCGGTCTCTACAAGACCGAGCTGATCAGACAGCAAGGGCCATGGCGCAGTCTTGAAGCCGTCGAACTCGCGACGCTTGCATGGGTCGACTGGTTCAATCATCGGCGTCTCTTCGAGCCGCTCGGCAACGTTCCTCCGGCAGAGAAGGAGGTCGAGTACTATCGCAGCATCGAGTCGGCCGTCGCGGCCTGACTCAAACCAAAGAGCCTCCGGCATTCCCGGGGCGGTTCAGTTGTAATGACTGCCGACTTTCTTCGCGAGCTTGAGCCGTTGTCTGTCGTAGTACGGGAAGGCGCTTGCAATGTCGTAAAGGGGCGCGAGGCGGACCTGCCCGGGACCGAAGAGCAATGAGTAGTTCTTCGCGTGCGCATCCGTGCCGCCGAGGAGGTAGTTGAACGCGATCGCATTGAAGAACGTCGCGCAATCCTCCTGGGGTACAGAAGACACATCGGTGAGCAGCCCGAGAATCTCTCGCGGCCCCGGTCCGCCTATGTTCTGATACTTGCGCTCCGGACGCACTGCTAGCGCCTGGCAGAAGTCCTCGGCGTGCACGCGCACGAACTCGCCACTGGCAAGCACCCGATCGAAACGCTCGGTGACGAACGCGACCTCACTCGCGAAGCGGATCACGGCGGATCTCGCCAAGGGTAGCCCGACCTCATGCGCGAGGCGAGACAGAAGTGCTCATTCTCGGCGAACCCCGCGAGTTCCCGGAGCGGAGGTTTCAGGATGTGCGTGGTCGGGGTGCGCCCGGCCGGAATGCCCCATCGCTCCCCTTGCCGGTGTAAGGTCAGCTTCGGCTGCGCACCCGCCAGAGAGAAGTAGCTGACGTCGCCGGGTCGTGACCACCCGGTGCGATCGACCTTTGAGCTCACTCAGGCGCTGTGCGATCTGATCCTCGTCGCCACTGTACGACGGGCTCGTGTTGGACGCTGAGCGCATCGAGGCGCTCCGGCGGCACGATCTGCGCGGCGCCGAGGAGGTCTTCCCCGGTGCATGACAGGAGCTCGAACGCATTCTTCTTCACGCCAAAGTTTCGTGCCCAGGCGAGAACAGTCTCGTCGTTGTCCGGCAGCAGATTCCAGAGGTACGGTTCAACGACCCGCTTCCCGTGATCCTTCGCCAACAGGGGCATCGACAGGGACAACGGGAGGCTGCCGGGCTGGTCGCGCCAGCTGTCCTCGTAGTGGAACGAGACAGCAGCGCCTTTGGCGGTGAGCCGCCCTATCGGCTCTTCCTGTGTCGGTCGACGATCTCATTGAGGTCGATCCGCGGGAGGTCAGGGCGCGCAGGTGGTGACGAATGGGGTTGCGCACCGCCCTCAGCGCGCACATCGAGAATCAGGCCCAGCGCGGCGAGCGTGCGGAGCACGAGCGCCATCTCGGCCGTCGGCTTACCCCTTTCGACCGCACTCAGCCACGGGCGGGAACCCCCGACTCGAGCCGCGAACGCCTCCTGGCCGAAGTTCAGCTCCCGCCGACACGCGCGGATGAGTGCACCGAGGGCTCTTGGCGTGCGGACTTCCATGATGACCTGGCTGTAAACGGTCGTTTACACGCTGGAAGTGGAAACGATCGTATTCAAGCGATTAGCTGTAAACGCTCACTGCCGTAGTCGAAACGTTCGTGAACGTCCCAAGGGGCGGAGTCGGGAGGCATGGCGAGCTGTCACTAGGGAGTTCGCCCGGCGAATTGCCTCAAGCGGAGCGTACCCAGTGTGGTGTCAACCAGAACGATTGGAACGCCAGCATCGCTGCTTCGTGAGCCGGCGTAACACACGCACCCGCGTAACGACTTTGTTCTTCAGGAAGCGACTATGTTTTCGGGGAAACGACTTTGTTCCTCAGGGAACGACTTTGTTTTCGACGCACAGAAATCTCTTTTTCCACCCTACTGTTACTCCACCGTCACACTCTTCGCCAAGTTCCGTGGTTGATCGACATCGGTGCCTTTGAGCAGCGCGCAGTGATAGGCAAGGAGTTGCAGCGGGATTGTGTAGACGGCAGGTGCTTGGAAGTGGGTGACGTGCTTCGGCATCGTGATGACGGTGATGCCGTCGGAAGCCTGGATGCCGGAATCGGGATCGGCGAACACGAAGAGCTCGCCGCCGCGGGCGCGGACTTCCTGTAGGTTCGACTTGAGCTTCTCGAGCAGGTCGTTGTTCGGCGCGACGGCAATGACGGGCATGTCTGCGTCGACGAGGGCAAGCGGTCCGTGCTTCAGCTCGCCTGCGGGATAACCTTCGGCGTGGATGTATGAGATCTCTTTGAGCTTGAGCGCGCCTTCCAGCGCGATCGGATACATCTGGCCGCGTCCCAGGAAGAGGGCGTGATGCTTGTCGGCGAAGCGCTTGGCGAGCTCCTTGATCGTCTCGTCGAGGTGCAGCGTCTTTTCGATGAGGGAGGGAATTTCGAGGAGTCGATGCACGAGGCCGCGTTCACGCTCGGCGTCGATGCCGTGGCACTTGGCGAGTGCAACGACGAGCATGCCGAGCGCAACGAGCTGGGTCGTGAATGCCTTGGTGGAGGCGACGCCGATCTCTGGACCCGCGCGCGTGAGCAGGACGAGATCGGACTCGCGTACGAGCGAGCTCTCGGGAACGTTGCAGATGGCAAGCGTCGATAGATAACCTGCCTTCTTTGCCATCCGCAAGGCAGCCAGCGTATCTGCTGTCTCACCCGACTGAGAGATCGATACGAACAGTGTGTTCTTCGGCACGACCGGGTTGCGGTAGCGGTACTCGCTTGCGATCTCAACCCAGCACGGGATGCGTGCGATCTGCTCGATGCAGTACTTCGCGACGGCGCCGGCGTGATAGCTGGTGCCACACGCAACGATCTGCACAGCCTCAGTGCGACGGAAGACTTCGGTTGCGGATGGGCCGAATGCCGCTTCGAGCAGCTTGCCGCCGGCAACGCGCTCCTCGAGCGTTTGGGCGATGGCGCGCGGCTGCTCGTAGATTTCCTTGAGCATGTAGTGCTCGAAGTCGCCCTTCTCAGCTGCATCGGCGGAAAGCTCACTCTCACGGACAGGTCTGCGTGCGGTGTTACCCTCGCTGTCGAGCACGCGGATGGCGGTGCGCCGGATCTCCGCCACGTCGCCTTCTTCCAAGAACATGAAACGCCGCGTCACCGGCAGGAGCGCGGAGACGTCGGATGCCACGAAGTTCTCCTGCTCTCCGAGTCCCACGACGACCGGACAACCGGCACGGGCGACCACGATCGTGTCCGGGGAATCTTCCGAGATGACGGCGAGGGCATAGGCACCTTCGAGCTCGGCCACGGTCGCGCGGACGGCGCGGAACAGGTCACCGAGCTTGCGCTTGTGATAGTGAATGCGGTGCGCGATCACCTCGGTGTCGGTTTCCGAGGTGAAGGTGTAATCGAGCTTCAAGAGCTCTTCGCGCAGCTCTTCATGGTTCTCGATGATGCCGTTGTGAACGATCGCGATGCCGTCGCGCGAGACGTGCGGGTGAGCGTTGCGCTCGGAGGGCACGCCGTGGGTCGCCCAGCGTGTATGAGCGATGCCGACTGCGCCTTCGATGGGCGACTCGAGCAGCGCATCCTGCAATACCTTGACTTTGCCGACGGCGCGGATGCGTCGCAGCTGCCCGTTCGCGTTGAGCGCTGCAATGCCCGCCGAGTCATACCCGCGGTATTCGAGTCGGCGCAGGCCTTCGACCAGGATGGGAACGATGTTGCGATCAGCAATGGCGCCGACGATACCGCACATAAAGGTGTCCGAGGCTACTGTAGGCTCTGGGCTGTAGACTGTAGGAAGACGTGATTCAATGCATTTTAAGCATTTCCCCAGGCGGCGCGCATGACACGAGCGCACACTTGCCGCGTTTGTAGCCGACCAGCTACACCTACATCCTCACTCCTCGGTCTTCTTCGCGGGCCGACGCCACCCCTCGACCGTGGTTTGGCGTGCGCGCGCCAATGTGAGTTTTTCGGGCGGCGCATCCTTCGTGATCGTTGAGCCGGCCCCGATCGTGGCGCCGGTGCCGATCTTCACAGGGGCGACGAGCATGGTTCCGGAACCGATGAAGGCGCCGTCTTCGATCTCGGTCCGAAACTTGTTCACACCATCGTAGTTGCAGGTGACGGTGCCCGCGCCAACGTTGACCTTGCGCCCCACGACGGTATCGCCGAGGTATGTGAGGTGATTGGCCTTGCTGCCGGCTCCGATTTCGCTCTTCTTGACCTCGACGAAGTTGCCGATGTGAACGTCCTCGTGCAGCACGCTGTCCGGCCGCACGCGCGCGAATGGACCGATGGAGTTACGCGGGCCGATCGTGGCGCGGTCGATGACGCAATTCGGATGAAGCTCGGTATCTGCATCGATACGGCAGTCCTTGAGCACGCAGTTCGGTCCGATGCGCACTCGGTCGCCGAGCTGCACCTTACCAATGAGCACGACATTGATGTCGATGAAGACATCGCGACCCGCAGTCACTTCCCCGCGTATGTCGATGCGCGCAGGATCCACGATGGTCACGCCGTTGAGCATGAGCTCGGTGGCTTTCTGGGCTCGGTACGCGCTTTCGAGCTGCGCCAGCTGCACCTTGTCGTTCACGCCGAGCACCTCGTCTTCGCTGGTTGCGACCACCGCATGGATCTTGCGGCCTTCGCGGACCGCCATGAGGATCACATCGGTGAGGTAGTACTCGCCTTGCGCATTGTCATTGCGCAGCGCGGCCAGCCAGTGACGCAACGCCGCTGCGGGCATGGCCATCAAACCGGTGTTGACCTCGTTGATCGCGCGCTCCTTCGTGTTGGCGTCCTTGTGCTCGACGATGCGCACGACGTTGCCTGCTCCGTCGCGCACGATTCTGCCGTAGCCCGTCGGATCCCGTAGCACGGCAGTGAGCAAACCGATGCTGCTGTCGCTGCTGTGAGCAGCCACACGTTGCAGAGTCTCAGCGCGCACGAGCGGCACATCGCCATACAGGATGAGCACATCGTGACCGTCGGGAATCGCGGGCATGGCTTGGGCCACGGCATGACCAGTGCCGAGCTGCTCGGCCTGCAGCACCCAGTTCACGGACTCATCGGCAAGTGCAGCACGGACGCGATCACCACCGTGACCGTAGACCACGTGGATCGCTGCTGCGTCGAGTGACTTGGCCGTTTGTAACACATGAGCGAGCAGTGGTCGGCCCGCCAGGGGCTGCAGGACTTTCGGCAGATCGGAGTTCATCCGTTTGCCTTGCCCCGCCGCGAGAATGACGATCGAAAGAGGCATAGCTAAGTGTCTACTGCTTGATTGGCCGCAACAATGTAGCGTTGCTCGTTACAAGACAAGCGAGCTCCTCAACGAAAAAATGCGCCACGAGGGGCGCATTTTTTCTCCAAAGTCCGGCTGCGAATCCAGCGATCACGACCGTCGGAGCTTGCGCAGCTTCTCGATGGCGCGCAGCTGTGCCACGGCGCGGGCGAGCTCTGCCTGTGCCTCGGCGAGCTCGATCTTGTCCACGCGTGCACGGAGGGCTTCCTCGGCGCGCTGCTTTGCTTGCAGGGCAGCCGCCTCGTCGAGATCGTGTGCACGCAGCGCGGTGTCCGCGAGCACGGTGACGACGTGCGGCTGGATCTCGAGCGCACCGCCGGAGACGAAAAAGAAGTGCTCTTCACCGGCCGGCGTCTGCACGCGCACCTCGCCGGGCTTGAGCGTGGTCAGCAGCGGTGCGTGCCGAGGGGCGATGCCGATCTCGCCCATCACCGCAGGGGCGAAGACCATCGAGGCCTCGCCGGAGAAGATCTCGCCTTCGGCGCTGACGATGTCGACGTGGATGGTGCTGGCCATAGGAGCTCTGTTGTCAGATGACGGTCGACCGGCAGCTCACTGCGCACTGCGCCGGGAGCCGATAATCGACCGTCGAGCGGTTAAGTTTCCTCTTACTGCAGGGTCTTCGCCTTCTCCACCGCTTCGTCGATGCCGCCGACCATGTAGAAGGCCTGTTCCGGCAAGTGGTCGTACTCGCCATCGAGAATGCCTTTGAAGCCGCGGATCGTCTCCTTGAGCGGCACGATCTTGCCGTCCTGACCGGTGAAGACCTTCGCAACGTTGAACGGCTGCGACAAGAAGCGCTGGATCTTGCGCGCACGTGCCACGATGAGCTTGTCTTCTTCCGACAGCTCGTCCATGCCGAGGATCGCGATGATGTCCTGCAGCTCCTTGTAACGCTGCAGCACGGCCTGCACGCCGCGCGCGACGTTGTAGTGCTCTTCACCGACGACGAGCGGATCGAGCTGACGGCTCGTCGACTCGAGCGGATCCACCGCCGGATAGATACCCAGCGCAGCAATCTGACGCGAGAGCACGACGGTGGCGTCGAGGTGCGCGAACGTCGTGGCCGGCGACGGGTCAGTCAAGTCGTCCGCAGGCACGTAGACGGCTTGAATCGAGGTAATCGATCCCGTCTTCGTCGACGTGATGCGCTCCTGCAGCACGCCCATCTCTTCCGCGAGGGTCGGCTGGTAACCCACCGCGGACGGCATACGGCCGAGCAGCGCGGACACCTCCGTGCCGGCAAGCGTGTAGCGGTAGATGTTGTCAATGAAGAGCAGCACGTCGCGGCCCTTACCGCTCTCGGTCTTCTCGTCGCGGAAGTACTCCGCCATCGTCAGACCGGTGAGCGCCACACGCAGGCGGTTGCCCGGCGGCTCGTTCATCTGGCCGTACACCATCGCCACCTTCGAGTTTTCGAGGTTCTCAAGGTCGATGACGCCGGCTTCGATCATCTCGTGATAGAAGTCGTTGCCTTCGCGCGTACGCTCACCCACGCCCGCGAACACCGACAGACCCGAATGCTGCTTGGCGATGTTGTTGATGAGCTCGAGCATGTTGACGGTCTTGCCCACGCCCGCGCCGCCGAACAGACCAATCTTGCCGCCCTTGGCGAACGGAATGAGCAGGTCGATGACCTTGATACCGGTGACGAGCAGCTCCTGACCGCCAGCCTGCTCCTCGTAAGACGGAGCGGGACGGTGAATCGGCCAGAACTCCTTTGCCTTGACCGGGCCTTTCTCGTCCTGCGGATTACCGAGCACGTCCATGATGCGGCCGAGCGTGGCGGCACCGACGGGCACGGAAATGGGCGCACCGGTCGCACGGACTTTCATCCCGCGTTGCAGACCTTCCGAGACGCCCATCGCAATCGTGCGCACGATACCGTCGCCGAGCTGCTGCTGAACCTCGAGCGTCAAATCGACGTTCTCGAGCTTGAGCGCCTCGTACACCCTCGGGACTTGGTCCCGCGGAAACTCGACGTCGATGACCGCGCCGATGATTTGGACGATCTTGCCGGTTGCGGTTGCTACTGCGGTAGACATGTTGCTCGTTCCTCAGTGGGCGCGGGGCTTGGGACCAAGCCCGAAAACACCGCGCCAGCGCGCTAAGTCAATTCTGTTCTCTGCAATCCACTACGTCGGCCCAGGCCCGAGCCTTGAGCCCCGAACCCTCACGATTCAATGGCAGCTGCGCCGCCGACGATCTCGCTGATCTCCTTCGTGATCGCGGCCTGACGGGCCTTGTTGTAGATCAACTGCAGCTCTTCGATCAGCTTACCGGCATTGTCGGTCGCAGCCTTCATCGCGACCATGCGTGCCGCCATTTCGCATGCGACGTTCTCGACGGCACCTCGGTAAACCTGCGATTCGATGTAACGCATCAGGAGACCTTCGAGCAGGTCTGCGGCGGAAGGCTCGTAGATGTAGTCCCAAAGCTTCTGCAGCTTGTCCTCATCCTCGGTCACCACCGGCAGGAGCTGCGTCACCTCGGGCCTCTGGGTCATCGTGTTCACGAAGACGTTGTGCACGAGGAAGAGCCGATCGATCTTGCCTTCTTTGTACAGATCGAGCATGACCTTCACCGTGCCGATCAGGTCCGCGACGTGCGGACGATCGCCCAGGTGCGTGACTGTCGCGAGGATCTTTAGATCGAGGCGGCGGAAGAAGTGCACCGCCTTGGCGCCAATGAGGCACATCGACACGTCCGCACCGCGATCCTGCCACTCGCGCATCGCATTGAGCGTGGCCTTGAACAGATTGACGTTCAAGCCGCCGGCCAGGCCGCGGTCGGTGCTGATCACGATGAAGCCGACCGCCTTCGGCTCGCGCTCGATGAGATACGGATGCCGGAAATCCGGATTCGCGAGCCGCAAGTGACCGATCACGCGCCGAATTCTCTCCGCGTACGGGCGAGATGCGCGCATGCGGTCCTGCGCTTTGCGCATCTTGCTCGCGGCGACCATCTCCATCGCCTTCGTGATCTTCTGCGTGCTCTTGAAGCTCGCGATCTTGATACGGATCTCTTTTACGCCGGGCATGTATCGCTCCGCTGTGGGCTGCTGGGCTCAGGGTACTGGGCTCTGGCAAGGAGCTCAGTGCCCGACAGCCCGATAGCCCATCAGTAGGTTCCTGTCGCTGCGAACTCTTCGCAGATCTTCTTCAGCGCGGCCTCGTTCTCCTCGTTGAGAACGGGGTTCGCATTGATCGCATCGAGGGCATCCTTGTAGTTCGTCTTCGCGAAGGCCTGCAGGCCCGCTTCGAAGGCGCTGACCTTCGTGCGATCGACCTTGTCCATGTAGCCGTTGTTGACGGCATAGAGCGACAAGGCCATCTCGGCGACCGACATCGGCGAGTACTGCTTCTGCTTCATCACCTCGGTCACGCGCTGACCGCGCTCGAGCTGACGACGCGTGGCTTCGTCGAGATCGGAGGCGAACTGGGCGAACGCAGCGAGCTCGCGGTATTGCGCGAGCGCCAGACGGATACCGCCACCGAGCTTCGAGATGATCTTCGTCTGCGCGGCGCCACCGACGCGCGACACCGAGATACCTGCGTTCATCGCCGGACGGATACCGGCGTTGAAGAGGTCGCTCTCGAGGAAGATCTGACCGTCGGTGATCGAGATCACGTTCGTCGGCACGAACGCCGTCACGTCGCCTGCTTGCGTCTCGATGATCGGCAAACCGGTGAGCGAGCCGGTCTTCCCCTTCACGCGCCCGTTCGTCATCTTCTCGACGTAGGCTTCGTTCACGCGTGCGGAGCGCTCGAGCAGACGCGAGTGCAGATAGAACACGTCACCGGGATACGCCTCGCGGCCCGGCGGACGGCGCAGCAGCAACGAGATCTGTCGATACGCCCAGGCCTGCTTGGTGAGGTCGTCGTAGACGATGAGCGCGTCCTCGCCCTTGTCCATGAAGTACTCGCCCATCGCGCAACCCGAGTACGGCGCGAGGTATTGCATGGAGGCAGGCGTCGAGGCCGATGCGGCGACGACGATCGTGTGCTTCATCGCGTCGTGCTCCTCGAGCTTGCGCACGACGGCCGCGATCGAGCTCTGCTTCTGACCGATCGCGACATAGATACATTTGATGCCGCTCGACTTCTGATTGATGATCGTGTCGATCGCGAGCGCCGTCTTACCGGTTTGACGGTCGCCGATGATGAGTTCGCGTTGGCCGCGGCCGATCGGCACCATCGAGTCGATCGCCTTGTAACCGGTCTGCACGGGCTGGCTCACGGACTTACGGTAGACGACGCCGGGCGCGACGCGCTCGACGGGCGCCATGCGCTCGTACTGGATCGGACCTTTGCCGTCGATCGGATTGCCCAGCGCATCGACGACGCGGCCGAGCAGCCCTTCGCCCACCGGCACTTCGAGAATGCGTCCCGTCGTCTTGACCGTGTCGCCTTCGACGATGTGCTTGTATTCGCCCAAGACCACGGCACCGACTGAATCCTGCTCGAGGTTGAGCGCGAGACCGTAGCTGCCGCCAGGGAACTCGAGCATCTCGCCGTACTTCGCATCGGCAAGGCCGTGAATGCGCACGATGCCGTCGGTGACGGTCACGACGGTGCCAACGTTGCGCTCCTCGACGGCGCTCGAGAACTTCTCGATCCGCGCCTTGATCAGATCGCTGATTTCAGATGCCTTGATGGCCATTGCCACAGTCCTCAATTAGTTTCGACTGGCTGGGGGCTGGGGACTGGAGGCTGGGGCCAGAAACTGCGCTTCTAGCTCCAGCCTCCAGCCTCCATGCCCCAGCCTCAGTTGGTCATCGCTTCCGCGAGCCGCTCGAGCCGCGACTTGAGCGAGCCGTCAATGACGAAATCGCCGGCACGCACGATGGCTCCGCCGATGAGCGACGGATCAACCTCGCAGTGCAAGCGGATGTCGCGCTTCAAACGCTTCTTCAGTGCCGAGATGAAGCGTTCGCGCTGCGCGTCGTTCAGCGGCACTGCCGAGATGAGGCGCACATCGGCGATGTTCTCGACTTCCGCGCGCAGCGCCTCGTATTGAGCCGCAATCTCGGGCAGCAAAGCGAGCCGGCGATTGTCCGCCAACGTTGCCAGGAAATTACGGGCATGCTCGTCGATCGCCTCGCCCGCCGCCTCGACGATCAGCGCGACCAGCTCCTCGGGGCTGACCCGCGGGCTCGAAAGCAGCTTCTCGACGCGCTCGTCGGAGACGATTGCGGCGCCTACGGCAAGAACGTTCGACCAACGCTCCAACGCGCCTTGCTGCTGCGCGATCTCGAATGCAGCTTTCGCGTACGGGCGGGCGATAGTGGCTTTCTCGGCCATACGCTGGCTCAGCCTCGCTCGATTTCGAGCGCGAGTTGCTCGAGTATGTCTGCGTGCGCCTTCTCGTCGATCTCGCGGGCAAGCAGCTTGCTTGCGCCCGCGACCACGAGCGCGGCGACCTCCTTACTCAGCTGCTGACGTGCGCGGCTTGCTTCCAGCGCCACTTCCTGGCGCGCCTCGCTGATCAGCCGCTGACCTTCCGCTAGTGCAGCGCCGCGAGCCTCTTCGACCAGCTCATTCGAGCGACGATTCGCCTGCTCGATGATCTTCGTTGCCTGAATCCGCGCTTCCTTCACGATTTCATTCGCGGCCGCACGTGCCTCGGCGAGACTCTTCTCACCCTTCTCGGCGGCAGCCAGTCCTTCGGCGATCTTGCGCTGACGGTTCTCGATCGCAGCGATCAACGGCGGCCAGATGAACTTCATCGTGACCCAGCCGAGGATCAGAAAGACGAGCGTCTGAACGAACAGTGTTGCGTTTAGATTCATGGAACGTAAGCCCTGCTAGTCGGCAGACTCCGCGAGCAACGCAAAGTCTTCGCGGTAGATGGCTCGCTCAGATCAGCTGGCGAACGGATTCGCGGTGGCGAACCACAGTGCAATACCGAGGCCGATGATGAACGACGCGTCGATGAGGCCGAGCAACAGGAAGACCTTTGTCTGCAGCGCGTTCATGAGCTCGGGCTGACGAGCCGATGCTTCGATGTACTTGCCGGCCATGATGCCCACGCCGATGCAGGCGCCAAGCGCGCCGATGCCGATGATGAGACCGCAGGCGAGAGCGACAAAAGCGATATCCGTCATGAGAGTTCTCCGAATTGAACCGAGTTGAAACCGAAAGCCATCGAATCCCGTGTCAGTGCTGCGAGTGCGCCTGACCCAAGTAAGCCAACGTCAGCATCATGAAGATGAAGGCCTGCAAGAGCACGATCAGAATGTGAAAGATCGCCCAAACGCTGCCGGTGAGCAGATGCAACGCAACACCGGCGACCGTGACCGTGCCGCCAAGACCTGCGATCAGGAAGAAGATCAGCTCGCCGGCATACATGTTTCCAAACAAACGCATGCCGTGCGAGAACGTCCGCCCACCGTACTCGACGATGTTGAAAAACACGTTGACGACGCCGAGCAGAAGCGCACCGATCCAGGTCAGCGGATTGAACGAAAGCTTCACCATCCCGAACGGTGCGCAGGTCCACTCATGCAGAAACCCGCCGAGCCCCTTGATCTTGATGCTGTAGTAGAAGGACAGGAGCAGCACACCGATCGCAAGACCGAACGTGGTGTTCAAGTCGGCAGTGGGCAGCGGTCGCAGATAGTGGATATCGAGCGCTGCGGCGGCGGTGGGGAACCAGTCGACCGGGATCAAGTCGATCGCGTTCATGAACGCGACCCACACGAACACGGTGAGCGCGAGCGGAGCGATATAGGTGAGCTTGCCGGGCACCATCGCGCGCGCCTGGTTGTTCACCATCTCGACCAACATTTCCACGGCGCATTGGAACTTGCCAGGCACCCCGGAGGTCGCGCGCTTGGCTGCTTTGCGCAATAACCACAGCGATACCGCTGCGCAAAGCAGGGCGAAGAACAATGTATCCCAATGGAGGACCGAGGCGTCGAACAGCGCCTCTTGCTTGGCGCTCGCAAGGTGCTGCAGATGGTGATCGATGTACTCGGAGAATCCGAGTGCACCGTCTCCTTCACTTGCCATTAGCCCGAGCCGCATGCTTTTCGTACCCCAGGCCGAAACGCTTCGTCAGCGCATCGGCGAATTCAGCCAATTCAACCGACAAACGTGCCCGCAGATCATCAGCCTCGTTCGCCCGAAGCTCGCGGCCAGCGCCTATCGAGCCCGAACGCGAACCAAATCCAATACGCGACCATGGCGGTAAACAAACCGCCGAGCACTGCGAGTGGCTCCAAGCGCTCGACGCGGAAGGCGCCGATCAGCAGCGCCCCAGTCACCACGATCTTAAACAACCATCCCTTGAAGAAGCTCGCCGCGCTCACGCGGGCACCGAAATCCAAGCTGTGCTTCAGCAAAATGAGCGCGAGATACACGGTCCATACCAGACCGATGCCGCCACCCGCCAGGATCGAGCCGCCTGCACGTCCACTCCCGACAACGGCGACGACGAGCGCCACCAGCAGGATGCAAGCGAGTTGCCAAGCGAATAAGAGCAGCGACCGACGCGCCGCGACCGCAAAAGGGTTCGCGCTCATGACGAATCGCGCCCCCCCTCGCCAGACAAGAAAAATGCCACCTCGCTAGCCGAACGTTCGGCAACGTGTGGCATTGCGTAAATCCTGGAAATCCAACCGTTTTTGCACCCGGCTGGAAAGGGCGGCGCATTATACGCAGCGTTTTGCACTGCTTCAACCAAAGCTAAATTGGCCTGACAGCCGGGCCAGTCTGTGGTCGAGCACGAGTCGCCCGCGACGCACCTACCCAGCCAAACGCCAGTGACGATCGTGCCGTGACGACACAGTGTCACTTGATGTGCGCGAGGATGCCGTCGAGCTCATCGAGCGTGTGATAGCTGATGATCAGCTTGCCTTTGCCCGATGGCGAGTGTTGCACTCGAACCTTGGCGCCGAGCTTTTCGCTGAGCTCGGTCTCGAGCTTGGCGATGTTCGGATCTTCGCGGCGACGGCTCGAGTCGTCCGCGGCACCTGCCGGCTGTGCGAGCAAGCGCTTGACCAGCGCTTCGGTCTCGCGAACGGACAACTTCTTCTTAACGACGAGTGCTGCGACTTCCGCCTGCTGCCGCGGCTGCTCGAGTGCAAGAAGCGCGCGGGCATGCCCCATCTCGAGCTCGCGCTTCTCGACCAGTTGCTTGACCTCTTCGGTGAGATCGAGCAGACGCAACAGATTGGACACTGCCGCGCGCGAACGGCCGACCGCTTCAGCAGCGGCCGCATGCGTCATATCGAATTCCTTGATCAGCCGTTCGAGCGCGCGTGCCTCCTCGAGCGGATTGAGGTTCTCGCGCTGAATGTTCTCGATGAGCGCCATCGCGACGGCAGCGTTGTCGGGCACGTCGCGGATGACTGCGGGAATCTCGTGCAGCCCCGCGAGCTGCGCGGCTCGCCAGCGACGTTCGCCGGCAATGATCTCGTAGCGCCGCGGCTGACCGGGCGCACTCTCCGACAGCGGACGGACGACGATCGGCTGAACGACGCCTTGCGCCTTGATCGACTCGGCGAGCTCCTGCAGGGTCTCCGGGCGCATGTCGACGCGCGGCTGATACCGGCCGCGCTGTAGCAGATCGATCGGTAGATTCTGCAGCTCCTCGTCGGCACGCAGCGACGCCACGTTACTGCTGTCTGCAGTCGGCGCGGGCTGCCCGAGCAGCGCGCCCAATCCACGTCCGAGACTTTGTCGTTTGGTGGCCATCCGAGTCAGGCTGAGGCGCTAGGCTCTCGGCAGAGAAGAAACAAACATCGTCAGATCCTTGCGGCCGCGCAGAGCGATGCGAAGCGGCGGTCCGGCGTGCTCGGTCGAGGCGTCTGGCTACAGTCTACAGCCTGGAGCCTTCAGCCCGAGCTTCGGCAGCAGCCCGCTCGTTTTCGTCTCTGCGAATCATTTCCCCGGCGAGCGCTAGATATGCAAGCGCACCGCGCGAGTCGCGATCGTAATGCAAGGCCGGCTTACCGTGGCTCGGCGCTTCAGCCAAGCGCACGTTGCGCGGAATGATGGTCCGAAAAACCCGGTCTTGGAAGTGCTCCACGAGCTGCGCCGACACTTCGTTCGCGAGATTGTTGCGCGGGTCGAACATCGTGCGCAGGATGCCGCCGATCTCCAGCTGCGGGTTCGGCCCGGCCTTGATCTGCTCGATCGTCTCCATGAGCGCCGAGAGCCCTTCGAGCGCGTAGTACTCGCACTGCATTGGAATGATCACAGCTTCCGCAGCGACGAGCGCATTGACGGTGAGCATGTTCAGCGCCGGCGGGCAGTCGATCAGGATCAGATCGAATTGCTCGCGAATCGGCGCGAGCGCATCGCGCAGCCGCCCCTCACAACCCGGCTTGCCCGTGAGCTCGACTTCGGCTGCAACCAGATCCTGGTTCGCCGGCATCAGCTTAAAGTCTGCGTAGCCGACGCCGAGCATCGCCTCCACGGCGCTGCATTCGCCGAGCAGCACGTCGGTCGTGGAGCGCTCGAGCGTCCGCTTGTCGATCCCGCACCCCATGGTCGCGTTGCCCTGAGGATCCAGATCGATCAGCAGCACGCGCCGCTTCGTCGCCGAGAACGACGCCGCGAGATTCACGCTGGTGGTCGTCTTGCCGACGCCGCCTTTCTGATTCGTGATCGCGAGAATGCGGTGCATGGAAACGGGCTATCGGGCTCTGGGCTCTGGGCTCTGGTCGAAATGCGCAGATGACTTCATAACTCACACGTCGTTCGGCTAAGCGAAGGTCGAACAAGATCCTCCTTGTACCCTTGCCAGAGCCCAGCGCCCAGCGGCCTAAAGTTTGTCGTGGCTCCGGCAGATTTCCACAAGATGCCGCTCTTCGTCCAGACCGGGCACGACCAAGCGATGGACGGCGGCGAGCTTCCAACCGCTCGGCAGCTTCTCGAGCTCGCTCGCGGGATAGCGGCCCTTCATCGCGAGCAAGCGGCCGCCGCCGACACACAAGTGACCAGACCACTTGATGAAATTCTCGATCGGTCCGACGGCGCGGGAGATCACGCGGTCGAAGCGGTGCTTGGGCCGATAGCTTTCGGCGCGCGTATGAACGGTCTGGACATTACGCAGCTCGAGCAGCCCGGCGGCGTGTTCGACAAACTTGAGCTTCTTCGCGGTGGAGTCGATGAGCGTGAAGTGCTTGTCCGGCAGCGCGACCGCCAGCGGCAAACCAGGAAAGCCCGCACCCGTGCCAACATCGACGATGCGCGTGCCCTGCAGATAGCTGTGCACGGACAGGCTGTCCAGCAAGTGCTTGGTGATCTGCTGCGGACGCTCGCGGATCGCCGTCAGGTTCATCCGCTGATTCCATACATCGAGCTCGTCCAGCAGCCGCAGGAGCTTGTGTGCCGCTGTCTCGTCGAGCTCGACACCGAGCGCCGCTGCACCCGACCGCAGTGTCTCTAGCTCGTTCACGCGATCGTCACCAATGTTCGGCCGATCACTTCGCCGCGGATGTATTGCTCGAACGCGCTCGGGAGATCACGCAGCGAAACCGTGTTCGTGACGATCTTGTCCAACGAACGCGGACGCAGATCGCTCGCGAGCCGCGCCCAGATGCGCATGCGCAGATCGCGCGGCACGTGGACAGAGTTGATGCCGAGCAAGTTGATGCCGCGCAGGATGAACGGCAGCACGGTGGTCCTCAGCTCGGTGCTCGCGGCCATGCCGATGCTGGCAATGTTGCCGTGAAAATCGACTGTGCGCGTCAACCAGGCGAGCAGGTCGCCGCCGACGGCATCGATGGCGCCAGCGAACTGAGCCGTCTCCAAAGGTCGCGTGCCGAGATCGATCTGATCGCGCATCAGCACACGCGCTGCACCCAGCGCCTCGAGGTAGGGAACGGCCGTGGGCTTGCCGGTCACCGCCACGGCGCGATAGCCACGCTTTGCGAGCATGTCGATCGCGAGGCTGCCGACGCCTCCCGTCGCGCCGGTCACCACAATTTCGCCGGCCTCCGGCACCTGACCGTTGTGCTCCATCCGGTCGATGGCCAAGGCAGCCGTGAAGCCTGCCGTCCCGATCGCCATGGCCTCGCGCTCATCGAGCGGCGCCGGTATCGGGATGACCCATTCGCTCTTGACCCGCGCGTACTCGGCATACCCGCCATCGTGCGTTTCGGACAGCCCGCCGCCGGTGACCACCACGCGCGTGCCGACTGGCAGGCTCGCGTCCGTTGACGACACGATCTCGCCGGCGAGATCGATGCCGCCGACGAGCGGATACTTGCGCAGGATCTTGCCCTTGCCGGTCGCTGCAAGGGCGTCCTTGTAGTTGATGGTGGAGTAACGGACTTTGACGACGACTTCGCCATCGGCCAAGTCGTCGAGCGTGAGCGTTTCGAGGCGGCCGACGATGCGGCCGTCCTCCTGATGGATGCGGAAAGCAGTGAATGCTTGCGCGGACACGGTACAGCTCCAGTCGACTCACGGCAGCACGCTCGCCCGATGCGCGAGTCGTGCCCGTGGATGCAATGCCGGCAACTGGAAGTCGGATCCGGTCCTGACCGTCAAACTGCCGAGCAGTCTCACTGTGCCTTTACTGGCACGCGCCGCGCTCGCGGATATCCTTGGTGCTGCAAAGGCCCTTCTGATTGGCGAAGAACTGCGCCAGCGCTTCGAAGTCTTTCTCTTCCACGCCGGCGACGATGCCCGCCATGATCGGGTTCTTGCGCTTGCCGCTCTTGTAATCCTTGAGCGCCTGCAGGAGGTAGTCGGCGTACTGTCCGGCGAGGATCGGATACTCATTCATCACCGTCTTGGCGCCATCCACGCCGTGGCAGGCCACGCAGGTCTGCGTCGCGGGCGGCGGCGTGCCGACGACCTGGCTGCTCGGCTGAACCCCCGTGCTAGCGAAATAGGCAGCGATGTCCGCTCGATCTTGCTCGGAGAGCGTCGCAGCCTGCGCGTGCATCGTTTGATGCGGACGCTCGCCTGCCGCATACGCGTTCAGCGCGCTGATGATGTACTCGGCGTTCTGCCCACCGAGCTTCGGCACGCTATAGGTGGGGTAGGCGTTTTTGTAACCGGGGACTCCGTGGCATCCGTGGCAGGTGTAGGCGAGCACCTCCCCCCGTTTTGGATCCGCGTCTGCGTTGGCAGAGAGCGTCACGCAGGCGGCGATGACGCCGAAACCAAGCGCTGCCAGGGTCGATCGCAACTTCATTCCCGTCTCCACTTCTAATTAGATGCGTACGCGGCTCTGAAAAAAGTGCGCGTCGGGGCGCGCAATGGTAGCGGAGCTGTGCGCCGTGTGCGAGCACGTCAATGCGCGCGTGCGCGGGTGCTCACGCACCTACGCGGATGTTCAGGGATTCCAGGAAGGCGTACTGTAAAAGAGAGACCCTTGCTGGTCCCCGCTGGCGTCGAGCACGTTATACTGATCCATCACCCAACGGATTTGGCTTTTTTGCCGAGGTTTTCATGGCCCGCATCACCGTCGAAGACTGTTTGCACAACATCCCGAACCTGTTCCAGCTGGTTCTGGTGGCGGCTAAGCGCGCGCGCAAGCTCGCCAATGGGGCGGAGCCCACCGTCGAGTGGGAGAACGACAAGCCGACCGTCGTCGCACTGCGCGAGATCGCAGCCGGCCATATCGGTCCGGAGATTCTCGAAGAGAACGACCGTCCTGCACCCGAGCCGCCGCCAGCGACGCCGGAAATGGGAATGCCAATGGGAATGCCAAACGTATCCGGCGACTTGCGTGCCCCACATCTCGGGTTGGGTGATTGATTCTTCCCAACCTGCCCGCACTCATGAATCGCTATGGATTACGCGTCTTCCATTCGGGGCTGGCTTCCCACCGGAAGGCGCGCGATCGGCGTCAACCAGCTCTTCAATAAGCTCGAAACCTATCTGCCGCCCGCGCAGGTGGACCGTGTGCGGGAGGCATATGAATTCGGTGCCGCGGCCCATCAAGGCCAGAAGCGCCTGAGCGGCGAGCCGTACATCGCGCATCCGGTAGCGGTAGCGCAGATCCTTGCCGACCTGCGCCTGGACGCGCCGACGATCATCGCGGCGATCCTCCATGACGTCATCGAGGACACGCCGACCGCGAAAGACGAGATAGCGGAACGCTTTGGAACGGAGGTCGCCGAGATCGTCGACGGCGTCTCCAAGCTCGATCACCTGCAATTCCGCAGCCGTGCCGAGGCGGAGGCCGAGAGCTTCCGCAAGATGCTGCTCGCCATGGTGCGCGACATCCGCGTCATCATGGTCAAGCTGGCCGACCGCACCCACAACATGCGCACGCTGGGCGCGGTGCCGCCCGCGAAACGACGCATGGTGGCGCGGGAGACGCTCGAGATCTACGCCCCGATCGCGAACCGTCTCGGCATTCACTCGATCAAGACCGAGCTCGAAGACCTCGGCTTCAAGGCCCTCTACCCGGCGCGTTACCGCGTCATCGAAAAGGCCCTCAAGAAGGCGCGCGGCAATCAGAAGCAGTTCGTCGGCAAGATCGCACAGAACCTACGCGAGGCGCTCGAGAAAGCGGGCATCAACGGGCGCGTGGAAGGGCGCGAGAAACACCTGTACAGCATTTATCAGAAGATGCGGCGCAAACGCGTGCCGCTGTCGTCGGTCGTCGATGTATTCGGCTTTCGCATCATCGTCGATACGGTCGACACGTGTTATCGCGTCCTGGGAATCGTCCACGGCCTCTATCGCCCCATGCCGGGGCGCTTCAAGGATTACATCGCCATCCCCCGCATCAACGGTTACCAGTCGCTGCATACGACGCTGTTCGGGCCGAACGGCATGCCGATCGAGGTGCAGATCCGCACCGAAGAGATGCATCGTGTGGCCGAATCCGGCATCGCCGCTCATTGGCAGTACAAGACCGGCGACGAGCAAGGACGCGCCTATCACGATCGCGCTGCCGAGTGGCTGCAGCACTTGATGGAGATGCCGCACTCGGGGAGCTCGGAAGAGTTCATGGAGAGCGTCAAGCTCGACCTGTTCCCCGACAAAGTGTACGTGTTCACGCCGCGCGGCGAGATCAGGCGGCTGCCGCGCAATGCGACGGCGGTCGATTTCGCTTATGCGGTGCACACCGACATCGGCAATCACTGTGTCGCAGCCAAGGTCGACCGCAGGCTGGTGCCGCTGCGCACGCCGCTGCGCAACGGACAGACGGTGGAGATCATCACGGCCAAGGGTGCCACCCCGAACCCGGCGTGGGTGAACTTCGTGGTGACCGCCAAGGCGCGTGCCGCGATCCGACACTATCTGAAGAGCCTGAAGCACTCTGAAGCCGTCGAGCTCGGCAAACGCCTGCTCAACCAAGCGCTCGCCGATCTCGGGCTGGCACTGAAGAAGATCCCGGACGAGCGCGTGCAAGCGGTTGCAACCGAGCTGAATTTGAAGTCGTCCGAAGAGCTGTTCGAGAAGATCGGCCTGGGCGAACGGCTGGCGCCGCTCGTTGCAAGGAAGTTCCTGCCACCGGACGGCTCGACGCCGCACGACCCCGACGCGAAACCGGGTCCGCTGGCGATCGCGGGCACCGAGGGCATGGTCGTCACCTATGCCCGCTGCTGCTATCCGATCCCGAACGACCCAATCATGGCCTACCTCTCCACCGGCCGCGGTGTGGTCATTCATCGCGAGGCATGCGGCAATCTGCGGAACTATCGCAAGCAGCCGGACAAATGGATTTCCGTGACCTGGCAGCCGAATCCCGATCGGTTGTTCAATGTCGAGATCCGCATCGAGGTCACGAATCGCATGGGTGTGCTCGCGGCAGTCTGCTCCAACATCGCGAGCACCCAGACGAACATCGAGCATGTCTCCGTCGATGATCGCGACGGCGACACCCCGACCTTGATCTTCGAATTGCAGGTCCGCGACCGCAAACATCTCGCTCAGGTCATCAAGAGCCTGCGGCGCATGCCTGAGGTGTTGCGCGTGACGCGGGCGCTCGCCTGAGGGACTGGGGCGGGAGCGACGCGCGTCTTGGCCGCGTTTCGCTCGCACATTGATCTTTGCCTGAGCCCACGCGCTCGTTTAGCCCAGAGCGAGCCGCGTGCTCTAATAGCGAATCACAAGCTGCGAATCACGAATCAGTCAGTCACAACGACAACGATGGCACGAGAGATCATCCACACCCCCGAAGCCCCCGCAGCGATCGGCGCTTATTCGCAAGCCGTCAAGTGCGGCAAGACGGTCTACGTCTCAGGTCAGATTCCCTTGGATCCGGCGACAGGCGAGCTCGTCCAGGACTCGATGGAAGCGCAGATTCGCCGCGTGTTCGAAAACTTGCGCGCGATCGTGACAGCCGCAGGCGGCGATTTCTCGCACGTCACCAAGCTCAACGTGTACCTCACCGATCTGTCGCACTTCGCGCTGCTGAACAAGATCATGGGCGAGTATTTCTCTGAGCCCTATCCGGCACGTGCCGCCGTTCAAGTCGCCGCACTGCCGAGAGGAGCGGCAGTGGAAATGGATTGCATCGTGGAGCTTGATTGACCTACACGCGCGGCCGGCCAGTACCCGCCGCGCGTCGAGGCTGACTACACTTGCCATGGAAGGCACGCATGACCAGACCCATCCGAGCATCGAATCCTCACGCGAACGGGCCGCGACAGGCCGCGCTCTCTCGGCACGCGCCCGAGCTGCGCCCGATCACGTCGCTGCGTGGCGTGGGTGAGGCGCTCGCCAGCAGACTCGCAAAGCTCGGAATCGAAACGATTCAAGATCTGCTGTTTTTGCTGCCGCTGCGGTACGAGGACCGCACGCAGGTCGTGCCGATCGGCACACTGAGCGGAGGGGAAAGAGTCGTCATCGAAGGCGAGGTGCTCCTGGCAGAAGTCGCGTTTCGCGGTCGGCGCCAGTTGCTCGTGCGCATCTCCGACGGCACGGGCTCACTCACGCTGCGCTTCTTCCATTTCACGAACGCGCAACAGCAAAGCTTCACTCGCGGCACGCGCCTGCGATGCTATGGCGAGGTGCGGCGCGGACCCTCCGGCTTGGAGATCGTTCATCCGGAATATCGGCGCATCTCGGCGCAAGAAGCAGGTGTGACCGAAAGCTCGCTCACGCCGTTGTACCCGCTCACTGAAGGTCTACAGCAGGGTCGCCTGCGACAGCTGACGAGCCTCGCGTTGCGCGAGCTCGCCACGTACGGCGTGACGGATTGGATTCCGGCGAGCGTGCTCAAGAAGCTCGCGCTGCCGACCTTGCGCGAGGCGCTCGAGTATGTGCACCGCCCGCCGCCCGATGCAGATGTCGCGGCTTTGGCAAGCGTGCGCCATCCCGCGCAACGCAGGCTCGCCTTCGAAGAATTGCTTGCCCATCAGTTGAGCCTGCGTTTGCTGCGCAAAGAGATCCAAGCCGATCCAGGCTGGGCATTCGGCCCGGACACGGATGGCGTCGTCGAGCGCTTCCTCGCCTCGCTGCCGTTTCGTCCGACGCGTGCGCAACTGCGCGCATGGCGCGAAATCGAAGCCGATTTGCAAAAGCCGAGCCCGATGCTGCGCCTCGTGCAAGGCGACGTCGGCAGCGGCAAGACGTTGGTCGCCGCCATTGCAGCGCTGCGCGCTGCCAGCGCGGGCTTCCAAGTCGCCCTGATGGCGCCGACGGAGCTGCTTGCGGAGCAACACGCGCGCAACTTCGCGACATGGCTCGGCCCCCTTGATGTGCCCATGGTTCTCCTGACCGGCAAGCGCACCGGCACTGCCCGAGCGCGCGCGCTCGAAGAGCTCGCTTCGGGTCACGCCAAGATCGCGATCGGCACCCATGCGCTGTTTCAGGAAGGCGTGCAATTTCATCGCTTAGGACTGGCCATCGTCGACGAGCAGCATCGCTTCGGCGTACACCAGCGGCTCTTGTTGCGCGAAAAAGGCTTGGCTGCGGGCCGATTCCCGCACCAGCTCATCATGACGGCCACACCGATCCCGCGCACATTGGCCATGACGGCCTACGCCGACTTGGATGTCTCCATCATCGACGAGCTGCCGCCTGGACGCACGCCGGTGAAGACCGTCGCGCTACCAGAGACTCGACGCGACGAAGTCGTCATGCGCATCCGCGAAGCGTGTCGTCAACGCCGCCAGGCCTATTGGGTGTGCCCGCTCATCGAAGAATCCGAGCAGCTCAACGCACAAGCGGCAGAAGACACTGCGGCCGCGCTTTCGCAGGCGCTGCACGAGCTGCAGGTCGGGCTCATACACGGACGCATGAAACCGCGCGAGAAGGAGGCGGTCATGGAGCGCTTCAAAGCGGGTGAGATCGATGTGCTCGTTGCGACGACGGTGATCGAGGTCGGCGTAGACGTGCCAAACGCCAGCGTCATGGTGATCGAGAATGCCGAGCGAATGGGGCTTGCGCAGCTGCACCAGCTGCGCGGACGCGTGGGACGGGGCACGGCCGAAAGCACCTGCGTATTGTTATATCGTGCTCCGCTCACCGAGATTGCGCGCGCACGGCTCGCCGTCATGCGCGAGACCAACGACGGTTTCGAGATCGCGCGGCGCGATCTGGAGCTGAGAGGCCCGGGCGAGCTGCTCGGCACCAAGCAAACCGGTCTCATGCAACTGCGCGTGGCGGATTTGCTGCGCGATGCGGACCTCCTGCCCCGGGTGCAAGCAGCCGCGGAGCTGATGCTTGCCGAGCATCCAGACCACGTGCAGCCGCTGATCAGGCGCTGGATCGGCCGCGACGAGCGCTTCGGCAAGGTATGAAAAGGCTGTAGGCTGTAGGCGGCAGACCGTAGGCAACAGTGTGCTCGTGTAACTACACCGCTTTTCGATGAACGTGCAGGCAACCATTCGCGATCGTCTACGTTGGCTTGGGCATCGGATCTCGACCACGCCGCTGTTCACCGAGACGTTGCCGCACATCCGCACGAAGGCGCGCGCGTATGCGCAGCTGACGCGGCTCAATCGGCCGATCGGAACCTGGTTACTGCTCTGGCCTGCGTTATGGGCGTTATGGCTGTCCTCCGGCGGACGGCCGGACCAGCACGTGTTCGTCGTGTTCGTGCTCGGTGTCTTCCTCACGCGCGCGGCGGGCTGCGCGATCAATGACTATGCGGATCGCGCTTTCGACGGGCACGTGCGCCGCACGCGCGACAGGCCGCTCGTCACGGGCCAGCTCGATCCGATCGAGGCGGTCGCGTTGTCGATCGCGTTGGGTCTCATTGCGCTCGGGTTGGTGCTCACGTTGAACAAGCTGACCCAGCTGATGGCGCTCGTCGGCGCATTCCTGCTGCTCACCTATCCGTTCATGAAACGGTTCTTTCCGATTCCTCAGCTGTATCTCGGCGCAGCGTTCACGTGGTCCGTTCCAATGGCGTACGCGGCGCAAACCGGCGAAGTGCCGCGTCTGGCGTGGCTGCTGTTCTTGTGTGGGCTTCTTTGGACGATGGCCTACGACACGATGTACGCGATGGCCGATCGCGAGGACGACCGCAAGCTGGGACTGCGCTCGAGCGCGCTGCTGTTCGGCGATGCAGACCGGGTCATCGTCGGTGCCATGCAGCTGATGGCGCTGTTCGGTCTATGGCTTGCCGGACGCGAGCTGGAGCTCGGCGGGTGGTATCGCGCTGGGCTTGCAGCAGCGGCGGCCTTCGCGCTGTATCAGCAGTTCCTCATTCGTGAGCGCATCCCCGAGAAATGCTTCCAGGCCTTCCTCAACAATAACTATTTCGGGATGGTGATCTTCATAGGGATCGCGCTGGAGTATTTGTGGCGGTGAGGACGCGGCCTTGGGCGCGGGCAAGAGCGGCAGTGCGTTGTTTGCTGATGGCACGCGTGCTGTGCGCGCTTCGCGCGCGTTAGCTCCAGCCCCCAGTCACCGTCCCGCCCTCGCAATCGCCCACACTTCGATCGTCGTCGCGCCTGCGCGGCGCAAGACTCGCGCGAGCTCGTTGACTGTGCTGCCAGTCGTGACGACATCGTCGATGATGGCGATATGTCTCGCCGGCAGGGCACGCTTCATTCGAAACGCGCCGCGCACGTTGCGCTTGCGTCCGCGGCGTGACAACGCTGCTTGTTCCTTCGTCTCGCGACTGCGCTCGACCAGATCGCTGCGCATGGGGATCCCGCAGCGGCGCGCGATGACACGCGCCAGCTCCCGTGCCTGATTGAAGCCGCGCTGGCAGTACCGCCGATAACCGAGCGGCACAGGAACGAGGAGCTGCGGCGCGGGCGATTCGGAGCGCGCGAGCCAGTGCTCCGCGAACAAGTCCCCGAGCACGCGCGTGACGCTGAGATCCTTGCCGTATTTCAAACGTTGAATGAGCCGATCGAGCGGATAGGCGTACCGGTAAGGAACGAAGCTCGCATCCACGAGCACACGCGCGCCGAGACAACGACCGCAGATTGCTTGCTCGGCGCGGCCGAGCGCCAGGGGCTGCGCGCACACCCGACAACTCGCAGTGTTGAGCGGCAGGTCGTGCTCGCACGGCACGCACAGATCGCGTCCGTTTGCACCGATTCCCTCGCACAACACACAGTGAGGCGGCCATATTGCCGCCGCGACCTTGTGCCACCAGCTGTCGACTTTCCGGTGCCGTTCGAGTTGACAGGCAGAAACTCCCTGCGAATACTCCACGCCAACGCCCTCCTGGCACGATCCTGCCCTGCTCCTCGTCCGACCGGGTCGGGTCAAACCGTTGGAATTCGCCCAGAAATGAGCCACACCACGACACTCGATCTCGCACGCCTCGGAGAAGTGCGCACGGATTGGACCGTGGACGAGGTGCGCGCGCTGTTCGCGTTGCCGTTCTCGGACCTGCTCTTTCACGCGCAACGAGTCCATCGCACCTACTTCGATCCCAATCGCGTGCAGATCAGCACGCTGCTCTCGATCAAGACGGGTGCCTGCCCCGAGGATTGCGCCTATTGCTCGCAGAGCATCCGCTTCCAAACCGGAGTGAAGGCGGAGCCGTTGATGTCCGTCGAGGAGGTCATCGAGAAAGCGAAGGCGGCGAAAGCGAAGGGTGCAACGCGTTTTTGCATGGGTGCGGCCTACCGCAGCCCGAAGCCGAAGCAGCTCGCGCAGATCATCGAGATGATCAAAGCCGTGCGTGCGCTCGGGATGGAAACCTGCGCAACGCTCGGCATGCTCACGCCCGAGCAGGCGCGCGCGCTCAAGGAGGCAGGGCTCGACTACTACAATCACAACCTGGATACCTCCGAGTCGCATTACGCGAAGGTCATCACCACGCGCACATACCAAGACCGGCTCGCAACGCTCGAAGCTGTGCGCGCTGCCGGCATCAACGTCTGCTGTGGCGGCATCCTGGGCCTGGGCGAGGGGGAGATCGATCGCGTGCAGTTCCTACACACCTTGGCCACCCTGCCCGAGCATCCCCAAAGCGTGCCGATCAATCTGTTGGTGCAGGTGCCGGGCACGCCGCTGTATGGGGCCCCGAAGGTCGAGCCGCTCGAGCTGGTCCGTGTGATTGCAGTGGCGAGGCTGTTGATGCCGCGCTCGTACGTCCGCCTCTCCGCCGGGCGTACTGAGATGAGCGATGAGACGCAGGCGCTCTGCTTCTTGGCGGGCGCCAATTCGATCTTCTACGGCGAAAAGCTGCTCACGACCGGAAATCCGGACGAAGACGCCGACCGCAAGCTCTTCGCACGGCTGGGTATCGAGCCGGAGGATGCTTGCGCGCGCGCGGCGGGTGCGCCGCAACCTTGCGAAGACGCTGCCACCGTGTCATAGAAGGCGGCCGCCGCGTCGAGCGCCTCGGCTCGCGGGTCGAACGGCGCGCGAGCATTTTCTTCCATGACTCTCCCGATGCATTTCGCTCCACCTGTCGACGAATACACGCTCGATCAGCGCACGGTGCGGCGGATGTTCGATCGGGCGAGCGCCACGTACGCCGAAGCGGCAGTCGTGCAGAGTGAGATCCGCTCGCGCCTGCTCGAGCGGCTCGATGTGGTGAAGCTCCAACCCGAGCGCGTGCTCGACCTCGGCGCAGCAAGCGGCAGCTCAACGCGCGCGCTCAAGCAGCGCTACCCCAAAGCGCAGGTGATCGCGCTCGATCTTTCCCACCGCATGCTGCAGCGCGCTGCGCGCGAGCAGTCCCTGCTCAGGCGCTTTCACCGCGTGACTGCCGACGCCCACCGGCTCCCGTTCAGGGATGCCACGATCGACTTCGTGTTCAGTAACTTGATGCTCGCTTGGTGCAACGATGTCGATGCGGTTCTCGCCGAAGCCGCCCGCGTGCTGCGCGTCGATGGTTTGCTCACTTTCACGACGCTCGGGCCGGACACGCTGCGCGAAGTGCGTGAAGCATTCGCTCGCATGGACCGCTGCACGCACGTCCACCGGTTCCTGGACATGCACGATCTCGGGGATGCGCTGGTGCGGACGGGCTTCGCGGATCCGGTTATGGAAACCGAACGCCTCGTCGTCACTTACCCAAGCGTCGCGGCCTTGCTGAACGAGCTACGGCGAAGCGGCGCCGGCAATGCGACGATCGGTCGGGCTGCGGGACTGACCGGCCGAGGTCGCTTCGATGAGGCACGAGCCGCGCTCGAGAGCACGCGTCGCGACGATGTGATCCCGATCACGGTCGAGGTGGTCTACGGTCATGCTTGGAAAGGGGAACCGCCCCTTCATCGGAGCGCTCGGGGCGAGACGGTCGTGCCGCTCGAGGCGTTAAGGCGATCGATTCGAAAAAGTTGATCGTGTCAACCGAATTTGACGGACCTTCCTAAGGAATCATTTATTTTTTTGCTCCGTCCACGAGGCACGTCCGCGCCCCGACGCCAGCAGGCGCCCAACTCCTGCCCGCCGCGCATGTGCGCAGCCCGTCGTTCCCCGCCATGCCGGAACGTCGCGAGCTCCGAATGGTTTAGGCGCAGGAACTTCGCTAGCATGCCGAAGCTTGTTCTCGGCAGCGCGCTTCAGCATCCCAATGCCCACCGTTGAGGTCGTCCCCGCCAACTTCGATCCGGCTTCCCCGTTGGACGGTCGCGGCATGCGCGTGCTCGAGCTTCGACCGCACCGCTCGCTGACCCCCGCCGGAGCGCGTCTCTTTCTATTGAGTGTCGCAGTAGCAACCTTTGCCGTTGCCGGGCTCTGCACGGTGCACGGCTTCTGGCCGGTGCTCGTCTTCGCTATTCTGGAAGTGCTTGCGGTTCACTGGGCGCTGCGGGCATCCATGCGCTCAGGGATGGTGTCGGAGACGATCACGATCACGCGCGATCAAGTTCGCATTGAGTACCGCGAACAAGGTCGACATCGTTCCGCAGTATTTCCTCGTCACTGGGCCAGGGTTACACTCCACGCCCCGCTGGCGGCGCTTCATCCCAGCAGGCTCATGCTCGAGTCGCATGGCCGCGCCTGTGAGGTGGGCCGGTTTCTGACGGAGGAAGAACGCCGCGAATTGGCGGTCCGACTCAAGCAATTGGTGGGGAATATGAACGAAACGCCCGCGCTTTGACGCAAGCGCGGCGATAACTGCGGGTGGCGATCGACGCTGCCTGCACAAAAACGCCGCTACCGCCGTCGGGCGCAGCGGTATCGTATGACTCGGGAGCAATGGCGCACATGTTGAAGATCCTGAAATACGTCGCGGCCGCGATTGCAGCCGGCTTACCCGCAGGCGCGGCGTTCGCAGCATGGGAAGTGAATATGCCGGTCGGCGTGACCGAGCTCAGTCGTGAAATCCACGGCTTGCACATGCTGATTTTCTGGGTATGCGTCGTCATCGCCGTGCTCGTCTTCAGCGTGATGATCTACTCGATCGTCAAGTTCCGGCGTTCCAAGGGTGCGGTACCCGCCACCTGGGATCACAGCACCAAGGTCGAGGTCGTCTGGACCGTGATCCCAATCGCGATCCTCGTGGGCATGGCCGTTCCGGCTGCCGAGACGCTCATCAAGATCGAGGACATGCGCGACTCGGAGCTGACGGTGAAAGTGACCGGCTATCAGTGGCAGTGGCACTACGACTACCTGGATAAGGGCGTCAGCTTCTTCTCTCGGCTCGATCGCAAGAGTGACGCCGCACGTCAGCTGCGTTCTGGCATCGATCCGCGCACGGTCGAGAACTATCTGCTCGAGGTGGACAACCGCTTCGTCGTGCCGGTCGACACCAAGGTGCGCGTGCTGCTGACCTCGGGCGATGTCGTGCACGCCTGGTGGGTGCCGGAGTTCGGCTTGAAGAAGGACGCGTTCCCCGGCTTCATTACCGAGCTGTGGTTCCGCGCCACCCGCACCGGCGTCTTTCGCGGCCAATGCGCAGAGCTGTGCGGCTACGACCACGGCTTCATGCCGATCGTCGTCGAGGTGAAGTCCAAGGAAGACTTCGAGGCATGGCTGCAGGAACAGCAAGCGACGACGGGCACGCCCGCGGCGCAGACCGCCGCCGCACCCGCCACATCGCAGTTAGAGACCGACGCGGCTTTGACCGTCGCGCGCGCGGAGTAAGAGTCCATGAGCACCGTTCATACGCACGTCGACACACACGTTCATGACGCTCACGACCACGGCCCTGCGAAGGGCTGGCGTCGCTGGGTGTTCGCGACGAACCACAAGGACATCGGCACGATGTACTTGTTGTTCAGCCTCGCGATGTTCTTCGTCGGCGGGGTGATGGCACTCATCATCCGCGCCGAGCTGTTCCAACCGGGTCTGCAGCTCGTCGATCCGATGTTCTTCAACTCGATGACGACGATGCACGCGCTGGTCATGATCTTCGGCGCGGTGATGCCGGCATTCGTCGGTCTCGCGAACTGGATGATCCCGCTGCAGATCGGCGCGCCAGACATGGCGCTGCCGCGCATGAACAACTTCAGCTTCTGGATCCTGCCGTTCGCGTTCACGCTGCTGCTCTCGACGTTGTTCGTCGAAGGCGGTGCGCCGGCAAGCGGCTGGACGATGTACCCGCCGTTGTCCCTGCAGACGGGCCCGGCGTTCCCGATGTCCATCTTCGCCATTCACCTGATGGGCGCATCGTCGATCATGGGTGCGATCAACGTCATCGTCACCATCATGAACATGCGTGCGCCTGGGATGACGTTGCTGAAGATGCCGCTGTTCACCTGGGGCTGGTTGATCACCGCCTACCTCATCATCGCGGTGATGCCGGTGCTCGCGGGCGCGGTGACGATGCTGCTCACCGATCACTTCTTCGGCACGACGTTCTTCTCGGCCGCGGGTGGTGGCGATCCGGTGATGTACCAGCACATCTTCTGGTTCTTCGGGCATCCCGAGGTCTACATCATGATCCTGCCGGCCTTCGGCGTGATCTCGGAGATCATTCCGACCTTCTCGCGTAAGCGCCTGTTCGGCTACGACGCGATGGTCTACGCGATTGCGTCGATCGCGTTCCTGTCGTTCATCGTGTGGGCGCACCACATGTTCACGGTCGGCATGCCGCTCGCCGGACAGATGTTCTTCATGCTCGCCACGATGCTGATCGCCGTGCCGACGGGCGTGAAGGTCTTCAACTGGGCAGCCACCATGTACAAAGGTTCGCTCACGTTCGAGCCGCCGATGCTGTTCGCGCTCGCGTTCGTGTTCCTGTTCACGATCGGCGGCTTCTCGGGCCTGATGCTCGCGATCGCGCCGGCGGACTTCCAGTATCACGACACGTACTTCGTGGTCGCGCACTTCCACTATGTGCTCGTGCCTGGCGCCGTGTTCGCGATAATGGCGGCGGTGTACTTCTGGCTGCCGAAGTGGACGGGGCGCATGTACAACATGAAGCTCGCGAAGACGCATTTCTGGCTTTCGGCGATCTTCGTGAACGTGCTGTTCTTCCCGCAGCACTTCCTCGGGCTCGCGGGCATGCCACGCCGCATCCCCGACTACAGCACGCAGTTTGCTGATTGGAACATGGTGTCTTCGATCGGCGCCTTCGGCTTCGGCTTCGCGCAGATCCTGTTCCTGATCGTCATCCTGCAGTCGATCCGCGGCCGTAGCGGTGTGAAGGCGACCGACAAGGTCTGGGACGACGGCATGCCGCAAGGGCTCGAGTGGACGTTGAGCTCGCCGCCGCCGTACCACAGCTTCGAAGTTGCGCCCGAGGTGAAGTAGCTCGATGGGCGCAGCGATGGAAGATGCAGAGCGCAAGCGCAGAATACGTCGCACGGCGATCTTGCTGGCGCTGCTCGCCATTGCGGTCTATGTCATCTTCATCGCGCTGACTGTGATGAGAAGAACATGACGGGCGACAGGCGATGAGCCGGCGGCCGGAAGCGGTCGTCGCCGACGGCTCATCGCACTCGGCCGGGTTATTGTGAGTCGTGACCGAAGAGAGACGAAACAGACACCGTAGTCTCGTAAGCCGTCTGTGGCTGTTCGCCGCCGGCTTCTTCGCGTTCGGCTTCGCGCTCGTGCCGCTGTACGATGTCTTGTGTGACGTGACCGGCTTCGGCGATCGCAAGAAGCTGGCGCAGGCAAGCGAGGTGGTGGAAGCGCCGGACGAGAACCGTCTGGTGACCGTGGAGTTCGTCTCCACGGCGCCTTCCTATGGCGCTTGGGAGTTCCGGCCGCAGGTCAGCTCGCTCGAAGTGCGCCCAGGCAAGCTCTACGAAGCACACTTCCGTGCGACAAACTTGCGCGCGCAGCCGATCGTGGCGCAAGCCGTGCCGAGCATCACACCACAGCAGGCAACGCGCTATTTCCAGAAGACGGAGTGCTTCTGTTTCACGCCCCAGCCATTCGCTGGAGAGGAAAGTCGCGACTTCGTGGTGCGTTTCATCATCGATCCGAGGCTGCCGCGCAACATCGACCGGCTGACGCTCGGTTACGCAATGTATGATGCCCCGGGAAGCGGCTGAGGAAACAGCCTTATCGGAACCGATTCAATAATCCACTACAACCACTGGACCTGATTGCTCATGGCTCACGCAGATTCGACTCACGCGCCGACCGACAAGTACTACGTGCCGCACAGCAGCCCGTGGCCGATCGTCGGCTCGATCGCACTCTTCACAACGGTCATGGGCGCTTCGCTGCTCTTGAATGACGCCGGCTCCGGTCCGCTCGTCTTCACGCTCGGGCTGGTGCTGCTGGCGATCATGTTCGCCGGCTGGTTCGGCGACGTCATCAAGGAAAGCGAGGCGCGCGTCTACAATCAGGCGGTGGACCGCTCGTTCCGCATGGGAATGATGTGGTTCATCTTCTCCGAGGTCATGTTCTTCTCGGCCTTCTTTGGCGCGCTCTTTTACGCGCGGCAGTATTCGGTGCCGTGGCTGGGCGGGGAAGGTAGCAAGTTCTTTACTAACTATCTGCTCTGGCGCGACTTCGAGGCGAGCTGGCCGACCAACGGACCTGCCGCCGTCGGCGGAGATTTCGAGGTCATACCGGCCTTCGGCTTGCCGGCCATCAATACGGCGATCCTGCTGACGTCGGGCGTGACGATCACGATCGCGCATCACGCGCTGAAGGCGGGCAACCGCATGTTGCTCAACGTCTTCCTTGCCGCGACGTTCCTGCTCGGCTACCTGTTCGTCTACTTGCAAGCCCATGAGTACATCGAGGCGTACCGCGAGCTCAACCTCACGCTCGGCTCGGGAATCTACGGCTCGACCTTCTTCATGCTGACGGGCTTTCACGGCTTCCACGTGACCGTCGGCGCCATCATGCTGACGGTGATCTGGCTCCGTTGCCTGAAAGGCCACTTCACGCCGACAAACCACTTCGCATTCGAAGCGGTGGCCTGGTACTGGCACTTCGTCGACGTCGTGTGGCTGGCGCTGTTCGTCTTCGTCTACTGGCTGTAATCAAGACGGTTCGTGATTCGTGACGAGCGGGTCGTAAGTGCGCTCACTTCTCGACCCGCAGTCACGAGCCGCGGGCTTTGCCGCTACTGGCCGAGCCCGTGAGGCTGGATCATCCCCTGCCACCAGGCGATGAGCAGCAGAATGAAGAGCGCCACGGACAGCGCAATGCGCACCGTGAGCGCTTTGACCATTCTTTTCGATTGTCCTTGGTCGTTCACGAGATGAAAGAGCCCTGAGCCCAGGCTAACGACGATGGCAATCAAGCAAACGATGATGAGTAGTTTCATTAACGTCTCGGGGTGCGGCAGCGGGCACGACTGATCGGCGCGGCTGGACCGCAGCAGGAAGCAGCTGAACAGGGTGTCGTTGCACGCAGTATATCGTGAGCGCGCGCTTCGCAAATCGGCGCTTCGCGCCATCGCTCCTCGGCACCGCTCTGGTCGTGATCGGCGTCGCGGTTTTCACGAGCTTGGGATCCTGGCAGTTGAGTCGTGCCGAGGAGAAGCGAGCGCTGCAAGCGTTGTACGATGCAGGTCGGGAAACCACGGTCACGCTCCACATCGAGAACGTCGATCGCCTCGGTCGCTATCAACACGTGCGAGCTCGCGGGCGATTCTTGAGCGAACGCCAGGTCTTGCTCGACAACATGCCATCTGCGTCGGGGCGACCCGGTTATCGCGTGCTGACACCGCTCGAGCTCGCTTCCGGCGGCATCGTGCTGATCGACCGCGGCTGGGTGCCTATGGGCGATCGACGCACGCTGCCGAATGTGGCCGTCAGCGAGGAACCACGCGAGCTGAGCGGCCGATTGGATGAGCTGCCACGCCCTGGCCTGATGTTGGACGACAGCGCCCAGGGCAACGACGAGGAGACCTGGCCTCGCTTGCTCAACTTTCCGACGCACGCCACGATCGAGCGTGCGCTCGGCTTCGCAGTGGCTCGCCGTATCGTGCTCCTCGATCCGTCCGAGCCCGACGGGTTCGAGCGCGCTTGGGACATCCGCACCCAGTTCGGGCCGGAGCGTCACATCGCCTATGCGGTCCAATGGTTTGCTTTTGCTATCGTCGGGGTCGTGATTTATCTCATCGTGAGCTTGCGAAAACAGGAAACCTGACGAGGCCCGCCGACGACCGCTGACGCGCGTCGTTCGCGACACACTAGAGAGGATCATGTCAGCTTTGAACGATTCGACGCCGCACCCGAGCACTGGACGATCGCGCGCGCAGTTCTGGATCCTGGTCGCAGTCTTCTTTGCGCCGCTGCTCGTGGCGTTCTGGCTTTACTACGGTCTCGAAGGATGGCGTCCGGCAGGACGTACGAACCACGGCGAGCTGATCCAGCCTCCGCGGTCGCTCCCGCAGACGGAGCTCGCAACGCCCGACGCTGGCAAGCTGCCTGCAGACCTGCTACACGGCAAGTGGACACTCGTCTACATCGGCGACGGCAAGTGCGATGAGCGCTGCCGCGAGGCATTGACGCTCATCCGCCAGAGCCGACTCGCGCTCAATGACGACATGGCTCGCGTGCAGCGGCTTTTCCTGGTGACCGGCGATTGCTGCGACTCGTCCTATCTGGAAAGCGAGCACCGCGGCTTGATCGTAGCGGTGCTCGACGAGCGCGCCGGCGCCTTGCGCGACGTCTTCGCAGAAGTCACACCCGAGCCGCTCGAGCAGGCCGGTCGAATCTACGTTGTCGATCCACTCGGCAATCTCATGATGAGCTACGCGCGCACGGCCGAGCCGAAAGGTCTGCTCGAAGACCTGAAGAAGCTTCTGAAATATTCGCGTATCGGCTGACGTTCGTACTTGGTCAACTCTCGCTCATAAACACGGGTCATGCGTCTCTCTGCGCTCTTTCGCGGTCTAGCCCTCGTCGCGGCCTGCCTCGCTTTCACCGTCATCGTTCTCGGCGCCTGGGTGCGTCTGAGTGCCGCCGGCCTCGGCTGTCCTGACTGGCCTGGCTGCTACGGCCATCTCACCGCAAAAGCGGCGGCGCGCAACATCGATGCGATTTCGGTCGCTTTTCCGGATCGACCGTTCGATTACATCAAGGCACACAAGGAAATGGTGCATCGCTATTTCGCCTCGGCATTGGGCCTGCTGATCGTCGTCCTCGCGGGCATCGCGCTCGCCAATCGCAAGGACCCACGGCAACCGGTTGCGCTGCCGCTCGCGCTCGTCGGCATCGTCATCCTGCAAGGATTGCTCGGAATGTGGACCGTCACACTGCTGCTGAAGCCCCTCATCGTTGTGCTGCACTTGCTTGGAGGACTGCTGACGCTCGCGCTTCTGGCTTGGCTCGTGTATCAGCCGAGGTCCGTGCCTGAGCAGCATGGCGGAGAGCAGCTCGAGCGTACCCTTCGCGTACGCAACGTTGCGATCGCCGGTCTGGCCGTGCTCGTGCTGCAGATTGCCCTCGGCGGATGGACGAGCAGCAATTACGCAGCGCTGGCGTGCCCGGATTTCCCTCAGTGCCAGAAGGCCTGGTGGCCCGAGATGAACTACAAGGACGCGTTCGTGCTCTGGCGCGGGCTCGGTATCGATTATGAGGGCGGCGTTCTCGATCACCCCGCGCGAGTGGCCATTCACTTCACGCATCGTCTCGGCGCCATCGTGGCAGCGATCCTGCTCGGCTTTCTGAGCATTCTGGCTAGCAAGCGAGGCCTCAGCGCAGCCATCCGCGCGACCGGTGCGTTGCTCGGAATCGCGCTGGTGGTGCAGCTCGTGCTCGGCCCGCTCATGGTGATGCGCGGCTTGCCGTTATCGCTCGCGACCGCTCACAACGGCGTCGCCGCGCTGCTCCTGATCTGCGTCGTTCTGTTGCTGAAAACTGCCGTTGTCGAGACAGCCGCGCGCCCGCGCAGCGTAGCAGCGTAGATGCCCGCGGGCGCGGCACAGTCCATGTAGAATCAACGCTGGCCGCCAGTCGTCTCGTTCGATCGTGGACACCACCTCGGAACAGCAACAGCACGCCACATGGCGCGACTTCTACGAGCTCGGCAAACCCCGAGTCGTGGCGCTCATCGTGTTCACTGCGATCGTCGGGATGCTCCTTGCCACTCCGGGCTTGCCCCCGCTTGACGCGCTCGTGTTCGGCACGTTGGGCATCGCGCTGGCGGCCTCGTCGGCCGCCGCGATCAATCATGTGCTCGATCGCAGATTCGACGAGCAGATGGCGCGCACGCGTAACCGCCCATTGCCGATCGGACACGTGACAGAGCGCCAGGCGCTCGCCTACGCTGCGCTCCTCGGCACACTGTCGATGCTTCTGCTGGCTGGGTGTGTGAACGTGCTCACCGCGGTGCTGACGTTCTGCTCGCTCATCGGCTATGCCGTGATCTACACCGTCTGGCTCAAGCACGCGACGCCGCAGAACATCGTGATCGGCGGAGCCGCCGGCGCCGCGCCGCCCGTGCTCGGCTGGACGGCCGTGACCGGCAGCGTCGATCCGCATGCGCTGCTGCTGTTCCTCATCATCTTCACGTGGACGCCGCCGCATTTCTGGGCGTTGGCCATCGCACGGCGCGACGAATACGCGCAAGCGGGAATTCCGATGCTGCCGGTCGCGTATAGCACGGAATTCACGCGCCTTCATATCCTGCTTTACACGATCTTGCTCGTGATCGTGACGCTCCTACCGTATCTGACCGGTATGAGCGGTCTGATTTACTTGGCTTTTGCGGTCGTGCTGGGTGCGGCGTTCCTGCGTCGCGCCGTGCAGCTCAAGAGGCAGAACGACGCGCGCCTGCCCATGCGCACGTTCGCGTTCTCGATCAAGTATCTTGCGTTCCTGTTCGCGGGCCTGCTCATCGATCACTACTTCAAGATTCGCCTGGAAGCCGGGGGCTGGGGTCTGTAGCCACGGACGGATACATTCAGTGTCCCGTTTCCGGCCAACACGCTTCGGTTCTCTACCCTTCGCGCCACGATGCCACGCACACGGTCTCTGATTCCGTGGCTGCTCGCGGCAGTCGCCGTGCTCATCGCGTACGGCTCGTTGTATCCGTTCAACTTCAAACCGGACGCGATAGAAGGCGGCGTCCTGAAAGCGCTCGAGCAACTGTCCTGGGCACGTGCTGATCGCAGCGATCGCATCGCGAACGTGCTGCTCTATCTGCCGCTCGGGTTTTGTCTGTACCTCTGGCTCACGACGCGGCTGCGTCGTCGCATCGCGCTGCTCGCTGCGCCATTGCTCGGCGCGCTGTTCTCGCTGTGCATCGAGATAGCGCAGGTTTATGTTTCGGTGCGCGTGCCGAGCCTCAAGGATCTCGCCTTGAACACGCTCGGTGCGTCGATCGGTGCGCTCGGCGGCGTTGCCTGGCGCGCCGTTGCCGGGTTGATGCACATTCCTGCGCGCGAGGAGGCACCGCACCGCGATCCTGGTGCGGCGCTCGTCCTGGTGGTGTGGTTATTGGCGCGCTTCGCGCCATTCCTGCTGGAAGTGGACCTCGGCAAGCTGAAGACGGCGTTGCAGCCGCTCTTTGCGCCACAGTGGGATGCTGGATCCGTTCTCGCGGATCTCGTCCGCTGGCTCGTCATCGGGCATGCAATCGGTGCGCTCGTGCGCCGTACGCGGCGTCTCGAAGCGCTACTGATCGTGATCGCCGCAGTGCTGACGGGGCAATTGCTCATCGCGACTCAAACCTTGGTGGTCAACGAGCTGTTGGCGCTGCTTCTGTTACTGCCGGCGCTGGTGATCATGCACCGCATGACGATTCAGGCGCAGCGAGCATTCCTGCTGGTCGCACTTACTGCCGTGCTCGTCATCGAAGAGCTCGCGCCGTTCGAGCTCACGAGCCGCGCGACATCCTTCGACCTTTGGCCGTTTCGTGCCTGGATTGAGGCTGGTGGGTTGAGCGCGATCGATTGGAGCATCTTGGGGCGTCTGTTCCTGCTCACCGCATTGCTGTGGCTGCTGCGGGAGGCAGGTGCGGCGATCAACCTCGCCATTGCGCTTGCGGTCGGCACTGCGCTGGCGATCGAAATCGCACAGCTATGGCTGCCTCATCGGAGCGGTTCGATTACCGCGCCGGTTCTCGTGCTGGGAATAGGCTTGCTCTTGCGAGCGATCGAAAGAAAACGTGCACGGCGCGCCGTCGTCATCTCCCCACCCGCGCGCATCCGTTGAGCTCGCGGCCATCCAACACTGCCCGTGCCGTGAAGGCGAAGTACTCGCCGGACATCGAATCCCGACACGGTTGCGTATACACCATGAGCTCGATTCGATGCTGTGCAGTGCGAGCGTCGTACTGTACAGCACCTTCGGCGTTGACCGTTTGCGGATCGTGAAACACGATCTCTTGTGGTCCTTCAGGTTGGTGAAAGACCATCTCTGCGTCCCGCACCTCGATCGACCAGAAAGGCTCGTTGCCGCGCGCGTGAACCACATAGGCGGCATCCGCCTCGTCGCAGCCGCGGGTGTCGTTCACCACGCTCGCATACAGGATCTCCTCGAGCACGAACACGCCATCGAATCCGGCTGCTTCCGGAACGTCCTGCGCAGGAGCGCGCTCGCCGTAGGCCTCGATGTACATCGAAACGGGCGCAGTCTGTTCCTCCTCGATGAGACTTTGCGTGATCTGGTTGGGCGATTGATCGAGCACCCAGAGCTCCTGCTCGGCCTGGCACGGCACGAAAGTCGAGCGGTCCTCGCCGAGCGTGATGACTCCGCGCTTCATCGCGAGGCTCGATTCCCACGGCAGCGTATCTTCGCCAGCGTCGGCGGCCGGCGCCGGGTCAGTTGCGTCGGGTGCCGCTGGCTGCGGCGCTCGCGAGCATGCCGCAGCCGCTGCAAGCAAGATCGACCACGCGACGCGCCGCACAGCATGCGAGCCTTGCATCGGACCTCCGCTGAATTTCGCCACTTCGATTGCTGCGATCGCTGCTCCAAGAATACCGGAAGTGCAGGCCGCGCGGCCCCCGGACCCCGGGCTCCTAGGCTCGTGGAGCCGGCGTCTACCGAATACAATTGGCTGATGGATCTTTCGCCGATTCTGAATGGCCTGAACGACGCTCAACGCGCAGCTGTCACCTCGCCCTTGGCGCCCACGCTGGTCTTGGCAGGTGCCGGCAGCGGCAAGACTCGTGTGCTCACACACCGGGTCGCCTGGCTCGTGCAGGTCGAGCGCGTCTCGCCGCACAGCATTCTCGCCGTGACGTTCACGAACAAGGCCGCAGGCGAGATGCGCGGGCGTATCGAATCCTTGCTCGGGCTGCAGCGCGCGCCGCTTTGGATCGGCACCTTTCACGGCATCGCGCATCGGCTGCTGCGTCTGCATTGGCGCGAAGCGAATTTGCCGCAGGCCTTCCAGGTCATGGACGCGGAAGATCAAATGCGAGCCATCCGCCGAGTCTTGAAATCCCTCAACCTCGACGAGGCACGCTGGGTGCCGAAGGAGGTCATGTGGTTCATCAATGCCCGCAAGGACGAGGGGCTGCGCCCGCACCACTTGAAGCACGAGGGTGATCCGACGCGTCGTCAGCTCATCCGTCTGTATGAGGCGTATCAGGAACACTGCGACCGCAGCGGCACGCTCGATTTCGCCGAGCTGCTCTTGCGCGCCTTCGAGCTGTGGCGCGACCAGCCCGAACTGCTCGCGCACTATCGCACTCGCTTCCGCCACGTGCTGATCGACGAGTTCCAGGATACGAACACCATCCAATATGAATGGTTGAAGCTGCTCGTGGGCAAGGACGGTTTCCCGTTCGCCGTCGGCGACGACGATCAGTCGATCTATCGCTGGCGCGGCGCACGGGTGGAGAACCTACAGCAATTCCGCCGCGACTATCCGCACGCGCAGCTGTTTCGACTCGAGCAGAACTATCGCTCGACCGGCAACATCCTGGATGCCGCCAACGCGTTGATCAGCCACAACAGCAGTCGCCTGGGTAAGAATCTGTGGACCAGCGGCGAGCGCGGTGAGCCCATCAAGCTCTACGTGGCGTTCAACGAGCGCGACGAAGCCGACTTCGTGGTCAACCGCATCCGCGAGTGGACGCAACACGGGGGCCGACGGAGCGATTGCGCCATTCTTTATCGCTCGAACGCGCAATCCCGTGCGTTCGAAGAGGCACTGTTGTCCGCCCGCATTCCCTACCGCGTGTACGGAGGTCTGCGCTTCTTCGAGCGCGCGGAGGTCAAGGACGCGCTCGCGTACTTGCGGCTCGTCTTCAGTCGCCATGACGACGCATCCTTCGAGCGCGTCGTGAATCTGCCGCCGCGCGGCATTGGCGTGAAGAGCATGGACGTCGTGCGCAACTATGCCCGCGCGAACGCCTGCACGTTGTGGGAGGCAGCAGGCGCCTGCATCGCTGAGCTGGGCACCCGTGCCGGCCAAAGCTTGCACGCCTTCATGCAGCTCATCGAGCGGCTCGACCGCGAGACACGCAACTTGCCGCTGCACGAGCAGGTGGATCACGTCATTCAAGCGAGCGGTTTGATTCCGTATTACCAACAAGATCGCAGCGAGCGCGGCGCGGCGCGTATCGAGAACTTGAACGAGCTCGTGAGCGCCGCGCGCGGCTTCGAGGTGGAGCCGGAAAGCGACCTGCCACCGCTGGCAGGCTTTCTCGCGCATGCCGTGCTGGAATCCGGCGAGCAGCAAGCCGACGCGTGGGAAGACAGCGTGCAAATGATGACGCTGCATGCCGCTAAAGGCCTGGAGTTTCCGGTGGTGTTCCTGTGCGGATTGGAAGATGGACTCTTCCCCCACTCTCGTTCGACGACCGACCTCGAGGGGCTCGAAGAGGAGCGGCGGCTGTGTTACGTCGGCATCACTCGCGCGATGAAGCAGCTCTATTTGACCTACGCGGAGCAGCGCCGCATGCACGGCATAGACAGCTACGGCACGCCCTCGCGTTTCATCAGCGAGATTCCCAGCGAGCTGATCGAAGAGATTCGGCCACGCATCCAAGTGTCACGGCCGATCTACACGCCGTCGCGGCATGGCATGGAGGACGACAGCACCTTTGGCGGAATGCGGCTCGGTCAACGGGTACGACACGGAAAATTCGGCGAAGGCGTGATCCTGAGCCTCGAAGGCCAGGGCAGCCATGCGCGTGTGCAGGTCAACTTCGAGACCCAGGGCACCAAATGGCTGATGGTGGCGTACGCCAACTTGGAGCCGGTATGAAAGCTGGCAGCCGGGCACTGGGCTCTGGGCCCCTGGCATGGGGCAGTAATGGGCTTCCAGGCCCTTCTTCGAGCCAGCGCCCAGCGGCCAAAGCCCAAAGCCCCACATGAGAATCATCATCCTCGGTGCTGGCCAAGTCGGGAGAACGGCTGCATACCACCTCGCACGCGAAGAGGCGAACGAGGTAACGGTCGTCGATGTGAATGACGAGACGCTGCGCGATCTGCAGGATCGGCTCGATATTCGTACGGTCGTAGGCCACGCAGCCTACCCCAGCACGCTCGATGCCTGCGGCGCGCGCGAAGCCGACATCATCATCGCGCTCACGAACAGCGATGAGGTCAACATGGTCGCGTGCCAGATCGTCGCGACCTTGTTCAACAAAGACGCCACGCGCATCGCACGAATCCGCTCCGCCGATTACACGCGTCACGCCGAGCTGTTCGGCGGAGAAGGCCGGGCATTCAGTGTCGATGTGACGATCAGCCCCGAGCAGCTCGTGACCGATCATGTGGTGCGATTGATCGAGCACCCAGGCGCGCTGCAGGTGCTCGATTTCGCTGACGGGCGCGTGCGGCTCGTTGGCGTGCAGGCATCCAAAGGTGGAGCGCTCGTCGGCCAACAGTTGAAGCAGCTCAGATCACACCTCAAGGGTCACGATGCGCGTGTCGCGGCGATTTACCGCGGCGACCGCAGCATCAAGCCAGAGGGCGATACCGTCATCGAGCACGGAGACGAGGTGTTCTTCATCGCAGCCACGGAGGACATCCGTCTCGTCATGAGCGAGCTGCAGCGGCTCGAGGGTCCCGTTCGTCGCATCGTCATCGCCGGCGGTGGGAACATCGGCTTTCGTCTCGCAAAACGGCTGGAGCTCGAGCATCAAGTGAAGGTCATCGAGCGTGACCCACGGCGCGCGCGCAAGATCTCAGAGCGGCTCGTCAACTCCATCGTGCTGAACGGCGATGCGGCCGACGAGGAGCTCTTGCTGGAGGAGAACATTGACAGCGCCGATGTGTTCGTTGCCGTTACGAACGCCGAGGAAGCGAACATCCTTTCGGCCATGCTCGCGAAGCGCCTCGGCTGTCACAAAGTGATGGCGCTCATCAATCGTCCGGCGTACGCCGAGCTCGTGGAAAGCGGCTCGATCGACATTGCGCTGTCGCCTCAGCAAGTCACGATCGGCTCGTTGCTCGCGCACGTACGTCGCGGCGACGTCGTGCGCGTCCACTCGCTGCGTCGTGGCGCAGCCGAAGCGCTCGAAACGATTGCCCACGGCACGCCCGGTGAAAGCCTCGTCATCGGCAAGCGCATCCAAGACATCGACTTGCCGGAAGGCACGACGATCGGCGCATTGGTGCGTGGCGACGAGGTGCTCATCGCGCATCACGACACCGTGATCGAACGCGGCGACCACGTGATCCTCTTCCTGACCGATCGCCGCCAGATCGAAGCGGTGGAGCGGCTCTTCGACATTCCGAGGCGGAGAAGGAGGAAGAGGAGATGAAGCAAAGCGGTGAGCGCCGCACGCTCGCCGGCGCGGCGGCGTGCACGCAATGCCTCGGTCCGGAGCCTCTTGCCGCCCAGCGCCGCGCACCCAGCAACCCGCTCACATGAATTTCCTCACCGTCCAGCGCATTCTCGGGCTGTTGTTGATGCTCTTCAGCCTCACGATGCTGCCGCCAATGGCGGTGGGGCTGTACTACAAGGACGGTAACTGGCAACCCTTTTTGCAAGCCTTCATCGCGCTCGCCGTCCTCGGCGCATTGGTTTGGTGGCCAGTGCGCAAGCAGGAGCGCGAGCTCAGGCTGCGTGACGGTTTTCTCGTGGTCGCCTTGTTCTGGATCGTGCTCGGCATCGCGGGTGCTGCGCCGCTATTGCTCTCCAGTCGCTTGGACATGAGCGTCACCGACGCGGTCTTCGAGGCAGTTTCTGGCTTCACGACCACCGGCGCGATCATCTTCCCGCGGCTCGAGGCGCTGCCGATCTCGGTTCTCTATTACCGCAGTCAAATCGAATGGCTGGGCGGCATCGGCATCGTGGTTCTGGCAGTCGCGCTCTTGCCCATGCTCGGAGTGGGTGGCATGCAGCTCCTACGGGCCGAAACACCCGGACCGGTCAAGGATGCCAAGCTGACACCTCGTATCACGGAAACCGCAAAGGCGCTTTGGATCATCTATGTGGCGGTGACGATCGCCTGCGCGATCGCGTATCGCCTTGCAGGCATGTCGACCTTTGATGCCATCGCGCACGCATTCACGACGGTTTCCACCGGCGGCAACTCGACGCGTGATGCGAGCCTTGCGTATTACAACAGCGCCGCCGTAGAGCTGGTGGCCGTCATTTTCATGTTCATCGGCGCGGTGAACTTCTCATTGCACTTCCTTGCGTGGCGGTATCGGCAATTGAGCAGCTATTTCCGCGATCCGGAGTTTCGCGCCTATCTCACCATCCTCTGCGTGGCGATCGTTGGTTACACCGTCGTTCTCTGGCTCACGCGATACACCCACGAGCCCGGTGATGCATTGCGCTTGGCGCTCTTTCACGCCGTCTCGATGCACACCACGTCGGGCTTCGTCACAGACGATTTCACACACTGGCCGGGCGCCTTGCCCGTCATTCTGATGCTGGCCGCGTTCATCGGCGGCTGCGCCGGATCGACCTCGGGCGGCATGAAGGTGGTACGCTGGCTACTTCTCTGGAAGCAGGGTCAGCGCGAGGTCGCGCAGCTCGTGCACCCGAGCGCGGAACTGCCGGTCAAGCTGGGAGCCAAAGCGATCGACAAGCGTGTCATCGACGCCGTGTGGGGGTTCTTTGCCGTTTACGTCATGGCCTTTGGCGTCCTAATGGTCGCATTGATCGCGACGGGCGAGGATCAGGTGACCGCGTTCTCGGCGATCACAGCCTGCATGACGAATGCCGGCACCGGGCTTGCGGAGGTCGCCTCGAGCTTCACAACGCTCAGCGCGACCGGCAAATGGATTTGTATCCTCGCGATGCTGCTGGGACGCCTCGAGGTCTTTCCGCTGCTCGTGCTCGTCTCGAGAACTTTTTGGAGAAAATGACCCGCGCGACTGCGAGGTTTGAGAAACTTCGACGCGCGATTTGCCAAGACGCAGATCTTCAAATCGTCCGCGCGCGCGTGTGAGCGGACGCTCGACTCCGAATGCGACGCACCAAACTGTCCAAGAGAATCAAACGGCAGATCCTTACCGGGCTCATGCTGGTCTTCGGTATTGGCCTACTCTGCCTGCTCGCGTGGATCTTCCACCTGGATCGCACAATCATCCGCCAGTTCGAAGGCCGCCGCTGGACTCTGCCCGCGCAGGTATATGCCGAGCCGACAGAGCTCTATGTCGGCAGCACGTACAGCGCCGATGCCATCGAGCGCGAGCTCAAGCGGCTCGGCTATCGCAGCGTGCAAGATCTCAAGGTGCCCGGCACCTACAAGCGTTCAGGCAATCGCATCGAGCTCATCAATCGGCGCTTCCAGTTCTGGGACGGTCTGCAGGAGCCACAAAGGATTGTGATCGTCGCCACCTCGCGCGGCATCCAAGACATCCGCAACGGTCGCGGGGAGCAAGTGCCGATCTTCCGGCTCGATCCGCTGCTCATCGGCAGCATCTTCCCCATCCATGGCGAGGATCGCCTGATCGTGCGACCCGACGAGGTGCCCGATCTTCTGCCCGCAGCACTCAAGGTCGTGGAGGATCGCAAGTTCGATTCGCATCACGGTATCGACTTCGGTGCGATTCTGCGTGCTGCATTCGTCAACCTGCGCGCAGGCGAGATTCAACAGGGCGGCTCCACCCTCACGCAACAGCTCGTCAAGAGCTACTTCCTCGACAGCCGACGCACGCTCGGGCGCAAGATTGAAGAAGCCGTCATGGCCATGCTGCTTGAGCTGCACTTCGACAAGCGCGACTTGATGAACGCCTACATCAACGAGATTTATCTCGGGCAAGACGGTCGTCGCGCCATTCACGGTTTCGGTCTGGCGAGCCAGTTCTATTTCGGTAAGCCGGTTGCTGAGCTGCAGCTGCACGAGGTGGCGCTGTTGGTGGCAATCGTCCGCGGTCCGTCGTACTACGATCCGCGGCGGCACCCGGAACGTGCTCGTGCGCGTCGCGACCTGGTGCTCAGGTTGATGGCGCAGCACGGCGTCATCGACGCAGCGGCAGCGGAGCGCGCCGCTGCCCGACCGCTCGGGATCGTGAGCTCGCGCGAGCGCTCGGGCAGCTATTACCCCGCGTTTCTCGATCTCGTGCGACGGACGTTGCGTCGCGATTACCGCGAGGAGGACCTGACGGAGGCAGGCCTCAAGATCTTCACGACCCTGAATCCGCACGCGCAAAGCGAAGCGGAACGCATTCTCGTGCAGGAGCTCGACCGTCTCGAGAAGACACGTAAGCGCCCGGATCCGAGCAAGAGGCTGGAAGGCGTCATCGTCGTGACCCGACCGCACAACGGCGAGGTGATTGCGATGGTCGGCGGGCGCGATGCGAGCTTCGAGGGCTTCAATCGCGCGCTCGATGCCCGCCGCTCGATGGGCTCGCTCGTCAAACCGATCATCTATCTCGCTGCGCTCGAATCCGGACGCTACCACGCCGCATCGATCGTCGAGGATGTTCCGGTGGAAGTCAGGCTATCGAACAAGCAAGTCTGGCGTCCGCAGAACATCTCTCACGAGTACTACGGGCCCGTGCCGCTCGTGCGCGCGCTGGCTCAGTCGCTGAATCTCGCCACCGTTCGGCTCGGACTCGATATCGGCATCGACGCAGTCATTCGTGAGTTCCAGAAGCTCGGGCTGGAGCGCACGCTGCCGCAGCTTCCTGCGGTGTTGCTCGGCGCTGTCGATGTGTCCCCCTTCGAGGTTGCGCAGCTCTACAACGCGCTGGCCAACGGCGGTTTCAACACGCGACTGCGGGCCGTGCGTGCGGTGCTGGACGAGGAAGGCAAACCGCTCAAAGCGTTCGGCCTCGAAGTCACACCCGTCGCCGACCCGCAGGCCGTCTATCAGCTCAATCAGATGCTCGTCCGCGTCATGACACACGGCACCGGACGCGGCGCATGGGCTTATCTGCCGAGCCACCTTGTCGTGGCAGGCAAATCCGGGACATCTTCCGATTACCGCGATGCGTGGTTTGCGGGTTTTTCGGGCAGCCACTTGGCGGTCGTCTGGATCGGCCACGACGACAACTCGCCGACCGGGCTGACGGGATCATCGGGCTCGCTGGCGGTATGGGCGCGGGTGATGAACGCGCTCGAGACGACCTCGTGGAGCGAGCCGATGCCGGAAAGTCTCAAAGAAGAATGGATCGAGTTTCAAACCGGGCATGTGGCAAGACCGGGTTGTGGCGAGGATTTGATCCTCATGCCCGTGCCCGCCAATGCACAGCTCACGCCCGCCGCAGGTTGCCACGTCGGCGTGTTCGACTCGATCGGCGAGCGAGCGCGCGAGTGGTGGCGGGGTTTGAGGCGCTGAGCGTGCCGACCTCGATCGAGCAAGCAATGGGAACGTCATGCGCAGACGCATTGGACTCTTGTCGCTAGCAGTGGTGCTCGGGGCGTGCGCCGTGCCGGCGCCTTACGAGCCGCCGCAGCCTCCGATCCCCGCGCCGGTGCCGGAGCCACCGGTCGAAACCCATCCCGGTTCCCCACCGGCCACAGTGGAGGAGTCGCAGCCGCTGCCGGAGCCCCCGTCACGCGAGCCAGTGCTCGGCCCCGCATCGCGCGCGCTCGTTGAGCAAGCACATGTGCAGCTTGCGGCGAAGAATTACGCGATCGCCGCCGGGTCGATCGAGCGTGCGATGCGCATCGAGCCGAACAATCCGTTGCTCTGGCTAGAACTTGCGAAAGTGCGTCAGGCCGAAGGCAATTACGCTCAGGCCGAGAACCTCGCCCGCAAGGCGATCTCGATGTCGGTGCAGGCCCCGCGCACCCAGGCGCAAGCTTGGCAGCTGATCGCGCAGAGCTACCGTGCCCGAGGCAAGAACATCGAGGCACAGGACGCGGAGGCGCGCGCCAAGTCACTGCTTCGCTACTAGGTGAGGCTTGCGCCTGAGAATGTGATGAAGAATCCCACAATCGAGCCTGAAATTAGGCTCTATCTGCCACTGTGACCCACTTGCTGCTTCTGCCGCTCAATAATGGCATAGGTTGCAGCATACACGAGTAAATTCGGGCAAAAAGTGGACGGAGGTGGGTACACTTTTGGTTTGAGTAGCCGATTTCTAAGCGAAAGTGGAAATTGATTCCCCATAAGGCTAGCATGAGATGATCGGTCTCCTCCAGCGCGTTTCGGAAGCAAAGGTCACCGTGCAGGGCCGCACCGTCGGGGCGATCGGCCGCGGCTTACTCGTGCTCGTCGGCATCGAGCGGCACGACACTGAAGCGCAAGCGGATCGTCTTCTCGAGCGGCTGCTGACCTACCGAGTTTTCCCCGACGAGGAAGGTCGAATGAATCGCAGTGTCAGCGACATCGGTGGCGGCCTATTGCTCGTCTCGCAATTCACGCTTGCGGCGGACACGAGCAAAGGCACCCGTCCCGGCTTCAGCCCCGCTGCACCACCTGAAGAAGCTCAGCGCTTGTTCGACTACCTGGTCACGATCGCCAAGCGTGCTCATCCCGACGTGCAAACGGGGGAATTCGGCGCCAATATGCAGGTCTCATTGATCAACGACGGGCCAGTCACGTTCTGGCTGCAAGTCAAACCCGAGGTAACGAAAAGCGGCGTGTAGGCGCATACGCGCACGCAGCCGTGCTCGCATGTGAGACGCGCGCTGTTCCTGGCATTTGGCGTATCATGCGTCGCTCACGAGCTGGAGAACTGGTATGGGCATCGGTTTCAAAGAGCTGTTGATCATCCTCGCGATCGCGCTGCTCATTTTCGGCGCGAAGCGCTTGCGCACGATCGGCTCCGATCTGGGCAGCGCGGTGCGAGGATTCAGAAAGGCGCTGACCGAAGGAGAAGAAGAAGAGAACAAGCAGCTCACGCACAACGACAAGGACGCCGACTTCGATTCGAGCGCGAGCAAGTCGGGCAGCAAGTCCTCGAGCGTCTGACGGCTTTCGTGCTGCATGTTCGAGGTTGGCTTTACCGAGATCGTTCTGATCCTGGGCCTTGCGCTTCTGGTGCTTGGTCCCGAGCGGCTGCCTGAGCTTGCGCGCAAGGTCGGTCGCTGGACCGGCCGGGCGCGCGCAATGGCGCGGCAGCTGCACGCTCAGCTCGAGCAGGAGGTGACGTTGGAGGAGCTGGCGCGCTCGCGACCTACGCAGCCCACTCCATCTTCTTCATACCAGGGCTCGAGTGATACCAACGATGTTGGTGGCGCTGCGCACGAGCCCACGTCCGTTTCTTCGTCGTCTCCTGAGACACAGCCGCCCGAAGGCGAGTCTTCCACTGCCGAGGCGAGCACGACCAAGCCGTCGCAATGAGCGACCATGAACGCGAACAACTTGCAGAAGGCACGCTGATCTCCCATTTGATGGAGCTGCGCCAGCGGATGCTGCGCGCGCTGATCTCGGTGCTCGTGCTGTTCGTGCCGTGTGTGATTTTCCAGAACGAGCTCTTCACGCTGCTCGCGTTACCGCTCATCGAGAGGCTGCCGCAGGGCGCGCAAATGATCGCGACGAGCCCGGTCGCGCCCGTGATGGTCCCGCTCAAGCTCGCGTTCTTCGCTGCGTTGTTCCTGGCAATGCCGTACGTGCTGTATCAGGCATGGGCCTTCGTGGCGCCCGGCTTGTATCGCAACGAGAAGCGCTTCGCGATCCCGCTCGTGATCTCCAGCATCGTCCTCTTCTATGCCGGCGCAGCGTTCGCGTACTTCGTCGTGTTCCCGCTGATGTTCGCTTTCCTGGCGAGCACCACACCCGACGGCGTACTCATGATGACGGACATCGGGAGCTATCTGAATTTTGTGCTGCTCCTGTTCTTCGCTTTCGGCGTGGCGTTCGAGATTCCGATCGCGACCGTGCTGCTCGCCGCCACGGGGCTCGTGCGGATCGAAACGCTGACCAAGAACCGCGGTTACGTCGTGCTGGGGATTTTCGTGGTCGCCGCGTTTCTCACCCCACCGGATGCCATCTCACAGTCTTTTATGGCCGTTCCGATGTACCTCCTGTACGAGATCGGCATCGTTCTGTCGCGCTTACTGATCGGTCGACGCGCTCAACGGAGCGAGGAAAGAGAGGCCACGTAAACGCCGGGAGGTCGCGCGCTCGATGATGTATACACGAGCAAGCGTCTCTTGCTCGAGCCTTCGCGGATGATAGAGACTCGCCATCGCGGCATCTCTGTCGCGCCACAAGAATCAACTTCGCGCTGAGCAGCACGAGCGCGTCAACGAGACGAGGCGAGCTCCAGAATGAACGCAGCGGTGAGCGATTCGACGCAAGGTCGCGAGGTGCTCGGTCATCCCCGCGGTCTGATGACGCTCTTTTTCACTGAGATGTGGGAGCGGTTCACGTATTACGGCATGCGTGCGCTGCTCGTGCTGTTTCTTGCGGACGCAACGCGCGGCGGATTCGGGCTGGACGATCGCACGGCCAACGCCATCTACGGGCTCTACATTTCCGCTTCGTACATTCTCTGCCTGCCTGGAGGATGGATTGCCGATCGTTTGATCGGCGCGCGCCGGGCCGTCTGGTATGGAGGCATCCTGATCGCGATCGGCAACTTGCTGCTCGCCTTCGGCAGCGTCCCCGGCACCTTCTATCTCGGCCTCATGGTCATCGTCTGCGGCGTCGGTCTGCTGAAGCCGAACGTGAGTGCGATGGTTGCGGATCTCTATCCGGAAGGCGGCGCACGACGCGACGCGGGCTTCACGATTTTCTATATGGGCATCAACCTCGGCGGGTTCCTGGGGCCCATCGTCACCGGGCTACTCGCCGTACACTTCGGCTGGAGCGTGGCCTTCGCAGCAGGCGGGATCCTGATGATCGTAGGGCTGATCCAGTACCGAGCTTTTCAACACCACCTCGGCGACGCCGGCGCTCACATCTCCTCCGCCAAAGGCGGCATCGACCCGACGTCGCAACGACGCGGCTGGTATGCCGTTGCCGCATCCGCCGCCGCCATGGTGATCGTCTATTTGCTCGCGCTCACGGGCGTGCTCGAGATTGACCCGCTCGCGCTCGCGCGGGGCACCGGCGGCGCGCTGATCGGCATCGCCGTCCTGTACTTCGCGTACATGTTCACGCTCGCCGGGCTCGATGCCACCGAGAAGAAGCGGATGCTGGTGATACTGTTCCTGTTCGTCGGCTGCGCCATGTTCTGGGCGGGGTTCGAGCAGACCGGCGCCTCCTTGAATCTTTTTGCCGAGCGCTACGTCGATCGCTATATCGACGCATGGCGGTTCGAAATCCCGACCGCATGGTTTCAGTCGCTCAACTCCATCTACATCCTGATCTTCGCGACGCCGTTCTCGATGCTGTGGGTAGCGCTGGCCAAGCGCAATCTCGATCCGTCGGCACCAGCAAAGTTCGGATGGGCGCTCATCCTGCTCGGTGTGGGCTTCGTGTTCATGGTCATCGCCGCGAACATCGTGTCGCAGGGCGGTCAAGCCATGCCATATCTGCTCGCGCTCACGTACCTGCTGCACACTTACGGCGAGCTGTGCCTGAGCCCGGTCGGTCTGAGCTACGTCACGAAGCTCGCACCGACGCGTTATGTATCGCAGATGATGGGCGTGTGGTTCCTGGCCACATCCGTAGGCAATCTCTCAGCAGGCCTGCTGGCGGGAATGTTCGAGTCGGACAACCTCGCGGCGATGCCCGGTCAATTCATGCAGTTCGTGATCTTCTCCACTGCCGCGGGTATCGTGCTGCTGCTCTTGAGCAAGCCGGTCAAGAAGCTCATGGGCGGAGTCAACTGAGGCGGAGACGACGATGGTACGTTCCAGCGTTCGAGCAGCAGTGTGGTTGACCGCTGCGCTTGCAGCAGGCTGCGCGAAAGATCCGGGGCCCGCGGTGCGCGAATCGGCCGATGCCTTCGTCGAGCGCATCAATCGTGAGATGGCCGAATATGGCCGCGAGTCGGCCGCTGCCGCCTTCACTCATGCGACCTATATCAATCCCGACACTGAGTTCTTGAGCGCCAGGGCGCACGAGCGCTATCTCGAGTATTTCACGCAAGCGGTCGAGCAAGCGCGCGCGTACGAGAACGCAACGCTCAGTCCGACGACCGCTCGCGCTTTGCATTTGCTCAAGCTGGGCGTGGTCGCACCTGCTCCCAAGGATCCGCAGAAACGTGCGCGGCTCGCGGCGTTGACCTCCAAGATGAAGGGCATGTACGGCTCGGCAAAGTATTGCCCCGAGGGCCCTGACTCGTGCAAGGGACAAACCGAGCTCACGCGAATCATGGCTGAGAGCCGCGACTACGATGCGCTGCTCGAGGCGTGGACGGGTTGGCATTCGACCGCACGTGCGATACGGGAAGACTATGCGGAGTTCGTCGAGCTCGCCAACGAAGGTGCCCGCGAGCTCGGCTTCCGTGACCTCGGTGCGATGTGGCGCTCGAAATACGACATGTCGCCCGATGAATTCACGAACGAGGTCGCACACCTGTGGGATCAAGTCAAGCCGTTATACGAGGCGCTGCATTGTCACGTGCGCGATAAGCTGCAGCACGTCCACGGCGAGGAACGCGTACCGAGCGGCAAGCCCATCCCCGCGCACTTGCTCGGCAACATGTGGGCTCAGCAGTGGGCGGAGATCTATCCACTCGTCGAGCCGTATCCCGGCGTCTCCGATCTGGACATCACGGCGGCGCTCAGGAAGCAAGGGTATGACGCCATTCGCATCACGCACGCGGCGGAGCATTTCTACGTGTCGCTCGGCTTTCCCAAGCTGCCGCAAACGTTCTGGGAGCGCTCGATGCTCACGAAGCCGGCCGACCGCGAGGTGCAATGTCATGCCAGCGCGTGGCACATGGATTCGCGGGAGGATGTGCGCATCAAGCAGTGCATCGAGCCCACGCACGACGAGCTCATGACCGTTTACCACGAGCTCGGACACGTGTACTACTACCTCATGTACAAGGACCAGCCGTACTTGTTCCAGGGCGGCGCGCACGACGGCTTTCACGAGGCAGTGGGCGATACCGTGAACTTATCGATGACGCCCGCCTACCTGCATCAGATCGGGCTGATCGGACCGGTGAAGCGCAGCTACGAGGCCACGATCAACGAGCAGATGAAGCTCGCGCTCGACAAGATCGCATTCCTGCCGTTCGGGAGACTAATCGACGAGTGGCGTTGGAAGGTCTTCTCTGGCGAGATCGCCCCGGAGAATTACAACAGCGCCTGGTGGCAGCTGCGGGAGCAATATCAAGGGGTCGCCGCTCCGGTCCCGCGATCCGAAGAAGACTTCGACCCGGGCGCGAAGTATCACATTCCCGCGAATACGCCGTACACGCGTTATTTCCTGTCGTTCATCCTACAGTTCCAGTTCCATCGCGCGCTCTGCGAAGCGGCCGGGCACGACGGACCATTGCACGAGTGCTCGGTGTACGGTAACGAGCAAGCGGGTCAGCGCTTTCGACAAATGCTCGCGGCTGGCAAGAGTCAACCGTGGCAGGACACACTGGAGATGCTCACCGGAACGCGAACAATGGACGCCTCGGCCATCATCGAGTACTTCGCGCCGCTCATGAGCTGGCTCGAAGAGCAGAACAAGGATCGCCAGTGCGGCTGGTGAGCGCAGCACTCACTGTTGCCACATCTCTTGAGAGAGGGAGCACAACGAGCATGAATATCTCTCCTCCGGGCCCGCAGCTCACTCCGCGCGCCGTCATCCTCGCGATCGTGCTCGCCATGGTGCTTGCGGCTGCGAACACTTACCTCGGGCTGTTTGCCGGCTTGACCATCGCGACCGCGATTCCCGCCGCAGTGGTCTCGATGGCGGTGCTGCGTTTGCTCGGAGGCGGCCACATCCTCGAGAACAACATCGTGCAGACCGGCGCCTCGGCTGGCTCGTCGATCGCGGCCGGTGTCATTTTCACGGTGCCGGCGCTCATCCTTCTGAACTACTGGGATGACTTCAAGTATTCCTGGGTGCTCGCGATTGCCGGTCTCGGCGGCGTGCTGGGAGTGCTCTTCTCGGTCCCGCTACGTCGCTCGTTGATCGTCGATCAGCAGCTCGCCTTTCCAGAAGGAAAGGCAGCGGCCGAGGTGCTCAAGACGGGGGAGAACCCCGCGCAAGGCATCCGCGTGCTCGCCGGCGCTGCCGGGCTGGGTGGACTGGTCAAGCTGCTCGCGGCGAGCGGTCTGCGACTCGTACCTGACGCCGCCGCGCACGCGTCGTTCCTCGGTAAAGCCATTGCCTATATCGGCACCAATTTGAGCCCGGCGCTTCTCGGTGTCGGCTATATCGTCGGCCTCAACATCGGCATCGTGGTGGTGGCGGGCGGTATCCTGTCGTGGAACATTGCGATCCCGATCTACAGCACGTTCTTCCTCGACTCAGACCCCGCGCTCGCCGAGCAGGTGGCAGCGCTCGGCGCGGAAGCGGCTGCCGGCGCGATCTGGGGCGCCAAGATACGTTATCTCGGCGTCGGTGCGATGCTGATCGGCGGTATCTGGACGCTGATCGCCTTGCGTCACTCACTGCTGTCCGGCATTCGCAGCGGACTCGCCGCCACACGTGCTGGAGCCGAGAAAGTGCTTGTGCACACCGAGCAGGACTTGCCGATGAGAGCGGTGCTCGTCGGGCTCGTCGTGTTCACCGTGCCGCTTGCGGTGCTCTATCACGCTATCGTCCGCGACTTCACAGTGTCCTTGCCGATGACAATTATCATGATCGTCACGGGTTTCCTATTCAGCTCCGTGTCGGCTTACATGGCCGGGCTCGTAGGCTCGTCGAACAACCCCGTGTCGGGCATCACGATCGGCACGATCCTGTTCGCTTCGCTCGTGCTGACCGTCCTCATGGGGCGGGATGCATCGCTCGGACCAGTTGCAGCAATCATGATCGGTGCGGTGGTCTGCTGTGCCGCTGCAATCGCGGGCGACAACCTTCAAGACTTGAAGTGCGGCTACTTGGTGGGCGCAACACCATGGCGTCAGCAGGTCATGCTCGCGATCGGCGCGATCTCGTGCGCGCTCGTCATGACGCCTGTCTTGAACGTGCTCAACGAGGCTTACGGCATCGGCGTGCGCACGCCCGAGCGACCCAATGCCTTGCTCGCGCCGCAGGCGACGCTGATGGCTTCCGTAGCGCAGGGGATGTTCGGCGGCGAATTGCCGTGGAACCTGATCTGGATCGGCGCCGCCATCGGAGCAGCGATCATTGCCGTCGATGAGGTGCTCAAGAAGCGGCAATCGAGCTTTCGTGTGCCGGTGCTTGCTGCCGCTGTCGGCATTTATCTACCGCTCGATCTGACGGTACCGATCTTCCTCGGTGGTCTGCTAGCCCATATCGTCGAGCGCGTCGTCAAGTCGCGCACCGGCATGACCGATAACGAACGCATCCATCGTAAAGGCGTGCTGTTCTCGGCGGGCTTGATCACTGGCGAAGCGCTGATGGGTATCCTCATCGCGATCCCGATCGTCGTTTCGAAGCGCGACGATGTACTTGCTCTGCCTGCGTATCTCCAGTTCGGCGAAGGCGTCGGACTGGTCATGCTCGCAGCGATCGCGTATTTGCTTTACCGGGTGGCGGCATCCTCGGCGGGCGGCGACATCGAGCCAGTCGGGCAGCGCTGACGCTGAGTGATTCGAGATGGGTGACTCGCGGACTGTGAGCCACAGCGCGCTCGCGCATCAGCGCCCGTTATCTGTGGTGAGCCCGCAGCCCGACGTCTCTTTTCACCGTCCGCTTTCCAGCATCTCGAAACGTCCGTTGTCTCCAATGAGCGCGGAAGCCACCCACGAGACGATGCTGACGACGAGCGCCGCGCCGACCGCCGTCCAGAAGCCGCTGATCTCGAAACCGCCGAGCAGCAGTGCCACCAGGCCGAGCATCGCTGCATTGATCACCAGCAAGAACAGACCGAGCGTGAGCAGCGTGAGGGGGAGTGTGAGCACGATCGCGATCGGCCGTACAACTGCGTTGACGATTCCGAGAAGCAGCGCGGCCGCCAGCAGCGTCACCGGCCCATCGAAGTACAGGCCTGAAAAGATCCTCGCAGCAATCCATAAGCCCACTGCTGCAATCGCCACCCGCAGAAAAAATGCTGTCATGAGCAGCCCCCCTTGCGACCGCGTGCCGCGCAGATCCAATGGCGACATCCATCTTAGCGTCGCTCGTTGCAGACACAAATTTGGGATCGAGCGCGAAATCACAATCTGACCACGTTTCGCGATTCGCGCCCTGCCCCGGGAAGAAGAGCAAGGAAAGAGCAGCGCGGCTGCACTCACAGCCTGGACCTTCTAGGCGCGCGCGTGGTCCTGTTGCATACGCTGAGCAGCAATCGCCAAGAGCCTCTTGGGTGAGAGATGGTCGGCAGGGTAGTTCGCTACCCCCACGCTCACGCTGAGCCTCACGAGGCGATTGCCGATAGAAACCGTGCTGGCATGAGCATTGTTGCGGATGCGCTGCGCAATCGCCGCGCCGATGTCGGCGCTGGCGTCCATGCACAGCACTGCAAAGTCGTCGCCGGTCAAGCGAGCTGCCACGTCAGTGCTGCGAATCGAGCGCGTGATCGCGGACGCGACCGCTTTCAGAATGGCTTGTTGATCGGATGTCTCGTCTATCTCATCTGGTTCATGCACTGCCACTCTGATGACGGAATAGCTGCGGCCGCGTCGATCGGCGGCACGATGCTCGTGTTGCAGCACCTGCTCGAAGCTGCGCGCATTGAATAATCCCGTGAGCGGATCGGTCGTCGCGAGCGCTCGGATACGCTTGCTTGCATCCTGTACATCCTGCGCGAGGCTCGCCATGATTACGGCGATCAACGCGCCCGGTGCGAGCGCCGTCAGCAGGGAGATGCCGAAGGCAGGGCTCTTCACATCGACGCCGGGCGTAAACGCACCCAAGAGCCAACCCAGCGCTGCCAGCACTGCGGCACCGATGAGCACCCACCACCAACGAGCAAAGGTGATGGCCAGCGCGGCAAGCGGCACGAGGTTCAGCACTACGAGCGGGCTGTGTATGCCGCCGCTCGCAGTGGCAAGCAGCATCACGGCGAAAATCATCACGGTGATTTCGGTTGCGTGCTGCCGCCACGAGTGGGACCGTAGCACTGGAACCACGCGCACGGCGAAAAGAGCGACGGTGGACAGCGCGAGCGCAGCAGCAGCGACCATTGGCTGGGTGATCACGCTCGGCACGAATGCAAAGTGCAATGCACCGACCAACAGAATGATGAGGTGTAATCCAAGCAGCGTGCGCGATGTGCTCGGCTGAGCCGTTACCGTGGACGTCTCGCTGGACATCTCTCTCGATCTCGAATGGACATCGGAACGCTCGCACGCTGAAGCGAGCAGCGAGGCAGCTACAGGCCGGTCGAAGCGTCAGCTAGTGCACGCGACTCTGGTACGCACGGTCGTCGCGAAGACCAGCCTGCGCCAGCGTTTCGATGGCAACTCGCAGCTCGTAGTCGTGCTGAACGCTGCCCCACTGCATGCCGCCGGATGCACGGGCCGCCTTCAGCTCTTCATCGCTGATCGTGCGATCGGGCACGATGCCTGTCTTGTGAATCGACGCGCCCGAAGGCGTGAAGTAGTGCGAAGTCGTCAGCTTGAGCGCCTGTCCGTTCGACAGCGGCATGACCGTCTGAACGGAGCCCTTGCCGTAAGTTTTCTGCCCCACCAACGTGGCGCGACCATGGTCACGTAGCGCACCTGCTACGATCTCGGAAGCGGATGCCGAGCCTGCGTTCACGAGCACGACGAGGGGCGCCCCATTCAGCACGTCACCGGGCGTCGCTGTCATTGCAAAGTCGGCAGCGGGCGCGCGCCCGACCGCGCTGACGATGAGTCCTTCCTCCAGGAACAAGTCGGTCACGCTCACCGCCGCCTCCAGGACGCCACCAGGATTGTCGCGTAGATCGAGGACCAAGCCTTTCAGCTTGCCGCCCTCCTTCTTGAGCGCCTTGATTGCCCGCTCTACATCGTGAGGCGTGCGTTCGCTGAAATGCGCGATGCGCACATACCCAATCCCGTCGTCGAGCAGCGACTTGCGCACACTCTGCAGCTGCACGTTCTCGCGCTCGAGCGTAAAGGTGAGCGGCTCCAGCTCGCCATTGCGAGCAACGGTCAGCTGCACCTTCGTGCCCGTGGCGCCGCGCATGCGTTGGATCGTGTCGTCGAGATCATCGCTCGCGACCGGTCGTCCGTCGATCGCGAGAATGCGATCATTGGTGCGTATGCCGGCGCGGGCGGCTGGCGAACCCTCGACCGGCGCAACGACCCTCACGATGCCCTCCTCCAATGTGACTTCGAGTCCGACGCCGGAGTATTCGCCCGAAGTGCTGATACGCACTTCGTTGAACTGGTCGCGATCAAGATAAGCAGAATGAGGATCGAGACTGGCCATCACGCCGCGGATGGCTGCTTCGACGAGCTCCTGATCGGAGACTTCCTCCACGTACTCGTTGCGGATGTGCTCGAGCACCTCCGTCAGCACGTGCACTTCTCTCCAAGGCAGGGGCGCGCCTCGGTCGAAGCTCATCGCGTCTGCCACCGCGCGGTCGGCTTTGACTGAGGGTCCAACGGAGACACCGACCCCTAGCATGACTCCAAGAGAGAGAACGGCAGCGAGCCGCAGCGATGAGACGGATATTCCGGCCATTCAGATCGTAATGATTAAGCAAACCTGCGAGCGCAGAATAGAGCAGGTGCAATGTGCATCCAATGCGGCGATCGCTGCAGAAAAACGCCGACGTGACTCGCGTCACATTCCGGCGAAGCGAGCAAGACGTGAGGCACCTGTGCTGCGCGCAGCGCTCGCGACGTCTTTGAGGAGCTCCTGCAGGACGGTCTCGAGGGGTCGCGGGCGCCCGATCGCGAATCCTTGCCCGAAGTCCACACCGAGCTGCGTGACGGCCGCAAGGATCGCTTCGTTCTCCACGCACTCCGCTGTGGTCTCAAGCTTCATCGATTGCGCGAGCTGCACGATCGCGCTGACCAAGGCTTTGGAACGTGGGTTCTTGCCTGTCAAGTCACGGATCAGACGGCCGTCGATCTTCAGATGCGACACGGGCAACGATTTCAAATAGGAGAGGGAAGACAGCCCGCGGCCGAAGTCGTCGAGCGCAATCGTATGACCGAGATCCTGGAGACGGCGGATCAACATTTCCGCACGCACGATGTTGGTGACCGCGACGGTCTCGGGAATCTCAAACGACAGCAAGCGCGGAGGCAGCTCGTACTCGCGTAGCTTGCTCTCCAGGAAGGACAGGAAGTCTTCGTCTGCCAATGACTGGCCAGAGATGTTGATGCTGAACTGCGCACCCAGCATCTCGAGAGTCGGAGCGGCCGACGAGAGCACCTCGAGCGCGAACTGCACCACCCAGCGGTCGATGTCAGTCGCGAGCTGGTGGCGCTCCGCCGCTGCAAAGAACTTGTCCGGTGCGATGCTGTCGCCAGCAGGATCAAGCATGCGCAGCAACAATTCGAAACGTCGAGGCGGACCCTTGGTCGCAAGATCCACGATCGGTTGCGCTTCCATGCGGAAACAATCGTTGGCAAGCGCCTCGCGCAAGTCGCCGACGCTCGTGATGAGCTCCTTGAGCTCCTCGCTGCGAGGCACGCTGCTTTGTTTCGCCTGCTCGTAGAACTCGACACGATCCCGGCCGCGTTCCTTTGCCGCCTTGCAGGCGATTTCCGCAGTTGCCAACGCGTGCGAGAGCGGCAGCCTCGTATCCTCGAGCGCTGCAACACCTATGCTCACGGAGAATTCGATCGACTTGCCGTCGTGCGTCAGCTTCTCTTGGGTGACGGCGTGACGCAGCTGCTCGGCAGCGGCGTGCGCCACCTCCACCGATGCATCAGGAAAAAAGATGGCGAAACGACCGCCGGAGATACGAGCCGCCAGTGCGGTCGGCGCAAGCTCTCGGCGTAGCACGGCAGCAAGGCGCTGAATGACTTCGTCGCCGACGTGCATGCCGTTGTTCTCGTTGACGGCGTGCAGCCGGTCGATATCCACGAGAGCAACGCAATGCGGTGTGTCTGGCGCGGCGCCCGCTAGCTGCGCCAGAGCGCGTTGCTCGAACGCCGCCCGCGTCAACAAACCCGTGGCATGGTCGTAGACATTCTGCAGCACGGATGCGATACGACGCGTCATCAGCTCCACGATGCGCAGCTGTCGGCCGTCGAAGTCCGCGGCAGCGGACGGCTTGGCGAACATCAAGAGCCCAGCGACTTCATGCGCGCCCTCGCGAATCGGACATGCGAGGATCTTGTAAGGCAGCGACCCCAACGGGCTGTTCGGTGTGGCCTTGTTCAAGAGCAGGGTACGCCGCTGTACTTGCGCCCACGCAAAGAGCTTGCGCAGCACTTGCTCGAGGCTCGCTCTACGCGCGGCGTTGGCGGGCTCGTCCAGGTGCGCGATGACGATGTCCTTGTCGGGGACAAGGAGCGCGCCATAGCTGCATCCGAAGTGGCCAGCACAGTTGCGGATGAGCTGTGCCAGATCGTGCTCGTCGTGCTCCAACTCCGCATCGGCCGAGCCCACGAGGAACGCCAAGTCGGCGTCTAGCAACGATAGGTCGCGACGCAAGTCCTCGATGTTGCTTTGATGGACCAGCTCGCGACCGAGCACCTGCAGCACCGGACGCAATAGCCCTTGCAGAAAACCGAACGGACGCGCGCCATTCCCTCCGTCCTGACACGCCAAAGCCAGCGCGCCCAGGAGCGCCTCACCGTCCCGTAGAATGAAAACATACGTAGTCTCGCCATCCCATGAACGCGCGAATCCATCGCGCTCATCCGGATGGAACCCGCCGTTGCGCGCGGCATTCAGCGCCTCTTCGACGAGTTGAGCCAGGTCGTGGCCGTCATAGCCGTCGGAAAGCCACAGAGGCGTGCCCAAGCGATCGTAGATCGCGATCGTGGTCGCGCGGGGCATTAGCATCTTGACGAGCTGGCCGTACGGATCCAGCGACGTCGACAGACTTTGTGCTTCTACGGTCTCCTCGTCCATTGTATTCGTCATGCTCCGGACGCCTCGCAGACGCATGCCTTCAGTTTGAAGAGGAGATCATCGGCTGATGGCGCGCGGGGTTCCTTGATAGAGACCGCAGTTTTCGGCTTGGGCGAGAGGGCGCGCCAAATACTGGCCGCTGACGATCGCGACGCGCGCGAGATAGACAGCCCGGCGTGACGTGACGCTTTTCCTCGGCGAAGCGTCGGCCCGCTACGCGCGCGTCCAGCCTTTGATTACCGCTTCACCAACCAAGCCGCTGGGTCGAGTGTCTGGCGACCCTTGCGAATTTCGAGATAAAGGCCGGGCTTGCCCACACCAGCGGCGTCGCCGACGGCGGCGAGGATGTCACCCGGTGCCACGCGTTCGCCGACGCGCCGATAGAGCTGCTCGTTGTTACCGTAGAGCGTCATGTAGCCGTCCCCGTGATCGAGCACGAGCAAGAGCCCGAGGCCTGGCAGCCAATCGGCGTACACGACTCGGCCGTAAAACGGTGCTCGGACCTGGGTGCCACGTGCCGCGCCGATGACGATCCCTTGCCACTTGAGCGGGCCGCCGGCACGTGGCTGTCCGAATCGAGCCAGCACCTCGCCGGTGACCGGCCAGGGCAGCTTGCCCTTCACGCGCTGAAACGGCTGCTGGGCGAGCTCGGGAAATTCGTCAATCGCGCGGCGCAGCTCCGCCACCAGCTTCTCCAAAGCCTGCGCATCGCTTTGTAGCTTGGCCAGCTGCTCGTTACGGCTCTTGAGCTTCGCTTGCACCTGCGCGAGCGTCGCAGCACGCTCGCGCCGTGCATCCGCCAGCTGTGCCAGGGAACGTTCCTGCTCGGCCTCGAGCACTCGCAGACGCGCGAGCTGCCCGGCGACGCGTTCCTTGAGCAAGGCCAAGTGCTCGAGCCGCTCTTTGATGCGATCGATACGAGCCGCGCGGGCCCGCCCCAGATAGCCGTAATACGTCATCATGCGCCCGAGAGCTGCCGGATCCTCCTGGTTCAGCAAGAGCTTGAGCTGCTCTTGCCGTCCGATCATGTACGCTGCTGCGAGCTCACCGGCGAGCGCCTTGCGCTCGGCCTCGATCGCGCGCTCGGTCTCGAGCTGCTCTTGCTGCAGAGCTGCCAGCTCCTTTTCTGTCGCGGCACGCTGCTCCCGCACGGCCGCGAGCTGTTCGCGGGCCGACTGGATGGCGAGCTCGGCCTTCTTGAGCTGTGCAGCCAGCGCATCCCGCCGCTCCGCGTCGGCGTGAATGGCTTTTCGAATCGACTCGATGCGTGCTCGAACCTGCTTGAGCTCGGCTTCCTTCGTGTCGACATCGGCGGCCCAGGCCGCAGTGGTCGCAGCGAGCACTACGCCTCCCAGCAGCAGAGCACGCCCTATTCGGCGCAGGGCTCTGATCATGCGGGCGTGTCCGCCGGGGGCGCTGCTATACTTTCCGCCTTTTTTGCGAGGAGCTTCGCGGAGCGCATCGCCTTCGGGTCGTTACTGAACGGAAGTGCGGGCCGTGTGGTAAGGCGCATTCTGCAAGACGGACGCAATGAATCGGCTGTTCGAGTACACCACAAATCATCCCTTTTTGGTCGCAGCGGCCGCCATTCTGTTCGTGCTCGCGATCGTGATCGAGGTTCGTCACCGCGCCCGGGGCACGAGCGTCATCTCGCCCGCCCAGGCGGTGCTGCTCGCCAACAGCGGCGCGGTCGTGGTCGATGTGCGCTCGGCGGCCGAGTATGAGGCCGGACACATCATCGACGCTCGCCACATTCCCGCGGCCGAGCTTGCTTCGCGCGCGGATTCGTTGAAGAAATACAAAGATAAACCGATCCTTGTCTATTGCGACAACGGCTTTGTCTCCGCCAAGGCCGCTCATACGTTAAAGCAAATGGGCTTTACGAAAGTGGTATCCCTGCGCGGGGGCTTGGTGAGCTGGCGGCAGGAGAATCTTCCGTTGGTCAAGGGCCGTGCCAAGAAGGGGAAAGCTTGATGGGCGATTCACCCCAGGTCGTCATGTACTCGACGACGTGGTGCGGCTATTGTCAGCGCGCCCGTAACTTGCTCGCGAGCAAGGGGGTCGCCTTTCACGAGATCAAGATCGACGAGAATCCGGCCCAACGACAAATCATGATAGAAAGAAGCGGGGGACGGCGCACGGTGCCGCAAATCTTCATCGGCGACCGCCACATCGGGGGCTACGACGATCTGGCCGCGCTGGAAAGCAGTGGCGAATTGGATAAGCTGCTCGCCGATCTGACTTGAACGCGAACCGCGGCGGCGATTGTCGGGCGTGGACGATCGTCTACATCTGTGAGTGAGCAAACAACACACGACGAACGGACAGAGGAATAGAAAATGGTTGATGAAGCACAGGCTCCGAACGGCCAGGCCGCCGATCCCAATGCGCCGCAATTCGTGCCGCAAGCAGTGTACGTGAAGGATGTCTCGTTCGAGGCGCCATCCGGGCCGCGAATTGATCCGAACGCAGGCAATCCGACGATCAATCTGAACCTGAACACTTCGGTCAACGAGCTCGCGGCAGATCTGAAGGAGGTCGTCCTGACGATTCGTGTCGAAGCGCAAGCGGCCGACAAGACCATCTGGCTGGTCGAGCTGCAGCAAGCAGGCGCATTCGGCGTGCGCAACGTCCCGCAACAGGAGCTGCAGCGACTGCTCGGGATTTTCTGCCCAAACTATCTGTTGCCGTACGCGCGGCAGGTGGTTTCCGATCTGCTGATGAAGGGCGGCTTCCCGCCGTTTCTCTTGCCGCCCGTCAACTTCGAGGCACTTTTCATGCAAGCGGCGATGCGCGCTCAGCAGCAGGGGCAGGACACGCAGGGCACGTCCTCTTCAACCTCGTCGACGCAATCTGCGAGTTAGCAAGCAATGGGCGAGGCCTCGGAGGAGAAGGGCACTGCGAGCCAGATCGCGGTGCTCGGCGCCGGGTCATGGGGCACCGCTCTCGCGATTCAACTCGCACGCACATCGCGACGAACCGTCCTGTGGGGTCGCAATCGCGATCATCTTGCTGCGCTCGCCGCGCAACGCCGTAACACACGGTACCTGCCGGAAGCGGCCTTTCCCGATGCGCTCGTCGTCGAGCCGGATCTGGCACGCGCGTTGCGTGGCAGTCGAGACGTGATCGTCGCGGTGCCGAGCCACGCCCTGCGTGCCACGCTGCAAGCCGCAGCACCACTCTTGCCCGACCGTGCTCGCATTGCCTGGGCGACCAAAGGATTCGAGCTCGATACGGGGCTCTTGCCGCACCAAGTCGCTCGCGAAGTGCTGGGGGAACGCATACCGCTGGCGGTGATTTCCGGTCCGACCTTTGCGCGCGAAGTCGGTGCGGGTCTGCCGACGGCGATGACCGTAGCATCGAGCGATTCGCAGTTCGCCGCGGAGCTTGCCTTCAGTCTGTCCGGTCTCAACTTCCGCGCCTATACCTCTGATGACGTGATAGGGGTGGAAGTCGGAGGGGCCACAAAGAACGTGCTGGCGATCGGCGCCGGGATCTCGGATGGCCTCGGCTACGGCGCCAACACGCGCGTCGCGCTGATCACTCGAGGTCTAGTGGAAATGACGCGACTCGGGGTCGCGCTCGGTGCGCGCAAGGAGACCTTTATGGGCTTGGCGGGGCTAGGTGATCTCGTGCTCACCTGCACGGACGACCAATCGCGCAACCGGCGGTTCGGCCTCGAGCTCGCTGCGGGCCGCGATGTCGAGGCCGCTCAGCGCTCGATCGGCCAGGTCGTCGAAGGCGTCATGGCAGCGCGCTCTGTACGTGAAGTCGCGCGACGATTGAACGTGGAGATGCCGATCAGCGAGCAGGTTTATCGCGTCATCTACGAAGGCGTGGCACCGCAAGATGCGGTCAAGGAGCTCATGTCGCGCACGCTCAAGCCCGAGAGCATATGACTCAGCTGCCCGCGAACTCGTTTTGGCGCCACGCTTCGTAGACGAGCACGGCAGCCGCGTTCGACAGGTTCAAGCTACGATTTCCGGCTAGCATCGGGATGCGTAGACGCCGTGAGGGCTCACACGCTGCGAGGACTGCCTCGGGTAAGCCTCGCGTTTCTGGGCCGAACACGAACACGTCATTCGGCTGGAAGCGCACTTCGTCATAGCGTCTCGTGCCGCGCGTGGAAACAGCGAACCAACGCGCCGGGTGCAACGCGCGCAGACACTCCTCCAAGCCGTTCCATACGCGCACGCTGGCCAGCTCTGCGTAATCCATGCCGGCACGCCGTACCGCCTTCTCACCGATGTCGAAACCGAGCGGACGTATCAGATGCAGCCGCGATCCAGTATTCGCACACAAACGGATGATGTTGCCAGTGTTCGGCGGTATCTCCGGCTGAAAAAGGACGACATCGAACATTCGCAGCGATCCTGCGGACGGGACGGTGCGGTAGACTATCCGATGATGGCTACCACTGCTTCCGCTAGTCCGCTTGCAATCGAGTTTTGCGGGCTTCGTTTCAATTCGCCGATCGTGTTGCTGTCTGGCTGCGTCGGCTTCGGCGATGAATATACGCGCGTCGAAGGATTTTCGAACCGAGACGCCGGTGCCGTTGTGCTCAAAGGCACGACCCTTGAGCCGCGCCTCGGCAATCCGCCGCATCGCATCTACGAAACCCCGATGGGCATGCTCAACGCGATCGGCCTGCAAAATCCCGGCGTCGACCATGTCGTCTCGGCGATCCTGCCGACGCTGGACTTCAGCGAGACACGGTTCATTGCCAACGTCTGCGGCTCGACGATCGAAGAATATGCCGAGGTGACGCGTCGCTTCGATGACTCTCCGATCGATGCGATCGAGATCAACATCTCCTGCCCGAACATCAAGGAAGGCGGTGTCCAATTCGGCAACTATCCCGAGATGTCGGCACGTGTCGTTGCGGCCTGCCGTGCCGCCACGAAGAAGCCGTTGATCACCAAGCTGTCACCGAACCAAACGGACATCCGCGAGAACGCCCGTCTCTGCATCGAGGCGGGAACCGATGCGTTGGCCGTCATCAACACGGTGATGGGCATGGCGATCGACACTGCCACGCGACGGCCCGTGATCGGCAACATCCAAGGAGGGTTGTCCGGTCCTGCGATCAAGCCGATCGCTTTGTTGAAGGTGCATCAGGTCTACGAAGTCGCGCGCAAGCACAACGTGCCCATCATCGGCCAAGGCGGCATTTGCTCCGCAAATGACGCGCTGGAGTTCTTGATCGCTGGCGCTTCGGCAGTTGGGGTCGGCACGGCGCTCTTCTACGATCCGCTCGTGTGCAAGAAGATCAATGCCGGCATCGCAGAGTACTTGCAGCGGCACGGTCTGAGCTCCGTCAGAGAGCTCGTCGGTACGTGCACGGCACATTCGACAGCGGCCCCGCAAACGCAGGGGTGTTGCTGACCTCTTATTCGTCATTCATGCCGAGCTCTTTGAGCTTGCGTGTGAGGGTGTTTCGTCCCCAACCGAGCAGACGCGCAGCTTCCTGACGCCCGCCTTGCGCCTTGCGCAGCGCCGCCCGAATGAGCGTGCGCTCGAACTCGGGCACTGCGTCGTCCAAGAGGGGTGTCTCGCCCGCATCGAGCCGCTTCTCCGCCCAGATTGCGAGCTGCCGCGTCCACTCTTCCTGCAACGCGGTCGGGTTTGTCGAGCCGCCGAGATCCGGCGGGATGTCTTCGGCCTTGATCTCGCGTCCCGGTGCCGTGACCGTCAACCGCCGGCAGGCATTGACGAGCTGGCGCACGTTCCCCGGCCAGTCGAACTGAGTCAGGATCGCTGTCGCCTCAGGCGTGAGCGACTTGGGCTCGACGCCAAGCTCGATGGCTGCCACGCGGAGGTAGTGAGCCAACAGCTCGGGGATGTCTTCGCGGCGCGCGCGCAGTGGCGGCACCTCGATACGGATGACGTTCAAACGGTGCAGCAGATCCTCGCGGAAGAGATTCTGCTTCACGCGCTCTTCGAGATTCTGATGCGTGGCGGCGATGACACGCACATCGACGCGCACCGGCACTTGCCCGCCGACGCGGTAGAACTCGCCTTCCTGCAGCACGCGCAGCAGACGCGTTTGCAGCTGCGGGGACATATCGCCGATCTCGTCCAGGAACAGCGTGCCGCCGTCGGCCTGCTCGAAACGCCCGCGTCGCAGCTGATCGGCACCGGTGAACGCGCCCTTCTCATGACCGAACAGCTCGGACTCGAGCAGATCCGCAGTGAACGCGGAGGTGTTAAGGGCGATGAATGCCTTGTTCGCACGCGGGCTGTGACGGTGAAGAGCCCGTGCGACGAGCTCCTTGCCGGTGCCCGACTCGCCGGTGATCAAGACTGTCATGCTCGATCGGGACAGGCGTCCGATCGCGCGAAAGACTTCCTGCATTGCCGGCGCGTGCCCGAGCATTTCGGGTATGCGACGCGGCTCGCTCGCACCTTCGTCGACGCGTACGCGCTGGTGAGCCGCTCGCCGCACGAGATCGACGGCTTGGTCGATGTCGAAGGGCTTCGGCAAGTACTCGAACGCGCCGCCTTGGTAAGCGGCGACAGCGTTCTCCAAGTCAGAGTGCGCCGTCATCACGATGACGGGCAGCTCCGGCTGACTGCTACGAATTTCCCCTAGAAGGTCCAGGCCACTCTTTCCCGGCATGCGCACGTCGGTGATCAGGACGTCTGGACGCTCCCTGCGCAGCGCGGCGAGCGCGGTCTCCGCGTGATCAAATGCGGTCGGCAGCATGCCGCCTTGGCGCAACGCCTTCTCGAGGACCCATCTGATCGAGGCGTCGTCGTCAACGAGCCATACGTTAAGCGGTTTCACTGGTGTCGGAGGCATTGAATGGCAACAGAATCGTGAAAACGGTCCGACCAGGTCGGCTATCGAATTCGATGAGCCCGTCGTGGCGCGCGACGAGCTCCTGTGCGATGGCAAGCCCAAGCCCGGTGCCGTCGCTGCGACCCGTTATGAGTGGATAGAACAACGTATCGCGCAGCTCTTCCGGCACGCCCGGTCCGTTGTCCTCGAACTGAATGCTCGCGACCACTCGATGAGCGCGCGTGCCGATGCTCACGTTGGTCAACGCTCGCGTACGCAAGATGAGTCGTCCGCCCGTCTCGTGCGCCTGCGCGATAGCTTGCAAGGCATTTCGCCCCAGATTGAGCATTGCCTGCACGATCAGGTTGCGATCCACGCGTATGGGCGGCAGGCTCGGGTCGTAATCTCGCTCGATGGTCACGCCCGGAGCATCTGCTGCGAGCAAGTGGTAGACGTGCTGCAGCGGCTCGTGGATGTTGATCAGTTCCTTGCGCGGGGCATGCCCCGGTCCGAGCAGCGAATCGACGAGCGTCACGAGCCGGTCCGCCTCGCTGATGATGATCGATGTGTACTCGCGCAGCTCGGCATCACGGAGTTCGCGAGCGAGCAATTGCGCCGCACCCCGCAAGCCGCCCAGTGGATTCTTGATCTCGTGCGCCAGTTGACGAATCATCAGGCGGCTGCCGCCGATCTGGGTCAGCAGTGCGGTTTCCCGAGAGATACGTCGGTGCTGCGTGGCATCACTCATCTCGACGATCACGCAGTCCTGCACCGTGCCGTCTTCGAACGGCGCAACGGTGCAGTCGACGACGAGCTCGTCCTCGGCATAGATCGGCCGGAGCGCCAGCTCGCGCCGCGAATAGGGGCGCCACGCCTCAATCGCACGATCGATGATCGCGCTGAGCGTGGTCGCATCGGCCACGAGCTCGCGCAAACGGCGGCCGCGCGCTTGATTGCGGCTTACGCCGAACAGCGCTTCGGCAGCCGCATTCATGAAGCAGACCGTGTGGTGCTTGTCGACGATGAGCACGCTCGTGCTCATACTGTCGAGGATTCGGTGGGCCTCGATCGCCACCCGGTCAACCGATGCCCGCGCCGTGGTCACGATCAAGCCCTCGTGATAGGCAACGAGTGACGAACGGACGCGTAGCACGCATCCGCGCGCGAGGAAACAATCGCGGTCAGCGTTGGCTGGACGCCTGCACCGGCAGGTTCGTGCGCGGATCCACGGGTAACGTACGTGGTCCGTTCAGGTCTGCATAGGAAGGCTGGGCTGAGAGTCGCTTGTTCGCTGCGCCGGGACGAGCGCGCTGTTGTGGAGTGCGAAGCGCGGGGCCGACCGGCGGCTTCGCGATGGAGGTTTGGATCACATAGAACTTCACCGGCTCGCTCTCCTGAACCCGGTTGCCGCGACCGTCGAACACGACGGCTACCAGGGTGTGCTCGCCGCGCGGCACCTCGGTCAGGGTGCGGGAAGTTGCGGTGCGCGACTCGCTCTCGACTCTCCGTCCATCTAAATAGATGTCTAGGTTGTGACCTGGACGCAGCGCGGGCTCCAAGCGAACGCTGACTTGCACTTGACCGGCGGTGTTGACGATCGCTTCCTCGGGCGCGGGGCTCGTGATCGCGAGCACCTCGTACGGGGGACCGGCTGGCTCGGGGGTAGAGGGCCGGAGCGGGGGAGGGGGCTCCGGAGAGGGAGGCACGGTGCCAATCTTGCCCACCGAGACCTCCATCTGTGAGGCTCCCGGCACCGGACGGTCGGAATAATGCGTCACGCCGTGCTCGTCCACCCATTTCCATACGGTCTGCGTGCCGGCGGCAAGCGCTGGCCCGGCGAGCATCGCTAGCAGTAAGAGCACTGTGCGCATGACTCCAGAGCATATCCGCTTCGCCTCGGCCTGACAAAAGCGGTGACGGCGCGCCGTGAACGCCGTCACCGAACTGGGTATGGGCTTCCTGGCAGTCCATCGCACCCATCACAGCGTCGCCTTAGACGCTGTAGTACAGCTCGAATTCCAGCGGATGCGTGTGCATCCGTACCTTGGTGACCTCCTGCATCTTGAGGTTGATGTACGCATCAATGACTTCATCCGTGAAGACACCGCCCGCCTTCAGGAAGGCACGGTCCGCATCCAGTGCCTGCAGCGCCTGCTCGAGCGAGTAGCACACCTCCGGAATGCTCTTCGCTTCTTCGGGCGGCAGGTCGTACAGATCCTTGTCCGCCGGCTCGCCGGGATGGATCTTGTTCTGGATGCCGTCCAGCCCCGCCATCAGCATGGCGGCAAATGCAAGGTACGGATTGGCCGTCGAGTCCGGGAAGCGCACCTCGATGCGACGGGCCTTCGGGTTCGCCGTCCACGGAATGCGGATCGAGGCCGAGCGATTACGCGCTGAGTAGGCCAGCATCACAGGCGCTTCGAAGCCGGGCACGAGGCGCTTGTAGCTGTTCGTGCTCGCATTCGTGAAGGCATTGAGCGCTCTGGCGTGCTTGATGATGCCGCCAATGTAGTAAAGCGCGAGATCGGACAGCCCTGCGTACCTGTCGCCCGCGAACAGCGGCTTGCCGTCCTTGGAGATCGATTGGTGAACGTGCATGCCGTTGCCGTTGTCGCCGACGATCGGCTTCGGCATGAAAGTGGCCGTCTTACCGTAGGCATGAGCAACATTGTGGACGGCGTACTTGAGCAGCTGCACCTCGTCGGCCTTGCGTACGAGCGTGTTCGCGCGCACGCCAATCTCGCACTGACCTGCGGTCGCGACCTCGTGATGGTGCACCTCCACCTTCAGCCCGAGCTCTTCGAGGGCAAGGCACATCGCTGAGCGCACGTCTTGGAAAGAGTCGACGGGGGGCACCGGAAAGTAGCCACCCTTGACGGCGGGACGGTGGGCCTTGTTGCCGTTCTCGTATTGCTTGCTCGAGCTCCACGCCGCCTCGATCGAATCGATCTCGAAGAACGAGCCAGCCATGGTCGTGCCGTACCGCACGTTGTCGAAGATGAAGAACTCGTTCTCGGGACCAAAAAGCGCTGTATCTCCGATTCCGGTGGATTTGAGGTAGGCCTCTGCGCGCTTTGCGATCGAGCGCGGATCGCGGTCGTAGCCTTGCATCGTCGACGGCTCGAGCACATCGCAGCGCAGGAGCATCGTCGTCTCTTCGAAGAACGGATCGATCACCGCGGTCTCAGGGTCGGGCATGAGGACCATGTCCGACTCGTTGATGCCTTTCCAGCCTGCGATGGATGAGCCATCGAACATCTTTCCTTCCTCGAAGAAGGACTCGTCGATGGTGTGCGCGGGCAGGCTCACGTGCTGTTCTTTGCCGCGCGTGTCTGTGAAGCGAAGGTCTACGAATCGGACTTCCTTTTCCTTGATCATGCTGAGAACTTCAGCGGGCGTCGTCATGAGGTCTCCTCCGGTAGGCGGCGAATGGTGACCTCGGCCCGCTCGCCGCTGCGAGCCAGAGGTTAATTTGTCCGGCTCGCTGAGTGCACGAAGCATGCCATCGCACTGTAACGGCGCAAACCGCAGAATTTCGCGGCCTAAGCTGCAAGATAGGGCAAGATGCCGCACCATTATAGTGCGCTGCTCGAGCCGCCTGCACTCATATGGGGCTGCTTGGTGCTTACACGAGCCTTGGCTGACGCTTCGTGCGCTAATAGGAGGCAACGGCCCGTGTGCTAAGCCCCGGCTGGGCTTCGAAATCGGTCAGCTCCAGTGCGGCACGCTATACTCGCGCGCTTCTGCTTTTAGTTTCTGCTCCGAAACTGTTTCCTGTCTCGAAAAAATCGCATGCGTGCGCGAAAAACGGCCGAACCGCCGCGAACATTCCAGGACCTGATCTTCGCTCTGCAGACGTACTGGGCACGGCAGGGCTGTGTCATCCTGCAGCCGTACGACATGGAGATGGGCGCAGGCACCTTTCACACGGCCACCTTGCTTCGCGCGGTAGGTCCGGAGCCGTGGAACGCCGCTTATGTGCAACCGTCGCGGCGCCCAACCGACGGGCGCTATGGAGAAAATCCGTTTCGGCTCCAGCACTACTATCAGTTCCAGGTCGTCCTGAAGCCTTCTCCGCCGGACATCATTGAGCAGTATTTAGGTTCGTTGGCGCACCTGGGGTTCGATCCGCTCACGCATGACATCCGTTTCGTCGAGGACAACTGGGAGTCGCCCACTCTTGGTGCGTGGGGCCTCGGATGGGAGGTCTGGCTCAACGGGATGGAGATCACGCAGTTCACCTACTTCCAGCAAGTAGGAGGGCTGGATTGCCGCCCGATCATGGGCGAGATCACTTACGGCCTGGAGCGCCTCGCGATGTACCTACAAGGTGTCGACAGCGTCTTCGACATTCTGTGGGCGGAGGGCCCTACGGGGCCGGTCACGTACGGCGACGTCTATCATCAGAACGAGGTGGAGCAATCGAAGTACAACTTCGAGCTGGCTGACACCGCTCTGCTGTTTCGACACTTCGATGAGCACGAACGCGCGTGCCAGGCCTTGCTGCAGGAGGGGCTTGCCCTGCCGGCGTACGAGCAGATGTTGAAGACCTCTCACACGTTCAACCTGCTCGATGCGCGCAAGGCAATCTCGGTCACGGAGCGTCAACGCTACATCCTGAGAGTACGAGCGCTCGCCAAGGAAGTGGCGCAGACCTATTTCAAGACGCGCGAAGCGCTCGGCTTTCCGATGTTGCAAGCGGCGCGTCAGCAGGCGATGCCCAGCCAATAAGCGCTCACGAACACTCCCTCTTACGCTTACCTCGATCACTCATGGCAAAGCGCGACTTCCTGGTTGAGATCGGTACGGAAGAGCTTCCGCCGAAATCGCTGTTCACGCTGACCGAGGCTCTTGCCGAAGGTATTCGACGCGAGCTGAGCGCCGCCGCGATCGCGCACGGTGAGGTGCATTGGTTTGCCACGCCTCGGCGTATGGCCGTGTATGTGAAAGGCGTGGCCGATCGCCAGCCGGACCAGGAGATCCGGCGGTTGGGACCAGCCGTAGCGCAGGCGTTCGACGCCAACGGACAGCCCACCAAGGCTGCTCTTGGGTTCGCAGCAGCATGTGGCACCACCGTAGAAGCGCTGCAGCAGGTCGACGGTCCCAAGGGCAAAGTGCTGCAGTTCGTCGGTCGCAAACCCGGGGCCGACACTGTCTCGTTGTTGCCCGATATCGTGCGCAGCTCGCTGCGCACATTACCGATCGCGCGTCGCATGCGGTGGGGTAGCGGCGATGAAGAGTTCGTTCGGCCCGTGCACTGGGTCGTGATGATGTTCGGCTCGGCGGTGATCGAGGCAGAGATCTTGGGCATTCGTGCCGGTAAGTTCACACACGGGCATCGGTTTCATGCCCCGAGAAAGCTTGCACTGCGCTCGCCTTCTGCGTACCGCTCGACATTGCTGGAAAAAGGATTCGTGGTGGCGGACGTGGAAGAGCGACGAACCCGCATTCGAGAAGGCGTAACCGAGCTCGCCCGTCGGCTTGGCGGCGAGGCGGTCATCGATCCGGATTTGCTGGACGAAGTGACGGCACTCGTCGAATGGCCCGAGCCGATCGCCGGACGCTTCGATGAGCAATACCTGCAGCTGCCTCCGGAAGTGCCGATCGCGACGATGCAGGATCATCAGCGCTATTTCCCTGTGCGGGATGCCAGCGGGCGCCTGATGAACACATTCATCACCGTGGCCAACATTCGAAGTCGCGATCCTGACAAGGTCCGAGATGGCAACGAGCGGGTCGTGCGCTCGCGGCTAGCCGATGCCGCGTTCTTCTGGACGACGGACCGAGAGCAGAGACTGGAGACGCGTCGCGAGGGACTGCGCGCGGTGACATTCCAGACGCGCCTCGGCTCGCTGTTCGATCGCAGCGAGCGCATCGGACAGCTGGCAGCACACATTGGCGCCCAGATCGGCGCCGACTCGGCTTTCGTGCGCAGGGCTGCCGAGCTGTGCAAGTGCGACTTGTTGACCAGCATGGTCGGGGAGTTCCCCGAGCTTCAGGGCACGATGGGCAAGTACTACGCGCAGCATGATGGCGAACCCGACGAGGTATGCATGGCGATCGAGGAGCAATACCTGCCGCGCTTCTCGGGTGATCGGCTGCCGACGACGGCCACGGGCCGGGCGATTGCGTTGGCGGACAAGCTCGACTTGATCGCCGGGATCTTTGCCATCGGTCAGAAGCCGAGCGGCACGCGGGATCCGTATGGCCTGCGGCGCAGCGCGCTCGGCGTGCTGCGCATCATTCTCGAAGCGCGGTTGGAGCTCGACCTGCGTGAGCTGATCGAGCGCGCGGTGACCATGCAACCGGTCGAGGCGCCGCCAGCTCTGGTGAGTGAGATCTGGGAGTACTTCGCCGAGCGTCTGCGCGGTATCGTCTTGGAGCGCGACCCCGCGATCACGACGGAGATGTTCGAGGCAGTGCTCGCAACGGATACGGGATCGATCCTGGACATCGAGGCGCGCCTCGCTGCGTTGAAGAGCTTCCTGTCGCTGCCGGAGGGCGCCGCGCTCGCGGCGGCCAACAAGCGCATCGCCAACATTCTCAAGAAGGCCGGCGGCGAGGAGATGCGCCCGCCCGTGGCAGAGCAGCTCGTCGAACCCGCCGAGAAACGGTTGTTCGAGCGGCTCCTGTTGCTAGAGCAACAGGTAACACCTGCGTACGAACGGCGCGAGTACGAGCGCGCGCTCGCCGCCCTGGCAGCACTGAAGGAGGACGTCGATCAGTTCTTCGATAGCGTGATGGTAATGGCAGACGATCCGCAGCTGCGTAGCAACAGATTGGGATTGCTGAAGTCGATTCGCGACTTGTTCATGCGGAGTGCGGATCTTTCGCGACTACCAGGGTAGCGCTCGTGCAGCTCGTTCGCTCGATTCTCTTCACGACATACCTCTTCGCTAGCACGTTCGTATACGCGATCGTGGTGCTCCTGGTGTGCTGGATGCCGTTCGAGCGGCTGTACCGCATCGCGCGATCATGGTCGCGGAATCAGTTGTGGATGCTGGAGAAGCTCTGCGGGCTGACTTACACGGTCGAAGGGCTCGAGAACCTGCCGGACGGTGCGCACGTATCGATGTGGAAGCATTCGTCCGCGTGGGAAACAATTGCGCAGGCGAGCATCTTCCCGCCCCAGGCATGGGTGCTGAAACGGGAGCTGATGTGGATCCCGATGGTCGGCTGGGCCATGCGCTTCCTGAAACCGATCGCGATCAACCGCAAGGCCGGTGCGGCAGCAGTGAACCAGGTGGTTGAGCAGGGTCAGCAACGACTCCGGGAGGGCTTGTGGATTCTCATCTTCCCGGAAGGAACGCGGGTTGCGCCGGGAGAGGTGCGCAGGTACGGCATCAGCGGTGCATTGCTTGCTTCCCGGGCTGGATGCAAAGTCGTGCCCGTGGCGCACAATGCGGGCGAATTCTGGCCGAGGCGTGGGTGGCTCAAACGACCAGGCAGGATCACGCTGCGCATCGGGCCACCTATTGAGGCGGCTGGCCGTGACCCGCGAGAGATCAACGAAGAGGTGCGCAACTGGATCGAGACACAAGTCGCAAGCCTGCCGCGCACCCAGGGCCGCTCTGCCCGGGTTCAGGAAAACTCGACGGTAGGAGCTGGCCGTGGGGCTTCCATGCCCGACACTTAAATTTTTCTATATGTCTAGGTTGGCCACCAACAGCGCATTCTTCTCGATGAATTCGCGCCGTGGCTCCACTTGATCGCCCATCAACGTGGCGAAGATGTCATTGGCGGCCAGCGCGTCTTCGATTCGCACCTGAACCAGTCGGCGAGTGGCTGGATTGATCGTGGTCTCCCACAGCTGCTCCGGATTCATCTCGCCCAATCCTTTGTAGCGCTGGATAACCTGGCCTTTGCGCGCCTGCTCGAGCAACCAATCGACCGCTTGCTTGAAGCTCGAGACGTCCTGTCTCTCCTTCCCTTTCACCACGTAGGCGCCGGGCTGCAGCAGCCCGCCAAGCGCCTTCCCGAGCTCCGCAATACGCCGATACTCCGGCGATTCGAAGAACTCGCGGTGAAAGTATTTTTCCGTCGTGATGCCGTGCTCCGTTTTCGAAACGAGGAGTCGCGGCGGGGCGCCGTCTGTCCCTTCCACGACTCGCACTCGATAGCGGCGAACGGCGTCGTTCTGCGCGTTGAGCTGCCTCTCGAGCGATGCGCCCCACTCTGTCATCCACGCAAAGTCGTCGTGGTTGGCCAGTGTCACTTCCGGCAGGTACAGCATCTGCTCGAGCACGCGCTGGTCGTACCGGCGCGCCGAGCGGCGGATGATCGCTGAAACTTCCATCCAGCTCCGTGCGAGCGTCTCAAGCGCTGAGCCGCTCATTGGAGGTTGGTTGGGGTCATGATGCAGCTCGGCATCCTCCAGCGCCTGCTTCAAGAGCAGCGCGTTGAGCTCCGCATCATCCTTGACGTAGTACTCGTTCTTACCCTTCTTCACCTTGTACAGCGGTGGCTGAGCGATATAGACGTGGCCGCGCTCGATCAGCTCCGGCATCTGGCGATAAAAGAACGTGAGCAGCAAGGTGCGGATATGGGAGCCGTCCACGTCGGCGTCCGTCATCACAATGATGCGGTGGTAGCGCAGCTTCGAGATATCGAAGTCGTCCGGCCCGATGCCGGTGCCGAGCGCGGTGATGAGCGTGCCAACCTCGGCCGAAGACAACATCTTGTCGAAGCGTGCCTTCTCCACGTTCAGGATCTTGCCTTTGAGCGGCAGGATCGCCTGGGTCCGCCGATCGCGAGCCTGCTTTGCCGAGCCCCCTGCTGAATCGCCCTCCACCAAGAACATCTCTGAGAGTGCTGGATCCTTCTCCTGACAGTCCGCGAGCTTGCCCGGTAGGCCGGCAACATCGAGCGCCCCTTTACGACGCGTCATTTCCCGCGCTCTGCGTGCCGCCTCGCGCGCTCGGGCCGCCTCGATGACCTTCGTCGCGATGGCCTTCGCCTGTTGCGGATGCTCGAGCAGAAACTCCTCCAGCTTGGTGCTCACTGCGGACTCGACGATGCCCTTGATCTCCGAGGACACGAGCTTGTCCTTCGTCTGTGAAGAAAACTTTGGGTCGGGCATCTTGACGGACAGAATCGCAGTGAGGCCCTCGCGGGCGTCGTCACCAGTCGTCGGGACCTTGTCCTTGTTCGGAAATTCGCGCTCGATGTAGTTGTTGATGGTCCTGGTCAGCGCGCTGCGGAAACCGGCGAGATGGGTACCACCATCCTTCTGCGGGATGTTGTTCGTGTAGCAGTACATGTTCTCCTGATAGGAGTCATTCCACTGCAATCCGAGCTCGACGATGATGGGACCTTCCTGAGTTCTGAAGTGGATGATGGTGTTGTGGATCGGCGTGTGGTTGCGGTTGAGAAACCGCACGAACTCCCGGATCCCGCCCTCGTATTGAAATACCTCGTGTTTGTCTTCCCGCTCGTCGATCAGCTCGATGCGGACCCCCGAGTTGAGGAACGAGAGCTCACGCACCCGCTTGGCGATCAGGTTGTAGTCGAAATCGACGTTGGAGAAGACCTGCGTGCTCGGCTTGAAGCGGATGATCGTGCCGCGCTTGTCGGTCGGGCCCACGTCGGCAAGAGGCGCCTGCGGCTCGCCCATCCGATACTCCTGCTCGTAGCGCCGGCCGCCTCGGTGAATCGTCAGGTGGAGATATTCCGAAAGCGCGTTGACGACCGACACACCGACGCCATGGAGACCGCCCGAGACCTTGTAGGACGAATCATCGAACTTCCCGCCGGCATGCAGGACGGTCATGATCACCTCGGCGGCGGAACGGCCCTCCTCCGGGTGGATATCCACAGGAATTCCACGGCCGTCGTCAGCTACGGTAACCGACTGGTCCGCATGAATCGTGACGGTGATGTTGGAACAGTAACCGGCGAGCGCTTCGTCGATTGAGTTATCGACGACCTCGAACACCATGTGGTGCAGACCCGTCCCGTCGTCGGTGTCACCGATGTACATACCAGGCCGTTTGCGTACCGCATCGAGGCCCTTCAAAACCTTGATTTTGCTGGAATCGTAGATCTCTGAATCAGTCATGGGGAGGCCTGGGCAAGAAGGTATGAAATTATACCATTCTTGCGAATCTCCCTTGTTCCACGTGAAACGTTCTTCCTATTTCGATCCCTCGTAGGCCGGCGGAATCCAACGACGCGACGACCAGCTGCGCGGGGATATCAGCGATCATTCGTAGAATTTTCCCCAAACTATCCACATCGAGCTCGGCAGCCGGATCGTCGAGCAGAAGGCAGGGTCGATGCGGCAGACGAGGGATGGCAACCATTAATTGGGCGAGCACGAACGCAGAGGCGACCACCTTCTGCTGCCCCCGTGAGATCCGGTCGCGGGCAAGCTCACCGTTCACGTGAAAGACGACGTCGGCTCGATGGGGTCCAACGGTCGTTGCTTTCACGCGCTGGTCCGTAGCCCATGACCGCACGAGCGCCTCCTTGAGTGTCAGCCCTTGTGGCCAGCCGCGTTCGTATGAAAGGGCGCAAGGTGTACCCAGCAACTCGGTGGCAAGGCGCCCGAATTCAGGCGCAAGCTCGGTGAAATACGCCAGGCGGTAGCTCTCAATCTCCATCGAGGATGCGTCGAGCTCTGCATCCCACACCAGAGCTTGGCCCGGATCCACCTTCAACGCCGCGTTTCTCTGCTTCAAGGCACGTTGGTACCGGCGCCATGCGTCGAGAAACCGATGTTCCACGTGGAACACTCCCCAATCCAAGAGCTGGCGTCGTCTAGCTGGACCTTCCTCGATCAGACGGTGCACACCAGGATCGATCACTTGGACCGGGAGTACCTCTGCGATCGCCGAGATGCTGGAAACGCTCTCCCCTCCTAAGCGAGCCAATGTGCGGCCCTCGCTGTACTCCACACCGGCCGTCACGGACTTCCCGTTGAGTTCAAGGGAGCCGACGACCCGGACGAGATCTGCTCTGGGACCGATGAGCCTGACGCGCTGTGCCGTTCGGAACGACCGCCCGTGGGCAAGGAAATAGATGGCTTCGAGCAGGCTCGTCTTGCCCGCCCCGTTGCGGCCGACGATTCCGGTTCCGCGAGCATCGAGCTCCAGGACGGCGGACTCGATGCACCGGAAATTGTGAATAGACAGACTGTTGAGCACTACGAGTCATGCCCGGCGCGACCCGGGCTGAGCCCGTCAAAGTCTCATGGGCATCACCACATACTTCGCATGAGGCATGGAAGGCGCGGTGATGAGGCAGCTGTTGTTGGCGTCTGTGAGCCCCAGCTGCACTTCTTGCCCGTCGATCACGGCGAGCGCTTCCAACAGGTAGTTCACGTTGAACCCGATCTCCATATCCTCGCCGGTGAACGTGACGTCGACTTCCTCCTCCGCCTCCTCTTGCTCCGGATTGTGCGCCTGGACGGTCAGAACGCCGGGCTTCAAGGACAATCGAATACCTCGGTACTTCTCGTTCGACAGAATCGCTGCTCGCTGAAGCGCTGCTCGCAGCACGTCCTTGTCAGCAGTAACAACGCGCGGCGGGTTCGTGGGAATCACGCGTCCGTATTCCGGGAAACGACCATCGATCAGCTTTGATGTGAAGCGAATGTGACCGATCTGCACACGAATATGGTTCGTGCCGATCATCAGCTCGACAGACCCGTCTCCTGAGAGGAGACGCTGCAGCTCAAGGACACCTTTTCGCGGCACGATGACTTGCTGCAGCTCGGCTGCCGGTGTGTCCATTGGCGCTTCGCAATACGCCAAGCGGTGTCCGTCTGTCGCCACGGTCCGGAGCGTCTTTCCGTTCGACTCCAGCAGCATCCCATTGAGGTAGTAACGCACATCTTGTTGGGCCATCGAGAAGTGCGTTTTGTCCAACAGCCGCTTCAGCGCCGCCTGCGAGATCGTCAAGGTTTGCTGCGCTCGGATGTCCTCGATGGTCGGGAATTCCGCTGCCGGGAGCGTGGAAAGCGTGAAGCGGCTCTTGCCGGAGCGCACGATGGCTCGTTCGCCTTCAACAGTCACGGTGAGCTGGGCACCTTCCGGCAAAGCTCGCACGATGTCCAAGAGCTTGCGACCAGGGACGGTGATCTCTCCAGGCTGTTGTACCGTGACGGTCCCCTTCGCGACTAGCTCGACTTCCAGGTCGGTCGCTGTGAGCGAGAGCTGATCATCCTTTACCACGACCAGCACGTTGGCTAACACGGGCATGGTCTGCCGTCGCTCGACGACACCGATCACTGACTGCAGCAGACCCAAGATCGATTCCCGCTCGCAGCTGAACTTCATCGCTTATCCACCCGGCAAATCTATTAATGATTGAAAGAAACTTAAGTGTCTGTGGTAATTACAATGATCGGCTCATCCTGTGGATAGGCGCAAAATCCCTCTCAGAATCAAACACTTACGTTTTGGACAAAGGGTCGGAATCTCGAGCCTAGATCCTGTAATGAATCTGTCGACTGAATGTGGATAACTTTCGTGCAGATCCGTTCCACACGTTATCCACATCACCCGGTCAAGGTTCTCAACAGGTTCGAATAGTCCTCGGCCGTCCTCGTGTTCGACTCGCGCAGCTCCTTGATCACACGACACGCATGCAGCACGGTCGTGTGATCGCGACCGCCGAACGCATCGCCGATTTCCGGCAGGCTATGGTTCGTGAGCTCCTTGGCAAGTGCCATCGCGATTTGGCGCGGGCGCGCGATCGAACGACTGCGACGCTTGGACAATAAGTCGGCTACACGGATCTTGTAGTACTCGGCCACAGTCTTTTGGATGTTGTCGATTGTGACCAGTCGATCCTGGAGCGCGAGCAGATCGCGAAGCGCCTCTTTCGTGAACTCCATGGTAATGGGTCGCCCCGTGAACTGCGAGTTCGCGATCACACGACGCAACGCTCCCTCCAGCTCGCGAACATTGGAGCGGATCCGCTTTGCGATGAAGAAGGCCACCTCCTCAGGTAGCTCCACCCGATGCGCCGCTGCCTTACTCATCAGGATCGCGACGCACGTTTCGAGCTCCGGCGGCTCAATTGCCACCGTCAGACCCCACCCGAACCGGGACTTGAGCCGCTCCTCCAGCCCATCGACCTCTTTCGGGTAGCGATCACACGTCAGGATGATTTGCTGTTGTCCCTCGAAGAGCGCGTTGAACGTGTGAAAGAACTCTTCCTGGGACCGGTCCTTGCCAGCGAAAAACTGAATGTCGTCGATGAGCAGCGCGTCCAGTGACCGGTACGCAGTCTTGAACTCATTGATCGTGTTGTGCTGGAGGGCCTTCACCATGTCGCCCACGAACCGTTCCGAGTGCACGTAGGCGACTCGAGCTCGATCATTGCGACTGCGAATGACGTTGCCGACCGCGTGCATGAGATGCGTCTTGCCGAGCCCCACGCCTCCGTAGATGAACAGCGGGTTGTATGCGCGTCCGGGGTTCTCAGCCACCTGCAGCGCAGCAGCGCGCGCGAGCTGATTGCTCTTGCCCTCGACGAAGTTCTCGAATGTGAAATCCGGGTTCAAACGGCTGCCCACAACCACCGGCGCTTCCTTGACGGGCGAGCGGTCCGAGCTCGCAGATGCCGGTTGCAGTGCCGTGGTGCGCGAGCCGACTTCCAGCACGACTGCAGGCGCCGAGTCCGCCCCGACGGAGTCAACGAGCTCGTTGATCCGGGCGGCGACATTCTCGTTGATCCAGTCAACCACGAAGCGGTTCGGAGCGAGCAGCCGCAGCGTGCGTCCATCCTCCACAGCTTGGAGAGGCCGAATCCACGTGTTGAACTGTTGCTCCGGCAGTTCCGCCTCCAGTTGAGCGAGACAGTGACGCCATAACGAACCCTGCACGGTGATCGTCCCCTAGAAATCGAAGCCGGTGAGTGAGCGTGTTCTGCGCGGCGACGCGAGAGAGCAACGAGTCTATACCGACCTCGATCGGGTTATCCACAGGGGTACCAGCGCGCGTTTCCGGCTAGGGTAAACCCCGCACGCTTGACACCGTCCAGCCTGCTGCGTAGGCTTGCCGGCCTTCTTTTTGGGCCCATCAATTGCTTGTTTTAGCGCAAATTTCGCGGCGAGTGTCAGCATGAAGCGCACCTACCAACCGAGCAATCTGCACCGCAAACGTACCCATGGGTTTCGCGCTCGTATGGCGACCAAGGCAGGCCGGCGAATCCTTGCGCGCCGCCGCGCCAAGGGGCGCAAGCGTCTGACCGTCTAAGTCCGAGCACGGCTCGTCTGTGTCAGCGTCCTTCCGGCTTGCAGCCTCCCGCACGACCGTTCAAACGGGCACAGCGTCTTCGGAAACGATCCGAATTCGATCGCGTCTATCGTGACGCGCGCCGTTTCACCGACAATCTCTTCACCGTTCTCGTGCGTGCCAACGATGGGCCGCACGCGCGGCTCGGGTTGGCGATCTCGACGCGTGCTGCGGGCAATTCAGTGCGCCGCAATCGCTTGAAACGGTTGATACGGGAATCCTTCCGGCAGCATCAGCACTTGCTTCCGCCGGTCGATATCGTGGTCAATGCGCGTGCCGGCGTGCGTGCTGCTGAGAACGCCGCCATCGCAAAGAGCCTCGAGAAACACTGGCACACAGTGATCAAGAAATGCGCAGCGTCCTGAAGATTGCCATCCGCGGTTATCGCTTGATCCTGAGTCCGCTGATCGGGCCGACGTGCCGTTTCTATCCGAGCTGCTCCTGCTACGCGGAGCAAGCCATCGAGACCCATGGCGTGCTGCGCGGACTCTACTTGGCGGCGCGCCGCATCCTACGTTGCCATCCGTGGAATCCCGGCGGCTACGATCCTGTTCCTTCGCATTCCGAGCTGAATTCTGCGCATGGATAACCAACGCGTCTTTGTCTGGGCCGCGCTCGCCCTCGTGCTGTGGCTCAACTACATGGCGTGGCAGACGGACTACGCCCCGCGGCCAGAGCCTGCAGCGAGCACGCTCGGGGAGCCCGTCGACGAGAATGCCGAGCTGCCAGAGGTGCCGAGCGCCGTGGGGGAGGTTCCAGCCCCGACGACCCAGCTCGAGCAGCGTACCCAAGCCGCTGCACAGGCCGACATCATCCGCGTCACCACCGACGTGTTGTCCTTGGATATCAGCACGCGCGGTGGTGAGCTCGTGCGGGCCGACCTGCCGCGGTATCCGCGCGACCGCAAACAGCCCGATGTGCCGGTACGGCTCTTCGATTCTCAGCCACCCGGTATCTTCGTTGCGCGCTCCGGTCTGCGCGCCTTGGGTCGCGCTAGCGAGCCGACGCATCAGGCCATCTTCGAAGCAGATGCCACCGAATACAGCCTTGCCGAGGGTGCCGATGAGCTGGTCGTGCCGCTCAAGTGGACCGACGGTCAAGGCGTGACGGTGACAAAGACTTATACGTTCCGGCGCGGCAGCTACCGCGTGGATCTGAAGTATGAGGTCGAGAACGCGACGGACACCGATCTCAAAGCAGCCTCGTATGTGCAGCTCGTACGCCACTACGAGCCAGTCGAGCGTTCATATTTTAGGGTCGAAACTTATGCCTATCGTGGGCCGGCGATTTACGACGGCAAGGCATATAGACGGCTCGATATCGAAGATGAGGAGGACCGCCAGTACAAGGGCACGATCACCGGCGGCTGGATCGCTGCGCTTCAGCATCATTTCGTGGCTGCGGCGGTGCCGCCGACAGACGCTGCGTACGACTACACGCTCAGGGTCAATCGCGACAACGATTTCACGCTGTCGTATGTAAGCCCCGCCCGCGTCGTGCCGGCGGGCGGCACTGCAACGTTCGAAGAGCGGTTGTTCGTCGGCCCGAAGCTGCAGGATCAGCTCGCAGCGACCGGTCCCGAGCTCGAGCTGGTGGCCGATTACGGCAAGCTCACAATCATTGCCCAGCCGTTGTTCTGGCTGCTGCAGAAGGTCTACGGAGTCGTCGGCAACTGGGGCTGGTCGATCGTGATCGTCACGTTCCTGATCAAGCTCGCTTTTTATAAGCTGACGGCGGCGAGCGGACGCTCGATGGCGAAGATGCGCAATCTTGCGCCGCGTATCAAAGCGATCCAGGAGCGCTATAAGGACGATCGCGAGCAGCTTGGCCGTCAGATGATGGAGCTGTACAAGCGCGAGAAGATCAATCCTCTGGCTGGCTGTCTGCCGATCCTGATTCAGATCCCGTTCTTCCTCGCGTTCTACTGGGTGCTCCTTGAGAGTGCCGAGATGCGGCAAGCGCCGTTCCTCGGCTGGATCGACGACCTGTCCTCGCGCGATCCGTACTTCATTCTGCCGCTCCTGATGGCTGCCGCGATGTTCGCGCAGTTCAAGCTGCAGCCGATGCCGAGCGCAGATCCGATCCAGGCGAAGATCTTCATGTTCATGCCGATCGTCATGGCAGTATTGATGGCCTGGTTCCCCTCCGGGCTCGTGCTGTACTGGCTGACGAATACCTTGCTCTCGATCGCGCAGCAGTGGCGTATCAACAAGCTCGTCGAAGCCGAGCAGAAGAAGAGTTAGCGCAAAGGCATGGCGCAGCGCTTGGCTCGCTGCGCATGCCGAACGCACACTAGCGGCATGACGGATCCCAGCTCGAGCCGCACCATTGCTGCGATCGCCACGCCGCCGGGCCGCGGCGGCATCGGCATCGTGCGCGTCTCGGGTCCGCTCGTGCGCCGCATTGCCGAAGCGATCCTCGGCGAGTTGCCCGCACCTCGCACGGCGTCCTTGCATGATTTCCGGGCCAGCGATGGCAGTGCCATCGACACAGGGCTCGCGCTGTACTTTCCTGGTCCCGCTTCCTTCACGGGCGAGGACGTGCTCGAGCTGCATGGTCATGGCGGGCCGGTCGTCATGGACATGCTGCTCGCTCGTGTGATCGAGCTCGGCGCACATCTGGCCGAGCCCGGCGAGTTCAGCAAACGCGCCTTTCTCAATGACAAGATCGATCTTGCGCAAGCCGAGGCCATCGCCGACCTGATCGACAGCGGTTCCGAGCAGGCTGCACGGGCGGCGTTGCGCTCCCTTCGAGGCGAATTCTCGCGAGCCGTGCACGCGCTGACTGAGGCAGTCATCGAAACGCGCATGCACGTCGAAGCCGCCATCGATTTCCCGGAGGAAGAGATCGACTTCTTGGCGGACGAGGCGCTTAAGCAGCGCCTCGAGCGCACCCTCGAGCTCAGCGCTCAGATCATCGCCAACGCCAAGCAAGGTGCGCTGCTGCGCGAAGGAATGACGGTCGTCATCGCGGGTAAGCCGAACGCTGGCAAGTCGAGCTTGCTCAACCGGCTCGCGGGTTATGACGCTGCGATCGTCACCGATATTCCGGGCACGACGCGCGATATCCTGCGTGAACGCATACACATCGATGGCATGCCGCTGCACGTCCTCGATACGGCAGGCCTACGTGAGCAGGCAGACATCGTCGAAGCGGAGGGCATTCGCCGCGCTCGCGAGGCCATGCACGAAGCCGATCGCATCCTGTACGTGATCGATACGAGCACGGCCCCGGACGACGACTCACTGAATGCGGAGCTTGGCGCACTGCCCGCCGGCGTTCCGGTGACACTCGTCTGGAACAAGATCGATCTCGTCGGTGCCGAGCCACGCTACGAGCGATCGTCACCGTCACGTGTTTATCTATCCGCAACAACCGGCCAAGGCGTGGATCTGCTGCGGACACACCTCAAAGAATGTGTCGGCTATCACGGTCCGAGCGCAGGGACGCTGTCAGCGCGCCGCCGGCACTTGGATGCGCTCGCTCGCGCGCGGCGTCATCTGGAGGAGGCTGCCCGACAGCTGACCGAGCACCGCGCAGGCGAGCTCATGGCTGAAGAGCTTCGGCAGGCGCAGCAATGCCTGGGAGAAATCACCGGAGAGTTCACGCCCGACGATCTGCTCGGGCGTATCTTCGCGACGTTCTGCATCGGCAAGTGACGTGCGGACCGCAATGCGACTGCTCGAAATATGGAGGGGACGGCAGGTCGAGATCCCGCAACATGTTGCCGCCGCCTTACGACAAATCTTCGGCGACGCAATCGACCAAGTGCATGTCTGCGAGCATTCGGCATACGCGAGATGGCATGCAGGCGCGCGGGCAACGACACGCCGCAATTGCATCTTCCTGAGCGCGGACGCGAGCAGCTTCTGGAACGATCCAGAGCTGCTCCTGCACGAATACTTTCATGTGCTACGTCAATGGCAATCCGGATATCTGACGGTGCCGCGCTATCTATTGGAGCTGTGTCGCCGCGGTTACTGGTGGAACCGCTATGAAGTGGAGGCGCGTTGCTTCGCAGCACGCCACGTAGCACGCCTTCGGCGGCTTCTGCGGCAGCAAACGAAGGATCGATCCCTCCCGTCATCACAGTCGCGCTGCTAGCATGGATGCACACGGGGGCGCGCCTGGCGCTTCATCAATCGAAGAACACCATAACTACGGAGGACGATCCATGGTATCGAGGCTCACAAGACCTTCTGGGTGCGCGCTCCTCGGCTCTGTCATGGCCGCAATGCTCTGTGCGCAGGCGCAGGGCGATGTCACCATCGAGGAACGCCTCAGCGTGAATGGCGGCGCTGGCCTGGCGAACATCATGAACATGAGCGGACGGACGGTAACTTACATCGCAGGCGACAAAGCGCGCACGGACAGCGAGCTACGCTTCGAGTCGGCGCTCATGAGAGCGTTCGCACGCGGCGCAGGTGATACCACAACGGAGATCGTGCGCTTTGATCAAGACAAGGTGCTGACGCTCGACCATCGCCGCAAGACGTACAGCGAAACCACGTTTGCTGAGCAGCGCGCCCGGCTCCACGAGGCAATGGAGAAGATGGAGCAAGATCAAGCTTCGCAGCAGGCGGCTTCCGGCGTGGATGAATCCGAGTGCGAATGGTCGGAGCCTACCGTGTCACTCGAACGCACGGGCGCAAAGGACCAGATCGCCGGCTACGAGGCTGAACGTGTTGCGATCATCGCGACGCAGTCGTGCAAGAACAGGAAGACCGGCGAGGTGTGCGATTTCGGTCTGGTGCTCGAGCAGTGGGTTGCCCCAGGTTTCGAAGCGGCCAAGGAGGTAGAGGCTTACTACGCCGCGTACGCAGAGAAGATGGGCCTCGACACCAGCGCTTCCCGCCAATTCGCTGAGCGCGCTCAGTCGCTGTTCGGCCGCTACCAGGGCATCTGGAGCGAAGTGGCTGCGAAGATGCGCGAGATCGACGGCCACGCGGTGCGCTCGGGCTTTGCTCTCGGCATCGGCGGTCCCCAGTGCAGCAGCATGCATCAGGCCCAGCAGACCGAGAGTGCAGATTCGCCGATGAGCATCGGCGGGGCCTTGGGGGGTGCATTGGGTGGAGCGCTCGGAGGGATGCTCGGCAAGAAGAAAAAGGAACCGGAACCCGCTGCGCCAGCCGCTCCAGCGCCAACCTTGCCGGGCGGCCTCATGCCCATGATGACATTGAGCTCCGAGCTCGTATCGGTGAGCGCGGCGGCAGTGGATCCTGCGAAGTTCGAGGTGCCAGCCGGCTACAAGAAGGCCGGCCCGTGAGGGTGTCCGCGTGAGCGCTTGACGGACGCCGTTCATTGAGTACCATGCGCGGCCCCGACTCGGCATATCGTAAGCTTGGGAGCTCGACCGGCTTGCACCGCAGAGTCTTGAATTCGAACAACGCGCAACACCGTCTTCATTGATTCGCGGTGCGCGCCCGCGCCGCGAATCAGGTGCAGGCTCATTGGCTCCGCACCCCTGACAGCTCGAGCTGTCAGGGGTTATTTTTGCGAGCAGCTCTTCTGCCCTCGCCCCACCATGCCCATTTCTCGGCGCTCGCCTCAGTAATTCGTATCCGCCACGCACGCATTCGCGCGTAACGTGTTCTTGTCCGCGAGCTGGGCTCGCACCACAGGACCACAGAATTAGGAGGATTCCATGCGCCGACGTATCGCCTACACCAAGCTTCGGCAGCTCGGTCAGGGCATGAGCGAGTACATCATCATCACCGCACTCGTGGCAGTCGCCGGAATCGGCTTGTTCGCCGCGTTTGGCGATGTCTTGCAGAATCAAATGGCTGCGATGAGCAGGGAGATGGCTGGTCAGTCCGGCAGCCAAGACATCGCCAACGCCCAAAGCTCGGCGACCACGGCGCAGAACCGCGCTCGGCAAGCCGACAGTCTGGCGACTTACAATCAGCAAACCAACGCTTCTGGCGGCAATTGATGCGCCGATCCCAGTGCGCCTGGCAGGGAGGCTCGGATCTGGACGCGCTCAGGGAGGATTGGGCATGGCGGTCACCGCCGCGCAGCGTACGTGCTACAAAGCCGAGAGCGGCCAAGTCTTGCCAATCGCCCTTCTCGGCGTCGTGATCTCGAGCGCTGTGCTCGTGCTGCTGTTCAACAACGCTCAGAGAATCATCGCACGATCGCAGCTTGTCAACGCGGCCGATGCCGCAGCCTACAGCGGTGCCGTATGGATCGCGCGTCATCTGAACTTCGTTGCCTATACGAATCGCGCGATGATCGCCAATCATGCGGCCGTTGGCCACTTCGTCTCCTACGTCAGCTGGGTGCGTTATGTGCACGATTCGATCGAGGACGTCGATCGCGTCACCCAGTGGCTTCCCTTTGTCGCTCCGTATATTGACTCAGCTGAGCGAATCGCTGCGCATGTGCGTCAGCTCGCCGAGCAGTCTGCCAGCGTCGTCGTGCCTGCGATTGATGCGTGGAACGCGAGCTTTCGCGCAGCACAGGCAGAGGTTCAGGCTTCTCTCGCCGCCGATCACCTCAGGGAGCTGATGCAGGCCACGGCGAGCGCGTACGATCCGGGCATTCGACTGAATGATCATGCCTCGCTCGCGCGAATGCCTGGCGAGCTTCGCGCCATGTTGGAGAGTCAACTTCTCGAGCAGCTCGCCAGTGTGCCGAGCTTCGTTCGGCGGTATACCGTGAGCGACGATCGCGACAGCGTCCGAGAGCTCATCGAGAAGAGTCTGCGCGCCACTCCTAGCATGATGCGCTGGATCTCAGGCGAGCGAGGGTGGCAAGAGAGCAATCCTGTGTTTCGTCTGCGCAAGCGCGGCGTCACGGAACACGTCCAGCTCGCCAATGGAGCGGATTGGCGCGCACGGGATCAACTGCAGTATCGCACTCGACGATTAGTGGGATGGGGTGGCTGGGGTCGCATTGGCGCCCGCGAGGGCCAGGCAAGCGCGCGCGAGTTCGCTTCGGGCTATGCAGGGGTGTCCTCCTATTACAACGTAGCCGGAACACCGAGCGACCGCGCGCTCAGCCTCGTTGCAATTGCGACCAAGTCGCAGGACGAGATCGCAAGCGCCGACTTGCTCGGCATGACGAGCTCGACATTACCGCTGTTGTCGGCGCTGGCCGTTGCGCGAGTCGAGTTCCGTCGACCTGCGGGCGACAGCTTTGCCGCGCTCGCCCGTGGCGAGCACGAGCTTGCAAACCTGTTCAATCCGTTCTGGGCCGCACGGCTGGCTCGATCTTCCTGTGATGTGCCGATGCGGCGTCCGCCCTTGCAACAAACGAGCTCAGCTCGGCGGCGCGATTGCCGAAACGCTCGTCGCGCTCATCGCGCTCCTGCCATTCGTCATCGGCCTGCCCTTGGTCGGAAAGCTGGCCGACATCAAGCATAAGGCGGTCGATGCTGCCCGTTATGCAGTGTGGGAGCGTACCGTGTGGCAGAGCAGTGGCGAGCGTCGTAAGCACGATGCAGACATCACGATCGAGATACGCGACCGTATCCTGGGAGATCCGCGCGCACCTCTGCTCGCCGTCGACGAGTTGCATGCACATGGAATCACCAATAATCCGCTGTGGCGGGATCATCGTGGGCGCCGTCTACTCGAGTCGGGCGGCATCGAGCAGACGAGCGATGAGCGCGGAAGCTCGATACAAGTCGGTTCCCTGCTCGTTCCGCGTCTCGCTCACGGCGAGATACCCACATCCGCCTTGCTGCGCGTGCGGAATCTCAATCTGAATCCACGTGGCTTCGTTCACACGCGCTTCGAGCTCGTGACGCGTAATGCCTTGGCCGAGCGAGCGTCGCGTTCGCGCTCCCTCGGAAACGAGCAAGCAGAGATGAGCACACCTTCCCCGCTCAGGTTCGAGGCGCGAGGCGCCATTCTGAGCGATACCTGGGCGGCCGCAGCAGAGGAAGAGTTACGTAGGCGTGTCGATTTCGCGACGGCTAACGAGCTCATCGAGTCCTTGGAACGGCCGGCTCGCGTGTTGGGCGCTTTGGCGGCGGGACGAGGCCGCGCGCTATACGGAGAGGGACAGTATGCACGTGAGCTCGAGCTTCGCCCGTACACAGCCGATGTGCCGCGCGCCTACATCCGCCGGCATCGAGCGCCATGAGCAAGTGGATGGGCTTGATACTCGTATTGGCGTCGGCCTGGGTACGGGCCGACGTCACGACGCACCGCGGCTCGCGGCTGCCCGATGTGGAACCGCCGCCCTTGAGCGAGGCACAGTGGGTTGCAACACAGATGCGCGTGAACGGATTACCCATGACGCTCAGGAGCTTTCGATCACGCCTGAGTGCAGAAGAGGTGCTGCGACATTACGAGCGCTGGGCACGCGGGAGAACGGCCCACGAGACCTACCGCATTCGCAATGGCGAGTGGCAGATCCTCGCGGTCAGGAACGGGACAAGCTTCATCACCATCCAAGCTCGCCCCAGCGCAACGGGCAGCATAGGCACGATCACGGTGAGTGAAGAGCTTTCCAACGCGCGCGTCGACATAGGCACGAGATTCCCTCTACCGCCGTTGGTGCACATTGCGAATGTCCAGCAATATGAAGATGCTGGCATTCGTGCCGAGCACATCGCTTTGCTCAGCCCGCGCGCGCCACCCGCGGCGGCGACTACGTTTCGTGCGCTCTTGGAGCGTGAGGGATGGCAGATCGTTCACGCCGGACCCACACAAGGGACCAATGGCGGCTATCTGCTCGAGGCACAAAAGGACGTCGAGCACGCTCAGCTCACGTTCCTGCCGCACCGTCAGCGCGGCGATTCCACTGCCATAGTCATCGTGTGGAGGATGCGATGATCCCGCGATGGAGGCGCGCCTCACTATCGTTGAGACCGCAACTAGGATGGAGCGTCACGGAATACTTGGCGGTGCTGGTCGGTCTACTGGTGATATGGAGAGGCGGTGTGCTCATGTTGGCGTTCATCAGGGAGCACCACGACGAATATGCTTGGAGTCTCATGATCCCGTTCTGAGCTTGCTCGACTGCATGGAGGCGCAGATGAAAGGAAGGATCGTCACGATCTTGATGCTAGGCGGGGCGATCGCCGCGGGCGCCGCAGCAGCCTACTTTGCACATGCATATATTGAGGATGTGCTTGCCCAGCGGCGCGCGCAGCTCGAATCAGAGTATGCGACGGTAAAGGTGGTCGTCGCCGCCACTGACCTGCAGCCTGGCACGTTCCTGTCACCGCAGAACGTTGCCCTGCGCGATGTTCCGGCCGCGTTTCTGCACGCCGAAGCAGTTCGTGCGGAAGGATGGGGCGAAATAGCGGGGCGCTTCCTCGCCAGATCTTTGCGCAGCGGTGAGCCGATATTGATGTCTCATCTGGCGCAAGACGCCGCTGCAGGCTTTTCCGCGCAGCTCTCTGAGGGGATGCGCGCCTTGACCTTTCCAGTCGATGAGGAATCGTCGATCTCGGGCATGTTGGCGCCGGGCGATCGCATCGATCTGTTCTTCACGACGACCAGCGGCAACGAGACCATGACATTGCCGCTCTTGTCTGGTGTTCCGGTCATTGCGACCGGCATGCGTACGCTGTCCAACGAGCATCACCCGGAAGTGCAGAACCAACGTCAGTATCGGACCGTGACCGTCTCGGTGAAGCCGCAGGATGCGGCAAAGATCACTTTGGCTCAGGAGTCGGGCAAGCTCACGGTCGCGTTGCGACGACCGGGTGATGCTCGAGCATTGGAGCTGCCGCGGCTCACCAAGCGGAGCCTGCTGCTCGATGAGTCTTCGCCTCGCGTCAACACGAGAAGACGTATCGAGGTCATTCTCGGCGGAGTCTGAACACATGAGCTGGAGCCATGGATGGCTGACGTTCGGGGCCCTGCGGCGGCACGTGCTATGTGTCGCGAGGCTTGCGTGGCGTGGTTTGCTTCTGATGCTCTTCAGCGGCGCGTTGTACGCGCGTGAAGCACCCATCGTTGCTGCACCGACGGGCGTTCTCACCGTACCAGCAGGCCAGAGCTTGTTGCTGCGTTATGCAGACGTGAAGCGAGTGGCAGCAGGTGACGGCTCGATCGTCGACGTGAAGGTCTTCGACGACACTCACGAGATTCTGCTGCTCGGCAAGCGCGACGGTGTGACCGACCTGCGCATCTGGGCGCGCGATGGCACGACGATCGCGTATCAGGTGCGCGTGCTCGCCGCCCCTATCGAGCAGCCACCGCCGCCTCCCCCGCTCCAGGCAGAACCGACGATCCTGATCAAAGCAAAGCTCATCGAGGTGAAGAAGACAGCTTTGCGTGACATCGGCATCGACTGGGCGGATATGGCGGCAGGCCCGGTATTCGGCATGCTCGATGAGTTCGTGACCAACGAGCACTTTCGCATCCTGCCCGATTCGCTCACACGTTTCGATGACCTGCCGCTCGAGCTCGGCACCGGGAATCGTTATCTGGCGATGACGACGGTCGTCGAATCGGTGGTGAACCTCTTGGTGAACAATGGCGATGCGCGCTTGCTTGCCGAGCCGCTCTTGACCTGTATCAGCGGAGGTCAGGCGGATTTTCTTGTTGGGGGCGAAGTGCCGATCCCGGTGCAGAATCAAGACGGCGCGCTCAACGTCATCTTCAAGCAGTTCGGCATCATCTTGAATGTCGCGCCCCGCGCGAGCGACGGTCTTATCCGCACCAAGGTAGGTGTGGAAGTCAGCAGCGTGGACAAGGCGATCTCAGTTCTGGGCTTTCCCGGATTCGCGACCCGCAAGACCCACACGGAAATGAACGTGCAGAGCGGCGAGACCATGATTGTCGCCGGCTTGTTCAACTCTGAGGATGCCAAGACTGTCGTGAAGATGCCGGGCTTGGGTTCTTTGCCGATCCTCGGAGAGTTCTTCAAGTCGCGCCAGTTTCGGCGCGGGGAAACCGAGCTGGTTGTGCTCGTGACGCCGCAGATCCTGGGTGAGGATGACGAGGCAGTGCGGCGTGGCATTCAGAAGTTCGATGAGCTGAGGCGCAGCTCGACCGAAGCCCTCAAACCGAAGCTCCTGGATTGATCCTATGATCGAGATACGTGTGACGATGCCGTGCGGTCGGCAGCTGACGCAGATCCTGCGTACACGCGGCGTGTACATCATCGGGCGAAGTCTCGCCGCGGACATTCGACTTCGCCATGAATCGGTTGCCAAGAAGCACGCTTGCTTACGTATCGAGCCCGACGGCGTCTTTCTCCTCGATCTCGGCGGTGCATCGCCGGTGCGACGCAACGGCGTGGCGATCGCGAACAGCGCTCCGGTGCTGCGTGGAGACAAGTTCTCTATCGGCGAATGCGAGCTCGCAATTCTCGCGGTCGGCGTTTCCCAGCGCGAGGAGGCGGTCGCGAGCGAACGCACCGACACGCTCGATCGTGCAACCAGCGACACACTTCGCAGCGAGTCTCCCGCGGCTGCAGTCGATGAGTTGCAGCCGCTCAAGATCCAGGTGCAAGAGCTCGTGCTGCGCGAGCTGGACTTGTTCAGGCGTACGGCTTTGAACGATCTCAACGGTGTTGATCTGCGTCGCGAGACACGCGCTGCGCTCGAGACGATTATCGCGACCGAGCAAATCGAGCTGCCTGCGCATATCGATCGCGATGCCTTTGTGCGCGACATGACAGCAGAGATCGTCGGTTACGGCCCGATCGAGCCCTTTCTCGCCGACGATACCGTCTCCGAGATCATGGTGAACGGGCCGGAGCAAATCTACATCGAACGGGCGGGCCGACTCCTACGCGTACCGGCGCGCTTCACCAATGCCGAATCTCTCATGCGTGTGATCGAGCGTATCGTCACGCCGCTCGGCCGGCGCATCGACGAGGGCTCACCGATGGTTGACGGGCGACTGCCGGACGGCTCACGTATCAACGCGATCATCCCGCCCTTGTCCCTCGTCGGACCGATCCTGACGATCCGCAAATTCTCGCGCCAGCGCTTCTCGATGCAGCGCCTGGTCGACTGTGGGACGCTCACTGCGAACATGGCCGCTTTTTTGAAGCTGTGTGTCGAGCAACGCAAGAACATCATCGTGTCCGGGGTACCGGCTCGGGTAAGACGACGTTCTTGAATGCGTTATCGGAAGCGATCGCGCCCACCGAGCGCATCATCACGATTGAGGACGCGGCCGAGCTGCGTTTGGCGCAGCCGCATGTGCTCTCTCTCGAAGCGCGTCCGCCCAACGTCGAAGGGCGTGGCGAAGTCACAATTCGCGATCTGGTGCGCAATGCGCTGCGCATGCGACCCGATCGCATCATTATCGGCGAGTGTCGCGGCGGCGAGGCATTGGATATGTTGCAAGCGATGAACACTGGTCATGACGGGTCGCTGACGACCGGGCACGCCAACTCGCCGCGTGACTTGCTCTCGCGGCTCGAAGTCATGGCGCTGATGGCGGGCATGGATCTGCCGCTGCGTGCGATTCGAGAACAGATCGCTGCAGCCGTTGACATCATTGTCCAACTGACTCGCTTCAGCGACGGGACACGGCGAGTGACCTCGATCGTCGAGGTCGACGGCATGGAGCGAGACGTCATCCTCACGCAGCCGTTGTTCTCGTTCCGACAACGCGGCGTCAGCGCCAGCGGAAAAATCATCGGGGACTTCGTGAGCTCCGGTCATCCACCGCGCTTCTACGAAGCTCTTGAGCAGGCTGGTGTGCTCGTCGACCGCGCTATCTTCCAGCTCAATGTGTCTGCAACAGGAATAAGCGCGTGATGCCACTCGACCGGAGAGCACTCGTCGTGGCATTCGTCATGATTTCGGTCGTACTCGCTGCCGGCGCGATGCGTGGAGCATTGTCCGCCTACGAGCACGGTTTCGTGCATCGGTTTGGTACGTATCTCAGGCACCATTTCGTCGTGGCGGACCCGCGCAGCCTGTACCTTGCTACCGCCCTGATCGCCATCGGTTGCGCGTGCGCGGGTTGGTGCTTGCTTGGACCGCCAGGTGCCGCCGCTGCAATCGGTATCGCGATTCTCGCACCGCGCATCGTGCTCAATCACATGACGAGAGCTCGCACGAGAAAGTTCGTTTACCAGCTGCCGGATGCGCTCCTTGCGCTGGCCTCCACGTTGCGCGCCGGCTCGAGCTTGAGCAAGGGCCTCGAGCTGCTGAGCACGCGACAGCCCGCACCGCTCGGTCAGGAGTTCACGATCGTCCTCAATGAGCATCGGGTGGGGCGCCCGCTTTGTGACGCCCTGGCCGATTTGCGTAGACGCATCGACGCACCGGAGCTCGACCTCATGAATACGGCTATCAACGTCTCGCGGCGTGTGGGTGGCAATCTGGCGGACACACTCGAGTCGCTGGCCAGAACGTTGCAAGAGAAGGCCCACTTGGAAGGCAAGATCGCTGCGCTCACCGCAATGAACCGTGCACAAGGGTGGGTCGTGGGGGTGCTGCCAATTCTCATCACGGTCGTGCTGTATGCGCAGCAGCCCGAGCGCATGAAGCTGCTGTTCACGCAATGGTACGGCTGGATTGTGCTCGCGGTGGTGGGGCTCATGATGACGGTTGCCGCTGCGATGATTCGCAGGATCGTGAACATCGACGTGTAAGCCGTCGTCTCGATCGAGACGATGGTGCACAGGGAGGACACATGGGTGCTTGGATGCCCGCCGGGCTGGTTGGTGGCGCATGTGTGCTCGTGCTGTTGTGGGCGCGCGCGTTGCAGCCACGAGCCTGCCCACCGTCTATGCGCGACGATGCCTGGCGCGATCGACTGCCGCTCGTGCTGCGAGCGCTGCGCCCATTGTTGCGTCGGTATGCACGAAGTGTCGCGGCAACGATGACCGCTTCGCAACGCGAGGTACTGCAGTCCCGTCTCGACGCGGCAGGCGCGAGCTACTGGATCACTCCCGCAGAGCTCGTCGTGCTGCGGCGCCTTGCCTGCGCCGGAGGGTTACTCATGGCGTTCTACGTCATGTGGCTCCTCGACTTGCGCGACCCGCTCTACATCGGGCTCGCGGCCTGTCTCGTCCCGTTTGCCTACTGCTATCCGGATATCTGGCTGCGTGATGCTCGCGAGCGACGCCGTGCAAGCTTCGAGAAGGAGTTCCCCTTCTTCTTGGACGTCGTGGTGCTCGCTATGCGCGCAGGCCTGACCTTTGCGGCTGCGGTCGAGCAGGCGGTCGAGCAATTGCGAGCGGGGGCTGCGCGCGAAGAGTTCGCCCGGTATCTGCGCGAAACACGCGCCGGTGTGACGCGCCGAGCGGCTCTCGATCGGTTGGCTGCACGGGTGATGATTCCGGCCGTCACGAGCTTTGTCGCGTCGGTCACTCAAGCTGAAGAAACCGGCGCTTCGCTTGGCGACGTGCTCGCCGATCAGGCGCGCCAACGACGTCAGGAGCGTTTTGTGCGCGCCGAGAAAATGGCGAGCCGAGCGCCGGTGAAGATGCTGTTCCCGTTGATCGCGCTGCTCTTCCCGACGACCTTCATCATCCTCGGTTTCCCAATTGTCATGCAGCTCGTCGAAGCGGGCGTGCTCGATATCTTCCCGCGTTGACAACACAAGGAGGTGGCCATGGAGGCACTAGGATTGATGACGCCAGACGGAAGGTGCATTGCTCAACGTCTGCTGATCGCGCGCTCGTTTCGTGATCGATTGCGAGGGCTACGCAAGTCGGGCGAATTGCCGCCGGATACCGCCTTGATGCTGAGCCCGTGTGGGAGCATCCATACGTTCGGTCTGGGCTTCCCGATCGATGCCATCTTTCTCAACGCTCAGTTGCGCATTCTGCGCCTCGACGCGCACATCGCTCCCTGGCGCGTGCGATGGGCGCCGTTCGGCACCCGGCATGTGGTCGAGCTGCGTGCCGGAACGCTGGATCGGCTCGATCTGGCGCCCGGTACGTTCCTGTGTCTGCAACCGCGCGAAGAAGCGCCGGCCGCCATGGCCGCGCCGTGGAAGCAGACGCTCGATGGAGCCCCGCATGTGCGGTTCTCGTTGCACGCGCCGCTTCGCTCGCCGTGCAAGTGTCACTCGAGCCGGAATGTCAAGCGCAACCGATAGCGCGAATTCGGGCAGTTGCTGCTCATGATCATATCGCTTACCGCGCGCACCGCGGCTTCGTCGAGAGCGGGATACAAGCTGCTTGCCACCGCCCGGACATCCGTGGGATGGCTTGGCTTACCCGCGACCGTGAACTCCACCGTGACGGGACCTTCCTCTCCTGCCGCGCGCGATTCAGGCGGATAGTAATCGCCTATGGCGACCGGCTTGACGACCTCGTACTTGCAATTCGCCGGCGTGCCGAGCTCAGGTAGCTTCGGTCGGGGTGTGCACTCGGCATCGAACACCGAAGCGTTCACGTCGTCCTTCGCGAGGCTTGCTGCCACGATCCGCGTCGAGCGCTCGAGCACGAGCGCCTTCGCCTGGGTTTTCACATTGCCGGCGATATCGGTGCCTTCGTATGTGATCTCACCGGTGCACTCGAGCACGTCACTCGATTCGTTCAGCACGACCACTGCCCTGTAGAAGCACCGATCGGCGCCCTGGTTGCACGGTTGCGGTGTCGCGTTGCGTGCCAATAAGAATCGCCAGCTGCCGCTTGGCAGCTCAAACCGGTGCCCAGACGCTTCGATGATCAGCTCTTCCGTCGAAGGCGTGGCGAATGAATGGTTCGCCGCTGCTGCGATGTGATCCGAGCAATCGGCGGCTCGTAGCTCGCTGCCGCCGCCGCTCGTTCTGAAAAGCTCGAGCTGCTCGTTGAAGCAGATGGCAAGGCCCGTCGCCTGCTGCGCAAGCTCCTGGTACGCCGTCGCGTACGTCTGGTTGAGCTGTGCCTTCTCTTCCTCGCTCTTGCCGATCGATTTCTGGCCGAGCTCGCCATGCAGGCAACGCAGGTAGTCGGCGACCGAATCCGCAAACGCTGCGATCTCTTGTTGCGCAGCGGCCATGTGCTCGGTGCTGGCGGTTCTGCCATCGGGCACCTCGAAGGTGGCGCGCGGCCGTTCGCAAGCGGCCCACGCCGTGCTCGCAACGCAGACCACCCACACGACGACGATGCTCCCAAGCTGTTTCATTGATGTACCTCTGAGACGCTCACAACAATTGTCCCCCCAATGTGTGCTGCGAGGCGAGAGTTTAGCGAACAGATCCGGCAACCATGCTCGCGCAGCTCCTAGCGTGCCACGTCCCACCGATTTTCGTACGGCGTCTGACCGTGGAGTCGCTACACGGTTTTGCGCAATAACTCGTACCTCGCTGCCGCAGTAACCTAGCCGATGTTGTCTACTCGGGTCGTCTTCTCGATCGCGCGCCGCACATGTCAACACACCCTTCGTGTCCTTCACGACTTTACCGTCTCGCGCACACGTGTCTCGGAGCGCTGCTATTCAGCGCCTCAGTCATCGCTCAGGACCTAGCGTTGCTGGAGGAAGAGGACGAGCAGATCGAAGCATTGCTTGAGCGCATGACCCTGGAAGAGAAGGCAGGTCAGCTCACGGCGTTAGCAGACAACATTCGCTCTTTGAATCCGCACACGAATCCCGACGTGAATCAAAGACGCGCGGATGAGCTGCTTGCGGAAGTGCGCGCCGGACGTGTCGGCGTGTTGTTCAACGGCAGAGGCATCAAGGGCGCGCGGCTGGCACAGCATGCCGCTGCCGAAGAATCTCGCATGAAGATTCCACTGCTTTTTGCCGGAGACGTGATTCACGGGTATCGCACGGTTTTTCCGATTCCGCTGGCAGAGGCCGCTAGCTTCGAACCGGAGCTGGCGGAGCGCACCGCACGTGTCGCCGCCGTCGAAGCGACGGCGGGCGGATTGCATTGGAACTTCGCTCCGATGGTAGACATCGCGCGCGATCAGCGCTGGGGACGAGTCGCGGAGGGTTCCGGAGAAGACGTCTATCTCGGCAAGCTGTTCGCAGCCGCTCGTGTGCGAGGTTATCAAGGCAAGAGTCTCGCGAGCGAGGATTCGGTGTTGGCGACCCCGAAGCACTTCGCCGCCTACGGAGCCGTGTCGGGCGGGCTGGATTACAACACAGTTGAGATCTCACCCCAGACGTTGCGCGAGGTGCATCTGCCACCTTTCAGGGCGGCCTTCGATGCCGGTGCGTTGTCGGTGATGACGTCGTTCAACGAGATCAACGGCGTGCCGGCAACGGCGAACTACGAGCTGCTGACGACGATTCTGCGCGATGAATGGGGTTTCAAAGGCTTCGTCGTCTCCGACTACACGGCTGACATGGAGCTCATCGCGCACGGATTCGCGGAGAATCCTCGCGAAGCGACGAAGCTCGCCTTCCTGGCCGGCGTGGACATGAGCATGCAGAGCGGCTACTACGTTCGCTACCTCCCCGAGCTGGTGAGGTCGGGCGAAATACCCATGACCACGCTCGATCAATCTGTGCGACGTGTGCTGCGACTCAAGAAAGCGCTCGGGCTGTTCGACGATCCGTATCGCTCGCTCGACCCGGAACGGGAGGCGGTCGATCTCAAGCGTCCTGAGCACCGCGCACTGGCGCGCGAAGCGGCCCGTCGCTCGATCGTGTTGCTACGAAACGAGAATGAGCTGCTCCCGCTCTCGAAGAGCACGAAGATTGCCCTGATCGGTCCGTTCGCGGATGACCGCCAGAACTTGCATGGTCCGTGGACGCTCTTTGCGGACGAGCAAGAAGCGATCACCGTCGCAGAGGGCATCGCAGCCGCGTTGGATGATCCCAGCCTGCTGCAAGTGGTGAAGGGCTCGGATTTCGAAGCTCCGCTACCGGACGGCATCGATGCAGCCGTGCAAGCAGCAAATGAAGCAGATGTGGTGGTGCTGGCGATCGGCGAAACGCAGCAAATGTCCGGCGAAGCGCAATCGCGCACAAACATCGTCGTGCCGGCTGCTCAACAACGTCTGGCGGAAGCACTGTCCGAGACCGGCAAGCCACTCGTCGTGCTGCTGCGAAACGGCCGGGCGCTGGCGCTGCAGGGGGCAGTACGCGATGCCGACGCCATCCTCGTCACGTGGTTCCTGGGCTCGGAAACCGGCACTGCCGTCGCCGACGTCCTGTTTGGCGATTACAACCCCTCAGGGCGTCTGCCGGTCAGCTTTCCGATCGAGCCCGGACAGCAGCCGTTCTTCTACAATCACAAGCGCACGGGTCGACCCTATGTGGAAGGCGGGCCACCACAATTCAAGGCGCGCTATCGCGAGGCGCCATACGCTGCGTTGTATCCGTTCGGCCACGGTTTGAGCTATTCGAAGTTCAAGTACGGACCGGTGCGTTTGAGCGCAACGACGCTTCCTTGGGACGGATTCATCGACGTGAGCGCCGAGATTACGAACGTCAGCGAGCGCGCAGGCGAGGAAGTCGTGCAGCTATACATTCATGATCGCGTCGCAAGCCTCACCCGTCCGGTGCGCGAGCTCAAGGGATTCCGGAAGATCTACCTAGAGCCCGGTGCGAGCACAGTGGTGAGCTTCAGACTCACCAGGGAAGATCTGCAATTCGTTGGGCCGGACTTGCAATGGGTCGCCGAGCCAGGCGCGTTCGATGTGTGGATTGCGCCGTCGTCCACTGCAGGCACTCCGAGCACGTTCGTTCTCGAAGGCAAGCCCTCCTCGTGACGAGGGACTGCGGCTGCAGGAACTCCGACGCCAGCAGCTCTGCTGAGGTGCGCAGGAACAGGGAACAGGCAACAGGGAAAAAGCAAGCCTCCCACTACAGCTTACAGTCTACAGCCCACGGCCCACTTTACCCCCACAGCTCCCGCAGCTTGGAGGCGACGTCGACCCGAACGTGATGCGCTCTTGGCTCGATGGCCGTTTCTGCGTGCGTCGGCCAGGTACGCTGCTCGAACTTCGCAAGGAGCGCGTCCGTGAGGAAGCGGCTTCGTGCGCCATATACGTGCGCATCGCCGGTGCGGGGCTGTTGCCGGATGTAATACTTGAGTGGCGCCACGAGATGGAGCTCGTATCTCGCGCGCGTCATGGCCACGTAGAGCAGCCGTCGTTCTTCCTCGATCAGCTCTGGTTTTCCCGTCGCGTGCTCGTTCGGGAAGTTGCCGTCCGCGACGTTCAGAACATAAACACTGTTCCATTCCTGTCCTTTTGCGGAATGCACCGTGGACAGGATGAGATAATCCTCGTCCTTGAGCGGATCGCCAGCCAGATCGCCGCTAGCCTGCGGCGGATCGAGCGTAAGCTCGGTGATGAACTGCTCGCGAGTGGCAAACTGCGCTGCGATTCGCTCCAGCTGCTCGATGTCCCCCAACCGCACGTGTGCCGCGTCGTACCGCCGTTCGAGATGAGGCTGATACCACATACGCACGCGCGTGACCTGCCCTGACCATTCGCCCGCGTGCGCGAGCTCGACCATCAACGCACTGAATGGCTGCCAATCCTCGGACGCTGCTGCAGGCATGCGATATGCCTGCAGCACGCTCCACGCGCAGCCGCTTGCTTCGAACACCTTGAGACAGCGTTCAGCGGTCGCAGGTCCTACGCCAGGAAGAAGCTGTAGTGCCCGGAAGGCAGCGATGCGGTTGCGCGGATTGTCTGCCCACCGCAGCACCGCAAGCACGTCCTTGACGTGCGCGGCCTCCAGGAACTTGAGCCCGCCGTACTTGACGTACGGAATGTTACGCCGCATCAGCTCCAGCTCCAGGACGCCGGTGTGATGTGAATTGCGCACGAGCACTGCTTGCTCACGCAACAAGGTGCCGCGTTCGCGCGCAGCAAGCACTTGCTCGACCACATACTGCGCTTGCGCGTGGTCGTCCTGAACGGTGACGTAAAGGGGCTTGGCGCCCGAGGCACGCTGCGAGCGCAGGCTCTTGCGATATTGTCGTGGGCTCTCGTGCATCAGAGCGTTCGCGGCATCGAGAATCGGCTGCACGGAACGATAATTGCGCTCGAGCGCGATGACGGTGGCCGGCGGGGAAAAACGCTGCGGGTAGTCCAAGATGTTCTCCACCGTCGCGCCTCGAAACGAATAGATTGCCTGCGCATCATCGCCGACGACACATAGTCCTGCGCCATCCGGTTTGAGCGCGTAGACGATCTCCGCCTGCAAAGCGTTGGTGTCCTGAAACTCGTCGATGAGCACGTGGCTGAAGCGCCCGCCGATCTCCTCCGCCATGCGGCGATCCTGCACAAGGATGTGCCAGTAGAGCAGCAGATCGTCGTAGTCGAGCAGCTGTTGAGCTTGCTTGAGCTCGACATAGCGACGAAACAGTCGGTTCAGCTCGGCGCACCACTCGCGACACCATGGAAAAGCATCCTTGAGCGTGTCTTCCAGCGAGCGACGTGAGTTGATGCGATGGGAATAAATGGCCAGGCAGGTGTCCTTGCGCGGAAAGCGCTTGTCCGTGTTGGCCAGCCCGAGCTCTTGCCGGGCCATGTCGAGCAGATCGGCAGCGTCGCTGCGGTCGAGCACGGAGAAAGCCGGGTCGAGACCCACGACGTGCGCATACTCGCGCAGGAGGCGATTGCCGATCGAATGAAAAGTGCCCGACCACAGCCCACGTATCCATGCTTCAGAGAATGCCCCGGTGCCGCGCGCGCGCAGCGTCTGAATCGCAATACGCTCGGCTCGTCGCAACATTTCCTGCGCTGCGCGCCGCGTGAACGTGAGCAGCAGAATCCGTTCCGGTGCGACACCGTGGATGAGCAAGTGCGCGACGCGATGTGCGAGCGTGTTGGTCTTGCCGGTACCAGCACCGGCGATGATGAGCAAGGGTCCGGCGCTCCATCCGGACGGATGGGGTGCGCCGAACGTAGCCGCAGCGTGTTGCTCGGCATTGAGATGCTCGTGTGGCGAAGCGTGCAGCTCGTGTTGAAGTGCGTTCATCGTCGGGGCAAAAGAGGCGCTGGATGTGCGTACTGTATATAGAGCCAGACATGCTGGCCAGTCATGAAGGGAACGCAGGTTGCGGGCGCGACGTTCGAATGAGCGCGGCAGCAAACGGGATGACCTCATGAAAAGCTCGATGTCCAACGACTCGCGTCCCGGTGACCTACCAGCGGTCATTGCTCGGGCACGGCAGCACGCGCGGCACAATGGTTTGATCTACGTGTCGGACACCGACCCCGGCATTCAGCGCGTGCGGGTCGGCAAGGGGTTTCGCTACCTGGGGCCTCGTCGCAGACCCATTACTGGAACCCGCACGCTCGAGCGCATACGTAAGCTCGCCATTCCTCCTGCGTACACGGACGTTTGGATCTGCACGAAGGAGCGCGGTCACTTGCAGGCGACGGGCCGCGATGCGCGTGGTCGCAAGCAATATCGTTACCACGAGAAGTGGCGCGCAACGCGCGACGACGGCAAGTTCTCGCGCATGATCGAGTTCGGCTCGCGCTTGCCCGTCTTGCGTCGCCGCGTGAAGGCCGACTTGATGCAGCCGGGGCTCACGCGCGACAAGGTGCTCGCGCTCATTGTGAAGCTGTTGGACGACACGCTCATCCGTGTCGGCAATGCGGAGTACGCGCGCACCAACAGCTCGTACGGCGCCACCACGTTGCGCGATCGACACGCAAAGTTCCTTCCCGACGGCACGGCATTGCTGTGCTTTCGCGGCAAGGCCGGCCAACGCCATGAGGTGACCCTGCACGATCGCGACCTCGTGCGCGTGGTCAGGCGATGCCAGCAGCTGCCGGGTCAGCAGCTGTTCCAATACATCGACGAGCAAGGCAAGCGCCAGCCCATTGACTCGGGGATGGTGAACGAGTACCTGCGCCGAGCGATGGATGGCAATTTCGTCGATGTGGAAGGTTTCTCGGCCAAGGATTTTCGCACCTGGGGTGCGACAACCCGTGCCGTTGCATACCTCGTCACGCAGGAGTGCGGTTCGACGGTAAGTGAACGGGTGTTCGCACGCTGTGTGGCCGCCACCGCGAAGGAGGTCGCCCATGCGCTCGGCAATACGCCGGCCGTCTGCCGCAAGTCGTACATCAATCCGGTCGTGTTCGCAGCTTGGCGCTCGCAGCTCATCGCGCGCCTTTGCTCCGGCAGACTGGGGACGGGCAGAGCGCTGGAACAGCTGACACTCAGAGTGCTCCGGAACGTTCGGACCTAGCGGCGGTCTGATTTCGCGGCACTTCACCGCCCGGTAAAATGACGCACCTTTTCGGAGCGGCTCTCCATGCGATTTCCCGACTCATTCGACGTCATCGTCGTCGGCGGCGGCCACGCCGGTACCGAGGCTGCGTTGGCGGCGGCCCGCATGGGTGTGCGCACGCTGCTGCTGACCCAGAGCATCGAGACGTTGGGGCAGATGAGCTGCAATCCGGCCATCGGCGGGATCGGTAAGGGCCACCTCGTCAAGGAGATCGACGCGATGGGCGGTGCCATGGCGCGTGCAGCCGATCTGGCAGGGATTCAGTTTCGTACGCTCAATGCCAGCAAGGGGCCTGCCGTGCGCGCTACGCGCGCGCAAATGGATCGCAACTTGTACAAGCGTGCGATCCGTTGGTTCGTGGAAAACCAGCCCAACCTCACACTCTTCCAGCAGGAAGTGGCTGATCTCATCATCGAAGCGGACCGGGTCCTCGGGGTTGTCACGCAGAGCGGCATCGAGTTCCGGGCGCGTGCGGTCGTGCTCACGGTCGGCACGTTCCTCGGTGGCAAGATTCATATCGGCCTCACGAGCTATCAGGGCGGGCGCGCAGGCGATCCGCCATCGATTCGTCTTGCGGAGAAGCTGCGCGCGTTGCCGTTTCGTGTGGGCCGCTTGAAGACGGGTACGCCGCCGCGCATCGACGGACGCACCATCAACTACGAAGGCCTCGAGGTGCAACCTGGCGATGATCCGACACCCGTGTTCTCTTACCTCGGGCGCCGTAGCGACCATCCGCGCCAAGTGGTGTGCTACATCACGGCCACCAACGAGCGCACTCACGACATCATCCGTGCGGGTTGCGATCGCTCGCCCATGTTCACGGGCATCATCGAAGGTATCGGGCCGCGATATTGTCCCTCGGTCGAGGACAAGATTCACCGTTTCCCGGACAAGACCTCGCATCAGATCTTTATCGAGCCCGAAGGGCTCGATACGCACGAGGTTTACCCGAACGGCATCTCTACCAGCCTGCCGTTCGATGTGCAGTGGCAGCTGGTGCGCTCGATCAAGGGATTCGAGAACGCGCATATCACACGGCCCGGATATGCGATCGAGTACGACTACTTCGATCCGAGAGATCTGCGTCCCACGCTCGAGACGAAGTTCATCGCGGGTTTGTTCTTCGCCGGACAGATCAACGGCACGACGGGTTACGAAGAGGCCGCTGCGCAAGGCTTGCTCGCGGGCATCAACGCCGCTTTGCAGGTCAAGGAGCGCGAGCCCTGGTTTCCGCGTCGCGACGAAGCCTACATTGGCGTGCTCGTCGACGATCTCATCACCCGCGGCACGACTGAACCTTATCGCATGTTCACGAGCCGCGCCGAGTATCGCTTGTTGTTACGCGAGGACAATGCCGACCTGCGCCTCACCCCAAAGGCGCGCGAGCTCGGGCTCATCGACGACGAGCGCTGGCGCTTCTTCGAGAGCAAGCGTTCCGCAACCGAGCAGGAAATCGGCAGGCTGAAGAAGACGGTCGTTCAGCCAGCAGCGATATCGAGCGAGACGGCGGTTAAGGCGTTTGGCGCCGAGCTGGCGCGGCCCACGCATGCCTTCGATATCCTGCGTCGGCCGGAGGTCTCATACGAGACGCTGACGCAGCTGCCGGTCGTCGACAAGCCGGAGTGGATGAAGTCGGCAGAGGCCGACGAACGCCTCGTCGAGCAAGTGCGTCTGCAAGTCGAAGTGACGGCCAAGTACGCCGGCTACATCGATCGACAGCGCGACGAGATCGAGCGGCAGCGTCGGCACGAGGAAATGAAGCTGCCTGAGGATCTCGACTACACACAGATTCGGGGGTTGTCTACCGAAGTGTGCCAGCGCTTGAGGGAAGTCCGCCCGGCTACGCTTGGGCAAGCGGCGCGGGTGCCAGGCGTGACCCCCGCGGCGATCTCGCTCTTACTCGTGTATTTGAAGAAGCGCGCGGTACGGTCGAGCACTCGCATCGCCAGCTGAGGCGTCGCCACGCGACGGCGCGGTTTCGCCTTTTCACTTGTGAACTTTTTCATCGTTTCGCACGGGATCTTGTTGCTACCCTCCGCGCGCTCGTTGCCCAACGACTTTCTTGCGCACTCCTATGACTTGGTTCGTGATCTTCGCCTGCTCAGTTTTCGCGCTGTGGGGTTGGCGGCGATACCGAGAGTACCAACGCGAGCTCAACAGTCCGCTGGCGAGCCATCGTCAAGGCCATAGTCATATCGGCCAGGTGATCGTTCTAGAGACGGGGCTGCAAGACGGCACCGGGCGAGCGCGCATCGGTAATCGCGAGTGGGTCATTCGAGGGCCGAACATGCCGCCAGGCTCGAAAGCCCGAGTGACCGGGGTCGACGGCACGGTGCTGCTCGTCGACCGGGTTGCGCGCTAGGGCTCGGGCTCTCCGCAGCCTTGCTCTCGCATGGCTCGGCGCGCGTTCTGCGCCCATAAGCGTTCGGCCTGCTCGCGCGCCTGCGCAATGACCTGCTCATCTGCATCGCGCGTCAACAGTGTGATGGCTTGCGCAAAGCTTCTTGCATGAGCGATGTAGGCATCGCCCATGCAGCCAGCCTCGTTCAGGCGATCGCCGAAGTACTGCCACGCAAGCAGCTGCGCGCGCGGCATGCGCCGGCCCCAGGGCATCCGCACCATCGAGAGGAACGCGCTCGGCTCACCGTCTCGCGCCGCGTCGATGCCGAATGCTTGCGCGCTCGATGAATCGGCTGGGTGGCCGTCGCAACCAAGCGCCATGCAGTTGGCGAGATCCACCTTCGCTTGCGGCATCGTTCTGCCGGCATGCTTGAGATACGAGCGGATGGAGGCGATGTCGCTGGTGCGCTCGCCGCGTTGCACCTCAATGACGCGGCGGGTCGCGAGCGCGTACATCGCCGGCGCGTATTGCTGCTTCGCCGCTTTCTCGAGCAATGCATCGCGCTTGCGCGGATCGCGAACGAAGCGCGCAAGCTCGGTAGCGCTTGCCGGCTTGCCCAAGTCGGCCGCGTCTCGCAAGCGATCTTCGATCGCCTCATAGTCGAAGCGGGCATTGCGACAGCTTCTTGCGGCTCCCTCCGAGAACGCTGCCTCGGCTTGCAGCACGCCCGCTGCGCGTGCGACCCGCTCCGGCGGCAAGACGCTCGCAAGCTGGTCGATCTGCTGGCGGAGATCCCGAGGCGGCGTCGCGCCGATGCGGCTGCACCAGTGTTGAACGCGCACGAGGGCGATGTTCGCTTCCTCCTGTCCTTGCGCCGCAGCCTCACTGAGCGTCGCGACGGCACGGTCCACTGCGCCGCGGGCAAGATCGTCGATGACCGCTTGCGGAACATTCAGGTCGCGCAGCTGACGCCAGTGCGTCACTCGTTGGAGGCGCACGTAGAACGCCGCTTCATCGGTCGGCGTCACCGTTGCCTGTGGCACAGGCGCGGCCGCTGACGCGTCTGTCTGCTGCTTCGGTGCTTCGATCGCGTGCGCCGCCGCAAGAGGAAGCGCGGCGGCGACGCAGGTGAGCATCCGAAGGCGCATGGCACTTACTCTGAGGGGATCAGGTCGTACTCGATTTGTACGTTGCCCGTGAAGCTCATCGTCCCTCGTTGATAAGACTGTGCTGCGTCTGACGCTTCGGCCATTGCGGCACGCTTGAGCATCGGCACCGGCGGTGGGACGAAGCCCGACGTGGCAGAGATCGTGCGCGGTGCGCCGAGGCGTGCCCCGGCTGCACGAGCGACGGCTTGCGCATTCAGACGTGCGTCCTCGACGGCTTTGGCAAGGGCTTCACGCTCCAGCTCGCGGCGCCGACTCGAGTCGAGCTGCGGTTCGCTCACCTGGTTGATGCCGAGATCGAATGCTCGTTCCAGGAGTGGACCGAGCTTGTCCAAGTCGCGCAAATCCACTTCGATCTGCCGCGAAACGTAATAGCCGATGAGGTGTCGTTCGCGGGCGTTGGGGTCCCAGTTGTATTCGGGTTGAACGTTGATGCCGGTAGCGCGTACCAGCTCTCGGTCGATCTTGAGATCGCGAGTCAGCTTGAGCGCTGCTTCCACTGTCTTTGCGACCTCTGCGCGGGCATCTTCCAGCTTCGGGCGCCGCGCCTCGATGCCGAGTGTAACGATGGCTCGGTCCGGCTCGGCACGGACCTCCCCTTGGCCCGATACCGTTATGGTGCGCGGTCGCGGCTCCTCTGCTCCGTGAGCAAGAGATGCAAACGCCAACAGCGAGGCGAGAAGAAGCGCTTTACTAGGCATGTCTCGACGTCCTCGAACGACACCGCACGAGCGGCTACACAATCTTTGTTCGCCATCGCCCGATAGAGTTCAGTCGACGGCGCCGCGAGCCAATCGGCATCGCCTGGCAAGCGGATCAGTGCTCCTAGCTCAATAGCTTGCTGACCAAGTCTCGCACTTCGGGGCGGTCGGCCTTCAAGTGTTCTCCGGCTCCCGAAGCGATTGCCTCGAGATCGGCAGTGGCACGCTCGAAATCATCGTTTACCACGACATAATCGAACTCGTGCCAATGCGACATGTCGCTAATGCTGTCGCGTAGCCTGCGGGCGATCACCTCATCGCTATCCGTGGCGCGCGCTCGCAGGCGTTGCTCGAGCGCTTCTCGCGAAGGCGGCAGGATGAAGATCGTGCGGCACTCGGGCAGCGCACTTCGGACTTGTCGTGCTCCCTGCCAATCGATCTCGAGCAGCACGTTGTGGCCGTTCGCGAGCATCTCTTCCACCTGCGCGCGCGAGGTTCCGTAGCAATTGTCGAACACCTGCGCATATTCCAGGAATTCGCCGTTTGCAACCATACGGTCGAATACGGCGCGCTCGACGAAGAAGTAATCCTGCCCGTTGCGCTCGTTCTCGCGCGGGCGGCGGGTCGTATACGAAATCGAGAACTTCAACTGCGGCATGCGCTTCATCAGGGCGTGCACGAGCGAAGTCTTGCCTGCGCCCGATGGCGCGGCGATCACGAAGAGTTGTCCGCGTCGCATACACATGGAAGAAAGCAGCTGATTCGTCATGCGCGCATCATTCCACGTTCTGGATTTGTTCGCGCATCTGCTCGATTGCCACTTTCATATCCACCGCAGCCTTGGTCGTCTCGGCATCCTGGGACTTGGAAGACAACGTATTGGCCTCGCGGTTCAGCTCTTGCATCAAGAAATCGAGGCGTCGCCCCGCCGGTTCCGTTGAAGCAAGGGCGGCTTCCACCTCGTCCAAATGTCCTGCCAGGCGATCCAGCTCTTCGTCGACGTCCATCTTATATGCATACATGACGAGCTCTTGCTCGAGGCGATCGTTGTCCGGGGTGATACCGAGTTGCGTGATGCGCTCCTTGATTCGCTCGCGGACGCGCTGCGAGATCTCCGGAAGTCTCGCCTTCACGGCGCGCGCATGCTCACGGATCGTTGCGCAACGGGCAAGCAACAGCTCGCGGATACGCTGCCCCTCGCGGGCTCGCGAGTCGTTGAGGTCATGCAATGCCTCGCGCAGCAGCTCGAGCGCCGCCGTCAGAACCGGCGTGACATCTTGCTCCGCTTCGCGAATGACACCCGGCCATCGCAGCAGCTCCATCGGACTAACGGGTGCCGGATCGCTGATGCGTGCGCGCACTTCGTCCAGGCGCGCCGCGAGCTGATCGACGAGCTGCGTGTCGAGCTCGAGCGCACGCTGCATTCCCGGAGCAGGCTTCAAATAGATGTTCGCATCCACCTTGCCGCGCCTCAGCCCGGATGCGAGCAACTGTCGGGCTTCGTTGTCGAGCCCTCGCAGCTCCTCGGGAAGGCGCAGGGTAATCTCCAAGTAACGATGATTGACGGTGCGCAGCTCGCAAGAAAGGGTACCCCAAGGTCCTTGGCGCTCGCGTCGCGCGAAACCGGTCATGCTGCGAATCATGTGCTCATCTCGGACGGAACATGTGCACGTGGTGGTTCAATCGAAAATGCGCGCCGTGTCGCATCTTTGTAAAAGTGCGGCGGTACCGAGTCGTACTTGGGCGGATTTAAGGAAAAAGCTGTCTTAACTGCGACCCCACGCCAGTGTATAAAGCGCCGCGAAATCTGAGCCGTCGCGGAATTCCCGAGATTCCGAGGATTTGTCACACCGTCAGATTTCGAGCAGCGCAGCTGGCCCGTATCCAGAGTAACAGGGCAGCTGCGAGCTTCTCAAAGTGTAACAGTTGATTGCCCTTCGACCGGAGCCCGCGCTTGCGGATCGAATATGCCGACCTGAGTCTGATAGGAGACCGGGAAGACAACCAGGACCGAGTCGCCGTCGTCGCCAACGACGAGGCAGTCTTTTTGATTGCTATCGATGGCATGGGCGGCCACTCCGACGGCAGCCGTGCTGCGGACACGGCGCTCAAGAGTCTGATTGCATCGTTCCAGCAAACGCCCGCGCCGGTTTTCGATCCTCTCGGCTTCCTGCATCTTGCCTTGAGCCGCGCCCACGACGACGTCGCTGGGCTGGGCAATGCGCAAGCCATCGACGCGCGCCCACGCGCCACCACGGCCATCTGCCTGGTGCAGGAAGGCGCAGCATACTGGGCGCATGTCGGAGACACTCGTGTGTACCACATCCGCGACGGCCAGGTGCTCGAGCGCACGCGCGACCATAGCCACGTCGAGTTGCTGTTGCGCGAAGGTAAGATTACAGAAGACGCCATCGCGAACCACCCGATGCGCAACTTCGTCGAGTGCTGCCTGGGCGGCGACCCGGCTATTCCGGAGATGACGATCAACGGTCGTCGTGCCTTGCAGCCGGGTGACGTGCTGCTCTTGTGCACGGATGGCATTTGGGCCAACTTGCGCGACGCGGACATCGCTGCGTTCTTCCGCGATGATACCCGCCACTTGCGCGCTTGGCTCGAAGCGCTCGGGCGACGTGCCGTGCAGGCTTCCGCCCCGTTCAGCGACAACGCTTCCGCAGTCGTGTTGCGCTGGCTCGGCGACTGAGCGCATCTTCCCGCCTGAGCTCTCTCGAACGGGCAGCCTCGTGGAAGGGCTTGTAGGAAGGGACTGATTGCCAATGAAGCAACGACCGAGCGGTCGCGCCGCCGATGAGCTGCGCCCCGTCAAGATCACCCGTCATTTCACCAAGTACGCCGAAGGCTCCGTGCTCATAGAGTGCGGCGATACGCGAGTGCTGTGCACGGCAAGCGTCGAAGACGGCGTTCCTGCGTTCCTTCGTAACACGGGTCAGGGCTGGGTCACCGCCGAGTACGGCATGTTGCCGCGCTCAACCCATACGCGCAGCAAGCGCGAAGCGGCTGCCGGCAAGCAGGGGGGACGTACCCTCGAGATCCAGCGTCTCATCGGCCGCGCATTGCGGGCGGTCGTCGACCTGCAGGCGCTCGGCGAACGCACCATCACCCTCGATTGTGATGTGTTGCAGGCGGACGGTGGAACGCGTACGGCCGCCATCACCGGCAGCTACGTCGCGTTATCGGACGCGATCACGACGCTCATGAAGCGCGGCGTTCTCGAGGAAAACCCGATCCACGGTCAAGTCGCTGCGGTGTCGGTCGGCATCTGGTCCGGCATACCGGTGCTCGACCTCGACTATGCCGAGGACTCGGAGGCGGAAACCGACATGAACGTCGTCATGAACAGCGGTGGCGCATTCATCGAGCTGCAGGGGACAGCCGAAGGCCACGCGTTCCGGCGGGAGGAGCTCGACGAATTGCTCAATCTGGCAGCGAATGGCATCGGCCAGCTGCTCGCCAAGCAGCTCGAGGCGCTCAGCGCCGACTAAGGTCGTGGCGATCGAAAGTCGGTGAGCCGAGAGAGCGGAGTCGATCGATGCGCATCGTGCTGGCGACGAGCAACGCGGGCAAGCTAAGGGAATTCAGGGCGCTGCTGGAGCCGCTCGCGATCGAGGTCCAGCCTTTGTCCGATTTCACGACACAGAGCGTGGACGAAACGGGACTGTCCTTCGTGGAGAACGCGATCTTGAAGGCGCGATTCGCTGCGCGCGCTGCGGGCTTGCCTGCGCTCGCCGACGATTCCGGTCTTGAGGTCGATGCGTTGCGTGGCGCCCCCGGTATCCACTCCGCCCGCTATGCCGGGCCGGGTGCCACCGATCAGGCGAACAACGAGAAGCTGCTCGAGGCGATGCGTGGCATCGAGCGCGCTCGCCGCCAAGCTCGCTATCGCTGCGTGCTCGCTTTCATGCGCTGGGACACCGATCCTTTCCCGCTCATCTGTCAAGCGAGCTGGGAAGGCATCATTGTCGAGACGCCACGGGGCTGCGGCGGCTTCGGTTATGACCCACTGTTCGAGCTCCCCGGACGCGGCCTCACGGCGGCGGAGCTGCCGCCAGAGGAAAAGAATCGTCTGAGCCACCGTGGTCGGGCGTTGCAGGAGCTGGTACAGCGGCTGGAGCAAGAGATGAAGCCGCTTGGCGCGCTCACATGAGGAGTGCTCCGGGGCTCGACGTTCGATCGAATGCGCTGTCAGCGGCTGTGCTCGTCGAGCCACCGCTCTCGCTGTACGTCCACATGCCGTGGTGCGTGCGCAAGTGCCCCTACTGTGACTTCAATTCTTACACCGCTCCCGCACAAGTGCCGCAGCGCGCATACATCGACGCGCTGATCGCCGATCTCGAGCACGATCGCGATCTGGTGCGCGGTCGCCCGATCGTGTCAATTTTCTTCGGAGGCGGTACGCCAAGCTTGTTCGCACCCGAGGAAATCGCCCGCTTTCTGACGGCCGTTCAGGATCTCGTGGAGGTCGCGCCCGATGCAGAGGTCACGCTGGAAGCCAACCCAGGTAGCGTCGAACGCGGTTTGTTCCGGGAGTATCGAGCGGCGGGTATCAATCGCATCTCCCTAGGCGCACAGACATTCAATCCGCAGCACCTGCGTAGGCTCGGGCGGATTCACGGTCCGGCAGAGATTGCGAACGCGGTCGACGAGATCGTGCGCAGCGGCATCGAGAACTTCAACCTGGACATCATGTACGCGCTGCCCGAGCAATCGGTGATCGAAGCCCTTGCCGACCTCGATGCGGCGCTGGCGCTCGCGCCCACGCATATCTCCCATTACCAGCTGACACTTGAGCCGGGCACGGTGTTCTACCACCGGCCGCCGCCGTTGCCCGATTCAGACACGGCCTGGGAGATGCAGCAGCGATGTCAGGAACGTCTCGCGTGCGCCGGCTATCTCCAATACGAGGTGTCGGCGTATGCGCGCGATGCGTATCGGTGCGCGCACAATCTGAACTACTGGCGCTTCGGCGACTACCTTGGCCTAGGCGCGGGTGCCCACGGAAAGATTACGCGCGCCGCCGAGCAAATGGTGCTGAGGACCGTCCGCGTGAGACAGCCGCGCGTCTATCTCCAGCGTGCGCCCGAAATGCGCCTGGATGAGCGCCGACGAGTGGCGCGAGAGGAGCTGCCGTTCGAGTTCATGCTCAATGTGCTGCGGCTTCACGAAGGTTTCGACGAGCTCCTCTTCGAATCGCGCACTGGCGTCTCGTTCCGAGAGGTGGCTCCGATCATGGAGAAGGCCCGCGTGCTCGGTCTGCTGGAATGCGTGTCGCAGCGAACGTGGCGTCCGACCGAGCTCGGCCGACGTTTTTTGAACGACCTCCTCACGCTATTCCTCGAGGGTCCAAAAAATGTGATCCAGTAGGTACTTTCGGGGGGAGGTATTCGTGAAGTACGGCACAAATTTTTCCAGGAAGCACGTGCGAGAAGGACCGTCCGCGAAGGGTTATACACATCCCGGAACTCTCGCCGCAGAGCTATAAGTTGATGACGAAATCACATGCGGTGCTTAAGCAGGAGGTCGTAAGTTATTGAGTAAACAGGGCAAAATGCCCTGGTGAAAAAATGACCAATGTGACAACCCTATAGTGTTCTCGCTTTGTTGCGCTGTCCGATACCAACTCATCCACACAGTTATCCACAGGTTTTGTGGATAACCGCTCGTATTTCCGACACGCCGCCGCCTCATCTTGCCGAGTGGCACATTGGGGGCTACACTGGCCGGCCTTTTTCGACAAGCGCTTGACGTGCTCGGCCCAGTACCATGAAACCTGGCATTCATCCGGAATACAAAGAGATCACCGTGACCTGCAGTTGCGGGAACACGTTCACGACGCGTTCCACGTTGGGTCGCGACTTGCACATCGAGGTCTGCTCGAACTGCCATCCGTTCTACACGGGGAAGCAGAAGATCGTGGACACCGGTGGTCGCGTGGACAGGTTCCGCAAGAAGTACGCCCGCTAGTCGCGAGCGAAAAGCAGAATCAGCGAAGGCGCCCGCGGGCGCCTTCGTCGTTTACAGGGCTCGCAAACCCATTTGCCGGCGCTTCCTTGCCGCCGGCCGTTCCATTCCCATTCATTTCCGATCTGTCATCGTCTCGTGAGCGGGCGGCACGCGCCCTCGATTGAACGCTCACGGGCGGAGAGGCACCATTCGGGCTGGCGCCCCGGCGTAGGATCGAATTCGACTTCCCAACGAGCCGCTGCCATGAATCTCGTAGCACTGCTGCGCAACGCCCTCTTGGTCGCCATTGTCACGGCGGGTTTGTCGAGCTGCGCGATGAATCCGGTCACAGGGCGGCCCGACTTGGTGCTCCAGTCCGAAGCCGGCGAGATCAAGCGCGCGCGGGAAGTGCATCCGCTCTTGTTGCAACACTTCGGCGGGCCCTACCAGGACATGCGCTTGCAGCAGTACGTGAACGAGGTGGGGCAACGGGTCGCCAAGGTGAGCCACAGACCCGACCTCGAGTACACGTTCACTGTTCTCGACAGTCAGGACATCAACGCGTTCACGACAGGCGGTGGCTTCGTCTACATCACGCGCGGCATTCTCGCGTTTCTGAATTCGGAAGCGGAGCTCGCCGCCGTGTTGGGTCATGAGATCGGACACATCACGGCCCGTCACCCCGTTCGCCAGCAGAGTCAGGCCACGCTCGCCAACATCGGCGCGGCAGCGGTGGGCGTGTTCACGGGCAGTGGCGATCTGGCCGATCTGGCGAACTACGCCGGCGCAGCAATCATCCGCGGCTACGGGCGCGAGCAGGAGCTCGAGGCCGATCGTCTTGGCGCCGAATATCTGGCTCGTATCGGCATGACGCCGGATCATATGATCGATGTCGTGCGGCTGCTCAAGAATCAAGAGCTATTCGAGATCCAGCGGGCGCGAGAGGAAAAGCGCCAGCCGCGCGTTTATCACGGAGTGTTCTCGACGCATCCGGACAATGACAAGCGGCTGCGCGAGGTCGTGCGGGCAGCGGCGAAGCTGCAGGTCGAAGGCGAAAAGGGCGATGCCGGCCGCGAGCGTTACCTGCGGGCCATTGCAGGCTTGCCGTTCGGCACCAGCCGTGCGCAAGGCGTGCTGAAGGGGAATCGCTTCTACCACGCCGACATGGGCTTTACGCTCGCGTTCCCGACCGGCTGGAATGTGGAAAACCTATCGGACCGGGTGGTTGCGACCTCTCCGCAGAAGGACAGCGTGCTGCAGCTCCAGACGTTGGCGCCGCCTCCTAACACAGGGCCTCGCGAACTCCTCGTGCGTCTGCTCGCCGGAACAGGCACCGCGGGTCAGGGTGAAGCGCTGGAGATCAATGGCTTGCAGGGCTACACGACGGTGGTGCGCGCGGCGAAGACACCCTTTGGGGTCGGTCCGGCAAGATACACCGTCATCTACTACAACAACCTTGCCTATATCTTCGCAGGCGCGAGCAAGGGTTCGGGTAACATCCCGGCCGCCGATCCTCTGTTCATGTCCACGATCAGAACGTTCCGTCGGCTCAGACACAATGAGCTCGCGCTCGCCGAGCCGTACAAGATCCGCATCATCCGCGCCACGGAGAATACGCGCATTGCCGATCTTGCGAAGAGCTCGCCCATCAAGGAGTACCCGGCGGAGATATTGCGACTCCTGAACGATCTCTATCCTGACAAGGAGCCGCAGCCCGGGCAGCTCTTGAAGATCATCGAGTAGCGCTCACCACCACTCACGCGCGCGTGCTGGCCGTCAGTCAGCATGATGAGCGTCCCTGCCAGCCGCAGATCGTGAGATTCCGCAGCGTTCTGTGAACTTCGGCTCATTTGCACCCCAAATGGTGCCGATCGCGGTCACTTATGAAGCGCGGTGCCGCTCCCAGAGCGGCGCCTGTGCGCTTGATTCATCGAGCCCGTCGTGTAAGGCTCCGCCTCCCGCTCGCGCAGCGCGTTGTAGGGCGGAGATCCGCGATTCGGACTCGAATCGAGCGATCTTCCGGTAGCGGAATGGTCCGGTTAGGCCTTTCCGCCCTCTACTCGCCAGCGCCCTCGGTGTGTCGATGTACGACAGAGTCAGGGCTGCCTCGGGCGCGTCCAACTCGAGGTGAGCGCTGCGCACGCAGCGACGGTGCAGCGTGCCCGTTGCATTACCTTTTGCTGGAAACGAGCTCATGTCCGAGAAGAAATTTGAACTGACGAACCTGGCGACCGGTAAGAAGACGCTTGCGAACGTCCGCAGCGGCACAATGGGTCGGGACGTCTTGGATATCAGCAGCCTGGCGAAGGACCACGACATGTATGCGTTCGATCCAGGCTTCATGGTCACGGCCTCCTGCGAAAGCAAGATTACGTACATCGATGGAGAGGCCGGCGTGCTCTTGTATCGAGGCATCCCGATCGAGCAGCTCGCGGAAAAGAGCAACTTCCTCGAAGTCGCATACTTGCTCATCAACGGTGAGCTACCTACGAGCCAGCAACTCGCCGAGTTCACGCACGCGATTCAGTATCACACGATGATCAACGAATCGTTGCTGCGGTTCTTCAACGGCTTCCAGCACAACGCTCACCCGATGGCGATGTTGTCGGGGGTCGTCGCGTCGATGGCTGCGTTCTATCACGACTCGATGGACATCCATAATCCGCGCCATCGCGAGATCTTCGCACACCGCATCATCGCAAAGATGCCGACGATCGCTGCTGCCGCATACAAGCACTCGATCGGGCAGCCGTTCATCTATCCGCGCAACGACCTCGATTACTGCTCGAACGTCCTGCACATGTTCTTTGCGGTGCCGTGCGAGCCATACCACGTCGATCCGGTGGTCGCGCAGGCGCTCGACCTGCTCTTCATCTTGCACGCAGATCACGAGCAGAACGCGAGCACCTCGACGGTGCGCCTCGCCGGCAGCACTGGCGCCAACCCGTACGCGGCGATCTCCGCAGGCATCAGCGCGCTATGGGGTCCCGCGCACGGCGGTGCGAACGAAGCGGTGTTGCTAATGCTCGAGGAAATCGGCACCGTGGAGAACGTGCCGAAGTACATCGCGAAAGCGAAGGACAAGAAGGACAACTTCCGCCTGATGGGCTTCGGTCACCGCGTGTACAAGAACTACGACCCGCGCGCGACGATCATTCGCGGCATGTGCCACAAGGTGCTCGCGAAACTCGGCAAGTCGGACAACCCTCTGTTCGAACTCGCCTTGAAGCTCGAAGAGATCGCTTTGAAAGACGAGTACTTCATCGAGCGCAAGCTGTATCCGAACGTCGACTTCTACTCGGGGATCATCTACAGCGCGATCGGCATACCCACCTCGATGTTCACGGTGATGTTCGCGCTGGCACGCACTGTCGGCTGGGTCGCGCATTGGCAAGAGATGATCTCCGATCCTGGGATGAAGATCGGCCGTCCGCGACAGCTCTACACGGGGCCGGCCAGACGCGACTACGTCGAGATCAGCCAACGCGGTTGAGCAGCCGACTCGCGCGCCGCGCTTACCACCGCGTATCGGCCTCGGTCGTGGCGAGCAGAGACTCGAGCTCCGCCGCGTCCGCCCGTCTCATCGGCCGCCCGTCGACCGGGCTGGCCGGTGACTGGCGAATGCCGTCGACGGGGAAGATCACGGCGTCGATCTGCGTATGACCGGCGACGAACTGCACCACCGGATACGTTACGAGCCGGTCAGGCTCGTAACGTAGCCGGCGCTCGCTCATCCGATAGGGGATGCCGCGCTCCATGAGGTGTAGCACCACCGCTTCCGCCCCATCCGCGAACACGTGCAGCTGGATCTCCGAATGAGCCGAGGCGGTTCCGCTGAGGACGGGCCCCACCAGTCGCGGTTGGAAGCGATCGAGCAGACGCATTGCGCGCAGTGCGGTCTCACGCAGCCGGCTCAAAGTGTTCTTGTGCGTGTCGGCCTTGAACAGCCGTTGATGGACGGCCAGCGCCTCCTCGATCTCCGTGTTCTTCGGCAGCACACCGATGTCAGTCGCACCGAACCGCTCGGCCGCTTTACGCTTGGCGAGACCGTAGTCGTCGATTCCCTGTTCCGACATGATGCGCGCAGCTTCCTGCGCGAGGGCGCGGCGCAGATGGGCGGCACGCGGATTCATACGCTTGCTCATGAGGCGCACTCCGATAGGAAAGACGGGCGCAGCGTTCCTCGCGGCATCGCCCGCCTGGCTGCACACGTTCGAGCTCGCTCAAAAAAGCGAATCCTCCGCTCCCGCAGACTCCACTTCCGATCCAAGGTCGAATGGTAACGAGCCGTCCACGGGCGGTTCCGGCGGCAGATGCCCAGCCATGAACGTTTCGAATATGGCGTTCGGTTCGCCTGGACGGGCGACAAAGCCCGTGTCCGCAGAGATGCGCATGGTAACGAGTCCGGGCGGGGGTGTCCGCTTTTCTTCCGGCAGGCCCCGCAGCGCTTCCGACATGAAATATATCCACATCGGCAAAGCGGTACGGCTACCCTCCTCTCCCGGCCCGAGCGAGCGTTCCTGATCGAATCCGACCCAGGCTGCGGCGACGAGCCGCGAATTGAAACCGCAGAACCAGGCATCCCGGCGATCGTTCGTGGTGCCGGTCTTGCCCGCAAGATCCGAGCGTCTTAGCTGACGCGCGCGCACGGCGGTACCGCGAGCGATCACGTCTCGCATCATGTCCGTCATTAACCAGCTGTTCTGCGCGGAGATGGCGGGCCGCGCCAGACGCTCCTCGTCGATGTACGTCAATCCGCCCCAACGCGCCTCGTCGCTCTGTTCCGCTCGAATCGGCTCGTCGAGCCCGCCCAGTTGCGGCACGGACGGGGCCGTCTCAAGGCATTCGGGGCACACGTAGCGTGGCTCGGCCTCGAAGACGACATCGCCATCGGGACCGATCACACGCTGCAAGTAGTACGGCTCCACGAGAAACCCCCCGTTGGCAAAAACGGCATAGCCCTGCGCCATGTCGAGCGGGGAGACGGCAGCCGTGCCAAGCGCCAGCGAGAGATTGCGCGGCAATGCTCGTTCCTCGAAGCCGAAGCGCTGCATGAACTCGGTGACGTAACCCGGTCCGAGCGCATTCATGACCCGAATCGATACGAGATTGCGCGAGCGTACGAGGGCCTCGCGCAGACGCATCGGCCCGCGAAACTCGCGCGTGTGGTTCTGGGGGCGCCAGCTTGCCTCGAGGCTCGCGTCCTCGATCACGAGCGGCGCGTCATTGATGATGCTGGCAGGCGTAAAGCCGCGATCGAGCGCTGCCGAGTAGAGGAACGGCTTGAACGCTGAGCCGGGTTGACGACGCGCCTGCACAGCGCGGTTGTAGTTACTCGCGTAGAAATCGAATCCGCCGACCAGCGCAGCAATGGCGCCATCGTACGGATCGAGCGCGACGAACGCACCTTGCGCTTCGGGCATCTGCACTATGCGCCAGTCGCCATCACGCTCCTGCGCGATGTAGATCACGTCTCCCACCGTCAAGACGTCGCTCGCACGCTGCAAGGCCGGACCGACGCTGCCATCCGGCCGCGGCTCCCGTGCCCAGCTGATCGCTTCCCATTTGAGCGCGACACGACCGTGCACGCGCGAGAATGCGACGGCGTCCTTTTCGCCGACGCTCACGATCAGTGCCGGCTCGAGCCCAGCCCGTGGCGCGAACTCCTGCAGCGCCGCTGTCCATTCTTTCTCCGTCGCGTTGCTCGGCAGCGTCACGCGGCCAAGCGCGCCGCGGTAGCCGTGACGCTGGTCGTACTCGAGCAGTGCGGCGCGCAGCGCCCTGACGGCGGCGCGTTGCAGACGGCTGTCGATCGTCGTGATCGCTTCGTAGCCGGCCGTATAGGCATCCGGACCATAGCGCTCGAGCATCGCCACGCGTGCCATCTCTGCAACGTATGGCGCTTCGACTTGGATCGCCGGTCCGTGCAGCTTTGATTCGATCGGGACTGCCGCCGCAGCATCGTGCTCTTCCTTGGTGATGAATTGCTTCTCGCGCATGCGCCGCAAGACATATGCACGTCGTTGTCGCGCGAGATCGGGGTTCGCGACAGGGTTGTCGCGCGAAGGAAGGCGGAACGTCCCGGCGATGAGCGCGATCTCCGGCAGGGTGAGCTGATCGACCGTCTTGCCGAAGTACACCTCCGCGGCCGCGCCGACGCCGTAGGCACGTTGACCCAGGAACATCTTGTTCATATAGAGCGCCAGAATCTCTTGTTTGCTCAGCTCGCGCTCGATGCGCCAAGCCAAGAAAATCTCTTGCAGCTTACGGCGATAGGTTTTCTCTGGGCTCAAGAAGATGCCGCGCGCGAGCTGCATCGTGATCGTGCCGCCACCTTCTGAGCGTTCCCCCGAAAGAATGTGACGGGTGAGCGCACGCAACAGTCCGGCGTAATCAACGCCGCCATGCTCGAAGAAACGGTCGTCTTCGGCAGCAAGAACGGCATTCACGAGCTGAGGGGGAATCTCCTCGAACGCCAGAGGGATACGACGCTGCTCGCCGAATTGCGCGATCAGCTTGCCGTCACGGCTGTAGACGCGCAGCGGCACTTGCAGGCGAATGTCCTTGATCGTGGTGACATCGGGAAGCGAGGGCTGCAGATACTGGTACGCGCCGAGCACGGCCAGAATCAGGGCACCGCCAACGGCGAGCAGCGCGGCGAGCACGAGGCGGACCGGAGATCGAAGATAAGAACGCATAAGAACAATCGGGCCTAAGTCCTTGCTTCCAAAAGAGACACTATGCAATAGTAGTTGTTCGGAGGCAGCTCAGAGACAGCTTTAGCTGAGCGATGAGTCGGTCTCAGCGATCCACGGGCGGCGCCTATCAGAACCTGGTACGGGTGGATGATACGAGTATTGGTCTTTCCAACCCGAGTGTCGTTCCGTGATTACGATAAAAACGAGCTACGGCCAGCGATGCATCCCGACACAAGCCCTTGAACGGAAAGCGCGTTGGGTCAGCGCTTGCGAGCCGATGCGCGCTCAACAAGGGAAAAACAAGGTTTTCCGCGGGGAATGCCGCGATGGTATTTCGTGAGGCTGCTCACATTCAACTTAACTCGCCGCTGTATATAGTTGCCGCTCGTGTTTCGTGCCGGATCTCTGATCGTGACCTAAGTGTCTGATCTGGAAGAGGAACTAGCGTGTTCTTTAGCGCCAAATCTCGACCGCTGCTCGGTTTGGACATCACCACCTCGTCGGTGAAGCTCATCGAGCTCAGCATGAGCGGCGGCCAGTACCGCGTCGAGTCTTACGCGGCCGAGCCGACGCCGCCGAACTCCATCAATGAGAAGGCGATCGTCGATGCAGCCGCAGTCGGCGAGGCGATCAAACGCGCAGTCAAGCGTGCCGGCGCGCGTTCCAAGGACGCGGCCGTCGCGATCAGTGGCGATGCGGCCATCACCAAGGTCATCCAGATGCCCCGGACCTTGAGCGAGAACGAGCTCGAAGGTCAGGTAGAGATGCAGGCCGATCAGTACATCCCCTTTCCGATGGAGGAAGTGAGCTTCGATTTCGAGGTGATCGGCCCCTCCGAGAAAGATCCCGACATGCTCGATGTGCTGCTGGTCGCAACGCGTACCGAGAACGTCGAGCAACGCGTGGCGGCTTGCGCCGCTGCAGGTCTCACGGCCCGCATCGTGGACGTCGAGGCCTTCGCGCTCGAGAACGCCTGTCGTCTGTTGACACATCAAATGCCGGACGGCGGCATTGGCCGCGTGATCGCGGTCGTGGATTTCGGTGCGAGCAGCACGACGTTCAGCGTGCTGCGTGACTTGAAAGTCATCTACACGCGCGATTTCGCTTTCGGCGGACAACAACTCACCGAGGAGATCATGCGCACCTACGGCCTCAGCATGGAGGAGGCAGGCCGTGCGAAGAAGGAAGGTGGATTACCGGGCAACTACGAGACCGAAGTGCTTGGGCCGTTCATCGACGACATGTGCCAGCAGGTCAGTCGCTCCCTGCAGTTCTTCCTTGCCTCTGGCGCAGGACGCGAGCAGCCGGAGCTGATCCTCGTGTGCGGTGGCTGCGCCAACATCCCGGGTGCGGCGGAAATGATTCAAAGCAAGGTCGGCATCGAGGCGGTGCGCGGCGATCCGCTCGGTCAGATGAAGATCAGTCAAAAGGCGAAGGCGCAGGCTGTGAAGAAGGATGCGACGGCGTTGTTGACCGCCTGCGGTCTGGCACTGAGGAGCTTCGACTGACATGCCCAGAATCAACCTACTTCCGTGGCGAGAAGCCGAGCGCAAGCGCCGCAGGCAAGAGTTCGGGGTCGGCGTGGTCGGGGCGTTGGTGTTCGCCGGCCTGATCGCCTTCTTGATCAATCTGCAGATGCAGGGTGCGATCGACCGTCAAAACGAGCGCAACCGTTACCTCACCTCCGAGATCGCGAACCTCGACAGGCAGATTGCCGAAATCCTCGACCTCGAGCAGAAAAAGCAGCGCCTGCTCGCGCGCATGCAGGTGATCGAGCAACTCGAGCGCAGCAGGCCGGAGATCGTGCATGTCTTCGATCAGCTCGTGCGCACGTTGCCCGATGGCGTGTATCTCACCGAGATCAAGCAAACGAATCGGCAGATCCAGCTGAAAGGCGTCGCTCAGTCGAGCACGCGTGTCGCCACATACATGCGCAATCTCGATGCCTCGGAGTGGTTTGCTGATCCCTCCTTGCACATTCTCGAGACGAAGGGCACGAGCGAAGGCGGATCCGAATTCACGCTCAACATCGTGCAAGAGAACCCACTCTTGCCCAAGAGCGAAGCTGAGACCGTGGCCTCTACGGGCGGAGCGCGCTGATGAGCAACATTCTGGAACAACTCAGAGAGCTCGATCCGAATGACCCAGGCCGGTGGCCTCTGCCCTTCAGACTGGGCGCGATCGGTTTGGTGTTTCTCCTCGCGGTCGGACTGTTGACTTATTTCTTCGTGTGGCAAGGCAAGAAGCCGGAGCTCGATGCGGCGCGCGCGGAGGAGCAGCAGCTGCTGCTCAAGCTCGAGCAAAAAGCGAAGAAGGCCGCGAATCTGGATGCGTACAAGGCGCAGCTCGCCGAGATGGAACAGTCCTTCGGTGCGATGCTGCGCAAACTGCCGAACAAGACGGAGGTGCCCAGCCTGCTCACGGATATCTCGCAGCAGGGTTCCGGCGCCGGTCTCGATCAGAAACTGTTCCAGCCGAGCCAGCAGATCAACAGGGATTTCTACGCCGAGCTGCCCATCAAGATGCGGCTCACCGGCTCCTTCCATGCGATCGGTGCGTTTGTCAGCGGCATCGCCGCGCTGCCGCGCATCGTCACGTTGCACGACGTCGAGATCAAACCGGTCAAGGGCAGAGGTATCGACGAGCTGCAGCTCGACGTGACCGCCAAGACGTATCGATATTTAGACGAGGAAGAGCAGAGCTGACGCAGTGCTTCGCTCAAGAACCAACAACCGGACAGCCATGTCAGTCATCAGATCGATTCCGTTCGCTCTCGCTGTGCTGCTTCTCCTGGGCGGCTGTGCAAGCGACATGGAGGAGCTTCGACGACAGGTCGAGGAGATCAAGAATCGTCCTGGCGAACGAATCGAGCCGTTGCCGGAGATCAAGCCGTACGAGGCCTTTGTTTATCAGGCGAGCTCGTTGCGCTCGCCGTTCGTGCCCAGCGCGCCAGTCCGTAGCGACGTCGCCAACGCGGTGCGACCGGATACGAAGCGTCCACGCGAATTCCTCGAGCAGTTCCCCCTCGACACGCTGCGTATGGTCGGCACGTTGCAGCTGCAGGGGCGCCACTACGGGCTCGTACAAGGTAAAGACGGCCTGGTCCACCGCGTGCTGCCGGGTAACTACATCGGGCAGAACGACGGTCGCATCGTGAGCATTACGGACACGAGAATATCGATCATCGAGATCGTACCCGACGGTCTCGGCGGATACATCGAGCGTCCGGCGGCGCTGGCGCTGGCTGAGTGATCCCAGGGAGAAAGTAAGAATGTCGTGCTCAATGTCTTCGAAGCCTGTGACTGTGTGGCGCCGCGGGCGACATCGCTCGATCGAGCGGATCACTTTGTTCCTGGCTGCGCTCTTGCTCGGGGTGCAGGCGTCGCACGCTCAAGTGACGAACCGACTCGAGAGCATCGAGACGAGCGTTCTGGCGGGTAACAACGTGCAGCTCACGTTGCGCTTGAGCGATCCAGCGCCGACTCCGCTCACATTCACCGTCGACAATCCAGCGCGTATCGCGTTGGACCTGCCGAATACGTCCATCGCGCTGCCTTCCCGTCGCATCGACGTCAAGCGCGGTGTGATCGACACAGTGAACGTTGCCGAGGCGAACGGCCGCACGCGTGTCGTGCTCAACCTCGACAACCTCGTCCCCTACGAGACCGAGGTTCGCGGCAACACCATCCTCGTCACTGTGGGCGGGGGCGCAGCGACGCGCTTGGCGGCGGCCGCACCTGCACAGGCAGCAGCGCCACAGTCGGGCACGAACGCCGTGCAGAACGTCGATTTTCGCCGCGGCAGCGACGGGTCCGGGCGCGTCATCGTCGAGCTCTCCAGCTCCAGGGCAGCTGCCGATCTGCGTCAGGAAGGCGGCCGGATCGTGGTCAACTTCCCCAAGACGCATCTGCCCGAGTCGCTCATGCAGCGGCTCGATGTGACCGACTTTGCTACCCCGGTGAACACCGTGGACGTCATGCGGGTGGCAGACGGCACTCGCCTGGTGATTGCAGCTTCCGGAGACTACGAGCAGCTTGCCTACCAGTCGGACAACGTGTACACGATTGAGGTCAAGCCGGTCGTAAAGCTGCCTCCCGAGCTTCAGGACGAGCGCGAGTACACCGGCGAGCGGCTGACCCTGAACTTCCAGGACATCGAAACCCGCGCAGTGCTCCAGCTGCTCGCTGACACGAGCGGCCAGAACATGGTCATCAGCGATAGCGTCACTGGTAACGTGACGCTGCGGCTGCACAACGTGCCGTGGGATCAAGCGCTCGACATCGTGATGCGCACGAAAGGCCTCGATATGCGGCGCGAGGGCAACGTCATGTATGTCGCGCCGGCGGCCGAGATCGCCGCGCGCGAGCGCGAGCTGCTGACGGCGCGCGCTCAAGTGCAGGAGCTGGCGCCACTGCGCACGGAGTACCTGCAAGTCAACTATGCGAAGGCGAGCGATCTGGCTGCTCTCATCAAATCGGGTGCCAACAACTCGCTACTTTCCGAGCGCGGCAGTGTCGCGATCGACGAGCGCACGAACACGCTGCTGCTGCAGGATACGGCCGAGCGTCTCGCCGACATTCGGCGGTTGGTAGCGACGCTCGACATTCCGGTGCGCCAGGTCATGATCGAGGCGCGTATCGTCATTGTGCGAGAGGACTTCGCGCGTGACTTGGGCGTGCGGTTCGGTGTGACTGCGGCCTTCGATCACGGCGGCAGCGACGGCGGCGGCATCATCGGTGGCAGCCCGTATGTGAACGAGGACGACGAATACGATCTCACGCGCCGTTCCCCGGATCCGCGCGGTACACCCGGGTTTGTGCTCGGCGATCCTGACACCCGCTACATGGTGAACCTGCCAGCCTCGACGCCCGCCGGCCGGTTCGCGCTGACGCTGCTCGACTCCGACTACATCGTCGACCTGGAGCTGTCAGCTGCGCAGGCAGAGGGTCGAGGCGAGATCATCTCTGCCCCGCGGCTGATCACGGCAAATCAGCGAGAAGCGACCATCGAGCAGGGTGTCGAGATCCCGTATCAGGAGTCGGCATCCAGCGGCGCCACGACGACGCAGTTCAAGAAGGCCGTACTGAGCCTCAAGGTCACGCCACAGATCACGCCGGACAATCGCGTGATCCTCGATCTTACCGTGGCCAAGGACAGTGTCGGCGAGCTCGTTCCGAGCGCAACCGGCGGCTTCGTGCCCAGCATCGATACACGCGAGATCGTGACCCAAGTGCTCGTCAACGACGGCCAGACGGTCGTGCTGGGCGGCATCCTCGAGACCGAGCGTCGTAACGCCGAGAACAAGGTGCCGTTGCTGGGTGATGTGCCGATCCTCGGTCGTCTGTTCAAACAGACCAGCTACAGCGACGATAAGCGCGAGCTGCTGATCTTCGTCACCCCGCGCATTCTGCGTGAGGGCGCCAACCTGTATTGATAGGACGCAGCTGGCGAGATTCGCGGCGGCCGCCTCCGGGCGGCCGCTTTCGTTTATAGTGCGCGCACATCATGAGCCCCGCGTGCACTCGTAACATCTTTCTCATCGGCCCCATGGGCTCCGGGAAGACCGCAGTCGGGCGTCAGCTGGCCCGGCTGCTGCATCTCGATTTCTACGACAGCGACGCTGAAATCGAGCACCGGACCGGCGTCGACATCCCGTACATCTTCGAGAAAGAAGGCGAGGCCGGTTTTCGCGAGCGAGAGTGCGAGGTCATAGATGCCCTGACGCAGCTCCGCGGGGTCGTCGTCGCGACCGGTGGCGGGGCCGTATTGAGGCCCGAGAATCGCGAACGTTTGGTTCAGCGCGGCTGTGTCGTCTACTTGCACACCAGCGTCGAGCAACAGCTCGAGCGGACCCGCCACAGCAGACACCGTCCGCTCCTCAACACCCCGGATCCAGAAGGCACGCTGCGCGAGCTGATGGCGCATCGCTTGCCACTGTACCGCTCAATCGCGAACATCACGGTCGAGACCGACGGGCGACAGGTGCGTGCCGTCGCTGATGAGATCATTCGCAAGCTGAAGGAGATGCCGAGCTGATGAGCGAAGTGCCCGTACACAAGCGCGTCGACATCTCATTGGGCGAGCGCAGCTATCCCATTCTCATCGGCAGCGGGCTGCTCGCGGATGGCTCGCTCGTCGACGCGCACGTGCGGGCGCGCAGTGCCCTCATCGTCACCAACGAGACGATCGCACCGCTCTATCTCGCAACGCTGGAGCGCGCGCTCGGCTCCCGGCGTGTTGCACATGTGATCCTGCCCGACGGCGAGCAACACAAGACGCTGCAAACTCTCTCGCGCATCTTCGATGCATTGATCGAGGCGCGCATGAACCGGGATTCCGCCGTGCTCGCGCTCGGCGGCGGCGTGGTCGGCGACATGGCGGGCTTTGCAGCGGCCTGTTACCAGCGTGGTATCGATTACGTTCAAGTGCCCACCACCCTGCTTGCCCAAGTCGACTCGTCGGTCGGCGGCAAGACGGGCGTCAATCATCCGCGAGGCAAGAACATGATCGGCGCCTTTCATCAGCCGCGCTGCGTGATCGCGGACATCTCCACGCTGCGCACGCTCTCGGAGCGGGAGTATCGGGCGGGGCTGGCGGAGGTGGTCAAGTACGGCTTGATCTACGATGCCGATTTCCTGGCATGGCTCGAGCGGGAAGCCGATGCGCTGGCGAAGCGCGACGAGTCGGCCATCAGCTACGCCGTGCAGCGCTCGTGCGAGATCAAGGCGCTGGTCGTCGCGGCGGACGAGCGTGAAAGCGGTTTGCGTGCCATCTTGAATCTGGGCCATACATTCGGGCATGCCATCGAGACCGCCACGGGCTACGACGCCTGGCTGCACGGCGAGGCGGTTGCAGCAGGGATGTGCATTGCCGCGGATCTATCCGCGCGTCTCGGCTGGATCTCCGCTCAGGACCGCGAGCGAGCAGTCGACTTGCTGGCTCGCCTCGCGCTGCCAACGCAAGCGCCGAAAATCGGCGCGGCGCGCGCGCGCGCGCTCATGGGCATGGACAAGAAAGTGCTCGACGGTCGCATACGTCTGGTGTTGCTGCGAGCTTTGGGTAAGGCCGATGTGGTCGGCGATTATCCGCCCGAAGTGCTCGATGCCACGCTCGCGGATCATTTCGAATAACGGACGAGCCGGACCATGCAGCGGATGCCATGACTTCCTCGCCTCTCGCACCATACGCCGCTCACGATTCACGCACGCGTGGCCGTCGTTACCCCGAGCCGCCTCCGGCCTTTCGCAGTGAGTTCCAGCGCGACCGCGACCGCATCATTCATTCCACCGCGTTCCGACGTCTCGTCTACAAGACCCAGGTCTTCGTCAACCACGAGGGGGACCTGTACCGTACGCGGCTCACGCACAGCATCGAAGTCGCGCAAATCGCCCGCACGATCGCTCGCGCGCTCGCGCTCAACGAGACGCTGGTCGAAGCCATCTGTCTCGCGCACGATCTCGGCCACACGCCCTTCGGTCACGCCGGCCAGGACGCGCTCAACGAGTGTATGCGTGCTTATGGCGGCTTCGAGCACAATCTGCAATCGCTCAGAGTCGTCGACGAGCTCGAGGAGCGTTACGGCTCGTTCCCGGGATTGAACCTCACGTTCGAGACGCGCGAGGGTATTCTCAAGCATTGCTCGTTGAACAACGCGCGCCAGCTCGGCGAGCTTGGCGAGCGCTTCATTAAGCGCCAACAGCCCTCGCTCGAGGCTCAGGTCGCAAACATTGCCGACGAGATTGCCTACAACAATCACGATGTCGACGACGGCTTACGTGCCGGTCTGATCGAGATCAGCGAGTTGCTCGAGCTGCCGGTCTTCGCGCGTGAGCACCACACCGTCGTGACGCTGCATCCGCAGTTGAGCGGTCGCCGACTCATCCATGAGATCGTGCGGCGCATGATCAACCACGTCGTCGTGGACCTCATCGAGACGACCGCGCAACGCATTCGTGACGTCAATCCCGCGGACATCGAGGCAGTGCGCGCCTTGTCGGAGCCGCTGGTGTCCTTCAGCGACACCGTTGCAGCCGAGCATCAGCAGCTGAAGCGCTTTCTGCGCGAGCGCGTATATCTGCATTACCGCGTCCTGCGCATGACGAACAAGGCGCGACAAGTCATACGCAGTTTGTTCGACACCTTCTTCTCACGGCCGGAGCTGCTGCCGCCCGAGCACCATGCGGCGGCCAGACGCATGGAAGCCGAATCGGGAGAAGCAGGACGGGCGCGTGCGGTCGCGGACTACATTGCAGGCATGACGGATCGCTACGCGATCGAAGAGTACGAACGCTTGTTCGATCCTGCCAAACGCAGCTGATCCTCGCGCACGTGTGCGACAATAGTCGTTGCACTTTCGCGGAGGACGGCTCGTTGAAGAACGATTTGTTGTTGCGCGCGCTGCTACGCCAGCCGGTCGAACGCACTCCCGTGTGGATGATGCGTCAGGCAGGCCGTTACCTGCCGGAGTATCGGGCCACGCGCGCCCGCGCCGGCAGCTTCTTAAAGCTCTGCACCACGCCGGAGCTGGCCTGCGAGGTCACGTTGCAGCCCATCGAGCGTTACCCGCTGGATGCTGCGATCCTGTTCTCGGATATCTTGGTCATCCCCTATGCGCTGGGACTTGGTCTTACTTTCGAGACGGGCGAAGGTCCGCGTATCGAGCGGCCTGTGCGCTCGAAGCAGGACGTCGAGCGCTTGGGTGTTCCCGACCCCGAGACGGAGCTGCGCTATGTGATGGATGCGGTGCGTCTCATCCGCCGTGAGCTCCAAGGTCGCGTGCCCCTGATCGGCTTTGCAGGCAGCCCCTGGACTGTCGCCACCTACATGGTCGAGGGCGGCAGCTCGCGCGAATTCTCGATCATCAAGCGAATGATGTATGACGAGCCGCAGACGTTGCATGCGCTGCTCGACCTTCTCACCAAGAGCACCTGCGCATATCTCAACGCGCAGATCGCTGCGGGAGCGCAAGCCGTCATGCTCTTCGATACGTGGGGCGGCGTTCTGACGCCGGCACAGTATCGGACGTTCTCGCTCGATTACATGGCGCGGATCGTCAGTGGTCTGACGCGCGAGCACGAGGGACGGCGCGTGCCGGTGATTCTCTTCACGAAGGGAGGTGGCGCCTGGCTGGCGGCGATGGCCGATACAGGTTGCGACGCGCTCGGAGTGGATTGGACGACCGACCTCCGCGACGCACGCGCTGCGGTCGCGGACCGAGTGGCGCTACAAGGCAACCTCGATCCGAATTGTCTGTATGCCAAGCCGACACGCATTCGCGAAGAGGTTGCGCGTGTGCTCGCGAGCTACGGGCACGGCCACGGCCATGTATTCAACCTCGGCCACGGTATCCATCCGGGTGTGCCGCCAGAGCACGTGGCCGCAATGATCGCTGCCGTGCACGAGCTTAGCCCGCAGTACCATCGCGACGCTGCGGGGTAGTGTCGGTCTCCGCGACGAGCTGCTTGCGCAGCTCGTCGCGGAGCGCGCGTCGCAAGATCTTGCCGACGTTCGACTTGGGGAGCTCCGAGCGGAAGTACACGTGCTTCGGCACTTTGTAGCCGGTCAGCTCCTTGCGGCAATGCTCGATGATCTGCTGTTCCGTGACGTTTGGATCCTTCTTGACGACGAATAGCGCCACGACTTCGCCCGAACGCTCATCGGGCTGCGCGACCGCCGCGACTTCCAGCACGCCTGGGTGCGTCGCCGCCACGCTCTCGACCTCGTTCGGATAGACGTTGAAACCGGATACGAGGATCATGTCCTTCTTGCGATCCTCGATATAGACGAAACCGTGCTCGTCCATGCGGCCGATGTCGCCGGTGCGCAGCCAGCCGTCGAACATCACCGCGGCTGTTTCCTCCGGCTGATTCCAGTAGCCACGCATCACTTGTGGACCGCGCACGCAGATCTCGCCTACTTCGCCGATGGGTAGCTCGTTGCCGTTCTCGTCGCGGATGCTGATCTCGGTCGAAGGAATGGGTAGCCCGATCGAACCGTTGAAATCGATTCCAAACGGATTGATGCACGCAGCCGGCGAGGTTTCCGTCAGCCCCCAGGCTTGCGTCAGAACATTGCCAGTCACACGTTTCCAGTGCTCTGCGACCGAGCGCTGCACCGCCATGCCGCCGCCGAGCGTGATGCGCAGCTCGCTGAAGTCCACATCGGAGAACCCAGGGGTGTGCAGCAGCGCGTTGAACAACGTGTTCACGCCACTGATGTAGCTGAAGCGGTATTTCTTCAGCTCGCCCACAAACGCGCTGAAGTCGCGCGGGTTGGCGATCAGAATGTTGTGCGCGCCGAACTTGATGAAGACGCTCCAATTCGCGGTGAGGGCGAAGATGTGGTAGAGCGGCAGGGCGGTGATGATGGTGTCGCGGCCCGGTCTGATGTTGGTGCCGATCCACGACGCGGATTGCAGCACATTCGCGACCATGTTCCGGTGTGTGAGCATCGCGCCCTTTGCCAAGCCCGTCGTTCCGCCCGTGTACTGAAGAAACGCCAAGTCCTCGTGATCGAGCGGTACGGGCTGAAACGTCGCGAAGCGTCCTTGGATGAGCGCGTGCTTGAACGGGATCGCCTGCGGCAAGCGCCACGGTTTGACTTGCCTACGAACGTGACGGACGACGGCGTTGACGAGCAGGGACTTCGGCCAATCGAGCAAGTCGCCCATTGCGGTCACGATCACGTGCTCGAGCTCGGTTCGATCGATGACCTCTTCCAGGACGTGGGCGAAATTCTCCAAGATCACGATGGCCTTGGCGCCGGAGTCCTTGAGCTGATGCTCGAGCTCGCGCGCCGTATAGAGCGGGTTCGTGTTCACGACCGTGAGCCCCGCGCGCAACGCGCCGAACAACGCGATCGGATACTGCAGCACGTTCGGCAGCATGATGGCGATGCGATCGCCCTTCTCGAGCTGCGCGTGCGTTTGCAGCCAGGCAGCGAAATCCCGCGACAGCTCGTCGTACCGCGCGTACGAGACCGTCTTGTCCATGCTCGTGAATGCCGGCAGATCCGCAAAGTGCCGGCAACTTTCCTCTAGGATCTCGACGAGCGAGCGATACTCAGCCGGGTTGATCTCGGCCGGTACACCGGGCGGGTAATTCTTGAGCCAGATTTTCTCCACGAGTCCCCCTAATTACTTGCGCTTCTTTCGCGGGCGTCTTGTTCGAGTGTTGCGCGCAGGGCGGGCCAGACATTGTCGAGCAATTTACCTTGCGCAGCGGCCGAAGGATGGATGCCGTCCGGCTGCATCAAAGTTTCATCCAGCGCCACGCCTTCCAAGAAGAAATCGACGTGCGCGATGCCGTGCTTCTTTGCGAGCTCGCCATAGAGCGCGTGGAAGCGTTCTGCGTACGCCGGCCCGTAGTTGGGGGGTATGCGCATGCCGACCAGCACGACCTTCGCTCCAGCTGCTTTCGAGCCCTCGATGAGGGCATCGAGATTCGCCTTGATCTGTCCCAGGGGCAGTCCTCTGAGACCATCATTGCCGCCGAGCTCGAGCACGACGATGCGCGGACGGTGAATTTGCAACGCGCGTGGCAACCGTGCGCGCGCACCTCCGGTCGTCTCGCCGCTCGCGCTAGCATTCACGACGCGGTAACCGTAACCTTCCTGGACCAGCCTGCGTTCGAGCAATGCGACCCATGTGGCCTGCACATCGATGCCGTACCCAGCGCTCAGGCTGTCCCCGACGATCAATATGACTGGTTTGTTTTCGCTCGCTTGCGCATGAACGAGCAGCCCCAGCGCAAGCCCGATGAACAGGATCCCGATCCGATAGATCCGTCCGCGCGGAGACCTCAGAGCCGACATGCGCATCGCCGAACCGGTACTAAAAGCCGAAAAAATCACCAAACAGGTTAGCAGTCCCGAGGGAACACTGACCATAGTCGCAGACGTCGACCTGGAAATCGAACCGGCCGAGACCGTTGCCATCGTCGGCGCATCCGGCGCGGGGAAGTCGACGTTGCTTGCGCTGCTTGCCGGCCTCGATGAGCCGACATCTGGCCGCGTGTGGCTAAACGGGCACGAGCTCACGGCGCTCGATGAAGATGGACGGGCCGCGGTCCGCGCGAATCATGTCGGGTTCGTGTTCCAAAGCTTTCATCTCGTTCCCTCTTTGACTGCGATCGAGAACGTGATGCTGCCGCTCGAGCTGGCGGGCAAGGCGAACGCACGCGAAGCTGCCGCGAACGCGCTGGCACAGGTCAATCTTTCGGAACGCCTCGAGCACTACCCGCGCCAGTTGTCTGGCGGCGAGCAGCAGCGTGTGGCGATTGCGCGCGCCTTCGTGACCCAGCCGGCGATCCTGTTTGCCGATGAGCCGACCGGCAACCTCGATGCCATCACCGGAGAACGCATCATCGAGCTGCTGTTCGACCTCAACGCCGCTGCACGGACCACGCTCGTCGTCGTGACGCACGATCCCGCGATCGCGCGCCGCTGCAGCCGGACGGTGCGGATCGAAGCCGGAAGGATTCGTGCATGAAGGCGCTACGCCTTGCGATGCAAGCGCTTGCTCGCGACGCCAAGTCGGGTGAGCTGCGCGTGCTCGTGCTCGCATTGCTCGTGGCGGTTGCCGGGCTCACGGCCGTGGCGTTTTTCACCAGCCGCGTTGCTCGTGCTGTCGATCAGCAAGCTAGTGAGGTGCTCGCGGCAGATCTGCGCTTGCAATCGCGCTCTCCGCTCGATCGCGAATATCTGGCATTAGCGCATCGAGCTGGGCTTGCCACGGCCGAGCTGGCGACTTTTCCAAGCGTCGTGATGAAGGGCGAGGCGAGCGCGCTGAGTGCGATTCGTGCCGTGTCCGAAGACTACCCGCTGCGAGGGCGCGTGCGCATCGCAGACGTGCCTCTCGGTCCGGCTCAGGAGGCAGACGGCATCCCTCGGCCTGGCGAAGCCTGGTTGGAGGCACGTCTCCTGGCGCAGCTCGACGCGAAGATAGGCGACCGCATTCAGGTCGGTCACACCGAGCTCGTCGTCGCGCGTGTGCTTGCCTACCGACCGGATCAAGGATCGCAGTTCGTCGATCTTGCTCCCACGCTCCTCATGCGATTGGACGAGGTTCCGGCCACCGGGCTCGTGCAAGAGGGTAGCCGCGTCTCGTATGCCTTCTTGTTCGCAGGTGATGCGACGCGTGTGCGCGCTTTCAAGGAGTTGCTCATCAATCGCAAGAAGGCGACGGAAAGATTGGCCGACATCAGCGACACGAGCCCGCAGATCCGCTCGGCCATCGAGCGTGCCGGACGCTTCCTGAGCTTGTCGGGGCTGGTGACAGTTCTACTCGCGGCGATCGCCGTCGCGATTGCCGCGCGACGCTATGTCGTGCGCCACCTCGATACTGTCGCGTTGATGAAAAGCCTCGGCGCGCCGCAGCGATTGGTGCTCGCGATCAGCGTGCTCGAGCTCGCGATGATGGCGCTGGGCGCGGGCATCGTCGGAACGCTCATCGGCTATGGCGCACAGGAAGGGATCGCATACCTGTTGAGGGACTTGGTGCGCGGCGAACTGCCGAGACCTGCGCTGAGCGCCGGATGGCTGGGCGTCATGACCTCGCTGTTGATCCTGGTGGGCTTCGCGCTACCGCCGCTGCTGCAGCTGCGCCACGTGCCCCCGGCGCGCGTCTTGCGTCGCAACCTCGAGCCTCCACCGTTGCGTTACGCCACCGTGTACGGCACCGCGTCGGCAGCGCTCATCGCGTTGCTCGCCTGGTTGATCCGTGACATGCGCCTGCTGTTCTATGTGCTCGGCGCGGCGCTCGTCACGTTCGCTGTGCTGGCAGGCGCAGGTTGGCTGCTGGTGCTTGCATTAGGCCGATTGCGCGCGAATGTCGGTGTCGCGTGGCGCTACGGCATGGCGAACATCGCGCGCCGTGGACGCGACAGCGTGATCCAGATCGTTGCATTCGGGCTGGGCCTCATGGTGTTGCTCCTGCTCAGCGTGGTGCGCGGCGATCTCATGCAGGAGTGGCGCGCAAGCCTGCCCGAGAACGCGCCGAATCAGTTCATGATCAACATTCGCCCAGAGCAGGTCGAGGCCGTGCGTGCTTTTTTCAGCGAGCGCGATTTCACGCCGCCGGAGCTCGTGCCAATGGTGCGAGCTCGCCTCGTTGCGATCAACGATCGCTCTGTCTCGGACATCGAATTCCCGACCGATCGGGGACGAGAATTCGTGGAGCGCGAAGCCAACCTCACCTGGTCTGAAACGATGCAAGCAGACAACACACTCGTGGAGGGGACGTGGTGGCGATCGGGCGACGGTGGCCCGGCACGTGTCTCAGTGGAGATCGAGCTCGCCAAAGCACTCGGGCTCGCGCTCGGCGATCGGCTCACCTACGACATCGCAGGAGAGTACGTGACGGTCGAGGTCGCGAGCTTTCGCAAGGTGCAGTGGGATAGCTTCCGGCCGAACTTCTTCATGGTTTTCTCTCCTGGCGTTCTCGACGACAAGGCCGGCACGTACATCACGAGCGTACATGTGCCCAGCGAGCGCAAGGGCGTGATGCTCGAGTTCATGAAAACCTTCCCGGAGGTCACCGCAATCGACATCGATGCCATCCTCGCGCAGGTTCGCGGTGTGATGGACAAGGCATCGCTTGCCGTGCAGTACGTGTTCGGCTTCACGCTCCTTGCCGGTCTGACGGTGTTGCTCGCGACGATTCAGGCCACCCGCGACGAACGCAGATACGAGAGCGCGATCCTGCGCACACTCGGCGCACGGCGCAGTGTTGTGCTGCAAGGTGTCGCGGCGGAGTTCGCGGTGCTGGGTCTGCTGGCAGGAGCGTTCGCAGCGGTCGGTGCGACGGCGGCGGGCTATTTTCTGGCTACGCGCATCTTCAATCTCGATTATTCGCTGGACGTAACCGTCTGGGGAGTGGGCCTGCTTGCGGGTGCGGCGCTCGTCGGCACCTGTGGCACGTTGGCGGCTCGCTCGGTCGTGAATCATCCGCCGATCGAGACACTGCTACGAGGATAGGCTGGAGGTCAATCAACTCCTGATCAGGTCCAAGCAAGTGTCGTGTGCGGGCTTTCAACCTCCAGGGACATCAGCGCACGTCCGCGGCTGCCGCCCCCCAGCCCTTATAGCCTTACACGGATCCAGCCGTACTCGCGCGCTTGTCCGCGCCAGTCATATGCGTCGAGGCGCAGCAGATACTCGCCTGGTCCGAATGCAGACGAGTTGAACGCAAGCCGTAGCTCGCGGTTCGAATCACGCGCCACCCGCCGAATCTGCATCAGGCGTCCCTCGTTCACCTTGTCGATCGTGATCTGAAACTGATTCGCTTTGCTCTCGGACACATCGACGTGCAGCTCCAGTAGCTGTGCCGGCGTGAGCCGACCGAGGTGCATGGTCGGCTCCTCGGGTCGCAGCTTGACGGGCTGCGTGCGCACGGTCGCAACGCTTCCCGGCGGCTGTATGCGCCGCTCCTCTAGTTCACGTTCGAGCGCTTGCAGCTGCTCCGCGAGCGCGCTGGCACGCAGCGCGGACGTCACGTAGCCTGCCAGCGTGGCGAGGAATGCCACCGCAAGCCCGACCAGCAGCGCACGAGTGATGATCCGCTCCGAGAACAGCTTGCTGCGGGCGTTCGAGTCTTCTTCGTCCTCGTCGAGACCTTCGTCTGCCGCATCGAGCACGGCGCGGGTGGTGCTCGAAGGAATGGTTTGGAACATTCCGGTCTCGCTGTGCTCTGCGGGTTGCCGCGCGAGACGCGCCTTCAGCCGTACCGGGATCGGTAGCCCATTCAAGAAGTCAGGATGCTCCAGGCAGTAGCGCTCGAACTCGCGAGCCTCCCGCACCGTGAGCTCACCGGTGAGGTAGCGCTCGACGATGCGATTCTCTTCGATGAACTTGCGGTCCATGTGCCTGTCCTGCTACGGCTCCATTTCTTCTTCTGCTTCCTCGAGCGCACAACGTGCGCACTGGGGCCAATACTGCTTCGCAAGATGATCGAGCGTCCAGCGATGGTGCCGTTCGAAGTACGCCCGCGCGGCGTTCCAGCGCGGTTCGTCATCGAGGCCCAGCGCGACGATGCGCACGTGCGTCATGTCGGCGCCCGAGGGCGTGAAATACAGCACCGTCCACAGGCGCTCCAGCGCGTCACGATGGGGAAAACTGGCGGGCGCGCGCTGCAGGCGCACGGCCAGCATGCGTTCGGGCTCGTAAGCCAAGATCTCGTAGATGCTCGTTTCGGCATCGCCGAGCATGCCTTTGGGATCGGTGTGGGTGCGAATCTGGCCGCCTAATCGCAGGTCCACCTGACCCTGTGCGACACCGAGCTTGGGCAATTCTTCCGACGTGGTGAATATCCGCCAGACCTCCGCCACAGGCGCGTTCACGAATCCCTCTGTGACGAGCGATGTGGACGCATGTGCCGCGGGAGCGGCCACGACGAGACACAGTACAAGCAAAGAGCCGATGCGCTTCACCCCTTCCTCCAGGGTATGTAGACCAATAGTTAGCTTAGGATGTCTCACGCTGTCATGCCGGGCTGCAGCGCAGTATGCAATCGTAAACTCTCTTGCGGACTTCCGGTCGATACTGCGAAGCTTGCAGCGGTGACGATAGAAAACGTGGGGTCGGGCTCATTGCGCTCGGTTCGGGACTGCCCCTCGCGCGAGGCGCCGGCATGCTCATCCCACTTCAGCGGTCATCGTTTGAAAGTCTGAGGAGTCCTTCGGACAGCGTGTTGCACGCGCCTCAGGTGCGAGCGCCCGTCATGGCGCTCGCCAAGCTTGGCATTGAGCGCGCAAGGCGCATGATCCCGGATGAACGCTCAACGAGCATGATTCTCACACTGCAAGTTGTCGGGGAACGGGCGCAGGACTTGGGCGCCGAGAGTAGGAAGGTTTTCAAGGCGACGGGCGGCACGATCGGCCGCTACCCCGACAATGATTGGATCTTCGCTGATCCGTACGTGTCGGGCCGACACGCTTTGATACGTTACATCAACGGCACCTACTACATCGAGGATACGAGCACGAACGGCGTTTACATCAACTCGCTCGACAATCGTCTCCCAAAGGGGCAGCCCTATCCGCTGCGTGATGGCGACAGGCTGTACATCGACACGTTTGAGGTCGAAGTCTCTATTCGCGACGACCGCGAGACCGAGCCTCGGCATGATCTGTTCGATGGCTCGTTGCTGAACGATGTCTTCGGCGCCCATGCTGGGCCGGCTGCTTTCCATCCCGCGCGGCGCTCGTGCGGCGAAGCAGAAAATGCCGACCTCTTCACTGCGATGCTGCGAGCTGCAGGCCTAGAGCGGCTCGAGGCAAGCAGCGACACTGCACACGTGCTCGGCACTCTCTTGAGACGGGCGTTACAGGGAATCGTGGATGCATCACGGGCTCGGCGCCAGATCGAAGGCGAGCTCGGGCTCCAGGACAGGGACAGCGAAACGACTCGGCGCAATCCCTTCGAGCAATGCTCCCACGTGGACGAAGCGCTGCATCAGCTACTCACGGAGCGCGACCCTGCTGCTTGTGCGCCGCTCGCGGCGCTCGATGAAGTCTTGCGCGATCTGCGCGATCATCAGGACGCATTGTGGGCCGCATCCAGGTTGGCCGGTGAGGCCTTGCTCGCGCGGCTCGATCCTGAACAGCTGGAAGGCGTGTTCGGCCGTCAGCTGAAAAAGGGCATGTTTTTCAGCGTTCTCGCAAAGTTTCGTTATTGGGATTTGTATCGGGAACGATACTACGAAGCCATGGGCGACGACGAGGTCGCGCGTCACGAGCTTTTCCGACGCGAGCTCGCGCGAGCATATGAAGAGCAGCTCGCGCAGCTCAAGGCGCTTAGGTGAGACTCGCATCGACCAGCACGCCCATGGACAAGCGCTCGGACGAGGAAAGCAACATGGACCGTGAAGGCGCGCTTGTCTCGGCAGGCCGCACGCACGTCGGCAACGTACGGGCCAACAACGAAGATTCCTTCATCGCCCTCGATGCGCTTGGCGTCTGGGCAGTGGCGGACGGCATGGGCGGCTATCGCGACGGCGACGTGGCCAGTCGTATGGTCTGCCGTGCACTGGATGAGCTGGATGCGTCGGCCCCATTCGACGAGACGATCACCGCGATCAAGGTGCGCCTCGCAGCTGTCAATCGACACCTGTACAAGGCCGCAGTTCGTCTCATCAATCCAGTACAGAGCGGGAGCACGGCCGCGGTGCTGCTCGTGCGCGACGACAAGTGCGCGGCGATCTGGGCCGGTGACAGCAGGATCTACCGGTACCGCGACGGCGAGCTGACGCGGCTGACCACCGATCACACATTGGCCGCCGAGCTCAATCTGCACGAGTCGTTGCAGACCGGTCATGCGATCACGCGTGCCGTCGGCGGCGACTCGACCCTGGCGCTCGATGTGCGCCGTGATCATGTGCGTCCCGGCGATCGCTACTTGCTGTGCACCGACGGGCTCACCCATGAGCTCACCGATGCGGAGATCGCGGCGCTGCTCGCGCAAGGCACGACCGAGCAGTGCGCTGACTCCCTCATTCGAGAGACGCTCGCCCACGGCGCCCACGACAACGTCACGGTGTTGGTGGTGGATGTGAGACTGTAGACCGAGGTCTGGAGACCGGAGACTGGAGCCGAAGAAGCCGGCCGCGCGCTTATCACGACCTCCAGCCTCCGCTCTCCAGTCCCCGATCTCCCACACGCGCGGAGCGCTGGGAAATCTGGTCTAATTCGCGCTTTCTTTTTCACCCGACAGCGTTTCGACCGATGAGTACGACTCCCAGGACTGCGATCAGCCCGACTAGGGACGAAAACTACGCCGAGTGGTACCAGCAAGTCATTCGCGCAGCTGACCTCGCCGAGAACTCGCCCGTGCGGGGCTGCATGGTCATCAAGCCATGGGGTTATGCGCTCTGGGAGAACATCCAGCGCGTGCTCGACGACATGTTCAAGGCCACGGGGCATCAGAACGCGTACTTTCCACTCTTCATCCCCTTGTCCTTCCTTGAGAAGGAAGCCGCTCACGTCGAAGGTTTCGCCAAGGAATGCGCCGTCGTGACCCACCATCGGCTGCAGCAGGACGCTGAGGGCAAGCTCGTGCCGGTGGGCGAGCTCGAGGAGCCGCTCGTCGTACGACCCACCTCCGAGACCATCATCGGCGATGCCTTTGCTCGCTGGGTGCAGAGCTACCGCGATCTCCCGCTGCTCATCAATCAATGGGCCAACGTCGTGCGTTGGGAAATGCGCACGCGCATGTTCCTACGAACTGCCGAGTTTCTCTGGCAGGAAGGACATACGGCTCATGCAACGCGAGAAGAGGCGCTCGAAGAAACGATGCGCATGCTCGAGGTGTATGCCACCTTCGCCGAGCAATGGATGGCGATGCCGGTGATCAAAGGCGAGAAAACCGCAGGCGAGCGTTTCCCGGGCGCCGAACGCACGTTCTGCATCGAGGCCATGATGCAGGACCGGAAGGCGCTGCAGGCCGGCACCAGCCACTTCCTCGGACAGAATTTCTCCAAAGCGAGCGAGATCCGCTTCCTCGACCAGAACGGCGTGCATCAGTACGCGTGGACCACGAGCTGGGGCACGTCGACGCGCCTGATCGGTGCGCTCATCATGACGCACTCCGATGACGACGGCTTGGTTCTTCCGCCGCGGCTTGCACCCACGCAAGTCGTCATTCTGCCGATCCATCGGTCCGAGCAGGATCGCTCGCGCGTGCTCGAGTACTGCGACCGCGTCGCGAACGAGCTCCGGGCGATGCGCTACGCGGACCGCCCGGTGAGAGTCCACGTCGACAACCGCGACGAGCGCGGCGGGGAGAAGGTCTGGAGCTGGATCAAGAAAGGCGTGCCGGTGCGTATCGAGATCGGACCGCGCGATCTCGAGAAAGATGCGCTCTTCGTCGGTCGACGCGACCGGGGCCCGAGGGACAAGGAAAGCATCCCCCGCGCCGAGTTCGTGGCCAACATCGCGAACGTGCTGCAATCAATCCAGGATGCATTGCTCGAGCGCGCTCGTCGTTTCCGCGAGCAACATACACATCTGATCGACGACAAGGACGCATTCTATGAGTTCTTTACTGCGCCGCCGGCACCGGAGAACGCGCCGACACCGATCCACGGCGGTTTTGCGCTCACGCACTTCAGCGGTGAGGTCGAGCTCGAGCAGCGCATCAAGGACGATCTCGGCGTGACCGTGCGGTGCATCCCGCTGGAGAAAAGCGAGCCTGGCACGTGTCCCTTCACGGGTAAGCCGAGCCCTCAACGGGTCGTGTGGGCGAAGGCTTATTGATCGGAGCTCATGCCCACAACCCACCGCCGCGCGCTTCTGCAGATTCACATCTGCGTCGTGCTGTGGGGCTTTACTGCGATTCTCGGCAAGCTGATCTCGCTGGCCGCGCTCCCCCTCGTGTGGTGGCGCATGGTGCTCGTTGCCGCCCTGTTGCTGCTCGTGCCGGCGTTCTGGCGGGGGCTGCCAGCCATGCAGCGGAGCCTCCTTGCGACATACGCCGGCATCGGCACCTTTGTCGCCTTACATTGGCTGACCTTCTACGGCTCGGTCAAATTGTCTAACGCATCCGTTGCCGCCACCTGCATGGCACTCACGCCCGTATTCACTGCCTTCGTGGAGCCGATGCTTGCGAGGCGTCGTATCGATCCGGTGGAAGTTCTCTTCGGGCTCGCCGTGATTCCGGGTGTCGCCATGGTCACCGGCGGCACGCCGACACAGATGCGGCTTGGTATTCTCGTCGGAACGCTATCGGCTTTCTTCGTCGCGATCTTCGGCTCGCTCAACAAGCGTTACATCGGGAGCTCGCCTGTGCTCACGGTGACCGGCATCGAAATAGGAGCCGGCGCAGCATTTCTCGCTCTGTTCGGATCGGTATTATCGCCGAGCACGTCTGTGTTCGTGCTCCCGGGGTGGCAGGATGCGCTGTTGCTCATTGCCCTCGCAGTGGGCTGCACCTTGCTTCCGTTTGCGCTCTCCTTGGTTGCGCTGCGACGGCTCAGCGCGTTTTCCGCCTCCCTTGCCGTCAATCTCGAGCCAGTGTACGCAATCGTGTTGGCGATTGTTCTGCTCGGCGAGCAACGCGAGCTTGCACCGACGTTCTACCTTGGAGTCCTTATCATCCTGGCTGTCGTGTTCAGCCACCCGCTGTGGGTGTCGCGCGGCAAGCGCGCGCAAGGCGAAGCGGCTAGCGTCGCTGCAGGAGCTGATCGACACGATCGCGATACGATCGGCTGAGCTTGATCTCCTGTCCGTTGTCCAGCGCAAGAAAGTACTCCCCGTTGGTGTGCGGACGCAGGCGCCTTACGCGGTTGACGTTCACGATCGTCGAGCGATGGACGCGCTGAAAGATCGCCGGATCGAGAATCGCTTCGAGCGATTTCATCGTCTCGCGCAGCACATACGTGCGGCCATCGGCGTGGATACACATGTAGTCGCCCGCCGCATCGATCCAATCGATCGTATGCACTTCGAGCAGCACCGTGCCAGAGCTCTCTCGGATGGGCAGCACCTGCGGATAGCGCTTCGGTGGTGCTGGCGTGCTCAAGTGCTCTCTCAAGAGGTCGGCATCGATCGCGCCCCTACCCTGCGTCGAGGCGATCAGGTCCATCAGCTTCTGCCTTTGTCCGAGTGCGGCACGCGCCTCGATCTGTGCGCGCACGCGTGCGATTGCTTGCAGGAAGCGCGTGTCATTGATTGGCTTCAGTAGATAATCGAGCGCCTGAGCTTCGAAGGCGTCCAGGGCGTACCGATCGTACGCGGTCACGAACACGATCAGCGGCAGCGATTCGTGAGGAATGCGCGCGAGCACATCGAATCCAGATAGCCCGGGCATCTGGATGTCGAGGAACATGAGGTCCGGTGTCTCGCGTGCGATCGCCTCGAGCGCCTCGCGTCCGTTAGCGCATTCGGCGACGACGACGAAGTCGGGATGTTTCTGCAGCCGGATTTGAATGCCTCGGCGTGCAAGCTCCTCGTCGTCGACGAGGATCGTTCTGATCGCGGTGTCCTTCATCGGGTCGCCCATCCTCTATAGTGACCCTTTTGGGCCGGAAGCGCCGGCGCGGTCGATGCTGCGAGCCGCGTGCTCCATGCCAGGCAGTGCCTCGAAAGGATGGCGTTCCGTCATCGGCGTGGTTTCGCGCGGCGTCGCCCGCTCGGCCGGAAACGTGAGTGCGACGCGCAAACCAGGCTGAGTGTTCGTGACGCTGACTTGTCCATTTTCGCCGTACAGCACACGAAGACGTTCGCACGTGTTGCGAATGCCGACACCGCGACCATTCTTGAGTCGCGACGTGTCTCTTAACCCAGGCCCGTCGTCCGATACTTCCAGCTGCAGCATCCCGCCCGTGAGATGGGCCCCGATGCGGATGCGGCCGCCTTCCTCTCGCGGGGATACCGCGTACTTGATCGCGTTCTCGATGAGCGGCTGCAGCAGCAAGCTAGGCATCAGAACATCGGTGGCAGAATCCTCGATGGCGAAGTCGATCCTGAGCCGATCGCCGAAGCGCATCTTCTCGATGTTCAGATACAGATCGAGCGCTTCGATCTCCTGCGCCACGGTGACTTTCTTCATGGGATCCTGATCGAGCGTGTAGCGCAGGAACTCCGAAAGCCCAGTGACTGCGGCGTTGGCTGTCGCGTTGCGCTTGTCGAGAATCAGCGTCGAGATGGCATTCAGCGTATTGAACAGGAAGTGTGGGTTGAGCTGGTACCGCAACATCTTCAGCTGTGCTTCTTGCGCGAGCGCCGACGCACGTAGGGCTGCTTCGCGCTGCTGCTGCATCGACTCGTAGTACTTGACGCCGAAGTACAGGCCCATCCAGCAGGCGATCAGGTAGGTGGCCTGAATGGCACCGGTGAATAGCTCGGTCCAGTAGTTGATCTGCCAATCAGGATCGTAGCGCTGATAGGCCCAGTTCGCACCGACGCGCCACGCAAGCGCCACCACATAGGCGATGATCAATGCCACTGGAATGAGGATCTTGAACGGACGCCGCCATAGCCAGCGGCAGATCTGGCGCAGCGGCGCACTGACGATGAAGCCCCAGACGGTGATGATCACGATCACCTGCGTGTACTCGATCGGCTTGCCGTACAGCAGCGCGCCCAGATACTGGGAAATGGCATAGCCCACCCAGCCGAGCGCGTGCAGCGACCAGAACAGCAGGTCACGATTCTTCTTCAGATCGAGCAGTGTCATCTGCGCGAGGAGCTCCGCCCGCGGCAGGCTACGGCCTGTGACGCACTGTAAACAACGTGAGGACGAAAGAACATCGGCCGATCGTGCGGATCGCACGCTTCGTCGCAGGCATGGGGCAGGGAACAGGGAAGGGCGCGTACACTGTGCGTCCTTCGCTACAGCCTAGAGCTCACGGCCTACACTCTTCAAACGTCGTTGCAACCAAGCGGAAACATCGGCGATTTCTTCCATACAGACCTGGTGTGCCATCGGATAGCTCTTCCATTCCACTTGGTATCCCAGACCTTTCAGATGCTCGTAAGAGAGGCGTCCCGCAAGCTCCGGGACGACCTGATCGTGGCTGCCGTGACACATCAGTATCGGGGTGTCACGGTTAGCCGCCGTCGCTTCGCGCTCGAATGTGTCGCGCAGCGGCAGGTACGTGGACAACGCGAGGATGCCTGCGAGCGGCTCGGGATAGCGCAAGCCGGCGTGAAGCGCCATTGCACCGCCTTGCGAAAAACCCGCGACCACGATGCGGTTCGTCGCGATTCCAGCAGCGATTTCGGCGTCGATGAAGCGACGGACGATGATCTCCGAGTCGCGCACCCCGGCGGCGTCTTCTCTGCCGGTGAGGTCGAGGCTCAGGATGTCGTACCACGCCCTCATGACATAGCCGTTGTTGATGGTCACCGGTCGTCGTGGTGCATGCGGAAACACGAATCGGACCGCCATCTGCGATGGGAGCTGCAACTCCTCGACGATCGGCACGAAGTCGTAGCCGTCCGCACCCAGTCCGTGCAGCCAGATCACCGCCGCAGTGGGCGGGGATTTCGGCTGAAGAATCACTGCATCGTTCGATTCCTGCGTGTGGTAGGGCATAGAAAATCAGCGAAGAACGTTCGGTGTGGATCGTGGAGGGCACTCTGCTAGCGCGAGGGTGCCGTTCGAGACCCGCGATTACAACCTATCTGCGCCTCGCGTGCGATGCCTAGTAGGCAGCTGGCTGCGGCTTGAGCTCACCGATGCTCACTTTCGAGAAGGTTTTTCACTGCAGCCTGCAACTCTGCGACATTAAATGGCTTGCGTAGCTGTGGCTGTGCGCCGATTGCGTTTTCGAGCGCATTCGTATCGGCATATCCGGACACGATCAAGGTGCGCAGGCTGGGTCTGAGCTCGCGTCCGACACGTGCGACTTCCACGCCGTTCATTCCGGGCATGGCGAAATCGACGATCAGCAAGTCGTACGCGTCCGTTCTCAATTGCTCGAGCGCTGCATTTCCGTCTGCCGCTTCGGTCACCTGGTAGCCGAGGCTGCGCAAGGACTCTGCCATGAAACGCCGCACCAGCCGGTCGTCGTCGACGACGAGCACACGTATTTGTGATTCGGCGCCCGACGTCTGTATCGGTTGGGTTGCGTGCGGCTGTGTCAGGGGTGAGTCGGCGAGATCGGATCCCGACCTCAGAATGAGCCGAATCGTCGTACCTCGTCCCGGCTCGCTATCGATGAGGAGTGTGCCGCCCGATTCGCGAACGACACCATACACTTGCGAGAGCCCGAGCCCAGTGCCCTCTCCGGCGGGCTTGGTGGTGAAAAACGGCTCGATCGCCCGTGCCCTGACCTCTTCTGACATGCCCATGCCTGTATCGCTGACGGCCAGCTCGACGTAGTCGTCAGGTGGCAAGGACGGATCGACATCGCGGACCGGTCGAGCGCGGATCGAGAGCGTCCCGCTGCCTTTCATGGCGTCGCGCGCGTTCACCGCCAGATTGAGCAAGGCGAGCTCCAATTGATTGGCATCACTGACGACCGTACGAGCCTCCGGGTGGATATCGATTTCCACTTTGACGGATGGCCCGACAGACTGAGCAAGCAGACCACTCATCCCGCTCAGCAGCTGCCGCAGATCGATACGGCGCATCTTCATGCGCTGCGTGCGCGAGAAGGCGAGCAGCTGTCCCGCCAACTTCGCACCGCGGCGCGCCGCATCGAGCGCGTTGACAGCGAGGCGCTGCAATTGTTCGTTTTCCTTCGTGCGGGCCTTGATCAAGTCGAGATTGCCGATGATCGCGGTGAGCAGATTGTTGAAATCGTGCGCAATGCCGCCGGTTAGCTGTCCGACCGCTTCCATTTTTTGCGCTTGCCTGATCGCTTCCTCGGTGCGGCGTCGCTCGGCCATATCGCGCAAGACGAGAATCACTAAGATACCGGCGTGCAGCACTGCACCGAGCCCTGCGAGCGCAGCAACCGCTACGGACCACGTGCTAGGAACCTTGATGAGCCGCGCAGGCAGCGCCAGGTGCGCCGACCAGCCGAATCGCTCTGACGTGTGGTATGCGCTGTGGTGCTCTTGTCCGTCGCTCGACCTTGCGACATAGAACCCACTTGGCGCGTTACCAATCGCCTCTTGCATCGAGCTGCTGGCAGGAGCGCCCACATACCGCTCGTGATCGATGGATCGGGCGACGAACTCGCCGCGACTATCCACTAGGGCGGCTGTGACGGTATGCGGTACGACCGCGGTCAGAATCGTCTGGAACACATCCGTGCGGATAGCTGCGCCCAGCACGTATCGCAGCTCGCCCTTTTCGTCGACTGGTGTGTAGATCCACAGCACCGGCTCCGGAATGCGTTCGACAGGGCCGATCCTTGCAGTGTTCGTTGCTGCGACGAGCCCGACCATCTCGGCATGCTGCAGCGAGCTCGGGCCGTCGTACGCCTGTGAAGCATCGATGTTTTGCAGTGAGCGACCGCTGCGCGCGTCGAAGACAGTGACACGCGCCCAGTCAGCATTGTTGGCAAGCACGCGCCGCGTAGTTTGTACGAAGTCGTCGCAAGCGCCACAAACGCTCGCACTCAGCACCTCGAGTACGGCGAGATCACGGCTGGCGCGCGCATCGGCAAGCTGAACGATCTGCTCGGCCTGCACGAGCGTCGCACTCCGCAGCTGAGCGCGCTCCAGTCGCAGCAGGTAGAACACCGCTACGGCAGCGAGCAGCATGACCGGCAGAGTGGCCGCAACTCCCAATGCGACGAGCGAACGCCGGAATGCCTTCATTGTTGGTTCTCGTTCCGTCCGTACAGGCCGCCAGCCTGTAGGGAAGTGTACGACAGCCAGCACGCGTGAGTCTTGAAAAATTGCAATTGCACTGGCAGGCCGAGGTGGCTGCTGCGGTTGGTCGGGCACACAATCCGCATGACTTAGCGCCGGCAGTCGCAGAGGCTTGTAAGCAATTTTCCGTAGAGCTATCGCACTACAGACGACGATGCCCAACCATTGCTAGCATCCGTGACGGTCGTTGCCGGTGCCTCCAACAGCTGTCCCTGTGGCCGGCAGCCATGCTCGTCGCTTTCACTCAAGCACAACGAATATGCGCTCACGGATTTTTCATGCGCTTGCGGCCTGCGCGATCTTTCTTCTCTTCGCAATGGGCTTCAGCCTCGCGGCAGACATCGAGATGGATGTGCCGCGAGTCGGACTATGGAGCATGGCTGGGATCGTTTCATACATCGTCTTCTCGCACGTCTTCGGCTTCGATCCCTACCGCACGCGAGTCGCGGCAGCAGCTGCCGCATGGGTGCACTATGTGGATCGCTGGGAGCTGCGGCTCGGGCAAGCGACGCTTTCCATGCTCGCCTGCATGATCGTCGCTGCACGGCTCTTCGACGACTCGCACTTCGTGCTCGCGGTTGTCAGCGGTACGCTTGCTGCCTGGACCTACTTCACCTGCCGGCTCTATGGGGGCGGGTACGACACGAAGCCGCGTAGTGGTTAGGGCGGCGACCGCTGCACGCGTTTCACTCCGCGGTTTCCTTCGCGTACACGAGCGGCACTGCCGCTTCCGGCGACAGGACACGAAACGTGAATGTCTCTTGAATGTAGAGCAGCACAGACGTGCTCGTGTGATCGAGATAACCGATGGAAAAGTCCTGACCCACCGTGAGCTCGAAATCTCCGCCCCGTAGGCTGAGCACGACGGCGCCGTCTGCCGCCGGAGCCCAGACGATGGGTCCGTCGACCAGCTCACGAATGTGATTGATGATGGGATAACCGCGGGTCGTGCTGCGAGTCAGTCCCGTGTAACAGCGAGGTCCCAGCGCGATTCCATAAGGGCCGCTGACGCCTTCACTGCGCAAGCGATGGGTTGCTTCTGCGACGATGTCGGGATACTGCTCGTAACTAGGTGGAATTGTGAGCGAACGTTGCGCGCTCGCGGGAAAAATCCCTTCGATGCCGGCAGCGGGATAGCCTTGGAAGACCGCGCGATCTTCCGCGATTGCTGCAGCGCGTGCAGCGTCACGCAGCGGATCGAGGTCGGCATCGTGCGCTCCACGAGCGACGGCGTCGATTTCCTCGCGCGACAGCTCGAACGGAATGCGCATCTCGATCAGCGGCTGAGAGAGTCTGCGGCGGGCCACCACGCCTTCCTGCAAGAGCTCCGCAAGCTTCTCCGCACGACCGGTGGGTACGGCGGCAGCCTGCCAGCCGAGCGGCCCAGTGAAGTCGACCACTCGACGAGCAGCAAGCAACGTTTGCAGCGTGCGTTTTGCCTCTGCGTCGATCTCTTTCCATGCGGTGTCGGGAATCGGTGCGTGTTCGCGCAATAGGTGGTTCATAGTGCATCCGCCATGTTGCGCAGGCTGCCGATATTAAGGCTGCCTTCGTTGTCCGCGGCAGCATCGGTGGTGTGATTGCCGTGCTCCGTCTCTTCCTCGATCAGCACGACCGGTTTGTCGGTGAACAAGTACCTTCGGAGGTGTGCATCGAACACCGGATCGTGTCGCCGCAGCCACTCCAACGTCATGGCGGCATGCTCTTTCTCCTCGTCGCGATTGTGTCGCAGGATCTCCCTCAGCTCCTCATCATGCGCAACCTCGAGGCGCTGATCGTACCAATCGACTGCCTCGAGCTCCTCCATGATGGACACGAGCGCGCGGTGCCGGTCGAGCGTTGCGGTACTCAGTTGTGCAGGATCTTCGTGAAATGTCGCGCTACTCGTCGCCATGGCTGCACCTATAGATGACCCTTCCGGCTTTCTGACGATCGGGAGCAAGCCCGCCCATGGACGCGCGCACCGCTAACGGAGTGCCCGCTTTGAAATATCTACGCGCGACATCGAGGAGTGTTCCATTCGCCACATGAGCGTGGATGGCGGTACGTATTTTCCGTGCCGCATCGAGCTGCCGCGCGAGCGAAACTGAATGTGGGCAGCCTACGATGAACGCCAGCCACGGCAGCTGCTTGCGAGCTTGCTCGACGTGTTGGCATCTCTATGAGTGAATCGTGTTCGAGCTCCTGTTCACCCATCCACTGTGGGCCTATCGGACGGGTACGTTCGCATTCGCGAGCCCTTGGCCGCTATGGATGCTCGCATCTCTGATCGCGCTCGGAGCGCTGCTGATCGCGCTGTCGTTGTATCGACGCCGAGCGCTCGGTTGGCGACTGCTCATCCCGATCGGTGTGTTGCAGGTGCTCTTTGTCGCGGGGCTGGCGGCGTTGCTTTGGCGTCCCGTGCTGAACGTCGAACGCGTACGCGACCGCGAGAATGTTCTTGCGATCGCGCTCGATGCGTCGGCGAGCATGGCGCTTGCGGACGAGCTGGCTGACGGCGGTGAAGCGCGCTCACGCCTGCAGCGTGCGGTTGCGGCGCTCGAGCGTGACGCGCTCCAGCCTTTGGGGCGCACGTTTGAGCTGCGACTCTTCAGTTTCTCTGACACCGTCGCACCGTTGCCTGCATTCGCTTCGGTGCCGCCGCCCGGGCCACAGACGCGTATTGGCGATGCCATATCGAGCATTCTGCAGCACGCTGCGAGCTTGCCACTGGCCGCAATCGTGCTGGTGAGCGACGGTGCTGAGAACGGTGGTAGTCTCACGGAGGAAAAGCTCGCGGAGCTGGCTTCCTATGGGGTGCCGATACACACCGTCGGGGTCGGCCCTGAGATCGTGCGTAACGACCTCGAGCTGGAGTACGTCGACGTTCCTCGTACAGCCCCGCCCGGCGCCACGATCACCGCGAGCATCGGTATCAGGCACGAAGGCGTCGAAACGACGCGCCTGCGCGTCTTCGATCGCGAGGCACTGATCGCTTCGCGGGTGATCAACCTCGATACCAGTGTCGACGTGACTCGAGTCGACCTCGATCTGCCCTCCGGCTCGCCGGGCGCACGCGAGCTGCGCTTTTCGCTCGATGCCGCCGAAGGCGAGACCAATCTGGTGAACAACGAGCGCCTGCGCGTCGTGGATGTACCAGCCGAGCGGCGCAGTATCCTCCACGTGGAAGGCGAGCCTCGTTGGGAGTTCAAGTTTCTGCGACGCGCAGCGCTGCTCGACCGCTCGTTGCGGCTCGCCAGCATCGTGCGGACGACGCCCAATAAGCTCTACCGTCAAGGCGTGCTTTCACCAGACGAGCTGCGCGATGGATTCCCGACGCGCGTCGAAGAGCTGTTTGCCTACGATGCGGTCATCATCGGGAGCTACGAAGCGAGCAGTCTCAGTCCCGAGCAGCATCAACTGCTCGCCGAGTTCGTTGATCGGCGTGGCGGCTCGGTTCTCATGCTCGCAGGACGGTTCGGGTTATCGGCGGGTGGTTGGCAGAACACGAAGCTTGCGCAGCTGCTGCCCGTGCGCTTACCGAGCGCCTCCGACAACGCGTTCGTGCAGCGTGCAGCTCGTGTGGCGTTGACTTCCTATGGCGCACAGTCGCCCATCACGCGCCTGGACAGCGACGCCAAACGTAACGTCGATCGGTGGCGCAATCTGCCGCCGTTGGCCGACTACCAGAGCCTCGGACGTTTGAAGCCCGGAGCGATCGTGCTGCTCGATGCGCAGACCTCGCGCGGACGCTCACCGCTGCTCGTGTGGCAACGGTACGGCCGCGGTGCCACGTTCGTGCTCGGCACTGCAAGCACGTTGCGCTGGCAGATGCATCTGCCAGTCGAGGATCACACCCACGAGATCTTCTGGCGCCAGCTGCTGCACGCGCTCGTTGCGCAGACACCGGGCAAAGTCTCGTTGACGAGTGAACGATCGACCTACGAAGACGAACGGCGCGTCGTCTTCGAGGCCGAGGTGCACGACGCGCGCTTCGAACCTGTCAACGATGCGCGGGTCGAACTGACAGTAGTGCCGGAGCACGGCGAGCCCATCGCCGCGACGATGCTGGCTTCCGGGCAGAAGGATGGTCGCTACGTCGCTGCGATCGACGCACCGAGCGCAGGCGTCTACCGCGCCTCGATCGTTGCACGCAAGGATGAGGTAGAGCTGGGCGGTGCGGTCACGCACGTCGTGCGTACCGATGGTGTCGCCGAGCGCTTCGCCACGCATCGACACCGCGCAGTGCTTGAGCGTTTGGCACAGATGACCGGCGGACGATACTGGACGCTCGATGACCTGGACGACCTTGCCGCGGCTATTCCGTATTCGAAGGCGGGTGTGATCGAGCGACGCACGCTGGAGTTGTGGAATCTCCCGATCGTTTTTCTTGTGCTGCTTGCGCTCAAACTCGCGGAATGGGGGCTTCGCCTGAAGTGGGGTCGGCTATGAGAGTCGCTCGCGGCGAGTATGCCGGCTGTGGCTACGCTTCGAGGGCGCGAAGATTCTGCGTGATCGGATTGCTCTGCGGTCTGTTCGCGAGCCACGAGACATTCGCAGCTTCGTATACCTTCATCGTGGCGGGCCTTGGGGGCGAGCCGCAGTACGAGGAACGCTTTCGTGCGCAGGCCGACGAGATTGCCGCGATTGCACAGAGCATGGCGGAAGCGCCCGAGCACGTCATGAAGCTGACCGGAACAGAGGCAACGCGTGCTGCAATCCGCCGCGAGCTCAAGGCATTAGCGGGTCGCGTCAAGGAAGACGACACGGTAACGCTGGTGCTCATCGGTCATGGTACTTACGACGGTGAGGAATATCGCTTCAACGTTCCTGGTCGCGACATCACCGGAGGCGAGCTGCGTGAGCTGCTCGGTGCGCTGCGCGCGCGCGAGCAGCTCATCGTCAATACCACCAGCGCAAGCGGTGCCACGATCGAGCAGTGGGCTGGCCCTGGTCGCGTGATCATCACCGCTACGAAAAGCGGCGGTGAGCGGACGGCAACACGCTTCGCTCAGTACTGGGCGGAAGCCCTCAAGAGCCCGGCTGCGGATAGCAACAAGGACGAGATCATCACGGCGAGCGAAGCGTACGAATACGCAAGACGGCAAGTGGCTGCTTCGTTCAAGGCCGACGTCGCGCTGGCAACGGAGCACGCACGTATCGAAGGCCAGAAGGCAGCAGGCGATCTCGCGGTAGCACGTCTGAGCTCCACGGCCCTGCTTGCCAGCGATCCTGAGGTCAGGGCCATGCTCGAAGAGCGCGCCGCCTTGGAGAAGCAGATCGAGCAGATCAAGGCGCGGCGCGACGCCTTGGGCGAAGAAGCGTATTACGACGAGCTGGAAGCTGTGCTCGTCAAGTTCGCCCGGCTGCAAAGAGAGATCGATGCGCGCCAAGCTGCGCTGCAGGTGAGCCCATGATACGCAAGCTCACAGGCGTGGTTTCCTGCTTGCTGCTTCTTGTCGCCGCGGACGCGCGGGCTTTCGAGATCGATTACGATCCACGCCGGCCGCAGGAGCTACGCCCCTGCGACACGCATCTCGAACGTGGGCGTCGCGAGGAAGCCAGTGCATGCTACGTGCAGCTCCTGGAGCGCTCGTCGAGCGGCATCGTGCGGGCGGAGGCTGCTTGGCGCTTGCACGACGTTCGCCGTGCGAACGAGCTGTTTCGAGAAATCTTAGGCAGCGCCCCCCAGGCAACTTATGAGCGCATACGTTGGGGCCACCTTTTCCTACAGACCCACCAGCACGCGCAGGCGGCCGAGCTCTTTCGCGAGGCGCTGGAAATCGCGCCAGACGATGCCTATGCAAAGCTCGGTCTGGCGCGCGTGCTTGCCGAGCGTTTCGAAGGCGGCGCGCGGCCGCTGGTCGAACAGGTGCTCGAGCGCGACGACGCGATCATTCCTGCGCACCTGCTGTCGGCTCGGATGTACTTGGAAGAAGGCAAGTACGAGCAGGCCGATGCAGCGCTCGCACGTGCCAAACGTTTGATATCGCAACAGAGATATGCGCCTCTCGAGGTCGATTCGCTGCGCGCCGCGCTCGCGGCAGCGCGCGGGCGTGCTCCCGATCGATGGCTGCGGGACATTCAGCGTTACAACCCAGGATACGGCCGCGTCTACGAGCAGCTCGCGCACTTCGAGATCATGCGACGGCGGTACCGTGAGGCGACCGAGTTGCTACGACAGGCAGTCGCGGCAGAGCCCGATCTATGGTCCGCTCACGCGGAGCTCGGCTTGAACCTGCTGCGCCTTGGCAATATCGACGAAGCGCGCGCGCATCTCACGACAGCCTACTCGGGCGATCCATACAGTCCGATCATCGTCAACTCTTTGCGTCTTCTCGATCGTCTGGACGAATTCACACTCATCACGAGGAGCGTGGAGGGGCGCAATGGCCCGGTCCAGCTGCGGCTGCGCCTGCACAACAGCGAGGCGCGCGCGCTCGAGCCCTATGTCCTCGAGCTGACGCGCGCCGCGATCGAGACGTTCGCGCAGCGCTATCGCTTCACGCTGAAGGAACCGGTCACGCTCGAGCTCTTCCCCGACCACGACGATTTCGCCGTTCGCGTGGCGGCGCTACCCGGCATCGGCTTGCTCGGCGTGACGTTTGGCTACGTGATCGCCATGGACAGCCCATCGGGACGCCCGCGGGGCGAGTTCCACTGGGGCAGCACGCTGTGGCACGAGCTGGCGCACGTGTTCACGCTGGAGGCGACCGATCATCGCGTGCCACGCTGGCTGAGCGAGGGGATTTCCGTGTTCGAGGAGTGGCGCACTGGCCCTACTCCGGGCGTTGCCGTGCCGCCGGAGTTCATACAAGCCCTGCAAGAGAACAAGCTCTTACCGATCGAGGATCTCGACTCCGGCTTTATCCGGCCGAGTTATCCGACGCAGATTCGAGTCTCTTACGTTCAGTCGGGGCTCGTCTGCTTGTTCATAGAACAGCGTTGGGGCTTCGAGCGGCTGGTGTCTCTGCTGCAGCAGTTCACCGACGATGTCAGCACGGCACAGGCAATCGAGCGTGGACTTGGCATCGCGCCCGCGGCGTTTGACCGCCAGTTCAACGCGTTCGTTCGCCAGCGTTTCATCACGACGCTCGCCAGCTTCGAGGAATGGCGCAACGCATACGCGGCCGCACAGCGTGCTGTGGAGCAGGAGGACTGGGACGAGGCCATCCAGGCAGCCCGCCGCGCGACGACGCTCTATCCAGAGCACGTTGGTCCGGGCAGTCCAGCGCTGTTGCTGGCGCGCGCGCTCGACAAGGCAGGAAAACGCAGCGAGGCAGTAGCGGCTTTGCAGGAGTATCGAGCCGCCGGCGGTTGGGATCCAGGTGCGCTGCGCGAGCTCGCACGTTGGCTCGACGACGCAGGTCGGGAGAGCGAGGCCACCGAGGTGCTCGCCACACTCAATTTCGTCGATCCGTTGAATCCAGAGATACATGCGGAGCTCGGCGAACGCTGGCTGAGCGCAGCACAACCCGAAAAGGCCTTGCGAGAGTTTCGCGTGCTGCAGGCGTTGCCGAACGTGGACTTGCCCGTGGCGCACTTCGGTGCGGCTCGCGCCCTACGCGCGCTCGGTGATCACGAGCACAGCCGCCGCGAGCTGATCGATGCGCTTGCAGCGGCGCCTCATTTCCGCCCGGCACAAGCCCTGTTACTTCAAACGATCGAGGAGCGTGGTGCGCCATGATCGAAATCGGACCCCCACTGCGTGAAGACGCCGATGTGCGTGCGCTCGTCGAGTGTTTTCACGAGCGCATCGAAACGATTCGCAGACAGGTTCGCCAAGTAATCGTCGGGCAGAACGACGTGGTCGATCATCTGCTCATGACGTTGTTCGTCGGCGGCCATTGTTTGATCACCGGCATGCCGGGCACGGCGAAGACACTGCTCGTGCGCACGCTGGCGTCCGTGCTGGGCTTGTCGTTCAAGCGCATCCAGTTTACGCCAGATCTGATGCCCACCGATGTCACCGGCACGGACATCATCGAAGAGGACATCACGACGGGCCATCGCCGCTGGACATTTGTTCCGGGTCCGATTTTCGCGAACGTCGTGCTCGCCGATGAGGTGAACCGTACGCCGCCGAAGACGCAAGCTGCGTTGCTCGAAGCGATGCAGGAGCACTCCGTCACCGTCCGTGGCGCTACTCACATCTTGGCGCCGCCTTTCTTCGTGCTCGCGACGCAGAACCCGATCGAGCTCGAAGGGACCTATCCGCTGCCCGAGGCGCAGCTCGACCGCTTCCTCTTCAACGTGCTGCTCGATTACTTGAGCCTGGAAGAGGAGATGGAAGTCGTCGATCGCAACTCGACACGAATGGAGTTGCCGCAGCTCGAGCCCTGCACGAACGCCGAGGAAATCATCCGCTTTCAATGGCTCGTGCGACAAGTGCCGCTGTCGACCGAAATGCGACGCCGTGCGGTCGAGCTCGTCAGAGCAACGCGCCCGACCGAGCCGAACGCGCCCGAAGCCGTGCGCAAGTACGTGCGCTACGGCGCGAGCGTACGTGCCACGCAGTTCCTGTGTCTGTCGGCAAAGGTGCGCGCACTGATGGAAGGTCGCTATCACGTGACCGAGGAAGATCTGCGCGTGCTCGCGCTACCCGTGCTGCGGCACCGGGTGCTGACGAACTACCAGGCCGAGTCCGATGGCAAGACCGTCGATGACGTGCTGCGGGAAGTCATCGCACATTAGCGATGCAGGTGGGACTCAACCATGGCCGCCATCACACCATCGCGTCTCCTGCCTCCAGAGACGCTGGCGGGGCTCGCGAATCTCGAGCTGATCGCGCGCACTGCAGTGGAGGGGTTCCTGATCGGCCTGCATCGCTCGCCGCAGTACGGTTTCAGCCAGGAGTTCAAGGAGTATCGGGCTTACGTGGAAGGCGACGATCCGCGCTTCGTCGACTGGAATGTCTATGCGCGTACCGAACGGACGTACGTCCGACGCTACGAGGGCGAAACGAATACGCGCGTGACGATCGTGCTCGATGCGAGCGCTTCGATGGGCTACGGTTCGCACCCAGTCACCAAGCTGCAGTACGCCAAGTTCCTGGCGGCCTCGCTGGCATACCTGGCAGCGCGCCAGCACGATCCAGTGGGTCTGATCGTCTTCGACGAGCGCGTACGTCATTATCGGCCGCCGACGAGCCGCACCGGCACGTTGTCCGGGCTCGTGCACGCAATCGATTCGGTGCAAGCGGGTAGCGGCACGGACCTGGTCGGCTGCTTCCAGCGTTTTCGCGAGCATCTGCTGCGTCGCGGACTGGTCGTCGTGATATCGGATCTTTACTGTGATCCGGAGGCGATGAGCAAGGCCGTGCAGCCGCTCGCTTATCGAGGTCACGATATCGTGCTGTTTCAGTTGCTCGATCCGCTGGAGCTTGCGCCCAAGTGGCGTGAAGACGTCGTGCTCGAGGATCTCGAGACGCACCAGACGCTCAACGTCGCGCCGGAGTACTTGGCCGCCGAGTACGGCAAGCGGATGGAGGCGCACTTGTCTGCACTGCGTGCAGCCGCTGCCCGAGCTCATGCCGACCAAGTGTTGATCTCGACCGCGGAGCCACTCGATCGCGCCCTGCGCCGCTATCTCTCGTTCAGGCGCCGTAAGGTCTAGTCATGTTCCTCGCGCCGCTGTTCCTGCTCGGTTTGCTTGCGATCGGGATGCCGATCTGGCTGCACCGGGTGGCGCGAGCGAACCCCGTTCGTTACCCGTTCCCATCGCTGATGCTGCTCGAGCCGAGCCAAACCGAGCGCACCGCGCATCGCACGTTGCGCTATTGGCTGTTGCTGCTGTTGCGCATTCTCCTGATCGCTGCGCTCACGCTCGCATTCGCAGGCCCGCTGTGGAGAAAGGACGACGGTAACGTGCTCGCCGCGAGCACGCGTCTGCATGCCATCGTGCTGGATGCATCGCTGTCCATGCAGTACGGCGAGCGTTGGCGAGATGCGATCGATGCCGTCGAGTCGGTGCTTGCCCGTCTACGCACGAGCGATCAAGTGATGCTCGTGCGTGCAAGCGGTCGACGCATGGACATCGTGCAGGAGCCGCTGCCCGCGCGCGAAGTCGGCACGTTACGTGCACGACTCACGACGCTGACACCAGGGCGCGAGCGCCTCGATTTCGGTGCCGTGATGAGCAGCGCGGAACAATGGTTGCGCACGCCGCGTCCGCCCGTGGTGTTGCACTTCGTGTCGGACTTCCAACGTACCGGCAGTCCGCTGCGTTTTGCCGACCTCGAACCGCCTGCCGGCGCACAGCTCGTGATACACGACGTGAGTGGTGACACACGCGACAATGTCTATATCGATCGCATGACCTTGAGCGAGGGCGATACGCGCGTGTTGCACGTGGCGGTTCGCAGCACCTCCAGCGAACCACAACGACGTGAGGTCGTGTTGTCGATCGACGGGAAGGAGCACGCACGACGATCCGTGCAGCTTCCTGCGTGGACACCCACACAGCAGGTGCAAGTGCGCGGCGAAGGTGGCGTATTCGCACTCTCCGATGCAATCGAGCCACAGGAACGCACGGGTGCGGAGGCCGTCGAGCGGGTCGTTGTGTTCGACGAGCTGGCGCTTGCGCCCGGAGCGCATCGTATCGAAGCGCGACTCGAGCCGAACGATGCCCTCGTCGACGACGATCATTACTACGCGGTGATCGAGCATGCTGATCCGCAGGCACTGCTCCTCACTGCCAACGCAGATGCCGACGAAGCTGTGTACTTCGCGGCGGCCATCGGCGCGCTCAACGCGCCGCGTGTGCGCATCGTGCGCGAGTCTGCCGGGAGCTTCGCACCGGATCGTCGTCTCGAGGACTACGCCATCGTCGTCGTGCCGGACATTTTCTCTTTGTCGAGCAGGATGGCCGCTCGCCTCGAAGCGTATCTCACCGCCGGCGGCACGTTGCTCGCTACGCTGGGTCCCGGTTCCTCGAACGCGGCTCACCCCCTGCTGCCCTCGTGGCGGATGGAAAAGCCTCGTGCGCGCCTTGAGCGAATCGGTGCCGTCGATGCCAGCCATCCGGTGCTTCGAGAAGCAGCCGAGTGGCATGGCGTGAGGATCTTCCGGCAACGCATCGTGCATCTCGCCGACGACGATAGGGTGCTGATCGCACACAGCGACGGCACGCCGCTCCTCGTGGAGCGCGCGCTCGGCGCAGGTCGCATGCTCGTGATGACCGCGCCGATCGATCGGCAATGGAACGATCTCGCGATTCACCCGGTGTTCGTTCAATTCATAGCCCAAGCAACGCAGTACTTGATCGGGCGTGACAGCTCGGTCGCCAGTGTCGCCGTCGGCACGCCGGTGACAACCGGATTGACCCAGGAGATGGGCGGGCAGATATTCGATCCGAATGGCAAGCGCGTGCTGGAGCTGGCGGCCATCGCAAACGCAGAGCGTTTGCTGCCGAGCGAGATCGGCTTCTATGAGATTCGCCGCGCGCACGGCACACGCTGGCTGGCGGTGAACACCGATCGTCGGGAATCCGACCTCGAGCCGCTCAGCGCCGACTATCTCGCGCGCTGGCAAGCACTACGGCAACGGCCGGCGCGTCCGGAGCATTCGGCTGCTCCGTCGACAGCAGAGCGTAGCGAGCGTCAATCGCTCGGGCCGTCGATCTTGTGGATCGCCGCATTGCTGCTGCTTGCGGAGCTGATCCTGGCAAACCGCCACCTTGCAGTGCGGCGTGAGGTCAGACCATGAACGCCATCGAGCGGCTCGACCGCTACTTGAACACGCTGCGGCAGCGACTGCGCGCACGCACGCTCGCGCGTGGCGCACTGCTGTGCGCGCTGATGTTGCTCGTTCTCGTCGTCGGCTTCTCAGCGTGGCTGGTACGCAGCAGCAATGCATCGCTTGTTGCCACCGCACGCGTCGCGGTCGTCGTTGCCTTGGGCACCATCTGCGTCGCAGCCGTGCTCGTTCCGCTGCATGTCTTGCGCCGCCACGACGCACGTATCTTCGAGCGATACTTGCCCGAGCAACAGGGGCGGCTTGCGACATATCTCGATACGCTCCGCCGTCGAGGTGCCCACGCACCGTTGCTCGAGCTCTTGGCGGAGGATGCGCTGCGCGTTGCGCAGCATAGGCCGCTCGAATCGATCGTGCCTGCGCGCCGCATTCGTCTGCATCTCATGGGGGCGATTCTTGCGTTGGCTGCGTTGATCGCCTTCGTCGCGATTGCGCCTGGTTCGTGGGGGCTTGCGAGCCGACACCTCCTGCTCGGTGCCGAGCTGCCGGCTGCAGTCGTGCCGATGCGCGCGATCACAGTGACGCCCGGCGATACGACGGTGCGGCGTAACAGTGATCTCGCGATCCGTGCGGTCGCCACGGGATTCGAGCCAGAGCGCGTTGCGCTCATGGTGCGATTCGCCGATCAAGAAGTGTGGGAACAGGCTCCTATGCAACCCGACGGCGCAAGAGCGTTCACCTTCAAGCTGTACGCGTTGCGCAGCCCTCTCGAGTACTACGTCGACGCCGACGGCACGCGCAGCGCCGTGCACCGCGTGACGCTCGTGGACGTCCCGCGCATCGAGAGGGTACGTCTGACTTACCACTATCCGGAATGGACCGGGCTCGACCCTGAAGTCGACGAAGAGTCGCCGGACATTCGTGCGGTTGCGGGCACGAAGGTGACGGTCGAAATACAAACGGACGTTCCGCTGGCCGACGCGGTGCTCGTGCACGACGAGCGCGCCGCGCCGCTCGCCTCAGAAGGGACGATCAGCAGCGGCACCCTGTCAATCGAAAAGCCTGGGAGATATCACCTCGCGGCGACGGTGGCCGGCGAGCGCGTCGTGCTCAGCGATGACTACTCGGTCGAGATCGTTCCGGACGAGAAACCTGTGGTTCAAATCGAGCGGCCCGGTCGTGATTGGCGCGCAACGAGCATCGAGGAGGTACCCGTGCGCGTGCGGGCGTACGATGACTTTCGACTCCAAAGCGTCGAGCTGCGCTATTCGGTCAATGGTGGTGAATGGCGCAGTATCCCGCTCGATCGCGCGGTCAAGGAAACACGACGAGCTGTGCTGCTCGATCTCGAAGCGCTCGGTGCGCAGGAAGCGAGCGAAGCGCCTCTGCTCGCGCCCGGCGATCTCATCTCGTACTACGCCGTTGCCAAGGACCACAAGCGTACCGTGGAGACGGATCTCTTCATGATTCAGGTCCAGCCATTCGAACGCCGTTTCTTCCAGCAGAGCGCGGGCGGCGGGGCAATGGCGGACGAGCAAGGCGAAATCTCGGCGCGCCAGCGCGAGATCTTGCTGGCGACTTGGAATCTGCAACGCTCTGCAGCAGAGAGGCGGCAATCGCGAGCGCAGCTCAAAGACAACGCCGCCATGCTGGCCGAGATGCAAGCGACGCTGGCGAAGCAGGCACGAACGCTGGCGACCCGCACGCGTGCCAGAGCGCAAGTCGAGAGCGACGAGCGTGTCAGGACTTTCGTCGAGAGTCTCGAACGCGCTGCGCTCGCGATGGATCCGGCAGCGGCGCATCTGTCTGCGTTTGAGCTGGAGAAAGCCGTGCCGCCCGAGCAGCAGGCGCTGCAGCAGCTGTTGCGCGCCGAGGCGGCGTTCCGCGAAGTGCAGGTCGCGATGCAAAGGGAGAGCGGTGCTGAAGGGGCGCAAGCAGCACGCGACTTCGGTGAGATGTTCGAGCTCGAGATGGACGTGGAGAAGAGCCAATACGAAACGGAGTCGCAGCTCGCCGAGAACACCATAACCAAGGAGATGCAGGAGGCTTTGCGCAAGCTGAAGGAGCTCGCGCAGCGACAGGAGGAGCTTGCCCAGGAGGCGAGGCGCAACACGCAACCAACGCCCGAGCAGCGCTGGCGTCAGGAGCAACTGCGACGCGAGGCGGAGGATTTGCGCCGCCGTCTCGCGGCCCTCGACAGGCAGCAACGATCGCAGCAAGGCGAGCAGTCGCGTTCCGATCGGGGCTCGCAGAGTGGCGGAGCGCAGGGTTCCTCGGGCAATCAAGCACAGTCCGAGACCCAACGCGCGCTCGAGTCGGTCGACGAAGCGCTCGCCAAGATGCAGGCAGCAAACATGACACAAGGAGGCGCGAGCACGGAGCCGATGGATTCGGCTCGCGAAGCGAGCGAGAAGCTGCGCGATGCGATCAGGCAGCTCGACCGCCCGCGTGCCGCGGGACTCGACAAAGCGCTCGAGCAACTCGCCGATCGTGCCGGCGAGCTTGCCTCCGAGCAACAGCGCATCGAGGCGGACCTCTACGATGCTGTACGCGAGTCGGGTCAATCGGCTCCGTTCAACAGCCCGCGTCGTGGATCCATTGATCCCGAGCGTGCGCAAGCGCTCGTCGAAAGCAAACAGCAACTCGCCGAGCAGCTCGCGCAATTGCAACGCGAGCTCCGCGAAAGTGTCCACGGATATCGCGATACGGACTCGCGAGTACGGCGACAGCTGGCGGACATCGTCAACAATGTCGAAGCATCCGATCTCATGTACCGGCTGCGCCGTAGCGCGGCAGAAATCTACTATGGTCGTGCACGCGATGCGGCCGCGCGTGAGGGCATCATTACGGAGTCGTTGCAGAACCTCGAGAAGAGCTTGCGCGAGGCTGCGATCCGCGTCGCGAAGGGTAGCGGGCAATCACAACAAGAAGAGCCGGCGGCAGAACGGCTGTTGGCAGAGGTGGCGGAGCTGCGGCGTCGTCTCCAGCAGAGCGAACGTCTTCAGGCAGCGCAGGACTCTCCTGGCTCCACAACGTCTGAACGAGAGTCTTCGCAACCGCGAAGCGAACCTGGAGAAGGCCGCGAACCCACTGACGAAGGAGAAGGATCTGTGCCTGGGCCGAGCTCGGGCAGCGAACAAACGGGAAGAGAGGCGCTCGTCGAAGCGGTCGGTCAGAACGGAGCTGAGCGCTCACTATCCGGCTGGGATCCCATACTGCCCCACCGGCCGCTGCGGGACGTGAATGCGCCTGGACGGGATTCGTTGATCCGGCAGTCAGAGGCGATCGCCGAGCGCGCGCGTCGGCTACGAGAGCGTGCTGATCATCGTGAGCTCAGCGATGCTGAGCTCGCCCAGCTTCGTAAACTGACGCGCGAGCTCCGCCAGCTCGCCGGCGATCCGCTTGCCGTCGAAGCGGTCGTGATGCGACGCGCGATCGAGCAGCTCGAGCTCGCCGCATTCGCGGCAGCGGCCAACGCACGGCGAACGGAATCGGCCCGAGCCTCGCTCCCACTAGGCGATTCGCCGCAGTATCGCGAGACGGTCGCGGAATACTATCGCCGCCTCGGTGGGGGTTGAGCGCCCCAAGTGCAAGGACGAACGCCCCGAGCACGACTCGTGGAGTGAAGCTGTCGTGACCAGAGGACTTGTCGCGGTCTTACTCGCAGCGATCGGTGCAGGCTCCACGTCGAACTTGATCACCGGCGACGGAGGTCGTGCCGAGCAGGCGCCCGACCTCTCGAAGCTCAACTTCGTACGCGTCATCTACGACAGCGAAGGCGGCATGGGGGAGGCGTACTACATCTACGATGGACGATTGTGGGCGCGCTGGGAGACTGATTTTCCAGAAGGTGACGACAATTTCGCGAAGCGTCTTGCACAGCTTACGCGTATTCAAGTCAGTCGCAGAGCATTCAGCCGCATGCTGACAGCATCGGACCTCGGGGACTTTCCCATGCTGTACATGTCGGATGTCGGCTACATGGTTCTCTCGCGACAGGAGCGTAGCGCGCTGCGCCGTTATCTACTGAACGGCGGATTCCTGTGGGTCGATGACTTTTGGGGTGATGCCGAATGGCAGCAGTTCGCCAACGTGATGCGAGACGTCTTGCCGGAGCGGCAATGGCAAGTGCTGCCGGCGAGCAATCCGGTCTTCAAGAGCGTATTCGAGTTCGACGAGCTGCCGCAGATTCCAGCATTACCGTTCGCGAGCCCGTTCGGAAGCACTGCTGAGCCTCCCGGTGCCCACAAGCTACCGACGGGCTCGATGGAGGAAGCACAGATGCGCGCATGGCTCGACGATGAGGGACGCATCATGGTTCTTGCAACCCACAACACAGACGTGGGCGACGGTTGGGAGCGAGAAGCGTACGGTGAGTGGTACTTCGAGACGTTCTCCACCAAGGCTTACATGGTCGGCACGAATGTGGTCGTCTATGCGATGCTTCATTGAAGGCGACAGCGGCACGGACGTGGCACGTGCCCAATCTTTGTTCCGTATTCTCTCCTAGGGCACGGCAGCGTACGTTCTCGAGTTCGTAGCGCGCGTTCGTGCGCGCATGGATGAGCACACAGCGCGAAGATTGCCAGCGACACGCGTAGCACGTTCATGATTCGTTCTTCGCTGAGCGACGCGCCGCGTTGTTTGTACTACACGCCGCAAGCCGAGGCGATCGGCAGGACGGCCTCCGGCAAGAGAGCGTCTTGGCAGCAAGGAAGCCGGTAGGGGGATCAGCGGCTGGGCGAAAGGCTGCCGGGGCGACGCCAGGCAAGGGCAATCCGCTCCGACAAGGGATATCGGTCTACCGTCAGCACCAGCGCGAGGCAGCCAACAATGGCGAGTATCGTTCCCGCGGAGAATGCGGATACGTAGCCGTACGCATCCGCGATCAAGGCGGCCACCACATTCGCCGCGCCACCGACGAGGACCACGATGCTCGCCAGCAGCGTGTAGTCTGTGCCAGCGTGGACTGGATCCGACGCATCCATCATGAATGCAAACAATGCGACCGTGGCCATGGTCCCCACGATGCCTTCCAAGACGGTGGCCCACCAAAGCAACGGGACGCCGCCGATCCGTGCCGCAGCCAGGATGAACAGAACGAAGCACGCAGCTTGCCCGAGCCCGCTCGCGAGTAGCGCCTGCCGCCGGCCCACCAAGAACGTAAACCAACCGCCGACGAATGCGCCCACTAGGCTCGCGGCCGAACCCACCGTGCCCTTCATCCATGCGATCGTTTCCTTGGACAAGCCGAAGTCGCTCAGGAAAGGACCCCACAGCGTGGAAATCATTTGATCGCCGAAGCGATAGCAGAAGATCAGACCCGCCACCAAGAGCATGCTCGGTGTGAGCAGTCTGTGGAGCCAGCCCATCGCCAAGTAAGCAGCAGCGACGGGCTCGGTGTTCGTTCGTGCAGGCTCTTTCAGCGCCAGCACGGGCACGGCGCACAATGCGAGCAGCACGGCCATGCTGGCGAACATGACCGACCAGTTCGTCTTGGCGAAGAGCCACAGGAGGAACCCGCCGCCCAAGATCATGCCTATACGATACGCGCCGACCTGAATGCCGTTGCCGAGACCGCGTTCGCGACTATCGAGCATGCGCACTGCCAGGCCATCGGTCACCACATCCTGCGTTGCTGCGATCAGATTGAAGACGAATGCCGCGGCAAGCACGATAGACAAGTGCGAGCTGAGATCGACTTGCGACAACACTGCGGCTGCCACTACCCCGGCCAGCTGCAACGTCAGCAGCCATTGCTTGCGTCCGCCGATGCGATCGACGAGCGGTGCCCACAGGAACTTGAGCGCCCAGGGTAGGTACAGCAGACTCAGCGCGCTGATGGCGGTCAGCGAGTAGCCGGCTTCGCGCAGAACGACGGGCAAGGCCAGGGTAAAGAACCCGAACGGCAATCCCTGGGCGAGATACAAGGCAACGAGCAGCGCGATCTTGAGCGGGCGACTCAATGCAAGAGCCGTTGGGGGCTGCGTGGCCGGAGGCTGCGGGCTGGAGGTGGGAGATTGAGCGTGCGGATCAGAATCCATCGCGCGTCGAGCATCGAGTCAATCAGTTGTGGAGCATCGACTGCCAGAAGCCCGTTAACTGTCTTAAGCCTCTAGTCCCCGCCGAATCACTTAAGCACAGGAAACTCGATGGCGGTGACCTTGCGGTTCTCGAGCGTAACACTGCCGCTGAGAAATCCCGATGAGCCGATCTCCATGGCGTAGAGCAGGATACGCACCTCGCCGTCGCGACGCATCGAGGTCGGTGGCCCTAATATTTCGATCACTTCCATCTCGCTTGCACCAAGCTGCAGCGCATGCCACTTCTTGGCGTCTACCCACTGCGCCGAGCTCGACGCTGGCGCGGACGGCCGTGATGCGTGAGCGAGTGAAGGCGTACCGAGATGCCGGCGCAGCTCGCTGACCTCCCTTTGCAGTGTGCTGACGTGGCGCTCCAGGTCTCTTATGTCTTGCTCCAGGCGAATGATGCGGTTGTAGTCATCGGCACCAAACGCAGGCGCGATCAGTAAACAAAGAGCGAACACGAGCGTGCGCATAAGCTTGTCTCCGTGTTCTCGCGCTAGAGCCAGACCGGGGGTTGGGGAGCCAAGGCGCGGGGCACGACGTCACTCCCGCCTAGCGCCTAGAGCCTACATCCTAACGTCGCTACGATCGCGCGCGCTGTACCAACGCGTGCAGCTGCGACCACTCGAGCGGTCGCAGCAGGTGCACATCGAATTCTTCGTGCTTGATTTCCTCGTTGCTCGAAACCTGCACGAGCAGCGGTCGGCGGCCGCTCGTCGCGATCACGGTGCGTGCGATCGCGCGGATGTCGCAGTCCGGCAGGTCGGCATCGAGGAATGCGATATCCGGCTGGAAGTGCTGTAACGTCGCGGCAAGGTGCGTGCCCGTATAAAGCGCTTGTGTCTCCATTCCGTCGAGTCGCAGGATCGTTGCCAGGCTATCGGCTGCGTCGCGATTGCGATCCGCGATGAGCACTCGCACCGGTTTGTCGCGTTGCGTCTGCGCCGTCTCGTCGAGCTCTCGCTCGCAGAGCGGCAAACGCATGGTCATGGCAAATTGCTCGCCGGCGGAGTCCACGTGCAGCGCACCCTGCTCAAGGGCGAGCAAGTGTCCGACCATTTGCGGAACGGGTCGAGGTGCCGCAGCGGCGGCGCCGACCGGAAAGGGTGCACGAATCTCGAGCACCGCATCGCGCTCGTGCCTGCGCACGGTGATCTCTATGATGCCGTCGCGATCGAGATGATCGATTGCATCCAGGATCAAGGCGGCCGCGAACGATCGAACGTTGACTCGTCGCGCATAGACGAACGCGCCGGGCTCGATGCGGGTGCGAGCACGCTCCACAGCGCGCTCGTGTCGCAACGACCTGAGCACATCGCTCGTCAGCACCGCCAGATCGAAGCGCTGGGGCTTGCCAGGCGGCTCAGCGGCTTCGGCCACGATGCGATCGAGCGTTCGACGCAAAGTGGTAAGTTGCTGATGAAGCAGCGCAATGCAGTCGTCGGCAGACACGCGCGTGTTGCCGGGTGAGCGGATGTACTTCGTCAGCAGCTCGAAGCCGGAGTGTATGCCTTGCACGGCATTGTTGATGTCGTGGACGAGCGTGCGGCGGCACCGCTCGAGCACTTGGCTGCGTAAGGCACTCGCTTGTAGCTCGCGCTCGTCCAGTCGAAACGAGTTGCCGATGGCGCTCATTGACGGTACCGATGCCGCAGTGGACCAGCGCGACACGTTACTCGGGCGGTCCGGAAGCGGCAAGTCGGTAAGGTGTTTCGGCGCGCGACCACGCGCGGTGCCGATCACGGATCGCGCTGTGGCTGCGGGCCGATGTAGAGCGCCTTCGGACGAATGAGGCGATTGTCCCTACGCTGCTCCATGATGTGCGCTATCCAGCCGAAGGCACGCGCGGCAGCGAAGGTGGCCGTGAACAGCTCCTTGGGAATACCGAGCGCAAGGAACACCACGCCCTTGTAGAACTCCATGTTCGCGTGCAGTGGCCGCCGTTTCGCAGCCGTTTGCTGTAGAAAGGCCGCTTCAACCGCGCTCAACGTCTCGAAAATGCGTTGATGCTCCGGACAGGTCGCGATGCGGCGCGCCATGGCCTTCATGATCTTCGCACGCGGATCGACTACTCGGTACTCTCGATGTCCCATTCCGAGCAGACGGCGACCAGTGTTGAGACACTGCTCGACGAAGCAGCCAGCTGCCTCGGCATCGCCCACTTCCAGCGCCATCTCGACCGCGCCCTCATCGGCCCCGCCATGCAAGGGACCGTACAAGGCGCCCATGGCAGCGGAGAGCGCCGAGGCAGCGGGAGCCAGGGTCGAGGCGACGACTCGTGCAGTGAACGTGCTTGCGTTGAAGCCGTGGTCGAGCTGCAGCACTTGGACGCGCTCGAACGTTTCCACCTGCTCCGGAGTAGGTGCGCGCCCATGCAACAGCATGAGGAAGCGTTCCCCATAGCGGCGTGAGCTCGGATAAGGATGCTCCGGGTGATCCTCGAGCGCAGCCAGGATCAAGCCGATCGCGGCCGGCAAGCGCGCGGCGATGACCAAACCTTCATGGGCGTCCGCTGTGTCGGCAAGTCGCAGCTCCGGTAGGTCCGTCGCGAGCAGCGGCAGGATCGCTTGCAAGGTCGCCATGGGGTGCGCGCCGTGCCGCGCGAGCTCGCGCAGCGATCGGGCGATTTGTGGCGGGAGACGGCCAGCCTGCCACAAGAAGTCCTCGACTTCCGCGAGCCGGCGTTCGCCGGGAAGCTCGCCGAAAACCACCAGGTTCACGACGGCAGCGAAGGGATGCTGGACGAGTATTTCGATCGGATAGCCGCGGTAGTACAGCCGGCCCCCTTCGCCGTCGACGAACGAGATAGACGTCGTATCCGCAATGATGCCTTCAAGACCTTTGTGGACCTGCGTCATGGGCAAAGACTCATGGCTGGACCGAAGAGGGCGATAAAGCTAGACGTGCGAGGGCGCGTTGGCGAGAGCGCGTTGATGATGCATCTATTAGTTGCAACGATGAGCGTCGCAGTGGGCTATTCTTGACAGTCTTGCCGCGATCGCCGGCGAGTGGGTTGATCGGTCATCTCCTGTCAGCTTGTCTAGCTCATGCACATCGAACGCAACGAGATCCGCTGTTTTCACGCCGTCGTCGAAGCCGGTGGCTTCAGCCGTGCAGCAGAGCGGTTGGGGCTGTCGCAATCCGCCGTGAGTCAGGCGATCGCGAATCTGGAGCACCGGCTTGGCGCGTTGCTGCTGCGGCGGGGCAGCCCGCCGCAATTGACGGAAGCCGGAATTCGCCTGCTGCGATTCGCGGAGACGGTGATGCACGAAGAGCGCGAGGCGCTCGCAGATATCGCGCAGATCAAGTCAGGCGCCCTGTCGATCCTGTCTCTTGCGATCTCGCCCGCTACGAACGCGCGTTACGGCGTGTCGTTGCTGAAGGAGTTCTCCGAGCGTAACCCACACACCCGCTTCAAGGTCGTGGTCGCGCCCAGCCGCGAGATCGTGCTAGGCGTATCGGATGGTCGCTGGGAGCTCGGTTTCGGGCCGCTGCAACACTCCATGCCCGAGTACTTCGCGTTTCATTCGTGCTTCGCCGAGACGCGCCGCTTGATGATCGCGCGCGATCACCCTGCGCGAGAGGCGTTGCAACGCGACGCGCTCGGCACGTTGCGAACGCTGCCGCTCATCACGTCCTACCTGGACGAGTCACCACGGCGCACGCGCACGAGCCGGCTGCGCAACGCCTTCGCTTCAGTATGGGAGGTCAGCCACATGGAGCTGCGCCTTGCGCTGGTCGCGGAAGGCAAGGGAGTCACATACGTATCCGATCTGGTCACCGACATACCCAAGGAGCTCGTGCCGATCGAAGGCCTGCCGTTTTCCAGTATCGAACGCCAGGTGGGCGTCTATTACTTGCGGCATCAACCGTTGTCGCAGGCGGGGCTGCGTTTCGTGGCGTTGTGCCGAGAGCGGTGGAATAGCTAGGGTTGGGTCCTGGTTGGAGCACCGGCGCGACGCGCGGCCTTCCAGCCTGCAGCCCATCATCAGGCGATCAGGCGTCCGCGCTGTCGTCGTAGATCGCGAAGCGATTCTTCCCGGACGCCTTGGCACGGCTCAGCGCTTGATCCGCTCTGCCATACAACGTATCGAACGAGGCGTTGCTCTTGCCGGCAACGCAGATCCCGATCGAGACCCCGAGGCTCGGCGCGGAGCCATCGCGCTCGGCCGAGTACAGCTTGCCCAGCACACGGCGGGCGATCTCCGTTGCTGCGTCAGTGTCGCAGCCCGCGGCAAAAATCAGAAACTCATCACCGCCGAGCCGCGCGCAGACATCCGTTTCGCGGACGCTCGTACGCATTGCCTCCGCGACTTGGCACAACACCTCGTCGCCAGCGGCATGCCCCTGTGTATTGTTGACCTTCTTGATATCGTCCACGTCGATGAGCAGAAACGCGTAGCTCGATGCTCGCACTTTGAGCGCGTTCTTCATGGCGGCCAATGCGCCGCTTCGATTCAACAAGCTGGTCAAATCGTCGCGAGTCGTGGCCGGAAGCTGAGCCAGCTTTGCGCCCGCCGCCGTTGGATGGCGCGCCGCGAGGTAACCGATCAGGAACGCGCACGTCAGCGCCGCGGCGAGCGATCCGATCCAGATCGGCTTGAAGCTCGCCTCTTGCGCTAGGTACTGATGCACGTCGAAGTCGACGCCGACGAACCCACTTTGGTGCCCCTGGCTGTCGTAGATCGGCGCGTGCCCCGTGAGGACGTAGACGCCACCTTCCTGCCGAAAGCCGGGAAAGACATACGCCTCGCCGGCAATGATGCGCTCGAGCCAGTTCGCGTCGAGCGCAACACCTGATGGCCGGAAAGGCTCCATCTTGAACGTCTGCTCATCCTGATTCGTCTCGGGCTTCGCGGCCGTCTGGGGGACGAGAACGAAGTAGGCTTCGCCGTCGCGCTCCACCAAGGAGTACACGTTGACCAGTTCCGGCACCGCCGAGCGCAAGCCGGCAAGCGGCTCGAGCACGTGCTCGTGCAGCTCTGGCGTGTGCTTGCTCGGGTCGAGCAGCCGACGATGCAAGTCGCCGTCGACGACAGTCGCCGCAAGGCGCGCGATCTCGGCGACGTGCAAGCGCAATGTCTCCAGGCGTGCTTCCCTTGCGAGCCACTGGGGGACGCCGACCACCGCTGCAAGCACCAGCGCCGCACACGCCGACACGAGCCAGAAGGTGCGTCGATCGAAGCGGCCAAAGTTCTTGAGCGTGCCCGTTGTATTGAATGTTCTTATTGGACGCGAAGTCACGCCGAGCATGATTGCTTGCGCGCGGAATCAGTGAATGACGAAACGGCTGGTCAATCGAGTCCCTTCCAGCGATGAATTTCCGCGAGCTCGAGCGCTGCGCGTCGTCGAACGCGCCAGTAAAGCTCGCGTTGCTCTCGTTCCTTGCGAATCTCTGGCCACCGCTCGAGATACGCAGCGAGGACGTTGGGATCGGGCGCATAACGTCGGAACGCATCTGCGTGGGCTGCACGCAAGGCGATCGCGCCGTTGTAGCCGCCGAAACCCTGAGTGGCGCAAATGGCGCCACCGTCCGGATTCCCTGGCACGGGTGCGGACTGGAGGATGAAGGAGCTCGCTGCGTCTCCGAGATCGGGATCCGGAGTGCGCAGCGTATGGACGCCGACCGCTGCGCGTCCGAGCAGGTACTCGAGCGCTTGGCCTACTGCTTTCAGGCCGGTTTCGCCCATCGTATGGCCATCGCCGACGGCTTTGGGCGTCCCGACGTACACAGGCGGTAACGGTCCCTTGTTCTTTTGCCGCTCCGCTGCATAGCGCCGTGCGTTGCCGGCGGTTGTCAGATCGGTTTTCGAGTTCGTGCGCGTTCCGGTCGCATGCGCGACGAAATACTGGAAATCTGCGACTGAATAGCCATGCCCTTTGAACGAGAGCTCGAACGCGTGCAACAGCGCGTTCTCGCCGCCGAAGCCGACACCGGCGAAATGCGCCTTGCCGCCAGCCTCGCCGCTCTGTCCCCATCCGGTGATGATGGAGGTGATGTCGAGGAAATTGCGCAGGGCGAAGTCGAGCGTCGTGATCAATATGCCTGAGCCGGCCTCGCCGACCACCGTGCCGTTTGCATCGACATCGAACGGTGCCAGACACTCCGAGACATCGCGCTGCTCATGGGGCGCGCGTCCCGCGTTGATGGCTTCCAGCTTGGCACGCGTCATCAACGCCCCCGGACCGAAGGCGTCGAAGATCTCCCAGTTGGGTCGTGTGGCCGCGTCGGCAGCAGTCCATAGCGCGAGCTGCGGTTTGCGGAACCCGGGATAGTCGAACAGCATCTGCGGCGCGATCTCGCAGAATGCGATCGTGCTCGAGGCACACGCACCCGAGGTATTGAGCGGTGTTTGCGGCACTCGCATGTAGCCACTTGCGCCCTTGAGCGATTCGAGCAACGTGGGATTCTTGAGCGACTTGCTGAGCGGATACGCGGGCGCAAGCATTGTCGAGATGAGCGCCGGCCCGTGCGAGGACAGCGAATTCGCCAAACGCATCGCGAACTTGTCGCGCAGCTTGTCGTCGCCGTTCTCGGGCGCGCCGGGCGCGCGCCAGGCACGCAGGGCATCCATGCCGGCGAAAGCAGTTGCCGCGGCGATACGAAAATCGTAGGGGCACGTGAGCAGCTCGGAGAGCGGGATCGGCAGCGCGGCGAGCGCACCGATGCCGCCATAGACGAACAGCTGTGCCTGTAAGGATGGTCCGAGGCGCGGATCGTCGTCGAACAGCCCGTACATGTCGCGCAACGCCGATTCGCGCACGTCTCGGTACGTGAGCCCGGCAAGCCGGCGCAGGCCATTCTGCGCGAAATCGTGCGGCAAGCTGGCGGCGATATCCGTGACGACCCGATCGCCGAGCGCGGTCAGCTCTTCGATGAAGCGGATGCCGAGATTCGCGCGCAAGCGAGCGCCATGCTCACGCTCGATCTCTTCAACGGTTGTTTCCTTGCCGTTGCGCCATTTCAGCGTCAACGAGCCGTCCGATTTTGGCTCGATGTCGATCAGTCCCGCATCGAACGCAGCGTATGCAATGAACTCAGGCGCGCGCTGAACGCGTGCCTTGAAGGTCTCCGTCGTCCCTACTGCGGAAACCGAGCACGGCGTGCCGATCGTAACGAGAACTTTGTCAGCCGTAAGCACGAGTCATCCAAGGCTCATGGAAAGGGATGCGAAGGATACACCTCTGCGGCTCGATCCTGCAGGGCACAGTCATCACCTGCAAAGGAATATCGGCCGCATTCTGTCGTACATGAGCACCTCGCGGGGGAGAACCGAGCGGGGGCAGCGCTACTGTGCCCGATCGATATGTGCCGGCTCGCTGCTACAGGTGCGCAGGAGCGCAGTGTGCGCGCGCCACTTCGCTTCGGGCTCGAGTGCTTGCAGGAAGCGCACCTCACCGCCTACGTAGAGCGCGAGCGGAACACCGTCACAATACACAATGCGGTTACGGGTGAGCGATGGCACGCGCGCACCGGGTGTGAGAATCCCGACCAGGTTGAGCGGATCGGCAGCGGAAATGGAGATGAGCTCCTCAGTACGCGGTTTACGCCGTGCTTCGCGCAACGGAGCAATCGCTTCGGGCAACGCGAACTGCTCGCCCGAAAAGCCGGCGACGAAGCGCCCTCCGCGGATCTCGCCGCGGGCCTCGAGGCGTCGTAGACACTGTAGCAGCTCTCGCCAGGGTGGCAACCAGTCGGCTTCGCGCTCGAGCAGCTTCCAGAACACGACACCCCAACGTTTGAGCAGTGTGCGGCATAGATGTTCCACGGCTTCAGCATCGACCGCTCGCGGAGCCGCGACTCGGCCAGGGGCGTCGTAGCCAACCTCACTGTCACGGCCCTTGCGAACGAGCGCCCACCGTCCGGCATCCTGCATGCTGAAAATCGCCATGCGCCGTCTGCGCCGTGAGTGGGCCGCGGGACGTCGGCGGTCGGCTGGCAGCAGCAACGTGCGCAGGCCGCCGAAGCTGTCTGAGTTCACGATGCCGTGCGCGACCAGCTCTCTCAGCGCATCCTCAACTTGCGCAGGCAGCAGCCCGGTCGCGTCGACGATCTCATCGAAAAACGAAGCTCCGTGAGCTCGAATGGCGGCAGCCACCCGCTCAGCTTTGCTCGTGAGCAGCAGCGAGGTCGGCGATTGGGCGAAGCCCGACCAGAGCTTCACGTTGCGTCGGGCGAGCAGCGTGATCGGTGTCGAGCGCACTGGCGCCGCGCCGCGTTCGGCATCACCGCTGCGCGCGGACAGTCGCGTCCACACGATTCTCCCTGCCAGGCAATGCTCGTCGAGCCAGGCGGGATCGTAATGTGCGATGCGAAGCGGCAGCACCTCGCTTTCCCAGGCGGCAGCAGGAGCTTCGAACCCTTCGAGCTGGGCCAGGATCGCAGCGACTGCATCGGGCCCTTGCATGCGCGCCGTCGGCGTGATGCGTTGCCAATCGAACAGGAAGCGCAGGAAATCCCGTGCCTGCACGGGTTCGATTTCCGCCCGCAGCCGCTTGACCGTATAGCGATGAATACGCGCGAGGAGCCTGCGATTGCACCACTCGATCGGCGCTGCTTCATCCAGCGCGGACTCGGTGAATCGGCCGCGCATGGCAGTGCCCTCCGCCTCTAGTGCGCACAAGGCGGCGTCGATTTCCTTAGGTGCGAGGCCGAGCGAGTCAGCAAGAGCCACTGCAGTGGTCGGGCCGAGGGCCTCGAGCCGCCCACGGACGATCTCGACGAGTGCTTCGTCGCGCGAGTACGTCTTGGTATTGGACGGCGCTTCCAGGCGCGGCGTGAGTGATGTCTCCGGAAACACGGCATGCAGCAGCGGCAAACGCTCTGCAGCGACATACAAGTGTCGAGAGGGGGTCTCCAACCGTACCGCACGCCGTTGCGTCATCAGTGTCCGCAACAGCCCTGGCCAGCGCGCATCCCTTTCGGCTTCAGCGTCAGTCATGAACGTCATCCACAGGAGCGCGTCGTGCAGCTCGTCGGGCGTGCCGGCATCGGGCCACGCTTCCTGTTGCACGCGCACGATGGCATCGGGATCCAGCTTGCCGATGTCTGCGGCAGATGCCGGATCGATCCACCTGCGGCTCGCGACGGCCTGAGTGCGTCGTTCCTCGAGAGGTGCATCGTCGAGGTAGGCATACGGTCGCGCGGACAGCACTTCCAGCGCAAGCGGAGAAGGCTCGGTCAAGTCGCGCGCCACGACGCCGATCTCTCCGCTCACCAGCCCTCTGAGCAGGCGTTCGAAACCGTCGATGTCCATTGCCTCCTCGAGGCAGTCGCGTACCGTCTGCTGTACGAGCGGATGGTCCGGCACGACGATGTCGCCGACGATGTTCTCGAAACAAGCGACTTGATCCGGGAACACAGCCGCCAGCAAGTCTTCCGCGTTCATGCGCGCGAGCGCGGGAGGGACTTTCTTGCCGCCGCGGAACCTCGGCAATGCGAGCGCGATGGAGGCGCACCAGCGCCAACGCGTCGTGAACATCGGCGCGGCGAGCAGTGCTTGAATCAGGATATCGCGCGCAGTGTTCGGATGTAGATAACGCGCGACCTCGCTCAACTCGAAGCTGTGCGCCGTCGTGAGCGATAGCACGATGCTGTCTTCGGTCGCCGCGGCCTGTAGCTCGAAATTGAACGTGCGGCAGAAACGCTTGCGCAACGCAAGCCCCCACGCACGATTGATGCGGCTGCCGAAGGGCGAATGGATGACGAGCTGCATGCCGCCTGCTTCATCGAAGAAGCGCTCGAAGACGATCGTTTGCTGCGTGGGCAGGCATCCCAGCGCCGCATGCGCAGCTTGCAGATAGGTCCGCAGCTGCTCTGCTGCGGGCGGTGACAAGAACGCAAGTGGGTCGGGCGTCGTGCCGCGCTCCAGATGCGCCTGCACTTCGCTGCGCAACCGCGACACCGCTCGCGACAACTCGTCTGTGCGTCCTGGCGCTTCCCCAAGCCAGAATGGAATCGTCGGCGCTTCGCCATGCGCGTCCTCCACGCGCACGACACTCCGCTCTACACGGATGATGCGATAAGAGGCATTGCCCAACTGGAAGACATCGCCCGCCATGCTCTCGACTGCGAAGTCCTCATTGACGGTTCCGATGAGATGTCCGTCAGGCTCGAGCATCACCTGATAATCGGCTGTGTCCGGAATCGCGCCGCCCGAGGTCACGGCAGTCAAGCGCGCACCCTTGCGACCGCGAATGAGGCCATTGATCGCATCGTGGTAAATGAGTGCGCCCTGCCGGCCGCGTCGCGTGGCAAACCCTTCGGCCAGCATGCGCACGACACTGTCGAATGTCTCGCGCGCAAGCGAACGATACGGATAGGCAGCGCGAGCCAGCTTGAACAGCTCGCGCTCGGTGCATTCTCGAGCTGCGCTCTCTGCAACGATGTGTTGCGCGAGCACGTCGACAGCGTTCTGCGGGATTTTCAATCGGTCCAACTCGCCCCGGCGCACGGCATCGAGCAGCGCTGCGCACTCGACGAGGTCGTCGCGCGACAGCGGGAACAGCCGACCCTTCGGGGTGCCGCCAACTGCATGCCCGGAGCGGCCGACACGTTGCAAGAAGGCATTGATCGAGCGCGGCGAGCCGATCTGGCATACCAAATCGACTTCGCCGATGTCGATGCCAAGCTCGAGAGAAGCCGTTGCCACGAGTGCCTTGAGCTCTCCTCGTTTCAAGCGCTGCTCAGCATCGAACCGCAGGTGCTTGGCCAGACTCCCGTGATGCGCAGCCACGCACGAAGTGAGCGGTGTCCCGGAGGACGTTGCCAGAGCTGGATCGTCGAGCCGCTCGGACAGGTGTCGGCAGACACGCTCGGCGAGACGTCGCGTGTTAACAAATACAACGGTCGTACGATGCGCGCGAATGAGCTCTGCGAGCCGATCGTAGAGCTGCTCCCATACTTCGTTCGACATGACCGCTTCAAGCGGCGCCTCGGGGAGCTCGATCGCAAGGTCGCGCTCGCGCGCGTGACCGCTGTCGATGATCGTGCAGCGTGCGTTGCCCGCTTCGTCGAGGTTCTTCGTGCCGACGAGAAAGCGGGCTACCTCTTCGATCGGATCCTGTGTGGCCGACAAGCCGATGCGCACGAGCTTGTGCGCGGTGAGCGCTTCGAGCCGCTCGAGCGACAGCGCAAGATGCAAGCCGCGTTTAGTGCCGGCCACCGCATGGATCTCATCGACGATGATCGTGCGTGTCGTCGCGAGCATCTCCCGGCCCGATCGCGAGCCGAGCAAGATGTATAGCGATTCGGGAGTGGTGACGACGATGTGCGGCGGGCGCTTGCGCATCTGCGCGCGCTCGTATTGCGACGTGTCTCCCGTACGCACCCAGGCGCGGATGTCGATATCTCGCACCGTGTGCTCGCGCAGTCGTTCGCGAATACCTGCAAGCGGCGCTTCTAGATTGCGTTGAATATCATTCGAGAGCGCCTTCAGAGGCGAGACATAGACGATGCGAGTCTCATCCGGCAGCCCCCACTGCGCGCTTTCCTGCACCAGCTCGTCGATGACAGCAAGAAAAGCTGCAAGCGTCTTACCGGATCCCGTCGGCGCTGAGATGAGAACGTGCTCGCCCGCCTGGATGGCCGGCCACGCAGCAGCCTGTGCAGGAGTGGGCCGCGCGAAGGTGTCGGCGAACCAGCTCGCGACAGCGGGATGGAAATAGGGCGTGTGATTCATGGGAGAGGACTGAATATACTCCCAGGCCCGTAATCAGGGAATCGGCGGTCACCCACCATCGAAGAGTCGCTTCTTACCGACGACCACCTCGACAAGATCCAGATCCGAGGCATCGAATCGCGCACGGTTGGCCGAAGCGCCCAGAGGTCGATTGTATTGCACGAAGAAGGAAGAGCCGATGTCGCGCTCGAAGGCGTGACCTGCTGTCAGCACGACTGAGCCGAGCCCGACATGCATCTCTTGATTGAGCGATACGATATCTGTGCGCTCGTCCTGCCACGTCCTTTGCGCAGCGTAGGCGAGCGCTACGCTCGCGCGCTCGCCTAGGTTGAGACCGACGCTCGCCAGGTCGCGCCGCACGACGGGATCTTCCACCCAAAGGTTCCCCACTTCGCGGAAGTCGCGACTTTGCACGTGCCTGCGGGCGGCGACCTTGAAAAGTCGGTTCTCGTGCTCGAGGCCGATACGTGCGAGCCAACCCGACCCAATGTGGCTTTCGCTCGAGGCAATTGCAAGTGACGCCGTTCCAATCGGGCCGAGGTGCCGCGCAACCGAAACGCCGAAGGCAGCAACCTGGTCGGCGAGGTACTCGCCGTGGCCTTCGATCGTCAACCCGTACGGTGCGGCACATGCGATGGTCGTATTGGCGAACAGCGGACCGTACTCGTTGCTGGCGAAGGCATAGTCTTCGCGCACCTTGCCGATGCCGATAGCGAAGTCGCTGCACCCCGATTTCACGAGACGCGCCGGCGGAACGAGCGGCGCACTGAAGGCTTCGGTGCGCCCGAAGCTGTCCCTGGCCACCAAGCTCAGCGCGTTGTCGTCATTGATGCGCGGTGCGCCGCTCAGCGACAGCTGTTGTCGTGCGAGCAGATTGTCCCGTTCGCTCAGAGATGCGAACAGCGCCTCCTCAGTGGTCGGCAGCACGGCTATTCCGCTCGTGGCCAGTCGCTCGGAATAAAGCACGTTCTCGCGCAGCCCGATGCGCGTTCCGTACTGGACCCCTGCGTAGCGCACCGCACTGCCCCACAGCCCGCTCGTGCTGACGGTGTCGCCGATACGAATTTCTTCCGTTTCCGCAATCTTAAGGGTGTAGCGAGACTCGAGGCGCGTGATCCGATCGAGTGCCGGATCCAGCGACGCTGCAAAGCTCCAGTCCAGCACGCCCCCGTCGGTGAGCACACGCGCGTTGAGCGACGGCGTCGTCGGTCGCTGCAAGTCCGTTCTCAAGGCAACGTCGTCCGGCGCCGGCGGAGCGGACACGCAGGCAGATAGCAAACCAGCAATGCTCAACGCCACAGCCGCAAGCGCCGCTGTCGTCTGGACCGTCATGAGCTCCGATACGTGTGCCCAACTTCAAATGCTGGTGTTCGTGTGCCCGCGGACGATCGTACGGAAGATTGACGGAAGACTGAATGAGGTATGGCCTGAGCAAGAACCCCGCTGAGTGCCGCGACAACACGGACCGCGCGAGGCCGCAAACGCCTCGCGACGGGTCGCTAGCTCGCGGCCACACGCAGCGACGACACTGGCTCGTGCTTCACCTCAGGGAAGAGCCCGGCGCAAAAGTCGATGAACGCGCGAATCTTGGCAGTCGGTTGGCGATGCTGAGGGTAGACCACCGACACCGGCCACCATGCGCCTTCGTTCCAGTCCTCCAGCACGGGGACAAGGAGCCCAGCCGCAATTTGCGCTTCAACGGTGAAATCGAGCGTGCGGACGAAACCCGCGCCGCTCACGGCAGCCGCCACGGCGGATTCCGGGTCGCTGAACGAAAGCGCTGCGGCGGGACGGATCGTGTGCTCGATCTTGCCTTTGCGGAACAACCACGGGCGCGGTTGATTGGTCCCCAGCTTGAACATTGCGATACAGTGCTCTGGCTTCAGGTCGAGCGGGGTCTTCGGCATCCCGACGCGATCAATGAACTCAGGCGATGCACACGTCACGCCGCGCAGCTGCCCGACACGGCGGGCGATCAAACTCGAGTCACTCAAGTTACCGACTCGCACCGCGGCATCGATGCCCTCCTGCACCAGATCGAGCACGCGATCATTCATGCTCATCTGCACTGTGAGCTCGGGATGCTGTTGGATGAAGCGCGGTAGCGCGGGCACAATGATCTTGCGTCCCAGAGACACGGGAACGTCGACGCGCAAGCGGCCGCGGGCGACGCCGCGCGATTCGGCGACCTCGCTCTCCGCCAGGTCGAGCTGTGCCAAGGCGTCGCGCGCACGCTCGTAGAAGTTCGACCCCTGGTCCGTGAGACTCAGCGATCGTGTCGTTCGATTGAGGAGGCGGGCGCCCAGACGCTCCTCCAGCCGGCTGACTGCCTTGCTGATGGCGGAAGGAGACATGCCGAGCGTTTGCGCGGCCGCAACAAAGCTGCGAGCCTCCACGACCCGCACGAACACGACAATATCGCTGTAATTATTCAAGCGTAGATGCCTCGTATGGTGCGGTCATTATTGGTCCCTTTCGCCGACAGCGAGTGGCATGTTTGGGTGTCCTCAGGAGCCTCAGTCCTCGTAAGTGACCGAAAGAAGACATGCGTGCATCAGGCAGTATGCCAAGCTCCTGCCGTACCGATTCTAAGCACGGCATTCGTGACCGCAACGCATGACTCTGTTTGCCAATGAGCCGGTTTACCCTCCCTTTGCTTGCCCTTATGGTATGCCTCCCAAGCAGGGTGCGCCGGGCCAAGTCCGGCACACGTACAGATACCCGAGGGCGTGGAATGAGCGGAGCTTTCTCCGGCAAGATTTAGGCCCGGTGTTCACCTGCGCGGTGTAGGAGACGCAATGCTGTTGGTGACTGGTGCGACCGGGAATGTAGGTCGAGCGGTATTGAACGAGCTCGCCGGCCGAAGTGTGCCCGTTCGCGCGTTCGTGCGCGATCCGCACAAGCTCGGTCCCGTGGCCGAGAACATCGAAGTCGTCATCGGCGACATCTTCGACGACGAGAGCCTGCGTAGGGCTTTCGAGGGCGTGGAGGCTGCCTTTCTCGCATCGGCTTGGTCGCCACGAATGGCGGAGCTGCATTTGCGATGCGTGATGGCCGCCAAGGCCGCGGGCGTAAGCCGTATCGTGCAGCTATCCGGTGTCGGGGCCAGTCGAGAAATCTGCTGTGCCCGAGCGCTGCAGTGGCTCGGTCAGGTCGAGAGCACAACGAAGGCTGCCGGCATACAAGTTACGCACCTGCGCCCGACGTTCTTTATGCAGAACCTCCTGCGCTTCGCGCCTTCGATCGCCGAGCAAGGCGTGATCGCCGGTCCCTTCCGGTCATGCAAGTGGACGTTCGTCGATGCGCGCGATGTTGGCGCCGTAGGGGCTCATGCGCTGCTTGATCCTGCTCACGCCGGTCAAGCCTACGTTGTGACTGGCAACGAGTCGCTCACCTACGAAGAGGTTGCAGAGCGTCTCAGCAAAGTGCTCGGCAAGCCGGTTCGCTATCAAGACATCACTGCCAACGAGGCGCGTGGTCGGCTGCAGGCGATGGGCGAGTCTCCCGTCATGGTGGAGGCGACGCTCGAGCTTTGGGATGCCTGCGCATCGAAGCTCATAAACGTGGCGCCGACGACCGTCGTCAAGGACATCACAGGCCGCGAGCCGCGCTCCTTCGAAGAGTTCGCGCGCGAGCACAAGTCGATGTTTCTCGGTCAGGCTGAGAAGCGCGCCGCCGGTTGACGCGCGCGTCACGCTGGGACCACGACCTGCCCACCGCCATCACCGGTCAGACGATCCAATTGCTTGGCTGGACAGCAGCAATGCGCGCTGCAGTGAGCAGCAGTCTCGAGCGCGCGAAGGCCACCCTCACCTCACTACAGCCTACAGCCTATATCCGATACCCGAGCGTATCCGGCGTGACTGTGATCTCCATCGGGCTGTTGTCACTGTTGACGGTGACGACGGTCACGGGACGACGCCACACGCGCGCGATGTACTCGAGCACTCGGCGGCTGCGCTCGGGGTCCAAGCCGCGGCCGTCCGTGACATGGTCGTGCACGAGCTCGAGCCTGCCGTCCACGTGCATGCGCGAGACGGTGATCGTTGGGGCGCCGAAGCCGTATTTCGGTGCGAGTAGCGCGTCGTGCAGAGCGGAAATATCGTGGTCCTGCACGACCAAGGTACCGTTCGCCGGTCCCTTGTAGCGGAACAGCTGCAGCTCGGTGGCGAGCTCTTGCGTCAGGTGGTTGCGAATGAACGCGAAGTCGTCGTCCTCGGACATGATCTTGCGCGCGTAAGCGAGGCCATGCTGCTCGATGATCTTCTCCCAGATGGAGAAGCCGAGATGGTATGGGTTCGTTGTGAGCGCAACGTGATCGCCGCTGGCGGGCGGGCGCACGACGTCCGAGTGGCACTTGACCGCATCGACGTACATGGAGTGCGGTAGGAAATCCGCTTCGCGCAGGAGCCGTGCATGCCAGTAGGAAGCCCACCCTTCGTTCATGATCTGACATGCGAACACAGGATAGAAATAGAACGATTCTTCGCGCACGGCGAGAAAGATGTCTCGCTCCCAGGGTTCCATCTCTGGCGCATAGTGCGCGATGAACCACAGCAGATCCCTTTCCGGATGTGGGGGAATCGGCGCGCGCTTCGCAGGGCCGGTTGCCACCGGTCGTTCGGTGTCGGGGCCGAGCGCGGCGTAGCGGCGCACGAATTCGTCGCCTTCCGGCGGCGGCGCCTTTTCGGGCAGTACCTCTGGATAGCGCTCACGGTGCAGCGGCCGGTTCACATCGATGTGCTGCTCGAGCGCCAATGCCGCATCGAGCACGGTCTCCACGCGCTCGAGACCGTGCTCTTCGATTGCCATGCCGATCTGCCGCGCGTGGGCGGCAGCCTGCTCTACAATTCGCTCGCCGACCTGTGCTTGACTCTGGCGAAACAGAATGTTGTTCGCCGAGAAGTCGGCATGTCCGAGCACGTGAGCCGTGACGAGCACGTTCTCGGCGACACTGTTGCTTTTGGCGAGATAGGCACGTCCGGGATTGCCTGGAAAGACCACCTCGAACAGGCGCGATAGACCCATGCGATGCTGGATGAGCTGATAGATGTAGCGCACGCCGAAGGACCAATGCGGCATTCGGACGGGCAGGCCGTAGATCGCGATCTCGGTCATGAAGCTGTCTGGCACCACCTCCAGCTCGACCGGGTGGTACTTCAGACCGAGACTTTTCGCGAGGGATTCGATCTGCGAGATCTGCGTGCGCCAGTCTTCGGTCATGAGCCTCCTCCGAACGCGTGATCGGCTTCACGCATCACTAGCAAAGAAATGCCTGACGGCATCCCAAACATCCTCGCTCCCGCTGACTCGATACGCGCCGACGTTGTCGCGCTGGTCGGCTAGATGCAGGAACAGCTTGCCCACTTCGCTATCCGGCACAGAGCCCGCGAGCGGCGCGACTTCCAAGAAGCCGAGATAGTTACAATCATCGATGAGATCTTCCAGCGCAGCCTGCGCTTGCGGCTGATCCGACGGGAAGTTCTCCCCGTCCGATGCATAAAAGACATAGATGTTGTACTGGCTCGGGCTGAAGCGTGCGTCGATGATCTCGCGCACTTTTCTCAATCCCGATGAGGCGATCGTTCCGCCGGTTCCGGTCACCCGGAAGAACTCGTCTTCTTGAAACTCCCAAGCCTCTGAGGTGTGCGCCACGAACACCAAGTCCAGGTGGCGGTATTGACGCCGCAAGCCCTGGATGGCCCAGAAGAAGAAAGTCTTCGAGATCTGACGTTCTCTCTCGCCCATGCTGCCGGATACATCGAGCAGCAGCATCACGACGGCTTGCATCGCCGGCTGCTCGCGTCGAGCGAGCTGTCGAAAGCGAAGGTCATCGTCCGTGAACGGCGGTGGCTGCACGCCAGCAGCGCTCTGCACCCCGCGGCGCTTGATCGACTCCTTCAGAGAGCGCCGCTTGTCCAGGCGCGAACGTGCGCCACGACGGTCCCAACCCTCGCGCGTCCAATCATCTTCCTTGGCTCGGCCTTGTTTCGCTTCGAGGTTCGGCAACTGCATCTCTTCCCAGAGCCAGTCGACGATATCGTCGATGCGAAACTCGAGCGTGTATTGGATGCTGCCGTCTTCGTTTCCGCCCTGCCCGCGCTGATACTCGCCGTCCTGCTGCGGCCGCCCGATGCGATCGCCTGGTTTGGCCGGGCCCTGTCCGACGCCTTGTTGCTCGTTAGAATTGCGCAGCCGGAATCGGTAATGCTCCAGCATCCGCACGGGCACGCGTACCGTGCTCGCGCCTCCGCTCAGCACATCGGCCCCGGCGACGATCTGCGGCAAGTGCCGACGCACGGCCTCCCTGACCTTCTCGTTGTGACGCAGCCAATCGCGCGCGCCTCTCGAGAAAAGATCGTACCAGCCGGCATCGCCGGGACTGCTCGGCCCGGATCCGCCTGACACGTGATCGCTCATGGCTGCTTCAAACCTCCGGAATCACTCCTGAGCGAGCAGGGTCGTGACGTAGCTCAGCGCCTCCTTCGCACTGTGCTCGTCATAGCCATACTCCTTGATCAGTCGATCCTGCACGGCAGAAATCTTCTTGCGCGCTTCTTCGTCCGGGCGTGCGGCCGAAGTCACGAGGCGTAGCACGTCCCTACGCTCCTCGAATAGATATTGCTCGATCGCCTCGCGCATACGTGCGTGGCTGTTGAGGGTAAATTTCTCTCCGGCCTTGTAGGCAACCATTGCTTTGCGCACGACTTCCTGTCGGAAGGTGAGCTTGCCCGACTCGGAGACCTTGATCTTCTCCTCGACCGATCGCAGGAAACGCTCGTCCGCAGGACGCGATTCGCCGGTGATCGGATCAGTGACCTCGCGATGATCGAGCGATGCTTCGACCTCGTCGAGGTACTTGTCGAGGAGTTGTTGCGCTTCATCCTCGAACGAAGCGAACAGGGCGCGGTGTACGTCCTCTTTGACCCAACGGTTGTAGAAGTCCTTACGCGCCAGCACCAGATAATCGATCCAGAGCTTCTTCAATTTCCCATCCAGACGAGCGTCGTGCTCGATGGCGTCCTTGAGCGCAAGCAGCACTTCCATGCTGGTCAAGCTCTTCTTGTCGTTCCTGGTGATCGCGTTCGATATTGCGTTGACGATGAACCGCGGGCTCACGCCAGTGAGCCCTTCTTCCGGCGCCTCATTTCGCAGACGCGCCACCTCGGTTTCGGGAAAGCCTTCCACGCTCTCGCCCGCGTACAGCCGCAGCTTCTTGGTTAAATCCATACCCTCGCGCTCGGGTTTCACGAGCCGTGTTAGTACTGCGAACACAGCGGCAACGCGCAACGCATGCGGGTCGAGATGCACGTCGCGGAACGCGGGCGCAGCGGAGACAAGTTTGCTGTAGATGCGCGCCTCGTCGAGGTACGACAGCGTGTACGGCACCTTGACGATGACCATTCGGTCGAGCAGAGCTTCGTTCTCCTTCTCCTGCAGGAACTTGTGAAACTCCGCCAGGTTCGTGTGCGCGATGATGGTCTCGTCGAGATAGATCAATGGGAAGCGCGCCACCTTGACGTTCTTTTCCTGCGTCAGCGTCAACAGCAGGTACAGGAACTCGCGCTTGACCTTCAGGATCTCGATCATCTCCAGCATGCCGCGACTTGCGGCATATACGGCGCCGGACCACGACCAAGCGCGTGGATCGCCTTCGTCCCCATACACTGCAACCTTTGACAGATCGACTGACCCGACCAGGTCCGCGAGGTCGGCGGTAGTCGGATCGTGAGGAGCATACGTACCCACGCCGACGCGCGCTGCTTCGGAGAGAAAGATGCGCTCAACGGGCATGCGCAGGAAATCGCCTTCGAACTCGCGCTCGAGGCGGTCGCGAGCCCACGGGCTGAGCTCACCACGGATTTCCACGCCGTACGTCTCGCGAAACTCCGCGCGTAGGCTCATCGGGATGAGATTGAGCGGCGACTCGTGCATTGGCGATCCCTGCAGCGCATAAATGGCGCCTTCGTCTGTATGGCTGTATTCCTCGAGCCCGCGCTTGAGCAGGATCGCCATCGTTGACTTGCCGCCGGACGGTGGACCGAGCAGCAACAGCAGTCGCCTGCCAACATCCGAGCCGGCTGCGGCCGCTTTGAAATATTCGACGACACGCGAAAGCGACTCGTCGATGCCGAAGAGCTCTCTCTTGAACAATTCAGTCGGTCCGGCTGACTCGCCGCCATTCGCACCGACGGCGTTGCGACCGAACCAGCAGAGCATGTCCCATAGATATTCGTGACTGGTGCGTGCAAGCTGGCGCGCATTGCCGGGCACGATCGTGCGCAAGAACTCGCCGAAGGTGCCGGACCAATGCTGTGCGCGATGGGCGCGACTATAGGCGCTCAGAGCCTCGACGAAGTTCTCGTTGCGCTGCGAACTTCCCTTGGGGCTTTCTGGCTGCATCGAAACGCCCTCCTCACTCTGTTGTGATCTCAAGACTTGTCTCGCTCGTGTCCGGTGTGCTGCACCTGCAACTCACATGCCGAGACCTCGCTGCTCACATGGCGAGCATACGCCCGAGTTCGCCATCGCATGCCATTCCGTGCTCACCCAAAGCACCGTAAGACAAAGACTGATCCGTCCCCGAACATGTTCCATTCCACATGTTCGCAGTCGAAAGCACCGAGGGATACGTCACAGTGGACTCGTGTGACGCAGGCACGGATAGAGGTTGATAGAGAACTCGTACGCATCGCGCGCTATGACGGCGGTGCGCGGCGTTACGCATCTCTCATGTCGATGGAGAGCGAAGCATGACTCACAGATACTCTTTTCCTATCGATCTTGCAATGCGATTGATTGCTGATCGACGCGGCGCTGGTTGACATGTGCACGCGCTGTGCGCCAAGGTGGGGCGCTTGCCCCATCATGTGGCGTGCGCCATATAGCAGAAGGGCCGACTCTGGTCGGCCCTTCTGCTAGCTGCGTTTGTTGTGGCTCATCGTCAAGCGGCGGCCGTGACCTTTTCCACGTTCAACTCAATGCCGAGCGCTTCACGCACGACGTCGCTCACCCGCTCGCAGAACACGAACTCGACTTCATCGCGAACGCTCTGCGGGATCTCTTCCAGATCCTTGCGGTTGCGTGCTGGCAGCAGCACCTTGCGAATGCCAGCACGATGCGCAGCGACGGCCTTCTCCTTGATGCCGCCGACTGGCAGGACCAAGCCTCGGAGGCTGATCTCGCCAGTCATCGCCAGGTCGTGCTTGACCGTCCGGCCGGTGACGAGCGATACGAGAGCTGTGAAGATGGCAACGCCGGCGCTCGGGCCGTCCTTCGGTATGGCGCCCGCCGGCACATGGATGTGCACGTCGTGCTTGTCGAATGACGTGGGATCGAGGTCGAGGCGCGCAGCTTGTGACTTGAGCAACGACAAGGCGGCTTGCGCGCTTTCCTTCATCACCTCGCCGAGATGACCGGTGAGGATGAGCTTGCCGCTGCCAGGCACGCGGGTTGCTTCGATGAAGAGAATGTCCCCGCCCACCGGCGTCCAAGCGAGGCCAGTGGCCACGCCCGGCACGCTCGTGCGCATCGCCACTTCGTTCTCGTAGCGCGGCGGTCCGAGAATCGGCTGCAGGTCATCCACATCGATCGTCTTCTGGGTGAGCTTGCCCTCCGCCACTTGCACGGCGACGTTGCGTAGCACTGCGCCGATGGTTCTTTCAAGGTTGCGGCAGCCCGCTTCGCGAGTGTAGTCGCGCACGATCTTACGCAACGCCTCGTCGGTGATCGACGCTTGCTCGGGTTTGAGCCCGTTCGCTTCGAGCTGTCGCTTGACGAGATAACGGCGTGCGATCTCGACTTTCTCGTCTTCCGTGTAGCCCGTGAGCTCGATGATCTCCATACGATCGCGCAACGGACCGGGAATCGTATCGAGCACGTTGGCGGTTGCGATGAACAGCACCTTCGACAAGTCGAACGGCAACCCGATGTAGTTGTCCCGGAATGTATTGTTCTGCTCCGGGTCGAGCACCTCGAGCAACGCCGACGCCGGATCGCCGTGGATGCCGGCGCCTAGCTTGTCGATCTCATCGAGCATCAACACCGGATTGCGCGTTCCTGCTTTTCTGATTGCCTGGATGATGTTGCCCGGGAGCGCGCCGATGTAGGTGCGGCGGTGACCGCGGATCTCCGCCTCGTCGTGAACGCCGCCGAGACTGACGCGGGCGAACTTGATTCCGAGCGCGCGGGCGATGCTCTGACCGAGAGAGGTCTTACCCACGCCCGGCGGACCGACGAAGCACAGGATCGGGCTGCGACCTTCCGGATTGAGCTTGCGCACAGCCAAATACTCGACGATGCGGCGCTTGATCTTCTCGAGGCCGTAATGGTCCTCGTCGAGAACCTGGCGCGCGCGCTCGATGTCGATCGACTCCTCATCGAGCTTCGACCACGGCAACTGGATCATCCAATCGATCCACGTACGCAGCATCGAGTACTCGGTGCTGGCGTCCTGCATGCGCTCCATGCGCTTGAGCTCCTTCTTGCACTGCTCGAGCGCCTCCTCGGGCATGCCGATCTTCTCAATGGTCTCGCGCAGCTCTTGGATCTCCTCGGATGCATCCTCGTCTTCGCCGAGCTGCTTGCGAATCTGGCGCAGCTGCTCGCGCAGCAGCGCTTCCTTCTGCCGCTCGTCGATTGCTTCGCGCGTTTGCTCTTCGATTTGCCGCTGCAGACGCAGCACCTCGATGCGCTTGGTGAGCAGCTCTGTGACGCGATCGAGGCGTGCCTTCAGGTCGATCATCTCGAGAAGCTCCTGCTTCTCGTGGGCTTTGATGTCCATGAAGCTCGCGACTAGGTCTGCGAGCGTCGCCGGCGACTCCACCGCCTGGATCGCATTGGCGAGCTCGGCGGGTGCTTGCGGCAGCAGCGAGATCGCCTCCGCGGAGAGTCGCTTCAAATGCAGGGCGCGCGCTTCGATCTCCGGCGGATTGTGTGTCGGATCGGGCAGGTACTCGACCCGGGCGAGCATGAACGGCAGGCCCTCGCGGAAGTCGAGCACGCGGAAGCGCTGCTCGCCTTGCACGACGAGGTGATGGGTGCCGTCATGTCCCGTCACGTAGCGGACGATGTTGGCCGCAGTACCGATCTTGAACAGGTCGTCGGGGGTGGGATCCTGGGTCTCGGGGTGATGCTGAAGCAGAAAGCCGACTTTCCGCTCCGAACGTACTGCTTCCTGAGCAGCCGCAAGGGAGCGTTCGCGGTTGATGGCTACCGGCAGGACGGTGCCCGGGAATAACACCAGGTTTCGCACCGGCACGATCAGGAGCATGTCATCGGAGATCTTGGCGATCTCCTGCTCTTTGTCATCGTGCGTCGGTTTGTGACGTTCGTTCATAGGCTTTGTCTACTCGGTTGCAAATCGCAGCACCAGACAGCCGTTGGCACATGCCTGGTCCAACAACTCGTAGCGTCCGGGTGGCAGTGCAATCCTCCGTTCGAAACGGCCGTAGGGGATCTCCAATCGATGCACGCCTGTCGTGTGGCGGTTCATTGGGAGCCGCCGGACCGCGGTCACGGCAATCACGCCGTCCTGGATGCGAACTTGAACGTGCTCTGGCGCTACCCCCGGCAGCGCGACGGTGACCTGTATTTCTGATCCGTAAGCCACGATATCAACGGGGGGTTCCCAGCGCGGCTGCGCTTCCACGGCATAGCCGAAACGGAAGAACTGCCGCTGCAGGCGCTGGGCTTGCTCCAGCAACTCGCAAGCCTCTGCCCACATCCATGAATGAGGATTACGGATTCCCATGAGCTAGTTCCCAAGAACGGTATGTGCCAGACGTTGGGCCGAGCGGTGCAGAGTCAAGACCATGCCGTGCCAGCGCGGGTCGCGGCTTCCGACACGCGCGGTCCGTCGTGGCAGATCACCTATCGAGAAGCGCACGTCGGCTCTTAAACTCGGCTCCTGAGAGTGTCTCTGGCTCCCGAGCTCAGGCTCGCGCCCCCAAGCCCAGTGCCCGGAACGACGTCACACTATGTCGACCCAATTTACCCCCCAGTTCTATGAACGCTTCTACGTGAATCCGCGTACGCGCGTCACCACGAGAGCGGAGATGCGACGCCGTGCTCAGGCCGTAGCGGCGCTGGTCAAGCACTTAGAGCTCAAAGTGACCCGCATTTTGGACGCCGGCTGTGGACTGGGCTGGATGCGCGACGGATTGCTCGCCGTCTTCCCGCGGGCGACCTATGTCGGGCTCGAGGTGAGCGAGCATCTTTGTGCCAAGTACGGATGGGTCCACGGCTCGCTTGCCACTTACAGGCCGCGGGCGCGCTTCGATCTGGTGATCTGCTACGACGTGCTCCAGTACCTCGCGGATGACGAAGCCGCTCGCGCGCTCAACAACTTAGCGCGCTTGTGCCGCGGCGCGCTCTACTTTCATGCGCTCACGGTGGAGGATTGGCAACGCAATGCGGACCGTTCTTGCAGCGACGGCGCCGTGCGATTGCGACCGGCGGAATGGTACCGCTCACGCCTCGGGCGCCATTTCAGGCACGCAGGCTTCGGCGTTCATGTGCGCCGAGGCGTGCCGCTGCACCAGTGGGAGCTCGAGACAGCACGCTGAGCCTCCACGTTGCATCGCTTGCGCGCCCGCATGGAAAGCCGTGCACACTAGAGTGGCGACCAAAAAAGCCGGCCATGCGGCCGGCATACGGGGGTCGAGGGTCTTCAATCGGTCAGAATGTGTGCGTCAGCTGCACCGCGCCCCACCACACATCGCGGTTAGCAATGCCTTCGCGGACCTCCGAGGTCTGATAGTTCAGCGAGTAGCTCAATTGCGTGTGCTCGAGCAGCTGCACCACGAATCCCACCCAGGCTTCCAGCAACAAAGGCTCCAACTCCGAGGCGGAAAAGCGTACGGTGCTGTTCCTGAACTGACCCTGTAAAAACGCGTTGTATGCGCGAGCCTTCAGGCGGATGCCCGTGAACACGTAGTGCTCGGCGCGGCGAGGGACAGCGGCGATGGGCACCGGTGCCGCGATGTAATCGGCCAGCTCCGGTGCAAAGCTCCACCACGGCGAATCCAAGCGTCCGATGCGCAGGGATAGAGCAGCGCTTGCTTCAGTAAGGTATCCAAGGCTGCCTTGCACCGTCGCCTTGACGTCGACCATGCCACTTGCGCTCCCGTACCAGAGCATGTGACGCGCGAGGCTATAGCGTGCAGTGGGCTCGCCGCCCGCAGAGATCTGATGCTTGTATCCGCGAGGTTTTTCAGAGCCGACGACGTCGTGAATCGCACTCTGCAGATGCTCGGAGAGCGACAGTCCCAGGACGCCAATGGTCAAGCTGCTCGACCATGCGCGACGCTCGTCTGCATCGACTCGCAAGCGTCCGTTTGCGGCAAATAGCAGGCTCGCATACGGACGGTCATCGAATTGGGGCTCGTGAGCCTCGATGTCCTTCGGCGTGAAGGTGATCAAACCGAACTGGCGCGCCGAATAAACCCGCGCTGATTCGTTGCTGGTCAGTGCATCGAGACGTGCGAGCACAGGGTCGAGTGATAGGAAGCCTTCACGTGCTGCAGCGCCTGACACCGCTACTGCGAGCCCGCCTGTGTAATCGCGGTCGCGTTCGCCGCCCGCGAACAAGTCGTTATCGAGATGCAAACGAACACCGGCGTACTCGCGCTCATCCTGCGCACTGGCTGTCGTGCCGCCGAGCAGTGTCGCTACGGCTAATAACGCTGTGATAAGTGTTTTCACGCACGCTTCGGTCGACATGACCGTTATCCCTTCTTCTTGCGGCACATACATGTCGGCTCCCGTGCCGCCGTTCGCAATGCTCATTTCTCCGTGCAGCTACTTTCGCGAAGTCGCGTCGAGCGATAAATGCGGCGGAAGGAATGACATTCATGACTGCACGCACAGCAATGGGTGAGATGATGCGCATGACTGGTCTTGTCGATCGCGTCATGCGATAGGCATCTCGCTCGATCGAAGGCAACGATGCGCAGATATCCTTTTGAGCAATGCTTCAGACAAACGCATGCAGCGCGGCATCGAGCACGACCGCGCTGTAAGTCCGATCGGCTAGCGCCTGCTTGACAAGGACGCGCTTTTCGAAAGCAGCCTGCAAGAAGGACGAAGAGAGTCGGCAAACACGAGACAGCGAGGGCTCGGTGATTGCTGCTTGTGATTCGCGGCCCGGACGCAGAATTCGTCGCGGATCAGGCGTTACACATGACTGCCGTCATCCCGCTTGCGTCTGGGTATGCGCACGCCTTTCAGGCCGGTGTGCTGAGTTCGAGCGGGAATGGCGCCGTGCGGAGTACGTCGTCCTTCCGGAGCGTGGCCGGTGCCAAGCGGCTGCCAGGCAGGAATGAGCTGGTGTTTGCCTGGGCCGATGAGATCTGCACGTCCCATGCGCCTGAGCGCTTTACGCAGCATCGGCCAGTTGTTGGGATCGTGCCAGCGCAAGAATGCCTTGTGCAGTCGACGTACCTTGAGCCCTTTCGGGACATGCACAGTCTCGCTCGTGCGTGTCACTTTGTGCAGGGGGTTCTTGCCCGAGTGCCACATTGCCGTTGCCATCGCCATCGGCGAGGGTAGGAACGCCTGCACCTGATCGACGCGGTAGCCATTACGCTTCAGCCACAGCGCCAGCTCGAGCATGTCCTCGTCCGTCGTGCCAGGATGGGCGGCAATGAAGTAAGGGATGAGATACTGCTCCTTACCCGCCTCCTTGGAGTACTTGTCGAACAGCTCTTTGAAGCGATAGTAGGTGCCGATGCCGGGCTTCATCATCTTCGAAAGCGGTCCATCGCTGATCGCCTCGGGAGCGATCTTGAGATAGCCGCCCACGTGATGCTGCACGAGCTCTTTCACGTACTCAGGCGACTCGATCGCCAGGTCATAGCGCACACCCGACCCGATGAGCACCTTCTTGATGCCAGGTAGCGTTCGTGCGCGACGATACAACTTGATGAGCGGCGTATGATCCGTGTTCAAGTTCGGGCAGATGCGCGGATATACGCAGGAAAGACGGCGACAGGCCGCTTCGATTTCGCGCGACTTGCAGGCGAGTCGATACATGTTCGCCGTAGGCCCGCCGAGATCGGAGATCACGCCCGTGAAGCCGGGCACCGTGTCGCGAATCGTCTCGATCTCCTTGATCACCGAATCCTCCGAACGGCTCTGGATGATCCTGCCTTCGTGCTCGGTGATCGAGCAGAACGTGCAACCGCCGAAACAGCCGCGTTGTATCGCGACCGAAAAGCGAATCATCGTGTAGGCGGGGATCTTCGCGTTACCGTACGCCGGGTGCGGCACACGTCGATACGGCAGCTCGTAGACGGCATCGAGCTCCTTGGTCGTCAGCGGCAGCGCTGGCGGATTCAGCCACACGTCCACGTCGCCGTGTCGTTGCACGAGCGCACGGGCGTTACCGGGATTTGACTCCATGTGAAGGATGCGCGATGCGTGCGCATACAGCACCGGGTCGTCGCGCACTGCCTCGAACGACGGCAAGCGAATGACCGAACGTGAGCGCTCCGACGTTGGGACGTGCCGATAGAGACGGACGACCTGGGGCCGATCGGCTCTGGCTGCTGAGCTCTGGCGGGCACAGGGCGTCGCGTCTGCTGTTCGGGCAGGTTCAGCACGAGCGTGCGAAGCGCTCGCTTCGGACGCGACGTCGTTGCACGGTTGGACAGCACGCGGTGCCCATTGGGCCGAGCCGTTTGCCGTGTCGGCGTACGGATCCACCGGCGGATTCAGCGGGCCGGGCTCATCGATCGTCGTCGAGTCGATCTCGATCCAGCCTTCCGGCATCGTGCGACGGACGAACGCGGTGCCGCGAACGTCTGTGATCGACGCAATGGGCTCACCTTTCGCGAGACGATGTGCAATCTCCACGATCTGTCGCTCGCCATTGCCGTAGACGAGCAAATCTGCACGAGCATCGAGCAGGATCGAGCGCCGCACCTTCTCGGACCAGTAGTCGAAGTGGGCGATGCGCCGCAAGCTGGCTTCGATGCCGCCGATGACGATGGGCACGTCACCGAACGCTTCGCGCACGCGTTGCGAATACACGATCACCGAGCGATCCGGGCGCTTACCGCCTTCGCCGTTTGGCGTGTAGGCATCGTCGCTGCGGATGCGCCGATCCGCGGTGTAGCGATTGACCATCGAATCCATGTTGCCGGCCGTTACGCCGAAGAATAGGTTCGGTCGACCAAGGCGTTCGAAGTCGGCGGTCGAGCGCCAATCGGGCTGTGCGATGATGCCGACACGAAAGCCTTGTGCCTCGAGCACACGTCCGATGATCGCCATGCCGAAGCTGGGGTGATCGACGTAGGCATCCCCTGTGACGATGATGATGTCGCAGCTGTCCCACCCGAGCTCGTGCATCTCCTCGCGCGACATCGGCAAGAAGGGCGCCGTCCCGAAACGGGACGCCCAATACTTGCGGTACGAAAACAGACTACGCCCAGGGGTCATTGCCAAGAGAACAAAGTGGCGGGAGCGCGATGATAGCAGGAGGGTGGGTGCGGGCTGCGGCTCGCTCGGAGCTCACAGGCTACAGCCTCGCAATGCAGCTCGCCGCCGCGCCGCGCTGACCGTGGACACGTAGGGAGAATCGGCGTCGTAGAATCGCCAGGGCTTGAGTGCCCATTCGCCCGCGTAATCGACACCGATGCGAGGGCTGCAAGCGATGCGCGGCTTGCGCAGGCGAGCAGGCCGTTCGATCCAGAGCGTATCGCCGAGCAGATCGGCGCCGTTGAGTGATCGGTCGATGTCGAGCGCCCGGCACAGAAGACCGGGTCCGTGTGTCGTGTCGTCGATACCGCTCACGGGCTCGAGCGCGCGAATGAGCACCGCGTGCGGAACGCCATCGGGCGCCGTCACGACGTTCAAGCAATGCCAGAACCCATAAATAAGGTATACGTACGCATGGCCCGGCGGCCCGAACATCACTTCCGTACGGCGCGTGCGTCCCTTGGATGAGTGCGCGGCCCGATCTTCGGGTCCTTGGTATGCCTCGACCTCGACGATGCGACCGACCTGGAGACGGTCCTCCCGTGCGCGCACGAGATGCATGCCGAGCAGCTCGCGCGCGACGGTCAATGTGTTGCGCGCGTAAAACGAGCGCGGTAGCCGACGGGAATTGGACATAGACGGCTGCTATTTCACAGGTAGGGAAACCGAAGGGCAAGGCAGCCGCCGCATGACAGGAACGCCTTCGGCGCGCAATCTCGAGATTGCGCCCTCACCGCGGCGCGCACACCGCTTCTCTGATCACCCGGGCCAGCGGCCGCGCATCTGCACGACCTCGATCTCCACGGTTCTGGTGTTGCGCTCGATGGCGTTCACCTTGAGTCGCATGAATTCGAGCGAGTGGCCGCTCTCGCGGTAATAGAGGACGGAGCTGCGTGCTTCGTCCCGTCCCGCACGCGGGACGAGGAACTCGTTGTAGCCGAGCTCTTTCACGAGGGGGCCGCAACTGACATGCAGGCCTCCGTAGACGACGGTGATATGTGCTGCCTCGTGTGAGCCGTCCACGGAGATGCCATTCAAAATGATTCGGAAGCGCGGGCCGATGACGGGGTGGGCCGGCAAGATATCAACGTGATCGCCGGGCGTGAGATGCACGGGCTTGCGCAGTCGATCGAAATGTTGCGAATCGAGCACGCGAACGGTGGGCGCGTCGCTGTACGTGACATCTGCGCCCGTTGAGCGAGCGCGCCCGGTGTGCACGGAAGGTCGCCACCGGCGATAGACACCGATCCCGATGAGCGTGGCACCGAGCGCCACGGCGAACCAGATCAGCTGCGGGATCTCAAGAATATGTAACGAACTCGAATCCATCTTCACTGGCTCGTCGCACATCCTTCCAGTGCTTCTGCCGCGCTCGCCGCCGAGCGCAAGAACGAGTCTTCAAGAGCTCGAGTTCCGTGACGGACTGACAGCGCTCATGCGAGTCTCGTCGAACTCGCGTAAGAGTGCTAGATAACTACGTCACAGGGTTACTAAGTTACAGGGTTGACGACTTGCCCGATGCCTGCAGCTCGACGTCGACTTCGATTTCCTTGCCATTGCGCCAGATGCGCAAGCGAGCCAGATCACCCACGCGCTTGTCGTCCAGGCGTGACAACAATTGCGCAACACTTTCGACACGCGCGCCGTCGAGCGCGAGGATGACATCGCCTGGGATCACCGCGCCGGACGACTGCACGAGACGAATGCCGCGCAGACCAGCCTTGTCCGCTCCCGAGCCAGGCACGACACGCAGCACGGCGACGCCGCGCAGCCCGAGCTCGCGCATGAGCGCGCGGTTGAGCGACTCGTCCACCTCGATGCCGAGGCTCGGCGGCGCATACCGTCCCGTTGCGATGAGTTGAGGCACGACGCGATTCACTGTGTCTACGGGCACCGCAAAGCCCACGCCGGCACTCGCGCCCGATGGGCTGTAGATGGCCGTGTTGACGCCGATCAGTCTTCCCGCGCTATCGAGCAGGGGTCCGCCCGAGTTGCCGGGATTGATGGCGGCGTCTGTTTGAATGAGATGCGAGATGATGGAGCCATCCTCTGCGGTCAGGGAGCGATCCAGCGCCGAGACGATACCGGTCGTGAGTGTCCAGTCGAGTCCGAACGGATTGCCGATGGCGAACACTTTCTGGCCGACGCGTAAATCGGCGCTGGTTCCGAGGGGTATCGGCTGCGGCGCATCGATCGGCACCCGAATACGCAGCACCGCCAGGTCGTGCGCAGGGCTCGTGCCGACTAGCGTCGCGGGGTAATCGCGTCCGTCCTCGAGCTTGACGATCGCCTCGGACGCACCTGCGATCACGTGCAGATTCGTCACGACGTGGCCGTGCTCGTCCCAGATGAACCCCGATCCTGTGCCGCGCGGGACGCTGTGGACGTTGCGCGTCCAGAAGTCGATGACTCGCGCGCGCGTCGTAATGAAGACGACCGAGCCCTTCGCTCTTTCGAAGATCTCGATAGTTGCCTTCTCGTCCTCGCTCAGGTCGCCCCGCGGTTGGATAGGACGCGGCGCGGCGTCCGCGCGCGCCAGATGCCAGCGAATGTCAGGCACGACGTACCACGCGGCGAGCAACAGCAGAAGAGCCACCAAGAGCCAATGCGAGGCACTGCCTTTAGGCATGCGTCGGATGCGTTCAGAGTTCAGCATGGCGATCTCTCACACGTATGGCCGCAAGCGCCGCGCAGAGCGTGATACAGTCCTGGTCGGTTGGGAGCTTCTCCTCGGGATCGATGCAGGCATCTCGTCATCGAGAGGGCTGATTTTAATGGATACGACTTCCCCGACATTTGCGAATCGTACAGTGGGTGTATGCGCAATTCTGCTGAGCGCGCTCGCTCTGGCGGCTTGTCACCGCGAGCCCACCGCTGCCTCGACCGAGCACGCGCAAGCCGCCGCAGCGCAGATCACGGCGGAGTACCTCCGCGAGCGGATTGCCGAGTTCTCAGCGGACGAGTTCGAGGGTCGTGCGCCTGCAACGCCGGCCGATGCGCGTGCGCGTGCGTATCTCATCGAGCACTTACAACGAATTGGCTTCGAGCCAGCCGGACCGAACGGTACCTGGGAGCAGCCGTTCGACGTGATCGGCGTGACCGCGAAGATGCCGCAACAATGGGTCTTCGAGCGCAACGGAAAGTCCATCTCGTTCGAGTGGTGGAACGACTTCATCGCAGCGAGCGGTACCCAGCGCGAGCGCGGTGCCGTCAAGGACGCAGAGGTCGTGTTCGTCGGCTATGGCATCCAGGCGCCGGAATACGACTGGGACGACTTCAAGGGCCAGGACCTCAAGGGCAAGGTGTTCTTGATGCTGAACAATGACCCGGATTGGGATCCGGACTTGTTCGGCGGCGACGCACGCCTCTATTACGGACGCTGGACCTATAAATATGAGAGCGCTGCACGGCAGGGCGCAGTCGGTGCCATCATCATTCACACCACGCCTTCCGCCGGTTATCCCTTCCAGGTCGTGCAGACGTCATGGTCGGGTGAGCAGGTCGAGCTTCCTGTCGAAGAGGAGTCGAGCCTCGTGCTCAAGAGCTGGCTGACCGAGGACGCAGCGCGCCGGCTCGTATCCTTCGCAGGCAAGAGCCTCGATGAGCTCGTCGCCGCTGCAAGATCCAAGGATTTCGCTCCCGTGCCGCTCGGTGTGAGAACGTCCCTCGCCTTCGAGAATACGATCAAGCGCTCGAGCACCGCGAATGTTTACGGCCTCCTGAGAGGCAGCGATCCCGACCTCAAGGACGAGTACGTCATCTACACCGCGCATTTTGACCACCTCGGCATCGGAGAGCCGAACGAAGCAGGGGACAGGATCTACAACGGCTCAATGGACAACGCCTCCGGCGTGGCGCAAGTGCTAGCGATCGGCAAAGCCTTCAAGGCCTTACCAACACCGCCGCGGCGCTCGATCATGCTGCTCTTCGTCGCAGCGGAGGAGCAGGGCTTGCTCGGCTCGAAGTACTTTGCCGCCAATCCGACTGTGCCGCCCGGCAAGATTGCCGCCAACATCAACTTCGACAGCGCGAATATCTGGGGTCGCACCAAGGACGTCGTCCTCATCGGGAAAGGCAAGTCCACGCTTGATGCCGTCGTCGAGGACGTCGCACGCATGCAGGGCCGGGTGGTCACCGGCGATCCGTTCCCGGATCGCGGCTCGTTCTATCGATCCGATCAGTTCAGCTTTGCGCAGATCGGCGTGCCCGCCGTGTATGCAAAGTCCGGTGTCGATTTCATCGGCAAGCCTGCAGGCTGGGGGCAAGAGCAGCTGGAGATCTACACGCGCGAGCACTACCACCAGCCCTCGGACGAGCTCGGTCCCGACTGGAATTTCGAAGGCATGATCGAAGATGCCCAGCTGGGTTTCTTCGTTGGTCTTCTTGTCGCGAACGCAGACGAGCTGCCGTCGTGGAATCCTGGCGATGAGTTCGAGGCGGCGCGCAAACGTGCGCTCGAAGCCCTCGAGCGCGTCGAGTAGCTGGCAGCGTATTTCGCGAGCTTGACCTTGCGACGTGTTTTTGTGACAAGGCGGTTGGTTACTCCGCACAGCGGAGGTGCGATCAATAGCAACCACAACCCTAACGACGAGACTGCATGAACGCTTTCGTTCCGTCAAAGAACACGAAGAAGAAGGAAGGAAGGCGCAAGACCTCCACGAAACGAGCGATCAACGAGCCGAGCACGTCGATTGCGGCGAGCATCGCGGCACAAACGAACGACGAGACAGCGCGCATGTTGCGCACGCTGCTCGGTAATCTCGACGGAATGGTGTACCGATGCCGGGACGATGCGCACTGGACAATGGAGTTCGTCAGCGAGGGATGCCGCCGCCTCACTGGCTACGATCCGGAAGATCTGCTGTTCAACCGACGCGTTTCGTACCAGGCGATCATCCATCCTGAGGATCGCCCCCGGGTCCAGGAGGAAGTCCGCGCCGGGCTGCGCAACTCGCAACGTTTCGATTGCGAATACCGCATTCTGCACGCCAGCGGCGATTGGCGCTGGGTTTGGGAACGCGGCACGGGCGTATTCGACAGCGAAGGGCGGTTGTTGGCCATCGAAGGCATCGTGCAGGACGTCACTGCACGCAAGCGATCGCTGAACGCGCTCAGGGAAGCAGAGCGACGCTACTACAACCTCTTCGAGAACGCGCTCGAAGGCATCTTTCGCACGACACCGTCCGGGCAGTTCCTCGATGCCAATCCCGCTCTCGCCCGTATTTTCGGGTGCGACTCGCCGCTCGATCTCATGCGCACCTATACGGATCCGGAGAAGCAACTCTATGTCGACCCCGGACGACGCGCGCAGTTCATCGAGCTCGTCAATCGACACGGCTCGGTGAGCGGCTTCGAGTCGCAGGTCCGCAAGAAGAACGGCGAGATCATCTGGATCTCCGAGAATGCTCGCGCGGTGTACGACGAGGATGGCAGAGTCGTCTGCTTCGAAGGCACGGTTGAGGATGTCACTGAGCGCAAGCTCTACCAGGCGCGCATCGAGCAACAGGCGAACTACGATACGTTGACGGGGCTCGCGAATCGCTCGCTGCTCAACGAGCGCTTACAGGAGGCCATTGCCAACGCAGAGAAGGATGGCACTCGGCTGGCAGTGGTATTCGTCGATCTCGACCGCTTCAAGTTCATCAACGACAGCCTGGGGCACCATGTCGGCGACGAGCTCCTGCGTGCCATCGCCGCTCGCCTGAAAGCGAACATGCGCGAGGGCGACACGGTCGCGCGCCTCGGCGGCGACGAGTTCGTCTTGCTAATCACGGGCGAGCGCGATCCCGATGCCATCGCGGCCGTGCTGGAGCGCATGCTCAAGGACATCTCGCAGCCTTGGTCGATTCCACAAGGCGACTTCACGTTCACCTGCTCGATGGGCGTCGCGCTGTATCCGGACGACGGTCAAACGGCAGAAACCCTGCTCAAGCATGCCGACTCGGCGATGTACCGCGCGAAAGAGACGGGGCGCAACAACATTCAATTCTTCACCGCACAGCTCAACGAAGCGATCACCGAGCGACTCGAGCTCGAGAACAATCTGCGCCGTGCGCTCGAGCGACAGCAGTTCGAGCTCAACTATCAGCCTCGTATTGATCTTCGCACCGGTGCCGTTATCGGTGCCGAAGCTCTCATTCGCTGGCGGCTCAGCGACGAGCAAACTGTGGAACCATCGCGTTTCATCCCGGTGGCCGAGGAGGTCGGGCTCATTGCGCCGATCGGCAAGTGGGTGCTTGAGACGGCCTGCGCGCAGAACAAGGCGTGGCAGGATGCGGGACTGCCGCCGCTCGTCGTGTCGGTTAATGTCTCGGCACGCCAATTTCGCCACGACGATCTCGTGCACACGATCGCGCAAGCGCTCGATCGCACCAAGCTCGCACCGTGCTATCTCGAGATCGAGCTTACCGAAAGCGCCGTGATGCACGATGCGGAACGCTTCGTCGCCATGTTGAACGAGCTCAACGACCTCGGCGTGCAAATCGCCATCGATGACTTCGGCACGGGTTACTCGAGCTTGAGCTACCTCAAGCGCTTCCCCGTCGATCGACTCAAGGTCGATCGCTCCTTCGTGCAGGACATTGCCACCGATGCCGACGATGCGACCATCGTCCGCACGATCATCGCGCTCGGACACAATCTAGGCTTGAAGGTCGTCGCCGAAGGCGTCGAAACCGCGGAGCAACTCGCATTCCTGCGCGAGAACGGTTGCGACGAGCTGCAGGGTTATCTGTTTGGGGCACCGGTTCCCGCCGAGGAATTCGCACGCCTGTTACGTTCCCGCCAGAGCTCGAGCGGATGATTTAGAGCCCGCCGCTTCCCTCGCGTAGACTACGCCACCACGGTTCGGTTTCGGGGCAGCGAAAGGAGGAGTTGTCCGCAGCTAACTGCTGCGGCCTCGTTGAAGCGGCGCCTAAGGCCTCCTCCACAAACCGCCAAACACGGTTGTCCGCAGCCAGCAGTTGCGCGCTGTCGAACGACTCTGCGTTCAGTATGCGAACGCGGCGGCTTGCTCACTGCTGAGATGGCGTTAAGAGTCATTGTGACCTGACGGCGACGGTGCAGTCGTTGGCCAGGCTGCGTTGCATAAGAAGGTGGGCTGGTGACCCGGTGTAAGGATTGCAGGATGTTCAACGTCGACGGTTGGGGCCGTGGACCCTCACGACGCTTCTTGGGAAGCTTTAGGTTGATATTCATGGCGGCGACAGCGCTGGTTGGTTTCGGCGCGACCTCACCTGCGCTGGCGGCCGATGAAGCACTGTGGCCTGAGCGGCGTGGGTATGTCGATGTACCGATGGGGCAAATGCACTATCGCTCGCAAGGGCAGGGTCCAGTCGTGCTGCTGCTCCATCAGACTCCGTGGTATTCGATTCAGTGGACGAAGGTGCAGCCGCGTATCGCTGCCGCTGGATACCGAGCGGTTGCTCCCGATACGCCGGGGTTTGGCTTTTCGCCCCCACCGAAGGGTCAGCCGACGCTTGAGGAATACGCGGACCAGCTGGTCGCGCTGCTCGATGCGATCGGCACGAGGGACGCAGCAGTCATCGGTCATCACACGGGTGCCGGTATTGGGCTCGTGTTCGCGTACCGGCATCCCGAGCGCGTGCGCTGTCTCGTGTTGAATGGCGTACCGCTCTACACGGACGAGGAGCGAACTGCGAAACTCAAGAACGTTTCCAGCCGGAAGACGGAGTTGAAGGAAGACGGCAGCCACCTCAGCGAACACTTTCGCTGGGTGCGCCAAAACATCATGGAAGGTCGAGGCTCCCTGGAAGGCGTGCAGCTGTCGACACTCGGCGCTCAGCTTGCCGAGGACAAGGAGCGTAAGGCCTATCGTGCTCTATTCGCGTATCCGTCGATGCAAACTGCGCTACGCGAGCTGCGCATGCCGGTGTTGCTGCTCACCGATGCCGAGGACTCCCTCAAACCCACCACGCAGTGGGCACACCGAATCCGCCCGGATTTCCAGTATGTCGAGCTGCAAAGCGGCGGCTCGCACATCGCGATCGACAATCCCGATCCCTGGTCCGAGACTGTAATCAGCTTTCTCGACGCGCAGTGCGTGCGTAGCAGGTAGCCTGCACGACTCCTCGGCCAACATCGGTAGGCGATGCAACACCAGCGTCGTCGCTCGGAGCGGTCGTGCGCCTCGATGCTGCTGCCGACAGAGCGCACGTTGCTTGTTTCCGATTGCTTCGGATCGTGTTTCGAAGCTTTGCGGTGCTTGCGCGCATGCGGAGCAATGATGCGCAAACGAGCTCCACTTCCCCTTTAGTTCCGCTGTAAGACACCACACCCTTTCCACTGGCGGTTGCAGATGAGAGATCGCCAGCACTCGTTCTGGCGCGCTCCGTTGTTTGCTCAGCGCTTTAGTGACACGAATGACGCTGCCAAAGCGTTCATATGCTGAACACTCCCAGTTGTATCCATCTTCGCGCCCGACGCACAGTGATCAATAACCGACGTCGCAGCATGCGACCGGGCGATCGCTGTCGCTCGCGACGTCAAGCACGATGTAGGTGTCCCCATCGCGACCTGATGGTCCAATCAAGAGCAGGGGGTTAACGAGGAATTGATTGGGGGGAGGATCTGTTCAATGCGTGGTTTTCCATTTGGCGCACGTGCAGGACGGTTGTCGATCGGTTTCTGCGCTGGAATCGCACTGGCCAGTGGGACGACAGCGAGTGCACAGACCACTACACCTTGGGCAAGTCGATCGTGTCACGCAACACGTCGCTCAACTCACCGATGTTGGCGGCTCGAGGCTATCCGAACATGCTGCGCGACATCTTTGTGCACAAGAATTTTGAGCCGTATCTTTCGACGAATGCCGATCCGCGCATCATCGGCCTTGCGCGCGACTTGCTGGACAAGGTGCCGGATCTCGACGGCTTCGGCCTGCATCGCAAGTACTGGCTTACGAGCTTGAGCGTGGACTATGAGCTTACCGATGCGCTCGTCCTCTCCGGTCTGTTCGGCTACAACCGTGCCGCGACCGCAGAGGCAGGCGACAACGACGGCCAGGATCTCGAGGCGCAGATGCAGCTCAACGGCAACCTGAGCGTCGACAAGAGTGCCGAGCTGCGCTTGAGCTGGGACAACGGCGGGCCGCTGACGGCAATGGTCGGCGTGAACTATTACGAGCAAAGTTACGACGGTTCATTTACCGGCGTGCTGTCCATCCGGCCTGGCTCGCCCACGATCGTCGCGTTGAACGGCAACACGGCAGGCAGTCGCTCGGAAGTGCTCGGTGTCTTCGGGGCGATTCATTACACCTTCCTCGACGACTTCCGCTTCACCCTAGAGGGACGCTACCAGGAGGACGAGCTCGTCCGCACCGGCAACGCGCTGGATCCGGAGAAGGTGAAGTTCACGGACTTCCTGCCGCGTGTGATTCTGAGCTGGCAGCCGGTTGGCAGCAGCACGAACGTTTACGCTTCGTATGCCAAGGGAGTCATTCCCGGCCAATACAACGCGGCGCTGATCGACCCGACCATTCCCCCCAGCGAGCGTGAGCGGATCGCCGCACAGACGGGCGCTGTTGAGGTCCTCGATTCCGAAGAGCTGGATTCATATGAGCTCGGTTGGAAGCAACGCTTTCTCGGCGGGCGTGCTTATCTCAATCTGGCCATCTACACGATGGAATGGCGCGGACAGAAGCTGACCGCGGCGATTCCTGTGACGCTGGTCGATGGTGGCACCTCCAACCGTTCTGTTTATGTACCAGCAGATATCGACTTGAAAGGGTTCGAGCTCGAGGCTGGCTGGCGTCCAACCAACTGGCTAGAGCTAGAGGGGACGCTGAACTGGACCGACTCGGAGTATGTGCGCGGGCTCGACAACAACACCCGAACTTTGACCGGGTCGGCCAACATGAAGGGACTGAGAACGGCGCGCTTTCCGGAGTGGAGCGGTTCGCTTTCCGGCACGCTTTCCGGTGGGTTGCAGGGTACTGACTGGGAGTGGTTCTCGCGGCTCGATGTGATGTACACCGGCAAGCAGTACTCCGATCCGGCCAATCTCGCCTACATAGATGACTACATCACGGCGAATCTTCGCGCGGGATTGCGTAAGTCCGGCTGGCGGATAGAGGCCTATGCCAGCAACCTGACCGACGAAAACACTTGGCTGGGCGGCGCGCGCTTCATCAACCTGGTCGACAATTCGCAGGGTCTGATGATGATCCCCATGCGGGAACGGGAGATCGGGCTGCGCATCTCCGTGGATCTATGACGCGATGATGATCTCAAGTAAGAGGAGCGGCGCACGTTGGAGGGTGCGCATTACGTCGCTGATCGTGGGCGGGCTGCTCGGTTTCGCACAGGGAGTGAGCGCTGACAATTCGGCCAGCATGCGGTCGTCAACGACTATTCAGCGAGTCGCGTTAGCCCCGGGCGCCATCTTTCGCGATTGCGCTGACTGCCCAGAGATGGTTGTGGTGCCACCCGGCGAGTTCGAGATGGGATTCGACGGCGGTGAGCCGGAACGCTACGAGGGTCCGGTGCGTCGAGTCACCATTTCGCGCGGGTTCGCAGTTGGTCGTTACGAGATCACTAACGCGCAGTATGCCCAGTTCGTGACCGAAACCGGCTACCGCGGCGAGCAGGGTTGCCACATGTGGGACGGCAAGACGGCGGTATTCGTTGCGACCGCCAGCTGGCGCGATCCGGGCTACGGACGCCCGATACGCGATGAAGAGCCGGTGGCCTGTGTGTCATGGGACGACGCGCAAGCGTTCATCGCATGGCTCAGCGAGCGAGCGGGCCGAAAGTATCGCCTGCTCACTGAAGCGGAGTTCGAATACGCGTCGCGCGCAGGCAGCAGCGGTGCGACTCCGTGGGGCAGCGACGCGTCGCGTGCTTGTGAGTTCGGCAATGTGCTGGACCAATCGGCCAAGAAGGGACCGGCGACTGGCCTCGAAGAGGTTCCCTGCGACGATGGCTATGTCACGGTCGCGCCTGTCGGACAGTTCGCACCAAACGCGTTCGGACTATATGACATGACAGGTAACGTGTGGGAGTGGGTGCAGGATTGCTACATCATGCCCTATCCGTCTGCCCCCGTTGATGGCTCAGCGTTCGAACGCGACGGCGAATGCGATCGTAGGTCCGTTCGCGGCGGTGGCTGGCGCACACGCCCCGATCGACAACGCTTCACGTTCAGGGGCAGGGATCCTGCTGCGTTGCGCAGCAACGCCTTTGGTTTCCGAGTTGCACGTGACCTCGAATGAAGTCGGCATGATGCTCCGGACGAACCGCCGCGAGTTCATATTCGCCTCGGTTGCAACGGCATCAGGATTCATCCTCGGCCTGCGACCGACCAACGTGGTGTCGGATACGGGCGCGGCGAGCCGGATCCGTGAGCAGCTGGCGGCGTATCTGGAGATACGCGAGGACGGCAGCATTCGGATCGTTACGCCGCAGTCCGAAATGGGACAAGGTGTCTACGACAGCCTGCCTCGAGTGCTCGCCGATGAGCTCGACGCGGACTGGTCTCGCGTCGAAATCGTCATGCCGCACGCGAATCCTTTGCTGGCCAATCCAAGAACGGCAAGACAGGTTACGGCTGACAGCAACTCCGTTCGCGATTACTTCCAGCATCTGCGAACGCTCGGCGCCGCGGCTCGGAGCATGCTCGTTGCCGCGGCTGCAGAACGTTGGAATGTCGACGCCGTGGAGTGTCGGACCTCGAAAGGATGGGTACTGCATCCGCGGACCGGCCGGCGTCTCGGGTACGGCGAGCTGGCCAAGCGGGCTGGTGAGCTCGAGCTACCCACAGAGCCGAAGCTCAAGTCCGCAGAGGAGCTCACGCTGATTGGCAGGGCGATGCCGCGCAGGGACGCGCTCGAGAAGGTCACTGGCAAGACGGTGTTCGGTATCGACGTGCAGCTACCGGGCATGCTCACGGCCGTTCTGCGCATGCCCGAGACGTTCACTGGAACGGTCGAACCAGTGGATCTGCTACCGGCGCTGCGCATGCCGGGAGTGGTGGATGCTTTCATCATCGACGACGGAATCGCAGTCGTTGCCAAGTCGTTTTGGGAAGCGAAGCGAGCTGCAGATGCGCTCGAGGTGAAGGTCGTACCGGGCTCGATCCAGCGCGTAGACGACGGAACAGTGCGCGCGGCCCTGGAGGAGGCGCTCGCCAGCGACATGTTCGTGCTGGCGAACGATCCAGTCTCGCGTAAGAAACCAGACATCGCACGTGTGCGCAGCGAGCTCGCATCGTGTGAACGTGAAGCGGAGTATGAGTCGCCGTATCTCGCCCACCTCACGATGGAGCCGCAATGCTGCACGGCGCTCGTGACGAACGAGCGCTGCGAGATCTGGGCGCCGCACCAGAACCCCGGCGATGCACGGGCGTTGGCGGCCCAGCTCACCGGGCTGCCGCTGGACAAAGTGCATCTTAACGTCACGTTCATTGGCACCGGCCTGGGGCGCAAGTGGGAGCTCGACACGGTGCGCCAATGTGTGCAGATCGCCAAGCGGTTGCCTGGTCGGCCGATCAAGCTCATATGGACCCGCGAGCAGGACTTGCGGCACGACTTCTATCGCCCCGCGAGCAAAGTGCGAGTGCGCATCGGGCTCAATGCCGATGGCTGGCCTCGCGCAATGACGTTTCGGCTCGCAGGCCAGTCTCTGCTCCGTGCAAAGGGCAGAGCGATCCCAGACTTGGCGGATCCGACCATGACTTCATCGCTGATCGATGCGCACTACGATGTGCCGTATCGAGCAGTCGAGTTCGCGGAGGTGGATCTGCCGGTCCCGATCGGCTATTGGCGATCGGTAGCCAGCTCCCATTGCTGCTTCTATCGCGAGAGCGCATTGGATGAGGCAGCAGCGTTGGCGCGAATCGATCCGTACACGTACAGGCGCAAGCTCCTCAGTCGTCATCCGCGAGCGCTGGCGGTGCTCGATGCCGTCGCGCGTGCCCTGGTATGGGACAAGCCAGTGCCGAAGAATACTGCACGAGGCATCGCATTCTCGTCAGCCTTCGGGACTTACTGCGCGCATGCGGTCGAAGTTGCGGTGGCGGGAAAGATCTCAATCCGACGAATGGTATGTGCCGCCGATTGCGGCACCACGATCGATCCAGACGTGGTACGGGCGCAGCTCGAAGGCGGGACGATCTTTGGCCTGAGTGCAGCGCTCAAGGGAGGAGTGACGCTGGCGGATGGCGGCGTCGTGCAAAGCAACTTTCACGATCACCCGATGCTGCGGATCAGCGAAGTGCCGCCCCTGGAGATCATTCACATCCCATCGAACGCTCCCCCTGGGGGGATCGGTGAGGTGGCGGTGCCGAGCGCAATTGCCGCTCTTGCCAACGCTGTGAGCGCCGCCAGCGGTATCCGCGTGCGCGGGCTTCCGGTCATCGCCACGATGTAAAAATGAGCAAGATCTCACGACGTACCTTTTTGCAGTGGGGCGCAGGACTGATGTGCCTGTCGCCGCTGACGCTGCGTGCGGCGAGCCGCCCCTATGATGTCGTTATCGTCGGCGCAGGGCTGTCGGGCCTGTATGCGGCAATGCTTCTGGAGGAGCTCGGCGCGCGCGTGATCGTGCTCGAGGGGCGGCAGCGGGTGGGTGGCCGCGTGTGCACTTTCGATCACATCCCCGGTGCGCCGGAGGCGGGGGCGAACGAGACGCTTGGCGGCTATGGCCGGGTTCGTGATGTGTGCCGCCGGCTCAACGTCAAGCAGGTTAACCTCGCGCCGCGAAAGCGCCTCGACAACATGGAGATCGTCGTGGGCGGCCAGGTGATTCCGCGCCAGCAGTGGCCGAAATCACTGCTCAATACATTGCCTCAGGACGACCGCGCTAAACACCCATCCGATCTGATGTGGCAGCTCGTCGCGCGCCACAATCCGCTCGAGCACATGGAAGGGTGGTATCGACCTGAGCAGGCAACGCACGACCGCTCGGTCTACGAGTTTCTGCGCGAGCTGGGCTATGACGAGGCGGCGATTGCGCTGCTCTATGACACGAATCCGAGCTACGGGAGCAGCGCTCGTGAGGTTTCCATTCTGCAGTGGTACGCGATCCAGAAGTGGTTCGACGCGCAGCGGCGCACCGAGCCCGTCGGCTTGGTGGCCATGGGCGGCAACCAACGTATCCCTGAGGCGATGGCGTCAGCGATCAAGGCAGATATCGTTCTCGGCGCGAGCGTGATAGCCATTCGGCAAGATGCGGCTGCTGCTGAAGTGATCTGTGCGGACGGCCGCCGGTTCAAGGCGGCGCGTGTGGTGTGCTCAGTGCCGCTCGCGCCGATGCGCTGGATTCGCTTCGATCCGATTCTGCCGTCACAATGGCTCGAGGCCATACAGCTCGTGCCGCAGATGCGGATCACGCAGGTACATCTCGTTGCGAAGCGGCCCTTCTGGGAAAGCGACGGTCTCGACCCGGCGATGTGGACAGATACGATCGCTGGTATCGTGTTGCCCTATCGCAATGGAGCCAACGAGAGTGAAGTGACGAGTCTCACTGCTTGGGGCCGTGGCGTTACAGCTTCACGACTCGATGCGCTCGGCGAGCGTGAGGCAGGGCGTGCCGTGGTCGCCGCGATCGAGTCCGTGCGACCGGCCGCCAAGGGACAGCTCGAAATCGCAGGTTTCAAGTCGTGGCAAATGGATCCGTTTGCGGCCGGCGCCTGGGCGGTGTGGGCGCCGGGTCAGGTTACCCGATTGCTGGAACCGCTCACGCAGCCGTTCGGGCGACTGCACTTGTGTGGTGAGCACACGGCGCTCGCCAATCGCGGTATGGAAGGCGCGATGGAATCGGGCGAGCGTGTGGCGCTCGAGATTGCAGGTGCTCTGGCAGCGCAAGGACTTGCAGAGTCCTGATCCGTAGGTATCGTTGCCTGAGAGCGCGATGCCGGAAAAGTCCATAAGTTGATCCATCAATAAGAACGCATCGTCTAGCTGCTCCTGCGACGTTGCAGACGGAAGCTTGTCGCTGCTGATCTTGAACCGGATGTGAGCACGGTGGGCATCTCGCGGCTGCAAGAATCCTCAGCTTTTTCGGCCTCCTAATTGACCGAGATGCAGTTTCCACCAATGCCGCAAGCATGTCGCGCGGCTGTATCCGGTCGTCACCCGCAAGACACATCACATGGACCGCTGCATACCGCACAGAAATGGGGCATCACGGGCGTGCGCGCTCGCGCAGGAGCCGCTTGGAGCAAGGAGAAACGAGCGATTCAGAATGCAGGAGGCTGCGATGCTAGTCGGGTGCGAGCCGCGGCGCTGGCCCGCGGGTTGCATTCCGCGCGCAGGAAGTGCGGGGCATTCGAGTCTGGAACTTGCCTGGTTCAGCCGGGTCTCTGGACGGTGACGAAGGCAGCGGTTGCCCCAAAGGCGACGCATACTGGACTTCACTGGCTCCCGACGGTAGGTTACCGCCCGTTTTGGAGCGGCCGCGAGTAGCTTATGAATGACGCGTAGAGTGCCCGGGCAGCGGCTCGCTCATCTCAGTGCTGGATTGAGGCGAAGAACGATCCGGATCGGCCGCGGCACTCAAGACACCTAATTGGGGCGAGCTTTGCACCGCCATTCAAGTCTCCGTATGAATGATCGATCGATCGTCGGACGCGCCGTTTCCAGGATGCCCGCTTTGTTGTTCGCGCTGAGTCTGCTGCCGCTGCTGGCTGCATGCGGTGGCGGCACGCGGACCTGTGTGGATGCCGGCGAGCCGTATCTCGCCGCGGAAAACAACCCGCCGTTGCGTATTCCAGAAGGCCTGAGCGAGCCTAACCGCTCGGAAAGGCTGCAAATTCCCGATGTGCAACCCGCGCCGACGAAACGGCCGCGCACCTCATGTTTGGATGAGCCCCCGTCTTATTTCCGATCCGCCGGTACTGTGGCACGCTCCCCCGAGGAAGTGGTCGCAAGCTGGGCGCAGGCTTGGGCGAACCGAGAAGCGGACGCTGTGATCGAGCTCTACTCGGCGAAATTCCAACCACCTACTGATACGGCGAGTGCGCGAGCGTGGCTCGAGCAGCGGCGCGAGCAGGTTGCCACGGGGCCGCTACCTGAGCCGACCGTCGAGTCGCTGCAGATCGAGCCGGACGGTGCCGATCGTCGCATTGCCAGGTTCGTCCAGACGTTTGGAGCAAATTCCCTTCACAAGGAGTTGATTCTTATTCGGGAAGCTGGCTCTTGGCGCATTCTCGAGGAGCGCGTGATTGCGGTGAAGTAGCGCGCGCTGCCACGTGTCTCAGCGCGTGCGCATACCCGTCGTGTCGTCGCGACAAGAGTCGACGCTCTCGGCTTGGAGCACCGGCGTTTTTACATGGCCTGACGAGGTTGGCGTTCTCATGAACGCCAAAATCGACTCGCGAGCATCGCGCACATCGAGCTGACAGGGAGCGCCATGTCTTCTCTTTCACCGATCAGTTCTGCGGTTCCCTTGCAACCTGGCAGAGTACGCGAGGCGATCATCGATCGGCTGCATCGCGCGCTTGGCAAGTCAGTGCAGCATGCGAATCGCCGCGATTTCTACGACGCATTGGCTATCGCCGTCCGCGAGGAGCTCGCCGAGCGGTGGATCTCCACCTGCAGTCGTGTCGCCCGCGCGCGTGTCAAGCGCGTGTGCTACCTCTCCATGGAGTTCCTGCTCGGGCGTAGCCTCATCAATGCGCTCGCCTCTTTCAACAATGGCCTGCTGGAGGAAGTGCGTGAGACGCTGCAGTCCTTCGGTCACGATCTCGACGACATCGCTGCAGAGGAGGAGGACCCCGGGCTTGGCAACGGTGGTCTAGGCCGGCTCGCTGCCTGCTTCCTCGATTCGCTGGCAACGCTCGGCTATGCGGCGACCGGCTACGGCATTCGCTACGACTACGGGATCTTCACGCAGGTCATCGGCGAAGACGGCGCACAGCGCGAAGTGGCGAGCTCGTGGTTGGGAGTACGGAACTTCTGGGAGAGCAGCCGCGCCGGTGTCCGGTACCGCGTTCGTTTCGGCGGACATTGTCAGGCAACGCGCAGTGAGAATGGGCGCGTGCGCTACGAGTGGGTCGATACGCACGATGTCTGGGCGATTGCCTTCGACTTCCTGATTCCAGGCAACCGCAGCCCGACCGTCAACCATTTGCGATTGTGGTCGGGACGTGCGATCACGCCGTTCAAGATCGATGCGTTCAACGCAGGTAACTATTACGGCGCCGTTCAGGACCAGATCGACGCGAAGAATCTCTCGCGCGTGCTGTATCCGGACGATTCGACCCCGCAAGGCAAGGAGCTGCGCTTCAAGCAGCAGTACTTCTTCGTGAGCGCCTCCCTGCAAGACATCCTCGCGCAGCACGTTGCCGAGCGACGTCCGCTGCAAGATCTGGCAGACGCAGTTGCCATCCAGCTGAACGATACGCACCCGGCGTTGACGATCGTCGAGCTGATGCGCCTCCTCGTCGATGTCTACGACATGGAGTGGGATCAGGCGTGGGACATCACGCGCAACGTATGCGCGTACACGAATCACACGCTCCTACCCGAAGCGCTCGAGACCTGGCCAGTGTCGTTCTTCGAGCGGCTGCTGCCGCGACATCTGCAGATCATCTATCAGATCAATCGCGATTTTCTCGAAGAGGTCAGCGCGAAATACCCGAACGACCTGGATCGGCGTCGACGCATGTCGCTCATCCAGGAGGAGGGCGACCGGCGCGTGCGCATGGCGTATCTCTCGGTCGTCGGGAGCCACAAAGTGAACGGTGTGGCCAAGCTCCATTCGCGTCTAATGCGCGAGACGATTTTTGCCGACTTCGCGCAGATGTGGCCGGAGCGTTTCACCAACGTCACGAACGGCATCTCCGTGCGGCGCTGGCTCAAGCAGGCCAACGCCGGGCTCGCCGAGTTGCTCACCGAGAAGCTCGGCTCTGCATGGGAGAACGATCTCGAAGAGCTCGAGCGGCTGAAGTGGGCTGCCGACGATCCGGAATTCCGGGCGCGGTTTCGCGCCATCAAGCACGCGAACAAGCAGCGCCTGGCGCGCACGATTCAGGAGCTGTTGAACGTCGAGGTCGACCCGCAGGCGATGTTCGACGTGCAAGTCAAACGCATCCATGAGTACAAGCGGCAGTTGCTGAATCTCATCTACGTCGTCCATCGGTATCTACGTATTCTGGACAATCCTGACGCGCCGATCGTCCCGCGGGTCGTGATCATGGCGGGTAAGGCAGCGCCCGGCTATCACATGGCCAAGGCGATCATCAAGCTCGCCAACAACGTTGCTCGGGTCATCAACGCGGACGAGCGCGTCGGTGACAAGCTCAAGCTTTGCTTCCTGCCCGATTACGACGTGTCCCTCGCGCAGGAGATCATGCCGGCTGCCGACCTGTCGCAGCAGATATCGACGGCAGGCATGGAAGCATCGGGCACCGGCAACATGAAGCTCGCGCTCAACGGAGCGTTGACGATCGGCACGCTCGATGGCGCGAACATCGAGATCAGGGATGCGGTTGGCGAGGACAACATCTTCATATTCGGGTTGACAGCCGAAGAGGTGGCGGCTCGTCGCGCCAGCGGATATTCGCCGCGTCAGGTCGTGGAGCAGAATCCCGAGCTCAAACGTGTGATCGAGCTCCTCGATTCCGGGCACTTCACCCCCGAGAACATCTTCGACTCGAAGACGGTCATCGATCGCGTCATGAGCGACGGGGAGCACTTCCTGGTGTTGGCGGATTTTGAGTCCTATGCCGCCGCCCAGGCGCGGGTCGATGAGCTTTACCAGAATCCGGAAGAGTGGACGCGCAAGGCGGTGATCAACGCGCTCAGCATGGGCCCGTTCTCCAGCGATCGCAGCATCCGCGAGTACGCCGATACGATTTGGGGAATCAAGCCCGTTCTCTAGGCTGTAAGCTGTAGACTTGTAGACTGTGGCAGCACGCACGCGTGCTGCTGCGGTCGATCCGAGTTTGCGCCTGAGCTATACGGCGCGCCATACCTACGGCCGAGAGCTGGCAGCCCAACCATGTCCGACCTGACGGATTTCGATCTTTACCTCTTCGGCGAAGGTAATCACCACCATATCTATCGCAAGCTCGGGGCCCACGTCGTCAGGGTCGACGGTGTGCAAGGAACGCGTTTTGCCGTCTGGGCACCGAACGCCAGACGGGTGAGTGTCGTCGGCGACTTCAACGACTGGGACGGGCGAATCAACGTCCTCGAGCCTCGCGGATCATCGGGCGTCTGGGTCGGCTTCGTCCCCGGCGTTGGTCCGGGCGCGTTGTACAAGTACGAAATCCTGACGCAGCAGGGTCACTTATTGCTCAAATCGGACCCGTACGCCTTCCAGATGCAGCTGCGCCCCGACAATGCGTCGATCGTCGCGGACATCGACGGCTACGAATGGGGTGACGGCGCTTGGCTCGCTCACCGCCGCTCATGGGATCCTCTCCGCTCTCCGATCTCGATCTACGAGTTTCATCCCGGCTCATGGCGGCGTTCGTGGCATCGTCAGCCGGCGTTCTTGACATGGGACGAGATCGCCGACCAGCTCATCCCATACGTGCTCGACATGGGCTACACGCATGTCGAGATCATCGGCGTTGCCGAGCATCCGTTCGACGGCTCGTGGGGCTACCAGGTGCTCGGCCATTACGCACCGACTGCGCGACACGGCACACCACGCGATTTCATGCGTTTCGTCGATCGCCTGCACCAGGCCGGCATCGGTGTCTTCATGGATTGGGTGCCGGCGCATTTCCCGCGCGATGCACATGGGTTGGTCGAGTTCGACGGCACGTGCTTGTATGAGCACGCCGACCCGCGATTGGGCGAGCACATGGAGTGGGGGACGAAGATCTTCAACTATGGGCGCCACGAGGTGCGCAATTTCCTGATTGCAAATGCGCTCTATTGGTTGGAGATGTATCACATCGATGGACTTCGCGTGGATGCCGTTGCCTCGATGCTCTATCTCGATTATGCACGCAAGCCCGGGGAGTGGATTCCGAACGAATACGGTGGACGCGAGAACCTCGAGGCGATTCGATTCCTGAAGCAGCTCAACTGGACCGTCGGGCATTACTTTCCGGGCGTGCTCATGATGGCAGAAGAGTCCACCGCTTACGAAGGCGTGAGCCGCCCCGTGCACCTCGGCGGGCTGGGCTTTCACTTCAAGTGGAACATGGGCTGGATGAACGACACGCTGCGCTACATGTCGCTCGATCCCATCCACCGCAAGTACCACCATCACTTGATTACTTTCTCCTTCGTATACGCCTTCTCCGAGAACTTCATTCTGCCGCTTTCCCACGACGAGGTCGTGCACGGCAAGAAGTCTCTCCTCGACAAGATGCCGGGTGACGAATGGCGCAAGCGGGCGAACTATCGGCTCCTGATCGGCTACATGATGATGCATCCCGGCAAGAAGCTGATCTTCATGGGCGGGGAGTTCGGGCAATGGCACGAGTGGCGCGACTACGAAGACCTTGCATGGGCTGCGCTGCAACATCCGCATCATCAGCAGCTGCAAGATTGGAACCGTACGCTGAATCGAATTTATCGCGCGTACCCGGAGCTTCACGCGAGCGAGCACCGCTGGGAAGGGTTTCGCTGGCTGGAGGCAGATAATCGCGACGAGAGCGTGTTCGCGTTCATGCGTCAGCGCCTTCCCGGAGAAGGTGGCACATATCTACTGATCGTGTTCAACTGCACACCAGTGCCGCGCGACAACTACATCTTCGGTGCGCCGCGTGCTGGCCGCTATCGCAAGCTCCTCGACAGCGACGACCCCGCCTTCGGCGGATCCGGCTATGCGAAGGAAACTCACACAGAGGCCTACCCGGAACCGTGGCGCGAGTTCCCAGCGCGCATTTGTCTGACTTTGCCGCCTCTCGGCATGGTCGTGTGGGTGGCTGAAGAGGATTGAACAGGTCACCAACGATGCGTACGAACGACTACCCGCACGACTTCAATCACGCCGTCCTATTGTCGGGCTCACCGGAGCCGCTCGGTGCAACGCTGACCGAAGATGGTGTGAACTTCGCCGTGTATTCGAGCGGCGCGACTCGCATCGAGCTGTGCCTGTTCGACGAGCAAGGTGAGCATGAACTCGCGCGCTTGGCGTTACCCGAGCGTACCGATCACGTCTGGCACGGATTCCTGCCGCGGCCGTACGGCGTGGCAGGCCTCGTGTACGGCTATCGCGTCCATGGGCGCTACGATCCGCAGCACGGCGCGCGCTACAACCCGAGCAAGCTCTTGCTCGATCCTTACGCGCGCTCGCTGGCCGGCACTTTCACATGGCATCCGTCGCTGTTCGGTTATTCCCAGGCACTCGGACCGGATGAGCCGGACACTACCGATAGCGGTCCATACAACTACAAAGCCCGAGTCATCTCCAACGATTTCGACTGGAGCGAAGACGTGCCGCCTGCGATCCCGTGGCGCGATACCGTCATTTACGAGCTGCACATCAAGGGCTTCACGCAGCTGCACCCGCGCGTCCCGGAAGAGCTGCGAGGTAAGTATCTCGGTCTCGCGCATCCCGAAGTGCTCAATTATCTCAAGCATCTGGGCGTGACGAGCCTGGAGCTCATGCCCGTGCAAGCCTTCGTCTCGGAAAAGTTTCTGGTCGACAAAGGATTGACCAATTACTGGGGCTACAGCCCGATTGCGTTGTTTGCACCGGCACCCCAGTACGCGATTCGCGATCCGGTCAACGAGTTCAAGACCATGGTCAAGGCCATCCATGCAGCGGGGCTCGAGGTGATCTTGGACGTCGTCTTCAATCACACGGTGGAAGGCAATGAGTTCGGTCCGACCTTGAGCTGGCGTGGTCTCGACAACGGTGCATATTATCGGCTCGATCCCAGCAACCCGCGTCACTACATCAACCGCACGGGCACGGGCAACACACTGGCCACGGCCAATGCCGTCGTGCGCAGGCTCATCCTCGACTGCATGCGCTACTGGGTCGAGGAAATGCACGTCGACGGCTTTCGCTTCGATCTCGCAGCGGTCCTCGGGCGCGAGAACGGGCGTTTTCGCACGACGGCTGCCTTCTTCAAGGCGGTAGCGGCTGATCCGGCCTTTCGCTACGTCAAGCTCATCGCCGAGCCGTGGGACATCGGGCCCGATGGCTACCAGCTAGGGCACTTCCCTGCAGGCTGGGCCGAATGGAACGATCTGTATCGGGACACCATGCGCGGTTTCTGGCGTGGCAATCCCGGCAATCTCGGTAGCTTTGCAGAACGGTTCGCCGGATCCAGCGATCTGTTCCGCGGGCGTGGACGACGCCCGACCGCGAGCATCAATTACGTCGCCTGTCATGATGGTTTCACGCTTTACGATACGACTGCATACGAGCAGAAGCACAACGAGGCCAATCTCGAGGACAATCAGGACGGTCACAACCACAACTTGAGCTGGAACTGCGGCGTCGAAGGTCCGACGGACGATCCGGCCGTCATCGATCTGCGAGAACGACAGATTCGCAACCTGTTCGCCACATTACTGTTGTCGCAAGGCGTGCCGATGCTGCTCGCCGGCGACGAATTCGCGCGCACTCAGCGCGGCAACAACAATGCGTACTGTCAAGACAATGAGATCAGCTGGCTCGACTGGGATCTGGCGTCGCGTCGCACTTGGCTGACCGCATTCGTGCGGCACTTGCTGACTTTGCGTAGACAAGCCGCAGGGCTGCGCCGGGACACCTTCCTGAAAGGGGCGCGACCGATCGATCGCGAGCACAAGGATGTCAGTTGGCGGCATCCGAGTGGACGCGAGCTGACCGCGGATGATTGGAACGACCCGAACGCTCGCGCGATCGCTGTGCTCATCGGTCATGCCTTCTCGGATCCGCATGGAACACCAAACGGACATTTGCTGTTTTTATGCAATGCGAGCGGAGAGCCCATCGAGTTCGCGCTGCCCGAGGCGAAGACAGGCGCGATGTGGCAGACCGTGTTCGATACGGCACAGTGGCGAGCCACCGATCTCGGCGGTGGTGTGCACGTCGGAGATCGTTACTTGGTGTCCGCTCACTCTTGCGTTCTGCTCGCCGACGCCGATGCGCCGCCGAGCGTACGGCTTGGTTTCGTGCGTTCCGGATGACGCGCGGCGAGCATAAGCCGCGTCCCGTCTACAGCAATAGTTTGGTGAAGGACCCTGGGAAGGTCGATGACGCACCCCATCGAACAGTTGGCGGCCATGTACGGCATCGGGCGGTCCTACCACGACTGGCGGGGCGAGCTACGTGAGATTTCCGTCGAATCGCAAGCGGCGATACTGGCGGCGCTAGGCGTCGACACCACGGACGAGCATGCGACGGAGAGTGCTGCCAGCCAGTGCGAAACGATTCGCTGGACTCGACTCGTGCCGGGCGTCGTGGTGACGCATGTCGAGCAGCCTCCCGAGATCCCCGTCGCCGTCTCCCGCGAGCTCGGCGCTCGTTCGCTCGCGTGGACCCTCACGCTGGAGTCGGGGGAAGTGCAGCAGGGTTCAGTCGAGTTGGCTCAGTTGCGTATCCTCGAAGAAGGTACGCCAGGCGAACGCGACTATCTACGTTATTCGCTCGAGCTGCCGTCGCTTCCGCTCGGCTATCACGATTTCGAGGCGAAGCTCGATTCGGGGCTGAGCGCACAGAGTCGGATCATCGTCGCACCCGCAACATGCTATGAGCCTCCGAACATCGCCGCGGGAGAGCGCATCTGGGGCATTGCCGTTCAACTCTACACGTTGCGGTCGAAGCGCAATTGGGGCATTGGCGACTTCGGCGACTTGCGCGAGCTCATTCGCCTGGCTGCGCCGTTCGGCTGCCAGCTCATCGGCTTGAATCCGCTGCATGCGCTCGCGCCTGCCAATCCGAGCCACATCAGTCCGTACAGTCCCTCGAACCGGCTGTTCTTGAACGTGCTGTACATCAGCGTGCCCGACGTCGCGGAGTTCGCGGCGTGCGAGGCGGCACGTCAGCGCGTCGCGGAACGTGACTTTCAAGCTCTGTTAGAGGACTTGCGCGCCACCAGCAATGTCGACTACGTGCGGGTCGCGGCTGCCAAGTTCGAAATCCTGCGCATGCTGTACGCGCACTTTCGTAGCGAGCACTTGGCTCGGGCAACGACGCGTGCGGCGCAGTTTCGTGCGTTCGTCGCGGCGAAGGGTCGCTCGCTCGAGCTGCACGCGATCTACGATGCGCTCGATGCACACTTGCGCATGCAAGGACCCCAGTACTGGGGTTGGCCGAGCTGGCCCGAGGACTACGCCGACCCAAGCTCTTCGGCGGTCGCGCGGTTTGCCCGCGAGCGCGCCGAGGACGTCGAGTACTTCTTGTATCTGCAATGGCTGGCCGCAGAGCAGCTTGCCGCTGCGCAACGAGAAGCGCATGCGTGCGGCATGTCCCTCGGCTTGTACGGCGACGTGGCGGTGGGCGCCAACCCGGGCGGTTCAGAGACCTGGGCCAATCGACGCTTGTATGTGCAGGGCGCGTCGGTCGGCGCGCCGCCGGATGCGCTTGCTCTCAAAGGGCAGGACTGGGGCGTGCCGCCACAGGACCCGAACGAGCTGCGCGTGCAGCAATATCGTCCGTTTACCGAGCTCATGCGCAACAACATGCAGCATGTTTCGGCCTTGCGGCTCGATCATGTCATGTCGTTGTATCGTCTGTGGTGGGTACCGCGCGGCTACTCGTCCAAGGACGGCGCGTATGTGCACTATCCGGTCGACGAGCTCATCGCAGTTCTCGCGTTAGAGAGTCAACGCAGCAAGTGTCTCGTCATCGGCGAAGATCTCGGGACGGTGCCCGAGTTCATGACACGTGCGATGGAGCGTTCGCGGATGTATCACTACAAGGTGCTCCTGTTCGAGCAAGCGCCGGACGGGCGCTTTAAGCCGCCTTCGGCGTATGTCAGGAGCGCTCTGGCTGTGGTGACGACGCACGACCTGCCGACACTGCGCGGTTGGTGGGAAGCGCGCGACATCGAGTTGCGTGCACGTCTCGATCTGTATCCGAACGAGGAGTTCAAGGAGCAGGCGCGCGCAAGACGCGAGACCGACAGACGCCATCTCTTGCAGGCGCTCGTCGATGCTGGGTTGTGGCATTGGCAGCCGGATCAGCCTCTGCCGCAGTACTCGGCTGCGCTTTCACGTGCGGTGCATGCGTTTCTGGGTATGTCGAACGCCAGCATTGCGTTGATTCAGATCGAGGATCTCATCGGGATGACCGATCCCGTGAATGTGCCCGGCACGGATACCGAGCACGCGAACTGGCAGCGCAAAGTTGCCTTGGAAACAGCGGAAATCTTCGCGCGCGACGACGTGCGCGAGATCCTGGACGGCATGGATCGCGCCCGAAGGGGCGAGAATCCGAATGCGTGAGCAGCATCTGTTGATCCGACAACAAAGGGAAGTGGAAGATGGGAAATAGGGAATAGAATGTGCGCAACGTGTGCTACCTCAGACCTAACAGCCCAGCGCTGAGCTGCAGCTATAAGGGTTTTCCCCGCGTCGTGTAAGCGGATCCAATACGCACCCTCGGGCGTTGCACTCGGCGTTGACGAGGTGCGTCAGGATGCGCTCGTCAACGGGGAGCCAGTGCTCGAAGCTCGAAGGCCTGGCGTGTTGAAGGAACCAGCAAGCGGGGATACGCAGATGTTCTTCAAGCTCAAGAGATCATGCGACGCTGTGGTGCGTCCGCGCGTCACACCCGATCCGAATCAGGCCGCAGAACTGGAGCGACGCATCAACTCGCTCGCCTACTATCCTGAGAACGGTTTTCACCGCGATCGTATGCAGGAGCGCATCGATCATCAGCGCATGCGGCGTGTGTGATCGTGGCTTCCACGGGAGGGACGTGTGGGCGCACGAGGGCGTCCACACGTCCATGTAACTAGACCAGACTTTCCTCTACTGGCGCTGACCTTCGGTGAAGCGTAGCCGCACCATGGCTCGTTGCGGCACTGGCTTGCCGTCGCGCACGACGGGCTCGAAGCGCCACTGGCGGACGGCGCGTATCGCAGCGTCGTCGAAGACGTCAGCAGGACTCGCGTTGCGTACTTGCACGTCATCGACCGTGCCGTTCGGCAGGACGGTGAATACCAGCTCTACCCATCCTTCGATGCCTTTCCTGAGCGCATCGGGCGGATAGGTAGGCGGTACCATGCGGATGCGCTTCAGCGTCGAGGCGGACACGACGTTGCTGAGCAGCGCCTGCTCTTCCCGCGCAGCCGCGAGCTCTTGCTCCGCCTTGGTGATTTCTGCGCCGATGTATGCTGCGCCGACTTCGCGCGAGGCTGTAATGAGCTGCGCCGAGCGATCGAATGCCTTCGCCGACATCGCTTGACGACCGGCATTCAGCAGCCGCGCCGCGAGCGTGCGCGAGAGCTCCTCCAGCTCTGGATGAGCCGGCGCAGCAGTGCGCAGCTTGGCGAGCGTCTCGCGTGCGTTGTCGCCGGGCGGATCGATGAGCTTGCCATCATTGATCTGCTGGCGGACGGTGTTCGCGAGCGCGTCTCCGGCCGACACGGAAGCGGCCGGTGTGGAGCGACGAGTCGCTCCGCCGCTGCGGGCTTCCGCGAGCGCCCGTTCGACCTGAGTCAGCGCAGCGCCAGCGGAGCCGAGCTGACGTGCAGCAGTGATATAAGTTTGTGCTTCGTCGAGCCGATTGGCTTCGATGAGGGTACGGGCCTCGTCCGTCAACGCTGTGCTCAGCTCGCGGATCGCCTGAGCCACGGCTGGGTTCGTGGGGTCGAGCCTGCGAGCTTCGAGCAAGGCATCGCGCGCGTTGGCATTGGCCGGAGCAATGAGACGACCAGCCTGCACGCGGGCGCTTGCCTGGCTGAGCAAGGCATTGACGCGGTTGCCGATCTCTTGGGCTTGCGTCAGCTTGAGACGCTCACGCTCGCGGGCGATCTGGGTGTCGAAGAACGCAAGTCGCGGGTGTTCGGGATCGATGTCGCGTGCGCGCTCGATGCTCACGATGGCCTCTTCGATCCGCTCCGCGAGCAGCGCGGCTTCGGCGCCTTCGAGCACCTTGTCCGCCACTGCACGAATGCCGGCGAGCGCCTCTTGGTTGTTGGGATCGAGCGTCAGGGCACTGCGATAGAAATCGAGCGCACTTTCATTGGCCGGCTCGATATATCTGCCTTGATCAAACGCCTCTTTGGCGAGGGCGAGTTCGGCTTTGACTGGATCCGGTTTCTCGGGCAAGTCGATTGTCGAAGTTGTGCTTGCAACGGGCGTTTGCACCGGCTCGCCGCTGTCGCCCGTGAAATAGCTCACGCCGAGCCAGATGCCACCGATGACAAGGACCAGGCCGGCTGCGAGCGCGCCGTATGTGACGACGTAGTTCTTCCCGCTACCGCCGCTGGAAGCGTCTGAGCTCAAGCGCTGCCCTTGTGCCGTGAGGTCCAGGTGCTGCTTGAGGGCGGCTTCCAGCGCGAGGCGAGTTTGACCGTGCGAGAGCGGCGTGAGAAGGAAGCGGAAAATGCGCCCAGCGGCCGTCAGTTGCATCAGGTTTGCGCTGTCATCGCGCTTACCAGCAACCACGACCACCAATTCAGGGAAATGCTGAGTGAGCTGCGCGACCATCCCGGCAACGTCGGTCGTGCAGGCAGTGTCCACCACGAGCACGCCGGGCTTCAGCGACGACAGTCTTTCGGCGGCATGATCAAGATCGGGTGCCGCAGTCACCGAGCTGCCTCGGGGCGCCGCCTTCTTGACTGTTTCGACCAGATTCGCATCCCGGCTCAGGACAAGTATCGGCGCATGATGGCCTTCGTCCGCGTGCTGGGCGCCCTGGGTGTCGTCGATCTCAAGGTTGACTACTTCGCCCCCGCCTTGGAGGCGAGTCTGCTGAGGATTGGCCATTCGGACCCCTCCGGGGGTTTTTTCCTTAATGGCGCAATACTACTTATGCAAACTGACGCGACTGAGAACTGCTTCCGCATTTCGCGCCAGAAAGGCGTGAACTAGGCCCCAAAATGCGCCAACGAGGCTCGGGCTTTGTCCTATTCCACTGTTGCTCGGTGGCGGGGCAGGCAATTCCGGGCGCGACCTTGCCGCCTTCCCGGGGCGGGATCAGGTTTTATCTATATCTGCCCTGAGGTCAAACCTGTCGTTATTACCCATACCAAAGGCGCAGGAGGTCCGGATTTACGCCGCGCCGCGGCTTACGTATAAGCGAACGCTTGTTTACAAGAATCTGAATTAAAGAGGCTTATTTGTCTTTGTCCCGTATCAAGCCCCCACGAGCGCCGGCTCGACCGCACCGCATCGTCTCGCCGCACGGCGTGCGTGAAGATGCGTACTATTGGCTGAGAGATGACACGCGCTCCAACGCGGAGGTGCTGGAGTATCTGCGCGCCGAGACCGCGTATGCGGAGGCCCTTCTTGCGCCGCACAAGCCGCTCATGGATCAGCTGTACGACGAGATGGTCGGGCGGCTCAAGCAAGACGACACATCGGTGCCCTTCCGTTACCGCGGTTACTGGTACACGACGCGTTACGAGACAGGGCTCGAGTATCCGATTCTGTCTCGGCGACGTGATGCCAGCGATGCGCCCGAGGAGATTTTGCTCGACTGCAACGAGCTCGCTGCCGGCAGCTCATTCTTCATGATCGGCAGCACCGAGGTCAGCCCGGACAACCGACTGCTCGCTTACACCGAAGATCGTGTCGGTCGACGACAGTACACATTGCGCATCAAAGATCTGACGACGGGTCAGCTGCTCCCGGACACGATCCACAACGTCGAAGCATCGTTCGCCTGGATGGACGACAACCGGACGCTGCTATACATCGAGAAGGATCCGGTCACGCTCCTCGGGCGGCGTGTGCGCCGTCATGTGCTGGGAACGGACCCGGCGCAGGATACGCTCGTCTACGAGGAACAGGATGAGGCGTTCGACCTTTTCGTGACGCGCAGCAAATCGGAGCAGTTCATACTTCTCGGTGCAGAGAGCACGACTTCCTCGGAATGGCATTATGCGAGCACGGCCGATGCGGACTTGAAGTTTGAGGTCATAGCGCCGCGCGAGCCCGATCACGAGTACCAGGTCGACCATCTGGACGGCGCCTTTATCGTGCGGACGAACTGGCAGGCTGAGAACTTCCGCATCGTTCGAGCGCCCGCCGATCACCCAAGCGATCGCACTCAGTGGCGCGATGTGGTGCCGCACGATCCGGAAGTCTTCATACATGCATTTGAGATCTTCCGCGACTTCATTGCGGTGAGCGAGCGCTCAGGCGGCCTGATGAAGTTGCGCGTGCAACGTTGGGACGGCGAACCACACTACCTGGCAGCGGACGACCCTACGTACACGATGCGTTTCAGCTCCAATCCGGAGCTCGACACCACCAAGCTCCGCTATGTCTACACCTCGTTGACAACGCCCGCGACGACTTACGAATGGGACATAGAGACGGGCGAGCGTACGCTCCTTAAGCAGGAGCCGGTGCTGGGTCCGTTCGATCCGAACGATTATGCGAGCGAGTTCATTTGGGTGACCGCACGAGACGGCGAACGTGTGCCGGTCTCGATCGTTTATCGCAAGGGCTTCGAGCGCAACGGCACCGCGCCGCTGTACTTGTATGCGTACGGCGCGTACGGGTTGTGCTCGGACCCGACCTTCAGCAGCGCGCGCTTGTCGCTGCTCGATCGTGGCGTCGTGTGCGCGATCGCACATGTGCGCGGCGGGCAGGAGCGGGGGCGACGCTGGTACGACGAAGGCAGGCTGCTCAAGAAGTGGAATACGTTCAACGATTTCATCGATGTCACCGACGAGCTAATCGCGCGTAAGTACTGCGCGCCGAACAAGCTCGCTGCGGTAGGCGGTAGCGCCGGCGGCATGCTCATAGGGGTGATCGCGAACGTGGCAGGCCACAAGTACGCCGCTCTCGTCGCGCATGTGCCGTTCGTCGACATCGTCACAACGATGCTGGACGACTCGATCCCGCTCACTACGCTCGAGTACGACGAGTGGGGCAATCCGCACGAGAAGCAATACTATGAGTACATGCTGTCCTACTCACCGTACGACAATGTTCGTGCCCAACCCTACCCGCCAATGCTGGTCACGACCGGGCTCTGGGACAGTCAGGTGCAATACTTCGAACCGGCGAAATGGGTCGCGAAGCTGCGCGCGATGCGCACCAACGACGCTCCGTTGCTGTTGCATGTGGACATGGAAGCCGGCCACGGAGGGAAGTCGGGTCGCTACGAGCATCTTCGCGAGATTGCGCAGGAATATGCTTTCGTGCTGGCGGTCTTTCAGGGCCTGCCATTCGGAGACGAGGCTGCCGGCCGCAGCGACGGAGGCGCTGACGTGAACGACAGGGCAAGTGAGGCAGCACCGCGCGATACCGCGGTGCATCTCGATTCGGGTGCCGCATGAGCCAGCCAGGCTACATCTTGCTCGCCGACGACAACGCCACGGATGCAGAGCTCACGATCCGTGCGCTCGAGCTCGGGGGTGTCAAGGAGCAGGTCATCTGGGTACAGGATGGCGAGGCCGCCTTGGACTTCATCTTTCGGCGAGGTGTCTACGCCAATCGTGCGCCTGGCAATCCCAAGCTGATGTTGCTCGACTTGCACATGCCCAAAGTGGATGGGCTCGACGTGCTGGCACAAATCAAGGCCAATCCGCACACACGGGCGACGCCCGTGGTCATCATGTCCTCGTCCGATCAAGAGACGGACATGGTGCGGAGCTACCGGCATTACGCCAACAGCTATATCGTCAAGCCGGTCGACTTCAAGCAGTTCACCGAGCAAGTTGCGACCTTGGGCAAGTATTGGATGGCGGTAAACCGCGTCGAGTGAACCGCGGCATCGGTACGCACGTTCATGCCATGTAGCCGTCGTGCTTTTCTTCGTCATTGCGCGCTCGCACTGAGTGCCGCGAATTGGCCCGCGCTTGCACACCCCACGCAAGCGCGCGCCAAGACTGCAGCCACGAAGATGCTGACCAGAGTCATTCCAAGCTCTCCCAACGCAGAGCGCCTGCCCGTCATCGGCATGGGGACATGGAACACGTTCGATGTGGGGCCGCGAGCAGAGGAGCGCGCTCCGCTGCTCGATGTGCTGAAGGTGTTCTACGAGTACGGTGCGCGCGTCATCGATTCCTCGCCCATGTATGGACAGGCAGAGCGCACCACTGGGGATCTCGTGCATCAGCTCGGCAAACGAGCGGACACGTTCCTGGCCACAAAAGTGTGGACGAACGGGCGCGAAAAGGGCATCGCTCAGATCGAAAGATCCATGCAGCTCCTGAGAGCTGTGCAGCTTGATCTCTTGCAGATCCACAACTTGGTGGACTGGCGCACGCACATCGCCACATTGCGCAAGCTCAAAGATGAGGGGTTGGTGCGCTACATCGGCGTCACGCACTACACCGTCTCAGCGCACGAGACCCTCGAGCAGGTGCTGCGCACCGAGCAGCTGGATTTCGTGCAGTTCAACTATTCGCTTGGCACGCGTGCCGCCGAGCGCAGGCTGCTGCCCTTCTGTCGCGACCACGGCATTGCGGTGCTCATCAATCGTCCGTTCGAGGAAGGCGCGCTGTTCACCCGCGTGCGCGGCCGTGAGCTCCCGCCGTATGCCAGTGAGTTCGATTGCACGAGCTGGGCGCAATTCTTTCTCAAGTACATCATCTCCCATCCGGCCGTCACCTGCGTCATTCCCGCCACGTCGCGGTCGGCACACATGCGCGACAACGCGCAGGCCGGATTCGGCCGGCTGCCGGACGAAGCGGCGAGGCGTCGGATGGTGCAGGAGCTCGAGGGGTAGGGATCGTTACCAGGCGCTGGGACTCTGGGCGCTGGGTTTGGTCCAGGCGCTTGTGTCCTGTGTTGTCTCATCCCCGTTGTCTCTGCCCGGCGCGGGCATGCTTCACATTTTCGGGCCGTGCATCGCCCGCGACGCGTGCGTTTGCGGCAGCTCATCAGCGATACTGATCAGCTTGAATACCAAGACCTAAGAGGGCTCTGCGTCGGGTGAGAGCCTCGTGGCAGGCTCACTCGCCTGTGCGCCGCACCTTCGCACCAGGGAGCCCAGGAGAAAGGCATGGGTGTCATTCTGATCGCATTCGAGCGCGAGTCGGAGCAGAGCGCAGTCGAAGAATTGCTGTCCAGTCGCGGGCATCAGGTGCGCAAGGCCGCCAACGGGCTCACTGCGCTAGACGCGGCTCGTCGCGAGGCGCCGGACGCGATCGTCTCGGACATCGTCTTGCCTCGCATGGACGGCTTCGCTCTGTGTCGCAAGTGGAAGCAGGACGAGCGTCTTCGACACGTGCCATTCATTTTCTACACGCGCCGGCACGACGATCCGAAATATGAGCGCTTCGCGCTCGAGCTCGGCGCGGAGTGTTTCCTGGCCCGTTCCGCCGCCCCCGAGGCGCTGGCCGCCGCAGTCGATGCAGTGCTCACGAAGGCGTCGCAACGTTCCAGCGCCGTGCCGCCGCCGGCCTTCGTCATGGAGACCGGCTCTCATGCTGCACGCCGAGTCGATGCCGGCGATCAGAAACACGCCCAGGCGCTCGAGCGGGCCCAGCAGATACAGCAGCATCTGCGTCAGCGCATCGCAGAGCTCGAGTCGATCAACGAGGGCCTGACAGCGAGCGAGACGCGCTTTCGGCGCATCTTCGAAGCCAATCCGTTGCCGATGTGGGTCGTCGATCACGAAACCGGCGCCTTTATCGCAGTCAATGAGAGCGCACTGACCTTCTACGGCTATACGCGTGCAGAGTTCCTGGGCCTCAAGGCCAATGTACTTGCTGCGCAAGAGCAGCCGTCCCAGGGCGGAGTGATGCGGCACAAGCGCAAGGACGGCAGCGAAGTATGCGTCGCCCTCAGCACGCAAGAGATTGACTTCGATGGGCGTAAAGCCGATCTCGTCACTGCCTTCGATCTCAGCGCGCACGTGGCGATGCAGGAGAGCTTGCAGCAACAAGTAGCGACGACTCGGCGTGTGCTCGATGCGTTGCCGGAGGGAGTCTGGGTGCTCGACGGCGAGAAGCGCATCGTCGACGTCAATCCAGCATATTGCCGGATGTCCGGTTACACGCGCGAGCAGCTGCTTGGAAAGAAGGCGAGCGAAATCGAAGCGCCGAACGCTAGTGATAGCGTGATCGCTCAGAGCAGAGTGGCGGGTAACCGCTTCGAGCGCAGGCATCGTCGCGCAGACGGCTCAATCCTTGACGTCGAGGTGAGCATTGCCGCTCTCGCCGCGAGCGACGGCCACACGGTTGCGATCGTGCGGGACATCTCGCACTTGCGCAAAGCGCTGGATGCTCAGAGAAGCGCACAGCGTCAGGCGGAATGTCTGATCGATCTTTATAGACAAGCGGAGACGTTCGACGAGTCTGCGCTCGTCAGGCGTGTCATCGATCAAGCCAGTGAGATTACCGGGAGTCCGCTTGCATTCCTTTACTTCGTGGATCCCGCCCAGAGCACGCTCCGGCTCGTGTCATGGCGCGAACAGACACGGCCGCACGCTGTCATGGCCGACGGTGAGCCGCGCGCGCTCGCGCGCGCGGGACTGACTGCCGAGTGCGTGCGCTCGAAGCGCCCCACCTCGGGGAACGATCTGACGCGCAAGCCTCAGCCGGACGGCTTGCCCGATATACAACGCTATCTTGCTGTGCCCATCGTCGCCGACAACGAGACAGTCGCGGTGCTCGGCGTCGCCAATCGCGACGCAGGCTACGACGAAGACGACCAATGGGTGCTCAGCGGGCTAGCGGAGGGCTTCTGGCGCGTGCTCCAAGCCAAGCGCACACATACATTGACCTTGAGCGCGCTGCAGCGCACGGATGTTGCGCTCCACGGCATGGTCGATTCGTTGGTGCGCATCATCGAGCGCCACGATCCTTACACGGCCGGTTCCTCGAGACGGGTTGCAGCGCTCGCGGTTGCCTTGGCGCGCGAAGCCGGTCTTGATGGCGAACGCCAGCACGGTGTGCGTCTTGGGGCGTTGCTGCACGATATCGGCAATATCGTCGTCCCGGCAACGATTCTGGCCAAGCCTGCCCCGCTCACCGAGGCCGAGCATGCGCTCATGCGCGCACACGTCGAGGAGGGCTGCCAGTTGCTTGCGCAGATCGATTTCGGTGCGCCGGTCGCTGACATGATCTATCAGCATCACGAGCGCTATGACGGCAGCGGCTACCCCCGTGGATTGAAAGGCGAGCAAATCATGCTCGAGGCGCGCATCCTGGCGATCGCCGACACTGTCGAAGCGATGTGCTCGCCACGACCCTACCGACCGGCGATGGGCATGGATGCAGCCATCGACGAGATCAATCGCGGCGCGGGACGGCTATACGACCCCAAGCTCGTCGCTGCCTGCACTCGGTTGATTCGGGAGCATGGATTCGTCCTGCCCGAATAGAGCTGGAGGCACGCCACCAGGGTTGGCTGTGTAAGCGCTGTTCATTCTGTTTACATTAATTTGGTCGATTCATCTATTCCCTCTCATCTCATTTGCTTATCTACGCCCTGGTATCGATGCGGGGCTGCCCAATAGGTCGTAGCACGTGGCATCGGCATAGTGGGCGATAGCCAACGAAGGCAACGCATCGCCGACTGCGTTGTCGTGACCCGCGCAGGCGGGGCCTTGCTCCGGGAAGGTATGACATCTCGATGCGGGGTTTCACTGCCTGCATGGTAGCGGCGAGCAGGTTAGGTGCCTCAAAGGCAGGGTGTGTCCTCGTGTCTCTAGGCAATGCTGAGTCACCGTTGCATTCGTCTGGACACACGCGCGACGGCGAGACGTCTTGGTTATGTGAACTGCAGAAGCGATGGATGTCGTTATCTAACGACAATTGCTTTTTGTCTATCCGCTGCTGTTTACTCCAAGCACGCTAGTCGAGTCGATGGGCATAACCGCCGAGAGGCGGCGACGCAAAGCTTCCGGTCCGACTCGCATACGATGCGCGCGGATAGCGGGGTTGCCGACAGACATCTTCTCTGTCGTTCTTCCTCACTTCGCGATGAGCAAGCGTTTCGGGTCGTTCTTCGGAGCGAGCCGCAGCCTTTGCTGCGCGAGCATGCGATGCGTCGAAACGGTGTTGGACACGTATAGCAAAGAGCGCGAACTGAACGGGCAAACCCGTCGAAAGGCGGGGACGCAAAGCTTCCGGTCTACAGGATCACATCCTATGACAGCGGGGTTGCCACATGAGCGACGCAAGAACTAGGTCTGCGCGAGCCGACCATCTCGGCGTGCCACGCAGCCAAACCCATGTGCACGCACGTCGATCTGCCCGTCTATCTGCACTCCCACGCACATAAGGTGAGCGGGCATGTTCGAAATATTCCGTTCGTTTGGATCGTGGCAGCGATCGCTCGTTGCGATCGTGGCGACGTTGACGTTGAGTGGCTGTCTCGATGAAGGAGGCGGCGATTCTGCGAACGATCTGATGCCTCCGCCGGCGAGCGATCCAGCGAACGATCCTGCTCCCGCACCGAGCGATCCAGACCGCGTGAATCATCCGCCGGAGATCACGGGGACGCCCCCTACGACGGTAGTGGCCGGCGAGCTCTACTCGTTCGTGCCGACGGCAAGCGATGCCGACGATGACTTCCTCGAGTTCCTGATCACGAATCAACCGGCCTGGGCCACGTTTGACAATGAGACCGGCGCACTCACAGGTACGCCGAGCGATGCGGATGTCGGCGAGACCGAGGACATCACCATCACAGTCAGCGATGGTCGCGACACGCGCTCGGTCGGTCCTTTCCGTATTAGCGTCGTCCCGCGTGCTCAGCCGCCCGCACCGCCTTCGAACTCGCCACCCACGATCAGCGGCGTGCCGGCTGCTTTCGTGATCGTGGATCAGCGCTATACGTTCCAGCCTGCGGCCTCGGATCCGGATGGCGATACTCTGCGCTTTTCCATCTCCAATCGGCCTTCGTGGGCTTCGTTCAGCACGAGCACAGGCCAACTCAGTGGAACGCCTCGCAGCTCGCACATTGGCACCTATTCGAACATCGTCATCAGCGTCACCGACGGCAACGCGACCACTTCGCTCGGTCCCTTTACGATCCAGGTGCGTGGTCCCGAGAATCGGCCGCCGACGATCAGTGGCTCACCTGCACGCACCGTGCAGGCCACGCAGAGCTATTCGTTTACGCCGAGCGCAAGCGATCCGGATGGTGACACATTGAGGTTCTCCATCCGGAATCGCCCCAGCTGGGCGTCGTTCAGCACTTCCACCGGACGCTTGAGTGGTACGCCGAGTGCGTCACACGTCGGCACGTACGCCAACATCGAGATTTCCGTGAGCGACGGTCGCTCTTCGGTGTCTCTGCCCCCGTTCTCGATCGAGGTGCAGGCAGCGCCGAATCGTGCTCCCACGATCAGCGGCACGCCCCCAACGAGCGTGACGGCGGGCAGTGCATACTCGTTCACGCCGACGGTCTCAGATCCAGACGGCGATACGCTCGGCTTCACGATTCAGAATCGGCCGAGCTGGGCGACCTTCGATACCTCGACCGGACGCCTGAGCGGCACGCCGAGCGCATCGCACGTCGGCACTTACAGGAACATTGTCATCAGCGTGAGCGACGGCGTTACGAGCGCTTCACTGCCAGCTTTCTCCATTCGCGTCGAGGAGAACACGAATCGGCCGCCGACGATCTCCGGCACGCCTGCTACCAGCGTGAATGCCGGCAGCGCATACTCCTTCCAGCCGACGGCGTCCGATCCGGATGGCGATACGCTGACCTTCAGCATTCAGAACCGGCCAAGCTGGGCAAGCTTCAATACCAGCACCGGACGGTTGTCCGGGACACCCACCGCTGCCCACGCAGGGGAGTACGCCGGCATCGTCATCTCGGTGAGCGACGGTGCCTCCACCGTTTCGCTGCCCGCGTTCTCTATTCGAGTCAATGGCCAGACCACTGGCTCGGCGACGGTGTCGTGGCAGGCACCGACCCGTAACGAAGACGGCAGCGCCCTGACGAATCTCGCGGGTTATCGCATCCTCTACGGCCAATCCGCTTCGTCACTGTCTAGGACGATCGACGTCGACAACCCTGGTGTGACGACCTATGTCATCGAGAACTTGACATCGGGCACGTGGTACTTCGGTGTCAAGGCCTACACGACGAGCGGAGTGGAAAGCGAGCTCTCCAATATCGCAAGCAAAACGATTCCTTAGCACGGCGCTGGTCGATGGCTTAGGGCCCGCTACGCGGGCCCTTTTTGTTTCGGCACTGGCTGGTGCGCGTTTGCGACACCCTTGCGGGACTTGTATTCTGCGGTCGACCGCCCGCCCCGACGGCGGGCCTTTGTGGAGTCCTGTGCATGGTACGGATGTTGCTCGTCGCCACAGCACTCGCCGCGCTGGGGGCGGTTGCCGCGAATGCTGCTCGTGCGGAGAAAAGCCCACGTGTCTCCTTCACAGAGACATATCTGAAGAACGGCTTGCGAGTTCAGCTTGCGCCCGACCCGAGCGTTCCCGTCATCGCGCTTCACGTGGCCTATCGTGTCGGTTCCAAGGACGAGCGCAAGGGGCTCACGGGGTTCGCTCATCTGTTCGAGCACATGATGTTCAAAGGTTCTGAGAACGTGGGTGACGGCGAGCACTTCTATCAGATTTTCACGGCCGGCGGTGTCATGAACGGCACGACCTCTGCCGACATGACCAACTACTACGAGACCCTTCCGGCGAACCAGCTCGAGATGGCCCTGTTCCTGGAAGCTGATCGCATGCGCTCCCTCGCGATCACGCAGGAGAATCTCGACAACCAGCGCCATGCGGTCCAGGAAGAACGCCGACTACGTCTCGACAATCAGCCGTACGGCCGCTCGCTGGAGCGTATCGGCGAGCTCTTGTATGACAATTTCGCCTATAAGCACTCGCCCATCGGCTCGATGGAGGATCTCAACGCTGCCACCCTCGAAGACATCGAAGAGTTCTTCGAGACGTACTACGCTCCGAACAACGCAGTACTGACGCTGGTTGGCGATTTCGACTCCAAGGTCGCGCTGCAGCTCATCGAGAAATACTTCGGTTCCATTCCTCGTCGCGCCGATCCTCCGCGTGTCGACCTCACGGAGCCGCCGCTGACGGCCGAGCGTCGCGAGACGCTGCAAGATCCGCTGGCGCGACTACCTCACGTGCTGATCGCTTTCAAGACAGTTCCCGGCAATACGCCTGACCACTACGCGCTCGAGGTGCTCGGGTCGATTCTGTTCGGGGGCGACAGCTCACGTCTCTATCAAAGGCTCAACAAGGAGCTCGAGCTCGTCGCTGGGATCGGAGGGTATGTCGACGAGCGGATCGGCACGGGATCGTTCCGTATCTCTGCCACTGTGCGTCAGGGGCGTGAGCCGAAAGAGGTAGAAGCCGCGATCTACGAAGAGCTGGAGCGCATCAAGCGTGAGTCGATTGCTGCCTGGGAGCTCGAGAAAGCCAAGAACGCTACCCGTTTTGGCTACTACAACGCCATTCGCGGCGCGCAATCGCGTGCAATGCTGCTGGGCTCCTTCACCGTCAAGTTCGACGATCCCAATCTGATCAATACACGGGTGAGCAAGCTCGACGCGGTCACGGCGCGGGACGTGCAACGGGTAGCGCGCCAATATTTGCACGAGAGGAATCGCGTGGTTCTGGTCACGATGCCTGCCGCGGCGACGAGTGCGGCAGCCAATTGAGGCAGGCGCCATGATGAAGAAGATGCTCAGCTTCGTATCCGCGGTTCTCATCATCCCAGCGCTGGCTCATGCGCAGGCGACGGGCGTCGAGCCTTCGCCGGGACCACAACCAGAATCGGTGCGCAGGGTGAAGCTCAAAGGCAAGGTGCCAGTCAATCCGGAGACGTTGCGCGTCAGGCTGCCGAGACCGCAGGAGGCAACGCTGGCCAACGGCTTGCAAGTCTATCTGCTCGAGGATCGCAAGCTACCGACCTTCCACCTGCGGTTCGTGATTCACGGCGGCGGAGTGGCGGATCCACCCGACAAGCGCGGCGTTGCGATGGTGACCGCATCGCTCCTACGAGAAGGAACGAAGAGCCGCACGAGCCGCGAGATCGCCGAGCAGCTCGCCAGATTGGGCTCCAGCATGAGCGCCTCGGCATCGCCCTCATCGATCGAAAGCACCGTTTCCGTTGCGGGTCTCAGCGAGCATCTCGATGCAACGCTCGAAATCGTTGCCGATATCCTGCGCAATCCCACCTTTCCGCAGGTCGAGCTCGATAAGTTCAAGGCACGCTTTGTCTCGCAGCTTCAGTATCAGCGCTCGTTGCCCAGCTTCATCGCACAAGAGCACTTCTTGCGCGCGATCTACCGCGATCATCCCGGCGGCCTGATCGTACCCTCGGACGAGGTCATCGCTGCGCTCGAGTGGGAGGATCTTGCACGCTATCACGCCACCTACTATCGGCCCAACAATATGTTCGTGCTGGCCTATGGGGATGTTTCTCTGAAGGATCTGGTCGCGATGCTCGAGCGCGTCTTCGGCTCGTGGAAGAGGGAGAAGGTACCCGGGCTCGAGTTACCGACGCTGTCGCCTCCCGATGAGGCCCGAGTGTTCATCATCGATCGCCCCGGCTCGGTGCAGACTTCCTTACGTGTCGGTGCGCTCGGTATCGATCGACGCAGCAGCGATTACTTCGCGATGGTCGTGATGAATTACATACTCGGAGGCAGTCCAGCCTCTCGTTTATTCACAAATCTTCGCGAAGATAAAGGGTATACGTACGGCGTTTCGAGTAGTTTCACCGGCTCGACGTTTCCCGGCATCGTCGTGACGGCGACCGATGTCCGCACGGAGGTCACTGAAGACGCACTGCGCGAGCTCATGCAGGAGCTTGAGCGTATTGCCCACGAGCCGGTCGGAGACGAGGAACTGGAGCATGCGAAGCGAGCGCTGATCGGTCGGTTCGCGCTGTCCTTGGAGTCGCCGCAAGCATTACTGTCCAACCTGGCCACACAGAAAATATATGGCTTCCCAGACGATTATTGGGACACCTATCCGCAGCACCTCGAAGCCGTCACCAAAGAAGACATACAGCGCGTTGCTCGGAAGTACTACGCTGCCGACCGGCTGCAGGTCGTTGCAGTCGGCGACGAACGCTCAATTCGCAAGGTGCTCGAGCAGTACGGCACGCGAGAATCGAGCAACTGACGTGGCTGGCGACACGGGTCGAGCCGCGGGTGTGACTCCTCTACCTCTCAGCGCGATCGTTTCGGGAGACGTGTGATGAACTCCTCACAACCTAGCAACCCGCTCGCACGGCTGCTGTCGCGCCTAGCACCGATTCATGCACACGAAGCACCCGCGGTTGTCGCAGCGTTCCTGCTCTTTTTCTGTTTCTGGGCGGGCTATTTCGCCGTACGGCCGGTTCGCGAGACGGTCGGCACGCTGCTCGGGCGCGATCGGGTTGCTGACCTGTGGGTGGTCACGTGGATCGCCTCGCTCGCGATCGTGCCGCTTTATGGATGGATCGTTGCGCGCTTTCGTCGGACGACTTTCCTCCCGCTGACTTACGGCTTCGTCGGCGGCGTGCTCGCATTGGTCGGCGTGGCCTTGCAGGGTGAGACGATCAGCATCGGCGTCGGGCAGTTTTTCTACGTCTTCATCAGCGTACTGAACCTGTTCCTGATCTCGATGTTTTGGAGCTTCCTACTCGAGCTGTTCAACAGCGAGCAGACGAAGCGACTGTTCGGCGTCATTGCCGCAGGCGGCACGGCCGGTGCGCTCGTCGGCCCGTTCATCTCGGATATGCTCGTGGAGCGTATCGGCAACAGTGGCATCCTCTTTCTAGGGGCGGGTTTGTTCTTTGCAGCCATCGTCGCGCAGCGCGTCCTGCTGCGTATCTGGCATGAGAGCGCACCTTCGAGCGCGAGTGCACAGCAGGCACGATCCGACCGGCCCATTGGTGGCAATCCGTTCGCCGGCTTCACACTCGTGCTGCGTTCGCCGTATCTGCTCGGCATCGCGCTGTTCATCGTGATGATCTCGACGGTCAATACGTTCTTGTATTTCGAGCAGCTTCGGCTGGTCGAGCTGACGTTTCCCGACACAACCGAGCGGACGCGGATCTTTGCGCGGCTGGACTGGATCGTGCAGACACTCACGATCCTGTCGCAGGTTTTCCTGACTGGGCGCATCGCGGAACGCTTCGGGGTGACCGCGCTGCTGACCATCGTGCCGTTCGCAATGGTGTTCGGATTCCTGGCGCTGGCAGCGACCGGCACATTTGCAGTGCTGGCGGTCGTGTTCGTGCTGCGGCGGGCATGCGAATATGCATTCATTCGACCCGGGCGCGAAATGCTCTATTCGCCGCTCGACAAAGAGACCAAGTACAAGGCGAAGAACGTCAACGACGTGCCGGTGTATCGCGGGGCGGACGCGCTGGCAGCACAAGTCAATTCAGGGCTGAGCGCCGCAGGCGTTGGTGCAGCGGGCGTAGCGCTGCTTGGCGCGGCGGTGGCTGCCGCATGGGGCTTGATCGGATGGTGGCTCGGGCGACGCTTCGAGAAGACCACTGCGGCTCAAGCGCAGCCGCAGGCGGAACAGGTGAACGGCTAATCTGCTAGCCGATAGTGCAACCTGATGGTCGCGCGCTGCTCCACCGCGCGACCGTCTCTGACGATCGGCTCGAATCGCCAGCGACGCAACGCCTCGAGCGCCGAGCGGTCGAAGATGCCGCGGGGCTCGGCATCGCGCACGATCAGGTCACGCGTCGTGCCATCCGCAGCGATCGTGAATTCGACATCTACCCAGCCTTCGATCCCGCGGCTCTGTGCGTCGCGAGGATATTCCGGTCGGACTTCGCGTGTACGCTTCAAGGCCGCAGCGGGGACGACGCGATCACGCTCGCGCTCTGCTCGAGCCGTCTCTAGCTGAACCCGGAGCGCGCGCAGGGAAGCCAAGTCGGGCGCGATCCGTGCCACTTTATCGAGATACAGCTCCGTTTGCTCGAGATCGCCTGCGGCGAGATGAGTGCGGGCGTGCTCGACGAGCGCCAGAGCGAGTCGCTGGCGCTCGACATCGACCTCAATGAAGTGCGAATGCTGAGCCAGCAGCACCAGCAGGCGATCAAACGCATTGTTCTCCGGCGGATCGATCAGCAAACCTCGCTCGCGTAGACGCACAGCGAGCGCCAGTTGCTCCCGTGCGTCCTCGTGCGCTGCGCTCTCCTCGGGAGTCTCTGTCGACTCTGTTTCTGCAAGCAGTGCAGCACTATCGGGCTCAGCCTCCTCGTCGGTTGCGGCATCGAGCGTATCGATCAAGGGCGCGTCGACTTCTTCGTCAGCGAAGGAATCTGCCGATTCCGCTGCCGTCTCGCTCAGGGACGGCCATGCTGCTGCATCTTCCTCGACGTTGCGCCGCACCGTCGGGCGCCTCGTGACGCGCGCCGGACTTGCCGGCGCCAACGAGCGGGACAGCGAAATCAACTCGTCATAGAACTGTGCATACCGCGGGTGGTCGGGTTGAGCTCGTCGCAATGCCGCGAGGGCGGCCGCACCGGTTTGCGGATCGCGTGCCGCGAGCGCGGCGGACACCTGTGCCTCGAGCGCCGCGACCACGCGCGCAATGCCGGCAGCCGCTTCAGGATGATTCGGCACCACCGCCAACACTTCACGATAGAGGTCGAGCGCGTTGTCGCCCCGAGGCTCGATTAAGCGCCCGGTGGCGAGCGCAATGTTTGCTCGACCGAGGAGCTCGGCGACCTGCTCCTGTGCGCTCTGCTCGCTTTCTGGCGCACCGCGCTGCGCATTCGTCGAGCTCGTAGCGCGCCACACGATGGCCGCACCCACGATCACGATGAGCGCGAGCGCCGCGACAGCGGCCCGCAGACCACGCGGCCGGCGAGCCACCATCCGCATAGTCGTGAGCATGGGCGGCTCGCTCTCACGAACCTCGTAGTAGCGACGCGCGGCGGCGCTCAGAAAGAGCTGTGCACGCGCCGGCGAGACAGGTTTGTGCAAGAAACGGTAGATTCGCCCGTCGCTCACGAGCGCGGCGACGGTTGATTCCTCATCGCGACGTCCGGCGGCGAGCAGCACCAATTCGGGGAATTGCGTATGCAAACTGGCGAGCAATCCCGCAGCGTCGCCGCGAAGCGTCCCGAGGTCGGCGACGAGGATCCCGCAACGCCCGCCGACCAGGTAATCGACGGCGGCTTCCGCCGTCGTCGCGTGCCAGATTGCATGCTCGGGGCCGGAAGCCTCCCGCAGGGCTGCGAGGAGGCCGACATCCGAGGTCAGGACGACGACATCGATGAGTTGTCCGACCGGCGCGCTCGCGGGTGTCGCGGCGAGTGCTCCGTCGTGCCCCGTGCTTTGCACTGCATTTCTCAAGCGTTCTCGAAGCGTTCGGTCGCTTACTCCAGGCACACCACCAACTGTGCCGAATGGCTACGCCAGTTGATGGGTATGACGAATGAGCGAACGTTCTCTGGCGTCACGACCTTCTCCGGCTCGCCGGCCACGACGGTCGGAACAGAAATCATGAAGTCTTTGCCGAAATCGCGCCGTGCGTTACCCGAGATCGTATTCGCCACTTCGCCCACGAGGTCGCACATGTTCTCGTGGGTGAGCTCTGTTTCACCCATACGCATCAACATCACAGTGAGCATCGGACGCGAAGCAGTGAAGTAGACGACTCCGCGACGCTTGCCCGCGATGTTGATGATGCCGGTGAACTCTTGCACCGTCGGTCGCCCGTTCTGAACGAGGTAGGGAGAGCCGACGGACGCAGGTTGATTCGCAGCAGTTGCGAAATAGTGCGTCGTTCCTTCGACAAAGGTTTCAAGTTCGACTCTAGTCAACATTGCCGGCGCCTCTCAAAAGCTCCTCGAGCGCTTCCGTGAGCTGGCGGTCGGTAAACGGTTTGCACAGGAAACCATTTGCCCCCTTCTTCAAGGCTTCGATCGCGGTCGCTTTATCGGAGAGTGCCGAGATGACGAGAATCAACACGTCGGGCTTCATCTTGACCAGGTGCTCGACGCATTCGATGCCGTCCATCTCGGGCATCGTGATGTCCATCGTGACGACATCCGCTGGTTCTTTGCGGAAGGCTTCGATGGCCTGCTTACCATTCGATGCAGTCGCGATGACCTGCAAACAGTCGATCCGCAGCTCACGCTCGATCTTGCGACGAATGATATTGGAATCGTCGCAGATCATGAGCTTGAGCTTTCGCTTCGTCAACGGTCCAGGTTGTGCGGATGCAAGCGCCATGAGTGCCCTCTAGAAGCAGTCTTCTTGTCTTACGCAGCTACTGCGCGCTCGTTAGCGGGCAGCCAAATCTTGAACTTCGAGAACTTCCCCCCTGCAGAGGCTAGACCGACGCGTCCGCCGAGCTCGGCCACGAGAACGCGCACAAGGTCCATGCCTGCGCCGCGGCCCGCGTCAGTGGTGACACGGTCCGCGGTCGAGAAACCGGGCCGGAAAATGAGGGCCATCGTCTGTCTGGCATCGAGCGTCGCCGCTTGCGCGGGCGTAATGAGCCCACGCTCGACGGCTACTTCCTTGATGCGCTCGAGCTGTAAGCCGCGACCGTCGTCCTGCACGACGAGCTCGTAGCCATCCTTGCGCCGCGCGAACTCGACCGAGAGTGTGCCGACCTGAGACTTCTGTGCCTTGACGCGTTCGCTCGGCTCCTCGATGCCGTGCACGACCGCGTTGCGGACGAGCTGAATGGCAATGTCCTTGACGGCCTTGCGATAGGCAGGCGGGACATTCTCCAAGCCGCTGCAATGCAGCGCGACTTGCTTCGATTGACTGTTCGCAACGCGCGCCGCCAGATCCTCGAGTGTGCGCACGAGACTGCTGCTCGTTTCCTCGCTCGTCTCCGCTTGGGCTTCGCCTTCCGCGTCTTGCTGACCAGCGAGCCACTGATCGACCTTCTCGGGCGCCATTTGGCCGCCGGCTCGGCGGCGTGTCGCGATCGCTTGGTGCAAGTCCACGAGCCGTCCGAGCATCTCGCGGACCTGAGCCAAGTGATTGAACAAGTCGTCGAGCTTGACCACGAGCGGCAGGAAATCGTTACCCGAGAGCGTGGGCCGATTCTTCAGATCGTTAAGCGACTCCTCGAAGGCATGCGCGCGCTGCTCGACGGTCTTCAAGCCGAGCGCGGCGGCCTCGCCTTTCACGGCGTGCACCTGACGATAGATGCCGTCGATCTTGGCGCGGAACGCGGATTCCTCGCGTGCAGGTTCCTTCAGAATCGAATTGACCATCTTCAGCGAGACTTCGGCATCGGACAGGAACGCCGTCAAGCTGTCCGGCTCGATGTGGAGAATGCGCAGCAATAGATCGAGCTGTGCTTGTGCCTTCTCTTGCGACTCCTGCAGCTCGCGGGCGAGCATCACGCGCTTCGTCACGTCGTTGACGGTGACGAGCAGGTGCGACATGGTTCCATCGGATTTCACGCGGTTGAAGTCGAACTCGAGATAGTGGGTATCGAAGCCGCCCGCAGGGTTCTCGAAGTGCACTTCGACTTCGGACAAGGGGTTGATTGTCTTGACCAGCTTCTCGTTGACGCGATCGCCCCATAGCAACGCAACGTAATCCATGGCGGTGCGTAGCGTCTTCTCAGGCACGATGTCCTTCAGCAGCTGATCGAACGTCAATCCGGTGAAATCGTCGCGCCTGAAAATGGTGTTCAGCGCCAACGAGCGCTCGCTGCCGATCCTCAAGTCCCTGTCCAGCAGGAAGAGACCTTCGTTCACGGTGCGCAGAATGTCCTGAGTTTCCTTGCGCGCGCGATTCGCAATGATCTCCTCCTTGCGAAGATTGCGCGCGAAGTAGAAGAAGATCGCCGCCAGCAGCACGAGCGCCGCGACCATGCCGCCAACTTGCAGGTTCTTCAGGAGGCGCGCATCGCCATCGCTCGCCGCTTCGACGAGCGCCGCGAGATCCGCCATGATCGTGCCGAGCTGCGTATGGGAAGCCGCACCGTAGTCGTTCAACTCGTTAACGGCGGCAACGAGGCGGCGGCCGCGCGGGTTGTACTGCGGTTGAGCCGTTTGCTCTGCATTTGCCTCGGCGGCGCCCGTGTGCTCGGCGACGTAAGGGGAGCCGCCGAACTGCAGCACCGGTGCGAGCCTTTTCTTCCAGTCCTCCCAGATCTTGGCGCCGTTCTCGAGCAGATCTTGCGCCTCGCTGCTCCTCAGCGTCGGGAGCTCAATGGTCTGTCCGTCGTTGGTGGTGATGTAGCCGCCGCTCGCCAGTCCACCAAGCGCCGTATCGTAGGCTCGCGCAGCCTTGTTCAAGGCCTCGATCTGCTGCTCGACGGGCTGACCGTCGCGCAGCTGCGCGGCGAGGGCGACGCTCGCCTCGTGTATCGCCGTAGGCTGAGCCTGCAATTGCGTGAGATGCTTGACGCCAGCGACGCTGTGACCAAATCGGCCGGCGATGCCATGGTTGAAGGCAAGAATGATCGCGATGAACACGAGAAATCCCGTGATCGCGAAGACGATTCCTTTGTACCGGCCGAGATCAAAGATGCCCATCACTATCCCCTGTAATCGACAATAGTCGATGCGACAGCGGCCAGCTGTAGCGCACCTGAATGCCGAACGACGCGTGTTATGTATGGGTATGGACGCGTTTACGTCGGCAGATTTGTAGTGCGCTTATCTGACAATAAGCTGTGCAACGGTGCTCGAACTAGTTCCCGGTTTTGAAGTGTCAAAATTTGAGCTAGTTCAAATTTTTGCCATTCGATTCGGTGTTTTTTGGCGCCGCGCGCCTAGGCCAATTGCTGATTGCTACCTTGTCGAAAAATCGTATCGGCACGAGCGGCGCGCGCTGAAGCAGATGCGCGCTTTGCGCGCGCTTGTGGCGGGGAATATACCTGTTCGCCCGCGCAAAGAGATGGCGTGCTGCACCGATCACACTTCGTACCTTCCCTGCCACAAGTGGCTGACCCGACATAATCTCTGTGCAGAAAATCAAGAACTTATGCTGCGTCGCACCGAGCCACAGCGTGACGCATTCCTGCGACACTCGCTCATTTCCCTTGCTTGGGCAACGACTTATGACGTCCTTGCGCGCTCGCAGCGCTCGACAAGCGGCCCTGTCGTGCTCATGATTGCGCCGTGCCGGATCGGGCTGGTCGGAGGACTATGGACACCGAGATCGAGTTCAGATCGTACGTGCCCGTGCAGCAGCGCTCGCAGCTCGAGATGCTGTTGTACTTCAACGCTTGTCAAGCGCGCTACGCGGATTGCATTGCGCATGCGGTGGAACGCTTCGGTTCGCCCGAGATCGTCGCAGACGGCGATCGGTTGCGCATTTTCATGAAGAACGTGCCCGACGTGCAGTCGTTGTTCGCTATCGAGAAGCGTACCGGTCGGCCAGTCGGCGTTGCGGTCTACACGCGCGCGGACATCGAGCATGTGACCGTCATGCACATTGGCATTGCGGCCGAATATGCGAGCGGCGGACCAAAGGCGAATCGGCACCTGCTGCTGCGATTGTTGCGCGAAGTGCGCCGCTCGAGTCGTCGCTTGAAGGGAGTGCGCACCGTGGAGCTCTTCTATGCCAGCCAACGCCTGGAGTCGCGTTGGCGCACAGCGTCCAAGGCGGCGCTGCGGTAGGTGGTAGAAGTGGGTTTTTCCTCTTTGTTGTCCTCAGCACGCCCGTGCTGATTCGAGGCGTGCGTCAAGATCAGATCCACGATGATCGGTCGATGATCCGATCCGACGCGAGGACCGACGTGCGCATCGAGCGCTCGCCAATGTGGCGACATGAAACAGTGGTCGATGCGGATACCCAACAATAGGAGCTGCGAGGGCCAGGTTGGATCGAGCCCGTGCCCGAGCGCGCAATCGCGCAAACGCGACGCTTGCACGAAGGCCTTGAAGTGCGGCGACCACGGTGTGACATTGAAGTCGCCGAGTAGCACGACCGGCCCGGTCTGCGCCTGAGCGAACACCGCGAGCCCGTTGAGCTCAGCATTGCGCCGAGCGGACGAGCGCGAGCCGATCGGCCAATGTAGATGCACCCCCACGATCACGATCGTTTCGCCATGCCAGGCGATGTCTGCCCGAAGCGCCGCGACACCGCCCTCGGCTAGCTGCACGACCTGTGCCTGTGTGATCGGCCAGCGCGAGAACAGCACGACGTCGGTCTCACCGGCGCCCTCGACGTATACATGTGGGTAGCTCTCAAGCCTCGCGCTCAATGCACGGGCTTTGCTCTCTGAAACCTCCTGCAGCACGACCACGTCGGCGGCGCTCGTCTCGATGTAGTCGACCAACCGCAACGGATCGCTGTTACGAAACCAAGCGTTGAGCGACAGTGCGCGGAGGACCGGCGCTTCTTGCGGATGCGATGCTCCCTCGGGTACCAGATAGCCAACGATGGGAATGGCAGCCAGCCCTGCCGCAACCGTCGCAATTGCTCCGCTTCTCCGTTCGCGAAGCGCGAACAGCAGAACCGCGCACAACAGCAAGATTGCTGCCCAATGCACATGAAAGTGTGTCAGCAGATCGAACGGCCAGAACCACCGACCAAGCGAGCCGAGCAGAAGAGCAGTGACGGTCGCGAGCGCACCGACAAGTGCGAGCCGAAGCAGCACGCGTCGGGAGGCGGTGTTCAGCATTGCTCCTCCGGGGAGCGTGCAAGCCGTCGGCCGCGCGGGCTACGTTTAACGGCTCGGACCGGCATCTTGCGATGAGCGCGCCGGGAGCACACCTGTAGCCTGCAGCCCATTGTCAGCCGGTCACGCGCTTGATGATGTATCCACCCGACTTCTGATCCGGTTCCAGCACGAGCAGCTTGCGTTCCTGAGCCTCTTCGAGGAGCTCGCTGAACGTGCGAAAGCCATAGTAGCTCTCATTGAACCCGGGATTGCGGCGTTTCAACGTCTGCTTCACCATCGAGCCCCAGATCTTTTCGCCCTGGTCTCGTTCCTTGGCCAGCGCCTCGACGGTGTCCAGCACCAGATCGAAGGCTTCCTGCTTGCGGTCTTCTTCGCTTTTCTCGTTCGTCTCGGCCTTCGCTGGCTCCTTGCTCGATGTGGTCGAAGCGGACTGCTTGCTGCTGCGCCGGCGGCGCTGCTTCTTCTCGCTCTCGCGCACCAGATCGTCGTAGTAGATGAACTCGTCGCAATTGGCGATCAGTCGATCAGAGGTTGAGCTCTTGACGCCGACGCCGATCACCGTCTTGTTGTTCTCACGCAGCTTGCTCACGAGCGGCGAGAAATCAGAGTCGCCGCTGATGATGACGAATGTGTCGACGTGCGCCTTCGTGTAGCACAGATCGAGCGCGTCGACGACGAGGCGGATGTCTGCGGAATTCTTTCCGGACATGCGCACGTGCGGGATCTCGATCAGCTCGAAGGACGCCTCGTGCATCGGGCCTTTGAACTCTTTGTAACGTTCCCAGTCGCAGTAGGCCTTCTTGACCACGATGCTGCCCTTCAGCAGCAGGCGCTCCAGCACGCGATCGATGTCGAACTTGGCGTATTTCGCGTCGCGCACTCCGAGCGCGATGTTCTCGAAGTCGCAGAAGAGAGCCATGTTGGTGATTGTGTGAGCCATGGAGAAGTGACTAGGCAGTGATTGGCCGATGGTGATTTACAGGGCTAATGCGCGGTCGATTCAATGCGGATCATACGCGAGGCGGCATTGGATGCGATAAAGAACCGGGACTCGAGCGAGCTCATGCAAACATTGCACGCGCATGCCCCGATCCAGCCCGCAGCCCCAAGGGGGCCTGACGTCACAGCCAACCCTTCTTCTTGAAGAACGCAAAGGTCACGCCCATCGAGGCCACCATCAGCATGAGGGCGAAGAAAAAATCGCTGTAGCGACCTGGTAGCTGCGGGAGGAGGTCGAAGTTCATCCCGTAGATGCTGGCAATAAGCGTCGGTGGCAGGAACAGAACGGCCGCCACCGAGAAGATCTTGATGATGTTGTTCTGCTCGACGTTGATGAGACCGAGAGTGGCTTCGAGCAGGAACGAAACCTTCGAGCCGAGGAAGCTCGCGTGGTCGGAAAGGGAAACGACGTCGCGACTGATCGAGCGAAACCGATCGCGCTGCTCGTTTGGCATGTCCACGTTACCCGATTGCTGTACGAACATTAGCAATCTCCCCAAGCTGACCAAGCTCTCGCGGGCCTTCGAGTTGAGCTCACCGTTGAAGCCGATGCGTTCGATCAGTGCGCGCAGGTCGCGGCTCATCGGTTGTCCTTTACCGCGCCGCGTGAAGATGCTGCCGGAAATCGTATCGAGGTCGGCTCCGACTCGTTCGAGGATGTCCGCGATGCGCTCGGTGAGCGCTTCGATGATGCCTGCCAGGACGGCCAATGCATTCTGGCAGGCGGACGAGTGGTTCTCGGCGTACGCGGCGAACTGCTGAAACGGTTTCGTATCGATGTGTCGGTTCGTGACCAGACGGTTACCGACCAGGATGAAGGTGATGGCCGTGCTGACGGGGCGATCCGTATCGAGCTGGGCCGCGACCGTTGCGGTCATGTACAGCGCGCCGTTGTGCTCATAGAGACGACTGGAAGTTTCGATCTCCTTCATCTCGTCCCGCGTCGGGACTTCGATGTTGAACGTCCGCTCGACGAGCTGCTCCTCCTCCGCAGTGGATTCCAGCATGTCGATCCACAGCGCGTCCTCCGGAATGCGCGGCTCGGCGGCCGGGTCGGTCCGCACGAGGCCATGTGGTCGCGGCACGAATACGTTCAGCATCGGCGCCTGGCAACCTCGTGCGGTGGTCCGCTGGTGACTAGCTCCCGTGCTCGTACGCCGCCAATTCCCCCAGCAAGGCAAAGAGATTGGCTTCACCGCCGGCGCTTGAGACATCGGTCGAGTACTTGCCGTGCACGATCATGCGCGGCACGGAATCGATCCGATAGCGACGGTTGAGAAGATCGGCCCGCTGCAGCTTCGACTCCACGGCAAAAGACGAGAACGTCTTGTGGAAGTCTTCAGGGCTGACTCCGTGCTGCTTGAAAAAGGCCGCGATCTTGTCGACGGTGTTCAGGTAATTACCGTTTACGTGAATCTCGCGGAATATGGCGGAGTGCAGCTCCTCGAGCTTGCCGAGCGCCTCTGCCGTGTAGAACAGACGCGCGTGCATGCGCAACGTGTCGTTCCACATCGCCGGGATGCGCACGAATTCGATGTAGCTGGGTGCCTTCTTGCGCCAGGCCTCGAGCGCTGGGTCGAGCGAGTAGCAGTGCCCGCACCCGTACCAGAACACCTCGGCGACCTCGACCTTCCCGGGCGCCACGTTGGTCGGCTGTGCCGGCACGATCTTCTGATAATGGGTGCCTTCCTTGAAGCGCGCCGACGTCGGCGGACCCGACGGCCCGGTCGTCGGGACGCGTATCGAGGGTTGTGTCGCGTTGGTGGTCGGCTGCTCGACTGGCTCGTCGCTGGTCTCGCTGATCGCCTCGGGTGGCGTTTCCTCAGTGGTTTCTTGAGCTGCCGTCGTCTCGTCTTCGGATTGCGGCTCAGCTGCGATGGGAGGTGCTTCCACGTTCTCCGTGGGCGTTTGCACAGCTGGCGGCGTCGTGTCCGATCCGCCGCATGCAACTAGCGCAGCGAGGAGTACCGCTGTCAGGTATGTTCGAGCAAGTTTGATCATGGCCGCCACCCGGGTCAGGGACGATGGACTTAGCGCAATCCTTGCACGTACGCCGCAACTGCGTCGATCTGCTCGTCGGACATGGTGCGTGTCACGTCGCGCATCATGCCGTCCGGGTCGGTGCGCCGGGTGCCGGCGCGATAGGCGCGAAGCTGCGCGGCAACATAAGTTGCGTGCTGGCCGCGGATGGCCGGATAAGCCGCCGCGGGGTTACCCGTCCCGCGCGGGCCATGACAGCCGATACAGGCTGCTACCTTGGTTTCCAGATCGCCACCGCGGTAGATGCGCTGTCCGAGCTCGACTTTTTCTGGATCGGCCTCAAGCCCGCTCGGCGTTTGCGTCGAGTAGTACGCCGCCAAGTCGGCCATGTCCTCCTCCGTCAGTGTCATGGCGATCGGGGACATGAGCGGGTTCTCCCGCGCACCGCTCTTGAACGCCTGCAGCTGCTTGAGGATGTAAGACGCGTGCTGACCGGCGATGTTGGGCCATTCAGGGTTGGGGCTGTTGCCGTCCGCTCCGTGACACGCGACGCAGGTCGCGGACTTCGCCTGGCCTTGCTCCGCCGAGCCCCCATTCACGGGCGAGGCGGCATTCGCGCCTGCATAACAAAGCAGCGTAAGCAAGAGGATCGACTGCAGCTTCATCGTTTTCGTACTCCACCTATTCTTTCGCAGGCTCGCAGCTGCCTGGCAGCGTAAAAGGCTCGGAATTGTACACTAGCGCCGCTTTCGCCTACTCATTTACATCATGGCCCAATTCCCGCACGCACAGTTCTTGAAGAGCGCTTGGGCGCCAGAGCAATTCCCACCCGACAGGGGCGCGGAAGTGGCATTTGCCGGACGCTCGAACGCGGGCAAATCGAGCGCACTCAACGCGATCACCGGCCGCAAGGAGCTCGCACGCACGAGCAAGACGCCTGGCCGCACACAGCTCATCAATTTCTTCGCGCTCGAAGGAGAGTATCGCCTGGCGGATCTGCCCGGCTACGGCTACGCCAAGGTGCCAGAGCGCATGAAGCGCCATTGGCAGGCTCTGATGTCGGCGTACGTGGCGCAGCGCGAGTCGCTGGCGGGGATCGTCATCGTGATGGATGCGCGCAGGCCTCTCACGGATGTCGACGTGCAGATGCTCGATTGGGCGCACGCCCACGGATTACCCGTCCACGTGCTGCTCACCAAAGCCGATAAGCTCAGTCGCAACCAGGCAGTCGCCGCACAGCGGCGCGTCCTGGACGAGCTCCCAGACAGCGACTCGGTGCAGCTCTTCTCGGCCGTGACGAAGCTCGGGGTCGATGAAGCACGCAAACGCGTGCTGGAGATGCTTCGCGGCCCCGGACGGCGGCTATGTGCTCGCTGACGGACCGGGATAGAAACAGGGAATAGGGAATAGGAGTGGAATAGGGACATAGGAATAGAGGTCTGTTGCCCGCTACCCTCAAACTCCAAGCCCCGCCCCAAAAAAAAAGCCCGATGGCTCTGGCGAGCCATCGGGAAGAGTATTACCCGGCATGGGGATGGACCGGGTTCCGTCCACTCAGGGAGGTCAGCGGACGGGAGCGTCCTGGCCGACGCTCGATTACTGAGACGTCCAAGGATTCTGAAAGTTCCGTTCTGCTCGCTGTGAAAACATGAAAAAGTGTTCATGTTTTCAGTCGCTTATGAGCGACGTCAGCGATCTTGCGGGGTCGTGCCGACGCCACGCTCGCGGCGGCATCGATAGCGGTGTCGTTGCCGAGGCGCAACGTGCGAACCGTGAGTAGCGCAACGACAGCTCGCTACGCCGCGCGGCTCGAGGGCGCCCATCCTCAACCCAAGCCCCGAGCCCCACGCCCTCAAAAGAACGTATATGTCACTCCGATGGAGAACATGTTCAGATCGTCTACCCCATCGATGTCGAATACCTCGTATTCCGCGCGCAGGCTCAAGCTCAAGAATCTGAGCTGGGCGCCAATCCCGTAGGCGAAGTCAGTGCCGTTATCCGTGAGTCGGAAGCTGGATGCACGTCGTTGGCGCAATGAGCTGTCCCAGCTGATCAGCCCCGCCTTTGCGAACAGGTCGACCGGGCCGAGCGGTAGAAACCCGACTGCGAATGCGGAAAACCCGTCCGCGTCCACTTCGAGACCATCGTCGTCGGCTTCGCCGAAATTAACGTAGTTGGCTTCGAGGGCGAGCCAATCGAGGGGGCGAATGCCGCCGATGACCTTGAAGCCCATGTCGTCGCCGTCGAAGTCGATCGGACCTTCTCGGAGCTCCACATTGGCTTGTCCGAGACCGACACCCAAGTAGACACCGTTGTCTGCGGCCATAGCCGTCGAAACGCATCCGAGCAGCAGCACGGTCAACCAGCCTAACTTACGCATGCTTTTCTCCATGTCAGTCCGTCTAAGGTTCGATCGACGTTCGCTAGAGTGCACGTCGGAGCTGAAGCGTACATGAACGCTGCGGAGGTTGGGGACGGAGCTCGCTAGTGTGCCGCGTCCCAGTTCTCGCCCACTCCGACCTCGACCTTGAGCGGTGTGCGCAGGTCAGCGGCGCTGGTCATGATCTCGCGCACGCGAGGCAGCAGCTCGTCGACATGCTCGCGCTTGACCTCGAAAACGAGTTCGTCATGCACCTGCATGATGAGGTGTGCTTCGATGTGCCCCTCGGCGAGCCAACGGTCCAGCTCGATCATCGCGCGTTTGATAATGTCCGCGGCGGTTCCCTGCATCGGCGCGTTGATGGCCGCGCGCTCGGCCCCCTGACGCAGGCTGGCGTTGCGCGAGTGGATGTCCTTGAGATACAGCCTGCGGCCGAACACCGTCTCGACATAGCCGAGCTCGCGTGCCTGCTGGCGTGTCGCTTCCATGTAACGCCGCACGCCCGGATAGCGCTGGAAGTACAGGTCGACGTAGTGCTGTGCCTCGCCGCGAGGAATGCCCAACCGGCTCGCGAGCCCGAAAGCAGACATCCCGTAGATCAGCCCGAAGTTGATGACCTTCGCGGAGCGGCGTTGTTGAGGGGTGACTTGGTCGAGCGGCACGCCGAAGACTTCGGCAGCGGTGGCCTGGTGGATGTCCCGATCCTCGCTGAACGCCTTCAGCAATCCTTCGTCGCCAGACAAGTGCGCCATGATCCGCAGCTCGATCTGCGAGTAGTCGGCAGCCACGATGAGCCAACCGGGCGGCGCCACAAACGCCTGACGGATGCGACGGCCCTCCGCCGTCCGGATCGGGATGTTCTGCAGGTTCGGGTCCGACGACGACAATCGACCCGTGGCGGCGATGGCTTGCTGATAGGTGGTGTGCACACGACCCGTCCGGGGATTGATTTGCAGCGGCAGCTTGTCTGTATAGGTTGACTTGAGCTTCGCGCAGGCACGGTATTCGAGAATCGTGCGCGGCAGATCGTAGGCTGCTGCGAGCTCCTCGAGCACATCCTCGGCCGTGGAAGGCTGGCCCGTCGGTGTCTTTCGTAGCACGGGCAGACCGAGCTTGCCGAACAGGATCTCCTGCAGCTGCTTCGGCGACTCGAGCGCAAAGGGACGACCGGCTGCGCGGTGCGCTTCGGCTTCGAGTTCGCGCATGCGCGCAGCAAGCTCATTGCTTTGTTGTCTGAGAAGCTCGGCGTCGATGAGCACGCCGTGCCGTTCCATCCGCATGAGCACGGGCGTGAGGGGTTGCTCGATTTGCGTGTAGAGTGCGGCGAGCTTGCCAGTGACTTGCAGCTGCGGCCACAGCGAGCGATGCAACTGCAGGGACACGTCCGCTTCCTCGGCCGCACACTGCGTCGCAGTTTCGATCGCGACTTTACTGAAACTGATTTGCCTGGCGCCCCGCCCGACGACCTCGTCGTAATTCGTCGTCTCGATGCCGAGATACCTGCGAGCGAGCGCATCGAGGTCGTGCCGTGTCGCGGTGCTGTTCAGCACGTACGACTCGAGCATCGCATCGAAGCGCATGCCCTTGAGCACGATGCCGTGATGACTGAGGATGTGTGCATCGAACTTTAAGTGATGACCGACTTTCACCGGTCGCTCACTCTCGAGAATCGGCGCAAGCCTCTCGAGCGTCTCTTGACGCGGCAACTGCGCCGGCGCGCCGGCGTAGTCGTGTGCGAAAGGAATGTAGATCGCAGTGCCTGGCTCGATTGCAAACGCGATCCCGACGAGCTGTGCTTGCATGTAATCGCCCGAGCTCGCCTTGGTGTGCATCGCGATCGTCTCGGCGGCTTGCAAGCGCTCGACCCAGCGTTGCAGCGCTTCGTGCGTAGTGATGGTTTCATACGAACGCACTGCTGCAGGGCCGCTCGCCGGTTGAGGTGCGGCCGTCTCGCTGCTGGCCGCGGCAGCGCTTTCTCCGAGCTGACGCAGAAGCGAACGCAGCTCGAGCCGCGTGTACAGCTCACGCAGGCGCTCGCGGTCGGGCTCGCGACGCACGAGCGACTCGTACGTCTGCGCGAGCGCCACATTGCAGTCGATCGTCGCGAGCTTGCGCGACAGCTCGAGCTCCTTGAGGCTCGCTCGCAGGCTCTCGCCCACCTTGCCGGGAATCGCGTCTGCGTTGGCAACGAGCTCGTCGAGCGTGCCGTACTGGTTGAGCCACTTCGCTGCGGTTTTCGGTCCGACTCTCGGTACGCCCGGAATGTTGTCGGAGGTGTCTCCTACCAGCGCTAGGTAGTCGACGATCTGCTCGGGCCAAACGTCGAACTTGCTCTTGACGCCGGCTCGATCCAGACGAGTGCCGGTCATCGTGTTAACGAGCGTGATGCGCTCGTTAACGAGCTGCGCCATGTCCTTGTCGCCCGTCGAGATCAACACGTCCACCCCATCCTGCGCCGCATGTGTGGCGAGCGTGCCGATGACGTCGTCGGCTTCGACGCCTTCTATGCGTAGGATCGGCAAACCCATCGCCGCCACGCAATCGAGCAACGGCTGCAATTGCGCACGCAAGTCATCGGGCATCGGCGGGCGCTGTGCCTTGTACGCTTCGAACAGCTCGTCGCGGAACGTCTTGCCGGGTGCGTCGAAAACGATGCCGATCAGCTCAGGGTCCTCTTCCTTGAGGAGCTTCTGCAGCATGTTGAGCACGCCGAAAACCGCTCCCGTCGGCTCGCCTTTCGAGTTCGACAGCGGCGGCAGCGCGTGGAAGGCCCGATACAAGTACGAAGATGCGTCTACGAGGACGAGCTTGCGAGGTGCGCTCATCGATTGTCCGACGGTGGCGATTGCGATGGTTGAGCCGGATCGGGCTGGTTTACCGGCGTGTGTGTGTCGCTCGCGGGTGCGTCGTGAGTCCCACGGCGACTGCGTTGCTGCCTCTCATGTTGTGTTTCCTCCGTTTCGGCTGCACCGGAGGCAGCGGCAGGTGGAACGCTCACCGGATCAGTGCGCTCGGGGAGATAGAGCGGCCCGGTTTGGCCACAAGCGGAAAGGCAAAGCGCAAGCAGCGCTACCGAGTTGAGTCTGTGCCGCCGAGAATGCATGACGGCAGTATAGCCGCTCGAGCCCGGATGCTGGATGCGCGCGTGTCGTGCATTCGCGCTATTTCTCCAGTACAGCCATGGTGATCCGCGAGACGCACACCAGCTGCTCCTGCTCGTTCAGGACGCGAATGTCCCAGACTTGGCTGCGCCTGCCGATGTGCAGCGGGCGGGTCGTGCCTACGACGTAGCCGTCCTGCACGGCGCGTACGTGATTCGCGTTGATTTCTTGCCCGACCACGCGATATCGATCGGGATCGATGACGAGCGCAGCTGCCGTGCTGCCGAGCGTCTCGGCCAACGCCACCGACGCGCCGCCATGGAGGATGCCGTACGGCTGGCGCGTGCGATCGTCGACCGGCATGCGACCTCGCAAGTAGTCCGGGCCGAGCTCGATGAACTCGATGCCCAAGTGGCTCGCCAGCGTAGGGCGATCGAAGCGAATCTGCTCGAGAGTATATGGACGGAACCAGATCATGAACGCGGTCGTGGATGGTCGGAAAAGACACGCGAGCGACGAGCGCTGGTGACCAGCGCTCACTTCAACACCTCAACGTGTCTTCTTCAACTGTTCGCTCACCCGCTTGTAGGCCTCGCGGAAAGGTATGCCTTCCTTGACCACCATCTCGTTGGCTTGGGCTGCCGCGTGGATCGATGGATCGAGCACGATGCGCTCTTTGCGGAAGTGTACGCCCTCGAGCGCTGCCGGCAGAATGCCGAGCGTCTCGAGACATGAATCGATGCTGCGAAACAGAGGCGCCTTGATGAGCTGCAGGTCGCGCTGATAGCCGGACGGCAGCTTCGCAGTGATGGTCATGATCTCGAGCAGAGAGGCCAATGCGGTACTTGCGCGTGCGCGGATGAGCTCGAACACATCGGGGTTGCGCTTTTGCGGCATGATCGAGGAGCCCGTCGTGAATGCCTCCGGCAATTCGACGAAGGAGAACTCCTGCGTGTAGAAGAGCAGCAAATCGGACGCGAGCCTGGCGACGTCCTGCATGACGAGCGCGATCTCGAACGCGAGCTGCGCTTCTGCCTTGCCGCGCGAGAGCTGCACCGCCGTGACTGGCTCGTGCACGGCATCGAAGCCGAGCGCACGGCATGTGCGTTCACGATCGATCGGCAAGTTCGGCGAGCCGTAGCCGGCGGCCGAGCCAAGTGGGCTCTTGTTCACTCGTCGCTTTACTTGTTGCAACGCCTCGGCGTCGTCGCGCAGCTCAGCCGCAAATCCGCCTGCCCACAATGCCACCGAGCTCGGCATCGCCTGCTGCATGTGCGTATAGCCGGGCAGCACGACATCGCCCTGGCGAGCCGCGAGCGCATCCAGCGCGGCGGCGACATCGAGCACGCGCGCCGCAAGCTCGTCGATCACATCGCGCAGGTAAAGACGTAATGCCGTGAGCACCTGATCGTTGCGTGAACGGCCGAGGTGCACACGCTTGCCAGCCTCACCGATGCGAGCAGTGAGCAGGCTCTCGAGCGCCGTCTGCCCATCTTCGTGCTCTAACGACACCCGCCATTCGCCGCGCGCGTGCTCGGCGGCGAGCTGTGTCAACCCGTCGCGAATGGCAGCAAAATCCTCGTTCGACAGCAGCCCTTGCGCATTGAGCATCTCCGCATGCGCGATCGATGCCTTGACGTCGTAGGCGACGAGACGGTTGTCGAGCGCATGATCCTCGCCCGCCGTGTACTGCAGCACGCGCTCATCGAGCGGTGCGCCTTTGTCCCATAGGCGTGTCATGCCTGCGCTCCGTGCAGGCCGCCCGGCGGCTGGTGGCGGGGCGCTGGGGCAAGCATCTCGACGCCGCGAATGTATGCTGAAGCGCAGTGAGGTGCCTGACGCTCGGCAGGAGCACGTAGCACCTTCTGGCTCCAGTCTCCAGTCTCCAGTCTCCAGCCCATGGTCATCCTCCGGCCTGCTGCTCGGCCGGGCTCAGCGTGTTGATGTTCTCGACGACGAGTGTGCCCGTGCCTTCGTTCGTGAAGACTTCCGCGAGAATGCTGTCCGACGACTTGTACGAGATCACGTGAACACGGCGCACACCGCCGCGGATCGCGTCTTCGATCGCCTTGGCTTTCGGCAGCATGCCATCTTTCAAGCTTCCCTGTTCCTTCAGCTTCTGCAGACCCGCCAAGTCGGTATAGGAGATGATCGAACGCGGATCGTCGACCGACTCGAGAATGCCTGGTGCGCCGGTGCACAGCATGAGCTTTTCCGCTTTCAATGCGGCGCCGATCCCCGCCGCCACCGTATCGGCATTGATGTTGAGAAGCGTGCCTTTCTCGTCCGCAGAGACAGGGCTGACGACAGGCATCAAGCCGTCCTCGAGCAACTGCTGCAATACCTTTGCGTCGATCAAGTCGATATCGCCCACGTAGCCATAGTCGACCAGCTCGCCTTCGACCTGCACGGGCGGTCGCTTGTGTGCGCGCACGAGCCCAGCATCGACACCGCTGACGCCGACCGCAGCGATGTCGAACTCACGGCAGATCCCGAGGATCTGCGTGTTGACGAGCCCGTTGAGCACCATGCTCGTGACTTCGATGGACTTCTCGTCGGTGACGCGACGACCCGCGACGATACGCGGCTCGATGCCCAGCGATTCCTGCACACGAGTCAGCTGCGGACCTCCTCCGTGCACCAGCACGACACGAATGCCTACCTGATGCAGGATCGCGACCTGCTCGATGAGCATGCGCGTCAACGTCACATCACCGAACACGCCGCCGCTCGCCTTGATGACGAACACCTTGCCCTTGTACATCCGAATGTAGGGCGCCGCGCTGCGTAGGGCACGAACGGCAACGGAAGGATCGGTACGGAGCATCGGTGAGAATTCCTCGAAGTCTGAATCTAGCTGTTGAAGGGCGGGGGCTTGGGCCTGGGGCTCGGCCCAGGAACTTTAAGGAGGTTCCTGTTCCACCCAGGCCCCACGCCTCAAGCCCTGTGCCTATCCTCGTAAGAGGCGATACAGCACCGCCATCTGCACCACCATACGATTGAATGCCTCGCGAACGACCACGCTGCGTGGACCGTCCAGGACTTCATCCGCGACTGCCACGTTGCGGCGCACGGGCAAGCAATGCATGAAGCGGCAATCGGGGTCCGCGTTCTTGAACCAGCTCTCGTTCACGCACCAGTCGGTCAAGGACGCGCGCAGGCGCGCGTCGGCTTCGTGATCGCCGTAGTGCTGAGGCGAGCCCCATTCCTTGGCATAGATGACGTGCGCACCAGCAAGCGCTTCGTTGCGGTCGGATGTTTCGTAAACCGTGCCGCCCGAGGCGCGCGCCGCCTCGCGTGCCTTTTCCATGATCGGCTCGGGCAGCGCGAAGCCTTCCGGACGCAGGACGACCACTTCCATGCCGCGCATGGCGGCCATGTGCACGGTCGAGGCGGGCACCGCAAGCGGCAATGGGCGAGGATGGTTTACCCAGGTGAGGACGAACTTGCCACGCTCCGGAACGCGCAGCTCATCCATCGTGTACCAATCGGCCAACGCTTGACACGGGTGGCTGACAGCCGACTCCATGTTCACGAGAGGCTTGTCGCACAAGTCCGCCACCATGCGGAAGTTCGTCTCGGCGAGGTCGGCGGCAAGATCGCGCCCCTCGGCGAACATGCGAATGCCAAGCGCATCGCAGTACGACGCAAGCACCGGCACCGCCTCACGTATGTGCTCTGCGGCTGCACCGTTCATGACGACGCCCGGGCGCGTCTCCATCTGCCACGTGCCCTGACCAGGCGTGATGACGACCGCGCTGCCTCCGAGGCGCATCATTGCGCTCTGAAACGAAGCGAGCGTGCGCAGCGATGGATTCAAGAACAACAAGCCCAGCACCTTGCCGGCCAGTGCCTGCGGTTGTGGGTGTTGTTGCAAGCGCGCGGCCAATCCGAGCAGATCCTTGATCTGCTCGCGCGGGAAGTCAGCTAGGTTGAGGAAGCGATTCATAGTTGTTTACTTCGCAAGACTCGCCAGCGCATCACGCAACTGATCGACGTGCTCGCTCTCGAGCACATAAGGAGCGAGGATGCGCACTACGTTGGGATCGGCGCTCGTGCCCGTGAGGATATCGAGCCCCAGCAGCTCGGCTTGGACATCCTTGGCTGGGCGCGTCGTGCGCAGTCCCAGAAGCAATCCGGCTCCCTGCACGCTCACGACCGGACCCACGACACACTTGGCGCGGATCTCCGCCGATCGCTGCCGCACGTTCTCCAGCAGATTCTCGGACTCGATGACGTCGAGCACCGCTTCGACCGCCGCGCACGCCATCGGGCCGCCACCGAAAGTGGTGCCAAGCGCATCGATCTTCAGGTGTGCGGCGATGTCGTCGGAAACGAGCACTGCGGACACGGGAAAACCGGCTCCGAGCGCTTTCGCGGTGGTGATGATGTCGGGCCGAACACCGTACATGTTCGCGGCAAACGGATAGCCGGTGCGTCCGACGCCGCACTGCACTTCATCGAAGATCAAAACCGAGCCGGTCTCAGTGCAGCGAGACCGCAGCGCTTCCAGGAACGCTTTGGGCAGATCCACGGCGCCTGCGATGCCTTGCACCGGCTCGACAATGACTGCTGCCGTTCGCTCGTCGATGAGCGTGCTCAGCTTGTCGACGTCGCCCGGTGTGATGAAGGAGACGTCGAACGGCTTCTGCGGAAAGCCATACCACTTCTTGTCGGCGCCCCATGTCACCGCACCCGCTGCTGCGGTGCGTCCGTGAAAGCCGTTCTCCAATGCGACAACCTTGCCGCGACCCGTCACTTTGCATGCGAGCCTGAGCGCGTTTTCGTTTGCTTCCGCGCCAGAGTTGACGAAGAAGACGGTATCCAGACCAAGCCCGCAGAACTTCGCCAGCTTGGTTGCTGCGCGACGGCGCACCTCGAGCGGTACCGCATTGCTCTGGAAACAGAGCGCGCGTGCTTGTGTCGCCAGCGCTTCGACCCAACGCGGATGGTCGTAACCGAGCGCGGCAACGGCGTGACCGCCGTATAGATCGAGCACGCGACGTCCATCGGACGTGTGCAGATAGACACCTTTCGCGTTCACGATCTCGAGCGGCACTTGCGCGTAGACGGGCGCAAGGTGATCGGACCACTCGGAGCCGGCCGACTTCGCCTGATCTGATGTGTGGGTGCTCATCGTACTCATCTCTTATCCAGGTGCAGGCTGCGATCCGCGAGCCGCGGTCCTCGTCATCAGGTCCAACCCGGTGCCGGTGCGCTCAATCCTGCGGTCTCGTCGAATCCATAGGCGCGGTTGAGCCATTGCACCGCGCCGCCTGCTGCACCTTTCACGAGATTGTCGATTACACACATCACCGCGACGCTCGTGCCGTTGGCGACGGCGCTCATGAATGCGTAGTTGCTGCTCGCCACATCCTTCACGCGCGGCAACGTATCGGTCACGCGCACGAATGGCTTGCCACGGTAGAAGCGCGCAAGCTCTTCGAGCAGCTCCGGTGTCTTGATGGCGCGCCGCAGGTGCGCCTGCACGGTGACATGAATGCCGCGCGCGAACGGGCCTGAGTGAGGCACGAAGTTGAATTCCGCTGCGATGCTCGAGGTTGCGCGTGCGAGCGCTGCGATCTCCGGCGCATGGCGGTGTGCGAGCGGGTTGTAGGCGTAGAAGTCACTATGACGCTGCGGGTGATGGGTGCCTGCCGACGGAGTGCGGCCAGATCCAGTGCTCCCAGTCACGCCCGTGACGTACAGACGCGGTTCGATCAGATCGAGCTTCAAGAGCGGCACGCTCGCGAGCAGGACTGCGGTTGCGAAGCAGCCAGGATGCGCGACGTGCGGCGTGGAGAGCGTTTCGAGATGTTCCGGCACCGCGCACGTGAACTGCGGGATGCGCGCCGGCGCACCGTGTGCGCGTTTGTAGACGGCCTCGTAATCACTTGCGCTCGCGTAACGATAATCGGCCGAGATGTCGAACGCGCGTGCCCGCACGCCTGCCGCCTCGGCCGCGCTCAATACATCGTCGATCAGCTTGGCGGCCACGCCGTGTGGCGCCGCGGAAATGACTGCCGCCTCGGGCAGCTTGCCGAGCAAGCTCGTGATCGCCTCGAGGCTCGAGAACGTCAGGTCCGGGTAGACCGGAGCAAGATGAGCAAATGATTTCGCCACAGGCTCGCCGGGTTGGCTATCCGACAATACGGCTTTCAGCTGTAGATGTGGATGGTTTGCTACGAGACGGAGCACCTCGCCCGCGACGTAGCCGGTGCCGCCCAGAACAATGACTGGAAGTCGTGTCATTCCGCTGCCTCCGCAGTCGCCTTGTCGTTCAGGCCGATGGCCGCGATCACGTGATCAGCGAGCGCCGCACCATTCGTGATGGCGTTATAGGCCGGGACACCGAGCTGCTCACGGATGATGTTCACACCGACCGCATTGTCTGTCGCGCGCCCTGTTACCACCGTGGGCTCGATGCCGAAGCGCTCCCGCAAGAGCTTGACGCCGCCCCATGCCGCGACTGGGTCGTTCGCGGAAAGCACCACTGCCGTGAGTGCGGTGCGAATGTCGGGCGCCGAGAGAATGGCTTCGACCCCATATGCGCCCAGCAGCCCGTCGCCGAGCTCGAAGACGATGACGTCGGGTTCGCCGCGCGCCATCTCCGTCAAGAGTGCGCGCGTGATGGCCGGTCCGTTCTCCGGGGTTGTGGTGACGACGCCGAGATCGGTGAAGATCATGCTGCGGCGGGCGCCAGCATCCTCCATTGCAAGGATGTCACGTCGCAAGGAGACACCCGTTGCCTTGAATGCGTGCACGTTCAGGCCGCGATGGCGCATGCGTGAGACGATGGCACAGGCTGCTGCGGTCTTGCCGGCTTCCATGCAGGTTCCTGCGAGCGCCACGACTGGCACGCCGCGCGTATCCAGCCGCGCATTTGGGTCGAGCCGCTTGTAGCCCACACGGGCAGGTACGCCGATACGCTCGCCGAGATAGGGAAATTGCAGCACGACGCCGATGACGCGCGCATCGAAAGGACGGCCTTTCTCGGGGTTGATCGAGTCGACGACACCGAGCACGCCGCCGATGTTCAGCACTTGAAGCACATCGCCCGGCTTGACGGATTTGGGGAGATGCCCCGAGTAGCCGAACAGCGCCTGGCGATGTCCGAGCGCGCCCACGATGATGTCGCCTTTCGACAGCTTCGCCATGCGTCCGCTCGTGAGCTCGAGCGTGTTGTACGTCGACTTGTTGTTGAGAATCTCGGCCACGAGCACGATCCCTTCTTCACACGGGATATCGGTCGTGGCGACGCGCAACTCGCGGCCCAGATTGAGCGCTTGAGTGATCGAGGCGATCTTATCGACGACGACAGTCTTCATCATTGGGCCACCAGGCGTCTCGAGAGAGTCGAGCGTGCGCACAGTCAGTTCTTGCCGGCTCGGGCCCAGAACATGCCGGGTAAGCCGACCATCTTGGAGAAACCGAGCGCGTCGGCTGCAGTCCATTCGCCGGCCGCTTCACCGTAGACGCCCTTGGACGCGGCCATGAGCGAGTACGGCGAGGTCACTCCTTCGATGAACGCGTTGCCAGGTCGGTACAGCACTTTCACCTCGCCGGTGACACGCGCCTGAGACGCGACAAACAATGCCTCAATATCGCGACAGACCGGATCCAAGTGCTGTCCCTCGTGGACCAAGTCGCCATACACGCTGGAGAGCATGTCCTTGATGCGTTGCTGGCGGCCGGTCATGACCAGCTTCTCAAGCTCGCGATGCGCATTGATCAGCACTTCCGCCGCCGGCGCTTCGAACGCGACGCGTCCTTTGGTGCCGATGATCGTATCGCCGAGGTGTATGCCTCGCCCGATGCCGAACTTGGCGCCGATCGCTTCGAGGCGCTCGATTAGCGTGACCGGATCGAGCCGCGTGCCATCCAGACTGACGGGGATACCTTGCTCGAAGCCGATGGTGTGCGATTCAGGTGGTTGCGGATCGGTGAACGCCGTCTTCGACAGTACCCAGGCATCCTCGGGAATGCTGTCGTGCGAGGTGAGCGTCTCCTTGCCGCCGATGGTCACGCCCCAAAGGCCGCGATTGACGGAGTATGCGGCACCATAAGGCGGGATCGGCAGGTTGCGTTCCTCCAGGTATTTCAGCTGCTCAGGACGCTTGAATGCTTGATCGCGCACGGGGGCGAGAATCGTGAGCTCCGGCGCAAGCGTGCGCAGCGCAACCTCGAAGCGCACCTGGTCGTTCCCCGCGGCCGTGCAGCCATGCGCGACCACCTTCGTGCCGATCTTGCGCGCGTGCTCGGCAATCGTCTGGGCCTGCATGACGCGCTCAGCGCCCACGCACAGCGGATACATGTGCCCGCGCTTCACGTTCCCCATGATCAGAAACTTGATCACTTGATCGAAGTACGCCTTGCGCGCGTCGATCTGAACGTGCTCCTTCGCACCGAGAGCGCGCGAGCGTTCCGCGAGCACTTTGGCTGCTTCCGCATCGATGCCGCCCGTGTCGACGGTCACCGTGATGACGGGCCGCCCATAGGTGGCGCTCAGCCAGGGCACGAGAAAAGACGTGTCCAGGCCGCCCGAGAACGCGAGAAGAATAGGGTCATTGCTGGCAGGTAGAGTCATTTGTTTCTCAAGGATTGATGTCAGGGAACAGGCGGTTCAGCAGCGAACGCTCGCGTGCTCGCGAGCCCGCTACCTGCGCTCCGCCAGCCTCGTGTTGACGTTAGGGAAGATCTCGCGCAGCCGCTGCATGAGCCTGCGCTGATCGCGTTCATTCGCAGTAGCGATGAAAATCGTGTCGTCGCCCGAGATCGTGCCGACGACCTCGGGCCAGTTCGACTTGTCGATGGCCACGGCCACGCTCTGCGCGGTGGCTGTCGTCGTCTTGACGACCGTGAGCGAAGGGCCGGCCGTGCGTGCATCCAGGACGAAGTTTGTGATCGCCTCGAAGTGATTCGCCGCGAGCGCGTCGTCCGGCACGACGTAGTGATCGCCGACCTTGGCCACGCCGAGCTCCCGCAAGTCGCGGCTGACGCTAGATTGCGTGGCATCGAAGCCATGCTTGCGCAGCGCCTTGACGAGCTCGTCCTGACTGCGCACGGTCGATTCGCGCAGGATGCGCAGAATCGCGGCGCGTCGGGAGACGGATTGGTGAATCTCAGCGGACATGCTCACAAAAAAGCGGCGCTCGGTCGCGTGCATAAAAACGCGCCAATCGTGCATAAATATGCGCATGCTGTCAACGGCTGGGGTGGCACACCGCGGCGACTTCGCGATAAGAGCCCGCTCGCGAGCCTCAACGTGCCAGGCCTCGCGCCAGCTTACGCGCTCGCCAAAGGCCGTCGAGCGCATAGATCGCGAGCGCCGTCCAAATGAGCGCAAAACCGATCAAGCGCGGTCCTGCGAACGGCTCGTGAAAAATGAAGACCGCGACCAGCAGCTGCAGCGTCGGAGCAAGGTACTGCAGCAGTCCGACAGTCGAGTACGGAATGCGGCGCGCACCGTACGCAAAGAGCACGAGCGGAATCGCTGTCAAAGGTCCGCCCAGCACCAGCAAGAGGTCGAGCGTCAGTCCTTGATGGCCCATCGCGCCCACGCCGGCGATCTCGCACCAGATCAAGTAGGCCAACCCGATCGGAAACAACAACAGCGTCTCGCTGGCGAAACCGGCCAGTGCGTCGACCTGTACCACTTTGCGCACGAGCCCATAGAACCCGAACGTCAGCGCGAGCCCGAGGGCAATCCAGGGGAGATGACCAGCGGTCCAGGTGAGATAGGTGACGCCGACGGCTGCGATGGCGACCGCTGTCCATTGAATTGGATTGAGCCGTTCGCGCAGCACGACGACGCCGAGCACCACGTTGATGAGCGGATTGATGAAGTAGCCGAGGCTCGTTTCGACGACCCGCTCGCTGACGATGCCGTAAATGTAGATCGTCCAGTTCGCGCTGATGAGCGCTGCGCTCGCAAGCAGCCGCCAACGTACGTTCGGGTTGCGGAGCGCCGCACGCACCTCCGCGAGTCCGCTGCGCAACGCAAGCCAGGCGAACGCAAACAAGCAACCCCATACGAGCCGTTGCGCGGGTACCTGTAGTACGGGGACGCGCTCGAGTGCTTTCATGTAGAGCGGCAACAAGCCCCAAATCAAGAAAGCACTCGCAGTGGCAGCGAGTCCGCGAAGATCCATCGAGGCAGAGTTGAAAGCTGGAGAGGTCACAAGGTGCAGCAGAGTACCGCTTTGAGGGCCTGCCCGAGAAGAGTCACTGTGACGCGCGGGCCCGGCACCGACAGGGTCGCTCGCGCGTTGCTGGTGCACGGAGCTCGCGAAACCGTTACTTTGGCATTCTATGCTGCAAGCCGCATCTGATGAGCACGATACTCAAACTTGCCCGCCGATTGCTCGCTGTGTCGCAGACGGGGCTGCACTTCGCCCGCGAGGAGTACGACCGCGAACGCTACCGCGAGGTTGCGGATATCGCGACGCGTCTGCTCGCGCTCGAGTCTTCGCACAGCGCGCAGGACCTGCACGGAGCTTGGTTCGTCGAGGATGGTTATGCCACTCCGAAGATCGACGTCCGCGGAGCGTGCTTTCGTGAAAACCGAATCCTGCTCGTGCGTGAGCGTAGCGATGGCAAATGGACGCTCCCTGGCGGGTGGGCCGATGTCAATGATTCGCCGTCTGGCGCCGTCGAGAAAGAAATTGAGCAGGAGTCTGGCTTCACGGCACGCGCGGTGAAGCTCGCAGCGGTATACGATCGCGACAAGCACAATCATCCCGCCTATCTCTTTCATCTCTGGAAAATGTTCTTCGTCTGCGAGATCACTGGCGGCGAAGCAAGACCCAGCTACGAGACGATCGATGTCGACTTTTTTCCGCTCGATCGGTTGCCCGAGCTGTCGACCGGCCGCACGACCGCCACGCAGATTCTTCGCATGTATGAGCACCACTTGCGGCGCGAGCTGCCGACGGAGTTCGATTAACAGGCTGTGGACGGTAGGCTGTAGGTGCTAGATGAGCGCGCACCTGCGCGCTTCCTTCTACAGCCTAGAACCTCCTGCCTAGCGCTCGATCGTATATTCCAAGTCCGCGCTCTGTGCTTCGCCCGATTCGGTGCGCAGAACCCAATGATCGCTGAGCGTATAGCGCAGCTTGAGCGTGTTGATGGACTCGGTCAGCGAGATGCCGTAGCTGATGAACAGGCGCGGCGACAGGAATTTGCCCAGGACGAGCGACGGGTTCGCGTGGCCTTCAGCAGTGACGTAATTCTCAATCCCGACTTCTTCCAGACCGAGCCGTCGGCCGAGCTGCGACGCGAGAAATCCGCCGCCCTGCAAGGCCAGCGAATTGTCCGGCGTGTCGGTGTCGCGCACGGTCGCGCTGTCCACGGACTTGCCCACCAACAGATAAGAGACGATCTGCGTATGCGGCATCGACGGGTCGGAGAAGAGGGTCAGTCGCGGCGAGCGCAGCGTGCCCCGGACGTGCAAGCCGACCGTCACCGTGTCGATGCGTCGTCGCGCTTCGATATCGAGACCGGGGTCTTCGAGCGGAGCGTTGTCGAAGAGCAATTGTCCGCGATTGATCTCGAGCTGCTGCCCGTAGGCTTCGTAGCGGCCTTCGGCAACGCGTAGCTCGCCGCGTCCCGTCGTGGCCGCGCCTGTGCGGATATTGGTCGTGACGCCGCCTTCGATGCGCGCATGCAGACCGAACGCATCGACGCGCACGTCATCTCCCATCTGCACGCGCACCTCGCTGTTGACTCGGAAGCGCCCCTCGCGCTCGGCCGGATGCTCGCCGACGTAGCGCGCATCGCTAGAGGCTTGCACAGCGCCGGACAGTCGCGCGGGTTGCACGCGGGCGCTTGGGATCAATACGTCGCCGCGTACCAGGATGTCGTTGCCATCGATCTCGAAGCGAAGGTCGGGTGATGCAACGATCCGGTACTCGGGCAGATCGGCGATCAAGAGATCTCGACCTCGAAGGCGCATCTGACCGGAGGAAGCCCCGTTGCGCCATCTCAGGTTGCCGTCGACCTCGAGACGGCCTTCGCCGGCATTGCCGGCGCCGGCGAAGCTCAGATGATTGCCGTCGATCCGTGCGACCAGATCCAGGTCGCGCAGCGCGAAGTTCGTTCGATACGAGTCGAGCTCGGCGTTCGATAGCTCGATCCGTCCATTCAGTTCCGGTGCGGCAAGCGTGCCGTGCACCTGCGCCGTCGCCGTGAGCACACCTGCCGCTCGATCGATCTCAGGGAAGAGCAGCGGCAGCAAGTTCGCATCGGCGGCTCGGGCGCGCAGGTCGCCGGTGAGCGGCAAGCTGAGCAGATCGTTGCTGCCGTCTCGCGCGAGCTGCAGGTTCGTGTGAAGGAATGTGTCGGTGAAGGCTTGGATGCCGAACGACAGGGTGATGCGCTCCGGCAATGCCACCAGATGCATGCCGCCCGTGCCGAGGTTGAGCCGTTCCGGCTCGGCGCCTGGAGGACGATAAATGATGGCAGCGTCGCTGATCTTCATGCCGGCTTCGCCTTGCCAGGGCTGACCGGGGGCGCCGAACGCATGCGCGCTTCCTTCGATGCGTCCTGCGTACTCCAATTCCGCTTTCGGCGATGGCAGCACCATTGCAAGCGGGATCTCATATCCTGACACGGCCGCTTCCCAGCGCCCTCCGCGACGCCATTCGCCGCGAGCGCACAACCGGCCGTGTGCGATCACGTAGCAGAGATCGGTAAGCGCTGCGCGATCGCGCGCTACCAGCACCGACGCGGCCTCTGCGATCTCAAGCGCTTGCGCCGGGTCGTCGCGAGTCACCCGCGAGTCACGGATACGCGCCGTCCACGCTCTGCGCTCGTACGTCCCGTCGAGCTCCATGTACGCGTGGGGTGACGTGCGACCCGATGCGCTGTCGTGCGCGTCGATACGAATGCGATGATCGAGCAGGGTGCCTTCGGCGTGCGCTTGCAGGGAGTCGAGCACGCGCTTGCCGTAGCCGATGCGTTCGGCGTTGAGTGAGACGCGTGACACCTCGGTATTCGAGACATCGACTTCGCCTTCAAAAGAGAGACGCGCTGCGGACCAGTCGCGATAGCGCACGGCACGCGCGTTCAGATGCGCCGACACGTAGGGGGTATCACGCCGCCCTCGTGCGTTGCCGCGAAACGTGATCGCGCCGCTCGCGTCGTTCACGAGATCGCCGAGGTCCCGTGTGCTCAGACTCCAACGCGCTGCAATCTCGTCGGCGAGCCACGCATCGAGCGCCAATCGAGAGCTGCCGAAGGCAATACGCGCGCGACGAATGTCGACACGGTCACCGCTGCGCGCGAGCGCGCCCGACGCGCGTAGTGGCTGACCTCGCAGCCGCCCGTGCAAGCTCGACACCGCCAGCTCGAACGCCGCCTTGCGGTCAAGCCCCATGCCGGTTGCGGATGCTTCGAAGCCGATGCGTCCGGGAAGCTGGGGATGAAGAGCGCCGATGTCGAGATCGCGCGCCACCGCGTGCAAGCTCCACTTGCGCGGCTGTCCGAACGTGAGCTTGCCTTCCCCAATCGCACGACCGTTCAAGAGCTCGATGTCGTAGCTGGAGATCGAGAGCGCTTCCTCGTCGATGACGCCGCTTACCGTGCCTCGCGCCGCCGGGATTTTCGGTCCCGTGACTTCGGCTTGCACTTTGAAATCGTACGGAAGCGCGCCGCGCACCTCGGCTTGGCCCTGGGCGCTGTGCAGGAGGGCTGTATCGCGCAACGGCCATTGCAGATCGCTCCAACGCGCGGTCAAGCTCAAACGCGGCGGGCCGCCCTCGAATGCGAGCGAGCCGTGCGTGTAGAGCTTCAACTGCGAGTCGGGTAACGTCAGCACGCTCGAGCGAACGTGCAAGGTCCGGTCGGCGACTTGCCCATGCGCATCGATGCCGACTTGCTCTAGGCCGTATTCGGGCACGCTGAAGCGACCGGTCGCACGGATTTCATCGCGCTCCAGCTCGATCTCGAGCGCGATATCTGCAAACGAGAACGGCGGCTGAGCAAGCCAGGGCGCCAGCGAGAAGGCAGGCGAGCTCACTGTGCCCGTAAGCCGCCATTCTTCCTCTTCGCGCACGAGGAGCCCTCGCGCCGCGATGGCGCTCGGCCGATCGATCGTCCCTTCGATCGTCATGCGATCGACCGTCCCGCCTAGCTTTGCTTGCAAAGCGACGCTCAAGTCCGGTCGCGCTTCGATCGTCCCTTTGGCATCGAGCGCGATGCGCAAGGGTCGCGCCGCCATGAGCCGCAGCGATCCGTCGGCAGCGAACCGCTCGGCAGCAATCGCGAACTGCCGCACATGCAGACGTCGTGGGCTGATGGTCACGTGTCCGCTCACCTCGTCCGCTTCGATGGAGCGCCCGTCGACATGGACGTAACGAACGTTCTGCAAACGCACGCCACGCGCATCGATGCGCAGCGAAGACGGAAGAAAACGTGGCACTTGCCGCGACGGCGGCGAGTCAACCGCGCGCAGCGTCACCTCGACGTCGCGCGCACTGAGCGAATCCGTACGGACCGTCTGCACCAGCAGGCCGAGCTCCTGCAGGTCGATTTCGATATCACTGGCGACGACGCGCACCCTCGGAAGATCGAGCTCGAGACGACGGACGCTGAGAGGTCCGGCCAATCTGCCGGCGAGACCTTCGATACGGATGCCCTTGCGTTCAAGCACGTGCAGCTGGCTGGCAGCGAGCGACACGCCGAGCGGCGTGTAGAACAGCACGAACATTGTTGTGCTCGACAAGAGCAGCAGCGCGACGATGATGAAAATGCGCGTGCGCATCAGAACTGCGTCGAGATGTAGAGGTGCAGGCGCGGGCTGCGGCCGGACTGCGACAGCGCCTGAGCGACGTCAACCCCGAAGCTCGCCACGGCGATGCGATAGCGCACCCCGAGCCCCACCGAGTATTCCAGCTGCGGGTCCGAGAAGTCGTCGAAGGCGTTGCCGAAGTCGTAGAAGGCGGCGACACCAAAATTGCGCGGCAGGTCGCGCACGATCTCGATGCTCCCAGTCACGAGATGTCGACCGCCGACTCCTCCTTGTGAGAGCTCGTTCAAGCCGAAGCCGCGCACGCTGCGCTCGCCGCCTGCAAAGAACCGCTGTGAGGCCGGCAGCTCGGAGAAACGCGCTACGCGGCTGACGCCGAGCTCGCCCCGCAAGTGCAGGTGCCAGAGCTCCGCGAGGTCGAAGACACGCTCGCCGAACAGACGCAGCTGCAGGAAAGATGCGTCAGAGCCCAGCGTGCTGGGGGAGCCACGCAGCTCGGCGTAGAAGTAGTACGGTCGCACACGCCCGCCGACGACATAACTCGGCAGCGTCGAGTAACTGATGCTGGGGATCAAATAGAAGTCTTCTTTCGTCCGGCGTAGTCCCGTCGGATCGATCTCAGTCGTCCGTTCGTTTGACAGTCGCAGGGACAAGACGCGCTGCCAGCGTCCGAGCGCTTCGGTGAGACCTGCACCAATCTCGGCGCGCTCGCTCAACGTTTCGCCGAGCTCCTCTTCGGCGAGCGCCGTCGAGAACTCGAGCTTCTCGAGCGCGACGTCCATGACAGGAATCACATACCGTCCTCCGATCTGTTTCAGGACCGAGGAACCGATGAGCTCCACTTTCGAGCGGTGTCCGCTCTCGTTGACACGACGGTTGTCCCAGCTGAAGCGACCGCGTACGCGGGTGTCGGTGCCGTAACCCAAGCTCGTCGCAAAACGATGTTTGCGGTTCGGCTCCGCGATGATGGTGACCGGAACCGTGCGCTCGATCCGATCGGGCTCGCCGCTCTCGATGTCCACGGTGGAGAAATAGAGACTGTCGTCGAGCACGTACTGCGTGCGCAGCAGCGAGTCGAGCGTATAGGGGTCGCCCGTGCGCATGCGCAACATGCGGCGCATGGCCTCATCTGTGATGACGTCCTGCGCGATCGTGATCTCGCCGTACCGATAGCGCTCGCCCGTATCCAGCTCGAGCGTGACTGTCGCAAGGCGTTCCGCACGATCGATCAAGAGCTCGCTCTTGCTGAAATGCGCATCGAGGTACCCCTCGTTCTGCGCTGCGCGCAGCAGCTCGCTCTTGACGCGCTCATACGTCCCGTGATTCAGCCGCAATCCGGGCTTGAGCGCCTGCGCCTCGATGATGTCCCGTAGAGGACGCAGGCCCGCGCCCGCCCCGACGACGCGAATGTCGACTTCGGACAATCTGACGGGGCGGCCCGGACGCACATGCAGGGTGACGTGCCAGTCGTCGCCTTGCGGCTCGATGGTGTAGCTCACCTCGGGCTCGTAGTAGCCGAGAGGCTCCAGCGCTGCGCGCGTTTCGTCGACGATCCGACGCTGCAAGCGCGCCATCGTCTCCGCCGAGACATCGTCTCGATCCGCGTAGCGCGTCAGGCTCAAGAAGGCACGGATGTTCGTCTCGACAGCAGGCGTGACATCCGGAATATCGATCGTGATGCCCGCGCTGACGGGCAGCGAGCAGATGAACGCCAGCGAAGCGCACACCCCGTAGGCAAGGAGCTCTGCTAGTGAACAGCGACGTCGACCGGCACGCCGCACCGCACGCTACTCCGGCGAAGTGTCGAACGAACTGTCCGTCGCGATCGCCTCACCCGGGTTCTCTGCCTCGAACCACACCTCCGGCACTTCGGCGCTCGTGAACTCGAAGCGCGAGCTGCCGGTTTGGACGCCTGCAGGGTCGAATCGGCGCTCCTGCACGACGGTGCGACCGGTGCGCTCGACGAGAACAACGGTCGAGCAACGTGTGCCGTAACGTTCATGCAGGATGAAGGGAGCCGATACGACACGTTCCCAGTCGAGGGGCAGACCCGTGGACGGTAGCTCGGAATCGGAAGCCGGCTCGCGATCGGCGAGGATCTCGAACAGCGTTTCCGCAGATACCTCCGGGTCGCGCAGCGCGGCTTGGAAACGAGCGCGCGTGCGTACGACCTTGGGCCAAGGCGTATCGAGCGCGTGATTACTGAGCCCGTAGATCCCCGGCGCGAGTGCCTGCGGCGCGTTACTGCCGCGATTAGAGAAGTAATAGAGGGCGCGTGCCCCGCCGACGAGGAGGTTGAAGCCGGAATAACGCGGAGCGGCACCACGCAAGTCGTCGAGGAATTCTTTCGGCGAAGTGGCGCCCGTGAGAAAGCGCGGCACGAGCAGCCCGCGCGACGGTGCGCCTTCGACGGGTGCTTGCAAGTCGCGGTAGTTCGTCACGACTCCGAAGCGACCCGAGCGCGCGACACCAAGCCATGTTCCGCCCGCCTTCAAGTCCCGCCCGGCCAGGATGCGCGGATCATCCTGCCACCAGCCAAGCGGCGCGGACGGCCGATCATGGAACTCGTCGCGATTTCCGGCGAGTACCAGGCGATATCGTGGGTGCACCTTCCAGGCTAAGACGAGCAGGCACATTCGACGTGGTGATCCAGATTTCCTTCAGGCCACAAAGGATGCACTACGTTGCTGAACGCAGCGTGAGCGCAATCGTTGACATGCGATTGTGACGAGCCGTGACCGGTGAGTCACGTGTCGGCTCAACGGTTCGTGCTGACCATTCTGACGTGAGGTTCCTGACGCAGGGGCGTGGCGGCCTTTGAGTCGTACCACTCTTCGATCAGTCGGAAGGAGATCGAATGGGCGGGCGGTAATCCGATCTCGCCCCGCGCGAGCTGTTCTCTGGTCACCCAGCGAGCGTCCTCGAGCTCGCCGTCCAGCAGCCGAATCGGCTGGGCGCGCGCCGTCGCCATGAACCCGAGCATGAGGGAGGATGGAAAGGGCCAGGGCTGAGAAGAGTGGTATGAGACGGTTTCGACCGTCACACCGGTTTCTTCCTTGACCTCCCGCATGACCGCGTCTTCCAAGCTTTCTCCGGGCTCGACGAAGCCTGCGATCGTGGAGTATCGGCCGGGTGGCCAGGAGGGCTGCCGTCCGAGCAGGGCGCGCTCGCCGTCTGTGACGAGCACGATGATGGCTGGATCGATGCGAGGGAAGACTTGGTTGCCGCACTCGGGATTGGTGCATTGGTGAACGTGGCCTGCCTGGATCGCGCGCATCGGCGCGCTGCAACGTCCGCAGAAGCGATGGCGCTCGCGCCAATAAAGCATCGCCCGCGCGTATGCCAGCAGGCCCGCCTCGTGCGCAGGGAGCTCGCCGGCGATGGAGCGCAGATCGCGCGCTTCGACATCGTCACCGAGCGGCGGCAGCTCGGGCGAGGTCAGCGACACGGCGAAGCAGGCACGCTGCTCGATCGCGCCGAGCAGCACGACGTCGCTGAGATCGATTTGAACGCTCCGGCGCAGATCCGAGACGACGCACGCGGTGATCGCCTCGCGCGTGCACCGCACGAGACATTGATCGCGCCACACCGGAACGAACAGGCTGCGCGGATCCTCCAGCGCCGCGCGCAGGCGCGTCTCGTCCTTGCGCCAGTGCACCACGCGATCGATGTACGGGCCACCGAGAGGATTCGCATCCGAGCGTGAGATGGTCATGCCGTCAGTCTATCAGCGCAATGCGCTAGCGGTGCGCGCAGTGACTGTCGACGGTGCGATGAAGATACGACCGATCGCAAGATGCGCTGGGGCCGCTGTCGGGGCATTTCCTTCAGCCTGCAGGAAGGGCAGGTCTGTTTCAGGACCGTGGTGCGATCGTGTAGGTAGCGCGCGCTGCATCGTCGGCAACGCAGCATGCTCAGATTCCTGTTCTGCAGCAGTAAGTGCAGCAGGAACCAACCATGCTCGAACGAGATCTCGCTCTCGGGTGCGATCTGCACGAACGTTTCGTACGCATCGCAGAACTGCTCGACATAGACGAGCCGGTCCGCTATGGGTCGAGCCGCGCTCAAGAGACCGAACACTGCGAATAGACTCGCGAGCAGTGAGGACTCGAAGAGCACCCGCGGGTTGCGTGTGAAGAAGGCAATGCGGCGCGGTGACTTGCCACGATGACGGCGCATGCGAATCGAAGGTTGGTGTCGCGCGTATGCCTGATACAGACAGCGGATGCGATCGTCCGTCAGGCCCGTGCAGAGCCGAATCGTGCAGGTACGAGCCTCGTGACGGATCATCCGTAATGCCAAGTCGTGGCGCTTGCGCTCGTCGAAATAGCGTTCGTTGCTGATGTGCATGGACGTCTCCTTGTCTCATCGGGTTGTCTCATCGGGCAGCGGGCGCTGGGAATTGGGCTAGGACCGCACGTAAGTGCGCTATGGGTGCTCTTGCCGCCGATTTCCGATCTCCACGGCGCGCGTCTCGCGCGCCGACTCCAGCTCCACCGCGACCAGCTGCAAGCCCAAGAGCTGAGTGGTTGCGAGCCGTGCGCGGTCGTCTTCTCGTGCAAACCGTAACAAGTCCGGCCAGAAGCACGGATTGGCGGGCCATCGCGGCGTCAGCACGCGGCTATGCTCGAGCGCCAGCTTCTTGAGCAGCCACAGCGGCGCGCTTGCAAGCCATGTGCGTGCTGCGTCTGTCATTGCATAGACGACGCGTGCCGCGAGCGGGCTCGTGTTCGCCACATGCCACGCTTGCAGCAGCACGGTTTCGCAGAAGAGGGCCTCGGCGGACACCTCGCTTGGGCGATAGCGCTCTGAGGCGACGAGTGCCATGACCGAGCACGGATCGCGCCAGCAACGTGAATGATCGAGCCTGAGCGAGTAGAGCGCGTAAGGCGCCGCAGCCAAGCGGGCCCGCTGATCGTGCGAAAGCTCGCGCAGTTGGGTGCCAATGCTCCGAGCACAAGGGTTGCCATCGAGATCGTCCGATGCAAACGATCCGGTGGCCAAGAGCTCCAGATAATCGCTGTTCAGCGCGTGAATGCGCGCAAGCAGATCGCTGGGAAGAACAGGGCTACGATAGCCCGGCACACGTTCCATGTGTCGCGAGATCATCGTGGTGCTTCCTGCACTGCCGTGGAGACGGCAACGAGCATATACACGGTCCGTGGCCGACGCAAGCGTCCTGGAGAGTACCCTCCGCCAGGAAAGCCTACGTTTCGCTTCGCGAGGATGCCTCAACACAAGCACGGCAATGCGCGCCCGTGCCCAACTACCGGAGCAGCTACTTCGCTCGGCGCAGCGCGGCTGCGCGGTAGAGCGCGCCGTGGCCGAACTTGGCGCGGATCTGATCGATGGTCGCATCGAGCTCGCGCTCTCGTTCTTGCTCGGGCGAGGCGAATAGCTCGAGTTGCGGCACGGCCGACAGATCACGAGCAGCCACCCCGAGCAGTCGCACGGCTGCGTGAGGCTGCTCCTGGTGCCATTCATTCAGCAGGCGACCGGCAGCCGACAAGATGGGACGGGTCTGCTGTGTTGCTGGCTGTAGCCGGGCCTGTCGTGTATATGTCTTGAAGTCGTTGCGTCGGATCTTCACGACCACTAGGCCGGCGAGCCAGCCCTGCGCACGCAGTCGCGATGCCGTGCGATCGGCAAGGCGCGCGAGCTGATCGTGCAGCGTGCGTACGTCGGTGAGGTCGGTATCGAAGGTCTCTTCCGAGGAAATCTGTTTCTCGTCCCATTCGGCGATCACCGGTCGATCATCGATGCCTGCAGCACGTGCTTTCATGAGCGCGACATAGCGACCGAATATTGGTCGCAACAGTGCGTCCGGTGCGGCACGTAGCTCCTTGAGCGTGCGAATGCCGATGCGTTCGAGCTGCAGCGCGGTCTTGTTGCCGATGCCGAAGAGCTTGCGCACGGACAGCGGATCGAGGAGCTCCGTGACCGCCTCGGCAGGCACGACCACGAGCCCATCCGGCTTGCGCAGATCGGAGGCAATCTTCGCGACCAGCTTGTTCGGAGCGACCCCGACGGATGCCGTGAGACCAGTTTGCTCGCGGATGCGTTGCTTGATCTGCGCAGCGATCGCATCCGCCGGACCGAACGCGCGCAGACTTTGCGTCACATCGAGAAATGCCTCATCGAGCGACAAGCCTTCGACGATCGGGGTGAAAGCGTGGAAGATGTCGAAGACGACCCGCGATACCTCTCGGTAGCGCTCGAAACGGGGCCGCACGCAGATCGCATGTGGACAGCGTCGTAATGCCTCGCGCATCGGCATCGCCGAATGCACGCCGAACTTCCTGACTTCGTAGCTCGCAGCCGCGACCACGCCGCGCGGACCCGTGCCGCCGACGATGAGCGGCTTGCCACGCAAGCTTGGGTCATCAAGTGCCTCGACGGACGCGTAGAACGCGTCCATGTCGACGTGAAGAATCGCGCGCGAAGCCATACAGCTGTATCGGTACACGTCGCCCTCGAGCGGGTGCCGATGCGGACGTCATCGGTGCGTTGCGGGCAACGTGATCGGCTTGCAACGTTGGTCGCCCACGACGATACATCATGCAGTGCTCGCGCGCTGTGCTCTCATCTCCGGTGCGTGACGCTCGGCGGCCATCTCTTCGGATGTAAAGTCGTCCACGTGAATGATCTCCATGACGCGGCGGTCGTACTCGCGCAGCGTGGCAGCTTCCGCTTCTGACAGGATGCCAGCTTCCAACGCCTGTTCGATCTGACCGGGCAAGTCGAGCGCCGTGACGCGGCCGGTCTTGATGCCTTCGACGCGGATACGTCGCTCGAGTGGCTCGGCGGTGTCGGCAAGCACTAGAGCCTCGTGCAATTGGCCGAGCGGGTTGCCGGGCTCCACGGTGCGATAGATACCGTCCGTCAGCCGATCGCGCGTCATCGTCGAGCGCAGCAACTGAGCGACGATGTCGTAACCAATGCGATCGTGAGGTGCGTGATACGTCATTCCACGCGGGAAGATGAAGAAGCGCATGAGAGCGGCGAGCACAGGGTTGGGAAAATTACGCAGGAAGAGGTGCAGCTGTTCCTGAGCTCGATACAGCAGCGTGCGGCAAGCCCATTCCACGAGCGGCAAGTCTTCCTCCGGCCGACCCTGATTCTCGTAGTGCTTGAGCACCATCGACGCCAGATACATGCACGAGAGCACATCGCCCAGCCGCGCCGACAAGCTCTCCTTCTTTTTCAGGTATCCGCCGAGCGCCAGCATCGCCACGTCCGTGGCGAACGCGAACGAGGCGCTGAAGCGATTGATGTGCTGATAGAAGCGCTGTGTGGGGCCGGTGTCGGGTACTCGCGAGAAGCGCGCCAGCGTGAGCGCCATGATGAGCGAGCGCACTGCGTTGCTGATCGTGAAGCCGATGTGGGCGAAGAGCGCCTCGTCGAATTCCCGCAACCCCTTGCGCTTGTCCTTTTCTCGTGCGGCGTTCATCTCGCGCAGCACGAACGGATGACAGCGGATCGCGCCCTGACCGAAGATGATGAGGCTGCGTGTCAGCAGGTTGGCCCCTTCGACCGTGATGGCGATCGGGACGACCTGATAGCCGCGCGCGAGATAATTCTTCGGACCCAAGCAGATGCCCTTGCCGCCGTGGATGTCCATCGCATCGTTCGCAACAAGGCGCCCGAGCTCGGTCACGTGGTACTTCAGCATTGCCGACGGCACCGACGGTTTCGCGCCGCCGTCGATCGCGCCGGTCGTCACGGAGCGGGCGGCATCCATGATGTAGGTGTACCCAGCCATCCGCGCCAGCACCTCGGCCACGCCTTCGAACTGGCCGATGGGTAGATTGAACTGGCGGCGGATGCGCGCATAAGCGCTCGTGGCAAACACCGCCGCCTTCGCGCCGCCGGTTGCGTTTGACGGCAACGATATACAGCGACCGACCGAGAGCTGCTCGACGAGCATGCGCCAGCCCTGTCCTGCCATCTTCGGCCCGCCAATGATGAAGTCCACCGGGACGAAGACGTCCTTGCCTTCGATCGGGCCGTTTTGGAACGGGATGTTCAACGGGAAATGTCTGCGCCCGATCTTGATGCCCGGCGTGTTACGTGGGATCAGCGCGCACGTGATGCCATAGTCGGTACGGTCACCGCCGAGCAGGTGGTCGGGATCATAGAGCTTGAAGGCGAGCCCGATGACGGTCGCGACCGGTGCGAGCGTGATGTAGCGCTTCGAAAAGTTGAGCCGGATGCCGATCACCTCACGGCCTTCGTAGACGCCTTTGCATACCACGCCTGTGTCGGGGATCGAGGCGGCATCCGAGCCTGCGCGTGGGCCGGTCAACGCGAAGCAGGGGATCTCTTCACCCCGTGCAAGCCGCGGCAGGTAATACTCGCGCTGTTCCTCCGTGCCGTAATGCAGGAGCAATTCGGCCGGCCCCAGAGAGTTCGGCACCGCCACCGTGGAGCTGACAGTGGTCGAACGGCTCGCAAGCTTCATGAGGACACACGAGTGCGCGTAAGCGGAAAACTCCAGACCGCCGTACTTCTTCGGGATGATCATGGCGAAGAAGCCCTTGGTCTTCAGAAACTCCCAGATGTGCGGCGGCAGATCGGCGCGACGGTGTGTGATCTCCCAGTCGTCGATCATGCGGCAGAGCTCTTCGCAGGGTCCGTCGAGAAAGGCTTGCTCTTCCGCTGAGAGCTTCGGTGCTGCTGCGGAAAGCAGCTTCTCCCAGTTGGGATCGCCAGTGAACAGCTCGCCATCCCACCACACCGTGCCCGCTTCGAGCGCGTCCTTCTCTGTTTGTGACATGGAGGGCAGCATGCGGCGATAGGTGCGCAAGAACGGACGCGTGATGAAGCGGATCCGGACCGCGTCTATGTTGAGCAGGACGAGCAAGGCCAGGATCAGCCACAGCACGATCATCCACGGCAGGCTTCCGTCGCCGAAGAGTGCGTAGACGAACAGCGCAGCGCCATAGGCAACCGTCGCCGCGAGAAGCGAGACGCGCTGATACGCGAGGACGAGCGCACCGATCAGAAACAGCAAGAACCAGAGAACACTGCCCACTGGAACAACTCCGCGCTGAGGGTTTCGGATCACCGCAACCCATGTCGAGTCAGTGCCAGTGACACTAGCTCGTGCGCTCGCGAGCGGCAAGCTGAGCGTGGTGGGAAGGGAGTGGGGGAATGGGGAATGGGGAAGGCGTGTTCCCCATTCCCGTGTCCCGTTCATGAGCTCGCGTGTCGCGAGTCGCGAACCGGACTGGCTCTCGGCGCTTGGCTGTTGACCGGAGCTCTTATATATGCGCGGCTGCGCGCCTATGCAGCCTAACCGCCTAGAGCCTGCAGGCTAGAGGAGGTCCTTCACGCCGTCCCGTTCCTCGAGCAGCTCCTGATACGTGGCGTCGAGCCGCTTGCGGCTGAACTCGTTGATCTCCAAACCCTGCACGATTTGATACTGACCGTCCTTGCACGTCACCGGATAGCCGAAAATGACACCGGCCGGAATGCCGTAGCTGCCATCGGAGGGCACGGCCATGCTCACCCAATCGCCATCGGGTGTGCCTTTCACCCAGTTGCGGATGTGATCGATCGCAGCCGACGCAGCCGAGGCGGCCGAGGAGGCGCCGCGAGCCTTGATGATTGCCGCGCCGCGCTGCTGAACGACGGGGATGAACGTTTCCTCATACCACTGCTGGTCGACCAAGGAGAGGGCCGGCTTGCCGTCGACGAGCGCATGGTGCAGGTCAGGATACTGCGTCGACGAGTGGTTGCCCCAGATCGTGACGCGCTGAATTTTCGTGACGTGTTGCCCGGTCTTTTCGGCGAGCTGCGCGATAGCTCGATTGTGATCGAGTCGCATCATGGCAGTGAAGTTCGCCGGATTCAGACCCGGGGCATTGCGTTGTGCGATGAGCGCATTCGTGTTCGCGGGATTGCCGACGACGAGCACACGAACGTCGCGCTTGGCGACGGCATCGAGTGCCTTGCCTTGTGCCGAGAAGATCTGTGCGTTCGCGAGCAGCAAGTCTTTGCGCTCCATACCTGGCCCACGCGGCTTTGCGCCGACCAGCAGCGCGATGTCGCAATCCTTGAATGCGACGTGCGGATCGTCGGTCGCCACGATCTTGTTCAGCGTGGGAAACGCACAGTCGTTGAGCTCCATGACGACGCCCTGTAGCGCAGGCAGGGCGGGCGTGATCTCAAGCAGGTGCAGGTTGATGGGTTGATCCTCACCGAGCATCTGACCGGACGCGATACGGAAAGCAAGGGCGTAACCGATTTGGCCGGCAGCACCGGTGATGGCGACGTTCACGGGACTCTTCGTAGACATTTGTGCTCCAACTGTTCGCGGCTCGTCGACTCTTCGTGCCGGCTGAACCTCAGGCTTCTTGCCAAGCTCATTGTGGGGCGATGCCCCGAGAGTCGTCTGCGCGTCGACGGTGCAGAGCTCTCACAAGCTGCTTCGGATGTAGCTGAAATGCGTCGGCGATGCGCCGCGGATGCGGCTGCGCGCCGACATGCAGGGTTCCGCCGGGGCCGCGGATTCTAACAAGCGCTATATGGCGTCGCCATGATTCGGGACTGACAGCGTGAGACTCGGACGTGGGTCGCGATGTGGAACTGTAGGGAACCTTCGACAACCAGTGGCGGTTCCTTATTCGATGAGGTTGTGAGGGTCAGGAGCGCGTGAGACGACTCGTCTGTGTCTCGAACCGGATTTCCGTGCCACGTAAGTCGACTGCACCGGGTGGTCTGGCCGTAGGGATCTTGAATGCGCTCAAGCGCACGGGGGGGTTATGGTTCGGATGGGGCGGTGAGACGACCCAGCACGAGCCGGGCGAGCCGGATATTCACATTCGTGCAGGAGTGACGTACGCCACGATCGAGCTGCGTCAGGTCGAGTACGAGCTGTACTACAACGGCTACGCGAACAACCTGCTGTGGCCGCTGTTCCATTATTTTCTGCGCGATATGCGCTACTCAGCCGAGGAGCGCGACGCGTACGAGAACGTCAATCGCATCTTTGCACAGCGCCTCTTGCCGCTGCTGCAACCGCAGGACTTGGTCTGGGTGCACGACTATCACTTGATCCCGCTCGGACGTCTCCTGCGGGAAAGCGGCTTACGGCAGCCGATCGGGTTCTTCCTGCACATTCCTTTCCCAAACATTGAGATGCTTCGCGTGCTGCCGGCTTACGCGGAGCTCTTGCGCGACTTGACGCATTACGATGTGGTCGGCTTTCAGACCGAGAACGATTTGCGCGCGTTCCACTCCGGCATCGAGCACTTGTTCGGGCACGAGGCGATCCGTGCCGACAATCGCATTCGAGTCGGTGACCGACTGTTGCATGCGGACGTCTTTCCGATCGGCGTGGACGTCGAGGCCATCCAGTCACAGGCGACCGCCGCGATGCAGACGGACGTGGTCAAACGCATGGTCGACAGCCTCATGTCCCGAGCGCTCATGGTCGGGGTGGACCGGCTCGATTACAGCAAAGGTCTGGTCGAGCGTTTCAACGCCTACCAGCAGTTCCTCGAAACGTATCCGGAAAATCGCGGACACATCACCTATATTCAAATTGCACCATTGTCGCGTACCGATGTGCGCGCCTACGCCAATATGCGGCAGGCGCTCGAGCAGGTGGCCGGACGCACGAATGGGCGCTTCGGAGACACGGACTGGACCCCGATCCGTTATCTGAATCGTAACTTCCCGCATACGACGCTGCTGGGGTTCCTTCGTGCCGCGAACGTCGGCATCGTGACGCCGCTTCGAGACGGCATGAACCTGGTTGCGAAGGAATTCGTCGCAGCTCAGGATCCGGACAACCCCGGCGTGCTGATCCTCTCCACTTTGGCGGGCGCGGCTCGAGAGCTCAGCACAGCGCTGCTTGTCAATCCATACGACACGCGTACCGTGAGCCATGCGATGCAGGCTGCGCTCGAAATGCCGCTGCCCGAGCGGCGCGAGCGTCACACGGCCATGCTGGAGGTGCTTCGCCGAAACGACCTCTCCGCCTGGGCGCGTCGTTTCATCGACGCGCTCGAACAGTCGGCAGGCATGCAGGCGCATGTGCGCGTGGCGGGATGAAGCTCCTTAGGCTGTAGGCTGTAGGTATGGGCGCTGGGCTCTGGGCGCTAGCAGGTTCAGCCTCCAGTCCCCCCAGTCTCCAGCCCCCTAACTCACCGCTCTCGCTGGCGAGGTGTGTGTCACCTGAACGACGGAGATTCCGTCCTGCTCGAGCGTCTCGAGCATGCGAAGTTGCAGGTCCTGCAGGATGTCCATGTGCCGCTTGTAATCGGCGGTTGCAATCACGTACGCCGTTTCGATCTCGTAGGCAGACCCGGTGACTCGCGAGAGGTGGGAGCGCTCGAAGCGAACGTCGGGATAAGACTCGAGCAGCTTGCGGATCGTCTTGGGCACGCCTGCGACTTTCTCGCGCGGCGTGGCCAGCGCGAGGCTCAGCGTGATGATCACGTGACGTTCGTTCATGCGCGTGAGGTTGCGCAACCGGCTGTTCAGCAAGTTGGCGTTCGGGATGATGATCTGCTCGCCGTCCACGCTGCGCAGGCGCGTGCTCTTGATGCCGATGTACTCGACGGTTCCAGTGAAGCTGTCGACGGCCAAGATATCGCCGACGACGAACGGTCGGTCGAGCGTGATCGAGAGCGACGCGAACAAGTCGCTCAGAATGTTTTGAACGGCAAGCGCGACTGCAATGCCGCCGATGCCGAGGCCGGCGAGCAATGGCTTGATCTCGATGCCGAGGTTATCGAGTGTGAGCAGTAAGACGAGCGACCAGATCGTCGCTCGAGCCAGGAAACTGATGAGCCCGAGCGTGCCAGCCACGGCGCGATCCGCCGTCAGCGCACGGCGTCGCTTCTGTTCGAGCGTCGAAAGCACTGCGACGCTCGTCCAGATCCCGCCTTGCCAGAACACCACGATCGTAAATACCGTTGCGGCAAGCCCGGTGAGTTTTGGCGGCAAGGTGAGCACGTGTAGCGCCGCAAACAGACTTGCCATGCCCAGGAACAACGCCGTCGTGCGGCTCGCCACCAGTGCCGGAAGCTCGAGCAGCTCCACCTTTTCCGTCGCCGCCATGCGCTCATAGTGAGCTCGCACGAATCTACGAATCAGGAGCAAGGATGCGAACAGCACGATGAACACGGCGCCTGCCGTGAGCCACCGTTCAGTCGTGTTGCCGAGATAGCTGGTGTCGAACAGTGAGCCGAAATCCATAGCTGCGAAGAGATGAGCTCTGGGCTTGGGGTGTTTGTGCCGGACGGTATTGTAACGGCTGCCTTCTCACCCCGGGTCCGGCCCGAATGCTCATGACCCCTGTAGCGCTCAGCTTTCCCTGTCGAGACTCTTCTGCGTGCCGAAGCGAATTTCCCCCCCCTGTTCCCACAATGGCTTTGCTACTATCGAGGGGCTTTCACAGATGCCCTTCATACGTGCTACTCGAGTCGGAACGTCGCGAGAATACGCTGATCGTGCGCCTGAAAGGCGAGTGGCGCATCGATAACCTCGCGCAGATCGAAAGCGCCCTCGCCGGCGTGCCTGCCGGAGTCGAGCGCTACATCGTCGATTTCACGGGCATCGAGACCATCGACCTGTCAGGCGCCTGGCTGTTACATCGTTGGGTTCGTTCGATGGGCGACAGGCTCGAAATTGCGGGCGCACCGCCCGCGCATTTCGATTTTATCGACGATGTGCTCCAGCTCGAGCCCAAGGAACGTGTACCTCCACCCGAAGCCAGGTTGTCGCTGCGTGAGGCGCTGGCCTGGCTCGGCCGCAACACCCTTGAGTGGTTCCGGCAGACGCGCGATGCAATCGGCTTCTTCGGCCGCGTCACGGTGAACGGCTTGCGGGCGTTCCGCAGCCTGAAGCACTTGCGGGTGCCATCGATCGCTCGCCATGTATATGAGACGGGCATTCAGGCGATTCCCATCGTTTCACTGATCGCCTTTCTGATCAGCGTCATCGTGGCGTATCTCGGTGCACAACAGCTGCGGCAGTTCGGCGCGGAAATCTTCACGGTCGATCTTGTCACGGTAGCCGTGCTGCGCGAGATGAGCCCACTTCTGACGGCGATCATCGTCGCCGGCCGCTCGGGTAGCGCCTTTGCTGCCGAAATCGGTGTGATGCGTCTCAATGACGAGATCGATGCATTGCAATCGATGGGCGTGAATCACTTCGAGGTGCTGGTGACGCCGCGGCTTGCGGGGCTGTTGATCGCATTGCCTTTGCTGACGGTCATTGCAGATGCAATGGGGCTGGCAGGTGGTGCGCTGCTGTCGTCGGTATTGCTCGATATCTCGCTCGATCAATTTCTGCCACGGATGAAAGACGCGCTCGCGCCGACGACGTTCTGGGCCGGTATCGTCAAGACCCCGGTGTTCGCGCTGATCATCGCGCTGGTTGGCACGTACCGTGGCTTGCAGGTGCGGGAGTCCTCCCGTGAGCTCGGGCGGCTGACGACGGTTGCAGTCGTGCAATCGATCTTTCTCGTGATCTTTGCGGACGCTGTCTTCGCGGTGGTGTTCGTGGAGTTGGATTTCTGATGCCTAGGCTGCTGTGAACGCTGCGGCGAGGCATTGGAGCTTGAGTGCAGCGCGTGGGTAACGAAAGACAGACAACAATCAGGCCGCGCTCCGGCGGCACCGATTCCGCGGCGCCGATTATCTCAGTGCGAGGTGTGACGAACCGCTTTGGCCCGCAGCTCGTGCACGATGCGGTTGACCTCGATGTCTATCCCGGGGAGGTCCTCGGCATCGTCGGGGGATCGGGGAGCGGAAAATCGGTCTTGTTACGGACCATGCTCGGACTGCACAGACCGAACGCCGGTGACGTGCGCATCGAAGGCATGGACATCACGCGCATGAGCACCGAGGAGCTCCTTGCGATCAAGCGTCGCTACGGTGTGACGTTTCAGCATGGTGCTTTGTTCAGTTCCCTTACGGTAGCGGAGAACATTCAGCTGCCCATGCGCGAGTTTTTCTCCGCCTCCGAACGCACATACGATGCGCTGGCCGAGCTGCGATTGCGCATGGTTGGTCTGCCGGTCGAGGCAGGACGCAAGCTACCGTCGCAGCTCTCAGGCGGCATGGTCAAGCGCGCAGCGCTCGCACGTGCGCTGGCTCTGGATCCCAGTATCCTGTTCCTCGATGAGCCGACGGCGGGACTGGACCCCATCTCGGCCGCGAGCTTCGATGAGCTCATCGTGTATTTGCATCGCAGCCTCAAGCTGACGATCGTGATGATCACGCACGACCTCGACACGCTGCTCGCCACGTGCAACCGGGTCGCCGTGCTGGTTGACAGAAAGATCGTGGTCGATACGCTCGAAGGGATCATGAATAACCCTCATCCGTGGATTCGGGAATATTTCCACGGCCCACGTGCACGGGCAGCGCACCTCGCGCGCGGAGCACGCTGATGGAGCGGGACGCTAACTATGTAGCGGTCGGCGCCTTTATCCTGATCGCTGTCAGCATGGCCGTGCTGTTCGTCCTTTGGTACGCGGACGCCAGCGACCGTCGCGAGTTCAAGCTCTACGAGATTTACTTCGCCGGCAGCGTCAGTGGTCTGGACCGAGGCAGCCCTGTCCGCTACCTCGGGGTGGACGTCGGTCGTGTGCGACGCCTCGCCATCGACAGCGACGATCCAAGCCGGGTCCTCGTCGTTGCCGAGATCGACTCGCAGGCGCCGATCTCGTCAGCAACACGCGCAAGCCTCGGCATCCAAGGCGTCACCGGCTTGCTGTATGTGAACCTGAAGGAGCAGGCAGGTGTCGACAAGACAGAGCCGCTGCAGCAGGGTAAGCAGTACCCCGTGATCGAATCGGTCGCTTCTGAGTTCGACGTGTTCCTTGCCAGCTTGCCCGAGCTGATGGGCCGTGCCACGTCGATACTTGAGCGGTTGGGCCAGGTGTTGTCGGACGACAATCTGAAGCATTTATCGGAAACGCTCGGCAACGTTCGGGCAGCGACTGCCATGCTGCCGCAGACGTCGCAGAACGTGGCGGAGCTCGTCGCTGAGCTACGCACCACCGTGCACGAAATCAGCGGCACGGCACAATCGCTGCGAACGATGACCGACGAAATTCGTCCCGGCATGCGAGAGACGATGGCGCGACTGAGCGAGATCGCGGACAGCCTTGCCAGAGTCGCCGAGCGTGTCGATGGCTTCACCCGCAAGAGCGAGGTGCAGCTCGGGCATTTCGCCGAGCAAGGGCTGTTCGAGCTGGAACGATTGGTGCGTGAAGCCCGCTCGGCTGCCCGGGAGTTTCGTGACCTATCGCGCAATCTGCAGGAGAATCCGTCGCAGATCATCTACGAGCCGCAAGAAAGCGGGGTCGCGATCCCGCCGTGACGTGGCCATGAACGAGCCGAGACAATCACCGTGAGCGCGAGCCGAGAGCAAGGGCGCCCGAAGCTGGAGCCATCGTCGCTTTGCCATCGACGGTTGCTTGGAAACAATGCAGACGTTTGTGTCGCATTCGGCAGGCTCACCAAGATCTGTGCCGGGATCATCGCGTCGCTGGTTGCCCTAGCAGGTTGCAGCACGAGCTCGCTGTTCGACAGCGACTTGCCGGTGCCGACCAGCTATGTGATCGCAGCTGCTCTCGGTGGGGGTGGGGCAACGCCTCGCGCGCCGGTGCCAGTCGATCTTTCCGTGAGCCGTCCGGAGATGGCTGCCGGCTTGGACACGGACCGGATTGCGGTCCTCAAGGGGCGTGAGCTCGACTACTACCGCAGAGTGCGCTGGGCAGTGCGCGCGACCGAGCTCGTGCAGACCGTGGTGGTCGATTCGCTCGCGAATCAGAATTGGTTCCGGAGCGTGACGCCGGAACAGGCGCGCGTCGCGGGCGACTACGTGCTCGATCTGCAAGTGCGTGCATTTCAAGCCGAGTATGCCTCGAGCGTGGGAAACCCGACGATCCGCGTTGCGTTGCTCGGGCGTGTCATTCGCATCGTCGACCGTAAGCTCATTGCCACGGTGCAATCTGCCGCCCAGATGCAAGCCGATTACAACCGCATGCATGCCGTTGTTGCGACATTCGAGGCGGCAGCGCACCGCGCGATCCTCGACTTGGGTGATCAGGTTGTAGCCGCTATCAGAGCGGACCTCACCTCTTTGCAGACCGCACGCGAGCGCGACTAGCGCCGAGCATTGGGCTGGGCAACGGTCATGCGCACATCTTGCCAGCACCCGGAGCCAAGCGCCCAGAGCCCCACTCAGAACGTGCTGAGGCCCGTCGCTTCCATGAGTCGATAACGCCAGTAGCGTCCGCGGCGATCGTCTTTGAAAGTCTCGAACGATGCAGTGAACTCGGTCCCCGGCGGCCCGTCGCTATTCCACAGCCGTTCGAAGTATCCGAGCATCTCCCCTGCAAGCGGCGTGTCTACAGACGTTGTGACCGCAATGTTCGCCTCCAAGTTGTAGTTGGCGAGATTGCGCCGTGTGAGATTTGCTGAGCCGAGCGAAGCATGCAACCGGTCGCCGCGACGGATCAGCACGAGCTTGGTGTGAAATTGCTCGCCATGCGTGCGATACCAGCGTACTTGAATCTTCCCGTTGCTCCGCGTGACCAGCTCGTTGGCGATAGGGCGGTTTGGTACGCCATCCTTGCGCCGGCCGAATGCGTCCCGATTGGGATCGAGTATGAGTCGCACGGTTGTCTCGCGCGCGGCGGCGTCGAGCAGCGCCTCGATGATCGCACGGTCCGAAAGATAGAACACTGCGATATCGACTGCGTCGCCGGGTCCACAGGCGCGGATCTGCTCGAGCGGATGCTCACGGATCGCGCCCTCCGTGAGAAATTGGACCTGCGGCGCGTCATGATCGCGCGGGCTGGAGTCGGCCTGCATCGTGCGCACGGGAAACGTGCCCTGCCACCCAGAGAATCTGGCGATTGATATCTCACTGCGGACGATCTGCTCCGCGAGCGGCCCGATGAATCGCACTGCGACATTCGAATGCGCACTGCTTGCGTCGTGGGGATTGGCCGACGTGACGAGCGCTACGAGCGATGAATCGGCACGGTCGGCGACAATGAGCTTGCGGTGATTCGCCTTGAAATTGAGTAGTGCCAGCCAGCTGCGCAGCGTCACCGGCGCAGGCTCGGTGGTGAACGGGTTGGGCAAGAGGCCTCCACTCTTTGAATTGCTCCACCACTGCACGAAGGTACGCCAGAGTGGCGAATAGACGAAGTTGGAATCGCGCAGCACCGTGAGATCTGTCAGCACGACGTCGATGCCCGCGCGACGCATGGCGTCCAAGAACGGCGCGGACATGCCGCCATAGATTTCGTTGATCGGATCGGTGATGAACAGCACCGCAAGCTCGGGTCGTGCCTTCTTGCGTGCGATCAGTGCCTCTGCGATCTCCCGGCTGAGCGGACGATGGGTTTGACTCGTCGCGCCCATGAGATCGTTGACGAGGAAAAAGTCTGCGACGATGAACCTCTGTGCGCCATCAATAATGCGCGCGACCTCGTCGAAAATGCTGTGCTCGCGCAACGGCCGGCCATGCGCATCTGCATAGGTGAGATCGTAAAGGAATTGCACATCTTCGGCAGGCACGGCCGCGGCTTCCGTGGCGACATTGGTGCCTGGCGGCATCGGTTTGACCGAATGCCAGACGCCTACTGCGATCCACCATGCCAGCAGGCTCAGCAGCACGAGCTGTCGGCGTACTCTGGCGTGGGGAGGCGTGGCGTCTTCGGTGCTGGAGCTCATTGCGTTGTTGTGATGCGCTACGTGCAACAACTCTAGCGCGCTATGCATGCGGAAACGAAGCCGAGCGTCACGACTGTGACGACGACAGGCGTGTCCAAGCGCGTGGGAGCGGACGCAGTGCCGCATTGCTTCGAGGAGGATCACTCGGACGAGAGGTGGCGTCTGACAGCGGAGATGCTGCGCTGCCGCACGGCACGTCGTACGTCTCACACACGTTGACAAGTCCGACCGGTAGGCAGCGTAATCGCGGTGGTCGCTCCAGTGGTGCGGAAATCAGAGGAGGTCGTCCATGAAGCATCCGGTGCTCGCGCTAGTTTTGGCAGCCACGTTCGTTACTGCGCTTGTCGCGTGCGGCAGGGAAGCAGAGGAGGAGGTTGCACCCACAGCAGCTGAAACGCAGACGCAGCAGCGTGCGAGTCAAACCGAGGTGACGACGACCGAAGCAGGGACGACCACCTATTTCGGCTCGGGCGAGGATCAACCAGGCAACTGATCGCCCCGTGTGGCGGGCGCGACTGCCGACGTCAGCCGCTCATTCGATGGCACGCAGCGCGCTGTCCAAGTCCGCGATGAGGTCATCCACGTGCTCGAGCCCGACAGAGAGCCGTAGCAGATTCCTGGGCGTGACACTGTGCGGCCCCTCGATCGACGCACGGTGTTCGATGAGGGATTCGACACCGCCCAAGCTCGTGGCACGAATGAAGAGCCTCGTGCGCGCAGCGACGGCGAAGGCGGCTTGCTCGTCGCCGCGCACGCAGAACGACAGCATTGCGCCGAAGCCGCCTTTCATTTGGTGGCGTGCGACGATGTGATGTGGATGCGATTCGAGGCCAGGATAGAACACGCGCTCGACCTGCGGGTGACCTGACAAGAACTCGGCTAGGCGGTGCGCGTTCTCGGTTTGAGCGCGCACGCGGCAGCTCAGGGTCGTCAGGCTGCGGCGGATCAACCAACAGTCGAATGGCGAGGGAACGGCACCCGCGATTGCCTGGAAGGCACGTAGGCGCTCGGCCACTTCGCCGCGTTCGCGCACGATGACGACACCACCCATGGCATCGCTGTGTCCGCCGAAGTACTTTGTGCTCGAGTGCATCACGAGATCCGCGCCCTGCTCGAGCGGGCGTTGCCATACCGGCGTTGCAAAAGTGTTATCGCAGCAAACGAGCGCGCCACGGTCGTGAGACAAGCCCACGATCGTCTCGATGTCCGTGATGTTCAGCATCGGGTTCGAGGGAGTTTCGATCCATACGAGGCGCGTGCGTTCGGTGAACGCTGCACGGACTGCATCCGGATTCGTGAGATCCACAAAGGTTGTCTCGATCCCCAACGGCCTGCACAAATCCCGAAGTTGCTGATTCGTCCCATGATACGCCTCGATGGGGGCGATGACGTGATCCCCGGGTCGGAGCAGGTTGAAGACGGCGAAGGAAGCAGCGGAGCCGGATGCATAGGCAGTCGCGTCGGCGCCGCCTTCGAGCGCCGCCAAGCATTGCTCGAGCGCGCGTCGGTTCGGATTGTCGGGACGCGTATAGAAGTAACCGCGGGAGAAGCCACCATCGGCGTCGCGTTCGAAAGTGGTGGAGAGATGTATTGGTGGGGCGACCGCGCCGGTTGTGGGGTCGATCTCTCTGCCGACGTGAATAGAACGTGTTTCGAGATGCATGGCATGCGCCCAGGGAAGAGCAACCCTCTTGCCGCGCTGCACTCGCGCGTCGTTGCCAAGGCTACGCGACAACGAGGTTAGTTGCGATGTCTTGGAGGTCGCACCAGTGTGCCTAGTACGAAGCCGCTGATCAACGAATCGAAGGCGGAATCAGCTTGTACATAACGGGCGTGATGAGTCGCGACAGAAGCGTCGACGAGATAAGCCCGCCGATGATGACCCAGGCCATGGGAGAGTACAGGCCTGTGTTCTGCAGCGCTAGTGGCATCAGCCCACCGATGGCGGTCACTGACGTGAGCAGGATCGGGAGGAAGCGGATCTCGCCAGCGCGCTCGATCGCTTCGTCGAGTGGCACACCTTCTGCGCGCAATTGATTCGTGAAGTCCACGAGCAGGATCGAGTTCTTGATCTCGATGCCTATGAGCGCGATGAAGCCAATGCTGGCAGTGAACGAGATCGAGTTGCCAGTGAGGAGCAGCATCAGAAAGCCGCCCAATATGCCGAGCGGGACGACGGTCAGCACGATCAATGTCGACTTGAAGCTGCCGAACTCGAGCACGAGCACGGCAAAGATGCCGAACAATGCGACAATGCTTGCCGTCCCGATTCCGGCGAACGACTCCGCGCTCGATTGTGCCTCGCCCCCGAGCACGTAACGATAACCTCTCGGCCATTCCATTCGATTGAGACGCTCGACCACCTCAGCCGTGACCTTCGCCGTGTTGAAGCCGCGTTGCACTTCGGCATCGATCGTCACTGCACGTTCACGGTTGTAACGCTGAATCTCGGTGGGGGCTTTCTCGAACTGGAGCGTGGCAAGATGCGATAGCGGCAGGCTTGCTCCTGCCAACGTGGGGACGCGCACGTGATCGAGGGCGGCGAGATCGGCCCGTGCTCCGACCGGGCTGCGCACGACAATGTCGTACTGCTCGCCGCTGGCATCCTTGAACGTGCCCGCCGGAATGCCTGAGACGGAAAGCCGCACCGCCCGATCGAATTCTGCAGTCGGCACGCCGAGCAAATTTGCTTTCTGTGAATCGATGGCGAGCCGCAGGTTCGTGCGTGACACCTTGAGCGGATTGAGCACGTCGCGCGTGCCCGGCGTCTCCTCCAGGAGCTTTTCAACCTGCGCTGCGAGCATCTCGATTGTCTCGAGATCGCGACCGATGACGCGCACGGCGATGGGCGCTGTGATCGGTGGTCCGTTCTCGAACTCTTTGACGTAGATGCGCGCGTTTGGATAGGTATCGAGCACGGCGCGCAGCTCGTCGAGGCGCTGCGGTGTCTCGCGTGTGTCGTAATCGTGCAGTTGCACGAACACCTCCGCGTAATTGGGCGCATCGTTGCGCATGATGTGGTTGTAATAGATCTGCGGGTTGCCATGGCCGAGGTTCGAGAACCAGCTGCGCACCTCCGGCATCTTGGCAAGCTCGGCTTCCACGAAGCGCAGCGCGCGGTCGGTCTCCGCAAGGCTGGCGCCGTTCGGTGCCTCGATGGAGATCAGAAATTGCGGCGTGTCGGCTTTGGGGAACAAGCTGGTGCCGAGAATCGGCACCATGGCGGCGGAGATGAGCAGCGAGCCGCCGATCGCGATGGCGGCGGTGCGCTTGGGCCGGGCCAGGCAGTAATGTAGAGCGGGGCGATAGTAGCGATGGATGGCACCCATCACTCGCTGCAGGATGATGTTGCCCTCGCTTGCTTGAGTCTCCTTCAGAACCCGGCTCGCGAGGAACGGAATGATGAACAACGCGATGAGCAGCGAGCCGAGGATCGTCGCGACCACGGTTAAAGGCAGGACTCGGATGAACTTGCCCGGGGTGCCGGGTAGTGCAAGCAACGGCAGGAACGCGAAAATGAGCGCTGCCGTGCAACCGAGGATCGCAACGAAGATCTGCCGGGTTCCAGCAAGCGCCGCCTCGATGCGCGAGACGCCGCTGCGCAGATGGCGTGCGATGTTCTCGGTGACGACGATCGAGTCATCGACCAGCAGCCCGAGCGCGAGCACGAACCCGGCGATGGACAATTGGTTGAGCGAATAACCAAGTGCGTAGAGAACCGTGAGGCCGAAGGCCAGCGATAGCGGGATCGAGACCATCACGATACCTGCCGCGCGCCAGCCGAGCGGCAGCAGCGTCAGCATGACGAGCGAGATCGCGATGCCGAAGTCCGTGTAAAGACGTTGTAAACGTGCACGGACATTACGCGACTGATCGAAGCCGAGATGGACCTCGATCCGTTTCGGGAGCTCTGCTTCGAAACGCTCGATCGCCTCGACGATGCGCTCGCGCACCTCCAGTATGTTGTAGCCTTCCTTCTGGTTGGCGGTGACGAACACCGCACGCTTACCGTTGAAGCGCCCAACGTAGCTCCACGGCTTCGATTCCCATCGGACGTCGGCAAGGTCGCGCACGCGCACGATACGGCCCTCGCGCGCGGCGACGACGGTATCGCGCACTTGATCGAGCGAGGTGTAACTGCCCGAGGTCTTCAAGCTGAAGCTACGCGGGCCCAGGTCCAGCACGCCAGCCGGGATATTTGCGTTCTCGCTCTGGATCGCCTGGATGACTTGCGTGGGTAAGATGCCGAGCTGCGTCATCCGCTGCATGTCGAGCTCGACGCGTAACTCGCGCTGCGGAAAAGCCCACATTTCCGCCGTTCGCACGCCGTCGACCGTCTTCAGCACGTCCTTGAGCTCGCGCGCATAGTCCTCGAGCTCGCGGTACGGCGCGTCTTCGGACACGAGCGCGAGCTGCACGATGTTGACGAGCCCCGGACTGATCTTACGTATCTCGAGCGCAGCAATGTCCTGCGGCAGCTCGGGCCTCAGCGCGTTGATCTCGCGGGTCACCTCGTCGTACTTCTTGTCCGCATCGGCGGACGCCAGGAACTCGATGGCGATAAAGGCCACGCCATCGCTGATGGTGGTTTCGATCGTCTTGACGTCGTCAAGCTCCGCTAGCCTGTCCTCGATCGGTTTGACGACGAGCTGCTCGAGATCCTTGGGATCGGCTCCTGGATAGATCGTCGTGATGAAGAAAGCAGGGATCTTGAAGAACGGGTCCTCTTCCCGCGGCACGTTCATGAAGGCGAACCAGCCCATCACAACGAGACACAGGAAAGCGACGAGTGTGAATTGATAGCGCCGTATCGGAAACTCGAGCATGCGCATGGGCACTTCCTTGCGTGTGGCCGTCGTGTTGTCAGCGGGGCTCGTTCTGCTCGGACGTCGCGGGTTCGTTGACGATGCTGATTGGCTCGCCGTCCTCCAGATAGAGCGCGCCGTCGGTCACGACGTATTCGCCCAGCGCAACACCGCTTTGCAGCGCGACGCGCTCGCCGTCGATGAACGCGATTTCGACGTCGCGTCGCTGCGCACGTCCTTCCTTCGGCACGAACACGCTCGCGCGCAGGCCTTCGCCTTCGACGATCGCACCGATCGGCACATAGACTTTCGAGCTGCGTTGCGCCGCAGCCGGTTGAATCGTGAGCCTTGCGACTAGGCCGCTCTTGAGAGGCAAGTCGCTCGGCTCGAGATCGGCTTCGATCAAGAAGAGGCCATTCGCCGGATCGGCGGCGCTTGCAACCTCGCTGATCGTGGCGGATAGCGTCTGAGCCGGCACGGCATCGAGGCGTACTGCGACAGCATCGCCGATGCCGACCTGCACGATCTCCCGGTCGGAGAGACCCGCGCGCACGACGAAGCCGTGTGAGATGGCGCCGAGAACGAGGATTGGCGCGCCGGCTGCTACAAGCTCGCGCTCTTCTGCCAGTCGTCGCAGCACCGTGCCGTCATGCGGCGCCACGATCGTGGCATAGCGGCGGTTGAACTCTGCGGCCCGCAGTGCAGCTGCGCTGATTGCCGCTTGCGTTCGCAGATCCTCCAGCTGCTCGAGGCTGATGACCCGATCGCGATACAGGCGCTCGCCGCGCTCCAAGTCGCGCCTTGCTTTGTCGTGCGCTTGGCGCGCCTGCTCGACCTGCGCTTCGATCTCGGTCGGCTCGAGCTCGGCGAGCTTCTGTCCCCGCTGCACACGTTCACCTTCGGTGACGTAGATGGCGCGAACGATGCCGCCGACTTTGAACGCGAGCCGGAATTCGTCTTTGTTGGCGAGCACGCCGTGCGTACGAATCGCCGGGACTGCGGGACCGCTTGTGGCCGCAGTGATGCTGACCGGCGTTCCCGGCCGCGGTGCCGGCTCGTCGACATCCGCACAGCCGCTGGTCACGAGCATTGCCGCGATGAGGCCTACTCCGGCTAGCCTGCGCATGAGTCGTGCTCCTTCAAATGGGATCGATCGGCAGCTCGCCGCTCGAAGTTGCGTACTCGAGCTCGGCACGGCGTGCCAGCACATCGAAGCGTGTCGCGATGAGGTTGAGCTCGGCGCTCGTGAGTGTGCTGCGTGCGTCGATGAACTCGATGTGACTCGCGATGCCTTCGTCACGCTTGCGACTGGCGATGCGAAACGCTGCACGTGCCGCCTCAGCACGCGCCTCGGCAGTGGCAAGCGATGCACGTGCCGTTCGCAAACGGTCGTACGCTTGTTGCACCTCGAGACGAATCTGCTGCGCGATCTCTTCCTGTTGCAGGACGAGCTGACGCTCGGCAGCACGTGCCTGCGCAACGCGCGCTGCATCGGCGCCGCCGTCGAAGATCCGCCAAGTGAACACGAGCGACGCCACCCCGAAGTTGTAGCCTTCGCCTACCCGGTACTGTTCACCCTGCGTGCCTGTCTCGATGCCTAGCGATAGCGTCGGCCATTTTCGCTGTCGTGCGATCCGCACTTGCTCTGCGCTGGCCCTGCGCAGCTGTTCGATCTGCGCGATCTCGGGACGGCGGGCGAGCGCGACGGCCCACAAGCGTTCGAGAGCCTCGTCGCGTTCGTTTGCGGTCGTGGGCGGTGCGCTCGGCTCGATGGTTGTCGTGAGCTCGCGATTGAGCAGGAAGTTGAAATAGCTCTGTGCCTGTCTCGCCAGGTCTTGCATCTCGCTGTGCTGCTGCTCCACCGCGAGCAGCTCGGCACGGGCCCGCAGCACTAGGTCTTCCGTGATCTTGCCGTTGTCGTACAGGCTTTGATTGACGCGTAAGTTCTCCCGCAGCAGTTCCGCGCTTGCTGCAACGATCTCGACGGAGTTACGCGCCTTGAGCCAATCGATGTAGGCGACCGTGATATCGCGTCTCAGCGCGCGGGCAATGGCCATGCGTCGATAGTTGCTGGCATCGAGCAACGCGCGCTGTGCGCGCACGGCGGCCGGGATGGTCGGTGCATATAGCGCCTGACGCAGCACGAGGCGTGTGTCTTGCTCGCGTCCGCGTAAGAAGGGAACGACCTCGTCGCGCAGCTGCGGGAAACGCGGTGACTGTCCTTGTGCTGCGAGCAGCTCGTTCAAGGTGGAGTAAACAGGATTGAGCGCGGTCCCGATCGGGATCTCGATCTCGCGTCCTCCTTCTGCGCGCGAGTATCGTGCCTCGAGACTGAGCTCCGGGAAGAACCGTGCACGTGCTTCCACCAACGCTTGCGCCGCCTTTCCGACCTCGAGCATCTCGGATTGCATCGCGAGATTGCTGCGCAGTCCTTCGGCGACATAGCGCTCGACGACAGTGTCGAAGGCCTCCTGCGATGCCGCGGGTGCGGCGCATGCGATCAGGATGGTCGCGCCGATCACGAGCTGCCTGATTGCGCGTCGGGCACTTGAGGCTTCGCGCGCACCTGATTGACGGCTCTGCATGTCCATACCGGCGGTACTTATCAGGTGTTCAGCAATTAGACACGCGTCAAGTCTGGCGCGAAAAAACTCATGCGGCCTGAGGTGTGAGCATGCGGCATATGAGCCCGATCGCGTGCTCAAAGAGCTGCGGGACACTGATGCCGACTTGCGCCAGCGGTTTGCCCTTCGTCATGGCGATCTGCATGATCCCGTGCGTGAATCCCCAAAGCACTCGCGAAGTGACGGTGAGATCGCCGAGATCGGGTCGAATGGTGCCGTCGCGTTGTCCGTATGCGAGCGCGGCGACGACGACGTCGTGTACGCGCAGTCCTGCTGCGATGCAGGCCCGCTCCTGCTCGGAGGGAGGCTCGTTGGCATCGGGCGCATGGAGCTCCAGCCGGGCGCACGCATCGAAGTAGTGCGGAAATTCCTGTGCATAGGCGATGTAGGCACGCCCTATGGCTGTGATTTTCTCGATGCCGGTGCTAGAGCGCTCGCTGGCTTCTTCGAAACGGCGTTGCAGCATCTCGAGCGCGCGCACTGAGATGGCGAAGAGCAGATCCTGCTTGTCTTTGAAATAGACATAGACCAGTGCGCGACTGAGCCGTGCACGTCGTGCCACCCTATCCATGGTCACGGCATCCCACCCGAGCTCCCTGTACAGTGCCTCAGCCGCTTCGACGATCTCGATCCGACGACGATCTTTCTCTTCCTGACGGCGCTCGGCGATGTAGGACATGGGTCAGGCTGTGGGCGGTGGGCTGTAGCGCGTGGGTAGGCGATCCTGCGTGCCTCTATACGATTCCAAGGCTATCTCTCGGTTCCCAAGCTCTTCGTTACGCAAGAGCCTTCGCTGTGGCGAAGGTGGATTCAGCCTAATCGCCGTCTTGACGGTATGTCAATCGTTAGACGTTCGTCTGAACCGGAGCACGGAAGGCTAGGTACGTCGTGCTCGGGCGCGCGGCGCAGACGCCGCGGTACGGTTCACTGCTTCGGTAACAGGAAACGCGTGCCTCGATGATTGAGCACCACTCCATCTGTAGTGATCTCTTCGAGCGTCGGACCTTCGGCAAGCGTCTGTCCTTCAACGTACTTGCGCATGTTGACGAACACGAAGCGTTCCGCTGGCACGGGCGAGTGCACGTGAATATCCAGGTGCATCTCGGGCAGCGACAGGCCGCTTGCCAGGAGCTCCTCGAACGTGGGGAGCAGCTCTCGTTGCTCTGATCGCGCTTGGATCACCGGCGCGATCGCTGTCGACGCGGCGGGCGTGTCGATCTGACGCACGATTGCAGGACCTTCTGGCACCCGGGCAGCCGCGGCAGGGCCGGGGTAATCCAGCGCATCCTCCTCGAGCGGTGCCACCACCGTGGCCTCGTCTGCGAGGGAACGAACCGCCGGGCTAGGCGCGCCCGAAGTGCTGCGAGTCTGCGGGAGCACGCGAGCGGGGGAAACGATCTTGGGCTCGTCACTCGCGCTCGTACTCGGTGAGACCGGGGCGTGTGTGGGCGGCTGCTCGACGCTCGTCCCGATTGGCGGAGCGTTCGAGCGGTCGACCGGTGCACCGCCGCGCAGCAGCACCAGCGTCAAAACGATCAGATTGATGAGCAACAACGCGCCTATCGCGATTGCCCACCACGGCTTGGACTCGCGCGGCACGCTCACGGGCACGTCCGCGAGCGAGGGCCCTACTAGACGCTGCCGCTCGCTTTCCGACTTCTTGAGCGCTTCGAGAATGAAGCTCATCCCGACGTCTCACCCTTGGTGGCGTCCTGCGCGATCAGGACGGGCGTATTGGCAGAGTTGGCGATCGCATCGAGCGCGATCTGAGTCTGCACGCCGGCGATGCCGTCGACGCGCAGGCGATGCTGTCGCTGGAAATCTTCCACCATGCGCACGAGCTCTTGGTCGAAGTAGTCGCTCGTCTCGTCGCCTTCTCGTCCTTGAATGGCATTCAACGTCTGGCGCAACCAACGCACGGCTTCGCCTTGCATGCCGGCGGAAAGCGCGCGCGGGCCGGCGACCTGCGGTCGCCACAGCACCAAATATTCGCCCAGCCAGAAGCGCGAGATCGAAGCGATCGGCACGTCGAACTCGGCGTTCGGCAGCTTGATGCGCGCCGTCGTCGTGCCGAGCCCCTTGACGACGAGCTGGTGCGCATTGCCGGCGTCGTCGATCAACGTGAGGATGGCAGGGCGATTGAGCGTACGCAGCTGTCCCCACGAGCCTTGCTGATATACACATTCGAGTCCCTGCGCGAGCGCCTGCTCGCACGGTCGTCCGGCTGTGGGATCGAAGTGGCCGCCCCATAGCGCGAACAATTCGCCGAACGCAGCCTCGGTGCTGGTTGCATCGGCGTACGCCCCGAGAATGTGGTCGATCTCGACTTCGGCCGGTACCTCGGCAACCGGCACAAGCTCGTCCGCCTCACCAGTGTCGGAGCGCAGATCCTTGGCCGGATAGGCATCGGTCGCCGACGCCACAGGCTCAGGGTCGCGAACGCCGTAGCTCTGCACCAACAGCCACAGTGCGACCGCGAGCACTGCGACGCCCATGGCCGCAGCGCTGGCGACGAGCGCGGGCAGCCAGGGTGGGTAAAAGGTGCGCCCATAAACTTCGGAGGCCGCAGCGCGTACCAAGCCAGGCCCGATCCTCCGTTGCTCGCGCGTGAACGCACCGAGTAGCGCACGATCGCAAATGACATTGATGATGCGAGGCACGCCTTTGCTGAGACGATGCACCTCACGCAGCGCTGCCGGCGTGAAGATCTCGCTGGTGCAACCGGCCACCCTGAGGCGATGTCGGACGTACGCCGCCGTTTCCGTTCTGGAGAGCGGCGCCAGGTGATATCTTCCGGTGATGCGCTGCGCGAGCTGGCGCAGCTCTACCCGGGCGAGCACGTCGCGCAGCTCCGGCTGCCCGATGAGGATGATCTGCAGCAGTTTCTGCGACGCGGTCTCGAGGTTCGTGAGCAAGCGCACTTGCTCGAGCGTCTCTGGAGTCAGGTTCTGCGCCTCGTCGACGATGACGACCACGCGCCGCCCTTTCGCATGCGCATCGAGCAGGCGCCTGTTCAAGATATCGACCAGGTCCTTGATGCTGTCTGCATCCTCGTCGCGCACGAAGATGCCTAGCTCTTCGCAGATCGTCAGCACGAACTGCAGTGGTGTCAGCTGCGGGTTGAGAATGACCGCAACATCCACGTGGCGAGGCATTCTCTCGAGCAGAGACCGCACCACAGTCGTCTTGCCAGTACCGACCTCGCCGGTGAGCTGGATGAAACCGCCGGCCTCGTTGATCCCGTACAAGAGGTGCGCCAGCGCCTCTGCGTGCCGCTCGCTCAGGAAGAGGTAGCGGGGATCGGGGGTGATGGCGAAGGGTTTTTCGCCGAGGCCGAAAAAGCTCGTGTACATGTCGACTTACGGGGGACGCCGAGCTTCGAACGAGGCTCTTCACAATGATGCACGCTTGCCTCTCGGCGCGCAAAGGGCGGTGGTAGGCTGACGGCGAGGCCGGGAAGCCTTGTTGCAGCTTGCGCCGTTCACTTCTGTCGTGACTCGATGTGCCTTGTTCCCTTGCACGCGGCCCGATAGGCTTCGCGACCCTCGGTAAGTCCGATTGTGGGTCGGTCCTCGGCAGCCAGCGTGACGCTTGCGAGGCGGCAACCTTCCCAAGCCGGCCGCGATGCCGCCCACAATCACTTCTGCTCTCGAGCGGCCCATGAAAGCGCTGTGCATTCGACAACTCACGAAAACGTATAAGAACGGCGTACGTGCTTTGAAGGGGATCGATCTGGACGTCGAGGAGCGCGACTTCTTCGCTCTCCTAGGTCCGAACGGCGCCGGCAAGACGACCGCAATCGGCATCATCACCTCCCTCGTCAACAAGACGAGCGGCAAAGTGGAGGTGTTCGGCTATGACATCGACACGCACCTTGCCGAGGCGAAATCGTGCATCGGCCTCGTGCCGCAGGAGATCAATTTCAATCAATTCGAAACGGTTTCCACGATCCTCCTCAATCAGGCTGGCTTCTATGGCTTGCGCCGACGCGTTGCGCACGAGCGTCTCGAGAAGTACCTAACCGCCCTGCAGCTCTGGGACAAGCGCAACGCCGTCTCCCGCACCCTCTCCGGGGGCATGAAGCGCCGCCTCATGATCGCACGTGCGCTCATGCACGAACCCAAGCTGCTGATCCTCGATGAGCCGACGGCCGGCGTGGATATCGAGGTGCGCCGCTCCATGTGGCAGTTCATGCGGGATATCAACGCGGCCGGCACGACGATCATCTTGACGACACACTACCTCGAGGAAGCCGAGAACCTCTGTCGCAACGTCGCGATCATCGATAACGGGCAGATCATCGAGAACGACCGCATGAGCCGCGTGCTGCGCAAGCTCCAGACGGAAGTGTTCGTGCTCAATCTGCGCGATCCGCTCACGCACAAGCCCGAGCTGCCCGGCTGCACGCTGACGATGCCCGACGATCACACACTCGAGATCGAGGTCTCGAAAGATCGAAGCTTGAACGAGATATTCGCCTGCTTGTCTGCCTCAGGCATCGTCGTGCAATCGATGCGGAACAAGACGAACCGCCTGGAAGAATTGTTCATGCGATTGGTCAAGAAGGAGGAAGAGCGGGCGGTGGCGTAGGCGTGCGCTGCGGCTCCTGTCACGCAGCACGAGGTAGTCGTGCCTTGCCTCGTCCGCAATCGATCGTATGCTCGTGAAAACCAACATCATCGGCTTCAACACGATCGTCCTGCGCGAGTTCAACCGCATCCTGCGCATCTGGGCGCAAACGATCGTGCCGCCGGCCATCACGGCCACGCTCTATTTCGTGATCTTCGGCAGCTTGATCGGTAGGCGCATCGGCGAGATGGGCGGCTATTCGTATATCCAATACATCGCGCCCGGGCTGATCATGATGTCCGTGATCACGAACTCCTACGGCAACGTGGTTTCGTCGTTCTTCGGCGCAAAGTTCGGCAGACACATAGAGGAGCTGCTGGTCGCGCCGCTGCCGAATTGGCTGATCGTGACGGGGTATATGGTTGGGGGGATTGCGCGCGGGCTGCTCGTCGGCGGCATCGTCATGATCATCACGATGCTTTTCACGTCGGTCCAGATTCACAACATAGGCGTGGTGATTTCGGCAGCGCTCTTGAGTTCGATGGTGTTTTCACTTGCGGGCATGATCAATGCCGTGTTCGCCAAGAACTTCGATCAGATCTCGTTCATTCCTACCTTCGTGCTCACGCCGCTCACGTATCTGGGAGGGGTGTTCTACACCATCGAGCTGTTGCCCGAGTGGGCACAGGATGTCTCCAAGGCCAACCCGATCCTCTACATGGTCAACGCGTTTCGCTACGGCTTCTTGGGCGTATCGGACGTAGACGTCGGCTTCGCCTACGTCATCATGTCGATCGCGGCGTTGATCTTGTTCACCGTGTGCGTCTGGCTCATGCACCGCGGGGTTGGCGTGCGCGAGTGAGGCTCAGCCGTACAGGCTCGAGGCACTCGTGAGCGTTTGCACACCGCTCGCCGAATCCGTTCTCCTGCGTACGGCCTCGCCAAAGGCTTCTCGCGAAGCGCGCATCCCGACTCGCTCCAGGCTAACCAATTGCCGACGCCCCGGCGTCGCCGAGTGCGCTCATAGCCACTCGCCCGTCATCCGTACACAACCGCTGCGCCGCTTCCCTACGCGAACGGTTGTGAAACGTTGTTGGGATCAGCTCTCTGATTTCTAGCACTAGGAATCGTGCCCTTCGATGGTGGGATACGCCTCCGACGACTTCGAGGGATGGGCCACCGCGCACCGCGAAAGATCGTCCAGAGCGCTGGCTCCGCCGGACAGAAGCAGCCGACTTCCAAAGGGGGGACGAAGCGGGCGCTTGCGCTTTACGGCGGCAGATTTGGTGCTTATCTTGCAACGCAAGGTTCCGAGCGCCCGCCGACGGACTATACAAAAATTGATATGCACGAATCGGCGGTTTTGTATACATTGACCGCCACAGTATGCCTGGCTGGCGTCCGTTGCCTATGAAAACATCGCGCAAGTGCCCGGCGAAGGGGGGGATCAGTCAATGGCTTGTATCATCAACGCAACACTCTTGACCCGCTCAGACCGGGTGCTGCAAGCGCAGCGTGAAGCCCTCTCAAAACCAGGGGCTTTTGTGAATGTACTTCGTTGTCATCGGCTTGACAACGTTGCTAGAACGCGCCACATTTCGCCTGCGTTCAAGCGCGGCTGGCACAAAGTCGAGCTGAATGGGGGATCGAAGTATTGTGAACTTCGCAACGAGAATAATCAGGCCGCGTCGAATCGGCTGCTCTTGCTCGGAGTCCGCTCCCTCACTCAATCGACTTTCCACGTGCTGGCCCACGTGGCCGAAGCAGCGCTGACTTATCTACGCTTGAAGACCTGGCAATAACGGTGGAAATGGATCTCTACGGTGCATCTTCTGGTACCGATACCGTGCACTGTGGGTTCACTTCTCTTACATGGGGGTAGCTCAGCCATGTTCGTTCGACGGGCGCATTTCCACCTCGCACTGAAGACTTTTGCGATGTCGACCGCGCGGGCAACCTAGCGCGACCCCACGGTTCCCGTTTCCACAACAACAAGAAACACGCATACAAAGTGCTGAGGAGAACTCACTTTATGAAATCGAAACTCAACCGAAAGGCCTTGTTCACCATCGTTGGTGGCGCGGTCTTGATCAACCCGGCGTTTGCCCAGCAGCAAGCGACGGAAGAACTGGAGGAGATCATCGTCACCGGTCTGCGCGGCAGCTTGATGCAGTCGATGGAGATCAAGCGCGAAGCGATCGGTGTTGTGGATGCGATCAGCGCGGAAGACATCGGTAAGTTCCCGAACACGAACCTTGCCGAGTCGCTGCAACGCATCCCTGGCGTGTCGATCGATCGGCAAAACGGTGAAGGTTCACAGGTCACCGTGCGTGGTTTCGGTCCAGGCTTCAACCTCGTGACCCTGAACGGTCGCACGGTTCCGACGGCAGAAGTCAACGTTTGGGGTAACCGCGACAACTACGCGGGAGGCCAGGGCCGTAGCTTCGACTTCTCGAATATTGCTGCAGAAGCGGTCACGAGCCTCGAGGTATATAAGACCGGCCAAGCCTTGCTGCCCTCGGGCGGTATCGGTGCGACTATCAACGTCAAGACGCATCGTCCGCTGGATAACCCTGGATTGAAGGCCACGATTGGCGCGAAGGGGATCATCGATACCAGCGTTGAAGCTGGGGACGACGTCACCCCCGAGGTCAGCGGCCTGTTCAGCTGGACGAACGACGCCGAGAACTTCGGTATCGCTGTGTTCGGCGGTTATTCGAAGCGCGACTCCGGCGCGGCGATCGGTCAGACCAACGACTGGGTCGTTCGCCGAGCCAGCGACTTCTTCGCGGATACGAGCGTGGTCCGCGCAGGTGGTGACCGTGCCAACTACGTTAATCCGCCGGCGGACGGCGAGCTTTTCGCCATTCCGCAAGATAGCCGCTACGACGTTTCCGATCTAAGCCGCGAGCGCTGGAACGGTCAGTTCGTGGCGCAGTTCCGGCCGATTGACTCGCTGACGCTGACAGCCGACTACACCTACTTTAAGAACGAGAACGAAGAGCTCCGCTACGAGCAAACCAACTGGTTTGCTACACCGTTCGACAGCATCATCTTCGACGGTCAGGGGCCTGTGTCGCAGGCGTTGTACTTGCAGGAGTTCAACGACGGCACCAAGGACATGGGCTTTGAGCAGACCCGTCGTGGGCAAAAGGACGATTTCAAGTCGGTCGGCTTCAATGCCGAGTGGGCGATTACAGATAACGGCACGCTGCGTTTCGACGCTCACTTCGACGAAGCGCGCTCGGTGCCGAACAATCCCCTCGGACATTCAGCCACGTTCGTCTCGTTCGCAGCTCCGGTTATTGCGCAGCACTCCGTCGACTGGCGCACGAAGGACGGGTTCCCGGTCCAGCGCTATACGTTCGACGATTCCATCAAGGGCAATGGCGACGGCATCCTGAACGTGCAGGATCTCGGCTCGCAAGTCGCGCGCTCGTCCTCTCAATGGCAGGAGATGGAAGTCGACGAGTTCGACTTGCGCTACACCATCTCCGGTGACAACAGCCGCCTCGACTTCGGCGTCAACTATCGCGATACCGAAGTGTTTGTCAGAGGCCGTACGACGGAACAGGATCTTGGCACATGGGGTGTGCTGAACCCGAGGGATATCGAGCAGTACGCTCCAGGCGTGGTGCAAGCGTTCTGCATGTCGTGCCGGTTCGATGACTTCCCGGTCGGGCAGGCTGATATCGCCTTCCGCGCCGACGCCACCGAGCTCTGGCGACTACTTGTGCCGGAGTATGAGGCTCAAGGCAAGCCGATACGTCCGAATGACAACCAGAACTGGGTGGAAGAGGACATCCTGGCGTTTTACACGCAGTTCCAGGTTGAGACTGACTTCCTAGGGTTCCCCGCGCAAATCACCGGTGGCCTGCGCTATGAGCGCACCAAGGTGAACTCTACCGCGCTGCAGTCAGTTCCCGTGAACATCGTCTGGCTCGCGGACAACGACTTCAGTATCGAGTACAGCGGGCTCCAGAACGTCTCAGGAAAGGGCAAATACAACCATCTGTTGCCCAATATCGACTTCAAGGTCAATCTGACCGACAACGTCGTGGCGCGCATGTCGTATAGCCAGACCATCGGTCGCGTGCCGTACGGCAACTTGTTCGCTACGACGGCACCTGGTGCGCCAAACAACCCGACGGCCCTCGGTGGGCAGACCGGCGGTAACGCGCAGAATCCCGACCTGCTGCCGCTCGAATCCCAGAACTGGGACGTCTCACTCGAGTGGTACTACAAGGAAGACAGCTACGTGTCGGTCGGCTTCTTCGACAAGACGGTGAAGAACTTCCTCGGCACGGGCGTGTTCACGCGGCCACTGTTCGGCTTGCGTGACCCGAGCTCGGGCGCCCCGGGCACGCGGTCGGGCATTGCGCTGGAGCAGATCGACCAACTCGGCATCGATCGCTCGCCGGCGCACTTGTTCACCATGGTCGCCCTGATCGACGCACACAACGGCGACGTGGCGGCAGCAAGGGCAGAGTTCGAGACTGGGCTCGATCCGGCCACGAATCGACTGACTCAGGAGTTCGTCGACCTCATTCTGGGTCTCTATGACGTGCGGCCGGACGCGAATGATCCGGAGATGCTGTTCCGCGTCAGTCAGCCTATCAACGATCGCGAAGGCAACATCTTCGGCTGGGAGTTCGCGGTGCAGCACTTCTTCGGCGATACCGGCTTCGGCATTGCCGGCAGCTACACCGTCGTGAACGGCGACGTGGAGGCAGACATCGGCTCCGATCCGGACGAGAATCAGTTCGCGCTGGTCGGCTTGTCGGATACTGCCAACGTCACGTTGATGTACGAGAAGCACGGCATCTCGGCTCGTCTCGCCTACAACTGGCGCGACAAGTTCCTCAATACCGCTAACGCTGGAGGCAGCCGAAGCCCGCAGTTCACGGATGAATACGGTCAGCTCGACCTGAGCGTCTCCTATGACATCAACGACAACTTCCAGATCACGCTCGAAGGCATCAACCTGACCGGCGAGAATCATCGGGAGTATCGTCGTAAGAGCGGCATGACCGTTTGGGCTTACGAGCTTTCCCCGCGCTACGCTATCGGCGCGCGGTATAAGTTCTAACCTGCTCGCCCAGGGGTACCGAGCGATCGGTACCCACTGGTTGTCCGGGCCATGGATGGCCCGGGCAGCTGGTTATCGCCCGAACCATTCAGCAAGGCATCCGCCTGCAGAACGTTCGTTGTCACCTCTCCTCCCTGCTTCCCTGGGCTTTTGCGATCTTGTGCTCAGCGCAGTACGCTAGCCGGGCCCAGCTGCCGCTAGAGGTCTGCTTCTTGGCTAGCGCTTCACCGATTGGCGGATCCCATGACCAGAACTGTTGCTCTCGACAACATCGCCCATAAGGACCTCCGGGTTCGCACCGGCTTTTCTGCCGAGTTCGGCGACAACGTCAATATGGTCTTGGTGTTCCCGACGGAGTTCGTGCACGTGCAGCGCGAATATCCGATCCTGTTTCGCCGGAGCGAAGAAGGACATCTACAGGCATTCGCGCTGCTCGGTTTCGATAAGTACGAGAACCTGTTTCTGACGGATAACGGCTGGAATGGACGCTACGTGCCTGCCGTCCTGCAACGTGGTCCTTTCCTGATAGGGTTTCGCAAGACCGAGATCGACGGGGAACTCGTCAACGAGCCGGTGATCCATGTGGACCTCGACCATCCGAGGATCAGCACGACCGAGGGGGAGCCGATCTTCTTGCGCCACGGCGGCCACTCGCCCTACCTCGAGCGCGCCAATCGTATGCTGCAGCTCATCTACAAGGGCACCGATGTTGCGCGCACCATGTACGCCGCCTTCGAGGAGGCGGGACTTCTGGAAGAAAAGGACATTGAAGTTCACCTCGACGACAGAGTGCAGTACAAGCTGACAGGCTTTCAGATCATCAGTCCGGACACGCTCGCGAAGCTCGATGCCACGATGCTCGAGAAATTGCACAAGCAGGGCTATCTACAGCCCGCGATATTGGTGGCATCCTCACTGGGAAACATCAATTGGTTGATCGAGCTCAAGAACCGAAAGCGAGCAGCGGCCGTTCTTCCGGGCTGAGTTCCGTGCCATGAGCTGCGTTCTCAAGAAGACGCGAACGTTAGAAGGCATCTCGCCTGACGCCGTGCCGTACGATGAACTGCTGGCGGAAGGGCAGCCGACGATCCTCAAGGGGTTGGTGCGCCACTGGCCGCTCGTGCAAACAGGATCGCCGGAAAGAGCAGCGGCGTATCTGAAGAATTTCTATAACGGTCGGCGCGTCGTGGTCTTTACAGCGCGTCCCGAGCTCAAGGGGCGTTTCGGGTACACGGAAGACGCAACTCGGCTCGACTTCGAGGCCGATCGCGCCCTGCTCGATGAATATCTCGATCGCATTCTCGAGCATCTTGACGACCAGCATGCCCCCTCCTATTACATCGGCTCGACCGACGTGGATACCTACCTGCCGGGTTTCCGTAAAGAAAACGACCTCGTCTTGAACCACCCGATGTTCGAGGCGAACCCACCTTTGGTTGCAGCGTGGATCGGCAATCGAACGACTGCGCTGGCTCACTACGACATGTCTCACAACATCGCGTGCTGCCTCGTCGGTCGCCGGCGCTTCACGCTGTTTCCGCCGGAGCAGATCGAGAACCTCTATCCAGGCCCTCTCGAGCCAACCCCGGGCGGTCAAGTTGTGACGATGACGGACATCAATGCGCCCGACTTCGAACGTTTTCCGAAACTGCGCGAAGCGCTTGCCGCTGCAGAAGTGGCCGACCTCGAGCCAGGCGATGCGCTCTTCTATCCCGCGCTCTGGTGGCACCAGGTAGAGGCGCTCGAATCCTTCAATGTCATGGTCAACTACTGGTGGACCACGGTGCCGCCCTACATGGACACGCCGCAGACGACGCTCCTTCACGCAATCCTGAGCTTGCGAGATCGTCCGGAGCCGGAGAAGCGCGCCTGGCGTGCGCTGTTCGACTACTACATCTTCGGTCCGGCGGACAAAGCCGGCGCGCACTTGCCGGAGGCAGCGCGCGGCATGCTCGGACCGCTGGATGAGATCAAGGCACGAAGGCTACGTTCTCAGTTACTACAACGGCTCAATCGTTAGCTTGAACGACTTACCGTGACCGGCGGCGTACCGGTCTGCGTAGACACGACTACGAAGGGGGCACCGTGAAACCGCAAACCGTCAAGAAGGTTGTCATCGCCGGTGGTGGCACTGCCGGTTGGATCGCCGCCGCCGCCCTGTCGCAGCAGTTGGGGCCCCTGCTCGACATCACCTTGATCGAGTCGGAACAGATTCCGACCGTCGGAGTCGGTGAGGCTACCTTCCCTACCGTTCTCGCGTTTCACCGGCTCCTTGGCCTCGACGAGCGCGAGTTTCTGCGCGTGACCCGCGGCTCGATCAAGCTTGGAATCTCCTTCGAAAACTGGGCGCGTCGCGGTGATCGATATATCCACTCGTTCGGCGTCATTGGCAGGAGCACCTTCCTCGGCGATTTTCATCACTATTGGTTAGCTGCCAGGCAATCCGGCTACGACGGGGACCTTGACGATTGTTGCTTTGAGCTTCAGGCCGCCAAGCATCACAGGTTCTTCACCAACGAGAACTCCAGGATCAACTACGCCTACCATTTCGACGCAGCGCTATACGCCCGCTACTTGCGTCAGCGCAGCGAAGCAAAGGGCGTCAAGCACGTCGAAGGCAAGATCGTCGACGTCGTTCAGCACCCCGAGACGGGCTTCATTCAAGCAGTCGTGCTCGAGTCTGGCCAACATATTGAGGGTGACTTCTTCATCGACTGCACGGGTTTTCGCGCGTTGCTGATCGAGCAGACCCTCAAGGCAGGATACGTGGACTGGAGTCGTTGGCTGCGTAATGATCGCGCGATTGCGTTGCAAACTGACTATCCGCTCGACGACATTCCGCCATACACGCGGGCCATTGCTCACCAAGCCGGTTGGCAATGGAAAATCCCGTTGCAACATCGACAAGGCACCGGTCATGTCTATTCCACGGCCTACACGACCGACGAGGAGGCGCGTCGGGTCCTCATGGAGAACCTCGAAGGGAAGGTGCGCGTCGAGCTTCGCCTGCTCAAGTTCGTGCCAGGCCGTCGGCGCAACGTGTGGGTGAAGAACTGTGTCGCAATCGGGCTTTCAAGCGGGTTCATCGAGCCGCTCGAGTCCACGAGCATTCACATCATCCAGGCCGGTGTCGCGCGTCTGCTGCGGATGTTTCCGTTCACCGGTTGCGTAGAATCGCTGGTGCGCGAGTACAACCGCGAGACCGAGCTCGAATACGAAAGAATTCGCGATTTCATCATCCTTCACTACAAGGCTACGGAGCGCGATGACACACCTTATTGGCGAGACTGTCGAGACATGGAGGTGCCCGACACGCTTGCGCACCGCCTCGAACTCTTCCGCGAAACGGGCTTGATCTTTCCGGATCCAAGGGACCTTTTCCGCGTCGAGTCTTGGCTGCAGGTCATGCTGGGACAACGCGTGTATCCTACCGGGTATCACCACATGCCGCACATGTTGAAGCCCGAGGAGTTGCGCACGATGCTCCAAACGTTGGGCAAGAATATCCGTGCCGCAGTTGCGAAGATGCCCACGCACAAGCAGTTCCTCGAGCAGTACTGTGCAGTGCCGGACGAAGAGGCTGCAGCTGACTCCTGAGGTCGTCGTTCCTGGAGTAAGGTCGTGAACACGGACATCCGACGAGTCGTCATTACCGGTGGCGGTACTGCCGGCTGGATCGCCGCTGCAACGTTAGCGCACCAGCTTCATGGTCTGATCGATATCGTGCTCGTCGAGTCCGATGAGATCGGCACAGTGGGTGTCGGTGAGTCCACGATTCCACCGATCCGCGCATTCCACCGGCTCATTCAGATCGACGAGCAGGCCTTCATGCGCACATCGGCAGCCACCTTCAAGCTGGGTATCTCCTTTGAAGGATGGCGTAATGGCTCAGACCGCTACATCCACGCCTTCGGCATTCTTGGTAAGTCGCCGTGGGCCTGTCAATTCCACCACTTTTGGCTGGACAGCTTGCGCAGAGGTATCCGATCCAAGATCGGAGACTATTGCTTGGAGTTCAAAGCCGCGTTCGAGAACAAGTTTGCGACGTCGCCGCAGTCGCGGATCAACTATGCGTACCACCTGGATGCAGGGACCTATGCCAAGTTTTTGAGAAAGTTCTCGGAACGCTTCGGACTGCGGCGCATAGAGGGCAAGATAAAGGGCGCCGAGCAACATCCGGAATCAGGTTTCATCAAGGCACTGGTGATGGAATCCGGCGAGCGCATCGAGGGAGACTTCTTTGTTGACTGTACCGGTTTTCGTGGGCTCCTCATCGAGCAAACTCTCAAGACCGGATATGAAGACTGGTCCCAGTGGCTGCACTGCGATCGGGCGGTCGCCATGCAGACCGAGCTGGTCGGTCCAGCGGTGCCATACACTCGCTCCATCGCGCACGAGGCCGGCTGGCGCTGGCGCATTCCCTTGCAGCATCGCATGGGCAATGGCCTGGTCTATTGCAGTCGCTACATGTCAGACGAACAGGCAATAGAAAAGCTGCGCAATGCAGTCGATGGGAAGGCATTGAACGAGCCGAGGATCATCAAATTCGCACCCGGCCGCCGACGCCAGGTCTGGAACAAGAATGTCGTCGCACTCGGCTTGGCGAGCGGCTTCATCGAGCCGCTGGAATCCACCAGCATCCATCTCATCATCACGGGCGCGTGCCGGCTCGTTCGCTTATTCCCATTCGGTGGCGTCACGCAATCGCTCATCGATCGCTATAACAAGGAAGCGCGTACTGAGATCGAGAAGATTCGCGACTTCATCATCCTGCACTACCACGTGAACGAGCGAGAAGACAGCGAGTTCTGGCGCGAATACCGTCACTTGAAGGTGCCGGACGCGCTCGCGCACCGTATCGAAGCCTTTCGGGAGAGGGCTCACGTCTGGCACGACGATAATGAGCTCTTCGGCGTGGATGCCTGGATCCAAGTGATGCTGGGGCAGGGGATCGAGCCGAAGCACTATCATCACCTCCCGAAAGTCATGTCGGACAATGACTTGCGGCGGCTCTTAGCGAGCATCAGGGACGAGATTGCTCGCGAGGTCGAGCAGATGCCCAAGCATCACGATTTCCTGCGTAGCTATTGCCCGGCAAACGATGTCTTGATGAACGCCTCTGGCGAAAATGTTGCTTCGGCGATGTAAGCGACATACCGCAAGAGACGCGAAGGCTCCGAGCGCTTGAGCTGGATTAGCAGCTCGAAGCGCCGACGGCTGCGAGGCGGATATGACCTTACATGACTTCACTGCGACGCGTCTCGACGGCACTCCGGTGTCGCTGCGCGAGTACGCCGGTCGTGTACTGCTCATCGTCAACACGGCGAGCAAGTGTGGCTTCACGCCTCAGTATCGGGAGCTGGAATCGCTTTACCGGGCTTACCGCGATCGCGGCTTTACCGTGCTGGGCTTCCCGTGCAACCAGTTCGCTTCCCAAGAGCCGGGGAGTCGTGAAGAGATCGCGCAATTCTGTGCTACGAACTATGGCGTCACCTTTCCGATGTTCGATAAGGTGGAAGTGAACGGTCCGTCTGCTCACCCGCTCTTCGAGTGGCTCAAGGAACGAGCGCCCGGCGTCCTTGGCACGAAACGAGTCAAGTGGAATTTCACGAAGTTCCTGGTCGATCGCCACGGAAAGACGGTGCGTCGTTTCGCGCCCACGACGAAGCCTGAGGCATTGCGAGCGGCAATCGAGCGGCTGCTCTGAGCCCCCATCGTTTCAACCGGCACAATTGCGCCACGCGTGCCGATCGCGTGTATTGAATGTTTTGCGTCAATGCGGCTGGGTTGCTTGCGAGTGAGCGCCTCCTGGTCGCGAGATACGGCTCAAAGCCTCACCTGCCTCGATCTGGGACTCCTCGTCCATCGCGAGGTCGCCCAACGACAGAATGCCGACCAAACGCTTGTCCCGGTCGACCACCGGCAGGCGCCGAATCCGCAAGTCGCCCATGTTCTGGGTGACTTCTTCGACCGATTGATCCTCAAAGCAGTACTTGATGTCGCGGCTCATGATGTCGCGCACTGGCGTCGTCGGGCCGAGACCCTGCGCGACCGCTCGCACGGCAATATCGCGGTCCGTGATCATGCCCACCAGTCGATCATTCTCTTGCACTGGTAGCGCGCCGAAGTCGAAGTCGGCCATTTCCCTGGCGGCTTCCTGGATCGTCTGGTCCGGGCTGACCAGCCGCACATCGCGCGTCATCGCTTCGCTCACTATCATGATGGTCTCCGCTTACGCTTGAGCAATGAAGCTGCTGTTCCCTTGCAACTCATGACCTCTCGCACAGTTCCCGAGCGCTCGCGTCTTGAAGGATTTGCCCTGCGTTGTTGCGCGTGGTCGGAGCGATGGATACCGGATGCATACGTGTTTGCGGCAGCCGCGGTCGTGATTGTTGCTGCAGCGGCCGTGCTGCTGGGCGCCTCGCCGCTGCGCACTGCCAAGGCGTTCGGTGACGGCTATTGGAGCTTGATCCCGTTCACGATGCAGATGAGCTTCATCATCATCGGGGGTTATGTGGTCGGGAGCTCTCCGCCGATCGCTCGCATCATCGACCAGCTCGCAGCGCGACCGAAAACCGGGCGCGGTGCCATTCTCTCCGTGGCCCTTCTGAGCATGCTGGTCTCCCTCCTGCACTGGGGCTTGAGCTTGATCCTGGGCAGCCTCTACGTGCGCGCGCTCGCCCGGCGTGAGGAGCTGCGGATGGACTACCGTGCCGCAGCCGCTGCCGCCTATCTCGGTCTCGGCTCGGTTTGGGCGATGGGGCTGTCTTCTTCTGCAGCACAGCTGCAGGCGAATCCCGGGAGCATGCCTCCGGGGCTTCTGGAGATCACCGGAGTCATCCCTTTCACCGAAACGATATTTCTGTGGCAGTCGATCACGCTGACTGCCATTCTGATCGGCGTCACCTTGTGGGTTGTGTGGGTGACGGTGCCGAGCGCCGATCGTGCGAGGACCGCTCACGCTCCAGGCACGCCCGCCGAAAAGCACGTGCTCTCGAATTCCGAGCCAACGCGACCGGGCGAATGGCTCGAGCATTCCCCGATTCTTAACGTGGCGATCGCTTTGTTGAGCACTGTCTGGCTGGCCCAGGAGTTCATCACTCAGGGGGCCGCCGCGGCCATTTCGAATCTCAACACGTACAATCTGCTTTTCTTGACCCTCGGGCTGCTGCTGTGCTGGCGCCCTCGCACGTTCCTCGATGCGGTCAGCCGGGCGGTGCCGAGCGCGACAGGTGTGCTGATTCAATTTCCGCTCTATGGCGGCATCGCTTCGCTCATCACTGCCGCTCCGGGCAGCGACGGGCACACGATCGCGCATCATCTTTCGGCGTTCTTCGCAGAAGCTGCTTCGCGCGACACCTTTCCGATCTTGATGGGTATCTACTCCGCCGTGCTCGGCTTCTTCGTGCCTTCTGGCGGCGGCAAGTGGATCATCGAGGCGCCTTACGTCATGCAGGCTGCCAACGATCTCCAAGTGCATCTAGGATGGGCCGTCCAGGTGTACAACGCTGCCGAGGCGTTACCAAACCTGATCAATCCGTTCTGGATGCTGCCCTTGCTCGGCATCCTTGGTCTGAAGGCACGCGACGTCATTGGGTTCACGGTCGTGCAATTCATCGTGCACGTGCCGGTCGTGCTCTTCTTGCTTTGGGTGTTCAACTTGACGCTCGACTATCACCCGCCGGTCATGCCTTGAATGCATCCGCGCTCGGGAGCCCGTGTCAACGACGTCAGGCCAGCCGGCGAGCTCGATGCCTTCATCGGGTGCTCACCGTCAGTGCGCTCGTGCCTTCTCTCGTCTATTCGAGCAGATTCGCCAGGATACGGTCACGCACCTTCGGAGTGATCTCCAGCACCCGTTCCACGTATGCATCCAGACCACCGAACTCGCGGTCGATCTGCTCCAGCGCAGCGCCGAGAAAATCGGTGTGCGCGCTCAAGAGCACACGGCGTAGCTCCTCAGGCATGGCAAGCAAGGGATGCCTCGCATCGGCGAGCCCCAGACCAGTGTCCTTACGGGTGCGGATGAAATGCTCAAAGTCGCTGACCTGGTTCGTCAGCAAGTAGTCCTCGATCACCGTCTCGCGTGGTACTCCTAGAGCCAGGAGCAGCACAGCGATTGCAAAACCTGTGCGGTCCTTGCCTGCAGCGCAATGCACGATCAACGGCATATCGCCGCTGGCAATGCAGCTGAGGAATCCTTGGAGCCGCTCGCGCATGCGGTTGGGAAGTCCTCGATAGAGCGCAATCATCGCGTCGAACATGCCGGCCTGAGTGGGTGGGCGCTGTGCAGCATACGAACGCAAGGTGGGCGCTTGGCCTTCATCGTCCCAGGCGAGCACCCGTGTTGTCGCGTCCGGCCATCGGGTCGGCTCTTTGTCTCGCTCATCCGCGCGGCGTAAGTCACAGATCGCTCTGATGCCGAGTCGCTGCAGCGTGCGGTGGTCCTCATCCGTGACGTAGCTGAGGACACCGGCGCGAAAAACCCGTCCCCACTTCACAACGCGACCGTCGCGTGTCCGATAGCCACCAATGTCTCGAAAGTTACATCCGCCTTCGAGACACAAAGTGCGTCGGTGGGGGAAGGGGTGATCAGGCGAAAGCTCCAACATCAGTACCAGCGTCCTCTCGAATGCGTTGTGCCATTCCTTGTGGGCGCAACCGACCGCTCCCGCGTGGCATCGGGAAGTCAGCGCTTCCTTCGATGCGAGCCAGCTCGACGCCAGAGGAACTTCTTCACAATCATTGACGTACTCCCTCTGTCATCCAGTCGGGCACTATGTTACTCAGCCCGGGAATCGGTTACGTAGCTAGGAGTGGAGGAGTCTACGTGAGTTCGCTAACCGATCGAATGACGCGTCGAGAGTTGCTGAAAGCAGGTGCACTCGTCGGCATGAGCTCGCTGCTGTCTCTACCGACACGTGCTGCCGAGGCGCACCGCGAATTGATTACGCGTCCAGTGCCCGCTACGGGCGAGCGTCTTCCCGTCATCGGGCTGGGAACGAATAACTACAGCGTGACGGGTGCTGCGGAGCTGGCCGCGCGGCGCGAAGTACTCGATCAGATGTGGCGCCTGGGCGGGACCGTGATCGATACCGCACCGGCGTATGGACGCTCGGAGGAAGTGATCGGCGAGCTTCTCGAAGAGCTCGGTCATCGCGAGCGGTATTTTCTGGCCACGAAGGCGACCGCACCGAATGACGATGTGGCGGCGGCCGAGGCCATGATCGAGACATCGTTTCGGCGACTGCGCACGAACAAGATCGATCTGCTTCAAGTGCATAGCCTCACGGGACTCGATGCCTTGATTCCGGTATTGCAGGAGCTGAAAGCCGCGAAGCGGATCAGGTACCTGGGCGCAACGACGTCGAGCGACGCGCAGCACGCCGCGATGGCAGATGCGATGCGCAAATATCAATTGGATTTCGTGCAGCTCAACTACTCGATCGACGATCGAGAAGCAGCCGCAGAGCTGCTGCCGCTCGCGCAAGAGCGTGGCACGGCCGTGCTGGTGAATCTGCCGTTCGGAGGGCGTCGCGGGAGCAATTTGTTTGCACGCGTAAGGGGCAAGCAGGTGCCCGAATGGGCGCGCGAGTTCGGTGCGACGACCTGGGCGCAGTTCTTCCTGAAATACGTCATATCGCACCCGGCGGTCACGTGCGCGATTCCCGGCACGACCAAGCTATCGCACCTGAAGGACAACCAAGCGGCCGGGCGCGGGGCGCTTCCGGATGCGGCCATGCGCAAGCGTATGGAAGCGTTCTGGGATGAGCTGAGCTGAATGTGGGTTGTGGGCTGGAGGTTCTGGCTGGGGCGCGGTCGTTGCGCGGCATCAGCCTCCAGCCCTCCAATTCCCACGGCTCCAGTCACGGATCGATAGACAACGCGCTCTCGAGCCGCTCATTCGCCTCCAGCCATGCATCCTCCATCGCCGAGAGCTGGCGCTTGAGGCGCGCTTGTGTTTGTAGCAGCTCCTGGAGGCGTGTCTTCGCCGGTGCTTCGTACAGATCCGGATCCGCGAGCGCAACCTCGATCTTGCTCAGCTCCTCTTGCAGAGCCGTGATGATGCTTTCGAGCCTTGCGATCTCGTTCTTGATCGGGCTCAGCCGTGCGCGCCGTTCGGCCTCCTCGCGCTTCTTCCGTTTGCGCAGCTCTGCGCTCGTCACCGAGGGCATCACATCGTCGGGTTTCTTCTCGGCGGCGTCACGGGTCGTGATCCAGCGCGCGTAGTCGTCGAGATCTCCTTCGAATGGTTGAGCCCTGCCCTGGTCGACGAGGATCAGCTCGTCGGCGACCGTGCGCAGCAAGTGTCGGTCGTGCGAAACGAGCACGACCGCCGCATCGAATTCTTGCAGAGCGACCGCGAGCGCTTGGCGCATCTCCAGATCGAGATGGTTCGTCGGCTCATCCAACAGCAGCAAGTTGGGTCGCATATAGCTCAGGAGCGCAAGCACGAGCCGCGCTTTCTCCCCGCCGGAGAACGGACCGACGGGCTCGAATACGCGATCGCCGCTGAATCCGAATCCGCCCAAGAACGTACGTAGCTCTTGCTCGGTCGCGCGTCCTGCCGCCTCACCACCCAGCCGCTTCAGGTGTCCGAGCGGCGAATCATCCATTCGCAACTGCTCGAGCTGGTGTTGAGCGAAGTAACCGATCTTGAGATCGCGCGCCTCGATGCGCCTGCCTTCGCGCGCTTCGAGCTCGCCAGCCAGGAGCTTCATCAGGGTCGACTTGCCGGCGCCGTTGCGCCCGAGCAGCGCGATGCGGTCGCCGGGTTGAACGGTCATGCTGATCGAGCTCAATACGATGCGGTCTCCATATCCGACCGATTGCTTTTCCAGCGTCAGCAGTGGACGGGGCAGTTTCTGCGGTGGCAGGAATCTGAACTCGAAGGGCGAGTCGACGTGCGCAGGGACAATTCGCTGCATACGCGCGAGCGCCTTCATGCGGCTTTGCGCCTGACGCGCCTTGCTCGCCTTGGCGCGAAAGCGCTCGATAAATCCCATGATATGCCTGATCTCGCGCTGCTGCCGCTCGTACATGGCCTGCTGCTGCGCGAGCTGCGCGGCACGTTGTTCCTCGAAGGAGGAGTAGTTGCCGGTGTAAGCCTGCACCTTGCCTTGCTCGATGTGCACGATACGGTCGACTGTGCGATCGAGGAACTCGCGATCGTGCGCGATCATGAGCAGCGTGCCGCGATAGCTGCGCAGCCACTGCTCGAGCCACATCACCGCATCGAGATCGAGATGATTGGTCGGCTCATCCAGCAGCAACAGGTCGGAGCGACACATCAACGCCTGGGCGACGTTCAGCCGTACACGCCAGCCGCCCGAGAACGCGCTGACAGGCCGCATTTCATCCTTCGGCGAGAAGCCGAGGCCGTGCATCAGGCGGGCCGCCCGGCTGCGGGCATCGTAGCCGCCGATCGCAGCGTACTTGGCGTGCAGCTCGCCGAGCGTGGCTCCATCCTCGCGCTGCTCTGCCTCCGCGATGGCTCGCTCGGTCGCGCGTAGCTCTGCATCGCCGTCCATGACGAACTCGATTGCAGGCTGCTCGGTCGCACGCAGTTCCTGCGCAACATGCGCCATGACGAGCTGCGACGGCATCTCGAATGCACCGGCATCCGGCTGCAGTTCGCCACGCACGAGCGCAAGCAAGGACGACTTGCCAGTGCCATTGGCGCCGACGATTCCGACTTTTTCGCCGCGATAGATCGTGAACGTGGCGTCGGCAAAAAGCAGCCGCGCACCGCGGCGCAAAGAGACCGAAGAGAAGACGAGCATCGGATGACGTTCAAGGTAGGCCCTTTCAGAATACTCGGTCCGGGAACATCAGCCAATGCCGGTACACCCCGTTCGCGTGATCCAAGTTCGTGCAACGCTTCGGATGGGCCCGATTCGCTTTTCTCGGCGTACGATTGGCAGATCACGAATCGTGAACCGCAATCTTCACCTTGCTCTTAGCTGCTTGCAGCTTATCGAGCCGGACGAGATGTTCCTGATACCACAACCTTTCCTGTAGAGCGGCGCTCTTGCCGAGGTTCAGCGACGCTTGGTGCAGACACTTTTCCGCCTCGTCGATACGTCCTTGCGCAAGCAAGCTCTCGCCCAATGCGCTTGTGCTCGCCCATACCCTTTGGGACCAAGCATCGCTGTGCTGCCAGAGCTGAACGTTCTCCCTCAATAGCACCTCTGCGCCAGCGTAATCCCCTGTCCCGACGAGCGCTTTCGCCAACAGGTCGCGCGCGGACACGACGAGAGGATGATCGCGGCGCACGTCGGCCAGCAGAGCAGTGGCCTCCATGGCCTGAATGCGAGCTTCCTCGAAGCGGCCTTGCCCCAGCAAAATGCGTCCGAGGATGGTGTGCTGCCGGCTGATGATGTGGGCATCGGCACGCGTCTCCATCGCGATCTCCAGCGCTTCACGCTCGGCTTCCTCGGCCTCGCGCAGACGCTCTTGGCCAAATCTGAGCATGGCCACATCGTCAAGTATTCGTGCCCGGATCAGCGAGCGAAGCCCGAACACCCGTGAAGCGAGCACGAGCGCCTCGAGAATTCGCGGCTCGGCAGCTTCGAGATCGCCGCTTTCGAGCAATACGTAGCCGAGCTGAGCGAGCGCCCAGATACGATCCGGATGAAGCTCAGAGGTTTGCGCGAACGCCTCGACGGCTGCACGCGCGGCCGCTTCCGCAGCGTCGTAGTCGGATTCCCAGACGTAGGTGTTCGCCAGGGCACTCAATAATTTGCCCACATTCTGATGTCTCTCGCCCACACGGGCGCGTTCGATTGCGATGGCGTTCAATAAGTGTTCGCGAGCCTGGTGCGGTCGGCCGTCTGCGAGCGCCACAGATGCGACCTGGTAGAGGATCCATGGGTCGAGACGCGTCTTTTCCGGCAGTCCTTCGAGCGTCAAGATGGCACGCGACGGCTGGCTGGACACTTTGAGCGTATCGGTGCTCGGCTGCCACACGATGGTTGCGCCGACAACAGCGGAACAAGGAATCACCGTGAGGAGCATCACTCGTGAGAACCATTCGCGCGAGATTCGTTTGATCGTCGATGAGTTGACGGGCTTTGCCGTTTGCACGAGCCGTGCTCGCTGTACCTCTGCGATGAGCTGATAGCCCTTGCGAGGGATGGTCTTGATGTAACGGGGATTGTTGGCATCGTCGCTTAGCGCACGACGCAACTGCGCGATGCTTTGATAGACAGAGTTTGGCGTGACGATCACGTTCGACCATACGGCGCGTTCTATCTCAGTCTGGGAGAAGACATGTCCAGGTCGAGAGGCCAGGAGCTGCAGCACCTCCATGCTGCGCGGGTCGACCTTGATGCTTTCCCCGTCCCGCACGATACGGTTGAGAATGGGCTCAACCTTGCAGTCGCCCAACCAGAAGGCTTGTTCGTCGACAGCAACGCTCATGGACTTCCCGTCCTTGCGTAAATATGTCAACTGAGAGTGGAGGCCGCGCGCAATCCATTCGGCAAACTATGGTTGTTGACATTGAAGTAGTTTGCAGCGGCGAGACGGATATTACCTCGCAATGATTCTCGTGCCAGCCCTTGTAACGGTGAAATTCGCGAGGATTTCCGCAGGGCGCAGCGTAGCTAGATAGACATCCGTATTTTCCTCCTGTGGCAATCGGGTTGGCGAAGGAGACTCGTGCTTGTGCGCCCGGTTTCCATTTCGTAACCGGAGACAGTGTCTTGCAGATGATGTTGGTTGAAAAGGCAACTGGTTACTGTGTGGCCGCGGAGCCGAGATCTTCCGACACGCTCGTGCAAAGGCGTTATGTAGAAGCCTCGATTGGCGGGATTGCGGATCACCAGGTCGTTTCAGACGCTTTCAGAGCTTTTCAGAAAACCTTCAAGACTTCCCCCTCCCGGGTGGCGATGCTCTACCGCGCCGGACCGGGGCATCGATTCGGCTCCGGGTTCTGGGAGGCACAGGGAGGTGTGTCCTGGAAATTCCGGCGGTGGCCGTATTCGGACGGAGCCGAAACCTCGGGCGGATTGCCCGGGCACGCATCTCAAGGAGCGACGGTGAGAGAGCGGCCAATCGTGTGTGGAGCTGCGCCATGGATGGCGCAGAACCTCTACTGTCGCAAGGGGTCAAGATCGGTTTCGAGCGCGGTGCCGAGCGATCACGCGATCCGGAGCGTGAATATGCTTTCAACCGGCACGCATGACTTCTGCTGCGATCTCGTACGAGCGCACTCGTGCCTTGTGATCATAGATCGCCGAAGCAATGATGATTTCATCGGCACGGGTGCGCGCAACGAAGTCGGTGAGTTGCTCGCGCACCGTCTTGGGCGAGCCGACGGCCGAGCACGAGAGCACCTCTGCGAGCATCAGGCGCTCGTGGGGCGCAACCTGCGCCTCATAGCCCGGGATCGGCGGCTGCAAGGTGGTCGGCTGTCCCCTGCGCAGGTTGACGAATGCCTGTTGCATCGATGTGGCGAGCAGCTGCGCTTCCTCGTCCGTATCCGCAGCGAACACGTTGAAGCCGAGCATCACGTAAGGTTTTTCGCAGTATGCGGATGGCTTGAAGCGCGCGCGGTACAGCTCGATGGCCTGCATCATCATCGCCGGCGCGAAGTGCGATGCGAACGCGTAGGGCAGTCCGAGCTCCGCTGCCAGCTGCGCGCCGAACAGGCTCGAGCCGAGAATCCAAATCGGTATCCTGAGGCCGGCTCCCGGCACGGCACGAACGCTGGCCCGATCCTCGAAGTAGCTCATGAGCTCCAGCACGTCCTGCGGAAACTCGTCCGGGTCCGTCGCGAGGTTGCGTCGTAGTGCCCGGGCGGTCGCAGGGTCGGATCCGGGTGCACGGCCGAGGCCGAGATCGATCCGCCCCGGATACAGGGACTCGAGCGTACCGAACTGCTCGGCAATCACCAGCGGCGAATGGTTGGGCAGCATGATCCCGCCCGCCCCCACGCGGATCGAGGATGTGCCGCCGGCGACGTAGCCGATCAGCACTGCCGTCGCGGCGCTCGCGATACCTGGCATGCCGTGATGCTCCGCCAGCCAGAAGCGACGGTATCCCAGGCGCTCCGCGTGCCGTGCCAAGTCGAGCGTGTTCCGAAAGGACTGTGCCGCGTCGCTGCCGGCGGTGATGGGGGAGAGATCGAGGACGGACAAAGGCACCATGATCGCGCTCCATTCTAGACTGCGGGGCGGTAGGCGTCGCTGCGGCGCCTCGCGCTGTGTTTCACGACCCAAGCCGTCGTAACATGGGCTCGCTGCCGCACTATACAAGGCCAAATACGAATCGCCTTTGCCACGCGCCTCATGAACCCGGTCCGACGTGCCCGCGCAAAGATGCAACGTTGCGGGCCCATCTCCCAGTCGCTGGATGGCGACGAGCAACGCCAATGGTGGCTCTATCTCCTGGAATGCCGAGATGGTCGAACCTATGTCGGGATCGCGCTCGACGTCACGGCGCGCTTTCGACAACACCTCGACGGTAGGGGCGCACGCTTCACACGCTCGAATCCACCGGTCGCCGTGCTCGGTGCGCAAGCGTTCGCGACCAAGTCGGATGCGTTGAAGGCAGAAGCAGCGCTCAAGAAACTAACGCGCAACGAACGACTCGCATGGGCTCGTCGGCTCCATGAGCTCGTACGCGAAAAATAATGCGCAGAGATGACTGCAAGTCGCGCTCAGTCCCGCTACACTTCGCGTTGTCGAGCGAGCAAGCCGCAATGCTTGGTTCACGTTCCTTCCGAAGGGTCAGATCGAATCGATGAGCAAAGCCGAGACTACGCGCGAATCCCCGTTCGAGATTCGTTTCGGTCAGGTCGGTCTGGCACAGCTTCGCGTCCGCACGACGGACGCAAAGTCGATTCAGGATCAGCTTGCCGCTCGGCTCGCCTCGGCACCCCAGCTCTTCGATCGCACGGCAGTGTGTCTCGACCTCAGTGCGCTCGAGCGCGAGCCAGATGCAGGCGAGGTACGAGCGATCGTCGATGCCATACGCCGCGCCGGAATGTGTCCCGTTGGGCTTGCGCACGGCACTGCGACGGTCGAAGCGATCGCCCGAACACTCGACCTGCCAGTGCTCACACAATTTCGCGTGCAAGCGAAGCTGGGACACCTTGCTCCTCCGCAGCGCGAAACCGCGAGGCCTGCTCCTGCGCCCGAGCCGCAGCCGGAAGTGTTCAGCGTGCCTACCTTGATGCACCACGCCCCCGTCCGCTCGGGTCAGCGGGTGTATGCGAGGCACCGTGACTTGGTCGTGACCTCGACAGTCGGCGCCGGCGCAGAAGTGATCGCAGACGGCTGCGTGCATATATACGGCGCCCTGCGCGGCAAGGCCGTCGCGGGCGCACGCGGCGAGGTCACCGCGCGCGTGTTCTGTCAGGAGTTTCAGGCTGAGCTGGTGTCGATTGCCGGCGTCTTTCGAGTGTTCGAGACGATCCCGGCCGAGCTTGCGGGCAAGCCGGTGCAAGCTTGGCTGGATGGGGACGATTTACGTTTCGCGAGGATCGGAGCATGACTTTAGAAACTGAGTCGACGGTTCAGTCGCCAGCGGCGCAAGCAGAGAGCGCAGCCGGATCGGCGCCCGCGTCGGTTGCGAACGCGAGTGGTTTGAATGCTGGAGCTTCGAGGTTGACCGAGATCATCGTCGTGACCTCGGGCAAAGGAGGCGTGGGCAAGACGACCACGTCGGCGAGCCTGGCCTGCGGCTTGGCAAAGCGCGGCAAGAAGGTTGCCGTGATCGACTTCGATATCGGCCTGCGCAATCTCGACTTGGTCATGGGATGCGAGCGGCGCGTCGTGTATGACTTCGTGAACGTCATCCACGGTGACTGTACGCTCAAGCAGGCGCTCATCAAAGATAAGCGGCTCGATACGCTGTACATCCTGGCTGCGTCGCAGACTCGCGACAAGGATGCTCTCAACGTGGAAGGTGTCAGGAGAGTGCTCGACGAGCTTATTGCAGACGGGTTCGATTACATCATCTGCGACTCTCCGGCCGGCATCGAGAAGGGCGCGCACCTTGCAATGTACTATGCCGACCGCGCCATCGTCGTCGTGAACCCAGAGGTGTCCTCGGTGCGCGACTCGGATCGGGTCCTGGGTCTGCTGTCCAGCAAGACATACCGAGCCGAGAAGGGCGATACGAAGGTCAAGGAGCATCTGCTGCTGACGCGCTACAGCCCGCGGCGTGTCGCGACGGGCGAAATGATGAGCGTGGAGGACGTCAAGGAAATCCTCGGTGTCGACGTCATCGGCGTCATTCCCGAGTCGGCAGACGTGCTGTCCGCGTCGAATGCTGGCACGCCGGTCATCCTTCACTCGCAAAGCGACGTTGCGCAAGCCTACGAGGACACCGTGAGGCGCTTGCTCGGCGAAGATCTTCCGCTCAGATTCTTACAGGAGCCGAAGCGAGGGTTCCTCGCTCGCATGTTCGGAGGCTAACTCATGGGCTTGCTCGCATTCTTTCGCCGTACGCCCCCGACCGCGAGTGTCGCGAAGGAGCGCCTGCGCATCATCGTCGCGCAAGAGCGCACGAACCGCGGCGGTCCTGACTACTTGCCGCTTCTGCGTCGCGAGCTGTTCGAGGTGATCAAGAAGTACGTGAACGTGGACGCAGACGCCATACAGGTCAACCTCGGCAAGGAGGAAGGTCACGACGTGCTGGAGTTCTCGGTCGCGCTGCCGGGAAGCGAGAGCCGGGCATAGTCGGGGACGTGCCTGGCGCATCGGCTGGAGAATGGGGCTGGAGCCGCGGAACGCGCGCAGCGCGCATGCTCCGGTCCTGCCAAATTCACAGCCTTACCGATAGCCACGCGCCTGCAGTGAGAACAGCTGCGCATAGTGGCCGTTGAGCGCCATGAGCTCCTCATGGCTGCCGTGCTCGACGATGCGACCCTCCTGCAGCACGATGATCTGGTCAGCCATTCGCACTGTCGAGAATCGGTGCGAGATGAGGATCGCGATCTTACCCTTGGTCAATGCACGGAAGTGCTCGAAGACGGTTGCCTCCGCGGCTGCATCCATCGCGGAGGTGGGCTCGTCCAAGACGAGGATGTCGGCACGGGTGCGCATGAATGCGCGCGACAGTGCGATCTTCTGCCACTGGCCGCCCGAGAGCTCGCGGCCATTATTGAACCACTTGCCGAGCTGCGTCCGATAACCCTGAGGCAGCGTTGCGACGATCGGTGCGGCCATGCCCTTCTCGCCGGCCTCGCGCCAGCGTGCTTCGTCATCGAAGTGACGTACATCTCCTGCACCGATGTTCTCGCCAAGCAAGAGCTGATAGCGGGTGAAATCCTGAAAGATCACTCCGATACGGTCGCGTAGCGCGCCTTCATCCCACTCGCGCAGGTCCAGGCCGTCGAGAAGAATGCGTCCCGATGTCGGCTGATACAGTCGCGTGAGCAGCTTGATGAGCGTGGTCTTGCCGGACCCGTTCTCGCCGACGAGCGCCAGAGACTGTCCGGGCCGAATGTGCAGAGTGATGTCCTGGAGCGTCGGTCGCTCGGCATCGGGATACTGAAAGCTGACATGCTCGAACCGAATCCCGTCCTCGGGATGCGGTCCGCGCACCGCATGCCCTTGGGAAGGTGCGACCGGAGTCTCTAGGTAGTCGTACAGCGTCGAAAGATACAAATTGTCCTCGTACATTCCACCGATCGCGGAAAGAATCGCCGAGACCGCCGACTGTCCTTGCCGAAACAGCATGAGGTACATCGTCATCTCGCCGATCGTGATCCGGGTCGCGATCGCGGACAAAGCAATCCACGCATAGGCACCGTACAACGTGGCGGTCGCCACCAGCCCGAGCACGAAGCCCCAGCTGTCACGGCGGATGGTCAGATCGCGATCTTCCTTGTACAACTTGCGGAAGATGGCGCGATAACGGTCGAGGAACAGGGGGCCGAGACCGAACAGCTTGACCTCTTTGACGTGGTCCTCGCGTGCGAGCACCGTTTCGAGGTAGAGCTGCATGCGTGTCTCCGGCGAGCGCCACAGAAACAATCGAAATGCGTCGCCCGAGAACTTCGCCTCGGCCAAGAAGGCCGGCAGACCTGCCACGATCAGCAGAACGACGGCCCACGGCGAAAAGCCGATCAGCAACGCCGAGAAGCTCACAAGCGATACCGCGTTCTGTGCCAGACCGAACGTGCGCATGACGAGCGACAAGGGCCGACTCGACGCTTCGCGGCGGGCGCGGGTGAGCTTGTCGTAGAACTCCGAGTTCTCGAAATGCGCCAGCTCGAGCGTTAGAGCCTTCTCGAGGATCATCACGTTCACTCGATGGCCCAGTTGTGCTCTCAAGAGGGATTGACAGAGCGAGATGCCTCGTTGTGCACCGGCGATCGTAGCCACCAGCAGCCCTTCGCCCACGACCAGCCAAAGGGCATGTGTTGTCAGGGCAGCCCGCTCCGCGGGTGTCGCCTGAACTGCGCCGACGACGGCATCGACGATCAGTGCACCCACGTACGCAACTGCTGTCGGCAAGGCGCCAGCGATCACCGTCAAGAACGCAAAAGCGAAGGTCAAGGGCCGGCTCGTGGTCCAGACCAGCTCGATCGCCCGGCGGCTGTAGCCGAATACGCCCAAGAATCCTTGGGTGAGGTTGGGCTTGGAAGGAGGAATCCTGTGACGAGGACTCAATTAGACGTACTGACCATCTGCTACGACGACTCCATGTACGAACAAGCCTAGCGGCACGAAGCCGCGGTGTCGATGATGAAGGCTATGGGCTGGAGGCCGGAGGCTGGAGCAGGGAATGGGGCTCCTGGCAACTGCTCTTGCAGCGTGGCGGCAGCGTTCCTGACGCAGTTCCGTTACCGCCGTGCCAGAGCCTGATCGACGAAGGGCGCGCGGCGTGCGTAACGCCGCGCGCCGCCTACAGTGCGGAGGCTACCTCCGGCTCGTGATCTGATCGAATATCCCGCCGTCGGCGAAGTGCACTTTGTGTGCTTGCGCCCAGCCGCCGAAGTCGTCGATCGTCACGAGCTCGAGCTTCGGGAACTGGTGTGCATACTTTGCAGCCACCTTCTCGTCGGTGGGACGATAGAAGTTGCGTGCGATGATCTCCTGAGCCTCCGGGGTGTAGAGATACTTCAGGTATTCGGTCGCTATCTCGCGCGTGCCGCGGCGTAGAGCGACTTTGTCGACGACCGCAACGGGCGGCTCCGCAAGAATGCTGAGCGAGGGGTAGACGATCTCGACCTTGTTCGGTCCGAGCTCACGAATCGAGAGATGCGCCTCGTTTTCCCAGGCCAACAACACGTCTCCGATCCCGCGCTGAACGAATGTCGTGGTCGAGCCGCGTGCGCCGGTATCGAGCACTGGAACGTTTTTGTAGAGCTTCTGCACGAACTCTTTCGCGGTCGCCTCATTGCCGCCCGGCTGCCGCAGTGCCCATGCCCAGGCGGCCAGATAGTTCCAGCGCGCTCCGCCCGATGTCTTCGGATTCGGCGTGATGACGGAAATACCAGGTTTGATCAGATCGTCCCAGTCCTTGATGCCCTTCGGATTGCCCTTGCGCACCAGGAACACGATCGTCGAAGTGTATGGTGAGCTGTTGCGCGGTAGGCGCGACTGCCAGTTGATCGGCAACAGCTTGCCCACCGTCGCGATCGCATCGATGTCGCCAGCGAGCGCGAGCGTCACGACATCGGCAGCGAGGCCGTCGATTACCGTGCGCGCTTGCTTGCCCGAGCCGCCGTGCGATTGCTTGATGATGACCGTATCGCCGGTCTTCTCTTTCCAGTATGCGGCGAACGCCTTGTTGTACTCCTCGTAGAGCTCGCGAGTGGGATCGTAGGAGACGTTCAGCAGAGTGATGTCTTTAGCGAGCGCAGCGCTTGTAATGGCGGTCATCGCAAGCGTCGCGATCAATGTGCATATGCCAACTCTCATAGCGGTTCTCCAAGTCGGAAGTGCAAGTCAGAAAGCCAAACCGAAGCGCGTGAACAGCGCTTTTTCGTCCTTGCGGTCGCCCGTTGCGGCACCGCCATCGAAGCTCGTCACGTCGTAGTTGAGCGAAAGCTTGTAGTTGCGGTTGAGATACCAGTTCACTCCGATACCCCAGGCGCTCGCCTTGGAGGCAGCGGTCGCGGGATTCGCAAACGAATCTGCTCCCCCTACGAACGCGTCATCGTCGATATCGAGCTCGTGATAGCGGGCGACGAGCTCGACGGCACCCCAGGTGCCGTCCTTCGGGGAGAACACTGATTTCGGCTTGAAGCCTTTGAAGCTCTGCTCTTCGCCCGTCAGAAACCATGCTAGCTGGATCTGCCAGGCCGTGTGGTCGAGCGAAGCCGACCGCGTCGTGCCGGCGTTCGTGACACGCGAGACGTCTTGCGATACTCGGACGTATTCGGCGAGCGCGAGGAAGCTGTTGTGCGCGTAGTACGCCTGCGGGGTGATGCGGATACGCTCGCCGTCCGCGTATGTCCCTTGGCTGGTGCCGCTCGTGCTGCGATAGCTGAAGAAAGTCTGTTGTCCCGGCGTGCGATAGCCCCCGAGCAGGCTGTTCGTCGGGCTCCCCGTCGTGTCGATATAAGTGCCGGCAACACCGAAACCGAGCCCGCGTAGTGCGTACAGGTCGGTGTCCTGAAACGGGGTGAAGAAAATGCGCGCCGCCCAGTCTCCCGACGTATCGTTCTCGACATCCCCTATGGCATCGCTGCTGCCCCCGTCGTTCACCCCGTTGAAGTAGCCGATCGAGTAGCTGATCTTGCCGCCGGCAAGATCGCCGCTGAGCTGCACGCCGAGATCACGGTTTGGCACCAGGCTGGTGGGAAAGCCACGTTCGATGAAGCGCAGATCACTGGCTGACACGAGACGCTCGAGGCCGACCGGCACCTTGAACTTACCGGCTGTCACTGTCGCCCACGGTGCCAATCGCGCCGCAATGAAAGCATCCAGGATGATCGTGCGGCCGCCGGCGAAGTCGGGCGTGAATCTGTAATCGAAGATTCCGTTCAGCGTGCCTTCCAGCGTTGGGCGCACGCGCCGCAGGATGAATGTGTCGGCAGTGGAAGGTGTGACATCGTCGTCGAAACGGCGCCCATCGAAGTGGAGCACGCCGCGCAGCTTGACTACGTTCGCATTGTCTGGCGTGCCGATGCTGAATCCGCTTGGGCCTGCTTTGACCACTGCTGTCACCGGCGCTGCCGCCTTCTGCGCTTCTTCTGCGAGCTCGAGCTTTCGCTCCAGCACTTTGATTTGTTGTGCTTGCTCGTCAAGGCGCTCACGCAGCTCCGAGATGTCGTCGGCTGACGCAGCTGTTGCCGCGACGAGCAAGACCGTTGCAATGGATGCGCGTAAGGTGCTGGCCGGGTTCGGCGTAGGCGATTCGTATTCTGATGGTTGCATAAGGATCCCTAGAGGTGCTCAGTGCTGTGGCACGGGGTGTGCCGCCAAGGGCAATCCTAGGGATCGGCCGGTGAACGCTCAGTCGAGCGGCGGTGATAATCCGGTTAGGAACTTTCCCGCCTCGGTAAAAGTTACGAACTTCCGATGGGGGCAATAGGCATTTCTAATTGGTTTCTCATGCCCGGACCAGGTATGTTGTGGACAACAACGGGCATTCAGGAGGTAGTATGCAAATCAATATAGGCATTTCCGAGAAAGACCGGGAGGCCATTGCCAATGGCTTGTCCAAGCTCCTGGCCGATACTTACACTCTTTATCTAAAGACTCACAATTATCACTGGAACGTCACCGGGCCCATGTTCAATACGCTGCACCTCATGTTCGAGCAGCAGTACACGGAGCTCGCGGGCGCAGTGGATCAGATCGCTGAGCGTATTCGCGCGCTGGGCTATCCCGCACCCGGCTCGTATCGGGCTTATTCGAAGCTGACGAGCATCGAAGAGGAAGAGGGCGTGCCCGATGCCAAGGAGATGATTCGCCAGCTCGTGATCGGCCAAGAGACCGTCGTTCGCACGGCGCGCGAGCTCTTTCCGATAGTCGAAAAGGCAAGCGACGAGCCGACCGCGGACCTGCTGACACAGCGGATGCAGGTTCACGAGAAGAATGCCTGGATGCTTCGCAGCCTACTCGACTGACTCTGTCGTGACGTCGTGCTGCACGCCGCGGCGAGGTCCCTTGACGCCGCGGCGGCACCCACGTAATACTGCGGGGCCATGATGACGCTCAGGGACCAAGTCCTTTCAAATCGCTGGTGGTGGCGCCTCTCGTGAGGAGAGGGGCGCTGGAACTTGCTGCTGGGCGCTAGAACACCGCTGAAGAATCCAGAGAACCCATCTCCGAGCGCAGTCCGGGGATGGGTTTTTTTGTAGCCTCTCGCCGGCCTGCAGGGGAAAGGTCTAGGACGAGGAGCTTCGCTTGAAACCGCCATTTGACATTGCTGCTGACTTGGATACGCCGGTGTCGGCGTACCTCAAGCTCAAGCCGTTCCGACCGCGTTTTCTGCTGGAAAGCGTGGAAGGCGGCGAACGGCTTGCGCGCTATTCGTTTATTGGATTCGGCGATTGCTCTGAGCTGCGGTTGGACGAGCGCGGCCTGACCGTGGACGGGCGCACCGAGCCCGCGCCCGCGACCAAGCAGGGGCTGCTCGATGCATTCCGTCGCGCGCTCGCGCACGCTCCTCAGCCCACGCCACGAATCCCGGGTGTCCCGCTTGCCGGCGGGTTGGTCGGCGTGGCTGGTTATGACCTCGTGCGGCGGTTTGAGCGGCTGCCGTCGCGGGCAGCGGCCTGCGACGGGACGCCGGAAGTGCATTATTTGGCACCTCGCTCGCTGCTCGTGTTCGATCACCTGACCAGGGGCGTGGCCTTGCTGCATGCTGGCAGCGAGAGCGAGCGCGAGGCGTTGCGGCGCGAAGTGATCCGGGCCCTGCGTGGAGGCGTTCCCGCGACGAGCAAGCGTGCGCGCTATTCGCCGCCGGTCGGCAGCCTCAGCGAGGCCGAATTCATCCAGGGCGTGCACCGTACAAAGGAGTACATCGCGGCCGGCGACGTGTACCAGCTCGTGCTATCGGTCCGCTTCTCGGGACAGTGCGAGCTCGAGCCGTTCGAGACCTATCGTGCGCTGCGGCTGCTGAACCCGTCTCCTTACATGTACTTTTGCGACCTCGGCGATCGTGTCGTCGTCGGCTCATCGCCCGAAGCGCTCGTGAAACTGTCGAACGGCCTGGCTCAGATGCGCCCGATCGCGGGTACCCGTCCGCGAGGCGCCGATGCTGCCGAAGATGCACGTCTACAAGAAGAGCTCCTGGCGGATCCAAAAGAGAACGCCGAGCACGTCATGCTCGTGGATCTCGCTCGCAACGATCTCGGACGCGTGGCGAAGGCAGGCTCCGTGCACGTCGACCCCTACCGTTCGATCGAGCGCTACAGCCACGTCATGCACATCGTCAGTGGCGTGAATGGTCAGATCGCGGAAGGCAAGGACGCATTCGATCTCTTCGCGGCAGCGTTCCCGGCTGGAACGTTGGTCGGCGCGCCGAAGGTGCGCGCGATGCAGATCATCGACGAGCTCGAGCCGGTACGACGCGGCTTCTACGGTGGGACGGTCGGATACTTCGGCACCGGCGGCGACATGGATCAGGCGATCACGATCCGAACAATCGTGTTCAGCGGCGACACCTACAGTTTCCAGGCAGGCGCCGGACTGGTGGCCGACAGCGTGCCGGAAACGGAGTACCGCGAGGTGCTCGCCAAGAGCGAGATCGTCCGCCGTGCGCTGGCGCTCGCGCAGGAGGGTTTATGAGCCCACCCCGACTGTTGCTCATTGATAACTACGACTCGTTCACCTACAACCTGGTGCAAGCCTTCATGGTGCTCGGCGCCGAGGTCATGGTGTATCGCAACGACGAGATCACCGTCGAGCAGGCGCGCGCGCTCGAGCCCACGCACCTGTGTATCTCGCCGGGTCCGGGCGTGCCTCGCGATGCCGGCGTATCCTTGCGAATGATCGAAGCGTTCACAGGCAAGGTGCCGATTCTCGGCGTGTGCCTGGGTCATCAGGCGCTCGTCGAAGTCTTCGGAGGCAGAGTCGTACGCGCAGCGCGGCTGATGCACGGGAAAACTTCGCTCGTGCACCACGATCGCAAGACAATTCTCGAGCACATGCCCGAGCCGTTCGAAGCGGGGCGCTATCACTCGTTGATCGCCGAGCCGGAATCATTACCGGATTGTCTGGAAATCTCGGCGCATACGCGCGAAGGCGAGATCATGGGCGTGCGCCACAAGACGTACGCCATCGAAGGTGTGCAGTTTCATCCTGAAAGCGTTCTGACGCCGCAGGGTCCGCAGCTCATGGGCGGTTTTCTCAAGTTGCGCTCTGGGACGAGATAGCGATGACACAACTGAAAGAGACGCTCGAACAACTCCTCCAGCGCCGCAATCTCAGCGAAACGCAGGCTTCCGAGCTCATGCTCGCATTGGCGGAAGGCTCGATTGCGCCTGCCATGGGCGGCGCTTTGCTCGCGGCGTTGCGCACGAAAGGTGAGACGGCCGATGAAGTGCGTGGTTTTGCGAAGAGCATGCGCAAGCTCGCCCGGCGTCCGATTCTGTCGCCTGGCTCACCGATCGTGGACATGGTGGGCACGGGCGGCGATGGTTCGGGCAGCTTCAACTTGTCTTCCGGCGCAGCGCTGCTCGTTGCATCGATGGGCATTCGCGTCGCAAAGCACGGCACGAGCTCGGTGTCGAGCCGCAGCGGCAGCGCGGATGTCATCCGTGCGCTGGGGTTACAGCTGCCGCTGGACGAGAAGCTTGCAGGCGAGTGCCTCGATGCGACGAGCTTCACATTCTTCTTCGCGCCTCACTACCACCCCGCGATGAAGGCCATCATGCCGATTCGGCAGGCGATGGGTGTGCGCACTGTGTTCAACATTCTGGGCCCACTCTCGAACCCGGCTGAGCCGCCGTTTCATCTGATCGGCGCGTACAGTGTCGAGGTCGCCGAGGTGATGGCCGAGACGCTCGCAGGCATGCCGATCGAACGTACGTATGTCGTGCACGGCGCGCCAGGGTGGGACGAAGCCACGCCGGTGGGACCCTTTACGCTCTTCGACGTGCGGCCTGGACGCGTCGCGCGCAGCGTGCGCAGCGCGGAAGAGTTCGGACTGCCTGCCTGCAGAGCCGAAGAGCTCAAAGGCGGCGACGCCGAGTACAACGCGCGGCAGTTGCGTGCGGTCCTGGAAGGCGAGCAGCGGGGCGCGCACAGGAACGCCATCGTTCTGCAGGCTGCGCTCGTGCTGGAGATGCTCGGCAAAGCGGCGACGCCGGTGGAGGCCGCGCGCATGGCAGAGGACGCGATCGATTCTGGTGCAGCGCGTAAGCTTCTCGAGAAGTTAGCCGCATTCGGCGCCAGCCGTGCTGCGAGCACATCGGGCTAGACGGGCAGGCGTAGGGAGTGCAGGGAGCTCGAATGTGATGCAGGCGAGAGTGCCACGTCGCTTGATCGCATGCGCTGGAGAGCCCAAGCTCTTCGATACCCGTAGCCCATATCCTATGCCCTGAACTATGTCCGGTTTTCTCACCGAAATGGCGCAGGCGAGCCTCAAGAGGCTTGAGGAAGCACGCGCGAGAGAGTCCGAAGAGGCATTGTGGGCGCGAGTGTGCGAGCTGCCCGCGCCGCCGATGTTGAAGCTCTCGCCCGAGGGATTCGATGTGATCGCCGAGTGCAAGCTGCATTCGCCCTCGGCGGGGGACCTGTCGGCGCATACGAGCGACGTCGAGTCGCGCGTCAAAGCGTATGCACAAGGCGGTGCCTGTGCCGTATCCGTGCTGACCGAGCCTTCGCGCTTCGGCGGGTCGCTCGAGCACTTACGCCGGGCTGCGGAAGCGTTGCGTCCGTTCGACATTCCGGCGATGCGCAAGGATTTCCTCGTGGATCCTTACCAGGTGATGGAAGCGCGTGCTGCCGGAGCGGGCGGCGTGCTCGTTATCGTGCGCATGCTCGATCGCAGCCGCATCACTGCGTTGCTGGATTGTGCAGCGATGCTGAAGATGTTCGTGCTGCTCGAAGCATTCGATGCCGATGATCTCGCATTGACGCGCGAGCTGCTGAATGCTCGCGAAGGTCACGAGGAGCAGGTGCTCGTCGGGCTGAATTGCCGCGATCTGCAGACGCTGACGGTGGATCTGTCTCGGCTCGAGACGCTTGCGGATCAATTGCCCGAGCTTTATCCACGGGTCGCCGAGAGCGGCGTGTCATCCCGCGACGACGTGAAGCGGGTGGTTGGCTTCGGTTACAACGTCGCGCTCATCGGAACGGCGCTGATGCACAGCGATGCGCCGGCGCGCACGCTTGGCGAGATGATTGCCGCAGGACGCGAGCATGCGATGAGCATCAAGGCAGAGGGAGGCTCGTAGCGGCGAGTACCATGCCTGCCTCCGATGGACCATGATTTGGATCAAGATCTGCGGCTTGACGACGCGCGAAGCAGTCGATGCTGCCGTTGCCGCGGGTGCCGATGCGATCGGCTTCGTGTTCGCGCCCTCGAAGCGTCAAGTCACTGCAGCGCAGGCTGCAGCGCTCGCGCAAGACGTGCCGGCGCGAGTGACACGGGTAGCGGTCATGCAGCACCCCTCGCAGGCCCTCGTCGACGAGGTGTGCGACATCTTCCGTCCCGACGTGTTGCAAACCGATGCCGAGGACTTTGCGAGCTTGCGGTTGCCGAGCGAGCTCGAGTTGTTGCCAGTGATCCGCGACGGCCAAGAGGTTGATGCCTCGCTTCCTGCTCGCATCTTGTATGAGGGCCGGACCAGTGGTGCGGGCACGACGGCCGACTGGACGTGCGCGCGAGAGCTTGCACGGCGCACGCAGCTCGTGCTGGCCGGCGGGTTGAGCGCGCGCAACGTGGCTGACGCCATCGCTGCGGTGCGACCGTTCGGCGTCGACGTGAGCAGCGGCGTCGAGAGTGCCCCGGGAAAGAAGGACATTGCGAAAATCGATGCATTCATACGCGCTGCGCGGGCGGCGAGCCGGTAGCGCACGATCGAGGAAGCGCCGATGAGTCAGATGTTGAGCCAAGCCGACGCGCAGAAGCTGCTCGCGGATGTGATGAACGATGCCTACCCCGACGAGCGCGGTAGATTCGGCCCGTTCGGTGGGCGCTACGTGCCCGAGACGCTCGTCCCCGCGATCGAGCGTTTGCAGAGCGGGGTCGAGCGTTATCTGCACGATGCAGACTTTCTCGCTGCATTTCACGCGGAGCTGAACTCTTGGGTCGGGCGCCCGACACCCTTGACGTACGCGCCGACGCTGTCGAAGCAGTGGGGTGCAGAGATCTGGCTCAAGCGCGAGGATCTTGCGCACACGGGCGCGCACAAGATCAACAATGCAGTTGGCCAAGTGCTCCTGGCGAAGAGGCTTGGCGCGAAGCGCGTGATCGCGGAGACGGGCGCAGGACAGCATGGCGTTGCGGCCGCCGCCGCGTGTGCTCGTCTCGGGATGCCTTGTACCGTCTACATGGGCTCCATCGACATGGAGCGTCAGGCACCGAACGTCGGACGCATGAGATTGCTCGGTGCAACCGTCGTGCCCGTGACGAGTGGTGACCAGACCTTGCGTGCTGCGGTAGACGAAGCGCTGCGTGATTGGGTCTCCGATCCGAACGGCACCTACTATTGCTTGGGCTCGGCGGTCGGGCCGCATCCGTATCCCTATCTTGTGCGCGAGTTGCAGTCGGTGATCGGACGTGAAGCGCGCGAGCAAATTCTGGCGGCCACCGGCAGGCTGCCGAACTGGGTCGTTGCGTGTGTGGGCGGTGGTTCCAACGCGATCGGGCTCTTTCATCCCTTCGTGAAGGACCGCGATGTGGCAATGCTCGGCGTCGAAGCGGGCGGAACGGGCAGCGGTCTCGGCGAGAACGCTGCTTCACTCGCTTATGGACGTCCCGGAGTGCTGCAGGGCAGCTATTCGCTCCTGCTCCAAGACGACGACGGCCAAGTCCGCGAAACTCACTCCATCTCCGCCGGGCTCGACTATCCGGCGGTGGGCCCGGAGCACGCGCTGCTCATGAGCATCGGCCGCGTGAAGTACGAGACAGTCAACGACGATGAAGCGCTTGCCGCGCTGGCAGAATGCTGCGCGGCAGAGGGCATTCTGCCGGCGTTGGAGTCATCGCATGCGCTTGCGGGCGCGAAACGTCTGGCGCGTGCGCATCCGGGCGCGACGGTGCTCGTCGGTCTTTCCGGTCGCGGCGACAAAGACATGCCCACGCTACAACGAACTCTTCTCAAGGACGCACCGTAATGGCAGCACGCGATTCGATCGGCAAAGCGATAGAGCAGGCACACGCCCGCGGCGAGCCCGCGCTCGTTGCCTACATCACGGCAGGATTTCCGAAGCGCGAAGCGTTTCGTGATCTCCTGGGCGCTGTCGCCAGCGCGGTTGACCTCATCGAAGTCGGCGTGCCGTTCACGGACCCAATGGCTGACGGCGCAACGATTCAACGCTCGAATCGTGCCGCGCTGGAGCAGGGCGTCACACTCAAATGGATCCTCTCCGAGCTCAAGGCCTTCTCCAGCCAGGCGCCCAGCTCGCCCAGAGCGCCGGTTCTGCTCATGAGCTATCTCAATCCGCTGCTCGCGTGCGGGCTCGATCGTCTGCCCGACGATGCAGCGCGTGCCGGTGTCGCGGGCTTCATCGTGCCGGATTTGCCGTACGAAGAGTGCGCCGAGATGAGGAGCGCGCTCGATGCGCGCGGCTTGGCGTTGGTGCAGTTCGTGACGCCCGTAACGCCGACCGATCGTGTTCGCATGCTGAGCCAGAACAGCACTGGCTTCTTGTATGCCGTGACCATGACCGGTACCACGGGCAAGAACGTCGCGGTCCCACCCGAGGTGCTGGAATACTTCGCGCGCGTCAGGAAGCTTTCGCCGGTGCCGGTATGCGCCGGATTCGGTATCCGTTCGCGCGAGCAGGTCGAGCGGCTCGCTCCGTATGTCGACGGTGTGATCGTGGGCTCTGCTTTGGTCGAGGTGCTCGAGCGTGGCGAAGATCCAGTCGCGTTCTTGCGCTCGTTGCGAGTGCAGTCAGCCCAGCCGGTCTTGTCATGATGCTCACGCGTTCGTGCTGCGGCTCGGCGTGTACGCCGAGAGGCGGCTCTGCGTCTTGAGCATGTCGGCTTCGGTGTATTCGGGACGCTCGCTGCGATTGCGTCGGACGATCTCCGCGAACGCATCGGGCGCTACCGCGGGGCTGTAGTACAGCCCCTGATACTGGTCGCACCCCAGCTGACGCAAGAACTCCAGTTGTTCCTTGGTTTCCACGCCTTCGGCGACGACGCGCAGTCGCAAGCTGTGTGCGAGGGAAATGATGGCGCGGACGATCGAGACATCGTCGGGATTGACCAGCAAGTCGCGAATGAAGCTGCGATCGATTTTCAGCGTGTCGAGCGGGAAGCGTCGCAGATAGCTCAAGCTCGAATAGCCCGTGCCGAAGTCGTCGATCGAGATGTGCACGCCCATCGTGCTCAATCTCTGCAGCGTAGCAGCGGATTGCTCCGCATCGTGCATGATGGCGCTTTCGGTGAGCTCGAGCTCGAGATACCCCGGCTCGAGGTTGGATTCGCTCAGCGCTGACTCGACGACGGCGACGAGGTCCGCTTGCCTGAACTGCTTTGCTGAAAGGTTGACCGCGACTCGCACAGGCGGCAAGCCAGCTTCGAGCCATGCTCGCAGCTGGCGGCACGCGCGACGCAGCACCCATTCGCCGATCGGCACGATGAGGCCGGACTCTTCCGCTAGCGGAATGAAAGCGCCCGGCGACAAGAAGCCGCGTGTGGGATGACGCCAGCGAATGAGCGCTTCGGCACCGCGCACGCGACCCGTTGCAACGTCCACTTTAGGCTGATAATGCAGCTCGAGCTGCTCTAGCTCGAGCGCGCGGCGCAGCTCGGTCTCGAGCGCGAGCCGATTACCCTCGAGGCGAACCATGTCGGGTGTGAAGAAGCGGTAACCGCCGATGCCGGCCTCTTTCGAGGCGCGCATTGCGACATCGGCGCGCCGCAACAGCACCTCAAATGAGGTGCCGTCGTGTGGGTAGAGACTGATGCCCATGCTCAACGAGGTGTGCAGCTCGATTTTGCGGGTGAAGAATGGATCGCGCAGGGCGTCCAGGATCTTGGCCACGATCCGCTCGACATCGTGCGGATCCTTCAGATCGCAAGCCAGCAAGGCGAATTCGTCGCCGGCCAGGTGAGCAAGCGTGTCGCTGCGTCGAAGCACGGAGCGCAGCCGCTGCGACAGCTCGCGCAACAGCTCGTCGCCTGCTTCGCGTCCCAGGGATTCGTTGATCGTCTTGAGACGATCCACGTTCATGACCATCAGCGCAAAAGTGCTGCCATCTCGTTTGGCGCGCGCGATGGCTTCTTCCGCAGCTTCTGCGAGTGCCAAGCGGTTCGGCAAGTTCGTCAGCGTGTCGCGCCGCAGGATACCCGTCTCATCGTGCGTGAACATACTACTGCGCACGTGGCGCGCGAGGTACGCCTCATAAGCGCTCGCGATCAGCGTTGCGCCCATGACCCCGAGCGCGAACAGGGCAAGGGAGATGGAAAGCCAGCCGTTGTTCAGTGTCGTGCCAGGCAAGCTCTGCGCATCGGGCGCAATGATTGCGGCGGCGAGCCCGATGTAATGAATGCTCGCGATGACGCAGCCGAGCACGAGCGCCGCGACGCCGCGCGAGAGACGCGCGCCGCAAGACTCGCCGCGGCGAAACCGTAAAGCCAGCCAAAGCGCAGCGTAGGAGGCGGCAACGGCCATGAGCAAAGCGACCACTGTCAGGGCCGGCTCGTAGTCGATCGGCGGGGCGACTCGGATGCCCGAGATGCCCGAGTGGACCATCATCCACAGACCGATGCCCATGATGCCGGCGCCGACGGCGAAGTGCGCGGATGTGAGCGTCACACGTCCTCCCAGCGTGAGCGCAAGCGCACAGATCGCCAGCGAGATGCCGAAGGAGATCACGGCCTTCGTCAGGTCATAGGCAGGATCGATCGGAAGCTCGAGCGCGAGCACCGTGATGAAGTGCGTCGCCCATAAGCCCACGCCCATGGAGAAGGCACCACCCAAGAGCCAGGCGGCAGCCGCTCGTCCGCTGGCGCTGGCGATGCGCGACGCGACGTTCAAGAAGGTGTACGCGACCACGATCGCCGTCGCGATCGAGAGCCACACCACCCAAGCTGTGCAAGTTCCTTCCATACGCGGACAAGACGGGTAACAGTCGCCCCGGGATCGGGCTTCGGCTGCAGTTCATCTTTCGAGTATCGGGCGCTCGAGCTGCGGGCTTGAGCTGGAACGCGCTTACAAACCGCGTCTCTACACAGCGACAGCCAGAACTGTGCGCTCGTTCTCATTCCGTCGGCTGCCGTGTCGGATGACTGGGGCTAGCTTTGTCCGTGGTACTCGCATCCGTACGGCGCATCCTTCAGTCGATTGCTCGTGGGAGGCCGCGCGGCTTGACTGCACGCGCGTTGCGACAAACTCGTCACCGCGGCCCATCTGTATGCGGGTAAAATTTGTTCAATGAAGTCCTTGTGCGTCTTCTGTGGCTCGAGCGCGGGTAACAAGCCAGCGTACACGGCATTGGCACGGGAATTCGGCCGTGAGCTCGCGCGCCGTGGGCTGAGGCTCGTCTACGGAGGCGGACGGGTTGGGCTCATGGGGGCGGTCGCGGACGCTGTCCTCGAAACCGGCGGCGAGGCGATCGGCGTCATTCCTCAGATGTTGCTCGACAAGGAGGTGGGCCACTCCGGCCTGACGCGTCTGCATGTCGTTCAGACGATGTCTGAGCGCAAGTGGCTCATGGGCGAGCTGTCCGATGCATTCGTCGCGCTGCCCGGAGGCATCGGCACCATGGACGAGCTGTTCGAGGCCTGGACATGGACACAGCTCGAGATCCATCGCAAGCCCTGTGCGCTGCTCAATTTCGACCGCTACTATGACCCTCTGATCGCCTTCCTCGACCGAGCTGTCGGCGAGGGCTTCTTGCGTCCGCGTCATCGTGCAGCACTGATCATTGAGCACGAGATCCAACGCCTGTTCGAGCGATTGGCGGCAGCGGGAGAAATTGCTTGACATGACTGCTTCCAAGACGCAGCCTGCGCCGCTGCAACTGGTCGACCCAAGTCTCTGACGCACATGCTTCGAACCTTTCTGCAGGCAAAGCTCCATCGTGTGCGCGTGACGCACGCCGATCTGGACTACGAGGGATCGTGTGGCATCGACGCGCGGCTGCTCGAGGTATCCGGACTGCGCCCGTATCAATACATCGAGATCTACAACATCGCGAACGGTGAGCGCTTCACTACTTATGTCATCGAAGCGCCGAAGGACTCCGGCGAGATCTCACTCAATGGCGCTGCTGCCCGCAAAGCGGCCGTGGGCGATCCGTTGATCATCTGCGCCTACGCCGCATACACGGACGCGGAACTCGAGACCTACACGCCCGTTATCGTGCTCGTCGACGACAACAACCGAATCAAAGAAGTGCTACGAAAACGACCAGCCTGAGCGCATGGAACTACTCGCCCATTTCTTCGACTTCGTTCTGCACCTCGATCGGCATCTCACCGAGCTCGTCGCTGAGTATCACATCTGGGTGTACGCGATCCTGTTCGCGATCATCTTCTGCGAGACTGGTTTGGTCGTGACGCCGTTTCTGCCCGGCGATTCATTGCTGTTTGCGCTGGGAGCGCTTGCAGCAGTGGATCAGACGGGTACGCTCGATGCCACTTGGTTGTGGCTGCTGCTCATGGCTGCGGCCATTCTCGGGAACGAGACGAACTTTCGTATCGGACGGCTGATCGGACCGCGAGCGTTCAGCGGCACCGTGCCCTGGCTAAAGCAGGAATACCTGCTCAGGACACAGGCGTTTTATGAGAAGCACGGTGGCAAGACGATCGTGCTGTCCCGCTTCGTTCCCATCATCCGCACCTTTGCGCCGTTCGTCGCAGGGGTCGGCGAGATGCAGCGGCGCAGATTCGCGCTCTACAACGTGGTTGGCGGTTTCGCGTGGGTGACGATTTTCATCTGGGGCGGCTATCTGTTCGGTAACGTGCCCATCATCAAGGACAATTTCGGTATCGTGACGATCGGCATCATCGTGCTCTCGATGGTGCCGATTGCCATTGGGTTCCTGCGCCCTGCCAGAACGGCCTGACGCAGGATTTCGCGCAAAGTTGGTTGAAGCCGAGCGGCCAGACTCTGCGCCGCTACTCCGTCACTCGTCCTGCGAGCAGGATTGCGGCGACACGGATGTTCAGCGACGAAAAGCCAGCACCGCCACGCTGGCGGCGGTGAGCAGGATTCCCGGCCATGCAGGATCGGCGTCGAGAGCAAGCCACAATATGCCTGTCATGCCGCCGATCGAAGCCATGATCGTCATGTCGCGCCGCCGTCCGACTTCCCTGATCTCCTTGCGGATACTGTCCAAGTTCGTTGCTTCGACCTGCAGGTGCAGGCGACCATCCGCGGCACGCTGAACCGCGTTTTCGAGCAGCGGCGGGACCTGCGCGAGCGCTTCAGCCAAGTCCGGCAGCTGAGCGCGCACTTGGCGCCAGATGTTGCGGGGCCGCCAACGCTCGTGTGCCCACTGCTTGAGCAGTGGCTGAGCGGTCTTCCACAAGTCGAGCTCCGGATAAAGCTGTCTGCCGACACCTTCGATCTGCAGCAGCGTTTTCTGGATGAGCATGAGCTGTGGCTGCATCTGCGCATCGAATCTCTGCGCCGCCTCGAAGAGACTGATCAACACCTGGCCGAACGAGATCTCCTTGAGAGGTTTGTTCGCGATCGGCTCACAGACAGTACGTACGGCCGATTCGAGCTCGTCGATGCGCACGTGTGCGGGAATCCAGCCGGCATCGATGTGCAGTTGCGCGATACGGCGATAATCGCGGTCGAAGAACGCTGCAAAGCTCTCCGCTAGGTAGTGCTGATCGCTCGGCTCGAGCGAGCCTACGATGCCGAAATCGACTGCCGCGTAACGCGGATGCTCCGGGTCGTCGAGCAAGACGAAGATGTTGCCCGGGTGCATATCAGCGTGAAAGAAGTTGTGCCGAAACGCCTGTGTGAAGAAGATCTCTACACCGTTCTCGGCAAGTCGTTTGATGTTGGCACCGCGCCGCTTGAGCTCCTCGACGTTGTTGATGAGCACGCCGTGCACGCGTTCCATCACCATGACGTTCTTGCGGCAATAGTCCCAGTAGACCTCGGGCACGTAGAGCAAGTTGGAACCGGCGAAATTGCGGCGAATCTGCGATGCATTAGCCGCTTCGCGCATGAGGTCGAGCTCATCGAGGATGGTCTTCTCGTATTCACGAACGAGTTCCACCGGGCGCAAACGGTGAGCTTCACGCCAATAGCTATTGGCGAGCTCCGCGAACGCATAGAGCACCTCGATGTCGCGTTGGATGCGCGCGCGAATGCCTGGTCGTACGACCTTGACGACGACTTCCTTGCCGTTCTTCAGACGAGCCGAATGGACTTGCGCGATCGTGGCGGCTGCAAGCGGCGTCTCGTCGAAACGCTCGAACACGGTTTCGATCGGCATTCCGTATGCTTCCGCGATGATGCGGCGGGCCTCCTCGACCGGAAACGGCGGAACGCGGTCTTGAAGCTTTTCGAGCTCATCTGCGATGTCACGCGGCAACAGGTCGCGCCGAGTCGAGAGCATTTGGCCGAACTTCATGAAAATGGGACCGAGCTCCTCAAGCGCGAGCCGCAATCGTTCCCCGCGCGGGCCGGAGCGATCGCGATGTACCCATGTCGCAGGCGACAGATAGAAAGCAAAACGCAGCGGCCGAAACAGGTGCGTCGCCAGGATGATCTCGTCCAGCCCGTATTTCACGAGCACACGTTGAATCTGTAGAAGACGCGAGAGAACTCTGAGCCGCATATTGTGATTAGTGACTCGTGTCTAGCGGGTCGTGCAGCGTGCAGGCGCACGCATCAGTCTGTATCGGTTTGTCGGGTGAACCGCCCACATGGGCGCTGCTTCGCGAGCGCGTATCACGTGCGACGTTGACGCTCGAGCATAGCAATTCGCGCCTCGAGGCGCTCGACGTCGTCGCGCAGCTTGTCTACATCCGCGATGAACTCTTCTGCTTCGGTACGGCTCGGCACATCGCGCCCTTCTTCTTGCAAGTACTCGGAAAGATTCTGTGCGAACGTCGACGCCGCGCGGCGTGTGAAATCCAGTAACGAGCGTGCCGTCGTGCCGAGCTGATGAGCAGCCACATCGCCGATCAGATGCGACAGCTCCTCCTCGAGATCCGGTCGCGCGTGCTTGATGAGCTCGCTGAAGGTTTGCGCGACCTCGGCATCGCCTTCGATGTGAATCGACCCGGCACGGATCGCGGCCTCGGGTTGCGGTCCGACGAGGCGCATGAACGCGAGCGGTGTGCCTTTCAGCGTTGTATCGGGTGTGCCTTCGTGTGATGTCCCAAGCTCCATGCGGTCGCCGAGTGATCGGCAGTAGACGCTGAGCGGCAGACCTTGGACGTGCAATGCGAGCGTCTTGCCTTGCAGACGTTGACAAAGCGTGCGCGCCGTCGCCGAGGCGGCGATGTTGCGGTTCAAGAGCGTTTCGAGCGGCGCGAGTCTCATGAGGCCGTCTCGTTACAGCCGATAACCGCGATGCAGCGCGACGATGCCGCCGGTTAGGTTGTGGTACCGGCACATCTCGAGTCCGGCATCCTTCATCATCTCGAGCAACTCTTCCTGTTTCGGAAAGCGCCGAATGGACTCGGCGAGATAGCGATAGCTTGCCTCGTCCTTCGCGACCACTTTACCGAGCCACGGCAGCACGGAAAACGAGTACGCATCGTAAAGCGGCTTCAAGCCGGGCACCACGGGATGAGAGAACTCGAGCACGAGTAGCTGCCCACCGGGTTTCAGGACGCGGGCCATCGATCGCAGCGCCGCTTCCTTGTCGGTCACATTGCGCAACCCGAACCCAATCGTCACACAATCGAAGGATGCGTCACGAAAGGGCAGTCGCTCTGCGTTCGCGATTGCATAGCGCACATTGCCGACCAGGCCGCGATCGATCATCGCATCCCTTCCGCGTCTGAGCATCGCCTCATTGATGTCCGTCAGCAGCACGAGGCCTGTGGGGCCGACTTGCTTTGCCAGGCCGGCCGCGAGATCGCCGGTGCCGCCGGCCACGTCCAATGCACGCTGTCCCGGTCGAAGGCCGGTCTGCGCCAAAGTGAAAGCCTTCCAGACCCGATGTATGCCGCCCGACATCAGGTCGTTCATCAGGTCGTAGTTGGATGCGACCGACTCGAAGACTGCGCGCACACGTTTGGCCTTCTCCTCGATCGGCACCTGCTGGTATCCGAAGTCGGTCGTTGCTTGCGTGCGGTTTGCGTCCGGTGAGCTCATGAGCCGGATTCTAGCCAATATGGCGGCCGTAGGCTGTGGGATGTTGGTGGGACGGCAGGGTGGGCTGAAGAGGCACACGCGCCCGCCCACCGCCCGGTCAGACGGGATCGGTGAACGGCCAGTCACAGGCCTTCAGTCTACTGTCCAGTCTTGTGCGGCACCGGCGTCGGATACGGTATGCCGAGCTCCTTGAGCCGGTCCAAGTAACGCTGCCACTTCTTCTCGCGTTCCCGCCCCAGCTCGTACAGGTACGACCACGTGTAGAGCCCGGTGTCGTGTCCGTCATCGAAAATGAGCCGCACGGCGTAATTCCCGACCGGCTCGACCTTCGTGATGTTCACGTTGTGCTTGCCGATTTGCAGCGTTTCCTGGCCGGGCCCGTGACCCCGAACCTCTGCAGAAGGCGAATAGACACGCAAGTACTCGAACGGCAGCTCGAATTGTGTACCGTCCGAGAAGGTGACGGCGAGCACGCGCGAGCGCGTGCGCAAGGTGATGGAGGCAGGACGAGCCGACATCGAGAATTCCAGAAAAGGGAGCCTGTATCGAGCGAGAAATCGAACTGACGCCGATGCGCTAGAGAATATACCTGGTCAAGTCTTCGTCCTTGACGAGCTCGCCGAGATGCTTGTCGACGTACTCTGCGTCAATGACGACACGTGTGCCGCTGCGGTCGGGCGCCTCGAACGAGATCGATTCGAGTAGCCGCTCCAGCACCGTGTGCAGCCGGCGAGCACCGATGTTCTCCGTGCGCTCATTGACTTGATACGAGACTTCGGCAATACGCCGCACGCCGCTCTCGGTGAACTCGAGCTCGACGCCCTCGGTCGCCAGCAGCGCCGTGTATTGCTTGCACAACGAGGCATCGGGCTCGGTGAGGATGCGGATGAAGTCCTCGACCTTGAGCGCATCGAGCTCGACGCGGATCGGGAAGCGACCCTGCAGCTCCGGGATCAAATCGGAAGGCTTCGACATGTGAAACGCGCCCGAAGCGATGAACAGAATATGGTCCGTCCTCACGACCCCGTGCTTGGTGCTGACAGTGCTGCCTTCGACCAGCGGTAGCAGGTCGCGTTGCACGCCTTCGCGCGACACATCGGCACCGTGCACTTCCTGCCTGCGCGCGATCTTGTCGATCTCGTCTATGAACACGATGCCATTCTGCTCGGCGTTCTGAAGCGCGCGTAGCTTGAGCTCTTCCTCGTTGATCAGCTTGGCGGCTTCTTCATCTGTGAGGATCTTGAGCGCCTCTTTGACCTTGACTCTGCGGGTGCGGGTGCGTGTGCCGCCCAGATTCGAGAACATGTTCTGCAGCTGCTGCGTCAGTTCTTCCATGCCGGCAGGTGCCATGATCTCCACGCCGATCGGCAGCGCGCGTACCTCGATCTCGATCTCGCGATCGTCGAGCTGGCCTTCGCGGAGCATTTTCCGGAACTTTTGACGCGTCTCGTTATCGCGCGCGGTAGGTTGCGGCTCGCTGCCGAAGCCGACCGTTCTAGGCCGCGGCAAGAGAGCGTCGAGCACGCGCTCCTCCGCGGCGTCCATGGCGCGATGACGCACCTTTTCCATCTCTTCCTCGCGCGTCATCTTTACCGCGACGTCCATCAAGTCCTTGATGATCGAGTCGACTTCGCGACCTACGTAGCCCACCTCAGTGAACTTCGTCGCCTCGACCTTGATGAACGGCGCGCGCGCTAACTTCGCCAGGCGTCTGGCGATCTCTGTCTTGCCGACGCCCGTCGGACCGATCATCAGAATGTTCTTGGGAGTGACCTCTGCACGCAGCGATTCAGGAAGCTGCATCCGCCGCCAGCGATTGCGCAAAGCGATTGCGACGGCGCGCTTGGCAGCACTTTGCCCAACGATGTGCTTGTCGAGCTCCTGAACGATTTCACGAGGGGTCATCGAAGACATGTTCACTGGCTGAGTGGTCACTGGTAACTGGCCAGAAAGGGGAACGTGGAACGACAAACGTGCGAACGCGCGTTCAACATGCGCATCCGCCTCTCTCTGATAGCCCGCTATCGTCGCACTCGCAGGCCGGTCGTTGGCAAACGGCCGGAACGAAGGATGCAGGACGATAGATACATGGATCCATAGTTACAATGCGGAGCTGTCATCTCTCGAGTCGGCGCCGGCTATTGCACGAACGCATCGTCACGACGCTTATCTCCAGCTGGGCCTGCTGCTCATGGAGCAGCTGAGTATCAGGAGCGCAGCTCCTCAATCGTGATGTTCCTATTCGTGTAGATGCAGATGTCCGCAGCGATGTTGAGCGCTTTTTCGACGATGGCGCGTGCGTCGAGCTCGGTGTTCTGCATGAGCGCACGAGCCGCTGCCAGCGCATACGCACCGCCCGAGCCGATCGCCATGATGTCGTCCTCCGGCTCGATGACGTCGCCGTTGCCCGATACGATGAAGGAGTTCTTCGCGTCGGCGACGCACAAGAGCGCCTCCAGCCGGCGCAGGCTCCGGTCGGTGCGCCAATCCTTGGCGAGCTCGATCGCCGCACGAGTGAGATTGCCGAATTGCTGCAGTTTCGCCTCGAAGCGCTCAAAGAGGGTGAATGCGTCCGCCGTCCCGCCTGCAAAACCCGCCAGCACCTTACCGTCGTACAAACGCCGCACTTTGCGCGCGTTGCCCTTCATGACGGTGTTTCCCAGGGAGACCTGTCCATCACCGCCGATCGCCACGACGCCGTTTCTGCGCACCGAAAGGATCGTCGTGGCGTGAAAACGCAGGCTCGTCTTGTGCTCAGGATGGCTCGACATCAGTGGGGACACGCTGCTTGTTTGAACAGGCCACGGGTCGACGCGATGGGCGACGCCCGGCATCGACTCGATGGATGGATCACCCACCGGCCGCGCGCTTACGCGCCCGTGGGTGCGACTGGTCGTATATCTTGGCCAAGTGCTGAAAATCAAGGTGCGTGTACACCTGTGTCGTGGAGATATTCGCGTGACCGAGGAGCTCTTGCACGCCCCTTAGGTCCTGGCTCGACTCCAGCAGGTGAGTCGCAAACGAATGCCGGAACATGTGGGGATGGACATGGACGCCGATTCCCTGGCGCTTTGCCCAGCGTGCGATGCGCTGCTGGATCGCGCGTGCGCCCAGGCGTGTCCCACTTTGGCTGACGAACAAGGCAGGTTCCTCTGCTGCCGCGAGCCCGGCGCGCTCCTTCAGCCACCGGCTGATCGCCGCCGCGGCGTGGCTTCCTACGGGCACGACCCGCGCCTTGGAGCCTTTGCCCATCACACGGACCGTCCGATCCGCCAAGTCGATGTCGCTTAGGTTCAATGCCACGAGCTCCGACAGGCGCAGACCCGAAGAGTAGAAGAGCTCCATGATGGCCTTGTCGCGCACGTCGAGCGATTCGTCGCTGCGAAAGCTCAGCAAGCGACTCATCTGATCGACGTCGAGCGTCTGTGGCAAGCGCTTGCGCGCCTTGGGAGCTTGCACCTGCACAGCAGGATTGGCTTTGAGCACGGCTTCCCGAATCAAGAACTCGAAGAAGCTGCGCAGCGCGCTCAGTCGTCGCTGTATCGTTCGCGCAGACGCGCCTCGCCTGAACTCTGCGGCGGCGAACATGCGCACGTGCTGCGCATCCACGCGTGTCCAGTCTTCGATGTCCTGCTGCTTACAATACGCAACGAACAGCTCGAGGTCGCGCCGGTAGTTGCTATCGGTGTGAGCCGACAACCGGCGCTCCGTCCTCAGGTGGGTGAGAAAGCGCGTCAGCCAATCGAGTGCGGCAGGGGACATGAATTCGGCTCTCGAGCGTGTGCTGTGTCAGCCAAGCCCCGCGCAAGCCATCCCATCGATGCGTCCCGCTCACTCCGTGCGCAGGGCCTCGCTGACCAGCTCGCCGATTTGCGCGAGAAACTCAGTGCTCATTGCCGGGTGAAAACGCTCGGCATCCGGGCTGCTGATAGCCAGCAACCCAAAGCACGGTCGCCCTCCAAGCGGGACTAGTGCCACCGAGCCGACTTCGACGTTGTTCTCGCCGAAAAGGAAGTCACGCTGGCTGTCGCGAATCTGGCCGCAGCGGGGACGGCCGGACTCAAAGAGCGTCTCGAACATCTTGAGCTCATTGACGTCGCCAGCCACGAGACGCAGATGTCGGCTCGATACCCCGTCGAAGGCGGCATGATGGTGCGCGCCGAGGACGACGAGCCAATCGGAGGAGCCGAAGTCCTCTCGCAGAGATGTCTCGAGCGCTTCGAGCACGGCCACGGCACCGTTCGCTCGGATCAAGCGACACGCGAGTCGATGAATCTTCGCCGCCAATGCATCGTTTGAGCGCGCGTTCTCGATCAACTCGCGTAGCCGTGCTTCCAGCTTCTGATTCTTCTCGCGCAGCGCCAGCACCTGTCGCTCGATGAGCGATACCGTCGACGGTCCGCGTGTATGACTCAGCTTGATCTTCGTAAGCAGCCCGGCGTGGCGCTCGAAGAAGTCTGGGTTTCTGAGCAGGTAGTCTGCAATCGATGCTTCGTCGATCTGCGCAACATCCACGCCTAGAACGGGTTGCTTGCTCATAGTGCCTCGTTGTTCTGCGGTGACGGTCGGCAGCGAAACTTTGGGCAACGCGCTGCGCTGTCGCCGATTGTGCCGTCAACCGATCTCGACCTTCCCCTCGAATACCTTGACCGCGGGCCCGGTCAGCCACAGCGTCTTACCTGGTCCTGGCCAGCGCACGAGCATGCGACCGCCGCGTGCATCGACCTGCACTTCCTCGTTGAGGAGACCGAGCCGTCTGCCGACGGCGACTGCGGCGCATGCACCAGTGCCGCATGCAAGCGTCTCGCCCGCGCCACGTTCGTAGACCCGCAAGCGAATGTGGTCGGGAGTCACGATCTCCATGAATCCCACATTGGCCCGTTGCGGAAACCGCGAGTGATTCTGTACTGCAGGGCCAAGCGTGTCCACGTCCGCCTCGTCCACCGAAGGGACGCGGATGACCGCGTGAGGGTTGCCCATGGACACGGTGCCGATCTGCAGCTCCTTCTCGCCTATGCGAAGCGGATAGACATTGGCTTCTCGGGAGGCCTCGAACGGCACGGCTTCGGGTGCGAAATTCGGTTCGCCCATGTCGACGGATACCAGGCCGTCCTCGCGCACCACCGCCAGCGTCTGCCCGCCTGGGCTCTCCATGCGTACCTCGCGGCGCTTGAGCCGCTGAGCGACCAAGCTGGCGATACAGCGAGCGCCGTTACCGCACTGCTCGACCTCGGAGCCGTCGGCGTTGAAGATCCGGTAGTAGACGTCGATCCTGGAGTGAGACGGCGGCAGCAGCGCCAGCGCCTGATCGAAGCCGATACCGGTGCGCCGATCGGCGAGCTTGCAGATCGTTTCCCGGCTCGGCAGCTGTGCCGGATCCTGGACGTCGAACACGATGAAATCGTTGCCGAGCCCGTGCATCTTCGTGAAGCTGAGGAGCATGACTACAGTATAGAGGCATGTGGCGCGGATGCGGGATCGTCGCGCGGGTTTTTCCGTGCTCGGGGCGAAAACGCCGCGCGCGCGACCGATTTCGTGACATTTTGCCCCTGTCGCCTTAATTTACGGGCATAGCTAGAACAAGCCTGCCGGGTGCTTTCTGCCGTTCGGCGACGAATTAACGAAAACCATCGTGCAAGCGAGGTCTCTATGCGCCATGTGATGGTCATGAATTCCAAAGGGGGGTGCGGCAAGAGCACACTGGCTACCAACATTGCGACGTACTTCGCGCTCAAAGGCCACAAAGTCGCGCTGGCCGATTACGATCCGCAGCGAACCAGCCTCGACTGGCTCGCCGTCCGGCCCGACGACCTGCCTGCCATCACACCGGTTGACGCGCACGACGGGGGGTTGCGCGGCGTGCCGCGGGACACCGAAATTCTCGTCATAGACGCGCCGGCGCGCACGCATGGCACCGAAATGAACGAGCTCGTTCGTCGGGCGGAAACCATCATCGTGCCCGTGCTCCCGTCACCGATCGATATCAGGGCCTGTGCACGCTTCATGGGCGAGCTGTTGGAGCTCGGCAAAGTGCAACGCGCGCAAGCCCGTCTCGCGGTCGTTGCGAATCGCGTGCGCGAGAACACGCTGATGTTCGAGGAGCTCGACCAGTACTTGAGCAAGCTCAAGGTTCCATATCTCGGCGCGCTGCGCCAGTCGACGAATTATCTACGCGCGTTTCAGCGTGGCATGGGCATCTTCGAGCTGCCGGAATACCTCGCACGCCCCGATTGGGAACAATGGGTGCCCATCGTCAGATGGTTACAAAGTAAACGGAGCCAGCCTGCCTGAAATTGGGCGGAGACTGGGAGTCCGCGCGGGCCTTCTGCGCGCGATGAAACGCGCAGACACGCGTGCAGTGTGCTTGTGTCCACGACCCACGAATCACGATCACGGATCACGACTCAGCGCCAGCCGGCTAACGAATCGCGTATGCCCCGCTCGTAGTCCGCGTATCTCAGCTCCACGCCCAGATGCTTGAGCATGCGGCCATTGAGCACGTGTCGCGACTCGTTCAGGAACGAGAGGCGTTCGGGTGAGAAAGTCAGCTGCGCTTCCTCCATCGAGACTTGAGGCGGCGGCGGCAAACCGGCCAGCTCTGCGACTTTCAATAGGAAGGCTGTCGAGCTCAATGGGTGACCATCGCTGACGTTGTACACGCCACGTGCCTCGTCGTTGGTGACGGCAGCTACGCACGCGCTTACCAAGTCATCCACGTGAATGCGATTGGAAAGACCGGCCTCTTCGGCGCGCACCACCGCCTCTTGTCTTCTGAGGCGTTCCAGCGGCAGTCGGCCCGGCCCGTAAATGCCGGCAACACGAAGCACCACTCTGCGCACACACCGCTCGGTACACCACACGCGTGTCATCTCTTCGGCGCTCACGCGTCGGCGCGCTCGCGGAGTACGAGGATTGAGCGGCGCGCTCTCATCGACCGGTGCTCCGCTCGTATCGCCGTACACGCCCGTGCTGCTGACGTAGACGAAGCTCCTCGGCGGCACTGTTGCAAGCTGCAGGAAGCGATCGAGTCGCAAATCGCTCTCGCTAAACGAGGACGGCGGCACCAAATAGACGATCGATTCCTGTTCCAACCGCTCCGGGATGCGCGCGCCCGAGCGAGGTCGATCCAAGTCGAGCGCGACGGCTCGCATCCCCGCTTCGGTCAGCCCGGCAGCGCTACGCGCGGTACGCACGAGCGCAGTCACGTCATATCGGTCAGCAAATCGAGCGTACAGGCGCCGGCCGACATAGCCACAACCAACAATCAGCACGTGAGGTCGGTTATTGCTCATCGGCAAGACTCCGCAGCGCCTGCATGAGCGTGCGTTGGCGAGGTTAGGGCAGTTGGCGTGCTCGTTTCGCCAGGACGTCCGGGGCGAAATCGAAGGAATCGAAGAATAGCTGATCTCGCGGCAACCCTCGCGCGATGAACTCGTGTCGGATTGCCTCGATCATCGCGGGCGGTCCAGCGGTGTAGACATCGAACTCAGCGATGTCCACGTGGTCTTCCAGCACGGCCTTGTGGACCAAGCCAGTGCGACCGTCCCAGGCGTCCTCCGGGCGCGGATTGGAAAGAACTGGTGTGTACTTGAAGTTGGGATACCTTGCGGTCCATTCGCGCACGAGCGCATCCTCGTACAGATCGACGCGTGACTGTGCGCCCCAATACAAATGCAACGGTCGGCGGTCGCCGCGCTCCAACAGATGCCGCAGCATGGCTCTGAGCGGCGCATACCCGGTACCGCCGCCAATCAATAAGGCAGGTCGCCGCGACTCCTCCCGGAACCAGAATTGGCCGAGCGGCCCTTCGATCCGGATCAATGTGTTCGCTGCCGCGCCGGAGAACAGCTGCTGAGTAAACTCGCCGCGCGAGACGCGACGCACGTGCAATTCGAGCAGCTCGGCATCGTGCGGCGGATTGGCAATCGAAAAGCTGCGTCGGCGGTTCTGCGGCAGCATGATGTCGAGATACTGCCCCGCCAAGTAATTGAACTGCTCGCGCGCCAGGATACGCAGAAACACAGCCATTACATCCGGCGCGAGCCGATCCAGGCGCTCGATGCGAGAGGGTAGATTCTTGATCTCGTTCTGTGTCGTCGGTGGTTTGATTTCGCGCGCTTCGATCACGATCTCCGCACTCGCTGGGTACGCTTGGCACAGCAACACTTGGGACGCTCGTTCTTCCACTGCGAGCAGCCCGAGTGGTCGGCCAAGCGGGTAATGGACGCTCCCCGCTGAATTCTGGCCCGGCACGAAGAGCAATGTCCACCTTTGCAGCTGTGCGGCAGATTCAGGCCAGCGCGCAGCGCCGCTTCCAGGATCGTTTCACCTTGCTCGACGCTCAGCACATACCCGAAGGGCAGCAGAGTGACACGGGAATAGGACATAATGGCTTGCCCCGCCTTGCCTCGGGTGGCATGACTGCCGCATCGGTGGCCGCACTGCGGCTGCCATGATACTGCTAGTCGGCGTGGCTCACTGGCGCCATTGGGCGCGGCGTCGCTCTAGCCAGCGGCGTTGTCGTGCCGTCAGCAGCTTCGGTCTGTGGCCGATCGCGTGCGCGAGCGCGTCGTGGAGGATTTTCATGGCGCGGTCCCGCTCACCGAGTTGCTCGAGCAAGTTCGCAAGCAATTGATAAGTCTCGAGACGTGGACGGATCGCAAGGCTCGTCTCGAGAAAGCTGCGTGCTTTACCGTAGAGCTCGGCGCGAATGGCGAGGCGCGCGCACGTCATCAGCAGGACGGGATCGTTTTCGTGCTCGTTGAGCCATGCTTCGGCATGGTCGAGCGTTTGCAGCGGGTCGTCGGTCTCGAGCTCCCCATACGCCCGCACAGCAGCTTCGTCCCATTGAGCTTCGAGCAGTTGACGCAGCTCCTTTTCGGCATTTTGTTGCTCGCCGCAGGCCATCGCCGCGCGTGCATACGCTACGACGATCTCGGGGTGCTTCGTCAGCGAGTTGGGCACGTCCTTCCACGCAGCGCGCAGCGCCTCGCGGTCTTTTGTCGTGCCAGCCTCCTGTAGCCGATTGAGATATACCTGCGCGACCGTCTCATCGGCGAGCGCGCTGGGAATGCCTCGTGTCGTGCGCAGCCGTTTCTCCAGCTCTGCAAGCTGGCGCCAATCGCCTGCTTGACGATGGATTCGCGCAAGCAACAACAGTCCATACCCATTGAGCTCGCCGCGTGCGTCAAGCTGCTCCAGCGCCGCGCGCGCTGCGTCGACCTGTTTATGTTTGAGCAAGCATTCGGCTTGCATGATGAGCGCTGGCGCATGACTTTCGGCAGGCACTTCCAGCGCACGGGCGAGCCATTCGTCGCGTCGTCCGGCTGCGCCTTGCAGCTCCGCCGCGCGCGCCGCAACCAGATAGTGCGCGATGGGATGCTCGGAGTCGCCGATGTACTTGGTTGCCGTGCTCTCGGCTTGCGCCCAATCCCCCCGGGCGAGCTCGATGATCGCCTGTGAGAGTGCGCGACGGGCGTGCGCTCGTCGGCGCTCCAGCTGCTTCTGTTGCCACCATCGTCGCGCGTTGAGGGTCCGGAGCACGAGCCGCACGAGAAAATAAACGGCCACGAGCACCAGGACGAACGTCACCGCGGACATCTCGATGAGATGTCCTCCAATGCGAATCGCCACATAGCCGGGATCGCGCGCAAGCACATTCGTCACGATGGCGCCGGCGAGCAGTGCCGCTGCGATGTACAGCCCGCGTCTCATGGCGCGTCGTCACTCCGGCTGTGCAGGGATATTCGTCTGACCGCTCGGTATCAGACGACGCAACGCTGCAACCGAGCCGGTCAGCTCGGGCAGGGGTGGTGCAATGTCGAGCGGCTCCAGCATGCGAATCTCAGCGAGCGCTGACTGTGTGCTCGGCTGAGACGTGTCGAATGCTTGCTCCAGTAGGGTGCGCGCGCTCGCGAGCGCATGGCGATAAGCCTGCGCATCGTGACGCGAGACGGCGGTACGCGCGGAAAACAACAGCAGCCGCAGATGCTCGCGGCGCAGCAGCGCTTCCTCTTGCGTGATGATGCCGCCTGCTCGTTCGTCGACGACGCGTACGCGGATCAAGTCCGCCACCGCGTTACGCGCGATCGTCCAGGCACGAGCCAGGAAGGCCTCAGGCAGCGCCTCGCGCGGCGCGCTCGTGCGCTCAGCGACGACGATGCCTCGCACGGGCAGCCGATGCACCCCTTCCTCGAGCGTTGTCAGACGTGCGCCGATGCCGACCACATCCGGCGCTTGGACGGCACGTAGCGCCTGCAGTTCACGAGCGATCTGCTGACGCACCGGTGCAAAAGACGCATCTTTCAATGCCGCCAAACGTGCGTCGGCGCCTTCCAGCGCGGCGATTGCAGTTTCGATATCGCGATTGAGCGCCAAGCGCCGTTGTGCCAGCTCGAGCAGATACATGGCCTCGGCGCGCGACCAGGCGCGTTCCGGTCCTACAGTGCGGCCGCGCAGTTCCTCGATGACGCTGGTGAGCTCTTGCATCTGAGCGGGCACTTCTTCCAGCGCGGCGAGACGGCCCTCCAGCGCTTCGCGCTCCTGCGCGGCGCGTTCTGCGACGTACTCGAGCTCGGTGCGTAGATAGTTGCGCTCGGTGTCCAGTGCACGGACGGTGGCGCCGATTTCCTCTAGCCGATCCCGCGTCGCGTCGAGGCGCACGAGGCTATAGACTGCTGTCGCAAGAGCCAATACGGCGATCGCAGTCGTGAGGCGACTGTAAGTATGGGATCGCCGCGGCGGCAACGTAGTGCTCGCCGTTGTCGATGCAGCTGGAGTGTCGCTCGTGTCCGCCATGGCAAGCGTATCGTATCACGCGGGCGGTCTCGGTCTGTGTGACGCGCGTGAGCACTCGACGCAGACAGACGGTCATGCGCGTGCACGCGAGTGCCATAGAGCAAGCGTCCCGACGATGGATGCATCGTCGGCGGCTGGTGCGAGCAGGATGTCGCCTTTGAGACCTGCGGCGCGAGCGGCTGCCGCGATTCGCGCGCTGACGACGAGCACCGGCGTTCGTTCCAACAGCGCGCGCCCGCGCTCGCTCAGCATCTCGCGCAAGTGATCGAGCGTGGAGACGCTCGTCAACGTGACGACGTCCACACCATCCTCGCTCCACTGCATCTCGAGCGCATCGCGCACCGCAGGATCGACCTGCGGCCGGACTCGGCGATAGACCTCTCGGGTTTCTACGTGCAGCCCACGCGCGGCGAATTCGGTTTGCATCAGCGTGCGCCCACCCTCGCCCCGTACGATCAGCACGCGCATGCCTGCCCTGAGCTGCAGATCCGGATGCGCGAGCAGGGCCTCGCTCGTGAAGCCCGCATCGGGAACGTAATCAACCTGTAACCCAACCTCTTTGAGCGCCGCAGCCGTTGCCCTGCCGATGGCCGCTATCTTCATCGTCGGATTGGGCGCGAGCAGATGATGTCCCAGCGCGACCGCGTTGACGCTCGCGAACACGACCAGATCGCAGGGCTCGGCGGGTGGTGCGCTCTGCGGCTCGATGAGAATGGTCGGAAAACGCACTGCGATGCCGCCGAGCCGCTCGATGTGCGCGCAGAGCGGTTCGGTTTGTGCTGCCGGCCGGGTCACGAGCACCGACAGGCCAGTCAGCGGAGGGATGATCTTTGGAATCATGTCTCAATCAAATCGCCCGCAGGCGAAGCTGTCCTAAGTTGCCGGCGGCAGCAGTGTGCGGGCGCCTGCATTCAAGAGCTTCTCGGCAAGTTCGACGCCGAGGGCGGCAGCGGCACTCGGCTCACCGCTGATCGCATCACGATACATTTGCTTGCCGTCCAGGGAGGCCACCACCCCCTCGAGCATTAGCTGGCCATCCCGTAGCTGCGCAAATGCCGCGATCGGCGAGTAACAGTCGCCTTGCAAGCGACGCGCGAAGGCGCGTTCCGCGCGGCAACATGTTGCCGTTGCCTCATCGTTCAATGCTTGCACATAGCGCAGGCTGCGTTCGTCGTCCGCGCGGCATTCGATCCCGATGATGCCTTGCCCAGGGGCAGGAACGGAGAACGAAGAATCGAGATGCTGGGTGATGCGGTGCGCGAGCTCGAGCCGTACCAATCCCGCGGTTGCAAGAATGATGGCGTCATACTCGCCCTCATCGAGCTTGCGCAAACGCGTCTCGACATTGCCGCGCAGCGTTACGATGTCGAGATCGGCACGCGCGTGTCTGAGCTGCGCCTGGCGGCGCGGGCTCGACGTTCCAACTCTCGCCCCCCGGGGCAGCTCTGCGAAAGACGCGTAACGATTCGAGATAAATGCATCGCGCGGGTCGGCCCGCGGCAGCATTGCTCCGAGCGTCATCCCCGCGGGCAGCTCGCTGGGCACGTCCTTCATTGAATGGACAGCGACGTCCGCATGCCCATCGAAGATCGCGCGCTCGAGCTCTTTGATGAAAAGTCCCTTGCCGCCGATTTCCGCCAGAGGACGGTCGACGACTCGATCACCCTGAGTTGTCATCGGCACGAGCACGATCTCGAGCTCAGGGAAGCGCGCGCGCAAGCATGCAGCCACGTGCTCGGCCTGCCAGAGCGCGAGACGACTCTGTCGAGTCGCAATGCGCAGCGTGTTGGGAGAACCTGTCACGATTCTCTAGACCTTCATTCCGGTGTTGGCATCGTAGAGCGTGCAGCCTCGGCGCGCCGCAGATCCAGCATGAAGCGAATCAACGCAATGATGAGCGCCAGCACGACCGGGCCCAAGAACAAGCCGATTGCGCCGAAAGCGGAAATGCCTCCGAGCACGCCGATGAACACGGTCAGTGTGCTGACCGAGGCTCGGCCCGAGACCAGCATGGGGCGCACGACGTTGTCCACCAGACCGACGAGCAGCGTGCCCCAAAGCAGCATGAAGATCGCTGCGCCCCAGCGGCCCTGAGCGGCAAGGGCAATCGTAGCGGGCACCCAGACGAGCGCCGTTCCGCCGACCGGTAAAAGGCCGGCGAGCGCAGCGATGACGCCGAACACAATGGGTGAGGGTAGGCCCACGAAGAAGAAAGCGAGGCCCACCAGCGTGCCTTGTATGAGTGCGGTCAGGCCGGTGCCGTATACCATCGCGCGAGTCACCGCCGCGAGATGCTCGAACAACCGAGCCTTGTACGAGCTTTCCATGGGAATCAGCTCGCGCAACGTTCCCACCATCTCGTCGCCGTCGCGCAAGAAGAAGAACAACATGAAGATCATCAGCACGAAGCCCACCACCGTGCCGACGGCTCCCAGAAACACTTTGCCTCCCATCGAGGCGAGCCATTGCAGGAGCGCACGCGATCCCTGCACGACCCAGCCGCGCACCTGCGCCACGTTGATGTCGAGCGTGCCCTCCAGCCAGCTCAGCGCCGCGTTCAGCCACGGAACGCTGGCGGGATCGAATGCGTTGCGTTTTGTCTGATCGACGACGGCCGCTTGAACGAACTGCAACAAATCGCCTGCCTGCGTTACGAACGCGGCGCTGAGCGCGGTCAGCGGGCCGATCACCACGATCAGCGTGAGCATGGTGAGCAGGAAGGCGGACCAATGCGCGCGTCCACGCAGGCGGCGCGTGAGCCGCACATGCAAGGGATGCAGCAGGAACGCTATAAAAATGGCCCAAAGCAACGGTCCCGCAAACGGTTGCACGATTCTGAACAGCGCATACGCGAGCACCGCGGTCGTGACCAATGCGAACGAGCGCGCGTAGAAGCGGTCGCGAGGCGCGACTGCGCGTTGCGGAGTGCTCAGCTGCGGGGTGCTCATATATGGGCTCGAGGACCTGCGTACTTGAGTTACGGGCGGTCGACGCAATGCTAGGAAAGCCAACTTGTAACGTCTACTGCCGTGTGATCGACCTGGGCCGGGAAGCGCCGTTTGATTGCCGGCGTTTGCGCCGCGGCGCTAACATCGACGCAGACGGTGGGCAGGGCCATCGCACGACAGTTCACGCATAGGAGCGAACGATGAACGGAGAAGGTACACCCAGAAGCCCGATTACCACGGATCAGCTCGTAGCTGATCTCAAGACCGTCGTGCGCGATGCCGAGGCGCTGCTCAAAGCGACCGCCGATGAAACGAGCGAGCGCATACAAGAGGTCCGTGCACGCGTGGAACAGTCACTCAAGGATGCGCGCACTCGTCTCGACGAGCTCGAAGAGCAGGCGCTGCGCCGAGCTCAAGAGATGGCCCAAGCCGCCGAAACCTACGTGCGCGAGAACCCATGGCAATCCATCGGTATTGCGGCTGGCATAGGTCTCGTGCTCGGTCTGCTTTTCAGACGGCGTTAGTGCCATGGCCGCGCAGCCGGGCGACGACTCACTGAGCGCAAGCGGCTTGTTCCGGTCGCTCAGGCGGCTCTCGAGCACGTTGCTCGAGGCCGTCTACACGCGTGTCGAGCTGGCACGGACGGAGGTGCAAGAGGAAGTCCATCACGCAGCCAAGCTCGCGCTATGGGCCTTCGTCGCCGCATTCGCAGCGTTGATGGCACTGTTCATGGCGGCGCTCACCATCGTGTTTGTGTTCTGGGAAACACATCGAATCATCGCCGCGTTGGCGGTCACGGTGCTGTTCGTGGCGATTGCCGTCGCCGCAGCGCTCATCACTGCGCGCAAGCTACGTAGCAAGCCCGCGTTGCTGGAAGCCACGCTCTCAGAGCTCGCACGAGACCGTGATCAGTTGCGTTCAGGCCTATGAGCAGCACACCGCGTGCAGATCGCGCCGCGGAACTTGCCGAGCGGCGCCGGCAGCTCCAAGCAAAGTGCGCCGCACAACGTCAGCAAGTGGCGCGAGCCGCAGGCGAGATCGGGCACGAGCTGGCCAAGGTGGATCGTGCGCTCGGCACGGTTCGCCGCTTCGTCAAGAAGCCCGTGCTCATTGCAGTTGGCGTGGCGGTGCTCACGCTGATTGGCCCGGCTCGACTCGCCCGTTGGATGGGTCGGAGCGTAGTGTGGTACGGGCTGGCCAAGCGAACGCTGAATGCGCTTGCGATGCTGCGGCAGGCGCGCTCGTGACGCGTGGCTCAGCCGCCGCGAATCCTCCTCAGTAGCTCGGGAGCGTGCCGTCGGCTCACCTCGAGCACCGAGCCGCATTCGCGCATGCGCACGACGTACTGTCCGGTGTCGGTACGCTCGACTGCCGAAATGTACTTCTCGGCCACGAGCGCGTTGCGGTGGATGCGGATGAAATCCGGTGCGAACTCTTCGCTGAGCGCCTTCAGCGACTCGTCGATCAGGTTTTCGCCTCCTTTGTGCTTGACGGTGACGTACTTCTGATCGGCAGCGAAATAATAGATATCGCTCACCGGAATGAGGCGTAGCTGGTCCCCGACTCGCGCGCAGATCTGCTCGCGCCGGTTCTCCATGCGTGCGCTTGCGGCGATCTTCTGTAGTCGCGTCGGCGGGATACGCGCCGCGTGGCGCAGCGCGTGGGTCAGCTTTTCCTTGCGTACCGGCTTGAGCAAGTAGCCGACCGCTTCGGTTTCGAATGCTTCGACGGCATATTGATCGTAGGCAGTCGTGAAGATAACGGCGGGCGGCTCTTCGAGACAGTCGATGTGCCGGGCGACTTGCAGACCGGAAAGACCCGGCATGCGCACATCGAGCAGGACGACGTCGGGCTTGAGCTCGCTGCAGGCTGCGAGTGCTTCTTCGCCGTTGGAGGCTTCTGCGACGACTTCGTAGCCATCGATTTCGTCTAGGAGGCGGCGTAAGCGCTCACGCGCCGGAGGTTCGTCGTCGACGATCAGGACTTTCATGAATCGAGCGAGCTTCCTTCCAACAAGGGCGAATCAGCATACGGAAATATGAGTCGGGCGCAAAATTCGCCGTCTTTCTGCTCGGTTTCCACGCGCGCCCGACCCGGCCATGCGAGCTCTAGCCGCTGCCGAATGTTCTCTAACGCCATGCGATTGCCTTCACGCTCTCCGTAACCTGTTTGTGCTGGCACGGGATTGCGCACTTCGATCTCGAGCGTATCGCCATGGCGTGCGCCGCGGATCGAGATGCAACCCCCTTGAGGCAACATCTCAATGCCGTGATAGACGGCGTTCTCCAGCAGAGGTTGAATGATCAACGAGGGCACACGCGCGTTGAGCGGCAGGTCAGCGATGTCCCATTGCACCTGCAGGCGATCACCGAGTCGCAATTGCTCGATGCGCTGATGCGTACGTGCGATCTCGATCTCGTCCTCCAGGGAGATACGGACGGTCGCATCATTCAGGCTCGCGCGAAACAGATCGGCGAGATCCTCGACCGCCTGTTCGGCGCGTTCCGGATTCGAGCGTGTGAGCGAGGCGATCGTGTTCATGCTGTTGAACAGGAAGTGCGGGCGGATGCGGGCCTGCAAGGCGTGTATGCGTGCGAGCGCCTCCATCTCGATGCTGCGCTGACGTTGCGCATTGACGTAGAAATAGCGCAGTGCGAGCGCGCTCACGATGAAGCCGACGGCGATGTTTCGCAGCAAGAAGCCTGCATGGTCGCGCGGAAAGATGCTCACCTGTGACCCGCTCGCGGCATCAATTCCCCACAACTGTCCGATTTGATATGCGACCTCTGACACGAGGCCGATCGTCGTGACCAGCAGCACGAGCATGACGGTCACCGCGCGAGACGTGGACAGCGAGTGCAGCCAGGTCCGTGCACGGCAGAGAACCGCGGTGCACGTCAGCCCAACCCACAGCAGGAACAATGATGTGGTCGCCAGGTCGGTCCAGAAATTGTCGTGCAGGGCTTGCCTTGCGATCGCGAACACGAGCGCGACGAGCTCGACGATGAGCACGACTGCCAGCACCGCGCGCGAGCCGCAGAAGTCAGGTAGAAAGAATGCCGGGCCGGCATCCGGTTGTGACGCGCCTGTATTCGACATCGTCAAACCTTCTGGGCTTGCAGGCTATTCTTTTCTTGCCGATTTTGCTGCGGCCTCGAACAAGCCATTCTTCAGACGGAACAGCGCCGAGATGTCCTCGTCACCGTAGCCCTGCTCGATGAGGCGTCGGTAATGCACCAGAGTCATCTCGATCAGCGGCAGTTGTACGCCGTGGCGCGCTGCCATGGCGCGGCAGATCTTCAGATCTTTCTCGTGCAGGCGAATGCGAAAACCCGCCGGGTACTCGTTCTTCACGATGTTCGGTGCGCGATGCACGAAGTACCAGCTCGAGCCGGCGCCTTGGCTCAAGGTGTCGATCAGTCGATCGAGCGGCAGGTTTTCGGCCTTGGCAAAAGCCATCGCCTCGGCGACGGCTTGGATGATGCCCGCGCACATGATCTGGTTGGTTGCCTTTGCCGCCTGACCTGCACCGGTCGCGCCGAAGTGCGTGACGATCTTGCCCATCGCATTGAGCACCGGAAGGGCGCGTTCGAACGCCTCACGTTCCCCACCGACCATGATGGCGAGCGTGGCATCACGGGCGCCTTCGACACCGCCGCTCACGGGGGCGTCCAGGAAGGCGACACCGCGTTGACGCAGGCGGTCTGCTGCGGCGCGTGCCGTGTCGGCAGCGATCGTCGAGCAATCGATGAACAGGTGGCTTTCGTTCAGGTGAGGTGCCAACGCGTCGACGATCTCGAGGACATCGTCGTCGGCGGACACGCAACTGACGATGACATTCGAAAGCGCGGCGAGCTCGGGCAGGTCGCTTGCTGCACGTGTGCCTGTTTCGCGGGCGAAGCTTACCGCCTTCGCATGGGTCCGGTTCCAGACGGCGCTGAGGAATCCTTGCTTGTGGAGGTTGTGCGCCATGCCTAGCCCCATGGCGCCAAGGCCGATAAAGCCGACTGCTGCGCTCACTGACAAAGCACGTCCATACTGGCCTTTGCGGATGCGCGCGCCGCATCGAGCTCCGCATCCGTCAGGTAGCGACGCTCACCGTTCGGTAACTGCTCGTAGAGGCGCTGCGCGCTCATATAAGTATCGTACCGCTCGCGCGCCTTTTTGCACTGTTCGGCTTTGTCGGCCGCCTCTGCCTCAGCAGCCCGGCGCTGCTCTGCACGTTGCGTAGCGGCCTGCCGGCGCGCTTCTTCGGCTGCATTCATGCGCTGGAGCTCTTCTTGTTGGCGCGCCTGCAAGGCGACGACGTCGGTCCGGCGCGATTGGATGTCGACACGCTCGGCCGGCAATGTCGCGGGTTTGTCGGTGTAATGCACGTTGCCCTGAGCATCAGTGTATCGGTACACGTCCGCCTGTGCTTGTGCGCCAAACAGGATGGATGCGCCAAGGGCGAAGGAGATCAGGGCTCGCAACATGGGAAATCTCCGTTTCATATCCGACCGCAATCGGCGCGCTGTCAAGCACTTGCGGCGCCGAGCAAGCTCCGAAAAAGCGAGCCGAGTGTAGCAGCCCGTCGGAAGTGTAGGGATTAAGACAGTGCCTCGTAGGGTCTCAGAATGTGGAATGGATCACACGGGCTATGTCGGTCGAGAGAACGCCGCACGTAAGGGAGGCTGCGTCGTTCGTGGAAGTGTGCGGCAGGACAGTGTTGAAGTCCTGCCCGAGCCTCGAGCTCCGAGAACACGCCGGATAAAAATCGGCGGCAGTCGCCGCCGATTGCGAACCGTGAATCGCAAGTGGCGGGACGTGGGCTCGGGGCGTCCGGTTCGCGCTCGCGGTTTCTCCGCTTTCGCGCGCACCTTGCCCCGTCCCAGCCCCGAGCTTCCCCTCAGAGGTTGTAGCCGCGCTCGTTGTGGAGCGCCAAGTCGAGTCCCAGCTCTTCCTGCTCGCTCGTCACACGCAGGCCGACCATCGCGTCCACGAGCTTGAGCAAGGCGTAGCTCAACACACCCGTGTAAACGATCGTGAAGAGCACGCTTTGAGTCTGGATCCACACTTGGCTGGCGATCGTGGCACCTTCGCCCGGCTCCCACACCCCGCCCATGCTGGGGAAGGCGAACACACCCGTGAGAATGGCGCCAACGATTCCGCCTACCGCGTGTACCCCGAAGACGTCCAGCGAATCGTCGTAACCGAGCGCATGCTTCATCTTGGTCGCGGCCAGGAAGCACACGACGCCAGCCACCGCGCCAATCACCAACGCGCCTGCCGGGCCGACTGTGCCGGACGCCGGTGTGATTGCGACCAGGCCGGCCACGGCGCCAGAGATGATGCCGAGGAGCGAAGGCTTACCGTGCGCAATCCACTCGGCAAACATCCACGCCAACGCGGCCGTGGCCGTGCAGATCTGCGTCACGAGCATTGCCATGCCGGCCGAGGTGCCAGCCGCCAACGCGCTGCCTGCGTTGAAGCCGAACCAGCCGATCCAGAGCATCGCGGCGCCCACCATCGACAGCGTGAGATTGTGAGGCGCCATGATGGCCGTGCCGTAGCCTTGCCGCTTGCCGAGCACCAGCGCTGCAACGAGACCGGCGATGCCTGCATTGATGTGCACGACCGTGCCGCCGGCGAAGTCGAGCACGCCCCAGTCCCACATGAGCGCGCCGTCGCCGCTCCACACCATGTGCACCATCGGGACGTAGCACACGGTGAACCACAACGCCATGAAGATCAGCAACGCGGAGAACTTCATGCGTTCAGCGAACGCACCCACGATCAGCGCCGGCGTGATGATCGCGAACGTCATCTGAAAGGTCACGAACACCGATTCGGGAATCGTGCCCACCAAGGAATCGAGCGTCACGCCCGACAGCATGAACTTGTCGAGACCGCCGATGAACGAATGCAGATTGAGCACATTGGCTTCCATGCCGCTGGTATCGAATGCCAGGCTGTAACCGTAAATGGTCCACAGCACCGCCATCAGGCCGGTGATCGCGAAACATTGCATGAGAATCGAAAGGATGTTCTTCGAGCGCACCATGCCGCCGTAGAACAGCGCGAGACCCGGTATCGTCATGAACAGCACGAGCACCGTTGCCGTGAGCATCCATGCGGTGTCGCCACTGTCGAGCGTGGCCGCTTCCTCTGCGGTTGCCGCTTCCGCCGTAGCGGCTTCTGTCGCTGCGGCTATCTCGCCGGTTGCGTGCGCATCCTGCGCTCCACAGAGCTCAGTGCCGAAGAGCATGAGCGCCATGAGCGCCATGCTCCATAGGTAAGTGAGCGCGCGGCTCGTTACGAAGGGTATTTTCACTGTGGTTCTCCTGCGGATAGAGACAGACAAGTCGCTTGTGATTGCCAGGAAGCGGTGTCGCTGACTCATAGCGCGTCGGGGCCCGTTTCCCCGGTGCGGATGCGCACGGCCTGCTCGAGATCCGTGACAAAGATCTTTCCGTCACCGATCTTTCCCGTGCGGGCGACATTCGAGATGGCTTCGACGACCTGCTCGGTCATCGAGTCGTCGACTGCCAGCTCGATCTTCGTTTTCGGTACGAAGTCGACGCGGTACTCCGCGCCGCGATAGATTTCCGTATGACCACGTTGACGACCGAAGCCTTGCACTTCGGTCACCGTGATGCCTTGGATGCCGATGTCCGCTACCGCCTGACGAACGTCATCGAGCTTGAAGGGCTTGATGATCGCAGTAATCAATTTCATCGAATCCCAACTCCGTGTCGTTTGCGCCGCTTGGATGCGGAGCCGAGGCGCGCCGCGTCCGTTGCATCTTCTGTGCCACGGTTTACTGCATGAATTTGGTGAGTTATTCGGGTGCAGTGACTCGCCATTCGCACCGTGCTGGTGCGACGGGACGGCGGCATGCATCAAATGAGGGCGGGTTGTGGGGTCAACAGAGGCTGGGGGTTGGGGTCGCGCTGGAGGCTGGAACGTAGGGCTGATGGATCTCGGCTCCAACAGTCCGACGATGTGACACCCGACCAGCCGTGGCCCCCACCGTCTACCGCCGGCAGGCTCCCTTGTCCCATGCGGCGTGTATCGTGCTACATTTCCCACCAGCTGATGGGGGATGGACGATTGGACCCGCGATTCATTGACGACCTTGCCAGACGCCTTTCCGCTGTCGTGCCGCCAAGCGTCACGGCGCTGAGGCGCGATCTCGAGGAGAACTTCAAGGCCGTACTGCAAGCGGGCCTGGCGCGGCTCGACCTCGTTCCGCGACAAGAGTTCGACGTTCAAGCCGCAGTGCTGCGCCGCACACGCGAAAAACTGGAAGCGTTAGAAGCGCGTGTTGCGGCGCTGGAACGTGGCGGCGCTTCCGCGCCTGCCACGAGCGAAGCAGGAGAGTCAGGCGAATAACGCGCGTCCGGATCACGCCGGCTTGCCGCTTCGGCAGGGCAGGAGATCGCACTCGCGATGGGCTAAGGTGAGGCCGCTGCGGTATGCACGATCCGCGTGCAAGCGCGGGAAGTGAATTCGGGCTCCTGGGCGTGAGGTTTCGACGCGCTGCGCGCCCCTAGTCTGAAGCCTACCGCCCAAAACAAGAGGAGGGCCACGGAATGGCCATGGCATCGGTATTGAGCCGTGCTCAACACGGCATGGATGCACCGCTCGTCACAGTCGAAGCCGACGTCGGCAGCGGTCTGCCCGCCTTCACGATCGTGGGGCTTCCCGAAGCCGTCGTGAAGGAAAGCCGTGATCGCGTACGCGCGGCGATCACGAACTCGGGATTCGAGTTTCCCGCCGGCCGCGTCACAGTCAATCTTTCCCCCGCCGACTTGCCGAAAGAAGGTTGTCGCTTCGATTTGCCCATTGCCATCAGCATTCTGATGGCGTCGGCGCAGATTCCTGCGGCACGCCTCGATGGCTGTGAGCTGTATGGAGAGCTGTCGCTAAGTGGAGAGGTGCGACCGGTCAAGGGCGCACTGTTGGCAGCGCTCGCCGCAGCGCGTGCGCAGCACACCATGATCGTTCCTGCGTCCAACGCGCAAGAGGTGGCGCTCGTGCAGAGCAGCCGCGCGGCAGTCGCCCATCATTTGTTGAACGTCGTCTCCCATATACAAGGGAGCGCTCCGCTCGAGTTCGCAAAGGGTACGGGGCCTGCGCCAGCGCAAGCGCCGATCGTGGCGGATCTGTGCGAGGTGCGCGGGCAGGCGCACGCGAAGCGTGCGCTGGAGATTGCTGCGGCCGGGGAGCACAGCTTGTTGCTGGTTGGTCCGCCGGGCACCGGCAAGAGCATGCTCGCGCAGCGCCTGCCGGGGTTGCTGCCTCCCTTGAGCGAAGCAGAAGCGATGGAAGTGGCTGCGGTACGCAGCGTGGCCGGCATTCCGCTCAAGAATGAGGATTGGTGCATCCGTCCTTTTCGCGCCCCGCATCACACGGCATCGGCGGTCGCGCTCGTCGGCGGCGGCGCGCACATCCGGCCCGGCGAAATCTCACTCGCGCACAATGGGGTGTTGTTTCTCGACGAGTTGCCGGAGTTCGATCGACGGGTGCTCGAAGTGCTGCGCGAGCCGCTCGAAACGGGCGTCATCACGATTTCGCGCGCGGCACGGCAAGCGGAGTTTCCCGCCCGTTTCCAATTGATCGCAGCCATGAACCCGTGTCCCTGCGGCTATCTTGGCGATACGCAGACGGTGTGCAGATGCGCTCCGGACAAGGTGCAGCGCTATCGCGATCGACTCTCGGGTCCGTTGCTGGATCGGCTCGATCTGCACGTGGAAGTGCCGCGACCGTCGCTCGAAGTGATGCGCGCGGACACACGAGGGATCGAGCCGAGCGCAGTCGTGGCGGAGCGGGTGCTGCGCGCCCGTGAACGCCAGCACGCACGTCAGCGCACCACCAACGCGCGCCTCACGAACCGAGATGTAGAGCGCTACTGTCCGTTGAGCCCGGAAGGGATGCGGATCTTGGAGCGAGCGGCGACGAGGCTGAACCTGTCCGCGCGTGCTTATCACCGCGTGCTCAAGGTGGCGCGCACGATCGCGGATCTGGCCGGGGAAGAGAAGATCCATGCTGCTCACGTCAGCGAAGCGATCACGCTGCGGCGGCTGGATCGTAAAAGCACAAACGCGCCGCCCGGAGGCGGCGCGCTCTGAGGGTTGGCGCTGGCTCGGCCTACTTGGCAGCCTGAACCATGAAGTCGACAGCGTTCTTCACGGACTGATCCGAAAGATCGACACGTCCGCCTTTCGGCGGCATGAAGCCCGCATCGCCCTGGAAGCCTTCGATAGCGTGCTTGTAGAGCGTGTCGATGCCTTTCGCGAGGCGCGCCGACCAAGCGCCCTTGTCGCCGTGCTTGGGTGCGCCCGCAACGCCCGCGCCATGGCAGGCCACGCAGGCCATGTTGTAGACCTGCTCGCCAGACATGTCTGCCGCGGGTGCCGCCGAAGCTGCGCCCGAGGCACCGCTCGCGGCGCCGGCTTGCGCTCCTGACGTCATGGCCAGCGCGGAATTGTCCTGTCCGGCAATCGCCACTTTGCCGATCGGCTGGATGCGTTCTTCCACCGCGGCTCGAAGAGCAGGGTCCGCCATCACGTGCTTTTCCTGCGTGTTCGCGGCCACGATCCTGACCAGGATCAGGATCCCGATCGCAACGGCAACAAGCACGCCGAGAACCATCATGAACGTGTCGAAGAACTTCTTGTCGTGCTCAGCGCTCACATCGGCTCCAGACAGGTGCAACAAGACGGGCGCGCAAGTATAGCCGCCGGCCTACGGTCGATAAACTGCCCGGGTCGTGGTTTCAGCGCGAACGCCGACGAGTCTCGCAGGAGAATCTACGTGATCTGGCGATGTGCGAGCGGTGGGCAGCGGGCTTGTGCGCGGCCGGTTCAGTGTCCAGGCGGCCGAGCGCTCGCGACGGGCGGCGAGCTCGTGACTATAGCGGATGAAGGAAAGGTGGCGCGCCCGACAGGATTCGAACCTGTGACCTACGGCTTCGGAAACCGTCACTCTATCCAACTGAGCTACGGGCGCACGTTCTGCAATCCGGATACCCGAGCATCCCTGCGGCTGATTCCAGCCGGTGCATCCGTGCACCGGCGTTCGCTCGGTCCGAAGACACGTTGAGTGTCTTCGGAAAGGCACCCTCGCTCACCCAACTGAGCTACGGGCGCACGTTCTGCGGGGCGCGACATCATAGCGCCTGAAGCCATCCGGCCCCAAGCTTTCGTGCGCGCGAGTCGGTGCGTTCGCCGTTGTCACTTGCTGGATGTCCTCCTGAGAGTGCATTGCGCAGCAAGCCAGCGCGCGAGCGGCTCAAAGGCAGCAGGGTGGTAGACTCGAGCGCCTCGAGCTTGCTCAGCACGACAGACCAATGGAGCCTGTCCACCGCCCAACGCCGACAGTCCTATGACTCTTTCCGGACGAACGATCGCCGTTCCAGAAACGCGTGAGCTGGACGTTTTCGCGGCCATGCTCGAGCGCCGCGGCGCGAAAGTGCTGCGTTGTCCGCTGGTGGCCATTCTCGATGCGCCCGATCCGCAGCCGGTGCTCGACTGGGTCCGGCGGTTCAATGCCGGAGAGTGCGACGATCTGATCTTGCTCACGGGCGAAGGTCTACGACGCATCCTTTCGTGCATTGAACGGCACGCGTCCGAGCTGCGCGCGCCTTTCGTGGCGGCGCTCGCGCGTGTTCGTAAGATCACGCGCGGACCGAAACCGGCGCGGGCTCTGCGGGAGCTGGGGCTCAAGCCCGATCTGGCAGCCGAGCACCCGACGACCGAGGGTGTCATCCGAGCCCTCGAAGGCGAGCCATTGGGGGGACGACGCGTAACGGTGCAGCGTTACGGCAACAAGCCGAATGTCCCCCTCGAAAGCTTTCTGCAGTCGGCTGGCGCTCAGGTCTCGATTGTCGAGCCCTACGTCTACGCTGATGCGGCGGCGGATGCGGCCGTGCTCGAGCTCCTTCAGAAGATGGCCGCAGGCGAGGTGGACCTCATTGCGTTCACGAGCGCGGTGCAGGTGGATCGGCTCTTTTCCGTCGGCACACCTGAGCTGGTGAAGGCGGCCTTCGAGCGTACGGCAGTGGCGGCTGTCGGGCCGGTCGTCGCCTCAACTTTAGAGGAACGCGGCATCGCCGTGCGTCTGATGCCGGAAGAGTCCTATTTCATGAAACCGCTCACGACCGCCATAGAGCGTGAGCTCGGATCTCGCGGCGAATAGAGGCTGGGGCTAGGGACTGGAGACTGGGGGCGACGCGAATCGTGGTTTATCGAGCGGCCCGCGCTGCCAGGGCGCTCAGGGGGCTCGATGAGCTGACACGATTTTTGCGCTTGAGGAGGCCGCGTGCGGCTGCGCGCTACGTCTGCCCGTCTGCGTCCGGCTCGAGCTTCTCACCCTCGGGAGGTGGGAACTGACGGCACACCTCTTTCAGCCAGTCACGAAACTTGCTCACTTTCGGCAGCTCGAAATGGTGCTCCGGTGCGACGAAGTAATACGCGTTCCGCTGCCGAACGCTTTGCATCGAAGCACGTACGAGCCGTCCGGCCGCGAGGTCATCCGCCACCAGTGACCAGCGTGCGAGCACGAGGCCTTGCCCTTGCTCGGCGGCAGTCAGCAACGCCGCCGCATCTTCGAGCACCGGCCCATGCTCGATGCGTGTCGTGTCGCCGCCGAGACGGCGTAGCCAATCCACCCACGGCTCGCTCGCGCTGTGCAGCAATGGGTACTTGTATAGATCGCCGATCGTCTTGATCTCACCGTGCTTGGCGTACAACGTTGGGCTGGTGACCGGGAAGACCCAATCGTCGAGTAGCTTCTCGGCGCGCAGATCTGGCCACTGGCCGTCGCCGTAACGAACTGCCGCGTGGAAATCCGTGTGCATGAAGTCGACGAGGTCGCGGCTTGCATTGAAGCGCAAGTCGATCTCGGGATGCTTCCGATAAAAGTCGCCGAGCCGCGGCAACAGCCACTTCTGCAGGAAGGGTCCCAAGAGGCTGATGTTGAGCAAGCCGGAAGTGCGGTCTTGCCGTAGCTGCTCCACCGCGCGCGTCAGCTCGCTGAATCCCCTCTGGACGCCAGGCAGGAGCCGTGCCCCTTGGGGCGTGAGCCGCACGGAGCGGCTGTGACGAATGAACAACGGGGTCTCGAGAAACTCTTCGAGCGCCTTGATGTGCGAGCTCACTGCTGCCGTCGTCACATTGAGCGCTTGCGCGGCGCCCGTGAAGCTCAAATGCGCGGCAACCGCTTCGAATGCCCGAAGCGCGTTCAGCGGCAGTTTCGTTCCCTCAGACATTGTTCAATTTTTCTGCATCTGATCGGGACGTACTGAGCGGTCGAGCCAGAAAATATATTGATTGCGTTAAGAATGGAAGGCGAAGAGGAACCTCGAGATTGCAAGTCACGCATGACGGTCAGTAGGGAAACGAGGGAAGAGGGAAGCGACGCGCATCCGCGCGCCCTGCGTCGGGCATTACGGGACGCCGGCGCTCGCAATCGCCAGCTTCGTGGGTGGTAGGCTGTAGACTGTGCGACCCAGCCGCTCGCCGCGCGCAGTGGCCTGCTCAACGCTGTAGCCTCAGCTCATTTCCAGCTCATGAAATTCTCCATTCAGCCCGCATTGCCCGAAGATGCGCCGATCATTCTGTCCCTGATCCGGGAATTGGCGGAGTTCGAGCGCCTGCTCGATCAAGTGACGGCTACAGAAGCGCAGCTACGAGAGCAGCTGTTCGAGCGCCGCGCGGCGGAAGTTGTCCTCGCGCGTGCCGGGACCGAGGTGGCCGGCTTCGCGCTTTTCTTCCATAACTTCTCGACGTTTCTCGCCAGGCCCGGGCTTTACCTGGAGGACTTGTACGTACGGCCGAGCTTCCGTGGACAAGGCTGCGGTGCGGCGTTGCTTCGTTACCTCGCTCGGCTCGCAGTCGAACGCGGCTGCGGACGCTTCGAATGGTCCGTTCTCAATTGGAATCAGCGAGCGATCGATTTCTACGAGCGCTTGGGTGCCAAGCCGCTCGACGAATGGACGACGTATCGCGTCAGCGGCGATGCGCTCGTGCGGCTCGCGCAGTCGTGACGCTGCTGGTCGTGCAGGCGGCGGGCCGCAGTGACCCGCAAGCACGCGCCACTTGAGTTCCGAGCGCAAGCTCCAACCTCGTCATCAACACTCGACGCGAAACCCCTCTTGGTGCGGCTCGATGCGAATGCGCCGCCCCGTGAACGTTTCCACGACGAGCGCGTTCGATTCGAGATGCGGCGTCACGGCGGTGGTGGTGAAAGAGCCTCCACCAGCCAGCGTCATCGGCACGAGCAGCTGATCGGCCAAGTGCGCGCCGACGGGCGCTCGTGCACGCAAGTATTCGCGAGCCTCGAGCGCGGCCGCCTGCGCAAGTGTCTCGGCGCGCACGCCGCGCTCGCCGAAGCCGGTGATCACTTCCGCCACGTGCTCGTACTCGATCGTGATCGTCACGGCGTTGCCGGGTCCCATGTCGTTCGGCAAGACGCGCACGTTGAGCCGATCCTGTGACCAGCCGAGCACGCGACCGATGACCTTGAGCTCCCGCTCGGCAATGTGCATCGGCAGGCCGGCGACATAGGCATCTGCGTAACCCCTGCGGAGCTCGCCGCGCTCGTGCAGGTGCAGCGGCTGAAGGGCTGCGGGCTGAATCTCGGCGCGGATCTCGCCGCCGCCTCTCGGATAGAACCCATATGCAAGCAGCTCGAGCTCGACTTGCGCGCCCATGCGTGCGAGCTGCGGCACGAAGGTGCGTGCCAGAAAGTCGAACGGTGGCGCGCCGCGATTGTGCGTGCCGCCCGTCACGCGAACAGTGCTCGGTCGCTGCGCTGACAGGAGCGGCGGCAGCACGGTTTGCAGCACGAGCGTCGCGCTGCCGGCCGTGCCGATCGCGAACGTGTAAGAGCCGGGACGCACCTTGCCGGGTTTGAAGACCAACGTCTGCGATCCGATCTCGTCGCCGCTGACCTCGGCATCGCTGATCTGTGTCGCTGCGCGCACGGCAGCCAAGTGCTGGCGTTGCAGCCCGGGCGGCTTGCGATTCGCGCGGAGGTTCTCGATGCGAAAGGCTTGCTGCGTGCAGATGGCGAGCGAAAGCGACGAGCGCAGAATCTGTCCGCCGCCTTCGCCATGAGAGCCGTCGAGGACGAGCATGGCTAGAGGTACGGGGGTTTGGGGCATGGGTTTCGGGCACGTCGGTCTTCGACGACTTCCTCGACTCCTGCCTACTACGCTTGCAACCAGCAATTTGTTCTCCCCGAGCCGCCGTGCGCCGCCAGCGGGACTATCCCTTCACGCACACGACCTGCTTCAAAGTGTGCACGATCTCGACGAGGTCTCGCTGCGCTCGCATGACCGCGTCGATGTCCTTGTATGCGCCGGGGGTCTCGTCGATCACGTCCTTGTCCTTGCGGCATTCGACACCGGCTGTCGCGGCACGATGGTCCTCGAGCGTGAAACGCCTCTTCGCCTCCGTGCGCGACATTTTTCGGCCCGCACCGTGACTACAGCTGTGAAAGCTTTCCTCGTTGCCCAGCCCGCGCACGATATACGAGCGCGCGCCCATGCTGCCCGGAATGATGCCGAGCTCGCCGCGACGCGCACGTACGGCGCCTTTGCGCGTGACGTAAATGTCCTCGCCGAAATGACGCTCACGGCTTACGTAGTTGTGATGGCAGTTGACGGCCTCGGCGTGCGTCTCAAACGGCTTGGGGATGACTTTGCGCACCGCCTCGATCACGTTCTCCATCATCACTTCGCGATTGAGACGCGCGTAGTTCTGTGCCCACTCGACCGCCTCTACATAATCGTTGAAGTGCTGTGTGCCTTCTTCGAAATACGCAAGGTCGCGATCCGGCAAGTTCGCCAGCCACGAGCGCATATCCTGCTTGGCAAGCTCGATGAAGTGAGTACCGATAGCGTTACCGACGCCGCGCGAGCCGCTGTGCAGCATGAACCAGACCGACTGCGCTTCGTCCAGGCACACTTCGATGAAGTGATTGCCGGTGCCGAGCGTGCCTAGATGCACGCGATGGTTGGTGCGCTGGAGGTGCGGGTATTTTTCCGTGATGCGCTTGAAGCCGGGCGCCAGCTTTGCCCATGCGCGCTCCGCGTTCTCGGGCAGCCGATCGCCCCACGCGCCGCGATCGCGTTTGCCCGGCGTGCGGCCGTGCGGCACGGCACACTCGATTGCCGCGCGCACGCGGGCCAAGTTGTCCGGAAGATCGGCGGCGGTGAGCGTGGTTTTCACAGCGATCATGCCGCAACCGATGTCGACGCCCACGGCAGCCGGAATGATGGCGCGCACCGTCGGAATGACACTGCCGACCGTCGACCCCTTGCCCACGTGCACGTCCGGCATGACGGCAAGGTGACGGAAGATGAAGGGCATTCGCGCCGTTTTCTCGAGCTGAGCCCTGGCCTCCGGCTCGACCGGCACGCCCCGCGTCCACATCTTGATTTCGCTGCCGCCATCCACGCGGATGGTCTCGTACATTCGATCCGTCATCGTCTTGTGATTTCCTCCTCAACGAGATGGAACACACGTCGCGTCACATGTCGCGGCGATGCGCACGCATTCGCCAAGGTCCGATTGCAGCACCTGCAGCGCGCAGCTAAGGTGGTCGCATCGCTTCCGCCATGAGCGCGCCATGTCGACGATCTTTGTTCAATCGGCACCGCGGCTCGGGAATCAATACCGCGACGATCGATTTCTGGTCGCTTATCTGCAGCGCAAGCTGCCGCCGGAGATCTTGCGCGCGATCGAGCCCGAGCTCGACCACATGGGCGAGCTGGCGGGCAACGAGCTGTATCGGCTGCAGCTCGACGACCGCTTGCACGAGCCCGTGCTCACCCAGTGGGACGCGTGGGGCAATCGCGTGGATCGGATCGAGCTGTCGCCGCTGTGGCAGCGGGCTGCAGTCGTCGCAGCGCAAAGCGGGCTCGTCGCGATACCGTACGAAGCGAAGCACGGGCGCTATTCGCGCATTCACCAGTTCGCCAGCGTGTACCTGTTCCATCCGTCGACGGATGTGTACACGTGCCCGCTCGCGATGAGCGATGGCGCAGCACGAACCTTACTCGAAAGTGGACACAAAGAAACGATCGCACGTGCGCTTCCGTGCCTGACGAGCCGCGATCCGAGCCAGGCGTGGACGAGCGGACAGTGGATGACGGAGGCTACCGGCGGCTCGGATGTCGGCTCATCCTTGAGCAAAGCCGTGCGCGCCGAGGATGGTACCTGGCGCCTCTACGGCAAAAAGTGGTTCACGTCCGCCGTCACTTCGCAGATGGCGCTCACGCTCGCGCGTCCGGAGGGCAACGGACCCGGCGGCAGCGGGCTTGCGATGTTCTATGTGGAGACGCGCGACGCGGAAGGTCGCCTGAACGGCATTCGTGTCGAGCGCCTTAAGGACAAGCTCGGTACGCGCAAAGTTCCGACTGCTGAGCTGTACCTGGACGGCACGCGCGCCACGTTGATCGGCGAGCCTCGCAACGGCACGCGGGCGATCGAGCCGATGCTCGTGATCACGCGCGCCTGGAACAGCGTGACGTCGGTGGCGTTCATGCGTCGCGCGCTGGCGCTCGCGCGTTCCTACGCACAGGAGCGGCGCGCCTTCGGCAAGCGTCTGGCTGAGCTGCCGTTGCACGTCGATACGCTCGCAACGCTCGAGGCCGAAACGCGTGCCGCGTTTCTGCTTGCATTCGAGCTCGTCGAGCTGCTCGGACTGTGCGAAGCGCGCGAGATGACCTCCGAGCAACAGGCACTGCTGCGTTTGTTGACACCGATCGTCAAGCTGCTCACTGCGAAACAAGCGGTCGCGGTCGTGAGCGAGGCGATCGAAGCGTTCGGCGGTGCCGGTTACATCGAGGACACGGGCATTCCCATGCTTCTGCGCGATACACAGGTGTTGCCGATCTGGGAAGGTACGACGAATGTCTTGTCGCTGGATGCGCTGCTGCGCAGCGATCCGATGGCCGGCACACGTGCCTTGATCGCGCGTATGCAAGCCGCCGTCGACGGAGTCACGCTAGCAGAGCTGAAGGCGCTCGGTGGCCGCGCGATCGCTGCCGTGGAGAAAGCACGCGCCTGGCTCAGCGAGACGCGCGAACCAGTGCTTCTGCAAGCGGCTGCACGCCGCTTCGCCATGACGCTGGGACGCAGCTTCCAGCTGGCGTTGTTGATCGAGCATGCGCAGTGGCAGCTCGATCACGCGAACGATCGCACTGGCGTCGCCGCAGCGAAGCGTTTCGCGCGCACGCCGTTCGACCAGCTCGACGAAGCGCAGCTCCGGGATGAGCTGATGCTGTAGGCAGTAGGCTGTAAGGCCCAAAGCCCAGTGCCACCCGATACGTTACTCGATAGCGACATTCGCACGATCGCTCTTGCGTCTCTTCGATGTCGCACGCGATGTGGTCGCAGGCGTGCTGCGCCCGTTGACGAGCTTGCGAATGGCAGGCTCGAGAGGTCGAGCGCTCTCATCATAGTCCTGCCATGCCTTCAGCTTCGATAACAGCGACGGCACGGTGTGCATCGTGTAGCGCGTCGGATCCAGGCCAGATTTCACTTGGGCCCAAGTCAACGGCATCGAAACTGTCGCGCCCTCGCGTGCGCGGGGCGAGAAAGGAGCGACCGCTGTCGACATGCGATCGTTGCGCAGGTAGTCGAGGAAGATGCGTCCCGTGCGCAGCTTCTTGGTCATCTTGATGAGATATCTGTCCGGGCTGTCCTCTGCCATGTGCGCGCACACACTTTGCGCAAAGGTCTTCGCCAGCCGCCAATCGAGCGCGCCGTTCTTTGGCTGCGCGAGGGGCGTCACCACGTGCAAGCCTTTGCCGCCGGTCGTCTTGCAGAACGCGACCAGCCCGAGCGCCTCCAAACGCTCCCTGAGCTCTTTCGCTGCAGCAATGACATCTTCGAAGGCGACATCGGGCGCAGGATCGATGTCGAAGACCAAGCGACCGGGAACGTCGGGCCGACAAGGTTCGCAGTTCCACGGATGCAGCTCCACTGCTGCGATCTGCGCGACGGCGATCAAGCCTTCCACGCGATCGATCTGTAGGTAGGGCTTGGAGTCGCCCGGTACCTGCGTGAGTGTCAGCAGGCTCGAGGTGCCTCGCATCGCGTGACGCTGAAAGAATCGCTGACCCTCGATGCCGTCGGGCGCACGGATGAGCGAGCACGGCCGCCCTTCGATGTGCGGCATCAGATGCTGACCCATGCGCTCGAAGTAGCGGGCGAGATCGAGCTTGGTGATGGCGGCGCGATCGTTTGCAGCAGGCCATAGAGGCTTGTCAGGGCTCGATATGAGAACCCCCATCACGATGTTCGATTCGCGTTCGGCATTGCGCGTCGTTCCCGCGCGCTGGTGGACGCCTTTCGGTACGGGCTCGGCGACTTGTGTAGCGATAGGCGCGGGTTTCTCGGCCACGATTTGCGTTGCGGGCTTGTCTTTCCGCAAGCTCTTGAAAGCCGCTTGTCGGATCTGACCGGAGCTGGTCCAGCCTGCGAACTCAATTTCAGCGACCAGCTTGGGTTCGACCCACCGGATGTCCGACGATGCGCGCGGTGCGCCGTCAGAGAATGGACTTTCCTCGCGCGCATGCGCTTTGAGCTTCGGTAGCAGACGCTGCAGCTTGTCGTGGCCAAAACCCGTTCCGACGCGTCCTGCATATACCAGGCGGTGGTCGCGATAAACGCCTACCAGCAGCGAGCGGAAGCGCCCGGCTTCATGTGTCCAGCCGCCGATCACGACTTCCTGGCCGGCGCGGCACTTCGTCTTCAGCCAGTCACCGACACGGCCGCTGCGATACGGCGAGTCCAGCCGTTTGGAGATGATGCCTTCAAGCTTCATGCGGCAAGCGGACTGTAGCACTGCATCACCGGCGGCCTCGAAGTGCTCGACATAACGTATTCGAGCCGTTACGTCGCGAGGCTGTACCTCGAGGAGCGAGTGCAGGCGTGCCTTGCGTTCGTGCAGATGGAGCTTGCGCAAGTCTTCGCCTTCTGCAAACAACAAGTCGAATGCGAAGAAGATGAGGTCGCGCGTAGCGCCCTCGGAGAGCGCTGCCTGCAGCGCTCCGAAATCTGGTGCGCCGTGACGATCGAGCGCCACGATCTCGCCGTCGATCATCCAGTCGGGCAAACGCGAGGCGGCAACGACGATTTCGTGGAACTTCGCCGACCAATCGAGACCCTTGCGCGTACGCAATACCGCAGTGCCGTCTTCGACGCGCAATTGCATTCGATAGCCGTCGAGCTTCACCTCGTGAGCCCACGGCGATCCTTGTGGCGGTCGAGCGACGGACTTGCACAGCTCGGGCTCGACGAACGCGGGCATCGGCGTCCGACTCTTTTTCGATCGCGGGCTTGCATCCGGCGAGTTGTGCCCCGCCGTGCGTTGGGCATGTCGGCGTGCAACCGGATCTTCGCTGCTCGCTTTCTTGGAATTCCAGATTGCGTCGGGAGGAGCGGCTTTCCGCGCAGCGAGCATGAACGGTGCCGGCCCGCGTCCCGTGCCTGCTGCGATCTCCGCCATCGTGCGTCCCGAAGCGACGGAGCGATCTTGCGCCAGCAGAGCGCTCGTCGCTGTACCGCGCGCGTGCTCATCGCGTTGCTTGATGAGCAGCCAGTTCGTGCGTTTGCTGCCTTCGCGATCGTGCTTCATGCGCACGAGGACGTAGTGGCCGCGCAAACGTTCCCCATCGAGCGAGAACTTCAATTCACCTCGTTGTAGTTGTTCCTGCGGCGGACGCTCTCCGCGCGGTTGCCAATAACCGCGATCCCACAGCTGCACCGTGCCGCCGCCGTACTGACCTTTCGGAATCGTGCCCTCGAAGTCGCCGTAGTCGAGCGGATGGTCCTCCACTGCAACGGCAAGGCGCTTGTCCTTCGGATCCAGCGAAGGGCCCTTCGTCACGGCCCACGACTTGAACGTTCCATCCAGCTCGAGACGGAAATCGAAGTGCAGGCGCCGCGCTGCATGCTTCTGAATCACGAAACGCAAACGTTTCGAACGCTTGATTGGCAACGTACCGATCGGCTCGACCGTCTTGGAGAAGTCCCGCATCGAGCGATACTTCGCAAGCTTTTCAGATGCCACACGCTTCTCCTGGACATGGCCGGCCTTGTTGAACGCGTCGGGTGTCTTGGGCGTTCCAGCGGGGCTCGAGGCTTGCGAACCTCGCAGCGTGGGGCTCGCCCCAAACCTAGGCCTAATCGGCTCTCTCGCAGGCTTTCAGATGTTGTGATGCGCGACTCGTGTGCCGTGCATCGCGCGACTCGCGATTCGGGACAAGCGCGCTGCTATAGCGGGGCCACTGAGCATTGACTGATGAGGCGGGTGCGCACTCGCCGCTCTCACCCCTCGCGGCCCATACACGCACGAGGCGCTTTCGTCCAGTCTCGAAATGGTCGGAGCCCGTGCTTAGACTCCGGTTTCCTTTTCACACCTCACACTCGATACGTTGCACGTCGAGCGCGGCGGCGCTCGAGCAAGGCACCCATGTGGTTCAAGAATCTCATCGTCTATCGTCTTGCGCCGGACTGGTCCGTTACGGCGGCCGAATTGGAAGAACGGTGCGCGCAGCGCGCGTTGCAATCGTGCGGCCCGTTCGACATGAAGTCGCGTGGCTGGGTGCACGTGCTGCCGACGACGAAGCGCTACGTGCACACGACGAACGGCCATCATCTGCTCACGCTTGGCATCGAGGAGAAGCTCTTGCCTGGCTCCATCATCCGCCAAGTCACAGCCGATCGCGCGCTCGAGCTCGAGCAGCAGCAGGGCTATCCAGTCGGACGACGGCAGATGCGTGAGCTGAAGCAGCGCGTGACCGAGGAGCTGCGCGCCCGTGCGCTCACACGACGTAGCACGATACGCGCGTGGATCGATCCGATGAACGGCTGGTTCGTGATCGACGCCACCAGCGCTGGGCGTGCCGAGACGCTCGTGGAAACGCTGCGCGATACGCTCGGCACGTTCCCGGTCCAGCTGCTCGATGTCGAGCGCTCGCCGCAAATGGCAATGGCATCGTGGCTGATGCTGGGGGACGCGCCGCTGCGTTTCACGATCGACGACGACCTGCAGTTGCAAGCGAGCGACAAGTCGAAAGCGACGATCCGCTACTCACACTTTCCGCTCGAAGGCAAAGAGATTCGCGCCTATCTGCAGTCCGGGATGTCGGCGACGCGTCTCGGTCTGACCTGGAACGACCGTGTCTCGTTCGTTCTCACGGAAAAACTTGAGATCAAGCGTGTCGAGTTTCTCCACATTGAAAAAGAAGAGAGCGGCGGCGAAGCCGACGATGTCTCGCCCGAGGAGCGACTCGACATGGATTTCGCGCTGATGACCGGCGAGCTCTCGAGGATGCTCGCCGACCTCGTGCAAGCGCTCGGTGGGGAGACGCTGAAGAAGGCGGCCGCATGAGCGGTCCCGGGGCTGGGAGGAGGCGCGGATGCCTCCGCTGCGCACGAGTTGGCTGTAGGCTGTCGCACGGCGCGTCGTGTGCGTGACCACCCCCGGTCCGCTCGGACCTGCCGTGGCGATTGTGCTCAAGGGGCGTAGCGCCCTTGCGGATCCCCGTGCACGTAGCGTGTGGAGCGCCTACGGCGCAGGCTACACTTAGCACCATGCTGCGACGCGTCTTGTTCATTGCGGAGCTTCTCTGCTGTGCGCTGCTGATGGCATGCGGCGCGACGCCGTCTGCCGATGAGACGACCACGTCCCCTCACCCGCCGCCGGGGCGACGGGCGCCGCAAGCTGTGTCTTCGGGTGATGTGATCGTGGCTGCGCTGCGTGCCTCTCAGGTCGAGAACGATCCCATCGCCGCGCTCGCGCACGTCGAGCGAGCGCTACGACAGATACCAGAGCAGAAGGAGCTCGTTTGGCTGGCGTCGCGCTTGTGCGGCGATGTGCCACGTTGCGAGCCGGAGGTGTACGAAAGCCGACTGCGTAAGTTGGATCCGGGCAATGGGGTCGTGTGGGCAGGTCCGCTCATGCGTGCGCAGGCCCGGGACGATCGCGCCGCAGAAATTCACATCCTTGAAGCGCTGAGTCGCGAGGATCGCTTCGATGTGTACTGGAACACGCTCTTGTCACAGGGAGCGTTGGCATTGAGCGCACAGGCGACGGCGCCTCCGCCGAAGCTTCTCAATGGACCGCTCACGAACGCGATCAATGACGTTTCCGCGTGGTTGTCGGCGTTGGCCGTGCCCTCGTTGACTGCGATCGCCAAGTCGTGCAGCGAAGAACGAACACGTGATGTGCAGATCGCAGAGCGTTGCCGCAATGTCGCGCGGGTTCTCCAACAAGGCGACACATACGCTGCCGAAGCAGTAGGGCTTGGGATTGCACAGCGCTCCGTAGCGCCCGATTCGCCGAGCATGATCGCGCTCACAGAGCGCGCCGCCGTCGTGAGTTATCAGCACCAGACGGCACGCGACATCCTGGGCGAGCAAGTCGAACGCGAGAAGATGTCTGCACAACTGATCGAGCTCATGAAGAAGCTGCGTCGTGAGCAGGATGTCTCGCTCGCGGTGTTGCGCTGGGCAGGCGTACCGCTGACGCCCTGATGGGCCGAGACCGTAGGCGTTTTCGGCATGCGCGCGCAGCGCGCATCACCCCTCCGCCGTCAATGATTACTGTTCGCTGCGCGCGGGCGCACCGGTTCCCCGAGCCCTAGCCCCAAGTCCCGAGCCCACCAAAGGCCGCGTTCGCCGGTTACAACCTGCCGTTCACCGGTTGACGCTGGATCGGTGCCGAGGTCGGTCGTAACGTACGGCTCGTCTCACGAGCCGCCGAGCGGCTGACTACTTTCGGAGGCGTTATGTCCGAAAAAAATGATTCTCCGCCATCGGCGCGGTTGGTGGTCGGGATCGTCTTGTTCACCCTGGGTGGCGTCTTGCTCGCGACCAATCTCGGCGCCAGGCTGCCGTGGCACCTGTGGGAGTATTTCCCGTTGCTGCTCATCGCGTTGGGTGTGTGGGGGCTCGTGCGGCCGAGCCGGTCTTTCGATCGCTCCGGGGGGCTGTGGATGCTGGCTGCGGGTGTCTATGCCCTCATCAGTGTCTTCAATGTCTATGGTCTGAGCTGGACGACGGCCTGGCCGATCTTCGTGATCGCAGCCGGCATCTCGGTGATCTTCGACCTCGACCGCCGTTGCGCAGGGCGACATCCCGGTCACTGTGGCAGGCGGTCTTCGAACCACGAGGGCAGCGCGTGAATCGACCTGAGCATCAGTCGCCGCTGCTGCCACGCATGATCGTGGGACTGATCGTGGTGGCGATCGGCGTGTTGTTGCTGGTGGGCAATCTCGGCTGGATCGATGCATGGTCGATCTTGCACCGACTGTGGCCACTGGCGCTCGTCGCCGGCGGCATCGCCATGTTGCGAGACTCGCGTCAGCGCCGCGGCAGCCCGTGGCCCTGGGTGCTCATCACAGCGGGTGCTTGGATCTTCGCGAACAACATGCAGTGGATCGGTCTCAGCTTTTGGGACCTGCTCCTGCCGGGGATTCTGGTGGTCGTCGGCTATCGGCTCATCCAGTGCAGTGCTCGGGAGGAGTCCGCATCGAAGCAAGAGTCGCAGGCAAACGCCACCGCCGACCAGGCGAACGCGACGGACAACTCGCGCATGTTGGGTGCGAGCGCATCTCCTGAGTTCGTCCGTTCCTCCGCCTTCATGTCGTACTGCGATCTTCATCCTGTGATGCATCCGTTCAGCGGCGGCGACCTGACAGCTCTGATGGGCGGCATCAAGCTCGACTTGCGCGATGTGTCCATGCAGGGCGATCGAGCGTTCCTGGATGTATTCGCGTTTTGGGGCGGCATCGAAATTCTCGTGCCGCCCGACTGGACCGTCTCCAGCCAAGTGACCACGCTCATCGGCGGCTTCGTCGATAACCGTAAACCCTCGCGAGTCGTTCCGACCAAGACGCTCATCGTTCGCGGGTTAAACTTGATGAGCGGCATCGAAGTGAAGAACTGACGATGCATCCGATCCTCACACGTCGCGTTCGTCTCGCGTTGTATATCGCCGTGTGGGTCGTGTTCGGACTGCTGATTGCCGTCGTGCTGGCTTACGGCAGCGGCGTGCAGGTTGTCTGGGCGCTCAAGTTCGCGGTGCCGCTTGCTGTCTTGCTCGGGATGCAGTCGCTGTCGTTCTGGTATCTCGTGCAGTCAATGCCGCCCGGGACCCCGCTCGTGCGCATGGCGCTTTCCTGGTTCGGCGCGGGAACGGTAGTGCTGCTCATCTGGCTTGCGCTTGCCTACGGCTGGGCCATGTGGCTGCAAGAGCCCGGACAGACTTATCCGGATTCCGCGATCGGCACGATTCCGCTGCTGGTAGTCGCCGGCGCGATAGGCATCGTGTTCGCGGTGCTGGGGCACTACCTGGCGGATGCGTTCCAGCGCTCCCGCGCTGCCGAGCGTCATGCGCTCGAGCTGCAGGTCCATGCGCGCGAAGCCGAGCTCAAGTCACTGCGCGCGCAGCTCGACCCGCATTTCTTGTTCAACAGTTTGAACTCCGTTGCCGCGCTCATCGGTCAAGACGCAGCGGCCGCTCGTCAGATGTGTTTCTTGATGGCGCAGTTCTTTCGCAAGAGTCTGACACTGGCGCGCGAGCAGGCGATCGCATTGTCCGAGGAGATGGCCCTGGTTGAGACCTTTCTCGCGATCGAGCGCGTGCGTTTCGGTGAGCGGCTGCGTACACGCTTCGATGTGGCAGGCGAGGTCCGGCAGATGCGCGTACCGCCGTTGATCCTTCAGCCCCTCGTCGAGAATGCCGTTCATCACGGTGTCGCGCATCTGATCGAGGGTGGCGAGGTGCGCATCGACGCGCGTCGCAGGGACGGTTTGCTCGAGATCGTCATCGACAATCCTTGCGATCCGGATCGACCGCCGTCGCGTGGCGCTGGCGTCGGCATTGCCAACGTGCAGGCGCGTCTCGAGACGTTGTATGGCAATCGTGCCAGCGTGGATGTCGACGCCGCGGACGATCGCTTTCGCGTTTCTCTCTTGTTGCCAGTGGAATACGAGGAGACGGATTCGACCGCACCCGGGATCGGTACGGCGCATGCGTGATCTGTCACGATATCGGCTCGGCAGGCTCAGCAGGAATATCGGATTGGTGTGTCGTGCGCGTGTTGATCGTAGATGACGAGATGCTCGCACGCTCGATCTTGAGCGAGCATCTGCGGCAGATCGCGGACGTCGAGATCGTCGGCGAGGCGGCGAACGGCTTCGAGGCTGTCAAGCTAGTGGAGCAGCTCGCTCCCGATCTCGTCTTTCTCGATATCCAGATGCCGAAGCTATCCGGTTTCGAGGTGCTCGAGTTGCTCGGCGAGCGGGCACCGGCGGTGATCTTCACGACCGCCTACGACGAGTATGCATTGCGCGCGTTCGAAGTGCATGCGGTGGACTATCTGCTCAAGCCGGTCGAGCCGTCACGGCTCGTCGCAGCGCTCGAGCGTGCGCGCGAACGCTTGCGCGCCAAGCTGTCGGTGCCGTCGGCAGCGGAGCTGGCGCTCGCCGCGCGCCCGCCGGGGCGGAGCCTCGAGCGTGTTCTCATTCGTCATGAAGGTTGGATATACGTATTACCCGTCGATCGCATCGACTTCATCGAAGCGCAGGACGACTACCTGTGCTTCGTGACCGGCGGCAAGCGGCTGCGCAAGCAGCAAACGATGAGCGAGATCGAAACTCAGCTCGATCCGACGCGTTTCGTGCGCATTCATAGATCCTTCCTCGTGAACGTCGAACGCCTTGCGCGCATCGACCTGTACGGCAAGGACAGCTGGCTCGCCATTCTCGCGGACGGCACGAAGCTGCCGATGTCGCGAGCTGGACACGCGAGGCTCAAGGCGCTGATCGGGTGAGGCGATCTTCGTGGCGCGGACTTGGGAGTGACGGCATGACGAACAGCAAGACCGAAGAGTTTCAATTCAGCGGCGACACCTTGCTCGCGAAGATCAAGGAGATTCTCCGCGAGGGCAACGTGCGGCGGCTGGTGATCAAGAACGAAGAAGGTCGGGTCTTGATCGATGTGCCGTTGAGCGTAGGCGTCGTCGGCACGCTGCTCGCGCCGCAGCTTGCGGCGATCGGCGCCATTGCCGCGCTCGTCATTCGTGGCTCCATCGTGATCGAGAAGCAGACGACGGACGAGCGCTCATGATGCGCAAAGTGACCCTCATGCTCAGCATGGCGCTCGTTCTTTGCGCATGCGCCACGACGTCGGAGGTCCGCGTGGACCGAGCCGCCGACGTCGACCTCACGCGATGCCGCACGTTCGGTTGGTTGTCTCAGACCAAGGATCCCGAGTCGCTGACCGATCGACGAGTGCGTGCGGCCGCGCTGGCCGAGCTCGAGCGTAAAGGATACAGCCTTGAGCAGGACGCGCCCGACTGCCGCATCACGTATATCTTCTCTGCGTACGAGCGGCCGACGCCGAAGCCCAGAGTCGGAGTGGGCGCGAGCGGCGGTTCGCGCGGGATGGGCGGCGGCATTGGCGTGAGTCTGCCGATCGGCCGGCAAGATCGCTACCGTGCCACGTTGACACTCGACGTTGTCGACACCGCGAAGAACGCGCAGATCTGGAGCGGCGCGTTGGACGTGTCGCTGTCAGAGCCGGAGCTCAGCGAGGAGGCAGCGCGGGCCATCGTCGCGGAGATTCTGGCTCACTTTCCTGATCGGACGTGAGAGGCTGATTAGGGCTGGGGAATGGAGGCTGGAGAGATGTTTGCTACGTTTAGCGCCCTGCATTTCCAGCGCCCAGAGCCCAGAGCCTAGCGCCCCGACATCACCGGCGTGCTGCGATCGTGCTGCTGGGGTTCGCCAAGTACTCGATGATCTGCGCGCGCACGGTTGCGTCGTGGATGCCGGGGAACGCCATCGTCGTGCCTGGTGCGAATGCCTGCGGATCGCGTAGAAACGCATCGAGACGCTCGCGTGTCCAGTGACCTGCATGTGCTCGCAGCGCAGGGGAAAACTCGTCGAATCCAGGCACGTGTCCGATCTTGCGGCCAACCACACCGAACAAGTCTGGCCCGATCCTGTGGTCGCGACCATCTTCAATCCTGTGACAGCCCAGGCAGAGCGAGGCAAACGACGCGGCGCCATTCGAGTCGCGGGCCTGCTCCATCAGCAGCAGCGAGCCGTCGTCCGCCCACAGCAATAGTCGACCGTCGGGCAGCTCGAGAACATCGCGCACGCGCCTGTCGAGCGGGATGGGCTCGCTGAGCACGACCCGATCGCCATCGAGCACCAATCGATACAGCGAGCGTGTCGCAAGCGAGCCGGCGAGCAGATTACCTCGCCAAATCTCCAGCGCGTCGCCCGTGACTTGAACGAGATTCGATATGCCGACGCTCGGGGTCCACGCAAAAACCGGCTGCACGAAGCCGTCGTGGCGGTTCTGATCACGTGTCAGCGGCCATGCTGTGGCGCCGTAGTCGGTGCCATATGTCACGTAGGGCCAACCATAGTTGGCTCCTTCCGTCAGCAAGTTGAGCTCATCTCCACCTTGCGCACCATGCTCGGTGAGCCACACGCGTCCATCCGCTCCGATAAACAAGCCTTGCGGGTTACGATGGCCCGCCGTGAAGACTCGAGCAGCGCCGCTTCGCAAGTCGATGCGGATGGTCTTGCCGTATGCGCTGCTCGGATCCTGAGAGAAAACATCGTGCGATGCCGTGCCATGAAAGCCATGGTCTCCGACGGTCAGCAGCAGCGTGTCGTCGTCGAGGAATGCCAGACGACCGCCGACCTCTTCGCCCTTGAATAAATGCTTGCCGCGCATGCGGCGTTCGCCTGTCATCGGGATACAGGGCAATGTTTCGTAGAGCGTTCGCCATCGCGCGTCGCGCAACGAATCCACGAGGTTTGCGTGTGATGCTTCGATCGTCGAAACGCGCACAACGAAGCAGCCAGCATCGGGATGCCAGTAATGATGCGATGCGTATAGCTGCACGAGATCGCCGTGCTCTCGCGCCACGACATCGGCGACGCGAAAGCGCCACGTTTGCACAGTGGGTTGTCCCTCGGCGCTCCACTCCGACGAGCGAGTTGGCTCGCGTGCACTGCCGCCGAAGGCGGCGGCGAATTCCTCACGGTTGGCCGGCACGGTTGTGGGAAGCGGTTGTACATCGACGGCATCCGTCCCTGTGCTCAGATCCAACAAGTACAGACGACCGTCGCCCGTGCCGAGTAAGATGCGATTCCCGAGCAGGTCGAGCCCTCCGCCGCGTGTTGCCGGTTTTGGCACCAGGTGCTTATAGGCGGTGACTTGCAGCGTGTAGAACGCGGTGCTCACGAAGGTGCGCTCGATCTCCAGACCGGGCGTCGCAGGCTGGAACGCGAGCACGCGGACGGTAAAGAGCAACGCGGCCGCGCTTGCAATCGAGGGAGCGAGCCAGCCGAAGTGACGCGCGCGCGGCCCGATCCTCGACAGGGGGATCAGCGTGACCGCGGCGGCAAAAATCGGCAGAAGCAGATAGCGCGGAGTCGTCACATTGAGCAGCAGCATGCCCAGCAGGCATAGTGCGAAGACGCTCATCGTGACAAGCAAAGCGTGTCCTGCCGCTGCGCGCCCCTCGCCGCGGATGAACGCTGCGGAGATGAGCGCGCTCGCTGCATATGCTCCAATGAGCAACACGGCCGGCAGCAGCTCGCGCTTCGGTATGCTCCACCAGGGTGCCGCGAGCTTGATGACTGGCAGACAAGCGAGCGCGAGCATCGCGAGACTGTGCCAAGCCATCATCGGCAGCGCGCGACGAGACAACATCTTTATCGTCGTATGCCAGGTGTTGGCACACAGAACGCCTTGCCGTTGAGGAAAGATCCCCGACAGCAAGCCTACCGCGACGCTTAGTTGCGCAGCACAGCGAGATCACAAGCGGTGGTCACTCGCTCGAGCGATCCGCAGAAGTGCGCGGCGCGTGCAGCCCGGACAACACTTGGAGCGGTGGCACCCACGGTGGAACCCAATGAGGGCACGCCTCGGCGTCCGACTCTATTTCAATCTCGGCGAATCCGAGCTTGGCTTGGCGGTCGTAGCGAAGATCGCCGATGACGTCGGAGTCGCCGACGCGCGCAAGCCAGGGAGCGCGCGCAAATCGCATGAAGGCAGCGACGCGACAGTTCTGCTCCCAAGCGCTCGTCAGTGCTTGGAGCGATGAGCGAACCTCGCCGTGCCACTGCACGACGGAAGTGCTCGGGGCTGCAATCGGCTCGAGCGGCGCGGTGACAGGCCCGTGAAGACCTCGTCCACGACAGCTTGCGGCCGGCAGCCATTGCGGTGCCATCGAGAACATCGCCCGGCGCAGCACCAACGCGTCGGATTCCGTTTGAATCAGTATCAGCTCCCAGCAGATCGGATTCATGGGCATCGGCGTCAGGACGCGATCGAGCGTACGAGCCTGCGGAAACTGCCGTGCGGCAAGTGTATCGACTCGTCTGCCGACAGCCGCGCTCTGGAGCATGAAGCCGATGGTGACGCTGCTCCATACTGCAATGCCCATCGCGATGGCGACGCTCGGACGAAGTCGCGATCCAGCGTAGAGCAGTGCCGCCAGGAGTGCCGGGTAAGCGAACGCTAACGGCATCGGCACCATGCCGGTGATGAACACGAGGCCGATGCTAATGAACCAGAGCAGTGCGACCACCACACGTGCGACCTTGGTCCGCAGTAGGAACCAAATCGGCGCGATGCTGGCCCACAGCAACGGCTCGACGATGAATACCGAATCACCATAGAGCCAGCGATTGTCGAACGGCCACCATGGATGCACGCCGTAGTTATTGGTTGCATCCATGAGTATGTGCAGCGTGGGCGCGAGCAAGGATGCCCCCAGGATGCTGAGCCGATCGATGCGCGCGAGCGAGAGTTTGCGCCGCCGTGCCCAGAGCTCACACGCTGCCCATAGCAACACCCCGATCACGAGCGCGACCACGAAGGTGTGCGTGTGGCCGCGATGGTGTAGCAAGTAATCGAGCTTGCTACCGGTTACGGTGGAATACAGGAAATCCAGATCCGGTAGGTTGCTGCCGATCGCCATCGTCGTCACGAGCACGTTCCGCCGCTCAGATGGCAGCAGCCCTCTGTACGACGACTTCGTTGCGGTTCCTATCGCTTCGCCGGCGAGCACGCCGATCAGGGTGTGTGTGACGTTGTCCATCAATCGATCAAGTACGCGAGCACGAACACGCCGACCATCGAGAACGCGATTGCGATCTTGAACAACGTCCCGAAAATCAGCCCGACCCAGGTTGCGATGCCGACGCGCCCTGCGCGGTCCACTCTACCGTGCACCGTCAACTCGCCGACGACGGCGCCGATGAACGGACCGAGCACCAAGCCCGGCAGCGAAAAGAACAGGCCGATGAGCGCGCCAAGCGCTGCGCCCCAGAGCGCGCGCCTGCTCGCACCGACGCGCTTGGCACCGAGCACGGATGCAGCGAAGTCGACCACAACTGCCAGCAGCGTCAGAAAACCCAGGATCGTGAGCGTCAGCCAACCGATACGCTGAAAGTCGTCGATGCTCGCCGCGAGCACCATGCCGGCGAACATGAGCGGCACGCCTGGCAATGCCGGCAGTACGACGCCGAGTGCGCCCACCAACATCAAAGCAATGGCGAGAACCCAGAGCACGACGGCGTTCATTTCTATTCCTTCGATTCCCGGCAGCGTAGCCGAGATGCTGCAGAATCGCAGTATCGGCCGTCAAAGAGCCAGGGTCGTGCGAGCAGGTCATATCGCTGCTACAGTCGCCGACTTGCCGGTGGCGAGGTCGTTACAGCTCACATAGCGGTCGCGCGCGATGCGCGCTTGCGCGGGGATTTCCATACACGTATGTAGCGTCATGCAGCGCCCGAATCGATCGCATCCGGCTCTTATTGCTTTCTCCTTGCTTGCCAGCGCGATCGGCTGGGCGCAAAGCGGAGATCGCGAAGGTGAAATCCAACCTCCTCCGCCTCCACACCTAAAGGTTCCACCGGCCCCCGCGCTGTCGGCAGAAGAAGCGCTCAGGACGTTCAAGCTTCCGCCTGGGTTTCGCATCGAGATCGTTGCGAGCGATCCGCTCGTCTTTGATCCGGTCGCCATGACTTTCGGCGCGGACGGGCGCATCTGGGTGGTCGAGATGCGCGGATACATGCCGAATGTCGACGGTATCGGAGAAGACGCGCCGGTCGGGACGATCGCCGCGCTCGAAGACACAGACGGCGACGGACGCATGGATAAGCGTACTGAGTTTGCCGGCGGCTTCGTCTTGCCGCGCGCAGTGGCACCGATTGCCGACGGCGTGCTCGTCGCCGAGCCTCCGCATCTATGGCTCCTGAAGGACAACGACGGCGACGGTAAGGCCGACGAACGAATCGAGATCGCCAACGATTACGGCGATCCTGCAAACCCCGAGCACGCGGCCAACGGTCTGATGTGGGGACTGGACAACTGGATCTACAGCGCCAACCACACCGTGCGTTATCGCTATGAACGAGGACAATGGCGCGCCGAGCAGACGGCTTTCCGCGGACAGTGGGGCATCACCCAGGACGATTACGGACGGTTGTTCTACAACTCGAACAGCGATCCGCTGCGCATGGATGTGTTGCCGGCCGAGTACCTGCGGCGCAATCCCAACGTCGTCGATCCGTTGGGCATCAACGTGCAGCTTGCCGCGCCGACGGAGCTGCCGACTTGGCCAGGTCGCATCACGACCGGCGTCAACCGCGGCTACAAGATGCTGCGCCACGACGGCACGCTGCCGGTCGTCACAGCGGCGTGCGGTCCGCTCATCTACCGCGGCTCGCTGTTCCCGCCGAGCTTCTACGGGAACGCATTCATCGCGGAGCCGGCCGGCAATCTCGTCAAGCGTATCCTCGTCGAAGAGCACGACGGTATTCCGCGCGCGCGCAATGCCTATGAGCGCACAGAGTTTCTCACCTCGACAGATGAGCGTTTCCGTCCCGTCAATCTGTACAACGGCCCGGACGGCGCACTGTACGTCGTCGATATGTACCGCGGCATCATTCAGCATCGCATCTTCGTAACGACCTACCTGCGCAATCAAATCATCGAGCGCGGGCTCGAATCGCCGATCGGCATGGGACGTATCTACCGCATCGTGCCGGAAGGGGCGCCGTCGCTGCGCGTTCCCAAGCTCGCGGAGGCGACGCGCGAAGAGCTCGTGGCCGCGCTCGAGCACGAGAACGGCTGGTGGCGCGAAACCGCGCAGCGGGTCCTGGTCGAGCGAGCCGACACACAGGCGGCGTCGCTGTTGCGCACGATGGTGCGCACCTCGCGTTCGGCGCTCGCACGGCTCCATGCCTTGTGGACGCTCGAAGGTCTGGACGCGCTCGACTGGGACTCGGTCGCGCACGCGTTGCGCGATCCTGAAGTGCGCGTGGCGGTGGCGGGTGCCCAGCTCGCGGAAAAGTTTCTCGCACAAGATGCTCGCCGCGCGTTGGCAGCATTGAAAGCGCGGGCGGCGTGGACCGAGCTTGCATTCCAGCAGCAGCTCGCGTTGTCGCTCGGTGCGGCCCCAGCGAGAGAAGCCGACGAGCTGCTCGCGAACCTCGCTGTCACCGTCGGCGACCGGCCTTACATGGCGGATGCCATCGCCAGCAGCGTCGCCGGTCGCGAGCTCGACATGTTTCTGCGCTTGCTGAGAAGTCCGCCTGGCTCGCGTCCGGAGATCGCACCGGTGCTCGTATCGCTTGGTGCGGCCGTGCTCCAGTCCGGTCGTGCAGCCGACATCGATCGCTTGCTGGCGCAACTGAGCGATACACAGGAATGGTTGAACGACGTGATCTTGTCCGCCATTGAGCGTTTCATCCCAGGCTCACCCGGTAGACAGCGGGTGGCGTTTCTGCCGAAGGCGCCCAAGACGCTCATTGCCTTTGCCAAGGGCGCGAGCAAACATGCACCTCGTGCACGCGCAGCGCTCGAATACTTGCGATGGGAAGGGTTGCACATCGATACGCGCACAGCAGTCGCTTCGCTGGATCCGGAGGAGCGCGAGCGTTACGAGCGAGGTAGACAGGAATACGCTGTCTGCGCCGCTTGCCACCAAGTGGATGGGAAAGGCCAAGACGGTGTCGCGCCAGGTCTGGTGGGCTCGCGTTGGGTGACCGGACGGGCAGATGCATTGATACGCATCGTGCTCAACGGCAAGACGAGCGGAGAATCGACGATGCCGCCGCTGAGATCGCTGGATGACGAGACGATCGCGGCCATTCTGACCTATGTACGCCGCTCGTGGGGACACGCATCCTCGCCGGTCACGCGAGAGCAGGTGCGAATCGTGCGAGGACAAGTGGAAAGGCGGCACGAGCCGTGGACAGAAGCGGAGCTCGAGCCGATGAATTGATGGTTAGGCTGTAGGTTGTCGGCGGTAGCTGTAGGTGGTGATGCGCACGACCAGCAAGTCACGAATCAGCAATCACTTGACGCGACGCCATGACGTTCAGTGCGCAGCAGTCACACCAAGCTTCACCCGCGGCCCGAGCTCCGAGGCCCTGGTCCGTGCCCGCGTTGATGCTCGGTTGTCTCGCCTGCGCTGCAACAGTGCTGGCGGCGGACGAGGAGGGATGGGTCACGCTGTTCGACGGCAAGACGCTACGCGGCTGGAAGCAAGTGAGCGGCACAGCCTTTTTCGAGGTGATCGACGGCGCCATCGTCGGCACGACACGCCTGAATTCTTTGAATAGCTTTCTCGCAACGGACGAGACATACCGCGACTTCGTGCTCGAGTTCGAAGTGAAACAGGACGGTGGTCCCGCCAACAGTGGCGTGCAGATCCGCAGCGCGACCGATCCGAGCTACAACGAGGGCCGTGTGTTCGGATATCAGGTGGAAATCGATCCCTTCGAGCGCGCATGGAGCGGCGGGATATACGATGAGCAACGCCGCGGTTGGCTGTACCCGTTGACTCTCAATCCGAGCGCCCGCGGCGTGTACCGGCCACAGGAATGGAATCGCTTCCGCATCGAGGCAATCGGCACGACGATTCACACGTGGGTGAACGACGTGCCCGTTGCGCATGTCATCGACGCGGTCTCCAGCGAAGGCTTCATCGCGCTGCAGATCCACAGCATCGAGCGAGCTGACGAAGTCGATCGCCGCACGTTGTGGCGCAATATCAGGTTGCGCGAGACGACCGCTGCAACGCCGCCGGTGGAAACGCTCTTCGTGCGCAACCTGATACCCAACGATCTGAGCGACATCGAACGGCGTCAAGGCTGGCGCTTGCTGTTCGACGGGCGTACGACCGATGGCTGGAGGGGGGTCGATGGCGCTTCGTTCCCGACGCGACGATGGAAGGTCGAGAACGGCGAGCTCGTCCTGTTGAGCGGCGGTAAAGGCGAGCACATCGTCACAGAGGATCAATATGCGGCGTTCGAGCTGCAGCTCGAATTCAAGCTCTCGCCGGGTGCCGACAGCGGCATCGTGTACTTCGTGCCTGACCGTTCGGTGACGCCAACATCCCCCTTCCTCGGTCTCGAGTATCAGCTGCGGGACGATGCCGTTGATCCAGATCTTGCACGCGGTGTCATCACTTCGAATACGTTGGGCTCGTTGTTCGGTGTCCTTCCTCGCAAGCAGCTGATGCCCAATCTCGGGCTCGCACCGCGAGTCGGCGAGTGGCAACACGCCCGCATCGTCGCCCATTTCGACAGTCGCGTGGAGCACTGGTTGAACGGCGTGAAGGTGCTCGAGTACGTGCGCGGCTCGCCCGCATATCGTAAGGCCGTCGCGGCCAGTCCGTTGCATGCGTTGATTGATTTTGGAGAAAACGCCCGAGGCCGTATCGTGTTGCAAGACGGCGGACGGGAAGTTCGGTTTCGGAGCGTTAAGATACGAGCGCTCTGACGCGCTACCAGCGCCCGATGGTGTACTGCCGACAGTCTGGATTGGAGAAACGATGCTCAGTCTCTCGGGCGTGACTCATATCTACCCCACGGGCACACGAGCGCTGGATAACGTGGCGCTCGAGATTCCAAAAGGGATGTTCGGCCTGCTCGGGCCCAATGGAGCCGGCAAATCGACGCTCATGCGGTGCATCGCAACACTGCAGACGCCGTCGCAGGGAAGCATTCGTTTCGGCGACATCGATGTGCTCGCGGAGCCAGAGAGACTGCGTGCGATGCTTGGCTACCTGCCTCAGGACTTCGGCGTCTACCCGCGGGTGTCGGCCTACGATCTTCTCGACCATCTCGCAGTATTGAAAGGCATCGCGAATCGAGCGGAGCGCAAGGAAGCCGTTGAAACGCTCCTGGCACAAGTCAATCTCTGGAACGTCCGCAAGCTTCCCGTGGCCGGCTTCTCAGGGGGCATGCGCCAGCGCTTCGGCATCGCGCAGGCGTTGCTGGGTAATCCGAAGCTCGTCATCGTCGATGAGCCCACTGCCGGGCTCGATCCGGAGGAGCGAAACCGTTTCAACAATCTGCTTGCGGAGATCGGTGAGAACATCGTCGTGATCCTCTCGACGCACATCGTCGACGACGTCACGGATCTGTGCTCGCGCACGGCGATCATCGTTGATGGTCGCATCGTGCAGGTGGGTGCACCGACGGAGTTGATTGCACGCCTCAAAGGCCGTGTCTGGCAGAAGACCATCCCCAAGGCCGAGCTCGAGGACTATCGTGCCCGCATGAACGTGATCTCCACTCGTTTGCGTGCAGGCCAGACGGTCATCCACGTCGTCGCGGACGAGGCGCCGGAGCACGGCTTCGAGCCGGTTGCAGCGGAGCTCGAGGATCTGTACTTCGCGACACTCGCCAGCACGCGGCGGCGCGCGGTGGCGGCCTGAGGAGACCGAATGCTGTGGCGAATCGTCACCTTTGAGCTGCGCTATCAGCTGCGCACGCCGCTCTTCTTGGTCAGCTACGCGCTGTTCTTCCTCTTGACGTTCGGCTCGGTGACAATCGACCAGATACAGATCGGCGCGCCGGGCAACGTCCACGTCAATTCTCCATACGCGCTGCTCCAGACCGTCGCGATCATGAACGTCTTCGGCATCTTCGTGCTGACGGCGTTCGTCGCCAACGCAGTCATTCGCGACGATGAAAGTGGTTTCGCGCCCATCGTACGCTCCACGCGCATCACAAAGTTCAATTATCTCGTCGGACGCTTTCTTGGCGCGTGGCTGGTGGCGCTCATCGTCATGACGAGCGTGCCGCTCGCAGTATTGATCGGTGCTCTGATGCCGTGGCTCGACGTCGAGAAGGTCGGGCCGTTGGTGCTCTCGCATTACGTATACGCATTGTTCATCTACACGGCGCCGACGTTGCTGGTCGCAGGAGCCGGCTTTTTCGCGCTGGCAACGGCGACACGCTCCATGATGTGGACGTATGTCGGCGTCGTCGCATTCCTGGTCGGCTACCTCACCGCGCAGGTGTTGCTCGCCGAGCCGGAGCTCGAGACGTGGAGCGCATTGTCGGACCCGTTCGCGCTGGGTTCGCTTGCCCTCGAGACACGCTACTGGACCGCCGCGGAGCGCAGTACGCAGCTGCCGCCGGTTCAAGGGCTCCTGCTATACAACCGACTGCTATGGATCGGGGTGGCGGCCGCCCTGTTCGTGCTGGCCTATGCGCTTTTCCGTTTCGATGCGAAGGGCGCCAAGGTGCGCAAATCGCGGCGGGCGAAGGGGGCGGAAACGCCGCCGGCTGCGCCGTACTTGCCGGTTTCTCCGCGGGCCGATCGGAGGACGAAGTGGCGGCAATTCGCTGCGCTGACGCGCTTCGACATGGCTTTCGTCTTCAAGAGCCCGGCATTTTTCGTCTTGCTGGCGCTCGGCGTGCTCAACACCCTGGGCACGCTTGCGACGGCGGTGGAGAGTCACGGCACGCAGTACTTCCCCGTGACGCGCGCAATGGTTGAAGCGCTGCAGGGAGCCTTCACGCTGTTTCCGATCATCATTGCGATCTACTACTCCGGCGAGCTCGTGTGGCGCGACCGGGAGCGACGCATTCACGAGATCGTGGATGCGACTGCAGCACCGAACTGGGCCTTCATGGTGCCGAAATTTGCAGCGATCGTGCTGGTGCTGACGGCGTCCTTCGTCGTGGCGACGCTGGCTGCCATCGCCTTTCAGCTCTACCACGGCTACACGCGGATCGAGCTTGCAGCGTACCTCTGGTGGTTCATCGTGCCCGGGGTCATTGCCGCTGTGTTGCTCGCGATTCTCTCGGTGTTCGTGCAAGCGCTCGTTCCGCACAAAGCATTGGGTTGGGCGGTGATGCTCGTCTATATCGTCGCCGGTGTGGCCCTGAGCGGCGCCGGCTTCGAGCACAACCTTTATCACTACGGTGGTTCGCCCGCGGTGCCACTCTCTGACATGAACGGCATGGGGCGGTTTTGGATCGGGCGGGCATGGTTCCAAGCCTATTGGTTGGGCTTTGCGCTTATCCTGCTCGTCCTGGCCCACTTGTTGTGGCGGCGCGGAGTCGAAACGAGCCTGAGACCGCGACTGCGTCGCTTGCCGGCGCGCCTGCGCGGCGCTCCGGGCCGCATCATTGCAGCCGCCGCGGTTTCTTGGGTTCTGCTCGGCGGATACATCTTCTACAACACGAACGTTCTCAACGAATATCTCACCGAGAACGATCTGGACGAATACGCCGCCGACTTCGAGAGAACGTTGCTGCACTTCGAGAGCACGCCGCAGCCGCGGATCATTGATGTGAAGCTGGCCGTCGATCTGTACCCGAAGCAAGTCCGCGCGATCACGAAGGGTGAGTACACGCTCGAAAATCGCACGGGAATGCCGTTATCGGAAGTGCACGTGCGTTGACCACGGCAGCTCGCGATGCAAACGCTCGAGCTCGAGGGTGGTGCGCTCAAGCAGGAATACGCACGATTCAACTATCGCATTTATGAGCTTGCAACGCCGATGCAGCCGGGCGAACGCCGGCAACTGCGTTTCGAAACACTGCTAGAGGAACGCGGGTTCCCGAACGACAATCCGCTGACACGCATCGTCGAGAACGGCACGTTCCTCAACAACTACGAGATCGCCCCTACGATCGGCATGGATCGCGACGGGTTGCTGCAGGACCGCGCCAAACGACGCAAGCACGGACTGCCGCCCGAGTTGCGTCCTGCGAAGCTCGAGGATGAGGCTGCCAACGAATTTCATTATCTGCGCCGCGATAGCGATTGGGTGACGGCAGAGCTGACGCTCACGACGGACATCGACCAAACGCCGATTGCGCCCGGCTACACGGTGAGCGATACCGTGCGGGACGGCCGCCGCACGCTCGTGACGCGAACGGACGCCCCGATCATGCACTTCTTCTCGATCCAATCGGCGCGTTACGCGCAGAAGAAAGACACATGGCGTGATCGGGATGGGAAGACGGTGGAGCTGGCGGTGTACTACCACCCCGAGCACGAGCACAACGTGCAGCACATGCTGGATGCGATGAAGCGTTCGCTGGAGATTTTCAGCGAACGCTTCTCGCCTTTTCAATTTCATCAGCTGAGGATTCTCGAGTTTCCTGCGTACGAGAGCTTCGCGCAGTCGTTCGCCAACACCGTGCCGTACTCGGAGCGGATCGGATTCATCCAAAACTACGACGAGCAGCGCAGCGATGAGATGATCGATCTCGTGACCTACGTGACTGCGCACGAGGTGGCTCATCAGTGGTGGGCGCACCAGATCATCGGCGCGTACAAGCAGGGCATGACGTTGCTTTCTGAGACATTAGCTCAGTACTCCGCGCTGCTCGTCATGGAGGCGCTGTATGGGCCGGAACAGATTCGCAAGTTCCTGAAAGGCGAGCTCGATGGTCACCTGCGCAGCCGCGGTGGAGAGATCCTCGAGGAGTTGCCGCTGGTTCGTGTGGAGAACCAACCTTACATTCACTATCAAAAGGGCTCACTCGCCATGTACTGGCTCAAGGAGGTGGTCGGCGAGGAGGTCGTGAATCGAGCATTGCACCGTCTACTGGAGCAGTTCGCCTTCAAGCCGGCGCCGTATCCGTCATCCACAGACTTTCTGCGCTTGCTTCGGGAAGAGGCAGGCCCGGAGCACGATCAGCTCATCGCGGATCTGTTCGAACGCATCACGTTATACGACGTGCGAGCGAGCGACGCACGGGCACGCCGCTTGCCCGACGGACGCTACGAAGTCGCCTTCAAAGTGCATGGGCGCAAGCTCTACGCCGACGGGCAAGGCAGGGAAACGGAAGTTCCACTCGACGAGCTGTTCGATGTCGGGGCATTCGCCGTCGAGCCCGGCAAGAAGGGCTATACGAGAGAAGCGGTTTTGCTGATGCAACGTCAGCCTATAAAATCGGGCGAGCAAGTTGTCACGCTCGTCGTAGACAAGCCCCCACGTTTCGTCGGAGTGGATCCGTACAACAAGCGCATCGATCGCAACTCCGATGACAATCTCACGCCGGTGACGATGGAGACGGAGTAGCGGAGTCGAGGCCGGGGCTGCTAGGGCGAAGGTGCGAAGAGCTTTTCAGCCCGGCTTATTCCCAGGAACTGACGCACCGCTTCATTTGGCGGCCGGGTGCACTTAACCAAACTAGGATGTTCGATGTCGGAGAACAATCGTATCTATCGGGTGGACAAGTTCGTGGTGCCGCAGGCAGTACGAGGGGAATTCTTGCAAAAGGTGGATGCCACGCATCGGATACTTCGACAGCAGCCCGGCTTCGTTCGAGATGTGATCCTGGAGCAGATCGCGGGTCCGGGGCGCTTCAACATCGTGACGATCGTCGAATGGGAAAGCCAAGCGGCCATCGATGCTGCACGTGAGGCGGTGACCAAGGTGCACGCCGAGAACGGTTTTAATCCGCAAGCGTTCATGGCGCGGCTCGGTGTCCAGGCGGATATTGCGAACTACAGGCCGACTGCGGTGTGAGGCGCTCGTAGGGTTCGGATTTGGCATTCGGGCCAATACGCGCAATGCACACTTGCCAGCGCTACGGCCTAGAGCTTACAGCCTCATAGTGACATTCGTTGCGCTTGTTGGTGCATCGTCAGGTTGCCTTCAAGGCTCTATCTGGGGCCGAAGATCCGCCGTGTACTGGCAGAATGCAGCGGGGTGGTGGTCGTGTGTCGTACCAAGGCAAGACCCGAGAGCGTCGATGAGTACATCGCTGCTGCACCCGAGATGGCGCAATGCAGGCTCCGTGAAATGCAGCAGTGCTTGCGTGACGCTGCGCCCGGTGCCACAGAGAGCCTCAAGTGGGGCAAGCCCGCGCTGTCCTACGACACCATACTTTTCATTTTCGCGGCGCATAGGAACCACATCAGCCTGCATCCTACGGTTGCAGCGATCGATGCCTTTGCCAAAGAGCTAGGGGCATACAAGACCTCCGGCGGAACGGTGCAGTTTCCTCTGGGGGAGCCGCTGCCTCTAACATTGATTCGACGCATCGCAGCCTTCCGCGTGAAGGCGGTCGCGGAGGAGGGTGCGCCGTGGAAATGATGATCCGCTCAAGACGTGCACGATACCGGCGAAGTGGCTGGCTGTACGCGCGCAGCACGTCGAGGTCGCCAGAGGGGCGTGGAAGTCCTCAAACCCTGGCTGCCGAGCACGAAGGGATGCGCACGCGCGGCAGTTGACCAGGATCTGTACGTGAAGACGCAGTACTACGTTGCTTCGACATTGGACGGCTCATCGCCACCGAGAACGACTCAGTGGAGTGGCTGTTTCCGCTGGGGAGCGTGCAGGACTCGAGCTATCCAGAGTTCATCGAAGAAGTGGGCGCCTTGGCGATGGGCGCGACGACCTATGAGTGGATTCTGAGAAACGCGGACGCCGTTGCGGCTGAGACCGGGTCTCCTTGGCCGTACACCCAACCCGCATGGGTGTTCACACATCGCAGCCTGCCCGCGGTGCCAGACGCAAACGTCAAGTTCATGAACGGCGATGTTCGTCCGGTGCATGCAGAGATGTGTCACGCGGCGAACGGGAAAAACATCTGGATCGTCGGCGGCGGCGAGCTTGCGGGACAGTTCTACGATGCCTCGCTTCTCGACGAGCTGATCATTCAGGTGGGATCGGTCACGCTGGGCTCGGGCAAGCCGTTGTTTCCGCGTCGCGTCCTCAGCCCGGCATTGCGCCTGACGTCCGTGCGTAAAATGGGAACGGGCATGGTGGATTACGATACGCCGTTCAAAGAACGGCATAGGGTTCTCGACCACAGCCTCGAGATCGGCTGCGGTCACGGTGTCGCTGCAACGCTCATCTGTGAGAGACTTACGGTCACCTCGTGGCGATCGACCGCTCGAAGAAAATCATCGATGCTGCAATGGCGCGGAACCAGAAACCAGCTTTAATCTGCACGTCGTTCGATTGGGTGGTGCCCATTGCCGCTCGAACATAGCGCTTCGGGAGTATCTCAAGCGCAACGAAAGCGCTCGAGCCCGCTACGCCCAAGCGAAGCTTGCTGCGGGGCGAACAACGCTGCTTGCGTGCTCTGAAGCAAAAGCCCCGGTCATAGCGGAGTTGCTGGCGTCGGCGCGAGCCGGGGATCTGCAGTACCGGGCAACGATGACTCTGATATTTCACGCTACACCGCTTCTGTACCGACAAACGAATGAAGAATTGGCTATTCCTCGCCGGTGCGATTGTCTCCGAGGTGATCGCCACGTCGGCGTTGAAAGCGAGCGACGGGTTCTCCAAGTTGGTGCCATCCGTGGTCGTGGTGATCGGCTATGCGTTCGCGTTCTACTTGCTTTCGCTTGCTCTGAGGACCATTGCCGTTGGCGTGGCGTATGCCGTGTGGTCGGGGATGGGTATCGTGTTGTTGTCGGTCATTGCGTGGGTGGCGTTCGACCAGAAGTTGGATGCTTGGGGTGTGCTCGGTATCACGCTCATCTTGAGTGGCGTGCTCGTCCTCAATCTGTTATCTAAGACCAGCGTGCACTAGGCATCTTCTTGGGCTCATGAGTTCGCTCGCCAAGAGATCGCGCTTTGAGGCGCGACTGCTACGTCCAGCCGATCCCGGAGAGGGCCAGCCATGGGCATTCTTGGTCTTGCCGAAAGCGGTGAGCGAGATGCTGCCGCGGCGCGGTCGGACGAGCGTAGAAGGCACGATCAACGGCCATCCCTTTCAGGCAACGCTCGAGCCAGACGGCCAGTTGAGTCATTGGCTGAAAGTCGATCAGGCACTGTGCAACCAGGCTGGCGTGACGTTCGGCGATACCGTTGTTGTGGAGGTGGCGCCCATGGCGAGAGAGCCCGAGCCGAAGTTGCCGCCGGATGTCCAACAAGCTCTTGCTGCCTCGCCGGAGGCGAAACGCATCTGGGAAGCGACGACTACGGTCGCGCGAATTGACTGGATTCATTGGATCGAGTCCGCAAAGCAGGCGAAGACTCGCCAGAAGCGAATCAAGGGCGCCTGTGACATGCTGGCGTCGGGCAAGAAGCGCGTCTGTTGTTTCGATCCCTCGGGTTTCTATAGCAAGGCACTTAGGGCACCTCGGACAGCGGAGTAATCGCCGGCCGCGGCGTCGCAGTGTACGCTGTCGTCGAGTGCAAGCATGAGCTGACGAACGGGAGCAGATCCTTTTCTCGAAATCTGGCCGCTGTTTCAAGCGCGCATTCCGGATCGCGAGATCCGAATCGACCTCACGGCACAGCTTCTCGAGCTGTTCGTTCATTGGGATATGGATCCTCAGGACGTCGAGCATGCGCATCCGGAGATAAGGTCCGCGTTGAGGCGCTCCAAGTATTGCGTGCGGGAGCCGGAACGCTACGTTGATGACGAAGACGCATACCTGGACAAGCTCAAGCCACGTGAATAAGCCCAAGCACCCGCCAGGCCTCGTGCGGCTGATCGGCTGGAAGCAGCGCGAAGGTCGGAGGCAGTCATTCCACGGGAAAGTCCGCGCCTTCGCGTCACGAAGGACGTCGTACGCGATCACGTTTCAGGTTGCTCGCGAACGAGCAGCACTGGAACGGGCGATAGACGCACGACCAGTTCCGCGTCGCTGCCGAGCGCGAGGCGCTTGAGCCCTCTGCGGCCGTGGGTGCCGAGCGCGATCAGGTCTGCGCCGGATGCTTTCGCCTCGGCAACGATCAGATCCGCAGGGCGCTCCCCGAGCCCTGTCACCAGCTTCTGTTCGTACGGGACGCCTGCCTGCTGCACTACCGCGGCGGCCTTCTCCAGGATCTTCTTCCCCCCTTCGCGCACGGCCTCGAGGACCTGATCGTAATACGCGGATGCAGCGAGGTCGGGGCTGAGTAGCTCGCTCACGACGTGAACGAGCAGCAACTTGCCCCCCGTGACCTGCGCCAAGCGAATGGCTTCCTCCAAACCGCGCTTCGATGCCGAGCTGCCGTCAACGGCCACTAGTATTTGCTTGTACATGCCGGCTCCTTTGAGACGCCCACGCGTTCGAATGTAACACCCGCCGATGTGGTCGTCTGCTTAGGGATTGGTGCAGGTGGAATAGGGAAAGGGAGGGTGTGCAGTGCGCGACGGCATGGGCGTCCTCGTCGTGCTAGCGTTCCAGCTTGGCATTCGGCGCACCCTCATGCCGCGACTGGCCACGAATCGGTGTTTTCGAGACAGCCATATGCATTGCGGGAAATCTTGTTTGTTGAATCAGGGGTTCCCCGAGTGCGCATCGCGACGTTCGCGTCGACTGCGGTGATCCTGGCTCGAGCACCTTAGTCGCTCTAACCGCATTGTTACGGGGACGGTGATCGGTCACGGATATCGTTCGTCATACATACATTCATGACAGCGATGTTCATCCTTTCTGCGGTGACCTTTCCGTAACCGTTTCGTCACAGGAACTGTTACCTACAGTATGTCCAGCTCAAGCGAGCATCGCTTGTCACACCTCGCGCGCCAAGAATTTCATGATGACGAATTCGCATTTGGCTGCGATGCGATGCAACGCTTTAATCGCGCGCCCGCTTGCATTCATGTGTTGGAGCGCGATTCATGTATCAGGTGTCTGCTTTGGTTCGTGCGGCGATCGCAGCGTCTCTTTCTGCTGCTGTGACGTCTGTTGCGTGCGGCGCCGAGCTAAGTGACGTTGGACGTTTGGTCGATTCCACGGAAGACAGCAAAGAGATGCCCACCATCGTGGTGACTGGCTCGAACATTAAGCGCACGGACGAGGAAGGGCCAAGCCCGGTGCAGGTGATCAGTGAAGCGGAGTTGCAGACATCGAGCAAGGTCACCGTTGCGGATGTGCTGCGCTCGATATCGGCGAACACGGGTAACGCATACAACGAGACGAGCAACAGTGGATGGGCTGCAGGCTCTGCTGGCATCGGCTTGCGCGGCCTGTCGCAGAAGAACACGCTCGTTCTGCTCAATGGTCGCCGCGTGGCCAACTACGGTTTCCCTTCGGGCGGACTTTCCGACACGTTCGTCAACCTGAATGCGTTGCCGCTTGCCGCGGTGGAGCGTATCGAGGTGCTGAAGGACGGTGCATCGGCGGTATACGGTTCCGATGCCGTGGCCGGTGTCGTGAACATCATCACGCGTCAGCACTTCCAAGGGCTCGAGGTCGGCGCGAGCGCCGGTGTTGCCGATGCCGGCGGTCTCGAGACCTGGCGGGCCCGGATCGTCGGCGGATTGGGCGATCTCGATGCAGATGGTTGGAACGTCCTGGTGAGCTTTGAAGGCTACAACCGCGAGCGGCTCGACCAAGATGAGCGTGACCTGACCCGTTCAGGCATCTACACAGACAAGCCGGGCGGGACGTGGAACGGATGGACTGCCAAAGGTGCGCGATTCCTGATCGACGGCGTCTCGGTTCCGTTTCTAAATCCCGATGGAGAATGCCCCGAAGGAATGGTCTTGATGCCGAGTGCGCCGATCGATGGGCGGCCAGGGGACACCTGCGCGATCAATCTCGTGCCTTACACGACCTTGATCCCTGGGACGGAGCGCTACCAGGGCTACGTCAATGCCACCGTGCGTATCAACGATACGGTCGAGGCGTTCGGGGAGGCATTGTTCAGCCACATCCGCGGTGCGTCGATCTTTGGTAACAGCCCGTTCTTCACTCTTGAGGGTGGCCGGTTCGCGCTCAATGCAGAGACGAAGCTGGCGGAGCCTGTCTCATCGCTGCTCCCGGCCAGCAATCCCTACAATCCGTAACGGAACCGTCGTCGATCCTTATGATCCAGATCTGCCTGGATCGCGGCAGAGTCCGACGTTCTTCACGGTCGGCAATGCCCGGCTCGAACCCGAGCGTACGCGCAGCTACAACCTGGGGATCGTGCTCTCGCCACGCAGAGATACCAGCCTGAGCGTGGATTGGTACCGGCTCGAGCTAGACAATCTGATCGGCACTAACAACACGACCACGATCGTGGCTGAGAACGATCCCGCCAATGTGCTGCGCGACGAGCGCGGCAAGCTGCTGGCGGTCTACAACCGCTACCAGAATCTCACCGAGCTGGAGACATCTGGCTTCGATGTGGAGCTACGCCACCTGTGGCGCGCGCCGCTCGGTGATGTGACGGTCTCCAGCGTATATACCCACGTGCTCGAGTACCGTAGGCCGCGAGTCGTCGGCGGTCCGATGGTGGATTATGCCGGCAGCAATCTCGGACCCTCGTTGCCGCGTAACAAGGCGACCACGACCGTGGGCTGGACATATGGGGATTTCAATACGGCGGTGACGTGGTACCACACCGGCGGCTACGACCAGAAGGCGAGCGCAGCCGCCGCAGCGGTGCAGTCTCGTGTCGACTCGTATGAGCAGTTCGACCTGTACTTGGGGTGGTCCGGCATCAAGGGACTCACGTTGTACGCCAAGGTCGAGAATATCTTTGACGAAGAGCCGCCGCATGATGCCTCGTTCCCCGGCATTCGTGCGCCGTACGACTTCTCTCAGTACGACTTGCGCGGCCGGTACTACCAAATCGGCTCCGAGTATCGCTTCTGAGCTGCCCTCTAGTCGTCGCTTTGTCCGGGCGCGAGTCGCGCCCGGGCAACGATATTGCATCGATTCAAGAGCCAAGAAATCCAATGTTGATGAAGACATCGCTGCAACGTTCAGTCGTCGCGGTAGCACTTGCGCTGCTGCCCGTCTTGCTTCCTGCACATCTTTCGGCGCAGAACGCGGAATACTTCCCGACAGCGGTTGAGGCGGATTTTGATCCGGCGATTCCGACGCCCGAACAGTTTCTCGGTTATCCCATCGGGACTCGATACACGCGGCATGACCGACTCGTCGAGTACTTTCGAGAGCTTGATCGGCGCTCGCCACGCGTGCAGGTAGTCGAGGTCGGCCATACGTACGAGCATCGTCCTCTGGTGATCGCGCTCATCACTTCCGAGGAGAATCACGCGCGGCTCGAGGACCTCCGCGAGGCACACGCCCGGCTAGTGGATCCATCGGCTCCGGATGTCGATCCCGACGCCACGCCTGTCGTCGTTGGTTTGTACTACAGCGTGCACGGCAACGAGACATCGAGCGGGGAGGCCGCGATGCTCACGGCCTATTACCTCGCAGCGCACAGGGGCCCGCAGACTGAGCGCTGGCTGAAGGATGCAATCGTCCTCATCGACCCGGCGCAGAATCCGGATGGTCGCGATCGCGCGGCAAATTGGCACAACGCATGGAGCAACCCGGTGCCAGTGGCGGATCCGGACGACAAGGAGCACGTCGAGCCGTTCCCGATGGGCCGGACGAATCATTACTTCACGGATCTCAATCGCGATTGGCTGGCAGCGACCCAGCGCGAGACTCAGCTGAAGCTGGAGCACTTTCATCGCTGGTATCCAAACGTCCAGATTGATTTCCATGAGATGGGCAGCGGGAGCACCTACTACTTCGAGCCCTCACCCGCAGCGATGCACAGTCCTCTCGTGCCCCAGGCGTCATACGACTTCAACGTCGTGCTGGCGCGCTATCACCAGCAGGCGCTCGACGCGCGCGGCGTGCTGTATTTCACGCGGGAGATCTTCGACAACTTCTCCGCTGTGTACGGCTCGACCTATCCCGACTTTCACGGCGGAGTGGGGGTCACGGTCGAGCAGGCCAGCTCGCGTGGGCTCGTTCAGGACACACCGAACGGGCGGCTCGAATTTCGTTTCACGATTCGTAATCAGCTCGATATCGGGCTCGCCACGATCCGGGGTGCCGTCGCAGAGCGCGCTGGCCTGTTCAAGCTACAACGGGATTTCTTCCGCTCAGCCGTTGAGCAGGGCCGAAAACATTCGGCTGCGGCGTTCATCTTCGGCGATCCGAACAATCAGTCGTTGAGTCGCGACTTGCTGTCGCTGTTATTGCATCATCGGATCCGCGTGCACGAGCTGCGCGAGCCGATCACGATTGAAGGTCATCGCTTCGAGCCCGGCTCAGCTTGGGTGGTGCCGTCCGCGCAGCCCCAGTTCCGTCTGGTGCACTCGATCTTCGAGCTCACGCCGCCGGTGCAGAACGCTGTGTACGGCAGCACTTCGTATGCGATTGCGCCTGCGTATGGGATACGCCATGGGCGTAGCCGCCGCGTGCCGGCTGTGGGGCCACAGGTGCTCGAAGTTCCCGCGCCGGCGCGCGTCGGCGTGATCGGCGGTCAGGCGACGTACGCGTACGCGATCGACTGGCGCGACTCGGCAGCGGTGCGCGTATTGCAGCAGTTGCACGACAAGAAGATTCGCGTGCGCGCCGCATTTCGTCCGTTCCGTATCGAGACAGCCGTCGGCGAGCACGAGTTCGGGCGCGGCTCGCTTGTCGTGCCGGTCGTGGGACAAGCGCTCGATGCGGCGCAGCTACATGAAGCGATCAATGCAGCAACCCGTGAAGCAGGCGTTGTCGCATACGCGCTCTCTACGGGACGCGCCATCGAAGGCGTCGATCTCGGCAGCAACCACGTCAAGCCGTTACGTGCACCGAAGATCGCGCTCGTCATGGGGCAGGGTGTGAACGCGACCGAGATCGGCTCGACGTGGTTCGCACTTGCCGAACGAGTGGGACATGCGCCGACTCGATTGGATCCGTCTCACCTCAGCAGACTGCCCGTCGGCAAGTACACGAGCATCGTGCTCGCAGGCGGGCAATATGACTCACTCGGTGAGCCTGCGATTGCAGCCTTGCGTCGCCATGTCGAGGCAGGCGGTAGCCTGGTGGCGTTCGGGTCGGCGGCGCGTTGGGCACAGGAAAACGGTCTGCTGCCGAAACCAGACAAGGAACCACATGACGCCTCATCGACGTCTGAGCAGAGCACGCCGGCACGCGTCGATTATGCAGAAGCCAGTGAGCGACTGCTCGCAGAACGCATGGCTGGAAACATGGTCTCCGCAGACGTCGATCCAACGCATCCGCTGGCGTTCGGCATCGAACGGCGCGAATTCTGGGTGCACAAGGAAACTGATGTCGTTCTGCCGCCGACTGCTGATCCTTACTCGATGCCCGTCAAGATTGACGATTCACCGCGCGTGAACGGTTATCTGGCGCAGAAGCATCGTCAACGGATTGCAGGTACGCCGTGGGCGACCGTCGTACCGGTAGGCGCTGGCAACGTCGTAGCGTTCGCCGACGATCCTGCCCATCGCAAGTACTGGCGCAGCACGGAACGGCTGCTGCTCAATGCGCTGTTCTTCTTCGAGCATCTGACGCCGCCTGCTGGGCGGCGGTAAGAGGCCGGGCAGGTAGGCTCACCCCCTCCCCATCCCTCCCCCGCAAGCGGGGGAGGGAGCGATCCCCTGCCCATGTCTCCCCCGCCTGCGGGGAACGGAGCGATTCGCCCTCCCGTGCCTCCCCCGTGTGCGGGAACGATAGGACCGCGTAGACCTCAGCGCGCCTGTGTTGACATGCCTCCTCCTCTTGCGGGGGAGGATGCCCACTCGCCATCCTTCCCGCGCCTGCGGGGAGGGAGCGATTCCCCTTCCCACCTCTCCCCAACTTGTGGGGGAGGACAGAGCCACTCGCCATCTCGCGCCTGCGGGGAGGGAGCGATTCTCCTTCCCATTCCTCCCCAACTAGCGGGGAGGATAGAGCCAGTCCCACCCCTCCCCCGCCTGCGGGGGAGGGAGGGGCCTTTGGTTACATGCGCGCGAGCGCGTGCTCGAGCGCTGCGCATGCGGCAGCAACCTGGGCCGCGATGCATTGCTCGGCTGTCACGCGAGGGCTGTCGGGATACACCTCGGTCGTTGTCGTGAAGCGTGCGTTTGTCATGCCCGCGCACAAGCCGAGCTTGCGCAGCTCATATTGAATGATGCCGGGAGCGATGGCGGGCGAGCCGAAGATCTCTCCCTTCTCATCAGCCGGAGCAATGTGTGTCACCTTGCTCACCGCTTCGATGATGGCGCGCTGGAACTCGAGCTGAGGATTCTCAGCGTCCGCGACGAGGTAAAAGCCATCAGGGATGGTGCCGGGCTCGAACGGCTTGCCGTCGCGAGCGGCGAGGGCGGGACGGAATTCGGTTTCGTCCGAGTCGGTCGTCTCGTGCAAGTCGATGTGCACCAAGATGCGATCGCGCCATGGGGCGACAAGTCGCATCAACGCGGCGGCCTCCTCGGCGTCTGTGCTGTCACGAAACGATCGATTCGGATCGATCGCGTTCGGATTCCAACGATTGATCCTCTCGTAGCCCCACGGGCTCACGCAAGGCGCGATCAGCAAATTGATACGCGCCGCAAAACGTTCCGCATGCCGTTCCACGAACCGGAGTGCGCCATGCACGCCGCTCGTCTCGTAGCCGTGCACGCCCCCAGTGATCAGTGCGATCGGAAGGTCGTCGCGCCAGTTCCGAGTACGTATTGCATACAACGGATAGCGATCCGGCGGATAGTCGAGCTGTCCGTACGTCGAGACGTCGAAGCGTGTCGCAAGCTGCTGAACTCTGCGCTCGACGTCGTCAGCATAGCTGCGTTGTCTTACTTGACGAGCGCGCCACTGGGCACGCTCGGTTTCTCCCCACGGCACACCCGGCGTGCCGATCGGGTAAGGCGATCGCGTATTGCTCTGCGACGGTGTGCTGGTCATGCACGAGCTCTGCCTTCAGATCGAAGCTGCGTACTTTACCGGCAGACAGCCGGCAAACAATCCATCGTTGAACTTTTCCGCTCCTCAGGGAGCGCGATCACACTGCACCTGTCGCCTCTTCTCAGTCCGCGGCCGTGCGGAGACATCCCGCACGATAGTGACACCGAAGACTCAGTCCTTCAGCTCCGGTGGTACTTTGCCGCCGTGCTCGGCAAGTTTCCTCATCACTTGCTTACGCAGCCAGATGTTCATCGTCGCGGTATCGCTCATATCACCTGTGTAGCCCAGCTCTCTCGCGAGCTCGCGGCGGTTCTCCAGGCTGGAGTCGAGGCCGACGAGCTTCATCAGATCCACGATCGAAGTACGCCAGTTGAGCTTCTGACTCTGGGCAGCGGCCATTTCGGTGAGGATCGCTTCAACATCTACCTGTGGCGGCGCCGCTGGAGCGGCTGCGGTGGACGGTATCTCGCTGCCGGTCGCCGTGCTTGGTGAAGGTGTCGCTGTGGCCTGAGATGAGGAGGGCGCAGCCTTGGCCTTGCCGAAAATCGCGTCCTTAATGCGCGCGAAGAAGCTCATAGGGAATCCTCCGGTGGCTTAGGCGAACGAAACGGTGCCTGCCGTCGAATGTTCCATTACGCTGCCGGGTGCCGGACAGAACATGCCAGAAGGTATTGCGCACGGCCCGTATGCCGGATCGGCTGATCTCACGATCAAGGCACACGTACTAGTCTGTTACCCTGCAGCAATGTGATCGATTATTCTCGAGGAGCAGAACGAGACGGCAGGGGGAGCCTGTCTGGGACTACGGATATGAAGAAGATCGATCATCGAAAGGAGTTGAAGTCTTTCTACGAGGCTTCCGCGAATCGCATCGTGGAAGTGGAGGTGCCTGCTCTTAGATTTCTCATGGTGGACGGGCAAGGCGATCCGAGCACCTCCGAGGACTATGCACGCGCGGTGGAAGCCTTGTTTGCGGTGTCTTATGCCGCGAAATTCATGATCAAGAAAGGGCCGCAACAGATCGACTACGCCGTCATGCCGCTCGAAGGATTGTGGTGGGCCGACGATCCGGCTGCCTTCGCTGAGAACCGTCTCTCGAGCTGGAAGTGGACGATGATGATCATGCAGCCAGATATCGTGCCGGATGACATCATCGCTGCCGCGATTGATTCCGTGCGCGCCAAGAAGGGCCTTGCGGATGTAGACAAGTTGCGCCTCGAAACCTTCACCGAAGGCCATTGCGCACAAGTGCTTCACGTCGGCCCGTTCAGCGAAGAAGGCCCTACCATCGAGCGCCTGCACGCCTACATTCGCGGGAAATCCGATCTCGTTGGCAAGCATCACGAGATTTATTTAACGGACGTCCGCCGCGCCGATCCGAAGAAGTGGAAGATGATCATCCGCCAGCCGATGCGCTGATTTGTATTGCAGGCTGAGGCCGACGGTCGTGGATCGCCCGAACGCTCTACGTTAATCATTGCGGCCGCTGGCTCACGGTGAAGCCGCGTCTGCGGAGTACCACGCATGTCTGTTTACGAGGCAACGGCAGAAATCAACGCGCCGATCGAGCGTGTCTGGCTCATCTTGTCGGCGGTGGGGTCGTGGCCGAGCTGGCTGCCGACAATATCGCGCGTGCAGCCGCTCGACGGGAGTTCCATTGCGATCGGGGCGCGCTTCTTATTGAGACAACCTAAGCTGCGGCCCACTGTTTGGACTGTGACCGATCTCGAGCCCCCAAGACGGTTCGCCTGGCGAGCCGCCATGCCCGGCATGGAGCTGCTTGCAGATCACGCGCTCGAATGCATCGATGCGAGCACGACGAAAGCGTCTCTGCGGTTCGAGCTCAGTGGCTGGCTCGGTCGTCTATTGAGCGTGGCGTACGGCGGCATCACGCGAGCGTATCTCGCACAGGAAGCGCAAGCGTTGAAGCGCGTGGCGGAAGCGATGCCTCGATGACTTTCGCGTCGCGTTACGAAGCGCCGCGAGATAAGTCGAGTGACATAGAGACGCGGCCCAAAGGCCCCACGCCCAATCCTCAATCCAAGTCCAGCATCTTCGATAGCTGCGCCTTCGTGAAGACGCGAAAGGCGATCAGCGTTTCAGTGGAATGAATCCCGCGCAGCTTCCTGACTCGCGCGCTGATGATGTCCGCCAGCTCGTCGTTCTCTCTTGCGCGGACGATGGCGACGAGATCCCAGCGACCGGCGACTGAGAACACTTCATGAATGCCCGGGATATCGACGAGCTGCTCGGCAAGCTCATTGACGAGGTCAGGCTCAGCTTTGATCAACACCAATGCATGTACGCCGCTCATACTGTTCTCCTTGCACGTGTAAATCTATGAACATCATTCCGGCAACGTGTAGCGAGCACAGATGAGCCCACGAACGAGATCGCGCGTCTGTTGCGGGGACAAATCGGGACGGCGTTCGATCGGCTCGATGTGATCGGCGAGCCAGGGATCCCGGACTGCTTCGCGAATCCAACGAGAATAGTCGTTCTTTCGCAGGTGATACATCCAGGTCGCCTCGTCGATGCCGGCTGCGATCTGGCAAAAGACGGCGAGATTCTGGGCCTTGAGGTTGTGCCTGCCGTCGGGGCCCCGGAAGTAGAAGCTGTGATATCGCAAGTCCCCTTCCGCATATTTGCGGTGATGGCGGATGCGCTCCGTGCGCGTCGGCTCCGGGCGCATCAGGAATGGCGGTATTCCATGGCTAACGAACCACGCAACGGCGTGTCGTGGTCGATACGCTAACCCTTCGGGCCAGCTCAGCTGACGACCGGCAGCGTTGGCGAACTTTCGTAACGTGTCCTCGGGCGAGGGCCCGATGGCAAACACGATATCGACAGCCGCGAGCATCGCAGGGCTCACGTGATCGGGATGCACGGTAACCAAGATGGTCTCTCCCAGCATGCGCGGCATGGTGGATTCGGCGTGTCCCCAGAATTGCGGCAACATGTGATGCGCCTCATCGAGGATGATCCAGTGCGGGCGACCGTTGCGGGCACGCATTGCCTGGAGGCTGGGAATGAGCTGCGCAAAGAAGAAGGGACGATCCTCGAGCGGTAGCCCGAGCAAATTGACGCTGAGATTGAGGACGGGATCCTCGAGGATCGAGAGCACCTCGTTGGCGCTTGGTGCTCGCCGATGGTTGCCGAGAGCAATGACAGGCCGCAAGGCGCTGTAGTCGCCTTCCGGATCGATGATGCAGACCTGGTAAGTCTTGTCGATGAGACGCTCGACGATTCCTGCAGTGACCGTCGACTTGCCACAACCCGAAGGACCGGCGATCAGAATGTTGTGGCCGTACGGCGGAATGCGCACGGCCGATCCGTCCTCGCGCGTTCCTATCATCACCAAATGGCGATCGATCTTGCCTTCGAGTCTCTTGAGGTCGTTCTTGATGAGCTCGTCCACCAACTCCGCCACACCGCGTCCGTTCGGTGACTGTGTAACCAGGTCGGCGGACTCTTTGAGCGAGTCGACGGCGTTGGCCACTGCAGCACCGCACTCGCAATAACGAATGAATGAGTAGTCGTTCTCTGCATCGCCGATGCCGATGGCTTCGTGGCGGGACAGGCCCAGGCGTCGCAACGCGACGGCAAGTCCCGACGCCTTGTTGACACCGGGCGGCAGCACCATGACGGAGGAACGGTTGTAGATCACCTGCAGCTCGAGGCCGAGCTCGCGTATGGTTTCGTGGATGATGATGCGATGTCGCTCATGTGCTACGACGACAACCTTTCCGACCTCGAGCGGCTCGACTCCTCGTGCGCGCAACTGCTGGATGAACCTCTCCGGAGGAGGTGTCGCAAGCAGCGTTTCTTCTCGACGCCGAGGGTCGTAGAGCACTGCACCGTTCTCTGCGACAACGAGGTCAAAGAGCCGCAATTGAGGACACAGGGCGAACAGCTCGACAAGGCGTCGTCCTGTCAGCAGGACGGCACGGCGCCCGGAGGCTGGCAGACGCTCGATCGCGCGCGTCGCTGCATCAGACAGGTGGTCTTCGCTCGCGGCGGTGCCGTCGTAGTCTACTGCCAGTGCCAAGTACCGCATCGATGCCTCTGTGACCCCCGATGGTTTCCTTGGAAGGCTCGCACGCAGAGGACATCGCGAAAAGCAGGAATTGCCGCGAGTCGACTCTTCGATCGCGGAGCCGAAAAAGCTCGGCTTGCCTATGTGTGCAGAGTGCTGTGCGGTGGTCTCGCGGAACACGAAGCAACGCGCGACCGCTGACGTGGGCAGGCGAGGGTGAGGTTTACGACACTCTCTGCGAACTTTCGCTGCCAAGCGGGACATCTAGCCGCAACGGCAGGTGCGCGAATACGCACCTGCCTACGGCTGCCAGCCGATTACGTCGCTGCATCTCTACCGAGATACTCCAGTTTCTTTGCGTCAAAATATTTCTCGAAGTGGGCCATCCCGGCTGCCACTTCAGGATTGGCGAACAATTCCTTGCCGGCAATTTGGCCCAAGACCTCGAAGCTGGACTAAAAGGCAACCAGACCTTCGTACTTGATGACGTTGATCGCCTCTTGGCGGCAAGACTCCGTAAGTAACCGCATGAACAACCCAGCGGTACGCTTGTTGACCTCCTCTCGTTGTTCCGCAGATACAGCGGCGACGGTTTGACGGCGGGGTGCAGTGCTGCGGTCGTCGCGCCCTCCCATGTCCCTGCTTTCCCCTGCTTGTGCCCACATTGGTATTGTGCCACCTAAGCGGCCGGCACGCTCGGTGTTTAGTTACCAGCACTCGAGGTGAGCCTATGGATGGCACAACGGGCATCGCGGTGGTCTCCTCTGTCGAAATCGATCACAGACTCGCGACGCTTCGATCGGTGCGCGCAAGCGTTGCATGTGACAGATGCCGACGCGGAGAAGGAGCCAAGTGCATCTCTGAAACCGGCATCCCGTAAGCGGCCAGATCGAGATGCCACGCGTTAGGCCGCGCTCGGAATGCCGTGGCCGCCGACTGGCTCGGTCTCGATAGACTGCTCGAAGCCTGCGATCAAGGGCTGTCCGCGGGAGATGGCTTCCCTGACCGACGGAAGCGAAAGAGCCGCCTGGTGGCTCGCTTGCGTATCCCACACCTCCGTGATCCAGAGCGCATCGGGATCAGTTGGATCCTTGGCGATCACATAGCTCAAACAGCCTGGCATGTTCGTCACGCCAGCGAGCAGGATCTCGATCAGGGCATCGCGTTGTCCTGTCACTGCTTTCATCTTGCCGATCAGCCCATACATCGCCTTCCTCCTTCTCAGATCAGTCGGAAACGTGCTGCTCACTACGTCTCTTCCGTGGGCTCGCAGGCGCGGCCCCTAGTCCTAACTGTGTCTCGCATGTGTGCCACTTTGGTGATCGCACCTTAGAGCGTATCCGGAGACGGTCGAACTAGCACGCCCGTTCGTCGAGCCTTGAGCAAGCGCGCCAAAAGTGCTGCCAGCCTGTGACTCGATGCAGCTCTATCGAGATATCGGGTGCCCGCAGCGAAGCCTGAAGCGATGTGTCGATGCATGACATTTTCTCGCAAGACGCTTGCAGTCGTGGCAAAGAGCCGCCGAGAATCGGCACACGGACATTGCATCAGGCCGTTGCGTGAGGGTCATCATGGTCAGTGCTGCGGAAATGGCACATTTGCGTCGTTGTGTGGAGCTCGCCGCAGAGGCGCTGGCGGCTGGTGATGCACCGTTCGGTTCTGTGCTGGTGGCGGGTGATGGAACTGTTCTGGCAGAGGATCGCAACAGGGTCAATTCTTCCGGCGATCCGACGCGTCATCCGGAGCTCGAATTGGCGCGCTGGGCTGCAGCGAACATGACATCCGAGGAGCGGGCGGCAGCCACTGTCTTTACCTCGGGCGAGCACTGCCCGATGTGTGCGGCAGCGCACGCCTGGGTCGGCCTCGGTCGCATCGTCTACGTGACCTCGTCGCAGCAGCTTGCAGAGTGGCGCGCAGAGTGGGGCGATCCAGCATCCCCCGTGCGACCGATACCGATCAACGACATCGCGCCGAACGTCATGGTGGAAGGTCCGGTGCCGCAGCTCGTGCAGCAGGTGCGAGACCTGCACCTGCAAGCACGCGGCCGCGCACACGGAACGGGGAACAGGGCGTAAGGAAGGAGAACGCACACGATGCTAAAGTACGTGAAATTCTCGGAGCTGCCGGTTGTCGATCAGGATCGCGCCGTGCGGTTCTATACGGAAAAGGTGGGGTTCCGGATCGCTCAAGACTCTGCTTACAAGGAGGGTTGGCGTTGGATCGAGCTCGAGGTGCCGGGCGCGCGGACACACATATTGTTTACACAACAGCAGCCAGGCATGCCGGCGGACACACCGCGCCTGGTCTTCGTCGCGGATGATGTGGATGCGACCTATCGGGAGCTGGTTGATAAGGGCGTCGAATTCGTCACGGCTCCGAGCGAAGCTCCGTGGAGCCCGGGACAACGATTCGCACAGTTCCGGGATAGCGAAGGCAACAACATCGTCATCACATCACAACCGCGATAAGGCCTGCGTGGCAGGAAAGCTTCCCGAAGATCGACGAAGCGCGCATGTGGCGTCTTCGGACGCCGTAAACCTGCAGCGCATTTCACACTGCGCTTTGCCTGGCATCTGACGACAGAATTCGACGGCACGCTTGCCGAAGCGGCGCTTCGCGATTGCGGGAGTGTGGGACCGCATCAGATGGATGTCGTATCCTCGAAGCTCAGTGCAGCGGCTCAAATGATCGAACATCGGCGAGGTGCTGTCTCATGGCGACGATCAAAGCGATTCAAGCGGACATCACGACACTCAAGGTCGATGCAATCGTCAATGCAGCCAATACCTCCCTTCTGGGCGGCGGCGGGGTGGATGGAGCGATACACCGAGCAGCAGGCCCGGAGCTGCTCGAGGAGTGCCGCAAGCTGAACGGCTGTGCGACGGGGGATGCGAAGCTCACCAACGGCTATCGCCTGCCAGCGAAATACGTGATTCATACCGTGGGACCAGTCTGGCGCGGCGGCACGCATGGAGAGTCGGAGTTGCTCGCATCGTGCTATCGTCGCTCGCTCGAAGTGGCAGCGAGCGTCAACGCGTCCTCGGTTGCGTTCCCCAGTATCAGTACAGGTGCATACGGTTATCCGATCGAGCACGCCGCCGAAGTGGCAGTCGCGACCGTTCGAGAAGTGCTGCCGTCGCTGCCGACGATCCAAGAAGTCATCTTTTGTTGCTACTCTGGCCACGACCTGCAGGTTTATGAGCGCCTCTTGAAGGAGGATCAGCAGGGCGTGTAACGCTTCTTCCAGGATGAGCGATGAGCCTGAGCTTCCGTAATGCGACGCTCCACGATATCCCGTTGTTGCGTCGGTGGGACGAACAGCCGCACGTGCTCGCGGCCGATCCGAACCACAATTGGTCATGGGAAGAGGATCTCAGTAGACCCTCGCCATGGCGCGAGCAGTTCATAGCTGAAGCGGACGGTCGGCCTGTCGGCTTCCTTCAGATCTTGAATGCTGCGCGCGAGGAGTCTCATTACTGGGGCGATGTGCTCGAAACGGTGCGCGCGATCGACATCTGGATCGGCGAGCCGACAGATCTCAACCGCGGCTTCGGCACCGTGATGATGAGCTGGGCGATCGCGCGCTGTTTCTCGGACCCGCAGGTCACAGAGGTGTGGGTCGATCCGCTCGTGTCCAACACACGCGCGCGCCGCTTCTACGAACGCCTGGGGTTTCGTTTCCTCGAACGGCGGCGTTTCGGCATCGACGAATGTGCCGTCTACAGCCTGGAGCGCGCACAGCACGAGCGACTGAGGTCGCAGTGCAGTGGCGCCTTGCCGTAGACCCGGCGTTCCGGAATGGCTATTTCCAGGAGGTCGTATGTACGCAGGCGGTTGTTTGTGCGGCTCCGTGAGATACGAGATTCGCGGAGAGCTGGGGCTCTCGTATTACTGTCATTGCAGCCGATGCCGCAAAGCCACCGGCTCAGCGTTCGCGGCAAGCGCGCTCGTCGCGGCAAAGGATTTCGTGGTGCTCCAAGGCGAGGATGCTCTCAAGAGCTACAGCGTCAACGGCGTCCATAGAATATTCTGCGCTCATTGCGGCTCGCCCATCATCAGTCGTCGCGATGCCATGCCCGATGCGGTGCGCGTGCGCCTTGGCACGATTGAGACTCCGCTGCCGAGAGGACCGCACGGGCACATCTACGTCGCTTCGAAGGCCAACTGGTTTGAGATTTGCGACGATCTGCCGCAGTACGCCGAAGAGCCTCCGATGAGCTGAGATCGCAAGTCATCGATGAAAAAGATCGTCCCTGTCATTGTGCTCGCGGCGGCGAGCGCGTTCTGGTTCGCGCTCTATCCAGATGGGCTCGCGCCTACGACGAGCGCACCAAGCTCATCGGCCGCGAGCAGCATTGAAGCGCTGTTCGCGCAGCGTCAGAGTGACGTTCAAGTCAGAGGCGAAGGCGTGGTCGTGCGAATACTGAGCGACGACAACAAGGGCAGTCGTCACCAACGCTTTATCCTGAAGTTGGCCTCCGGACACACGCTCTTGATCGCTCACAACATCGATTTGGCGACTCGCGTCGAGGGGCTGAAGGTGGGCGATCACGTGGAATTCTTCGGCGAATACGAGTGGAACGAGCGCGGTGGAGTGATCCATTGGACGCACCATGATCCGAAGGGACGGCACGTCGCGGGTTGGCTCAAGCACAATGGCCGCATCTACCAGTAGGCTGCAGGCCTACGGCGCGCGTTGCGCGCCGTCTTTCCTTATTCTTCTTCCCTGTCTTTGCTTGCTAACGCGCGCACGGGTGTGCGCGGTCAAGCGGCAACGGTGCGCAGCGGAACGAGGCCGGCGATTCGCTCGTGTGCGGCTGTGAGTGCACGAGCGCGCGACTCTGCCCCCATATCCAATCCCTGTGCGACGATGATCTCCAGATCCGTCAAGCCTATGAAACCGAGAAACTGTTTGATGTAGGGCACCTCCGTGTCTGCGCCCTCTGGGTAAATGCCACCCCGGGAAACGAACACGTACGTCTTCTTGCCCTTGATCAGGCCTTCCGCGCCCTGCTCGGTGTAGCGGAAGGTCACGCCGGCGCGAGCGATATGATCGAAGTACGCGCGTACCGTAGACGGGACGTTGAAGTTGTACATCGGTATCGCAAAGACGATGACATCGGCCTCCTTGAGCTCGCGGATCAATGAGTCGGACTCGTTGACGATTGCCTGTTGTGCTGGTGTGCGCTCCTCCGGCTTCGTCAGGAATGCCTGAAACCGTTCTGCGGTCAGGTGCGGAACGGGATTCGCACTCAGGTCGCGCACGACGATGCGTGCTTGGGGATGCTGCGCGCGCCAGCGTTCAATGAAGCGGTTCGCGAGTTGCGACGATTGTCCCTGGTCACCGAACAAGCTGGCTTGGATCTTCAATAGTGTCTTCATGTGCGCCTCCACTCGAATCTTGGGTGGCGCTATATTCCATTGGAATAGTAGATAGAAAAGTACAAAAATTCGCTTCCACCCATCGATAGATTCGATAGATGGCTAGAAAGAAGACCGCGCTGCGCGCTCTCCCGACGCCTCGAATCACCCTGGAGCAATGGCGTTGCCTCGTTGCCGTCGTCGACTACGGGGGCTACGCACAAGCAGCTGAGGCGCTCAGCAAGAGCCAGTCCTCCGTAACCTATGCCGTCCAGAAATTGCAGTCGATGCTGAAGGTCCAGGCGTTCGAAATGCAGGGTCGTAATGCGGTGCTGACACCGACCGGTCAGATGCTGTATCGCCGGGCGCGTGCCTTGCTCGAGGATGCCGGCGGGCTCGAGCGTGCCGCGAAGAAGGTGTCCGCAGGCTGGGAAGCCGAGATCGCCATCGCAGTGGAGATTCTGTTTCCCACCTGGCTGCTGCTCGATTGCCTGGCGAGATTCGGCAAGGAAAGTCCGCAGACGCACATCGAAGTGTTCGAGACCGTGATCGAGGGCACGACCGAGGCGATCGTGAGCGGTGCCGTGGATCTTGCGATCTCGCCACGTATTCCGCCGGGATTCAACGGCGAGCGGCTCATGCACGCGAAGTTCGTCCCGGTCGCGCACCCCAACCATCCTTTGCACAAGCTCGGCCGTGAGCTCACGAGTCGCGATTTACGCCAGCATCGCCACCTCGTCGTGCGCGACTCCGGCACGAAGCGAGACAAGCGCACCATGACGTTCGAGGTCGAGCAGCGCTGGACCGTCAGCAACATGGCGACTTCGATTGGCGCGGTAACCCGCGGCCATGGGTTCGCCTGGTTTCCAGAAGAGAAGATCCGCTCCGAGCTCGCACAGGGTGTGCTCAAGCCGCTGCGCCTGCGGGGCGGCAGCGAGCGTTTCGTCGATCTCTACCTGATCTTTCCAGATCTGGATGCGGCAGGGCCGGGCACGCTGCGATTGGCCGAGATCATCCGTGAAGCGTGCGCTCGTACTGGTGCAGGCGGCTCTTCCTTTACCTCTGTGTAAAAGTCACACGTGTTCAAGCCCGCAACATGACATTCATTGCGTTGCTCTGAAAGAATAGGCACAGCACTGGCGATCGCGCAGGAGTAGGACGATGAAGATCGGCATGATCGGTTTGGGACGCATGGGTGCGAACATGTCGCGTCGTTTGATGCGCGCCGGACACGAATGTGTTGTGTTCGCCACGAGCAAGCAGTCCGTGGATGCTCTCGTGTCAGAGGGAGCACAAGGTGCCTATACGCTCGAAGAGCTCGTCGCTTCCTTGCCCACCCCGCGCGTCGTCTGGCTGATGGTGCCGGCCGCGGCAGTGCAGTCCGTGCTGGATGAGCTGATCGGATTGCTCGAGAAGGACGATATCGTCGTCGATGGCGGCAACTCCGATTACCGACTCGCGATCGGTCGCGCGCGAGCTCTCGGCGAACGAGGCGTCCACTTCTTGGATGTGGGCACCAGCGGCGGCGTCTGGGGGCTCGAGGTTGGTTACTGCCTCATGATAGGGGGCGATCGTGCGGCGGCGAGCAGACTGGAGCCGATCTTCGAGGCACTCGCGCCGGCACCGATCGAAGCTGCCGGCGGGAACGAGCCGCAGCTCACCAAGGGTTACTTATATTGCGGTCCTCCGGGTGCCGGCCACTTCGTGAAGATGGTCCACAACGGTATCGAGTACGGGATCATGGCCGCGTATGCGGAAGGCTTCAATCTGTTGAAGCATGCCAACCGCGGCCAGGAGCAGAAGATGGATGATTCAACGCCCTTGGCGGAACCCGAGATTTATCAGTACGACCTCGATCTCGCCGCGATCGCGGAGTTGTGGCGCAACGGCAGCGTGATCCGCTCATGGCTCCTGGATCTGACGGCTACCGCACTCAAGGAGGATCCTCAGCTCGATGGGTTTTCCGGTTACGTCTCGGATTCCGGCGAAGGTCGTTGGGCGCTGAAAGCGGCGGTCGATCTTAGCGTTCCCATGCCGTCGCTCTCGACAGCGCTGTTCTCCCGCTTCAGTTCGCGCGGCGAGGATTCCTATGCAAATCGACTGCTCTCGGCCATGCGCAAGCAGTTTGGAGGACACCAGGAGCGTCGTGGCTGACGCGGCTGCACGCGACGGCTAGGTGCGCAGCTCGATGCCCGCGTCCAGCCTCTAGCCCCTAGTCGCGGCTCATCTCGTACGCTTGCATGATCGTGGCATATTTCGTGAGCATGTTGGGCACTTCCCAATGCGGGATGTTGCCGTCCCGGAGATAACGCAGGAATCTCTCCGTGACTTGTGCGAAATGTGCTTCGTGGCCGACGTGGTAGCGCTCGGGGATCGTGACGACCCAATCTGCCTCGTCGGTACGAGCGGGACGATCCCCGGCAATCACGACGATGTTGCCTGGTGTCTCGGCAACCATCCGCTCGAGGAAATCCGAACCGACGTAGATCTGCGTCTGCCAGCTCGTCGGGTCGTGGGGGCGCGCGTTGAAGCTTTCGATGCGCTGTAAGTGCAGTGCCAGGTCGCTCGGTATCTCCTCGTTAGCCACACCGCGATTCTCTGAGCCGAGCGCGACTCCCTCGCTCGCCGAATCGAGAGCGGTTTCGTTTTCTGCTCCCTGCGGAAGCGTCAGGAAAGGAGCAGCACCTTGCGGTGGAGCGTAGACATGTACCAGCGGATCCACATCCGCATACATGTGCTCTTGCACGAGCGCCGCATGGAAATGGCCCGGATCGAGCGTCATGATGCGAAATCGCTGCGGCTCGTCCGCAGACGGGCAGGAAGAGGACGTTGCGAGCGCCGCCACCAGAACGGCCAACGAAGACCAGCGCTTCATGTTCCGTACGCCTGCGCTCGATGCATCTTCATGAAGTTGTGCGCGCCGTACGGCGCGCGCTCCGGCCGACTCAGCATTGAGTTGGCTTCCTCATCGTCGATGAAGCGTTCAGCCTGCGGGTCCCAGGTGAGCGGGCGACCGAGCTTCATCGCGATCCAGCTCACAATGCAAGCGCTGTTGCTGCGGTGACCCACCAGGGCTGGTGCGATCGGCTGCGAGCGGGTGCGTACCGCGCGAATCCAATCGGCGTGATGCTCCGTGCTGCGCGGCAGCTGTACGGTGACGCCTTTCTCGTCGAGCAGTCTGGGATCGCTCGCATCCAGCGGCGGTAGCTTCTTGGCATTCGCGCTCGTCGGATCGCTGGAAGTGGTCGTCCCCTCGCGCGTGACCCAGATCCATCCATCGTCGCCGTAGAACTTGAGCCCGTTCGGAAACTTGTCGGATACCGTCACGATGATGTCGTCTGGATAAACGAGCTCGACGTGATACTCGCCGTGCACGTTCCAGACGGTGTTCGTGGGAAAGACGCCGCGCCCTTCGATACGCTTCGGGCCGCTGTGCTCCACATCGAGCGCCCAATGGAGGGTGTCATAGTGATGGGAGCCCCAACCGGTGATCATTCCCAGACAAAAAGACTCGTTGTGCAGCCAACCGGGACGCTCGTCGTACCCATTCTGTGGATGGACACGCTGCTCGGTGTAGTACGCGAAAGGTGCGGGGCCGAGCCATTTGTCGTAGTCGAGATTCGCCGGAATCGGTTGTGGAGGATCGTCCGGCTTCGTGGGGTCGATCGGCAGCCCGATCTCCACGCGCCGCACACCACCGATGCGGCCGGAGCGCACCAGCTCACAGGCGCGGCGGAACTGTTCCCAAGAGCGCTGCTGGCTACCCACTTGCACGATGCGTCTGGTGCGCGCCACCGCATCGCGTAGCAAGATCCCCTCGCTGACGGTTATCGTGAACGGCTTCTGTAAGTACACGTCCTTGCCGTTCAGCACGGCGGCCAAAGCGAGCTCGGCATGCGAATGATCCGGCGTGCTGATGACCACAGCATCGATGTCCTTGCGCGTGACGACCTCGAGATAGTTCTGGTGCATGTTGATCGGCGGTGCTGCGCGGCCGGCATTGCGATAGAGCTGCTCGACGAGCGCTTTACCATCGCGCGTGCGCGTGCTGTCGACGTCGCACACGGCGACGATGTCGACTCCGCCCGTTTGGAACGTCCCTGGAATGTCATGGCTGCGCGCAATACGTCCGCAGCCGATCTGGCCGATGCGCAGCCGCTCGGACGGTGCATCGGCGCCGAGCACGCGTGCAGGCACGATCAGAGGGAAGCCGAGAGCGGTGGTAGCAACGGCAACTGCCCGACCGAAGTCGCGGCGGGTGAAGGTGGGCCTGGCGGGCTTCTTCATGCTGGGACGCTCCTGATTGATCGATCGACGCAGTGGCGTCTGGGACATACCGCCGGAAGCGGTGCCGAATCCTTAGAAAAAGGCGAGTTCGACAATCGAGAACGCTCCAGCCCAGCTCGTCGATGCCTGTTGTTCGATATAGAGACGAGTATCGGTAGATATTGATTCGTGTCGAGATGGCATGGCGGTTGGCTCGACAAAAGGGTGAGCGAGCACCTTGCTGCGTTGTGAGCAAAAGATCACGACAAGACTGCGAATCGCGCAGCTGGCCGGCTATCATCGACAGCTCAGCACAAGAACGAGAAGACACGCCGATGCTCGAGCGACATTGGTTTGCAGCGATCTTTCTGAGCTGGCTCCTTGCGGTGACCGCGAGCGCCGAGACAACAGTGAGCTTCGATTGGTTCGAGTACACCGGACGCGACGCGGTGTTCGAGCTCGAAAAGCCGCCAGGCCATTACCGCAATCCGATTCTCGCGGGCTTCTATCCGGATCCCAGCATCACTCGCGCAGGCGAGAAGTACTACATGGTGCACTCGACCTTCGCCTACTTCCCGGGCATTCCGATTTTCGAGAGCACGGATCTCGTGCACTGGACCCAAATCGGCCACGTCATCGATCGAGCCTCGCAGCTGCGTTTCGACGGATTGGGTATTTCGCGCGGCGTCTTCGCGCCGACGATCGAATATCACGAAGGTGTTTTCTACGTGCTCAACACCGCTGTCGACAGTGGCGGCAACTATCTGGTGACGGCAACCGATCCGCGCGGGCCTTGGTCCGATCCGATCTGGTTGCCGGAGATCGACGGTATCGATCCGTCGATCTTCTTTGACATCGATGGGCGGGCTTACATCCTCAACAATGGTCCACCGGAAGGTCCACCGCAATACGATGGGCACCGCGCGATCTGGATTCAGGAGTTTGACCTGAAGCGCAAGAAACTTGTTGGACCGCGGAAAGTGATCCTTGATGCCGGCGTGGATCCATCGAAGCAACCAATTTGGATCGAGGGGCCGCACCTCTATCGGATCGATGACACCTATTACTTGATGTGCGCGGAAGGTGGGACCGGACCCGACCATTCCGAGGTGATCCTGCGGGGACGCTCGCCGTGGGGACCGTTCGAGGCATTCCCAGGCAATCCGATTCTCACGCAACGCGATCTACCGGATGATCGGCCGCATCCGATCGCCAATGCCGGCCATGCGGATATCGTGCAAGCGCACGATGGCAGCTGGTGGGCCGTGTTTCTCGCATCCCGCACGTATGACGGCAAGCACTTCAACACGGGTCGTGAGACTTTCCTGTTGCCGGTCGAGTGGCAGGACGGCTGGCCGATCATCCTCCGGCAGGGGAAAGCCATACCGTACGTCGAGAAAGGCCCTGCGTTCATGCGCGCAGGCGATCAATCACCGCTCACGGGTAACTTCACGTGGCGCGATGAGTTCGAAGCTCCGCAGCTCGATCTCGCCTGGATTCAAGTGCATGTGCCCAGAGAGGTGTGGTTCGATCTGCACCGCAAGCCGGGGCATCTCTCCATCAAGCCGCTCGCGACGAGCTTATCGGACAAGACCAACCCGTCGTTTCTGGCGCGCCGTCAGCAGCACACATCGTTCGACGCAAGCACGGCCTTCGAGGTGCCGACCGCCGCCAACGTGTCGGCCGGGCTCGCGGCGTTCCAGAGTGAGCACTACTGGTACTTCCTTGGCGTACGTCGCGAAGGCAGAAACGTGCGCGTGTTCTTGGAGAAGAAGAGCGGCGGCGATGTCGAGTACGTGGCCGAGACGCGTATTCCGAGTACGAAGCAAATCAAGCTCAAGATCGCCGGAGAGGCGGGCGATTACTCGTTCTATTACGATGCGGACGGCAAGGGCTGGCGTCCGCTCAAAGAGCGCGACGACGGCACGATCCTGAGCACGGAACGCGCCGGAGGATTCGTCGGAGCGGTCGTGGGCATGTACGCGCGTCTGGAAGCGCGCTGAGCTGCTGGCGGGAGGCAGCGTTGCGATGTTCTTGTTGCTGCCTCCCGCCTCCTGTGCTAGAGCGTCGCTTCGCGCGTGAGCAGCTCCTCGATCGTGACGCCTACTTCGGGAACGCCGCCGAACACCGTGCCGAGCCGATTGTTTCGGAAATGTCTCAACGCCGTCGCGCTCGCCTCGGGCGGCAAGCGCACGAAGCCGACTTCCTCCGCCAGCGCGCCTCCCTCGGTGAGATAGAACTCGAGGAAACGCCGCACTTCCGGGCGCTGCGCGGCTTGGGCGCTCGCATAGATAAATAATGGGCGCGAGAGCGGCTGATAGGTGCCGTCCGTCACGGTTTCGATCGTGGGTGCTACGGTCGAGCCATCCGCCTGTTGGATCGGCACCGCACGCATGCGCTCGCGATGCGAGATGTAGTAGGCAAAGCCGAAATAGCCGAGCGCATATTTATTGTGTTCGACGCCTTGCACGAGGACGTTGTCGTCTTCGCTTGCCGTGTAATCGCCGCGGCTTGCCTTGGCTTTGCCGACCACGGCCTCGGTGAAGTAGTCGAACGTCCCCGAGTCCGCGCCAGGGCCGAACAGCATGAGCGGCGCATCGGGCCATTCGGGACGTACTTGGTTCCAGCGCAGAATGACGCCCTGTGCAGCCGGTTCCCAGATCTTCTTCAAGTCCTCGATCGTGATGCTCTCGACCCAGTCGTTCTTGGGATTGACGACCACCGTGATCGCATCAAAGGCGACCGGCAGCTCAAAGTACTGCACGCCACTGTCGCGGCAAGCCTGCATCTCCTCGGCCAGGATCGGCCGCGACGCGTTCGCGATGTCAGTGTCGCCGCGACACAGTTTCTTGAACCCGCCACCCGTGCCCGAAAGCCCGACGGTGACGCGTGCGGCACCGCGCTCTTGAAGCTGAAACTCCTCGGCTACCGCCTCGGCGATGGGAAACACCGTGCTCGAGCCATCCATCTTGATGACCGGCGCTTCGCTCGGGTTGATCCGACCGTCGGAGCCGCCCCCGCATCCGGCGAGCCAGGTAGCCACGAACAACAACGCAAAGGGTCTGGTTGCGATTGCTGGACTCTTCACGAAAGCCTCGATTGGTTCGGTTGCAAGCGGAGGCGCGAAGTTTGCGACAGATGCGCGCTCTTGTCTCGCCAGGCACGCGGCGGGATCAGCAATAGCGAATGGACACGGCACACAGTCTCCCATCTCCACAGCCTATAGCCTCGCACACGAGCCTCGCACACGCCGGGATGACAGCGCAGGCATAGGCGGTTACATTGCGCGCACAACACAGCATGGGCACAACAATACCACCAAGAATGGAGCTGAGCTTGACCCACACGCCTCGTACCGTCTTGATCACGGCCGTCAGCTGCGCACTGCTGCTCATCGGAGCCGCGCACGCTCAAACGAGCTCTCGCGTGGAGCGATTGCTCGAGCAAATGACACTCGAGGAAAAGATCGGACAGCTGGTGCAGCGGGCCGGTGGGCGCAGCAAGGCGCTCAACTCGCTGCTTGATGTCGAGGAGCTCGAACGTGTGCGTGCGGGTCGGGTGGGTTCGTATCTGCACGTAGCCGGTGCCGAGCCGCTCGCAAAGTTGCAAAAGGTCGCGGTCGAGGAATCACGGCTGAAGATTCCGCTGTTGTTCGCGATGGATGTCGTGCATGGCTATCGCACCATCTTCCCGGTGCCGATTGCCATGGCAAGCACATGGAAGCCGGAAAGCCTCGAGGCAGCAGCCCGTGTCGCCGCAGTGGAAGCGACCTCGGCGGGCCTGCACTGGACATTCGCGCCCATGATCGACATCGCGCGCGATCCTCGCTGGGGCCGCATCGTGGAGGGTGCTGGGGAAGATCCTTACTTGGGTGCTCGGCTGGCGGTCGCGCAGGTGCGCGGCTACCAGGGTGACGATCTTGCGCGGGCCGACACGCTCATGGCGACAGCCAAACATTTCGGCGCCTACGGTGCAGCGATCGGTGGGCGCGACTACAACAGCGCGGACATCTCCGAGCGTGCGCTTAAGGAAGTGTATCTACCTCCGTTCTACGCCGCAGCGAAAAGCGGTGCAGCGTCATTCATGACCGCCTTCAACGACATCGGCGGCGTGCCGACGACAGCAAACGAGGCGCTCGTTCGCGGTCTGCTCCGAGATCGTTGGGACTACCAGGGCCTGATGGTCAGCGATTGGAACGCGATCGCGGAGCTCCTAGCTCACGGTGTGGCTGAGAACCGGGCGCAAGCCGCAATGCTGGCACTGCGCGCAAGCGTAGACATGGACATGGTCAGCGGCGTTTATGAGCAGGATCTGCAGCACGCGCTCGCAGCGCATCCCGAGCTCATGAAGCTGCTCGACGAAGCCGTGCGACGCATCTTGCGTGCGAAGGAGGCGCTCGGATTGTTCGAGCGCCCGATGCAGTACCACGATGCGCGTCGTGAGCAACGTTCATTGCTCACGCCAGCGCATCGCGAGCTCGCGCGACGTATCGCGCGCGAGTCGATTGTCCTGCTGAAGAATGACGGTGGGCTGTTGCCGCTGCGCCCGGAGAGACTGCGAAAGCTCGCAGTGGTCGGCGCACTTGCGGACGACGGCTTGTCGATGCTGGGCTCGTGGCGTGCGCAAGGGCGAGCAGAAGACGTCGTCACGATCCTGGAAGGGTTTCGACGTGCTCTGCCGAAAGGCGTCGAGGTGGTTTTCGCGCCAGGAGCCGATCCGCGCAGCGAAGATCTTGCGCAGATCGACGCGGCTGTGCGAGCTGTCGAGTCCGCTGATGCCACCGTGCTCGTAATCGGCGAGCACTTCGACTTGAGCGGCGAGGCGCGCAGTCGCTCCGACATCGGCCTACCGAAGAGCCAGCTGGAACTGGCCCAGCGCGTGCTCGCGACTGGCAAACCAGTGGTCGTCGTGCTAGCGAACGGGCGGCCGCTCGCAATGCCATGGCTGGTCGAGCATGCGCCTGCGATTCTGGAAACGTGGATGCTTGGCGTGGAAGCGGGTCCGGCGATTGCAGATGTGGTCCTCGGCAAGTATTCGCCGGGCGGCAAGTTGCCGGCAGCGTTCCCTCGTGCGACAGGCACGGTACCGTTCTACTACGCAGCCAATCCGACCGGCCGTCCTGCCGATCCCGATCTGAGCAAGGACACAGCTCGTTACATGGATCAGCCGATCACGCCGTTGTTTCCGTTCGGTCATGGCTTGAGCTATACCACGTTTGAATATTCCGATCTGCACATCGATCGCGAGCGTGTTGCTGCAGACGAAAGCGTGACGATCGGCATCACGGTCCGTAACAGCGGCGCCGTCGTGGGGGATGAGGTCGTGCAGCTCTACGTTCGAGATCCTGTGGCATCGGTCGCGCGACCGGTGAAGGAACTACGCGGCTTCAAAAGGGTCACCTTGTTGCCAGGCGAAGCGGTACGCATTCGCTTTCAACTCGATCCGAAGCAGCTCGCGCTCTATGGGCTCGATGGCCGATGGCGCGTCGAGCCCGGGCGGATCGAGGTCATGATCGGTGCATCGTCGGCCGATATTCGTGCGACCGGTGCGTTCGAGATTACGAGCGGTCTAGTAAGCGGCGTGCCTGCAGCAGCGATCGCAACGAATGTGATCGTCGATCGCATCGCTGACCACGAGTGAGCCGCTGGCCGACTTGGATGATCAAGCATTGACACGAGCTCTGGCGCTCGTTCAGGAGGGTTCATGCGACGACATGTATTGATCGCGTGTGCGCTGCTCGCTTCCGCATGCGCGCCGGCACAGCAAGGCGAGTCGAAGTACCCGACCGTCGGTCGCATCGAGCGCTGGGATGCTGCGCTCGATGAGATCATTGCCAGCAACGCGCGAATTGAAAAGCTCGCCGAAGGCTTTACATGGGCAGAAGGCCCTGCGTGGGTTCCCGGAGGCGAATACTTGTTGTTCACCGACGTCCCGGAGAACACCATGTATCGCTGGTCGGAAAACGATGGTATTTCCATTTTCCTGCGGCCTTCCGGCTATGACGGACCGGAACTCGAGACGCTGAGAGAGCCCGGTGCGAATGGTCTCTTCATGGTTCCCGGACAGGGTCTGCTCGTGGCCGACTCGGGCAACCGCATGGTGGCGTTGCTCGATCTCGAGACCAAGCAAAAGACGCCTCTGGCAACGACGTTCCGCGGCTCCCGATTCAACAGCCCGAACGACGTCGTTCGTCGCACTGACGGAACGATCTTCTTCACCGATCCGCCATACGGGCTCAAGGACGGTAATGCTTCGCCTGTGAAAGAGCTCAAGCACAACGGCGTTTATCGGATCGACACGGACGGCTCGGTGCACTTGCTCGACGACGAGCTGACCTATCCGAATGGTATCGAGCTGTCACCGGACGAGCGTACGCTGTACGTTGCGAACTCCGATCCGAACTGGCCGATCTGGATGGCGTATACGCTCAACGAGAAAGGTGAGGTGCTGGACAAGCGTGTGTTCGCTGACGTATCTGATCTGGTCGGTCCAGATGCGCCCGGTCTTCCGGACGGACTAGCCGTCAGCGTTGGTGGGCATCTGTTCGCGACGGGGCCAGGTGGTGTGTTGATCTTCTCACCGCAGGGCAAGCGTCTGGGACGAATCGAGACCGGCACGGCCATCGCCAACTGCGCCTTTGGCGATGACGGTCGCACGCTCTATATGACCTCACACAACTTCATCGCACGTGTGCGCGTGCTGACCCACGGGGTGGGGTTCCCAAGGTACCGATAGGGTGGTGCACGGAAAGCACCTGCCGGCCACTGTCTCACAAGCCCTGTCCCAGGTATCCGCCGCGTCGGGGCGGCCCGTATGGGTCGCGGTCCGGCGCGGCGCCATGAGGGGTGAAGGGATAGCGCCCGGTATCGCTGCGAGCCCGCCCATAAGCACGCTCGTTCTCGGGACCGCCGACAGCGCTGTAGTCGATTGGATCTTGTAGGCGTGCGGGCTGATCGTGCTGCGGCCCTTCCCAGCTTCGATGCACACCCTGATCGACGTTAGACCAGTACTCCTCCTGTGATGTGGGCGGGATACGTGGCTTCATGAGCAGTTCCTCCGTGACTCTTCACGAGCAGAACGGGTGAGTGCAGAACAGGTTCCGTTAGAGCAGCCGCACGATACCGACGATCACCAGAATCGGTAATGCGATCATGGCAAGCACGAGCAGCAGGAGCAGGAACGAAAAACCGAGCACGAACGCGCGACTGCGACGCCCGCTTCCGATCGGATCGAGCTGGTATCGTTCGAGCAGCTCGAGATTCTTGATATTCGCTTTGTAAGCCGCATCGAAAATATCGCCCGCGAAAGGAACCGCCCCGACGATCGTTTCGAGCATCACGTTCAGCGCCATACGGAGCAAGACGCTGCGTGGTGCACCGAGCGCGCGCGCTTCATTGATGATGTACGCCGACAGCAGCGCGCCGACCGCATCTCCGATGCCCGGAATCAATCCGATCAGCGCATCGACTCCGATACGCCATCCCCCCGGCAAGCGGATCGACTCATCAAGCAGCCACGCGAGCGACTTCAGCCGCCGCAGGCGGTCGCTTACGTTGGGCTCGATTGAATGACGGCTGGACATGTCAGGGCACTAAGAGCCGCGTTCTCTATGCGCACTTATTAACGAACGGCGAGGTGTCGCAGTTTCGCTTCATGAGGCGAACCCTCAAAGAGCAGCTGAGACAGAAGCCGGCACAGGTCGTGATACTTGCGTCTTCAGCCTCAGAGACGCACCAGAAAACGGCGCTCGAATTGTTTGGATCGAATGGATCGAGTGCTGCAATTCAGAGACATTTGGTATTTCGCCTGAGCTGTTTATGCTCCTGCACGCGTGCAGAATTGAGCGCATTTCCGAGTGTGACACGAATCCTCATCGCTCAAGCTACGCGCCACATAACACAGCCCTCAACGCGCATCGGATGCAATGAACAGAGGTTCGATCGAGGAAGATCGAAAGCCTCGGCCTGGATTCGCCGAATGAATGGGTGAGCTTGCGCGCCTCGAGTGCGTAGCGTGCAGCTCCACCGCGCAAGGAACCCCCAGTTGTCAAGGGCAAACTCGTTGAAAAACGAGGGCGCAAAGCTACCGGTCTAATGGGGTTACACCCAATGACAGCGGGGCTGCCAACTGCATCGAGCAACAGCTCGTGACGCATCGAAGAGCGTTATCGAGTTCGACGAGGTGGTCGCGCCCGCGGTCTTCGCGTCATGCCCTTGACGACTCACGTCGCGGCTTCAAAGCCGCACGTTCAGACAACAAGGGTCGCGAAAATGAATGTGTGTGGAACGGGTGCCACTACCAAACGACGAAGCGCTTTATTGATCTTGATGATGAGCCTTGCAGCGGTCGGCTGCGGCGGCGGAGGAGGTGGCGGCGAAACCGTCGCGAGAAACGACCCGCCCGACCAGTCCGGTGCATCGCCGACGCCCGACCAGTCCGGTGGACCGCAAACGCAACCGGCGGACGATCAGCCGACGAGTCCGGCGGAGCCACCGGCGAATTCCCCAGTGCCTCCGACGATTCCCGGACAGACGAATCGTGCGCCCACCATCAGTGGGACACCCGCGCTGAACGCCACTGTCGGCGTGCCCTATACGTTCACGCCCACGGCGCAAGATCCAGACGGCGATGTTCTCGCCTTCTCCATCGAGAATCGTCCGCCTTGGGCCGAGTTCAACACGGTGACTGGCGAGCTGAGGGGGACGCCTAGTGCATCACACTTGGGCTCGTATGCGAACGTGCGCATATCAGTCAGTGATGGCAAGGCGACTGCGTCGCTGCCGGCTTTCACGCTGACTGTGACGCCGGCCACGAGCAACACGCCTGCCCCGCCGAGCGGCGATGGACGCACGCTCTCCTGGGCTCTGCCTCCGGAAGGCTTCGATGGCGCGACACTCAATCAGCTCGCCGGCTTTCGCATTCATTATGGGCACGACAGGAACGTGCTGCATGAGGTCATCGAGGTCCGCAACCCTGGTGTGTTGAGCTACACCATCGACTCGTTGCCGCCTGGGACGTATTACTTCGCCGTGCGTGCATTCTTGACGACGGGCGAGCAAAGCGAGCTCTCGAACGTGGTGGCGGTGGAGATTAGCTAATAGGCAGCTGGGCTCTGGGCGCTGGCCAGAAGCGGCGCGCACCAACGTGCGCGCCGGGTCCATTTGTTTTGCTGTCCCAAGGTGCATTTGATCATTGCGGGCGTTTCTAGCCAGCGGCCCAGCGTCCAGTGCCCAGAGCCCGGCATAGCCGCCTCGTTACGGCTTCACAAACTTCAGCGTCATCCGATCCGACTCGCCGATCGCGTCGTACTTGGCCCGATCGAAGCTGGGATCAGGCTCGCTTGGAGAGCGACGGGTCGGAGGCAGTGTCCAGACGCCGAAGGGATGATCGGCGGTGTCCTTCGGATTGGCATTGATCTCGGAGCGGGCCACGAGCTTCAAGCCCGCTTTCTCGGCGAGGGCGATGACGCGCGCTTCGCTGACATAGCCGGTCGACGGATCGTCGTTGTCTGATTTCGCACGATGCTGCTCGACGGCAAGGATGCCACCCGGCTTTAGGCTGCGATAGAACTCGGCAAAGGCTTTCTCGGCCATGCCGCTGTTGAGCCATCCGTGTATCACTCGCGCCGCGAGGATGAAGTCAAAGGTGTTCTCCGGAAGCGGCGCAGACTTCGCGCCCCAGTTCACGAGTGTCGCCTTGCCGTAGAGATCGGGTTTGCTGGCGAGTCGCTGCTCGAACGCAGCACGGGCTCGCCGCGCATTCTCGGATGTTCCCGGGTCATCAAGATCCGCTCCGGTCGCGTAGTACTTGCCGCCCGTGCGGTGCGCGAACGGTGCAAGGATCTCTGTCCAGTAGCCGGCGCCCGGCTGCACTTCCAGGATCGTCATCCCGGGTTTCAGGCCCCAGAACTCGAGTGCTTCGCGTGGATGGCGCCATGCGTCGCGAGCCTTATCGTTTTCGCTGCGCCAGTCGCCATCCACAATGGCAGCGATGGTCGCTCGTGCATCGGCATGAGCGTCATGTTGCTGTTGGCCTGTGGAAGTTGCGGGATTCGCCACGACAACCCCGCCGATGGCGAGGCTGATCGCGGCGGTTGCCAAGATACGTAGTGAGCTCACGAAATCCCCCTTGTAGACCATCTGTCATCCGAGGGATGTACGTTAGCATGCCTGCTGGGCGCGGGGCTGAACGCTACCTCAGCGAGAATGCGGGCTGCCTCTCCGCCGCCAGCCGCGGCCTTCGTCAGGGCAGCTCCGTCTCGCCCATCAAGTACCGATCGCACTCGCGTGCGGCACCGCGACCTTCGTTGATGGCCCACACCACGAGACTTTGCCCACGGCGGCAATCGCCTGCTGCGAACACGCCTTTGACGTTTGTGGCGAACTTGCCGTGCTCGGCTTTGATGTTGGAGCGCTCGTCGGTCTCGATCTCGAGGTCCTTGAGCAGCTCTTGCTCTGGACCGAGAAAGCCCATGGCCAACAGCACGAGCTGTGCCGGCTGCACTTCCTCCGTGCCAGGCACTTCCACCGGGATGAGCTGTCCTTTCTCGTTCTTCTCCCACACAATGCCGACGGTGACGACCTCTTTCACCGCGCCGTTCGCATCACCGTTGAAGCGTTTGACGGTTCTCTGGTACGCACGCGGATCGGCGCCGAACTTGGCAGCAGCTTCTTCCTGACCGTAGTCCATCTTGTATATCTTCGGCCACTCCGGCCACGGATTGTCAGGGGCACGGTCCATCGGCGGCTTGGGCATGATCTCGATCTGTGTGATGCTCTTGCAGCCGTGGCGCATCGCCGTGGCCACACAGTCGGTGCCGGTGTCGCCACCGCCAATCACGACGACATCCTTGCCGCGCGCATGAATCGGGCTCGCATCGGCATTACCGTCGAGAAGTGCCTTGGTGCTGGCGGTCAAGTACTCCATCGCAAAGTGAATGCCTTTGAGGTGGCGTCCTTCGACTGGCAGATCGCGTGGCCGCGTGGCGCCTGTGCAGATCACGATCGCATCGAAATCCTTCAGTAGCAGCTGGGGCTCGACGTTCTCGCCGACGTTTGCATTGCAGACAAACTTGATGCCTTCCTGCTCCATCAGCTTCAGGCGTCGCTCGACGACGGCGCGCTTGTCGAGCTTCATGTTGGGAATCCCGTACATGAGTAACCCGCCTGGTCGATCGGCACGCTCGAGCACCGTCACGCTGTGACCCGCGCGGTTGAGCTGCGCGGCAGCCGCAAGACCAGCAGGGCCAGAACCGATGACCGCAACCTTCTTGCCAGTGCGCGTCTTCGGCGGCTCGGGCACGACCCAGCCCTCCTCCCAGCCACGATCGATGATCGCGGCTTCGATCGTCTTGATCGTGACCGGCGGATTCGTGATCCCGAGCACACATGATCCTTCACACGGCGCGGGACAGACGCGGCCCGTGAACTCGGGGAAGTTGTTCGTCAGGTGCAAGCGCTCGAGCGCTTCTCGCCACAGTCCGCGGTAGACGAGATCGTTCCACTCTGGGATGAGGTTGTTGATGGGGCAACCCGAAGCCATGCCGCTGACGAGCTTGCCGGTGTGACAGAAAGGAACTCCGCAATCCATGCAGCGTGCAGCCTGCTGACGCAGCCGTTTTTCTTCCATGTGATGGTGAAATTCCTTCCAGTCGCGCACGCGTTCGTGCGGTGTTCGGTCGACGGGCTGCTCGCGAAGGTACTCGATGAATCCAGTGGGCTTGCCCATGTGTGTCTAGCCTGTCGTTCTCAATGGCCCTCCCCTGCGCGGGGAGGGCGAAGCTATCGTCGCTCTCCAATGGTGGCCCCGACGGCGATCGTTCGTTGTGCCGATCGCCGCCAGAAGCGAGCTAGTTGCCGCCGATGCGCGCCAGGTCGCGAGCGTTCTCCTCGAAGGCGACCATGATCGCCTCGTCGCCCGTGAGCCCTTGGTCATGCGCACGTGCGATGCATGCGAGCATGCGCTTGTAATCGCGCGGCATGACTTGCACGAATTTCGGCACCATGTTCTCCCAGTTGTCGAGCACGTATCGCGCGCGAGCACTGTTCGTGTACTTGAGATGGCGCTCGATCATTGCGCGCACGGCAGCGATCTCTTCCGGCTCGCTCAGCCCGTTGAGCTCGACCATTTCTTTGTTGACGTTGATGGGGAAATCGCCGCGTTCGTCGAGAACGTAGGCGACACCGCCGGACATGCCAGCGGCGAAATTGCGACCGGCCGGCCCGAGCACGATCACGCGTCCGCCCGTCATGTACTCACAGCCGTGATCGCCGACCGCTTCGACGACGGCATGCACGCCGCTGTTGCGAACACAGAAACGCTCGCCTGCCATGCCGGCGATGTACGCCTCGCCGCTCGTTGCGCCATAGAACGCAACGTTGCCGACGATGATGTTCTCCCATGAGTTGAAGGTCGAGCCGCGCGGCGGATAGACGATAATTTTGCCGCCCGACAGTCCCTTACCGACGTAATCGTTCGCATCGCCTTCGAGCCTCAGCGTCATGCCGCGCGGGATGAACGCACCGAAGCTCTGACCGGCCGAGCCCTTGAAGGTGAGCTCGATCGTGTCTTCCGGGAGACCGGCGCTGCCGTACTTCTTCGTGATCTCGCTGCCGGTGATCGTGCCGACGACGCGATGCACGTTACGGATGGGCAGCTCCGCCCGCACCTTCTCGCCGCGCTCGATCGCAGGCTTGCACAGCTCGAGGATCGTAGTCATGTCGAGCGACTTCTCGATCCCGTGATCCTGCTTGATCTGGCAGTAGCGGCCGACGCTCGGATCGACGTCGGGTTGGTACAGGATGTTGCTGAAGTCGAGGCCCTTGGCCTTCCAGTGATCGACGGCCTTCCTCGCTTCGAGCTTGTCGACGCGTCCGATCATTTCGTCGACAGTGCGGAATCCGAGCTGCGCCATGATCTCGCGTAGCTCCATTGCGACGAAACGCATGAAGTTGACGACGTGCTCGGGCTTGCCCTGGAACTTCTGGCGCAGACGCGGATCCTGCGTCGCGATGCCAGCCGGGCAGGTGTTGAGGTGGCAGACGCGCATCATGATGCAACCGCTCGCGACCAGCGGTGCAGTGGCGAAGCCGAACTCCTCGGCGCCGAGCAACGCCGCGATCGCCACGTCACGCCCGGTTTTCAGTTGTCCGTCCGTCTCGACCACGATGCGGCTGCGCAAGTTATTCAGCACGAGCGTTTGATGGGTCTCGGCAAGCCCGAGCTCCCACGGCAATCCCGCGTGCGCAATGGAGGTTTGCGGCGAAGCACCGGTGCCTCCGTCGTGGCCGCTGATGAGCACCACGTCAGCGTGCGCTTTGGCGACACCTGCCGCAATCGTGCCAACACCTACTTCGGAGACGAGCTTCACGCTGATGCGTGCGTCGCGATTGGCGTTCTTGAGATCGTGAATCAGCTCCGCGAGGTCTTCGATCGAGTAGATATCGTGGTGCGGCGGCGGCGAGATCAAGCCGACGCCTGCAGTCGTATGCCGCGTCTTGGCGACCCACGGGTACACCTTCGAGCCGGGCAGCTGACCGCCTTCGCCGGGCTTGGCGCCCTGCGCCATCTTGATCTGTATCTCGCGGGCGTTGACGAGGTACTCGCTCGTCACGCCGAAGCGTCCGGACGCAACTTGCTTGATCGCGGAATTCTTTGAGTCACCGTTCGGCAGCGGCCTGAAACGTTCCGGATCCTCGCCGCCTTCACCCGTGTTGCTCATGCCGCCGATGCGGTTCATTGCAATCGCGAGCGTTTCATGTGCTTCCTTGCTGATCGAGCCGTAGGACATAGCGCCCGTCTTGAAGCGCCTCATGATGCTTTCGATCGGCTCGACTTCCTCGATCGGGATGGGCTCGCTCGGCTTGAAGTCGAGCAGTCCACGTAGGGTACAAAGATTCGCCGACTGCTCGTTGATGAGCCGCGAGTACTCCTTGAACTGAGCGTAGCTGCCGTTGCGCACGGCTTTCTGGAGGCGATGGATCGACTCGGGATTGAAGAGGTGATACTCGCCGTCCGCGCGCCACTGATACAGTCCGCCTGCAGGCAGCGTGTAGCCGTCGGCCCGTCGCTCGGGGAAGGCTGCGCGGTGGCGCATGAGCACCTCCTGTGCGATCACGTCCATGCCGATGCCGCCGATGCGCGAGGAGGTCCAGGTGAAGTACTCGTCGATGACGTCCTGGCGCAAACCGACCGCTTCGAACACCTGGGCGCCGCGATAGCTTTGGATCGCGGAGATGCCCATCTTGGACATCACCTTGATCACGCCCTTGGTGGCCGCCTTGACCATGTTCTTGCAAGCGGTCTTGTGATCGATATTGACGAGCCGCCCATCGCGGATCATGGCGTCGATGGTCTCAAACGCCAGATACGGGTTGATGGCGCTCGCGCCATAGCCGATGAGCAGCGCAAAATGATGCACTTCGCGCGCCTCGCCGGTTTCCACCACGAGGCTGACACGCGTGCGCAGCCCCTCGCGAATCAAGAAATGATGCAGGCCCGCGACTGCGAGCAGCGCGGGAATCGGGGCGAACTCGCGATTCACACCGCGGTCGCTCAAGATGAGGATGTTGACCTCATCCTCTTCGATGAGTCGACGGGCCATCAAGCGAATTTCTTCCATCGACTTAACGAGCCCTTGCTTGCCGCGCGAGACGCGGAACAACATCGGCAGGAAGCCGACTTTCAGCCCCGGCAGGTCCATGCGCCGCACCTTGGCGAACTCTTCGTTCGTGAGGATCGGCCACTTGAGCTCCAGGCGTCGACAGTCGGACGGTTGCGGATTGAGCAGGTTGCCTTCCGATCCCAGGCGCGTCTCTGCCGAGATGATGAGCTCTTCGCGAATGCAGTCGATCGGCGGGTTGGTGACTTGCGCGAACAGCTGCTTGAAATAGTCGTAGAGAAGGCGCGGCTTGTTCGACAGCACTGCGAGCGGCGTGTCGTTGCCCATCGAGCCGATCGCTTCCACGCCGCTCTGCGCCATCGGCGCGAGCAGCAGGCGCTCGTCTTCGAACGTATAGCCGAATGCAATCTGCCGCTGCAGCAGCGTATCGTGATCGGGGGACGGCACCTCCGGCGCCGGCGGCAAATCGTTCAAGTGAACGAGATGATCGTTCAACCACTGGCGGTACGGACGTTCCGATGCGATCGAGCGCTTGATCTCCTCGTCCTCGATGATGCGGCCCTGCTCGGTGTCGACGAGGAACATGCGCCCGGGTTGCAGGCGGCCTTTGACGACGATGTCCTCGGGTGGGATATCGAGCACGCCGGCCTCCGACGCCAGGATCACGATGTCATCCTTGGTGACGTAGTAGCGCGAGGGACGCAGGCCGTTGCGGTCGAGCACTGCGCCGATCATCTTGCCGTCGGTGAAGGCGATCGCGGCCGGCCCGTCCCACGGCTCCATCAAGCACGAGTGATATTGATAGAAGGCGCGCTTGGCATCGTCCATCGTCTGATGGCCCGACCACGGCTCGGGAATCATCATCATGACGGCATGCGGTAACGATCGCCCAGCAAGCACGAGCAGCTCGAGCACGTTGTCGAACATCGCGGAGTCCGAGCCGTTCGGGTTGATGATCGGCAGGATCTTCTTGATGTCGTCGCCGAACAGCTCAGACTCGAACAATGCTTCGCGCGCGTGCATCCAATTCGCGTTGCCCCGCACGGTGTTGATCTCGCCGTTGTGCGCGATGTACCGATAAGGATGAGCGCGATCCCAGCTCGGGAATGTGTTGGTGCTGAAGCGCGAGTGCACGAGCGCGAGCGCCGTCTCCATCAACGGATCGTTGAGGTCCGGGAAGTAGGTGGCGAGCTGCTCGGTGAGCAACATGCCCTTGTAGACGAGCGTCTTCGTCGAAAGACTCGCCACGTACCACTGCGCGGCACCTTCGGCCGTCGACGTGCGGATCTCTTTGTAAGCGCGCTTCCTGATGACATAGAGCTTGCGCTCGAACGCAAGATCGTCCTCGATGTCGGCGCTGCGCCCGATGAACACCTGGCGCATGAAGGGCTCGCAGGATCTGGCCGTCTCGCCCAGCATCGAGTTGTTAGTCGGAACCGTGCGCCAGCCGAGAACGGTTTGTCCCTCTGATTGAACGATCTGCTCGAAGCGCTCCTCGAGCCGACGACGAAGCGTCGGGTTGCGCGGCAGGAATACGATGCCGCATCCGTATGCACCAAGTTGGGGCAGCTCGAAGCCGGCCTTCTTGGCGACGGCGCTCAGGAACTTGTGGGGCATCTGTAGCAGCACGCCGGCACCATCGCCCGTGTTGGTTTCGGCGCCGCATGCGCCGCGATGGTTCAGGTTGCGCAGGATCTCGAGCCCTTGCTGCAGGATCTTGTGCGATTTTCGGCCCTTGACATCGACTATGAAGCCGACGCCGCAAGCGTCGTGCTCGTATACCGGATCGTACAAGCCCTGTTTCTCGGGGCGGGTCGTCCTGTAACGACGCTGTCGGTTCGAGTCGTTCGTGCTCATAGGTGGCCCTATCGCGTTCGTCTTCAAAACAGGTATGGCCGAGCGGCCAATCGTTGATGCTGCGCTCGGCGTGGGGCGCAGCCACGAGCGACGGCCGCGGACCAGATCTCGTCTCGCTGCTCAATCCGCGCAAGCCGATAATCGATGCATGCAGGGCGGGGACGCTTGTGACGACGACGCACTACGTGCGGCTACGGGACAGGAAGCGTCGACGGCCGGGTCGAAGTTCCTAATCACTCATTCGGCTTCGGCTGTACTCAGGCACACGCTCGCGACGCCGCGATCGAGCTCGGGCGCTTCGTGCGTTGGATACAACCCGAAGGAGTGCCGTCAGTTTACAGGCAGAGAGATCGCCGTCAAAGAGTTTTGTCAAGGAGGATCGCAGTCCGGGGCTGTGGTCGGACGGCTGCCAAGGTGCGCAAGAGAGGTCGCTGGCTCGGGTGCACCGGCGCGCTTGCGCTCGGCCAGACGAAGGCAGTGCTCATGAGGAAGGAGCGGGGCCGGTACAGTCGCAGTCCGCACCTGCAGCCTCGAGTCAGCTGCGACGCCAGCGGGCCCAGGTCACTTTCCACTCCGCACCGTCGCGCACGAGCACGAGATCGAAGCTGTAAAGATCAGCGGCGAGATCCCACGCATTCGTGGCAGCCGCGTCGCGTCCCACCATGGCAACGAGCACGGCGACACGCGCTTCGTCATCGCTGAGAAAATACAATGCTTCGATGCGAGTCAGCAAATGTATGGATTGGTGGGCGATGAAATAGCCCCGCAGCGCCCGTCCGACTGTCTCGCGGTCATTGCCATATTCATCGCGGTACTGTGCAGCGATGTGTGCGAGCACGTCGCCAACATCACGCTCCTCGACGGCACGCTCGATGCGCTCGATGACGGCGCGTACTTGCGCGTCGGGTGAAGCGCGATCGGAGCATGCCGCAAGCAGCAGGAGCAGCAGAGCCGCTGTGGCGCGCATCGGCTTAGATGGGAAGACGAAGATCATCGCGGCACGATAACGCTCGGCGCCGAACAAATCTGTCGACCGGCTCAAACTACGTGTGCTGTCACTTGCCACCGCTGGTAAACATATTCATAGACTGATGAGCGGTCCCTTGACCTGTTAACTATGTGCATGCTCTGATCGAGCGAACAAACTTGGTGTCGGGCCAACCCGCCTCGTACGGCGAGACATTGGGGAGTCAAGAGATGAAGTCCAATCAGGAGCAGCGATTCGGTGGCGCCCGTTCGCCCGCAGCGCGCCTTGTCATTGCGGCCATCGTGTCATTCATGTGTGCAGGCGCATCCGCGCAAGGCGCTTTGTCTATGAAGAAGGGCAGCGGTGGGTCAGAGGTGCAGGGGGCGGCAGGACCGTCCGGCGCGGAGGGCGCGAACGGCCTGGAACGCTGCGACAAGCCCATGGGCGCGCTGGCAGTCGTCGAGCCTCAGAACCATGTCACGCAGGCGCTGGCGCGTTATGGACTGCAGTCGCCGACGAGTCTCATCCGTCTGATGGTGCAGCAATCGAACTGTTTCATCGTCGTCGAACGCGGCATGGCGATGCAGAACATGATGCAGGAGCGGGCCTTGGCCGAGGCCGGCGAGCTGCGAGCAGGTTCGAACATGGGCGGTGGTCAAATGCTGAGCGCCGACTTCGTGCTCACACCTTCCGTCGTGTTCTCGGAGAACGACGCCGGCGGTCTCGGTGGCGCGCTGGGCGGTCTCATCGGCGGGAGCCGGGGACGTGTCATCGGTGCGGTGGCGGGCGGGCTGAAGTTCAAAGAGGCGCAAACCAGCATGCTCGTTACAGACGCCCGCACGGGCGTGCAGGTGGCTGCGGCGGAAGGCAGCGCGCGCAAGGCCGATCTCAAGCTCGGCATCGGTGCACTACATGGTGGGCACGCAGGCGGTCTCGGCGGCTATGCCAACACCAACGAGGGCAAGGTTCTCGCAGCAAGCTTGATGGACAACTACAACAACATCGTGCGTGTCGTTCGTGGGCAGCCAAGCTTGCACCGGGACGTGGGGACGCTGGCCGAAGAGGCCGGCAGGAAGATCCAAGGCGGTGCCGTCTACGAAGAAGGCGACGTTATCTTGCCGAAGATCTCGAACGTCAAGCTGCTTGCTCAGCCGAACGACGGAGCAGGCGTCGTTGCCACGCTCAGCAAGACCGACGAGATGATCTACTTAGGTGAGGAGCAGAACGGCTACCTCAGAGTCGAGTCGAGCAAGGGCGGCGGCTGGGTGAGAAAGGTGCTGGTCACCAAGTAGGGCGGGAGACTGGAGACCGGGGCCGGGGCTAGAGCATATGGCTCGCAGTGCCTGCCGGCTCCCGCCTCCAGCCACCCGTCTCCAGCCCGCAGCTAGGCCGCAAGGCCTAGCTGCTTGAGCAATGGCTCAATCTGCGGCTTACGGCCGCGAAACTCCACGAACGCTTCCATCGGATCGCGGCTGCCGCCTTGCTCGAGAATGCTTGCGAGAAAGCGACGTGCGACGTCGCGGTTGAAAATGCCTTGCTCCTCGAATGCGCTAAACGCATCCGCAGCGAGCACTTCCGCCCACTTGTAGCTGTAGTAACCCGCTGCATAGCCGCCCGAGAAAATGTGCTGGAAGCTGTGCGCGAAGCGATTGAAGGCAGGGGGCATGACGACAGCGACGTCGCGACGCACCTCGTCGAGAATGCGACCGATCGCCTCTGCACTGTCGGGCGACTCGCTGTGAATGCGCAGATCGAACAATGCGAATTCGAGCTGGCGCACGGTTTGCATTCCGGCTTGAAAGGTGCGCGTGCCGAGTAGACGTGCGAGATATTCTTCCGGCAGCGGTTCCCCGGTATCGACGTGACCGGAGATGAGAGGCAGTACCTCCGGACGCCAGGCAAAGTTCTCCATGAATTGGCTCGGCAGCTCTACTGCATCCCAGGCGACACCGTTGATGCCTGCAATGCTCGGATAATCGACGCGCGTCAACATGTGGTGCAGCCCGTGGCCGAACTCATGGAACATGGTGACGACTTCCGAGTGCGTCAGGAGCGACGGCTTCGAGCCGACGGGCGGCATGAAGTTGCACACAAGGTAAGCAACTGGCAGCGTGGTGCTGCTGCCAAGTCGCTTACGTCCAACGCATTCATCCATCCACGCGCCGCCGCGTTTCTTGGGGCGGGCGTACAGGTCGACGAAGAAGCCACCACGTAGCGAGCCGTCTGCATCGAGGATGTCGTAGAACTTGACGTCCGGATGATAAATATCGACGCCGTCACGCGGCACGATGCGTATGTCGTAGAGCTTCTCGGCGACGCGAAACATTCCGTTGAGGACTTTGTCGAGCGGAAAGTACGGTCGCAATGCCTCGTCGGAGACATCGAAGCGTTCTCGCTTGAGTCGCTCGCCGTAGTAGGCGATGTCCCAAGCCTCGAGCTTGCGCCCCGCAAAGCGTTCGAGCTCTTCGAGCTCTCGTTGCGCGACCGGTCGCGCCCTTGCAGCGAGCTCTTCAAGGAAGCTGCGTACTTCCGCAACGGAGCGCGCCATCTTCGTGGCAAGCGAGTAGTCCGCATACGTTGGGAAGCCGACGAGCGTGGCCAGCTCGCGTCGGAGAGCCAGGATCTCGGCCATCAAGCTGGAGTTGTCCCAGCGCTCGGGCGACCAGCCTTGATCCGATGCGCGCGTGACCCACGCGGTGTAGAACTCCTTTCGCAGCGACTCGGAATCGGCGTGCATCATGACCGCTTGGTAATTCGGCGCATCGAGCGTGAACAGCCAGCCGTCTTCGTTGCGCGCGGCCGCCGTGCTGCGGGCCCGCTCTACGATCGGTGCCGGCAATCCGGCGAGTTCGCGCTCGTCGCGAATGTGCTTCGACCAGGCGTTGGTCGCATCCAGCACGTTCTCATCGAATTTCGACTGCAACGTCGCCAGCTGCTCCATGAGCGCCCGGAAACGCTCCTTGCGTTCCGGCGGCAGGGCGACACCGGAAAGGCGGAAATCGCGCAAGGCGTGCTCGAGGAGCTTGCGCTGCGCGGGGCTCAAGCGCGCACCCTCGTTCTCGAGAATGCTCGAGTACGCCTTGTAGAGCCGCTCGTTCTGTGACAGCTCCGTATGCCACGCAGTGAGTAGCGGCAGACACGCGTTGTATGCCGTGCGCAGCTCCTCGGTGTTGACGACGCCATTCATGTGCGAGATGGGCGACCAGGTCCGCGCGAGACGGTGCTGCATCTCCTCAAGCGGCACGACGAGGGTGTCCCAGGTATTTGCGCCCTCCTGCAGGAGCCTTGCCAGCTGGGCTCGGTTTTCGTCGAGCAATGAACGAATCGTCGGTTCGATCTTATCGGGGCGGATGGACGAAAAATTCGGAAGCTCGAGCATAGGATCCTGAGGCATTGCAGGCTCACAAGAGAAAGGGAACGGAAGCTCGCCATCTTAGTGTCTCGGGTCTTTCATGTGAATGAAACCTCGTTGTCAGAATTGCACGGCATAAAGGCGCTCGCTGGCAGATCGCTCAATCAACGCATCGTCATCAGGGGCAGCCTATGTCCGATTCCGCTCGTTCAACGCTTCTTGCATTCGCCGTCCGCTGTGTGCTTGCTGCAAGCCTTTCTACCGCGACGCATACCTTTGCCGGCACGCTCGTAGGGCGGGTCACCGACTCCAGCGGCATCAAGTCCTTGCAAAGCGTGCAGGTGGAGCTTCTCGAGCTCGCGCGCCGAACGCGAACCGGAGCTGACGGCCAGTTCAGGTTCACAGACGTGCCGGACGGTGCCTATACATTGCGAGCGAGCTACATCGGCGCAGCGGCCGTCGAGCAGCGAGTCACTGTAGGTGCGTCGACGACCGAGACTGTGATCCTGCTCGGTTCGGATGAAATCGACAGCGTTCTTGTCGTCGGGCAGCGCGCCAGTCTGTCGAGCTCGCTGTCGCGTCAGCGAGCGGCCGACGGGGTGCAAAGCGTGTTGAGCAGGGATGGCATCGGACAATTTCCCGATCAGAACGCAGCCGAAGCCTTACGACGCGTGTCTGGCATCAATGTGTTGAACGATCAGGGCGAGGGCCGTTTCGTGGCGGTGCGCGGCCTTGCACCGGATCTCAATGCAGTGTCCATCAACGGTGCGCGAGTTCCTGCACCGGAAGCCGCTGTGCGATCGGTCGCGCTCGATGTCATTCCAGCAGAGCTCATCGAATCGATCGAGGTCAAGAAATCGCTCACGCCTGACATGGATGCAGACACGATCGGAGCATCGATCGAGATCAACACTACTCATGCGTTTGATCGCCGCGAGCCGTACCTTGCGTTCTCCGCAGAAGGCTCCTACAACGATCTGAACGGCAAGTGGTCGCCGAAGGGCAGCGTCGATTTTTCAAGGCTGTTCGGAGAACGGCTTGGCCTCGCAGGAGGCTTGGCGTACTACAAGCGGCGGTTTTCGACCGACAACATCGAAATGGAAGGTTGGGACGAGAGCAATGGCATCGTCTATGCCGACACGTTGGAGTATCGCGACTACGATGTCGAACGAGTCAGGCTCGGTGGCTCACTGTCGCTGGAATTTCATGCGAGCGACGCGACGACACTATACGCACGTTATCTGCGCAGCCGGTTCGAGGACCAGGAGTTTCGCGGCCGGCTCATATTCAAAATGGACGAAGCTCCGCGGGTGGGTACGGTGGATCAGGCCGAGTTCTCGTCGGACGATGGAGAAATCAAGGTGGTCAGGGACATCAAGGACCGTTACGAAGAGCAGACGATTACTTCGCTCAACTTAGGCGGCGACACCTACGCTGGTCCGTGGACATTCCGTTACAACGCGGCCTGGTCGAACGCGCGTGAGCGCGAAGCAGGCTCGCTCGATCCGGTGAAGTTCCAGCGAGAGTTCGTCGAGCCAGGCGAGTTCGGCGTGCGTTTTGACTATGCCGACATGCGTTTGCCCCGCTATGCGATTAGCATCGATTCTTCGCGAGCGTTTGTAAACCCGGCTGCATACGAATTCGACAAGCTCGAGCGCACGACACTCAGCCTTGCCGATGACGAGGAGCTGACGTTCAAGATCGATGTCGCGCGCGAGCTGGCATTGGATGACAGCGTGCTAGTTCTGCAGGCAGGAGCCAAAGCTCGTCAGCGCGAAAAGACGTATGACCTGGAGCTCGATGTCTACGACGGCTTCGGCGGCGACCTGACACTTGCGGACGTTCGCGGTGCGCCAACGTACGGTTTGCTTGCGATTGGGCCGGTGCCGAGCGGGCGGCAGGTCAGGCGCTTCTTTGATGCGCATCGAGAAGCATTCGAGCTCGATGAGCTTGAGACGCAGTTCGAATCCTCCGTTGCCGACTATGTAGTCAAAGAAGATGTCTATGCAGGCTATGCGCTTGGGCGGTACGAACGAGGTGCGTGGAGGCTCGTGGCCGGCGTGCGTGCCGAGCAGACGCGACAAGATATGGCCGGCAATCTCGTCGAGCTTGTCGAAGAAGGCGGTATGTACAAAGGAGCGCTCGTCGAGAACGATACAGTCTACGTAAGCCGTCAGCGCTTCGAACGCGACTACATGGATGTTCTGCCGAGTATCAACCTGCGCTATCAAGCCCAATCGGACGTCCTGTGGCGGGCTGCTGCATATCGCAGCCTCGTGCGCCCGAACATCGGTCAGCTCGCACCGCGGTTTCTCGTAGAGCAGAATGACGACGGCGAACGCGAAGGCGAGTTCGGCAATCCGGATCTGCGCCCGTACGAGGCGTGGAACTTCGACTTGTCGGGCGAGTGGTACCTGGGTAGCCGCGGTGTGCTGCAGGCAGGCGCGTTCTATAAGAGCATCGACAACTTCATCGTCAATGCCGAGTTCGAAGCTATCACCTTCAACGGTGTATATGCGGACGAAGCAATCGTGCCCATCAACGGTGAGGAGGCCACGGTGCGAGGGGTGGAGCTGAACTATCAGCAGCCGCTCGACTTCTTGCCTGCGCCGCTCGATGGCTTATTGATCGGAGTTAACTATACCCACACCAACTCGAAAGGTCGTGTGAACGGTCGAACCATCCCACTGCCAGCAGCAGCCAGGAACACATTTAATCTGACGCTTGGCTACGAGAAGGGTCCTATCAGTTTGCGTGCGACGGCCGCCTACCGCGATAGCTACTTGGAAGAGCTCGGCGACTCGCAAGAGGAAGACCGGTATGTGGAGGATCATATCCAGTACGACTTGAGTGCGAAATATCGCTTGAGCGATACGGTCCAGATCTTCGTGGAGTTCGTCAATCTAGGTGACGAGCCCTACGTTGCTTACCAGCCCGGTCCCGGACGCAAACGCCTCCTGCAGTACGAAGAATACTCTTGGACCGGCAAGTTTGGTTTTCGCGTGACGTTTTGAGGATCAGTTGATGCACAGACGACACTCTCGCGTCGGGGCCGCGGGCGCGAGCACCCTCGGGCTCGCGCTACTCGCAGCGTGCACTGCGTTGAATCAGGGAGTGCGCGCCCCCGGAGATCCCGCAAAGCCCGTGACTGCTGTCATGGAAACAATGGTCACGACGGATTCGGCGGTCGATGCCGACGATCCCGAGCTGTGGGCGGATGCGCGCGATCCATCGCGAGCGCTTCTGTTCGGCACCGACAAATCGAACGGTTTGTACGTGCACAACTTGGACGGCAGTGTGCGTCAATTCTTCCCCGACGGTCCGCTCAACAACGTGGATTTGCGCGATGGATTCACAGTGGCGGGCAAATCATACGTGCTCGTCGCTGCGAGCGATCGCAGAGCATTGGGGATTCGAACGTACTTGCTCGATCCCGATACGCTTGAGACAAAGCCATATGGCTTGATCGAGACGGATATCGGCGAGCCGTACGGGCTGTGCCTTGGGCGTAGAGGCGGGCACACGTACGCCGTGATCAACAATAAGGAGGGTGTGATACTGCAGGTACGCATCGAGGCGAGCGAAAGCGGTCCCGTCGGTCACGTCGAGCGGCGTTTGGTAGTGGCGACGCAACCCGAAGGATGCGTGGTGGACGATGAAGCGCAGCATCTATATGTCGGCGAAGAGGACGTTGCTGTTTGGCGCTTCGATTTTGCGCCAGAGTCGAGCTCGGATCCCGTCGCGGTCGCGCGGGTGGACAATTGGCGTATCACTGCCGATGTTGAAGGTCTCGCGCTGTTGAACGATGCGGGACGTAAGTACCTCATCGTATCGAGCCAAGGAGACAGCACGTTTCCGATTTTTCGGATTGATGGCCGATACGATTACGTAGGCCGGTTTGCAGTCGTAGATGGAAAGAACATCGACGGTGTGACGGGTACTGATGGCCTAAGCGCCTGGAGCGGCCCGATCGGTCCGTATCCCCAAGGTGCACTCGCCATGCACGACGATGAGGATGCGCCGAAGCGCGGCCAGCAGAACTACAAGCTCGTAGATTGGCGCGACGTGAAGCGTGCACTGGGGTTGCCATGAGTCGGATGCGCAAGCGCGGCTCGATGTCGATCTGCGCCGCTTTCGGCGCTGTGGGTCTCGCAGCGTCGCTGGCGAGTGGGACGCTTCATGGCTCGAATACGCTCGTGCCGCCTGGCGCAGCACGCTACGCTCCTAGTGCGTTTCCGGAGCGCATCGTCGCGCTCCCAGATGCGGATCCGGCGACATCGTTCGCAGTCGCGTGGCGCACGGATGCGACACTCGCCTCAGCTGTGCTCGAGATTGCTGAGGTGCGCAGTTCGCCGGACTTGGCCGACGCAGCAAGGACGATTCGCGCCGTCTCGACGAAGCTGCAGACGGAAAACGGCGTAGCGTACTACCACCATGCAAGGATTTCGGGATTGAAACCAGAAGCGCTGTACGCGTACCGTGTTCAAGGAGCTGGCACCTGGAGCGAGTGGTTTCAGATTCGTACCGCCGCGGCGCAGCCGCGCCCGTTCGCGTTCTTGTATTTCGGCGATGCCCAGAATTCTGTGAAGAGCTTGTACTCGCGTGTGATACGCGAGGCGTGGCGGCGCGAGCCGCGCGCCGCCTTGGCGGTGCACGCAGGCGATCTGGTGAATGGTCGCGCCGGCGAGAACGACACGGAATGGGGTGAATGGTTCGACGCCGGTGCCTTCCTGCACGCAAGCCTGCTGACCGTGCCGGCTGCGGGTAATCATGAACACCACGATCGCGAAGTTGACGGGCGCGAAACGTATCAACTTGCAGCGCATTGGCCAGCGCAGTTCCCGTTGCCACGCAACGGCGCGTCGGGGCTGCCGCACACGACGTATTCGTTCGATTATCAGGGCGTGCGCTTCATCGTGCTCGATTCGACGTCGGCTCTGAAAAGCGGCAGCGCTGCGACGCAGGCAGCGTGGCTGGAGCCGCTTCTCGAGCACAATCCTCACCGTTGGACCGTGGTCGTCTTTCATCACCCGGTCTTCTCGGCGAGCCTCGACCGCGACAATTCGCACCTGCGCGAGCATTGGGCGCCCTTGTTCGAGCGTTACGGAGTCGACCTCGTGCTGCAAGGCCACGATCATGTCTATGCGCGAGGGCAAGGACTGTTCGCTGCAGGGACACGAGATCGCGGCACGAAGCCGCCTGTATACGTGGTGTCTGTCGCGGGGCCAAAGCAGTATCGTGTGTCGGAAGAGGCGCAAAGCGCGATGGCCCGCCACGGTGAGAACACCCAGCTTTATCAGATCGTACGAATCGATGACGAGCGTTTGCGCTACGAGTCCTGGACCGTAGCGGGCGAGCTCTACGATGCCTTCGATATCGAAATCGCACCTGAGGGCGCCAAGCGCTTCGTCGACCGTGCGCCTTCGACTGCCTCCCGGCGCTGTCCTCATCTACAAACGCGCAGCGGCCGCACGGATCGCTGCTGGGATGGGACGGAATGGTGAGCAGGGGATGGGGGATAGCTCGCGCCGGAAGGCGCTCCAGCTAAAGCCTACAGTCCAAGGTAGGCGTCCTTCAGCTTCACGTAGTGCTCCGCCGAATATTTCAAGAACGCGAGCTCTTCAGGCTTGAGGTCGCGTGCACGGCGTGCGGGGCTGCCGACATAAAGGCCGCCGCTCTCGAGGCGCTTACCGGGCGCAACGAGGCTGCCCGCACCCAAGATAACATTGTCTTCGATGACGGCGCCATCAAGAACGATCGCGCCCATGCCGATCAGGCAGAAGTTGCCTACGGTGCATGCGTGGAGCACGGCACGATGACCGACCGTGACATCTGAGCCGACGATGCAGGCGTGTCCACCCGGCGAAAACTCCGGACTATCGTGCGTGACGTGCAGCACGCTGCCGTCTTGTATGCTCGTACGTGCCCCGACACGGATCTCATGCACGTCGCCGCGCAGCACCGCACCCGGCCAAATCGAAGCGTCGTCGCCGATCGTCACACGTCCGATGACGACTGCAGCCGGATCGATGTACACACGTGCACCGATGGTAGGAGAGATGTCGTTGTAGGTTCGGATGTTCATTTGCAGTCGATATCAGGCTGTAGACTGTAGGGAGGCTGGTCGTTGCTTCGTGGACGCTTGCTCGAGCCAGTCTCCCCCAGGGCGTATCGTGCTACGCCTCACTTCTTGTGCGTCTTGATCGCTTCCAGCACGGGCTTGGTGTCGGGGCGGACGCCGCGCCACCAGAAGAAGGATTCCGCAGCTTGCTCGACGAGCATGCCCCAGCCGGATTCCGCGCGGGCAGCACCGAGGGACTTGGCCCATCGTGTAAACGCAGTGTCCCCTTTGCCGTACGCCAGGTCGTAGGCAAGCGTCTCATCGCCGATGATCGAACGCGGTACGGGCGGCACGAGATCTTGCAAGCTTGCCGAGGTGGCGTTGATGACCAGATCGAACGGTCGGCTTTCGGTCACCTCATCGAAACCGCAGCCGCGCAAGTTGCCGAGCGCGGCGAACTCGCCTGCCAGGTGCACTGCTCGATCGGCGTTGCGATTCGTGATCTCGACGTATTCGGGTCCGGCACTGAGCAACGGTCCGAGGATCCCACGCGCAGCACCGCCTGCTCCGATGATAAGAATCCGCTTATCGGCAAGCTTGAATCCCAGGTTCTGCGTGAGATCCGTGATGAGCCCCGCACCATCCGTGTTGTCGCCGTGAATGACCTCGTCTTGGATCATGAGCGTGTTGACGGCACCGGCCATCTCGGCTCGCGGAGTTCGGTAACGCGCGATCAGCACTGCGACTTGCTTGTGAGGCACGGTGACGTTCAACCCCTTGCCGCCGGTTTGGAAGAACGCCGCGACCTCGCGCTCGAAATTCTCCGGCGGTGCCTCGATGCGCCCGTAGGTGATGTTCTGATTGGTTTGCTTCGCGAACATCCCATGAATGAATGGCGACCAGCTGTGCGCTACCGGATAACCGATCACCGCATAGCGATCGGGTTCGGAAGATTGACTCATCTCAGGCTCCGTTTCTGTCTTGCAGCCATTCTGCGGCACGCTTTGCAAAATACGTGAGGATGGCATCGGCGCCGGCGCGACGAATGCACAACAGCGATTCGAGCACCGTGGCGCGCTCATTCAGCCACCCGTTTCGTGCCGCAGCCGCGAGCATGGCGTACTCGCCGCTCACCTGATACACGAACGTCGGCACGCGGAAGTGCTCCTTCACGCGCCTCACGACGTCGAGGTACGGTAATCCCGGCTTGATCATGACCATATCCGCACCTTCCTGCAGATCGAGCGCGACTTCCCGCAGCGCTTCGTCTGAGTTCGCCACGTCCATTTGATACGTATGCTTGGTGGACTTGCCGAGATTGGCTGCGGAGCCAACCGCCTCGCGGAAAGGGCCGTAGAAGCTCGAGGCGTACTTTGCGGAGTAAGCGAGTATGCGCGTGTTGCTGTGCCCGCCTACCTCGAGTGCCTCGCGAATGGCACCGATGCGACCGTCCATCATGTCGCTCGGTGCAACGATATCGGCACCCGCCTCTGCGTGTGAGAGCGCCTGTTTCACGAGCGCTTCGACGGTGGCGTCGTTCACGACATCGCCCTTTGCGTCAACGATACCGTCCTGGCCGTGTGTCGTGAAAGGATCGAGCGCGACGTCAGTGATCACACCGAGCTCGGGCACCGCCCGCTTGAGCGCGCGTACGGCGCGTTGCGCAAGACCTTCTGGATTCCAGGCTTCGCGACCGTCGGCCGTCTTGGCTTCTTGCGGCACGACCGGAAACAGCGCCACGGCTGGGATGCCGAGCTTCGCGGCCGCCTCGCCCTCGCGCACGAGCTCGTCGATCGTGACTCGCTCGACCCCCGGCATGCTTGCGACGGGTTCACGGTGACCGTTCCCTTCGATGACGAAGAGCGGGTAGATCAGATTGTCGACGCTGAGCGTGTGCTCGCGCATCAAGCGGCGCGAGAAAGCGTCGCGACGCATGCGGCGCATGCGGGTTCGTGGGAATTCGCCGAAATCCATGGTTAGCTGTAGGCTGTGGACTGTAGATACGAAAGAGGTATATACCTCTGCATGCCAGGAACGAGAACCGGGCGCATTGGCGCTCCTTTCGGCTACAGCCTACCGCCTATAGCTTGCAGCCTCAATCTATGCCCACCGCTCGCCCCGACTTGCCTCGCTGCACCTGGCCGCTGAAGGGTAATGCCCTGTATCTGGCCTACCACGACACGGAATGGGGTGTGCCCGCGTGGGACGATCAGACCCAGTTCGAGTTCTTGATCCTGGAAGGTGCACAGGCAGGACTGTCGTGGGCGACGATCCTCAACAAGAGGGAAGGGTATCGGAGCGCATTTGCTGGCTTCGACGCCGAGAAGATTGCGCGTTTCGGTAAGCGCGACATCGCGCGGCTGATGAGCGATCCCGGCATCATCCGTAATCGGGCGAAGATCGAGGCCGCTATCAACAATGCGCGTGCCTTCCTGAATTTTCGCGACAAGCATGGGAGCTTCGCACAACACGTGTGGAACTTCGTCGGCGGCAGGCCGATCCAGAATCGCTTTCGACGCAACGACGAGATACCTGCCACGAGCCGCGAATCAGACGCCTTGAGCAAGGATCTGCGCAAGCGCGGTTTCAAGTTCGTCGGCAGCACCATCATCTATGCGCACATGCAGGCGACCGGGATGGTGAACGATCATCTCGTGAGCTGCTTCAGGTACGAGGAATGTCGCGCGCTTGCAGGAATAGGGAAAGGGGGATAGGGCATGCAGGCCCGGCGCCCGGAGTGCAATGAACTATCGTCACGTTTTTCACGCTGGCAATTTCGCTGACGTTCACAAACATGTCGTCTTGCTCGCGCTGCTCGAGCGTCTCACACGCAAGCCGAAGCCGCTGATGTACCTCGACACCCATGCGGGGCGTGGCTGGTACGATTTGCGATCCCTGGAAGCGCTGCGTAGCGATGAGTGGTATGAGGGAATCGGGCGACTTGCAGAGCACACGCCTCAGACCGATGCCGTGCGCCGTTATTGGTCGCTCGTCGCGCCTTCCTTCGCTCACGGAGAGCTTTGCTATCCGGGCTCGCCCATCCTCGCGATCAAACAGCTGCGTGCAGCGGATCGCTTGGTGTTCGTGGAGAAGCAGCTCGAGGAAGCCTATGCATTACAGCAGCACGTGCGCCGTCGCCGCGGTGTTTCTGTTGTGCACGGAGACGGTTATGCAGCGTTGAAGACCTTCTTGCCGCCACGGGAGCATCGTGGGCTCGTCATGATCGATCCGCCTTACGAATCCGAGCGCGAAGTGGGCGATGTGCTGCGTGCGCTCACGTTCGGATTGCGACGCTGGCCGACCGGCCTATTTGCAGTGTGGTATCCGATCAAGGCGAACACGCAGGCGGCAAGATTGCATTCTGCGTTGCGTGACAGTGGCCTGCGCAAGCTCCTCTTGCTCGAGCTCAGCGTGCGCCCTGCCGATTCTCCGATCGGTCTCAACGGATCGGGTTTGGTGATCGCCAATCCTCCTTGGCAGCTCGACGCTGAGATGGTGCCTGTCCACGAAGAGCTCCATCGGGCGCTTTCGCCGGAAGGGAAGGGCGGCACGCGCATCGAGTGGCTGGTCGGCGAGGATTAGGCGTACAACAAGGTATCGCTGAAACGGGCCAGTGCAGGCCACGCAGTGGCTAGCCTGTCAGCTCGCGTAGCCAGTCTCTCGGCCGCAAGAACTCTTCGTACAAGCGAGCTTCTGGCGAGCCTGGCTCGGGCTGCCAGTTGTATTCCCAACGGACGAGCGGCGGCAGCGACATCAAGATCGACTCAGTGCGTCCGCCAGACTGCAGACCGAATGCCGTGCCGCGGTCGTACACGAGGTTGAACTCGACGTAGCGGCCGCGCCGATAGAGCTGGAATTGTCGCTCGCGTTCCCCGTACGGTGTGTCCTTGCGGCGGGCCACGATCGGCAGATAGGCGGGAAGGAAGTGATCGCCGACACTGCGCAGGTACGCAAAGCAGCGCTCGAAGTCCCATTCGTTGAGATCGTCGAAGAATAGACCGCCGACGCCGCGGGTCTCGTTGCGATGCTTGAGGAAGAAATATCGGTCGCACCATTCTTTATGGCGCGGATAGACATCGTCCCCGAATGGTGCGCACGCGTCGTGCGCTGTGCGGTGCCAATGCAGTACGTCCTCCTCGAACGGATAGTATGGCGTGAGATCGAAACCGCCCCCGAACCACCATACGGGCCCCGAGGCAGTCTGTGCCGAGAAAAAGCGCACGTTGGCGTGCGTAGTTGGCACGTAAGGATTCAAGGGATGGATCACGAGCGACACCCCCATCGCACGCCACGGCGCGTTCGCCAGCTCCGGACGCTGCACTGTGGCGCTGGATGGCAGTGAGGCGCCGAAGACGTGCGAGAAGTTGACGCCGGCTTGTTCGAACACGGCACCGGCCTTCATGACGCGGGTGTCTCCGCCGCCACCTTCCTCGCGTTGCCAGCGGTCGTGCACGAATCGTGCCTGCCCGTCCGCTTGTTCCAACGCTGTGCAGATCCGATCCTGCAGCTCGCGCAAGTAGGCGAGCACTGCGTCGACATCTGGATTCGAGACAGTCATGGCTTACTCGGAACCAGCGGTCTTCTTCGCCTTGGCGCGTGAGGCCTTCTTCTTCGTCGTGGCCGTGGCCGTTTTCTTTGGTGCTCTCTTGGCGGCGACCTTCATCTTCGGCTCGGTCTCTTGCGCCGTTGCCCCCGTCTCCTCCGCGGCCGTCGCCTCCGAAGACGAAGCGGCGGTCTTTGTGGCGCGCTTGAAGCGGCCCTTCCCGCGCTCGGGGGCAGCCGCCAGCAGCTCGCGGCATTCTGCGAGCGTCAGTGTATGGGGATCGCGATCCTTCGGGACCTTCGCGTTTTTCACGCGATCGGTGACATAGGGTCCGTAGCGCCCGTTCAGAACCTGAATGCCCGCTTCGGGAAAATCCAGAATGATTCGGTTCGCGTCCTGCTCTTCCTTGGCACGGATAAGCTCGAGCGCGCGCGGCAGCTCGATCGTGTACGGATCGTCCTCCTTGATGGAGACGAATTTCTTCGGCCCGTATTGAATGTATGGCCCGAAGCGCCCGATGGCCACCTTGATCGGATGACCGTCTTCGGTGTGTCCAAGCGTTTTCGGCAGCTTGAACAGCTCAAGGGCCTCCTCGAGCGTGATCGTGTCCATGCGCTGATGCGGTCGCAGGCTCGCGAACTTCGGTTTTTCCTTGTCGTCCTTGGTGCCGAGCTGCACGAACGGACCGTACTTGCCGTAGCGAACGGACACCGGCTTACCGGTCGCCGGGTCGATGCCGAGCTCGCGCGCTTCGGCAACGTCTTCGCGCGTGACGGATTCGTCGACGAGGTCGACCTGCTGCTTGAACTCCTTCCAGAAGCGCTCGAGCACCGGAATCCATTCCTCTTTGCCGTCGGCAATGTTGTCCAGGTCGTCTTCCATCTTGGCGGTGAAGCCGTAGTCGACATAGTGCTCGAAATTACGCGTGAGAAAGCGATTGACGATCTTGCCGAGGTCCGTCGGCACGAAACGTCGATTCACGAGCTCCGCGTACTTCTTGCCGAGCAAGGTTTGAATGATCGTCGCATACGTGGACGGGCGCCCGATGCCATACTCTTCCAGCGCTTTGACGAGGCTCGCTTCCGAATAGCGCGGCGGCGGCTCAGTGAAGTGCTGCTCGGGGCGGATGGCTATCAGCCGCAACCGATCACCCACCTCGAGCGGAGGCAGGATGCGATCCTTGTCGTCCTCGCTCGGCTCGTCCGTGCTCTCCTTATAAACGGCGATGTAGCCAGGCTTCACCAGCGTCGAGCCGTTCGCACGCAGCACTGCTACTACGCCGTCGCGATTCGCCGCAGCACCGGGCACAAGGTCGACCGCGACCGTGTCGTATAGCGCCGGCTCCATCTGGCTCGCGATGGCGCGCTTCCAGATGAGGCTGTAGAGCTTGAGAAGATCAGGATCGATCTTGCCTTCTAGCTTTTCCGGCGTGAGCCAAGCCGATGTCGGGCGAATCGCCTCGTGCGCTTCTTGCGCGTTCTTCGATTTGGTCTTGTAGATGCGCGGCGACTCGGGCAGCGCCTCGGGGCCGTAGAGCTGGCCGATCACCTGCCGGATCTCCTGCACGGCCTCGTTCGCAAGGTTGACCGAGTCGGTACGCATATAAGTAATGAGACCGACTGCACCCTCGCCGAAATCAACACCTTCGTAAAGTTGCTGCGCAAGGCGCATCGTGCGCTGCGCACCGAACCCAAGCTTGCGCGCGGCTTCCTGTTGGAGCGTCGAGGTGGTGAACGGCGGGGCCGGGTTGCGACGGCGCTGTTTGCGGTCGATCGATACGACGGTGAGCTGACCGTTCGCAGCGGCTTCGATCGCTGCGCGCACCGCGTTGGCTTGCTCTTCGTTGGTAACGGTGAATTGCTCGACTTTCTCGCCGCGGAACTCGATGAGCCGCGCGGGTACGTTCTGACGCGACTTTTCCGCGTCTGCATCGACGGTCCAATACTCGCGCGGCTGAAAGCGTGCAATTTCTTCCTCGCGCTCGCAGATCATGCGTAGCGCGGGACTCTGCACCCGGCCGGCGGAGGCACCCGGGAGCCCGGCCTTCTTCCACAGCAACGGCGACAAATTGAAGCCGACCAGATAATCCAGCGCGCGCCGCGCTTGCTGCGCGTTCACGAGATCCTGCGAGATGGCGCGCGGTCGCTCGATGGCCTCGCGGATCGCGTTCTTGGTGATCTCGTAGAAGACGACCCGGTGCACGTTCTTGCCGTCAAGGGCGCCGCGCTCCTTGAGGAGCTCGGTGAGATGCCAGGAGATCGCTTCGCCCTCTCGGTCAGGGTCGGTTGCGAGATAAAGCGCGTCGGACTTCGCGAGCGCACGCGCAATCGCTTGTACGTGTTTCTCGTTCTTGTCGAGAATCTGGTAGCGCATCGCGAAATTGCGCTCTGGATCGACCGCACCCTCCTTCGGCACGAGGTCGCGCACGTGCCCATAGGAAGCGAGTACCTCGAAGTTCTTCCCGAGGTACTTCTTAATGGTCTTCGCCTTAGCAGGCGATTCCACGACGACTAGATTCTTTTGCTCCATAAAAAAAGAAAACCGCGGCAGTGCGCGGTGCTGAAGTCGCGATGTTTTCTTGCCGTCTTCAGTGCACCGCACCCAGCCTGTTATCGAACATGAGATCCTCCATCCGCAGATAGGCGCTTTCTTGGCCCGGCTGACTGAACAGCACCATCAGCACGACCCATTTGACTTGCTCGATGTCTATTTCACTCGCATCGAGCGCGAGCAGGCGATCGATGACGAGCTCGCGTTGATCCGCATTCAGGATTCCGACGCTCTCGAGGTACAGGAGGTAGCCGCGACAATCGGTATCGAGGCGCGCCTGCTCGCTCGGATCGAAGATTCGGATCGCACGCGAGGCTGGGATCTTTCCTCTGTGCTGCGAGTCGACGGACAGCTCCTCGAGCCAGTCGAGGGCACGCTCGACGTCCTGCTCATCGAACCCGGCGAGCTCCAGCTCCTCTTTGAGCGTATCGCGACTCGGCTCGGGCGCAGACTCGAAGTCGGCGTCGAAGTAGTTCTCGAAAAGATAGATGAGAATATCGAGAACGCTGTCCTTCATTTCGCAGCTATGAGCCTCTTTTCGTGGACGAACGGACGTAGAGCCCGCCTGGGCAGGATTCGATGCGGTTTTCGAGCTCTAGAATCAACAGCATCGAAGCCACCTCGTCGGCCTTGAACCCCGTCCGCGCGACCAAGGCGTCCACGCCGGCTGGCTCGAAGCCGAGCGCATCTAACAGGATTTCATAGTCTTTGTCCAATTGCCGTTGTCCGTCCGTGGCATCGTTCTCGTTTTTGGAAGGTGATGAGATCGGTGCAATAGCCTGCACGATGCCGCCAAGTTCGGCGAAAATATCGTCTGCGGTCTCGACGAGCTTGGCGCCCTGGCGGATCAGGCGGTGGCACCCGCGCGCGAGTGGGTTGTGAATCGACCCGGGAATCGCGAAAACCTCGCGGCCCTGCTCGGCAGCCAGCCGAGCGGTGATGAGCGAGCCGCTTTGAACGGCGGCTTCGACCACCAACGTGCCGACCGCCAGCCCGCTGATGATCCTGTTACGACGTGGAAAATGGCTCTTGAGCGGCGGTGTCCCGGTCGGGAATTCGCTCACCAGCGCCCCCGAGGCAGCAATGGCCGCTCGCAGCTCGGCGTGCTGTCTGGGGTAGATGACGTCCAGGCCGGTGCCGCATACCGCAATCGTCTTACCGCCGGCCGCGAGCGCGCCGCGGTGGCTGGCGGCGTCGATGCCGAGGGCGAATCCGCTCGTGATGGCCAGCCCGCAGCGGGCAAGGTGAGCGGCGAACTCGTAGGCGTTCTCGCGTCCCACGGGGGTCGGGTTGCGCGAGCCCACGATGGCGAGCTGCGGCAGCGACAGCACGCTTGGATCTCCGTTCACGAACAGGCCAATCGGTGCGTCGGCTATCTCGGCGAGCAGCGGCGGATAGAGCGGCGAATTACAAGGGATGAAATGGTGCCGTTCTTGCTCGAGCCAACGCAGATCCGCAGTTAGATCGATCGTGCCGTGGGCGACAAGCCAGTCCACGAACGCGCCGCTCGCCCCGTGGGCGCGCAGCGTCGCAGGCGACGCGGCGACGATCGAGGCGGCCGAGGGAAGGTGCTCGAGCAGCGCTCGCAGCTGTGTCGCGCAGATGGGCGCGCGCACGAGCAGCAACCATGCAGAAAGCTCGTCCATGAGGCGATTGTAGGCTGCAGGCCGCGGAGTGAAGGCGATAGATCGGTGTGCTTTCGCGTGGTTTAGGGCGCGAAGCTGGGGATTGCCTCGTGGTCGCCCGGCAGTCCAGCCACTCAATGGTCCAGGGCGCAGGGCCTCCGGGCCGGCGAATGAGAACCACGTCTCGCCCTGAAAGGCGTTTTGTGCACTCGCCGGAAATGTGCTGTTAAAGTTGGGCGAGAGTTGAACTTAATGTAGGCCCCGGTGCTCCTGCGAGCGTTCCGACGCGCCGCGGTGGCCCCGATCCGCTTGCGCCGCCAAGACAAAATACACGAGCGCGAGCGCGCGAAATCGGCATGGGTTCTCAGGGTTCTAAATGGAGCTTGTTCGGCGCATGAAGATCGCGACCTCTTCGATTCGCTCGGTGCTCGTGCTGAGTGTTGCCGCGGGTCTGACCATCGTAGCCGGCCTACTTCCGCTCGACCTGTCGGCACAGGAAGGCCAACGCACGATTGCCACCGGCAGCAATATCCCGTTGAGCCCCGAGGCGCCGGACGAGTACGTGGTCAAGCCCGGCGATACCCTGTGGGACATTTCGAAAGTCTTTTTGCGCGATCCTTGGTATTGGCCGGAAATCTGGCACGTCAACCCGCAGATCGAGAATCCGCATCTCATCTATCCGGGCGATGTGCTCAAGCTGGTTTACATCGACGGCCAGCCGCGCCTGACGGTGGCCCAGCGCGGCGAAGGTGGCGGAACCAAGCGCTTGTCGCCCCAGGTGCGCCGCGAGCCGCTAAGCGAAGCGATCACGGCCATCCCCTACGACATCGTTGCGAGCTTCATGGGGCGTCCGACATTGCTCGAGAAAGAGCAGGTGCGCTCGGCACCGTATCTAGTGGCCATGCGCGACGAGCACATCATTGCCGGTGCCGGCTACGAGGTTTACGCGCGCGGCATCGAGAAAGCCGCCGTCGACGAGCGTTTCAGTATCATCCACATCGATGCGCCGATCCGTGATCCTGAGACCAATGACCTGCTCGGCTATACGGGCATTTATGTGGGTTCTGGGTCGGTCGTCACGCCCGGCGACCCTGCCAAGCTGTTGCTCACGGACAGCTCGCGTGAGGCCCTCCAAGGCGACAAAGTGTTTCCCGAGTCGCAAGACGTGAACGTCGACTTCGTTCCGCACGCACCGACCACCGACGTCGACGCGACCGTGATCGCCACCCTCGCGCACAGCGTGATCGGTCAGTATCAGGTCGTCGCGTTGAATCGGGGCTCGCGACACGGGCTCGAGCCCGGCCATGTCCTGGGAGTCTCTCAGCGTGGAGCGGTCGTGCGTGACCGATACTCACGGGGAGGGCTGGGCACTGGCACGCTCGGACGTGGTAAAAAGGTCCAGCTCCCGCACGAGCGGGTGGGCTTGGTCATGGTGTTCAAGGCGTTCGATCGGATGAGCTACGCGCTCGTCATGGAGACGAGCCACGAAATTCGCCTCGGGGATCTCGTTCACAACCCCTGACGCAAGCAGGTCGTTGCCCTACAGGCGCAGCATTACCCCTGCAGACTGCATCTAAAGCCTATAGCCCGGTGCGAGGCGCGCCCCGGCTTGGGGTTGATTCTACGCAATTTGCCTCGACACTCTGGACACCGCGTGCTGATCCGTTTTCAATGGCGCCATGGCACGACTCACGATTCTCGAATACCCAGACCCACGGCTTCGCATCAAGGCCCAGCCCGTCGAGCAGGTCGATGCGAGCTTGCAGCAGCTGATCGACGACATGTTCGAGACCATGTACGCCGCGCCTGGTATTGGGCTGGCGGCGACGCAGGTCAACGTGCACAAGCGCGTTGTCGTCATCGATGTCAGCGAGACGCGCGATCAGCCGCTCGTGCTGATCAATCCTGAAATCCTCGCGCGAGAAGGCGTCGAGGAGATGGAGGAGGGGTGCCTGTCGGTGCCGGGGATATACGACAAGGTCCGGCGCGCCGAGCGGATTCGCGTCCGTACGCTCGATCGCGAAGGCAAGTCGATTGAGTTCGATGCCGACGGGCTGCTTGCTGTCTGTATTCAGCACGAAATCGATCATCTGGACGGCAAGCTCTTCGTCGACTATCTCTCCGACCTCAAGCGCACTCGCATCCGTAAGAAGCTCGAAAAGGAGCGCAAGCAACGTCTCATCAGCGGGCGCGCGAAGGTCAGCGCCGTTTCCTAACTGTAAGCTCTAGGCTGTAGGCTGTAGAACGCGCAGTGCGCGGATTGGCCGCTGCCGTCTGCGCGCCCGGCCCCGCGTCCAGAGCCCAGTCACCAATGTACTCGATCGTCTTCGCCGGTACCCCCGACTTCGCAGTGCCGACGCTCGAAGCGTTGCTGCGCTCGCCGCATCGCGTTGTTGCCGTCTACACGCAGCCGGATCGGCCCGCAGGACGCGGGCGGCACATCACACCCAGCCCCGTAAAGCGCGTGGCGCTACAGCACGGCTTGCCTGTGGAACAGCCGCTCACGCTCAAAGAGCCGGCTGCTGTCGAGCGGCTCGCTTCCTTCGGCGCGGATCTCATGGTTGTCGTGGCGTATGGATTGTTGCTGCCACAAAGCGTGCTCGATACGCCTCGGCTGGGCTGTATCAACGTGCACGCCTCACTACTGCCGCGGTGGCGCGGCGCGGCGCCGATTCAGCGAGCGATCTTGGCTGGCGATGCCGAGACGGGAGTCACGATCATGCAGATGGATGCGGGACTCGACACCGGTCCGATGTTGCTCAAACGGGCGCTTCCGATCGGCCCTCGCGACACTTCGGCGACATTGCACGACCGGCTCGCTGAGCTCGGCGCGCAGGCATTAGTGGAGGCACTGAACACGTTGCCGTCCCTGACGCCGCAGCCGCAGCCCGAAGAAGGCGCCACCTATGCACAGAAGGTTCGCAAGGAGGAAGCGCGCATCGACTGGTCGCTCGATGCCTGGGCCATAGATCGTCAAGTGCGCGCCTTCAATCCCTGGCCCGTGGCTGAAACGACCTGGCAGGGTCAACAGCTCCGCGTTTGGGAGGCGTTCCCCAACGACGCGGTGCACGACCGTGCACCGGGCACTGTGGTGCGCTGCGCTCCCGAAGGCATCGATGTGGCGACGGGCCATGGGACGCTCACCTTGACACGAGTGCAGCTTGCGGGGCGCAACGCCGTGTCGGCCGCGCAGTTCCTGAATGCGCACCGTCTGGAAGGTGCGGTGCTGGGCACGTGAGCTCGTCGGCGGCATTACGGGCGCAGGCGGCACGCGTGGTTGCGGCCGTGATGCAAGGGCGCTCGCTGGAGACGGCCTTGCGCATCGATCCCGCGATGGCGCCCCAGCACCGTGGGCTGCTGCGTGCGCTCGTGTTCGATAGCGTACGCTGGTACCTACGGCTCGATCCCATCCTGAGACAGCTGCTATCGAGGCGCGGCCAGTCGCTGCAGCCACAGGTGCATGCGCTTGCGATCGTCGGTTTGTGTCAGCTCGCCTACACGGACATTCCGGCGCACGCTGCCGTCAACGAGACCGTCGAGGCTGCGCGGCTGCTCGGGCAAGCACGTGCTGCGGGCATGATCAATGCTGTGCTGCGGCGGTATCAGCGCGAGGGCGCGGCGCTAGCGCGGCGCGTCGATCGAGACCTCGCGACGCGCACGGCACATCCACGATGGTTAGTCGAGCAATTGGCGCGCGATTGGCCGGAGCAATACCTCACGATCCTGGAGGCCAACAATCAACGACCGCCTTTCTGGTTGCGGGTCAACCGCAGCAAGGTCGCTGCCGCGCAGTATCGTCGCGAGCTCGAGGCACACGGGTTCGAAATCGCAGCCAGCATGTTCGCCGACGAGGCCTTGATGCTGGCACGTGCCGTCGAGGTCGCCGAGCTGCCTGGATTCGCGCAGGGTCTCGTCTCGGTACAGGATGCAGCTGCCCAGCTCGCCGCGCGGCTGCTAGCACCACAGCCGCACGAGCGCGTGCTCGATGCCTGTGCCGCGCCGGGCGGGAAGACCGGACACATCCTCGAGCTCGCGCCCGAGCTCGACGAGCTTGTCGCGGTCGATGCTTCAGCTGAGCGGCTGCAGCGTGTCGAAGAAAACCTACAGCGGCTTGGTGTGCGCGCGCGGGTCATCGCGGCCGACGTCGCGGATGCTCGCGCTTGGTGGGACGGCCGTCCCTTCGACCGAATCCTGCTGGACGTGCCGTGCTCGGCAACCGGGGTCATTCGCCGCCACCCAGACGTCAAGCTATTGCGTCGAGCGGCAGACATTCCAGCCCTGGTAGCTAAGCAACAGAAGCTGCTGCGCGCGTGCTGGTCGATGCTCAAGCCGGGGGGGCGCTTGGTGTACGCGAGCTGCTCGGCTTTGCTGGCCGAAACGGCCGATGTGATCGACGGGTTTCTCGCCCACGACAGCAGCGCTCGCGACAGCACGCGGGAGGCTTTCGCCGCAATCGGCATGGACTCGGGCCCGGGTCCTGGAGCGCGGATTGCGGTTGGCACAGCCGGAATGGATGGGTTCTATTATGCTTGCCTCGACAAGGTGTAGAGGTGGCGATCCGGAGCGGGAACGCTCGGGCCGCGCCGGCATGCGGCGGGCAAGAGCGCCCGGATGAATGTCCGCGTTCGTCACCCTCTCAGAAGACAAAAGGATAATGAGTGGGAGCGAGCCTACAGTTCTGGCGCGATCTTTGGTCACGGATCTTCGCGAACGCGGGTCGGACGGTCGTGTTGCTTGCCTTCATTGCGATCCCGCAGGCGGTCTTCGGACAAGGCCAAAGCCGCTGTGAGATCCGTTCTGCTTACGTTGAGCCAGCCGACGGCGTATACGAGCTGAATGCGACGCTGGACCTGGACCTACCGGAGGGCGCACGGGCTGCCATTCGTGAAGGCGCCCCGCTCAAGCTGCAGCTCGAGATCGTCGTGCGCCGGCAGCGTAGCTACTGGTTCGACTACACAGTGGCGACGCTCGAGCAGAACTACGAGCTCGTCTATCATGCGCTGAGCGAGCGTTATCTCGTTCGCAATCTCAACAGCGGCAAGCAAGTCTCTTACGCGACGCTCGGAGCGGCGCTCGACGAGCTACGCGTCATCAGCAAGCTGCCCATCCTCGACCAAGCCCTCGTCGAGCCCTCTAGGCGTCACGAGATCAGTCTTCGCGCGAGCATCGACGTGCGTACGATGCCGGATGCGCTGCGTTTCGTGCTCTTCTGGGTGGACGATTGGCGTCGGCGCAGCGAGTGGTACACGTGGTCTCCGCAACTGTAAAGCGCACGCTGGTCGGCGTGCTGGTCCTTGTCGGCTCGGGGCTGTGGGTCGCGGCGCTGCTGCTGATGGCGCAAACGGTCCAGCAATCCGCGCATTTCAGCGACCTGCATCCCTTCATCGTCGGCATCAATGCGGCCGGCCTCGTCGTCTTGCTGATTCTGATCGCGGGGCGCCTCACGCAGCTCGTGCGAGATTGGCGTAAGCGCGTCGTCGGTTCGCGGCTCGAGGCGCGCATGGTCGGGATGTCGGCAACGCTCGCGCTCGCACCGCTCTTGCTCGTCTTTTACTTCTCCGTCGTCTTTCTGAATCGCGGCATCGATAGCTGGTTTCACGTCGAGGTTCGGGAAGGTCTCGAGGATGCCTTGACGCTCTCGCGCGCTGCCCTCGATTTGCGCGTCCGGGAATATGTGCAGCGCACACATGAAACGGCAGCAAGCCTGGCCGGCAGCGACGCAAGCCCGGTGCATGTGCTCAATGAGCTCAGGGGCGCGAGCGGCGCGCTCGAGCTCACGCTGCTCGGTGCCAACAGCCGCATCATAGCGACCAGCTCCGAGACGATCAGCGACCCCATCCCGGTGCCTTCCACCGACGAGATCATGATGCAAGTCCGGCGAGGCCGCGACTATTTCGCGCTCGAGCCATTGGCGGGCGGCGGCTATGTCGTGCGCACGGCAGTGCTCGTGCCGATCACAGTGCCTGGCGAGGAAGAGCGGGTGCTGCGGGCGGTCTATCCGATCGAGCGGCGCCTCGGCGAGCTGGCGGATACGGTCGAGTCGGCGTACCAGCGCTACAACGAGAAAGCACGCCTGCGTGAGCCGCTCAAAATGAGCTTCACGTTGACGCTCACGCTCGTTCTGCTGCTGTCGCTGTTTGCGGCGCTATACGGTGCGTTTTGGGCCGCGCGGCGCCTCGTGCGACCGATTCAAGATCTGGTCGCGGGTACGCGTGCGGTGGCGAAGGGCGACTTCGATCTGCGTTTGCCGCTGACGTCGCACGACGAGATGGGCATCCTCATCCACTCCTTCAACGACATGACGAAGCGTTTGGCCAGGGCGCGGGTCGAGATGCGGCGCAGTCAGCAGGCCGTGGAAGCCGAGCGTGCGAATCTCGCGGTCATTCTCGCAAGCCTGTCCACCGGCGTCATATCGTTGGCGCCCGATCGCACGATACGCACCGCGAATCAGGCGGCGAGCTCGATCCTAGGCAAAGACGTCGAGGCATTGATCGGTCAGCCGTTCGGGTCCGACGGCAACGGCGAGTCGTCACTCTTCGATCAATTCCAGAAGGCCTGCAACGCACACCTCGACGCGGGCGAGAAGGAGTGGCGTGAGGAGCTCGTGCTGCAGACCGAATCGAGCCGCCGCGTGCTCATGTGTGCGTGCACGCCGCTCTCCGGTCACAGCGAGGGCTCGGGAGGATACGTGATCGTCTTCGACGACATCACGGCGCTCTTGCAGGCTCAGCGCGACGCCGCATGGGGCGAGGTCGCACGGCGGCTTGCGCACGAGATCAAGAATCCGCTCACGCCGATTCAGCTGTCGGCCGAGCGCCTGCGCAAGAAGTTGCTCGGCTCCATGAACGAGGCCGATGCGGCCGTGCTCGATCGTGCCACCCATACGATCGTGCAGCAGGTGGAGGCGATGAAGGAAATGGTGAACGCGTTCAGCGAATACGCGCGTGCACCCGCCATGAACCTGTCACGTTTCGATCTCAACCAGCTCGTCGTGGAGGTCACTGAGCTCTGGTTGGCGCCGGGTCACACAGCGAAGCCGAAGCTCGATCTCGACCCCGAGCTCGGGCCGATCGAGGCCGATCGCGGCCGGATGCGACAGATCATTCACAATTTGCTCGTCAATGCCTTCGAGGCGCTGGAAGGGACAGAGCACCCCGAAGTGCGCATCTCGACGCGGGCCGTTACCCACGGCGAGCAGCGCTTGGCTCAGATCGTCGTCGAGGACAACGGTCCAGGGTTCCGCCCCGACGTCATCGGGCAGGTGTTCGATCCCTACGTCACCACGAAGCCCAAAGGCACTGGCCTTGGGCTTGCAATTGTGAAAAGAATTGTTGAAGAACACGGCGGCAGGATCGAAGCCGACAACGCCCGTGGCGGCGGTGCGCGTGTCCGCATCGAGCTGCCGTTGACCGCAACGATCCGGGCAGGCGGTGCGCTGCGCGACCGACGCGGCGGGCCGAGGAGAGAACGTGCATGAGCGCAGCTCGTATTTTGGTTGTCGATGACGAATCCGAGATCCGCGATCTCTTGAAGGAAATCCTCGCGGATGAAGGTTACGAGGTCGATGTCGCTGCCAGCGCTGCCGAGGCACGCGCCATCTGCGCCGAGCACGCCCCGGATCTGGTGCTGCTCGATATCTGGATGCCGGATGCGGACGGCATCACGTTGCTGCGCGAGTGGGCTGAGCCGACCGGGACGACGCCGTGCCCGATCGTGATGATGTCCGGGCACGGCACCGTGGAGACTGCCGTGGAAGCGACGCGTCTCGGCGCATTCGACTTCGTAGAAAAGCCGCTCTCGCTCGCCAAGCTGTTGCGGACGGTGGAGCGTGCCCTTGATTCGGCGCGCGACAAGCGCCGCCCTGGCCGTTCGCTGGTGCCGCCGTTCCTCGCGCCGGTCGGACGCAGCCCAGTCATGCACGCGCTGCGCGAGCAGGCACAGCAGATCGCTCCGCACGAGACGCCCGTGCTCATCGTTGGCGAGCCTGGCACCGGCCGTGAGGCTTTCGCACGCTACATCCATTCGCTGAGCCCGCGCGCGAAGGGGCCGTTCGTGCAGCTCGTCGCGACTGGCGTCAGCGACGAAGGCGCCGCCACCGCGTTGTACGGTGCCGAGGACGCGAACGGAGTTCACCCCGGAGTGCTCGAGCAAGCCTCGGGTGGCGTGCTCTTCATCAACGGGATCGAAGATTTGCCGCTGCGAGCGCAAGGCATGGTCGTCGCCGCGCTGGAGACGCAGTCCTTCACGCGCGTGGGAGGGACGACGCCAATCAAGGCGAACGTACGCATCATCGCATCGGCCACGTCGCGATTCTTGAATCCGGACAACGGCGGAGCCGTGCGTGCGGATCTGCTCGCACGGCTCAACGTCATCACGCTGCACATCCCGCCGCTGCGCGAATATGCACAGGACGTCCCGGAGCTGCTGCGCTACTACGTCGATCGTCTGGTAGACGAGCAGCAGCTGCCATTTCGTCGTTTCAGCGTCGCCGCGCAGAACCGTCTGCGCAACTATCCATGGCCAGGCAATGTTCGCGAGCTGAAGAATCTCGTGCAGCGACTGCTGATCTTGGGCGGCGAGGAAGAGATCAAGCTGGAAGAGATCGAACGCGAGCTTGCAATTCATGCTCCGGCGAACGAGCCGCTCGTCAAGCAGGACCTGTTGGCCCTCCCGCTGCGCGAGGCACGCGAGCATTTCGAGCGCGCGTATCTTCAGCAGCAGCTCATCTTGTGCAACGGCAAGGTGGGGCAGCTCGCCAAACGTGTGGGCATGGAGCGCACCCACTTGTATCGCAAGCTACGCAGCCTGGGCGTGGATTTCCGGCAGCTCGCCGAGGATTGATGGCAAGGGGAATAGGGAAGCAGGGCAGCCCCTTCCCTGTTTCCCTCTTTCCTATCCCCTTCTCAATCCCCCACGCGAATCACCAGTGCCTCGACCCGCGCCTGTCGCAATTTGCTGCGGGTTTCCTCCAGCTTCTGCAAATTAGTGATCGGGCCGATGCGAACGCGGTGCCATGTATCGTTGTCGATCGTGACCTTTTGGATCTTCGATTCGACACCTTGCATGGCAATGAGCGCGCGCATGCGATCGGCATCGGCATAGTTGCGGAACGAGCCCGCCTGCAGGATGTAGGCACCGGGTTTACGAACCGGCGCTGACCGCGACGGCTGCTGCACCCGACCGTCCTGTTCCGGAATGACGACCTCGTACTTCGGCAGCATTTCGTAGAAGTCGTATTGCGTTTCGGACTGCTGCGAAGCGGGAGCAGGCTCGGGTGCCGGTGGCGTTTCCTCTGCTGCGATAGGAGAGGATTGCTGGGCGACGCGAGCGGCAGGCCGGCGATCGTAGAGATAGACCGCGAGCGCGACGCTCAGGCCCAACGCGAGCCCCACGACGAAGCCGGCGAGACCGGAGGCGGCTGATCCCGACGAGCGGCGCCGAGTGTGCTTGTAGTCTCTGGGCATAGGCAATTGGACGCTAGCAGCTGCTCACTCGCTGCCGGGCATGGGGCTCGGGCGCGTCGCTGTTGCGCGCTCGCCCGAGCCTCAGACCCAAGCTCCGAGCCCGAAGCGCTGGGCTACATCTTCTCTGGTGCGCTGACGCCCAAGATCTTAAGGCCATTTTGGAGCACTTGGCGGGTCGCAGCGATGAGATTCAGCCGCGCGTTACGCAAGCCGACGTCTTCGACGATGATCTTGTGCGCGTTGTAATACGTATGGAAGTCGCCGGCGAGGTCGCGCAGGTAGTGTGCGAGCTGATGCGGCTCGTACGCAGCAGCGGCTTCCTCGAGCAGCTCGGGATATGACGTCAGTCGGCGGATGAGCGCCTTTTCGTGCGGCTCGCTCAGCCGAGCGACGTTCTGCTCGCCGATCTCGCGGTCGTGCTCGAGCCCCCGTTCCGCAAGCTGGCGGAAGACGCTGCAGATGCGCGCGTGCGCATACTGCACGTAGTACACCGGGTTCTCTTCCGTTTGCGCGAGCGCCAGGTCGACGTCGAACACGAACTCGGAATCGGGCTTGCGCGAGACCAGGAAGAAACGCACCGCGTCCCGCCCCGCCCAGTCGATGAGATCTCGCAGTGTCACGTACGAGCCTGCACGCTTGGAGATCTTGACTTCCTCACCGCCGCGCATCACCCGCACCATCTTGTGCAAGACGTACGCGGGATACCCGGGCGGGATACCGATGCCGAGTGCCTGCAGACCGGCGCGCACGCGCGCCACAGTACCGTGGTGGTCGCTGCCTTGGACGTTGATCGCGTGCCGAAAACCGCGTTCCCACTTGGTGACGTGGTATGCAACGTCCGGCACGAAGTACGTGTAAGTGCCGTCGGACTTGCGCATGACCCGGTCCTTGTCGTCGCCGTAGTCGGTCGTGCGCAGCCACAACGCTCCGTCCTTCTCGTACGTCTTGCCGCTGGCGATCAATGCCTCGACGACACGATCGACTCGACCATCCGTGTAGAGGCTCGACTCGAGATAGTAGACGTCGAAGCGCACGCCGAATTTCTGCAAGTCGATGTCCTGCTCGTGGCGCAGATAGGCCACTGCAAACTTACGGATCGCCTCGAGATCATCCACTTTGCCAGTCGCTTTGACCGCCTCGCCGTCCGCCGCGTGTACCGTCTTCTTTGCCAGAAAGTCGTTCGCGATGTCCTGGATGTATTCACCGTTGTAGGCATCTTGCGGCCAGCCGGGATCGCCAGGCTTGAGGCCACGCGCACGCGCCTGCACGGACAAAGCGAGGTTCTGAATCTGCACGCCTGCATCGTTGTAGTAGAACTCGCGCGTGACCTCGTACCCCTGCGTCTGCAGCAGCGACGCAAGCGCATCACCGAGCGCTGCCTGTCGTCCGTGCCCGACGTGCAGGGGGCCGGTCGGGTTCGCGGAGACGAACTCGACGACGACACGCTCGCCGGCCGCACGCTTGTTGTAGCCGTACGCAGGTCCAAGGTCGAAGATACGAGCGAGCTCTTGCTGATAGGCCTCCGCGGACAGGTGAAAGTTGATGAATCCCGGGCCGGCGATCTCGACCTTTGCGATCAGATCGCTCGGCGCGAGCGCGTCCACGATGGCTTGCGCCAGCTGACGAGGGTTGCGGCGCGCCGGCTTGGCGAGCTGGAGGGCAACGTTAGTGAAGAAGTCGCCGTGCGCCGGATCGCGCGTGCGCTCGACGGCGACCTGCGGCGTGATGTCGGCGGGCAGGATGTCGGCGGACAACGTGGCGAGCGCCGCCTTGACGAGGCGTTCGACTTGGTACTTCACGGAGAGCACTTCTCATCGAGAAAGGGCGCAAGTCTACCAGCAAGGGAATAAGGGAAAAGGGAACGGGGGAGAGAGGGACGAGAAACTCTTCCTTACAGTGTTCCGATTCCCTTCTCCCTACAGAAGCTCGATCGGATCGACGTCGATTGACCAGCGCACACGCTTTGCGAGCGGCAACGTCTCTAGCGCGGGTATCCAGCCCTGCAGGAAGCGTTGCAGGGGCGCGTGAGCGCCGGCCTGCACGAGCAACTGCGCACGGTGTTTCCCAGCGCGGCGCTCCATCGTGGCTGGCGCGGGCCCCAAGAGTCTGACACCGCGCGTGTCTTGGTTGCGTCCGAGCTCGAGAGCCGCCTCAAGGAAGCTCAGGGGCAGCGACGAGTTGGTTGCCTCGGCCCGTAGCAGCGCGAGCCGGGAGAAAGGCGGCCAGTGGGATTGTTGACGCTCGGCGATCGCTCCCGCTGCGAACGCGTCGTAACCACCTCGTAACAGTAGAGTGAGCAAGGGATGGTCGGGGTATTCCGTTTGAATCAGCACCTCGCCCGGTCGATCTGCGCGGCCGGCCCGTCCGGCCACTTGCACGATTGTCTGCGCCAGACGTTCACTCGCGCGAAAATCGGTGCTGAACAGTCCCTGGTCTGCATTGAGCACGACGACCAACGTGACATTGGGAAAGTCGTGCCCCTTCGTGAGCATCTGCGTCCCGATCAGAATGTCCACTTCCCTGCGATTGACTCGAGAGAAGACAGCCTCGAGATCGCCTTTGCGGCGGACACTGTCACGGTCCAGTCGTGCTAGAGAGGCAGAGGGAAAGGCCTGCGCGATCGTTTCCTCGATCCGCTCGGTGCCCTGTCCGACGGGCTTGGTTGCGGCGGAGCAGCTCGGACATCGGTCGATGCGGGGACGCTGCGCGCCGCAGTGGTGGCAAAGCAGCGCGTTGGCGCGCTCGTGCAGCGTGAGGTGAGCGTCGCAGCGTTTGCACTTCGCGGACCAGCCGCACCCGGGACAGAACAGGACAGGCGCGTAGCCGCGACGATTCAAGAACAACATGATTTGGCCGCCCGCATCCAGATGGCGCTGCATGGCCAAGAGCGTGGGTGTCGCGATCCCATTCGTGTGCACGTTTCGGCGCAAGTCGATCAGCACCCACCGCGGTGGCTGTGCGCGTTCCACAGCGCGTTCCGGGAGCACCGAGAGCCACTCGGGCCGCTGTCGCGCCCGGTGCAGGGTTTCGAGAGACGGAGTGGCCGAGCCGAGCACGATTGGCACGCGAGCGCGCTGAGCGCGCACGATAGCCAGATCGCGCGCCGAGTAGCGAAAGCCTTCGTGCTGTTTGAACGAGGCATCGTGCTCTTCGTCGACGACGATGAGACCAAGCTGCGGCAGGGGGCAGAACACGGCGGAGCGCGTACCGATGACGATACGAGCCGTACCCTCGCGTGCCGCGCGCCAAGCCTGTAGACGCTCGGAGTCGTTCAACCCTGAATGCATCACGGCGATTGGAAGCGGAAAACGCGCTCGAAACCGTGCGACCAGTTGTGGTGTGAGCGCGATCTCCGGCACGAGCACGAGCGCTTGCTCGCCGCGGGCAAGCACGCGAGCAATGATCTGCAAGTACACCTCGGTCTTGCCGCTGCCGGTTACGCCGTACAGCAAGTGCGTTGCGAACGTCCCGAGCGTCCCTGCGATCCGGTCCAGCGCCTGCTGCTGCGCTTGGTTGAGCGCAGGGCCTGCTGCGTGCTCAGAGGCTGAGTACGACGTCGAGGGGATGGGGCGCGGGCAAACGATCTGCTCGAGGAAACCGCGCTCGGCGAGCGTCCGAAGGGTATCGGCACCCGCTCCTGCCGCGCTCAGTAGCTCGTCCCGCGGCGTCGGGCCATGCTGGAGCAGGTGCGTCACGATCGCCCGTTGCCGCACGGCCCGAGCCGGGAGCTCGCTCAGCGCGACCGAGCGGCCGAGCTCCGTCAAAGCCCATGCGAAACGTTCCTCGCGTAGCGGCGCGCCCTGGCGCAGCGCTGCCGGTAAGGCGGTCGCAAGCACTTCGCCGATGGGATGGCGATAGTAGTCCGCTGCCCATCGCAGCAGCTGCAGAAGGTGCTGGTCGAGCACCGGCTCCTCGTCGAGCGTAGCGTCGATGGTTCTGAGCTTGGATGCAGGCACCTCGCTGTGTGCTCTGCATTCCAAGACGATGCCGATCACGCGTCGACGCCCGAAGGGCACGCGCACGCGCATCCCTGGCTCGGGTAGCCGTGCAGTGCCGGACGGCACGCGATAGTCAAAGGTCCGGCGCAACGGGGTGTCGATGGCGACGGCAAGAAACACGGCTGGGAGAGGAGCTTGCAGTTCGGTTGTGATTCGCGGCTTGCAGGATACCCATTGCAGCGCAAGCCGGGCAGTGCACGCCTTGCGGCCCCACCGCCTGACTCCCGAGTGCGGGTCGCGAAGCGAAGCTCAACGAAGGCAGCCGGGCCCGCTGGCCTTCGCCGCGAGCGGCGCGCGTGTCAACCGAGTGTGGGCCTGGTGCGTTGAAGAAATCGTGTCAATGAGTGAGGAGCCGCACGGCGAATGCGCTGGTCTGATACGCTCTCGGCTGCGATGTGCCTGCACGATGAGCAGGTATCGAAGGAGTGCAGCCTGGCCGAAACGCGCGAGCTCGAACGTTTTCTTGCCGAGGTGGAGGGGCGTGCCTATCGCATTGCCCGCATCTCCGTGCGCAATGACGATGATGCCTTGGACATCGTCCAAGATGCCATGCTGCAACTCGCGCGCAGCTATGCTACGCGCCCGGCCGAGGAATGGCGTCCGCTCTTCTATCGAATCTTGCGCAATCGCATCCGCGACTTCGAGCGACGGCGCAAGGTGCGGGCGAGGATTCTCAGCTGGCTGCCTGGGCGTCCTCACGAGGAAGAAGAGTCGAACGATCCTTACGAAGTCGTCCCCGATCCCGCTGGTACGCCGCTTGAGCGGCTCTCGAGGAACGAAACCATGCAGGCTTTGGAGCGGGCGATTGCGCAGCTTCCTGATCGGCAGCAAGAGGCGTTCATGTTGCGCAACTTCGAGGGGCTGAGCGTGGCCGAGACAGCCATCGCGATGGGTTGCACCGAGGGCAGCGTCAAGACGCATTACTCTCGGGCCGTGCACGCGTTGCGCGCTCTGCTCGAGCCGATCGTGTCGGGAGCGTTCGCCTCAGAGGCGAGGAGGGAGGTATGAGCCACGACTCTGAACGAGAGCCGTCGACGTTCGAGACGCGCACGAGGGCGCTCTTCGAGGAGAGCGTCGCGAGCTTGGACGGCAGAACACGCTCGCGGCTCAACCAAGCTCGCCAGGCAGCGCTCGCTGTGGCACGAGCGTCGCGTGCGCCTTTTGGCTTGCGAGCATGGATGCCTGTGGCGGGGGCAGCCGCAATCACGGCGCTTGCGCTATGGATGACGCTGATCCCCGGTGGCCGCGGAGGCTGGCCGGAGAACATTCCACTCGAGGAGCTCGAGGTTCTGGCCGATGTACCGACCTTCGATCTGCTCGAGGACGTGGAGTTTTACGCGTGGATCGCAGAGGAAGCGCGCAACGACGGTAGCGGTTAGCCATGCGTATGTTTCGCCTCGTCGTAACGTGTTTGCTCTTGTCTCTAGGCGTGACGGCTTGGGCAGAGGAGCCCGCGGGCGAAATCCGTTGGGAGGATCTGAGCCCAGCGCAGCAAGAGGTGCTCAGCCGGCTGGAAAAGCGTTGGGATCAGATTCCTCACGAGCGTCGGCGGGCGCTTGCGCATGGCGCGGCGCGTTGGGCGGCCATGTCGCCTGAGGAGCGTGCGCAAGCGCGTGAACGCATCGAACGTTGGCGTTCCCTCGATCCAGAGCGTCGTCGTGAGATCCGCCGCCGCCTGCGCGACTTCCGTTCCCTGCCGCCCGAAGAGCAAGCAAGGATCCAAGAACAGTACGAGCGATTCCAAGCGATGCCGCCGGAGAAGCGTCGTGAGCTCAAGGAAAAGTTTCGGCAGCTTCCGCCGGAAGAACGCAAGAGGCTGCGCGAGCGACTGTTGTCAGAGGAGCCGCTGAACGAGCAGCCGTAGCTGAGGTGGGGGCTGGAGGTCAAAGGCTTCTACCGCTGCGCCTGGACGACGCACTCGATCTCGACCAACAGCTCGCGCCGGCAAATATCGGCGCCGACAAACATGAGCTGCGCGCTAGGGAAGGCTTCGCGGGCGTCCGTGGAGATCAATGCGAGATCGACTGGCCGGCGCACGTAGACGGTCAGCAAGCATTCTGCTTGCTCGCTCGGGATGGCGCCGTGTTCGCGTGCGTGACAGGTCAGTGCGTCCAGATTGCGCAACGTCTCGGCGAGCTGCGCACGCGCGTCGTTCGGATGCTTGGAGACGTGTCCGACGATGCTCGCCGTGCCCGAGATCAGCAGCGTCCCGTCCTGCAGGATCGTTGCGCGTGAAAAGCCGGGGCTCACGGGGCCATGCACGCGGGGATATCGGTACGCGCTGACCTGGCGCGGGTTTTCGATTGCACGGCCGGGTGCTTTCGCGGCAATCCAGAACACCTGCAGCACGCCGCTCGAGCGTTGGCGGCCGATCGCCGTCGCTGCTGGATAACCATTGCGCACGCTTTCGCCGAAGCCCTCGGCCCGGCCCACGCAGAATTGCCGATAACGCTCGAAGTCGCCTGCGCCGTCGTTGAGCGCGTCGAGGAAGTTCCACATCCGTATCAGGTGGGGAAATCCCGAGGCGCGCTGGAACTCATCGATCGCCCCATAGACGGTGCGGGCTGTCCGCCGAATGTCTCCGTAAGCGACTTCGTGCGCTTCGATGACGCCGAAAAGAAACCCGGCGTCGTGGGCGTAGCGAATCATCCCCGATCGACCACGTGTGACCGGACCACTTGCGCGCCACACGGCCGCGGGCACAGCGCCTTGCACCGGCTCGAGGCCGACGTCGACAGTCAGGACATCAGACGGGCTCGCGCACACTGGCGTGCTCAAGCGCACGATCGCGAGCACCTCATCGGAGAGTGCTGTCGTGGCGTCGGTGTGATACTCGAGTCGCGGAGCTCGCGGTGTCATCGATTCAGCTGGTCGTCTGTGGAAGGTTGCGCACGGCGGTGCAGTCGGCGGCATTCGTATGCGCTCCGAGCAGACCATCGTCGTGGCATGCGCCGCAATGGTTGCCGCCGATGCACTTGCGCTCGTTGCGCACTCGCATTCGCTCGCAGAGCTGATGCCGGTCGCGAACAAGAGTCGGCGCGGGACTTGTCAGACGGATGATACACTTCGCCCGAGGGTCGGTCAGCCGCGTGGTTGATTCGATGACGGCTCCGGTTGCGCACGCGTTGATGAATGCGCTGGCCTGGCCGCATGTCGCCGCTCCGTGCCTCTAACGACCTCGTCGACCGCAGAACGAGCTTCTTAGTGGCCGCGCCGCGCAGAGGGTGTCTCGGCGCCCAGTGAATGCAGCGGTCATTCAACAACTAGATGAGAAGCGCAGGCGAACGCGTATACAATGCGCGGCTCGCACGACCGGGGGCAGTGCGTCCTCGCTACTACCGTACAGTCAGAACCAGTCACGGGAGCGCGTGTGTCCTTGAAGATCGCCGTATTGAAAGAAACTCGTCCGCACGAGCGGCGCGTCGCGATGGTGCCGGCGGTTGCGGACCGGCTCGTGAAGCTCGGTGCAGAGCTTCACATGGAGTCCGGTGCGGGTGCGGCCGTAAATCTCCCGGACAGTGCCTTCAAGAGCGCCGTCTTCTCGACGGATCGCATCGCGATTGCCAAGAACGCCGACGTGCTCCTGGCCGTGCAGCCTCCCGATCTCGAAGTCATCGAGGCCATGAAGGAAGGCTCGATCGTGGTCTCGTTCGTCTACGCACACAAGGAGCCGGAGCTCACGAAGCGCCTGAGGGACAAGAAGATCACGTGCTTCGCCATGGAGCTCGTGCCGCGTATCACGCGCGCGCAAGCAATGGATGCGCTGTCGAGTCAAGCGACTCTGGCGGGGTACTACGCGGTGCTGCTGGGAGCCACGCACCTGCCGCGTATTCTGCCGATGATGACGACTGCCGTGGGCTCCATTCGTCCCGCAAGGACTCTCGTCATGGGGCTTGGAGTCGCGGGCCTGCAAGCGCTTGCGACGGCACGCCGTCTGGGTGCCATCACCGAAGGTTACGATGTCCGACCCGAAACGAAGGAACAGGCCGAATCGCTCGGAGCCAAGTTCGTCGACACGGGCGTAGATGCCCGCGGCACGGGTGGCTATGCGCGCGAGCTGACGCAAGAGGAAAAAGACCGCATCGCAGCTGTCATCACCAAGCACATACAAGCGGCTGACATGATCATCACGACAGCTGCGATTCCCGGACGTCCCTCGCCGAAGCTCATCAGCAAGGCGCAAGTCGAAGGCATGAAAGCCGGAAGCGTGATCGTGGATCTGGCGGCCGAAGGCGGCGGCAATTGTGAGTGCACAGTACCAGGCGAAACCGTGCGCGTGGGCGGGGTGACGATCCTCGGTCCTCTGAACGTGCCGAGTATGCTCGGCGAGCACGCGAGCGAGCTTTATGCCAAGAATCAGTACAACTTGCTCGAGCTGTTCATCAAGGATGGCACGATCACGCTGGACTGGAGCGACGAAATCATCGCCAAGACGGTGTTGACGCACGCCGGCGAGATCAAGAACGAAGCAGCGCGAAAGGCCGTGGAGGGCGCCTAGCGGCGTCTTGCTTGCCTGACGGTGGTCGGAGGAAGGAGGGCCGTCCTCGACCGCCGAGCCCCGACCATCTATGACCGGATTCGCATGAGGCCATCACCATGGACTTGACCACTACCCTCACGGGCTTCGTTGCCCTGTACATCTTCATGTTGGCTGCGTTCACCGGCTACGAGATCATCAGCCGTGTGCCCTCTATTCTGCATACGCCGCTCATGTCGGGTTCGAACTTCGTGCACGGCATCGTCGTCGTGGGCGCGATGTATGCATTGCTGAATGCGACGTCACTCGTCGAGCAGATCATCGGCTTCGTCGGCGTGCTGCTTGGCGCGGGTAACGCCGCGGGCGGGTATGTCGTGACCGAAAGAATGCTCGAAATGTTCAAGCCTTCGAAGGCGGGCGAGGGCGGCAAGTAATGCGCGTGCAACCTGAGTTCATCATCGACGCGAGCTACTTCGCGGCAGCATTCCTGTTCATCTACGGCCTGAAGCGCATGTCCTCGCCGGTGACGGCGCGCTCGGGCATCGTGCTCGCTGGCTTCGCCATGCTGGTCGCGACGCTCGCGAGCTTTCTGTACTACTTCGGCGTGAGCGAGGCTGCGCAGCCGTATCTGGGCACCAACGTGGCGCTCGCCGTGATAGCGCTGGCCCTCGGCACGATATGGGCGTGGTGGAGCGGCAAGCGCGTCGCCATGACGGCGATGCCGCAGATGGTCGCGCTGTACAACGGCATGGGTGGCGGCGCGGCGGCAGCTATTGCGGCAATCGAGCTGTTACGCACGGACGCGGCACACGAAACCGTGCCGCTCGTGCTGGCAGTGCTCGGGGCACTGATCGGCTCGATCTCGCTGTCGGGCTCGTTGATCGCGTGGGCCAAGCTCGACGGCCGCATCGACAAGACCTGGCGTTACCCCGCGCAGCAGGTCGTCAACGGTGCGCTCTTCGTCGCTACGCTCGCGCTCGGCCTTTACATCGTGTTCGTCGCCCACGGCCATGCCCCAGTCGGGCTGGTTGCAGCGTTCTTCATCGGCGCGTTGCTGTTCGGCGTGCTGATGACGATGCCGATCGGCGGTGCCGACATGCCGGTCGTGATCTCGCTCTACAACGCGTTCACCGGTCTTGCGGTCGGTTTCGAAGGTTACGTGCTACAGAACCCGGCGCTGATGATCGCCGGAATGGTCGTCGGCTCGGCCGGCACGCTGCTCACGTTGCTGATGGCCAAGGCGATGAACCGTTCGGTGTCGAACGTGATCTTCAGCAACTTCGGCGCTTCTGGCGCCGAGGCGCAAGGCGAGATCAAGGGCAGCCTCAAGCCTGCCGAGCCGAGCGATGCTGCCATCCAAATGCGGTATGCGAACAAGGTCATCATCGCCCCGGGCTATGGCTTGGCCGTGGCGCAGGCTCAGCACAAGCTGTACGAGTTCGTGAAGCTGCTCGTCGACGCCGGTGTGGAAGTCAAGTTCGCGATCCATCCGGTCGCCGGACGCATGCCGGGGCACATGAACGTGCTGCTCGCGGAGGCAGGGGTGCCGTACGACATGATCTTCGACCTCGAGGACATCAACGAGGAGTTCAAGGAAGCTGACGTTGCCGTCGTGATCGGCGCCAACGACACCGTCAACCCAGCGGCACGCACGAACAAGGCGAGCCCGATCTACGGCATGCCGATCCTCAATGTGGATCACGCGAAGCAGGTCTACGTGATCAAGCGTGGACAAGGCCGAGGCTATTCCGGCGTCGAGAATGAGCTCTTCTACGCCGACAACACCAACATGGTTTACGGCGACGCTCAGCAGGTCATGGTCGCCATGATCCAAGCGATCAAGTCGCTCGAAGGCGGCTAACGCTGCGTGCGGCCAGCCCTGGTACCCGGGGAGCGTGCGCTCCGAATGCGGGAACAGGGGATGGGGAGTACGGAATAGGAAGAAGACCCGGGGCGACGTGCCTCGAGCTTTCCCTGCCGCTCGGGCGCGGCCTGTTGTCGCTCCGTGGCGACGGCTCTTGCGGCATTTTGCCCTTGACAGCGTTGAATCATTGCACGCCGCTCGCGTATCTTACACGCGCCTCTATAGAAGGCTCGGCTATTCGTTCGGTCGGCCATGGCGTGATCGACTCGTGCAAGTACCTTGCAACTTGAGCCAAGAGATCCTGAGGACGGACGTCTCGGGAATGCCCCTGGAGTGGATCGACTACAGGGATGCCGTGCGCCTGTACTACACGGACCAGGTGGCCTACACGTGTGGCACGCGCCTTTACCGTTTGTATGGCGGCACGAATGCCCGGACCGGCCGACGCTCGTTCATCGAGATCAACTCGATCGTCGCCACCATCGGACACAGCCATAACCCGGGTAACCTGCGGACGGACTATACGCCGCCGCTCAACAATCAGACGCTGTTCAAGCGCGATGCCCACCTCTGTATGTATTGCGGCATGCGCTTCCCCTCGAGCCAGCTCTCTCGCGATCACATCCGGCCGTTGAGCAGGGGTGGGCGCGATACCTGGACGAACGTGGTGACGGCGTGCCGACGCTGCAACAACTTAAAAGCGGGGCGCACACCCGAGGAAGCGGGCCTGCAGCTCATCGCTGTGCCGTTCACGCCGACCTACGCGGAGTACATCTATCTGAAGGGCAGACGGATTCTTGCAGATCAGATGGAGTATCTCCTCGCACACTTCCCGCGCTCGAGTCCCTTGCACGAAAGACTGCGCGCCGCGCCCCGCGCCGCCCTCGCTTTCTGAAAGGACAGCCACGGGCCTGCAACTTGCACGCAGGTGCACTGCTGCGTGCGGGCACGGCACAACCATGACCCGCTGACGTGAGGTGACGTTCGCTCGCGCGAGCACTATGCTCTACGTCAGTCATCAATCGACAGTGCTCGAGCCTTGTTCGCTGCCACGACAGCCGCTTTCGCTGCCCCGCCGAGCTCCATTCCTGCGAGCTCTGCGGTGTATCTCATCGATGCGTCGGTCTTCGTTTTTCGTGCCTACCACGCCGTGCCCGTCTCGCTAACGGATCCCGACGGTCACCCAGTCAACGCGCTTCACGGCTTCGGCCGCTTTCTCGGCGATCTGATCGAGCGGGTGCAACCCGAGCACATCGCGGTCGCCTTCGATACCACCGACTGCGTTTCATTTCGCAGCAAGCTCTATCCGCCCTACAAGGCGAATCGCGAGCCGGCGCCGGAGGAGTTGAAACGTCAGTTCACGCTCTGTCGACAGCTGTGCGAAGCGCTCGGTGTGACGACCTTCTCCAGCACCGAATACGAGGCGGATGACATCATAGGCACGCTTGCGACACGCATGCGCGCCGCGGGCAAGAACGTCGTGCTCGTGACACGCGACAAGGATCTCGCGCAACTCGTGCGACCGGGTGACGAATATTGGGACTACATCGGCGATGCCCGTTTCCCATACGAACGCATCCCGGAGCGCTTCGGCGTGCTGCCGGAGCGAATGCCGTGCTTTCTCGCGCTCATGGGGGATGCGGTGGACAACATCCCGGGCGTGCCTGGCATCGGTCGCAAGACAGCGTCATTGCTCTTTCGGCATTTCGAGTCGCTCGTCCACTTGTATGAAGACCTAGACCGCGTGTTCAAGATCAGGATTCGCAATGCTGCGTTCGTAGCGAGCCAATTGCGTGAACATCGCGAGCATGCTTTTCTCGCACGGCGATTGACCGCGATAGCTTGCGACATGCCGCTCGAGGTGGACCTCGGCATGCTGGAGCGACGCATGCCGAACCTCGATGCGCTACACGCACTATACGATCAAGTCGGGTTCGGTCCGTTGCTGCGCAAACAAGCCGAGCGGATTGCAGCGGCGCTCGGGGCTAGGTTGTAGCCAGACGCCGCATCCGAGGCATTCGCCCATTGCGCCACCTTGGGTTGGCGCGAGGTGCTGGTGCTCCTCGACTATCGGGACGATTCACCTGCTAATTCACTCTCACTGCCCTCCCGTCTTCGCGCATCGTGTGCGATACCAGGAGGGTGTCATGCAGTTCGAATGGATGATCTTGTCGATAGCGGCATATTGCTGCTGCTCGTTGGTACATGCGGGCCCGACGACGATTTACCGCTGTGTCGAAGCCGAGCAGGTGATCTACTCGGACCGTCCATGTGGCATAGATGCGGGCGCGTACGAACCGAATGAATCGCGTGTCAGCATTCTGGAAGCCGCGGTGCCCACAGCGACCAAGCCCGCATCGTCCCCGGCGAAGACCGAACGGCTGCGCGCGAAGGGGGATGCACGCCTGACGATGCCAGCGCGAGCCGATCGTTGTGCGTCGATCGAGCGTCAGCTGCGCGAGATACGTTCCAGGATGCGCGCTGGTTACAACGTGAAGCAAGGCGAGCACCTCCGCGCGCGACAGCGTAAGCTCGCCGAGCAACGGCGCGAACTCAAGTGCTGAGCTCATGGTGCTCGCTGCTGCACTGCGCTGATGCTGGAGCCGAGCGCTTGCGCAAAGCCTGGGGATACGGGCTCACGGCCGAGCGTCGAGTTGCGGTTCTTTCAAGCAGTGCATCACGTAAGTTTCCCGAACGTCCCGAAACAGTACAATTTTCAAGTCCTGATCCACGAGCCTCTTCAATGCTTTCGTTTTCAGAACGTCTCAAGAAAAAGATCCACGAATACAGTCCGTTGTGCGTCGGCATCGATCCGTCTGCCAGCGTGCTGAAGTCGTGCGGCTTGCCCGACACCGCCGAGGGCGCGCTCGAGCTGGGGCGCAGAGTATTGAGTGCGGCGCAATATCGCATCGCGATCATCAAACCTCAGTCCGCGTTTTTCGAGCGCTTCGGCAGCGCGGGCGTGCGAGCCTTGGAGGAGCTGACACGCCTCGCCCACAGCCATGACGTGCTCGTGCTCGTCGATGGCAAGCGTGGAGACATCGAATCGACCGGTGCCGCCTACGCTGAGGGCTACTTTGGACGAAACGCGTCGTTGCACGCCGATGCCGTGACGACGCACGCGTACTTGGGTTTCGACGCGCTGACACCGTTCTTTGATATTGCCATTGCTGCAGGCGCAGGCGTGTTCGTCGTCGTTCGCTCATCGAATCCGGAAGGTAAGCCGCTACAAACCGCACGCACAGCAAGCGGCGAGACCGTCGCGCTTGCGCTCGCGAACGAGATCACGAAGCGCAATCGTCATTACACGCAGGAGACACCAGGTCCAATCGGCGCAGTGGTAGGCGCCACATGCGAGGATGCGGCGGAGATCGTCGCGGCGCTACCGCACTCGTTCATCTTGGCGCCGGGGGTCGGTGCCCAGGGTGCGACGATGAATGACGTCCTCGCACGTATGCCGGCGGCGCGCGGCCGAGTTCTGCCAAACGTGTCGCGTGCAATTTTTGCTAACGGCGGAGCACCGGAACAGATTGCAATGACGATTCGGACGTTGCAGGATCAAGCTCGCGCGCTGCTTTGAGAGACGCCATGCACTACGTGCTGATGTATGAGTTCGCGCCAGACTACTTGCAGCGTCGCGCAGCGTGGCGCGATGAGCATTTGCGTCTGGCATGGGCTGCGCACGAACGCGGCGAGCTTGTGCTTGGAGGCGCTTTCGCGGATCCGCCAGACCGAGGCATGCTCTTGTTTGAATGCGAATCGCCGGACATACCGCTGCGGTTTGCGCAAGCGGATCCCTACGTGAAGAACGGCCTAGTTGTCAGGCATACGGTGCGAGCGTGGACCACCGTGGTTGGCAAGGAGGCTGCTCACCCAATACGACCGATCGAGGCAGAGTGATATGAGCGCACGTGCGGTGTCGTCGATTGCGGATGCGCTCACCGATGTTCTGGGCGTACGTTTTGAAGAGACCGCACGACGTCCCGTATCAGGTGGCTCGATCAATCGCTGTTTCGAATATCGATCTGCATCAGGGTCGGTGTTCGTGAAGGTGTCTTCCGCGTCGAATGCGGCCGAGATGCTGCAGGCAGAAGCAGCGGGTCTCAAAGCGCTCGCGGCTGCAGATGCGGTGCGGGTCCCGCGTGTGATCGTCCAGGGACGCTGTGGCGAAGGAGCGTACCTTGCTCTCGAGTGGATCACCCTGGGCAAAGCCACGCGGTCGAGTGAGGCAACCCTCGGCAAGCAACTCGCTTGGCAGCACCGCTGCACGCGACCGGAATTTGGATGGGATCGAGACAACACCATCGGCTTGACTCCGCAGCCCAACGCGAAGTGTCAACGCTGGGACGAATTTTTTCGCGAGCGACGCTTGAGATTTCAACTCGACCTCGCCGCGAAGTCGGGCGCGCCCGCGGACGTTCTGGACCGTGGCTACTTACTTTGCGAGCACGTTTCGGCATTCTTCACCGATTACTCGCCACAACCCTCTCTCTTGCACGGTGACCTCTGGGCTGGGAACTGGGGTTGCGACGAAGATGGTCTGCCGGTCATCTTCGATCCCGCTGTGTATTACGGCGACCGTGAGGCGGATATCGCGATGACCCGGCTTTTCGGCGGTTTCGGTGCGGCCTTCTACGCCGCGTACAATTCAACGTGGCCGCTCGACCCGGGCGCGAGCGTCCGAGTGCCGTTGTACAACCTCTACCACGTCCTCAATCACTACAACTTATTCGGCGGCAGCTACCTGCAGCAGGCGGCATCGATGATCGATGCGCTGCTCGCGGAAGTCGGACGCTGAGACGGCAGCGTTGCATCACGACACATGTGCTTCGAGCGCGGCGGCGAGGATGCGTCGGTAGAAGCGTTCCTTCATGCTTCGAGGCTGCGCGAGATCCATACGGGCAAAAAGCGGTGCGAGTGTGCTCTTTGGCGAGCCTTGCACCAGGGCACGCACGCTCATGCCGAGCCGTGCTGACCAGGATCGATTCCGAGCTTCGAGAGCGCGCAGGGCCTTCGCGAGCATGCACTCTTCCACAGTGAAGTCACTGCCGAAAGGCAGGTCGGGAAGATATCCCTTCGCCCTCCATGGCCCGAGACGTTCGTGCAAGGTTTCGGGGCGGTTCCTGCGCGCCGCGTCCGGCACCCGATAATTCCTGGGTAGCTTGCGCGCTCGTTTCGCTTGCGCGACGAGCTCGTCCTGGAAGCGTGCATCCATGACGAGCAGCAACGCTTCGACAACCTCCCGATCAGTGCGTCCGCGCAGATCGGCGACGCCGTATTCTGTGACCACGATGTCGCGCAGGTGCCGTGGAATGCTCGTGTGTCCGTGGCTCCAAACAACGTTTGATGACAGCTGACCGTTGCAGCTGCGGGTGGACGGCAGGCACAAGATCGAGCGTGCTTCCGGCAGTGCGTGTGCCATTGCGACGAAATTGTATTGTCCTCCGACTCCGCTCACGACGCGACCGTCGCCAAGCGCATCCGAGGAGGCAGCGCCGAGCCCTGTGACCATCATGGTCGCATTGACGAAACGCGCGTGACGTCGCTGCGCCACTTTGAGTTCCCATTCCGGCCCGTAGAGCTCGTTGATGAAGCTAATGCCTCGCATGCCGAAGAGCTTGCGCTCTGCAGGCGGCAGTGCTCGTAACGCCTCGTAGAGAGCACGTGGCCCTACGAGGAAAGCCGCATCTAGCAACACCTCGTTGCGCAGCCGCGAGCCGAGGCACGTCTTGGCGATCTCGGCCCGCTGCTCTGGTGTCTCGAAGCTGGCGAGGATTCGTGTGCCATCCGGACGAATGAGCATGCCGCTCTCGAACTCGATATCGTCGCGGAACAGGCCCACCTCGCGCAGCTCGTCGAAATCGGCGAACGACATTCGCCGCATCCCCGCGGCATGCAGCGCCTCGAGCGTGCGCAGACCGACTTCTTCGTCAACACGTCCGGCGTCGATGAGACGCTGCAGCCTTGCGCTCGGATATACACGGCGCTTGAGGATGCCGCTGTAATACAGCTGGAGAAACCCATCGCCAAGCACCTCAGTGCAACCGTACAAGCCGAGCGTGAACGGCGCGGTGCCGCCTTCGCTCTCGATGAGACGACGGTAGCGTGTGAGTAATCCCGATGACTCGATGATCTCGCGATATGCGGCCGGCTGCTCGTGACGCAGCTTGAGGGCATGGACGACGGCATCGCCGAGCGTGCCGCCGCCGAGTTGCAGAGTACCGCCGTCGCGAATCAAGGTGCTCACGTTGAGTGCAATTGCATGCTCGACAGCTGATACAGGGAGCTTCGGTACGCCAAAGAGCGAGGGTGCAGTACGCTCGATCAAGTAGTCGAAGGTGTCTGCCGAGACGAGCGCATCGCCGTACATGAACGGCATTTCGTTGTGTATCTGCCCAATGAGCACGAACGGCTTGTCGGCGGCACGCATAGCTACAATCTGCGGCAGCAGGTCCGCCGTGAAGTCGGTATTGGAGCCAAGGCTCAGCACACCGGACGGCGCTTCACCATCCCGGGGAGCCGCAACGTATTGAGCGAGCACATTGAGCCCACGGCGCAGCGCTTCGCGAACGACGTGGGTGTAGTTGACGCTCAGGTGATGCTGCTGAAAGTGCTCGACGTCGAGCCAGACACCCGGTTCCAGATAGAACTCGAGGACCTCGATATTCGAAGGCAGGCGTTGTTCTTCGAGGAGACGTACGTAGTCGAGCTCGGTGTGATCCGCGAACAGGCGTGCTGCGAGCGGCTCCAGCAGACGACGCTCGAGTTCCCCGCGCCAACGCGGCGCGCGCAACGACAACGCAGTGATGATCGTCAGTCGAATCTGCCGGTCCTCGAGCGCACGCTGCACGAATGCATTCACGAGCGCGGTCGGCTTGCCGATCGCAGCGGGCAGCCCCAACACGATGTGCTTGCCGACGCGCGTCAGCGTGGCTTCGACACAATCTTCGAGGCTCGTGCAGCGCACGGGATTGGGCTGCGCCATGCTCGTGCAACCTATCTAAAAGGACGAGTTTGACAGAAGAACACGGTGGCCCTGGATCATGGGCGGGCCGCCAAGCCGCGGAACGATATGACCGTACATGCTGCTTCGGACGGGTCGCGGTGCAGGTGGTTCGCGTACTCGTAGAGACCGACTCTAGAATGTAACCCGAGTCAGCGCCGCAAGGGTATGGGCCGAGCAATCGCGGCCCGCCACTTTGCTTTTCTGTCGGGTACGGCAATCATCGCGCATCGGAACTCACCGGCATATTAACCGGAAAGTCACATGATCGAGCGACCGGGCTACATCCTTGCCACGATCGTGGTCTACATGGGGGTATGTCTACTGCTTGGTTTCGTGGCGTGGCGACGGACCAAGACCTTGTCCGATTTCATCCTGGGAGGTCGCTCGCTCGGCAGCTGGGTAACCGCCTTCAGTGCGCAGGCAACAGATATGAGCGGCTGGTTGCTGATGGGGTTGCCTGGGCTTGCCTATGCATCCGGCTTCGACGCCGTATGGATGGCAGGTGGCTTGATTCTAGGTACCTGGGCCAACTGGCGGTTCGTCGCACAGCCCTTGCGAGTTCGCACGGAGCAGCTCAACAACGCGCTGACGTTGCCGGATTATTTCGAGTATCGCTTCGAAGATACGCGTCGGCTGTTGCGGACGATCTGCGCGCTCTTCATTCTGATCTTCTTCATTTTCTACACGAGCTCCGGGTTCGTCGCATCGGCCCGGCTGTTCCAGACGCTGTTCGGAATGGACTACCTCCCCGCGATGTTCTGGGGTTCGATCGTCATGCTCGCGTATACGTTCCTCGGCGGGTTCCTCGCGGTGAGCTGGTCGGACGTCCTGCAAGCCACCTTGATGTTCGTGGCGCTCGTGCTGGTCGGGATCCTTGGACTGTCGCTAGCCGGCGGTGTATCAGAAACGTTCAGCGCGCTCGCCGAGCGCAGTCCGGACTTGCTCGATCCCATGATCGGCGATGCCGGTGAAGCGCTTGGGCTTCTGGGCATTGCTTCGCTCGTGGCGTGGGGCTTGGGTTACCCTGGTCAGCCGCACATACTCGCACGTTTCATGGCTATCAAGTCACCCGGGCAGATGCGCACCGCGCGACGCGTTGCCATGACGTGGGTGGTCATCGCGTTGACCGCGGCGATTCTCGTGGGCCTCACGGCTGTGCTCGCGCTGGAGCCTCTGCGAGGACCAGATACGGAGAAAGCGTTCATTCTCATGTCGACGACATACCTGCATCCATTGCTGGCGGGCATTTGCTTGTCGGGAATCTTGGCGGCGGTCATGAGCACTGCATCTGCGCAGATGCTGGTGGCATCTTCTGCATTTGCGCAGGATATCTATCGCGGGCTGCTGCGGCCGAACGCAGACCCAAAGGAGTTGCTGTTGATCGGTCGCGGCGCCGTGCTCGGGATCGCGGTCGTTGCGTTTTGGCTCGCGACTGATCCCGAGAGCACGGTCCTCGACCTGGTCGCGTGGGCGTGGGCCGGATTCGGCGCCGCATTCGGCCCTGCCATCGTACTGTCGCTTTATTGGCCACGCATGACGCGCAACGGCGCCCTCGCGGGTATCATCGTCGGCGGCGTCACAGTAGTCCTGTGGCAGCAAGGCGAAGGACCACTCTTCGAGCTGTACGAGATCATTCCCGGAGTCGGATTGTCAGCCGTCGCCATTTGGCTCGTGAGCGTGCTCGACCGGGCAGAGCCGCCGCGCACCTTGTCACAGCAGCGCGTCAGCTCCTCGTGAGCAGGAGCGCATATTCGACGCGTACTTCGTCGGCGACAGTGGAGGTGTCCTTCCATTCGCCTTGACCGACCCCGAAGTCCAGGCGCCGGACGAGGCCCGTGCCCTTGAGCCATGCGCCATTGTCATCCTTCTGGAACGTGAACTCGATCGGCACTTCGCGTGTGACGCCGCGCAGCGTCAGCTTGCCGATGGCTGCGAACTTGCCGCCCCCGCGTGCCTCGAAGCGATCCGCCACATAGGTTGCCGTCGGCCATTTCTCCACGGCGAATAGCTCCGGCCCTCTGATGAGTTCGTCGCGCTCACGATCCCTAGTATCGACCGATGACAGGTCGATCCGGACCTCGAAGCGGCTATTGGCCAGATCGGTCGGATCGAAGCGAATGTCGGCCTCGAATCGTTTGAATGAACCTTTGAACGGCGCTCCGGCCTGTCGCGCCGTAAATGTCAGCTCGCTCTGTCTGGGTTGCGTAACCCATTGTGTGGCCGCCCAAGCCAAGCTCGCGAGGAGCAAGGCGGGCAGTAGCAGCAACGATTTCGTGCGAAACATTCCCATCCCGTCAGTGACCTGGAGATTGAAGGCTGGAGCAGCAGCCTCAGCCTAGAGCCTACTATTAGTCTGCGCCGCGCGTCGCTCGGTTCCACGGCAACATCCTGAGCAGGACGTTGTCGCGGTCGATGAAATGGTGCTTGAGCGCTGCCGCGATATGCACGAGCGCGAGCACGAACAGCACGACTGCGAGCACCCCATGTCCGCGGCGGAAGAATTCGTACGCTGCCTCGCTCGGCCCGATGAGGTCGGGCAGTGTAACGAGATTGAACCAGCTCACCGGAAAGTTCCGAGCGGACGACATCAGCCAGCCGAACAGCGGCATCAGCAGGAGCAACGCATACAGCGCACCGTGCGAGATGCGCGCCGCAGTCTGCTGCCAGACCGGCGTGTCCTTTGGCATGGCGGGCACCGGATTGAGCCACCGCCAGGTCAGGCGCAGGAGCGTCAAGACCAGTATTGTGATGCCGACCGACTTGTGCCACGCAAGCGTGGCCACGAGCGCTGGGCTGCGCGGCAGGCTGTCGGCTCGTAGCGCGAGCGCGAACTGCACGACGACGAGCACCACGATGATCCAGTGCAACAGCTGCGCAATCAATCCGTATGTTGTCTCGGTGTTCCTGAGCCTCATGCTATGCCTCGTAATACTCGGAAGAGGTCACGCCTTTGCTTACCCGCACGAGGTGTCATGCGGACGCTCTTGGAGCCGCTGGGATCCAAGCTGCACATGTCGCCGGCGAGAGCAAGCGCCGCTCCGCGGCGTGCTACAAAGATGCCGCTCGCAATAACTAGCGTGCGACGATGGGTAAGAATATCGTGGAACGTGGCGACGGGTGGGCGGTGTTGCCGAGAATCTATCAGCTGCGACCTGCGGACCATACGCTGCGAACGATACGCCTCGGGCGAGCGCGGAAAATGAATAGCGGCAGACGCGAGGTGCTCTTCGCCTTGCTGGTCGCTTGTGCTCTGACCCTGACCTCGTGCGCACGCCCGGAGCGGAGTCTCAGCGCTGGCTCGATCACCGTCCCGGAAGGTTCGCTCGATACGCAAGGTGCGGACGTCTTCGCGATCGATCCGGACCACTCGTCGGTGACGATTCTCGTGTTCCGTTCCGGACCCTTGGCGCGGTTCGGGCACAATCATGTCGTGACCACGAGCTCGCTGTCGGGACATCTCTGGGTGCATCCTGAGCTCGAGCGGTCTAAGTTCGAGATCCAGATGCCCGTGTCTTCGCTCGTCGTGGACGACGAGCGGCTTCGGGCGCAGCACGGAGCGGAATTCTCATCGCATATTTCCCAAGAGGATATCGCGAAGACCCGTCGAAACATGCTCGGTCCCAACGTCTTGGATGCGGAGCGATTTCCACTCGTCCACGTTCGTTCGGCGGGCATCGTCAGGACGTCGGAGGGACTCAACGTCGTCGCACGAATTACCCTCAAAGGTGTGGAGCGCGATGTGCTCGTGCCCGTCGAGCTTGCGCGCGACGGACGGCTGTTGCGAGCCAAGGGGCAGTTCGACATCCGGCAGAGCGACTTCGGTATCAAGCCTTTCAGCGTTGCGCTGGGGGCGCTCGCCGTTCAGGACCTCTTGCACGTCGAGCTGCAAATCACGGCGCGGCGGGCATCGTCCTGATGCCCTTCAGCGCGAGCCTTTGATCTCGCGTGCCAGGTCACCCATGCCGTAGACCTTTTCCAGCGCTAAGAGCATGATCGCCGGGTGAACGGATACGGTACGGTTCAGCTCGGCATCGTACCAGTAGTTCCCCGAGAGCGAGTGAATGTTCCCGTCGAACACGAGCCCGACGAGACGGCCCTGACGATCGATGAGCGGGCTGCCTGAGTTACCACCGACCACGTCGTTGGTGCTGACCAGATTGAAGCGGGTATTGGGATCGAGCTCGTGACGAGTATTGAGCCAGACTTGCGGCAGCGCAAACGGTGGGTTGCCCGTCGCGCGCTCATAGAGTCGCTCCAAAGTGGTGAACGGCTCGATGTGTCTGCCGTTCTCGTGCCAGCCTTGTACAGAACCGTAGCTCAAGCGCAAGGTGAACGTCGCATCCGGGTACGTGCTGGTGCCGTATGCAGCGAAACGTGCTTTGGCGATCCGTTCCTGCGCAGCCGCCACGCGCGCCTGGACTTCGTCTTCGTAGATCTTGCGGACTGCGCGCGCTTCTGGATCTATCGAGCGTGCCAGCACGATCATGGGATCCGTGCTGGCCTCGATGGTGGCCGCGCCGCCGTCCCACAAGCTCTTGCGTACGCGTGCGTCGGCCAGTTGTGTGCCGTCCACGAGCCTGTTCGCGAGCGCGTCAGGCGATTCAGTGCTGAGGAGCCGACGTACGACAGGGTGGTCGGGTCCCAGGTGCTCACGCAATTTTTCTAGAGAGAGGGATAAGGTGAGCTTTTCGTACTCGGGATAGACGGGTGTTTCCGCGAGCACGGCAGCGGAAAGCTTGGGCAGATTCGAGTCCGCATACTCGCGCAATCGTAGCTCGTTGGGCTTGCCGAGCTCTGCAGCGGCGCGCACCAGTTGACGCGCATACCGGAACAGTGTGCTGTTGAAACCCGCTGCCGACTCGAGATACAGGTACTCGCCGTAGATCTGACGATAGCGCTCCTGCGCGTTGGCGATGTCGTCCCATGCGCTGCCCACCGTCTGTGTCAGCTCAGTGCTAGCGAGCACATGCTCACGCAGCGCCTGCTCACGTTCCGACTTCGCAATCATGAGTCGATCATCGAGCAAGGCCTTGTTGAGGCCTCGATACACCTTGAGCATGTTTTCGAGACTCTGCAACGGGCGCTGAATGATGCGTGCTGGTTCTTCGCCGGTCTTGCCCCATTGAATCAGGCGGCCTCGCAATTCGGAGTTGCGGACGAGATATTCTGGGAATTGCGTGTCGCGCTGAAACTTGAGCTGCTCGACGGTAAACAGTCGATTAGTCCTACCTGGGTGACCCGCAACGAATACGAGCTCGCCCGCCTGCGGTCCTTCGGCACGCCATGGGAGATAATTCGGTGTTCTCGCAGGCGCACCGTTTTCGTAGACGCGCAGCAAACTGAAATCGAGCGACCAGCGGGGGAAGTGGAAGTTGTCGGGATCACCGCCAAATGCCGCAATGGCATGTTGAGGCGCGAACACCATGCGCACGTCATCGTAGCGCTTGTACTTGTAGAGGAAGTACTGACCGCCCTGGTATAGCGAGACCGATTCGCATGCGAGCGGTTCGGCGCCTTTTTCCTTGGAGCGTTCCACGCAGTCCGCTTCCAAGCGGCTCAACGTCTGCTTACGTGCTTCGTTCGCCTCTGAATCGCGCAATCCTTGCGTTGCGGCCAGCACTTGCGGCGTGATCTCTTCGACATCAAGCAACACGGACAGGATCTCCGTGGGGCAGCGGCGCTCCTCGGCACGGCTCCTGGCAATGAAGCCGCGTCCGATGTAGTCGCTGCTCTCGTCCGAGATCTCAGCGAGGCATCTCATGACGCAATGGTGATTCGTCAGCACCAGCCCGTTGGGAGAAACAAATGAGCCGGTGCAGCCGCTCTCGTGACGAGTGACCGAACGCTGCACTCTGTCTAACCAGGCTCGATCGACCGTCACACCGTACTTTTGCTGTACTGCTTCGCTCGGAAAATCATGAAAGGTCCACATTCCCTCATCGGCGATGGCTGAGGTCGAGAAGACCAAAGCCGCGACGAGCGCCGTCCTTACGAGCATCGAAGTTCTCCTGATGTGCAATCCGTCAGATTCGAGAGCAGTTGCATAGGGAGCGCCGTTGCCAGGACGCCTGGCTACTAGCCTGCATCATTGGCATGGCTTGGCGCAAACTGCCATTGGGGCGGTGCAAGAAGCGAGCGGAGTAGACGGATCGGGGAATGGGCCGGAGGCGTGGATGATTCACGCTCGGAGGTCGTCAGTCGTACTGATCTTGGCGCGAATCGAATGTGAGGGCTGCGAGCGTTACGGTGGACTTTGCAGCAATAGCAATTGGGTCCCTTCCGGTGCGATCAAGACACCGTTCGTGCTCTCGTCGAGCGTGTCGGGCATGTCATCAGAGACGTGCAGACCGCGTTCACGCAGTCTCGTCAAGCGCTCGTGCATGTCTTCGCTTTGGAACGTCAATACTGGGCGACGCACGCTGCGGCTGCGGTAGAAGGCCAGATTAAAGTAATCGTTGATGAGCTCAGTGCGCGGAAAAGGCTCGCGCTGCTCCTCCATGACGACGAAGCCGAGCGGCTCCCAGAAGGCGCAGGCGGCCGCAAGGTCGCGTGTGGGAATGCCGTACTCTGAGAAGTAGCCGCAGAGAGTGTCGCGCGGGTGCTCGAAGGGCGGTGGCGAAAAGGTACGCGCTTCGACCAATTGCACATGGTGACCCGTCGGGTCCACGAACAACGCGCGATTGAACACGTCTGTTGCGATATGAACCTCTTCGAACACGATGCCGAGCGACTCGAGGCGCTCGAGCTGCACGCGCAAGTTCGGTAGCACAAAGGTAAGGCGCATCGGTCCTATTTGCGCGCCGTGCAGGCCTATGCACACGCGACCGTCGGTTACCACTGCGTAGGGGTAGGGCCAGGTTTCGCCGACGAGAGCTTGCTCGAAGCCGAGCGCCTCGTAGAACGCGAGTGACTCGCGAATATTCGGCGCGTATACACTGATCTCGAGAAAGCGTCCGATCGGTGCCTCTGGCATGTTTCGACTCACCTACACAGTTCAACGCGCCGCGCCTAGCGCGAGCGCGCGTTCGCGCCTCGCGCTGCGCTCGGTTGCGCTCGCAGGAGAGCGCCAGCCTGCAGTGTGTCGCGCGATGATTTGCAGCATCAGTTCGACCTGGGATGCGCTCGCATTCAAAGCAGGCACGTAGTGAAACGCTTCGCCACCGTTGGCGAGGAAGGCGTTGCGGTTGCGGATTGCGATCTCTTCAAGCGTCTCGAGGCAGTCTGTGGCAAAGCCGGGACACACGACGGTGATGCGCTTTGGGCCTTCACGGGCGTATCGCAGCAGCAGCTGATCGGTGTACGGCTTCAGCCACTCTTCGCGCCCCACCTGCGATTGGAAGCTGACACTCCAGTCGCTCGTGCTTAGGCCTAGCCACTCGGCGACGAGACGCGCTGTCTTCTGGCATTGGCAGTAATAGGGATCGCCGGCGAGAAAGTAACGTTGGGGCGTGCCGTGGAAGGAGAACAACAGGTGCGAGGGGCCCGTCAGCTGCCAATGAGCCTCGATACTGTGCGCGACAGCCTCGACATAGGCCGGCTCGTCCGCATAACTCGTGACGATGCGAAGCTCAGGGAGCCACCGCCAGCGGCGTAGCTCCGCGGTCACACGGTCGACTGCCGCCGCAGTCGTGGTCGCCGAGTATTGGGGATAAAGGGGCAACACGAGCAGACGTCTTGCGCCGTGTGCCTGTAGGTTGCGCAGCGCCGATGCGATCGACGGATTCCCATACGTCATGCCGAGCGCAACGACGATGTCGCGCTGAGCGAGCTTTTCCTGCAGCTTGTCGACCAGGGCGCGGCTGTGCAGCAGCAAGGGTGATCCTGCATCGGTCCAAATTTGGCGATAGGCCTCGGCGCTGCGGGCCGGCCGCACGCGGAGGATGACGCCGTGCAGGATCAGCCGCCACATCCATCGCGGCGCCTCTACGACACGCGGGTCGCTGAGGAACTCTTTCAAGAAGCGCCGAACGTCGCGGGGATGCGGGCTATCAGGCGTCCCAAGGTTCGCGATCAGGACCCCGAGACGGTCTTGGCTGTCGTGTGCGTAGTTCGGTTCGCCTCTGTATGCGGACATAGTGATTCTGTGCTGCGTTGGATGGGCGGGTAGTCTCGCTGACACCGCGACGGGAAGCCATCCTCCCCCGGGCTCAGGGCACGGGGCACCTCGGCGTGGGCGAGGCGCGCGGACTTGCTCGCCGGCCGCACAGTTGCCAGCCCCGAGCCCCCAGCCCCCAAGCCCCGTGCCGAATCAATGACTTACGTCGTCGAATCCCGCCTGCGCGACGACTCTTCGTCGGCTGCCGACAGCGTTTGTCCTCTGTGTGAGGGAATTCGACTCGATTTGTCGCTTAACGAGGTAGGACGCGCGTGCGCCTGACTACAGGGAACAGCTTTCAAGGACCGAGTGGTTCGGAGCATGCACTAGGCACGGATGCCTGCGATCTCACACCCTTGCTTCGGGTGCCAACAGATCGGTGCTCGCAATTCGTCACTGCCCCCTCCCCGGGATTGCGAGACGCCGATCGAGGGCATGTCGATGGGCCTCCTACCCCGTCGGCTGCTCGGATGGTGGCCGGTAATGTTAGACACAAGCTCGCCCTTGTCGCCCAGCATTACCGGCCCCTTTCTTTTTTCCTACGCGATGGGTCAGCGCTCCAGGATCGCAGTCACGCCCATGCCGCCAGCTGTGCAAACGGAAATCAGCCCTCGCCCTGCGCCCTTCTGCGCCAGGAGCTTTGCAAGCGTCGCCACGATGCGTGCTCCTGTTGCAGCGAACGGGTGACCGATTGCGACGCTGCCGCCTTTGACGTTGAGCTTGCTGCGATCGATTGAGCCGAGCGGCTCAACCAGGCCAAGGCGCTCGCGGCAGAACTGCGGCGATTCCCATGCCTTGAGCGTGCAGAGCACCTGTGCTTCGAAGGCTTCGTGGATCTCGTAGAAGTCGAAGTCCTGCAATTTGAGCCCGGCATCCGCGAGCATGCGCGGTACCGCATAAGCTGGCGCCATCAACAAGCCTTCCTGCTTCACGAAATCGACTGCCGCGTACTTGCCGTATGTGAGATAGGCGAGGATCGGCAGCCCGCGCGAGCGGGCCCATTCCTCGCTTGCCAGCAGCACGGCCGCGGCGCCATCGGTCATCGGCGTGGAATTACCCGCGGTGAGCGTGCCCTGCGGGTGAAACGACGGCTTGAGCTTGGCGAGTTTCTCGAGGGAGGTATCGCGCCTGATGTTGTTGTCCTGCTTCAAACCCTCGAATTCGACGACGAGATCATCGTAGAAGCCCTCATCGTAGGCGGCAGCCGCCTTCATGTGACTCTCATAGGCGAGCTGATCCTGCTCTTCGCGCGAGATCTGCCATTCTTGCGCCATGCGCTCAGCGCTCTGACCCATCGACAGTCCGGTGCGCGGCTCTACGACGACCGGCAGACTGGGCTTGAGATAACGCAAGCGAAACCCCAGCCATGGTTTGAGCCTCTCACCCAGCGTTTTACCTCGCGCGCTGCGTAACAGCAGCTGTCGATACCCATCGGGGTAAGCAATCGGCAAGTCGCTGGCCGTGTCGACGCCGGCGGCGATGCCTGACTCGATCTGGCCGACGGCGATCTTGAGCCCGATCGTGATGACGGTATCGAGACTCGTTCCGCAGGCCCGTTGCAGGTCAAATGCTGGCGTTTGCGGATCCAAGCCGCTGTCGAGCACTGCTTCGCGAACGAGATTGAAATCGCGCGAATGCTTTAGCACCGCGCCGCCGCCGACGTCGCCGAGACGCTCGCCGCGTAGACCATAGCGATCCACTAGCGCCTTCAACGTGGCCGCGAGCATCTGCTGATTGTTCACGTGTGCGTATGCGCCCATTGAACGAGCGAACGGAATGCGTACGCCACCTACGATTGCGACACGACGGACAGCGGAGCCTACGAGCATGTCGGTTCCCCGATTTCGTGGATCTGAGGCGAGTTGGAACTTGAAGTCTACCTGAGTTGTGAGACGGGCCGTACCATGCGCGCTCCTCGCTGGCGATCCGTTTCGATGTACACGCACGAACAACGCAAAGCTGATTTGCGAGCCATTGCCAAGCTGGGCGGACCTTTGCTCGCGAACAATCTCGCCATCACTGGCATGACGTTCGCCGACACCGTTATGGCCGGCCGGCTCGGTGCCGTGCAGCTCGCGGGTTTGGCGGTCGGTGCCGCCTATTGGCAGTTGTTCGTCTTCATTGCGCTCGGCATCTTGATGGCTGTCTCGCCTTCGATCGCTCATGCGAATGGCGCGAACGATCGTGCGGCAGTGGTGCGCTACTTGCGCCAAGCGTGGTGGCTCGCGACTGTGGTCGCAGGCGTGCTCGTGTGCGGGTTGCTCCAGGTCAGCTGGGTGCTGCCGGCGATCGGCATCGCGCCCGAAATCCTGCCCACGGCGATCGGTTACGTGCATGCGATCACCGTGGGGATGCCGGCTGCGGCGGCGTTCTTCGCCCTTCGTTATGCGAGCGAAGGACTCAGGCGCACGAAGCCGATCATGTACATCGGTCTGAGCGCGCTGGTCCTGAACGTCTTCGGTAATTGGGTTTTCATGTACGGCAAGCTCGGCATGCCGAGAATGGGTGCTGTCGGCTGCGGCGTCGCCACGGCGATCGCATTCTGGTTCATGTTCTTGGCGATGCTCGTGCACATGCAGCGACATCGTGTCTACCGCGCATTTGACTTCTTCGCCCGCATCGACCGGCCGCATCTTCCGACCATTCTCGAGCTCGCGCGCATCGGTGCGCCGATTGCCGGAAGTATCGTTGCCGAAGGTGGCTTGTTCGTGGCAGCAGCGCTCATGATGGGATCGATGGGCGCCGTGACTGCCGGTGCCCATCAAGTGGCTGTGAATTATGCGTCCTTCATGTTCATGGTGCCGCTCGCGGTCAGCTCGGCAATGACCATACATGTCGGTCATACGCTCGGCGCCGGCGACCCGGCGCGCGCGCGCAGGGTGGGGTTGCTCGGCATCGGCTTGTGCGCAGGCGTGATGTGCGTCTCGGCGTTGGTGATCGTACTGTTCAACGATGTGATTGCGGCGCTCTACACCAGTGACCCGCCCGTGCGTGAGCTTGCGGCGACGCTCTTGCTCATGGCCGGACTGTTCCAGCTATCGGACGGCGTGCAAATAGGCGCAGCCGGAGCGCTCAGAGGACACAAGGACACGGCGATCCCGTTGCTGTTCTGTGTGTTCTCGTATTGGATCGTCGGATTCCCGCTTGCTTACTACTTGGGGCTCGTGCGGGAAGGCGGTCCGATCTACGTGTGGCTAGGGCTGATCGCAGGCTTGAGCCTGAGCGCCGTGTTGTTGGTGAGCCGCTTCCTTGCGATCGCGCACAAGAACTGATGCGATGCTCATTCGTACGTGCGCTTGCGTTCGGGTGCCGTGTTCTTCTCGTGATATCCGTAGCCGAGCGTCTCGATTTCCTCGACGACGCCGTCCACGAATCGGACCCGTCGCATGAGCTTGTACGGGCCGAAGTTGTAGGTCCAGATTTCCACGGGTACCTCGATCAAGCCGTCCCCGTAGTAGACGATGCGCCCGTGTAGGTTGTAGTAGGGCCGGCGCAGGATGGTACGCGTCACGATGTCGCTCGGCTCGCCGCACAACTCGCGAACCATCGTTCGCGTTGCGCCGTCGCTCACGAGACGACTGCCGCAGCGCATGGCGTCCGCATGGGCGGGCGCAGCCAGCGAAAGGGCGAAGGCAAGCGCAATGGGTAGGAATCGCATGCTCGACACTATGGGCTTGCTCTTCTGAATTCTCAATGAACGTCGTGCGTTCTTCTTCCGCCGTGGCGTGCTCCCGCCGACGTGCTCCGTGGTCAACCCACTCCGCTGAATGTGCCTGTGTCGCATGAGAGCGCTAGGCCTGTGTTCTCGATGCTCGCTCGATGACGTCGTGGTGCTCGTTCTTTCTGTGCTCGAGCGCGAATCGTTCCTCGGGTGAGATGACCAATCGGTGCCGACCCACGAGCACGAAATAGAGCACTCCCGCGAAGTACCAGGCAAGCGATACGTACACTCCCATGCGATAGACGGGATCTTGCAGCTGGCAGTACAGCGTGACGAGCGCGATCAGGATCGTGAGCGCGGCTCCCGGCACGCCAAGCGGACTGCGATACGGTCGCTCGATGTCAGGCATGTTCGTGCGCAGCAGAATGAAGGAGAGGCCCTGCAGCGTATAAGAAATCGTTGCCCCGAAAACGGCCATATTGAGGAGTATCGCTGCTATGACCGAGCGGCTCTGATCCGCACCGAGCGCAAGCCAGACCGTCAGGATGACTGTAAGCCCCACGCCTGCGCCCGTTGTTAGCGCAATATGCGGCGTCCTGCGCGTGCGATGGGTAAGAGAAAATACGCTCGGATAGTAGCCGGCACGCGAGAGCGCAAAAATCTGACGACCGGCTGCGAAAATGATCGTGTGAAAGCTCGCAATGAGTCCGATCACGGCGAACAGCGCCAGGAGCTTCGCAATATCGGTGCCGTAGATGACGCGAAATCCGTCCAGCAACGGCTCGGAGGATGTCGCCAGGGAGAAAGCGCCGTGCAACTGACCTGATTCGCGCGCTCCGATGGACGCATTGAAGAAAACGATCATCAGCGCAGAGAAGGTCAATGTGAACATGCCGAAGATCAATCCCTTCGGCATGTCCTGTTTCGGATCCAGCGACTCTTCCGCGGCGAGCGGTAGCTGTTCCAGCGCCAGGAAGAGCCACATGGCAAAGGGCATAGCGGCGAGCACGCTGCCCCAGCCCAGCGGCAAGAATGCGCCGCCGCCGTTGGGCAACTCGATGAGCTCGCCATCGGGCCCCGTGGCGATATTCAGCGCCCAACGCGAGAAGTCCGCGAACGGTATCGCGCTCAGCCAGAACACAGCCAGCACGCCAAGCGCCAGGATCGTTACGACGATCGCAATCCGGAATGAGAGCTCCGCGCTCATGCAGTTGAGCGCGACGAACACGATGTAGCACAGCAGCCACCACAGCGGCTGCAGGTGGTCGGGCGTCTCGAAGATGCTGGTGAGATACGAGCTTATGAAAAAAACGATGACGGCGGGTGTGAGAATGTACTTAACGGTCTCTGCCAGCCCAGTGATAAGCCCGGCCCAGGGGCCGATGGCGCTGCGTGCGAACGAGTAGGCGCCGCCGGTGTGCGGCAGAGCAGGCGACATCTCGGCAAGGCTGCATACGAGACCGAGATACATGATGGCGATGATGATCGTAGCGATGAACAGTCCGCCCCAACCAGCAGCCCCGATGCCGAGATTCCACCCTGAGAAGTGACCGGAGATCACCGCACCGACTCCCAGCCCCCAGAGCGACCATGCGCGCGCGTAGCGCTTCAGGCGGCGCCTTTCGAAATAGTCCTTGTCGACGCTGCGGTATGTGACGCTGCCGATCTTGTTCTTCTGCGTCATGAGAATCCTCGTTCTTATTTGGCTGGCGTTGCGCGAGTCGCGGCGACGTCGGAGTCGGTACTCCTGTTCTCAGCCGATCACTCGGTCCGCTTGAAGGAGGAGGGGCGGCGCCGCGATGATGCGTTCCTGCCGAGACACTTCGCACCACGGTAGAGTGCCGCGTCCGCGCCACGTAGCAGGCCGTCAGCGCGTGCGAGCACACCTGGCGGAACAGTCGCTACGCCGCCGCTGATCGTGACGCGATCGGCGACCGGCGAGGCATCGTATGGAATTGCGAGGCGCCACACACGGCGGCGCAGTCGCTCTGCATAAAGGGAAGCGCGCCGGCGTTCGATGCCCGGGAGGACGATCGCGAATTCTTCGCTACCGTAGCGAGCGACGAGGTCACCACCGCGCCGGAACGTTTCGTGTAGCTCGCGCTCGAGCTCCTCGCGCCGGCGAGCGATGCGCGCGTGTAAGGAAAGCATGCGGAGGAAGGCTGCCAGCACCAGGAGCACGAGCGCGACGAGCAACCCGAGCGCCCACTCGGCTCTCACGGTGATCGACCACGCGCCCTGGTCCGGGAGGTTCAACTGTCACGCCCGTCTCACTGCCCTTCGGGTTCTAATCAGACCACACTGTGATCGTCATGTGTCCGAAACTTGACGAAACGTGGCGATGGGCGGACGAGCGGCAGGCAGTCAGGAGATACCACATGGGCATCAGAGCCCGTGCTTGACGGCTCTGACCATGCTGGGGAAACTCTCAGCCCCGCCGTACGTTCGAGCATCCTGCCCCGCCATGGCCCAATCAGCACGGTCCTTACGTCCAGAGCACCGATTTCGGCGGTTCGCTGAGTTCTACCCTTTCTATCTTGCCGAGCACAGCAACCGAGTCTGTCGGCTGCTGCATGTCGTGGGTACGATGCTCGTGATCGTGACAGTGTTGCTGGCGATCTGGACGCGTAACGGGTGGTGGCTGCTTGCTGCACCGGTTGCGGGCTACGGGTTCGCCTGGATCGGCCACTTCGTATTCGAGAAAAATCGGCCTGCCACTTTTCGATATCCTTGGTACAGCCTGCTGGGCGATTTGGCGCTGTTCCGCGACGTGCTGATCGGCCGCATCAAGCTCTAGCACTATCGTCACATATCTATGACCGGTTCAGGAATTGATCGCGCGTTCGAGCGGCGCATCAGCGCGCTCGTGAACTCGCGTGAACGTGGCCTGCTGCGACACGGGCTCAAGGGTGTCGAGAAGGAATCGCTGCGGGTCACGCCGGACGGGTACATCAGTCAGACGCCGCATCCGCCGGCACTCGGCTCCGCGCTGACGAACGAGCACATCACGACCGACTATTCGGAAGCACTCATCGAGCTCGTCACCCCGCCGTTCACGGAATCGTGGGCATTGCTGCAGTACTTGTGCGACTTGCACCAGTTCGTGTATCGCCACTTGGGTGAGGAGCTCTTGTGGGCCACGAGCATGCCGTGCAAGGTCGAGGGCGACGAGAGCATCCCCATCGCCTACTACGGAACATCGAACGTCGGGCGGATGAAGGAGGTCTACCGGCGCGGCCTCGGCTGGCGTTATGGACGCTTGATGCAGGCCATCGCAGGCGTTCATTACAACTACTCCTTTCCGGAGCGATTGTGGCCGGTACTTGCTGAGGCTCTTCACGCCCGTCGCGTCGATCGTGACTTCATCTCCGCGAATTATTTTGCGCTGCTGCGCAATTACCGACGCTTCGGCTGGCTCGTGCTCTACTTGTTCGGCAACTCACCTGCCGTGTGCAGCTCGTTCGTCCGTGGCCGTGAGCACGATCTCGAGGAGCTTTCACCCGGTACGCTTTACAATCGCTATGCGACGTCGCTACGCATGAGCGATCTCGGCTATCGCAACAAGAATCAAGCCGGCCTGCAGATCAGCGTGAATAGCTTGGATGAGTACGTCCGCGATCTGACCGCCGCAGTCAGCACGCCGCATCCGGAGTACGAGAAGATCGGCGTCAAAGTTGACGGTGAGTACCGGCAGCTCAACGCTAACCTGTTGCAGATCGAAAACGAGTACTACAGCTACATCCGCCCCAAGCGGACCGCTCGTCCAGGAGAACGTCCCACGCAAGCGCTGCAGCGGGGCGGAGTGGAGTACGTCGAGTTTCGCGCCCTCGATGTGAGTGTGTTCGACCCGGTCGGGGTCAATCAAAGCAAGCTGCGTTTCCTCGAGGCGTTCGCAGCCTTGTGCCTGCTCAAGCAGAGCGATCCCATCGGCGCGAGCGAGCAGGACGACCTGGATGCCAACCATGCGATCGTTGCGCGACGTGGGCGCGAGCCTGGATTGAAGCTCAACCGTAACGGTCGGCAGGTCGAGCTGCGCACGTGGGCGCTCGAACTGATCGACCAGATGCGCGGCATCTGCGAGTTGCTCGATGAGGAGGAACCGACCAAGCCGTATACGGCGGCGCTCGATTTGCAGGAGGACAAAGTGCGTGATCCGGAGCTGACGCCGTCGGCGCGCAGCCTTCAGGAGCTACGCACGACGGGCGAATCGTTCTTCGAGTTTGCGGCACGCATGTCGCGCGTGCACAAGTCCTATTTTCTCGAGCTCTATCCTCCGAACGAGCAACGACTCGCGGAGTTCGCGGCCGAGGCGAAGGAGTCCCACGAAAAGCAACAGGAGCTCGAGGCTTCGGATTCGATGACGTTCGACGAGTACCTGGCGAGGTATTTCGAAAGCGATGCAACTGCGGCTTGAGGAGGCTGCAGTGCACGCCATGGCTGGGCTGCCCCAGTCTGCCGCGAGTCGATTGCGTATGGCCGCGCAGCAGCGTGTGGACGCTGTGTCCCTCCTCGGTCGGAGCGATCGCGGTGGCGCTCGAGCATCATTGGCGATCGCGCGTTCAGGACTTCAGCCAGATATCCATTTGCGGAGTCCCGACTTCGGGTGACGGCTGAAAAGCACCAAACTGAGAACCGTGCACAGGCCAAACGTGACGTGGGGCCTATTATTGACTGCCTCGTTCCTCTCACGACGCCCTCTCGAACGACGTTATGACCAGTGCAACGAGACCGATCCATCTTCCTCTGCTCGAAACTGGTGCGGCTACGAATGCCGATGAGCTCGGACGCGTTCCGACGCCTAGCTCCGAAACGAGCAAGATCGCCGGTCCCCGCGCATGGGATGCATACGAGGTCTGGCGTCGCCTCATCAAGGAGGCGCGCGACCGTCGTCGCAAGGCGGTGGGACCTAAGCACTGAGGGTTGGGCCCGGGTCGAGACTGCGACGCTAGCAGTGCCAAATTCGGAGCATTCCGCTTGGCGAGAGCGCATTTTCCCGCTACCGTAGCGCGGCGATGCTCGTCAGCCCATTCTGAACGCCCGGGCGTCGCCGACGCCCATGTCAAACCCGTACTCGCAGCACTCCGCCGGCACACCGCCTGAGTCGCCGCACGCGCTGCAATTGCGGCGCGGCTTCCCGCGCCTGCGGTTCGAGGCTCCCCTGGAAGAGGAGTTCAGGCGCGCCCATCGTGCCGAGACGCTGCCGCAGGTACGGCGCAACCTGTGGCTCGGTATCGGCTTCCTGCTCGTTTTTGCGGTACTGACGCATTTCGTGCTCGCTCCCTCGACGAGCATTCGCCTCGACCTCATCCGGGCGGCCACCTTCGCGCCGGTGGTGGTTGCAATGGTCGTCGTCGTGTACTCGCGTTGGTACGACCGGTTCTATCCTCTGGTGGCGATGATCGGGGCGCTGGTATTCGGGGCCGGCGCAGTGGCGATCGCAGTACTCGCGGCCCGCGAGGGCGTCAGTCTCATTTCCGCGATCGTCCTGGTGACGATCTACATCTATTTCATGCTGGGCATGACGTTTTACCCGGCACTCACCGCAGCGCTTGCCGTCTTTCTCACATACGCTCTTGGCGCGCATGTCGCGGATCTGCCGGCTAACACGGTGGTGATCGATCTGGTCGTGCTCGCCTTCACCAATGTGGTCGGCGCGATTGTTTCCTATTCGCTGGAACGGGCCAATCGCACGAACTTTCTGGAGGAACGGCTCCTCATCGAAACGGCGAGCCGGGATGGATTGACGGGTATCCACAATCGGCGTTTCTTCGACGAGCACCTCGAGAAGGTTTGGTCCCAGGCGACCCGAGAGCGTGTGCCGCTTGCGCTCCTGCTCGTCGATATCGATCACTTCAAGGCCTACAACGACTGCTACGGCCACCAAGCTGGCGACGAGTGTTTGCGCAAGGTGGCATGGTGCTTGAGTCGCGCAGCGCGCCGGCCGCTCGACGTCACCGCCAGGTATGGCGGCGAGGAATTCGCCATCGTGCTCTATGACGCGCGTCGCAGTCACGCCGAGGAGGTTGCGCTGCGCATCCGCAGCGGGATCGAGGCACTCGCGATCGCCCATGCGGCGTCGCCGGAGCGCGAGAAGCGCCTGACGGTGAGCATTGGCGTCGCCTGCATCGAGCCGGTCGTCGGCCGCAGTGCCCATGGGTTCGTCCAGCTCGCCGACGAAGCGCTCTACGCGGCCAAGGAGCGGGGACGTAATCGCGTCGTGATCATGGACAAGGAATACGAGCAGCTATCCACCGGCTCGTTCCGGGGGTCGGCGGATACCCCGGACCTCCACACCGTCGTTTGACGGTTGAGTAGGCTACTGCCCGGGCTGTTGGCGAGCGGCCCGATCAGTCGGAGCGATAGACGCATCGACGTAGCTCATGGCGCATCGCTTGCAGCCATCGAGTCACTCATTATGATCGCCCCCTCCCGGAGGTCGTGGGGTCAACCGTTGACTAGTTGAAGCGCTCCTGCGACCGATCTCATCTTGGTGGCAGGATTCGTTTCGCCCCGCCGAGTCTCATACATATATGTCCGAGCGCCCAGCTATGTCCGAGCGTCGAATCAAGACTCTTCTGATCGCAAACCGTGGCGAGATTGCCATCCGCGTCATGAGGGCGGCGACGGAGCTCGGCATGCGTACGGTTGCCATCTACTCGAAGGAAGACCGGTTCTCGCTGCATCGGATGAAGGCCGACGAGAGTTACTTGGTCGGCGAGGGCAAGGCGCCGGTCGACGCCTATCTCGACATCGAGGACATCATCCGCATCGCGAAGAGCGCGCACGCCGACGCCATTCATCCTGGTTACGGCTTCTTGTCCGAAAATCCTGAATTTGCCGAGGCCTGTGAGCGGGCCGGCATCATTTTCGTAGGCCCGACGCCCGCAATCATGCGCCGGCTCGGCAATAAAGTGCAGGCGCGCGAGCTGGCAGTCTCCGCAGGCGTGCCGGTCATGCCCGCTACACCACCGTTGCCGCGTGATCATGCGGAAGTAGCTCGTATGGCGCGCGTCATCGGCTATCCCTTGATGCTCAAGGCCAGCTGGGGCGGCGGCGGCCGGGGGATGCGCATCGTCGAGACCGAGGCGGACCTCAAGGACATGGTGGAAACCGCGCGACGCGAGGCGAAGGCGGCGTTCGGCAACGACGAGGTCTACCTCGAGAAGCTCGTGCGTCGCGCGCGTCATCTCGAGGTTCAGATCCTGGGCGACGCGTATGGCAATCTCGTGCACCTGTTCGAGCGCGATTGCACAGTGCAGCGGCGCAATCAGAAGCTCATCGAACGCGCGCCCGCTACCTTCCTCACCGACGAGCAGCGCGCTGCGCTCTGCGAAGCGGCGCTCAAGATTGGACGCGCGGTGAACTACCTCAACGCCGGCACGGTCGAGTTCCTGCAGGATGCCGATACCGGCCAGTTCTATTTCATCGAAGTCAATCCACGTATCCAAGTGGAGCACACGGTGACCGAGGCCGTGACCGGCATCGACATCGTGCATGCACAGCTGCGCATTGCCGAGGGTGCGCGCATCGGTACGCCGCAGAGTGGCGTCCCCGAGCAAAAGGATATCCGGTTGAATGGCTATGCGATGCAGTGCCGTGTCACGACCGAGGATCCGGAGAACAATTTCATCCCGGATTACGGCCGCATCACTGCATATCGAAGCCCGGCCGGTTTCGGTATCCGTCTCGATGCGGGCACGGCCTACTCTGGCGCCATCATCACCCGCTACTACGATTCGTTGCTCGTCAAAGTCACAGCGTGGTCGCCGACGCCACAGGAAACCATCGCGCGCATGCATCGCGCGCTGTGGGAGTTCAGAATTCGCGGCGTCGTGACGAACCTGCGGTTTCTCGATCAAGTGATCATGCATCCGCAGTTCGCCTCGGCGGAGTACACAACCAAGTTCATCGACGAGACCCCGGAGCTGTTTCGCTTTCCCCGTAAGCGCGACCGCGCTTCGCGTTTGCTCAACTTCCTGGGCGATGTGATCGTCAATGGCAATCCCGAGGTGAAAGGCAGGCAGCGGCCGGCACGCATCGTCACGCCGCGACTGCCCAAGGTGCCGCTCGGCGAGCCGAAGCCAGGAACCAAGCAAAAGCTGGACGAGCTCGGACCCGAGAAGTTCGCGCAATGGATGCTGGAGCAGGAGCGCGTTCTGCTGACGGATACGACGATGCGCGACGCGCATCAGTCGCTGCTCGCAACGCGCTTTCGCACGTACGACATGAAGGCGATCGCACCGTACTACGCGGAGCTCTTGCCGGAGCTGTTTTCCGTTGAGTGCTGGGGTGGCGCGACATTCGATGTGGCCATGCGGTTCTTGTGGGAGTGTCCGTGGGAGCGCCTGTACGAGTTTCGCGAGGCGATGCCGAATCTGCTCCTGCAGATGTTGCTGCGTTCCGCAAATGCAGTCGGGTACACGAACTATCCCGACAACGTCGTGCAGTACTTCGTGCGTCGGGCGGCGGAAGCCGGAATTGATTTGTTCCGAGTGTTCGACTCGCTCAATTGGGTCGACAACATGCGCGTGGCCATCGACGCGGTGCGCGACGCGGGCAAACTGTGTGAAGCGGCGATTTGTTACACCGGCAATCTGATCGATCCGAACGAGAAAAAATACGACCTCAAGTATTACGTCAATCTGGCGAAGCAGCTGCAGCGTGCGGGCGCGCACATCCTCGGGATCAAGGACATGGCGGGCCTATGTCGGCCACGTGCCGCCTACCTGCTCGTCAAAACACTCAAGGAAGAAGTCGGGCTGCCGATCCACTTCCATACCCACGACACCAGCGGCATTGCCGCAGCAAGCGTGTTGGCGGCGATCGAGGCCGGTGCCGATGCAGTTGATGGCGCAATAGATGCGATGAGCGGCCTCACCTCGCAGCCCAATCTCGGCTCGATCGTGGAGGCGCTGCGCCACAGTCCACGCGACTCGGGTGTCGACCCCGAGAAGCTGCGCCTGCTGTCGACGTACTGGGAGCAGGTGCGTCATTGCTATGCGGCGTTCGAGAGTGACCTGCGCTCTGGCGCTTCTGAGGTGTACGTGCACGGCATGCCGGGTGGTCAGTTCACGAACCTGCGCGAGCAGGCGCGTGCTCTCGGTATCGACGACGCGAGGTGGCCGGAAGTCGCGCAGGCCTATGCACGCGTGAACGAGATGTTCGGCGACATCGTGAAAGTCACGCCTACCTCCAAGGTCGTAGGAGACATGGCGCTGATGATGGTGACCAGCGGGTTGACGGTCGAGCAGGTGCTGGACCCGGATACCGAGATCGCTTTTCCCGAATCGGTGGTTTCGTTCTTCCGGGGCGAGCTTGGACAGCCCTACGGTGGCTTTCCGAAAGCGCTGCAAAAGAAGGTGTTGAAGGGAGCCAAGCCGCTCACGGTGCGACCCGGAGAGGTGTTGCCGCCAGCGGATCTCGCGAAGGTTCGGCAGGAGGTCGAGGCGAAGACTTGGCGCGAGATTACTGACGATGAGCTCGCCTCTTACCTGATGTACCCCAAGGTATTCCTCGATTACATGCAGAAGCGGCTCGAGTACGGCCGTGTCAGCGTCCTGCCGACGCCGATCTTCTTCTACGGGATGGAGTCGGGACAGGAAATCAGCATCGACATCGAGCGCGGCAAGACGCTCATCATTCGCTACGTGGCTCTGAGCGATGTGCACGACGACGGCACTCGCACTGTGTTTTTCGAGCTGAACGGACAGCCGCGCTCCGTCAGAGTGCCGGACCGCTCACATGTGGCAATGAAGCCTCCTCGGCGCAAGGCGGTACCAGGGGACCCTACGCACATCGGCGCTCCCATGCCGGGCACGATTGCGACTGTGGCGGTGACCGAAGGCGCGAGAGTCTCGCGCGGTGACGTGCTGTTGACGATCGAAGCAATGAAGATGGAAACATCCGTACGTGCCGATCGCGACGGCACGGTGGTCGAAGTCGTGGCCAAGCCAGGAGAGGTGGTCGACGCGAAGGATCTGCTGCTTGTCGTGACGTAGTGGTTGATACGTAAACCGCTGAGTAATAACCCCTACAGGCGCGCCCGAGCGATGGCTGCGCCGTTGACTTGCCTACCTCCCGCCGGTCTTCTTTTCTCGTCGGTCGGGTTCTTGCGTACAGTGTATGTCGTCTGATCGTCCGTCCTAGTGGCGTGGCCGTCTCGACCGACGAGTACGTGTATTATGTCGCAGCAGCGTTAGAATCCGGCGCATGACGCTTTTGCGAGTAGCAGAACCGCAGGAAGAGCGTGCGCATCGGCTGGAACGCGAGTTCCAGGCGGTGCTCGACGCGGCGGTCGATGCTGTCGTGCTATTCGACCACGAAGGCCGGATCGAGCTGCTCAATCATGCCGGAGAGCGGATGTTCGGATACAGCGAGCAGGAGGTGATCGGGCTGAAGGTGGACATCCTTTTGCCCGAGCCCTACCGCTCGCAGCACGACGACTACTTGCGTCACTACATCGAGCTCGGCGAGCCACGCATAGTTGGGATTGGCAGGGAATTGTTGGCGAAGCGAAGGGATGGAAGCGAGTTCTACGCCGAGCTAGCGGTTGGCAGAGTTCAAGGCACCGATCCACCACGATTCGTCGGCTTCATTAGAGATGTCACCGTGCGGCGCAACGCAGAAGAAGCATTACGTCGCAGCGAAGCACAGCTCACGATCGCACAAGAGATCGCCAATCTCGGCAACTATGTGGTGCACTTCGACGGGCATTTCGAGGATTACTGGTCGCCTCATCTGTACCGAGTTCTAGGCCGGCGCTTCGGAGATCCCTACATCGGGGTCTACGATTATCTGGCACCGCTCGTGCACCCGGCGGATCGTGCGCGTTGGCAGCAGGCGCGTGACGAGCTCAGAGCCACCGGGCGGGCCATGGACATCGAGTATCGCATCGATCATCCCGACGGTTCCTTGCGCTACGTCCACCACATCGCACAGGCAACGCTGGATGCTGACGGACAGATTCTGCGCGAAGTCGGCACGATCCACGACATCACCGACCGCCGGCGGGCGGAAGACGAAGCCCGCCAGCTGCAGGAACGAATCACCCACTTCGGCCGTATTTCCACGATGGGTGAGATGGCCGCGGGCATTGCGCATGAAGTCAATCAACCGCTCGCTGCCATCGCCACCTATGCGCAGGCGTGTCAACGCTTGATCAGCACTGGCGATTATTCCTCGGAAGAGATCGCAGAGGCCCTTGCGCACATTGGTGCGCAGGCGCTGCGCGCGGGCGAAGTGATCCGTCGGCTCAGGACGTTCGTCAAGAATCGCGAGGTGAGACGCGAACTCATCGAGGCGAATCGTCTGCTCGAGGACATCCTGACGCTCGCGCAGACAGATGCGCGCCACAACGGCGTGCAGATCGTTGTCGAGACAGCGAGCGAATCGCCGCTGGTGCAAGCGGACGCAGTGCAAATTCAGCAAGTCATTTTGAATCTGGTCCGCAACAGCATCGATGCGATGCAAGGCGTACCCGAGTCACGCCGACAGCTGACGCTCAGAACCCGAATAGATGCGGAAGGCGATGTGGAGTTCATGGTGGCCGACAGAGGACCCGGGATCGACCCGGCGGTCGCGGCCGAGCTGTTCAATCCATTTTTCACGACCAAGCCCGGTGGTATGGGGCTGGGACTTTCGATCAGTCGTTCGATCATTCGTGCCCACGGGGGAAAACTATGGTGCAGTCCGAATCCGGGAGGCGGAGCTCGATTCTTCTTCACACTGCCGGCCATAACGGCAGCAGGGAGTACGTAACTATGAGGGGAACCCAAAACACTGCACGGCCGACGATCTTCGTCGTCGACGACGATGCAGCCGTTCGAGATGCTTTGAAGCTGCTGCTGCGCTCAGTGGGACAAGCGGTCGAGACATTCGCATCGGCACAGGAATTCCTGGACGCTTACAGCGAGGATCGCCCCGGATGCCTGGTGCTCGACATCCGCATGCCCGGAATGTCCGGCCTAGAGCTGCAGCAGAAGCTCAACGAGAAGCACTCGATACTGCCGATCATCTTCATCACCGGTCACGGCGATGTGCCGATGGCGGTCGAAGCGATGCAGGCCGGTGCCGTTGATTTCATTCAAAAACCTTTCCGCGACCAAGACCTAATTGATCGCATCAATCAAGCGCTCGAGAAGGACAGCATGAACCGGGCGGCACTCAGCGAACGCAACGATATTCGCAGGCGCTTGGAGACGTTGACGCCACGGGAGCGCGAAGTGCTCGATCTCGTCGTGCGGGGAAAAGCGAACAAGGTGATTGCGGGTGATCTCAAGTTGAGCCAGCGAACGGTCGAGATTCATCGCGCGCGCGTCATGGAAAAGATGCAGGCCTCATCGCTTGCGCATCTCGTGCGCATGGTGCTCGAAGTCGGCCAAGTGTGACGAAGATCGCGCTGCGGGCGCGTCAGACTACAAGTTTGCTGCTTCATGCGGCCGGTGAGTACGCACGCCGTGCGCGTGCACGTGTGCATGGGTGCGTCATCGGCCTTAGGTACAATTGCGAACTTCTCGCTGCGGCGTAGCGGTCCAAATATGACGTCCATGCAGCCAGCGTCTTTCAGTCAGCGCACCACTTGCCGAGCCTGTCCTGCGACGGGCTCGCTCGCCCACGCAACGGCGTTGTCATCTCCCCTCGTTACATTGTTGCCGTGGCGAATTCACGACCCATCGTCGCAGTAGTCGAAGCAAACGCCACGGATCGCCGAATGCTTCGATCCCTTCTCAGCGCGCTCGATGTCGATGTGCAGGACTTCGAGAGCGCAGAGAGCTATCTGGCATCGTCTGCCAAACGTCTCGAATGTGTGATCATCGACGTCACCTTACCTGGCATGTCGGGAATCGAGCTCTTGCGCACGTTGCGTATGCGGCGTTGGTGCCCGCCAGTGATCTTGCTGGGTGAGGAGGCGGACGTGAAGTGTGCGGTCACCGCGATGCGCGAGGGTGCGGTGGATTTCATCGAGAAGCCGCTGCTAGGCTTCGGCATCGTAAGAAGAGTCGCGCACCTGCTCGATCATGTGCACGCCCCGCGACATTGAGCCTGCGTTCTAACTAGGCTATAGGCGGCGCAGGAGACTCACGCCGCAGCGCGCTCAGTACATTCCTTTGCGCGGATTGAACGGCAGCTCTGAGCGCATGCGCTCGAACAGCGCGCGCGCTTCCGGAGTCGTCGCTGGCGGCAACACAATCTTGAGCACGACGTATTGATCGCCGGGCGGATTGCCGGGGAGGCCGCGTCCTTTCAAGCGCAGCTTCTGATCTGTCCTTGCACCGGGCGGGATGCGCAGCTCGACGGGTCCGCCCAATGTCGGCGTTTGCACCGTGGCGCCGAGCGCCGCTTCCCAAGGGGCAATCGGGAGCTTGAGGGTCACATCCCGGCCGTTGACCTGGAACAACCGGTGGGGACGGAAGCTGACCTCCAGATAGAGATCGCCCGCCGGGCCACCGTGCACACCAGGGCTGCCTTGCCCGGCCAATCGAATGCGCTGACCTTCGACCACGCCCGGTGGGATCGTCACGCGCAATGTCCGCGGCTTCACGATTACATGTCCGTCGTCGGACAGCTGTGGCGACTTGAGCTCGATCGTGCGGGTCCCGCCGCGGTAGGCATCCTCAAGATCGATCTCGATCTTCGCGACGTGGTCTTGTCCGCTACGTGCGAACCCGCCGCGGCGCGCCCGCTGCCCGAAGGGGCTGCGCGCCCCGAAGAGCGAGGCGAAGAAGTCGCTGAACCCGCTGTCTTCGTCGGGTCCGCCGAACGAGAACTCGAAGCCGCGACCCCAGTCCGGCGGCGGCTGGAATTCTTGGCCTGCGCGCCAATTCGAGCCTAGCTGGTCATAGGCCGCCCGTTTCTCGGGGTCTTTGAGAACCTCATAGGCTTCTTGGACTTCCTTGAAGCGCTCCTCCGCATTCGCTTCCTTGCTGACGTCAGGATGGTACTTGCGCGCGAGTCGACGATAGGCGCGCTTGATCTCCTCTTGGCTCGCTCCGCGTTCGACGCCGAGTATCTTGTAGTAGTCCTTGTAATTCATGACGGGGTTCTAGGGCATCCGCAGCCAAAATCAAGATCCTGTCAAAGCGGGCGCAATGCACGAAGCAGAGCTCATGCTGGGTGGGCTTGCGTGCGCCACAGCCCCAGCAGACCGAGGACGCCGAGGAAGAGTAAGCCGACAGATCCGCCGCCTCCGCTGCGTCCGCCAGGGGCGTGTCCCTCAAGGGCCGCAGTTGCCTGCTCGATCTCGATACTGGCCACCGCGGCATCGTTCGTCGGCACCGGATCGACGTAGCTGCCGGACGTCGCCAGGTGTAGCGTTGCAGGGCCGATTTTGGTTGCGACGATCATGACTACACCTCTCGCTTCTGCACGTGCCTCGAGCTGCGGAATCGCGCACGCCAGCGTGCTCCCGCCGATTGCGCAAGTGCCGCTCTCCAGTGCGGCTCGCGTCATCGTCAGGCCTGCCGGCAGTGTGAGCGAGACCTGTACATCGTCGACATCAACCGACGCCGCATTTACGACCGTGAGGCGAACCTCGAACGGGTCTTGGGCGCGGGCACGTGCGGGCGCGTCGATGGCTACTGAGATGTCGGCTTCGACCTCGATGGCGATCGTGCCAGTTCCACTGTTGTCGCTCGCGTCACTGTCATTATCCGCGAACACCTGCGCCGCTATCTCGCTCTCGCCCGGCTGTTCGCCACGTAGCGTGAGATGGGCCGGCTTCGTCGTGCCTCCTGCGAGGTTCCCGAGATAGCACTGCACGAGGCCAGCACCGCTGGTGCATGAGCCGCCGACCACATACGCCTCCTCGACCGATATCGCCGGCGGCACGAGAATCTCAACGCGCACGTTCATTGCGCTTGCACCACCGGAGTTCGAGACTGGCAATGCGTACTCGAACGGCTTGTGCAGCGCATGTCGCACCTTGCCCAGATCGGCAGCGACACGAGCGTTTGCAGGAGGCAGCGGCACGATGCACTCGGCACGTGCCACGTTGGGACGCATGAGCTGCAGGCTGCATTCGGAAAAGGTATCCGAGCCGTTGATGTTCGGCGACATGAGGTACAAGCCTTGCGGAGTGCTCGCGCATGCTTTACCCGCTTCCCCATCATGGACCGCGCCGAAGTTGTGTCCGATCTCGTGCGCAGCGACGAGCGACTCGTACCAAGCCCCTCGCGTGGATATTTCAGTCAATCCGACTCCGTACTTTCGATCACAGAGCGCATCGATATAGGCGATGCCAACGGTCGTGCCGTGCAAGTCGCGTCCCGTGAAGAGATGCGTCAGGCCGGCCGAGCGCAGGCGCGGCGAGCTCTCACGTGCGAGCGAGAGCTCCTTGAGCAGCGTCTCGGCGCTCCTCGTGTCGGACAGCAGCTCGGATTTCGCGTCGAGCACATCGATGATCGGTGCCTGGATCTGTACGCCCAGCTGTGAGTTGTAGATCCCATCAACGTTGTTCAGCCTGACGAGCAGCTCGTCGCGTGCGATTCGCTCGTCCCCGTAGCGCTTGAGCAGCAGTGCGTCCGCGAGCACGGACAGCTCGAGCTTCATGGTGACGCCGATGTCTCCCTTCGCATGTGTGGCTTTGAGCTCGCGCAGCAGCGACGCGTACGCGTCAGAGCCGCGCTGCTCTGTGGCATCGATGGGTGGCTGTGCCGCACAAGAGGCTTCGTGCGCCGGCATGAGCACGTCCTGCAGCCGGAAGATGATGTTGGCCGGGGCCGAGTCCAGCGGCGGCACGAGCTGCGTCTCGACGTCGACGCGCGGTGAGATGACGTAAAGGTGCGCTCCATCCCAAAGCATGCCGTGCACCTCCGTGCCGCGCGTGGCGATCCGTACCCACGAGCCTGCGAGCCCGTCGATCACCCCGCGGTAGAGCATCACGGAGGAGCGCTGCGATTGGGAAGCGAGCGCTGCGTGAAACGTCTCGTTGGCTTGAAGGCTGAGCGTGTATTCGCGGCCGAATGCCGATAGCTCGACCTGCTGCAGGTCGCGGCTGCTTTTTTGCTGTGTCGCCACGCTGGCGCCACTGCGGGTATGCAGCTGCAGGGGCTCGAAGTAGAGAATCTGCGCCTCGGCAGCGGCAGGGGACACAGGCAGCGCGCTTGCTGTCAGGATCGCCAACAAGTAGCCGAGCACACGCGCTCGCGCGCCCCGACGGCCCCCGTAAAACTCCATACTTTTTCCCCAAAAAAGAGGCGCGTTTTTCTCACATCACTGCGAGCGCGAACAGGAACTGAGTCGCGTCTGCTGCGAGCGTCCGCCGATCAGACAGAGTCCGGTCCTCGGACGTTGTCAGCAAGCAAATCCTAGCCCAAGGCCTCAAGCGAGTTGGAAGTATCGATGCGCAGACAAATTGCACCAAAGTAGCGCATTGCGAGGTTCGAGATGCGCCAACTTGGTGCACCGGGGGCAGCCACGGTGCTAGCAAGCGCGAGCCTGCAACGCTGGAGCATGAGCGCCAACGGCCTTAGCCTTCGATAGCTGCCAAGGCGGCACAGAACGTGCATTGGCTCGGCCGTTGCTGCACGGTCTCGAGTAACTGGCTACCGATCCGACCCGCAGCAGCTACGAGACGTTCCAGCCAGCTCGACTTCCACCGAAGTCGGGCGCCGCACTTCGACAGGAGCCACGGGGAATGAAACTCATCAGCGCAATTATCAAGCCCTTCAAACTCGACGACGTGCGCGCCGCGTTGTCTGAGATCGGCGTTTCCGGCATGACAGTCACGGAAGTCAAAGGGTTCGGAAGACAGCGCGGCCATACCGAGCTCTACCGTGGCGCCGAGTACGTGGTCGACTTCGTCCCCAAGACTCGCATCGACGTGGCCGTGAAGGATTCCTTGGTGGACCAAGTCGTCGAAGCGATCATCGGGGCGGCGAAAACAGGCAAAGTCGGCGACGGCAAGATCTTCATCACTGATCTGGAACGCGTGCTGCGCATCCGAACCGGCGAGGCGGACGATCAAGCATTGTGAAATTGCCGTCGCTCGTGGTGCGCGCGGCTGGTCTCGTGTTTGGCTGATCGCTAGCATCGCGTGCCATGGCTTACGCAATCCGGGTTCATCGGCATGGGGCGCCCGACGTATTGGAGTGGCAGGCGGTGGAAGTCGCCGCTCCCGGTCCGGGCGAAGTGCTGGTACGCCACACGGCGGTCGGGTTGAATTTTTTCGATGTCTACGAGCGCACGGGGCTTTATCAAGCGGCGCTTCCCTTCACGCCCGGCCGCGAAGCCGCCGGTGTCGTCGAAGCTGTCGGCTCGCGCGTCAGGGGCTTCTCGGTCGGGGATCGGGTGGCCTACGTGTCGAATACCTCAGGCGCATACGCTGAGCTGCGTGTCGTCGCTGCGGACCGATTGGTGCGGCTGCCGGACGATATCGATGACCGCGTGGCGGCCGCAGTGCTCCTGAAGGGGCTGACCGCGCAGATGCTCCTTCGTCAGGTCTACCGGGTTCGCGGTGGCGACCGCATCTTGGTGCACGCTGCCGCTGGTGGCGTAGGCTCGCTCTTGGTGAGCTGGGCGAAGCACCTGGGCGCGACAGTGATTGCCGTCGTGGGCGACGCTGTGAAGGTCGCCTACGTCCGTGAGCTCGGTGCCGACGAGGTGCTGACGGCGAGCGACGACTGGGTCGCGGCAGCTAAGGCCGGTGATGGCGGCGGCGTCCACGTTGTATACGATTCCGTCGGCAAGGATACCTTCTGGCGCTCGCTCGATAGCTTGCGGCCACGTGGCCTGATGGTGAGCTTCGGCAATGCCTCCGGTCCGGCACCTGCCGTCGCGCCGCTCGAGCTCAGTAAGCGCGGCTCGCTCTACCTCACCCGTCCAACGCTGTTCGACTACACACGAGCCCGCACAGAGCTGCTCAAGGCCACGCAGGATCTTTTCGCAGCGATTCGGGGCGGGGTGATTCGCCCGCGCATCGGCCAGACCTTTGCTTTGCGCGAGGCGGCGGAAGCGCATCGCGCGCTCGAATCGCGGCGCACAACGGGCTCGACAGTGCTCATCCCTTGAACGAGCGCTCGTGTTCGACTCACAGCGACGGCGCTCCGTAAGCGCTTCGCGGGAAGGCGCCGGTCTACCCACGTAGGGTCGATGCCCCGCGCAAAATCGCCAGCGCCCCGCTGCGCACGACTTCCAGCACTTCGGCCACGTTCCCGGCCTCGGCGATGAACCGATTGATCTGCGATTCGCTGGCGGTCAGCTCCACCGTGAAGCTTTCCGGATCATCCGACAAGATCTTCGCGCCAGCCTCCTGCACGCTCGCACGCAAGGCCGAAAGCCGGTCTGGTGCGACCTTCAGCTTGAGCAGCAGCAGCTCTCGCTCCACGTGCGCGTCGCGCGTCACATCCTCGACATTCACGACATCGATGAGCTTGAGCGACTGATTGACGATCTGCTGAATCACGGCATCGGTGCCGGTGGTGACGAGCGTCACCCGCGAGACGGTCGGGTCCTCGGTCGGTGCCACGTTGAGCGACTCGATGTTGTACCCACGTGTCGAGAACAGGCTCGTCACCCGCGTCAAGGCCCCCACCTCGTTTTGCAGCAGGAGGGAAATGATGTGGCGCTTGCGCGAACTCATCCAGTAGCATCCTCTCGTCGACATTCGGGCCGCCCTGATGCGGCCCGGAGGTTGGGCGGTCGTTGTCGGTCAGAAATGGCGCGCCGAAGGCGCGGCGTGGCGAGAGGATACGAAATCGAAGCACTGCACGCATAGAGAATCTGCCATCACGCGCCGTTGCGGGTTCTTTGAGCGCAAAACCGCCCGCAAAATAGACGGTCCGGGAGTGTTGCTGTTACTCTTTTCGTAGCTCGCGTCTTCACGGTGCGTCGAGCTCCGTCCGGTGCGCTCGACGCCTCTTCGGATTACGGCTGTGAAACACCACTACGCTGCTTTGAGCTCCTCCACGCATCCTTTGGCAGGCACGCCGATGACCGGCGCGGAGATCATCGTGCAAGTCCTGGCGGACGAGGGCGTCGACACGATCTTCGGGTACAGCGGCGGAGCGATTCTGCCGACCTACGATGCAGTTTTCGTCTACAACGAGAAGGCCAAGCGTGAGAATCGCCCGCAGATGCCGCTCATCGTCCCGGCTAACGAGCAGGGCGCTGGCTTCATGGCGGCTGGGTACGCGCGCTCGACCGGCAAGGTCGGCGTATGCCTCGTGACGTCTGGGCCAGGAGCGACGAACACCGTGACGCCGGTGCGCGACTGCATGGCCGATTCCGTCCCAATCATCGTGATCTGTGGCCAGGTGCCGACCAGCGCGATCGGCAGCGACGCGTTCCAGGAGGCGCCGGTGGCGAGCATCATGGGCTCGGTCGCGAAGCACGTGTTCCTGGTGACCGACCCGACCAAGCTCGAGGCAACCGTGCGCACGGCTTTCGAAATCGCTCGCACCGGGCGTCCAGGGCCGGTCGTCATCGACGTGCCCAAGGACATACAGAATTGGCGCGGAACGTTTCAGGGCAGCGGCTCGCTGCCAATTCCGGGTTACCGGCATCGCATGCATCGCTTGGCCCGCAACGTCCTCACGGAGGAGCAGCTGGCCTTGTTCTTCGAGATGCTGGGCCAATCGAAGCGACCACTAATCTATGCGGGTGGCGGTGTCATCCACTCCGGTGCCTCGCAAGCCCTGCGGGAATTCGCGATCGAATACCAGATTCCCGTCGTGACCACGCTCATGGGCGTCGGGTCTTTCGATACGACCCATCCGCTCTCGATGCGCATGCTGGGCATGCACGGCGCGGCGTTTGCGAACTACTCGGTCGAGGATTGCGATCTGCTGATCGCACTCGGTGCGCGCTTCGACGATCGCGTGGCGGGCAATCCGGCGAAGTTCGCGCCGAATGCGAAGCACATCGCTCATATCGACATCGACATTTCGGAGATCAACAAAGTCAAGGCCGTGAGCTGGTACCACGCCGGCTTGTTGCCGGAAGCGCTGCGCGCATTGTTGGCCTACGGCCGGCGTGTGGGTTTTCGCAGCGACTGGAACGAGTGGCTCGAGCATTGTGCCGAGCTCAAGCGCCAGCACGCGATGAACTACGATCGCAACAGTTCGCTGATCCAGCCGTACTACGTCATCGAGGAAATCAACAAGCTGACGCGCGGCGAAGCGATCATCACCACCGGCGTCGGACAGCATCAGATGTGGAGCGCGCAATACTTCGATTTCAAGCATCCGCGCCTGTGGTTGACGTCCGGCAGCATGGGGACGATGGGCTTTGGCTTACCCGCTGCGATCGGGGCGCAAATCGCGAATCCCGACAAGCTTGTGATCGACGTGGACGGGGACGCGAGCATTCGCATGAACTTCGGCGAGCTCGAAACCGTCACCACCTACAACCTGCCGATCAAGGTCATGGTGCTGAACAACTGCGGCGACGGCATGGTCAAGCAATGGCAGAAGCTCTTCTTCAAGGGCCGTCTGGCCGCCAGCGACAAGTCGCTGCACACGAAGGACTTCGTCAAAGCCGCGCAGGCCGATGGCTTCGAGTTTGCCGTGCGGCTCGATCGCAAGGAAGATGTGCCGCGGGTCGTGAAGGAATTCATCGAGTTCAAGGGACCTGCGTTCCTCGAGGTGGTCATCGATCCGGATGCGGGTGTGTACCCGATGGTGGGCCCCGGACAGGCCTATGACGAGATGATCACCGGCGACTTCATCGCCTCGCGGCACAAGACGCAGATCAAGCCGCCGGACGAGTCCCAGATGTTCTGAATCGTGGTTCGTGATTCGCGGGCCACAGGCCGTGCCTTAGCTGGTCCGTCGCTCTAAGCAGCTCTGGCTAGCCCTCGCCGAGCTGCGCTTCACTTGGAGAGCGCTTATGAAATACCTTCACACCATGGTTCGCGTCACCGACCTGGATGCATCGCTCAGGTTCTACTGCGATGCGCTCGGGTTGCGCGAAGTCCGACGAATGGACAATGAACAGGGTCGTTACACGCTTGTCTTTCTCGCCGCACCGGGGGATGAATCTGCCCAGATCGAGCTCACTTATAACTGGGACCCCGAGGAATACACGATCGGGCGAGCGTTCGGCCACATTGCTTACCAGGTGGATGACATCTATGCGACGTGTCGCCGCCTGATGGAGCACGGCGTCACGATCAATCGTCCGCCGCGCGATGGAAGAATGGCGTTCGTGCGCTCGCCCGACAAGATCTCGATCGAGCTCCTGCAGAAGGGCGACCCGCTGCCTCCCGAGGAGCCGTGGGTGTCGATGCCGAACGTGGGGGAATGGTGATCCATGGACTGGGGGCTGTAGCGAGCGTGCCCATATCCTGCCCGAGCCCCAAGCCCCTAATAAATTTCGAAAAGTCCGGCGGCGCCCATTCCTCCTCCGACGCACATCGTCACGACGCCGTACTTCGCGCCGCGTCGCCCGCCTTCGATGAGAACGTGACCAACCATTCGAGCGCCGGACATGCCGTACGGGTGTCCAATTGAGATGGCGCCGCCCGACACATTGAGCAACTCGTTCGGAATACCGAGCCGGTCGCGACAGTAGAGGACCTGTGAGGCAAATGCCTCGTTGAGCTCCCAGATATCGATGTCGTCGATGCGCTTGCGATGTTTCTTGAGGAGCTTGGGCACGGCGAACACTGGGCCGATGCCCATCTCGTCCGGGTCGCAGCCCGCGACGGTTATGCCGCGATAGGCACCGAGCGGAGTGAGCCCACGGCGCTCGGCTTCGCGCGCTTCCATGAGCACCAGCGCCGCCGCGCCGTCCGACAGTTGTGAAGCATTACCGGCGGTGACGAAGCGGCCTTGCTCGATGCGTTGACCGTTATTGAACACTGGTTTCAACTTGCTCAGGTCCTCGAGCGTGGTGTTCGGTCGATTACCTTCGTCCATCTCCAGCGTGATTTCTTTCTCGGAGCTGGCTCCAGTGTTTTTGTCGATGACGGTCATGACAGTCTTGAGCGGCATGATCTCCGCTCGGTAACGTCCTTCGGCTTGCGCGATCGCCGTGCGCCGTTGCGACTGCAAGGCGTACTCGTCTTGCGCTTCGCGAGTGATGCCATAACGCTCCGCAACGATCTCAGCCGTTTCGATCATCGTCATGTAGAGCTCGGGGATGCGTTCGACGAGGTACGGATCGGCCGCTCGGTAGCGGTTCATATGCTCGTTCTGCACGAGCGAGATCGACTCGACGCCGCCTGCAACCACAACGTCCATACCGTCCGCGACGATCTGCTTCGCAGCCGTCGCGATCGCCATCAATCCCGAGGCGCATTGTCGATCGATCGTCATCCCGGGAACGCTGGTCGGCAGACCCGCACGCAACAGCGCTTGCCGGGCCACGTTGCCGCCGGTTGAACCCTGCTGCAAGGCGCAGCCGAGGATGACGTCCTCCACCTCTGCAGGATCGAGCCGCGCACGTTCGACTGCATGCGAGATGGCATGGGCGGAAAGGGCCTGCCCTTGGGTGTTGTTGAATGCGCCGCGGTACGCTTTCCCGATGGGTGTGCGGGCGACGGAAACGATGACGGCTTCTCGCATGGCTCACCTGGGCTGTCTGGCTGTCTATGGTGGGTGCAATGGGCGCCGACATTCATGCAGGTGCCTGGCATGCAGCAGCATGCGATTCCTCAGCACGCGCTCGCGGGCGCTCATTGCTCAAGGCGGAGCTCATGGATTCTCTTGCCCTCGGCGGCGAGCTGCCTCAGGAGGGGGGAAATCGAAAAGCCCCTGCCCAGCTTCGGCGCGTGCTCTTCGAGCTTTTGCACGACGGTGTGCAGCCCGATCGTATCGGCGTAGTACATCGGCCCGCCTCGATAAGCCGGCCAGCCGTAACCGTTGATCCAGACGACATCGATGTCCGAAGCGCGCACGACGATGCGCTCTTCGAGTATCTTCGCGCCCTCGTTGATCATCGGATACAGACAACGTTCGAGGATTTCCTGTGCGGAAAGTGTGCGGGTGGGGCGACCGGTCTTCCGCACGAAGTCGCGAATGATTTTCTCGGTGTCCGGCGAGGGCCGCGCATTGCGGTGCTCGTCGTAGTCGTAGTACCCGGCTCCGGTCTTTTGTCCACGTCGGTCCATTTCACAGAGCACCTCGCGGATCGTGGCGCTCTTGGATGTCTCCTTGTTCCAGCCCAGGTCCAAGCCGGCTAGATCGGCCATCGCGAACGGTCCCATCGGCATGCCGAATTCATACAGCACCCGATCGATGTCCCATGGCATCGCCCCTTCGAGCAGCATTGCATTGGCTTGCTCTTGACGGGCGAACAGCATGCGATTGCCGACGAAACCGGGACACACGCCGACCAGCACGGCAATCTTGCCGATGCGCTTGGCGAGGCGCATTGCGGTGGCGATCGCGCTCTTCGACGTGCGCCTCGTGCGCACGACCTCTAGCAGCCGCATGACATTCGCCGGCGAGAAGAAATGTAGCCCGAGCACGGCTTCGGGACGCCGCGTCACGTTCGCGATCTCGTCGATGTTCAAGGCGGACGTGTTCGTTGCGAGGAGCGCGCCCGGCTTGACGATTGCATCCAGCTTGCGAAACACATCCTGCTTGATTGACATGTCCTCGAACACGGCTTCGATCACGAGATCCGCGTCTGCCAGCGAGCCGAGCTCGAGTGTCCCCTCTATGAGGGCCATGCGCTGTGCGACCTCTTCGGGTGACAACCGGCCGCGCTTGATGGCGCTCTCATAGTTCTTTCGCACTACTGTCAATCCGCGGTCGAGCGCCTCTTGGTTCGCTTCCACGATCGTGACCGGCAAGCCGGCATTCGCGAAGCACATCGCGATTCCACCTCCCATGGTGCCGGCGCCGACGATACCGATCTTCTCGACCGGCAAAGTCGGCGTGCCCTCGGGGATATCTGGAATCTTCCAAACCTGGCGCTCGGCGAAGAACACGTAACGCTGCGCAAGAGATTCGGGGCTGTGGAGCAACTCCGCGAACAGCTTCTGTTCCACCTTCATCGCTTCATCGAACGGCAGCGTTACCGCCGCTTCGAGACAGCGGATGATGTATTCCGGTGCGCGAAAGCCGCGGGTCTTCTTTTCGATTCGCTGTCGCAGCGCTGCGAACAAGCTCGAGTCGGCGCGTGCAGCGTGCAGTTTCTCGTCCAGATCTCGCACCTTCTTGAGCGCCGCACCCGCTTGAACGATGCGACCTGCGAACTCGACCGCAGCGTCGCGCAATTGATCTTCGGGCACGAGCTCGTCGATCGCGCCGAGCTCGCGCAGGGTGGTCGCCGGCACGTGCTCGCCTGAAAGCATCATCTCTGCGGCCTGCTCGACGCCAACGAGCCGGGGCAGCCGTTGCGTGCCGCCTGCTCCGGGGATCAAGCCGAGATGAACTTCCGGCAGTCCGCACTTGGCCGACGGCACGGCCACTCGGTAATGACAGCACAACGCCACTTCGAGGCCGCCGCCGAGCGCGGTGCCGTGTATGGCCGCGACAATGGGCTTCGAGGCGTTCTCGATCACGGCCTCGAGCTCAAGGAAGTCCGGTGCTTTCAGCGGCGCGCCGAACTCGGTGATGTCCGCACCCGCCATGAAGGTCTTGCCTTTGCAGATCAGCACGATTGCTTTCACGCGCGGATCGTCGAGCGCCCTGCGCACTCCTGCGACGATGCCTTCGCGCACGGCATGTGAAAGCGCGTTGACCGGTGGAGAGTCGATGACAAGGAGCGCGACGTCGTCATCGAACACGAGATCGGTTACCGCGTTGATCGTGGTCATGCACTATCTCCGGTGGCGCGTCGATCGTTCGGCGCCTGGACGCAGGGCCCAACAGCGTCCGATGAGTACGCCCGTTCGTTCTGCGAGCGATTATAGAGGCGGTGCTAGGCGTAGTTGTTGCGGTGATCACGCACCCGTATGCGCCGCGGTCGGCGGCGCGGCGGACAAACTGCATCCGTATACATTCGGTTCGCGCACGCAGATATCGGGCGGTCCGTTGCCGTGCCAGAACGAAGGCAATCCGGCTTTGCTGATGACATCTTCGAAGCGCGGGTGCTTGCGCAGGAAATCCGCATTCGGCAGCCACAATACGCGCAACGGTGCGTGCAACTCGTCGCGTGCGAGCCGCGCGATGCGGTTGAAGACAAATTCCGGCTGCTTGAGGGCCGCACCGCAGAGGATTTCAGTCGCAGCATCGATATACCCGTCATTTGCGGCTCTGGTGATAGCTTTGAGCGCGTCGGGAACCATCCTGCGGTTCGAAGCGGCTTGCAGCGTCGGTCCGGCCCAGATCTCGAACTCGGCCCGAGGAATTGTTCTGCGTAGCAGACGTTCCGCGGCTCGGGCATCGCCCTGCAAGAACGCCGCGAGCGCGCGTACACGCGCCACGGATGCGATCGGAACGAACTCGTCTGCGTCGGCCGCCGTGCCGGAGCCGATCTCGGCGTATGCGAGACATTCGAGCGCGCCTGCGTTGCGAGGTTGTAGAGAGACTGCAAGCCGGCTGTGAGCAAGGCTGCGCGCATAGAGGCCTGCATCGGCGTACAGGCACGCGATGGCTTCGGCTGCCGCGGCAAGCCGCGCATCGAGCTCGAGCGCGCGCTGAAGCCGTTCGTGTGCAGCGATCCACTCATTACGACGAAGGTGCACGATCCCGAGCGCGGCGTGCGCTTCCGCTATCTCGTCGTCGAGCACGAGAGCGCGTTCGGCGCTCGATTCGGCGAGCTCGGTCAGCGACGGTACATCCTTTCCGCCGAGGCTCAGGTATGCCACGGCGAGCGCTGCCCAGGCGCGCGCGAAGCGCGGATGTGAACGCGTGAGCGACTCGAGGCGTGCAATCGCACGTGTCGCGGCGTTGCTCCACACAGGGCGAGTGATGCCCGGTGAGGAAGCACCGAGAACGTCCTGTGCAGACCGCAGATAGATATCGTAGGCGCGTGCATCGTCGGTGCCGATGAACCGAGTCCAGTCACGAGTACGCGCAGGCGTTTCGAGAAAGCGCGGCAAAGCTTCAGCGAGTGTCTTGATCGTAGCGAGCGGTTCGGGTCCCAGCTCAAGCTTGCGTTCCCGCTCGAGGAGTCCGTCCGGAGCAATCAATTGCAGCTGCGCGTGCTTTGCATCCGCATCCAGCTGCAGCCGCAGCACGAACACCGGAGTGCGGGACGCGTCGGAGAGCAATCGCATGTGCCCGCGTAGCAACAGATATCGTAGCTCACGCTCGAGCCAGGCCAGATCGTGCGTCTCCGTTGACGTGTCGGTGCTGGCGACGTCGAGCAGCACAGGCCTTGTCCAGTGAAACAGCTCGCGTTCGGGCTCAGGCGGCGCGGGCGGGGGCGGCGGCTCCTGCGTGCAGCCTACCGCTGCCAGAGCGCTCACGATCGCTGCCAGTAAGCACAAGAAAAGAGCTCGCGGGCTGTGCTGGTTGCCTAAACGCACGTTGTTGTTGGATGCCATGGCACTGCCAGGCATTGTAAGCAATCGCAGCTGGTGGCTGGGGACTGCGAAGCGCGTTGAGGGATGCCGGCAGCATTGAGTGAGTCGTTCACGGATCGCGGCCAGTGCGAGCGCACTCGGCCGAGCGCGCCGACTCGCCCGTCCGCAGCTTCACCGCCAGCGATTCCCGCCTTGATCTTGGACGACGGCGCGCTGTGAGCGCCGCGGAATGCCGGTGAACGTGGAGGAGCGTGCGAACAGCTTGGCTTCGTCACCGACGTCGAATGAGTGTTGCTGTCCCGCAAGCGTGCTGTTCGAGACATGTACGGTGCCGTCCTGCACCACGAGCGCGGTGCCAGTTGCCACGATGCGGCTGTTGGTGAGGTGAAGCTCGCATCCCCCGCGAACGGTGACGGCATTGCCCTCGACGAAGATTTCTCGCCTGTCGAGGTGCATCATGCGCCTACCCTCACAGATGATCGGTTCCGCCAGCCTGCCACGTGAAAGACCCTCATCCATTTGGCGCGCGCCACCGGTGCTCACGATGCTGACGCCGGGTCCGCTCACACGGATCTGGTCACCCGTGCGCTCGATCGTGTAGCTCGGCGCAGCGGATCGAGCCCAGTCGGCGGCTGTTGGTGTCTCCTCAGCTGCTGGACGCTCTTCAGTGCCCGCTGGGAGCTCGATCCCGCTCGGGTCGGATGCTATCGATTGTGGATCCGACTCGGTCGAGGGCACGCGTGCTGATTCGGTCAGAACGGGTAGCTGCGCAAGCTGTGTGATCGGCGCAGCGACGAGCTCTTGCATTTTGACGGTACGTATCTCACCGGTTTGCTTGTCGCGCACGGTAAAGATTTCCGCTTGTCGATCCGTCGCCAAGACCTCAAGCTGCGGATTGCGTGCCAGCGCTGCCTGCGCCCAGTCCACGGCGGTGGGCTGCTCGTCCTCTGTGCGCAGCTCGTCGCGCTGACATGCTGCAATGACCGCGATCGCTGCAGCGAGCATGCCGACACGGGCTGCGGTACGGGGTGAAGAGACGTTACGGCTCATCGCTCGTGCTCCTGTACGCTTCCGCACAAGGCGTAGCAGCAGTCCGAAACGCATCGGGATGATGTAGCCGGCGGACTGCGTCCCACCTCGCGACTCTACCTGGTCCGTCTGTCCGCACCCATCGTTATTCGCCGCTGTGGTGCTCGACCGCTGGCTCCGGGACCGCCGAGTCGGTGGCCGCATCCGGGCTCAGTGCCGTGGCGCCCGGCGGTACGTACTTCGCGAGCCATTTGCGCATGGTTTCGTACCAGAAGAGCGAATTCTGTGGCTTCAGAATCCAATGGTTCTCGTCGGGGAAGTACACGAATTGGCTCGGCACGCCGAGCACCTGCAGCGTATTGAACAGCTCGATGCTGTGATTAACCGGCACGCGTAGGTCGCGTTGCCCATGAATCACCAACATCGGTGTGCGAAAGTTGGCTGCGCGCATGTGCGGTGAGTTGCGCTCAAACCGTGCGAAGTCCTCCCAGAACTCACCGTGCCGCTTCTTTGTTGCGCCGTAGTCGCTGGCGTATTGCGTGTATGCGTTGTAGACAGGCGCGTGTGCGATCAACGTCTTGAACGGATGCTCACGTCCGAGCAGGTACGTCGCCAAATATCCCCCGTAGCTGCCGCCGCCAGCCGCCATGCGCTCCGGGTCGATCCATGGTTGCGCTGCAAACCATTTCGCGGCCTCGATCGTATCTCTATATGGCAGCTCGCCCCATTCCTTGCTGATCGAGTCTGCCCAAGCGTTGCCGAAGCCACTCGAGCCGTGGAAATTGTGCCACGCCGTGACATAGCCCCAGCTGGCGAACACTTGCGCGTTCCAGCGCCATTGATAACCGTCGGTCATCGCATTGTGCGGCCCGCCGTGCAGCAGTAGATAAAGCGGCCAGCGCTTGTCGGGTGTGAAGTCGGGTGGGTAGACGATCCACATCTGCACGTCTTCGTCGTTCGCACCCTTGTACGTCACGCGCTCATAACGGCCGGGCGCGAGCTGCGCCAGCGCAGCGTCATTGAAGTCGGTGAGCTTCGTTGCCGCGCCAGTGCGCGCGATGATGCTGACGAGGGTCGGTGGCTCGATGAAGCTTTGTCGTAGAGCGACGATGACGGGCCCGCTGCCAGCGACCGCGAGGGAGCTGAAGCTCGGTTCGCGTGTGATGGCTCGCGGTGGTCCGCCGGACACGTCGAATCGATAGACGCGGCGCGTGCCCGCATCGTCGATCGACCCGAATAATGCGCTCGAATCGGGCGACCATACGAGCCCGTCCGCGGAACGATCCCAGTCGTCGGTGAGCCCACGCGTCGTTCGGTTGCGGCGGTCGTATATCATCAAGCGGGCGCGATCGGCGTAGAAGCCTTTGATGAGTTGCCGTCGGTACGCAAGCAGCTTGCCGTCCGGGCTGTAGAGCGGCGACAGGTCATTGGCGGGGTTGTCGGCCGTGAGGTTTGTCGGTGTGCCTCCATCGAGCGGCAGCGTGATGATGTCGAAGTTCGGATCGATGCCGGTCTTGTCGACATTCGCTGCAAAGGCAAGCTCAGTTCCATCGGGAGAAATGTCGTACGAGCTTGCATCCGGCTCCGCGACGTCGAGCGAGTATCCCGAGCCGAGGGTCAGTGCAACTGGCTCGCCGCCTGTGATGCTCACGGCGTAGACGTGGGTCTCGCGATCGTCGAGGAAACGATCCCAGTACGCGATGGGCGCCTTCGACCAGACCTGCGCCGACATCTTCGGATTGGCGCGCTCCTTCATCCGCGCTTCCATTTCTTGCCAGCTCTTCAGATCCGGCCAGACCTGGGAAAGGAAGGCAATGCGCTTCGAGTCAGGAAACCACTTGGGCGCGATCACTCCGGTCGGCACGTTCGTGATGCGTCGCGCTTCGCCGCCGTCGACCGGAATGACATAAAGCTGGGCTTGCTCGTCATCTCCCCGTTTGGATACGAACGCGATCCACTGTCCGTCCGGACTCCAAGCGGGGGAGTTGTCGCTCGTGTCGCCGCTCGTAAGCTGGCGTGCACGTCCCGGCTTGGTCGGCACGAGCCACAAGTTCGTGATCGCCTTGTTCTCCGCTATGTCGTAGGTCGTCACGGGCACGACGGCCATGCGACCGTCGGGTGAAATGGCAGGATCGCCCAAGCGCTTCAAGCGCCACATCGCTTCGGCTGTGTAAGGTTGCGCCTCGGCTGCAACGCTCGCGCTCACAAAAACGAGAGCGAGGAGCACGGCGCCCGCATGGAACTTTTTCATGGCTTTGGATGTCATGCTTCGACCTCCACACCTTGCTCGGCTCGATGCGCCATTCGTCGCGCGGTGCCTGCGCAAGCTGAGAAGTGCATCCATTTCTGGATGGCACGCGACACGTAGAATCTGTACTCCACGGTGAACGGTCCTGACTTGTTCAGGATATGTCAGCTACGCATCGTTAGGCGAGCGACGCCCCGAGCGCGACGCCGCACGAGCGCCCGCCACGAGGTATTCAGTGATTCACGCTAAACATCGCAATCGTCTGCCGCTGCCACAGCCCGCAGTCATTCACGTGCGTCGTTCGTATGCGGAATCTCGTTTCGGTCAGCTTCACCTATGGACGGCGTACCCGTCGGGTGGCGGCTTCGACGAACGCACGACGATGATTTGCCTGCACCATAGCGGCGGTTCAGGCCGCTTCTTCTTGTCGTTGCTGAAGGAGCTCGGCAACGATCGCAGCGTCTATGCGCCGGATCTGCCAGGACATGGAAGCTCCGACGCGCCGAACGGCAAGATGTCGGCGGCGGACATCGCAGGCGCCATCGCCGATTTTCTGGACAGCTTCAGGCTACGGCAAGTCGACGTGCTTGGCTATCAGCTCGGTGCGGCTGTCGCTGCCGAGCTGGCCATTGCGCGTCCTCAGCTGGTGCGACGCTTGATGTTGTGGGGAGTGCCTTCTTACTCCGCCCAAGATCGAGTCACACTCTTGCAGAATTCCGCTCCCCTCGGTGCGCGTGAAGATGGGAGCGATGTGATTGAGGAATGGCAGCGTGTGCTGGAGTCCCGCGGACCTGGCGTGCCGACGACGGCACTTGCCGAGGACTTCGGCGATCGACTGCGCGCCGGCATCAACGGGGTTAAAGCGTTGGCCGCCGCGCTCGACTTTTCGCCGAGCGAGCGTCTGCCGCTCGTCAGGCAACCGACGCTCGTGCTGCGTCCGAAAGACGAGTTCTGGGAGCAGGCCCCGCGCATGCGAGCAGCGTTGAGCAACGGCTCGCTGCTCGAGGTGTCGGATTACGGACAGGGTTTTCTGGCCGCGGCCCCGAATCGCTTCGCAGCGATCGTGCGTGAATTCTTCGATCGTTAGTGCCAGCTCCAGGCGCACGTTAGACCGACCGACACGGCGGTGGTGGCCCATCTGGAGGCCACCAATAACCCCGTGCGCGCATCGATGATCCGGCCAACGATCAAGCTGACGATCGTGGGCAGTGTCAGTGCGAGCCAGGCCAGTCCCCCGAAATAAAGGCCGCGGACCCACCATCGACCGTCCGTGATGGCCGCAAGACCCCAGCTCAACCAGAAGATGAAGGCGAGAACGACGCCGGCGAGCATGTGCAGAATCGTCTCGGGAAGCGGCGGCTCTGCGTGCGGTACCGCCCGTTTCGTGTTCCACATCGCGAGGGCCGACCAGAGCGTCGTGTGGACCAGCACGCTGACGAGCCCGGCGAGAGATCCCGACAGTAGCAGTTGCGTGAGATCCATGTGTGCCTAGAGCCTCAGCGCGCGGTCGAGACCTTGCAGGAGCCTGTCGACTTCGTCGTGTGTATTGAAGATGTGCACCGAGATGCGTACTGCGCCTTGGACGCTCCCCGGCCAATCCACGCTACGGACGTGAACGCGATGACCGCGCGTCAATACCGTCGTCAAGTCGGCGGCGGAATGCTTACTCGAACGAACCGTCAGAATACCGCCCCACGAACCAGGGCGCGCGGGGGTCAGAATTTCCGCCTCGCTCAGCTGCTGCAGGCGCAGACGCGTATAGATCGCTAGCTCGCGTATGCGCGCTTCGATGCGGCTACGCCCGATTTGGCGCTGGAGCTCCATGGCGGATTCCACGCCGCGAAGCGCGGGCCACAGTTGTGGCACGAGGTTGCCGAGCTTGCGCAGGGCAGCTGGCACGTCTGCTGCGGCGGTTGAGGACGCCGATATGCTGTCGAGCGCCCGGGGCGCGAGCGGCCATATTCGCTCGAGCATCTCGCGGCGGACGTACAAGAAGCCGGTGCCATGCGATCCGCCGAGCCACTTATGGAAGCAACCGGCATAGAAATCGCAGCCCAAATCGCGCAGTTGAAAATCGAGCATTCCGATCGCCTGCGCCCCGTCGACGACCGTAACGATGTTCCGCTGCCGCGCGAACCGGCACAGATCGGTCACGGGCAACAGCGCGCCATCTGCACATTGAACATGCGAAAACAAGAAGACCTTTGTCCGGTCGGTGGTCGCGCCCGCGAACAGGCCGAGCACCTGCTCGGGATCACTGAGCGGAGCGGGTAGGTCGATTTGCTTGACGACGACCCCGCGCCGGCGAGCGAGCACGAGCCAGGGCGCCAATGCCGCAGGATGCTCGCGAGAAGTCGTGATGATTTCGTCGCCGGCATTGAGATCCAGACCGCCCGCTACCAGGCTGAGCGCTTCCCCCGCGCCATGGGTGAAGCACAGCTCGTCCGCATTACAGCCGAGAAACTCTGCCACGCGCGTGGCGACCCGGGTCGTCTCGGCAACCCAGTGCTCGCGCGTGCTCATCGTCGCCAGGCGGTAGCTTTGCGCCTCGCGCGCTCGGTATTCTGCGACCATTGCGGCGCGCATCGTCGGACCTGCCCCCGCGACGTCCAGATACGCGAGGTGCGGTTCGAGCACCGGCTGGTGGCGGACCCACTCCCATAGCTCGCGGGATGAGGTGGGGATGACGTTGCGCCCCAATGTCGTCATCGGCGCAAACGAAGTCGCGGCCGCGGCGGCAAGCACCTGGCGGCGGGTCAGCGATAAGGGCATCGTGGAAAAGCGTGTCTTGCGAGTCATCGGGCACGCATTATCGCAGGTTGCAGCGCTCCTGGCCGCCCGTGCCGGCCATCGCCGTCGCCGTATTCGGATGCGAGGAACGGCAGACCGCGGAACTCATTCCTGGTACCGTAACCACCTCCAACAAAGGCCACATCCCGCCTGTCATCGATGTCTCACGATTACCTCGAACGCATTCTCAAGGCGCGTGTCTACGACGTCGCCATCGAAACGCCACTCGAGCTCGCTCCGCGCTTGAGCCGCCGTCTCGGCAACCAAGTGCTTTTCAAGCGCGAGGACCTGCAACCCGTCTTTTCGTTCAAGCTCCGAGGCGCGTACAACAAGATCGCGCACTTGCCGGAAGATGTTGCGCAACGCGGCGTGATCTGCGCGTCGGCGGGCAACCACGCCCAGGGCGTTGCCCTTGCCGCCAAGCGCAGGGGAATCCCGGCGACGATCGTCATGCCGCGCACGACGCCGCAGATCAAAGTACAGGCCGTGATCGACCTCGGCGGTGAGGCCGTCCTGCACGGGGATGACTACGACCAGGCGTACGAGCACGCGCTCGTGATCGCCGAGGAGCGCGGCCTCACATTCATTCATCCGTTCGACGACCCGGATGTGATCGCTGGCCAGGGCACGATCGGCATGGAGATCCTGCGCCAGCACCCCGGCGATGCGATCGATGCGATCTTCGTCGCCGTGGGCGGCGGTGGTGTCATCGCGGGCATTGCCACCTACGTCAAGTATCTGTTCCCGAAGATTCGCATCATCGGTGTCGAGCCCGACGATGCCGATGCCATGGCTCGCTCGCTGCGACAGAACGAGCGGGTCACGCTCGAGCGCGTAGGCATCTTCGCTGACGGTGTCGCCGTTCGCCGCGTCGGAGAAGAGACTTTTCGTCTCGCCCGTCAGTACGTCGATGAGATCATCACCGTGAGCACCGACGAGACCTGCGCCGCGATTCAGGACATCTTCGAGGACAATCGCACCATCGTCGAGCCAGCTGGCGCTCTGCCGGTTGCCGGGATCAAGAAGTACGTGGCGCGCGAGCAGTGCCGCGGCAAGACCTTCATCGCAGTGAACACCGGCGCGAACGTGAACTTCGATCGCTTGCGTCACATCGCCGAGCGTGCGGATATCGGCGCGGAACGCGAGGCTTTGATCGCGGTCGAGATTCCAGAACGAAAGGGGAGCTTCCTAAAGTTCTGCGAGACGCTCGGCCGTCGCGGCGTGACCGAGTTCAATTACCGTTACAACGATCGCGTGTCGGCGAAGCTGTTTGTCGGCCTCGCGCTGTCGCAGGGGCGCGAGGAGAAGGAAGCCATCATCGCGATGCTCAGGCAAGCCGGCTATCCGGTCGTAGACATGAGCGACAACGAAATGGCCAAGCTGCACGTGCGCTATATGGTCGGAGGACACTCCCCGGGGTTGGAGCACGAACGGCTGTTTCGTTTCGAGTTTCCGGAGCGCCCCGGCGCACTACTCAAGTTTCTGCATGCTATCGGCACACAATGGAACATCACGCTGTTCCATTACCGTAACCATGGATCCGACTACGGACGGGTGCTTGCCGGTATCCAGATCCCTCCGGAGGAGAGCGCGCAATTCGCGATGCACGTGCGCGAGCTGAAGTACGTGTACACGGAAGAAACCAACAATCCTGCGTATCGGATCTTCTTGGGCGCGAGCTAGGCGGACGGTCGGTACAGCAAGTTGTCTGTGCGTCAGTTCTGCATATCGATCTTGGCGAGGGCCGCGCGCGTGCGGGTAGTGATCACAGCTGTCTCACCCTGCGAGCGCTCCAAGATCGGGAGGCTTTGACGCAACAGCGGCGCGGCTTCCTGCACGCGCCCCGTCGCGAGTAGCACTCTGCCCAAGGAGCTGTTCGCTTGGGCGATCTGTGGGCCATCGGTTGGCAAGAACTTGGCCGCCATCGTGATCGCCTCACGTAGTGTGCGTTCTGCTGCAGCGAAGTCGCCGCGTTCGAGTTGGGCACGACCGATATTCGCCAGAGCCGAGGCGATGTACGGGTGCTCTTCCGGCAGAGAGCGTCGGTAAATGTCGAGCGCCGTCTGCAGATTCGCTTCCGCTTCTCGATAGTTGCCGCGATCGATCTGCACGATCGCGAGCGTCACCAGGTCGTGTCCCACGAACGGGTGAGTGTCGCCGCGGGCCGCGCGGTTCGCGCGGACGGTGTCGATGAGCGTGGCTTCAGCTAGCGCCAGATCCCCCTTCCGATGCAGGAAGCGTCCATAGTTGCTGAGCGCATCCAGCGTGTCCGGGTGTGTTTCGCCAAGGATACGGCGGAGCAGGTCGGAGGATTCAGCGTAGAGCTCGGCTGCCTGCTCCAGCTCGCCTTGCATGTGCATCATGACGGCAAGGTTGTGCAGGAATCTCGCAACCAGCGGATGCTCCCTCCCGTGAGCTTGCCGAACGATGTCGAGCGCTGCGCGGTAGAGATGTCCGGCTTGCACGTAATTGCCACGATATGACTGCAGGCTGGCAAGCTCACTGATGACGATCGCTGCCTGCGGTGAATGCTCGAGCCCGTGCAAGCGATACACCGCCAGGCTCTCTCCGTAGAGCTTTTCGGCGAGCTGAAGCTCGCCACGTGCATGTGCGAGCCGGGCGCGGCTGAGAAGCGTCGGTGCCGTTTCGATCGCCTCCACTCCCGCGAGTCGCCGCTGCATGTCGAGAGCGTTCTCGAACAGTGTTTGCGCGCGATCGAATACACCTTGCTCGAGCAACGCTTCACCGAGCGCGACCATCGCGGAGGCCACCTCCAGGTGCACCGGGCCGTGAACTGCAATCTTCGACTGCAAGGCGTTCTCGAGCAGCGCGGCTGATTCGGAGTACAAGCCCAGGCTCTTGTAGACCTGACCGATCGTTTGCAGAAGCATGGCGCGTGTTTCCGGCTGATCGGCAAGCCCGATGTCCACGCGCCGTGCGCCGACATCGAGCAGCTCGCGCGCGGTCACTTGGTTACCGCGGCTCCGCGACGGGTCGGAGAGCTCGAACAGTTCGACCAGGAACGTGGAGATTTGCTCGGCGCGGGCTCTCTCGGCTGTGGCGAGGTCGCGTTCGCGCGCAATACGCTGCGACTGGAGAAAGGTGATGGTGGAGAACAAGGCCAGCATGAAGATCGCAGATGCGGCTGCGAGCACTGCCAGGGCGTGACGACGAATGAACTTGCCTGTGCGATACGCCCAGGTGTCAGAAGTCGCGATCACCGGCATTCCTTGGAGGTGCCGGTCCAGGTCCGCGGCAAGCTGCTCCGCCGAGCCATAGCGCCGCGTCGCGTCCTTGCGCATCGCCATCGTCACGATGTTGTCCAAGTCGCCGCGGAGCTCTTTGATGAGGCGTGCCGGTGTCGTCGATCTGCACTCTGCAATGTCAGCAACCAGCTCCGGCGCGTGGCGCGCTGTATGCGCGAGCATGGCGCTCGGTGCCAGCGGTTCGCGCTCGAGGATCACACGCTCCATCTCTGCTAGCGTGTGCCCTGTGAAGTCGAACGGTCTGCGGCCTACCAGCAGCTCGTAGAGGAGCAGCCCGAGAACGTAGATGTCGCTGGCGGTCGTGATCGGTTCGCCTCGGATCTGCTCCGGGCTGGCGTGCATCGGGGTCATCACGCGGTAGCCGAAGTGCGTCACGGCCACGGTGCCCGGCGTTTGTCTCGGGTCGAGCAGCTTGGCAATGCCGAAATCGAGCAGTTTCGGCACGCCGTCGCGCGTGATGAGAATGTTGGTCGGCTTAAGATCGCGATGGACGACGAGATTTTGGTGAGCGTAGTGGACCGTGTTGCAGACCTGTTGTAACAGCCGGATGCGAGCGTCGAGCCGCAGCCGTCTGCGATCGCAGTACACATCGATGGGCTCGCCATCGATGTACTCGAGCACCAGGTACGGTGTGCCGTCAGACGTGCGGCCGCCATCCAATAGACGCGCGATGTTTGGGTGTTGGAGTGAGGCGAGAATCTGTCGCTCCATGCGCAATCTTGCATGAAACTGAGCCGAGAATACGCCTCCGCGGACCAGCTTGATCGCGACGCGCTGCTGATATTCGTCGTCGGCGCGCTCGGCCAACCAGACATCCCCCATGCCGCCTGAACCGAGCTTGCAAATGAATCTGTAGGGCCCGAGACGTTGCCCCGCGAGCGAGGTATCGTCGGCCGTCTCCAATTCTGCGTCGTCGCTCGACGTATCCCACGAGTGGCTTTGCTTATCGGCGCGCTCGAGCGCTTCCAAGACTTGTGACATGAGCCACTCGTCCGAATGGCACATGCGGTGAACGAAGCTGACGCGTTCGAGCGGACTGAGCGCCCTTGCTTGTTTTACGAGTTCTTCGACACTGTTTCGACCGCTCATGTGACGCAATGATGCATCACTAGGGCTCAACCGTGTAATAATGAAGGTGGCAACTCATGCCGAAATAAAAGAGAGGGACTAACCTATGGCAACACGAAAGAAGAAAACCGCTAAGAAGAGCACAAAGAAGAAGACAGTCGCCAAGAAGGGCGCGAGGAAGGCAGTCGCTAAGAAGACAGTCGCTAAGAAGGCACCTGCTAAGAAGGGTGCGAAGAAGAAGGCGGCTAAGAAGGCTGCCAAGAAAACTGCAAAGAAGGCTGCGGCACGCAGCGGCGCGAAGCGTCGTAGCCGCGGTGGCATCGTCCGCCTCCCGCAGTAGCGCCATTTGGGGCCGCTCTTTCGAGCGGCCCTTTCTCACGAGCCTCGTTTAGAGTAACTAAAGAATCGTCTCCTATGCGTTCGTCTGTCGACGCGTGCAGCGAGACGCTCCAGCCAACTCTTTACCCACCTTTGCTTCCAACGCTCCAGTGTGGCTGCGCTGGCCTACGCAAGGCCGCAGTCGCGTCCTCGTTCTGGATCTCTCTCGGGCCATGCTGCAAGCATCCCTGCAGTAACAACGCATGCGCGGCTTGACGTTTGTCAGCTCGATCGTGGCAGCTCGCGTGATGCTTCGAGTAGCGGGTTTACACGGGCGGTCGCAGCGTGCTGCAAACCGGCGTGTCGATTGACACTGGAAAGGCCCGCGTCCCAGCCGTGAGCGCGCGGGTACGTTAGATCTTTCTTGGCGTAAAGGGTGCTGTGGCGGGTGACGTTGTGGTCTGGTCAGTTGTCGCGTATCTCATCGGCAGCATCGTTGATGCCGTCACGCGCTTCGTCCATGGCATCGTCGATCTTGGTGCTCGTCGATTCCTCGCCGCGTTTCAGCGTGTCGACCGCTTCGTCCACTTCTTCACCGGCGCGTTCCATCGTGCCTTCGCGCTCGCACCCAGCCAGAGCAGCGAAAGCGAGCGCTGCGCAGACCGTCCACAGTGGCAGTTTATTCGTCTTCATCCGATCACCTTCATGTTGAGACTCGTCATCAGTCGTCACCTCGTCGGCCGAACGTCCACGGCTCGTCGCGAGTTCCTGGCGAGTTGTTTCGCGGCGCACGTAACGGCGCGATGAGCAGTTGATGCGCGGAACTGGCGCAGCAGTGGCGCGTTGCATCACCGAGGAGCGCTGCGGCGATCTGCAGTGCAGGTTGCCTCAGGAGGACATATGCTTTCGTGGGCTCTGACTTTTTTCATCGTCGCGATCATTGCCGCCGTGCTGGGATTCACGACTGCCGTCGGGGCGGCGGCAAGCATCGCGAAGGTGCTGTTCTTTATATTCCTGGTGCTCACGCTCGTGGCGCTCGTAGCGGGCGCGCTGCGAGGGCGTCCACCGGTGTGAGCGTCTTCTTGCGGCGCAAGAGAGCGCGTGCCGCGCTCAGGTGAACAGCAACGCTTGGCTGACCGCCACGCGCACGGTTTCTGGCACGAACGGTTTGGTCACCAGGAAGGTGGGCTCGGGGCGTTCGCCGGTCAGCAAACGCTCTGGATACGCCGTGATGAAGACGATAGGCACCTGAAGCTCGCTCAGAATCTGCCGCACCGCATCGATGCCGGAGCTGCCATCCGCGAGCTTGATGTCGGCAAGTACGAGGCCGGGTTCGGTGCGTCGCGCTGCCCGGACCGCCTCATCGCGCGTCGTTGCAATGGCAGCGACCGTGTGACCCATCTCTTTGACGATACTTTGCAGGTCGAGCGAGATGATGGGCTCGTCTTCGATGATGAGCACCTTTGTGCTTGGTTGCTTGGAGATTTCGCGCACCGCTTGGGTGACCATGCCTGCCACCTGATCCTCCGGTACGCCAAGGATGCGGGCCGTATCGTTGACGTTGAAACCTTCCATCGCCGTCAACAGTAGTGCCTGACGGTGAGCCGGAGTGAGCTGACCGAGGCGTCTCTCGACGCTTGCCGAGCTGCCGCCGCCGGCGGTCGAACCCGCGACTCCGCGCGTTGCCATGTCAGTCGTTGCCCACAGCTTGTGGAACAATCGATACAGGCCGACTCGCGGTGAGGCCGTTGGATCGAGCACAGAGGTGTCGGCGATAATGGCCTCGAGACATGCTCGCACGTAAGCATCGCCGCTTTCCTGAGAGCCGCACAAAGCGCGGGCGTACCGACGCAAATAAGGTAGATGCTCGGCAATGGCGTGGGACAAGGCCATAGGAACTCCTGGATTCTTTATGACGCAGCGTTGCGCGCGCACAAAATCATGGCCGTATTACTATGTACGAATGGGGTGAAAGGTTCCGTGGCACATGGAACTTTTTCAATGCGATAGCGTTTAGTTTTATCAATCACCATTCTCCGAGCCCTCGTGCAGAACGACTCTCCTTCTGTACGTTCAGCAAATGCCATGGTCATGAGCGAAAAGATCAAGCCCGAGGGGCCCGATAACGATGCGGCCGCCGTCAATCCGGCCGAGCAGGTTCCCGATTGGCTGAGCAATCGACTGCGCCGCATGTTCATCGAGGTCATGGACGAGCCCGTGCCGGAAGAGTTCAAAGTCCTACTCCGTCAATTGGAGGAGAAAGAGCGCGGTTCATAGAGCCCGCCGGAACGATCATGGCTGTGCAAGACAAATTCCTGGACCAGGTCACGGCTCTGCTGCCGGCACTGCGTGCCTTCGGGCGCTCACTGTGCGGCGATCCGGCGCGAGCCGACGACTTGGTGCAGGACACCGTGCTCAAGGCATGGACCAATCGCGAACAGTTCCAATCCGGTAGTAACCTCAAAGCCTGGCTGTTCACCATCCTGCGCAATTGCTACTACTCCGAGCTCAGGCATCGCAAGTTCGAGATCGAGGATCCGGATGGTATCTGCGCCGCGCAAGTTGCGATTACCCCGGATCACGATGCAAAGCTGCACCTGCGCGATCTGAGTCGTGCGTTGCAGCATCTGCCACCAGATCAGCGCGAAGCGCTGATTCTGGTGTGCGCGACAGGCCTGTCGTACGAAGAGGCTGCCGACGTGTGTCAAGTAGCCGTGGGCACGATCAAGAGCCGCATTGCGCGGGCGCGCGATCGACTCGTGGAATTGCTCGGCGAGGATGCAGCGCAAGTCACCGGCGTGATGCCTGTGACGACCAGCTTGACCGAACCCGAGAAGCTCGCCGAACAACGCACCACCTGAGCTCGGGGGTGGTAGCTTGAAGAATGAAGAACCCTAAGCTAGGAGCTGCCCCCGCTCGCCGCTGGTTTGGGCGCAACGCGGGTTTGCGCCCGCGCCTCGTATTAATCGTCGGGATTGCCATGCTCGCGCCTGGAGCGCTCGCAGTGCTGCAGGCGATCAACAGCTTCAACAACAGTATGCGCATCCTCGAGCAGAGCCTTGCTCAGGCTGCGCAGCTTTCCGCGGCCGAGGAAGTCGGCGTGATTGCTGCCTCGCGCGAGATTCTCACCAGCCTTGCTCAACATCCCGACGTGCTGGCCGGATCGGGGATAGCGTGTCGCCGCGCTCTGCAGCGCGCGATCGGTGGTCTCGCTCAATACGAGGCGGCGGCGGTGGTGAACGCCGATGGCGAGATGACATGTGCCTCGGGACCGGTCCGCAACCCAGTGCGCGTGCACGATCGCGATTGGTTTCTCGACATCAAGCGCGGCGCTGACTTCACGGTGAGCGATTTGCTCATCGGTCGCTGGCTGGGCAAGTGGGGCATTGTTGCAGCCGTACCGCTGCACGACAGCGACGCCGATGTCGTAGGGGCCGTCGCGTTGTTCATCAATCTCGACTGGTTGACGGCGCGGTATGCAAAGGCGGCTCCGGGCGATAACACCGCGCTCGCCTTGCTCGACAGCAAAGGCGAGGTTTTGACGCTCGAGCCGGAAAGCTCGATGCAATCTCGTCTGCCTCCTCGCGAGGTGATCGTTGCGCACATCAGTGACCGCGCAGATCAAGGGCAGGCGCGCGCGTTTCGAACGCGAGCAATCGACGGGACGTGGCGGTTGTACGCGATCAGTCCCTTGCTCGAAGGGCGCATCTTCGTGATCCTCGGCACACCGGTGCTGACGGCTGTCGGCCCGCTCGCGTTGCAGGTCGCTTGGGGCGTGCTGACGCCGTTCTTGATGTGGGCGCTCGCAATCGCGGTCGTATGGTTCGGGATCGAGCACCTGGTCGTCAGATGGATCACGTATCTCGAGCGCATCACCTCGGCGTACGCTTCCGGTCGCCATGGGGTTCGTCCTGAGCGTGTTTCAGCAGCGCCGGCCGAGATTCGTAGTCTGGGCGAGACGTTCTCGCGCATGGCGGATCTGATCTCGTCGCGCGAGAACGAGCTGCGTGAGTCACTGCATCAGAAGGAGCTGCTCGTTCGCGAGATCCATCACCGGGTCAAGAACAACCTGCAGCTCGTGATGAGCCTGCTCAATCTCCATGCGCGACGCATTCGCGATCCGCGCGCAGAAGAGGCATTCGCAGAGGCGCGCAGTCGCATCAATGCGCTGGCGACGTTGCACCGGCGTTTGTACGAATCGGAGAGTCTGCAAGAGATCGATCTGCACTGGTTCCTCGAGGATCTTTGCTCCGAGCTGCGCAGAGGAGGGCTGTCGCGCGGACGCAATGTCGAGTTGATCGTCGAGTCGCCCAGCGAGGTCATAGGTCCGGAGCTGGCGGTCCCGCTCGGGCTGCTCGTCACCGAAGCAATCACGAACGCCTACAAGCACGCGTTCGTCGATCGCGCACACGGGCGTATCCTGGTTCAAGTCGAACGCGTGTCGCCGGAACAGCTGCTCATCCGTATCCGCGACGATGGCAGTGGGTTCGATCCGGAGAGCTTGAGCGCCGACTCGACCGGCCTCGGTCGCTCACTCATCGAGGCCTTCGTGCGGCAGTTGCACGGTGAGCTGCAGATCAGGTCGGAGAACGGCACGATCGTCGAAGTGCGCTTCCCAGCGCCCGCGCGGCGGCAACAAGAGGTTCGCTGTTCCGCCTGACAGCGCTTGTCCGCTCTGCTCTTCTGTCATCGCGTGTTGCGCAGCGCGGCGGCAAAGATGAGACAATGCGCGCCCTCCTATGTCCACATCCTCACGACGCGCTCCGCTGCGCGTGCTTGCGCATGGTGATTTTCGACGTTTTCTCATCGCGCGATTGCTCGCGACACTCGCGGCCCAGATGCAAACGGTCGCGGTGGGCTGGCAGATCTATGCGATCACACGAGATCCGCTCGATCTCGGTCTCATCGGCTTATCGCAATTCCTGCCGTTCGTCGTCTTGATCCTGCCCGCGGGGCAGGCTGCCGATCACTACGACCGACGTCGTCTGCTCACCGCGTGCTATGCGCTCGAGGCGTTCTGCGCGCTCCTGCTGCTCGTCTTCACGCTGACAGAGGTGCGTGTTGCCTGGCCAGTGTTCGCAGCGATGACGTTGCTCGGCTGTGCGCGCGCATTTTCGATGCCGAGCGGGCAGGCACTGTTACCGAATCTCGTGCCGCGCGAGGAGTTCACCCGCGCGGTGGCGCTCAACTCGTCTGTCTTCCAAGTGGCGACGGTCGTAGGCCCGGCGCTGGGCGGCGTGCTCTACCTTGCCGGCCCGCTCATCGTGTATGCGAGCGTGCTCACATTGGCCCTCATCGGAGCGCTGTTGATGCTCCGTGTGCGCGCGGGTGCGCGCGAAGAGACAAGCGTGCGCGAGCCGATGAGCTTGGAAACGCTGTTGTCGGGGTTGCGCTTCGTGCGCTCAAAGCCGGTGGTGTTCGGCGCCATATCGCTCGATCTGTTCGCGGTTTTCTTCGGCGGTGTCACTGCGCTGCTGCCAATCTATGCAAGCGACATCCTACGAGTCGGGCCGAGCGGGCTCGGCTTGCTGCGGACGGCGCCGGGTATTGGCGCCGGGCTCTGTGCGCTCGTGCTCGCGCTGCGGCCGATCACGCGGCACATCGGACCTTGGATGTTCGGCGGCGTTGCGATGTTCGGTGTCGCAGTCGTCGTTTTCGGGCTGAGCACCAGCTTCTTCGTGTCGCTCATCGCTCTGATTCTTCTCGGCGCCGCCGATATGGTCAGCGTGTATGTCAGGCACCTGCTGGTGCAGCTGGAGACCCCGGATCACATCCGCGGGCGCGTGAGCGCTGTCAGCGCAGTCTTCATCGGCGCATCGAACGAGCTCGGCGATTTCGAGTCTGGGATCACTGCCAAGTGGTGGGGCACGGTGCGCGCTACTGTTATAGGAGGCTTGGCCACGCTCGTGGTCACGGGTTTATGGGCGCGCTGGTTTCCAATGCTCTGGAAAATGGATCGCCTGCCCAAGCCGGCGCGAGAAGCGGACGAGCGCGACGGGTAATGATCGACCGGTCGCGGATCGTCTCACCTGCGGACACGAGCGCGTCCCGCGATCGCCCATGACTCTGGGTTGAGGAGCTCCAGCCCCAGGTCGGCGAACGGCGGACGCCGCTGCAGCACAGAGCTCAGCGCCTCCTGACCTCTATTCAGCTGTATCTTCGTCCAGTATCATGAGCGCATGAGTGCCATTCGGCCTGAAGTGCGCACGGGACGAGGCGCGGTATCCAACCCGGAAGGGCGCTTCGAGCATACGCGCACAGAAGTCGTGGACGACGGCTGGGGAACGATCGAAGAACCGCTGCCCCCGCTGCAGACGACCGTGCAAGCCGAGCCCGCTCGCACGATCATCACTCGCAATCAGTCGCCGGATATCGGTTTCGAGCAGTCCATCAATCCGTACCGCGGCTGCGAGCACGGCTGCATCTATTGTTACGCTCGCCCCGCGCACGCTAATCTCAATCTATCACCAGGCCTCGATTTCGAAACGCATCTTTTCTTCAAGGCCGATGCTGCTCGTCTGCTCGAGCGCGAGCTGGCCCGGCCTGGCTACAAGTGTTTACCGATCATGCTCGGCGCGAACACCGATCCCTATCAGCCGATCGAGCGCGATTATCGGGTCACACGTAGCATCCTCGAGCTGCTCGCGCGATATCGCCACCCGTGCTCGATCATCACTAAGAGTGCGATGGTCGTGCGCGATCTCGACGTGCTCGCGTGCATGGCGAAGGACCGCCTCGTGCAAGTGTTCGTCAGCATCACGACGCTTTCCAACGAGCTGAAACGTACGTTGGAGCCGCGAGCCGCTTCGCCAGCAGCGCGCCTTCGCACAATCGCTGCCCTCGCTGCTGCCGGTGTTCCGGTCGGCGTCATGGTCGCGCCCGTGATTCCAGTGCTGACGGACGCTGAGTTAGAGGCCATCTTGAAGTCTGCCGCAGAGGCGGGCGCCACGTCGGCGCAGTATGTGCTGTTACGCTTGCCTCACGAAGTGAAGGGTCTTTTCCGCGAATGGCTCGAAGCGAACGAGCCGCTCAAGGCGAAACATGTCATGTCGAGATTGCAGGCGATGCGCGGCGGTCGCGACTATGACGCTCGCTGGGGTGTGCGTATGCGGGGCGAGGGAGAGTACGCGCAGCTGCTCCGCAAGCGCTTCGAGCTTGCCTGTGCCCGCTACGGCCTCAATCGAGGGCCACGCTTCGCTCATAATTGCTCGCTCTTCACGCCGCCAGTCGTCGGGTCGCAGCAGCTCTCGCTGCTCTGACGAAGGGTTTTCCGATCAAACCGCACGATGCTCTCGTGGTGCTTGCGGAGCGCTGCGCAGCGGTGCTCGACAACAGTACGCCTGACGAGTGAGAGCCGTTCTGCCCGGCGGCACGATGCCTGCGAGATGCAAGCGATTCTTTGCACCTCGTACGAAGTTCGATACAGATCGATACAGATCGGTAACGATCTTTTCGCTCGCAGAAACACCGAGCGGCGTTGCGCGTTTACCGACATGGATTCGAAGGCGCTTGGCGTATACTCGATTGCACTTAGGCGTGGCTGTGGCGATTCGCGACCTCGTGCAGCTGTCGTCGCAGTTGTGTCTCTTCGGTACAAGGCTTCAGGATGGATCCGTCGTGCTGAACTGCACTTCCTGGAGAGCTTCCATGCTTGATGTATCGAGTGTCGTGAGCCTCATCCCCGTGCGGCGAAGTGGCAGCGTCTGCATGCGTGCGATCTTTCCTCTCTTGCTCGGTGGCTTATTGAGCGGCTGCATGACGGCACGCATCGAGGAGCTACGTGAGGCGCCGACGCAAATCTCCGCCAACGAAGCGATCGTGCTGCTCGCGAAGCCGCACTTGGAAGGCACTGGAACAGAAGAGAAATTTTTGAACTGCCTGGAGCGCAAGCTGATCGGCGAGGAGTTCTCTGCGTCCGTAGCGCACAAGCAACGCGCAGGAAAGCCGGTCGAGCCGCGCAGCGCCTTCAAGAACCGACCGTTCCAGATCTACGCAGACCACCATTTCGTCGACGCGCTCTACCCGTGGCTCGAGCCGAGCACGGCACCCGCGAACGCGCAGGGATTCGCAGCATTTCTCTCGCGGCCAGGCGTGGCGGAGCGCGTCGCCGAGATGGGTGTCCGCTATATCGTCTGGATCGACGGCGTCACCCAGAAGACTGATGGCGGAGGCAGCATCGCATGCGCGGCTGGGCCGGGCGGCGCGGGCTGCCTTGGGCTCGGTTGGTGGGAGAAAACCTCCGATTACGAAGCGACGGTTTGGGACCTTCGGCAGGGCGTGTCGGCGGGGACGTTGTCGACCGACGTGCGCGGTACCTCGGTGATGATCGGCGCGATCGCGCCGATCCCGCTGATCGCACCCGTTCAAAGCACTGCTTGCGACCGCCTGGCGGCTCAGTTGAAGTCGTTCTTGCTTGGTAGCGGCACAGAGGAGACAGCCGCGACGACATCTGCGAATACGGAATAGACGCGTGCTCCTCGCGCACCTGCAGTTGAACCTGCGGCGCCGCTGCGAGATCGAATAGTCGCTCAGCGCCCGTTCAGGAGGCGCTTGGCAGAGTCGGGAGCGCGCGGACCGCAGGCGGCTCAGGTGAAATGAAGGAGTGACCATGCGTAACGAAATCGGCAGGTGTCTAGCCTCTTCGTTCGGTCGACTCTTGGCGGTCGCCGCCGCTGCCGCATTTCTCATGGGCGGCTGCATGGAGGAGCAGTCATCCTCCACATCCATTCCTGCTCCGCCGTCTTCGTCCGGTGGCAGCTCGGGTAGCGGCGGTTCCTCGGGTGGCTCGAGCGGCAGCTCGTCAAGCTGGCCCTCCGGCGGCGCGTCCGGGGGCGGCTCAAGCATGCCTTCTACTATTCCTTCTGACGGTGCTTCGGGCGGCTCGCAAGGCGGCGGACCTGCCTTGCCTTCGCCGTCTCCAGGTGGCCAATCGTCCGCCGGTGGCAGCAGGGGGCTGCCGTCGTCCGGCTCGAGCTCCGGCTCGAGCGGTGGTGCTGGCGATGGGGCGAGCGGATCCGCGTCGGGCGGTGCGCAAGGCGGCGGCCTGCCTGGTGGCAGCGCGGGTGGTCAGGGCGCCGGTAATGCCGGATCGTCAGGAGAGGCGCAAGCCAGTGGCGGAACGAGCGCTGGTGCCGGCACGACAGGAGGCGGTCAGGGTGGCGCGAGCGCTTCTATGGGTATCCCATCGCCGGGAGGCAGTCTGCCGAGCGTAGGCATTCCCTCGCCGAGCAGTGGAGCAGCCGGGAGCGCCGGCGAAGCGGGTGGTAGCGCTTCCGAAGGAATGGGCGGGGCGGCAGGTGGTGCGCAGAACGAAAGCATTTTCCGCGGATCGAGCGGCGGAAGTGGTGCCGGCTCAGGCGGTGCCGGAACCGTTGGTCAAACCGGCGCCGGAGCAGGCTCGATGGGCGGAAGCCAAGCTGGTGCCGGCAGTGTGGGTGGCACAGGGGCTGCTACCGGTCAGATTGGAGGCGGCGCTGCGGGTTCGAGCGGAGGATACCCAGATGCGGGCGCTGCCGGAGCCGCTGGGGGTGGTTCCGGTGGCAGCATCGGCGGTGGTGAGGCCGCCGATGGCGTAGGTGGTGAGGCCGGGGACGGCGCAGCAGGGTCGATGGCCGGCGGTGCCGGCAGCACGGGCGCTGCTGGAGCCGCTAGCGGTCAGAGCGGAGAAGGCGTTTCGGGTGGCGCAGCCGGTGCAAATGCAGGATACCCGCAAGCCGGGGGTGCGGCTGCAGGTTACGAAGGCAGTCACGGCAGTGGGCGCGGCGGTGCCGGACCCATGACCCCGGGCGAACGCATTGCGCAGATCGATCGCCAGTTCGAGGCAACGTTCAACGTGTTCGATGAGCGGCTTGCAGAAGAGCATGCAGCGATCGCCGGACAGCGGCGCGGTCGCGGCGGCGGTGCTGGCGGCGGTGCCGCACCTGGCGAAGCAAGCGATCTCGAGGGCGATGGTACTGCGGGCGCAGGGAGCGGCTCGAGCGGCAGCGGGCCAGGCGAGCAAGGCGGCTCGGGCGACGGCGACGGCCGCGGCCAAGGTAGCGGCCAAGGCGGCAGCGGCGGGCAGGTAGCCGGCGGACCCGGCGCCAGGGCCGGCGGCGCGCAAGGCGGCGGGGGTGGCGTTGGGGGCGGTGCAGGCGGCGGCTCCGGTCCGAACACCGTGCCTGCCGATATTCCGGACGGCAGCGACGATGACATCGTCGCGCGGCAGCTGCGTGAAGCGGCGATGCAGGAGCAGGATCCGGAGCTACGGGAGAAACTCTGGGAGGAGTATCGCAATTACAAGCAAAGTGTCGGTCGGTAGCGAGCGCATCCGCCGGCCGGCATTCGTAGACGAGACGCGTATTCTCGACACGGTTGCGAACTATGAACCGCACAATTTTGGTTCTCGCTTTGACAGCGGGCTTCGGTCTCGCAGGTTGTGTCATCCACGAGACGCGTCCGCTCCCGCAAGTGCAAGCCATTCAGGCTACGCACGAGATCCCAGCCGAGCAGTTGCTCGATGTCGGGGTGAAGCTGTTCGACCCGAATGTGCCGGAGGACGAGAAGGTGCTCGAGCGCGAGCACATCTTCCCGGAAGTTCGCAAGGCGGAGGCGCGCTATATCCCGATGCAGATTCGCAATACGCTCGAAGGAACGGGCCATTGGGGTCAGGTGCGTGTCATCCCCGAGGACACCGATGCGCTGGATGTATATGTATCCGGCGTAATCATGGAATCGAGCGGGCAACGTCTGAAGCTGCAAGTGACCGTCTCCGATGCGACCGGTCGGACGTGGTTCCGCAAAACCTACGAGCAAATAGCCGATACGCGTTCGTACAAGGACACGCGTTCGGTGAAGCGCGACCCGTTCCAGAACCTCTACAGCAACCTTGCAAATGACATGCTGGCATACCGCCAGCAGCTGCAGGCAACTGATCTCGAGAACATCCGCCGTGTGTCCAAGCTGCGTTTCGCGGCTGACTTGGCGCCCTACGCGTTCGAGAGCTATCTCAGCCAGGACAAGAAAAAGGGTGTGTACCGAGTCGTTCGGTTGCCCGCCGAGGACGATCCCCTCATGGTGCGCATGGAGCGTATACGTGAGCGCGACTATGCCTTGCTCGACACGATCAACGAGCACTATGCCCTGTTCGCCGACAACATGGCAGAGCCATACACGAATTGGCGTCGCTACAGCTATGACGAGCTCGAGGCGAAGGACGAAGCGGCGCGTTCGTCGCTCACGCGCAAGCTGCTCGGTGCCGCCGCAATCGTCGGCGGCCTCATGATCGGCAACGAGAGCGGTTCCTATGCGGGGCGTGCTGCCGCTACGGGCGCGGTTTTCGGAGGGGCGTACGCAATCAAGAGCGGCTTCGACAAGGGCGCAGAGGTGAAGATGCATTCCGACTCGCTGCAACAGCTCGGCGATTCCTTCCAAGCCGAGGTTCAGCCGATGGTCGTGGAGGTCGAAGGCCGCACTTTGCAGCTGCGAGGCACTGCGGAGGAGCAGTTCCGCGAGTGGCGTCAGCTGTTGAAGGAACTCTACGAAAACGAAACCGGTCTTTCGATACAAACGCCGAACGAGGCGACATCCGCCCCCATCTCTGCATCGGCTGCCAGCGGCGGTTAGGCGGGCTGACGCCACCGCACGGTCGCATGCTCGAGAGCGGGTGCGAGCTGTCTAGCCGATTCGTCTTGGTTCGTCGCCTCGGCGGCGGTAGCAGCGGTGAGGTGTGGTTGGCGCGCGATCGCGCGCAAGAGCGGGACGTCGCGCTCAAGCTGCTGCATGCGAATTGGGTCGGCCAGGAGCGCGCTGTCGCCGCCTTGGAGCGCGAGTATGCGCTGCTTCATCGGCTGCGCCATCCGAACATTCTGCGCGTCGAGGACCTCGAACGAGCCGGTGGGCTCGTTTGGGTCGTGATGGAGTACGCCGCGCGAGGAAGTCTCGCCCAGTGGCGTGGTCGAGCACTTGGCGAGCTGCTGCCGATGCTCCTGCCGGTCGTCTCGGCGCTGCGTTATGTGCATACGCAAGGCGTTGTGCATCGAGACATCAAGCCGGCGAATGTGCTCTTGATGGCAGATGGCACGCCGAAGCTCGCGGACTTCGAAGCTGCCGCTCACATGGATGGTGACGCGCCGATGCGCGGATCGCCATTCAACATGAGCCCGCAGCAGCTCGCGGGCGCGCCGCCGGTCGCGAGTGACGATGTGTACGCACTCGGTGCAACGCTCTATGAGTTATTGTCGGGATATCCGCCGTTCTATCCGGATGCCAGACCCGAGCGGGTCTGGAACGAACGGCCGGCACCATTGCCTTCTTCGGTGCCTGCAGCTGCGGCCGATCTGGTAGCGCGCATGTTGGCGAAGTCACCTGCGGAACGGCCTGAGATGGAGAAGGTAGAGAACGAATTGAAGACACTTGCTCAGGCGGACGGCACGCCTCCCCCGCAGTCACGTTCGGTTCGTATCGAGCCGCCAGGCGTGCGCCCGGGGAGCGCAGCAGAGGCGCCGCTGCGCAGCGAGTGGCGCAAGCCGCGCGGAGTCGCTCGTTCGACTGAACGCGATCTGCGCCGAGCAGGTTTCCGTCGCGGGCTTGCCGCCGCGGCGCTTGGTGTCGGGCTCGTCGCCCTCGTGTTCGTGTTCTTTTTTCTGCCGCGTTGGGTAGAGCAACAGGGGTCCCCCGTGGTGTCGGCGGGACCAGCTGCGCCCACACGTCCGGCAGAGCCGCAGCAGCGTGACGAGATCGATTTCGCGGCCCTCGCGCGGGCCAAGCAACAGGCAGAAGACTTGCGCGGGCCATTGAGCGAGCGTCTGCAAGTGTTGCGCGCGCGAGGAGCGGATGCCTGGGCCGGTGGGCAGCTCAAGCGCGCGGAAGCGGAGCTGGCCGCAGGCGATGCGCACATGGAGGCGCGCGAGTATCACGCTGCCGTCGAGCGGTTCCAGGGTGTTGCTCCATTGCTCGATGCGCTCGAGCAGCAGGCTGGCACGGTGTTGAGTCAGCAACTGGAGCTGGGTGCTGCGGCGCTCCAGGAGGGTCGCTCGGCTGATGCGCGTCGCGCCTTCGAGCTCGCGGCGAGAATCGCGCCAGACAACGCGCAAGCCGCAGCCGGTTTGAAACGCGCGAACACGCTCGATGCCGTCCTCGAGCTGCTTGCGAGTGCCGAGCGCTTCGAGAAGGAGGGGCGCTTGCGGGAGGCGCTGGAGCACTATCGCAAGGCGCTCGCGCTCGATGGGCAGACCTCGCGCGCCAGCACCGCGATAGCGCGCATCGAGGCACAGCTCGCCAACGATGCGTTCGCAACGGCAATGGCGCGCGGTTTCAGCGCGCTTGCGAGCGCCGATCATGCAGCAGCGCGTGCAGCTTTTCAGGAAGCCGCCAAGATTCGGCCCGATTCGCCCGAGGTGCAACAAGCGCTGGGACAGATCGAGCAGGAGGAGCGCACTGCCGTGATCGGCAGGAAGCTGCGTGCTGCGCGCGCGCTCGAAGATCAGGAGCGCTGGGCGGAAGCCCTCAAAGAATATCGTGGGGTGCTCGAGCTCGATCCCACCGTCGCCGCCGCAAACGAAGGGGTCGCTCGCGTGACACCGCGAGTGACGCTCCATGAAGAATTGGAGCTTTATCTCACGCAGCCCGAGCGGCTGTTCAGTCAGCCGGTGCGCGCCGCTGCTCGCGAAACGTTGGCGCGGGCGCAGGCCATTGCCGATCCAGGTCCGCTGCTCGCGAAACAGATTGCGACGCTCGGTGAGTGGCTGGCGCGTGCCGAGATCCCAGTGCCTGTCGCATTTCAGTCGGATAACCAAACGGAGGTGACGATCTATCGCGTGGGATCGCTGGGTACCTTCGAGCAGCGTTCCATCGAGCTCGTACCCGGCCGCTACACTGTCGTAGGCACGCGGCCCGGTTATCGCGACGTGCGTCGACAGATTGATGTGTTTCCGGGCGCAAAGCTCGAGCCGATCGTCATTCGCTGCGAGGATCCAATTTGAACGAGCTGATCATTCGAGAATCGCTCGGCGAGCGTCGAATTTCCGCAGCAGAGCTCCCTCTCTCGATCGGTGGTGAGGGGAGCGCAATCGTCTTGGCAGGACGCCCGGAAGGCCCCGAGGCGTATCTGGGCATCCACGAAGAGCAGCTCTTCGTGCAGCCGGTGGACGGTGCAGAGGTGCTCCACAACGGCATGCGTGTGCATCGTTCCATCTGGTTGCACGAAGGGGACGTCGTCAATTTCGGCCTCTCGCGTATCCGCATCGTACGCAGCGCCGATGCATACGTGATCGAGGTCGAGGATGGCAGCTCGGGCAACATCACGATTCCGCCTGTCCTGCCCGAGCAGGCGCGCATATGGGGCGAGAGCGAGGCGGAATCCGAGCGCATCGATGCCATCCAATTCCGGGCGAGCGGCCCGAGCAGAGGACACCGCGCCGTCACATTCAACCCGATGCGGGTCGCCTTGGCCGCAGCGGTTGTGATCGGCAGTGCGATCATGTGGTTCGTGCTGACTGCCACGTCCGTCAGCATCGTGACGGATCCAGCCGAGGCCGATATCAGCGTGCGCGGCGGGCTGCTTGCGGTCCCGATTGGCCAGCGGGTGCTACTGCGCCCGGGTGAATATCAGGTCAGGGCCGAGCACCCTGGTTATCGTCCGGCTGAGCTCGACATCGTCGTGACCAAGGATGGCAATCATCGCTTCGAGCTGCGGCTCGAGAAATTGCCCGGACGACTGCAGATTCAAACGCCCGAGCCAGCGCGCGTGCGCGTCGATGGTGAAGAGATGGGCGAAGCACCCGGCGAGTTCGAGCTGCAGCCCGGTTCACACCGGATCGAGATCGTCGCAGCGCGATACCAGCCATTCGCGACCGATGTCGAAATCGAAGGCGCGGGCAAGCTGCAGACGTTGACACCGCAGCTGGTGCCGAATTGGGCACCTGTCACCGTGACGTCAGAGCCGGCCGGGGCCCAGGTCATCGTTGCAGGCGAGCCCCGCGGCACGACTCCACTGACGACGGAGATCGTCGCCGGCAGTCATCCACTGGAGCTGCGGCTCGATGGTTTCAAACCGTGGACGAGCGACGTACAGGTCAAACCAGGCGAACCTTTGAACATCGGTCCGATCAAGCTCGGTTTGCCTGATGCTGTGTTGGTGCTGCGCTCCGAGCCTTCTGGCGCCAACGTGTCTGTGGCAGGCGTGTATCGTGGACGGACGCCGATCGAGCTCGAGCTGCGCCCCGACATCGAGCATTCGATCGTGCTTGCGAAGCCGGGTTATGAGGCGGCGACTCGGCAAGTCAGGCTCGGAGCTGGCGAACGGCGCACTCTCTCGGTGCCGCTCGAGGGCATTTTCGGCGAAGTGACCGTGCGCGCAGAACCTGCCGATGCGCAGGTGTTCGTCAATGGCGAGCCGCGCGGCGTCGCCAATCAGACACTGCGGTTGGTCGCAACGAGTCACGAGATTGCCATCCGCAAGGAAGGATTTGTCGAATACAAGACGACGATTACGCCGCGACCCGGCGTTGCGCAGCTCGTCGAGGCGAAGCTGCTCACGCCGGCACAGGCGAAGCTCGCTTCCATGCCGAGCACGATTCGCACTAAAGCCGATCAAATCTTGAAGCTGATGCCGACGGGGCAGTTCACGATGGGCAGCCCGAGAAGCGAGCCTGGTCGGCGAGCGAATGAGGCGCAGCGTCCCGTCCGGCTCACCCGCCCGTTCTACATCAGCATTCACGAAGTCACGAACGGGCAATTCCGTAAGTTTCGGCCGAGCCATCGCTCTGGCATTGTCGGGCAGCACACGCTCGATCTCGACAACCAGCCGGTCGTCAACGTGACGTGGGAAGATGCGGTCGAGTTCTGCAATTGGCTTTCCGAGCAAGAGGGGCTCAAGCCGGCGTACGAGCGCAAAGGCAACACATACGTTGCGGTCAATCCGATGACGAACGGCTACCGCTTGCCGACGGACGCGGAATGGGAATGGGCGGCGCGACATCAGCCTAACGGCGGTTTGCGCCGCTATCCGTGGGGCGATGCGCTGCCCGTCCCCGCGCAGTCGGGAAATTACGCTGACTCCAATGCACGTTTGCTGGTTCAGAATGTCATTCCACAGTACGACGATGGATTTGCGGTTTCGGCTCCGGTCGGCAAGTTCCCGCCGAATGCTCTCGGTTTGTACGACATGGGCGGCAACGTCGCAGAGTGGGTTCATGACTACTACAGCGTGATGCCCGCCTCCAACGAGGTGGCGGTTGACCCCATGGGGCCGAGCGAAGGGACTCAACACGTGATCCGTGGCTCGAGCTGGCGCAGCTCGAGCGTGACGGAGCTGCGCCTGGCGGCGCGTGATTTCGGCAATTCGCGCCGTGACGATGTGGGCTTTCGAATCGCCCGCTACGCGCAATGACTACGAGGTGCTCGATCATGAGACGACGACGAACAGTACAACCGAATCCTCTGCGGCTTCTCGTCATGCTCGCAGTGTTGTGGGCGACCGGCACGTTGTTGTTCGCCGCCGAGAGCCCGGCACCGGCGCGAGAGGCCGCGCAGCAGGCACAAAGGCAGGCGCAGTCCGCGCCTCGAAGCGAGGGCGTGACCACGGCGGCAGCCGATTCGGCTACGCCAGCGCAGCCGGCGACAGGGGACTCGCAGCAACCGCGCGGTAGTGAAGCGCCTTCGACACCGCGCTCCGACGGCAGCTCGGCGGCGCCGAGCGGACGGGCTGCGGAGAGCGGCTCGACTGCAAAGGGTGAGACCGGCGCTGCGGTCGGTACGCCGCAGCGCTTCGTTCCTTCGGAGCAAGTTCGCGCCGACTTCGACGTATCCTTCCCCATAGATATCTGAGCAACCCATGAGTACGGCAGCTGCAACTGTGCCTCGTCGACGATTTCAATATCCGAGTGAGTTCTTCGTCACGCTCTTCGCGCTCATAGTGACGGTTGTTACTGTGCATGCGCTGTACGTTGCATGGATTCGCCCAGCCGGCACGGAAGTCATTGCCGCCGAACAGGCGCGCATGCGCGAGGATCCAGATTACGTGCCGTCGCGCTCGGTGTATCTGGTGATCAAGGATTTCGAGCAAGAGGCCGAGATCATTCACTTCATCTGGGCGATGCTCATCATCGGCTACAAAGCGCTGCTCGTGAGACGGGAGCGCAAGATGCTCGAGCGCGAGCTCATTGTCGTGCCGGAAGGCATCAAGGTGTTGCCGGAAGACGCGAAGGACTATGCGCGTCAGCTCGAGGGGCTCACGGAAGAGGAAAAGAACTCGCTCGTGGTGCGCGCCTTGCAACGCACGCTCGATCGCTTTGCGGCAACTCGCAGCATTCGCGACTCCGCGGAGACGTCGCGAGCAGTCTGCGATGCCGAGGCCGACCGGCTCGATTCCGGGCTCGCGATGATTCGCTACATCGCATGGGCGATTCCCGCGATCGGGTTCATCGGCACCGTGCGCCACATCGGCGATGCGCTATTGCAGGCACACAAGGCCGTGACCGGCGATATCACCGGCGTCACCTCCGATCTTGGCATTGCGTTCAACGCCACGTTCGTGGCCTTGTTGCTCACGATCATCCTGATGTTCTTCCTACATCAGCTTCAGCAGGCGCAAGAGCAGCTCGTGCACGATACCGATCAGTGGATCGATCAGCACCTGATTCGACATATGCAAGTGCGTTGAGCTCGAGTGAGACCTCGGTGTTGATGCGTTCGTCATGTTGGCGCTAGAGCTCGTCGATTCCGGTCTCATCCTCGCCCAGCGACGCGACGACGTCACGTCGATCGTGGCCGAGGTACCGGGTGTTGCGCTGCTGGAGGAGCACCGGACGCTCACCGGCGAAGAGGCTGCACGACGGCTTCGGCTCAGACCATTGCTTGCGCAGACCAACTATTGGCGGACGCTGAGCACTGCGCCGCTCACGCGGCCTTCGACGCTGGCGCAAACGACGGCAGACGTTGCATACGCGCAAGCGGAAGCGCTGCTGAGCCAGCATCGCGACGATGAAGGGATTTTGCTCGCCGTGCCGGCGGGTTACACCCGCGAGCAACTCGGCCTCCTCCTCGGCATCGTCAATGAGACCGGCGTTGCGGTTGCTGGGCTGGTCGATGCGGGTCTGGCAGCCTGCAGTCTCGAGGCTGCGCCGCCGCGCATCTTGCATCTCGAGCTGGAGCTGCATCAAGCGTTGCTCACCGTGCTCGAATACTCGGGTGGCGGACTCAAGCGCAGTCGCTACGAGATCGTGCCAGGACACGGATTGCTCGCGCTTCAACAAGCATGGATGCATCTTGTTGCCGAGCGGTTCGTGCGCAAGACGCGCTTTGATCCGCTGCACGAAGCGGCCAACGAGCAGCGCCTCTTCGATCAGCTGCCGCAGTGGCTCGAGACGCTTGCGCGCGAGGAGCGAGCGGTGCTCTCCATGAATTTCGCGGATCGCACGCTCGAAGTGGAGCTGGAGCGCGAGCAAGTCATTGCTGCCGCCGAGCCCCATTACGACGAGCTGCAGCGGCTCGTTCAGAGCGCGCGCGTGGCAGGCTTGCCGATCGAGTTGCGTGTCTCGCATCGTGTGGCGGCCTTGCCGGGGCTGCTGGATCGCTTCCGCCGGTTGCGCGATTGCACTGTGCACGTGCTCGAGCGAGGTGCGGGTGCGCGCGGGGCGCTGCAGCACGCGACGGCAATTCGCCGGCCCGCCGACGCCCTCGTGCTCGTGTCACGGTTATCTGTTCCCGCAGTCGTGTGCGAAGGCGCTCGCGCCGAGGAGCCCGAGTCGACGCCCGCGCCGCTTCGCCCTACACATGTGCTGTTCCAAGGTCGCGCGTGGCGCATCACCGAGGAGCCGCTCGTGATCGGTTGGTCGGTCGACAAGGCGCAGCGGGCGCTTATGCTGCCGTCGGCAGCGCCCGGCGTATCGCGTGCCCATTGCAGTGTGCTTCGCCGCAATGGCGCAGTGATCGTGGAGGATCACAGCACTTATGGCTCTTATGTGAATGATGAGCGTGTCGTAGGACGCACGGCGTTGATTGTTGGCGATCGCCTCCGCTTGGGCACGCCGGGCGTGACGCTCGAGCTGATTCAGTTGGTGAACGACGATGGCACGCCGCAAGACTGAAGTCTTCAGCATGTCGTTCCTCGACTGCATCACCTGCGCGTTCGGGTCGGTCGTGCTCGTGTACACCCTGATCAACGCGCACGGCGGGCTGCGGCACAAGACCGAGACGCAAGCTCTACGAGCAGAAGTCGCCAAGCTCGAGGAGCAGGTTCTGGAAGGCTACCAGCGCCTCGTCGCACTGCGGAACGCGCTCATCGAGACCGAAGCCGAGCACGTGCGCACCGAGGGGATGGGTACGCGCGTCATCGAAGAGACGGAACGCTTGAAGGCCGAGCTCGCGGAAGCGAACAAGCAGACCTTGTCGCGCCGCGAAGCAATTGAACGACTAAAGGCCGATCTCAAGGCACTGGAGGAAGGCAAGCGACGGCTCGAAGGTGCGACGCAGGATGCCGGTGCGAGAGGCACCCGAGTGCGTGGTTTCGTGGGACAGGGCGATCGACAGTATCTCACCGGTCTACGCATCGGCGGCGAGCGCATCCTGCTGCTTGTCGACGCTTCGGCCAGCATGCTCGACGACACGGTCGTGAACATCCTGCGCATGCGCAACATGTCCGACGCGCACAAGATGCTCTCCGAGAAATGGCAGCGCACGCTTGCGACGGTGGAGTGGCTTGCGGCGCAGCTGCCGCTGGAGAGCCAGTTTCAGCTCTACGCCTTCAACACCAAGGCGTGGGCGCTCGTGGAAGGTTCGGAAGGCAAGTGGCTCAACGCCAACGATCCGAATGCGCTCGGAGATGCGATCAACAACCTGCGCAAGACGATCCCGCACGACGGGACCAGTCTGGAGAATGCGTTTGCTGCGCTGAACGCGCTCAATCCGAAGCCCGACAACGTGATTCTGATTACCGACGGTCTACCTACGCAGGGCGCTTCTGCGCCGCTGGTGCGCAAGACAGTCGACGGCTCGGATCGTCTGAAGCTGTTCGAGCGCGCGATCGCGAAGTACCCGCGGGACGTGCCGCTCAACGTGATTCTGATGCCGATGGAAGGGGATCCTTCCGCGGCCGCAGCCTTTTGGCTTGCAGCGCGCAGGACCGGCGGTTCATTCATGAGTCCGTCGAAGGATTGGCCATGATTGCTAAGACGGTCAGCAGATCGCGGTCAGGTGTGAGCGAAGTGCGCCTAGTGCGCCCTTCCAGCCACAGCCTCGCGCTCAGAGCACACAGCCGAGGTTCTCATGGCACGTAGACTGACTCGGCGTGAAACCGAGATCTTCAGTATTTCGTTCCTGGACTGCATCACCTGCGGTCTGGGCTCGGTCGTGCTCTTGCTCGTCCTGAGCGACATACGCTCGCCCGAGATCGAGCACGATCGTGAGCAGCTGCAGGCACAGCTCATCAAGCTCCAAGACGAGCTCGTGGATATTGCCGGGCAAGCAGAGATCCTGAACCGCGAGCTGACGGCGAAACAGGAACAGCTGTCGGATGCGAAAGAGCGCATTGCCCGCTTACAGGGCGACCTGAGTGAGCTGCGTGGTCAGTATCTGGCATCGAAGCGCGAAGCCGACGTGGCCAATCAGCTGGAAGGTCGTCTTGCTTCTGCACAGCAGACGCTCACCGAGGAAATGAAACGTCTGCTCGGCCAGGGTTTTCGCCGCAAGCGCGATGACGCGATCGGCGGTATACCGGTCGACAGCGAATACATCATTTTCATCATCGACACGTCCGGCAGCATGTTCAATTACGCGTGGCCGTTGCTGCTGCAGAAAGTGGAGGAAACTCTGAACATCTATCCCAGAGTGAAGGGTTTCCAAGTCATGAACGATGAGGGTACGTATATGTTTCCCGGCTACCGAGGAAAGTGGATCCCGGATACGCCGGAACAACGTCGCATCGTTCTCGAGCGCCTGCGTACCTGGAACGCGTTCTCCAACTCCAGCCCGGTCGAAGGGATCATCGAGGCGATTCGTACCTACTACTCCAAGGACAAGAAAATCAGCTTGTACGTGTTCGGGGATGAGTTCACGGGTCCGTCCATCGACGCCGTCGTGAAGAGTGTCGACCTCATCAATCGCGAGGACGAGACCGGCGAGCGGCGCGTGCGGATTCACGGCATCGGTTTCCCCGTGCGTCCGGACGCACCGCAGTACACTAGCGTGCGTTTTGCGACCTTGATGCGCATCTTGTGTCAGCGAAACGGCGGCTCGTTCGTCGGCCTCGACGACCCCGATCGCGGTCGTCGTCCCATTTTCCGTATCGGCGATGCAGCGTTGCCAACGACTCATGAGACGAAAACATCGAGGTCATCGTGAGCGCTCACACCATGCTGTTTGAGGAATTCTCCGCGCCGACGAGGCGATGCGCCGGTCGAGTGGTGCTGGCGAGCGCAGTATGCGTGTGCGCTGCGATGCTGATGCTCGTGTCGGGGTGTCGGCCCGTGAAGCTCGTTGCGACCGCACGGATTCCGGAGCCGCTCATCGTCAAGATCCCGGTGACCGTCGCGCTGCTCGTGCCACCTGAGTTCGCACAATACGTGCACAAGGAAGAACGCTGGGGCACCGAATACCACATCGACATCGGCAAGGCGCAGACGGAGGCAATTTCTCGTCTCATGAATGCGATGTTCCAGAACGTCGTGTTCGTGGAAGACTTGAATGAGGGCTCGCGCTACGGTCAGCAGATTGCTGCGATCCTCGAACCAGTCATGGAGGAATATGCATTCGTCACGCCGCGCGATGCGGGGTCGCCCTTCTTTGCGGTCAGCATCAAGTATCGCGTGAACGTCTATCTGCCGGACGGCAAGTTGGCCGATTCGTGGGGCTTTACCGGGTACGGCACGGCACCCGCCGGTGGCTTGTCGAATACCGAACCGCTCGTGAATGCCACGGCGCTTGCGATGCGCGATGCCGGTGCGAAGCTCGCCGTCGAGTTCCGCGAGCAGGCGGTCATTCGCGGCCTGTTGCCGGAGGAGCCCGGCGTCGACGAGTCTGGCGACGCGCCGGCGGAGCAGGCGCCCGCGGACGACGCACGAGGTAGCGATCCGTTCGCTCCGCCGCCAACGCCATCGCAGAACGAGGAGGAGAGCGCACCGGCAAGCCCGCCTGAGCCTTCGGCTGCGCCCGAGAGCGACGAAGGAGCCGCGGGAGAGGAATCTGGCGGCGACGAAGAGTCAGTTGTGCCGCAGGTCGAAGCGTTTGCCGCTCGCACGGCTCATCACGACGGCGTGTCGTCCTCGTCCTTGCGGTCGGGACGACGTCTGACCCTGTAAGTCTCACGTAGAGTCACACGCTCGGTTGCAACTGGTTCTCCGTCGACGAACCTGGGCCGGAAACGGGCATTGCGCATCGCGTTCACGATGTCCGAGACATGTCGTGAATAGGTATTCGATTCCGTCGCCCTCACATTCTCGACACGCCCGTCGGCGGTCACGCTGAATTCCAGTTGCACGAAGACCTCTTCGCCGTGGCCCGGCGGCAGGCGGTTGCCGCGAGCGATCGCACCGGGAACCGGGAAGTACACACGCGTGGGCAGCGCCAGCGGGTTCGCCACAGTTTCAGGCGCTGTCGCGAGCTGCGCGTGGACCCGTGCGGCTTCCGCGTAATGACGCAGCGCCTCCTTCGGAGCGTGGCGGAACTGGTACCAGTCGCCGGTTTCTATGAGCGTCCACATCAGGGCCGTCCGCGGCGGATCGGCGTGCGATTTGAGGATGTCGAGCGCGCGCAGCAGCGCTTTCTGCCCCTCGCTGCTGAGGTAGCGAGGGTTCTCTTGTCGCGGGAGCATGAGCGGCGGAGAATCCATCTTCTGCGCAGTCCACGGGTCGATATAGCCTTGCGCGCGAAAGTTGAACTCGTGAATGTAGCTCGCGGCCAATCGCCGCAGCGGGAGCACGAGCTCAACGTGCTTTTTCCCGAGCTTTTCCTCGACCAGTTGAATGGCGTCCCGATAATGCCGTCGTGCGACGTCGAAATTGCCGAGCTCGGCGTGCCAATCGCCCACCAAGCAAATGAGCGGTACGGTACGCGGATCACCTTCACCGTAGGTGCGCTCGCCCACCTGTAGCATGTAGTTGACATGTCGCTCCGCGACCAGGGGTTGACCCGTCTTCGTCAGGCTGCTCGCCAGCTGCTGCAGAATCGGTTGCTGACCGGCATGAAACAAGCCGTGAGTGCGGTGTGCGATGAGCAATGCGCGATCGAGATAGGGAACGGCCTCGCGGTGACGATCTGCCGCCGCGAGCGTGAAGCCGAGACCACGCAGTGGGTTCAATGTGTGGCGGCTGGCGATGCCTTCGTTCTGCTCGACCAGCTCGAGCGCTTCCTTGAATGAGGCTTCCGCCCCGGCGAGATCACCGGTGCGGCGCTGAGCCTCGCCGAGCTGCACGAGCGCTTCGGCGAGCGGAATGGGTCGTGCCTCGGCGCGAGCAGTGGCAACCCGCGCCTGCGCCGCTTGCAAGGCGGCGCTCCAGTCCTCGCCCCCGCTGCGCGACCAGTACTCTTGTCCTGTGGCGGGCTCATCTGAAAGCGGTGGCGGGTCGGCGGCCAGAGCGGGCCGACCGGAAATGAGCAGGGTGATCGCACAACACGCAGATCTGATGAGCGCTGAAGCCATGATCGCCAGCTCGCCGACCGAACGTTATCGCTTCCGCGCTGCGCGGTGCGGTCTAGCGGCACCGCGCGAGCCCTCTGCAAAGGCTAGTCGCAAAGTGTGCTATGGCACAAGCCGCGAAGCCCTCAGCTTTCTCCAGCGACTTTGCTGATTCACAATGCGACGGCTCGGCGGCAAGCTGCGTGAGCGCTCGAGAAGAGCGGAACCGATGCTGTCGATACCGGCGTTTATCCCAATTGAATTCAGTCGAACCACAGGCGTCGGATTGTGTGGCCATGAACGATCACGAACGTGCCGCTGAGAGCGTCCTGACGCTCGACCGTCTCGGTGCGCAAGCCGGCGCTGAAACGCAGACTGATCCGCTTTGGTACAAAGACGCCATCATCTATCAGCTCCACGTGAAGGCGTTCTTCGACTCCAACAATGACGGAATCGGGGACTTCGTCGGGCTGACGCAAAAGCTCGACTATATTCAGGATCTGGGCGTCAACGCGATTTGGCTATTGCCGTTCTACCCCTCGCCGCTGCGGGACGACGGGTACGATATCTCGGACTACTGCGACGTTCACCCGGATTACGGCACGCTCGATGACTTCCGGCATTTCGTCGAAGAGGCGCATCGGCGCGGACTCAAAGTCATCACCGAGCTCGTTATCAATCACACATCCGATCAGCATCCCTGGTTTCAGAGAGCACGTCGCGCTCCGCGGGGGTCGCCGGAGCGTGATTGGTACATCTGGAGCGACGACGACAAAAAATTTGCTGGCACACGCATCATCTTTACGGATACTGAGACATCCAACTGGACATGGGACCCTGTCGCCAAGCAGTACTACTGGCATCGCTTCTTCTCCCATCAGCCCGATCTGAACCACAACAATCCCGCCGTTGTCGACGCGGTGATCGATGTGATGCGCTTCTGGATGGATCTAGGCGTCGACGGTATGCGGCTCGATGCCATTCCCTACCTGTGCGTGCGCGAAGGCACAAACAACGAGAACCTGCCTGAGACGCATCAAGTGCTGAAGCGCATGAGGGCGGCAATGGATGCGGAGTACAAGGGGCGCATGTTCCTCGCCGAAGCTAATCAATGGCCGGAAGACGTGCGCGAGTATTTCGGCGACGGTGACGAATGCCACATGGCATACCACTTCCCGCTCATGCCGCGCATTTTCATGGCGGTCGCGCTCGAGGATCGTTATCCGATCACGGAAATCATGAGGCAGACGCCGGACATCCCCGAGAACTGTCAATGGGCAATCTTCCTGCGCAATCACGATGAGCTCACGCTTGAGATGGTGACCGACCGCGAGCGCGACTACATGTACCAGATGTATGCGCAGGAACCTCGCATGCGCGTCAACGTCGGCATCCGCCGGCGCCTCGCGCCGCTCCTGAACAACGACATGGATCGCATCAAGCTCATGAACAGCTTGCTGCTGTCGATGCCGGGCTCTCCGATCATCTATTACGGCGACGAGATCGGCATGGGCGACAACATCTACATCGGCGATCGCAATGGCGTACGCACGCCGATGCAATGGAGCCCCGATCGCAACGCTGGTTTCTCGCGCGCGGATCCCCAGCGGCTGTACTTGCCCGTGATCATGGATCCGATCTACGGCTACCAAGCTGTGAACGTGGAGGCGCAGTCACGCGATCCTTCGTCACTCCTCAACTGGACACGGCGGATTCTCGCCGTGCGCCGACAGTTCCGCTGCTTCGGGCGCGGCACGCTCGAGTTTCTCCGTCCGCGCAATCGCAAGATCATTGCTTATGTTCGCAAGCTCGACGATGAGGTCGTGCTGTGCGTCGCCAATCTCTCGCAAACTGCGCAGGCGGTCGAGCTCGAGCTTGCTGAGTACAAGGGGCTCGTGCCGGTGGAGCTGATGGGTAGAAACTCTTTCCCGCCCATCGGTGATCTGCCGTATTTCCTCACTCTTCCGGCGCACGGCTTCTTCTGGCTGCTGCTGAGCGCAACGGCGCCGCCGCCGGCGTGGCACGTAGAACGCCTCCCCGCGACGGAGCTGCCAGTGCTGGTGCTCGTCGATGAGCTGGCAACGCTCCTGCCGGACAACCCCAAAGCGGCGACGAGCCCTGTCATTCGCCACACGCTCCAAGCGCTGGAGCAGGAAGTGCTGCCGACATTCTTGGGTGCTCGTGATTGGTGCCCGCACAGCAAGCAAGCCATCATCTCTGCCAGGCTCGGCGATCGGACATTATGGCGTCATGAGCAGCGCTCATACGTGCTCTCGGTCGTCGAGGTTCAGACGAACGTGGGGCTGCAGAAATACTTCTTGCCGCTGGCGGTGGCTTGGGAAGACGGCCCGGACACGGGCGTGCTGCGGACGGCCGAGTGGACGCTCGCAAAGGTGCGCCAGCACGCCAGGACGGGTGTGCTGATCGACGCGTTCGCGGATCCGGCCTTCTGCGCCAGCGTGGTTCGTTGTGCGGCCAGCAACGTCACCGTGCCGTTTGCCGCCGGGCAGCTGCATTTCGAGCGCGGCGATGCGCCGGATCTGCTCGGCTCCGGGGAGTTCGAGAACGTCCACGTTGTCGGGTCGGATATGGCCACGACGAGTGTCGTGCTCGATGACACGATCCTGCTCAAGGCATACCGGCGCGTCGAGCCCGGGCCGAATCCGGATATCGAGATGACCCGTTTTCTCGCGCGCAAGGGGTTCCCTTCGGTGCCGGCGCACGTCGGTCACGTTGCCTACAGCGGCGGACAACGAACCGAAGTGATCGCGTTGTTCGAGAACGTTCGCACCCAAGGCGATGCGTGGACGTACACATTGAATCACCTGGAGCGCTTTCTCGCCGATGTGGCCGCCGATGGTGAGCAGCCGTCAGCGCCGCATGCGCTGTTCAACGCGCAAATGCACAAGCTCGGCGTGCGCATCGGGCAGATGCACGCGCTGCTCGCGAGCCCCGAGAGCGATCCCGCCTTTATGCCGGAGCCGGTGATAGAGGCAGATCTCGTGCGGTGGGCCGGGCGTGCGAACGCGCGCCTGGGGGAAGTGTTGCAGTCGCTGTCCGAGCGCCTGTTGCAGCTGCCCGAGTCGGCTCGTCCGCTCGCCGAGTCCATCCTCGCGATGCGGGGACAGATCTTCGATCGCATCATCGAGCTTTCGAATACCTCGACAGGCTGGCTCAAGACGCGTTATCACGGCGACTTACATCTCGGTAAGGTCCTGCTCGCTGCCGACGATTTCTACATCACGGGGTTCGAAGGCGACCCGTCGCGTCCGGTTGCTGCGCTCCGGCGCAAGGACGCGCCCCTGCGGGATGTCGCCATCTTGTTGAATTCGCTGTGCTACGTGCGGCTTGTGGGGCTCGAGCGCGCCGTCGTTGCGCGGCCGGAGCAGCGCGAGCGTCTGGAGCGCGCGGTTCAGGAGTGGCTCGCGTCGGCCGCGAACGCGCTCATGGCTGGCTATGCCGAAGGGATCGGTGATGCGCGTTGCGTTCCTGCGCGCGAGGAAGAACGGATGAGGCTCGTGCGCCTCTTCCGCATCAGTCGCGCGTTGTACGAAGCCGATAGCGAGCTTGATGAGCGTCTGTCGTGGACGGGCGTGCCGTTGCAGGTGCTTCTCGAGCAGGTGGAAGCGACTTGAAAGGGGGTGTCTGGGCTCTGGGCTACAGGCCAGGGATACGGGCCGTGGCGGGATCAGCCGCCGCCGGTGTTCCGTGCCTACTCATCGAACTCGTCGACTTCATACACCGCCACTTCCACATCGGGCGCCCAGAAATCTTCCCGCCAGCCCGCTTTGGCCTTGAGGCAACGCACGAACTGTCGCGCATCGGGCAGCTGCCGCCATACTGCGGGCAGGAAGGTCACGCGCGTGCCGTTGTGAGCGAGCACGAGCCCGTCGCGACCGGGTCGGAGTTGCTCTATCAACGCCTCTTCACTTTCTGCTCGGATCGCCCGTAGCGGCTGCAGCACTGAAAGGTGCAGGCGCGTCGCGGGCCATTCGTGGATGGCAAGCGGTGGGAAACGTGGGTCGCGACAGGCTGATGCCCAGGCGCTGTGCCAGATTTCCTCGACGAGAGGGCGAGATGTGCTCAGCGAGCCGCAGCAGCCGCGCAGCTTGCCGTCGGCACGCAGCGTCACGAACGCAGAGCGCGGCTGCTGCAGGCGCGGATCATAGGCGCGTCTGGGCAACGGCGGCAGGCGCGCGTCTCGCAGCGTGAGCTCAATGCATTCTCGTGCCAGCGCGATGAGCTCGCGCCCGGCGTGCTCGTCAAGCTTCATACACAGCATAGGCACCGTAGCCCACGACCCGCTGTCGATCTCCTGCCGTATCGCCCGAGTTACAGCGCGCGAGCTCTTCGACGCGTGCGTCACGCAAGCGCGCTAGATGCAGCAGCCCGTTGATCGGTACCGCGCCGCATGCCTGCTGGGGGGTCAAAGTCGGCTCGCGACGCAAGATTGCTTCACTCGTCAGCGCATCGATCTGCTGTGCTCGTTCGTAGGGCAGATAGTGGCTCAAGTCCGAGCTGACGAGCAGGACGGTGTCCTCGTCGTCGGTCGCCGCGAGCACCGCAGCGACGTCGCTTGCCGTAGCGTCGCCCGCGACGAGCGGCAGCAGCGTGAATGAGTCGAAGATCGCCTGGAGAAATGGCAGCTGAACTTCGAGGCTGTGCTCGTGTCGATGTGCGTCGTCTGAGACAACGACACCTTGGCTCGCGGCGATCCGCTGCCTGAGCTCTTCGTCGATGGTCACGTCCCCGAGCGGCGTCCGGAACGCAGTTGCGGTCGGCAATGCGATACCACGAAAGTACACACGATGGCTCGGCCCGATCAGCACGATGCGGCGCACCCGTGAAATCTGCGCGAGCGTCCGGTACGCAACAGCCGCCACCGGACCGGAGTAGATGTAGCCAGCATGCGGCACGATGAACGCCATGATCCGGTGTTCCCCGAGCGGCATTGTTTTGGCGTGTGCGAGAAGCGAGGACACGGTTTCACGCAGCTGCAGCGGATCATCTGGGTAGAAAAACCCGGCAACAGCGGGTTGCCGGACGCTTGTTTTCGTCTGGGTAGGACGCATGATGCCCCTTACGTTTGATCGGCGCAGGACTTTCCATGAAACGGTCGCACAGAGGGCCAGCCTCTGCAAGCGACTGGAAACGAAGCCAGCGTTGCAGGTCACGCATGTCAACGAATCGCTCCACGCAATCCTGGCCCACTCGCTACTGGCACGTTCTGCCGGATGGACGGGTACAGTGCGACGTCTGCCCTCGCGCCTGCAAGATGCACGAGGGGCAACGCGGGCTATGCTTCGTGCGCGGCGTGGAGGACGGCGAGGTGAGGCTCTACACCTATGGTCGCTCGAGCGGGTTTTGTGTCGATCCGATCGAGAAGAAGCCGCTCAATCACTTCTTGCCAGGCACAGCCGTCCTGTCATTCGGGACCGCGGGGTGCAATCTGGCCTGCAAGTTCTGTCAGAACTGGGACATGAGCAAGTCGCGCGAGATGGACACGCTCGCGCACCGCGCGAGTCCCCGGGCGCTTGCGCGCACGGCGCAGCAGCTTGGCTGCGCAAGCATCGCGTTCACCTACAACGATCCGGTCGTGTTCATGGAGTACGCGATGGATACGGCCGACGCATGTCGCGAGCTCGGCGTCAAGAGCGTCGCGGTGACGGCGGGCTACATCTGCAGCGACGCTCGCGTCGAATTCTTTCAGCACATCGATGCAGCCAACGTGGACTTGAAGGCCTTCACGGAACGCTTCTATCGCAAGATCTGCGGATCGGAGCTCGCGCCGGTGCTCGAGACGCTCGAGTATCTGAAGCACGAGACCAGCATATGGCTGGAAATCACAACCCTGCTGATCCCAGACGAAAACGATTCGGACGCCGAGATCGATGCCATGACACAGTGGATCGCGGACAAGCTTGGCCCGGACGTGCCGCTTCATTTCACGGCGTTTCATCCAGATTGGAAGATGCTCGACAAGGCGAGCACACCGCGTGCGACTTTGACGCGGGCGCGGTCCATCGCAATCCGTAACGGTCTGCGGTACGTCTACACTGGAAACGTCCACGACCCAGAGGGTTCGAGCACCTACTGTGCGACGTGCGGGCAGTGCGTCATCGAGCGTGACTGGTACGTCATCGGGGCATGGCGGCTGAGCGACGAGGGACGGTGTCTCGAATGTGGCACGCAGATTCCCGGCGTGTTCGCCGACACACCCGGACAATGGGGGGCGAAGCGAATGGCGGTACGAATCGTGGACGAGCTTTCGGCTTGAGGTGTGCGGTTCCCTTGTATGCGCTCAGAAGCGCCATGCGCCGCTCAGCCAGATTGCGTCCAGATCGTCTATGACGTCGGGATCGAGCTTCTCGTATTCGAGCCTGACGTGCAGCCGCTCGAAGAACGTCATGCCTACTCCAGCGCCATACGACCACGCTTCCTCGCTCGAATCGGACCGAAATACATCCCCACCCAAGTCGTCGAGATCGATGCGCAGATCGACGTCGTAGAAGTAGTAGCCGAGCTTCGCAAAGAGCTCCACCGGGCCGAGCGGAAGAGTGCCGTACACCGCCGGCTGCACGCCGCTCATCTCCAGCCTGTAGTCGCCGCTAGTCCCTTCAGCATCGAACCGGTCGCCCGGATCGCCGAAATCCACGTACGCGATCTCCAAGGAAAAGTACGGGTTCAAGCGCCAGCCGACGAACACACGCCATGCATTGTCGTCATCGTCGATGCGCTCGACGGCTTCGTCGGTATCGTCGATGTCGTCGATCTCGACATCGAATGCTCCCCATCCGGCGCCCACGTAGAGTCCGCTGTCATTATTCGCAGCCTGCAAGTACGCGCTCGGCGTTGCAAGCAATAGCAAAGCCGCGGCGATGGCGCTCTTCGTGATGTTACCTTGCATGGGACCCTCTCCTAGGGTGACGGCGAGCGATGGATTGGCGGCACGACCGACGCTGCTCTGCGGGAGAACGCATCAATCAATCGTGGGTTCCTATTCGTGATCAGTGCACCCGCGTCTACGTAAGAGATACGCAATGCACGGGCTCGAACGTGCAATGGCTATGCGTCACACCATCGCGCTTCCAGAAGCTTGTCAGACTACATGTCGGTTTCTCTTCTGCGGCATACTGTAGTCATTCCTCGTAGTCGTTGATTCCGGAGACTCAATGCGTCGTTTGCGTAACACGTTCTTGAAGGGGCTCGCCGCGCTTCTGCCCGTCGCGCTCACGATCTTCTTCGTGTACTGGCTCGCGACCACGCTGGAGTCGATCGCCAGCGGCCCGCTTCGAGCTCTGCTGCCGGAGGAGCAGTATTGGCCCGGTCTGGGGCTGCTCGTGACGTGTCTGATCATCCTCATCGTCGGCGTGCTGGTCGATGTCTATCTCGTGCAACGATTGTGGCGTTACGGCGAATCGGTGCTCGCGCGTATCCCGATCGTGAAAACGATTTTCGGTGCGCTCAAGGACTTCACGCAGTTCCTTCCGGCGGCAGGAAAAGGACGTGATCTCAAGCGGGTCGTCGTCTGGCGACTCCACAGCGCGCGCCTCATCGGCTTCGTCACCGAAGAAGAAGTCAATCCGAAGCTATTCGGAGAAGGAGCATCGGAGCTCGTCGCAGTCTATTTTCCGATGAGCTATCAAATTGGCGGATACACGCTGTACGTGCCGAAGCACGAGCTGCACGAGACGGCGCTGTCGGTGGAGGAAGCGATGCGCCTGGTTCTCATCGGTGGCGTTTCCAGCCATAGCTCACTGAACGAGCTCGGCGGCTGAGGATCGTGCGCATGTACCTAGCGGTGCGTCGGCCGTTCCCTTGGGGCGTGCTGCTGTCCTACCTGTCGCTACGTTCGATTCCTGTGGTCGAGCATCTCACCTCGGATACATACACACGGGTGCTGGGGGCCGGTCGTGTGAAGGTCACATTCGACGCCGAGCGCGCGTGGTTGCAGATCACGACCGAGGGTCGGATTGATCGCGAAGAAGCGCGCCGGCGCGTCGCGGCGCTGTTCGATGTCGATTTCGATTTTGCGCCCATTGAGTCGGTGCTCGGACGTTCGCGGTATCTCGCACCTGCGATTCGTGCCGTGCCAGGGGTTCGTCCCCTCGGCGCGTGGGATGCATTCGAGCTCTGTGTGCGCACGATCCTGGGTCAACAAGTGACGGTGGCGGCTGCACGGACGTTGATGCTGCGATGGGTGGAACGTTGTGGCGAGATCACACCGGAGCGCGTCCTCGCGGCTGACACGAGACAGATGGGCATACCGGCGAAGCGCATTGAGAGCATTCGATCGCTTGCGCAAGCCGTGCTTGATCGCCGCTTACGCTTCGATGCGAGCTGGCCCGAAATCGAGGCATCGCTGCGTGAGTTACCGGGATTCGGTCCGTGGACTCGTGACTATCTCGCCATCCGTCTCGGCCGCCAGTCCGATGCGTTTCCGGCGTCTGACCTGGGCTTGCTGCGGGTAGTTAATGCCGACACGCCGAAAGAGCTGCTGCAGATCGCCGAGCGTTGGCGGCCCTATCGCGCGTATGCAGCGACGTATCTTTGGGTCGTAGGCGCTAGACGGTAGGCAGCGTGCATCGAGTGGCGCTCCTGACCGTAGCCCGTCGCTCAGAAAGCGCAAGCCCGCAAGCCCGCAAGCCCGCTGCATCTCGCTCCCAGCCGTAAGCCGCGCGTGCCGTGGAGTCGTGTGATCTGTGTCTCCAACTGTCAATTCTTGTCGCCTAGGAACTGTGGGCCGCTTAACAGTTCAGGTCCGTGGCACATGTCAGCCGCGACAGTGCTGCTAGCATTTACGCCCGAGTTGAAGCTCGTCAGCAGTGTCGTGAGCGAAGCAACCACACGTCAATTGCGCGTGCTGCACATCGTCAGCTCGGGTGGTGTGCCCGAGTCGATGCAGCCGTTCTTGTTCATGCCGCTGCTGACGCGGCTGCCAAAGCAATGCGTGCGAGCGCAGGCCATCTCATTAGCCGCGGGATGTATGCAGGCAACAGTGCTGCGACAACTCGGTGTGCCTGTGCACGAGGTGCCGTTCTCGCGGCGACGCCTGACGCTGAGCGGCTTCGTGGAGCTGACGAAGGTGCTAGGTGCGTTTCGCCCAGATGTCATCCATGCCTGGGGACATACCGCGCAGCTCTTGTCGCTGCCGATACGCGAGCGATGCAGGTGGTCGCCGGCGGTCGTGTGGAATCTGTGCGAGACGACTCCGCTGCCGAAGAATGCGGCCTTCTTCGATCGCAGCAAGCTCAGACTCGTGGCGAAGTGCGCGACCCGGGCAGACCGGATCGTCTACACCTCGGAGGCAGCGGCTGCGCAGCATCGGCGCGTGGGTTTTCCCGAGGACGGCTACAACTGCATTTCGCCGGGTGTCGATGCCGTGCGCTTCAAGCCGGATCCCGGCGCGCGTGCGCAGCTCCGCGAGCGTCTGCAGGTGCCCGCGGATGCGTTCGTCATCGGGATGGTCGCACCGTTCTTACCCGAGTACGATCACGTCACCTTTCTCAAGGGCGTCGGCGAGCTCATCAAGACGCAGCCGAATCTGTACGTGCTGCTTGCCGGACACGGCGTGCAACGAGGCAACGCGGCGCTCATGGCCGCGATCGGCAGCGGTGCCTTGTCGCGGAGAATCCAGCTCCTCGGTGAGTGGTCCGACCTGTGCGCGCTCTTGAACACTTGCGACGTGGTGTGCTCGAGCGCATTGAACGACTCCGCGCGCATGACCCTTGCGATGGCGATGTTGTGCGGCGTTCCCTGCGTCGCAACCGGGTTGGGTGCACAGGGTGAGCTCATCGGGCAGCACGGCGTTGCGATCGAGCCCGGCAATCCAGCCGCCATCGTGCGCGGCGTGCAGAAGATCCTGCAAATGACCCCGGACAGGCGGCTGCACTTGATCAAGGAAGCGCGCAAGCACGCGCTGCAGCGCTATGTGTACATGCGGGCCCTGCAGAAATATCTGCAACTGTACGGCGAGCTCGTCGGCGACGATGCGCTCGCGGGCGCAGGAACGTTCGTGGTCCCCGAAGTCGAGCTTCACGCGCCGCTGGTGCAGCCAAACGTCGCAGCGTCGGCGCCGCTCTCCAAAGCGCAAGTTGCAGCGTCGGCCGATCCGGCTTCTTCGGAACATGATGTCGCGCCAGCATCTGCAAGCCTGCAACTGCAGCGGGACATCCAGGCTCACGGGTCCGTCGAGCCGGAGCAAGAATCGACCAGCGCGTCACCGAGCGATGATGTGTTGGAGCTCTTCGAATTGGAGCTCGCCAAGCCAACCAGCGCGACACCGATGAATGAGCGCGCGCGAGGCATCGTCGAGGAAGACGAGGAGTTGTTGCCCCTCGAGGTGCTCACTGCGGCAGCGGAAGAACCGAAGGGTGTCGGCGTAGCGAACAGGAAATAGACAGCTCGCTTTCGTGAAGCGAATCGCGTTCACGCGCACGTTGCGCGTCCCACAGCTTACAGCCTAAAAAAGCGTCAACGCTCCAGTTTCTGCATCGCTTGCGCTGCGGCGGCAATTATCGAAGAGCTCACGTCCCAGGCCGACTTTGCTCTTCTCGAGATTCGGGCTCGGGACACTGCGCTTGAGCAGCGTCTCGGACGGCACGAGCGCTTCGAGCACGCCCGCGTAGCTGTCGAGGCGCACAATGTCTCCCGTCGCCACTCTTGCGAGTGGCCCACCGGCCACACACTCAGGCGTGACGTGGATCGCTGCAGGCACGGTTCCTGAAGCACCGGACATGCGGCCGTCAGTGACGAGCGCCACCTTGAACCCCCTGTTCTGCAGGGAGCTCAATGTCGGGGTGAGCTGGTGCAGCTCGGGCATGCCGTTCGCGCGCGGCCCTTGGTAGCGGACGACGACGACACAATCGCGATCGAGTTCTCCGTTCTTGAACGCCCGGATCACCTCTGCTTGATCGTCGAACACGATCGCAGGTGCTTCGACCACTCGATGCTGCGGTTGAACTGCGGAGGTCTTGATGATTGCGCGACCGAGATTGCCTTTGAGCAGCTTCAGGCCGCCATCGGCCGAGAACGGATCGGAGACGGGGCGCAAGACCTCCATATCTCCGCTGCGCATCGGTGCAGGACGCCATGCCAGCCCATGCTCGGATAGATAGGGCTCTTGGGTATATTGCTCGAGGCCCGGGCCCATGACCGTGAGCGTGTCGGCGTGGAGCAAGCCCGCAGACAACAGCTCGCGGATCACGAATCCGGTGCCGCCCGCTGCATGGAAATGATTCACGTCCGCGCTACCGTTTGGATACACGCGTGCAAGCAGCGGCACAACCTCGGAAAGATCGCTGAAGTCGTCCCAGTTGACGATGAGCCCGGCTGCGCGTGCGATCGCGATCAAGTGAATCGTGTGATTCGTGGATCCGCCAGTCGCCAGCAGGGTGACGATCGCATTGACGAGCGCGCGCTCGTCGACGATCTGGGCGAGCGGCAAGTAGTTGTCGCCGAGCGCAGTGATGCGCGCTGCGCGCCGCGCTGCTGCGCTCGTCAGCGCGTCGCGCAGCGAGGTGTTGGGCGGGACGAACGCAGCGCCGGGCAAGTGCAACCCCATGGCTTCCATGAGCATCTGGTTGCTGTTTGCGGTGCCGTAGAACGTGCACGTGCCTGGCGAGTGATAGCTCTGCGCTTCGGATTCGAGAAGGGCATCACGTCCCACCTTGCCTTCCGCGAAGAGTTGTCGAATCCGCGCCTTCTCCTTGTTGGGGATGCCGCTTGGCATCGGGCCAGCAGGCACGAAGATCGCAGGTAGATGCCCGAAGGCGAGCGCGCCCATCAGTAATCCCGGAACGATCTTGTCGCACACACCCAGGCACAGAACGGCGTCGAACATGTTGTGAGACAAGGCAATGGCGGTTGCCATCGCAATCACGTCGCGACTGAAAAGCGACAGCTCCATGCCCGGCTGGCCTTGTGTCACGCCGTCGCACATCGCGGGCACGCCGCCTGCAAACTGCGCGACCGCGCCTGCCTCGCGAGCGCCGAGCTTGAGCAGCTCGGGGTAGCGTTCGAACGGTCGATGCGCCGACAACAGGTCGTTGTATGCGGAGACGATGGCGAGATTGGGCCAGCGCGTGCCGCGCAGCTTGTCTTTGTCCGCGCCGTCCATTGCCGCGAAACCGTGCGCGAGGTTCGTGCACGAGAGCAATTCGCGCGCGACGCCCGAGCGGCGCGCTTGCGCCATCCTGTGTAGGTAGCTGCCGCGCGTGCGTTCGCTGCGGTCTCGAATGCGTTCGGTGACTTCTCTGATTCGCGACTGAAGGGGGGCGTCGGAGCTCAAGACGGCGGCCTCGATAAACAACGGGTATGCAAAGCAGGAAATTCTAGCAGGAGATCACTGCCGGCTCACACGAAAGCGCCGGGTGCGTGCTTCTGGGTCGCGACGCGTTACAATAGCAACGCGTCTGCCAGCCCTCACGCCGAAGTCGATGTCCGTGCGCCGTTGTTTGCGCATCATGGCCGGGGACGCTACTTTAGCAGCGCCGCTCAGCACTCGTCCGAGCTGTCGGTTGCCGCTGGATGACGGCATCGTTCCAGAAGGTTCATATGCAATTACTTCCCACGTTCGATCTGATCCTGTTCGGCGGGACGGGCGATCTCGCGATGCGCAAGCTCTTGCCTGCGCTCTATCGCCGCGTCGCTTGCGGCCAGATATCCTCTGATTCACGCATCATTGGGGCTGCACGTGGCGAGCTGACGCTCGAGGAATATGTTGCCCAAGTACGCGAGAGCTGCCAGGAGCATGTTGGTGCAGAGTTCGACGAGGCGACCTGGTCGGCATTTGCCGAGCGCCTGAGCTATACGAAGATCGACGCCAAGCAAGAAGGCGACTTCGTCCGACTCAGCGATATATTGCGAGGGCGCGAGGAGTGCGTTCGGGTGTTCTTCTTGTCGACTGCGCCTGATCTGTTCGCGCCCATTTGCGAGCACCTTGCGCGGCATGGGCTCGTCACACCGCAGTCGCGAGTCGTATTGGAGAAACCGCTCGGGCACGACCGCGCCTCCTCCGCCGAGATCAACCGGCGCGTGGGCGCGATCTTCGAGGAGCAGCAAATCTTCCGTATCGACCACTACCTCGGCAAGGAGCCGGTGCAGAATCTGCTCGCTCTGCGTTTCGGCAATACGCTGTTCGAGCCTCTTTGGCGTCGCGGACGCGTGCAACACGTGCAAATCACGGTCGCAGAGGACATCGGCGTCGAACGGCGGGCAGATTTTTACGACCGCACCGGCGCTTTGCGCGACATGGTGCAGAACCATTTGCTGCAACTTCTTTGCATCATAGCGATGGAGCCACCCGCGACGAGCGATCCGGATGCGATGCGCGATGAGAAGCTCAAGGTGCTGCGCGCGCTGCGGCCGCTCGTCGGGCGCGACGTTCTTACGAAGACAGTGCGCGGTCAGTATAAGGCAGGGGCGGCCAAGGGCCAGCCAGTCGTCGGATACCTGGAAGAGAAAGGCGTTCCTCCCGACAGTACGACCGAAACCTTCGTTGCGCTGAAGGTCGAGATCGATTCCTGGCGCTGGGCCGGTGTGCCGTTTTACTTGCGCACCGGCAAGCGCTTGCAGGAGCGACTCTCCGAGATCGTCGTGACCTTCGAGGATGTCCCGCACTCGATCTACGATCGCCCGGATACTGCGCATGCGCTCAACCGGCTCGTGATCCAATTACAGCCCGACGAGTGCATTACGATGACCGTGCTCGCCAAGAGCCCCGGAGATGGGATGCACTTGAAGCCGGTCAACTTGAGTCTCGATTTCTCGGAGACTTTCAAGACGCGCACCCTCGATGCGTACGAGCGGTTGCTCACGGACATCGTCAGGGGCAATCTGACGCTCTTCATGCGTCGCGATGAGCTAGACGCCGCCTGGCAATGGATCGATCCCATTCGTGAAGCGTGGCAACGGTACGACGAGCGGCCCAAGATTTATACGGCTGGCACGTGGGGTCCTGCTGCGGCAAGCGCGCTGATCGGGCGTGACGGCTTCGCGTGGAGAAATGAGATCTGACCCGTTGCCGTCCGTCTCACTGCCGTTCACCTGTCATGTCTTCCTGGATTCATGAACATCGCTTTCCGGACACCACGGCACTTGCCCGTGCGCTGGCAGGCGAGATCAAGGTGGATTTGGAGGAGGCGATTGCGGCGCGTGGCTCGGCGAGCTTGGTTGTCTCAGGCGGTCGTACGCCCGTTCGCTTGTTCGAGCACTTGCGCGACGAACGGATCGACTGGGGCAAGGTCTGGATCACGCTTGCCGACGAGCGCTGGGTGGACACCGCCTCCGAAGCGAGCAACGAGCGCCTCGTGCGCCAGCATCTGCTCGTGGGCCCTGCGGCAGCGGCACATTTCGTCGGTCTGAAGAATCCGGCACCCACGCCCGAGGCGGGCGCGCAATGGGCAAGCCGAGCCCTGACGCGCGTGCCGAGGCCCTACGATCTCGTGCTGCTCGGCATGGGCGAGGACGGGCACACGGCATCGTTGTTCCCGAGCTCGCTGGCGCTCGCGAAAGGCTTGGATCTGACCGCTGCGCCGGGATGTTTGGCGGTAAACGCATTGCAGGCGCCCCACGCGCGCATTACGTTGAACCTGCGCGCGCTGCTGGATTCCCGTCGCATCGTGATCCACTTCGAGGGCACTGTGAAATGGCAGGTGTATCAGAAGGCTCGCCTGCCAGGTTCCACTGCAGAGCTGCCGATCCGATCGGTCCTGCACCAAAAGGAAGTGCCTGTGGACGTTTTCTGGGCCCCGTAGCGAGTCTGGGAAGCTGCTCGCAGCACTTTTCGGCAAATGAGCCGCGTTGCGCCGCGGCTCTCGTGTATGCTTCCGCTCCTTCATTTGAGCTCTATGGACAAGATGCCTTCCGTGCGAACTGCGACTGCTCCGCGACTGATCGCCGATATCGGCGGCACGAATGCGCGTTTCGCGTTGCTCGTTGGCGATGAGCGACGCGACGAAGTCGTGTTGGCGTGTGCCGATTTCCCGGACATCGTCAGCGCGGTTGAGCACTACTTACAGACGGTCGGGGCTTCCGAGGCGAGCGCACGTCCGCGTGAAGGGGCGTTCGCGATTGCCGGGCCGGTCACTGGCGACGTCATCCGCATGACCAATCACGTCTGGCAGTTCTCTGCCGCACAGACGCGGCAGCGTCTACGGTTCGACCGACTCATCTTCATGAACGACTTCACCGCGCTCGCGATGGCGGTCCGTCACTTGCCTGAGAGCGATCTCGAGCGCGTCGGCGGCGGACGCCCGTTGCCGAATTCGCCCATTGCCCTGATCGGTCCAGGCACCGGGCTCGGCGTGTCGGGTTTGATTCCGGCGGGCGATCATTGGATTCCGCTGCAAGGAGAGGGTGGGCACGTCACCTTATCGGTAATGAACGAGAGGGAGATCGAGGTGCTGCGGCGCCTTCACCAGCGTTTCTCCCACGTGTCGGCCGAACGCGCGTTGTCTGGAGCAGGGCTCGTCAATCTGTACGATGCGCTCTGTGCGATCGAGGGGGTTGTGCCCGAGCCGCTCACACCACCCGACGTGACGCGTCGGGCGATGGAGGGATCGTGTCGCATTTGCATGGAGGCGGTCAGCATGTTTTGCGCGCTGCTCGGCACACTGGCCGGCAACCTCGTTCTGACGCTCGGCGCCTTCGGTGGCTTGTACATTGGCGGCGGCATCATCCCGCAGATGCGCCGCCTGTTCGTCAGCTCGCATTTCCGCGATCGGTTCGAAGACAAGGGACGGTACGCCGAGATTCTCGCGGGCGTGCCCGCATACATCATTCACACACCGCTGCCCGCGCTGATCGGTCTTGCGCATGCGTTCACAGAGCCGGGTCCGCGGTGGGAAGCGGAATAAGCTGCTGCAGGCGCTAGGCTCGACAGCAGAACTCGGCTTCGATTCCCTCACGTTCACCGTCCGCGCGCTATGCGCGTTCGTTTCAGCTACGCCCTGAGCGGTTCGTTCACAGCATCTCGTTGGGTAAAATTTGCGCATGGAATTCGTTGCGCACACACCTGACGGCCGCATAGTCCGCTACGTCGACAAGAAGCGGTATCTCTGGCTTGCGTCGTTGAGCGGGCCGCTCATTCCCGTTGTGGCGATTGCGGCATATTTCTTGTTAGGTGAGCGGCCTGCAGTCCTTTGGTTTCCGCTCGTTTACATCTTTGTCTTCATCCCGATCGCCGATGCTTTCTTCGGCGAAGACCAGCACAACCCGCCGGAAGAGATCGTTCCTCTGATGGCGAACGATCCGTACTACCGCATGCTGCTGTACGTGGCGCTGGTGCTCATCTATGCGCAGTTTTTCGCCGGCGCATGGTTCTTGGGCACGCAGTCCGTCCCCTGGTGGGCTTACTTGGCGCTCGCCTTGGGAACCGGCTTCACGAGCGCGCTCGCGATTCTGGTGGGACACGAGCTCGGCCACAAACAGAGCCGTGTGGACCGTATCGCAGCTCAGATCGCTACGGGTCTCGTCGGCTATGGCCATTTTTGCATCGAGCACAATCGCGGCCATCACGCCACCGTCGCTACACCGGAGGATTGTGCAAGCGCGCGCATGGGTGAAAGCATCTATCGTTTCGCGTTGCGCGAGATTCCGGGCGCCTTCAAGCGTGGCTGGAGACTCGAGAAGGCGCGACTCGCAGCGGCGGGCAAGCCCGTGTTCTCATTGCATAACGAAGTGCTGGCATCTTGGCTACTGACGTTGGCAATCGCGGCAGGCCTCATCGCAGCGTTCGGCTGGAGGATCGTGCCCTTCTTGCTGATCAACCATGTGTATGCGTGGTACGGGCTGACGCAAGCCAACTATGTCGAGCACTACGGGCTGCTGCGCCAAAAGCGTCCCGACGGACGCTATGAGCCGCCTGCGCCGCGACACTCATGGAACACCAATCACATCTACTCGAACTTGATCTCGTTTCACTTGCAGCGACACTCCGATCATCACGCGAATGCACGTCGCCCGTATCAGGCATTGCGCGATTTTGAGGATCTGCCACGCCTGCCGAGCGGTTACCCTGGGTGTTTTGGGCTTGCTGCCATTCCGCCGCTGTGGTTCAAGGTCATGGATCCCAAGCTGCTCGAATGGGCGGGCGGCGACATCACGAAGGTCAACGTGGATCCGAAGCGCAAGGACGAGCTGTACAGGAAGTACGGAGCTGTGGCTGGTCGGTAGGCCGTAGTGGCTGTCGCCAGTAGCGCTCATCTCCACAGCGAGCTGCTGCGTGCGTCATAATTAATGCAGCCGCTCAGAAGGAGGAGGTTTGTCGTGCCGAGAGACGTGCACAGCCTCCTTTCAGGCGCGTCTCGCCTACAGCCTGTTAGGACCCCATGACCGCAACCATGCTCGTCAACATCGATGTGGATGACCTCGAAAAAGGCATTCACTTCTATTGCGAAGGATTGGGCCTGACGGTCGGTCGGCGCTTCGGAAGCGATGCAGTCGAGCTGCTGGGCGCGACCTCTCCGATCTACCTGTTGCTCAAGCCGAACGGCACTGTGGCCTCGCCGACGAGCCGCCATCTGCGTTCGTACGCCCGACATTGGACACCCGTGCACCTCGACTTCGTCGTCGACCATCTTGAAAGTGCTCTCGATCGCGCACGCAATGCCGGCGCGCGCCTCGAAGGATCAGTGAGAGCGAACAGCTGGGGGAAGATCGCCATGCTGGCAGATCCATTCGGTCACGGAATCTGCCTGATCGAGTTCCTCGGGCGCGGTTATGATGAGATCGCTACGTGAGCGATCGCGACGCGACTACAAACGGCGGTTCGGCTGCTATGTCCCTTGTTTGCTGGAAATGTGGCGCATCGCTTGCAGCACTCAGCTTGCCGCTTAGCCGACTGGACGAATGCAAGCAATGTGGCGCGCAGCTGCACGTCTGCAAGCTGTGCGAGTGGTATAGCCCGTCGGTCGCCAAGCAGTGTCGCGAACCGATCGCGGAAGAGGTCAGAGACAAGGAGCGCGCGAACTTCTGCGATTATTTCAAGCCCCGCCCGAATGCCTACTCTGACGCCGCGCAAGTCGCTGCGCAGAAAGCTAGAGCAGAGCTCGAAGCGCTCTTTGGAGGCAGCGCGACGAACGCTGCGGAGCCGAGCGCCGCCGACAAGGCCAAAGCGGAGCTCGAGGCACTGTTCAAGAGAAAAACTTGAAGCTGCCACGCCCGCCAGGGTCTCGCCGAACGATCGTTTCTCTTCTGCGGCATCGTCGTCGCGCGACTTTCAAGAACGACTTTTCGATGTGCGTCATTCCATGGGGAACCCGCCGCTCCGTGGCGGGTTTTCCTTTTTACGATCGGCAGAGTTCAGGCAATGACTCTTGATACACAGCAACTGGCCGAGCTAACGGCACGGCTTCGCGAGCGGGCGGCGCAGCTTCGCGAGGAGATTCGCAGCACCCTCGAGCGCTCGAGCGATGAAACGCACGTTCAGCTTGCGCACACGGTGCGCGACGAAGGGGACGATTCTTTCCTGGATCTCATCGTGCACTTGAACCTATCGGACATCGATCGCGACGCCCAGGAACTGCGTCGCATCGACGCCGCGCTGTTGCGGATCCAGGAGGGGACTTTCGGTTACTGCAGCGACTGCGACCAGGAGATTCCGTGGGAACGCCTGCGCGCAGAACCGACGGCCGTGCGCTGCGTGCGGTGTCAGGAGCTCTATGAGAGGACACACGTCTCGCCCAGCACGCCTACGATGTGAGTGCATCAAGAACGGCACGCCAATTCACATGCATGCAGCTCGTCACGACAGAAGCGTTGCGCTTGGCGTTCTTGTTCCATGCAGTCCCCGCGCATGCGCGCAGGATTATCGAGTGCCTTCATGCACACCTGAAAGTGCTGTGCGAAGCGAGCCTGGCAGCCAGGCCCACAATTGCGGGGGCGCCGGAAATAGCCACAGAAGAGCGAGGCATTATCCTGTGATGAGTCGAATGCATCGCGACTACCGGTTGCTGCGGTACGGGAGCACTGCTGGCGTGCGCGGCGGACCTCACTGCTGCATCTGGCATGCGCACTGTTGCATTGCGCTGCGCAGGACGCATTCCGGTTGTTCACGGCGCCCCGCGATGTCTCTGACGACGCTTCCATTCCGATGCCGTCTACCTCTGCTTGAATCGAAAACTCCGCAGCAGAAGTCGCAGCAAACGGCGCGCAAGCGAAAGCAGCACACAGGGCGAAAAGGCGCAATTGCATGAGGGCCTCGCGAAGTCGACTGTCGCGGCGTCAACAGCATGCCCCCCAAGCAGCGCTGATTGCAACTGACGTTTCTCGCTCAGCGAGGTGGTGGTTCTCCTGACCCCCAGCACGCACCAGCAGGGAGCAGCCGCCCAAGACTAGGGGGAACCCGGCCCTCGATCGTGTGTCTTCTGGTCGAAAGCGGTGAACGATGAGGCTACACTCCGGATCGTCGGGAGCATGAATTTTGTCAAGTGCGAGCTCAGTGCGGCTCGAGCAAAATGCGAGGCTGCTGTAGCATGAATCACTCGTCGGACGAACGCGTGGGCACTTCCGGCCCCGAGCCGCAAAACGCAACGGCACGCATTATTCCCTTCGAACGCCCGCCGACGGCCCTTCAGCGCGCGATCCAGATGCGGGCGCAGGAGACGCTGGAGCGCGAGCGGGCTCGTCAGCAGTCCCGGCCGGCACCGCTTCGTTCGGTTGTCATATGCGTGCTCGCTCTAGTGCCTGTGACCGCCGTCATCTTAGGGGCGGATGCCTTCGTCCGGGTCTTTCACCGTGTCACATCCATGTACCTGGATGATTCAACCACGCCGTCAGAGAGCCCCGATGCCGGCACAGCGGTGGTGGAGAGCACCACACCGGGCGTGGTGATGCTGCAGCGGATCCCCGAAGAGATGCCGGGACCGGAGGCCGAGCGTGCTCGTCAATGAGCGCTATAAGCTCGCGCGCATGAAGAACAGCGGACCGTCGATGGTGGCGTCGACGAATCCCGGCGTGCCTTCGTCGCGGGAATCCACCTCGATCCTGAATCTGCGATAGCCGAGGCCGAAGACGAGGTGGGGATTCTTACGCCACGTGAGCGCGATCCGCGCATCGGTGAGCGAGCCATCTACGTCGTCGATTTCCGCGGTGAGGTATTGGAGGCGGGCCTCGGCGGACCAGCGGCCGCTCACATCGAATCGCGCTTCCAAACCGACGAGCGGTAGCGGTGCTATGCCGCTCTCGGAATCGCGCACGACGCGATTGCGTACGACTGCATTCGCCTCCACGGCAGCAACTTGTATGCCGAGCGTTCCGGTCAGCTCTGCGCGCTCCTTGACGAGAAAACGATAGCCATAGGTGAGTCCCACCATCGTGAGGTTGAGGGCGCTGCTCACGCGTTCACCGATCAGATACGTCTCGTCGTCGAACTTGACCTGTCTGTCGAGCACCCTGTCTGCAGAACGTCGGGCTGTCATTCCGCTCAGGCGCACAAGATGACGCTCGCCAGGCAAGAGTGTGAGCTCTCCTTGCGCCAAGAGCTTGTTCTCGTCCAAGCCCAGATCGTCTTCCGCGGAGATTTTCGTGCCCGGCTCGGCGAGTGATTCGTCTACGCGCAGCGTGGTATCGAATCCCGCATGCAGCACGAGCACCTCGGCACGAAAGCGTTCTTCCGCTACGCGCGGCGGCGGTTTCGGCGCCCAGTCCGGCAGCTGCGCTCGAGTCGGCTGCGGCATGAGGCATGCGATCACGGCCGCGACGATAGAAATGCCACAGAGCGTTGTGGGCCTGTTCGATGCGTCGGGATCCATGGCAAGGCCATCCTGAACGGCGATGGACGAGGCGATTATGCCTCAGTGTGATTGGAGGCTGTGGCGGCGGCCGCACTTCGCGCACGAACGGGAATAAGGAAGGCCGCACGCGCCTCTTGTCCAGCCCCAAGCCCGCTGCCTCTCGTCTCAGAGCGACTCAAGGAACTTGAGCAACGCCTCCCGCTCCTGCTTCGACATCGAGCGGAACGCCTCTCGTGCGCGGGTGCTTTCGCCACCATGCCACAGGATCGCCTCGGCCACGTTGCGTGCTCGACCGTCGTGCAGCAGCCTCGTGTGTCCGTTGACCGTTTTCTGTAACCCGAGGCCCCACAGCGGCGGTGTTCGCCATTCGCTCGGTGAGGCGTCGAAATCGGCGCGAGTGTCCGCGAGCTCCGGGCCCATGTCATGCAACAGCAGATCGGTGAACGGATGGATCGTCTGATTCGCGAGCGCCGGCTCTGCAGTGGTCGCCGCGGTCACGAACGTCGGGTGATGACATGCGGGGCAGCCCGCGGCTGCGAACAGCTTGGCGCCGGCTCGAACCATGGGATCGTCTAGGTTACGTCGTGCCGGTACTCCGAGTGTTCGCTGATACTGGACGACGCGCTGGAAGATCTCGTCGCTGACCTCAGGATCGCCGCCGCTCGGTGCTGCCAAGCATTCACGTTGCACTTCGGTGCAGATCGATCCGGGCAGCAACGAAGTTGTCAAGCCCATCTCGGAGGAGAAGGCTGCTGCCGTCTGATGCTCGATGTCGGGTTGATTCGCCTTCCAACCAAAACGCCCGAGCTCAACGCGCTGCGTGCGTCGATTCCAGACACGGTTCGGTCGGCCGGAAATGCCGTCGCCATCGGCATCGTTGGGATCGGCGAGGGCAAGGATCTGCTCCTCGGGAATGGCCTCGAGCAAGCCGACACCGAATACCGCTGGCGCGGCGCGCGGTGAGAAGCCCGTGCTGGCGTCGAGCGGCCCATACGCGAGGTCGACGAGCTCGTACTCGGGAGCAAGCAGGACGAATGGCTCTCCATCGGCGAAAGTGCCGTGGATCTCGCGATAGCGGATGCGGAGCGAGCCTTCGGCCGGGACGCCAGCGACGGCAAAGGGATTCAGATTTGCGCCGTACCGTGGATCGGCAGCAGGCTCACCATGCGGCCCGGGCGCGGCCGTTGCAAACTGGATGACGAGCGAAATCGGCTGCTCGCCCGGCTCGGGAGGACGTCCACGTCCGTCGTTATTGTGACAGGCATCACAGCTGCGGGCGTTGAAGAGTGGACCGAGACCGTCACGTGCGGCTGCAGTTGCGGGCGCGACGACCCAGGGGCTGTTGAAGAATGCGTTCCCGATCGAGAAGGTGGCTCGCGCCTGAATGTCCAGATTCGCTGCCGGGCGGGAAAAGGCGTGTCGATCTGTGACCGTAACCGTCGTAGCGCCACCCGAGTGCGGCACCAAGAGCGTCTCGTCCGGCGCCGATGCTTTCGAAAGACACCCGCTGGCGGAAGCGAGCAGCACGAGCAGGCATAGGAAGCAGCAAGCGCGCACATACGTGCGCATGCACCATGCGTTCGCAGGTTGCACCTGGCGCTTCAATCGCCTACGTCCTCGATATCGGATTCCGAGAATGAGATCCCGAGTGCACGCGCTGCACGCACGAAGACCAGCGCTTGGGCTCGCAGCGCGTCGATGGCCGCCTGCACGCGCGCGTTGCCTTCCGGATTGTTTGCGCGAATCTCGAGATCGAAGGGAGTGCGAACGGCATTGACGGCCTCGCGCGTGCGCGCGATGTGCGCGTCCACCTCCTCGGCGAGGCGCGGATCGGCGGCTTTCACGAGATCGGCCAGGCTCGGGCCGGCAATGGTGGTGCCGTTCGAACGAGTGTACCTGCCGTAGTACACGTGCTCGATGCCTGCGGCATTGGCGCGCAAGTCCTCGGAGGTGGTATCGCTGAAGCACGATTGTTCTTCTTCTTGATCCGAGGATAGCAGCGCGACGTTCAACCGCTCGCCCGCCATCTCCGCTCCCGCCAAGGTGGCGATACCCTTGATCATGCGCTCGAGCGCGGTCGTCACGTCGCCGCCGACGAACTCGCTGCGATAATTCGTCCCGCCCGCCGAGGGATCGCGCCATTCGTCGGCCACGCTCTCGAGATCGTGAATGAGGAGAGTCGTCGCAGCCTTGAGGTACTGGCCTCGACGGGCATTGAGCGCTGCATTCGGTCCGCTGGCGACGAAGTCGGTGTAGGGGCGCTGGCCCGCCGCGTCTGGCGGATCGTTGAGGTCCTGGCCCCAGAGCAAGAATTCGATGGCGTGATAGCCGCTGGCGATGTTCTTCTCGCCGCCGGCTTCATTCTGCTCGGCGATGAGCTCGGGTGTGATGTCGGGGTACTTTTCGGGGTTGCCGATAATGTTCTCACCGGGTGCGGCGTTGTACAGATCGAGCCGCACTGCGTCGATGTGGTTCTCGTCGAGCGGCCAGCCGTTCAAACGCGGCTCGGGCCCATCCTCGTCGTCGATGGGTCCGTCGTAGAAGCGAAATGCCTCGGAGTATCCATACGGGATACGGGCCGCGATCCAACGTTCGCGTGCGGCTGCAAGCGTTGCTTCACTGGGATTGGCAAGTAGCTCGTCGACGGCTCGCTCCAGAGCGCGCGCTGCGTCGATTGCGTCTTCATACGTTGCAAGCACGATCTGTGCGTAATTCTCGACGACCCGATGGCGTAAGTCCTCGCTTGAAGTCGTGCAGCTCGTCACTAGCGGGAGGAAGGCGAGCGCAAGCAGCGCCCGGGCTGCAAAGGCAATACGAATAGACATCGTGCGAACGAGCGGTCGGAAGTATTGAGCAGCGCGTTGCTGCGGGTGCACTCGGATTCTAATCGCAATTGAGAATGAGTCGCAATTAGGCTCGCAGGATGTTGCGCGCTCGCGGAGCGGAGGTAAGCGGCTCACTCATGTGCTAGGCGCTGGCGGGACAGCGTATGAAAGGGGAACTGGGAGCAGGGATAGAGAGCAGTGCTCCATCCATCCCCATTTGGGGTTAGGGACAGTCGGAAGCGTGGGGCTGGGGACAGTCGGGAGAGCCACAGCAGTGCTTCCGTCCTGTCCCCGTGGCGCGCGACTATCCTTGACTCTCTGCGAGCAACTTACCGACGAACTGCCAATTCGCCAGTCTTTCGATCACGGTCTTAACGAAGCGCGCACGCTCGTTCTGGTAATCCAGATAGTAAGCGTGCTCCCACACATCGCACGTCCAGAGCGGACGTTCGCCGTGGGTCAGCGGATTGTCGGCATCGTGAGTCGTAGTGATCTCGAGCTTGTCACCCTTGAGAACAAGCCACGCCCAGCCGCTGCCAAATTGATTTACCGCTGCTTCGACGAACTTGTCACGGAAGTTATCGAAAGAACCGAAGCTCGCCTCGATGCGCTTCAGGACCGGCTCGGGTGGTGTGCCGCCGCCGTTCGGAGCGAGCGACTCCCAATAGAAGTCGTGATTCCAGACTTGCGCCGCGTTGTTGAAGATCTTCTTCTCTGCGCCGGTCGCATTGGCCGTTTCGCGGATGATCGTTTCCAGATCCGCGTTCTCGTGCTTGGTGCCTTTGATGAGCTCGTTCAATTTCGACACATAGGCCGCATGGTGCTTGCCATGGTGAAACTCAAGTGTCCGAGCCGACATCATCGGATCGAGCGCGTCCTTGGGGTAAGGCAAAGGTTTGAGAGTGAAGGCCATATCGGCTGCTCCATGGATGACTTCTGCGGGAAAGAAGAGGAAATTTAACACATCTGTTTCGAAGAAGTTCCGTGGCGGCACCTGCCGTGCAGCGCACCGCGACGCAAGGCATGACACCATTCGCCGCGCCGCAGGTCTGCGGTGGAAGAGGATGGCTCGTCGGCGCGAATTTGACGGGATAACCTTGTCGAGACGCTCTGGGCTGGGTTGCGCACCAGGAGGAATGAGCTGGGGACGGCGCGTGCGCGCCTAGCAGCGAGACAAACGCGCCGCGGAGCATACGAATCCCGTGCTTCGTGACGAGCGTCGAATGTGAGGCGCACGAATCTGTCTATATTCAGGGTTTCCCGGAGAGCGGCAGCCGGGTTCGTTCTCGTCCAGGTGTGGGGTGAGCAGTCGACGAAGAACTTACACATGTGCGATCTTCTGAGCGATGCTTGCGCTGGTGGATCGAGGGGGGTGTAGCTTGTGTTCAAGTCTTCAGCAGCTTGTGTCCTGATCGTCGCGGCTGGGCTCATCGGGGCGTCTTTCTCGTTTGCAGCCGATGAGCCTGCAGCTTCGACGTTTGTCTCGCTGAGCTTCGAGGGGGCCTGCGACGCTCAAAACAATCGGCTCTGGCTGCGTAACACCCATCCATACAAGACGATCTTGACGCGCGTGCGTTGGCGTGCGGCTGGTGGAAAGGACTTGAGTGAAGAGTTTTATCCGATGCCCAATTCGCAGCGCGAGATTGGCTGTGCTGCGGAAGCGGAGATCTTGAGCGCCGAGTTTGCAGCGTTCTGATGCACGGTGCTCGCGAACAGGCTGCGCGAGTGTCGTTGGCTCTCGACAACGGACAGGCCATCGCCGCTCATGTTTATGAGCCGGAAGGCACGCCGCGCGCGAGCGCGATCGTATCTTGCGCGATGGGTGTCACACAGCGCTTCTACTCGCTTTTTGCACAGTGGCTCGCGAGCCAAGGCTATCGTGCGATCACGTTCGATTATCGCGGCATCGGCTTGTCGGCACCGAGGTCGCTGCGCGGTTTCGAGGTCGACGTCATCGGATGGGCCAGGCAAGACTGCGCGGCGGCGATCAACTACGCGCGTGAGAAGCTTCCAGGCAAGCCGCTCTACTGGATCGGTCACAGCCTCGGCGGGCAACTACTGGGCCTCATACCGAATCGCGAGCAGATCGATCGCGTCGTCACCATTGCGACCGGTTCGGGTTACTGGCGACAGAACAGCTGGCGGACGAAACGCATCGTTTGGTGGTTGTGGTTCGTCGTCGCGCCGCTCGCAACGAAGCTCTTCGGATACTTTCCAGGCAAGCGGATCCGCAAGGTCGGCGACTTGCCGAAAGGTGTCATCGCGCAATGGCGCCGCTGGTGCCTGACGCGAGACTACGTGGTCGGGGCCGAGGGCGAGGCAGTGCGCGCCGCCTACGCGTCCGTGCGAATTCCGATGCTTGCGCTGTCGTTCACGGACGACGAGATGATGTCGGCGCAAGCAGTGCGTTCCATGCACGCGCTCTATGCAGCCGCACCAGTCGAGTATCGACGGATCGCACCGCACGACGTCGGTGTACCGCGTATCGGACACTTTGGTTTCTTCCGTCCGGAGTTCGCGCAGACATTGTGGCCCATCGCAACCGAGTGGCTCGAGCGCGATGGGATCGAGCGGCGATGCGGCAGAGACATGTAGTGCGCATCATCAGACATAGCAAAAAAAAACGTGCGCATCGCTTCCTGCGACGACGCACGCCTGCGTCCGATTGATGGTTCAGGGGGGGCTCACCATCATCGTCGGCAAGTAAGAAAACCTGGCGACCAATGCGATGCACGAGGCGTGCCAGGTCCCGCGGTGAGCGAATCAGCAACTTGGGCGCGTGTGGTATACCGCGCGCGCACCAGCAGAGTGCGCGGTCAGGGACCGCGTGCGTCATCGACGATCGTCATGCAGATTTGAATGCGTATGCACTGCGGCTCACATTGAGCCGGGTTCAGCCGGTCGTTTGGTTTCGTCTGCGATCATCCGCGCCGTCTTTCCTGCGCTTCGCTCATCACTGTGCGCGAGGCGCAAGATAATGATTGCGCCTGCGGTCAGCAGTGCGGCCGAGAGCAGGAATGCTGCGCCCGGTATGTGCCATTGCTGGTGAGCGATGAACGTTGCGAACACCTGCGCGAAGATGACAGGACCAATCATGTTCGCAATGCCCATGAGGCTGCTATTGGCCCCCTGTAGTTGGCCCTGCTCGGTGGGCTGTACGAGACGCGTCATCGCGCTCTGTAGAGCCGGATTCAAGAAGCCCCAGATGGACATCGTGACGATGCCGAGCACGTAGACGGGCGGTGACGTGGCGATGCCCTGCAGAAAAAAGCCAAGTGCCCCGCCGCTCAAGCCGAGCATCATCGCGCGCCGCTCGCCGAGCGTTCCCACCACGCGCCGGACCAATCCGGCCTGCACGATGATCTGACAGATCCCAGCCACGGCGAGCAGAAGGCCCACTTGTTTCGTGCTCCAGCCGTAGCGATAGCCCATATAGAGGACGGCTGTCGCGGGCAGGGCGACGTGCGCAAGGTTGCTCAAGAAGCTGACGCTCGCGAAGCCCCACAGATCGCGATGGGAACGCAGCAATCTGAGCGCACCGAGGGGATTCGCCTTGCGCCAGGAGAACGGCTGCCGTCTCTCCGGTGGGAGCGATTCGGGCAGAACGAAAAAGCCATAAAGCGCGTTCGTGAGGCTGAAGCTCGCGGCTACCCAGAAAGGCAAACGAGGATCAACGTCGCCGAGGAAGCCGCCCAGCGCGGGTCCGACGACGAAGCCGAAGCCAAAGGCCGCACCGAGCATGCCGAATTTCGCCGCACGCTGCTCGGGCGGAGTGACATCTGCGATGTACGCGCCTGCAGTCGCGATACTGGCGGAAGTGATGCCGGAGAGAATACGCCCGACGAACAACCAGGCCACGTTCGGCGCAAGCGCCATCAGCACATAGTCGAGGCCCAATCCCACGTTGGAAAGCAGAATGACCTTGCGTCGCCCGAAGCGGTCGGATAGCGATCCCAGCACCGGCGAGAAGATGAACTGCATGAGTGCCCACGCCGTGCCAAAGATCCCGTAGATCTCCGCCGCGCTCGCCGTGTTGCCGCCCATGAAATCTTCGATGAGGCGCGGCAGCACCGGAATGATGATTCCGAGCGCAAACATGTCGAGCAGTACCGTGATGAAGACGAACGCGAATGCAGCTCGGCGCGGTCCGAGGATGGAGAAAGAGGACATGAGCTCGTGAACGGCGTGGATTTCGAAGGGAAACGGCCAAAGCCCAAGTGTAGCGTTTGAGCGGGCTGTCGGCCGCAGCTGCAGTCGTGGCCCTCCATGGTCCTTATGCCGCGCGCTCAGAGCTCTCGAAGGCCGGTCGTAATCGGCATGCGGGCCGCGCGCAGGCTCGGCAGCAGGCCGCCGAGAAAACCAAGCACGAGCGCATAGATCAATCCTTGCACGAGCAGCTCGGACGTCACGTTAAAGGTGAAGCTCAGCTGCGTGAAGGAACCGAAGTTAAGCGTCGAGGCGCGTATGCCGTTGAACGCAAAGTACGAGATGAGCATGCCGAGCGCGCTGCCGACGAGCGCAAGCAGCAATGCCTCCGCAATCACCGAGACCATCACAGGGAACGGCCCAAAGCCGAGCGCGCGCAGCGTGGCGATTTCCCGCGTACGCGCGGAGACGGCAGAGTACATGGTGTTGAGGGCAGCGAAGATCGCTGCCAGTCCCATGAGCAGAGCGACAAAGAAGCCCAAGCCATTGATCATCACACGCAAGCCTTCCGACTGCTCTTCGTAGAACGCCTGCTCGGAATACACCTTGGTGTTGACTCGCGGGTCGTTCGAGAGGGAGTCCCTGAAGGCCGTGAGCGCCTCCGCGCTCGTCAGCTTTGCGCGTACCGACTGATACGAGTTGCCACGGTTGTAAGCGCCTTGCAGCACCGTCGCATCGGTCCATATCTCTGATTCGGAGACGCTGCCTTTGTCTTCGAACATACCGACGATGGTCCAGTCGGTCGTGCCCCAGCGCACGGTGTTGCCGACGACCAAGCCGTCGAAAGCCTCGGCCGCTCCGACGCCTACGATGACCTCGAATGTGCCGGGCACGAACATGCGTCCTTCGACGATGCGAAAGTTGTCGCGCAGCTTGGGTGCATTCGGACCGACACCGCGGAAGGGCACGTTCGCAGCCGTGCCCGTGCTCTTGAGCGGAACGTCCACGATCACGTAAAGCTCGGCTGAGGCGATCGGCCCGTCGGCGTCGCGCGCAATGTACGGTGAATCCATGATCACGCGCACCTGGTCTTGACCGAGGCCGCTACTCAGCTCGTCGGTGGCGCCTCCACGTAGGACGATCGCGATGTCCGGCGAGCCAGAGTAGTCGAGCGCGGCCCTGAATCCCTCTCGAATCGACAGCACGCCCACCAGCACCGTCACGACACCTGCGATGCCTATCAACGCCACGAGCGAAGACGCGATTCGCTCGCGCATGTTGCGCACGTTCATCGCGGTGATGGCGATTGCTTGTAATGCCGGTCCGGACATGACCCTTCCTTCTCAGGAGTATTTGCAGCGCCAGCGGCAGAGGCGGTCAAACCCTGCGCAGCGCATCGACGATCTTGAGCTGCCAAGCGTAAGTAGCGGGTAGAGCGCTCGCGAGCGCGCCGAGCACGATCGCCAGCACGCCGCCGATCAGGTAGGTCGAAGCGGGCATCCCGAGCGTCGGGAAGTATTGCGCCAGCGCCTTGCCGAGGCCCTGCGCGACCCCGCTGGCGAGCACCAGCCCGATCACCGCACCCAGCACCGTCAGTAGCATCGATTCTGCGAGCACCAAGCCCGTCACCGTGCCCCGCGAAAACCCGATCGTTTTCATCACCGCGAGCTCGTTCGTACGCTCGCGCACTGACTGACCCATCGTATTTGCAATGACGAGCAGGAGCGTGAAGAACACGACGCTTGCCACGGCCGTGACGAGCGCGCCGATATTGCCCATCTGATTCGCCCAGGACTGCAGGAATGCTCGTTCGTTGTCGGTCTTCGTTTCGTTGGCAGAGTTCGCGAACATCGCGTCGATCCGCCTGGCGATTTCCGCGGAACGCTGCGGATCGTCCACGCGCAGCACGATCATGCCGATCGTGTCCTTGCCGAATGTGCGTGCCTCATCGAGGTACTCGTGGTGAATGAACATGCTCGCGCTGTCGTTGGTCGTTGCAAAGATCGCGCGGATGTTGACTTCCCAGATCTGCGTGCCGTCTTGGTTCTGGTAGATGTCCGAGCGCAGCGGAATCGTATCGCCGACTTGCCAGCCATAGCGTTCCGCCGTGACCTTGCCGACGATCGCGCCCGCGCGATCGTTGATCCAAGCCTTGTGTTCCTCTTCGGTCAGCTCGTACTCGGGATAAACCTGTAGAAAGGTTTCCGGATCGACGGCGAACGTGATGACCTTGTTGCGATCGTCCTGATAGACGCCGCCGAACCACGAATACGGCGTCGCAACCTTCACGCCTTCGATACCGCGAACGCGAGTGAGATGGCTCTCGGGCAAGGGTTGGATGAAGGTGACCTTGTTCATCGTGATCAAACGATCGGCACCAGCGAGCTCCGCGCCGCCCGTCAACGCGGCCTTCATCGTCTGCAGAATGCCAAACAACAAGAACGCGGCGACGATCGAAGCCAGTGTGAGCCAGGTGCGCAAGCGCTTGCGCTGAAGATTGGACCAGAGCAGAGGCAGGAATTTCATAGCGCACTGACGAGGGCTGTGGGCTGGGGGGCAGAATGATCCGGTTGGTGACCGGGGTTCGACGGCTTCATATCTCTCACCCTCCTGCTGCACCTATGGTCCGACTCCCGGCGGACCAGGCAAACGTGGTTTCTGTGCCGACGATCGGCTGCGAGGCATGAGTGGATGGGACGGGGCGTCGGCGCTCTCGTCTACAGCCTATAGCCTGCAGCTCATGATCTCAGACTGATGCGACGACCTCGCGCTCGAGCTTGCCCTTTTCCAGATGCAGCGTTCGTTTCGCACGTGCAGCGGCGTGCGGATCGTGCGTGACCATGATGATCGTCTTGCCTTGACGCTCGTTGAGTGCCTGCAGGAGATCGAGGATTTCGTCGCCAGACTTGCGGTCCAGATCGCCTGTCGGCTCGTCGCACAAGAGCAGTGTCGGGTCCGAGACGATCGCGCGAGCGATACCGACACGCTGTTCCTGGCCGCCAGAGAGCTCGCGCGGCTTGTGCTTGGCCCGATCAGCCAAGCCGACCAGCTTCAGGGCTGCCTCGGCTCTCCGGCGTCGTTCGGCAGCTGACATGTTGGTGAGCAACAGCGGCAACTCGACATTGCGGAGCGCGGTGAGGACCGGCAGCAAGTTGTACATCTGAAAGACGAAGCCGACGTGCCGCGCGCGCCAACGGCCGAGCTGTGCATCGGTCATGGTATCGATTCGTTGGCCGTCAACCTCGATCGTGCCAGAGGTTGGACGATCGAGCCCCCCGATCAGGTTGAGCAGAGTCGACTTGCCGGATCCCGAGGGTCCCATCAATGCGAGGAAATCTCCGCGCGGGACCTCCAAGTCCAGGGCTTGCAGTACGTGCACCACTTGAGTGCCCCGCTTGTAGTCCTTCGTCACTCCCTTGCATCTCACCAACACGTCTGCGCTCATGGTGCACTCCTCGCGCTAGTGGTTAACGATTGGCGACCTTCACCTGCACGCCTTCGGCAAGGCCTTCGACCTGCCGTGCCACGATACGGTCACCGGCATTGAGTCCCGCGACGATTTCCACGCTGCCGTCGCGTTCGCTGGCCGTGCGCACCGCGACGCGCTCGACGGAACCGTTCTTGATGCGCCATACATAGCTGGTCCCGCTGACTGTGAAAACCGCGTCGGCGGGTACTCGCACGGCAGGTCGCTGGCTCGTCGTCACCTCTTGGGGCGCATCCTCGAGGAACGTCACTTTGACGCCCATCTGGGGCAGGATACGCGGATCCAATTCATCGAATGCAATGCGAACGCGCACCGTCGCCTTTTGTCTGTCGGCGGTGGGAACCACGTTGATGACGTGGCTCGGAATGACCCAGTCCGGGTACGCGTCGAGCACGGCCTCCGTTCTTTGATTGGCGCGGACACGATTGATGAACGCTTCGTTGACGTCGACCTCGATCTCGCGGGAATCCATGTCGACGATCGTCGCGATCCCAGTGCGCGTGAATCCGCCGCCCGCCGATATCGGTGAGACGATTTCGCCAGGCTGAGCGTCCTTCGAGACGATGACACCGTCGAAAGGTGCCCGCACGAGCAGGTCGTCCAAGTCCTGCTCACGTACGCGTACCGTGGCTTCAGCAACTTTAACATTGCTGCGGGCAGCTTCGAGGCGCGCGCGCAGTGCGGCGACCTCGGACTGTGCTTGATCGAGCTGTGCTTCGCTCACTAGCGTGTCGGCGCGCAGTTGCTCGGTGCGGTGCAGGTTGCGCTCCGCCTCGGCGAGACGTACCTCGATCTCTTGGAGCTCTTTGCGTGCGGCGTCCAATTGGCGCAAAGCAAGCTCGTACGACGGGCGTACCGTTGTATCGTCCAATCGCGCGAGGAGCTGGCCCTCTTTCACGCTCATGCCTTCCTCGATGAGCAATTCGGCGATCTTGCCTGTGACCTTCGCAGATACGGTCGCTTGTCGGCGAGCCACCACGTACCCCGATGCGTTCAGCACAGCAGCGGCTCTGCCTCCGCTTGAGCTCGCAACTGCGGTGACCGCTTGCACCTCGATCGCGCGATCACGCAACAGCGCGTACGCAGCCGCCGCGGCTGCGAGGAGGAGAGCCAATGCGATCAGCCACTTGTACAGCGACGTGGGCTCGCGCTTGGGCGGTTCGGGGCTGCGCTCGATGCGCAGACTTTCCAGGGCATTGTGGTCGAAGGACATGAGTTTCGTGGACGACTCGCGTTCTTGTGGGTAGATACCACGAAGGTTATCGCTGGTTACCGCTGGAAGGTGATCGCTAGGAGTAAGAGCGCACGCTCGTTAGCCAATGGAGCGCAAAGATACCGCTAGAGGGCTCGTGTTAGGAAGCTAGGGGCACGGATTGCGTGCTTGCAGCTCTTCCAATGCACGCTCCAGCGCCGACGTTGCATCGATGGCGCAGGCGGTGAATTGTAAGCGATGGCTCGGAAGAGTTGTCTAACGGCAGCTTTCCTGCGGCTGCTGTACGAGTATCTCGCTCGTAATGGGCGCGGTCGGCAGCGTGAAATAAAACACCGCTCCCTCGTTCGGCTTGGCTTCGGCCCACACTCGTCCGCCGTGACGCTCGACGATCCTGGCGACGGTTGCAAGGCCGATCCCTGAGCCTTCGAACTCGGCGGCGGTATGTAGCCGATGAAAAGGCCTGAACAGCTTCTGGGCGTGCGCCATGTCGAAGCCCGCGCCGTTGTCGCGCACGTAGAGCGTCGCCATCTTTTCGCCGATCGTGCCGCCGAGCTCGATGCGCGCATGTTGTTTCTTTGAGGTGAACTTCCAGGCGTTCTCCAGGACGTTGCGGAGCAAGTCGCCGATGAGTCTGCGATCGCCGTGGACGTGCAGATTGGGCTGCACGTGTACTTCCACGACCCGGTCCGGATCGGCTTGTCGCAGGTCGTTGATGACCGACAGCGCCAGCGCGCTCGCGTCGATCGGCTCTCGATGTAGCGTGTGACGGGAAATGCGCGAGAGTGCCAGCAGCGCGTCGATGAGGTCGGACATTTGCTTGACGCTGCTTTGTATCTTCGCGAGCCGACGTCGCTGCTCGTCGGTTGGATTGACGAGCGAAATCTCCAATAAGCCAGCTTGGCCAGCGATCGTGGTGAGCGGCGAGCGCAGGTCATGGGAGACAGACGCGGTGAACGCTTCGAGCTCGCGATTCGCACGGGCAAGGGATTCGTTGGCATGACGCAGCTGGCGATGACTCGGCAGGCTGAGCACCTCAGGCAGCGAGCGCCAGAGCAAGACGACCGTTGGAATCGACAAGATCGCGGCGGCGACCTTGACGGTTGCTTCGAGCCAGAACGCGGTGTGCCACAGGTTGAATGCCCTTGTCAGATACGTCACGCCGCTCGCAATCATGAAGCCGACCAGACACCACACGAGGGCCCGTAGGGTGCGCTCTCGCCGGCGTCGCGCGATTCGGTAGAGGAGGATCGGGATCGCGAAATAGGCAAGCGCAAGCGCGCCGTCCGCGAGCGCGTGCGTCCATACGAGCTCGGGTCGCGAGAGGTAGGCATGTCCGTAGGGCAGATAGAAAAAATCCGTTGTGCCGGTTGCGACGTGATCTCGGAGCATTCGCACAGCATAGAAGGCGAAGTGACGTGCGCGGTAGAGCCCGTCGCAACCGGGTGCGGTACTTGGTGCCCGGATCCGTGACCTCTTCAGCGGCCCAGACGAGCCTCAGGAAGCTTCTTTTACCGGGAGAGAGAGCGCGCGCGAGGCGATGCCGGCAGGCTCCGAAGCGCTAAAGTAAGGGTTCGCCCTACAAAAATGTCAGGGATCGCCTTAACTTAGGGGAGTCGAGCAGGGGCCGCTTGTCGAGGCGCGCTCCACAAGCGCCTTTGGGCCACGCACTGGACAGGATGGGGCCGGGTCGCTAGAACAATGCAGCTGAAGGAATGAGAGCCGCGGACTTGCCCCACACATCAATAAGCAGGGGGGGACGACGTGTGAGGCAAGGCCCGCGAAAACCGCTTTCCGGCATGACGCGCTATCGCAGCGCATCATGTTACCGTTAACATACCGTTGTAAACTATACGTTCCCCGCCACTGCTTTGCAAGCGCTGTCATCGCGCTGAGCTCGTCGTTCTTCCTCCAGGAGAGTCGCGCCCGGATCGCGATGCGCGCGGCTCGGCCAATGTGAGGCGCCGGTTGACGATTCGCTATCGGGTACGGCGCGTCGGCATGGTCGACCCTACGGCCCACCGCTCAAGCTCGCTGCGCCCTCAAACCCTGCTCGAGAGGTCGGCGAGGCGCGACGCTTTGCAAGCGTCTGGCTCGCGACTCGTTCACTGCGCCGATATGCTTCGAGATCTTCTGGAGCACTGGTCGTCCTCGATCGTTTCTTCTGTGACGCCTAGCGAGGCTCGTTGCAGGCAGTGACGTTTGCTGCGCGTGCAATCGCGTTGACCGAGCAAGGAACAGCCGATCCGATCCAGCGCACGAAGCGGCGCAACGGACATATGCATGCTCATGCACGCGACGCCGGGGCGACAGCGCGCCGAATTGTTTGCTGTGTTGCCGATGTCGCGTCCCCCAGTGCGCAATCTAGCATCGAGACAGTATCCAATTTTGTCGGTCTCAGATGTGGCGTCTGCTGCACTGCTGAAGATTCAACGCACTCATCTTGAGCGCGAGTGACGCGCGCTCTTGTAAGCACGTCGTAAGGATCCTTTGTAGCCGTCGTGCGTTGCTTCCGGTCGCCAGCTCCGCAGCCAGAGGACACAAGATGCGCGTTCAGAAACGAACGCCGCTGACTTTGCGAACAAGTCACAGCGGTAACTTGTCTCGATCCCTTCTCGTGCTCGTTGCCATGTTTGCACTCGCCGCATGCGGCGGCGGAGGTGGCGGAGGCGGCGATGCGCCCGCTCCGGCGAATCCACCGGCATCGCCGAACCAGGCGCCGCAAGTCGATGCCGGGACCGATCAAACCATTCAGTTGCCGACGAATACCGTGACGCTACGCGGCACTGCAACCGACGAGCCGGGATCGACACTCGTCTATACATGGAGCGTGACGCCTGCGGACGGAGTCACGATTGCCGATCCATCCGCAGCAGAAACGAGCGCATCGTTCGCCAGCGTAGGCACATACACGTTCACGCTCAGCGTGAGCGATGGCTCCTCGACTGGCACGGATACCGTTCAGGTCGTCGTGCAACCGGCCGCGGCCGGCGATGGATTCAGTGTCGATGCGGGTGCTGACCAGACGATCGAGTTGCCTGTGAACACGGTGTCGCTGTCCGCCACGGTCACCGCGAATGAGGGAGCGACTCTGACGTACGCATGGACGGCAGAACCCGCCGTTGGTGTCGCATTCGCCGACGCATCAGCTGCCGCAACGAACGTCACGTTTACGGACCCAGGAACTTACACTCTGACCCTGACCGTCAGCGACGGAGAAGCGAGTGTTGTTGACTCGCTGACTGTCATCGTGCAGCCGCCCGTGTACCCGCTCGCCGACACGGATACCGATCCTGCCCACGGTTGGACGGTAGCGGCCCCGGCCGACGTCGGCATGGACGAGGCGCTGCTCGAGCAAGCACGCGTGTATGCTGAAGGCGGTGGAGGCTCCGGAGTCATCGTGCGTCACGGGCGGCTCGTCTACTCATGGGGTGACATCGATACCCGCTACGACGTGAAGTCGACGACCAAGTCCATCGGCAGCATTGCGCTCGGCTTGGCGCTCGACGAAGGTCGTCTCGCTCTTTCCGATTTGGTGCAAACTCATCTGCCCACGTTCCTGACGGTCCCGCCGCAGCCAGCCGGGAACGTCGCTTCCGGTTGGTTGGACGACATCACGGTTCTGCAGCTCGCCACGCATACCGCCGGCTTCGATAAGCCAGGCGGTTATGGCTCGCTCTTGCATGAGCCCGGAACGAGGTGGCTGTACTCCGACGGTGGTCTCAACTGGCTCGCCGACCTGCTCACGCAGGTCTTCGCCGAGGACTTGAGCACGCTGTTGGCAACGCGTGTGTGGTCGGTTCTCGGCATCGATAGCCGCGACGATTTGCAATGGCGCGACAATCAATTGCGGCCGCACGATCCACTGGTGCACCCGGATGGCATTCCGCGCCGCGAGCTCGCCTCGGGTATCACAGTGAACACCAACGCAATGGCGCGCATCGGGCTCTTGTTCTTGCGCAATGGCGAGTGGGCGGGCCAGCAGGTGCTGTCGCCTTCGTTCATCGAAGCAGTGCGTACGCCCAGGCCGGAGCTTGCGCAGATCGAGATCGATGACCCGGACGGCTTTCCGCAGGCGACGACCAACTACGGGCTGTTGTGGTGGACGAATGCGACTGGGTTGTTGCCCAACGTGCCACGCGATGCCTATTGGGCGTGGGGTCTGGGCGATAGCCTGATCGTTGTGATCCCGAGCCTGGATCTGGTGGTCGCACGTACCGGCAACGATCCGTTCTCCGGGCTGCCGGTGTGGCGGGTGGACTGGAACGGCGACTATTCCGTGCTTGCGCCGTTCCTCGATCCGATTGTGCAGTCGGTGCAGCAATGATCAACGCGGTGAACGCATGAGAAAGGCCCGCGCGAATACTTCCGCGCGGGCCTTGCATCGTCAAGCGCTCGTCGCTCAGCGCGCGACAGCAGGTCGACGCGTCCAGCGCTTCATGCGACGCTCCTTTGCGTTCGTCTTCATCTCTTCGATCAGCGCCGGCACCTGCGCCTTCTGCTCAGGTGTCAACAACGCGTAGATCTGTACGTTCAGATCGCTGCGCTGCTGGATTGCAGCGATCGCAAGCTGCTTGCGTTTCTCGATGAGCGCGGGATAGTCCGGATCATCCGGTAGCGTCTTCAGCGAAGCTTCGAGCAGCTCCCGCTGCTGCTTGCGCAGCTCCTGGCTCTGCGCCTTCGTGGCCTCGAGCAACGACGATAGGCTTTGGCGCTGCGCGTCGGAGAGGTCGAGTCTCTGAACGATGCGCGCCAGCGGCAAGTCTGCGCCAAAGCCTGCCATGTGCATCGGCCGCGCACGTTTGCCAGCCAGCTCATGGCCAACATCTCGAGCATGCGCAGTCAAACCTGTACCGATCATGAACAGCGCAGCGAGTAGAGCAATCTTCGAGAACTTCATAACGAGTAACCCCTTTCGGTTCTGGCCTTGTGACCTTACGTTGACACATCGGTAAGAACGCAGCACCTGCGTTCAGGTTGACGCAGCCGCAGGAATAGTGGCATCGCCGCGCGATCAGTGCATCCGGTCGAGCACCAGCAGGTTCTTCGAGACGCAGTGGAACTCCTTGCGGGTCGCGTCGAAGTCCCATCGCTCCACGCGGCACGCCGGATCACCGCGTGCATGGCGCAGCACGTTGATTGAGTTGGGAACATCGCCTCGGATGCGCCAAGACACGGCGGTGCCCGCTTGCACGCACCAGGTCCGTCGCGGCAGATCGCTGAAACGCTCGGCGAGGGAGCGAACATACGGCAGGTGGATGTGACCGCTCATGATGATGTCGGCGCCGGCATGGGACCACACACGCACCGCCGTTTCGTGCCCGTGTAACAGGTTGGCTTCGTCCTCCTTGCGTATGGCCAGCACTGGTTGATGCGTGACGACGATGCGCACTTGCTCCGGCGTTGCCTGTCTCAGCCGCGCACAAACGCGCGCAATCTGCGCACAGGAGATCTCTCCGTCTTTGTGGCGAGCCGGTCGTGTCGTGTTCGTGCACACGACGAGGAAAGTGTCAGAGTCGTATTCGGGCTCCAGGTTGCCGCCAAAGGCGCTCATGTAGTTGCCATACGGCGAAACGATGCGCGCGACGATGTTGAACAGGGGGATGTCGTGATTGCCGGGCACAGCCAAAACCGGCGCCCCGAGCCCGGCGGCGAAGCGGCGCGCCGCCGTAAACTGAGTGCGTCGCGCGCGCTGTGTAATGTCGCCCGAGAACACAACGAGCTCCGGGCGCAGAGAGCGAGCAAGTCGGCGCAGGGCGTGCACGACGTGGGGTTGCTCTGTGCCGAAGTGCGGATCGGATATCTGCAGCAGCGTGCTCATCACGCCGAGCGTACGATCTCGGGCACCATGAGCATCAGACGCTGTGGCGAGATCGAGAATCGCAGTGGAGAAGACAGCCAGAGAATCTCGCCGTCGATCGCCACCTTGACCTTGTCTGCACCCTTGATGCGCACGATCAGGTGGCGCAGGGCAAAGCTGCGCACGTTCTCGTCGGCTCCGAGTCGGCCGAGCGCACCTCGAAGGGCGAGCCACAGCAGCGTTCGCGCTCCCACCGGTCGCACGATGATCGCCGCGAGCTGTCCGTGTTGCACTTCTTCTGCTTCGGAAATGCCGATCTGCTCGAGCTGCAGCGGATTGTTTCCGATCACGAGCGTCGGTGTGCGTACCACTTCTTCATGGCCGTTCTCGTGCTCGATCTCGAGGACGAGCTGACGATAGCCCTTCATCAGCGTGATGAGTCCTGCCCACAGGGCCACGGTCCGCCGCCGCCCGAACTGACGCGCGAACGCATCGCGCTCCTGCAGCAGGTGCGGATGCAGGCCGAGGCTCGCGTTGACCAGGAAAATGCGGTCGTTGAGCACGCCCACTTGGATTGGGCGCACTCGGGCCCTGAGCAGGGCCAGAGTCGCATCCTGCACCTCCGAGGGAATGGAGTAGGTGCGACTCAGGTAATTGAATGTGCCCTGTGGTACCACGCCGAACGGTAGTCCCATCTCGAGCACCGAGTGCGCGGCGGCGTTGATTGTGCCGTCTCCGCCGCCGCCGACCAGCGCGCCGCGGTTCTCGCACGCAGCATGCACGGCACTGGCGAGAATCGGCGCCAGCTGCTGTGCGTGCTCGACCAGAAAGAACTGATGTGCTCTTCCTGCTTTCTGCAGGATGTCCTGCATCTGCGCGCGACACTCCACGGCGCTGCCCGCACCCGAGCGGACGTTGAGCACGATGTAGTAAGGGGTTCGGTCCGTGATCGCGGGAATACGCATTGCAGCCGTGCCGAATGGATACTCTTCAATGCGCGGCAGCGGGACACGGTTGCAGGGAGGCTGTAGAAATGGCCCGCTGTGGCGCGACGTGCGCTCAGTGTTATAGTCGTCCCGGAGCCAGCGATGAAACGTCTTACACCCACTATCCTCCTTGCGAGCGTGTTCGCCTTTGCTGTCGGCATTCACGCGGCCGAGTCGGTTGCGACGAGGGCGACTGCGAAAAGCTCCTCGTCGCCGGCGAAGGTTGCTGTGTACAAGACACCGACTTGCGGTTGTTGCAGCGCCTGGGTGGAGCACTTACGGCGGCACGGCTTCGAGGTCGTGACGCACGATCTAGACAACCTCGGCCCGATCAAGCAGCGCGTCGGCGTGCCATACGGCATGGGCTCGTGCCATACGGCTGAAGTCAACGGTTACTTCATTGAAGGGCACGTGCCTGCCGCTGAGGTCAAGCGGTTGCTCGCGCAGCGCCCCAAGGCAAGAGGCTTGACCGTGCCGGGCATGCCGATCGGCTCGCCCGGCATGGAAAGCGGGGATCGCGTGGAGCCGTACAAGGTCCATCTCGTGCATGAAGACGGCACGACGAGCGTGTACGCCACGTATCCGCAACACGACTGAGCGTCTGTCTGCTGGGGCCGTCTTCTATCGTTCCTGTTGCTCATTCCCATTGCTTCTTCGTAGCGGGACGAACCGTACGGGGGCGACATTCTTCTCGTGCAGGATGCCGTTTGCGTCCTTTGTGATGAGTCGTAGCTCCTGTACCGAATACCGCGGTCCGACGGGTACCACCATCGATCCGCCTGGTTTCAGCTGATCGATGAGCGATTGCGGAACGTGCTCAGGCGCAGCCGTGACGATGATGATGTCGAACGGTGCATGCTCAGGCCAACCAGCGTAACCGTCGCCGGCGCGTACGGTGACGTTGTCGTAGCCGAGCTCCTCGAGAACCTTGGCCGCTCGCTGTGCCAGCTCGGGTTCGATCTCGATGGAATAAACATGGTCCACGAGCTGCGCGAGCACGGCGGCTTGATAACCCGAGCCGGTGCCCACTTCCAGCGCGCGCGCATCGCTGCGTGGCTGCACGAGCTCCGTCATCAATGCAACGATGTACGGTTGGGAGATCGTCTGACCCTTGCCGATCGGTAGCGGCATGTCACGGTACGCGTAAGCCTGCTCGCTTGCTGGAACGAAGCGATGCCGCGGGACGCGTCGCATTGCATCCAGGACGTCCTGATTCTTGATCCCGCGCGCCGCAAGCTGTTCGTTCACCATCGCTGCGCGAGCCGCAGCGAATACACTGTCATCGTTCGTCGCCATCGCTGTGCCTCCTGTCGCGACGCACAGGTACAGGATGATCAGATGGATCGCCGCCGCACGCATCGATGCCTCTTCACTTGCCGGAGCATCACACGGAGGCGGAACCTCGCCGGCAATCGTGTGTTATCGCTAAGCGTACACCGCTTCCACTGTGCTGGGAGGTTTGCATGCAGCTGCCACGGCCGTCTTCTTCGCCGCATCAGGGAAATCTAGGCACGATGGAGCGCTGGCTTTCCGCGGCAGTGGGTATCGGATTGCTGCTGACAGCGACGCGGGGCGACCCACTCGGGCGGCTTGCGCGAGGCGGCACTGCGGTCGCCTTGCTCGCGCGTGCCGGCACTGGTCACTGCGCCGTGAAAGCCGCTATGCAAGGAGACAGTAGCTTTCGCGACGGATTACGCGAGCAATTGCAGCGGCTTACGCGGTTGCCAGGCTCGGCCGGCTCGCACATCGACAGCATGGAAACGCTCTATGCCATGGAGCTGCAAGAGCTGCACAGCGCCGAGTCGCAGCTGGCGGCGCTCGTAAATAAGCTGGTTCCCATCGTCAACGACGGGACGCTCGCGTTTCGTCTGCAGGAGTATGCAAGCGAGCTGCACTCCCGCAGACTCGATCTGGAAAAATTGTTGGCGCGCAAGGAGCTTCGAGGGCGCGCACACGCAGATGATGCGATGCATGCGCTCGTGACTGAAACCAACAAGATGGTCGAGCTCTGTGAGAGCACGGTGCGCGATGCTGCCATTGTCGCTTCGTTGCAGCGGATCATTCACTACAAGATTGCCGGGTACGGCACGATTGCGACGTATGCAAAGGCGCTCGGCAGGCGCGAGGAGGCGGAGCATTTCGCGCATCTCGCCGATCGGGACAAGGTCATCGACGGCGAGATGACCCGGCTCGCGAAGGTGACGCTCAATCCGCAGGCACTGCAAGTGCACGAGCCGCGACCCGCTGTGGTGCACTAGAGATATGGTGCTGCAAAGCGACTATGCGAGCCGCTCTGCAGCATCCCCCTGCTTAGACCAGAGACACTCCCTTGGGCACGCGCACGACCACCGTGCCTGCGATCTTGTCGTGCCACGCCTGACGCTCGGGATCGATCGCGATCCAGATGAAGCCGAGGCCGATGACCACAAGCGAGAGAATGCAGCCCAGCGCTCTGACGATGGCGGTCGCCCAGTCGATGTCGCGCCCATCGACGCGCACGACGCGCAGGTTGCAAATGATGCCGCCGACCGTCGTGCCTTTGAGCTTCCACATCAGCGCTCCGTAGATCGCCAGTGCCAGGAGCCACGGGTCGTCGATGCCCGGGATAAAGTTGACGACGAAGCCCACGAGCACTGCGTCGATCGCAAGCGCACCCATGCGCACCCAGAAATCGGCCCGTGGATGGGCGGTGAGCGGCACCGGGGGCATGGGCTCTTCGGTGGGAGGCGGTGTGGTGTCCACTCGATCGGCGCTCGCTGTCGCTTGCGCGCCAGGCGCCCCGGTCTCGCTCGTCGTGCACGGTCTGCCGGAAGTCGCTATAGGCGTTGCATTTTCACCCGCAGCACGCGGTGACCGAGCGCGCGAGACGAGAAGCAACGTGTAGACGACGACGCCCAAGCTCAGCATGCCAAGCAAGCTGAAGGCGATGAAGCCGATGACGGGCACCAAGTAGATCGCCGTGACTAGCAAGCCACCGACGAGCACCGCGAGCGGCAGGCTCGCAAGCGGCCCGCTGGTTGCAGCACGCATGATGCGTCGGCCGAGCACGGCGAGCACGACTGCCTTGCCGAACAACCCCGCGGCGAACAGCGCCAAGAAAAAGAAGGGCACGAATGCGATCCCGATCACGGTGATCGATAACAGCACCAGAAAGATCGGCGACAGGAAAACCGCGATGATCGACGCCAGTGTCGTCTGACCGGGATGGGATTCGAGCGTACGCACGCCTGTTTCCACCGCCTTGCTGAACAGTACGGCAATGAGCACGTACGAGGCGAGAAACCCGAAAGCGATCCACCAAGCCCAGGTAAGTCCAGGCTCAATCGCGAGCAGGCGGCCCAGTAATAGACAATGCTGCACCCAGGCACGCAGCCACCGTAGCTGGCCGAATTCCCCGGCGAAGGACATTTCTTGGATGGCCCCGCGCACGAGCGCGTCGGGATGTCGCTTGAGCGTGCCGCCCACTGCCACGATATCGCCGCCAATGTCGGCATGCTGATCGAGCTCGACGTTGCCGAAGACCGCGACGACATCCCCGCCTATTTCGCTATCGAGATAGACGTCGCCGAAGACTGTCACGACCGCGTTCCCGACAGGACCGGTCACGTGCGCGTTGCCGAAAATCGTGATGACGCTGTCCTGGGCGCGGCCGGCGCTGGTCACGTCACCGAAGATGGCCATCACGACCTCGGCGTACTCATCGCTCCCAAGATGCGCATCGGAGCCGATATTGATGACCTCCGAGCGATAGACGTCATAGCGTTCTGGTGTGGGCGGCTGCGGCGGCGCCGGCGGCTCGGGCGCCTCGCGGGCATCTTGCTCGGGCTGGATCTCATTCGCGGACGGCTCCTCGCCTTCTATTGGCGGCGGAGTCGGCTGCGCCCAAGCCGCTGCCGCAAAGCTCAGCAGCAGCGCTTGTGCAAGCTTGAGTAACCAGCTCGATTGCGTCGTTGTTGTCATGTGAAACCTAACGATTCTGATATAGCGTTCGATACGCCGCAGCGCTGAGCGCGAAAAAGCTCGCATACAAGGCTGCGATGATCCCGCCCACGGCGTAAATCCATTGGACCGGGATCCCCTTCGCGAGTGACTCGACCGCAGTGCTCATGGCCTGCCATAGTGCGATGCTACGTGCCAGGGTCAACGGCACTTGCGCGCTCAGCACCTCGAACAATGTTGCAGAGACTTCGAGCGCGAGCGCGCAGATCGCAATCGAGATCGTCACGAAGAGCACTCGCGCAGGCATGGGCCAGGCGTTGAAGCCCGCCTGCCACCAAGCCTTGGCAGTGCGCTGCTCGATGCGCGCCAGCACTCGATCGGCAAGCTGCGCTGGGGCCTGCCGCATGGGTTGGTTGCGCAGCACGCGATGCACGAACTCTTCCAATTGCCTATCCGCGTCGTGATGACTCATGACGGTGTCACCTCATCGGGCGTGATGCCGTGGCGGGCCAGCACGCGCGCGAGCGCGGCGCGAGCACGATGTATATCCACCTTGACCTTGGCAAGAGATACGCCCAGATGCTGGGCGATCTCCTCGTACGACATGTCTTCGAAATGAAACAACACGAGCGGCAGACGTTGCTTCTCCGGCAGCGCACGCAGCGCTTCTTCGATGACTTCGCTCTGTCGGAATTGGGCGGCGTCGCTCGAGGGTGACTCGACGCCCTCAAGGGTGGCTTCGAAATCGAGGTCATCGTCCTCGTTCCGGTCGTGAACCTCGGAGAAGAACCGCCATCGCCGGCGGTATCGGGTCGCATAGTTCAGGCTCAGGTTGCGCGCGACCGTGCGCAGCCAGGCGCCTGCCGTCTCGCTGGCTCGCAGACTGTCGAAATTCTCGTACGCCTTGATGAACACTTCCTGCGCGATGTCCTCCGCCTGCGCATCGTTGGCGACGATGCGCACGGCGGTGGTGAATACGAGGTTTTGGTGGGCGCGCATGAAGCAGGCGAAGTCGTCCAGGCGGTTGCGGTCCGTTGAGCTAGTCACTGGTTCACGAAGCTTTTAGACCAAATACACCCGGGCCCGTCAGAAGTTACAGCATGGGCGTGACGATCCTGGACCGCGCCGCCATGAGCGCCGTGTCCGGCAGTGTACCTCGCCGGCCGGCCTCATAGCCTCTGGCTCGTCAGGTGGTACCTGGTCGAGGACACGTCATCGGAACACGGAATGCGGATTCGTGCCAGAGCCTCGTCTGACATAAAATTTGTGACGCGCCCGTAACTTTTCTCGGCCCAGCGGTGTCGAAATACGGCACGCCGGATACGGCGCTGATCGAGATTTGGTTCGTTTGCAACTTTTCGCGGGTGCTACGCTGTTGCGGGTGCGCAGGGAGTCATTGTGAACAATCAGGCAAGGCAGCAAGTGATTACGGAAGCTCAGGGTGCCGAGGGAGACAACAGGGAAGCTGTGGGGCAGGATCCCTCTCCAACTGTCGCGCCGTTTCCCGGGCGGACGTCACCCGAGAGTTCGGCTAGCGACGCTGAACGTGCACGGCCGTGGCGGAGATATGCATTCGGCCTGGTTGCGCTTCTGCTGATCGCCGTCGGCACCGGCTGGGTCATGCGCGATCATGCCAGTGCCTCAGGTACGCCTGGCGAGAACGTATCGGAACCACCGTTGGAGCTAGCCGCGGTTGATATTGCCGTGGCGGAGCCGCGAGTCTTGTCGCGCACCATTCCGCTGTCCGGATCGATCACTCCGTTGGTGCAAGCAACGGTGATGGCCAAGGTCAGCGGCGACGTGGAGATCGTGACGGTCCGCGAAGGTCAAGATGTCCGCGCGGGGGACGTCATTGCTCGCATCGACACGCGCAACCTCCGAGCCGAATACGAGCGCGAGCTGGCGGCCGTCGAAAAGGCACGTGCGGAGCTTGAGCTCGCGCAGCTGCATCGGGAAAAGAACAAAGCGCTCCTCGAGCAGCGTTTCATATCACAGACGACCTACGAAGAGAGCGAGAGCGCTTATGCCGGGAGCGTCGCGAACCTGAAGCTCGCCGAGGCACAGGCACGGCTTGCGCAGATTGCGCTCGAAGACGCCATCATCCGCGCGCCGTTCGACGGCACGGTGGCGCGCCGCCTCGTGGAGCCAGGCGAGAAGGTTTCTCCGGATTCTGCGATCGTGACGCTCGTGGATCTGCGCGAAGTGTGGCTGACTGCCGCGGTGCCGGCCGTTGAGATCCCCGCTGTCGCGGTCGGGCAGCGAGCGCGGTTCAAGGTCAGCGGCTTCGGAGATCGCGTGTTCGAGGGTGTTGTGCAACGCATCAATCCAGTCGCTGAAGAAGGCTCGCGGGCAGTCAAGATCTATATCTCGGTGCCGAACCCCGACCGCGCGCTGAAAGGCGGCATGTTTGCGCAAGGCACGCTCGAGCTTGCGTCGAGCGCGCCTGTGCTGGCAATTCCACAACGCGCGTTGCGCTATGGCGGCAACGAGCCGTTCGTATATACGCTCGAGGACGGCAAGATCATCCGGCGACCGGTGCAAATCGGCGCGCGAGCCGAAGACGAAGGTTACGCGGAAATCGTGAGCGGGCTGGTCGCTGGCGAGCGTGTCATTGTCGCCGATATCGGGGACCGCAAACCCGGTTCGGCAGCGATCGTGATCGAGCACGAAAGCTGACCCCTGTCCCGGACGCTGAGCGACTTCGCGCGAGTGTGGGCAGTTCCTGTTGATGTGTCCATGAGAACGAGTCCTTCTCGCCAGCGTTCAGCGTCGGGAATCCGATAGCCGAAAGCACCAATCCACAGCTCAGAGCCGCTCAGGACCAGAACCATGTGGATCACCCGCGTCTCCGTCAACCAACCGGTCTTCGCGAGCATGGTCATGCTTGCGCTGGTCGTGCTGGGATTGGTTTCCTATCGGATGCTGCCCGTCGAGCAGATGCCGGAGGTCAACGAGCCGGAAGTCAATATCTATATTTCCTATCCGGGGGCCTCGCCGGAAGCGATCGAAAGCGACGTGATCAAGCCGATCGAGAACGTCATCAACTCGGTCGAAGGCGTGAAGGACATTTTCGCGACCGCGCGTGAAGGCTCCGCTTATTTCAATATTCGGTTCTCGCTGGATGTAGACATCGTCGCGGCAACGCAGGAGGTACGTGACAAGGTCGCGCAGATCAAACCGGGCTTGCCGCGCGAGGTGCGCGATCCGCAGATTACGCGTGCGAACTCGGACGGGAGCCAGCAACCCGTCGTGACTCTGACGGTTTTCTCCGACCGGCGCAGTCTGCGAGAGGTTTCGACACTCGTCGAGCAGCAGATCATCAAACGTCTCGAGAACGCCTACGGCGTCGGCCACATCTGGACCGGCGGATCGGTCGAGAGGCAAGTGCAGATCTTTCTACGTCCGGATGCGATGCAGAGTTATCGCGTCGGCGTTGACCAGGTCATTGCTGCGATTCAAGCGGCCAACCAGGATCTGCCAGCAGGCACGATCACGCACGGCGCCACCGAGCGGCTCGTTCGCGTCGAGGGCAAGATCAAGGATCCACGCGGGTTCGAGCGCATCATCGTCGCGAATCAGGGCGGCGCACCGGTCTACCTGCATCAAGTCGCGGACGTGGTCGACGGCGAAGCGGAGGAAACCTCGATCGCGCGCACGAACGGCAGGCGTTCGGTCTCCATCTACGTCTATCGCATGCAGCAGGCGAACGTGGTACGCACCGCCAAGGCGGTCGAGGAGGCGGTCGAAGAGCTGCGCGCGCGATTGCCGGACGATATTTACATCTTGCCTGTGTGGTCCGATGCGGATTGGATCGAGGCATCGCTCAATCGTGTCAAGAGCACGATCATGGAAGGCGCGCTGCTGACGGTGCTGATCGTCTTCCTGTTCCTGCACTCGTGGCGCTCGACCGTCATCACGGCGCTGACGCTGCCGATCTCGGTGCTGTCCACCTTCATTGCGCTGTATTTCTTCGATTTCACGCTCAACTTCATGACGCTGATGGCGCTGTCGCTGTGCATCGGCCTGCTGATCGACGATGCGATCGTCGTGCGCGAGAACATCGTGCGACATGCGAACATGGGCAAGAGTCACCGTCAGGCGGCGCTCGAAGGCACCGAGGAGATCGGTCTTGCCGTGATGGCGACCACGTTCGCGATTCTGGCCGTGTTCGTGCCGGTCGCCTTCATGAGTGGCGCGCTGGGCAGGTACTTCCTGCAGTTCGGCATCACAGTCGCGGTGGCCGTGGCCGTCTCACTGTTCGTGAGCTTCACGCTGGATCCGATGCTGTCGTCGGTGTGGCCGGATCCGAAGGAAGGACGGTTCCGACGCGTGCCGTGGCTCGGGCGCATGATGGAACGCGTTGAGCAGGTCATCGAGGCCACGCATCGTGCCTACGACCGTGTGCTGCGCTGGGTGCTGAGCTCACGACGCTATGGCATTCCCGGGCTCGCGCGCTTGGCGCGACACAGGCGCAACGACGAGCATGCGCCGTTGCCGAAGTGGGCCAGTCTGAGCCCGCGCTCGATCGTGCTGCTCATCGCGCTGCTGACATTCTTCGGCAGCTTCCTGTTGGTGCCGCTGGTCGGTGCGGAGTTCGTGCCTCGCAACGAGAACGGCGTGATATTCCTGCGCCTGAACACGCCCATTGGCTCGAGCCTCGAGTACACCGACGCCAAGGTGCGCAACGTCGAAGCAATGTTGCGCGAAATCGACGGTGTCGAGACTGTCGTCACCACTGTTGGGACGGGAGACGGCCGCAACCACGCTCGGCTTTTGATTCGATTGACGGATCGCAAGCTGCGTCCGCGACCTTCGCAAGAAGAGATCGAGAGACAGATTCGCGAGCGGGTCAACCGCATGGCGGGCCTCACGGCAACGATCGGCTGGCAACCTGTCATGATCTCCGTTCTTGGGCCAGACAACGCCAAGCTCACCGAGCTGTCGCAAGAGCTCATGCGAAGGCTCGCCAAGATTCCAGGCATCGTCGATCTCGAGAGCAGTGAGAAGGGCGCCACGCCCACCGTGGCGGTGCGCATCAACAATGAGAGGGCGAACGATCTGGGATTGACGACCGCGACTATCGGCAATGCGCTACGGCCTCTGATCGCAGGCGATCAGATCTCGACGTGGCTCGGGCCGGACGGGCAGGACTACGACGTCATCGTGCGCCTCCCGAAGCAAGAGCGTGAGCTCACGGCCGATCTCGGAGACCTGTACCTCACCAGCACGCGACTCGATGCCGATGGCAATCCCATGCTCGTGCCGCTGCGACAGGTCGCCGAGCTCGTGCAGACGACGACGCCTGAACAGATACGCCGCCTCAACATGCAAAGACGCATTTCGATATTCGCCAATGCCGAAGGCAGACCGACGGGCGACGTCGGCAGCGACGCAGAACGAATCGCGAGAGAGATGCCGCTGCCGCCCGGATATCGGATCGAGGTCGGCGGCGAGCAGGAGAGAATGAGCGAGCTGTCGCGAGCTGCACTCGTGGCCCTCAGCCTGGCGGTGATGTTCATCTACTTCGTGCTTGCCTCACAGTTCGGCAGTTTCCTGCAGCCGATCGCGATCATGGCCTCCCTGCCTTTGTCGTTGATTGGTGTCGTGCTCGCGTTGCTCGTCACTCGCACGACACTGAACGTCTTCTCCATCATCGGTTTCATCATGCTGATGGGGCTCGTGACCAAGAATGCGATCCTGCTCGTGGACTTCACGAATCAGGCGTTGCGTCAGGGCAAGCCGCTGCGCGAGGCGATCTGGGAGGCAGGTCAGGTCCGCTTGCGCCCGATCCTGATGACGACGATGGCCATGATCTTCGGCATGCTGCCCATGTCCATCGGTGCGGGCAGCGGTGGCGAGTTGCTGGCGCCGATGGGTCGCGCAGTCATCGGAGGCGTCATTACCTCCACGCTGCTGACACTGCTAGTCGTGCCGGTGCTCTATACATACATCCATGGCTTCACGCGCAGACTGAGAGCGCGCTGGCACAGAAGCACAGCGGAACAGGGCGCGGGAGCCGTCGCCTACACCGAAGCACGGCCTGTGCCGCGAGCGCCCGACCCGGGGTTGCGCGACACGACCACGGGTGACCGCTAGACGATACTCAAATAGGCATCACACGATCCAAGAACTCAGAATCGTTGCTCTGCCCATCGTCCGACAGCAACGATAGTGTGGCGTCGCTCGCCGTTGCGAGCAGCGGCGTGAGCGTGCGCCGCAAGAGAACAACAATGACAGCAGAGTGATGAAGCGCGTCGATCACGCAGAGTGCTGTCAACGTCGTGGAGTGTGGCTGACCGTGTGTGGCGCGCAGCGACCTTGCTGCCGTGAGTCGTTGTGCACGCGACTGGCGCTGCATGCGTGAGATACATTCGCTATCCTTGCGCAGCGGCCAATGTGAGCCTCCTCGACGAAACGGAACAACAAGAACCATGCACGACCAGCAACGACGAGACTTTCTGATGAAAACTGCAATGATCGCTGCAGCCGCTCCGTTCGCTGGGGCGAATGCTTTGGCGCAAACCTCTAACAAGAAGCTCGGCGTCGCGCTGTGCGGCCTCGGCGGGTTGTCGACGTATCAGATCGCGCCGGCATTGCAGAAGACCAAATACTGTCGACTGGCGGGTGTCGTGACGGGCGATCCGCAGAAGGCGAGGCAATGGCAGCGCAAGTACGATCTGCCGGAACGTAGCATTTACAGCTACGACACCATGGAGCGCATGGCGGACAACCCGGACATCGATATCGTCTATGTCGTCACGCCGAATGCGCTACATTTGGAGCACGCAACGAAAGCCGCTCGTGCAGGCAAGCACGTCTTCTGCGAAAAGCCGATGGAGATATCGGTCGCGCGTTGCGAGCAGATGATCGAGACGCTCGACAAGGCAGGACGCAAGCTCGGCGTCGCGTACCGGTGCCAATTCGAGCCGCACCATCTGGAGTGCATGCGCATCGCGCGCGAGAAGGAGCTCGGTTCGCTGCGAATCATCGAAGGCGCCTTCGGTTTTCCTGTTGGCGACCCGAATCAGTGGCGCCTGAAGAAGGCATTGTCAGGGGGCGGAGCGCTCATGGACGTCGGAATCTACGTCGTCCAGGCGACCCGCTACCTCACTGGCGAGGAGCCCGTGCTCGTGTCCGCAACCGAGGCCAAGACCGATCCCGTGAAGTTCAAGGAGGTGGACGAGACGATCACGTGGACCGCAACGTTCCCGAGCGGTGTGATTGCATATTGCGCCACGAGCTTCAACGCGGGGCCGCTTGGCCATTTTCGCGCATACACGGATCGTGGCTGGTTCGGGCTCGATCCGGCGTTCAACTACAGCGGTATCAAGGGCATGCGCAGCGACGGCAAGCCGCTCGAGTTTCCGCAGGTCGATCATTTCGCGACCGAGCTCGATGCGTTCGCGCTCAGCATCCTGGAGAACAGGCCCACCAAGGTATCCGGCGAGGAAGGTTTGCAGGACGTCAAGATCATGATGGCGATCTATGAGTCCATCAGAACCGGCCGGGCGGTGAAGCTGGCGAGTTAGGAAAGCGGAGCAATCGCAAACCGGACAAGGAACGCGCGCTCGGGCGCGTTCTCGCCGGCGCCAGAGCATCGCTGGAGGGAGTTGGCGGCGCCGCCAACTCCCTTTGTTCCCATTCCCTGTTCACTCGTGTCAGTGCGTCATCGCGTAGAGGATGTAGTTGATGGCGTACTGGTACGCGCGCGTCGTGTACTGCAGAGCGTACTCTGGAACGTCTGCGTGCTCCCACGCATCGCCCAGATCCATGTTGAAATTGATGATGACCATCAAGCGTCCATGGTCGTCATAGATGCCGCGCCATTGCGGCTCGAAGCCGTCCTGCTCGTAGGGTAGCCCGGTGTACACGAACTGAATGCCAGGGATCTGCACGCGTTCGTTGAGGTCATATGCGACGTGGAAGATCGGATCGTCGATCGGCACATCGACGATCGCGCGGTCGGGGAAGACGCGCCGCATGCTGTCGACGAATCCGGCCCATTCGCGGCTGCCGTGAAAGTCGTCGACCATGAGGAAGCCGCCGCGGAGCAGATAATCCCGCAAACGCGCTGCTTCGGCTTCGCTGAGCTCCCAGCCGCCGACTTCCACTGCGTAAAGCCATGGATAATCGAACAAGCGGTCGTCCAGCGCGGACATGAAAATGCCTTCCGAGGCCGTGTTGATGCGAGTCAGCCGTCGCAGACCGCCGAGCAGGTAGCGCTCCGCATCCGGCCAGTCGGTCAGCCAGCGCTCGCGGCGTTGGAAATACGATTCGCTCGCGGTGTAGGCGAGTCGCACGAAGTGGAATTCCGCATGCTCGACCGGCGCGCTCGAGTCCGGCTGCGAGCTGCCGCTCGCGGCAAGAGCTGCGGTCAACAGTGCCAGCGCTGCGACGAGACGTGCACGTGCGAATGATGGAGCTTGGATCATGGCCGTAACAGTGCGCGCTCGCGACGACTCGATGGGAACGTTCGCGTCTTGAGCAGCTTACCAGTGGCTGGTCGCCACGACATCCGGCATATTCACGACGCATGACCAAGAAGGCCAGAACGACACTATTGGGACTGATCGTGTATCTCGCGCTTGCAGTGAGCTACCTTGCGTTCGCGGAGCGTCTGTCGGCGCACGATTGGCGCACTGCGTCTCGTGAGCCAGCGGGCTTGGCGCCCGATCCGGCGGGCACGCCGGAGGCGGTCGTGCAAGTGTATGCGGCACGCGCCTTCGGCTGGCGCGGATACTTCGGCGTGCACACCTGGATTGCCGCCAAGAGGAGCGGAGCCGATGCCTTCACCGTGTATGAGGTGATCGGATATCGACTGCCACGCACAGGCACTTCACTCGTCGTTCAAGAGCGCGCGGCCGACGCCTATTGGTTCGGCAACCGTCCGCAATTGCTGCGGGACGTGCGCGGCGCCGGCGTGGACGAGCTCATCGATCGCATCGAGCTTGCGGTCGAGCAGTATCCCTATGCGCACCGCTATCGCGTGTGGCCTGGTCCGAACTCGAACACGTTCACCGCCTTCGTGCTGAAGCACGTGCCGGAGCTGCGCGTCGATCTGCCGCCCACTGCAATCGGCAAGGACTATCTGGGCTTGAAGCCGGTGGGCATCACGCCGAGCGGTACCGGCGTGCAGCTCAGCTTGCTGGGCGCATTCGGTGTGCTCGCAGGAGTCGAGGAAGGCCTTGAGCTCAATGTGCTCGGGCTCACGCTCGGGATCGACGCCCTCAATCCGGCGCTGAAGCTCCCTCTGATCGGCCGGCTTGGATTCCAGGACGGCGCCGAGCCTGTCTTTCTGGTGAACGACTGATCTCTGGCAGGTCGTCGAATGTGGCGAGCGTTGCGACGATGGCCTTGCCGCCAAGCCATCATGTGGTCACAGCCTCGACGGTGGGTGCACGGCGGAGTGACCCTGTTGCCTCATCACCATGAGGAGATCGGTATCGGTCGATTACAAAAGTCTAATCGTAGAGTCGGGTCACTCCGGCGCCTCGAGCTGATAATCTCTCGGTTCATTTTCCACTCATAACGCGCAGGGCACCCCTGCGCGACATAACAACAAGGAGCTCGCGTGGAAATCGCCTGGGTGCTCGTCTCCATCGCTCTGCTCGTCCTGCTCATCAGCTGGGCCAAGGTTCATCCCTTCATCGCTTTTCTCGTGACATCCATCTTCGCGGGTTTCGTGCTGGGCTTGCCGCTCGATCGCGTGCCGGGCTCAATTCAGAAGGGACTTGGCGACATGCTGGGCTCCTTGGTGGCGATCATTTGTCTGGGCGCGATGTTCGGTAAGCTCATTGCGGAAAGTGGCGCCGCGCAGAAGATCTCGGCCGTGCTGATTGGCTGGTTCGGAGAAAGGCGCATCACATGGGCGTTGATGCTGACCGGCTTCATTGTCGGCATCCCGCTCTTCTACAACGTGGGCTTCGTGTTGCTCGTGCCGCTCGTCTTTTCGGTCGTGTACTACTCGAGACTGCCAGCCGTGTACCTGGGCGTGCCGCTGCTGGCGTCGTTGTCGGTGACGCACGGCTTTCTGCCTCCGCATCCTGCGCCCACGGCGATGGTGCCCATGTTCAACGCGAGCATGGCCACGACGCTCATCTACGGAACGTTCGTCGCGATTCCCGCGATGATCATCGCCGGCCCTGTGTTTGCGCGCGCGTTTCGCAATAGGCAAACGAAGCTGCCGGAGCTGTTCGTGCCGCAGGACATGCCCGTCGAGAAGCTGCCCGGCACGTTCAACTGCTTCGGGACGGCGCTATTGCCGGTGATCATGATCGCGGGCTCGGCGGCACTGCCTGCCCTGGCCGAGGAAGGCACGCTGCTGCATCGTGCCCTGCTTTTCATCTCCGACCCGTTCGTCGTCATGCTCGTGGCCTTGCTGGTGGCCACCGCAACGCTCGGGCTCGCGCGCGGCATGCGCATCCAAACTTTGATGGACCACTACAGCGGCGCGGTGAAGGACATCGCCGTGATTCTGCTGATCATTGCCGGCGCAGGCGCGCTCAAGCAGGTCTTCGTCGACACGGGCGTGAACGATGCCATCTCGGCGGCGCTCACGGATCTGCCGATCAATCCGCTCCTGCTCGGCTGGCTCATGGCAACCGTCATTCGCGTGTGCCTAGGATCGGCAACGGTGGCAGGATTGACGGCAGCGGGAATCATGGCGCCTGTCGTCGCTGCGAGCGATGTCGACCCGAATCTCATGGTGCTTGCCATCGGCGCAGGCAGCCTCATGCTGTCGCACGTGAATGATTCGGGCTTTTGGATGTTCAAGGAGTACTTCAATCTCAGCCTCAAAGAGACACTGATGTCGTGGACGCTCATGGAGGGCATCGTGGGAGTCGTCGGCATCATTGGGGTGCTGATCATGGATGCCGTTCTTTAGTGAGCGTTTGCGGCTATCGTGCGAGAGCTGAAGGTCGCGCGCTTGAGAGGATCTGACGCTGCATTGTACGGGTGTTTGTTGACATCTCGCCAGGAATCTCGACACTTGCCTGGAAAGGGCTCGTGCGTCGTGCGATTCCCAAGTACCGATAGATAAAGACGAGAGCCACGATCACGCGACGCTGGGTCAGGTGGGTGCGCCATCGCGTAAGACTTCAGACAGCGACTCCTGCGGTCCTCGCGCTATCCATCACGTGAACGCGAGCCGTCCGCGCTGCGCACGTTGAGCTAACGATGAGGGGCGGGTCATGAATCGCACGCTCAGGTATCGCATCACTGGGGCGCTCATCCTCAGCTTGGCGCTCGCCGGCTGCGGCGGTGGTGGGGGCGGCGGTGGAGGCCCGTCGACGCCGCCGACCACACCGCCGGGCCAGGATCCGCCGCCGAGCATCCCGCGGCTTCCCGATCCGTCGACCGCGCCGCCGCTCAAAGAGGTGTTCCCAGACCTCAGAATTGGTGCCGCGATCGAGCCGGAACAACTCGAGGATCCGCGCGACCGTGCGTTGCTGCTGAAGCACTACAACAGCGTGACGCCAGAAAACGCCATGAAGGCCGACACGATCGCGCCCGCGGACATCAGTGTCGAGCGGCCGAACTTCGAGCGCGCCGACGCGATCGTCGAGTTCGCGCGGGCCAACGACATGCGCGTCCACGGTCACACGCTCGTGTGGCATACGACGACTCCGAAGTGGTTCTGGAATCGTCCTCCAGGCATGAGCGACGCGGACTACAGAGCGACGGTCGAGCAGCGCTTGCGAGACTATGTGCGAACGGTGGTCAGCTACTTCAGGGGGCGCGTCGAGGCGTGGGATGTGGTGAACGAGGTCGCGAGCGACAATCCCGGCGAGGTTTATCGCAAGAGTCAGTGGTTCCAAGCATTCAGCATCGGCGGCGGGGAAGGGCAGGAGTACATTCGTATCGCGTTTGAAGAGGCGCGTGCAGCCGACCCCGAAGCGCGACTGTTCATCAACGACTACGGAACGGAGAATCCCGAAAAGCTCGCCAAGATTCGCCAGATCATCGACTACATCGAGGCGACGCGGAAAGATCTCGTCGACGGTGTCGGGCATCAGTTCCATTTGCAGCGAACATCACGCCCCGAGGATGTCGATGCCGCTCTGGCGACGGTCGCAAGCTGGAACAAGGCGAATCGCGTGACCGAGCTCGACGTCTCGATCTACGACGATCCAGGCGATTGCTTCGTGCAGCAGCGAATTCCGCCGTGCCGGGCAAACTACGGGCCTGATCTCGCCAGCGTCCCGCAAAGCGTCGTGTCGGCACACGCACGGCTGTATCGCGAGCTGTTCGAGGTCTTCCGCGCGCATTCGCTCGCGCAGGCGCTCGAAGCCGTCACGACCTGGGGCATGCACGATGCGCACACGTGGCTCAACAGTTGGCCCGTTGCTCGCACCAACCATCCGCTGCTGTTCGACAGAGATCGCAATCCGAAGCTGACGTTCTGGGCAGTCGCGGATTCGGACTTTGCGATTCCTTGAGGGTGTGGGGCTCGGGGCTTGGGCGTGGAGTGTGCATCGTGCACCGACGATGGACGGAGCGGCAACGTGGAGCGCTCAACGCGTGATCATGCGTGCTGTTCTTCCCGGGCCGCAGTTGCGTTCATTGACGCAGAAGATTTGTGAACTTCCGTCAGATGCCTACCCACATCCGTTTCGAACGGATATCTTCACTCGCTTCGCTAGAACGACGACCACATAGATCGGAGGTCATCCCTTGATGGGCTTCAATGCTAGAAATGCCTTGCGACCGTTTGCGCGCTGTGCTCAGGTGACGTTGTCCGCAGCATTGCTTGCGCTGGCGAGCTCCGGCGCCACAGCGGAAGGCTTGAAGCTCAACGAGCGCGAGTATTTCTCGAAGCGCGGTCTCGACGTGCTCGTTTTCAGCAATTGGTACGACGGCAATTTCAGCGACTCTAAGATCGCCGGCATCGAGCTGATCCATCACGGTGTGCGTACCGCGACGAATGGCGATGTGCGTCTGAGCCCGACGCCCGAGCAGTGGGATCCGGTGCCGGAGCTCAAGCAGCGGCGCGTGTTGCCTGAGCAAGGCATCATCGAGGCACGGTTGGCATACCCAAAGCACAACTTCGAGTACACGATTCGTGCGGAGCCGAGCGACGACGGCATAACGCTTCGCGTCGTGCTCGATGAGCCCTTGCCGAAGGAGCTGGAAGGCAAGGCAGGCTTCAATCTCGAGTTTCTGCCGTCCGCCTACTTCGGCAAGACGTATCTCATGGACGAGAAGGCCGGCATCTTCCCGCTGTATCCGACCGGGCCGACCGGCCGTAGCGCCGCTGGCGAGATCGAGCGCCTGCCGTTCGCGACGGGACGCCGGCTCGTGCTCGCGCCGGAGGATCCGTCGCGGCGGGTCAGCATCGAGACGCGCGCTGGCGAGCTCGGGTTGTTCGATGGTCGTAATCAGGCACAGAACGGCTGGTTCGTGGTGCGGACCTTGATTCCTGCCGGTGTCACCGGCACCGCGGTCGAATGGAAGCTGTCTGCGAACACGTTGCCGAACTGGACGCGTCCTGCGGTCATCGCGCATTCGCAAGTCGGCTATCACCCCGATCAGGTCAAGACGGCGATCATCGAGATGGACCGCAATGCGGACGCGCCTGGCACCGTTCGCTTGCTCAAGGTCGCTGCGGACGGCACGACGCAGGAGGTCGCAGCTGGCGAGGCGCAGCGTTGGGGCGAGTACCTGCGGTATGAGTATTACACGTTCGATTTCACGGATGTGCGGGAGCCGGGTCTGTACGTCATCGAGGCGGTAGGCCAACGCACGAATGCGTTCCGGATCGCACGCGACGTCTACGACGATACCTGGCATGCCACGCTGGACGTCTTCTTCCCTGTCCAGATGGATCACATGTTCGTGAACGAGGCGTATCGCGTCTGGCACGGTGCTTCGCATCTGGACGACGCGAGACAGGCGCCTCCTAATCACGAGCACTTCGATTTGTATGCGATGGGGCCGGAGACCGATTCGCCGTTTGCGCCCGGCGAGCACATCCCGGGGCTCAATGTCGGTGGCTGGTACGATGCTGGCGATTTCGATCTGCGTACCCAGACGCAGTACGCGGTCGTCAGCGATCTGGTGCAGGTCTGGGAGCAGTTTCGTCCTTTGCGCGACGAGACCACGGTTGATCAGCGCCGACGCCACGTCGAGCTGCATCAGCCGGACGGGATACCCGATATCCTGCAGCAGATCGAGCACGGTACGCTGTTCTTGATTGCACAGCACCGGGTATTCGGGCACGCCATTCCCGGCATCGTCGAGCCCGACCTCGGTCAGTACACGCACCTCGGCGATGCCGTCACGAAGACGGACGGCAAAGTCCACGATCCGAACGATCCCAACTCGCCGCCGGACGACCGCTGGGCGTTCACGACCGCGACGACCGCGCTGAACTATGGCTCGGCGGCTGCGCTTGCCGCGGCAAGCCGGGCACTGCGCGGCTACAACGACGAGCTGGCAGAGGAATGTCTCGCGACGGCGAAGCGTGTGTGGGAGTTCGAGAGCAAGCGCGAGCCGAACTTGTACCGCTATGGCAACACGACCGGCGGACATCCAAAGGACGAGGAGCTGCGGGCGGCAGTCGAGCTGCTGATCACGACGGGCGACAAGCAATACGCAAAGCGCATTGCGGCGCTCTGGTCGGCCATCGACGAGCGTTTCATGTGGAATGCGGTGCCCGCGGTGCGTGCGCTGCCCCACATGGATAAGGCGTTTGCGGCGAAGCTGCGCAAGCGTGCAGCTCGCTTCTTGAACGAGTCGAAGGGCATGCTGACGGAAAACCCCTTCGGCGTGCCGATCACACGCGGCGGCTGGGCTGGCAATGGCGCGGTGATCGGATTCGGCCTGACGAACTACTACCTGCACAAGGCCTTCCCGGATCTGTTCACGAAGGACGCGACGATTCGCGCGCTCGATTATCTGTACGGCACGCATCCGGATTCGAACATCTCCTTCGTGTCCGCGGTCGGCGCGCATTCCAAGCGCGTGGCCTATGGCAACAATCGCGCGGATTTCTCCTTCATCGCGGGAGGCATTGTGCCGGGCGTGCTCATCCTCAAGCCGGATTTCCCCGAGAACAAAGAGGATTGGCCGTTCCTGTGGGGCCAGAACGAGTACGTCGTGAACATCGGCGCAAGCTATATCCTGCTCGTGCACGCAGCGCGAGAGCTGCTGGAAGGATGAGGGAGGCTCGGGGGTCGGGGCGCGCGCGAGCGCGCCTCGCTCCGGTCTGCCGCGCTACAGCCAGATGACTTCCTTCAGCAACCGCTCTGCGACCTCCTCGATCGGCGCATCCTTGCCCAGGATGGCGAGCACGCCACGGGGTGCAGGCACGATCACACCGCTATAGCCGTTCTCTTCGAAGCGCTGCGGTCCGTCGACCGGCCGTTCATGTGCGAGCACCAGCACGGTGATCGCTCCTCGTTCCGTCTGCACGACCAGGTGAGGCACTTCGTGTCCACGTAGGCGACAGGTGGCTGCGAACGTCACGTCTGCCGCTGTACCGCGCAGTGAGATCCCCGAGCTGTGCAGCACTCGGCCCACGACGCTCGGGTCGAGGCGCTCATGTCTTGCGAGCACAAAGGACTCGCGCTCGACATGCGCAGTGATCTCCTCAGCAAGAGAGTCGCGTGCGGTCGCAATCCATATCGATGTCGCGAGCATCACGGATGCGATCAGGCTGGCGGCGACCTGCCAACGTCCCAACCACGCATATCGCCGGGCTGCCCCGCGGGGTTGCATCGTGCGGCGCGTGTCGACCGGCACCTCGAGCGCGCGACGAATCAGTCGATCGAGCGCCTGCATCTCCTTCAGATAAGCTGCGCACGTCGTGCACGCCTCAGCGTGTGCCAGCACGTTCGCGTCGCTCGTGTTCGGGTCCGCGCCGACGATGGCTTCGAATTCCTGGCACTTCATCGCTGCGCTCCTTTCTTGCCCGTGCCCAGCATGTGCTGACGCAGCGCCTGACGCGCCCGATGCAGTCTCGTGAGGACGGCCGCAACGCTGATGCCAAGATGACGTGCGATCTCCTCGCTGGAATATCCCAGCAGCACTTGCAGCACGAGCGGTTCGCGATAGACGGCATCGAGCTGCATGATGGCGCGGCGCATCTCGCGCACGTCGTGATCATCCTCGTGCGCCAGCGAGGTCGGATCGGCTTCGCTGGCAGCGTCCAAGTCGACGACCGGCAAGCGCTTGCGCTCGAACGTGCGCGCAAGCTCTCGCCGTGCGATTGTCATGAGCCACGGCCGTAGGGCCTTCTCGTTCGACAACGCGTCGAACGATTTCCAAGCACGCAACAATGTCTCCTGCATGACGTCCTCGGCCAGGTTGCGATCGCGGCACAACCAATAGAGGAAACCGAACAAGTCTGCTTGCAAAGGTGCACACAGCGACTCGAACCGCTGTCGCTCGTTCTGTGCGCGTTTGCCGATCAACGCTATAGACCGGCCGACCGAGGAATTCATTGCGGGTACCGATTGGCCGTTGGCTGTGCGCCTGTTAGCGGAGCCGTTCTCTGTGGGACGATGGACGGGTATCTTACAAGACTGCAGGCGGACGCCGCAGGCAGGGGAAGCGTCATCTGTCTTTACACCAACGACGAAGACTCAGGGGGATGGATAGCATGCTCGTCAGACTGATCGTTTGCGTCCTCGGCTTCTCGCCGCTCGGCTTCTGCCTGTGCGCCGCGGCCGCCACCAATGCCGTGCGTGTCAGCATCTCTGACGGCATGTTGATCGGCAGCGAGGACAAAGCAACCGGTGTTCGCTCATTCAAAGGGATTCCGTTCGCACAGCCACCGGTCGGAGCGCTACGCTGGCGCGAGCCGCAACCGGTGATGCGCTGGGAGGGCGAGCGTAAGGCCACCGAGTTCGGCCCGCGCTGCATGCAGCGGCGCGTCTTCGACGACATGGTCTTCCGATCAAACGGGATGAGCGAAGACTGTCTCTATCTGAATGTCTGGACGCCTGCGAAGAGTGCCTCCGAGCGACTCCCGGTGCTTCTTTATTTCTACGGTGGCGGCTTCGTCGCGGGCGATGGCTCCGAGCCGCGCTACGACGGCACGAGCATGGCGCAGAAGGGCATCGTCACCGTCACCGCGAATTATCGATTGAATGTGTTCGGCAGACTCGCGCACCCGGAGCTCACTGCAGAAAGCCCGCACAAGGCATCCGGCAACTACTCGTTCCTGGACCAGCACGCTGCGCTCAGATGGGTGCGCGCGAACATCGCAGCATTTGGTGGCGATCCTGACCGGATCACGATCGCCGGTGAATCAGCCGGATCCGCTTCAGTAAGCGCGCACATGGCCTCGCCGCTGTCGCGCGATTTGATCGCGGGTGCGATTGGCGAGAGTGGCGCAATGTTGGCGGCGCGGGGCGGGATCATTACGCTGGCGGAAGCGGAACAGGCCGGCGAGGCGTTCACGCGATCGATCGGAGCGGAATCGCTTGCCGAGTTGCGTGCGCTTCCTGCGGAGCGCTTGTTGGAGTTGGCAGGCTCGTACCAAGCGCCAGGGCTTTACATCGTCGTGGATGGATACTTCCTCGCGAAGACACCCGATGAGGTATTTGCTGCCGCGGAGCAGGCGAAGGTCCCGCTCCTTGCCGGGTCGAACTCCGAAGAGCTTTCCTTTGCGTCCTTGCTGCAGGGACAGGCGCCGACCGTGGAGAACTACAAGCGCGTGGTCGAGACGCTCTTCGGCGCGCACGCGGAGCGCCTCTTGCAGCGGTACCCGGCGACATCCGAGGAAGAGGTCAGGAAGGCCGGAACGGAGCTCGCGAGCGACATCTTCATGGGCTACAGCACTTGGAGATGGGTGGAGGTGCATGCCCGCTCGAGCGATCAGCCCGTCTTCTACTATTACTACGCGCACCCGCGGCCGCCTTTGCGCAACGATCCCACCGCGCCCGTCTCGAGTGGCGCGGTGCACTCAGCCGAGATCGAGTACGCCCTGGGCAACCTCGACACGAACGAGGTGTTCGCGTGGACCCAGGACGATTACCAGGTCTCGCGCCTGATGCAGGCGTATTTCGCGAACTTCATCAAGAGCGGCAACGCGAACGGCGAAGGATTGCCGAGCTGGCCCACTTACCACAGCGCCAGCTTCCCACGGTTGATCATCGACACGAATCCGCGCGTCGTGCCCGATGAGCGCCGCGCGAAATACCAGCTGCTCGATGCAGTTCACTCGGCGCGCTGAGGACTGTGCGTCGGGCCAGCGGGTGGGGCTGCGAGACTGGGACTCAGGGGAAAGCCAACGCTGCCTTGCGGTTCGCACGATCGGATCAACACTGACGGGCCGGTCGCCGCGTACGATCATCGCGACGCGGCTGCGTTGACAGCGGACGTCTTCCCTGGGCGTTTCCTACTTCTTCTCACGCCGACATCGCCCGTGAGAATTGCTAAAATTCTGTGGGGCCTGTAGCACAACGGTTAGTGCAGGGGACTCATAATCCCTTGGTTGCAGGTTCGAATCCTGCCAGGCCCACCAGGTCATCGCTCGCTTCCCGCCTTCTCGTTCGTTAGCACTCTCCGGTGGTATCGCCACAGGTCGGTTCTGCTCTGTGCCGCGAGGCATCCGGATCGCAAGAGCTGGCGCTGCTCTCGATCTTCTGGCTGTGGAGTCGCGCGTGCGTTCAAAGGAATCGCTTGAGCGCTCTCGAGTACGCTAAGCTGGCGCCGCTTGTTGTCCATCGTCGCATTGCAAATGTCTCGATTCGTGATCGCTCACGAGGCTGGCTCATGAATGCCGCGCTGCTCGTTTTCATTGGCGGCGGATTGGGAAGCGTCCTTCGCCATGGCGTCAATCTGCTCGCGGCGAAAATTTTCGCTACGGGCTATCCGATCGGTACGTTTCTGGTCAACGTCGTAGGCGCTTTACTAGTCGGCATGCTGGCTGAAGCGTTCTCCCGTGGGCATCTTCCGGCGGACCTCAGATTGTTCTTCATCACGGGGCTTCTGGGAGGTTTCACGACGTTCTCCGCGTACTCCCTCGAGATCGGTGTTCTTTATGAGCGCGGCGAGTCACTTGCCGCCCTTGCCTATGCGATCGCCTCCGTGGTTGGCGCGGTGGGCGCGCTGTTTGTCGGCATGTACGCCGTGCGTCACCTCACGGCGTAGCGCGCGGGTGCCGCCTCCTATCACACCGACTCATCCAGAATCTCGATGCCGGACACTGTGGCGTTGTTGACGACCGGCTCGAAGGTGAGATTGATCTTGCCTTGCGCTGAAGGCTTGATGCCGTGAAACGTCTTGGTGACCAGCCGTAGGCTACCTGCCTCTTTGTATATGTCGAAGTCCTTGAGCAGTGTCTGGCCGTTGCAGTAGACGTGAAAGATTCTGCTGCCGACACCTCCGCCTCCCGGCAGCTGCGGCCCAAAATAGAACTCGGCGAAGTGCAGGACAACGGTGTAGCGACCGCGCACATCGACGGGAATGGAGTAACGGAAGTGCCCGTAGCGTTCCGCGCCGAAGATCTCGGGGTCGTCCGTCCCAGTGACTTTGCGACGCTCGGCAGAACGAAATCCATTGAAGTAATAGTCGTCGGCACGCCAGCGCTGACCTTTGTGATCGACGAATGCTGTCGGCTGTGTCGTGATACGGATCGGCTTGAGCTTGCCCGGACTACCCGGCACGAGCTCCAAGGCGTTGAGGGAGGGTGTCCCAGCCTGATTCGTGAATCTCAGGCGGATATAGCCATCTTCGTCCGGCACGACGTCGCGGAACACTTGCTCCTCGGCCACGTCTGCTCCCTGCGCGCTCGTGTTGACATCGAATGCCGTCAGCAAAGGCTGGCCGTTCAAGAAGACATCGAAGCTGGCCAGCTTCTCGTCGCCGGGTCGATGAGGAGCAATGAAGTAAAGCCGCAGCTCGTAGCTGCCGGGTGCGACCGGTATGTCGTAGCCGAACTCGCCGCTGCGCCAGTTCTCGAACAAGAACGGTCGGCTCGTGCCGCGAACGAAGCCGACCTCTCGTTGCCAGGGTCCACCGCCGCTGAAGAACCGGTCGGGAGTCCAGCGCACGCCAGAGTTGTCGATGATCTCGCTGCCGCTGTAGCCGGCCATGATGTGCAGCTCAGTCAGCTGCCCGGAGACTGGCGCAAGAGGCACGCTGAAGGGTCTTGCGTCCGAAAGCAGGATGGCACCGGACGGTTGTGCCACGGGCGGTGGCTGGCGCATCGCGATCGCCAGCACTGCCAGGAGTGCCACGGCCACGACGGACGAGAGATATAGCAGCCAACTGAGGGCTTGACGGGGCACAGCCTTCCGAGTGCCGTACGTAGAAGATGATGCCGGGCTGGTCTCGGTTACGAGTGTCCCGTGACCTCCTCCTTCCCCGAGGTCACGCTCTGGGATGGGCACGAACTTGGGCACATAAGTTCCTGGGGGCAGGGTGATGTGCACCCCGTGGGTGTCCCCGTTCTGCTCGTAGATCTCACGCAGCTTCTTGCGCAGACGGTGCGCCTCGACGCGTACCACGGCATCTTGCGTCGGGTCGAAGCTCTTCGGCGACCGGCCGAACACTTCCGTAGCGATGTTGAACTCGGTCAGCTGCGATGCTTGCTGCTGAAAGTATTTCGTGCCGACGTATTCCAGCAGTCGGCCCGAGCGGGTGTGTCGTCCGAGCAGCTGGATGACGCGTTCTAGTTCTTGGCGTTCTGCTTCGCGCGAGGTCATGTCAACGCATCCCCCTGCCTGCTGCCCCACGTTACTTTACTTGTCAACGCGCGAGGATCGGAAGTGTAACGTTGAGCTAAATCAGTAATGTACGTCAAGTGCGGCCGCGCGAAACCCAGATGTACAAGATTGAACTTACGTCCACGCTCCGATTGTCGCTAGCTTTCACGAGCCACAGCAGTCTCTGGCTCGAACAACTAATAGAGGGGATCGATGCTCACACCTCATCTGGCGAGATCCAGGCGTGAGCGCAGCGCGGGGTCCGCAGTCGCTCAAGTGTTGCGCAATGGGTTCTTGCTCGCAGTCGGCACGTCTTTTCTCGTTACCACAGCAAGGTCGGCGGAAGAGGCGGATGTAGATGAGATTATCGTCACCGGCCTGCGGCAGAGCATCGAATCCGCCCAGCAGATCAAGCGCAATGCCGAGCAGATCGTCGATTCCATCGCAGCTGTAGACATCACCGCCTTGCCGGATCGCACGGTCACGGAGGCGTTGCAGCGGATCCCTGGCATTGCGATCGATCATCTGTTCGCGCCGGGCGATACCAATCGTTTCTCCGCGGAAGGCAGCGGCGTGGTGATCCGCGGGATGACGCAGGTACGCAGCGAGCTCAACGGACGCGACGTGTTCAGCGCGCGCAACACGCGTGGGCTGAGCTTCGAGGACGTGCCTTCGGAGCTCATGGCAGGTGTGGACGTTTACAAGAATCCGTCCGCGGACATGATCGAAGGCGGCATTGCGGGAACTGTGAATCTGCGAACTCGCAAGCCGTTCGACTCTCCGGGAGCGGTGTTCGGCGCCTCGGCGAGCGTCAACTACGGCGATTTCGCGGAGAAAACCAAGCCGCAAGGCTCGGTGCTCTTCAGCACGCGCTGGGACACGGGAATCGGCGAGATGGGTTTTCTCGTCAATGCGGCGTACTCGGAGCTCGCCACGCGCACCGACAGCATTCAGTTCGGACGGCCGTTCCGGCGCGATGTCAACGAGCTGCTGGGCTCGGCGAGTAACTCGACCACCTGCCCTTCCATGACAGACGGCACGTTTTCCTGTGTCTACCTGCCTGCAGGTGCACGCTGGAGCGAGCTCGATTTCGATCGCGAGCGTATTGGCGGTGCGGTCGCGTTTCAGTGGCGGCCGTCGGATCGCGCCGAGCTCAGCCTGCAAATGCTGCATTCGAGCTACAAGATGAACTGGACCGAGCACTCAGCCTGGTTTCAGGCCGGCGCGTACGACACCGCGATTGCGCCCGGGACGACTGCGACGTTCGATTCGGCCGGCAACTTCATCTCCGGCAGGCTCGTGACGACGAACGCCGATCTGACCTGGGTCACCGATCCGTTGCTCGCCGACACGGTGCGCATCGTCCAGCCCGGCGGTGCGCATATTCCGACCGGCGCCACGACGCGCATGGCTGAGATGCATCAGCGCACCACCGACGTGGGTCTGAACTTCCGTTACGATGCAACGGAACGACTGGCGTTCTCTCTCGACGTTCAATACGTCAAGGCGGAGGCGGACAATCACGACTACACCGTGAACACGGCGGTGTGGCCGGATGCTCTGGACGTCGATCTGAGCGGCTCGCTGCCGCGGGTGTCGGTGGTCGGCAGCGACTACATGCTCGATCCCGCCAACTACTACTGGGCGGCGGGCATGGACATGACGCAAGACAATGTCGGCGATGAGCGTGCCGCGCGTCTCGATGTGAACTATCAGATCGAGTCAGGATGGCTGCAGTCGTTACGCGCAGGCATCCGTGTCGCCGACCGGAAGGCCACCAACAAGGACACCGGCTACAACTGGCAACCCATCACCGAGTGGTGGATGGGCAACTCTGCAGGCGGCTGGCCGGGTCAGGTGGCGCCGCTCGATCGCTATTTGACCGCGCACTCACGCTTGTTCACGTTCGACAATTTCTACCGCGGCAAGACGAATCTGCCGTCCGGTCTCTGGGTGGCAAGCGACGACCTGGTGCGCAACCTGAAGAGCAACGGCGACTTGCTCGCCCAAGCCCAGATCAACGGGCCTGGCTCGGGGTGGCAACCGGACAAATTTCTACTCGAAGATACCAATCGTCAAAGCGAGGACACGTACGCAGCCTACGTGCTGTTGCGTTTCGCCGGTGATGTGGGTGCTTTCCCGCTCGATGGCAACGTCGGCGTGCGCTACGTGAAAACGGAGACCGCAGCGTCGGGATACGTGCAGCAGCCGGATTGGACCTCGTATGCGCTGTTGCCGCCGAATGTGGCGGCGTTGGGCAGCGGCGCTACCATCGCGGTCACGCAGGAGGGCAGCTACTCCAACGTGTTGCCCAGCTTGAATCTGCGGCTGAAGCTCACGCCCGACCTGCAATGGCGCTTTGCGTTCTCCAAGGCGATCGCACGTCCGACGTTCGACCAGCTCCGCGCACACGTCTCGTTGGGCGGCAGCATTGAGGAGGTGGTCGACACCACGACGGATCCGCCGACGCCTATCTCCCAGACGGTGACGTCCTTCACCGGCGACGGCGGCAATCCATGGCTCAAGCCGATGCAGGCAGCACAGTTCGACACGGCGCTGGAATGGTACTTCGCTCAGCAAGGCGCGCTGACGGCGACGGTCTTCTACAAGGACGTGAAGGATTATTTCATCAACGGCACCCAGCGGCAGAACCATTTCGGCCAGGACTGGGTGGTGCAGACCACCGTCAACGGAGACAAAGGCATCATCCGCGGCTTCGAAGTCGGTTATTCCCAGTTCTTCGACTTCCTGCCCGGAATCCTGAAAGGATTGGGCTTCCAGGGGAATTTCACACGTGTGGACAGCAAGGGTGCCCCTGGTCCGACCGCCGGCGCGACCACACCTCCTGGATTGCCGTTAGAGGGACTCTCGCCGAAGGCATACAACGCCATGTTGATGTACCAGCGCGGTCCGATCGAAGCGCGCCTTGCCTATAACTGGCGCGAACGCTGGTTGCTGACGACCATGGACGGCGACGGCAAAGGCACCGTATGGAACGACGACTTCGGAAAGCTGGATGCCTCCGTTTTCTTCCGCGTCAACGACCACGTGCAGATCGGCTTGGAAGCAAACAACATCAGCAACACCACGCAGCGGTTGCTGGTCGGTCCATACAAGTATTCATTGGAGGCCGACGCCGCGACACCGGAGTACAATGTGGACTACATCGATACTCGGCTCTACCGGAATGCGTGGTTCACGTTCGACCGCCGCATCGCAGCGACCATACGTGTGACCTTCTGATGAGTGCGGGGCTCTGCGCCGGCGAGGCGAGAGCCTCACATTACTGAAGCATCTCGGCGCGACGATTCGCACGGGACGCCTGCGTGTGGCGCACGCTCGAGTCGCGCGTCGTGCGGCCGCCGCGAATGGACAGAACAACGAATAAGACTCGCCGATCATCTCGATTGAGGCTACCGATGAAAGCGATCTCACGCTGGTCGTGTTTCCTTCTCTTGGCAGCTTGCACGTCGGCGCCGGAAGGAACCTTCGTTCAAACCGAAACCGGCTTGGTGGTAACACCCGGCGAGAATGCTCAGCGACGCGTACGCTTGGAGGTGCGGACAGATCGCACGGTGCGCGTGACGGCGGTGGACGATCCGAGCATCGAGCCGCCGAAGAGCTTGATGGTCGTCGAGTCAACGAAGCCCACGCCAGAGTTCAAGGTCGAGCGGCGTGGCGGCGAGGTCGTGCTGACGACGGCTCGTCTGAGCGCGTATGTGTCACTTGCTAACGGTGCAGTGACGTTCAAGGACGCCGACGGCTCAGTATTGCTCACTGAGGAGCCGCTTGCCTCGCCGCCGGCCTCCGGCGTGATGCGACGTTTCAACGCCGGCACTCGCGAGGCGTTCTATGGTGCCGGCCAGCATCAAGATGCGCTGCTCAATCTCAATGGCGAGGATGTGGAGCTTGCTCAGCACAACCTGGCTATTGCGGTGCCGTTCATCGTCTCGGCCCGCAACTACGGAATCCTGTGGGACAACAACGGCATCACGCGGCTTGGGAATCCTCGTCCGTATGGGCTCGTCTCGCGTGATCTGAAGATCAGGGATGCAAACGGCAAGGAAGGTGGATTCACCGCGCGCTATTTCATCGACGGAGAGCTGAAGCTGGAACGCGTCGAGCCAGACATCAACTATCAGCACATTCGTGATCGCTTCAATTGGCCGAAGGAGTTGCTGACAGGGGAGGAACCGGTTGCCGGTGCCCCGCCGAGCATCCTGGACAACCAGTCGGTGGTCTGGGAAGGCACGCTCGAAAGCGAGCGGGACGGCGTGCACAAGTTTAAGGTCTACGGCAGCGGATATTTCAAAGTGTATTTCGACGACGCGCTCCTGCTCGACCGTTGGCGCCAGAACTGGAATCCCTGGTACCACAACATCGATGTGCCGATGAAGGCAGGTGAGCCGGTGCGATTCAAGCTCGAGTGGATTCCCGAAGGTGGTTACATTGCGCTGCTCCACAACGATCCGTTGCCGGATGCCGAGCGCCATTCCATCACGTTCACTTCCGATGTCGGCCGCGCAGTGGACTACTACTTCATCGCGGGAGATTCTCAGGACGATGTCATCGCGGGATATCGCGAGCTCACCGGCAAGGCCGTGCTGCTGCCGAAGTGGGCGTACGGCTTCTGGCAAAGCCGCCAGCGCTACAAGACGCAGAAGGAGCTCCTGGACGTCGTCGCCGAGTATCGCAAGCGCAGGATTCCGCTCGACAACATCGTGCTCGACTGGTTCTACTGGAAGGAGGATGCATGGGGCTCGCATGAGTTCGACGAGTCGCGCTTCCCGGATCCGAAAGCGATGGTCGATGAGGTTCATCGGCAGAACGCACGGCTGATGATCTCGGTGTGGCCGAAGTTCTATCCGACCACAGCCCACTTCAAGGAGCTCGATGCAGCGGGCTTCATGTATCGCGGCAACATCGAGGCGGGTGCAAAGGACTGGGTCGGGCCTGGTTATCTATCGTCCTTCTACGATCCGTATTCCAAGGAAGCACGTGAGATCTTCTGGCGTCAGGTGAACGAGAAGCTGGGTGTGCTCGGCATCGACGCATGGTGGCTCGATTCCACCGAGCCCGATGTGCACTCGAATCTCGATATCGATTCGCTCAAGGCGCGCATCGGTCCGACGGCGCTCGGACCCGCAGACGAGTACTTCAACACCTACGCGCTCGTGCACGCCCAAGGTGTGTACGAGGGCGCGCGCGCAGCTCGTCCAAACCAACGCGTGTTCATTCTCACGCGCTCCGGAACTGCGGGTATCCAGCGCCACGCCGCTGCCGTGTGGAGCGGCGACATCGTGTCGCGCTGGGACGATCTTTACGATCAGATTGCGGCCGGCGTGAGCACGAGCTACTCAGGACTGCCGAACTGGACGTTCGACATTGGCGGGTTCTCGAACGAGACTCGCTATCACACCGAGAAGCCGGCGCCGGAGGATCTCGCCGAATGGCGCGAGCTCAACCTGCGCTGGTTTCAGTTCGGTGCGTTCGCTCCGCTGTTCCGTTCTCACGGAGAGTTCCCCTATCGAGAGATATACCATCTCGCGCCGACGGGCTCCGAGATCTACGACAGCCTGGTGTGGTACACCCGCTTGCGCTATCGATTGCTGCCGTACATCTACACGCTCGCGGCAGATACTTATCATCGCGACGCATCGATCATGCGTGGTCTGGCGATGGATTTCGCATCGGACGCCGCCGCGCTCAATGTGCGCGATCAGTACCTGTTCGGAAAAGCGTTCCTCGTCGCACCGGTCACCGAGTACAAGGCGCGCTCGCGGAAGGTCTATCTCCCGGCAGGAGCCGACTGGTACGACTTCAATTCCGGCGAGAAACTGGCTGGAGGCCAGACGGTGATCGCTGATACCCCGCTCGTTCGCATGCCGCTCTACGTGCGGGCGGGCTCGATCGTGCCGATTGGCCCCGCCATCCAATACACGTCCGAGAAGCCCGCCGATCCCATGACGCTGTTCGTCTTCACGGGTGCCGATGGTCGCTTCGACCTCTACGAAGATGATGGCGAAACTTACGCCTATGAGCAGGGCGAGTTCGTGCGCATTCCGCTGCGCTACGATGCCGAGAACGACACGCTCACGATCGGTCAGCGCATCGGCAGCTATGCAGGCATGCTGCAAGAACGAGAGTTTCGTGTGCGTTGGATCGCCGAGGGCAGCAAGCCGCCGGCGGATCTCGATGCACCGGCAGACGTTGCGGTTCGATACGACGGTTCCGAGGTCGTCATTCGCCGCTGATCTGATTGGCCTGACCCCTTTGGTGGATTGAGTTCAGCCGACTCAAGAACCTGTGACGTGGGTCGGAAACTGGACACGTGGAGCGATGCCATTGTTGACCGCAGGTGCGAATGTTCCGTTCAATTGTTAAATGACAAGCGCCCCTGCCGACACATCGCTCATCCCATCGACGTCGTTCGAAACCACGGTCTTTCAGGCGCGCGAGCAATTTGACGCCTGGCGCGAATACATCTCGTTCGTGTTCAAAGTGAGCCCCGTCGAGATGCCGCGCGACGACGGCTTCCTGGCCGTCGCGCAGGGCTTTCACTTGGGTGATCTGGTCTTGGCGCGCACCCGCTTCGAGGCGCAGCGATTCGTGCGTACGGCGCAGCACGCGCGCGTGGATCTCCTCGATCACTATCTCGTGCAGCTCTATACCGAAGGCGGATATACCGGCGAAGTCGACGGCAAGCCCATCGAGGTGCGACCTGGAATGCTGTCCATCCTCGATCTCGCGCGGACCACCAAGACCCGCGCAACTGCGGCCGAATGTATTTCGTTCGTCGTGCCGCGCGACACCATCGAGCCGTTGCTGCCGCGCGGAGCCGATCTGCACGGGCTCGTGCTCGATTCGGGATACAGTCGGCTTTTCAATAACTACTTGCTCGCGCTCGTGCGCCAACTGCCTACGACGCAACGCAGCCAAGCACCGCACATCGCCCGTGCGACATGCGATCTGCTGGCAGCCTGCCTGATGGCGGTCTTCGAGCAAGGGATGGACGCTCACCATGCTCGATTCGGGCGCTTTTCAAGCGCCATTCAAAGCGCCATCGTCCTGTCTCGCGATCGACTGCCCAAGAGCGAGCCGTCACAGGACGGCCCGCTCGACATCTGGGTGCGCACGTTACGCGCGCGAGGTCGCAGTTCGAAATATTGTCCGCACGACGGATAGATCGCTGGCGCGCGTGCTGCTCAATTGCGCCAATCGGTGAGCCCCTCGCGATCGTTTACTTCGATGAACGACGGTAGGGCGCGCATCCGCTGAATGTATGACGCAAGATGCGGCCAGGAGGTCGCTGGTCGGGGCATGTTGCGTGCCCAACGCATCAGCATGGTGGCAAGCAGGTCTGCGGTGCTCAACTTCTCACCCACCAGGTACGTGCGACCGTCGGAGAGCGCTGCGTCGAGACGATCCCACGCGCCTTCGATGCGCCGACGCGCCAGAGACTTGACCGCATCGGCACCCTCCGGGTCGCCATCCTTTTCGGCGTAGAACCAATCGCGCATGGCCGGCAAGAGCGTGTTCGCGAGATAGATCATCGTTTCAAGCCAAGCGGCTCGCGCAGGCGCGTCGGGTTGTGGCGCGAGGCCCTTTTCAGGATGGCGCTCGGCGAGCAGCATCAGCAGGGCTGCAGATTCGGTATAGGGGATTCCGTCGATCAGCAGGGTTGGTACCCGACCAGCCGGGTTGATGCGCAGGTACTCGGGAGAACGTTGCTCTCCCGCATTGATGTTTACCCGCTTCGCTTCGAAAGGGACCCCGAGCTCGATGAGCATCCAATGGACAGCCATGCTGGCCGCGCCCGGGGAATAGTAGAGGGTGTACATCGACATCAGTCCTCCCTGTCACGAGCACACATGATACGCGAGCACCCTCGTTGGCACAGCGCTGGTCCAGGACACCCACCGCTGGTCCAGGACACCCACCGAATGATCGGGTCTCAGGACAACCACCGGATCATTCCGGCGGGGCAATAAACAGCATCGGCGCCATCCCCAGTTTATTGGGCGCTGCCGACATGAACGGCGCGAGACCGAGGCGAGCCAGGGCTGTATCGGTCGCGTCCGCGCGCGCCGCTCCCGCGTAGCTGCGAATGCGCGAGGGGTGGCGCGCAGCGGACTTCCTTATGCAAATCGCGCTCGTGCAGAGCAACCGTCCAGCTCTTCGGCGGATCAGCGGCCTCGTCGTCGGGAAATCAAGAGGTGCACCGCCTTTTCTGTAGCCACGTGCGCGGTGCACTCATACCCCGCCGCGTCGAGGTCGATGCCAGTCCAAAGTGCTTCTCCTCTGCCCAACAGAACAGGCGAGAGCGCAAGGTGCATCTCATCGACGAGCCCTGCTAACAGGTACTGACGAATGGTGGCCATGCCGCCGCCGATGCGAACGTCCTTGTCTCCTGCGCTCTGTTTCGCACGAGCGAGCGCATCGTGAATGCCTTCGGTGACGAAGTGAAACGTCGTGTTGCCCGCCATGGTGAGGGATTCTCGAGGGTAATGGGTGAGCACGAACACGGGCGCGTGAAAGGGTGGATTGTCGCCCCACCACCCTTTCCACGACTCATCCGGCCACGGGCCGCGTACTGGCCCGAACATGTTGCGGCCTATGATCCAGGCGCCAATGTTGTCGAAGCTCTGCTTGACGAACTGATCATCTATGCCTTCAGAGCCGCCGGCTTCTCCGAACATCCTCCTGAACGTGCGTGTCTGAAACATCCATTCGTGCAGCTTTTCGCCGCCTAGCCCCAGCGGCGCTTCGAGACTTTGCTGCGGACCGGCACCAAATCCATCGATCGAGACTGCAACAGCCAAGACTTTCACTTTAGACATGTTTCACTCCGCAATAGTTGGAATTCGGTGCCAAGTGTCGAGCCTTCGTTGTTCTGTGGGCTGCGACACCTTAAAGACGACTTGATCGCGGTCGATCCGACAGGTCGAGGATGGACGCCGGCGCGTTGGGCACCGCGGAATGATCGCTAGGAAGAGCTTACGCGCATCGAGCGCCGCTCGTTATGGTTGGAAAGGGAGAGCACAAAAGAATGGAGCCTCAAACCCAGTAAGCAGGGTAACGCGGTACACGCACAGGACTTTCAACCTGCAAGGACCGTGTCTCTGTTACCAACTAGAGGCTCCATCCTTGCTCATAGAACGCAGGAACCCACAGCTGGTTCCGGATCCGCGTGGCTCGGTCGAACAGCCTAGATGTCGGCAAATCGTCCTGCGCGCGCTCATCGATGTAGCGTCGCTACGATCCGGCGGATCTCCTCAGGCGATCGCTCGCCCGCGAGGGGAGTACCGGGCATCAAGTAGTTGCCCATCTCCAGCCCGCCGATGAGGACCGGTTCGTACCCGATGTCTCGGATGAGCTGCGATGCGATCTCGATTGCGGCTTGGTCGTCGCCAGCGATCGGCATGCCTACCTTCCCCGGCTCCTCATGTGCGCGACCCATACGGGCCGCGCCGATCGCATTGAAGGCGCGTACGATGCGTGCTCCCGGCAAGAGCTTCGCCGACATCAGGCCGACGCCGATCCTGCGTGCTTCATTGGCGACCTCGCCGTCGCGCCCGGGGAATGGGTTACAGGCGTCGATGACGACCTTGCCGTTCAAGGCGCTACGTAGGGTCTCACCGAGCTCAGGCAACGCTCGATATGGCACCGCGAACAGCAGCACCTCTCCGAACTGCGCCGCTTCAAGCGGTGTGCCTGCCCGCGCATTGGCACCAAGCTTGGCCGCAAGCGCTCGGTCATTCTCGATCGTTCGCGACGAGAACATCACTTGGTGACCGTGCCTTACCCATACGCTGCCGATTGCGCTACCGACATTGCCGGATCCAATGATGCCGATTTTTCTTTTCTCGACTTCAGCGGCGCGAATGCCTGACGGCAATACGCCTAGCGTCAGTGCGGCGCCGGTCACTTTGACGAAAGCACGACGATGCAGGGGCATGCGACATCTCCTCGATGGTGGCGGTCAAGAGCGGCAGCGGACCGGCGCTCCATGGGTCACGAAGCGACAACTTACGTTGGCAGGATCAATCATCGCAAGTTGCACGCACGAAAGTGCGCAATTCTTGCTTGCAGCGTCTGAATTCTGCCCCTCCACGCCGCTCAGCGCACGCGTCGAATGGTTCGGAGTAGCTCACGCTTGCTCATCCTGCTGCGACCGGCGACGTCTAGCTCGGCAGCGAGCTTCAGCAGCCGGTCGATTTCTTCGAAGAGCTGCTGTACCTTCGCGGCCGAAAGTTCCCCTTCCTTTTGCGGTATGCAGCTTTCCACTGGGTTGCGAGCGGGACCGGCTTCTTGCCCGACTGCTTTCGATTAGGTCGCGCACACGTTGGCGATGGTTGTCTCGCCACAGTGCCGGCTCGAAGTCCCCCGTGATCGATGCGATGAGCCGCGTGGCCAGCTCGAGCTCGCCTTCTTTCGGCACGCTTGCCTCGGGATATCGACATTGGAAAAGGTGAGCACCTGCTCCGCTCGCTGCAGAGTGATCATAATTAGGTGGGTGTCCTGCAAATACACTGCAGAGTGATCATAATTAGGTGGGTGTCCTGCAAATACAGCGCGCCCAGGTAGCGCTTCTTGCACATTACCCAGCGTGCGATGCCCACTGACTTGCGCCTGCGGAGCGCTTCGGCTAAGGCGAAGTAATCGACCTCGTGCCCATCTGGTCCCAGGTAATAAGGGCGTTCGTACCACTGATCGCTCAGAAGGGCAGGCTCGACGAAGCGACACAGCTGAATGTTGCGCGAAGCAGCGGGCGCGAGCGCTGGGAGCTCTTCCGGCTGCAGGATCACGGCAGTATCGCGCCCGAGCGGATACGCCTTGCGACGATCTACCTTCGCGATTTTTCGCCTGTGTCTTTGCACACGATCTGCTGCTCGACCGGCGCGTTATCCTTGTCATGAAGGAGGTGGGAGTGCGTCTTGCGATCCTCGATCGCTGCGTACAGCTTGATCGGTATCTCGTGCGGGCCGACGACGAGTTGGCCTTTCCAGACCGCGCGCGTCATGCCGATCGACCTTTTCTCGAGGCTCGTGAAGTGGACGCGCAGTCGGGACATAGCCGATGCCCCTGACGGAGCGCCGTGCAGGGAGCACAACGGTCGCTGTCACAACGTGGCACGACCGCTCGGTACCGTAGACGTACAGCAAGCCGCAGTGCGGACAATCGGCATCCTGCGAGCTCGGCCACCAGCGCCAACTTGCCGCCGTGGGTCTAGAATTCCCTTTGCCGGCCATTGGTGAACCTCGAAGAGCACCCGTTGCAGCGCTACTTAACGAAAGCAGCGACCACCGATAGCTGTTCCGCGACTTGCGCGCGGCACGATGAGAAACCGGTGGCGGGCTCGGATGGGGTTAGGATGTGAGGTGGCGCTGGCAGTTCTTTGGGTTAGAGATCCAGGAGCTCGAGATGAGCAGCGGTGTGACTGGGAGCGCGGAGCAAGATCGACGCTTGTTGGCCAAGGCGCTCTTCAAGCTGTTCGACGAATGGGAGCTGTCCGAGCGCGATCAGGCGCTATTGCTCGGCTTGGACGCGCACGACCTGGACGTACTGACGTCGATGCGGGCCGCTGGAGCGCTGGCGAGCTCGATGCAGCTTGTCGAGCGAGGACGTTCGCTGCTGCGCATCTATCGATATCTCTCGATGCTCTACCCAGAACATCCGCATTTGAGGAGAAAGTGGATAACGTCCGCGCATCCGAGGTTGAACGGACAGGCGCCGCTCCAGAGGATGAAAGAAGGCGGCGGAGCGGGGATCCGCTTTGTGACTCTGTTGCTCGAGGAGCACCTGTTCTGAGGTGCTCAGCGCGCAGAGTCAGCGTCGACGTCGACTCGCATGAACGGACCCGACGCCGTTTGCGTACAGGTCACTCTTTCAGGCTTACGACGACGATGATGCGTTCCCCGTCGTATGTCTTGAGCTCGCGCGGCGTGCTGTAGACGAGCTGGCCTGTCAGGAGCTGGCATTGTCCGGGTGTAGAGCCTTCTATGAACCCCCATCGCGTCGCAACACAGCGCTCTTCATGTAGACATTCCTGGTCGCAATAGTCTCGGTTGGGCAGACCCAGTCGACGTAAGACCTTGCCGCGAATGTCCTGTCCGTCCAAGACTCTCATCCGCGCCTGCTCTGCTGCGCTCGTCGATGAGCCGCTCACAAGGAAAGCCAGCATCAATCCGCACAGGGCAGCAATGACGGATCGCATCGTTGCTCTGACCTCCGCGCTTCTGGTGGATCGTTGATGCGTCAAGATACTCCACTCGCTCGGCTCAGTTAAGCAGCGATCTCTGCTGCGGCGCAATAGGTGCTCTTGTACGTGCGAAAGAGAATGCGTGGCGGCGAGAGAATGACCCATGCGCGGGAGCGTTGTCTGGCGCGACGCTCAGAAGGAACACAACGACGACATGTGTGCCTTGTCAGCTTGGCCGTGCCGATGGTGATTATCGGGTGCCCGTAAACGTTCACGTTCTTATGCGGTCGTGCGCTGCAACGAACCTTTGCAGTGCGATGAATGACACTCGACGCTCCTCGTAAACCGCGGGTGCACGCTACGTGCTCTCATCGCGAGACACCTCGCTCGGTATCTTGAGGACCGCGTGAAAGGCCGGCTTGGCTTGGTATGCGCGGTCGAACAGCAGCGGATAGTTCGTGCGATTCGGGATTGGATAGTCGTTCTTCCAGCTCATCGCATCGTGCACACCCCAAAGCGTGACGCGATGGATAGCGTGGCGCCGGTTGTAGAAGATCCGGAAGAGCTCCGCGTAGCGAGCGGCGAGCTGTCGCTCGACATCCGCCGGCAGACCGTTCTGGTACGGATCGAGAAAGTGTTTGAACTCGGGCAATTGAAACTGCGGATGCATCATGCCAGTACCGATGATCTGGCCCTCCTTCGTGAGCGGTAGCACATCGATGTCGAGCTCCGTGATCATCACCTTCACGCCCAGAGCAGCATAGGCGTCGATTGCGGCTTCGATGTCTGCGGCGCTCGGGTAGTTGAGCCCCCAATGGCCCTGAATGCCGATGCCGTCGATGCGAACACCGGCATCCTGGAGCATCTTGACCATCCGGACGATGCCATCGCGCTTCTCCGGGCGCCAGGCGTTGAAGTCGTTGTAATAGAGCTCCGCATCCGGCGCGTACTGATGCGCAAACTGGAATGCGAGGCGGACGAGCTCGTTGCCGTCACCGATCGCGGACACCCACTTCGTCGCGCGATATTGGCCGTCTTCGCCGATGACCTCGTTGACGACGTCCCAGGCGTGGATACGGCCCTTGTAACGCCCGGCGACCACCTCGATGTGATGGCGCATGCGCTCGATCTGTGCTTCGCGCGTGTTGGGCTTACCGTCCTCGTCGAGAAAGAACCACTCGGGGGTTTGGTTGTGCCAGACGAGGGTGTGGCCGATGATGAACATGTTGTGTTTTTCGCCGAACTCGACAAACGCGTCGGCGGGCCCGAAGTTGTAGACACCTGGCTCCGGATTGACCGCCTCGGCTTTGAGGACGTTTTCTGCGGTGATGCTGTTGAAGTGGATCGGTACGAGCGCCTGCGCGCGTGCGTCCTCACCAGTGACGATTGCGTGATTGACTGCGGTGCCGATCAGAAAGGCGTCCTGGTATGCCTTCTTGAGCGAAAGATCCGGCAAGGCGGCCACGGAAGAGTCATCTTCGGCAGCTACGCCGGCGATGTCTGAAAGGACAAGGCTCGTCATTAGTATCATCAGCACGCGAGGTTTCATCACAAATATCCCCCAATACGGAGTTCGGAATGTCTAGGAATCGCGCCTAATGCGCGCCTATTGCGCGGACACCCACTTAGTCTTGCGCTTATGGACACCCATCAGTCTTGCCTCTGGAGCCGACGACTGCAGCGTTCGCCGTCTCCCGGACGTGTCACGGACACCCATCGATACGACGGAAGCGGACATCGGCGCAGCAGTGGTCGATTTCTTCAGAACTTGCCAAGAAATTACATCTTCCGAATCGTAAGTGATTGGTCATGCTTGGTACCAGGGATCAGCAAGGTGCAGCATGACATACCCACGTAAGACCCTCATTTCGCTTGAAGATACGCCCTATTATCACGTCATCTCACGGTGCGTTCGGCGCGCCTGGTTGTGGGGCGTAGACGAATATGCTGGCCGCGACTACTCGCATCGGAAGGCATGGGTGCTTGATAGATTGCAGCAGCTGACGTCCGTCTTTGCGATCGACGTGTGCGCGTATGCTGTGATGAGCGATCACTATCATCTTGTTCTGCATGTAGATCGAGCACGAGCTCACGCATGGTCGGAGAAGGAAGTTATCGAGCGTTGGCGTGAGTTATTCTCAATCCCAGAGATCGTGGAACGCTCAATGTCTGGGACGGCTAGCGAGGCCGAGCGGTCTTTGGCACGCGAGTTCGTGGAGCAACGACGCCAACGACTGTACGATGTGAGTTGGTTCATGCGTTGCCTCAACGAATACCTTGCTCGACGGGCCAACGCTGAGGACGATTGCACTGGTCGATTCTGGGAAGGACGCTTCAAGTCACAAGCCTTGCTTGATGAAGCGGGTCTTCTGACGGCGATGGCGTATGTCGACCTCAATCCAGTGCGCGCCGGCATTGCTAAAACCCCAGAAGAATCGGAATTTACTTCGATCTACGAGCGGATTCGCTGCATACGTCTTGGCCGTCGAAGCTCGCCCGATAGGCCCGTGAAGTTGATGCCGTTCCAGGACGAACGCAGGAGTAGCTCTACAGCCATTCCGTTTAGGCGAGTGGACTACATTCGGTTGATAGATTGGACAGGACGTGCCCGACGACATGACAAGAGAGGATCGATCGATAGAGCACTACCGCCGATTCTGTTGCGCTTGCACATAGACGCGAAAGGCTGGCGAACAGCGATGCGCACGCGCAGCTGTGTATTCGGCCGCGCAGTAGGCAGACTTGAACGTATGCGGCTCCACGCCAAGGCTCTGGGGCAGAGCTGGATAAGAGGTATGTATCAAACGGCACGCCTGTTTACTATGGCATGAGGCGTGCTTAGAGCGTTGCGGTTTCCCAGCAGCGCATGGTGTTTTCCATTCTCACTTCCCTACACGCAGAACGCCTTTTCGCGACGAGCATGATTCCCTTGGTACTCATCATCTGGACGATAGCGGACGGAGCCTAACGCCTGCTTTCTGCGCAGCGAGTCGATGGGGCCTTGACCCGTCGCTGGCGTGCAGCGGTCGCGACGCTAGGAACATTCATCGCGAGAGTTGTCCATCTGAAAGTACTTGGGTGTCCGGTCATTCGCTCGTCAACAAAGTAGATGGGTGTCCTCCCAGGCCAACATCAACAAAGTAGATGGGTGTCCTCCCAGGCCAACAAAGTAGATGGGTGTCCTCCCAGGCCATCCCAGGCCATAATGGCTTATGGTACGCGTCGCGCCATGAGGATCGTTCCACCCGCACCATCGATAGATGCAGCGCTAACCACACCATTGTCGTCACGGAGAAATTCGACCACGCGACCAGAAACAGGGTCGACGAAGAGGGCTTCGCTCTCAGCGACCGTTACTATCGACGGTTGATCAGGAATATCAACCACGAGCTTGTCGTCCTCGACTCGGAACGTGATAACGAAGCCTGGGAAGAGCTCGTATCGGCCGGCAACTGCCTCGAGCGCGGCTGGTGATGGTCGGAAGTCTTTCGAAGGCGCTTTGCGCAGTGTCCAGCGCGCGACTTCTTCCTCGTTGCGTGTCACAGTCCAACGGTCGTTGCGCCGCCAAGACGCATCGAATACCCCATAGGCCACATGGGCGGCATGCGGATCGGTCGTGCCAGGTGGTGGACGGCGGCCGTCTTGGATCAACCAGTCGAATGTGCTAAGTGGACGGCCGATTTGGAAGTCCACGATTTGTGGTTGCCAGAAATACATACCGTCCGCCGAAGTAGGCATGACAACGTACACGTAGCGGTTATCGACCACCGGGCTCGGATAAATCGCCTGCAGGACCGCGTCCCGCACCGGGAACGGTCGGTCATCGACGGTTATCACCGTTTCGGAGGCGCTGAAGGGAAGCTTGCCTGCCAGCCGCTTCGTCACGGCGTTCTCTCTTGCGCCGCCCAGCAAAATTAGCGAGTAGGACTGTTGCTCCGCGCGGGAGACTTGGGTGTCCTTGAAGACACGAATCGGCTGATGCTGCCAGCTCTTCCACGATTGTATGAATCGCTCGGCCTGAGCTTGAATGATCTCGCGCATGCGCGCATCGGGCGAAATCGTGCCGACCACGAGTGCAAACGGTGTATTGATGACCGCTGAGAGCGGGCCTTCCATCCCGGCGCGCTTGTACAGTCGCGACCGCGGCGCGGTGCTGAGCTCGACCGTCCCATGTCCGGCGGCGAACTTGTGTTCTTCGCCATTCCAGATGACCTTTAAGGTGCCGTTTGACGCGCGAAACGCAGCGGGCAGCTCCAGCGCGAAGGAGGCAACATTGGAGGTATCAACTCTCACGACGCCCGGCTGTAACACCTCGGCATCTACACGAATGATCTCCGCGGGATTCTCGAATGTCCGCACACTGAACCAGTAAGCCGACGCACCCTCCAAGTCCGGGGACCGCAGCCGCACCGTCCTCGGCAGCGAAACACGCTTGTGGCGAAGTAGCCAGTCGGTGATCGCGATGTCTTGACCAAGATCCTCGTGATCCCATCCAGGCATCTCGTGATACTTGACGTCGTAGCCCCAGCGCTGCAGTAGCTTTACAGCGTGCCGCGAATTTTCGACGCTAACCGTTGCATCGGCGTCTCCATGAATGACCAGCAGCGGAACGTGCAGCAGATTCTCCGCTTGAGCGAAAGAGCTCGAGCGCTCGAGCGAGAATGCCTCTAATGGCGTTCTCGGAGCACTCGTCATTGAAGGTCCCGACACATTTGTGACACGAAAATCCCATCCACCGAAGACAGGCGCGGCAGCGGCAAACAGATCCGGGTGGCGGGAGGCGATCCACCACGTACCATGGCCACCCATCGACTCACCCGTTAGGTACACGCGATCGTCATCGACCGAGAACATGCGTTTCGCTTCGGCGATGCATCGCAAGACATCGCGTTCCCCAATTCCGATGTACTGGGCGTTGCCGCGCCCGTGCGGCTGGAGCACGATCACCGGCCTCGCGTCAGCGACGCGATGGTGACGTTCGTCCACGCTCCACCAGCCGATATATTCTGGGTTTGCGCCGTTGTAGCCGTGCAGGGAGGCGATCAGCGGCCAGCGTTGGGCGCTCGAGTAGTCGCTTGGTAGGTGTGCCCGGCAGAATTGCGTCGAGCCATCTGTCTCGTCTGTGTAGAAGATGCGAACGAAGCCGCCTGGACGCACCCGGGCTTGCTGACCCTCCGCTTCGAGTCGCAGCTCCTCGAATTCCATCAAGGGCGAGTGCACGAGTCGCCAGGCGTCCGGGAGCACGTGCTCGAGCGAGCCGCCCAGACGGTCTTGCACCATGGCAGCAAGCATTCGAATCGTGTCTCCGTAGGCATTGCGAGGGGCAGCTTGAGCCGCGTCCATCAGTTCGCGCACGCCGGCGATCGCATCGCCCTTGTACCAAGGTAGGTGGCGAATGACCGGCTGCCCCCACGCGTCCGATGTCGATAGACGAATTTCGTAGGCGCCATCGGGCCATCGCGATACATCGAAGCGAACAACACTGCCTCGCTCTGTACGTTGTTGGGCAAGAACAGTACCTCCAGCGCGGATCACCGCAACGCTGACCGGCGCCGTGTTCGGTTCTTCCGCGAAATGTGTTTGCACAGCGAGGCTGTTGCTGTCCGCAGCCAGGATCGAAGGCGCGATCTCATCGACTCTTTTCAACGCGGCACCGCGCGGCACCGCGCGCAGGCTGAAGCGCGACGTGCCACCGGAGGAAATGTGAAAACGTAACAAGACCGAGTTGTCGCCTTGTCGAAGCGTCACGGGGATGCGGTGACGATCCGGAGTGAATACCTCAGGGTTCGTCAGTTCGTGTTTCAACTCGCCGTTCACCCATAGGTCATAGGGCCGTTCACTTCCGACGGCGAGCTCCATTGCAGTTGTCTGACGGGATGGAAGCGAAGCAGCGGCGAATAAGACTTGCTCACGGTCTCGTTTCGCGCCATTGGAAACTGCAGCAACGATCGGGGTCAGATCCACAACGTCGCCCCACGAGGTGTGCGGAGACCAGCGTATGTCGGGCGTCTGGGCGTGCAGCGGCTGCCCGGGGACAGGCCGAAGCGAAGCCATATCGATCGTTGCGGCCGTGGTGGCGTCCACCGGGCCCGCAACAAGCCATCGACGCTGGAATCGTTCCGAACCCCGCGCCCAAAGAGCACGGAGTGGGGACTCAATGGTGGCTGTCCCCGAATCGATGGATGTCCCGGTTTCGGTGGGTGTCTCGGAAGGGGAGGCTGTCGTGGGGACGGAATCGGTGGGTGTCCTAGAATCGGAATCGGTGGGTGTCCCGGGAACGGGGTCGGCGTGGGTGGGCCATGTGAACAACGCAGCGAAGAGGCTGTAGACGAAGGCGTGCTTGAGTGCTGCGGAGATTCGAACTGGCATAACTACCCCGAGGCGATCTTATTGGAGTTGTTGGAACGGCATCGGTTTGTGACGCGCATTGTCGCATCTACATGGCGATCGGCAAAGCTTCGAGCACTTACTGCGACTCATCGGGTGTGTCGACGCGACGATCCATGCAGGATCATCACGCTAGCTGTGATGCCGCGACGTTGCTCGATCAAACCCGCGGCGAGCCCAGATCGTTGAAGGCACGATGTTCCAAGTGCGAGCACCTGCACGCTGCAGACATCGCGCGATGAGGCGCATTTGGCGGTGTTCCTCTTTGACGCAGCACTATTAACCAGTGCCGAGCAGCGCAAGACAGAACGCGGTTGACGTGTTCGGTCAAAGTCATCCCCCGAGGTCTTTCGGAGGCACTGCGCGGCCGACACCATGTGCTTGCGAGGTTGTCGCAGAGCGGGGCGGTGGGTGGCGGAACGGCGAGCTTAGGTGCCGATCGCAAGGAGGCGATCACTCGCGGCAGCCTACACGGTATCGGATGCAACCTACGGTGTAACATACCGCTACAACTGCCGCAGAGATGTCTCGCCCCGTCCGGGGGCTGTTCGCTTGCACTTCGAGGATGATCTTCAACGAGAATTTCTAATGTCGTGGCTTATTCTTTTTCTGGCGGGCTTGTTCGAGATGGGCTGGGCGGTCGGTTTGAAGTTCACCGACGGATTCACCCGGCTCATGCCGACACTTTGGACAGTTCTGTCCATGATTGTCAGCCTCGCGTTGCTGGGCATTGCAATGCGCGAGCTTCCGGTCGGAACGGCGTATGCAGTTTGGACGGGGATCGGCGCGGTCGGCACGGTCATCCTAGGGATTGCTCTGTTCGGTGAATCTGCCGCATTCGCCAGGTTGCTGTGTCTAGGGCTGATCGTCGCCGGCATCATTGGTCTCGGCCTCGTCGAGTCGTGACGGACGCCGTCGCGCTGTGTCTGTTTGTCAGAGTGCCGCGTGCTGTCTAGGAACGACGCAGACGTCCTCGTGCGTCTACTGGAATACCGAGATGCCGGAGGGGGCGCGCTTCTGCTACTCCCCAGCATCGAGGATGCTCGCGTTACGATCTGCCTGACCATTGGCCAACGAGCTCCAGGAGATCGCAATGCTGATCACGACCACGCACACCGTCGAAGGGCGGCGGATCACGAGGTACTGCGGCGTCGTCGCGGGCGAGGCGGTGCTGGGTGCGAACTTGTTCAAGGATTTGCTGGCGGGTTTGCGCGACATCGTCGGCGGCCGTTCCAGCACCTACGAGCGCGAGCTGCAAGGTGCGCGCGAGCTGGCCTTCGACGAGCTCGCTGCTCGCGCGACGGCGCTCGGCGGTAACGCCGTTGTCGGAGTGGACATAGACTATGAAGTGCTGGGCAAAGAGAACGGCATGCTGATGGTGTCCGTCAGCGGGACGGCAGTCGTGCTCGAATAGAACGGCCTGGTCCGTCGTCGAGAGGTGAGGCGATGCGCCATTCGCGTGATGTGAGCCGGAGTCGCTACTATTGCCGGTGCCTGTGGCTTCTCTTGTTCACCGCAGCGCTCGGGTCGAGCCCGGTTGCGGCACAGGAGACACTCAGCGAGCTGGACCGCCGGGTGCAGGCGTTTCTCGATAGTCGTCGCGGCACCTGGCGGGATCTGAACGTGCCCGAGGTCGATGGGCGGACGTTGCGAGACCTGATCGTCGAGAAGGGATTCAAGAATGCGCTCGAGATCGGCACATCGACCGGCCATTCAACGATCTGGATCGCGTGGGGTATGAGCAAGACGGGCGGAAAGGTGACGACTATCGAGATCGACCCTGAACGGCACCGCACCGCACTGCGCAATTTCGAAGAGGCGGGCTTGAGCGCCTACATTGACGCGCGCCTCGCCGATGCGCACGAGCTCGTACCGACGCTGTCCGAGCCGTACGACTTCGTCTTCTCCGACGCGGACAAAGAATGGTACACGCGCTATTTCGAGGCCGTGTGGCCGCGAATGCCGGTCGGAGGCTGCTTCACGGCTCACAACGTCAGCATGAGAAGCAAAGGTATCCGCGAGTTCCTGGCACATTTGAAAACGGTTCCCAACGGCGAGACTCGTATCGACACAAAGAGCCGTGCAGGCCTTTCGATCACTTGCAAGACCAGCCCTTGAGCTGCGTGGAACGACCTCGCAAAGAAGCTCGCATCGAGACGCTTGGTCTCGGCGTCATAACATGCCCGGGCGCGCAGGAACATTGATTCAGCGCGCACTGTACGCTGCGTTATGCCTTTGCTGTCTGCTCGCACCAGCAGCTCGGGCGCAAGCGGATCGACCCGCAGATCGCGCCGTGTTGGTGTTCGCGGCGGCATCGCTCAGCGATGTACTCGAGGAAATCGGGCGCGCGTATGCCGCGCAAAGCGAACGCGTTGTGCGATTTTCCTTTGCAGCGAGCTCGACGCTTGCGAGACAGATCGAGCTGGGCGCCCGCGCCGAAGTCTTCATTTCCGCCGATGCCGCTTGGATGGATTACTTGCAAGAGCGCGCGCTGATCGATCCTTCGACGCGCTTCGATCTCGTCGGGAACCGGCTCGTGCTCATTGCGCCGCGGAACAGTACACTCGAGTTGCAGGTCGCACCTGGCTTCCCCCTTGCAGAGCACCTCGGGCGCGGCCGGCTTGCGATCGGCGATCCGGACATCGTGCCAGCAGGGCGTTATGCGCGCGAGGCTTTGATGGCGCTCGGCGTGTGGGAGCAGGTGAAGCGTCGGCTGGTCTACGCAGAGAACGTACGCACTGCGCTGACCTACGTCATGCGAGGCGAAGCGCCGGTCGGTATCGTGTACGAGACGGATGCCAGCATCGAGAAGCGTGTACGTGTGGTCGATCGGTTTCCCGAGCACTCTCACGCGCCGATCGTCTATCCCGCAGCAGCCGTCAGCCCTGCCTCGCCGGCGGCGAGGGCATTTCTCGAGTATCTATCGCAGGCCAAAGCACGTGAGATCTTCCGCCGTCATGGCTTTCTGGAGCCGAGAGCGCTAACCGGCAAGGATTGCGCCGACTCAGGCTGCATCGACACGTCGCCTGCCGCGAACGACAGGTAGACGGCAGCTCGGCCTTTTCGGCCTCAAGCGTCGCCCCTCGGGCAGCGTGCTCGGTGTTGCACGTCAGCTTTCGATGTCGCGACGAGTCATCTCGCCTGCCCGAATCTCAACTGTCGCCGTGAAGCGAAAGTCGAGATCGTCGTCCGTGAGCGGATCCTCTTCGAATCCGTTGCACGCAAGCGCGATGGTGTACGTTCCCGCTGGAAGAAAACGCACGGTGTAAGCGATGCCGGCCGCATCGAGCGCGACGGGTGCCGTCGCATAGGGCTCGATGCCTTGTCCGTCGCGATCGTCCGGCACGACGTCGGCACCCTCGAACACGTAGACGGCAGCGCGGCCCACTGCCGTGGCGTCGTCGATGCAAGGTGCAGAGACGAGCCCCTGCAGATCGCCGGCTTCCTCGGTGCGAACTGAGCGCAGCGCAGGCTGCAACGCATACTCGTTGCGCTCGTTGCGGCTCAAGGACAATCGCAGGTCGAGCGTAAGCGTCAGCTCCTCGTTGCTCCGTCGGTCGTCTCTAACGGTATAGCTGAACGGGGCGTGTTCGCCGTTCGTAATCGTGAGCGCACGCTGTGCTCCGAGCCCGTCGATGACGTAAGCGCCGTCTGTGTCGGCCTCATCGAACAACAGTCGTACGCCTGTGTACGTGCCCTCGCGAAGTCTCTCGTTCGTTAGGAGTCGGACCGGTACGGCACCCACGAAAGTGAGCAGGTCGATGCGAGCATCGTCGAGCTCGAACACTTCGATGTTGCCGTCGTTCCGGAGGAACTCGACAGCGACGAGCGGTACCACCACCTGCTGCAGAGTCACATCCGCGGGCGCGTCGACCGTGAAGTCGGTCGTGACCGTGCCGCGGCAGCTCGCTATGAAGATGCTTGCTGCAAGCGTGAGATGTCGTTTGCGAGGCTGCGCGAGGCGTTCGCGTTTCGTCGCTCGCAAACGGGGCCAAGAAGTCGCTCGAGCCATGGTGCGCACACCCCTTCGACAGCTATGAGAAGTGTACACCTGTCGGTGCGCCCACGAGGGTCTTGTGGCGCTGGGACGCAGCTGGCGTGCGCTTTGCGCGGTTTCTGCTCAGCAGTCCAGCGCCCAGTTACCCGGACCCGCCGCTACGTGAAGCCCCGCGCTTCCTTGATCATCTCGTAGGCGGCGTTGATCTCTCGCGCCCGCTCTTCGGCCAGCTGGCGCATGCTTTCGGGTAGCCCCTTGCCGGCTAACTTGTCTGGGTGGTTTTGGCTCATGAGCCGGCGATAGGCACGCTTGATCTCGGCGTCCGTCGCGGAAGGTGTGAGGCCCAGCGCAGCGTACGCATCATCGAGCGACGAACGCGCTCGCGCACGCTGACCGGCCGACGTGGCGCTCGCGGCGCGCAGCAGAGCCTCGAGCTGCGCGACGTCGACCTCGCTCAAGCCGAGCAATCGTGCGATGCGCACCAGCATCTCGTGCTCGGCGGGATGAACGTTACCGTCGCCTGCGATCGCGGACAGTTGGATCTGCAGGAACATGATCTTGAGCAGCCGCTGCCCGCGGCAGACGGTTACAAACCTGCGGATTTCTCCCTCGAGATCGAAATCCGGTGCCTTGCCGCGTCTGAAAGCCGCCTTGGCCTGCTCACGCTGTTCGCTCGACAGTTGTAATCGTCGGAACAGCGCCTCGGCTGTCGCAATCTCATCGCGCGTGACGACGCCGTCGGCCTTGCACAGCGCGCCCATGACCGCGAAGGTCGATTCGAGAAACTGCGCTCGAACCGTCGCGAGGCGCTTCAGCAGTGCGCCTCGCTGCAACCATGTCAGCACGACACCGATCAGAGCGCCGAGCAGCACGCCGCGTGCGCCGGCGACCAGCAGGCCAAGAAGTGCCAGAACGAAAACCAATGACATCGCGTCTTCCAGTCAAATGAAGTCGCGACGTTACGGCAAAGCTCGTCCGTGCGGAAGTCCGCTCAGAGTCGTGCCATCGAGGGAGCGATCTCCTGCCGGTGCGAGGCACATCGCTGCGCTTCTGGGGACGCTTCTCGAGTGAGGTAGGCGCTGCCTCGATCGTGCAACCGCTCTCATGCAGAGAATCGGTACTTGCGATCGGCAAACCGGACGATGTCCCCGTCCCGCAGAGCATGGCGCTTGACTGGCTCGTCGTTGACGAACGAGCCGTTGATGCTGCCGATGTCGTACAGCACGACGCCTTCTTCGCTCACGAGCAGGCGCGCATGGTCGCGACTGACGAGCACCGACGCGATGCAGATGTCGTTGTCGCGTGTTCGTCCGATCGTCATCACCCTGCGGTTCAACGAGATGGGCGGGCCGTCATCGTCGAGCGGCTCCAGTCGAGATGGATTGGCGATCTTCAGCGGCTCGGAGGATCGAGCCGGGTAGCCGCGGCTCGACCCGTGCGCGAATGCGGTCGCGCTCATGCGCTCGGCAGCCTGTGCCTCCAACACAGTGATCTGCTCTGCCTGTTGGCGCACGCGCGCCTCGAGCGCTGCGGCCTTTTCACGTGCGTCGGCTAGCTGCGCGGCGAGCAGCCGCTGCGCTTCCTGTGCGGCCTCGAGCTCTCGTCGCAGCTCGTCGAGCCATCGCTCACGCAGGCTCAGCATGCGCTGCAGCTCATTGCGTTCGCGCTCGTGTCGCGCCAGCTCCGCACGTGTAGCGGCGAGCTCGAGCGCCTGTGCTTGCATGAGCTGGGCCAGGTCATCCTGCGTCGCAACGGCGGCGGTGTCACCCCCTGCCTGCGGGTTAGGAGCCAAGGGCACTGCGCTCGTCTCGAAAGCCAGATAAACCGTGTCCTGGGTGCCGTCGTCGGCGTCCATGTCGTCTGTGTGGGGGTGATCGCCGGGCTCATGCACACGCTTCAGAGGCTGCGTGCGATCGCTCGCCGCATGGCTGGCGGAAGTTGACTGGGGCATATGGCTTCCTTGGCGCGTTCCGTGGTGCGCGAAGCATCTGCTTCTCTGCGCCCGCAAGCCGTGTTGTGAATCACGTCCTACGCGTAAGCGCGTGCAGAGGCTCGGCAGCGACAATGTTGCGCGGAGACTTATGTAACATTCGCTGCATTACGTTGTGGCACCGAGCTGCGGTCACGATCGACCGGGCCTGTGCGCCGGACGTTGCCGCTCGATCGCCGTGACCGTCAGACGCGAAAGAGAGCCACGAGGCGCGGCGCCTGAGTCAGGACGGCGCGCGCTCACACGCGCCGTCCTGTCGGCCCTCCTCAGACCGCGCTGGCTTGATCGAGCTGCTCGAGATCTTCCTTCGTCAGGGCCTTGGCGAGCGCCGGAGCGCGAACAAGCGTGTCCAGCTGCTCGACGCTGGTGGCGCTCGCGATGGGCGCGGTCACGCCTTCGCGGACGATGATCCAGGCCAAGGCGACGTCCGCCGGTGCAGCGTTGTGCCGGCGCGCAACGTCGTCAAGCGCATCCAGAATGCGCATGCCGCGTTCGTTCAAGTAGCGCGCGACGCTGCCGCCGCGTTGGCTTTGGCTCAGATCTGCCTCACTCCGGTACTTGCCCGTGAGGAAGCCGCTCGCGAGGCTGGAGTAGGTGATGACGCCGAGCTCCTCGGCGATCGCCAGATCGCGTAATGGTCCCTCGAAGTCGCCGCGATCGTATAGGTTGTAGCGTGGCTGCAGAATCTCGTAACGCGGCAGCCCGTTCGTGGCAGCGACATCGAGCGCTTGACGCACTTGATCGGCAGTGAAGTTGGATGCGCCGATGATGCGGATCTTGCCCGCCTCGATGAGTTTCTGATAGGCGGCGAGTGTCTCCTCGTGTGGCGTCTGCGGGTCAGGGAAGTGGGAGAAATAAATGTCTATGTAGTCCGTCTGCAACCGCTGCAACGAAGCATCGACGGCGCGTTGCAAGGTGGCGGCGGACAAGCCCTTGTAATCCTCCATCTCGCCGCCGCCCTTCGTGATCAGGATGATGCGATCGCGGTTGCCGCGACTACGCATCCACTCGCCGATGATGGTTTCGGACTCGCCACCGCGATTGCCTGGTACCCAGCGGGAATACACATCGGCCGTGTCGATGGTCTCGAATCCCGCTTCGACGAAGCGGTCCAGGATTTCGAAGGAGCGCTCACGATCGGCGGTCCAGCCGAAGACGTTGCCGCCGAGCACAAGCGGGCTGATCGCGATGTCTGAGCGCCCGATGCGGCGCTTGTCGGTTGCGGCCGGCTCCGCAGCGCCAGTCGTGCTCGGTGTGCTGGTCCGCCCGTTGTCATCAGCGGAGCGTCCGCAGCCGACGAGCGCGGCTGCCACTGCCGCGGCCACCGTCGAGGTCAAGAAGGTACGTCGCGTATGCATGTCTTTCGTCCCCTTGGTTCGAAGGTCGTGTTAGGTTAGTTCGAACCATCGGCGACGATAAGACAAGAAGTGCCAGCCGGCGCGTCAGGCTGACGAATTCGCTCGGATAACTGCGCGCGAGAGCGACGCCCTTTGTCGCTGTTCGGATACGTGTTCGCGTGCGGGATTGCCAGCTCTATTCGGAGGTTGCCGGCTCGCGCGGCAGTGCTGCTGGCGTTCTGTCGCCACGCAGAGCCGGTCGCGCTTGATCCGGTCCGAACGCGCGCGCGATGTCGGCACCGCTCGGCTCCTGGAATACGCGCAGATGGAAGGCCGGCAGAATCGCATAAAGATGATCGAAAATGTCGGCCTGGATCGCCTCGTACTCGACCCACGCAGTCGTAGACGTGAAGCAGTAGATCTCGAGCGGCAGGCCGGTCGGGCCTGGCTGCAGCTGACGTACCAAGCGTAACTTGCCTTTGTGAATAGAGGGATGCGCGTCAATATATGCCTGCACGTAAGCGCGGAACGTGCCGATGTTCGTGACTCGGCGCGTGTTGATGGGATCGCGTCCCTGTGCGATCAGCTTCTCGTTGTACGCGGCGATCTCTTTGCGCTTGCGCTCGAGATACTCGTCGATCAGCGCAAAGCGTCGCAGTGAATCGCGCTCTTCGTCCGTGAGAAAGCGGATCGAGGTTTGATCTATATATATCGCGCGTTTGATCCGACGACCGCCCGATTCGAACATTCCGCGCCAGTTCTTGAAGCTCGAGTCGATCAGGCGCCACGTCGGGATCGTGGTGACGGTGGCATCCCAGTTCTGCACCTTGACGGTGTGCAGGGAGATGTCGATCACGAAACCATCGGCGTTGAACTGTGGCATCTCGATCCAGTCGCCGACGCGCAGCATGTCATGTGAGGAGAGCTGCACACTGGCGACAAGTGACAGCAGCGTGTCCTTGAACACGAGCATCAGCACAGCCGTCATGGCGCCCAGGCCCGACAGCAGCAGGAGCGGGTCGCGATTGAAGAGCGCTGCAAGAACCAGGATCGTCGTCACCAGGAAGATCACGATCTTGGCAAGCTGCAGATAACCCTTGATGGGACGAGCTCGAGCGCGCTCCGGATCGCTCTGCTCGTAGATCCGGCCGATCGCATTGAGCAGGTTGCCCAGAGCCAAGGCAATGGTCAGCACCACATATGCGCTGGCGACGCCGCGCACCACGGTCGCGACATTGGCGGGTATATGAGAGACGAACGCGATGCCGTAGTGGACCACCAATGCCGGCACCACGTGCGCGAGCCGCCTGATGACGCCGGGACCGAGCAGCGCGTCATCCCATTTGGACGGCGTCGCGTGAACCGCCCGCGTGATCGCGCGCACGAGGATCGACTTGGTGACCAAGTCCGAGAGCCAGACGACGAGCAAGAGCAACGTGATCTGCAGCGCGGTCAGCGCCAAGGGAAATTGCTCGAATGGTGACGTGATCGTGTCTATCAAGTTCATGGAAAACCGCAGGATGTGGGCAGCGTATTGTCGCGGATCGAGTAACCGTTTTCGAGCCGGCGAGCCCTGAGTAGGGAATGGGGAATAGGGGAGGGGTGCGGCGCACTCGTGCGAGTGCGCCTGGCCAGGTCTTGCCGCAGCTGCCTAGTGGTCCATCCCCCGATATCGCGCACGAGCCGGGGCCGACTTCTCACCGTAACTTGGCTGGTCGGTATGCTCGGCAGTATTCGCTTGCCGGTCTTTGCGGCGCTGTTGGTTACGCTATCACTCTTCCCCTCGATGTCCAAGCAGCCGGCTTCCGTGCCGCAAGCGAGATGAGTGGCCGAAATGCCGTGCGCAGGCCGCGCTCGCACGACTGTTATGCTGAGCGCAGCATGGTTGTGGTGGCAGTGTGAGACGAGCCAGTGGATATCGAGCGTTTTCTTGCCGACGAACGTCTTCCGGATGACTACCGGCTCGTGGTCGAGCGAGTCCACGCGCCGCTCGTGCGCGCGATCGTGTGTAGACAGCGCGAGCGAGCGCCATTCGTCGTCGGTTTGTGCGGGCCCCAGGGAAGCGGCAAGTCGACCATGGCACGAGCGATGCGTCTGCTCCTGCAGGAGCAGGGTGTGTCGGCCGCCGTGCTGTCGCTCGACGACTTGTATCTGACGCGAGCGCAGCGCGAAGCGTTGGCTCGGCAGGTTCATCCGCTGCTGGCCACGCGCGGTGTGCCTGGCACACACGACATTGCGCTCGGAGTACGCATCATCGAGGCACTCGCGAGCTCGCAGCACGTGGCGATGCCGGTTTTCGACAAAGCGAGCGATGATCGTAAACCGCCAAGCGATTGGCCCAAGGTGCAGGGGCCTGTTCAGGTGCTGCTGTTTGAGGGTTGGTGCGTCGGTGCGCTCGCGCAGGACGATGCAGCGCTCGCAGAGCCCATCAACGAGCTCGAACGTGAGTGCGATCCACACGGAATCTGGCGCACCTACGTCAACGAGGCGTTGCGCCTGGAGTATCCCAAGCTCTTTCAGCGCCTGGACGCGCTCGTGCTATTGCATGCGCCGGCGTTCGAGGTCGTCTACGCGTGGCGTCTCGAGCAGGAGCACAAGCTGCGTGCGAGTGCCAAGAGCGGCTGCAGAATCATGAGCGACGCAGAAGTCGCGCGCTTTGTGGCGCATTACGAGCGCTTGACGCGCCACATACTGTCCGAGATGCCGGGACGGGCAGATGCAGTCGTCCGATTGGGATCGAAGCGCGAGCTGCTGGCGCTCGAGTGTAAGGGAACGGAGACAGGGAGGTGCTAGCTTGAGCCCTGTTCCGGTCTTTAGCCTCGCTCACCAGCGATGGTGAACATAGGGCGCGATCCGCTCCTGATAAATGGCGCGTAGCGCTTGCATCGTCTCGTCGCTCAATGGCGGTAACGTGCTGGCAGCCACGTTGGCTTGAGCTTGAGCGCGGGATTTTGCACCTGGGATGACGACGCTGACGGCATCCGCCATCAGAATCCAACGCAGCGCAAACGCTGCCATCGTGGTGCCGCCCGGCACGAGCGGACGGATGGCCTCGACTGCTTCAAGCCCGACCTCGTACGGTACGCCCGCAAATGTCTCGCCCACATCGAAAGCTTCTCCATGACGATTGAAGTGACGATGATCGTCCTGCGCGAAGCGCGTATCGCGGGACATCTTGCCTGTCAATAACCCGCTTGCCAGCGGCACACGTACGATCACGGCGACGTTGCGCGCTCTTGCCTCGCGAAAGAACAGCTCTGCCGGGCGTTGCCGGAAGATATTGTAGATGATCTGAACCGAGACGACGTTCGGATACTCGATGGCCTTGAGCGCTTCCTCAACCTTTTCGACCGAGACGCCGTAATGCTGCACTTTTCCTGCGGCAACCAGCGCGTTGAGCGCCTCGAATACTTCCGGACGATAGTAGACCTCCGTCGGCGGGCAATGCAGTTGAACGAGATCCAGTCTTTCGACCCCCAAGTTCTGCAAGCTGCGATCCACGAACGCTTCGAGATTGGGGCGCGTATAGCCGCTCGCGACATGCGGCGAGAGACGACGGCCTACCTTGGTGGCGACGATCGGCCGCGGACCATCCCAGGTTTGCAACACATCGCGGATGATGCGTTCGGAGCGACCGTCGCCGTAGACATCTGCGGTGTCGATGAACGTGACGCCGGCTTCGAGTGCTGCGCGAAGCGTATCGCGAGCTTGCGCCTCGTCGACGGGTCCCCAATCCCCACCGAGCGCCCAAGCGCCGAAACCGATTTCTGACACGCTCCAGCCGGTTCGTCCGAATGCACGAGCACGCAAGGTCATGAGGTTTCTCGTCGATGCGATGACGGTCGGGTTGATGTATCAGCGTAACGCGATCGCGTACACAGCAGCTAGCCGTCGAACGGTGCGATAGCCCGGTCGAGCGCTTCACGTGTCGCGCGCGTCCGCCGCGCGTGCGCAAGACGGTCGACCGCTCGCCAGTGCTGGCGACCTAGTATGTCATGCAATCCTTGATTCTCGAACAGCGCTAGCAAGGCTTCGACATCGTGCCACTGCGGCTCGGACGCGAGCGCGGCTGCGATGTGGACGCGCGTGCGCGTGTAATCGTCGCAGCGATGCTACTCGAAGCGCGCTCGTGTCGCTGCGAGCGCTCGGCGGGACTGATGCCACTGCAGCAGCAGGCGCAGCAGCAAGATAGCGAGGATCGCGCCGAGCGTAGCCAGTGCTGCGGTGCGCGCGCGCCCAAACGGGTCGATGATCTCGACCGTGAGCGGAACGTCGCGCTGCAACCCGCCATCTCCTGTCACGCGCAGCCTCACGGTGTGACGGCCCGGTGGCATCGCGTTCGTCAGGTGGACGCGTAACGGAATCTCGAGCGGCACCGCACCGGGCACGTGCGCGTGGGCGATCGCCGCTTCGTATGGACCGGCAAAGGTTCGCCCGACGAGTAGCACGCTTGGGTCAGTGCTTTCGATACGAACGTTTTGTACTGCGATGCGCGGCTCGCCGATGCTGAGCACCAGCGAGCACGTCGCAGATCGGGACTCGGCGAACAGAAAGTCGAGCGGGCCTCTTTCGAGCGCGATGCAATCACTGCGCAGCACTTCGAGCACGGGCGTAAGGGCTTGCACACCGTTCACGCGCAAGCTGTGGACGAAAGTCGGTGTCCGCTGAGCTTCGTCGGCGAAAAACGCGAGCACATGCGGCCTGCGTGGTAGAGAGTAGAGACTGAGTGTTGCGGGTCTCTCCTCGGAAGCATCGAACGCGATCTCGGTTCCGTGATGCAACGGTGGCGGCACCAGCGGCCGCGTGCCTGCCGCCAAATCGAATACGTCGTCGGACGTGAAGCCCCCGTTCCTGCGGATCGTGCCGCTCACGGCGCGAAAATGGAGCGCATCGGCACCGAAGCGAATGGGTGTGCCACCCCTGCGCTGGATCTTGGCGACCCTGCGCACGCTGACTGGGCGGCGTTGTCTCGTGCCGTCGAAGATTGCCAGATCGACCGGCGGGTCGAAGCGTATCTCTGCGACGCTCAACGATGCCACGTAAGTGACTTTGCGCGCACTGCGCGATTCATCGGGCACCGGTGTCCAAGTCGTGACTGTTGTTGCCGGAAATCGCAGCTCGGTGAAATATCGCTCGGCTCCGCACGTGCGCGACTCGACGAGCTGTCCAGGAGCGACGGTCGCGAGCGTTCGGTTGTCGATGCCCACCAACGTCAATGCGCTGTCCGGCGCGTCCGCCGGCAGCGAGATGTCGAAATTGTTGCAGCCGCGTGCGGCGATCGACAGGGTTTGTTTGGTGCTGCGAACCTCTACCGAGAACTCGTCGTCGCCGAAACGGATGGACCCGCGAATGGGAACAGCCAAACTCGAATCTGCTGCGAACGAGACGGTCGCACACGCGATCAATAAGATGGAACGCCAGCGTGCCGTCGGGCGCATCGGTCGACGTTCCTATGCCATCCGCAGCCTACAGTCTACGGCCTACGACTAGTCGAGCTCGCGATACTCGAACCAATCGAAGTCGGCGTGGTGACGTCTACCGGTCAGGTCCTGGCACGCCATGCCCACGAAGTTGCCCGTGAAGCCGCAGGGCACGGCATGCTCGTCGGAGAGAATGGACGCATCCTGTTCCCATGCGACGGAATGCCAACGCGACCCGTCGATCGAGTAGAAGAAGCGAATGCGCTCGTGGTCGATCGTTAACTTGAGATAGACCCGTTCGTGCGCATCGAGCGGGTACTCCTTCTCCACAGGATAGGTGATGTGCCCTCGTTCACATCGCATGAGACCGAGACACCTCGACGAATGCGGTCGATGCGACAGAAAGAGGTAATAGAAATTGTCCGTGCTGTAGAACGCCACCAGCCCGGCCATCTGCTGGAACGACTCGGGCGAGAACTCGATGCACGTCGTGGCTTCGATACGAAAGCTCTTCTGGCGTCGTGCAATCAAGCTCTGTTCAAACAACGACACGATGCTCTCGCGACCATACAAGCGTAGGTAACCTTTGCGCGCAGAAAGGCTTGCGGCATCCTCGATCGCGGTGCGTAATGATTGCCATTCGATCGACAGCTGCTCGCCGTCGAAATCATCACGCGCAGGTTGCTCGGGCCAAGGATGAAGCGGCAGCTCGGGGGCTTCGAACTCGTCGCGGGGAATATCGTCTCCGCTCGCAAGACGCGGCCAGCCGTCCCGCCAAACGATATTTTGCATGGCAGTTTCGCGGCCGAGGATCGAGCGGCCATTTGCGAGCGGTCTGCGACACAGGTGAGCGAGGCTCCAGCTGCCATCGCGATGCTGCACGAATGAGCCGTGACCCGCGGATTGCAGCCGCAACTCGGGGTTACGCGCGCTCGTGATGAGAGGGTTGCCCGGCATGATCTCGTATGGGCCTGTGATCGAGCGCGAGCGCGCGACCGTCGCTGCGTGTGTCGTGAACGTGCCCCCCTCGGCCGTGAGCAAGTAATACCAGCCATCGATCTTGTATAGGTGCGGGCCTTCCACCAGGCCCAGCTCAGAGCCGGTGAAAATGTTCGTGACCGGGCCGACGAGGCGTTGCTGCACTGGGTCGTATTCCTGCAGCAGGATACCGCCGAAGCTGTTGTGCTCCGGCCGATGGTCCCAAAGCATGTTCACGAGCCACTTGCGCCCATCGTCGTCATGGAACAGCGATGGGTCGAAGCCCGAGCTGTTGAGAAAGATCGGCTCCGACCACGGACCCTCGATATTCGGCGCCGTGACGAGAAAGTTGCGAACGTCCTTGAAGCTGCCGGTCCAGCCGCGCACGTCCGTGTAGATGAGATAGAACAGTCCGTCGTGATAGCTCAACGCGGGTGCCCAGATGCCGCCGGAATTTGGACGTCCGCGCAAGTCAAGCTGCGAGTAGCGCGACAGTGGCCTGGCAACCGTGCGCCAATGCATGAGGTCTCTTGAATGCGAGATTTGTACGCCGGGATACCATTCGAACGTCGACGTGGCGATGAAATAATCATCGCCCACGCGCACGATCGACGGGTCGGGATTGAAGCCGGTCAGGACGGGGTTCTTGATCGTTCTCATGGCTCCTCGCAGCGTCAGCTTGCCCCACGCGATCTTAGCCGAGCGAGCGACGTCCCGCTCGGGTTAATTTGCTAGGCAGGAGGCGGGATGCTTGCCGCTTCTGAGACAGAGTGGTCCGACATTAGCGGTCTGCCTGCTGGCAACAGAGACTGAGCTCCGTATCGCTGCTGCTGTGACGTGCACAGCGGATGCCGGTGCGACTGGCTTGCCAGTCGCCCCAATCCGCGTCCCCTGGACCGAGCAGGTCGGCGAGCTCCTTCCCGGAGGCGGCGAGATACGCTTCCGAGATGCTGCAATAGCGCGCGATGAGCGCAGCGGCGAGGCAGTGTTTGCGCTTATCCGGTAGCTGCGTGTCCACCTTGCTCTCTACGACGGTGCGCATGCATCCATAAGAGGAGGGCGCCAAGCGTTGTCCGGACAAGCTCGCGCAGGCGGTTGTGAGACAACAGGCAATGATCAGCAGGAGGCGGCGCCCGATGCATGCTCGCGTGTCGCTCGGCTCACGCCGTCGAAGCATTGAGCCTAAGCGATCTCGCTCCGCAGCGGCGTGTGGAGCGCGTGAGCGTCCCTTGTCACTGGCAAGCAAGGTATCGGGCGCAACGTTGCGCACGTCATTCGTTGAATCGGAGAGATGACGGGGCAGCCGGTTGCGGTCGCAAGGAGCATGCCCTGCCGCATGGGCCCACGGTCAACTCGCTGTGTAGCACACGGCATGATCATATACAATCGACCCGCGCAAGAGCACCACAATACGTGGTTGCTTGCGAGCGGATCTACCAGGGGGACCGTCGCTGGGAGTAGCTGGGGAACAGGGGGTACCGACCGGCGAGGGGAGAGTACGCAGGGCCGCGGTACATCGAAACATTCGAATGCGCCGTGCTCGAACGAGAACGACATAATTTAATTCTGAAACTGGTCGAGGAACGCTCCATCGTCGCGGTGTCCGACCTGCTCGAGCTGCTCGGCGCTTCGGAAGCGACGATTCGACGCGACATCAATACGCTAGCTGAGCGCGGTCAGCTCAGGCGCATCCGTGGCGGCGCAGAAGCGATTCGGCCCCGTAGCCAGCCGCATCCGGTCGGCATGGCTTTCGCGCTGAGCCAGGACATCAACGTGCCGCAGAAACGCGCGATCGCCCGGGCAGCGGCAGCGCTCATCGAGCCAGGCGAAAGCATCATCATCTGCGGCGGCACGACCACCTACGCCCTGGTCGAGTTCCTGCCGAACGACGAGCTCGACATTCTCACGAGCTCGTTTCCCATAGCCGCCAAGCTGCTCGCCACCAGCCGTCACCGCGTGACGCTGCCGGGCGGCACGGTTTTTCGCGAACAGAACGTCGTCTTGAGCCCCTTCGAGAACGACATCGTGGGTAGCTTCTGGGCCAGCAAGCTGTTCACGGGCTGTCATGGCATCAACCGGTTTGGGATCATGGAAGCCGACCCGTTGATCGTGCAAGCTCAGACACAGCTCCTGAAACGGGCAGAGCATGTCATAGTCATGGCAGACAGCAGCAAGCTGCGACGCAAGTCCGCCATGATCGTCGCAGGGCTCGAGCGTATTTCCACGATCGTCACCGACGATGGCGCGCGGCCGGAGGAGCTCGAGCCGTTCCATGAGGCCGGCGTTCGTGTGATCGTCGCGCAGGTGAGCGAGCAGGACGAGATCGACGCCGCACCCGCTAAGTGCACATGACGGGCTCGTTGCCTTGCAGTTGATATTGCCTGCTTGCGCCGTTGGGACGCCCGCTCGATCGGGTCTCCCTGGTGAGGTGCCTATCGCGCGAACAATCTGCGCCAAATCTTCCGCGCCGCGATCTCGGTGCGATCCAGGAAGATGGCAAAGGGCTTGAGCCGCGCGACGAGCAGGCCGATGCCGGGAATACTGAAGACGATGCCTGGTACGCCTGGAACCAGGGAGAACACCGCGCCTAAGGCGATGAGGATGAGGCCGGCGGTAATGAAGGCCACCGTTTTCCAGCGGGATTCACGTGGGCTTTCTGTGTCGCGATGACGTCGATAATGCACGATGAAACGGCGGCCGGGCGCGCCCTTTCGCAATGCCATGAAGTCGTTCTTGATGCGCTTCAGCACACGGAGCTCGCGTCGCTCGGTCGAGCGCGGGTCTGCCTAAAGTGGTGTGCCGTCTTCACTCGCTTGAGGATAAGCGGGCAGATCGTCGCGCAGATTAAACCAGGACAGATCGTGGCTGACCCAGCAATGGTGGGTCGGTGGAAAAGCGTTCGGATCATCTAGCGTGCAGGTCGTCACATCGATCTCGTCATCGGATCTCGCGCTTTCATAGGTGAGAGCCGTGCCACATGCGGAACAAAAGGTGCGCACGACCGCGGATGAGGATTCGAGCCGCGCCGGGGCACCGGATACGAACGAGAAATCCTTGCGTGGAAATGTTACCCATGGAACGAGCAGCGCACCGGTCACGTGGCGACAGGTTTGGCAATGACAGATCACACTGGAGCGAGGTGCAACGGTGCCGCGGTAGCGGATCGCTCCGCAGAAGCATCCACCCGTCACGATGACGCCCGGCTCTTTCATGTGTGCATCCTCGCGTATGGCGAACCGCACTTCCTTCATGCGGCTGTGTCGTCTGCGCTCGTCGAAAGCGAACTTCTCTACAGATAGCGACAAAGCAAAGGGACGCGCAAGCCTGATATGCCACGAGCAGCGCCAGTAGCGCGCCAGTGTGCGAAACCTTCGGTCCGCTGATGTCGTTATTGTGGTGCGCCCGCCCTCCGTGCCGTGCAGGATGTCGCTCATGCAGGGTCAAGCGGACGCGAGCACAGCGCTTGACCACGTCCGCGTCGAGGCGGATCTCGATGTCAGCGGCACCGTCGGTGCACGCCGAGTACCTGCATGCCGCAACTCGTGCACAAGCCCAAACGCAAAGCGCTGCTGATCGCAGCCGGGGCCTTGGGCCTGGTCGCGTTCGGTGCTCTGAGCGGTGCGATCATTCTCTTGTCTGGGGCTTACAGCACGGCCGCAACGACGCAGCATTTCAAGGTTACGCACCAGGTGCTTGATGCTGGCCTGAGATTGTCGGTGCGCGCGAGCGCGCGTCATGTGCGTGCACCGGATCTCGATCGACCCGGCATGCTGGCGCGCGGCGTGGCTTGTTTTCGCACCCACTGCGTTCAGTGTCACGGTGCGCCCGGCGTTGCTCCAATTCCGGCAGCACGCGGCATGCTGCCGATCGCAAGCAATCTCACGCAGACTGCGCGCGAGTGGCCCCCCGAATGGTTGTACTACGTGACGCGCAAGGGCGTGCGCATGACCGGGATGCCAGCCTGGGAGATGCGCATCGACGAGGACGACCTCTGGGCGACGGTGTCGTTCTTGACGCGTCTGCCCGTCTTGACTCGGGAGCAGTATCGACGGCTCGCGACGCGTGCAGAAGACCTCACCTGCAGGACGCCGACAGGCGTTCCGTTCGAAGGCTCTCGCGAGTACGCCAAAGTTATCTTTCGTCAGTACGCTTGCCATAGCTGTCACCGCATAGAAGGCGTCGTAGGGCCGCGAGCCCACATTGGGCCGTCGCTCCTGGAGTGGTCACGGCGCAAATTCGTCGCGGGGGTGCTGCCGAACGACGAGCGCAATCTGATTCGATTCATCCGTGATCCTGAGCGAGTCAAGCCTGGGTCGTTGATGCCGCGGCTCGAGGTCACCGAAGCGCACGCACGGGAGATGGCGCGCTATCTGCTCGATGAGGGAGCGCGATGAGCCTGCGCGCACTTATCGCCGCAGCGACGCTGGTGTTGACTGCACGCCAGTCGAGCAGCGATGTGCCGCATCGTATCACTGGAGACGTACAGCGCGGACAACAGACGATAGTGCGGCTCGAATGCGGTGTCTGCCACGTGATTCCGGGCATACCAGGCGCGAGGGGACGAGTAGGTCCTTCGTTGGCGGCGTATCGGCGCAATGTCTACATTGCCGGACGCTATCCGAATCTGCCGGAGGTGCTCGTGCGGTTCGTACGCGATGCGCCGTCGTTGGCGCCCGACACGGCAATGCCGTCGATCGCGATGAGCGAGCGCGAAGCGCGCGACATCGCCGCTTATCTGTACTCGCTCGAATGAGTGAGATGCGGCTGCCATCTGCTCTGCACGCGGCGCCTGGCAGCGGTGCTGAGCTGTTGTCCGAGCTCGGACTCGTGCTGTACTGCGGCGCCGGCATCATTTTCATCGTCGTCGTGGCGCTGGCGCTGCATGCGACGTTCGCAAAGCCATCGCCTGCCGGCACACGTGCATGGATCGTCGGTGGCGGCATCGTATTTCCGCTCCTGACGTTGTTCCTGCTCCTCAACTACACGTTGGCGGTCGGCAGCGCGGTTGCGGCGCTTGAGAGCGGCACCGCATTGCAGCTGTTGCTCGATTGCTTCGGCATCGATGCGCAGAAGCGTATTCCGCCTCCGTCGCCAGGCACGATGCGCGTGCATGTGATCGGCAAGCAATGGTGGTGGGAGGTTCGCTACGAGATCGTGCGCGGCGACACGAGCACAGCCGTGCTCGCGAACGAGCTCCATTTGCCGGTGGGCGAGCCGGTAGAGCTACTGCTGACGACGACGGACGTGATTCACAGCTTTTGGGTGCCGTCGCTCGCGGGCAAGGTTGACATGATCCCCGGTCGCACGAACCGCTTGATCCTGCGTGCCAACACGCCCGGCTTGTATCGCGGGCAGTGTGCGGAGTACTGCGGCGGGCAGCACGCGCTGATGGCGCTCTATGTGAAGTCGCAACCTCGTCGCGAGTTCGAGACTTGGTTGCAACGGCAGGCGCGTTCCGTCACGCGCCCGGACGATGCGTTCTTGCTTGCCGGTTACGAAGCTTTTTTCAAGGGGACATGTCCCGACTGTCACACCGTGCGCGGCACGCCGGCAACGGGCAAGAGCGGACCGGATCTGACGCATGTCGGCAGTCGATATTCGCTCGCCGCAGGCACGCTGCGCAATCACGTCGGGACGATGGCAGGTTGGATCGCCGGCGCGCAGGACATCAAGCCAGGCAACGCGATGCCGGACAGCGAGATCTACACCGGACGCGAGCTCCGTGCCTTGGCTGCGTGGCTGGGGAGCTTGGAATGAGCGCACCGCCCAACGCCTTGCCGCGTCCCGCGCAGGAGCTTGCTCGGCTCGAGCAAGCTTGGGAGCCGCCGCAAGGCTGGCGACTGCTGTCTGCGGTCAATAACACGTACATTGGATTGTTCTACATCGGAGCGGCCCTGCTGTTCCTGGTGCTCGGTGGCATCCTCGCGCTGCTGATGCGAACGCAGCTTGCCGTGCCCGAGAACGACCTCGTCGACTACGACCTCTACAACCAGCTGTTCACCATGCACGGCTCGGTGATGATGTTTCTCTTCGCCGTGCCAGTCATCGAAGCGATCGCGATCCTGCTCTTGCCTGCGATGCTGGGAGCGCGCGACTTACCGTTCCCACGCTTGTCCGCGTACGCCTTCTGGGCGTACTTCGTCGGCGGCATCGTGTTCTTCGGCACGATATTCTTCGATGTCGCGCCCGATGGCGGCTGGTTCATGTATCCGCCGCTCACGAGCTACGAGCACTCGCCAGGGTTGCGCGCCGATTTCTGGCTGCTCGGCATCGGCTTCATAGAGATCTCGGCGATCGCAGGCGCGATCGAGATCGTGGTTGGAATCCTGCGCACGCGTGCGCCCGGCATGACGCTGGACAAGATGCCCGTGTACGTATGGGCGATGCTCGTGGTCGGCGGCATGATCATCTTTGCATTTCCGCCGGTCATCCTTGCCACTGCGCTGCTCGAGCTGGAGCGTGCGTTTCACTGGCCGTTCTTTCTCGCCGAGCGCGGCGGCGACCCGCTCCTGTGGCAGCACCTTTTCTGGCTGTTCGGACATCCAGACGTCTACATCATCTTCCTTCCAGGCGCCGGCTTGGTCTCGATGATCGTCGCGACCATGGCGCGTACTCCCCTCGTTGGCTACGAATGGGTCGTGCTCGCGCTCGTGGCAACTGGCTTCATCTCGTTCGCGCTCTGGGTGCATCACATGTTTGCAACCGGCATGCCGCACCTTACGACGAGCTTCTTCTCGGCCGCGAGCATGGCAGTCGCAATTCCAACTGGCATCCAGGTTTTCGCCTGGCTTGCGACACTACGTCGTGGGCAGGTCCAAAAGGCAACGCCGACCTGGTTCGTCCTCGGCTTCTTCGGGACCTTCGTTCTCGGTGGGCTCACTGGCGTGATGCTGGCTGTCGCGCCCTATGATTGGCAGGTCCATGACAGCTATTTCGTCGTCGCGCATCTGCACTATGTGTTGATCGGCGGCATGGTCTTTCCGGTGTTCGCCGCCATCTACTACTGGGCGCCGTTCGTGAGCGGCAAACCACTCTCCGAGCGCATGGGCAAGTGGGCCTGTGCGCTCATGTTCATCGGCCTCAATCTCGCGTTCTTCCCGATGCACATTGTGGGTCTTTCTGGTATGCCACGACGCGTATGGACGTACTCCGACACATTGGGCTGGGAGCAGTGGAACATGCTGTCATCCGTGGGTGCGTTCGTGCTTGCGGCCGGCTTCGGTGTCGCCTTCCTCGATCTGCTCTTGCATCTGCGTCCGAAAGGGAAGGTCGATAGCAATCCATGGGATGCAGGCACCCTCGAGTGGCTGCCGCTCGACAACTACGGTGTGCGCAGCATCCCGCACGTGACGAGTCGTGATCCGTTGTGGGATCGGCCGCAGCTGCGTGAAGAAGTGGAGCGAGGGGAACACTTCCTGCCCGGCACGTTGACCGGAGATCGCGAGACGCTCGTCACGAGCGCGATTGATGCTCGACCACAATATGTCTTGCGGCTGCCCGGACCGAGCTGGCTGCCGTTGTTGGCAGGGCTGGGTACGGCGGCATTCTTTCTCTTTCTTACGGTGAAGTCTCTGGTCGCGTCCGCGCTTGGCGGCGTGATCGCGTTAGTGAGCATCTTCATGTGGTTGTGGCAGAGCGAGCCTGCACCGAGCGCTCGCCTGTACGATGTTGGCGGTGGCATCAAGCTGCCAGATCATATGACAGGATCTCGCTCTCATTCTTGGTGGGCGATGGTCGTCTTGTTACTGGTCGATGCCACGATCTTCTCCTGCCTGGTATTCGCCTATTGCTACTTCTGGACTGTATCCGCTGCTTGGCCGCCGCCACCTTTCGGTTTCCCCGACGTGACTGCAACGGTTGCCTGCATCGCGAGCTGGACAGTGAGTGCTACGGTGCTGTTTCTCGCGCATCGTGCGTTCGGGCGTAGCGCGCCGCGCGTGCCGCTGATCGTCCCGATCGCACTTGGAACTGCGTTCGCCTGGATCGCTTTCGTGCTTGCTTTCAGGGCGCTCGCACAGACCGACGTGCGTCCCGATCAGCATGCCTATGGAGCCGTTCTGTACACGCTGCTGTCTTGGCAGGGGCTGCACGTCGTGCTGTTGACATTAATGGGCGGCTATACGATTGCGCGAGCCATCGCGGGGCGGGCGAGCGCAATGCGCCGGAACGCCTTCGATAACACGCGGTTGATGTGGTATTACGCCGCCGTGCAAAGCGCGCTAGGGTGCCTCGTCGTGCACGCGCCGCGGATGATGTGATGTGTAAATCTGCGCGGATAACTGCTGAGGCAGACGATGCTCGTCGTTTCCTTCCGACGACGTTGTTCATTTGTGCGGGGCTGCTCTTCTGGGCTGCGGATTTCCTCGCGACATACGTCATTGCAGCGCTTGCTTGCGCAAGAGGATTCGCGCTGTCGAGCGTCGTGAACATACCGTTTGTGGCGTTTGTGGGCAGTGTGCTCACGGTTGTTGCGGGCAGCGGCACCTTGGTCATCGTGCTGATCAGCGCGAGACGCTTGCAAGGTACTGAGCTCGACACATCCGCGCGTTTCATCTATTTCCTCGCATCGACCATGGGCGTCATTGGCCTCGTGGCGATCGCGTTCAATGCGCTGCCGGCATGGTTGCTCGCAAACGAGTGTGCATCCGCGGGTTAGCGATGCCGCCAAGTGCGGCTGCACCGTGAGGTGGAGGATGAGGTCAAGCTCGCCATCCCGGTGCAGAGGTTGCTATTGAAAGGCGTCGCGCGACCCAGAGGAGGGAAGGCCGCTTCGCACGCGGCACTGCAGAACGTGTAAGAGGCACAAACGTGCCGAGTGTTCTCTTGAAACGCCCCGGCCTCGCCACGACAATTCGTAGCGGCATTGTCCTCGTACTTGTCGGGGATCGTTAATCCAGCTAGATAGGTGTTAGATGATCAAGTCCAAACTTCTGAGCATCATGCTGCTTGCAGGTGCACTCGGTGCGTTCAGCTCGGTTGCATCTGCGAAGACCTGTAGTGTCGAGATTTCCGGTGACGACCAGATGCGGTTCGACAAGAAGGAAATCGCAATTGCGGCCGACTGCACCGAAGTCGAGCTGACGCTCAAACACACAGGCAAGCTGCCCGTGCAGGCGATGGGCCACAACTGGGTTCTGACAAAGACGGCCGATTTTCAAGCTGTCGCGACTGCAGGCGCGTCTGCCGGAGCCGCCAACCACTACGTGCCTAAGGATGATCCGCGCGTCATTGCGGCGACGGAGCTCATCGGTGGAGGTGAAACGACCACGATCAAGTTCTCGACCTCCAAGCTGGAGAAGGGCGGCGACTACACCTTCTTCTGCTCGTTCCCCGGCCACTGGTCGTTGATGAACGGCAAGTTCAAGTTCGGCTGACGGCACTTTGGGTCGAGGCTGGAATGAGCAGCCACGTGCTGGCCATTCGAGCCTCGACCTTTCCATGATCGAGGCACGGGATTGATCGAGCCGCGCTAAGGTCGGGCGCGAACAGCGCTGACAAGGGACTCCCGCGGCGAGCGCCACGTGCTCGTCTCGCGCAACCGAGTAACGAAGCGCTGCGCCCAGGACCGAATGTCGTTCTTACGCAATGTCTCGAGCATCGCCGCGTGGCGTTCGCGTCGTTCTTCCAGCGGCATCGTGAGCGCAGTCTGAATCGCGTGCACCACGGCACGCGAATCGTACGGGTTGACCAGCAACGCGCTCGACAGCTCGTGGGCTGCACCGGCCATCGTCGATAACACCAGGACGCCTGGATCGTTGGGGTCTTGCGCCGCCAGGTACTCCTTGGCGACGAGATTCATGCCGTCGCGCAGCGGCGTGACGAGCCCGACGTGCGCGGCACGCAGGAATCCCATGAGCGTCTCGTGCGGGAAGTTGCGGTTCAGGTAGCGAATCGGCGTCCAATCAGTATCTGCAAAGCGCCCGTTCGTTCGACCTGCAGCCTGCTCGAGCGAGTGACGAATCTCGGCGTAGGATTGCACGTCTTTGCGCGACAACGGAGCAATCTGCAAGTAGGTGACGTGGTTGCGATTCTCGGGAAAGACCTCGAGAAACTGCTCATACGCGGCGAAACGCTCGACGAGCCCTTTGCTGTAATCGAGGCGATCCACGCCAATGATGAGCTTGCGCCCGACGAGGCTCGCGACCATTCTGCGAACGCTGGCGCTACCCCACGCACGCTGCGCCGATGCCTGAATGGCCTCCACGTCCACGCCGATAGGGAACACCCCCGTGCCGACCGTGCGCTGACCAATTCTGATCGTCTCGGCGTTCTCGATGCGCGCTTCGGGTAGGCATCGTTCGACCGATGCTTGAAAGGAACGGAGGTCTCCCTGTACCTGGAAGCCCACGAGGTCGTACGCCATCATGTCACGCACGAGCTCGACGTATGTCGGTAACACGCGCAACGTTTCGATGTATGGGAACGGGATGTGCAGAAAGAAGCCGATCGGTGTGCGTACGCCGAGCTCACGCAATCGCGAAGCGAGCGGAATCAGGTGATAATCGTGGACCCAGATGAGATCGTCGGGTTTCAGCAGTGGTAGGAGCTTGCGAGCGAACTCGCGGTTGACCTCTTGATAGGCGTCGTGATCCTCGTGGCGATAACAGAAGCGCGTCGGCATGTAATGGAACAGCGGCCATAGCGCCTCATTGGCAAAACCATTGTAGTAACGTTCGAACAGATCACGCCGCAAGTTGAGCAGCGCGTAGGTCACACCATCGCGCACTTGAATGGTTGGCTCGCCGGGATCCTCGTCGGAGAGCTCTCCGCCCCAGCCGAACCACATTCCACCCATATGCTTGAGTGCGCTCAAGACCCCTACTGCCAACCCTCCCGGCGCTGACGCTTTGCGCGGCAGCGACACTCGATTCGATACACAAACCAGGCGCGACGTCATAGACGTTCGCTCCCTTCGGATATCAAGATGCGATCGACGAACATGCATGCTCCTGTGCGAATGAGTGACGCATTCAGGGACCTCGCATGAGTAGCGATTCGACGGAGAGCTCTCGAAGCCACTTGTGCACGTCAGCGACGCGGGCGAGCCGATAGGTGGCACGCGTCGGAGCCGATTCCCCGACGCGTATGGATATCCCGCCGAGTGCATTCACGGTTTCGAACGCATCTTCGTCGGTGACATCGTCGCCGATGTAGATCGGTTGGCGCGCCAAGAACGGGCTTTGTTGCATGAACGTGCGCACCGCTGTGCCCTTCGTCGTGGCACTTGGGCGGATTTCGTACACGCACTTACCAGCTTGAAGGACGTACTGCGGACCGAGCCGCTCGACGATGCGTTTCGTGAGCGCGTGCACCGAATCCGCGAGCTGCGGGGCGAGACGGAAGTGCACTGCGAGCGCGTAGCCTTTGTCCTCGAGGAGAATGCCCTGATGTGAGCGGGCGTACGCCGCGAGCTCTTCGCGAACAGAGTGAAGACCGCTCAGGTCGAGCGGCTCACGAATCAAGCGTCCATCCGGTCCACGTCGCTCTGCTCCGTGGACGCCCGAAGCGCAGAGCCGCAGCGGTGCGAACAAGCGGTCGAGATCCGCAATCGTTCGCCCGCTGACGAGCGCGAGCGCGCCCTCGAGCCGCGAAGCCGTCGTGCTCAGCAGGGACCTGAGCTCTGGAGGCACGTAGACACTTTCGGGTGTTTCGGCGAGCTCGAGAAGCGTGCCGTCTACATCGAGGAACAGAGCCCAACGCGCCTTCCGATTGACTGCGTCGTGCGACATTCTTAAAACCTTACTGCGGATCGGTTTCGGCCTCAACCTCGGTGCGTGAATCCAGTCCTCGCGCCCCGCATAAGAGCGTGTGCGCCGCACATTGCAGGCCCTTCTGCACCGAAGTCGGGCGTCGTAGCGATGGGATCGTCTCTGAGCGGTCGGTGCGGTCAGAGAAGGCTGGGAACGCCTGCTTCCGTCTCGCGTTCCGAAGGCATGCCTGAGCGTTCGAATGTCGCCTCTCGTTGGATCCATGGCAAGTGCGTGCGCGGACGTTGCGTGCATGCCCAGTCGTCCATCACGCACCTGGCCCGCAAAGCGTTGCGCTGCAAGCAACGGTTGAAGTGGGCGAGTCAGCGTGAGCGATGCAAGAGCTGTGACGTGCCTCGCCGAACGTAGCAGCCCATCAGCAGCAAGTACAGAGCATGCTTGACGGCCGGGGTGCCATGACTTAGACACGTGCTCTACTCATGTGATCGCCCTAGCGCCACCGTGCCACTCGTTCAACGCGTCCTCTGCATCGTTCTTTTCTTCTGGTCTGCCGGTTTCGTCGCCTATTCCGACGATCGTGCCGCGCAGATCTTCACGCCTGCGCAGCTGTATGGAGAGCTGTTCGTTCAGGTGCAGATGCAAGGCGTCTTCACCGACAGTAAGACGTTCGTGGACGCCGTGCCCAAAGGCACGCCTGCACAGGTGCTCGAGGCTTATCGAGCGGCGCGCGAAGCGAGCGATTTCGATCTGCGGACGTTCGTGACGGCACACTTCGATGTGCCTGCAGTTGCGCCCACAGAGTATCAGACCGTCCCGGGACAAGACGTACGCGTACATATAGATCGTCTCTGGGACGTGCTGACGCGCACGCCGGGCGCGCTGCCGCTCTACTCCTCGCGTTTGCCGCTACCGCAACGATATGTCGTGCCGGGAGGGCGATTCGCAGAGGTCTACTACTGGGATTCTTACTTCACGATGTTGGGCCTGGAGTGCAGCGGTCGGCACGATCTCACGACTGCCATGATCGACAACTTCGCGTATCTGATCGATCAGTACGGCCACATCCCCAACGGTAACCGCACCTACTACGTGAGTCGTTCGCAACCACCTTTTTTCGCTGCGATGGTGGATCTGGAGGCACGGCGCGAGGGCGATGCTACGTATCTGCGACGCTTGCCGCAGCTGCAGCGCGAGTACGCGTTCTGGATGGCGGGAGCGGAGCGTCTGGAGCCGAATAGCGCCGCGCGTCGCGTGGTGAAGCTCGCAGGCGGCGAGATTCTGAACAGATATTGGGACGATCGTGATACGCCTCGCGAGGAGTCTTATCGAGAGGACGTCGCAACGGCTCGCGCGTCGGGACGGCCAGCCGCGGAAGTTTATCGGCACTTACGCGCTGCGGCGGAGAGCGGCTGGGACTTCAGCTCACGCTGGTTCGCCGATGGTCGCACGCTCGCGACCATCCGTACTGTCGATATCGTGCCGATCGATTTGAACAGCTTGTTGTACCACCTCGAGCGCACCATCGCGCGAGCCTGTCGGGTCGCCGAGGATCTCGCATGCGAGCAGGACATGAATGCTCGTGCAGAGGCGCGCAGGCGAGCGATCGTGCTGTACTTATGGAGCGATGCCGAGGGCGCTTTCGTCGACTACGACTGGCGCGAGGGAAGGCGGATCGAGCGAGTGAGCGCCGCCACTGTCTACCCATTGTACTTCCGGGTTGCGGACGAGACGCAGGCACGCACAATTGCACGCACGCTGCGCGAGCGCTTGCTCGCGCCACATGGCCTCAGCACGACGACAGTCGAAACGGGCGAACAGTGGGACGCGCCAAACGGGTGGGCACCGCTGCAGTGGCTGGCGATCGAAGGTCTGCGGCGCTACGGCGAGCACGCGCTCGCGGAGCGGATTGCACAACGCTGGGTCGCGAAGAACCTTGCCGTGTTCCGCGAAACCGGCAAGCTCGTCGAGAAGTACAACGTGTACGCGGCTGGTGGAGGGGGAGGAGGCGAGTACCCTTTGCAAGACGGTTTCGGCTGGACGAACGGAGTCTTGCGCAGGTTGTTGACCGACTATCCAAGGCTTGCGGAAGAGGCATCGTCCGCGGATTGATGGGCTGCGCTGCTGGAGCGCACACTGCGCAGCCACGTTCAGTCTCAGGCACCGTTCACGCGCCGCCATGCGGCGTGCGCGCGCTCGACGAGGCGCCGATCACCGAGCGTCGTTGCCACACTCGCAAACGTCTCGTGCGGTCCTTGCCAGCGCAGCTCCTCCACGTCGGCGAAGAGCTGCGCGTCGGTGCGCAGGGTGGCGAGCTGCTTGAACAGGTGTGCGAGCTGGCGATTCTCTTCGCTCAAGGCCGTCGTCGGAAATTGCTCGATCGGTCCGTGTGCGTTGAGCAGTCGTGCAGCACCGGCCTTGCCGATGCCTGCGATGCCCGGATAACCGTCGGCGGCGTCGCCGACGAGCGCGAGAAAATCCGGGATGAGCAGCGGATCGACACCATATCTCTCGCGCACGCCGATCGCGTCTCGAATCACTTTCGTTCTGCGATCGACTTGCACGATCCGATCACCACGTACGCATTGGGCGAGGTCCTTGTCCGGGGTCCAGATGCTGACCTTGTGCACGCGTCCGTCGCGTCCGGCCAGGTACGCTGCCGACGCGAGCGCGTCGTCTGCTTCCAGCTCGATCATCGGCCATACGGCGATGCCCATTGCAGCGAGCGCGTTCTCGAGCGGTTCGAACTGTGCGAGCAGCGCTGGCTCGATGCCTTCGCCGGTCTTATAGCCGGGCCAGAGTCGGTTGCGAAACGACTCGATGACGTGATCCGTGGCAACGCCGATGTGCGTCGCTCCGGATTCGATCATCTCCAGCACACTGTTCAGAACGCCGATCACGGCGCCGAAAGGTTTGTCTTTTCCCTTGTTGAAGCGACGTTGTCCGTAGAAGTGACGAAACAGCTCGTAGGTGCCGTCGATGAGATGGATGTGCATTTAGGCTGTAGGCTAGGCTGTGGGTTGTAGGCAGCGGTCTGAAGCACACTTACAGCCTACAGTCTACAACCTACAGTCCACGCCCTCGATCCACCGCGTAATCAGCGCCACGCCCAGTGCATCGCTTTGATTCGAGCCGAGCGGCGGCATCGCATGCTGATCACGACGGCTCATGCGCTGCAGGATGAGTGACGCGGCAGGATTGCCCGGCGCGAGCAAGCGGGCGTTCTCAATGCCGAGTGTGCCGGCGCTCGGGGGCACGTCGCACGTATTCGTGTCGGCCAGCGTAGTGCTGTACCGCAAGTCCATGTTGCTCGGTGTCGGCCCGCCAGGGCGGTGACACTGGGCGCAGTTCGTATGCAGGTACGCACGCGCACGCGCCTCAAGCGGCGCATCGTCATCGAATGGATCGGGCATTGCCGCCAACGTGGCGACATTGCCCGGCGGTGTGTCGAATATTCCTATGTGATCGAGCGTGACGAGCTGATTTGCCGTGCGTCCCGTTTGCGGATAGGTCAGCTCGCGGTTGAGTTGCACCGTCTCCAGACCGAGCGTGCGACTTGCTGCAGCCGTGTGACAGGTGAGACAGTCGGCCTCGCTCGGAAAAATCCAGGTCTGGCCCTCGCCGACGGCACGTCGTGCGCCGCTGCGTATGAGCGTGGCATCGCTCTGCGCGGCATCCCACTCGTAGGTATAGCCGCCCCAGCTGCCGTCGGGATGGCGCATCAGCAGGCGCGTCTCGATCAAGCGTTCACCGAGACGAAAGCTCTTCACGATGACCGATCCGATTGGCAATTGCCAATGACCATCCGGCTCGATCGTGATACGAGAGCCGTTCGGCAATGCGAGCCAGCGTTCCTTAGTGGCGCCGTCGGACCAGAACGGTGCATTGACCGCATAAGGGATCAGCCCGGCGGCGGTCTGAGTCGGCAGCTGCGGATCGACACAACCCGTTTCGCTGAGCCGTGTCGGAATCGTTCCTGAATCTTGCTCGCTGCCGAACACGATGCGATGCAGGCTGCCTTCATCGCCGTAGTGCACGATGTACAGCTCGCCGTCGTTGCCTTCGGCGAACGATACGATGTTCAGATCGGTTGTCAGCAGTGGAGTTGGCTCGCGAGGCGCGGGCGCTTCTGTATCCATCCAGGCGAACAACTCGCCATAGACGAAGTCGCCGAACAAGTATCGTCCCCGCAGTGCGGTCGGCTGATGCCCACGATAAACGTAACCACCCGTGACCGAGCGGCCGACAGCATGCGAGTATTCCACGATGGGTTCCTCGAATGTCGCGGTGGAGCAGCCTGGCGTGTCAGGTGCGTAGGGGTGCGTGCCTTCGCGACAGCGCCAGCCGTAGTTCAAACCTGGTCTGACGATGTTCACCTCTTCCCAGCGCGCTTGGCCGACGTCTCCCAGCCACAATGTGCCGTCCTCGCGATCGAAGCTCCAGCGCCAAGGATTGCGAAAGCCGTATGCATATATCTCCGGACAGGCGCCCTCGTCGCGACCTGCAGGCGGACAGTGTTCGTTACCGGCGAACGGGTTGGTGGGTGGAATCGCATAGGGCTGCGCTGAATCGACATCCAGCCGGAGTATCTTGCCCAGCAAGGTCGTCAGTCTCTGACCGTTGCCCGTGGGGCCATGCTCATCCCCTGCGCCGCCCCCGTCACCGACGCCGATGTACAGATAGCCATCCGGCCCGAACGCAAGGTGTCCACCGTTGTGATTGCTGGTTGGCTTCTCGATTGTCAGCACGACGCGTTCCGTGGCTGGATCGAGGGTCTGCCCACCGTCAGTCGTCTCGATCGAGCTGATTCGCAGTAGCCACGGATTGCCGCCGGCGTTGTACTTGAAGAAGACGCGCGGATCTTCGGGATAACGCGGATGAAAGGCCATCCCGAGCAAACCAGCCTCGAATCCTTGCGTGACCACATTGCGCAGGTCGACGAACACGGAGCTCGTGCTCGGACTGGATCCCACGAACTTGCGCACGACGCCCTCGAGCAACACCACGTACCAAGTCTCGTCGTCATGAGGTGCCTGCACCATGTTGACGGGTTCTGGGAAAGTGAGGTTCGTGAAGCGCTCGACGCGCACTTCTTGGCTGCCAACCGGTTTCTCCCATGCCAAACAACTGTCGTTCGGCGGTCGTGTGTCGAGACCCGATAGCGGCGGCGCAGGAGAGGGCGGTGTGTCGGGATCGCCCGGGTCGGGAAGTGGCGGTTGTGGCGGCGCGGGATCAGAGGGCGGCGGTTGCGGCGCATCGGGCGCTGGAGGTGGTGTGCCGGCGGATGGTGGTGGCGCACTGCCGCTTCCACTGCTGCCGCAGGCACTTGCGAGCGCAACCATCAATGCGATGCCGCAACGCGCGAGCGCCACGCGCCCTCGTTCGTGGTTCATGGAGCGCTCCCTAGCTAATGAGCCAGCAACGCTGGAAGCGCGCACGAAGATCCAACTGCGGAGCTGGACGTCAGCTCGTCTGTCGATAGGGTTGTCTACCCCAATGCCGGCGACTGTCTCGTCGTGGGCTTTTCAGTCGCGAGCACCATGCAAGTCTGAACACAGCACCGTTGCTTGGGCCTCCAGCACAGGTCCCCGTGCCGCGTTCACTCTCCACTCGTGGCTCGAGCGCGATCTTCCAGCTGCGTCCGGTCGACGGTGAGCACTCGCAAGTAGGCCAGCAGGTCGCGCAACTCGGAACGACTCAGCACGTCTTTGTAGATATCGGGCATGCTGGAGGGCGCAGCTTGACGCTCGGCGATCCGACTGACGTCGATCCTTGCGTCGCTCCCGTCGGCTCGCCGCACGACGATCTCGTGTTCAGTCTCTGACACAAGCGTGCCGCTCTCGTAGGAGCCGTCCTGCAACTTCAATGTCACCAGGTGAAAACCCTCCGCGATGCGCGCGTTCGGCGCGACGATGGATTCGAGCAGGTATTCTGGGGATCTTTGCGCACCGATCAGCGTCAGGTCGGGGCCGGCCTCGCCGCCGTCACCATTGACGCGATGGCAGCGAATGCAGGCGAGCACGGGGTGCCGCTGAAAGATGTGCGCGCCGCGCACGACGTTGCCGGTGCCGAGCGCGCTTCGATAGGGAGCGAGCGGATCGCCGCTCGCCGACCACTGCGCCTGGATTGCATTCCAGCGCGTTCGCACCAGCGGATCGTCGCTTCTCTCCGCTGCGTCGAGCAATTCCACTTGTGCATCGAGGTGAATCTTACCGGCAGCGAGCCGCTCGAGCCCGAGCGCGAGCAAACGCGGTGCCTCGGGCTCGTTCAGTTCGGCAAGCGCGCTGAACGCAGCCTTCTGCTCCGCTGCAGTGCCGTTCATGACCAGCTGACGGACGATGGGTAACGCACGCTGCGGCGCCTTGCGCGCAAGAATCTGCAGCGCGGCGAGCCGCAGCATCGGTTCGTTCGAGCGTTGCGCAGCGTCGATGCCCCGCTCGACCGCGGCATCGTCGAAGGCATCGAGCACCTCGAGCGCGCGCGCACGCACGCTGCCGTGTGCTTGCTCGTTCGCGACGACGGCAACGAGGAGCGTCGACGCATCGCGCAGCTGTAGCTTGCTGACCGCCTCGATTGCTGCAAGCTGGACTGCTGGCGGCGTCTTGTCGAGGAGCCTCGGCAACACCGCAGCCAGCGCTTCGCGCGCCGTCGCAGGATCGCGCGCGGGGAGCGGTCGATACACCCCGACGATGCGATCGCGTTGCGGTACCTCGGACCATAAGCCGAGCTGCGTGATCGCTTCGGCTCTCATGTCGGGGCTCGCATCGTGACGTGCTGCGAATTGCGCAAGCGCACGTGCATGGCGAGGTTGTCCGAGGCGAAAGTTTGCATTGATCGCACGCAGCACGAACGCCTCGTCCGCTGATGTTGCTGCTGCCAGCTTCGTCGCCAAAGCGTCATAAGCGCCTTCGATCGGGACGTCGTTGATCGCGATGGCCGCCTCGCGAACGATGTAGTCATCGCCGTCATCCAGGAACTGAGCAATGGCTGCATCGCCGAGCCCACGATAAGCCAGTAAGACACCGAGACGCACGGCAGCGGAGGGATCCTTTGCAGCCGCTTCGAGCACGGGTGTCTTGCCGATGCGCATCAAAGCGTGTACGGCCGCATGACGCAGATAGACATCTCGGTTGTCGTTGCGACGCAAGAGCGCGAGCAGCGCGCCGGTTGCTTCCGATCGACCGAGCTTGCCCAGACTTTGTGCCGCGAAGAACTGTACTCGCGGCGCCGCATCGTCGAGCTTACGCACGAGCGCCGCGTAAGCGACGCTCGTGCGCAAATCGCCGAGCCCCTTCGCGGCTTGCGCACGCACCTCCGGATCAGGATCGTCGAGCAGTGTAAGCAGGGTCGCAGCCGGCTGCTTGTGCTCACGCCCGAGCTGCGTCAGGCCCCAGATCGCATGCAAGCGCGCAAGCGGCGCGGCGACGACGCTCGTTGCCACGTCCGTCAGCACGGGGATGCTGCTCTTGCCGCGCTCTACCAGCGTGAACTGGGCTTCGAGCCGTGCACGCCGATCGGGGTGTGCGAGCAGCCTGCGCAGCGTCGTCGTGTCAGCACGTTCGAGGCCTTGTGCCAGCAGCAGCGCAAGCTCCTCGCTGAGGGCTTTCTGCGTCGGGTCCGGGTCGACAGCGCTGATCTTGTAAATCCGTCCGCGCCGCGACTTCGGCCAGCCTTCCACCCAATCCGAGACATACATCGCGCCATCGGGTCCGAACGTGACATCGGTGGCGAGCAGGCCGCCCATGAACTGCGAGCTGCTCGTGACCGCAAAGCCCGCGCCTTGCTGCTTCAAGGTGTAGCTTTGGATGCCGCTGCGCGCGATCGTGCCCTTGAAGTGCGCGATGAAGAAGTGACCGCGGTACTCTGGCGAGAGGCCGCTGCCAGGATAGTAGGTCATGCCTGAGGGGCCGTCCTCGATGTTCGCGATCGGCGGCAGGAAGTACGCTGGCTGACCTTCGAAGCGCGGTTTCCACAGGCCTTCCCGCAGCCACGGATTGTTCTTACCGAGCGGCGGGTGCTGGTAGCCGACGCGCCAGCCGCTGTCTCCGCCTTCGACGAGATATACAAGGCGCTCGAGGTCGCCGGCATCCGCGTCGTTGTCGCCCGTGAACAGATTGCCATGCTCGTCGAAGACGAGCTCCTGTGGGTTGCGCAGACCGCGAGCGAACAGCTCGAGCTCCGTGCCGTCCGGATTTGAGCGGAACACCGCACCTTCGTCCGGCACCGCGATGATCTGTCCGTCTTTGCCTACGACGTGCGCGCCGCGGTCTCCGATCGAGTAGTAAAGCTTGCCGTCATGGCCCAACGCGAGCCCATGCAAGTCGTGCCCCGTGAAATTGAAACGAACGCCAAAGCCGCGCAGCAGCTCCGTGCGCTTGACGGCGCCTTGTTCGCCTGGTGCTTCCTCGAGTAACCAGAGGCTGGGAATATTGGTGAGCCAGACGCGGCCTTTGCGAGCGAGCACTCCGGAGGCAATCCCATCGAGCATGGTGTCGAAGCCGGCGGCGAACACGCTCGAGGTATCGGCGACACCGTCGCCGTCTCGGTCCTCGACGAGGCGCACGATCTCACTTTCGATTGCAAGCTGTTGTGCTTGTTCCTCGCCGAAGACCTCGAGAATCATGCGCGCACGATCTTCGATGGTGCGTGCCGCGAGATCGCGCTCGAGCATGCCCATGTAGCCGCGAATATCGAGCGTGCTGCTGCCGTAGCGGTGTGTCTCCGCGACGAACAGGCGACCCTTCTCATCAAAATCGATGGCGACCGGATTGGCCAGCATCGGCTCGGCCGCCCACAGCTCCGCCTTCAGGCCAGGCGGCAGCCTGAACCGTTGCAGAGCAAGCCGCGCATCGTCAGATGCCGGGTCAACGAGGGGATGCGGCACGCGCTGTTCGGGTGCCAGCACGAGCGACTGGGCGTGCGCAGCGGCGATGCCGACAAAGGTCAGCACCGCGAGACCGGGGGCGAGGGACTTCATTGTCGTTCGTGGTCAATGTTCTGTCTTGTTGTCAACACACGTGTTTTCACGCACGGCCCCTGCTCCGCGGTGTGGGGCCTGAATTTACCACGGTTGTCGACTTGAAGCCGGCTGCCGTCACTCACGGGCGAAGCCGTTCACGGGCTGCTCGGACGCTTGTTGTCGTTCTGGCCTGAAGATGCGCAGTGGGCTTCGACGACCTAGAGGCACGTAGACTACGCAATGGGACACGTCGCATTCTCTGATCCCGCATTCCCTCAACCTGTGGCATGCATAGTCTGGCGATGAGCCGAGACACGCAAGCCGGGCGACGTGCGTGGTGCCTTCGAGTTGCCGCCGGTTGCAGAGCCAGGAGTCAAAGCCGATGAACGCGGAGCACGACGTGCGCGACAATCCTCCGGCGCAGCGCTTCGAGCTTGTGACGGACGCAGGCACAGCCTATGTCAGTTATCGAGTAAGGGACGGAATCGTCATGCTCGATCACACGGAGGTGCCCGCCGCGTTGAGGGGACGCGGCATCGGCACGGTGCTGGTGGGGGCGCGCTCGAGATCATCCGCGGACGCAGGCAGAAAGTCATCGCCTACTGTCCTTTCGCCGCGCGCTACATCGCGCAACACCCAGAGTATCGCGCGATGTTGGCGCAACCGTAACGGCCGCTATCGTGCCACGGCGGCACATTCGATCGCAGCGATGTCGAGCTTCTTCATCTGCAGGATGGCGGCCATCGCTCGTCGGGCGCGCTCGGAGGTGTGATCGGCAAGATATTCGCTCAGCTTGCTCGGCACAACCTGCCAGGAAAGCCCATACTTGTCCTTGAGCCAGCCGCACTGCTGAGTTTGCGGATCGCCACCCTGCGACAGCTTCTCCCAGAAATAATCGATCTCCTGCTGCGTGTCGCATTCCACGATGAGGGAAATTGCCTCGTTGAACTTGAACATCGGTCCGCCGTTGAGCGCCATGAACGGCTGGCCGTTGAGCTCGAAGGTGAGCGCCATGATCGTGCCTGAGCTTCGCCCGTGAATCTCGCTCCCCGACTCGTTGAAGCGTGTGATCTGGGTGATCTTGGAGTTCGGAAACACGGACACGTAGAAATCCGCCGCCTCCTCGGCCTGATTGTCGAACCACAGGCAGGGTCGGATACAGCGTAGTTGTGGCATGTCGAGCACTCCTCGTACGACTTGTAGCCTTCCGCAAGGACGTTCGAGCCTGCCCGAAGCCGACAAGAGGCACCGTCAAACTGGCGACCGCTCGGATCGATCTTGCTGTGCAAGAGTTTAGCTGCTCGTCTTCCCCTGAAAACCAGAGCACGAGGAGCGAACATGGCGCTCGAGCTGCAAACGATCATCGTCAGCACGCGTCCGGGACGTGTAGGGCCTGCGATCGGTGCTTGGTTTCACGAGCGCGCGACGCAGCACGGCAAGTTCGCCGCCAAGCTCATCGATCTGGCGGATTTCAATCTGCCGATCTATGACGAGCCGCACCATCCACGCCTGCGCAACTACGAGAAGGAGCATACGAAGCGCTGGTCGCAGAGTGTTGCATCCGCAGACGCATACGTATTCGTCACACCGGAGTTCAACTATTGCCCGCCCCCCTCATTCGTCAACGCTTTGAACTATCTCTACCAAGAGTGGAATTACAAGCCGTGCGGCTTCGTGAGCTATGGAGGCGTCTCTGGCGGGCTGCGCGCGGTGCAAATGGAAAAGCAGCTGGTGACCACGCTCAAGATGATGCCGATGGTCGAGGGAGTGATGATACCCATGGTCGCGGCGCTCATCGACGAGGAGAAGCGCTTTCGGCCCTATGAGCTGATCGAGGAGTCCGCGACCGTGATGCTCGATGAGCTGTACAAGTGGGCGGCAGCGCTCAAGCCCTTGCGGGCGTGAGACGCGTCGCGGGCCTGTCGATGCGACCCGCTCGCGTCAGTTGAGACCGTCTTGTTACTTGCGTGCGACTGAAAAGCGCCCCCGAATCTCTCATGCTGAGCGACATTCAGCGATGCATGGAGGTTTGGCCGTGACGGTATTCGCATTGCACGCGCTGGGGTACCGCAGCAGCAACGAGCCTCGGCGCACGCTCCCCGTTGCCATGGTCCGCCGATGGCTGCAGGGGCGATGGGCACTCTTGTTCTCACACCCGGACGATTTTGCGAGCTACGGCTTCGAAGCAGATCGTTGGCTCATGCAGGTCGAGCAAGCAATCCGGTCTGCACACATTGCCGTGCTCGGGCTCGCTCGCCCACACGAGGACGGCGAGAGCTGGGTCGCGCAGGTTGGCGGTGCGCCGGTCGCGCTCCGTTGGGCCGATCTGCGTCGTTTGTCCGGGCCGATGCGCACGCCGGAGCGGCGGCTCGTGAGCGCTGTGCTTGCCGCAACGACGCGCTTCGTGCTTGTCTTGGACGACTCCTTAGTGCTGCGGCGTAGCTATGCCTATGTCGATCGAGCTTGTGTGCCTTCGCCGATCGAGCTGGCTTGGATGGCGCACTGTCTTCGTAAGCAGACATGTCCGCAGGGGCAGTCTGTATCGCGTAAAGTCGACCCATGCGCCGAAGGCTTGGGTTGACAGGCTTGTTTCTTGTCGTGTTCCCAGCGTTGGCTGAGGAACAAACCCTCGTCGTCACAGCGACTGCTTATAACTCGACGCCGGCACAGACGGTCGGCGATCAGAACCGCGGTGCATGGGGCGACCGGCTGGAGCCAGGTATGAAAGTGATCGCCGTCTCGCCGGACCTCGTCGAGAAGGGCTTGACGCGAGGAACCACGGTGCGGATCGACGGCGTTGAAGGTGAATGGGTCGTGCTGGACCGCATGCCATCGGGCGTGACCCGCCACATCGATCTGTATATGGGTGTGGATGTGGCGGCAGCTCGCCAATGGGGGCGGCGTAAGGTGACCATTCGCTGGTCGAGCACTGCCGATCACGGCGGCGTGGCTGTCGCCCAAGCCCCCTGATTTCCCTTTTCCTTATCCCTCGTTCAAGAGCCATATTCGAGTTGGCTGCTGCGTGCACGAGCGATTGCTCCCCCGATCACGCCGCCGATGAGCAATCCGATGCTCGAGATGAGCGCCCAGATGCCTACGGCTAGCCCTCCCAAGAAGCCGACCACGGGCGCGCCGAACACGGCGAACACGCCCCATAGTGTCAAGCCCACGACGATGGACGGCAACACCGCCGCAACGATGCCGCGACGTGCCGATCCTGCTTTATAGCCGCCCACGAGGCCGCCAAAGAGGCCGTTGAATGCCGGAAGAAAAAAGAGGAGGAGCGAGATCACGATCATCCAGAGCGCGCTTGCAACGATCGAGCTCTCTTTGACTTGGGCCATGATGGTGGCTCCGCACGCGCAGCGAGAATGCGACATCAATCGATTCGAGTGCATGCAAGTTCCGATAGGTACAGCGGTCAGCATGCGAAATGAACCTTCGCGACGTGCTGCGACGTTCAGATCGAGCATCGATTGCGCGAGAAGGAGAGGCCCGGGATGGCGACAGATGTGCGGAGGCCAGTGTTGGCGCAGATAGGCGGATTGATCGCCTGGCTCGTGGTGTGCTTCGTGGCGGCAGCCGTTGGTGCGATCGCGTCGCTGGACGCGGTTGACTTCTACACGAGCCTCGAGCGACCTGCGTGGGCGCCGCCCGCGGGGGCGTTTGCCCCCGTATGGAATGTGCTCTTTGTGCTCATGGCAGTCGCGGCTTGGCTCGTCTGGCTCAAGCGCGGTACCGCGGGTGCGCGCGGCGCGTTCGCCTTGTTCCTCGCTCAGCTCATCTGCAATGCCGCTTGGAGCTGGGCCTTCTTCGTGTGGAGGAGCGGAGCATGGGCAGTCGTCAACGCGCTCTTGCTCTGGCTGCTCGTTCTCGCAACGCTCGTTGCCTTCTGGCGCTTGCGGAAGGTGGCGGCAATCTTGCTGCTGCCTTATTTATTGTGGGTGACGTACGCTTTGGGTCTCACTTATTCGATCTGGAGGCTCAACCCGCGGTCGTTGTGACGCGCGCAGACGCTGCTATTCGCCTGGCTTGTATATGAGCTCGTCGAGCTGTTGCCGCAGCGGGATTTGATACAGCGGGCGTGCCTTTGCGTAGATCTCGCGTGCCCGCCGCGCACCCTCCGGTGTCTTGAGGAGCTCCTCGTACAGCCCCTTTACCAAGCTGCGTCGCCCGATCGAGGTGAGATATTGCTCGAGGCGAGGCGAGGCGGGTGCGTACCCGGCGCGTATGGCGTTCTTGAGCCAGCTGCGTGCAACAATGGCATTCTTGACGCCAGTCAGATCGAACGCAGCATCGAGTTCGCGCAATTGCTCGGTGGTGATCGTCTCCGGAAGGTTGCCGAGAAAATGGAGCCACTCGTGCGTCGTCCAGCGCGCGGAGTCGAGTTCTGCAGCGGTGATCGAGCCGTCGAGCCAAGCCCGTCGTTGTGCGTCGACGCGCTCGAATGCATCGGAGCGCGGTAGAACCGCCGAGCTCGGAATGCCTGGCTGATCGATCCATTCCTCGATCTCCGCCTTGGTGAGCACGATCCCGGGATCCTGCGCGATGTGCTCCCATAGATATTCGAGAAAGGTGTCAGTCGTGACGCTCTGGAAGGCGAAGCGAGTGAAGTAGTCCTGCAAGAAAGCATCGAGCCGCTCGCGTCCCAATCTCGACTCCAGAAAACCAAGGAAGAGACGTCCCTTCTCGTATGGCACATCAGAGAAGCCGTCGTCGGGGTCGCGTCCGCGCAAGTCGACTCTCAATCGCGTGAGCGACGCATCGCCTCGGGCTTCGAGCGCCGCGATGTCGGCTCGTAACGATTGCAGGCCGAGTACGTCTTCCATCGCGCGCCGGTCACTGCCATAGAGCGCCTCGATGATGCGCCGTTCCAGATACACCGTGAAACCCTCGTTGAGCCACACGCTGTTCCAGTTGGCGTTGGTCACGAGGTTGCCGGACCACGAATGAGCCAGCTCGTGTGCGATGAGTGAGACGAGACTGCGGTCACCGGCGATGACAGTCGGCGTCAAGAAGGTGAGCCGGGGATTTTCCATGCCGCCCCACATGAAGCTCGGCGGCAGGATGAGCAAGTCGTAGCGTTCCCATTGATACGGGCCGAACAGCTTTTCGCACGTCGCCAGCATCGCTTCGGTGTGGGCGAACTCATGAGCAGCTGCAGCGAGGACGCTTGGCTCTGCGTACACACCCGTTCGAGGACCAATGGCCTTGAATTCGAGATCGCCGACACCGAGCGCGATCAGATACGACGGGATGGGCTGGGGCATGCGAAACGTGTAATCGCCGTCGCGGACCGCATCGATCTCATTTCGCGCGCTCATGACCGCAAGGAGTTCTGGCGGCGTTCGGATGCGCGCCTCGTACGTCAGTCGGATCGCTGGCGTGTCCTGCAGCGGGATCCAGCTGCGCGCATGGATCGCCTGAGATTGGGAATACAGAAACGGATGTTTCCCGCCAGCCGTTTGCGCCGGCTCGAGCCATTGCAAGCCGCTCGCGTCGGGCGACGTCTCGTACTTCACGCGCACCACGAAAGTCGTGGCGCCTCTCGGCACGGCGATGCGCAGCGCCGATCCAAGAATCGCGTCCGGCGGATCGAGCTTGAACTTGAGCGGCCGATTCACCCGTCCGACGAGCTCGACACCACGGATGGTGAGATCGCGTGTGTCCAGCACGAGCTCGCGTGCCGCCGGATCGACCCGCTCCAGGTGCAGCTCCGCATGGCCGACGAGCTGCTTGCGGGAGAAGTCTGCGGTCAGGTCCAGCGCCAGATGTTTGGTGCGAAATGTGCGAGGATCGGCGTAGGAGTGAGGGTCATCCACATAGATGTCTTCGGCGTATAGGACACGGGCGAACGCCAACGTCGATGCGAGCAGAACCGTCCAGATTCTCGATTGGTGCATCGTGAGCCTCTCCCACCAGATGCGCAGTGTAGGCGATTGGCTTGGGAAACGGGACTGGGGAATGGAGAGTCGGCAAGGTACCGTGCCCTCGGAACGCACGCGGCACGTTTCACGGCATTCGCTCGCGCTCTTCCTCTGCCGATTGAACCGCGCTGCTTGTCGACAGATCCAAGTCGGATTCGCGTTGCACACTGTCGGCTGTCGGCAACGGTCCGGTTGCATATTCTTGTGACGTGTTCTTGCCCGCGCTTTCATCAGTGCTGCATGCGGCAGCAAGTGTCACCACGAGGCTGATCGATAAAGCAAGCCTCATTCATCCCTCCCGGCGTGAGTGAGACATGAGCCACAAGAACGTTCATTTGCTGCATTCGTTCCTGCACCTGCGCTTGCGGGTGGTGCCCGCTCGATGCTTCAGAAGCTCGACCAAGCTCACACTTCGATCAATCCGGCCCGCAGCGCGATGAGCGTCAGCTCGGCTTGATTGCTTGCGCCGAGCTTCTGCTTGATGTTGTACAGATGCGTACCGACAGTAGAAGCAGACAGATTCAGATCGTTGGCGATGGACTGAACGGCGGCGCCTCGGGCAAGCCGTAGGAAGACCTCGAATTCGCGCTCCGACAGACGAGCGATCGGCGAGTCGCCCCCACCCTTGATTTCTGCTAGCGCCAGTTCCTGTGCTAGTGGCGGATCGAGATAGCGTCTGCCCGCTGCCACTGCTCGCACGGCATCCAGCAGGGTCTCCGGAGCAGTGCGTTTCGACAAGAAGCCGAGCGCACCTTGACTGAGCGCCCGTCGGGCGTGCAGGGCATCGTCGTGCGCCGACAGCGCGAGCAGGCGAGCTTCGGGGTAACGAGTGTGAATGCGTCTGAGCGCCTCGAGGCCGCCCATCCCCGGCATCGACAGATCCATGATGACGACGTCGGGCTTGCAGTTCGGGTACGCCGCATAGGCTTGCTCGCCCGAGTCGGCTTCGCCGACGACCTGCACGTCTGCGGCCGCTTCCAGCAGCAAGCGAAACCCAAAGCGTACGACCGTATGATCGTCAACCAGTAGCACGCGTATCATGCCGTTCCTCCACGGCTCCAATGGGCTCGGCGACGAGCGGGATGTCCGCGACAACCTCGACGCCAGAGGTGTCGCTGCGATTCCCAATGTGAAAACTGCCATTCAAGCTCAGCACGCGCTCGCGCAGGCCGCGGATGCCAAAGCTTCCCGGCCGCATCCAATCTCCGGACAAGCCGCGTCCGTTGTCGACGACGCGCACTGTCACGTGGTCGTCGTAAGTTCTGATGCGGATCGAAATTTCGTCGGCCTGAGCGTGTCGCAGCGCGTTCATGAGTGCTTCTTGTACGACTCGATAGAGCGCCAGGCTCATGGTGGAGCCGAGGCTCGACGGCAGCTCCTGTTCAAGGCTGATGCGCACGTTCGGAGTGCGCTTCTGCCATTCGGCAACGAGCCCCTGAAGGGTTTCGGCCAACCCGAGCGTATCGAGCGAGATGGGCGCAAGGCGCGGAATCAAGCTGTGCATCGCATCGTACAAGCGTGCGGCTTCATGTGAGATCGCTTGCGCTGCACCGAGCGTGCCGTCATCGCCTCGACCTCTGCCTATGATGGCCACCGCCAGCGTGCGAATCGCAGTCACGGATTGCGCGAACTCATCGTGCAGCTCACGCGCGATCGCGCGCCGCTCTTCGTCCAAGCGTTGCTCGATGAGCTGCGACAGCTCACGGCGCTCTTCGAGCCGCGCCTGCGCGGTGCGCGCTTCGAGCTCCGCACGGTGCTTGTCTGCGACGGCGGCGGCCATGCGGTTGAAGGCTGCACCGATCAGTGCGGCTTCATGACCTTTCATGGGCGGCAGCCGATAGGAAAGCTCACCATTCTCGATTCGCTCGAGGCCAGAGGCGATCGCCGGCAGCGGCGCAAGGACGCGGCCGACCAGCCAGAATACGAGCACGTTCAGTAGCGTAAAGCCGAGACCCCCGACCCATAGCAGCTGTACGAAATCGTCCCACCCATCGAGCACCGCGCGGCTGGCATTGGCTTCGATCTGCAGCTGCGCGCCGCCGGCAAGGGGAAACACACGCGGCGACGTCGGAGGCAGCAACAAGCGTGCATACCATTGCGGCGCCTCGCGTCCCGCTTTGTAGGTAGGCGGCGGCGACCGGTACAGCACCTGCCCGTTTGCATCCAGCAGGGTGATCTCGTTGGCCCGCACCCGGCCAAGATGCTTCAAGAAGAGCAGCAACGGCAGCGCGCCGTCGCGCTCATAGGTTTGTGCGACACGGCTCAGTAATTGCGTCGCGACCGTGTTTGCCGCAGCGATCTCTTCGCTCACGGCAAGCCGCGTGCGGCCGATCTCCAGGAGCAGCATGGCCGCTATGAAGACGGCACTCAGCGAGCCGACGATGAGGTTGACTTGTGTGCGCAGCTTCATGCGAGGACCTGGACGCAAAGACGGCTTGTGCAGAGCTTAGCCACATACAAAGTTACCTTCATCAAGCCGAGCGCTCGGAGAAATCATGAAAATCATGAATGGCCGCTCATGATCTTTGCGTTGAGCTGGCACCGGGGAGAGAGCAATTTTCGCGTGAGGTTCGGGTGCTTTTCGCCCAGCCTCGTATCCATCCATCTTCCTGAGGGGCCAGTCATGATCTGGGAAACACCGACTGCAGTGGATCTGCGCTTCGGCATGGAAATCACGATGTACATCGCACATCGTTGAACTGCCAGCCGCCTCCCGTCCGTCGTAAGCGGACGGGAGGTCAGAGGACAGTCAATGAGAATACGAGTGCTCGGTTCGGCAGCAGGTGGGGGTTTTCCGCAATGGAACTGCAACTGCCGCAATTGCGCAGGGGTCCGCGCGGGCACGCTCCGTGCACAGCGACGGACTCAGTCGTCGATCGTCGTCGCCGGCACGAGCGCACACGAAGCCGTGCTCGTGAATGCCTCGCCAGACATCCTTGCACAACTGCAGGCTGCACCGCAGCTGCAGCCTGCACGTGCCGCCCGCGATACGGCGATTCGCAGCATCGTCCTCGTCGACGGACAGGTCGACCATACTGCCGGTCTGCTGATGCTGCGTGAGGCGACGCGCCCTTGGCCGCTGTGGTGCACAGAAGCAGTCCGGTTGGATCTCACCGAGGCCAACCCGTTGTTTGCAGTGCTCGAGCACTACTGCGGGCTCGAGCACCACACGATTGATCCGGTCGGCACGCCGTTCTCGGTGGCCGGGGCGCCGGGCGTCGTGTGGCGTGCCGTGGCCCTGCACAGCAAGCCGGCGCCGTTCTCGTCGCATCGTAACGAGCCGGTGCACGGAGACAACATCGGCTTGCTCCTAGAAGACGAGTCAACTGGTCGGCGGCTGTTCTATGCACCAGGTCTCGGCGCGATGAGCGAGGAAGCATGGGAGTGCATGCAAGGTGCCGATTGCGTGCTCGTCGACGGCACCTTCTGGAGTGAGGACGAAATGGTGCGCCTGGGTCTATCGCAAAAGTATGCGTGCGACATGGGGCATCTGCCGCAAAGCGGCGCAGACGGCATGATCGAGTGGCTCGATCGGCTGCCGAAGGCAACGCGCAAGATCCTCATTCACATCAACAACACGAATCCGATCCTCGATGAGGATTCGCCGGAGCGTCGCGAGCTCGACGAGCACGGCATCGAGGTGGCTTACGACGGAATGGAGGTCCTCCTATGAGCGAAGAGGCTTGGAGCCGCGAAGAGTTCGAGCAGCAGCTGCGGGCGCTCGGGCGCTCGTATCACATCCATCATCCGTTCAACGTCATGCTGAACAGCGGGCGTGCCAGCGTTGAGCAGATCCGCGGCTGGGTCGCAAACCGGTACTACTACCAGCGCAGTATTCCTATGAAGGACGCGGCCATCATCTCGAACTGTCCCGATCGAGAGGTGAGACGCCGCTGGACACTGCGCATTCTCGATCACGACGGCTATGGCGATACAGCAGGAGGCATCGAGGCGTGGCTGCGTCTCGCCGAGGCGGTTGGCCTCGAGCGCGAGTACGTCGAAAGCTTGCGCGAGCTCGTGCCCGGTGTGCGCTTTGCCGTCGATGCATACGTGAACTTCGCCCGCCAGGCACCGTGGCAGGAAGCAGTGTGCTCGTCCCTGACCGAGCTGTTTGCTCCACAGATTCACGAGCAACGGCTCGCCAACTGGCCAACGTACTATCCATGGATCGAACGGGAAGGTCTCGCGTACTTCCAAAGCCGCATCTCACTGGCGCAGCGTGATGTTCGCCATGGATTGGAGATCACGCTCGATCATTTCAGAACGCGCGCGCAGCAGCGTCGGGCGCTCGAGATCCTGCAGTTCAAGCTCGATGTGCTATGGGCGATGAACGACGCCATGGCACAGCGCTACGGAGTCACGTCATGAGCGGTACAGACCTGCACGATCGGCTGCGGCCAGTCATTGCCCGTGGCTTTCGCTTGCAGTGGGAACCGGTGCAGAGCGCGCATGTGCTGCTCTACCCGGAAGGCATGGTCAAGTTGAACCGCTCGGCAGGCGAGATCCTGCAGCGTTGCGATGGTCGTAGCACGGTCGCGGAGATCGTCGCGGACCTGGAACGCGTCTTCGATCGTCATGATCTGTTTGCGGATGTAGCGGCGTTCTTGGCACTCGCCCGCGCACGGGGTTGGGTGCAGCTCGATTACGGCACGAGGTCAGAACCATGAGCCCGCCCGGTCCACCTCTTTGGTTGCTATTCGAGCTGACGTACCGCTGCCCGCTGCAGTGTGTGTTCTGCTACAACCCGATCGACTTCGCTCGCTACGATCAGGAGCTCGAGACGAGCGAGTGGCTGCGCGTGCTGCATGAAGCACGGGCGCTGGGGTCGGTCCAGCTCGGATTGTCTGGTGGCGAGCCGCTGCTACGGGATGATCTGGAGGAAATCGTTGCAGAAGCGCATCGTCTCGGGTTCTATTCGAATCTGATCACCTCGGGTGTCGGCCTCAGCGAAAAGCGACTCACCGCTTTGCACGCCGCGGGGCTCGATCACATTCAGCTGTCGTTCCAGGACTCGACGCGCGAGCTGAACGATTTTCTCTCCCATACTCGCACCTTCGAGCTCAAGCGTCGTGTTGCCGATTGGATCAAGGCACATGGCTATCCCATGGTGCTCAACTGCGTGATTCACCGGCTCAACATCGATCACGTCGGCCGGATCATCGAGATGGCTGCAGAGATCGGCGCGGAGTATCTGGAGCTCGCGAACGCTCAATACTATTCGTGGGCGCATCTGAATCGCGAGCAGCTGCTGCCTTCGCGTGGACAGCTGGAGGCAGCCGAGAGGGTGACCAACGAATGGCGTGCGCGGCTCGGCGAGCGCATGCGCATCCTCTTCGTGGTGCCGGACTATTACGAGTCTCGCCCGAAACGATGCATGAACGGCTGGGGCTCGACCTTCATGACCATTGCGCCGGACGGCACTGCGTTACCGTGTCACACCGCGCGCATGTTGCCCGGTCTTTCGTTTCCGAGCGTGCGCACGCACGGCCTGCGGGAAATCTGGTACGACTCCGAAGCCTTTAACCGTTTCCGCGGTCAGGGATGGATGAAAGAGCCATGCGCGAGTTGTGAAGAGCGGGATCGCGATCTCGGCGGTTGCCGTTGCCAAGCGTATCTGCTTGCGCACGACGCGACCGTTGCCGACCCCGTTTGCGCAAAGAGCCCGCATCATCAGGTGGTGGTGGAGGCGATCGAGAGAGCGCAGCGCACAGAGGTTGTCGAGCGGCCCCTCGTCTTCAGACGCAAGGAAGAGTCGATTGCCAGGCTCTAGCGACGGGCTGCGCCATGGAAACAGGGCGGCTTCTTCCAGCGCGCCTATAGGCGGCCGCCCACAGGCTCGCTCATGCCCAAGTGCTCCGTCGCGGTCGCGATTTGAGCCACGCGCCGAAGATGAGTCCGAGCACCACCAGGCCGCCGCCGGACAACAAGGAACGCAGCATGACATCGCGCTCGAGCTCGCGTACTTTCTCGGTGAGCTGAACGCTTTGGGTTTGCAGCTCCTGTAAGCGTACCTTGAGCTGCTTGTTCTCTTCGTAGTGCGCGATGGATGTTGCCGAGACGCGACGAATCTCGGCGAGCTCGGCCTGCAACGAGTCGACTTGCTTGGTGAGCTGAGCATTGGCTCGCTCGAGCTCGTTGCCACTGCTGCGCGCATCTCGCAAGCTCTCGCGCAAGGTCTTGAGCTCGCTTTCGAGCGTTTGAATACGCTTGTTGGCGGTCGCGAGGCGGTCTCTGGCGATCGGCTCGCGCGTCAAGTACTGGGACGGCACCCAGCCTTCCGTGCCATTGGGGGTGCGCACATTTGTGAAACCCGCGGCCTTGTCCTCACCCAGCACTTCGAGTGGAGTGCCGCTCGGCAAGCCTGCGTGAAGGATGCGATGCTGGTTCGACGGTCCACGTCGCAGCGGAACTGTCAAGACATCGGAGATGTAGACGGTGGTGGCTTGAGCGGCAAGTGAAACGAAGAGCAGAGTGAGGATCGGCAGTATTCTTCGCATTGGCACGGTTCCAAAGGGACGATGCGGCGGGCGCGGCAGTGTGCGCCGCAGCCTGGCCGGGCGGTATTTGGCGACAGACGGGCCTTGCGAATCAAGCAGCGCGTGACTGCTTGCGGCATCAATGATCCCAGTACGTCGGCACACCAGCGTTGCGCATGGCGCTATCGATCTGCAAACACACGCTGCGATTCGCTGCGTCCGCGCGCAGACTGCGCGCGAGCGAATTGAGATACGTGGCAAGCGTCTGAATGTTGGGTCGCATCGTGCGTAGCTCCGCGTCGACGCGGAGGATCAGCTCTTCGATGTCGTCGATATCGCAGCTGTCGAACGCTCTTTGACGGGCAGCATCTTGAGCTGCAGCCAACGCCACACGAATTTCCTCAACGGAGCTCGGTTGCATGAGGCATCTCCTTCCACAAGGGTGCTGCAAGAGTGTCGCATCACGGGGGGCTTCAGCACGGCTGTCGTCGAAGCCCGACACTCAGCGCCGTCCTTGGCCTGTCCGCTCCACGGCGAAGCGAATGTGAGGACTGTGTCGCACATCGGCACGCAGCACCTGCTCGATCAGCCGTAACGCCTGCGGTCTGAGCTCGAGACCGGCAACACAATCGCGCGGTACCGTCAGCCGATAGTTGCGCAGATGCGCGTCGATGGCTGTGAAGAGCACGCATTGCTCTACGGTGACACCGGTCAAGATCAGGTCGTGTGCCCCGAAATGCTCGAGCAATGCCGCAAGAGGCGTCGCGAAGAAACCCGAATGTTTCGGTTTGAAGATGAAGTAATCACGTTCATCCGGTGCGAGCTGCTCGATGATGGATCGCCCCAGAGAGTCTTTCTGAGTGCAGCGCTCGATCAATTCCGTGCGATCGGAGCGCCAACGCCCGCGATGATCGTTGACATAGACAACTGGCACACCCGCTGTCCGTGCGCGCCGGGACAGCTGCGCGATTGGCCTCGCTATGCGCCGTGCAGCGCGCGCGAGTCGGCGGCCGCCATCGAACTGATAATCGGAGATCAGATCGATGATCAGCAGGGCCGTCGCGTTCTCGTCCGGGGCGGCGCCGTGGAGCGTAGCGGTTCGGGGCATAGCCTGAAAACGGCAGAGGCGAATGCCCAGTTCCGTGGCACATGCCGCGGTGCTCTTCAATCGGCGTAATTCACGACGGCTCTCAACGGCAACGCGCGCCAATTGAAACGCGGCGCGAGATTGAGGTCGACGAGACTCATCAGCGCTGCGACCTCATAGCCAGCTTGGGTGGCCAGCTCGGCGGCGGCGGTCATGGTCCCGCCGGTCGCCAACACGTCGTCGACGATCAGCAGTCGTCCGCTTCCGTTCGCCATCTCGAGCGTGGCCGTGCCGTACTCGAGTGAGTACGAGATGCGGCTGACCGGCGGCGGAAGCTTGCCTTCCTTGCGGATCGGGACGAATCCTTTGCCGTGGCGGGCTGCAAGTGCGCTCGCCAGGATGAAGCCGCGCGCCTCGATACCGGCGATTGCATCGATACCGTGCCATTCCTGCTGCGACAGGAGTGTGCTCAGCGCAGACAGTGTCGCGTCGAAGTGGTCGCGGAGCAGGGGAGTGATGTCACGAAAGACGATCCCTTCCTGCGGAAAGTCGGCGATCTCGCGAATGTGTGCCTTGAGCTCGGACATGGTGGAGAGCTGTAAGCCGGTCGGGGCATCCTCAGCGACTGTAAAAGGCTGTCGATCCGGTAAAGCAGATCGTAGCATGCCACGACTGCGGCGATCGCGACTCATGCCGGGAAAGCGCCGGCTCCCGATGAGCGGGTATGATTCGCCCAATCGCTGATACTCGCGTCAAAGTTGATCGCACAAACCCCCTATGCGCGCCGAACGATTGCTTTCGATCTTGATGATCCTCCAGCGCAGCCGCGGGGTCACAGCGGGCGAGCTCGCCAATAGAGTAGGTGTGTCAGTTCGCACGATCTTTCGCGATATCGACGCGTTGTCTGCGATGGGTGTGCCTGTCTACACCGAGTCGGGTCGTGGCGGCGGGATTCGCTTGATCGAAGGTTATACGTCCGATCTGACAGGCTTGTCGTCCGTGGAGGCTGAGGCGCTCGCCTTGATCGCAAGTCCCGCGGCGGTCGGCGTGAAAGAGCTCGATACACCCACGCGGACTGCTCTCGACAAGCTCGCGGCGGCAGTGCCTTCCGTGCATCAACTACGAGCACAACACGCGCGCGGCCGCTTGTTGTTCGACACGAAGCCATGGTTCCGCGCGCTCGACAGCTCGCCCTATCTGGATCAGCTGCGTGCAGCCATCTGGGAGAACCGACGCATCGAGATCTTCTATCGGCGCAGTACGGGGGAGGAGAAGGAATACCGGGTCGAGCCGTATGCGCTCGTCGTGAAGGTTGACACCTGGTACTTGATCGGACGCGTCAAGCGCGAGATGCGTGTGTTTCGCGTTTCGCGTCTGCTGGGTTTCAAGCTTACCGAGGAGACCTTCGAGCGTGATCCACAATTCGATCTACAAAGATACTGGCGCACGTGGTGCGAAAACTTCGAGAAGAATCCGCCGAGCAACTTTCTCGTGGAGCTCGAGATCACGGCACGTGCTCGCAAGCGGCTCTTGGAGACCTTCGGTCACTGGTTTAGGGCGCGCCTCGAGCCCCTCGGTGAGCGATACAAGGGCCGTAAACGTGTCACGCTCGATTTCGACCGCGAAGATCTGGCGATGTGCATTTTGTTCGATCTGGCGGCCGACGCCACCATCGTGAGCCCGCAAAGCCTGCGTCACAAGCTGCGTAAGCGTGCAGAGCGCCTGCTTGCGTCCATGCCATGACGGCAGCAGGGCTGGTCGTGTCAATGCCCTGCGTCGCACGCCGGTCAACGATCCGTCTCGAACACCTCCACCGATACGGTGACGGTGCGACCTTCGTTCGCTTCCAACGCCCCCACACCGACGACTTGGCGCGCGACTTCCTCGCCGCGCTCGTTGCGAATTGAGACGATCACGGAATACTCCCACGCTGGAGCAGACTCAGGATGCCGGATGTCGCCTTCGACGCGCAGCGCGGTGAAGGTCGGCTGCACGCGCCGCTGGACGATGACCTTGGGGTCGAAGCGTAAGTGATGCTGGCACTGCGGGCAGACGCTCGCGCTGGCGAGGATCGTCGTCTTGCAGTGGGGGCACGGACGCGTCTTGCCGGCTTTGCCCCGGCCGATGCTCATGAGCTGGAAGAACTCGTGCCTTTGTCGTCCCAGCCGAATTCGGCATGACCGCGCATGCGCGATCCGGCTGCGACTGTGAGCGAGCCGGCTTTCAGATCGCCGTTCAGCACGCCAGTCTGGAGTAGCTCCACACGAGATGCGGCATCGATGTTGCCTTCGAGCTCGCCGGCCACGATAACGGTGTGCGCGCGGACACCACCTGTCACTTTGGCGCCAGCTTCAATGGTCAAGTTTCCTTGCACATGGATGTCGCCCTTGAAATTGCCGGCGATACGAACGTTGCCGGCGCCTTCAATCTTGCCTTCGATGGTGAGTCCGGCTGCGAGGATGGACTCCTTGGTGTCTGCGCGCGGGGGCGATGTGGTGACCGTGCGCGGCGAGTCAACAGCATGCTCCGAGGTGACACCAGGGCCTTTCTCCGCGGCCGGTTCCGACGTGCCCTGATCGCGCCCGAATTGATCTTTCCACAATGCCATGACGACTCCCTGATGCGGGGACGGGACGTCGGTAATTACACGTGGGGATGTGGGGAGTCAAACAGGTGAGCGTCGCGCGACGCCGAACGGCGACAGTATGCAGGGAGTTCAGGTGGAGATTCGGCACGCGGCGCAGGGAGAATCCGATGCTGCGCGTGGTGTGCGGTCTTAGGTTCTTCACACACCTCTGCGGGTTGCGCTGCCGCAGCCCGCAGGGTGTCGGCTAGCCGTGATGCCACATACAACCGTCGTTGTGACGGGTTCCGTATGGAGCGAGCCCATGGCTTACGCCTGATTGTCCAAGCCGTGCATGAGCGTCAGGAGAATCGCTCCGACCACGAACCCGCCAACGAACAAAGCCGCGATAGCAAGCATGTGCACATACCCTCCTTTTTGCGCCGCAGTATTTTGCGGTGCAGGATAGCAGAAATGACAACATTGTCAACTGCTTACGACTCCTCGCAACGCAGTGCGAGAGCGCTGGCGGGCAGGAAAGGGGAATGGGAAATGCGGCCATGCGGTGGCTTCGGCGGGATGAGCCGGTCGCTGGACTCGGCGGGAAGTACAGGCTCAGGTCGGCGCGCGGATGCGCGCACACTCACAGCTTAGGGAGCTCGGGCTTACCGGCGCCGGCAGCAGACTTTCACCCCTAAGCCCCAACCCCGAGCCCACAGCCCAAATCAGCAACAGCGCGAGATGCCGCTCCACTTGCGTTCTTGTTCACGCAGGTAGAACTCGCGACGCGTCAGGGGCGCGGTGCCGGCATGTGCAGAAAAATGATGCCGGAGGTAACGTTCGTACGCGTCTTCTTGCGTAAGAGCACGCAGGGCGCGCCACAGCGTCGCGCCGAGCGCTTTGAAAGATCGCTCCTTCATCGTGCCTGCGCCGCGATGCGCACCGCGGGCGCCTCCGAGCTCGGCAACACAGGAAGGCCACGGATCACGCGCCAGCTTACCCGCGCCGTGTCCGCGATCACGATCCACAAGATGGCTGTGAGCACCACGGCCAGCACGGCATCAAGTCTTTGGTTGAAGATGAGCTGCGGGGCAACGGCGGCCTGCGCTTCAGGCAACGTGCCGGCGGCGAGCTGCGCGGCGAGCTGTTTCGCAGCGGCGAGGAAGCCGACGCGGGGATCGTCGGAGACGAGTTTCTCCCAGGTTGCGGTGGTGGTGACGATCGCAATCCAGACAAGCGGCAGGCCCGTTACCCACGCAAAGCGGAGCTTGCCTTGCTTGACAAGAATGCCGGTGGCGATGCAGAGCGCAATGCCGGCGAGCAGCTGATTGGCGATGCCGAACAATGGCCAAAGGATGTTGATACCGCCGTTCGGATCGACCACGCCGATGTAGAGGAAGTAGCCCCATCCTGCCACGATGAGCGCGCTCGAGATGAGAACCGAGGGGTACCAGGAGGTCTGGCCGAGCGGCTTCCACACATGACCGAGCGCATCCTGCAACATGAATCGCCCCACTCGAGTGCCCGCATCCAAGGTCGTGAGGATGAAGACCGCCTCGAACATGATCGCGAAGTGGTACCAGACCGCGAGCATGCCGGAGCCGAAGGCGCTCGAGAAAATGCTCGCCATGCCCACCGCCAGCGACGGCGCGCCGCCGGTGCGCGCGAACAACGTCGTCTCGCCCATGTCGCGGGCGAGCTGATCCATTTGCTCGACGGTGACCGGAAAGCCCCAGCTTGAGATCGTCTTCACGGCGGCTTCTGCGGTCGCGCCGACGACGCCCGGCGCGCTGTTGATGGCGAAGTACACGCCGGGATCGAGCAGCGTGGCCGCGATCATGGCCATGATCGCGACGCTCGACTCGAGCATCATGCTGCCGTAGCCGACCAGGCGCACGTCGCGCTCGTTCTCGATCAGCTTGGGTGTGGTGCCGCTTGCCACGAGAGCGTGGAAGCCGGAGATCGCTCCGCAGGCGATGGTGATGAACACGAACGGGAACAAGGAGCCGCCGAAGATCGGCCCCGTGCCGTCGATGAACTGCGTCACTGCGGGCATCTTGATGTCCGGACGCATGATGACGACGGCAATCGCAAGCAGAAACACGGTGCCCAGCTTGAGGAAAGTGGACAGGTAGTCGCGCGGGGCGAGCAGGAGCCACACGGGCAGCACCGCAGCGACGAAGCCGTAACCGATGACGAACCAGGCGAGCGGCTCGCCGCTCCAATCGAACCAGACGCGCAGCGTTTCGTGATCGTTGATCGCACCGCCGCCGATCACCGCAAGCAATAGCAGCGCCAGGCCGATCAGCGAGCCTTCGAGCACGCGCCCCGGACGTATGTTGCGCAGATACAGACCGATCAGGATCGCAATCGGGATCGTTGCGAACACCGTCGCCGTGGCCCAGGGACTGTGCTTCATGGCGTTGACGACGACCAGCCCCAGCACAGCGATCAAGATGATCATGATGACCAGGGTACCGACGATGGCTGCATAACCACCGATCGGGCCGAGCTCGTCGCGCGCCATTTGGCCGAGGCTTCGCCCATCCCGACGTGTCGAGAGAAACAGAACAGTCATGTCCTGCACGCAGCCGCCGAGCACTGCGCCGACGAGAATCCACAGCGTGCCAGGCAAGTATCCGAACTGCGCCGCGAGGGTTGGCCCGATGAGCGGGCCGGGACCGGCGATCGCGGCGAAGTGATGCCCGAAGACGATCCAGCGATGTGTCGGCACGAAGTCGCGGCCGTTGTTCAATCTCACCGCCGGGGTTGCGCGAGTGGCATCGATCGTGAGTACCCGTGCTGCGATCCAGGCGCTGTAAAAGCGATAACCGAGCGCATAGATGCAGACTGCGGCGACGACGATCCACATGGCGTTGATCGTCTCGCCTCGGTGCAAGGCGATACCGCCGACTGCAAAGGCGGCGAGGAGCGCCACACAGCCCCACAAAAGTTTGCGCATGGAATGCTTCCCCGATGTATTACTGGATTCGTTCTATTTCCGCTTTCGGAGCACAACAGAGCCGGTCGGACGGCATCGGCCAGTGTGTCGAAAGTGTGTCGAAAGCGAGGCGCGATGGTAGCAGCCTTGACGTACGAGGTTGACAGCTGCGTCCTACTAGCGCCGCGCGTCGCAGGTCACAGCGCGCGTGGCAGCGCTGGCACGCTGCTCGGCGCGATGTGCGAACGTTCGCGCCGCCGGTGTCAGGATGAGCTGGCGTCGCTCGTTGTGCGCTCATCGCGACCTGCAGCAGGCACGAGCCAGACTGCGCTCGACGCACTTCATGGATGTAGATATCGCTATTTTTGCAGCGTGCGGCGAGTTATTCTCTTTGACAACAACCATTCGGCCCGCTCGACTCAAAGACCTGTCAAGGGAGACGAAGATGGCAGATAACAGTGCTCATGGTCGATTCGTCTGGCACGAGCTGATCACCCCCGACACGGATGGGGCCCAGGCCTTCTACTCGAAGACGCTCGGATGGAAGACACAGGCTTGGGAACGAGATCCCTCCTACACGATGTTCCTGACCTCGGGCGGGCCATTGGGCGGCACGGTGGGAAAGCCGTCGGAAGCCGCGCGCTGGTTGCCTTACATCGGAACCGATCGCATAGAGGACACGGTGGATCAGGCACGCAGCCTGGGTGCTCGAGTGCTGTCGGACGTCACCGAGCTGCCCAACGGCGGCAAGTATGCGGTGCTGGAGGATCCGCAAGGCGCCGCATTCGGTGTGTACGCGTCCTCCGATGGAGTTGCGCCCGAGGCTGCGGCCGGGGTCGGCGAGTACTCCTGGCACGAGCTTGCGACCGACGATTATCGGGCGGCGTTCGAGTTCTACTCTGCTTTGTTCGGCTGGGAAGAAACCGGACAACATGAGATGGGCGGACCGCTCGGTGTCTATTTCATGTTCGGCCGCGAAGGCCAAGCGTTCGGGGGCATGTTCACGAGAACGCCAGAGATACCTGGGCCCTCGTGGCTTGGTTATGTTCGTGTCAAGGACATCGATAAAACGGTCAAGTCGGTGACTGCAGCCGGCGGCACACTCGTGAGCGGACCGATAGAAGTGCCCGGCGGAGACCTCATCGCGCAATTCACCGACCCGCAGGGGGCGATGTTCGCCGTGCACATGCTCGCGAGCGACATCAAGGGCCGGTGCAAGTCAGCCGAAGGTAGTGCAAAGAAGGCCGCGAGCGAGCCGAGCGATACGGAAGCGCAAGCTGCAGCGACGGGTGCGGCGCGCCGAGAGGCTGCCGAAGAGGCGGCCGTGAAGGTGACGAAACAGCCGGCCAAGAAGGCCGCAAAGAAGGCGGCTGCGCAGCCGGCAAAGGCCGCCAAGCAAGCCGCGAAGAAAGTCGCCAAGCAGCCGGCGAAGAAAACGGCGGAGAAGACTGCTGCCAAGAAGGCAGCGAAGAAGGCGGCTGCAAAGAAGGCCGCTGCAAAGAAGGCTGCGCCCAAGGCAGCGAAGAAGCGTCCCGTGAAATCGACGAAGAGGACGGTCGGCAAGGCAGCGGCGGCCAAGAGAAGGGCGGCACCTCAGAAGAACAAAGCTGCGTCCGCAAAGAGGAGCGCGAAGCAGCGCAGCGCCGCGAGGAAGAGCGCGCGCGCGGTGACCAAGGCGCGCAAGTCGAGCCAGAGGACGACGCGCGGTGCAGCCAAGAGGCGCGCGAGCGCGAAGAAGCAGACGCGCAAGGCGAGGTAAGCGGACGGCACCCCGAGCGGAGGATGGGGGCTGCGGCACCCATCACGACAGGCCGCGCGCTGCTCAAGCACGAGCGGACCGTGCAAGACGGTTGCGGTTCGTGTAGAAAGGCGCGCTCAACAGACCGTCGCGTGAGCGATTATGAAGACGATACGTGGAAAAGTGTTCAACGGCCAGCGCGTCGTGCTGGACGGCAAGGTGTTCATCGACTGTCACTTCAAAGACTCGACTCTGGTGCTCGAGGGTAACGGGCTCTTCGAGATGCAGACCTGCAAGATCGAAGAGGACTGCCGCCTCGCCATTGAAGGGCCGGGTCAAGTCCTGCTGCACGCTCTGAAGATGATGCTTTATTCGGGCGGGTGGATGTCGCGCGTGGCCGATAACGTTCTGCACGCCGTGCGTCAGCCGCCGAAGTCGCTGCAGCAGAAGAAGACCGCGCTTTCGCGGTGAAGTGGCAGCCTGCCGCCTAAGCTCGCGCCTGCTCGATCATTTTCGCGATGGCGTAGATCGTTTCGAGCCGCGGAACGTGCACGCCGGCGCGGCGCGCCGTGCGCACGACATTGCCCAGTATCGCCTCGATCTCCATCGGACGTCGGTGCTCGTAGTCGAGCGCCATGCTCGTCTTGTACGGGGGCATCGCGACCGTCGCTGCGATCAGCTTGTCGATGAGCGCCTCGTCGAGCGTATGCCCGGCCGCCCGGGCAGTGTTTACGACCTCCGTCATCACGTCGCGAACGAACTGTACGCTTTCGGGGGAGCGCAGGATCTCTGCCGTGTCGAGGACACCGCCCATGATGGAGATCGGGTTGAAGGTTGCATTCCACAACGCCTTCTGCCAACGCGCCTTCACGATGTCCGTGGTGATGCGGCAGGGAACGCCGCTCGCCTCGAAGAGCGCTGCCAGGCGCTCGGCGGCTGTGCTCGTTCCGCTCGGAAACCGTCCGATCACGAGCGAGCCTTCCGATTGGTGAAGCACCTTGCCTGGCCCCGTGCGGCTGACCGCAATGAACGCGATTGCGCTCAGCAGCTCATGGTTCGGAAAGGCCGCCGCGATCTCCGACTCGATATCCAGGCCATTCTGCAGCAGGACGATGATAGTACGGTCGTCGAGCACGGGCGCGAGCAGTTCCGTGCGCGATATTGAATCCACCACCTTGGTTGCGAGCACCACGTAGTCGTAGCCGCGACCGGCTTCAGCCACATCCGGGAAAGTCGCTGAGGGTACGAACCGGTGGGCGCCCAGCAGGCCGCTTTCGATCTCATAACCGGCTTGCTTCACGGCGGCATAGTCCGAGCGACAGACGACCGACACGGTCGCGCCTTGCCGCGCCAGCGCCGCGCCGAAGAAGGCTCCGACTGCACCGGCACCGACGATCAGGACGGACGGGGAGGCATTGGGCATGGTCAGGCGAGCAATCGATGAAAAGGGGGAATAGCGAAAGTATCCTACTGGGCTCGTCGCGCACGCGCGATCACCAGAGCATACACAATGATATTGATCGTCAGTGCGGCGATGCCGAGGACAACCTGCAGCTCACGTGTCAAACCCTCTGGGTAAATCCAGGAGGTGACGTAATGCTCAATGAAGCCGCCTTGGTAGCCTTGCTCGCCTCCTAGCGCTCGCAACCGGACCTCGAGCGGTGTCAACGGGCAGACGCGCCCGGTGAGCTCGACGAGCGTACCCCAGAGGACTGCGGGCACATGGAGCCATGCGACCCAGCGCCACCGCAACACCAGCAGCCCTCCGAGCACGACGAAGATGACGAACGCCAGGTGCACGACGAGCGTGGTATCTGCTAGGAGTCGGTAGAGCATCGGTCATCGAGCCTGGCGGTCTCGAGCGCGTCGTTCCACGGTTGGCGGCGTCCGCAGCTTGGGTCTAGCGAGCGCCAGCAAGTCATACGGCGGCGCGTTTTCGCGCACGGGCCGTCGCAGGCCCCGCTAGAAGACAAAGAACTTCTCGGCCGTCACACACAGCGGCCAGCGTCCGGCGAGGAAGAGTCGAAACTTGACTGCGAACAGATGTCCCTCACCCTGCCCCGTGATGGATGCCAGACCGTACTGGTGAAGACTTTGTGCCGCTGCGCGCGCTGCTGCGCTTGCGATCGTCGCGTCGCGCACTCCCGCACGTGCACACGCAATGGAGGCGGGCGACAGAAACAGCGAGGCGCTCCCGCGCATGAGGTTCGACAAGCGCAGGAGCAGCGCGTCGGGGGAATGGTACACGGAGGCGAGCTCGAAGAGCCTGCGTTCTTCGCTTCGCTCTCGTTCCCACCATGGCGCGTGCCAGCACGCTCTTGTTGCGAGGGCAACAGCTTCTTGCCAGGTGCCGACCGTCTCGATAGCGCAGCTCTGGACACCGAGCCCGTGCAAGTAGCGCACGCATTCTTTACGCTCAACGTCGCTGATCGGTGCGCCAACGGACTTGAACCAGGTCGCCTTTGGCAGCGCCGGTACGATCTGGTCGGCAGGCAGTTTTCCGATTCGGGTCGGCACGGTGCGCAAGGCGTTCTCGCCCGAAGGCTCGATGAGGGAACAGTCTACAGTCTGTGGATTGCAGGCTGCAGCATCGGCACGCAACGAATGCCCCCGCGGCGAACAGCTTCAGCACGTGCGCGAATGCGCGCGTCGCGCGTGTAGCTCCAGCCCGTAGCCTTTCAGTCTCCACCTCGCACCTGCAAGGCGTCCTCGACCTTTTTCACGCCGCGCACCGCGCGCGCAAGCTCGAGCGCGCGTTCGCGTGCCTCGCGAGTCTCAACGAAGCCCCGCAGCTGCACCGTGCCGCGAAACGTGTTGACGTCGATCTCGTGCATCCTGGTGAGCGGGTCCTGGGTCAGTGCCTCTTTCACTTTCGCGGTCACGACGCCATCCTTGATCGCTTCCCTGGCCGGCTGTTGACGGGGTGCCGGCGCACAAGCGACCAATGCGGTGCCCAGCACCATCAGCAATGCCATCGACAGAGCCATGGGCGCTCTGACGCCGATCTTCTGGCTCGTTCTGGTGGCCGCGCTCATCACCCCGTGCCGCTGCGGCGCGCTTCGGCGTGGCGTATCGCACGTTCGAGCTCGCGTTGGGCTCGCTGCTTACAATCTGCCTGGGCCGCCCCTGTCAATGTCTCGCATTCTGCGATCGCGACGCGATGTGTGGCTTCGGCGCGAGCGACGGCGACCTCATATTCGTTCTGCGCCTGCGCTTGGCTTGCCTCTTGCGCTTTGCTGGCCGTGTTCTCGCCTCGCTCCTGTGCCCGCAGCAGCTCTTGTCGCGCTTGCGCCATCCGTTCGCGTGCTTCCCGTTGCGCATCGGCCAGATCGCGTTGTGCTTGCGCTTGCGCATCCGCGAGCTCACTACGCGCCTCATCGGGCGAGTTGGTCTGATTGCAACCCGCAAGTGCAAGTGCGCCGCTGGCCGCGATCCAGAGTGCTGCTAGCCAAGTGCTGTGAGCCTTCATGAGCTGAGTCCTAGCGGTTCTGCATGCGCACCGAGTGAACGCCCGCCGCCGTTCCGAATCGTTATGCCTGTGCACGAGGCAATGCGGAGCACACGTCGGAAACGTTCCCATAGCGTGCGCAGTTCCTGGCTGAGAGCCAAGCCGCAGCCACATTGCGGCAAAAGACGACGACGGAACATCAATTTCACCGCACACGTTACCGTGATTCCAGGAACATCCACGATCCGATGGCCGAACATTCTGAGGCGCTGGCCCTCACTGACCGCGAGGCGGAGCCACCGGCGGCCACGCCTCTAGTAGCGGACGCTCGCGTGCCCCTGCACGTAGTCGCAGTCATTTTCGTCTCGATCGCGCTGCTGGTGATCAACGCGTCGTTGCTCATCGTCAACACCGGACGCGCCATGGATACGAATGCGCACTACGCGCGCTCGTACGAGATCAAACGTGCGCTGAGCACTTTCCAATCAGTCATCACGACTGCGGAGTCGAGCCAGCGTGGGTATCTGCTGACTGGCGATACTGAGTATCTCACCCCCTACTACCGCGCGATGCGCGGTTGGCGAGTGGAGCTCGATCGCCTCGCCAACCTCATGGCAGAGGATCCCGATCGCCAAGACGACATTGCCGAGCTCGAGCGCTTCACGGCGGCCGCCATCGCGCGGCTCGAGCAGGTCATCGAGCGCAGTCCACGGCCGGGTCCGAGCGGCACCACCGACCTGGACGGCACGAGCCGCGCAACGGAAACGATGGATCGCGTGCGCAGCATCGTCGAGCGGCTGCTGGTCGAGGAGGACGCGCGTATCGATGCCCTTGGCAAAGCCGTGCTGCGCGATGTGTGGATCACGCTGGGCGTTGCGTTACTCACCACAATCGTGACCGTGGCGGTGCTGATCGGCTTGCACAAGCTTCTGCAGCGCTACGTGGCTGCGCGGGCGCGTGCCGAGGGAGCGCTGCTCGAAGCGAATCAGCATCTCAATCATTTGGTCGAGCAACGCACCTCCGAGCTCGCGGAGCTGTCGCAGCACCTGATCCGTGTCTCGGAAGAGGAGAAGGCAAGCATCGCTCGCGAGCTGCACGACACCTTCGGCAGCAATCTGACCGCCATCAACATGGATCTGAACTGGATCCTGCGCCGGATTCCGGAGGACGCGCGTGAGCTGCGAGAGCGTTTGCAGCGCGTGCTGCAGACGCTCGCTGAGACAGTGGAGCTCAAGCAGGAGGTCATCGAGGGCCTGCGTCCAAGTCAGCTCGACAGTCTGGGGCTCGCGTATGCGCTCAGGTCGCATTGCGAGGAGTTCTCGCGTCGCACGGGCCTGTCTTGCGAGGTCGAGATCGACGAGGACTTCGACGAGATGGACCCGAGCTGGTCGATCGCGCTCTACCGCATCGTGCAAGAGACACTCACGAACATCGCCAAGCATGCGCAAGCAAGCCGTGTGCACATTGCGCTCAAACGCGAGCCTGCGGGGATCCGTTTGCGTATTGCGGACGATGGCGTGGGTATTGCCGAAGGGGCGCTGGGGAAACCGAAGTCTCACGGGATAGTCGGCATGCGCGAACGGATGCGTCAACTGGGAGGTCGCTTCAACATTGGGCGCGGGCCGGATGGCCAGGGCACCGTCGTCGAAGCATTCATACCGAACGCACCGACTGGTGATCGCTCGAGCGCTGGAGCCGATGTCGGCAATTTCCTACGCAACGCAATGTGAAAAAACGCGGTCCGAGGGAACTTTTCACCCGCCCTAGTCCGTTCTCTCCGTGGATACTGTAAAGATGACCGACCCAGGAGCATCGCTATGGAGAACCAAATGACCGATGGTGCACGCAGCGCAGATGTTCATTCGCCGTATGCGTCGCACGCGGCTCAGGATCCGGGCGAGATTCGTGCTTTGCGCATTCCCGTCGGCACGAATCTGGCGGATGTCGAGCGCTGGATGATCTACGCGACGCTGAGAAAATGTGGAGGAAACAAGACGCGTGCGGCAGCGTTACTGGGGGTGAGTCTGAAGACCTTGTACAACCGCTTGAACGCATATCGCGCGCAAGGTGTGGTCTTGGACGCGGGTTTGCCCGTGGATCACAGCATCCAAGTCACGGGTATGCGCGGAGAGCTCACTGAGGTATCCGACTGATGTTGGACGTGAGAGAGAACGAAGGTCAGGAGAGCATTCCGGCCGCTCAGACGCCGATCCGGGTTTTCATCGTCGACGATCACGCCATTCTGCGTGCAGGCGTGCGAGAGATGCTGAGCGATGAGCCCGATATGGAGGTGGTCGGCGAAGCCGGCTCGGCTGAAGAAGCCCTTCAGCAGCTACGAGACGGGCTCAAGGTCGACGTCGTCGTCCTCGACATTACCCTGCCTGGGCAGAGCGGTATCGATCTGCTCAAGATCCTGCGCCGAGAGCTGCCGGAGCTTGGGATTCTGGTGCTGAGCATGCATCCGGAACGCAGCTTCGCCGTGCGTCTCATGCGTGCCGGTGCAAATGGTTACGTGCCGAAGATGATCGTGCCGGAGGAGCTCGTGAAAGCCGTTCGCGCCGTAGGCACGGGGCGACGTTACATCACTCCGCTGGTGGCCGAGCTGCTCGCATCCGAGTGCGCGGCGGACGAGGAAGGACCCTTGCACAATCGACTCTCCGAGCGCGAGCTGCAAGTGTTCACGCGTATCGCGCGCGGCATCTCGCCCGCCGTGATGGCCAATGAGCTCGGCCTCAGCGTCAAGACGGTCAGCACGTATCGAGCACGGATTCTCGAGAAGATGGGGATGCGTAGCAACGCGGAAATCGCCGCGTACGCTGTGCGCAACCAGCTGGTCGAGTGACGCAACGCGCTCCGGTATGAGCGGCTTGCCCCTCGGTGCCGCAGTACGGCTCTGAGCATGCTGCGACGGCAGGCTAGCACGCCGGGAGCTGCTTGTGTCTGGACGTGCGTCTGCGGTTCAGACAGACGCAGACGCCGGGATCCAAATGCATTCGTCGTGCGTTAAGTCATTCAACACTGCACAGCGCGTCGCATGGACCTCCCCAGGACGATGGGGGCACCCGCTGAGAACCCATCGGACGCCATGAAGGACGGCTGTGCACTTGGGGTCGTATCGTAAGGATACGGCCTCTTTTTTGCCTGAGCGCTGGGCAGGCGCTCGCCTACCGTTTGGCGCCGAACACCTCGCCGAAGAAGTCTCCACGCCGCCAACGAGGCCGCGGGCCGTTGGCCGCCTCGAGCAGAACGCGCAGTTGAACACGCGCCAAGTCCGCAGCAGCTTCGTAGTCGATCGGCAGTGCCATATCGTCGCTCGGGCGGTGATAGTGTTCCGCGAAGAAAGCGCGACGCAGCGCCAACAGGTCTATGGATTCGTCACGCGGCTGGATGCCGCTGTGAAGCATCAGGGCCGGGATACCGTGACGCACGAACGAGAACTGATCGCTGCGCACGAACACGACTTCTTCCGGCTGCGGATCCGGGCTCAGCCGCAATCCTTCTGCAGCGGCTGCACGGCGCGCTGCGGCGCCGAGCGTGGAATGCTCGGCGCCGAATGCCACGATATCGTACGTGCGCGCTTGTGTGAGCGGCATGTCGATGTTCAGATTCGCCACGACCGTTCTGCCTTGCTCGCGCAATGAATGCACCAAAAATGATGAGCCGAGCAAGCCTTGCTCTTCGGCAGTGAGCGCGGCAAACATAATTGACCGCTTCGGTTGGATGTGCGCGGCTGTGAGCGCACGCGCGGTCTCGAGCAGAATGGCCACACCGACCGCATTATCGTGCGCGCCGTTGTAGATGGCGTCGCCCTCGACACTTGGGCCACGACCGAGATGATCCAAGTGCGCAGTGACCACGACGTATTCGTTCTTGAGCTGCGGGTCGCTGCCCTCGATCATGGCCACCACATTGGCACTTTCGGTGCGGCGTAGGCCGGTCGTTGCAGACAAGGTCATCATGCCGGGTAGCTCGAAGCCTTGCGGCTCCCCGCGATCGGCGGCCGCCAACACCTCCTCCAATGACGCGGACGCCTGCTCGAACAACGCCGCCGCCGACTCCTGATTGAAGTGGAAGCGCAGCTTGATAGCAGGAAAGGCGTCCTGGGGCTGGCCATCTGCGCCGATCCAGCGCATCTGCGGCGTCCAGCTCATGGCCACTCGGCGTTCCCACGGCAGGCGGCGTGCGTCGACGAGCGAGTCGATCATGATCACGCCGACGGCGCCCTTTTCAGTCAAGGTAGAGAGCTTCTTGAGCAACGACGAGTAATACGCGCGCTGGTTGTTCGGAAAAGTGGCAGGCGCGCCGCTGATGACGACAGCGATGCGACCTTCGACATCGACATGCTCGAAGTCGTTGAACGAGAGCTCCGGCGCCTCGATGCCGTAGCCGACGAAAACGAGCGGTGCGGTGAGCGTCGAGCTTGCCGAAGAAAAATCCGCTTGAGAAAGGTAATCGGTGCCGTACTCGAACTCGATCGTGTCCGAGTCGCGCACCAGACGTGCCGACGAGCCGGGCAGCACTGGTGTCGCTTCGATGAGCGGAACGTGCTGGAGGTAGGTATCGGCGTCGCCCGCGGGCGTCAGTCCGTATTGGCGGAACTGCGCAGCAACGTAGGTTGCGGCGAGGTCGTATCCACGCGTCGCAGCGGCGCGGCCTTCAAGCAGGTCGCTCGCCAAGAATTCGACGTGTCCCTGCAGCGCGTCGGCGCTCACGAGATGCCACGGCGCGTCGCGCTCGGCGGCGTCGACGAGCGGCGCAAGCAAGACCGCGAGCAGCCAGACGCGCGTCAAAGACATGAAGGATCGGGCACGACTCTGCATGGGCTAGACACTACAAAGTACGCGCGTCGTGGTCCATCGTTCAGATCGCGTTCAGTGCTTGGCTCTTACGGTCTGCTGCGGCATCCTTTGTGATCCGTGGAGATGCGGTATTTATCGGCGCGATTCCTTCTGCTGGCGCTCGCCGCTTGCAGCGTCATGTTGCAGGGGTGCACGTCCACGCCAAGGCACAGTGGCGGGCGTGCTGGATTGCCGACGCAAGACATACCGGGTGCCTCGGTCGGCACGGAGATCGCGCTACGTGCAATCTCGCTCGTGGGGCGTCCGTATCAGTGGGGCGGAGCAGGCCCTTCCAGCTTCGACTGCAGTGGCCTCGTGCGATACGTGCACGCGCAGCTCGGCATCGCGGTGCCACGCACTGCCGCCGAGCAATACCGGGCAGCCAAGCCCGTGAAACTTTCCGGCCTGGCGCCCGGCGATCTCTTGTTCTTTCGTATCAACGGCAAGCGTGTCTCGCACGTGGCGATCTACGCCGGCGAGGGCCGCTTCGTGCATGCGCCGCAAACAGGCAGATCGGTCGAGCTCAGGACACTCGACGACGCCTTCTATGCCCCGCGCCTCGTGGGCGCCGGTCGCCTGTTCTGAATGGCGCGACTCGGGCAGCCGCGGGGACCTGAGAGCACGAGGCTGGAGGCTGGGGACTTGGAGCTGGCGAGCATACGCGCGTCGATTTAGAGCCCAGTGCCCAGCGCCCAGCACCTGCCTCAATGATGTCCGCGACCAGGAACGTTCATGCGATCGCGCACGAGACTCTCAACGACGCTCGGGTCCGCAAGCGTGGAGACATCTCCGAGATCGAGTTCGTTGGCGACGATCTTGCGCAAGATTCGGCGCATGATCTTGCCCGAGCGAGTTTTCGGCAGATTGGGTGCCCACTGGATGAAATCCGGTGTGGCAATGGGGCCAATCTCTCTACGAACCCAATCACGCAGCTCGCCGCGCAGCCTCTCGGTCGGCTCTACGCCGGCGATCAGTGTCACGAAGACGTAGATACCCTGTCCCTTGATCTCGTGCGGGTAGCCGACAACCGCCGCTTCGGCAACCTTGGGGTGCGCGACGAGGGCGCTTTCGATCTCGGCTGTGCCCAGCCTATGGCCCGCGACATTGAGCACGTCGTCGACGCGTCCGGTGATCCAGTAGTAACCGTCCTCGTCGCGCCGTGCGCCGTCGCCGGTGAAGTACATGCCTGGGAAGGTCGTGAAGTAGGTCTCGATGAACCGATCGTGCGCACCGTAGACAGTGCGCATCTGACCAGGCCAGCTATCCGTTATCACGAGGTTCCCCTCGCATGCTCCCTCGAGCACCTTGCCCTCGTTGTCGACGATTGCGGGCTTGATGCCGAAGAACGGCAGGGTTGCCGAGCCAGGTTTGAGATCCGTCGCACCGGGCAGCGGCGAGATGAGGACTCCGCCCGTTTCCGTTTGCCACCACGTGTCGACGATCGGGCAGCGTCCGTCTCCCACGACACGGTGATACCACTCCCATGCCTCGGGATTGATGGGCTCGCCCACCGTGCCGAGCAGTCGCAGCGACTTGCGCGACCATTGGCGCACCGGCAATTCGCCTTCGCGCATGAGCGCGCGAATGGCAGTCGGCGCAGTGTAGAAGATCGTCACGCGATGCTTGTCCACGACCTGCCAGAAGCGCCCGGGATCAGGGTAGTTCGGGACGCCTTCGAACATCAGCGTCGTGGCGCCATTCGCAAGCGGCCCGTAGACGACATAGCTGTGGCCCGTGACCCAGCCGACGTCCGCGGTGCACCAATAGATGTCGTCTTCCCGCAGGTCGAACACGAGCTCGTGCGTCAGCGATGCGTATACGAGGTAGCCGCCGCTCGTGTGCAGCACGCCCTTCGGTTTGCCCGTCGAGCCCGACGTATAGAGGATGAACAAGGGATCTTCGGCGTCAACGGGCACCGGTGGACATTCTTTCGGCTGTGTTGCGACCAGCTCGTCGAACCAGTGATCGCGACCTGGTTCCATGTGCACGCGCGTGCCAAGGCGACGCACGACGAGGACGTGCTTGACGCTCGCGGTCTGTGGATCCTGCAACGCATGATCCACGTTCACTTTCAGCGGAATGCGCTTGCCGCCACGAATGCCTTCATCGGCGGTGATGACGACGGAGGCGCCGCAATCTGCGATACGTCCGGCGAGCGAGTCCGACGAGAATCCGCCGAAGACGACCGAATGTATGGCGCCGATGCGCGCACACGCGAGCATTGCGATCGCGGCTTCCGGGATCATCGGTAGATAGATCGTAACCCGGTCGCCTTTCTGCACGCCCAGCGACTTGAGCGCGTTCGCACACTGACACACACGCTCGTACAGCTGACGATAGGTGATGGTTTCAGACAGGCGCGGATCGTCGCCTTCCCAGATGATGGCGATCTTGTCGCCGCGTTTCGTCAGATGCCGATCCAGACAATTGGCCGAAACGTTCAGCTTGCCGTCGTAGTACCAACGGATGCGGAAGTCTTGCAGATCGAAGCTCGTGTCCTTGACCTTCGTATAGGGTTGAATCCAGTCAATGCGCCGACCCATACGAGCCCAGAATCCGTGCGGATCTTTGATGGATTCCTCGTACAGCCGCTGATAATCCGCGTGGCGCAAGTGTGCCAACGCAGCAAAGTCTTCCGGCACTTTGAAAATGGTCATAGTTGTTATTGGACCCCCTTCGTTCTTGATGTTTGTCGGCCGGGATCGTGGGCGGTAGCGCTGACGTTCTCGCCTAGGCACCCGATTCCAGCGCGGCCTTGATTCTCTCTGCGTGAGCTTTGAGCACGGCGGGATCAGCCATCTCGCGTGAATGCGCTCGCAGCGCTTGGTTCTCGTAGCAGGGAATGATGTGGAAGTGCAGATGAAACACGGTCTGACCCGCAGCTGGGTCGTTGAACTGGGCGATACGTATGCCGTCCGGGTTGAACGCCCGCTTGACACCGCGCGCGACGATCTGTGTGGCCTTGATCAGCTCTGCGAGCGTGTCGGGGTCGACATCGAAAAAATTGCGCGCTTGCGCCTTCGGGATCACGAGCGTGTGCCCGTCCGACTGGGGCATGGCATCCATGAAGGCAAGCACTTTATCGGTCTCGTAAACTTTGGCGGCGGGCAGCTCGCCGCGCAGAATCCTCGCGAATACGTTGTTGGCGTCGTACATCGCTGGTATCGGTGTGTTCAATCATCAACAAGGATGGGCTCGATTGGCCTCTGCGCAATGTACCCCCGATGAGCGTATGGCGCTATTCCTTTTGCAGCATCGCGCTCTTCCCTAAGAAGTCTTTCAGAGGTTCCTCATCGGGCTGACGCGACGATATCGAGCGTGCTCCGGAGGATGCACGAGCGCGCGGGTCGACCTAATGGTACCGAGCCAATCTGGACGATCCCATCTGCCCGTCAGATGCCCGCCTTGGCCAATGCATCGATCACTCGGCGTATGGCGGTGCTGAGCGCGGGATGCTCGGCGTCGAACTGTACAGCCAGCTCCTCGAGGCGCTCAGACGTCTCCCGGCGCACCGTGCTTTCCGCGCGCTCGGATGTCGGCGCAGGCGGGCCGAGCAGCCGTGCGATGTCGTCGGCAAGCGTGGCAAGAAGCTCCCGGGATTGCGCGTCAACCCTATTCGTGCGGGCGAGCTCCGCGTGCAGCTCGGCAAGCTTGTTACGCAAATCCGAGCTCACCATCAGATCCACCAAGCCGGTAGCGGGCCAATGTTGGCACCGATCGCATTGAATGCGAGATCCGGAAAGCCGTCAATCCGCAGCGGTCGGAGCGTTCGAGGCTATTTGCGCGGCTTGGTCCTCGCCGTTGCTTTGGCCGTGAGCGGATCATCGGGCCAGTAGTGCTTTGGATAGCGGCCCTTGAGGTCTTTTTTCACATCCGCGTATCCGCGCGCCCAGAAGCTGGCGAGATCCTGTGTGATTTGCACTGGGCGGTGCGCAGGCGAGAGCAGCTCGAGCGTGAGCGGTACACGACCGTCGGCGATCGCGGGTGTCTCGTGCAAGCCGAACACTTCCTGAAGACGCACCGACACGGTCGGTGTTTCAGTGCTGTAGTCAATCGGAATCTTCGAGCCGCTGGGCACGGTCAGGTGCGTGGGTGCGAAGGTATCCAGTCGCTGCAGCAGCTGCCAGTCGAGCAGGCTGACCAGCGCCGTATGCATGTCGAGTCGCTCGAGGTGCTCGCGCTTGGTCATGCCGTCAAGCCACGGCGCAAGCCAGACATCCAAGTTCTCTAGTAACGCGTCATCGCCGACGTCGGGCCAGGGATTCGGAGTGCGGGTTTCCAGGCGTCTGGCGAACGCGATGCGCTCGCGAAGCTGACGCGCTTGCTTGGACCACGGCAGCGCAGACAAGCCCATTTCGCGAATGCCCGCGATCAAGGCACGGGAAACGCGTGCAGGGTCGGGCTGCTCGATAGGGGCCTCCGTGAGCTTGATCGCCCCGAGCCAGCGTTCCCGGCGTGCGACGACCGCTTGCTCGCTCGAGTCCCACTCGATGCGTTCCCGCGCCTCGATTGCATGGGCGAAGTCGGTTTCGATACTTGCGCGTGAGATCGCGGCCGCGAGGCGAATCGTGGCGTCGCGCTCTGCGGCGTCCAAGTCCGCAATGACCAGGAACTCGCATTGCGCCAGCGTCTGCCCATCGGGCAGTCGCGCGCCGCGCCCGCCCGCAAGCAGAAAGCGTCCAGCGCCACCGCGTGAGCGGGCAATTCTGTCGGGGTAGGCATGGGCGAGCAGGCGACCTATCTCGACTTGTGATGACGCAGACGCGTCGGTCACGGCATCGCCGAGGTGGCGCGCGAGTTGCTCGGCCGAGCGGCGCACTCTCTGTCGTGTGCCGGCGTCGACCTGGGCGCCGATTGTGCCGCTCGAGCCCGTCCGCAGCGCGTCCACTCGCAGCTGCAAGTCGACGTTGCGCTCGCCCGGTGGAAAGCGCAGCAGATCGCGTTCGCTGAGGAGCGCCGCAATCTCGATCGCCGTGCGTGTGGCGCCGAGCGGCACGCTGCGCAGGATCATGTGGGCCAAGCGCGGATGCGTTCCGAGACGCACGAGGTCTCGCCCGTGCGATGTGATCGCTCCGTCTGCATCGAGGGCGCCGAGCAACTTCAAGAGCTCGATTGCTTGCGCGTACGTGCCGGCGGGCGGAGGGTCGAGCCAACGCAGCTGCATCGGATCGCGCACACCCCACGCTGCGAGCTCGAGCGCGAGCGGCGCCAAGTCGGTCTCGACGATTTCCGGCGGACTGTGAGCGGGAAGTCGTGCATGCTCCGACTCACTCCACAAGCGATAGCACACGCCTGCTTCGAGCCGACCCGCTCGGCCGCTGCGTTGCTCGGCAGAGGCCCGGGAAATACGCACGGTTTCAAGCCGACTCATGCCACTGCCCGGATCGAAACGCGCCCGACGTGCCAAGCCCGAATCGATCACGACGCGCACGCCCTCGATCGTGAGGCTCGTTTCCGCGATGTTCGTTGCGAGGACGATCTTGCGTTGACCCTGCGGGCTGGGGCTCAGCGCTGCGTCTTGCACGTCCGCATCGAGCTCGCCGTACAAGGGAAAGACGCGCACGTGCTGGGGTAGCCCACGTTCATCGAGCAGTGCCTGCGTGCGGCGGATCTCGCCTTGCCCGGGCAGAAAGACGAGTATGTCGCCTTCGTCTTCCGCCAGCGCCCGCTCGACTTGCATGGCAACACGCGCCTCGAGGCGGGTTTCCGCACGCGTTGCGCGCATGCGCGCCGACTCCGGTGCGACCCAGCGAATCTCGACGGGAAAGCTTCTTCCTGCGGAGCGAACGACGGGTGCATTGCCGAGCAGCGTAGCGACCCGCTCGCTGTCGAGCGTTGCCGACATCACGAGCAGCCGCAGGTCGTCCCGGAGCGCTTCCTGGCTGTCGAGACACAGCGCGAGCCCCAAGTCCGCATGCACGCTGCGTTCGTGGTATTCGTCGAAGATGACGAGGCCGACTTCTTCGAGCGCTGGATCGTCCTGTAAGAGACGCGTGAGAATGCCTTCCGTGAGGACCTCGATACGTGTGCGGCCGCTGACGCGCGTCTCGAGACGCGTGCGATATCCGACCGTTTCACCCGCGGATTCGCCCAGGCTCCGCGCCATGCGGGTCGCCACGGCACGGGCTGCAAGACGTCGCGGCTCGAGCATGAGAATCTTGCGCTCGCCCAGCCAGGGCTGATCGAGCAGCGCAACGGGCACACGGGTCGACTTGCCGGCTCCCGGAGGCGCCTGCAGCACGACGCGTGTATGGTTTGCCAGTGCGGCCCTTAATTCGGGTAACGCAGAGTCGATGGGTAGAGAGCGCACGGAGCCTATGCGATTGCGAACGGGGCGTCAGCAGCGGATCATTGCCGTCGGGCGCAACATCTTACGATGCATCGCGACGCGACACGTCGCGAGTGTGCTCGAGCGGTTGACGGGCGTTCGCCAACCGTCGACAGTGCCGTCCTGGGATGGGCGCATTCTCAAGGAATTCTTCCCGGTCGCAGCCACCACCATCACGCCATTTCGCAGCTTGAAGACATGCCGAACGTCTCGTCTTCCACACCGCCCGCTGCGCAGCACTTGAACGAGCTGCTCGAGCTCGAGCAGCTGGATACGAATCTGTTTCGCAGCCGCGTCAACCAGGTCAACAGTAACCGAACTTTATTCGGCGGGCAGATATTGGGTCAAAGCCTGAAAGCAGCCGCTGTCACCGTTGATCCAGCGCGCGCTCCTCATTCGCTGCACGGCTACTTCTTGTTGCCGGGGGCGAGCGACCTGCCGGTCATTTACGACGTCGAGCTCACCCGTGACGGCGGTAGCTTCTCGACTCGACGGGTGGTAGCGCGACAACGTGGTAAGACGATTTTTCACATGGAGTGTTCCTTCCATCGCACGGAGAGCGGCTTCGAGCACGAGGTGGCCCTCGATGCGCAGGTGCCGGAGCCGGACGAGCTCCTCGATCTGGAACAGCTCATTGAGCGCTTCGCCGATCGCATACCGCAGAGCGCTGCCGCCTTGCAGGGCAGCTCGATCGTCGAGCTGAAGCCCGTGCGGCCGGAGGACTTCTTCTTGCGCAAAGCAGAGACGACCCGTGGGATGTATTGGATTCGATCGGCCTCGAAGCTGCCTGACGACGCGCTGACCCATACCGCGGCGCTGGCCTACCTTTCGGACCATTTCCTGACGCCCTTGACGGCCTTGCGGCACACGGTATCGCTCATCAGTGATCGCGTCATGATGGCGAGCCTCGATCACGCGATGTGGTTCCACCGGACCTGCCGGGCGGACGAATGGCTGCTGGTGGACGTGCTGAGCCCGTTTGCTGGCGGTGCCCGCGGCTTTGCGCGTGCGCAGATTTGGAATCGGGAACGACGCCTGATTGCCTCGGTTGCGCAGGAAGGTCTGGTGCGGCCTCTCGCTGAGGGCTAGGGGCTCGGGTTCGGGGCTGGCCTAGAGCCCAGCGCCCCAAAATGGCGCTACGATTCAGTTTTCTCCAACCCACTTCCTCCGAAACAGCTCTCATGTCTCGATCTGCGCGTTCCGGCCGTTCGCCACGTCCATCTTCCGCAGGGCGCGATTTCGCGTCCGCCGCGGAGCACGCGCGCGTGCGGCTACAGAAAGCCATGGCCGATGCCGGAGTGGGGGCGCGGCGAGACTGCGAAGAGCTGATTCGCGCAGGGCGCGTCCGCGTGAACGGTCAGATCGTGAGCGAGCTGCCGTGCTTCATCGATCCAGCGCGGGATGTGGTCGAGCTGGACGGCGAGGTGCTCGAGCTGCCACTTGCATCCGACGCCGAGCGCAACAGGGCTGCGACACGCAGTTTCGCCTATGTGCTCATCAACAAGCCCAAGGGGGTGGTCACCACGACGCGCGATCCGAAAGGACGGCCCACGGTGCTCGACTTCGTGCCTCGCGCGCTGCGTGGCGAGCGTCTCTTTCCCGTCGGTCGGCTCGATGCCGACTCGACCGGGCTCCTGATCGTCACGAACGATGGCGAGCTCGCACACCGGCTCACCCATCCGAAGTTCGGCGTCACGAAGGAATATCGTGTCGTATGTAAGGGCCTCGCCGACGGCGAGCAGCTGCGCAAGCTCGAGCGCGGAATGTATCTCGCCACGCCCACCTCCGACGGCAAGACGATCGCAAAGCGTGCGCAGATGGAATCGGTACGCATCGTCAGGCGACTCGTCGACCGCGCGCGCGGCGACCGCACGGTCCTGCACGTGACGCTACGCGAAGGACAGAACCGTGAGATTCGCCGGTTGCTCGCGCGCGTGGGTCTCAAGGTGCGCGAGCTGCATCGTGTGGCGATCGGTCCGCTGCGCGCGGGCGGTCTCAAGCCTGGGCAGTCCAAGCTCTTGAGCAAGCGCGACGTTGAACGATTGCGCGCCGCCACGCTCGAGTAAGGCGTGGCCGCCGACGTCGCATTTCCTATCCCCTATTCTTATGCCCTCCACCAAGCCATTTCGCCGGCAGGGGCAGGACACTCACTGCGCTGACTAAGACGGCTGCGGCATAGGGCAACGATTGGATCAGCAGCACAGCGATCCAAAGAGACAAGTCGGGCGCGCGCAGCTCATGAGGAATGCTCAGCTCGCGACCGAAGCCGAGCGGGATCGAGTAACGCAGTCCGCAGGCGCAGGTCAGCAGCGCGCTCAGCATGACGAGCTCCTGGTACGTGGCGCGCATGATCTCGCCGATTGTATGACGCCTCGTCAGCTTCGGTGTGCGCAGGAACGGTTGCTGCTGCTTGAACAGCGATTTGAGCACGGCCGTGCCAACCGTGTGCGCGAGCGACAAGCCGGCGACAGCGGCCGCCAATGTCTCGCGAATGTTTGCTCCGACCCGCGACACATAGAGGTGCGCCAGCTTGACGAGCCGGAAAGTGAACATCGCCACAGGCACGAGCGAGAACATGACCAGTGGCGGCTCGATTCGATGTGGCGCAAGGAGCATCCCGATCGACCAGGCGATTGCACCCAGGTTGAACAACAGGTTGAGACCGTCCGCGACCCAAGGCAGCCAGCCTGCAATGAAGTGATAGCGCTGACCGTGGGACAGACGTCTGTCTGCCGGCCAGAGCAGTGCGCGCGCGTGCGTCCGGAGGATTTGCATCGCTCCGAAGGCCCAACGAAAGCGCTGCTTCTTGTAATCGAGAAAGGTGCCCGGGATGAGCCCGCGCCCATAGCTTTGCGGCACGTAATGCGCCTCGTAGCCGTGCTCGAAGAGCCGCAGGCCAAGCTCCGCATCTTCGGTGATGCACCACTCGGCCCATCCTCCCACGCGCTCGAGCGCTGAACGTCGCACGAGCGTCATCGTGCCGTGCTGGATGATGGCGTTACGCTCGTTGCGGGTGATCATGCCGATGTGGAAGAAGCCACGGTACTCGGCGTAGCACATTGCTTTGAAGAAGCTTTCTTCGCCGTCGCGATAGTCCTGTGGCGCTTGCACGATGGCCGTGCGCTCGTCCCAGAAGGCAGGAATGAGGTCTTGCAGCCAGCTCGGTTCGACTTGGTAGTCGCTGTCGATGACGGCGATGATCTGCGCATCGGCACAAGTGTTCGCGAGTGCGAAGTTGAGCGCACCTGCCTTGAACCCCGCTAGCGGACTGACGTGAAAGAAACGGAAGCGGCTGCCGAGGCGCGCACAATGATCGCGTACGGGTTTCCAGCGGACTTCGTTTTCGGTGTTGTTGTCGACGACGATGACCTCGAAATCTGGATACTCGAGTCGCGCGAGCGCGTTCAGCGTCTCGATCAACATGTCCGGCGGCTCATTGTGAGCCGGCACATGAATCGAAACCTTCGGGGCAAAGCCGGCAGCCGCATGTCGCCTGAATGTGCGGCGACGCGACGTCGCCCAGCGCGCCTCGGCCCATTCGTGCGTCTCGGTGAGCAGGACGGCGATCATGAACAGCATGCCGAGGATCAGAATCAAGCCGATGAGCGCGCTTGCTACAGTGAGATATTTCCGCGAGTAGTCATAGACGACCAGCACGAGCGCGGTCACGCCCGAGTAGACCACGACAGCGAGCAGGCTGCGTCCGCGCGTGCCGAGCGTCTTGCTGTGAACGAAGAACAGGCCCAGCAGCAGCGCCGCGAGCGCAACAGAGATTGCGGCGAGGGTTTGCCAACCCGGTACGCGGACGATCGGCTCGACGAAGGTGAGCTTCGGTCTACGCTCGACGTCGTACAGTCCCCAATACGCTCCGGCCGAGCCTTCGGTGCGCGCCTTCCATGGCTGATCGAAGGCTTCGAGGATGTAGTACAAGTATCCTTCGTCGCGCGCGAGCCGCAGGAAGCGACGCAAGAACAGCGACTGATTACTGTGTGAAGCGACTGCGGCTTCACGCATGCGTCCATCCGACGGCCAGCCGATCTCAGTGATCACGATTTGTTTGCCGGGAAAGGCGCGTTCGAGCCGTTCGATACATTCCTTCACGTGGTCGATCGCGCGTTCGATCGAAATACCTTCCCAATACGGCAACACGTGCACGGCGAGGTAGTCGACGTGCTCGGCGAGCTCTGGATGCTGAAGCCATACGTGCCACGGCTCAGCGGTGCTCACTGGCTGGCGAACTGCGGAGCGCACGCGCTGGAGGCGTGCGATCAGCTCCGCGGGCGAGAGATCTTTGCGCAGTAGCGTTTCGTTACCGACGATGACCCGGATCACACTCGGTTCGCTATTTGCCAGCTCGATGGCGCGCGCGATCTCGTCGTCATTCGCTCGAGGGTCAGTGCCGAGCCAGGCGCCAAGCGTGACTTTGATCTTGTGATTCGTCGCTAGTCGCGGAATCTGTGCCAATGTGCCGAAGGTCGAGTACGTCCGCACGGCGCCGACCGAGGCCGAAGCCAGCAGCGCAAGGTCAGCGTCGATCTGCTCGAGCGTCGGATATCTGCCGTGGGCCGGGTCCTGTCCGGCGCGAAACGGCGACAGCGTCACGCCTTGTAAGCCGCGTTCCGGCCAACCAGGATCCTCGACGGGGCGATTGAGCCACGCCCAGAAGGCCAGGGTGATCGTCGCGAACGCGATCGCGACGAATGCGCCCGAAACTTTCATGGAGCGCAGCATGGGGACGGCGGCTGCATGCAGTGCATGGCGGACATGTTAACGTAGCGCATGCGCGCGAGCGTGAAGTTGCACGACAGCTCAGGAGTCGCTGAATGCTTACACCCGTTTGGCATGGAACACGTCATCTTCTCGGCACGGCCATGTTCTGCATGGCGCTCGTTGTGACGACATTAATGTTTGTTGCTCCGTCGGCGCACGCGGCCGAGGAAGTGCAGACGTACAACCGGTTCGAGATCACTCCGTTCGGCGCGTACCTGGGCGGGGGGGAGTTCGAAGATCCGATTGATGGCAGCGATCTCGACCTCGACGAGCACTTCGGCTATGGCCTTTTCTTCAACGTTGCTGACGAGCATTGGCGACACTACGAATTTTTCTACGCCAGCTTCGACACCGAGGTGGAGGGCGCGGCGCCGTTCGACATCAAGGTGCAGTACCTGCAGATAGGTGGCACCGTGAGCCACCCAGATGCGCGCCAAGTCGTGCCGTACTTTGGCATGTCCGTCGGGGCCGCTCGGTTCAGCCCCAACGCGGCCGGGTTGAGCAACGAGACAGAGTTTGCGTTCTCCGTCGGCGCTGGGTTACGCGTGCCGATCAGCGAGCGTGTAGGCGTGCGCTTCGACGCGCGCGCATTCGTGACCGTGCTCGGCTCCAGCGGCGATCTTTTTTGCGTGTCCGATGCCGAAGGCGGGGAATGCCGAGTTCGCGCGAAATCGGACACCTTCTTCCAGTATGCGGCGTCGCTCGGCGTGACCATCGGATTCTGAGGCCTTGGCCCGGGCTGCGTCGCAAGTGATGCGGGGTGCCGTCCAACGAGGGCACATTGCGTGACTTCCGTGCGCACATCAGCTGTCGCGCTCGGCCGCGCCTCGACGGCCGGACGCGTGCTGCTCGTCGAAGGGGTGACGAAATCGTTCGGACACGCTCCGGCTCGGCGTGTGTTCTTCGATGTGTCGCTCGAGCTGTGGCCAGGTGAGTACATCGCCATCATGGGCGATTCCGGCACGGGCAAGTCGACGCTTCTAAATCTCATTGCCGGGTTGGATCTGCCCGACAGCGGACGCATTCTCGTCGACGGTGAGGATGTCGTCGCAATGGACGATGCGGCGCGCACGCGACTGCGGCGCTCGCGCATGGGCTTTGTGTTTCAGGCGTTTCATTTATTGCCACACCTCGACGTGGCGAGAAATGTCGGGCTGCCGCTCGCTCTCAACGGTGTGCGTGGGCCGCAGGCTGTCGAGCGGGTTCGGCAGATGCTCGAAGCAGTGGGTTTGGCTGCCCGGGCGCACAGTTTTCCACGCGAGCTGTCGGGTGGAGAAATGCAGCGCGTTGCCGTGGCGCGGGCGCTCGTGCATCGACCAAAGCTCGTGCTGGCCGACGAGCCGACCGGCAACTTGGACGCTGATTCTGCGCGTGAAGTCCTGCAGCTCTTGCGTGCTCAGCTCGAGCGCGACCACGCCGCCGGCATCCTCGTCACGCATTCGCTCGCAGCGGCCCGCACGGCCGATCGTATTTATAGGCTGAGCCGGGAGGGATTGATTCCAGTGACGGACGGGGGCGCCGGCGGTAAGCCATGATGGCCGGCACGGTCGTGACGCTGCTGGATGCAGCGGTGTTCGGTCCGATGCGCGCACAGGTCGGCCGCACGCTGCTTGCGATGCTCGCCATCGCGGTCGGCGTGGCGCTCGGCGCGTCGATCTATCTGATCAATCGTGTGGCCGCCGACGAGGTCTCGCTCGCCGCTCGCAGCTTGTATGGCCTCGCCGACCTGTCGCTGAGCGCAACTGAGGGGTCTTTCGACGAGTCGGTCTTCCCAGCAGTTGCGCGTCTGGACGGTATCGCGGTTGCGAGCCCCGTGGTCGAGGTCGAGGCGCGGCTGGCTTATCAGCGCGGCACGATCAAGATCCTCGGTGTCGACGCTTTTCGATATCGTGAGTTGCAGCCCGCGTTCATGCGGGATGCCGCGGAGACAGACAACCGGCGACGCACGCTGCTCGGCCCGAACACCGTGTTGCTGAGTTCTCAGGCGGCACGCGAGCTCCAGCTCGGAGAAGGACAGCCGTTGCAGGTGCAGGTCGGGCTGGATGTCATCACATTCGAGGTCATAGGCATCCTGCCTCAAGAGATGCTCCGCGAGCGGGCAGGGCTGATCGATATCGCGAGTGCGCAACGCATCTTCGATCGTCTGGGACGCTTGTCGCGCATCGATCTCAGGCTTGCGGCGGGCGTGTCTCCGGGCGCGATACGGCACGAGCTCGAGCGACGCGTGCCGGCTCATGTTCGTGTCGCGACTCCAGGTGAGGCGGGAGACGATGCGCTGCGTCTGTCACGTGCCTATCGCTCGAACCTGACTGCGCTTGCTCTCGTCGCCCTGTTCACCGGCGGGTTCTTCGTCTACTCGACACAGGCGCTCGCGGTCTTGCGTCGTCGCCGCGAGCTTGCCGTGCTGCACGCGCTCGGTGTCACGCGCCGACAGCAGCTGGCGTTCGTGCTTTGCACCAGTGCGCTCGTGGGTGTCACAGGTTCGGTGCTCGGGACTGCCCTCGGCACACTGCTTGCGCGCTTGGGCGTGCGAACGCTGGGCACGGGCATTGGCGCCGGGTACTTTGCCGGCACGTCGGCGCAGGTGAGCGCGCGACCGGGAGAGCTCGTCTTCTTCTGTGCGCTCGGAATTCTGGTTGCGTTGGTCGGCGCGCTGCGACCGGCGCTCGAGGCGGCGGACATCCCGACTGCGAGCGCGTTGAAAGCCGGCGACGTTACCAGCGCGCAGGTGCGAGTGCGCGGCTGGGCCATTGCGGTTGCGCTGGTGTTGTCGGTGACAGTGCTGTTCGTGCCTCCCGTCGCGGGGTTGCCTCTGCCGGGCTATGTCTCGATCGCATTGTTCTTGGTCGCCGTCGTGGCCGCGATGCCCGTGCTGATCCGCACGTGCTTGCGCGCATTGCCGTCCTGCGCAGCGCCGCCGTACGCAGTTGCGATAGCCGAGCTGTTTGGCACTGCACGTTACGCCGCGCTCAGCGTGTCAGCAATCGTCGTGAGCTTCAGCCTGATGGTGGCGATGGCCATCATGGTTGCATCTTTCCGCGGCTCGCTCGATACGTGGACGCAGAAGATCTTGCCAGCGGATCTGTATGTCCGTCTCGGAGACGCCGGAGAAACGGCCCATCTCGACGAGCGCACGGTGACGCAATTGGCGAGCATCACTGGCGTTGCGCGGCTTGCCACGAGCAGGCTCGCACACGCCACAATCAAGCCCGATCAGCCGCCGCTCGTGGTCAGCGCTCGCTCGCTTCCCGCCGCGGAGATCGAGCAGACGCTCTGGATCACGCACCGCACTGCTGTGTCTGCGCCAGGCGTAACGCCTGTGTGGTTGAGTGAGGTCGCTGCAGATCTTCATGCGCTGAAACCGGGTGACACCGTCGAGCTGTCGCTTCACGGTCGTCGGTTGCGTGCGTTCATCCAAGGGGTGTGGCGCGATTACGAGCACCAGAACGGTGCCGTGGTCATCCCGGCAGACGACTATGTTCGTCTCACCGGCGATAGAGCCGTCAACACTGTTTGGTTATGGCTCGAGCCGCACGCTTCGGTGGAAGAGATACGCGGGCAAGTACGCAACGTGTTGCCAGCGGACAGTGGCTACTACATTCGGGAGCCTCGTGAGCTGCGCGAGCTCTCCCTTGCAGTCTTCGATCGCACGTTCGCGATCACTTATGTGCTCGAGCTCGTCGCTGTGATCATCGGCTTGTTCGGGATCGCAGCCGGCATCAGTGCACAAGTGCTTGCACGACGGGCCGAGCTCGGCATGTTGCGGCACCTCGGTTTCACGCGCGGGCAGATCGGCATGATGCTGGCGATCGAAGGTGCACTGCTGGGCACGATCGGCGTGCTGATCGGGCTTGCGAGCGGCGCGCTGATCAGCTTGGTTCTGATCTACGTCGTCAATCGGCAGTCATTCCATTGGAGCATGGATCTGTACGCTCCCAGCGCATTGCTGGCCGCGATGTCGCTGATACTCGTCGCGAGCGCTGCGCTGATCGCCGTGTGGAGCGGGCGGGCGGCCATGTCCAGCGAGGTGCTGCAAGCGGTGCGTGAGGACTGGTGATGCCAACGGACGAGCGTGATCACGACCACACGTGGGATCGTCGAGCGCGGCTACGCGCGTGCACGCTGGTCACATTGTGCATCGCGCTTGTTATCTGCCTGGGCTCGCTCGCGGCCGAAGTCGAGTATCCAGATGTCGTGCCCGGCTACCAGATTTCCTTTCCAGAGGACGAGGGCAGTCATCCTGAGTTTCGCACCGAATGGTGGTACGTCACAGGCTGGGTGGAAGATGAGGCCGGCGTGGAACGTGGCTTCCAAGTCACCTTCTTCCGCGCCCGCCCCGGCCTCGACGAAGACAATCCGTCGCGCTTTGCGGCGAAGCAGTTGTTGTTTGCGCATGCTGCGATCAGCGATGCGAAGAAGGGTGCGCTGCTGCGTGCAGAACGTTCGGCGCGCGCCGGCTTCGGCTTGGCCGAAGCCGAGCAAGGCCGTCTCGCCGTGCACATCGATGACTGGTCGCTGCGTAGGGAAGGTGATGTCTATCGCACGTCGGTCCGCGCTGCAGACTTTGTGATCGAGCTCGAGCTCCGTGCGACGCAGCCGCCGCTTCTGCAGGGAGAGAACGGCTTCAGCCAAAAAGGGCCCGATCCGCTGTCTGCTAGCTACTACTACAGCCTGCCTCATTTGGCCACGACGGGTGTGCTGTCGATCGAAGGTCGGCGCCATCGCGTCAAGGGTCGAGCATGGTTCGATCACGAATGGTCGAGCCAGCTGCTCGATGAAGCGGCAGTCGGCTGGGATTGGATCGGGCTCAATTTGGACGATGGCAGTGCCGTCATGGCAGCACAGATCAGGACTCGCGATGGTGGCGCGCACTGGGCCATCGGCACTTGGCGTGACGGCGTATCGCGAGATGTCAGTACGTTTCGTCCGGCAGAGATCGAGTGGACCGCCGGACGGCGTTGGCGTTCTTCGCGAAGCGGTATCGAATATCCGGTCGAGTGGCGTGTCCGGCTCGGCGAGAGAGCGCTTGCTCTTGCCCCGCTGATGGACGATCAAGAAAACGACACGCGTGCGAGCACCGGCACGATCTATTGGGAGGGAGCCGTGCGCGTCTTCGACGAGCGCGGCTCGTATGTCGGCAAGGGCTACTTGGAGATGACCGGATACGGGCGTCGGTCTAGCGCGTTGAGCTCGGGGCGCGAGGCTTGGAGCTCGGGTGAGGCGCGCTAGCGCACGATCTTCCCCATTGTCACGCTCGCTCCGCTCTCACAGCGCGCTTGCATTTCGCTTACCGCCGCAGTCGATCCACCAGTCGCGACAACAACGACTCGTTCTTCGGCATCTTATAAATGCCGCTTTCAGACAGCTCGACTGCCTTCGCTTCTTCCAGTAGTTCCTCGGCAAGCGATTTTCTGGTCTTGTACTTGCCGGTCGCGGCATTCTTCTTCATGAGCGACGAAGAGCGCTTCGTTGCCAGTGTTGTCTGCTTCGCGACTGATTTGCTGCCTGATGAAAGAACACGATGTTTGGCCGTGTCGGCAGTGCGGAACGAGCCGGTGCCGTTCGGCCTGAACGTGCCGGTTGCGCTCGTGTCCGGACCCGGAGCGACTTCCGTGGTCACTGTCGGCACCGCCGATGCACGCACGTTGCGCGCCGACTCGAGCTCGATGACGTTGTCCTTCTTCGCGGCAGGCGCCGGTCTGGTGGGCAGCTTCGCGTTCTTGAAACGCTCGTGCTCTGCGACGCTGACTCGGATCACAGTCGGCGAGCTGAAGAAGGCCTTCAGATAGCCTGCGACCGCCTCCGCCGACACTTCCTCGCGGAAGAAACCAAGACGCAGCGAATGGGTGATCTTGCCGCTGCCAGCGGTCGCGACGGAGTACAGCCGATAGGCTTCGAAGATGTCGAGGTGCGGCATCGTTTCCAGATTGACGGGGTACTCGGACACGGCGAGCTGAATGGCGAACCATTTCTCCTTGCCTTCGTCGTTCAGCTCTTCGGCAGTGAGCGCGCGAATCGTCTGCGTGCTGTCGAGCTCCATGTGTCCGGATGGTTGCGCCGGGCCCGTGTGCGCCGTCTGTTGCGTTGGCGTGGACGGGAGGATCTTTGGTGTCGGCTTGCTTGCATCGAGCGTCGGCTGTCTCGAGGTCGGCCGCGACGACGATGCTCGCTGCGCTGCTGCCGGCGCGGTGTCTTCTGCCAACGAAAGCTGTGTGGGTGGAATCTGCGCGCCTTTGCCGACGTGGAATGGCTCGTTGGACGCAATGCGCCGCTGCGGTGCGGGCGGTGAAGGCGTATCCGCCAGTGTCAACTCGGGCACGTCTGTGTGTGTGCGTGCGCCGGGGTTGTTCGTGCGGCGGGATGCAACTGTGGTCGGTGGAGCCGTAGGCGACTCAGCTGCGGGTGTCGACGCTGCACTCGCTGTGGGTGCTGCGCCGGCACCGTTCGGTTTACTGACCAAGGACGAAATCTGTGCAGACGATTTCGTGGCGGCAGCGCTGCGCGTTGCCGGCGTCATCGCAGCCTGAGTGGATACGGACGGCTTTATTTGCGCAGGACGATCAGCGGTTGGTGTCGCCATCGGCGCACGCGCGACAACGGTCAGGGTCGGTTTTGCCGATTGTGGTGGGACATACCCGCGCGTGTAGCGCCGATCCTCTTCGCACAGGCAGGCGGTGAACGCGGTCGGATACTGCTCGCGCACCTTGTGCAGCACTTCTTCAGCTTCTGCTTCCGTTGCAAAGAAGCCGAGTCGCAGGCGGTAGCGGGTGCGTCCGTCTTCGACACGCTGGACTTGATAGAGCTTGTAGCCTTCGAGCCCAGGCAAAGCCTTAGGGATGGGCTGCAGCGGCGTCATCGACGCGCACAGATTGATCAGGAACAGAGGCGTGCCTGCTTCCCCCGATGCCGCCAATGTGCTCGCAGGCGCACCATTCGGTTCGGCCAAAGCCTGGCTCTTGTTGTTCTCCACGTGTTCTTCCCCAACGTTGCAGCCGCACACACAGCATCGAGCTCGGGGCAACTCGCAAAGAATCCGTCGGGGAGGGCTGGCGCGCCCTTGCGGCACGAGTCGTTCGCGTCGTTGTTTTGCTTATGTATAACTGCGTCGCCGCGACGCACTGCGAAGCGACTTGCGGCAACCCCGCTGTCTTAGGAGAAGCACTCCTTTAGACCGGAAGCTTTGCGTCCCCGCCTTTCGGCGGGTTTGCCCTTGCGCAGCTATGATGCTGCGGCAGGGGCCAATGAGAAGTCAAGTGAGATGCAGATTTCCCCTTAGATATGACTGCGGTCGAGGAGCAACGAGAGAAACCGCGGGTGCGTTATGTCGCATCGTATCGTGCGACTCACAGCGATCACTGCTGCGGCTCGTTGTCTGCTTGCACAGTTTTGTCTATTGTGCAGGCGACCGATTCGCTTAATCGATCAAGGCCGGAGCGATTGTCTGTTTCTTGACGGACGGCGAACGATCAAACTGCGATTCTCGTCCACGCTTCCGCGGTCGTGCGCGTCGTTTCGCCTGCCATGATGCGCGGCTCGAGCTGAGAGACGATGTGCGCTCGTGCGGCCTCCGACAGCTCGAGTGCTCGCAGCGCGCTTTTCAGCCCTTCGATCAGCTGTCGACGTTCCTGCTCGTTTGCGCACTCGTCGCGCGCGATTGCCGCGAGCTCCTCGCCGACGGTTTGCAGCGTTTCCGCCAGCGAGGGCGCGAATTCGCTCAGCTGGCCGCGTAGACGCGCAGCGAAACGAAGCGAATTGAATGCGCACACGTGCGCCCGATGACGCAGCTTATGATTCTTGAGCATGCCCATCGTGTGGCCTCCGGGTTGGTGGTCCCCAGCGCAAGTCTGGAGGACATCACACTCAAGACGGCGTGCGTTGAATCTCAAAACGAGTCCGTGGGAGCGCAGATGCGCGTGTCGTCCACACGGGTAAACGCAGGCACAATAAGAAAGCTGCGCCGCAGCGCGTTGAGAACGGGCTGGACGACGCAGCCGAGCAAACGCACGAAGCGGGCGGGAAGTTGCCTACGCTCGTCCGACGTTGCGATCTGTGGGTGAGTGGAAGTATTCGCTTTCTTCGGCGAATTGTCGCACCAATCTTTGCAGCTCCTCGAGACGCCCCTCGGCCGTGCCGATCAGCGCGCACTCCTCGCATCTCGGGTCTGCACAGGGTTGCCGGGAGTACAACCAATATTGAACCGCGCCGGCGAGCAGCCCGTCCGCGATGTCCCAGATGTCCGCCTTCTCGTCCATGTCCGCGATCTTGTTACCAAGATCGACGGCTTTTCCGAAAGCTTCGCTGAAGGGATTGTTCGATTCCTGCATGATCGTACTGCCCCGCAAGTAATCATTGATATTGTACCGGGCTCTTGCAGCCCTATGAAGCTGAGCCAGCCGTAGCCGGCTTGATCATGGTGGATCCTGCTGGTCTACTGTCATGACTCACACCTTACTTTGGAGCATCGATGACTGACGATCCCAATCAGGAGCCGCAAATGGATGCGGCTTCCATGTACCTGGAAGAGACCTTCACCGATCGTAAAGTCGGAGCCATACGTCGGCTCACCCCGGTGAAGAGCGATGGAAGCGTGGATCCGACGCGCCCCGTGCTCTTCATCGGGCAAGCGGAGATGATGACAAATATGGGGCCGCTGCCGATCAGTTTCGAGATCGAGGCGCAGTCGCTCGAAGAGGCCATTGCGAGCTTCGCGAGCGCAGCGGCTGCCGCGGTCGAGCGCACGGTGCAGCAATTGCAAGAGCTGCGTCGCCAAGCCGCCTCGCAGCTGGTGATCCCGCAAGGAGGGATGCCGAATCTTACCGGCGGGCCGCCCGGTCACGGCGGCAAGATTCAGTTGCCATAACGAGGACGCCGCGCAGGGACATTGCCATGCGCGAAGGGTCGGGGCTCGCATTACGTCGCCTTACGCTGCGGCCATGGAAGATCGAGCTGGTCGCCGTCGCGCTCATGTGCGCGATGCTTTGGGGTGTGGCTGCACCAGCTGGCGCAGCGCAGTCGCTCGAGACCATCGAGCTGCAGCACCGGCCTGCCGAAGAGATCATTCCGATCTTGGAGCCGCTCCTCGATGATGGCGACGCTGTCACCGGAAGGGGCTACACCCTGTTCGTGCGCGCGAGGGCAGCGAATATGGCGCAGCTCCGAGCGGCGGTTCAAAGCCTCGACCAGCCAGCCCGTCAGCTGCTCGTGTCCGTACGGCGCGGCACGCGCGACGACATCGAGCGGACGAAGTTCGATGCCGCGGGAACGCTGCATGCTGACCGCCGCGGCGACGTCGGTGCGAGCGTCACGTTGCGCGCAGGTGGCTCGCAGCTGCGTACCGCTCGCGATGACGTCATGAGCGTCAGCGTGACCGAGGGTTCCGGTGCGTTCATCGCTTCTGGCACGACCGTGCCTTTTATCACGAGCGCTATCGGCGGTGCGGGTCCGAGGCGCCAGCGATGGGGTGGGATCACGACCGAGTATCGCGACCTCACGAACGGCTTTTTGGTGATTCCTCACGTGCGTGGTGAGAACGTTGTCCTGCACATCGAGCAACACGCTGACGCGCTCCACGAGGGCGCCGTCGAGACGCAACGGCTCAGGACGCAGGTCACCGCGCGGCTGGGCGAGTGGGTCGAGCTCGGCGGGGTCGAAAGCTCATCGAGCGACCGACGAAGCGGCTTCCTCGGCCGTCGCCATTCGACCGCGGGCGAATCCGAACGCGTCTGGGTCAAGGTCGAGGTACTCTGAGGGGCTGGGGGCTCGGGGCCGTGGCGCGGTTCTCCAGCCCAGCTGCCCGGTCCTACAGTGCAAAACGACAGACCACCCTAAGTCCCGGGCGATTGTCCTCGAGCGTAATCGAGCCGTTGTGAAGCCGCGTCACCGATGCGACGAGGCTCAATCCAAGCCCGCTGCCCATCTGGGCACGGTCCCGTTCCAGACGAGCGAAGGGCTGCAGAATCCGCTCGCGTTGATCCTCCGGGATACCGGGTCCGTTGTCCGACACTACGAGCGCGGCCTCGTGCGCCGATTGCCTGACAGCGACGCTCACGCGGCCGCCGGCTGGCACGTACTTCAGCGCGTTCTCCAATAGGTTGACGATCGCCTGAGCGAGCAGCTGCCTATTGCCCTCGAGCGCGACGCTGTCCTCGCCAACATACTCGAGACCGATCGCGCGCTCGCTCGCTTCCGGTTGATACAGCTCGATCATCTCGCGCGCAAGATCTGCGAGGTCGACGCGCTCTTTCGTGACCTCGCGATCGCGTCCCTCGGCGCGAGCGATCTGCAGCAGCGTGCCGAGCGTGCGTTGCACACCCTCCAGTTCCGCCAGCGTGGCTTCCATCGTTTCCCGCGAGGCGGGGCTCCAGTCTTCATGCTGCAGGGCTTGCTCGATGCGCACGCGGGCGCGATAAAGCGGCGCACGCAAGTCGTGTGCGGCGCTGTCGAAGGTCGTCTGCAGCAGATCAGTCTGCCGGTGTATGCGATCGAGCATCTCGTTGACCGCCACGGCAAGCTCGTCGAACTCGTCATGGGAGCTTTCGACCGGCAGGCGCTCGGCCAGGTTGCCGTTCATGATGCGTCGGCATGCTGCGGCGATATCTGCGACGCGGCGTCGTACGCGCCGGCTGTAGCCAACGCCGATCAGGGCGGCGAGCGCGACGGATGAGCCGATGCCCCAAACCATCGCCGTGCGCAGTCGTGTCGCGAGACGCCGCCGCTCGAGGATGCCCGTTCCAACGAGTAGACGTCTGCCGCCGGGCAGGTAGAGTGTCTGTGCACGTACCGGATGTCTCGCGGCGCCGCCCGAGCCACTCGCGTCGATATCGAATTCGACCGAGTCGCCGTGCGTGGTCACCTCCTGCGGCCAGCCAGCAAGATTGCCTGCGATCGGATAACCGTTCGCTTCGGTCAATAGGTAAACGGCGCCAGTGCGTCCCCAGTTGTCGGAGCGACGATGCAGCGTTGCGACCAGCTGCAACAGGCCTCCTTGTACGTAATCGTCGATGAGGCTGTCGACCTCCGCGCGGATGAATGCATCGACGTCACGATCGAGGACACGAGCAGTGAGAAAATACACTGCGGTCAGCAGCACGGTCACTCCGGCCGCGAACAGCGCAACGAATGCTGCCGCCAGCCGGGCTGAAGACAACCGCATGCGTCTTTTCATTCCTTGAGAACATACCCCGCGCCTCGCACAGTGTGAATCAACGGCTTCGAGAAGCCCCTGTCAATGGCGTTGCGCAGTCGGCTCATGTGCACGTCGATGATGTTGGTCTGGGGATCGAAATGTAGATTCCAGACCTTTTCAAGGAGCATCGTGCGCGTGGCGACCTGCCCCGGTCGACGCATCAGGTATTCGAGCAGCTGGAATTCCTTGTTGGTGAGCTCAATGCTGCGCCCGCCACGGTAGGCCTTGCGGGTGAGCAAGTCGATTTCGAGATCGGCGACTTTCAAACGCGTCGTCTCATTGTGCGCGGACGCGCGTCGCCGCAGCGCTTCGATGCGAGCAAGCAGCTCTGCGAAGGCGAACGGCTTGGTGAGATAGTCATCGCCGCCCGCACGCAAGCCGGTGACGCGATCGTCAACGGTGCCGAGGGCCGAGAGGATGAGCACGGGGGTGCGATCTTCCTTCTCGCGCAGAGTCGTAATGATCTGCAGACCGTCGACGTACGGCAGCTGCCGATCCGCGATGATGACCTCATAGCGCTTGGACAGCGCTTTGTCGAGCCCGTCGCGACCGTCTGGGCTGTGCTCGACCTCATAGCCGTTTTCGCGCAAGCCCTTGACCAGATACTCGGCCGCTTGCAGATCGTCCTCGATGAGCAGCAGACGCATGAGCGAGCAGATCGGCTGCGGCCTTACTCCAGCCGCACCGGAATGAAGATCTGGGCATGGTTGCGTTGGACGAGCAACGCAACCACCTTCCCTTTGCGCTTCTTCGCGGCCTCACGCAGCTCGTCGACGGACTTTACCGGCGAGCCATTCACGCCGAGGATGATGTCGCCGGGGCGCACACCAGCTGCCGCCGCAGGGCCATCGACCCGCTGCACGATGAGGTTGCCTTCGGTCTTCGCCTGTTTCTTCTCGTCCGGCGTGAGTTGCCGCAGCGTCAGACCGAGCTGCTTGGCTGCATCCGACTTGGCACCCGTGGACGCGACCCGTTGACCGTCTTCTTCAATCTCGACGGGTCTGACGGTGAGCTGTCGCGACTTGCCGTCGCGCCAGATTTCGAGCTTCACGTTGCTCCCGGGCTTCTTGTTCGCGATGATGCCCGGCACTTGTGAGGATGTGTCGATCTCGACGCCGTCGATGCTGAGGATGACATCGCCTGCCTTCAGGCCGGCTTTGTCGCCCGGCGCACCTTCTTCGACCATGCTGACAAGCGCGCCGCGTGGACGGTCGAGGCCGAACGACTCGGCCAACTGGGCGTTGACGTCCTGAATGGTCACACCGATGCGGCTGCGCGTGACTTTGCCGGTCTTGATCAGCTGCTCCTTGACATGGTTCGCGACGTCGATCGGCACTGCGAAGGACAGGCCCATGTAGCCACCGGTGCGACTGTAGATCTGCGAGTTGATCCCTACGACCTCGCCGCGCATGTTAAAGAGCGGCCCGCCCGAGTTGCCGGGGTTGACGGCAACGTCAGTCTGTATGAACTGCGTATAGTTGGTCTCGCCGCTGGGCATGGAGCGAGCGGTGGCGCTCACGATGCCTGCGGTGACGCTGTTCTCGAATCCGAAGGGCGAGCCGATCGCGATGACCCACTCGCCGGGCTTGAGCTTCGAGGGGTCGCCGATCTTCACCGTCGGCAAGTTCGTCGCCTCGATCTTGAGCACCGCCACGTCCGTCTTCTCGTCCAGGCCTACGATCTTGGCTGTGTACTCGCGACGATCGATTGTCTTGACCGTCACCTCCTCCGCGTTGGCGACGACGTGCGCGTTCGTCAGGATGTAGCCGTCAGGACTGACGATGAAGCCCGAACCTTGCCCGCGGGGCACGGGCATTTGCCCGCGCGGCAGCGGCTGACCGAAACGCCGGAAGAACTCGCCGAAGGGATCGCCGGGCGGGAAGCTGAATTCGGGTAGCTCCTGACGCTTGCCGACGACGGTGACATTGACGACCGCTGGCCCGTACTGCTCCACGAGCGCCGTGAAGTCGGGAAGCGCAGGGGTCACAGAGGAGCTGACCACTGGTTGGGCAGGCGAAAGGGCTTCGGTTGCATGAGCGCTGGTCGGTAAATCGCGGGAGCATGCAGCGAATGCAACGCTCGTCGCGACCCCCGTCACTGTCGCTTTGAGCCAGGTAGAGACCATAAGGAGACCCTCGTCAGATCGACAGAAACTGCCCATGAGACGTGGATGCGCGCGAGAAGTTTTTTGCATTACAACGAATTAATGTGGGCAGGTAGCCGACGTGCAAGTGCCTGGGCGGCGCGGCGGCGATGCAAGCACACCTGAGCGTAATCGTCCGTTCCGAGCCCCGTGAAACCCGTCACCCGAGCCCTCTCGGCCTGTGCCCGTGCCGTGCGGCGCCGTCAGCCGAGCGATTCATGGAATCGAGCATGGGACGTTTGCGAGGATGGCGGAGGCGTGGGATCTGCTTGCTTATGCGAATGTGTTTTGAGCATATGAACGACGCTGACGGCGGACGCGCCGGCTCGTGATGTTCGATGCGCTCTTTGCTGGAAAAATCGAGCATTGACGCGTGATTGCACGCGACGCACGGATTGGGAGCGGCTGCCGAGCGCGAGCGCGTGCGGTTTCGTCGTAGCGCGATATTTGTTCTACAATTTCATTAATCTCCGCCATCTCCCTGGGTCACTTCCTTGCAGAACTTGTCTCTTCCGCTCGAGTCCCTCGGGCCGGAACGCGCGGTTGCCCCCGATGCCCCGCCCCGGCTCCGTGAGATTCCTTACAACTACACGTCGTTCTCCGATCGTGAGATCGTCGTGCGGCTGTTGGGCGAGCACATCTGGCAAGTGCTCAACGAGCTGCGGGCCGAACGCCGCACGGGCCGGTCGGCACGGATGCTCTTCGAAGTGCTCGGCGACATCTGGGTCGTGGAGCGCAATCCGTATCTGCAGGACGATCTGATCGACAATCCCAAACGTCGCCGCTTGCTCATCGAGGCGCTCCATCATCGTCTCGGCGAAATAGAGCGCCGGCGCGATCCGAGCGACCCAGTGCGCGACGGCAAGGTCGGTGAGCTCTTGCAGGCGGCGCGCCGCGCGGTGGAGTCGTTCGAAAGCGGGCTTGAGCGCACGATCGCTCTGCGTAAGCGCACGCGGCGTCTGCTGGCGCGTTACACGCGCGACGACAACATCCGTTTCGATGCTTTTGCCCGCGTCTCGCACGTCACCGATGCCACCGACTGGCGGGTCGAATATCCGTTCGTCGTGTTGTTCCCTGACACGGAGGCAGAGATTCCCGCGCTGGTTCGGTCGTGCATCCAGCTCGGGCTGACGATCATCCCTCGCGGCGGCGGCACCGGCTACACCGGTGGCGCGGTGCCTTTGACACCGTACTCGGCGGTCATCAACACCGAGAAGCTCGAGAAGCTCGGGCCGGTGGAAATGCAAGCGCTGCCGGGCGTGGAGGGCGGCCTCTTCCCGACGATCTTCACTGAGGCCGGCGTGGTGACGCGCCGGGTCGCCAACGCGGCGGAGCAAGCCGGCTACGTGTTCGCGGTCGATCCGACGTCGGCCGATGCCTCGTGTATCGGCGGCAACATTGCCATGAACGCGGGCGGGAAGAAGGCCGTGCTGTGGGGCACGGCGGTCGACAATCTTGTCTGGTGGCGCATGGTCGATCCGGACGGCAACTGGCTCGAGGTCACTCGGCTCGGCCACAACCGCGGCAAGATCCATGAGGTCGAGGTGGCCTCGTTCGAGCTCGTCTGGAAGGACGGCCGCGAAACGCCCGACAAAGCACGCGTGCTGCGCACGACACGTATCGACATCGAAGGGCGCAAGTTTCGCAAGACCGGTCTCGGCAAGGACGTCACCGACAAGTTCCTGGGTGGTCTGCCCGGCGTGCAGAAGGAAGGCTGCGACGGGATCATCACCTCGGCGCGTTGGTTGCTGCACACGATGCCGAAACACACCCGAACGGTGTGTCTCGAGTTCTTCGGCCATGCACGGCATGCGATTCCCGCGATCGTCGAGATCAAGCGCTTCCTCGAGAACGAAGCGCGCACAGCGGGTGTGCAGCTGGCCGGGCTCGAGCATCTCGACGAACGCTATCTGCGGGCGGTGGGCTATGCCACGAAGTCCAAGCGCGGGTACCTGCCGAAGATGGTCCTGCTCGGCGATATCGTCGGAGACGACGAGACGGCCGTTGCCCGCGCCACCTCCGAGGTGGTTCGCATTGCGAACAGCCGCTCGGGAGAGGGGTTCATCGCCGTCAGCGCCGATGCGCGCAGGCAGTTCTGGCTGGATCGCTCGCGCACTGCGGCGATTGCCCGCCACACGAACGCCTTCAAGATAAACGAGGACGTGGTGATTCCGCTCGAGCGCATGGGTGACTACACCGATGCGATCGAGCGCATCAACATCGAGCTGTCGTTCAAGAACAAGCTGAAGCTGCTCGATGCGCTCGATGAGCTGTTCGCAGGCGAGCTGGTGCTCGGCAAGATCGACGATCCGGAGCTGCAAAATGTATCGCGCGCCGAGCTGATCGGCGAGCGGCAGGAGCAGGCGCGGCAAGTCTTGGCGGCGACGCGCGCACGCTGGACGTATCTCTACGAGAATCTCGATACGCCGCTTGCCGAAGCGATCGAGCAGCTGGCGGCGCTCGGTTTCGAGCCGATGCGTCGCGAGTTCGAGCGACGGCTCGAGCGCGAGCCGACCGCGCGTATCTTCGATCTGCTGCAGGATCGCACGATTCGCACCTCCTGGAAGAGCGAGATTCGCAGCCACCTGCGACGGCTCTTTACCGGCGGGCATTTTGCGCCGGTGCTCGACGCGGTGGAAAAGACGCACAAGCGCGTGCTACGCGGGCGCGTGTGGGTCGCACTGCACATGCATGCGGGCGACGGCAATGTGCACACGAATATTCCAGTCAACTCGGATGACTACGAGATGCTGCAGGAGGCGAACCGCACCGTAGCGCGTGTCATGAAAATTGCGCGCGAGCTGAACGGCGTGATCTCTGGCGAGCACGGCATCGGTATCACGAAGCTCGAGTTCCTCTCCGACGAAGAGACGGCGGAGTTTCGCCGCTACAAGGAGCGGGTCGACCCTGACGGGCGTTTCAACAAGGGCAAGCTCATGCCCGGCGGCGACCTCTCGCGCGCCTACACGCCGAGCTTCAACTTGATGGGCCACGAGTCGCTCATCATGCAGCAATCCGACATCAACTCGATCGCGAAAGCGATCAAGGATTGTCTGCGCTGCGGCAAGTGCAAACCCGTGTGCGCCACACACGTGCCGCGTGCGAACTTGCTGTACTCGCCGCGCAACAAGATCCTCGCCACTTCGCTATTGATCGAGGCATTCCTCTACGAGGAGCAGACTCGGCGCGGCGTGTCCATTCGTCACTTCGACGAGTTCTCCGATGTGGCCGATCACTGCACCGTGTGCCACAAGTGCGTGACGCCGTGCCCAGTGAACATCGACTTCGGCGACGTCTCGATGGCGATGCGCGATCTGCTGCGACGCATGGGGAAGAAGCGTTTCAATCCGGGTACAGCCGCTTCGATGTTTTTCCTGAATGCGACCAACCCAGAGACGATCAAGGTCGCGCGCAAGGTGATGCTCGAGTGGGGCTTCAAGGCACAGCGTATTGCCAACCGCGCGCTGGGCGCATTCGCGGCGTCGCAGACTGCTCGGCCTCCAGCGACGACAGGCAGGCCGCCGCTCAAGGAGCAGGTCATTCATTTTGTGAACAAGAAGATGCCGGGAGGCCTGCCGAAGCGAACGGCGCGGGCATTGCTCGACATCGAAGATCGTCGCTACGTGCCGATCATCCGCGATCCGAAGCGCACGACCAGCGACTCGGAAGCGGTGTTCTATTTCCCGGGTTGCGGCTCGGAGCGCTTGTTCTCCCAGGTGGGGCTCGCCACTCAGGCAATGCTGTGGGAAGTGGGTGTGCAGACCGTGCTGCCGCCCGGCTATCTGTGTTGTGGCTACCCGCAACGTGGCGCAGGTCAGTTCGACAAGGCCGAGAAGATCATCACGGACAATCGTGTCTTGTTCCACCGTGTTGCCACGACGCTCAACTATCTCGACATCAAGACGGTCGTGGTGAGCTGCGGCACTTGCTTCGATCAGCTGCAGGACTACCGTTTCGATGAGATCTTCCCGGGCTGTCGTATCGTCGACATCCATGAGTTCTTGATGGAGCGCGGCGTCAAGCTCGATGGCATCACCGGCACGCGTTACATGTATCACGACCCGTGTCACACGCCGATGAAGAGCTACGACCCGCTCAAGGTCGTCAATACGCTCATGAACGAAGAGGCGAACGGCAGAATCGAGAAGAACGACCGTTGCTGCGGCGAGTCGGGCACGTTCGCAGTGTCGCGGCCCGATGTGGCGACGCAGGTGCGTTACCGTAAGGAGCAGGAAGTGCGCGCCGGCGCCGCAAAGCTACGTGCAGACGGCTTCACGGGCGACGTGAAGATCCTCACCTCGTGCCCTTCGTGCTTGCAGGGGCTCAAACGCTATAACGACGATGCCGGCACCGAAGCAGAGTACATCGTCGTCGAAATGGCGCGTCACCTGCTCGGCGAGGATTGGCTGCCGAACTACGTGAAGGCGGCGAATAACGGCGGAATCGAGCGCGTTCTGCTTTGACATAGCGAGCGCGCGGAGCGCCAGACCAAGTTCGCATACAAGAGGGGGGCAAGATGAAGTCGATAATGGCGCTGGTGCTGGCGTTCGGGATTGGCGCGAGCGCGGTGCAGGCGGCCGACAGCGTCAAGGAACGTTATCAGCTCGAGGAGTCGCGCACGCCCGTGCGCGAGCGTACGGATTGGCGACCGCCGCAAAAGATCCTGATCGTTGGTGGCACACCGCAGTTCGTCGAAGAGCTACGAACGCTCGCGCCCGAGGTGAGGTTCGTTCGCGCAGAGAGCTTGCAACAAGCTCGCTCGTTGGTTGCCGGCGCCGACGCGATCGTTGGCTCGTGCGCTGCCGATCTGATCGCGGCGGCTGAGTCGCTTCGCTGGATTCAGGTGTGGTACGCCGGCGTCGAAGACTGCGTGGCGGTGCCTGCGCTGCGTGAGCGAAAGATCCTGCTCACCAACATGCAACGCATCATGGGCCCTACGATCGCAGAGCACGCGATCGCCATGATGCTCGCACTGACGCGCGGGCTCGATACGTTCATCCCCCTGCAGCGCGAGCGTAGCTGGCAACCACACCTGGCACGCAATCGTCTATCGGTGGTGCAAGGCAAGACCATGCTCGTGGTCGGACTGGGAGGTATTGGCACCGAGATCGCCAAGCGAGCTCACGCGTTGGGTATGCGGGTCATCGCCACCCGCGCGAGCGGTCGTGCCGGTCCGGAGTTCGTGAGTTACGTGGGATTGCCCGATGAGCTCTTGCGGTTGGCCGGCGAAGCGGACGTCGTCGTCAACGCCGTGCCATTGACGCCGCAAACCACGCATCTATTCGATGCCGAATTCTTCGGCGCGATGAAGCCGAGTGCCTACTTCATCAACGTGGCACGCGGCAAGAGCGTCGTCACAGACGCGCTCGTCGAGGCCCTGAAGAGCGGTAAGCTCGCCGGAGCCGGATTGGATGTCACCGATCCCGAGCCATTGCCCGCCGATCATCCGTTGTGGACCCTGCAGAACGTCGTGATCACGCCGCACATTTCCGCGAGCTCGAATTTCGAATCCTCAGCTCGGCTGGAAGTCGTCAAAGAGAACGTCAGACGCTATGTCGCCGGCGAGCGCATGCTGTCTGTCGTGGATGTCGAGAAAGGCTACTAGGGCTTCGGGCCCGGGGCGTGGGGCTCGGGTGCGCGCGTACGCGCGCTAGCTCCAGCCTCTAGTCTCCAGCCCCCTAGGAACCCGCTGCAAGCTGCGAGCGTTCTCGGACATTTCAAAACGATTTGTCATGTCCGCAGACGCTGCCGAGCCGAGTCTGTTCGAAACAGGTCGCAACTGTTGGCGCGTCGAACGTGCTCATCGCGCTGTCTTTCTCATCGATGCCGATGCGTACTTCAAGGCGTTTGTCGAGGCCGCGCGCCGAGCGCAACGTTCCATCCTGATCGTTGGATGGGACTTTCACAGTCGCGCACGCCTGTTGTGCGCCGACGAGCGCGGCCGTGAGCTCGAGCTCGGCGCGTTCCTGAACGATCTCGTCCGACGCAAGCGAGCCCTCAACATTCACATTCTCGTGTGGGACTATCCAATGATCTTCGGGCTCGATCGCGAGTGGGCGCCGACCTATGGATTCGGCTGGAAGCCTCGACGCCGCATCCATTTCAAGTACGACGACACGCAGCCGATCGGCGCGTCGCACCACCAGAAGATCGTGGTGATAGATGACGCGATCGCCTTTTGCGGCGGAATCGATCTGACTTGCAAGCGCTGGGACACATGCGATCACGCGCCGGGTGATGCCCGGCGTGTGGTGCAAGGCACGCCGTATCCGCCCTTTCACGATGTGGCGATGGCTGTCGACGCGGAGGCAGCAAGGGCGCTCGGCGATCTGATTCGTGAACGCTGGCAGCGTGCGACGGGGCAAGTGTTGAGTCCGGCACACGTGCGTGGTGCAGATCCCTGGCCACCCTCCTACGAGCCGTCCATGCAACACGACCTTAAGGTTGCGATATCACGTACCGCTCCTCAATCCGAAAGCGTGGCGGGCGTCCGCGAGATCGAAGCGATGTATCTCGACCTGATCGCCGCGGCGCGCCGGTCGATCTACATCGAGAACCAGTACTTCACGGCGGACAAGATTGGCGCAGCGTTGGCTGCGCGTCTTGCCGAGGCCGAGGGCCCTGAGATCATCGTCGTGCTGAGGCAGCTCAGCCACGGGTGGCTCGAAGAGCTCACGATGCAGACGCTGCGCACGCGACTCATCGAAAAATTGCGTGCCGCCGATCGCTACGGTCGCCTGCGCGTGTTCTATCCATATGTCGCGGGACTGGAAGAGGGCACGTGCATCGACGTGCATGCCAAGATGATGATCGTGGACGACGCGTTCGTGCATATCGGCTCGGCCAATCTGGCGAATCGCTCCATGGGGCTCGATACCGAGTGCGATCTGACCATTGCCGCGGAAGGCCGCAGCGACATTGCTCATGCGATCGAAACCTTGCGCAGCACGTTGCTGGCCGAGCACTTGGGCTGCGAGCCTGAGCAAGTGCGCGCCGCTGTGCGTGAGTACGGCAGCTTGCGGGCTGCGATCGAAGCATTGCGGCGCCCGGAGCGTACGCTCGAACCGCTCACGGACCTGGCACAGGTCCCCGAGACCGTGCTGAACATGGCGAGTGTCGCTGACCCAGAAAAGCCGGTGGCGCTCAGCGACCTCACCAGGCTGTTCAGCGGCGATCTGCCCGCGGAGCACGGCGGTCCGGCATGGACGCGGCTCGTCACGATCGTAGCGGTGCTCGTCGCGCTGGCCGCGTTCTGGCAGCTCGCGCCGCTCGCGCAGCTGGTCGAGACGAAACGCATCGCGCACTTGGCCAGTGAGTTCGGAGCGAAGTGGTGGGCGCCGATCCTCACAGTGTTGGCTTACACGCCCGCGGCGGTCACGTTGTTTCCACGGCCGCTGATCACGCTCTTTGCCGTTCTGGCGTTCGGTCCGTGGCTTGGATTCGTCTATGCGATGCTCGGCATCGAGCTGGCGGCCTGGCTTACGTACGTCGCGGGAACGCGTCTCGATCGCCATGCCGTGCGGCGAGTGGCAGGCGCCAAGCTCAACGATATTCTGCAGGTGTTGCGCCGCCGTGGTCTTCTGGCGATCACCGCGTTGCGTCTCGTGCCGCTCGCGCCGTTCGCCATCGAGGGTGTCGTCGCTGGCACAGTGCGTGTCAAGCTGCGGCACTTCATGCTCGGCACGGCGCTCGGCATTCTGCCCGGCACGCTCGCATCCACGGTCTTCGGCGATCAGCTGCAAGCGGCAATGGTCGATCCGCACGCAGTGAACTATTGGCTATTGGGGGCGGTGTTGCTCCTGCTTGCGGTCACTATGTGGGGTGTACGGCGATGGCTCGTGAGCTCCATGGCGGAGCTCGCTCGTGCAGATAAGGTCGGTAACGCACGTGCCGCCTGAAACCAAGCGGCAATTCGTGGCTGACACGAGAGCGGTGGAAGAAAGCAGTCGGGAGACAATCACTCTTGCCTCCTACAACGTGCACAGCTGCGTGGGCATGGACCGACGCCGCAAACCGTCGCGCATTGCCGCGGTGATTCGCGAGCTCGCCGCTGACATCATTGCGCTCCAGGAAGTCGACAATCAGCCCGGGGATGACGTCGAGTCGATGCAGCTCGAATACCTGTCGGATGCGCTTGGCATGCGCGCAATACCGGGGTTGCGGATGATTCGACACACCGGTGAGTACGGCAATGCCATCCTCACCCGGTATCCGATCCTGGCAGTGCGCAGGCACGATTTGAGCTACCCGCTACGTGAGCCGCGCGGCGCGCTCGATGTTCATCTCGACGTGCATGGTCGCACCGTGCGAGTAATCGCCGCCCATCTTGGTTTGCGTCGCGCCGAGCGCCGCTTTCAGTGGCGAAAGGTGCTGGATGCGGTGGTGGACGAGCCGGACATGCCGACGTTCGTGCTCGGCGACATGAACGAATGGTGCCGAAGCTCACGCATGCTTCAAGAAGCGCATCGGCTCTTCGGCGAGCCACCTGCGCCGCCGGCATTCCCTTCGTTTTTTCCGGTGCTAACGCTCACGCGCATCTGGGTGCGTCCAATGCGCGCCATTGTGAGAGTCGAGACACACCGCAGCCGGCTTGCAAAGGTCGCCTCCGATCATCTGCCGCTGAAAGCGGAGGTGGATGTGTCGCGACTGTAGGCCGTGGGCGCTGGCCTTAGGCAAGGGGCTTGGGGCTGGGGCTTCAGGCGCCCTGCTCCGGAATGTGACGCACGTCTCGCTACCCATCGAGGGTACACCCTAGCATCGGGTTTCCCCCGCAGCTGTCGTGCGGGCGCACTTGGCTTCGAGGACGGCGAGTCGAGGATCCAATGTGAGCGTGCGAGCAGAGATCGCAACCGAAGCAGCAAGGACAGTCAGCGGACGCGCCGAGCACATTTCGCTCGAATCGACTCCCGAGGAAGCGCAGCCGAGCGGACGGCGAGCTCGCGGTAAAGTGCGCGCGACTTACACGCTGAAGAGCACCTTACGCGGCTGCGAGACGGAGCTCGCGCTGCTCGACGATCACTTCCTGTCCGTGCGATGCGTGCGACCCGACGAGCTGCCGAAGAGATACGACGTCGATTTGCGCTTCGCGAACAGCCAGCCGGTACGTGTCCGCGAGATTTCCTGGACGTGGCTCATCGTCACCATCGGCTTGCTGACGCTTTCCGCCGCAACCATCGTCTCGGTGCTCGCGCATGCGCAGAATCCTTGGCAACGCCCCGGATTCATTGCGGCGCTGGCAACCTTGGCGACGAGTGTCGGGACGTTCTTCCTGTTCCTGCGTCGCACGACTGAGTCGCTGCAGTTCAAGAGCGTGCACGGGCACGCGACGCTCGTCAGCATTACCGGCGGAATCGGCAGCACGCGTGAAGGCAAGCAGTTCTTCATCGAGCTGATCAAGGACATCAATGCGGCCAGAGCATTGCGTCCGCAGGACAAGCGTCAGTTCCTGCGCGACGAGATGCGCGAGCACTATCGACTTCGCGAGCTGGGAGTGCTGTCGCAGGAAGAGTACGAGGCCGGCAAGGCGCGCATCCTGCGTGCGCATGATGAGTAGGGAATAGAACATGGCAATAGGCAATGGGGAGCAGGGGAGAAGCACGCTCTCCCTTATTCCCCGTTGCCTGTTCCCTATACCCGGTTGCCGCCGTCAATGAAGCGCAGAAACTCTGCTCGCGTGCGTGCATCGTCGCGGAAGGCGCCCAGCATTTTGCTTGTGACCATCGAAACGCCGCGCTTGTGCACGCCGCGAGTGGTCATGCATTGATGGACGGCGTCGATGACGACGCCGACACCACGTGGCTTGAGAACTTCGTCGATGCAGTGAGCGATCTGAGCGGTGAGCTTCTCTTGGACTTGGAACCGTCGCGCGTAGCCGTCTACCACGCGAGCAAGCTTGCTGATGCCCACCACCTTGTTGGTCGGCAGATAGCCAACGTGCGCCCGACCGATGATCGGCGCCATGTGATGCTCGCAATGCGACTCGAACTCGATGTCGCGCAAGACGATCATCTCATCGTAGCCTTCGACCTCTTCGAAGGTTCTGCGCAGGTAATCGGCCGGGTCGGTGGCATAGCCTGAAAACCACTCGCGATAAGCACGCACGACCCGCTTGGGCGTGTCGCGAAGGCCTTCGCGGGTCGGATCCTCGCCGGACCAGCGCAGCAGCGTACGGACGGCTTCTTCGGCTTGCTCCTGCGTGACCGTGACCTGGAACTGTTTGTTTCTTGTCATGAAGGTCAGCGTAGCACTTCTGAGAGGAACGCGACGAGCGACGTCCACGCGCGCTGGTCGGCAACCGGATTGTATTGCAGGCCTGCCTCCGGGTTCGCCGCCTTGGGGTTCGTGAAGGAATGCATCGTGCCGCCGTAGATATGGATCTGCCAATCCGCGCCGGCGGCCGTCATCTCGTCCTGGAAGGCACGGACGTCCTCGGGCGGGACGAGCGGATCCTCGTGGCCATGGAGGACCAGCACCTTCGCCGGAATCGACTGTTTTGGCAGGTCGTGCCCCTTGAGCAGGCCGTGCAGACTCACGACACCGCGGACATCGGCGCCGCTACGTGCAAGGTCGAGCACGCACAGGCCGCCGAAGCAGTAGCCGATTGCCGCAACGCGCGCGCCGTCGACCTGCGGCAGCGTTCGTACCGCCGAGAGCGCCGCCCGGATGCGCCGGGTGAGCAGGGCGCGATCTGCCAGCAGCTCATTCATCAGCGCGCGGTTCTCCTCGACCGTCTCACCGCGCCTGCCGTACATGTCGAGAGCGAAGCCGACATACCCGAGCTCGGCGATCTGCCGCGCCTTATTCTCGACGAATTCCTCGCGGCCGTGCACCGTATGACTGATGAGCACGGCAGGCTTGGGGCTCGTCTCTCTGTCATCGAATGCGACGAAGCCTTTGCACACCGTGTTCTCGTCTCGATACTCGATTTCTTGGGTCTGAATCATGATCGGTTACCTCAATCGCACTCCGCGCGTCGCGGCGCAACGTTGGCACGGCGACTGCGCGGGAACCCGCGATGTTAACCTTTAATGAGAGGCCGCAGCCGCTGCCGTGTGCAGCTGCAGGGCCCGCAAGCTACCATTTGCCGTCTCCTCGTCAGTAATGACGAGGAGATGCGCCCCCAGGTTCTCGTGACCAGCCGCCGTGAGCGTAACGCAGTTCCGTACGGCGACAGATACTCGGCGCAGCAGCGAACGGTTGCAACATGCGAGGTTTGGCTCGCAGCGCCATGACAGCGCCGGTGGTCTTGACGGGTCGAGAGCGGGACGCGGAGTGATCACGCGGGGGAGCGTCATCGGCAGTAGCGCATGCCCTCACGGAACCTCGGAGGAAAACCTCGTATCCAATCTGGTCGTTTGCAGTATGAGACGTCCTGCCATGGCTGTTCGTCGAATATTGCTCGTCGCACTCGCTCTGTTGGGCACGGCGTGCCAGACGGTGCAAACCACGCAACCCGGCGCGATCGGGGTTCAGCGCAAGCAGCTCATGCTGGTATCCGCTGAGCAAGTCGAGAGGGGCGCTCAGGAGGCGTATCGACAGGAGTTGGACAAGGCACGAAGCCGCGGTGCGCTCAATGCCGATCCCAAACTCCACGCACGAGTGCAACGGATCGCCCAGCGGCTCATTCCTCACACGGCTGTGTTCCGCCCCGATGCGCCGCAATGGAATTGGGAAATCAACGTGCAGACGTCCGAAGACGTGAATGCCTACTGCATGCCCGGTGGAAAGATCATGGTCTACACAGGGCTCGTGGAAGAGCTCGAGGCCACCGATGCGGAGCTGGCCGCAGTGATCGGGCACGAGATTGCGCACGCGCTGCGCGAGCACTCACGCGAGCGCATCTCGCGCGCATATGCGGAGCAGCTGGCGTTGAGCGGGCTCGCAATCGCCACCGGCGCGAGCGACAGCATCATGTCGATCGCAAGTCAGGTCTCCGCTGTGACGTTCACGCTTCCGCACAGTCGCGAGCAGGAAGCAGAGGCAGATCGCATCGGTTTGGAGCTGATGGCGCGTGCCGGCTTCGATCCCAACGCGGCGATCACGCTATGGCAGAAGATGGCACGACTCGGTGGTGGGCCGCCGGAGTTCCTCAGCACGCATCCTTCGAGCGCTTCGCGCATCAGAGATTTGCAGGCAGCCGTGCCGAAGGTGATCGACTTTTATCGAGAGAGCCAATAGCCGGTGAACGTGCGCTGGGTGGGACTAGCGCAACGCCACGCCGACGGCCGCGAGTGCAAGGATGATTGCCACGCCGAGCCCGAGTTTCAGCCAAGCGAGCTGACGGTGGAGCGCAGCCGCTGCGCGAGCCAGGGTCGCAATTTGCTCCGCCATCTGGTTGACGAGCTCGGCCTGTCGCCGCTCATTCTCCTCGAGCGCTGTGACGCGCGCAGCGAGGTCGGCCGGCGTCGACGGCGCGTTGGAATCGGCGCTGGGAGCCGAGGTCTTGGTCCGATTCAAGAGCTCTCGAGAAACCTCGAGAATCGACGGGACGAGCCTAACGATCTGCATCCAGGGCACGGCCATGACGGCGAGGCCTCCAGGTTGAACCCGTGCAATCGTAAGCGATCAGCGCGTGAACGTCGCGCCGGCGATGGAAGACGGTCAGAAAAGCCGTCGGACGGTGGCCTTGTCGGCTCCCCGCGCCAAGAGGTTAGGTAGGATCGCGCAGACGTTCGAAGTGAGCCAAGAACTCCGCGAGGCTGATGAATCCATCGCCGTCCGTGTCGATATAGGCGAAATTGTCGGACAGCTCTCGATCCACTCCCGCTTCGGTGCGGCTGATTTGCTTGTCGCCATTTCGGTCGAGCGCAGCAAATGTGTCCGCGTTCGCTTTGGCTTTCTCCACCTCAGGCTTGCCTGCGGCATTGGCGGCAGCGCATAGTGCGAGTGCGGCCACAGTGATCGTGCCGATCAGCTTGTTCGTCATCGATGTCCTCCTTCCTGGTTTCTTCTGCGCCGAACCGGCCATCGGAACGAGACTATGATAGCCGCGTCCGCGTGAACAAAGACTGAACTCGCTGCGGCAGAGAAGCTCGGCGCCCCAGCGCCGTAAGCCGTACGTACGGAGTCCCTCGGCACTCCTCCAGACGAAACGGGCGCTCTCTAGCCAGTCGATCCCGGCACACGATGCATCGTCGCCTTGGGAACTGTCAGTTCGTACCTCCTGCAAAGCAATCCATGACACCGACGAGGCCTGCTTGCCTCCCTGGTGGTATGTAGGCTCGACACACGGGCGTGGTGAGGATTGCGCCGAAGTAGTCGTTGGTCGAACATCTACTTCTCAGACGGAAGCAGCGCAGTCCGCGAAAAGTGGATGCGACGGCCGACCATCGAATAATACATCGCTTATGACTCAGACACCTTCCTTATTGCTCGTCGACGACGATCGCGAATTGGGCCAAATGCTCACCGAGTACTTGAGCGGCGAGGGCTTTCAGGTTTCGGTGTTGCGCGACGGTGCCGAAGCCCTCGAGCGGTTGCTTGAGCGGCCCGATCCGGTCGATTTGGTGATTCTCGATGTCATGCTGCCGTCGTTGAGCGGCTTCGAAGTGCTGAGGCGCTTGCGGCGGAGCTGCTCCGTTCCAGTGATCATGCTGACCGCGCACGGTGCAGACGTCGATCGCATCGTCGGCCTGGAGCTCGGTGCCGACGATTATCTCCCCAAGCCGTTCAACCCACGCGAGCTCGTTGCGCGCGTGCGGGCCGTGTTGCGGCGGTTCTCGCCGCAGAATGCCGATACACCGGCGCAGCCGATCGCCATCGGACCGTTGCGGCTCGATCCGGCGCTGTTCGAGGTGACTCTGTTCGGTCAAGCCGTGCGACTTACGGGGACGGAGCTGCGGTTATTGGAAGTGCTGATGCGATCGGCAGGACAGGTGCAATCCCGCGAGTCGCTGACCGAGCGCGTGCTCGGCCGGCGCTTGACGCCCTACGACCGCAGCATCGACACGCACGTGAGCAATCTCCGGCGTAAGCTCGGCCTGGGAGAGAACGGGCTCCCGGAGATTCGCAGCATTCGCGGAGCAGGCTACGTTCTCATCCCGACCAGCGACTCGCGTCCCGAAGCGACCCGGTCATGAAAACACTCTTTCTACGCATTTTCCTTTCGTTCTGGGCCGCCATGCTGGTCGTGCTCGGGACGACCGCCGTGGTGGGTTGGTACCGCTTTCAACAGATCAATCGCGTCAATATCGACATCAAGCAACTGGCCAACGAAGCGGCCGCGCTCTTGCGATCCGACGGAACGGAGGCTCTACCGGCGTGGATTGCAGACACGGAGCGTAAGTACACCGATCGACAGATCTTCATCGTCGATGCAACCGGTGAGGACGTCTTGAGACGCCCGATGCCGCACTACCTGCGCCGCTACGTAGCACGGCTGCAGGACGCAGGCTTGCTCGGCGAGAACCGCATCGACAGTCGCGACATCGACGACCCGCTCGTGTTGACGCCGTTGTTTACCGATCGGGATGGCACCGTGTATTCGATCATGATCGCCGGCCCCAACTGGCCGATGAACATACTCAATGCCACCGATGTGCGCATCGTGATCGTCACGTTCGCTCTGCTGACGAGCGGGCTGGTGTGCTGGTCGTTGGCACGCTATGTCAGCAAGCCCGTGGAACGTCTGCAGGCGAGCGCTCGTTCGCTCGCGGCCGGCAATCTCGAAGCGCGCGTTGGCGAGGAGTTTTCTCGTCGTCGCGACGAGCTGGGGGTGCTCGCGCGCGACTTCGATGCCATGGCCGATCACGTGCGCAACTTGCTCGCCGCCAAGGAAGACTTGCTGCGTGGCATGTCGCACGAGCTGCGCTCGCCGCTTGCGCGCATGCGCGTCGCGTTGGGACTGGCGCGTCGACCAGGAGAGGACATTGCTCGCCAGCTCGATCGCATCGAGCTGGAAGCCGAGCGTCTCGATACGCTGATCGGCCAGATGCTGCAGTTGTCGGAGCTGCGAGCTGCCGAGCCGGTGCTGACACGAGAGCCGGTCGACTTGGCGATACTCGTGAGCGAGGTCGTGGAGGATGCGCGCATCGAGGCCGGCGCCGCGAACAAACGTGTGGATGCGGTACCAAGCTCGGGCATCGTGGTCGATGGCGATCAGGGTCTGCTGCGCAGCGCGATCGAGAACGTACTGCGCAACGCTGTTCGCTTCACGGCCGTCGGCACGGCCGTGCGTGTCAAGCTCAGCTACGAGCACGGGCGCGCCCATATTTCCGTGGAGGATCAAGGGCCCGGCGTGCCTCCGGCCGAGCTGACGCGCATTTTCGAGCCTTTCTACCGTGTCGCGGCTTCCCGCGATCGCGATAGCGGCGGAACAGGGTTGGGTCTGGCAATCACGGCACGCATCGTCGCATTGCACGAAGGGCACGTCTCGGCTCACAACCTACCGGGCGGTGGTCTGGCCGTTCGCATCGAGCTGCCGGCCCGCTCCGTGCACGCGAGCGCTGCCTGAGCTGTTATGCCTTGCATGCGTCTGCGTTGCGCGCCGTGCTAGCGCGTGATTGCGCAGGAGCTGGGCACGCGTGAGGATGGCGTTGATTTCCTCGTTGCTGGCCGGCTCGGTGCCGTTGCGTGCGACGAGCACCTGCCCCTGTGGGTCGATCTCGAGCACGAGCCAGTCCTTGCCGTCGAGCGTCGGACCCTCATAGCGCATCAGACGCGCACTGCGAAATAGATAAGTCGCATCGGCAACATCCGGCGGTGTGCCTTGGCGCTGCTCCGTGATCTGCACGAGCGCCTCGCCGTCGTAGTGTGCGGCGTAACGAGTCGAGACATTGCCTATGAATGCCGTGACGACGTGCGCGTGTGGGACCTCGTCTGGCGCCATGACGAGCGGCTGCTCGGCGAGGGCTGCTGACGGCGCCGAGGAAGGATCACCGCAGCCGTTCGTTGCCAGGCATGCGGCGAGCGCAATCGCTCGCGGCCACCAAGCTCCGTCCCGAGCCTCGAACCCCAACCACCGCATCCATGCACCGAAACGTTTCGTTGCGTTCATAGGCACGTCTCACAGGGGGACTCGCCAAGCCGTTCGTTCATCCCCAAGATGTGCACCAAACATAAGCCGATTTCGAGGCGACGAGCTGTGCCACGGGTCTGCAGTGTCGACGAACGTGAAGCAGCTCACGTGGCAGTCTCCCCCGATCCTCTAGGCTGAGTCGCTTCACAGCTCCTCGGTGGGGGAATGGATGAGCGCTACCAACATCCGCACCGCAGCCCAACGCATCGCTCCGGATCCGAACGCAGTCCTGCACGGGCGACGTGCCGGCCGCCCCAGGGCGTCAAGTGCCCGCCATGCGGTGTTCGGTTGGCTTGAGGAGGACGAGTTTCGCATCGACTTGTCCGACTTACAGCTTCCTCGCAGCCACGACTTGGAGGTAGAGCAACTCAAACCATCGTTGTTGAGCCGGCTCTTCGATTTGTTCGCACCGCTTCGTTGAGTCGGTGCGAGCCGTGCGATCGGTGAGCACACGTGCGCCTCGTTGAGCGTGACTCATCACTGCACGGCCAGTTTGGCTATGCTTGTAGCGCGCTCGCGTTGGGCGTCCGCGGAGAGTAGCTATGGCAGGATGGATCATTTTGGCGCTGATCGTCGTTGCAGCGTTCTTGTTCGTCTCGATGTACAACCGGCTCGTCGCCGCGCGCAACGCCTACAAGAACGCATTCGCGCAGATCGACGTGCAGCTCACGCGTCGTCACGATCTCATACCGAATCTCGTCGAGACCGCGAAGGGATATCTGAAGCACGAGCGTGAGACGCTCGAGGCCGTGATAGCTGCACGCAACGCGGCCGTGGCAGGGCTCAGAAACGCTGCGCAACACCCAGACGATCCCAACGCTGTTCAGCAGCTCGCCGGGGCCGAGAATGCGTTGAGCGGCGCCCTCGGACGGCTGTTCGCGCTGGCGGAGGCGTATCCCGACCTCAAAGCGAATCAGAACATGATGCAGCTCTCCGAGGAGCTCACCTCCACCGAGAACAAGGTGGCATTCGCTCGCCAGGCGTACAACGATGCAGTCATGCACTACAACAACCTGCGCGAGATGTTTCCGACCAATCTCATCGCTGGCATGTTCTCCTTCAAGCCCGCGCAATTGCTCGAGATCGAGGCCCCGGAGAAGCGTGCAGTGCCCACGGTGAAGTTCACCTGATGTGGCTGGGGACTGGGGCTGCGCGCTCGCGGCCCCAGTCTCCGGCCGTCAGCTTCGGCTCCGGTCTGCACTCGCCAGCCTCCTGCCCATGAACTTTTTCCAGCGACAAGAACAGGCTCGACGAGCGTCGCGTTGGCTCGTGTTGCTGTTCGTATTGGCAGTGCTGGCCGTCGTGTGTGCCGTTGATGCGGTGATTTTCTTCGTGCTCGCACAGACGGAGCTGTACACGACTGGAGGAGCGCCGCCGCTCCCGGAGTGGATGGCAGCGAATGTGGGCACGGTGATCGGTGTGTCTTCGGTCGTCGCAGGCATCATCGGGCTTGCGAGTCTCTACAAGTCGATCGTGCTGAGGGCCGGGGGAGGCGCGGTGGCGCGGATGCTCGGCGGCGTACGAGTTTCGCCCGACACGACCGATCCCAACGAGCGTCGTTTGCTCAACGTTGTCGAAGAGATGTCGATCGCTTCGGGCGTGCCGATGCCAGAGGTGTACTTGCTGGAGCACGAACGCGGCATCAATGCCTTCGCAGCCGGTCACAACCCAGCCGATGCGGCGATCGGGGTGACGCGTGGCGCGATCGAGACGCTCAGCCGGGCCGAGTTGCAAGGTGTCATCGCGCACGAGTTCAGCCATATCCTGAATGGCGACATGCGCCTCAATCTGCGGTTGATCGGGCTCTTGTTCGGTCTGCTCGTGATCGCGTTGATCGCGCGCACGGTCTTGCGTGTTGCGCGCGATCGCAGGAGCACAGGGTCCGCCGTCGCACTGGTAGCGCTTGCTGTGCTCGGCATTGGTTATATCGGGCTGTTCTTCGGGCGGCTCATCCAGGCAGCCGTCTCGCGGCGTCGCGAAGCGCTCGCGGATGCCTCGGCGGTGCAGTTCACTCGCGACCCGACCGGGTTGCGCAACGCGCTCGTGAAGATCGCAGCGCTCGCTGGCGGCTCGAAGCTCACGCATCCTGAAGTCGAAGAAGTGGCGCACATGCTCTTCGCGCCCGGCATGAATCGCCTCTTCGCAACCCATCCGCCTCTCATGGAGCGCATCAAGGCCATCGATCCGCACTTCGATGTCGCCGAGATCGAGAAAGTGCGCCGGCAGCTCGTGAGCGGCGTTGACCTGTCGAGGGAACACTACGAGGCAGCGGTTGGCAAGGCACGTGAGGGAACGGGAAGGCGCTTCGCAGTGACGGCGAGCCTGGCGCAATGGGTCGGTAATCCATCGGATACCCACATGCGAGTTGCCCGCGAGATCCGGGAATCTTTGCCGCAGCCGATCGTTCAGGCGGCACGTCATCCGACTTCGGCTCGTGGGTTACTGCTTGCGCTAGCGCTCGATGCTTGCAGCGAAAGGCGGGCGGAGCAACGCCGCTCTATCGGTCGACAGCTCGGCGCACAGACGCTCGCGCAGGTCGAGGCACTCGAGGCCGCGGTCGATGCGCTTGCACCGGAGCAGCGGTTGCCCGCGCTCATGCAATCCCTCGCGACGTTACGTCAGCTACCGCGCGAGGAAAGCTTGAGTCTGCTTGCGGCTTTGAGCGGCCTGCTGCAGCAGGAGGGCGAGCTTTCGCTGCACCGTTACGCGTTGTGCAAGTTGGCGCAGGTACAGCTACGCGACGGGATCGATCCTGTTGCACGTCGCCGCACGCTTTCTCTCGCTCTCGTGCGGAACGAGGCTCAGGTGCTGTTCGCTGTACTCGCTCGCTACGGCCACGAAGGGGAAGCCGAGGCGCGTCGCGCGTACGAGATCGGCATGCATCATCTCTACCCGCGGGATCGACCACCGTTCTCGTTGCCGGCGCAATGGCCGCGCGCGCTTGATGTGGCGCTCAGTCGGTTGGACCAGCTTGTGCCTGCGGGCAAAGAGCAGCTCATCGAAGCGCTGCTGAAGACCGTGACCCACGATCAACGGCTCACGATCGGCGAGGCCGAGTTGCTGCGGACCGTATGCGCGGCGCTGCATTGTCCCTTGCCGCCGCTCGTGGACGCGGCCAACAGGGAACAAGGAACGGGTTCCCCCTTCGCTGACACAGGCTGTCAGCATTGACGTGTTGAATCTCTGACCCGTTCGGCTCGGCGAGCTACACTATCACGCTCCCCGCTGTGCACGCGCGCCCTGCGTGCCGTAACCCTCGTTTTCGGATCAGCATGTCCAACTCCATCGTCATTCGCGGCGCACGTCAGAACAATCTGAAATCGATCGATCTCGAGCTTCCGACGAACGAGCTCATCGTGGTCACGGGCGTGTCCGGTTCGGGCAAGTCATCGCTCGTGTTCGACACGCTCTATGCGGAGGGCCAGCGTCGTTACGTGGAGACTTTCTCGCCGTACGCGCGACAGTTTCTCGACCGGATGGACCGCCCGCGCGTCGATCGCATCGAGGGGATCCCGCCGGCTATTGCGATCGATCAGACCAATCCCGTCCGCACTTCGCGCTCGACCGTCGGCACGATGACCGAGCTCAACGATCACTTGAAGCTCTTGTTCGCGCGCGCGGCCCAGCTGTACTGCCGTGCCTGCGCACGACCCGTGCGCCGCGATACGCCGCAGACGATCTATGCCGATCTCGAGGATCGCCTTGAAAGTCGCGGGCTGCGCGGTGCGCGTGTCGTGATCACCTTCCCCGTCAGCGTCCCGCACAACTTCTCCGAGGCCGAGATCCTGAAGCTGCTGGAGGCGCAGGGTTACACCCGCGTGTTCTCGCGTAGCCAGGCCGTTTGTAACAGCTCGCGGGCAGCTGCTGCGAAGAACAGACGCGGGCACGGCACGAAGCAGGCTTCACAGGCCGGCGAGTCGCTGTTGCTCGAAGTGATCCAGGACCGCGTACGTTTCGATGCAGCAAACAGGGATCGTATCGTCGAGGCGTTTGAAGCGGCGCTACGCGTCGGGCGAGGCAGAGCGAACGCCCATGTGGTCGAATCGAGCGAGGGTCCGGCTCTGGCGACGTTTCGTTTCTCGTCGGACCTGCATTGCGCAGACTGCGACATTCACTATTCCGAGCCGATCCCAAGTCTCTTTTCGTTCAATTCACCGATCGGCGCCTGCGATGCTTGTCGCGGCTTCGGCCGCATCATCGATATCGACTTCGGTCTCGTCGTCCCTGACGAATCGAAGTCTTTGAAGGAAGGCGCGGTGCGTTGCTGGCAGAGTGAGTCGTACCGCGAATGCCAGGACGATCTGCTGAGGTTCGCGCGCAAGCGCGGCGTCCCGATCGATGTCCCATGGCGGGAGCTCAGCGAGGAGCATCGCCAGTGGGTGCTCGAAGGCGAGGGGTCGTGGGAAGAAGGACATTGGTACGGGGTACGCCGTTTCTTCGCATGGCTGGAAACGAAAGCGTACAAGATGCACATACGGGTGCTGCTGTCGAAGTACCGCGCTTATACGACCTGCCCGGCATGCAACGGTGCGCGCTTAAAGACCGACGCGTTGCTGTATCGGCTGGGGACACGTGCGGATGCAGAACGCGCTTTGCGCAGTGACGAGCGCTTCCGTCCCAACGGTGTGCAGTGGGGCGATGAGGTCCTCGCCCGACTTCCCGGCGTCAACCTGCACGAGCTCATGCTGCTGCCGATCGAGCGGACCAGCGCGTTCTTCGAAGCGTTGCAGCTTCCGGCGCCGCTCGATGAGGCAAGCGATCTGGTCTTGAAGGAGATCCGCAGCCGGCTCAAGTTCCTGCTCGATGTCGGGCTCGGGTACCTGACGCTCGATCGGCAGTCGCGCACGCTTTCAGGCGGAGAGGTGCAACGGATCAATCTGACGACGGCGCTCGGCACTTCGCTCGTGAACACGTTGTTCGTGCTGGACGAGCCATCGATCGGGTTGCATCCGCGTGACATGAACCGCGTGATCGACGTCATGCAGCGATTGAAGCGTGCCGGTAACACGCTCGTGGTCGTCGAGCACGATCCGCAGGTCATGCGTGCCGCAGACCGTATCTTGGATATCGGACCCGGACCCGGCGAACGCGGCGGGCAGATCGTTTTCTACGGCAGGCCCGCCGAGCTGGCGGCCGCGCACGGCTCACTGACGGCGGATTACCTCACCGGCCGCAGGAAGGTGCTCGATGGACAGCGGACGGGTGACGGGGCGCCTCAGTCGCCAAGCTTCGGTTTCCAGCCTCGCATCGATACGAGTGCGTCGATTCGCGTCGTCGGCGCGCGCGAGCACAACCTCAAGAACATCGACGTCACCATCCCGCTTCATCGTCTCGTGTGTGTGACGGGCGTGTCCGGCTCCGGAAAGTCCACCTTGGTGCAAGACATCCTGTATCCGGCGCTCCTCAAACGCTTCGGCAAGCCAACGGAAGCACCAGGAGCACACGATCGCATCGAAGGCGCCGAGCGGCTTGCGGGCGTGGTGCTCGTGGATCAGACGCCGATCGGTCGCACGACGCGTTCGAACCCAGCGAGCTACGTCGGTGCATTCGATGCCATTCGCAAGCTGTTCGCGGCAACACCGCTTGCCAAGGAGCGCGGCTACACGATGGGCACGTTCAGCTTCAACTCGGGCAATGGCCGCTGCCCCACCTGCGGAGGCAACGGCTTCGAGCACATCGAGATGCAATTCCTCTCGGACGTCTACTTGCGTTGTGCGGATTGCGATGGCCGTCGGTATCGCAGCGAGATTCTTGAGGTCACGGTGGACGTTGCGGGTCGTCATCTGAGCATCGCCGACGTCCTGGAGCTCACTGTTGCTGAGGCGGTGAAGATCTTCGCGGATGCACCTGATGTGCTCGAGCGTCTCCAGCCTCTCGTCGAAGTGGGGTTGGACTACCTGCGGCTGGGGCAACCCGTTCCGACGTTGTCGGGCGGCGAGGCACAGCGGCTGAAGCTTGCGGGACACCTTGCCGAATCGGGAGCCGGACTCTGGGTTGCAGACGCTGAAAAGAGAACGCGCGGCCAGAAGCGTAACGCCGCTTCTCGAGCCAGCGTCGAAGGATCGGCCGCCTGTGCTTCAGGATTGCTGTTCCTGTTCGATGAACCCACGACAGGGCTGCACTTCGACGACATCGCGAAGTTGCTGCGGGCTTTCCGCCGCTTGCTGGATGCAGGTCATTCGGTGCTCGTGATCGAGCACAACCTGGATGTTATCCGCGCCGCGGATTGGCTTATCGATCTCGGTCCCGAAGGCGGGGAGGCGGGTGGCGAGATTGTGACTTGCGGCCCCCCGCGCGAGGTCATGAATCATCCTCGTTCGCACACTGGCAAGGCGCTGCGCGACGAGCTCGACACTCCGCACTGGGGGCTAGGCTCTGCGGACGAGGGGCGTCGCGACGCTGCCAAGGCGAGCAGCCCGAGCGGCGAATCGTTAGCGCTCCATGCGCAGCAGCCCGCAATTCGCGTTCACGGAGCCCGCGAGCACAATCTGAAGAACGTGAACGTGGCGATCCCTCGCGACAAGCTCGTCGTGGTAACGGGTGTCTCGGGGTCGGGTAAGTCGACACTCGCTTTCGACATTGTTTTCGGCGAGGGACAGCGTCGCTATCTCGAGTCGCTCAATGCCTACGCGCGACAATTCGTGCAGCCGGCCTCGAAGCCGGATGTCGATGCGGTCTTCGGCATTCCGCCAACTGTGGCGATCGAGCAGCGCACGAGCCGTGGCGGACGTAAGAGCACGGTGGCAACACTGACGGAGATCTATCATTTCTTGCGGCTCCTCTATGTGAAGCTCGGTACCCAGTATTGCCCTGACTGCAACGTGCCGATCGAGCCGCAAAGCTTCGATGCCATCGCTGCTCGGCTCATGAAGGAGTATCGCGGCAGCACCATCGATGTTCTCGCGCCGCTGGTTGTGGCACGTAAGGGCTATTACACGGAACTTGCCAGCTGGGCGGCGAAGAAAGGCTTCCAGTATTTGCGTGTCGACGGCGAGCGGGTGCCGACACATCCTTGGCCCCGATTGAGCCGCTTCCAGGAGCACACGATTGAGCTGCCGGTCGCGACGGTGCTCGTGTCGCCTCGCAATGAAGCAGCCTTGCGCGCGGCGCTCGAGTCAGCACTGGCATACGGAAAGGGCGTTGTTCACGTTGCGACCGTTGGCGAACGCGCTGCGAGCAGACAAGGACGAGTTCCGGTGCGCGCGAGCGGCCGCACGATGCGAGCGAACGCGACTGCTATCTTCTCGACTCGCCGCGCGTGTCCTTCTTGCGCGCGCAGCTTCGCCGACCTCGATCCGCGTCTCTTCTCGTTCAATTCCAAGCACGGCTGGTGCGAGCGCTGCTTCGGTACCGGGCTGAAGATGCGCGGCTTCGACGAGACGCAAACGGGCGAGGAGATCTGGTGGAACGAGTGGTATGAAGGCGAAGCGCAGGTCTGCAGCGACTGCGGCGGACAACGCTTGAACGCGGTGGCGCGACATGTGCGTTTCAAAGATCAATCAATCGCAGAGCTCACTTCGCGCTCGGTGAGCGAGGCGCGCAAGCTGTTCCGCACGCTCAAGCTCAAGGGAAGAGAGCTCGAGATTGCCCGCGACGTGCTCGCCGAGATCAACGCACGCCTGCAGTTCCTCGAGGACGTCGGGCTCGGCTATTTGACGCTCGACCGGGCGGCCCCCACGTTGTCCGGCGGTGAGGCGCAGCGCATTCGGCTCGCCGCGCAACTTGGATCCAACCTGCAAGGCGTCTGTTACATCCTGGACGAGCCGACCATCGGTCTGCACGCCCGTGACAACCGCGTACTCCTCGATACGCTGGAGCGCTTGAAGCTCAAAGGCAATTCGTTGCTCGTGGTCGAGCACGACGAGGACACGATTCGCCGTGCCGATCACATCATCGATCTCGGTCCCGGCGCGGGTGCGCGCGGCGGGCACATCGTCGCCACCGGATCGGTGCGCGACTTGGAGAAGACACCAGGCTCAGTGACCGGCCGGTTGCTGGCACGCCCTCTACAGCATCCGTTCTCGACGCGACGACCCGTGGGCCGCGATACGCCCGCTCTCATCGTGCGCAAGGCTTCATTGCACAATTTGCGCGGCGAAGACATTCGCGTGCCGCTGGGGCGCCTGGTCGTGATCACGGGCGTTTCCGGATCCGGCAAGTCGACGCTTGCTCGCGACGTCCTGCACGACAATCTCGTCGCCGCGCTCAAGGCGAAAGGACGTGCGAAGATCGCTTGGCGCGGCTGCACGAGAATCGACGGCTGGGAGCGCATCGGTCGTGTGCTCGAGGTCGATCAAACGCCGATCGGTAAGACGCCGCGGTCATGCCCTGCCACGTACGTCGGATTCTGGGACGACGTGCGTCGCGTCTTTGCTGAAACGAACGATGCCCGCATGCGCGGATACAGCGCGTCGCGGTTTTCGTTCAACGCGCATGGCGGACGGTGCGAAGCGTGCGAAGGACAAGGTCTGCGCAAGATCGAGATGAGCTTCTTGCCAGACGTGCGAGTGGTGTGCGAGGCGTGCAAGGGACAACGCTTCAATCAAGATACGCTGGCGGTCCGCTACAAAGGCAAGAGCATCGGCGACGTGCTGATGATGAGCGTGGACGAGGCGGCAGCGTTCTTCAGCGCGCACCCCCGCATTCATCACGCGCTCCGGTTGTTGCAGGATGTCGGGCTCGGGTATCTGACGCTCGGACAGCAAAGTCCAACGCTTTCCGGTGGCGAGGCACAGCGCATCAAGCTGGTTACGGAGCTCGCGAAAGTGCGTGCGCGCTCCGGCGCAACGCTGCGACGTAGGAACGATGCGCCCGATACGCTGTATGTGCTCGATGAGCCGACCGTCGGCCTTCACATGGCGGATACGGAGAAGCTGATCAGGGTCTTGCAACGTTTAGTGGACGCAGGTCACTCGATTGTGGTCATCGAGCACGACCTCGATGTGATCGCTGAGGCCGACTGGATCATCGATCTCGGTCCCGAAGGCGGAGCGAACGGCGGTCGCGTTGTGGCCGAAGGCCCACCCGAGCAGGTGTTGCGTCGGGCCAAACGCTCGCATACCGCTCAGGCACTCAGACAGTTTGCTTCACAACGCAGGCTCGTCGCATAGATCCCCCGCGTTGCGCCGTAGCTGTTGCGCAACGTGAGAATGAGCCCGCACTGGTCTATAGCCAAGTCATGTTGCGCGCATCCGGCACCGAATGCGCGCGTGTGACCATGTAATACCTACACACTTCGGAATTTCCTTGCCTCCTACGTCAAGCGATTTCCCGCCCGCGGGAGGCACACAAACGGTTTATACACACACGATTCGCATTGCATACATTCACCACATAGCCTCTAGTGGACTAAATCCGAGCTGAGGAATCGATGCGTCCTTTATGAGGGGTTGCCTGCAAGCAGGCCCTCCACTGAGTCAGTTTTACAGAGCGCGTAGTCGGTCTCGGTATACAACTCGCAGTGTGGGACACCGACGACGTGCAGCCATGTGCCTTCCATCGGCTGTCTGCAACGCACATTTCCTGCTGCAAACCACACCCTGCATCGCGCAATCCGAATATCGCGGCAACTTTCGCAGTTGTAAGCTCAACACCACGCTTTTGGCGAAGGTGGTGCACCCGTCGCATTTTCGCTGCAAGCAGCGTTCACGAAAGGACGTCCACTCGTGAGTACACGATGGGGGCTAACGTCGCGTTCCGAATAAACCTCTCGCAGGAGGATAAGATGTTGCAAAGAACGACACTCGCGCTGGCCATCAGGCACGCTCTCATTGTCGGCGCGTCAAGTGCGATGGCGCTTGGATACTCGTCCCAGGCCGCTGCACAGCAGCAAGCAACCGGGGAGGAGATCGACACCATCATCGTGACTGGCTCGATTCTGCGGCGCACGGATATGGAAACACCTTCGCCTGTCACGGTGCTGAGCGCGGAGGCGCTGGAGGAGCGTGGCCTGAACACGGTGTCGGAAGCCATACAGCGTTTGTCTGCCAACAATGCCGGCACGATCCAAACGGGTTGGAACACAGGTTTCAATTTCGCGCCCGGCGCGAATGCACCTGCATTGCGCGGCCTTACCGTGCAAGCGACGCTCTCCATCGCAGACGGGATGCGGTTGGCACCTTATCCACTTGCCGACGACGGCCAGCGCAACTTCGTCGATCTCAACACGATTCCAAGCGCCATCATCGAGCGCATCGAGGTGCTGCGCGACGGCGCGTCCTCCACGTACGGAGCCGATGCGATCGCGGGTGTCGTGAACGTGATCACGAAGAGAGAGATTCAAGGCTTGCATCTGGGCGGCTCGTTCGGCGTCTCCGAGCACGGCGGCGGCGACGAGTACCGCATCGACGCGACCTGGGGTATCGGCAGTCTTGCGGAGGATGGCTACAACTTTTACATCAGCGGCGAGTTCCAGAAGCAGGACGACTTGTGGGCCCGCGATCGCGGCTATCCATTCAACAGCACCGATTGGTCGCGCGTATGCGGGCCGACGGGCAGCTGCATGACCAATGGCAACTGGAACGGCGTGACGGCAGAGCTCGTTCCGATCAGCCCCGCGGCATCATTCAACGGCCTCATCTCCATTCCCGGCGTGACACTGGTGAGGCCGGTCTTGGGTGAGGTCGACGGCACCGGTGCGCCGACTGGCAGCGGTCGCTTCGAGTATCTCAATCCTCAAGCCGGCTGCCGCAACTGGCCGACCGTCACGATCACCGAAGCACAATCGCAGAGCGCGCCACTCACTGTTTGTGAGGTCGATCTACAGCACGCCTACATCATGCTGCAGCCCCAAATCGATCGAGCCGGGCTGTCGATGCGTTTCACGTCGAATCTCAATGAGCAGACGCAGTTCTACGCGATGGCGAACTACTACAAGACGGACACGTTCGCCTCGTTGACACCGCTTGGCTTCAATGGCCTGCCGACGCCGCCGCGTCCTCCTGGCCTGCAGAATTACAACGTCATCCTGCCGGTATACGTCTGCTCACAAGCTGTCGGCACGCCGGACGGCCTCAACACCGGGTGCGACGAGACCAATGGGGTGCTGAATCCGTATAACCCATACGCCGCAGACGGGCTGCGCGCGCAAGCTTTTCTGCGTTCGCCGTACGGGCGCACGGACGAGACGAGCACGCGCGCATTGCGTGCCGTCGTCGGCGTCGATGGCGAGTTCGGTGACAACTGGATCTACTCGCTCAGCCTCACCGGCTCGGAGGTCGAGCTCACGCGTGACCAGGCGAATTACTTCATCCCACAACGCATCATGGACGTGGTGGCTCGTGGAACCTTCAATTTCGCGGATCCGGAGGCCACGCCGAAGGATGTGTGGGACTACATTGCGCCGGTGAGCACCACGTACAACACGTCGCGGCTGTGGCAGATTCAAGGCACGATCGGCAAGGAGATCATCGATCTCCCGGGCGGTCCGCTGCAGGCGGCTGTGGGCTTTTCGTATCGCGAGGAAGAGCTGCACGCGCCGAGCGCCAATCCGGCGAACGACTCGGCTCCGTACACTCGGTATTACTCGATCAATGCCGTCGGCACCTCCGGCGAGCGCGACGTGAAGTCGGGCTTCTTCGAGGTGAGTGCGCCGGTCCTGCAGCAGCTCGAGCTCCTTGCCTCGGGTCGGTATGACAAGTACTCGACTGGACAGTCGAACTTCTCACCAAAGCTCGGCTTCAAGCTGACGCCGATCGAGCAGCTCGCCATTCGTGGCACGTGGTCGGAGGGCTTTCGCATTCCGAGCTTCAACGAGTCGTTCGGTCTGCCAACGACCGGCTACGTGACGCGTCAAGTCAACTGCGCGGAGTTCGCGGATTTCTGTGCCGCACATGGCAACAACGCGTATGCGACCGCGCCCTACAGTCTCGGTCTCACCCAAGTCGGGAATCCGGAGCTCGATCCGGAGGAATCGGAGTCGTTTACCTTCGGTATCGTCTTCGAGCCCTTGTCGAACCTGAGCTTCACGATCGACTACTGGCAGATCGAGGTCGACGGCTTGATCACCGGTGTGACAGATACGTCGGAAGCTGAGCGTCAGTACTACCTCAACAACGGGGTGGTGGACATTCCGGGCATCACCGTCATCCCCGGCAACCCGGACCCCGCGAATCCGAGCGCCTTGCCGTTGCTTGGCTTCATCGAGTCCTCGTACGTGAACCAGGACAAGCAGACAGTCAGCGGCATCGACTTCGGTGCAGCACTGACGTTCCCGCTTGGACCCACCAACGTGCGTAGCTACCTCGAGGTGTCCTGGCTGCGCAAGTACGAGCTCAAGACGGACACGGGCGAGACTCTGAAGTACGAGGGCACCTTGAGCCCGTGTAACATCACCTCGTGCTCGGGATCTCCGGAGTACCGTGCCGCTTGGCAGAACACGGTCGAGTTCGACAATGCGTGGGGATCGACGGCGGTGACCTTGACCGCCTATTACACCAGCGGTCTCGACACAGCGTCGATCGACTTCGGTGGCGTCAAGGGCGATTGCGCGCTCAATGCCGAGCTGCACGCGTCGACACAGACGTATGTCGATGGCACTCCGGTGATCTGCAAGACCGACCCGACGTGGAACTTTGACTTGACGGTGCGACATCGGATCAACGACACGTATACCGTGTTCGCGGACGTACTGAACGTGTTCGACATGGATCCGGATTTCGATCCGTCGGCCGCCTACAGCCTGTTCGGCTACAACCCGGCGTGGCAAGGGCCGAACATCATGGGTCGGTATTTCCGTCTCGGCGTGAAAGTCGACTTCTAGCGGTGCATGCCCGCGTCGTTAAGGGCGGCCCTTCATGGGCCGCCCTTTCTTCTTGGCGCTGGCTCAAGTGTGGACGAATCGTGCGTCGCTGGGCAACCGACGGCCTACGGCGGCCTGTGGAAGGCCTCGTGCATGACGATGGCACCCGGCACGATGTTCAGCTTTGCGGCGGTGCCTGCCTTGAGCTCGAGCACGGCGAGCACCGCATCCTTCGATTGGATCGTGTCGAGCGAGTGGGGCGTCGTATTTGCGACTACCTCGCGTACCTTGCCTTCCCCATCGATGAAAACCATGTCGAGCGGGATAAAGGTATTCTTCATCCACATCGCGATGTGGCGTTCCGTGGGGTAGAGGAACAGCATGCCCTGGTCGTCATCCAGGGCCTTAACGAACATCAGCCCGCGGGCGCGGCGCAAGTCGTCGTCGGCGATCCAGATGCGGAAACGATGGATGCGTGCATCTGGAGTTGCAATCTGCAGCGTCGAGCGTCGGAAAGCTCGATCCAGCGTTGTGGCGTCGTTACCCAGTGCTGCCGCCCCGAGAATAAACGCAGCTGCGGCGCAAAGCCATGCTATGCATCGATGTGAGCGCATCATCGATTTCCCTATTTCCTCCCCGCCAGCGAAACAGCAAGCACCTCGTCGTTCGCCTCCTCTTCGCTTGAGAAATCCACGGCCCCTGCGAAGTCGAATCTGGATATCAGGATCGAGCCTTTGCCGCGAACGGCGCGCGCGGGCTCGGTGCAATAGCCACGTCCGACGATGCGATAAGTGCGCGTACGGAAAGGAGGGCTTGCGAGCGCCTGCTGATGGACATCGTCCAACATGCACTTGTCATCGCCTTGGGTGCTGTAGAACTCGCCGGTGCCCTCGCGGATGACCGTGACGTTGACCGGGACCGAGCGGGCGGTCTCGCCTTCCTTCAGGTCCGCGATCCCGAACACGAGCACGATCTTGCCGCCGCTGACCGGATCGAATCCTCCGAAGCGCAGACGCAGTCCTCCCTTGGGCCTGACTGCGCCTGCGCATTCGGTGCCTTCATTCGCCCAGTCGAGCTCGGTCCCAATCGAGCCGGCCAGGCGCGCGCGCAGGTAGCCGTCGCCGCTCTCCAGGCAAACGGGTGATGCCTGCGATTTCGCTTCTGCCGCCGCATCCGTCGTGAGGAAGCTAAGCACGCAAAGGAGGATGGCCAGGCGCGAGACGCCGGTGATCCAATGCGAAGCGAGTCGGCGACAGACAATCATGGAGGCAGCGGAACCGGTGTCCAAGGATGCGGTTTTGCACAATGCCCAATCAAACAAGCCGAGGCAAGCGGAAGCGCGCGTAGCGCGCCATGCCGCGCTGTCGGCTAATATGTCTTGTGCCTTCAAACGGCGAGCAACACGCGAGAGAGATCCATGCAAGACCGAGCAATGCCCGAATCCCTCGACGATCAATCTATTGCGGGCACCCCACAGCGTCCAGCTGCCGCGCGTCGCTACGTCAGTCGGCTGACGCGCAATACTCTGGCAGTCGTGATGGCGGGCGGACGCGGGGAACGGCTCAAGCACCTGACCGACTTTCGTTGCAAGCCTGCGACGCCGTTCGGCGGCAAGTTTCGTATCATCGACTTCGTTCTTTCGAACTGCGTCAACTCGGGGATCCGCCGTATCCAGGTCATGACGCAGTACAAGGCGCATTCGCTCATTCAACACATTCAAAGAGGCTGGGGCTATCTGCGCGGTGAGCTCGGAGAGTTCATCGAGATCATTCCTGCTCAGCAACAGCTCGGCGAGTTTTGGTACAGAGGTACGGCCGATTCGCTTTATCAGAATCTTGAGATCATCAAGCTTCATCATCCGCGCCACATCCTCGTGCTCGCTGGTGACCATATCTATAAGATGGACTACGGCCCGATGCTCGCCTCGCACGTGGAGAAAAAGGCGGACATCACCGTCGGTGTCGTCGAGGTGCCACGCGAGCAGGCGACCGGATTCGGTGTGATGAGCGTCGATGCGAACTACCGCATCACGAAGTTTTCCGAGAAGCCCAAGGATCCCGAAGGCATTCCGGGACGCGAGCAGTACGCGCTGGGATCGATGGGTATCTACGTGTTCAAGGCGAACCTGCTGTACCGACTCCTGGAGGAGGACGCGCAGCGACCGGATTCGCAGCACGACTTTGGACGCAACATCATTCCCGAGGCGCTGAAAACCCTGAAGGTGTACGCCTATCCCTTCACGGATGTGCGTACCGGTGTGCAGCACTATTGGCGTGACGTGGGCACGGTGGATGCGTTCTATGAGGCGAACATGGAGCTCGTCCACGTCAATCCTGAGCTGAATATCTATGACGAGCAATGGCCGATCTGGACCTATCAACGCCAGTATCCGCCAGCGAAATTCGTGCTGGACGAGGAGGGACGGCGCGGCATGGCGATCAATTCGGTTGTCTCCGGCGGCTGCATCATCTCTGGTGCGCACGTCAATCAGTCGCTCTTGTTCTCTAACGTGCGAGTGGAGGAACGCAGCTACGTCGAGCGATCGGTTATCTTCCCTGACGTGCGGATCGGCGCGGGCTGCGTCATCAAGCGTGCGATCATCGACTCGGCGGGCATCGTGCCGCCGGGCACTCAAATCGGCGTGAACCCCGAAGAGGATGCACAGCGCTTCTACATCTCCGAGAAGGGTGTGGTGCTGGTGACGCGCGAGATGCTCGCGAAGTTGCGGCGATGAACGCGGCCGGAGTCGCAGTAAAGGTCAGCTCCAGCGGGTAAGGCTTGGTTTGTGGCGGGCTGCCGCAAGGTGGCCCACGTTCGTCGTGAGGTGACAATGATGATGCGATACGCGGGCATGTTCGCGCTTGCCTGTGTGCTTACATTCTCCGGCTGCGCGTCCTTGGCGCCGAAGCTCGAAACGCCACGGTTGACGCTCGTGGGCGCAGCGATGACGTCCGGAGACATCTTCAGTCAAACGTTCGTCGTACGCATGCACGTGCAGAATCCGAACAACCGCGATCTGCCTATCCGTGGTATCGACTATCAGCTGTTCCTGGAAGGTGATCGATTCGCCGAGGGAGTCACGCCGCGACCCTTCGTGGTGCCCGCGAACGGTGAGACCGAGTTCGACATCATCGTCCGCACTAACTTCGTCAGCAGCATCGGACGACTGCTCACCCGCCTGCAAGGAAGGCGTCAGGTGGAATACCTGATAGAGGGACGAATCCTGACGGATATCGGCATGCTCAGGAAGATTCCGTTTCGCGAGAGTGGCGTAGTGGATCTAGAAACGAAGCGCTAGCATCGGAGGCGCGCCTACGGTCTGCAGCCTATAAGCCAGCCAAGAGACCTCGATAGACGTCCTCGTACTTTCTCGCTTGGCGTTCCCACGAGAAGTCTTGCGCCATGCCGTTGCGGACGATCTGCAGCCAAGCGTCCCTGTCCTTGTACAGATCGAGCGCGGTGTGCAGGGCCCAGCGGAGCCCGGTACTATCGAAGTCGTTGAAAACGATTCCCGTGCCTTGGCGGGTGATCGGATCCCACATCTGCACCGAGTCCGCCAGTCCACCCGTGCGGCGAACGATCGGAACGGTGCCGTATTTCAAGCTGTACATCTGATTGAGGCCGCACGGCTCGTACATCGAAGGCATGAGGAACATGTCGCTCGCCGCTTCGATGAGATGCGCAAGCTCATTGTTGTATCCGCCGTGAAACGACACGCGCTCCGGGAAACGCTGTTGTAGCTCCGCGAAGAACTGCTCATAGCGCGTCTCGCCGCTTCCAAGCACGACGAAGGCGAGATCGCGCGTCGTGAGAATCTCGGGCAGCGTATCGAACAGCAGATCGAAGCCTTTTTGCGCGGTCAAGCGCGAGACGATGCCGACGAGCGGGGTCGTTTCCGGCACGGGCAGGTTGAGCCAATCTAGAAACCAACGCTTCGTGGCGACCTTCCCCGAGAGGTCGTCGCGCGAATAGTGGTGTTTGAGGTAAGGATCGGTCGCGGGGTTCCATTCGGCGTAATCGACGCCGTTCAGGATGCCGACGATGCCGTCGCGACGTGCTCTGAGGTCCCCGTCCAGGCCGTGCCCGCCAAGCGGCGTGCAAATCTCCCACGCGTATGTCGGGCTCACTGTCGTGACACGGTCGGCGTGGCGAATACCCTCGCGCAGCCAATTGATCGGTGCGCCGGCAGCGGTGTCGGGCGCCAATAACCCTCGAACGTCGCCACCAACATCGTCGATGGTGTGCGACCCGAAAACGCCTTGATAGCCGACGTTATGAATCGTCAAGACCGTGCGTGTGCCGGCGAACAGCCGATCCCATGCGTAAATGCTCTTGAGCAGCAGCGGTAGGAGCGCCGTATGCCAGTCGTTGCAATGGACGATATCCGGCCCGAAGACAAGGCGCTGGCACGTTTCCAACGCCGCGCGTTGCAGCAGCAGGAATCGCAAGTGCTCGTCCACATCCTGGGTGTAGATGCTGGGACGGTCGTACAGCTCGGGACAGTGCACGAAATACAATGGAATGTTCGAGTCCGGCAAACGGCTCTCGAGCACGGAAAAGCGATAGAAATGCGGGCCGAGGTGCAACGGCACGGCTTGTGCGTTGGTCAGCGCGACGGCATCGGAGGTGCCGGCGCCAATGCTTGCGTACAGCGGCATGAACACGCGCACGTCGTGCCCGAAGTCGTGCAACTGACGCGGGAGCGCGCCGGCCACGTCGGCAAGCCCGCCGGTCTTTGCAAGCGGCGCGACTTCAGAGGCGATGAAGGCGATACGCATGACTGGTGAGCTAGGATGGCTGCGTCTGCGGATTACGGGCTGCCCATTACGAGACCGGGGCGAGGATTATGACTTATCGGTGGGCGGGGGTCAGAGTATCGCGAAGCTATACCGTCTTGTCTTCGTCCTTCTTGTCGTTCGACGTCTCTCTAGGGGGCGCGAATGCTGCAAGCATCGACTCCTGCATGCGCGCCCATAGCTCGAGGTTCTGCCGCGTCAGCTCAGTCATCGCACCGAGCGGGCCCGTCGTCATCATGCGGGCGAGCTGAGCGTGCACGGCTTCTTGTTGACGCATGAACGTTTCGACGCTCTTTTCCAGATAGGCGCTCAGGAAGCCCTGCAGCGAGTTGCCGTAGAAGCGAATCAGTGCCTCCAAGAACGACGTCGAAAAGATCGGACGACCGAACTGTTCTTGATCCGCGATCACCTGCAGCAGGATCAGGCGCGTGATGTCCTCATTGGTCTTGTCTTCGATGACTTTGATGCGCTCACCCGCAATGATCATCTTGCGGATGTCGTCGAGCGTCACGTGCCTGCTCTGCGAGGCGTCGTAGAGCCGGCGGTTGGCGTACTTTTTGATAACGCGTTCGTTGCTCATGTGCAGCGTTGCTGTACGTTGCCCGGATCCGCCCATGTTCGGACCTCGGTAATGGGACGGGCGCCGGAGCGTTCGGCCAGGAACGCGCCGTTGAGCGACCAAGGCGCCGCTCGCGCGCCGTCGCTTGCAAAGGTACTCTAACGGTCTCGATTTGGCAGTGCAACAACAGTGGGCGAGATCGACGAGGCCAGAGGCACATGCAGGCGCGCGATGTGAACGAGAACTGGGCACAGGCTTGGATCGATGAGCAGCGACGGAATTGTGAGCGCATGGCGGAGGAGCGCGCCCGTTCCAATGTCGACACCGAGGTGGATGTCGCGGCGCTCTTCTCCGGATTTGGGCGCGAATGGTTGAACGTGGCCGAGCGTTGGCTCCGTGCCGGTTTTTCTGCCGGCGCACCGCCGATCGGATGGGCCCGGGAGCATCAGCTCGCCTGGCGCGAGCTTGTCGATGCGCAGCTCGCTTATCGCAAGTGCGAGACCGACTGGCTCGCGCGTCTTGTCGCCATTCACGCGCAGGCGCTCGATCGGCTCGAGCGCGTCGTGCGTGCGCGTGCGCAGGAGAATCGCCCGCTTGAGGATGTACGTGAGCTGTATGACCTGTGGATCGAGTGTGCCGAAGACGTGTACGCCGAGGTGGCGCGTTCCGACGAGTATGCGCAGCTTCAAGGGGCGCTCATCAATGCGGCTGTGCAATGGCGCGCGAAGCAGCAAATCGTTCTCGAGCGCGTTCTCAAGCAATTCGATTTGCCGACGCGTGCCGAGCTGAACAGCGTCCATCGCGAATTGCGCGCGCTGCGGCGACGGCTCGATCGCATCGAGCAGGGGGTGGTCGCTCGCGATCGCACGAAGAAGAGCACAGCCCAGAGCGCCAGCACGAAGAAGCGGAGGCGTGCATGAAGGAGGCAAACGTGACAGAGGCGCTGCTGCGCGATGTGCAAGCCTGGCTCGAGCGCTTGGAAAAAGGCGCTCGCGCGCTGGCAAACGTCAGAGAGCCAGAAGTCGGCTGTTCTGCAAAGGAGGCGATCTATCGCGAGGACAAGCTGGTGGTCTACCGTTATCAGCCGCTCGAGGTTGTCGCACAGGCGCGCGTGCGTACGCCGGTCTTGATTTGCTATGCGCTGGTGAACCGCCCGTACATGATGGACTTGCAGCCGGATCGTTCACTCGTGCGCGGATTACTCTCGCGAGGAGTGGATGTCTACTTGATCGACTGGGGTTATCCGGACGGGGCCGATCGCTACCTCGAGCTGGAGGATTACGTGCTGCGCTATTTGGACAACTGTACGCGTGCTGTATGTGAGCATTCGCGCACAAAGGCTCTGACGCTGCTCGGCGTCTGCCAAGGAGGCACGCTCAGCCTGTGCTATGCGGCCGCGCGGCCGCAGCGCGTGCGTAATCTCATCACGATGGTGACGCCGGTCGATTTTCGCACGCCCGACAACGTGCTCACCAAGTGGAGCGACGCCGTGGACATCGACGCCCTCGTCGACACGGTCGGCAATATTCCCGGCGAAATGCTGAACGCGATGTTTCTCGCGCTCATGCCGTACCGGTTGTTGAGTCAAAAGTATGTCGACATCTTCGAGCGCTCGGTGGATCGAGAAGCGCTCGAGACCTTCATGCGCATGGAGAAGTGGATCTTCGACAGTCCCGATCAGCCTGCGGAAATGTACCGCCAGTTCATGAAATGGTTCGTGAAGGAGAATCGTCTCGTGTCTGGCACGCTCGAGATCGGCGGCGAGCGCATCGACTTGCGACGCATCGACATGCCAGTCTTCAATATCTACGCCGAGCGCGACCATCTCGTGCCGCCATCTGCAAGCCGCGCGTTACGCGGGCTCGTGACCACGCGCGACTATACCGAGTACGCCTTTGCAGGCGGTCATGTCGGGATCTATGTGAGCGCTGCGGCGCAACGGGAAGTGCCGACACGCATTGCCCAATGGCTCGCCGAGCGCGATCGGCGTGGCACGCGTCGACGAGCGGGAGGCGGCAGAAAGTCATGAGACCTAGCCTGTTTCGCCGGCGCGCTCTGCGCTGCCGGTTGACTGGACGGCTCACAGTCGCGCAATCTCACCGAATCATACCCTCTACAGCTACCTGATACCGTTCGCCAGCCTATGATCTACGACAACATCCTCGGCACGATCGGTCGCACTCCGATCGTACGTATCAATCGCCTCGCTCCAGCGCATACGACCATGTATGTGAAGTGCGAGTTCTTCAATCCACTGTCCTCCGTGAAGGATCGCCTGGCGATTGCCATCATCGAGGATGCGGAGCGTCGCGGTCTGCTGAAACCAGGCCAGACGGTTGTCGAGGCGACCTCGGGTAACACGGGCATTGCGCTCGCGATGGTCTGCGCAGCCAAGGGATACCCATTCGTTGCCGTGATGGTCGAGACTTTCTCGGTCGAGCGACGCAAGATCATGCGCATGCTCGGAGCGAAGGTCATTTTGACGCCAGCGGAAGAACGGGGAACGGGCATGGTGCGCAAGGCGGAGGAGCTGGCGAAAAAGCACGGTTGGTTCCTCGCGCGACAATTCGACAATCCGGCCAATCCCGAGTACCACCGCAATACGACCGGTCCGGAGATCTTGAGCGACTTCGCGGGCAAGCGCCTAGATTTCTGGGTCACCGGATGGGGCACCGGCGGCACGCTCACGGGTGCTGGCGAGATGATCAAGAAGGCGCGCCCCGAGACGAAAATCATCGTGGCAGAGCCGGCGAACGCTCCGCTGCTCTCCGGCGGCGAATTCAAGCCGCACAAGATTCAGGGTTGGACGCCCGACTTCGTGCCGAGCGTGCTCAATCGTTCGCTGGCCGACGAGATCGTGCAGGTCACCGATCAGGAGGCGATCGACACCGCGCGCGCGCTCGCGAGCAAGGAGGGCATTTTCTGCGGGATCTCCTCCGGGGCGACGTTCGCCGCTGCGCTCAAGGTGGCGCAGCGTGCGCGGCAGGGGTCAGTCATCCTGGCGATGCTGCCCGATACAGGGGAGCGCTACTTGTCAACGGCCCTGTTCGAGGGCGTATCCGACGCCTCCGACGCCGAACCCATGTAACAGGCGGACCTGCTACGCACTTTCACGATTCTTTGCAGGAAATTCGCCCGATTTCCGGGTAGCTTGCACCTAACGCGCGAGCACGCGCACCTGTGCGCCTCTTCGAGGCGAGCACGCTTCCTGTTTTGAATCTTCGGTGTAAGGCGTGTCGCTACTCGTGAATCGCCGCGGCATCGTGTTCGGCGTGGCGGCGGTCGCTCTTGGTCTACTTGGTTTGCAGACATGGCGTGGCTTCGCAGCGCGCGAAGCCACGCCGGCCGTGCCTGCCCGTGAGCCACGGGCGGTGAGTGTGGTCGTGGCGCATCCGACGCTCAAGCCTTTCGCGCACGAGGTTGAGGCGGTCGGCACGGTACGTGCCAATGAGTCGGTCAACATCACTGCGAAGGTTGCCGAGCGGATCACTGCGATCCACTTCGAAGAAGGTCAGTACGTTCGCAAGGGCCAGCTCTTGGTCGAGCTCGACAGCGCCGAGGCCCGTGCCGAGCTCGCGGCTGCAGAGGCCGAGCTCAGCGAGAGCCGCGGTCAGTTCCAGCGCAGCCAGGAGCTCTATCACACTCGCGCCTTGTCCGAGGCGCAGCTCGAGCAGGTCAAGGCGAATCTGCTGGCGAGCGAGGCGCGTGTGGCGGCCGCGCGGGCACGGCTCGAAGATCGCATGATCCGCGCGCCGTTCTCCGGTCGTGTCGGGCTGCGCAATGTGAGTCTCGGCAGCTTGGTCAGTCCCGGCGAGGTCATCACGACGCTCGATGACTTGAGCTCCGTCAAGCTGGATTTCGCAGTTCCAGAAGTTTTCCTCTCTGTGCTCGAGCCCGGCCTGCCCGTGACGGCAACGAGCAGCGCGTATCCAGATGAGACATTCGCGGGTCGCGTTGCGAGCGTCGGAACGCGCATCGATCCGGCGACCCGCTCGGTGACGATCCGCGCGGTCATTCGCAATCCCGAGAATCGCTTGCGTCCTGGGTTGTTCATGACCGTGAAGGTCGTGCGCGCCGAGCGCGAGGCGCTGATGGTGCCGGAACGCGCAATCGTGCCGGAGAGCGCGCGCCACTATGTGTTCGTCGCCGACGAGGGGGTCGCCCGCAAGCGCGAGGTCCTCGTGGGACGCAGGCGTCCGGGGGAGGTGGAGATTCTCGAAGGGCTCAGCACGGGTGATCTGGTCATCGTGGACGGGACGCTCAAGGTGCACGACGGGCAACCCGTGCGAGTCAATCCCGGCGCGCTCGTGGCCGAGCTGCCGACATGATTCTCTCCGATATCTCGGTTCGTCGTCCGGTGTTCGCAATGGTCGTGAGCCTGCTGCTCACGATCATCGGCTTGATGGCCTTGTTGCGGCTGCCGATTCGCGAAGTGCCGGATGTGCAGCCGCCGATCGTCAGCATCGACACGGTGTACCGCGGCGCTTCGGCGGCCGTCGTCGAGTCGAAGATCACGCAGGCGATCGAGAATCGCATCGCAGGCCTCGAAGGCATCGAGAAGATCACGTCCTCGAGCCAAGACGAGCGCTCGCGGATCACCGTGGAGTTCAGCCTCGGCCGCGACATCGATGCGGCTGCCAACGATATTCGCGACCGTGTCGCGCGCGTTCTGAACAATCTTCCCGAAGAGGCCGAGCCGCCGGAGATAGCCAAGGTCGATACCTCGGCCGAGCCGGTGATGTGGCTGAATCTCGAGAGCGATCAGCGCACCGCGCTCGAGCTGTCGGATTACGCAGATCGCTACCTGGTCGATCGATTCTCGGTCGTCAAGGGTGTGGCGCAAGTGCGTATCGCCGGGGAGCGTCGCTATGCGATGCGCATCTGGCTCGATCGCGAAGCGCTCGCCGCGCGTCAACTGACGGTCCAGGACATCGAGAATGCGCTGCGGGCCGAGAACGTCGAGCTCCCCGCCGGACGCATCGAGTCGCGCGATCGCGAGTTCACTGTGCGCACGGATACGGGCCTGCGCACGCCCTCAGATTTTCGCAATCTCGTCGTCGGTCGCGGCGGCGACGGTTATCTCGTGCGGCTGGGAGAAGTAGCGGACGTCGAGCTTGGCGCCGAGAACGTGCGTGCGCTGTCGCGCAACGACGGTGTGGCGGGCATCAGTCTCGGCATCATTCCGCAGTCCACTGCCAATATCCTCGAAGTCTCCAAGGGCGTTCGCGAGGAGCTGGAGCGCGTGCGGACGACCTTGCCGCCCGATATACGGCTGGACGTGCGCTCGGACGACTCGGTGTTCGTGCGCGAATCGCTTCGGGAGGTGGTGCACGCGCTCGTCATTGCGCTGGTGCTCGTGCTCGTCGTCATTTACTTCTTCCTCGGAACGGTGCGCGCCACTGTCATTCCGGCGTTGACCATTCCCGTGTCGATCGTCGCAGCGTGCATCGTCATGGCGATCGCGGGGTACTCCATCAATGTGCTGACGTTGCTCGGGGCGGTGCTCGCCATCGGGTTGGTCGTCGACGACGCGATCGTGGTGCTGGAGAACATCGCGCGTCGCATCGAGCTTGGCGAGCCGTCCTTGCTTGCGGCGATCGATGGCACGCGCGAAATCGGCTTCGCAGTGATCGCTACGACGCTCGTCTTGATCGCCGTGTTCCTGCCCATCTCGTTCATTCCAGGCGCCGTTGGCCGTTTGTTCGGCGAGTTCGGCATTTCCATCGCCGCAGCAATCGCCATCTCGGCACTGGTGTCGCTGACGCTCGTGCCCATGCTGAGCTCGAAGCTGTTCGCGCGAGGGATCTTGCGCGGCAGGGTCGTCGAAGCGGTTGACCGTTTCTTCCGTTGGTTGTCGCAGGCTTACCAGCGCTCCGTGCGCGCTGTGCTCGCCACACCGTCGGCGGTGTTCGGTGCCGCTGTGGCGGCGATCGGGCTCAGCATTTGGCTCTTTACCGTACTGCCTTCCGAGTATGCGCCGGCGGAAGATCGCCGGTTCATCTGGATTGCGGTGGTTGCGCCGGAAGGATCGAGCCTGCAATACGTCGACGAATACCTGCGGCAAGTCGAGGCGGTCGTCATGGAGGAGGTCGAGCGCGGGACGGTCACGAGCGTACAGACGCGCGCCGGCGCATTCGGCGGTGCCGGCGACGTCAACGTCGGTCGTGTGATGCTCGTGCTGAGCGGCTGGGACGAGCGCGAGGAATCCGCGCAGCAGATAGCAGCACGGCTGCGGAGTCGGCTCGCGGATCTGCCAGTGCGTGTCGTGGTGGGAACGCCGAGCGGGCTCGGCATCCGCGGCGGCGCGCCGGTGCAGGTCGTGCTTGGCGGCGGCGACTACGAGGAATTGGCGCAATGGCGCGACATCCTGATCGCCAAAGCATCGGAGAACCCCGGGCTTACGAACCTCGATTCCGACTACTATCCTCGCAAGCCGCAGCTGAACGTCGCCATCGATCGCAATCGCGCAGCCGATCTTGGCGTTTCGCTCACTGCAGTCGGACGCACGCTCGAGACAATGATGGGTTCGCGCGTCGTGACCACGTTTCTCGATCGCGGCGAGGAATACAACGTGATACTGCAGGCGCGCGAGGAGGACCGAGCCTCACCGGACGATCTCAACAATATCTACGTACGCTCGGCTACCACTAATACGCTCGTGCCGCTGTCGAATCTGGTCAAAGTCTCCGAAACGGCCGGTGCTCGCGAGCTCAAGCGCTTCGATCGGTTGCGTTCCATCACGATCTCCGCGCACCTGAACCCGGGCTATTCGCTCGGCGATGCGCTCGAGTATTTCGAGAACCTTGTGAGGACGGAGCTGCCGCCTCACGCGCAGATTAACTACGACGGCGAGTCGCGCGAGTACAAGCGATCCGGTAACGCTCTGTATGCAACGTTCGTGCTCGCGCTCGTTATCGTGTTCCTGGTGCTCGCGGCGCAATTCGAAAGCTTCCGGCACCCGATCATCATCATGATCACGGTGCCGCTTGCGGTCGCCGGAGCATTGTTCGGGCTGTACGCGTCGGGCGGTTCGATCAACGTGTTCAGTCAGATCGGCTGCATCATGCTGATCGGACTTGCAGCGAAGAACGGCATCCTCATCGTCGAGTTCGCGAACCAATTGCGCGATCGCGGCGTCGAGTTCAAGGAAGCGATCGTGCAGGCCTCCATGATTCGGCTACGTCCGGTCTTGATGACGAGCCTTTGCACCGTGTTCGGTGCGGTGCCGCTCCTGCTCGCGACGGGTGCTGGTGCCGAAAGCCGTCGCGTCATCGGAGCCGTCATCGTCTATGGCGTGACCTTTTCCATGCTGCTGACGCTCTACGTCGTCCCAGTCCTGTACGCAGCGATCGCACGCAACACAAAGTCCCCCGAGTACGTCGCGCGTCTGATCGAAGCGCTGCGAGCGAAAGCAGCGCCGGCTGCGCAACGATAGCGGGCTCGAGCCCGGGCGCACGCAATCGAGTGCGTCTGGCTTGAACCCTGTGCTCGTTCCACGTAGACCTGCTGATGCCGGGCGCCGTCAGTCGCGCGTGCCGCGCTTGTGCTTTGTTGGCCTCGGGCCTCCAGCCCCCAGGCCTATAGAATGGGACGCTGCGAGTCTGTATCGAGCTATCGTTCATGGCGCTGACTCCGTATCGACACCTCGAGCACGAATTCAGGCGCTTGCACGCGTTTCGTACGGCCGCCTCGATCCTGCGGTGGGATTGTGCGGTGTCGCTGCCGCGCGGAAGCGCAGCGCTGCGCGGTGAGCAGCTCGCCGCGCTCGAGACACACTGTCATACGATTCTTACCTCGCCGCGAGTCTCGCGGCTGCTCGAGCGAGCCGAAGCGAACGCGCAGGGTTTGGACGAGTGGCAGCTGGCCAATTTGCGCGAGATGCGGCGCGAGCGCGAGCACGCGTTCGCGACGCCCCAGAATCTCGTCGCTCAGCTGGCAAGAGCCACAGTGCGTGCGCAGGTTTGCTGGCTGGAAGCGCGGCAGAAGAAGGATTTCAGCGTGCTTGCGCCCGCCCTCGAGGAAGTCGTCAACCTCACGAGGGACAAGGCGGCGCTGCTCGGCAATGCGCTCGGCTTGAACCCCTACGATGCGCTTCTTGACGAGCTGAGCCCGAAGCTCACGAGCCAGGAAATCGACACGCTTCTTATGCCGATCGTGCGTCGGTTGCCCGGGCTCATCCAGGAAATCATCGACTGCCAGGCGGTTCGACAGCCGCTCGAGCTCACCGAGCACATCGCGCCTGCGAAACAGAAAGAGCTTGCGGTCCAGCTCATGAAGGCCATGGGCTTCCCTTTCGATCGTGGACGATTGGACGAAGCGGAATATCCGCTCACGAGCGGTGCGCCCGATGATCTGCGACTGACGAGCCACTTCGTTGGCGGCCAGTTGCTCAGTGGGGTCGTGAGCGTGCTGCATGGGATGGGCCACGCGATGTACAGCCTGGGGTTGCCTGAAGCGTGGCGAGACCAGCCGGTGGGGCGCGAAGCTGGCGTGGCGGTGCGGGAAAGTCAGTCCTCCTTGCTGGCGATGATGATCGGTCGGAGCCAAGCATTTCTGCAGTATCTCCAGCCGCACCTGGAGCGTATCGCTGGCGTCTCCGGGCCGGAATGGCGGGTTGACAACCTCTACCGGGCGCTGACGCGCGTGCGCCGCAGCCCGGTTCGAGCCGAAGCGGATGAAGTGAGCTACATCGTGCACCTGGTTCTCCGTTACGAGCTCGAGAGGGAGATACTCGCCGGCGAGATCAGAATCACCGACTTGCCCGAGGCATGGAACGCACGTATCGACGCTCGCTTGGGCGCCCGCCCGGCGAATGACGCCGAGGGCTGCTTGCAGGATGTGCACTGGCCGCTCGGCCTGTTCGGCTATTTTCCGTCTTGCGCTATCGGGGCCGTGATGGCCGCGCAGCTGTACGAGACGTTACGGAGCGAGTATCCCGAGCTCGACCGCGAGATCGCTGCCGGGCATTTCTCCGGCCTGTCCGTTTGGCTGCGCGAGAACATCCACGGTCACGGCGCACGCCTCAGCATGGCGGAACTGATCGAGAACGCCACCGACAAGCCCCTCACCTCGGCCGCTTGGTTGAGGTACGTGGAGGGGAAGTACTTGGGGGAGTAGGGCGCGGAGCGCTGGGCTCTGGGCCTTTTATTAGAGGAGTTGCGCTTGGCGTTGCCCCGCTGCGCGTGAATTGCGCACCGGCAAGTGCGCCGACCGGCTCTCCGCCTGTGGCATCACCGCACTTGACCGTACAATTTCATGCCCTCTTTTTCAGAGCGCAGAGCCCCCACTATGTCCGCTGTCCCGTCACCCTCCAACAACTTCAAGCGGTTGCAGGCCCGTCTGCGTGGTCTCGTCGGAAAGGCCATCGAGGACTACCGAATGATCGAGGACGGCGATCGAGTGATGGTGTGCGTCTCCGGAGGGAAGGACTCGTACACGTTACTCGACATCCTGCTCTCGTTGCAGCGAAGCGCGCCGGTACGTTTCGAGCTCATCGCCGTCAACTTGGACCAGAAGCAGCCGGGCTTCCCCGCACACGTGCTGCCCGAGTACCTGCGTTCACTCGGTGTGCCCTTTCACATCATCGAGCAAGACACTTACAGCGTGGTCAAGCGCTTCATTCCCGAAGGCAAGACGATGTGCGGTTTGTGCTCGCGTCTGCGTCGTGGCGCGCTCTACCGTTATGCAGCGGACAACGGCATCACCAAGATTGCGCTCGGTCATCACCGCGACGACATCATCGAGACGTTGTTCCTCAACATGTTCTTCGGCGGCAAGCTGAAAGCCATGCCGCCGAAGCTGCGCTCCGAGGACGGACGTCACATCGTGATCCGTCCGCTGGCTTACGTGTCAGAGCAGGACATCGCGCGCTATGCGCGTGCGCGGGCCTTCCCTTTGATTCCGTGCTCGCTCTGCGGCTCCCAGGAGAACTTACAGAGAGCGGAGATCAAGAAAATGCTGCGGGAATGGGAACGTGCCTATCCCGGTAGAACCGAAGCAATCTTCTCGAGCATCTGCAACGTCGTGCCGTCGCATTTGGCCGATGGAAAAGTGTACGATTTCCGCTCCTTATCGGCTGACAGGTAGGCGCATGAGCACGCAACGTGTAGACGTCCGCGCCGAGCCCGGCCATCCTATTGGCACGTCACATGCTCACACGTCCAGTCATGCGAACCATCATCTTCTCTCACGGCAAAGACGGCGAACCATGGGGCACGAAGATCACGGCGATGGCGGAAGTCGCGCGTCGCCACGGGCTGCGCGTGGAATCCGTCGACTATCGAGGGATCGACGATCCAGCAACTCGGGTGCAGAAGCTGCTGGAGTTCTGTAAGACGATCGCGGGCGACTTGATACTCGTCGGCTCGAGCCTCGGCGCGCACGTTGCCGCTACCGTCTCGTCGCACGTGCCGACACGCGGCTTGTTTTTGCTGGCGCCGGCTTTCTACATGCCGGGCTACGAGCAGTACACGCCGGTGCCGGCGGAATGCCCGATCTGCATCGTACACGGCTGGCGCGATGACATCGTCCCGGTAGAGAATGCGATCCGCTTCGCGCGCGAATATGCTTGTGAGCTTCACGTACTGGATTCGGATCATCGCCTCACCGCCGATATCGAGCAGATTTGCGAGCTCCTCGATGGTTTCTTGCGCCGTCTGGAGGCACGTTGACTCGCCGCATGTGACCGCTCCGAGCTGCAATCGCGCTGGCAGCGCACACAGAGCGATCTTTATGATTCCGTCGCGCGTGAGGGCGTTTATGAGAACGGCGAGTTTGCCAGGGCTGATCGGGTTGCTGCTGGCGCTATGTGCGTGCGGCGAGCAGGAAGCGAACTCGCGTGCCCAGCCCATCGAGGATACGGCTTTTGCAGAGCTGACGGGCACAATGGACAAAGCTCGCGCCGTCGAAGACGTCGCGAGCCAGCGCATGAAGCAATTGAACGAAGCGCTCGACAACCAACAAGACCGCTGAAAGGCGGCTCACCAGGCGTTTCATGGCGGATCTCGATAGATTGGATCGAGTCTGGCTGCAGGTGCTGCGCGGCCCGCTGTCTTGGTGGGCGCGTCCGCACGTGCTCGCCGACGATGCGCAACGGCGCATCGCTCAGGGCGAGCGTCCCGTTTGCTACGTGCTCGGATCGGTGGCGGTCGCGGATGTGATTGCCCTCGAGCGAGCGTGTCAGCAACGGAGTTTTCCATCTCCCCTGCAGCCGCTCAAGCCACCACTGCCGTCGCGCGCCGTGCTGTTCCTCGAGCGTCGTGCCGGTTTTTGGGGTGATCGTGTGGATCGGCGCATTGGCGCGCCGCTGCGACAGCTCGTTGCAGCCGCATTGGCCGATCCCAGCCTCGATGTCGACCTTGTGCCTGTGAACGTCTTGTGGGGCAGGGCTCCCGACAAGGAAGGATCCTGGCTGCGCGTACTCTTGGCGGAACACTGGGCGCGCGCCGGCCGCTTCAGACGCTTTCTATCAGTGCTCGTCAACGGACGTAATTTGTTCGTGCAGCTCGGCGAGCCGGTATCGCTGCGTGCTGCGCTTGCCGATGGCGCTGATGCCTCGCGCGCGGTACGTCGCCTGGCCCGGACGCTTCGCACGAGCGTTGCGCGGCAGCGTGCTGCGGCAATTGGCCCGGACCTTTCCCATCGACGCACGATCGTTGCGCAGATGCTGCGGTCCGCGGCCGTACGTCGCGCGATGGCGGATGAAATGCGCGCCAAGAAGATCAGCCGCCGCGAAGCGCTCAAGATCGCGCAGGGATATGCGACGGAGATCGCCGCGAACTACTCCCATGTGTTCGTGACGATCATGGCGCGGGTGCTCACGTGGTTCTGGAACAAGCTCTACGATGGCGTTGAGCTGCACAACGTCGAGCTGCTGCAGAAGGTCGTAGAGGACAGCGAGATCATCTATGTGCCCTGCCATCGCAGCCACATGGATTATCTGCTGTTGTCCTATGCCATCTATTACAAGGGCTACGCCATTCCGCATATCGCAGCAGGCATCAACCTGAACATGCCCATCGTCGGGCGTTTGTTGCGCAAGGGCGGCGCGTTCTATTTGCGGCGCAGCTTCAAGGGTAACTCGCTCTACACGATGGTGTTCATGACCTATCTCGGGCTCATGATGGCTCGTGGTCACTCAATCGAGTACTTCATCGAGGGTGGGCGCAGCCGCACGGGTCGACTGTTGCAGCCAAAGACCGGCATGCTCGCCATGACACTGCGTAGTTACTTGCGCGACCCGCGCCGGCCGGTCGTGTTCCTGCCCGTTTACTTCGGCTACGAAAAGCTCGTGGAAGGTAAGACGTACATCGGCGAGCTCTCCGGCAAGCCGAAGCAGAAGGAAACGATTCTTGGATTGCTGCGCGCCTTGCCTGCACTGAGACAGAAGTACGGCAAGGTCCATGTCAGCTTCGGCGAGCCCATCGCGCTCACGGAATTGCTCGAACGGTATCGAGCCGCATATCCGTTGCCTGGGCGAGATGAGCGACCACCATGGCTTTCCAGCGCCGTGAACGAGCTGGCCATGCGCATCATGACGAATATCAACAGCGCGGCCTGCGTCACGCCGATCAATCTGATCTCGCTCGTCCTCCTGGCTACGCCAAAGCAAGCGATGCTGGAGAGCGATCTCGTGCGTCAATTGGAGCTATATGCCTCGCTGTTGCGCCAGGCCCCTTATTCGCCCTTCGTGTGGATCACCAGCGAGGACGGTCATTCCATGGTGCGCCATGCCGAGAGGCTCGGCGTGGTCGAGCGCGTCAGGCATCCTCTTGGCGACATCTTGCGCATGACCGAGGAAAACTCGGTCCTGATGACCTACATTCGCAACAATGTGCTGCACTTGATCGCCGTCCACTCGCTGATCGCCTGCTGCTTTCTCAACAACCGCACGATGCGCCTCGAGGACATTCAACGCCTGATGTGGCGCATCTACCCGTACGTGCGTGACGAGCTGTTCTTGCGCTGGAGCGAGGAGGAAATTGCGGGACGCGTCATCGAAACGTTGGATGATCTCGCCAACCACGGCCTGCTCGAGTCGCTGGATGACGGTCGGTCCTGGCGTCGTCCTCCGACGGGATCGGCGGAGGCGGTGCAGCTTTCAGTGTTGGCGCAAATCACGGTGCAGATCATCGAGCGCTATTACCTGGCGATCTCCGTGCTGCTCAAGTGCGGCAGCGGCCGCATCACGCAAGATGCGCTCGAGTCGCAGTGTCAGCTCATGGCGCAGCGCATGTCGCTGCTGTACGAGCTCAATTCGCCGGAGTTCTTCGACAGGTCGCTGTTCAAGAACTTCATCGACCTGCTGCGCGAGCGGCGCGTGCTCGGGGTCAACGCGGAAGGCCGCCTCACTTTCACGGACACGCTCTCGGCCGTGGCCGAGGATGCCCAGCTCGTCCTGCACGAGCAAATCCGCAACAGCGTGCTGCAGGTGACTCACCGTTGATGCATCCTACGCGTAAGCGATGCCGGAAGCATCGCGTTGCGCGTGAGGAAACCTCCAATGTCAGTCCTACAGGCGCTATTGCGCATCGTTGTCGCGACGACGCTCTTTCACGGCGGGCTCGCGTATGCAGCCGTCACATTGACGATTCCACAGCCGCGCGCGACCGCCGGTGAGACGGTCACGTTGGAGCTCGTGGTGACGAACGATGGAGCGGAACAGCAGACTCTGGAGGTTCCCGCGCCATTTCACATCCGTCTCGAGACGCCCGCAGGGACCAGCATCGTGCCGTTCGAGCCAGAGCTTAGCGGCGAGATCCGCATCGATCCGCAGGCGTTCGTGAAGATTGCGCTGCACGGGGTGTTGCCCGTCGAGGCAGAAGGGGTGGCGATGCTGACGTCGACGGGGCTGGCCACAAACGAGCTGCTGGTGCAAATCGCGCCCGCGGAGCCGGCTGTACACCCCGCAACGGTCGCGGCGGAAGGGACGCATCGCGGGCGCTCGATGCCGCGCTCAGCCTTGATCGACAAGCCCCCGCCGTTGGCCGTCTCGGTCTACGAGCCCATCTACTTCATCGTCGGAGGCGATGGCGGGCTCAACGCGAAGTTCCAGATCAGCTTGCGCTACCAGCTCTTCGATGGGCAGGGCCGGCTCGCCGAACGTCTGGGATGGATCGACGACATCTATCTGTCTTACACGCAGACTTCGTTGTGGGACTTACATGATCTTTCACGGCCGTTTCGCGACTCGAGCTATCGTCCGCGTCTCTTTTATTCCAACCACGATCTGTATCGACTTCTCGACGGCCGCCTACGCATCGGTGTGGAAGGTGGCATAGGGCACGAGTCGAACGGCAAGGAAGGGACGGATTCGCGCAGCTTCAACATGCTCTATGTGAGACCGCTGCTGACCTTCGGTGATCCGGACGGGTTTCGGGCGTACGCGGCGCCGCTCGTGCACGACTATCACTCGAAGGATGAGAATCCGACGATCGGTCACTATCGTGGCTATGTGGACTGGCTGTTCGGGATCGGGAGCAAGGGAGGGCTGGATTTCAGTGCCACGGTGCGCAAGGGTACGCGCAGCAGCTATGGCAGCGTCGAGCTCAATGCCTCCTATCCGCTTGCGAAATTGAGCGGCGGCGATCTGAGCGGCTGGGTTCTGTTGCAGTATTTCAGTGGCTACGGCGAGAGCTTGCTAGAGTTCGACCGGAAGCTGGACTCCCAGTTACGGCTGGGCATCGCGATCGCGCTGTGAGTCGGGCTGGCGGCGGTCGCGGTGCGTCGCGCGTGGCGGGCACTGCTGTATAACCCACAGGCTACAGTCTACAGCCCACTATCACACGTCCCTCGCTATTGGATCGTGGTCGAGCGCCGGCGAGTGTTTCATGTCCAGCAGCACTTCGCGCTGTGCGACCGGGATCGTGATGCCGTGTTCCTTGAATAATTGCCAGATCTTGCGGTTGACGTCAGAACGCACGTTGTTGACGCCTTCCTGCGGATCGGCAATCCAGAATCGTAGCTCGAGATCGAACCCGTAATCGTTGAAGCCCATCAGTCGCGAGACCGGCGGCGGGTCGCGCAGGATGCGCTTGTGGTCTGCAGCCTCGAGCAGCAAGGCAAGGGCTTTCTCAGGATCGTCCTTGTAGCTGACGCGCACGGGCACCTTCAGACGCACTCTGGGATCGGTGTAGCTCCAGTTGATCACCTGATTGGTGATCAGAATGTGGTTCGGCACGAGCGTCTCGACGCCGTCGCGGTCGCGGATGACGACGTACCTGCCGCGCAGCTCCTGAACCCATCCGAAGCCCTCAGTGCTCGTGCCGGTGGTCCCGGTGAAGCTGATGACGTCGCCTGGCTTGATAGAGCGGTCCATCAGCAGCACGAAACCGGCTATGAAGTTGGCCACGATCGCCTGTAGGCCGAAGCCGAGGCCGACACCGATCGCACCGGTCAAAACATTCAGGGTGGTGAGATCGAGCCCCGTCGCATTCAGCCCGAGCAGGACCGACAGAGCAATCAAGAACGTCTGCGCAAACTTGGCGATGCCTATGCGCATGCTGAGGGCAAGCCCCTGCATGGCCATCAGTCGCCGCTCGACCCATCGTGCGATCCAGACCGCGATGAGGATGAACGCGCCGACCGTGAACAGGATCTTCAGCACCGTCCATAGCGTGATGCGGCTCTTGGCAGTCTTCACGCCGACGCTGTCGAGGGCCGCGACGAGCGGATCGAACCACCCGAGCACGTGAAGCGCGAGCGCGGCCCAAATCATGAATGTCAGCGTGTCTCCCCAGCCCTTCGTGCGATCGCCCAGCGAAAGTCGCACGAGGTAGACGCCTATGCGAATGAGCAGCAGGAGTCCTGCCAGCGTGATGGCGTGATCGACGATGCCGCTTTCGGCCTTCAGCGCGTGTAGGACGGCGCCGAACGCGGCGATGAGAACCGTGGCCGTGGCGTGCGGGCTGACGATGAGGAGGGCCTCGGTGAGCCTGCCTGTGATGCCTTGCTCCGCCAAGGCCGCTTGTGCGCGATCCGATCGTCGCAGTTGACGGCCCGTCCACAGCGCGACCAGCACCGCCACCACGATGGCCGTGATCTGCAGCAGCGACTGCGGCGTCAGTAGTCCCTGGAGCTGGCTAGCGAGTTGACGAAGGAAGTCGGGCATGACTCATTGGCTAGGCCGCCTGCAACGGATCGAGAGAGGCATACAAGCCGTGCGCGCTCACGCGTTGAGATCCGGAATCAGCTCGCTTTCCAGCCGAGCGATCTGATCCTTGAGCATGAGCTTGCGTTTTTTCAGGCGTCTCAGCTGGAGCTCGTCGACGTACAGCTCCATCTGCAGACGATTGATGATGTCGTCCAGGTCGCGATGCTCGATCCGCAGCTCTCGCAGCCGTGCGAGGCGCCGAAAAGTCTCAGTATCGACCTTGTTTTCCGAATCACTCATGAATGTGTACTTTACCGCAAGCCGCTATGTCAGTCGCATCCATCCGGCTCGCGAGTGGTTGTCCTCTCGGCGCCGGTGCGGCGCTGTTCTGGCTTGTTGTCGCGCGGGTCGGGTAGAGCTGTATATGATCGCGAGCGCTCCTTGCGTCGGCTACGTCGCCACTCATCGAGTCGTATGATCTCAGCCGGCTTCCCTTGGGATGGCGACGGTCGCACTGGATCGGGGTGCTTCTTCGGCACATCGGGCGTGTAGCCGACGGTCTCGACGCGTCGGCCGACCACGACGACGAATCCTTGGCGCCGCTCGATGCTGTTGGCCGTGTAATCGAAGTGATAGGTGCGCCGCAGTGTGAGCCGCCCGCTCGCATCGCGAGCGAGCCCGATGCGGGCGAAGGCCACTGTGCCGTCCAGAAACTGCAAAGCGAGGCGCGCACAAGCCTCGGCGGCCGCAGCGTTGGCGGCCTCGCGAGCCGCCAGACTGTCGTGCCAGAACCAAGCGGCGGCCCCGGCGAGGCAGAGGAGAGCTAGCGTCGTCCAATCCAACATCGCGAGATGGTCAGAGATCGCCGGTCAGGCCTACGAGCACAGTCTTGTGGAGTTCGATCTTAATCGGTCCGACCGCGTCGTGCCGCAGTGGACGAGGAAGCTTAGAGTTGGTCCTGAAGTTTGAGTCAGCGGGTGATCGCTTGGATAGGCCGCGGTGGGAAGAGGTGGAGATCGTGCTGCTCGACATGGACGGCACGCTGCTCGATCTGAGCTTCGATAATTACTTCTGGCAGGAGCTCGTACCGCTGCGCTATGCCAACCGATACGGCATTTCCCTGCGGCGTGCGCAGGAAATGCTGGCACCTCGGTTCGAGGCATGCCGGGGCAGGCTCGAGTGGTACTGTCTAGAGCACTGGTCGCGGGAGCTGGCGCTCGACATCATCGAGCTGAAACAGGAGGCGCGCGAGCGCGTTCGTTTCCTGCCAGGCGCTGAGACGTTCCTGCAGTTCTTGCGAGCGCGAGGGCTGCGTACTGCGCTGGTCACGAACGCTCATCAAGCGAGCCTTGCCGTGAAGGCGGCCCAAACGGGCCTCCTGCGCTATTTCGACGACGTCATCAGCTCGCACATGTTCGGCTTTCCCAAGGAGGATGCGGGCTTCTGGACGGCGTTGCGTGAGCGGCTGCAGTTCGAGCCGTCGCGCGCATTGTTCGTGGACGACAGCCCGGCGGTGCTGCGGGCGGCACAGCGTTTCGGGATCGGTCAGATCTTCGCGGTGTCCCATCCCGATTCGGAGCAGGAGGCGCGACCGCTGGTCGAGTTCCCATCCGTGCGCCGCGTCGCGGAGTTGATAGGCGGGTGGACGACCGGCGAGTAGGGACGCGCCCCTGCACGCATCCGTTCGCCGTCGATTAGCTCGCCGCGGACGCGTATCGTGCACGATCACCTCTCCGGACCGGGGCCAGGGACTTGAGTTTCGCTCTTGCCGGCCCCACCAAGAGATCGACGGCGTCGTCTGCGCCGTTTCCGCCGTTTGGCTGGTTCCCCGCTCGCGGCCGCTGCGCTTTGCTCAACGGCGTCTTTCGGCTGAGCGCGAGCGCTCGTCGCCGTCGGTGGCGGCTGTGTGGCCGCGCGCTTGTCCTTGCGGCTGCGTCCTCGGCGACGCTGCTCGGGCGGCTGCGGCGGCGCCAGCTCCGGAAGCGGATCCGGAATCGGCATCATGGGTATTTTCCGACCGATGTACGCTTCGATGTCCGGCAGTGACATGACGTATGTTTCGCAGCCGAAGCTGATTGCGGTGCCCTCGGCGCCCGCCCTTGCAGTACGGCCGATGCGATGGACATAGTCCTCCGGGTCCTGCGGCAGGTCGTAGTTGAAAACGTGGGTGACGTCCGGAATGTGCAGGCCGCGCGATGCGACATCGGTACCGATCAAGACCGCGAGCGAGCCCTCGTGAAAGGCGCGCAGAAGTCGTAGGCGCTTGCGTTGCGGAACATCGCCTGAGATCGCCTCGGCGTTGATCCCGTTGGCGCGCAGTAGCTCTTCGAGCTCTTCGGCTGTGCGGCGTGTGTTGACGAACACCATGCTGCGACGCGGATTCAGCTGCCTGAGGAGGGCGAGCAGAAGCCGCGGCTTTTCTTCCATCGACGGGTAGTAGATGACTTGCTGCACCCGATCGACGGTCATCTTGTCGGGCTCGACTCGTACGAGGATCGGGTCGTTCATGTGCTCGTACGCGAGCTCGAGCACGCGATGCGACAAGGTGGCGGAGAAGAGCAGGTTGAGCCGCCTGTCGGGCGGTGGGAGCCGGCGCAGGATGTAACGGATGTCGCTGATGAAGCCCAGGTCGAACATCCGATCGGCCTCATCGAGCACGAGGACCTGCACGAATCTGAGGTCGATCACCCGTTGTTTGAAGAAATCGATGATGCGCCCGGGCGTGCCGATCAGCACATCGACCCCTTGCTCGAGATGGCGCCGTTGCTTGTCGTAATCGACGCCGCCGAAGGCGAGGCCGAGTGACAGCCCGGTGTGAGATCCGAGCACGTCGGCATCGCGATGGATCTGCACCGCCAGCTCGCGCGTTGGAGCGATGATCAAAGCCCGAGGCGCATTCGAAGTACGCGACGCCGGCGCCGGCTCACGAACGAGCCGTGCGAACATTGCAACCAGAAACGCTGCGGTTTTCCCGGTACCGGTCTGGGCCTGGCCCGCGACATCCAATCCCGCTAGCGCGTGGGGCAGCGTCTGCGCCTGAATGGGCGTGCAGCGTTCGAAGCTGGCGTCCGCCAAGCCCTTCTGCAGACTCTCGGGTAGGTGCAGGCTCGAGAATGAAAGCTCGGTCAGATGCGATTCTGCCATGCGTGGGATCGAGTGTTGGCTTCAGGGTGATCGTGATGGGTGTGTTGGAAGCGATATCCGGAGACTTGCAAATTACAATGGGGCCGGTTCTAATACGGTCAACAGAGCGGATTCATCCGCACCCACCCCGACCGGATCACCGGCACCAAGCTCCTCGTAAACAAGACCCCCGTCGGGGAATGTTTCGCACAACGATTGGTTTTCAGCGAGCACGCGCGCAGCCCAACACAGGTTTATCCAGGGCAATCGCTACGGAGGCTTGACGCCCGGCATTGTGCCCGACCGAGACGCAACAGTCACTCGGTTCTTCCCCGCTCGATTCAAACGAGTTCGAAGCCATTTCCTCGCACATCGACGAAGCAAATCGCTCAGAGCACAGCTGCAGCAGCTATTGAGGCATTACGGAGGTAGTTTCGGTGAGCAGCGACACGATTGTCCACGTCACGGACGACAGCTTTGAGGAAGCAGTCCTCAAGGCAGACCGTCCCGTACTGTTGGATTTCTGGGCCGAGTGGTGCGGTCCGTGCAGGGCAATCGCGCCGATGCTCGACGAAATCGCGACTGAGTACCAAGGCAAGCTCACCGTCGCGAAGCTCAACATCGATGAGAATCCCAAAACGCCCGCCCGCTTCGCGGTGCGGGGTATCCCGACCCTCATGCTTTTTAAGAACGGTCAGGTCGAAGGCCAAAAGGTCGGGGCTCTTAGGAAATCTGACCTGGTCGCATTTCTGGACAGCAAGCTGTGAGAGGCTATCTTGGCAATCAAGCCCGTAACCGCCCGGGCAAGGGTGGCGGTAATCGCCAGCGCGGCAACGACAACAACCGCGGCAATCACCGTCATCAGCAACAACACGAGGATCTGCCCGCCGAGGAGATCGAGGCCGACGACGTAGACATCATCTCGCCGTCCGAGCTGGCCGCTTCACGTCAGTCCATGAATCTGACGGAGCTGAAGCTCAAGCCGGTTTCCGAGCTCGTCGAGATCGCGCAGAAGATGGGTCTGGAGAACCTTGCGCGCTCGCGCAAGCAGGACATCATCTTCTCGATCCTCAAGGCGCACGCGCGTTCGGGTGAGGACATCTACGGCGACGGCGTCCTCGAGATCCTGCAGGACGGCTTTGGTTTCCTGCGCTCGGCCGACAGCTCGTACCTCGCGGGTCCGGACGATATCTACGTCAGCCCGAGCCAGATCCGACGTTTCAACCTGCGCACTGGCGACACGATTTCAGGGTTGATTCGTCCGCCGAAGGACGGCGAGCGCTACTTCGCGCTGCTCAAGGTCGGCGAGATCAACTTCGATTCGCCGGAAAGCGCCAAGCACAAGGTTCTGTTCGAGAACCTGACGCCGCTCCATCCGACGAATCGCATCAAGCTCGAGCGCGGCAACGGCTCGAGCGAGGATCTCACGGCGCGCATCGTCGATCTGGTCGCGCCCATCGGCAAGGGACAGCGCGGTCTCATCATCTCGCCGCCGAAAGCCGGTAAGACGATGCTGCTGCAAAACATTGCGAGCTCGATTACCGCGAATCACCCCGAGATTTACTTGATCGTGCTGCTCATCGACGAGCGACCCGAGGAGGTGACCGAAATGACGCGCACGGTGCGCGGTGAGGTCGTGTCCTCGACCTTCGATGAGCCGGCAACCCGACACGTGCAAGTTGCCGAGATGGTGATCGAGAAGGCGAAGCGCCTGGTCGAGCACAAGCGCGATGTCGTGATCCTGCTCGACTCGATTACGCGCTTGGCACGTGCCTACAACACGGTCGTGCCGAGCTCTGGTAAGGTGCTCACGGGCGGTGTCGACGCCAATGCTTTGCAGCGTCCGAAGCGTTTCTTCGGAGCTGCGCGCAATATCGAGGAAGGCGGTTCGCTGACGATCCTGGCGACCGCGCTCATCGACACCGGCTCTCGCATGGACGACGTCATTTACGAAGAGTTCAAGGGCACCGGTAATTGCGAGATCCACCTGGACCGTCGCATCGCCGAGAAGCGAGTGTTTCCGGCCGTGAATATCAATCGTTCAGGCACGCGCCGCGAAGAGCTGATCACCTCTCCAGAGGAGCTGCAGAAGATCTGGATTCTACGCAAGCTCCTGCACCCGATGGACGAGCTGGCCGCGATCGAGTTCCTCATCGACAAGATGAAGGATACGAAGACGAACGCCGAGTTCTTCGAGGCAATGAAACGGTAAACATGGGGCTGCAAGCGTCGACCGTAGGTCCCAGCTCGTAGCTCACAACCGGCATCCCAGCGACGGCCGCTCCGTCGTGGGGTGTGATTTGCGTCACACGTCCGCCACGCTCTGACGACGCTGTCAGTCTGAACCTCGGCACTGCGAAGCACTTCTCGGATCGGGGCGGCTACCGGGACTAACGTACCAGCAGTCAATGACTGCTGGTTATGTTGGAATTGCGCTCTGACTCGCCAACTCTGCGTTTGCGTCGGCTCGACGCTGCCGTTCATGAGCTCACGGAGCTCATGCGTGCGGGGCGCATTTCCACCTTGTTCCAGCCGATCGTCGATCCGCGCTCGCGCGCCGTCTGCGGCTTCGAGGCGCTCACGCGCGGACCATCGGACAGTTGGCTGCACTCGCCGCAGAACTTGTTTGATGCCGCGCGGCGTGCCGGTCTCAAGCTCGAGCTCGACTTTCTTTGCATCCAGAACGCCTTCAGGCGCTTCGTCGGCTCGCGCACGCCCGGCAAGCTGTTCGTCAACGTCTCGCCCGATACGATCTACGAGGCACCAGATTTCGCAGCACGCTTTCTCGCTTTGGCCGCAGCGGCAGGCATGGCGCCCGAGCGATGCGTCATCGAGCTGACCGAAGAGAGCCTGCTCGAGGACTATGCCCGCTTGCGCGCGACCTCGCAGCGCTTGCGTGAGGCTGGCTGCGCCATCGCAATCGACGATCTCGGGGCAGGCTCGTCGGGCCTGAGAACCTGGTCAGAGCTGCGTCCCGACTACGTGAAGATCGATTGCTACTTCGTAAGCGGCATCGACGCCGATCCGACCAAGCTCGAGTTCGTGCGCTCCATGCTGGACATGGGTCGCGCTATGGGTTGTCGCGTCATTGCCGAGGGAGTCGAAACTGAGCGCGAATGTCGCGAGCTCGTCGAGCTCGGGATGGATCGATTGCAAGGCCATCTGTTCGGCCGTCCGGCTGCGACGCCGACGGTGGCGTTGCAGCAGCTGGAGACGCTCGAGCGCGCTTGTGTCGAGCCGACAACCGTATCTGTCGAGCACCTCGCGGTGTATGTCCCGCCGGTAGGACCCGAGCTACGGGTGCAGGATGTGGCGGAACTGTTCCGCTCCGACCCGGAGCTGCTCACGATTCCCATCGTGCGCGACGGGCGCGCATTGGGTGTCGTGCGGCGCGATCAGCTCTTTTCGGTGCTTGCCAAGCCGTTGCATCCGGAGGTCTACAACAAGAAGCCGGTGACCTCCGTGATGGAAAGCCCCACGCTTCTCGTCGATGCGCGCTTGCGGCTGGAGCAGGCGAGCAGGCTCGTGACCCAGAAGGGTCGGTTGCGTGTGACCGAGGAGTTTGTCATCACGAAGGAGGGGCTCTACCTCGGGATCGGGCGAACGATCGACTTGTTGCGACTGCTCACCGAGCAACAGCTTCAAGCCGCCAAGCACTCGAATCCACTCACCCTTCTACCTGGCAACGCCGCGATTCGCGGCGCAATCGACAGACTGATCGAACATCGCAAGCGCTTCGTGGTTGCATGGTTCGATCTCGATGCGTTCAAGCCGTACAACGATGTCTATGGGTTCGCTCAAGGCGACCAAGTGATCCTGCATCTGGCGGGATTGCTCAAGTCGATCTTCTCCGCCCGGCTCGATTTCGTCGGTCACGTCGGAGGCGACGATTTCCTGGTCGTCATGCGCTCTGTGGACTGGCGCGAACGCGTGCTGCGGGTGATCGAGCGCTTCAATGCGACGGTATCCAATTTCTACTCGCCCGAACACGCGAGCGCCGGATGCATCGTTGCTGCCGATCGCGACGGTCGTGCGCGGCGCTTTCCGTTGCTGACACTTTCGGTTGCTGCGCTCGATTCGGAAACTTTCGGCGCGCAGAGTGCGGACGCGATCGCGGAGATGCTCACGCAGGTCAAGCAGGTCGCGAAACGGCAGCCCGGCAACAGCTTCGTACTGCGCTCGGACGAGCGCCTCTACGATTTGCTCACTCGGCCACAGTCGCGATCCGACGAGCTCCTTACGCTGCAGGGTGTAGGCTGAACCACTGGCGAAAGGCGCGCGCTCTAGGCGGACGACGTTAGAATCACACGATCGTCCTTGTTGTGTGCGGTCAAGCTCTTGTCCCAGGCTTCAGCTGTCAATCCCCGGTCACGGCTTCGCTATAGCGTTGGAGCGCCTCCGCAGCCCGGCAACAGCCGGCGGGTCGCGAACACTGTTCTCTGGACGTGCATACCGCTGCCGATCGACCTCAACCACATCAATGTTTGGCTGATCGAGTCTCCCCGCGGGTACGTCCTCGTCGACGCAGGGATGTCCGTTGCCGTGTGCAAAGAGGCCTGGGAAAAGCTCGACGCCAGTCTGCTGCGCGGTAAGCCGCTGCGAGCGTTGCTCGTCACGCATGCGCATCCCGACCACATCGGACTTGCAGCGTGGTTGCAAGAACGCTACGCGCTCGACGTGTGGATGTCGCAACGCGCGTATGCCTTGGCGAGCTCGCTGTACAGTTCTCCTCAGACGCGACGGGAAAAAGTCGCTGCCTTCCTGCATGCGCATGGGGTGACGAGCTCGACGGTGCTGCAATCGCTTCTCCGCCCCGAGCGCTACGCGCGCACGCAAGACGAGTTGCCCCAGGTCACCCGCTTCATCGAAGATGGCGAATCGATCGTGCCGGAGATCGATGACTGGATCGCCTTGCTTACCGAAGGGCACTCCGAGGGGCACCTTTGCTTGTGGACGGAGCACGAGAGAACTCTCATCAGTGGCGATCAAATCTTGCCAACGATCTCGCCGAACATCAGTTTCTTGTATCACGAGCCTGACGCCGATCCTCTCGGGGCATACTTGGCGTCGCTCGACCGTTTGCGTCAGCTACCGGCCAACACACTCGTGCTGCCGTCACACGGCTTGCCGTTTCAAGGTCTGCACGAACGCATCGACGATCTCCGCGCAAAGCATGCAGCTCGACTCGGAAAGCTCCGCGACGTGTGTGCCACGCCTCGCAGTGCATGCGAGGTGCGGCCCCATTTGTATCGTCGACAGCTCTCTGGCACGCATTTCTTACTGGCGTTGGGCGAGGCAGTTGCACATCTGGAACATTTGGTACGCAAGGGCGAGCTGGAACGATTACGATCGGACGAGGTCGTCCGCTACCGCAGACGATAGGGTGCTGAAGGCGCGCCGATGGCCCGGAGGCGCTGGTGGGAGCGACGTTGTCTTGCACCCGTCATCCGACGAGCCGACCCAAACAGGTTGGCGTCAGGGAAGAGGGAATAGGGAAGGGGGAATCAAGAACGAGCGGCACCCCGTTCGAATCCCAGGGCCAAGCCGGAAACAACAACTTCTGGCAAGATAAACGGCAAATAAATCATTCCAGGCTGAGCCCAGGCCAAGACAAGCATGTCGCCGCAAGCCATTTCTGTCGCACAGGTCATCCAACTGGCGGTTGCCCCTGTCTTCCTCTTGGCAGGTGTGGGCGCAACGCTGAATGTGCTGGCCATGCGTATCGGTCGCATCATCGATCGTGCGCGCCTCATGGAAGCCGAGCTGCTGGATGCGCCCACTGAGGTTGCAGACGATCTGCACAAGCGGCTCAAAGTCCTCTCCAAGCGCGCGACGCTCATCAATCGTGCGATCGCGTTATGCGTGTTATGCGGCTTGCTTGTCTCGCTGGTCGTTGCCGCATTGTTCGTCAGCGCTGCCTTGCAATTCGAGCTCGGCCTACCGATTGCGATCATGTTCGTGACTGCATTGCTCAGTCTCGCGGCAGCGCTGATCTATTTCCTGCGCGAGGTATTCATGGCAACCGAGATGCTGAGCTTCGGAGGAGTGCGCCGATCGAAAGCCGCGTAGCGGCTCGGTGGCGCGCGGGCGACACTGGGAACGTGCTCGTAGCACGGCAGCCGCGATGACCAAGTCGCGGTCGCTGTGCTCATTCCGTGAACCATGCCTCACCCTCTGATGCATGTTCCTCGGCATCATGAGCGACGGCATGACAGTGCAGGAGCAAATTCTTGTCGAGCCCGATGCTTTCCGCGTTGCACGCGAGTCCGTTGTCCTGTCGGCGGAGCTCTGTGCAGCGCTGGCTGTTTGCGTCTACGACGACACGCAGGGCGCCGGCGGGTTGTTGAATCTCAGGTATGCGGCCACCGACGAAAGCGACCGGCCGATCGACTTGACCGACAACACGCTGAGCTCGACGCTTCTTCTGATGGATCGGTTCTGTAAGGAGCTGCGCCGGCTCGGCGCGCGGAAGCAGAGTTGGCGCGTCAAGATCTTCGCGCACACACCCGAGCTGCCGGACCTTCGGGAGCCGGCCACAACGCTTGTCGATCTTCTCAAAGCCTATTTCGCAGACTCGCGACATCCGCCTGCATGCGAGGAGTTTCGTCGTTCCAGCGGTATCGTTGTGCACCTGGATCCCCGGGAAGGTCGTCATTGGGTGATTGCGACCCATGAGCGCACCGGCGGTGCGCCGCGTCGGCTTAACGGCGGCAGGCGGCACACAGTGTGGCAATTCGACACGTCGGTCCCCATCATCGTGACCGTTCAGCTGCGCAGCCGGAGCGTGCACGCGGGCCCACCGTGCGACGCCGGGCGCTGCAAGCTCTTGTAGCTCGCAAAGTTCCTTGCGAGGCTGTCGTTCGATAGGAATGTCCCCATGCGATCGATCGAGATACGACCGGTGGTCGAGGAGGACTTGGAGCCGCTTGCGGCCTTGGCGCGGGAGATTTGGACCGATCACTACGTGCCGATCATCGGCCAGGCACAGGTCGACTACATGCTGGAGCGATTCCAAAGCGTGCCGGCCATGCGTGCACAGCTCGCAGAGGGTTATGAGTACTTCGTCGTTCGTGACGGGGAGCGGATGATCGGTTACATGGCCGTCAGACCCGAGCCTCAGGAACGTCGGCTGTTCATCAGTAAGTTTTATCTGCACAAGTCGCGTCGCGGCTCGGGAACCGGGCGGCTGTGCATGGAGTTTTTGGAAAGGCTTGCGCGTCAGCGCAGCCTGGAGCGGTTGTGGCTGACGGTCAACAAGGAGAATCCATCCATCAGGGTGTATGAACGCCTCGGCTTTCGCATCGCCGCAGACATCGTTACCGATATTGGCAACGGCTTCGTGATGGATGACTATCGAATGGAGAAATCGCTGCTCTCCAACCCAGAAGCTTCAGCCGTAAGCGCCTCGTAGCAAGCGTCGCTCCGCTGGTCTGTCGGCTGCGTGCGGCGGGTGGACCCACCCGCTCGAGGTTCCTAGACTGAAACGCATGAACGTGTCGATCGACGAGCACACGGCCGACGAGCACGAGAGCGTGCGCAACGTGCTCGCGGGCTGGCTGGACGACTTCCGGGCAGGTCGTTGTGACCGCAGCGACATGGAAGACGCCTTTCTGTCCGTGTGTGGCAGCGATCCCGAGGCTCCTTGGGAAGCGCTTTCATTATTGGACCGCTATCAGCGGCTGGGACGAGTCGATCCGGCGGTCGCCCGTCACCTCAAGGTAAAGATCTCGCAGCTGGCCGTCGGCGCGTCAGGAGGGCAGGCTTCGCAGCGGTCACCTGCGGCCCCTCTCGGGAGCGCGGAGCAAGACGCGGAGTCGCTTCGCACGCACGACATCGAGGTTCCGCCTGCCGTGCGCGAACGGCCCTCGCTGCGTGACGCTGAGGAGGAAGACGATGAGGAAGACGACGAGGGCGACGAGGTCCGCGGTGACGAGGTCGCGCCTCATCGTGCGCCTGCGGCCAGTGTGCGCGCGCATGAGGCGTCGGCCTCGCTGCGCGAGCCGAGCTCTGATCCGTCGGTCGTGCACGCCTTTTCCGCGGCTCCTTCAGCATCTCGACGGCGCGTGCTGCGCGGACGCTACGAGCTATTGTCGGTCCTCGCAGAGGGACAAACGAGCACAGTCTACAAGGCGCTAGATCGGCATCGCGCCAATCTCGCCGAGTCGGCGCGCTATGTGGCCGTGAAGGTCTATCACGCGCGCTTCGAGGCTCACTCCGAAGCGCTCGCTCAGCTCGAGCAGGGCTTTCACCTGGCGCAATCGCTATCGCATCCGAATATCGCGAAGGTTTTCGATCTCGACCGCGATGGCGATACCTATTTCGTGGTCATGGAGTTGCTGGAAGGCGAGTCTCTCGCGAGCGTGTTGCGCCGTCTGCAGGGCCAGCCGATGTCTCGGGAGAACGCGCTGGTCGTCATCGGCGCAATTGGTGCGGCGCTTGCCTACGCACATCGCAAGGGGGTGGCACACGGCGATCTCAAGCCCCGCAACATCATGATCACTGCGTCCGGCGAGGTTCGCGTGCTCGGGTTTGGATTCGCGCGAGCACGAGGGGCGTATGGTGCGGCGCACGAGGGTCCATACAGCGCGGTGACCACCGGTACGCAGGCATACGCGAGTGCCGAGCGCCTGCACGGTTTGGACCCGGACCCTAGTGACGATGTCTACAGCCTGGCGTGTATCGGCTACGAGCTCTTGTCGGGTCGCCATCCGTACGGTGGGCGCGCGGCAATCCAGGCGCGCGCGCAGGGCCGCCGCCCTGCGCGTCCCAGGGGCCTCACGCGCAAACAATGGCACGCATTGAGCCGCGCCTTGGCGTGGGATCAGGCGGATCGTAAGGTCGGTGTCGGCGATCTCCTCGCGGCGCTCGGGATTTCCCAGGAGACGGGTCACACGCCGGTGCCGCCGGAGCTCCTCGCCATCCCTGAGAACGTCTATGCCCAGCGCTTGCGTCGATTTGCCGCAGTGCTTGTCGTAGTCGCTGTCGTCGTCGGCGGGGCGTACCTCGTGACGCGCATTCCGCCGCCCCCGCAGAGGGTCGGCGTCGCGAGCGTCGCGCCGGCTCCTGCCGCCGAAGAGACCGATGCGCCTGCTGCCGAAACCGATACCCCCGACGGCGGCACGTTGCCCCACGAGGAGCGCGCGCAGCCTTCAGCGCTGCCGCAGGCCCAACAACCGCCGCGACAAGAGCCAATCGCCGCGGGACATTCTGCGACGCAGGCGAGGGCGCAACCGCAAGAGGAACGCACCTCGGACGTAGGAGTGGGCGAAACGGCTGCGCCAGCACAGGCATCCACTCGTGCTGAGGCTGCGCGACCGGCCACTATCGAGCTTTCGCGGGAGACCTACACGGTGTTCGAAAACGACGTGGCCGCGAGCGTGGAGGTCCGTCGTACGGGCTCGGCGAGCAACAGCCTCCGCTTCCGCTGGAGCTTGCGCGGCGTCTCGGCTGAGGCAGGCAGCGATTTCGCCGATATTGGGCCCGGCATCGAGGAGATCCCCGCGGGAGCCCGGACCGCCACAATCTTGATTCCGCTGGTCAACGACAGCATCGCCGAGAGCACGGAGCTGTTCATGATCGAGATCGAGCCCCTCGACGAAGGCGTGGAGATAGGCAGAATCGGAGAGGCTGCTGTCATCATTGTCGACGACGACTGAAGCATGAACGTCCGCTTTGCGAACCAAGCTGTCCGTTGCCGAGTCAAGCGTGCGGAGCTCGCAAGCCTGTTGTCGGGCCGTGCGCTTACGCTCGAGGTGTCGTTGCCGCGCGAGCAGTTCTTTCGCTTCAGCGTGCGACCTTCATCTCTCTCGCAGTGGCAGCTCGAGGCCGATCCTACGGGTTACTGGCTGACGATCCCCGTCGAGGCGTTGCGAGCCCTTTCGGAGTCTCTGCCGAGCCGTGAGGGGTTGCGGCATGCGTTCGAGACCGCAAACGGGACGACCGTCGAGGTGAGCTTTGAGGTGGATGTGAAGGATAGGAAATAGGGCATGGGGCCTGCTTCCCTATTCCCTGATTCCAGGTTACTGCTCCCTGGCCAGAGCGCGAAAGCCAATGTCGCGCCGATACTGCATGCCCTCGTACGAAATTGTTTCGCAGAGGGCATAGGCGGCTCGCTGCGCTTCTCGGATCGTCGCGCCGAGTCCCACAGCACATAGAACACGACCGCCGTTCGTTACGACGTTCCCGTCGACAGACTTCGTGCCGGCATGGAAGACCTTGCCCGGCAGGCGGGCAGCCTCGTCGAGCCCGCGGATCACGTCGCCTTTGCGCACCGTGCCGGGATAGCCCTCTGCCGCGAGCACGACGCCGAGCGCTGCCCGAGGATCCCAACGCGCTTGCATGGTATCGAGCTTGCCTGCAAGCGCCGCCTCGCACAGTTCGATCAGATCGGAGTCCAGGCGAGCCATGATCGGCTGTGTTTCCGGATCGCCGAAGCGACAGTTGAACTCGAGCACGTGGGGCGTGCCATCTTTCGTGATCATGAGGCCCGCGTATAGGAAGCCTGTATAGGGTGTGCCGTCTGCCGCGAGACCCTGGACAGTCGGCTCGATGACTTCGCGCATGATGCGCTCGTGAATGACGGGTGTGACGACGGGCGCCGGCGAGTAAGCGCCCATGCCGCCGGTGTTGGGTCCGCGATCGCCGTCCAGCAAACGTTTGTGATCCTGGCTCGTGGCGAGCGGTAGGACATGCTGCCCGTCGACCATCACGATGAAGCTTGCTTCCTCGCCTTCGAGAAACTCCTCGATGACGACGGTCTCGCCCGCCTTGCCGAATTGTCCCTCGAACATCTGTCGCGCGCTCGCGATCGCAGCATCGACGCTGTCGCAAATGACGACGCCCTTGCCTGCTGCGAGTCCGTCTGCCTTCACGACCAGCGGGGCTCGCTGTGACCGCACCCATGTCTCATCGAAGGTGTCTTTCGTAAAGGTGGCGTAGGCAGCCGTGGGAATTGAATGACGCTTCAGGAAATCTTTTGTGAACGCCTTGGAGCCCTCGAGCCGCGCGGCATTCTTGCGTGGACCGAAACACCGCAGGCCGGCCGCTTCGAACGCATCCACCACGCCCAGCACGAGCGGCGCCTCCGGCCCCACGATGGTGAGGTCGATCCCCTCGCGTTGTGCAAATGAAACCAACCCTTCAATGTCCTCGGCGGCGATCGCGACGTTGCGGACACCCGGCTCCAAGGCTGTACCGGCATTACCAGGTGCGACGTAGACAGTTTCCACGCGCGCCGATTGCGCAGCCTTCCACGCGAGCGCGTGCTCGCGACCGCCCGAACCGATGATCAAGACCTTCATGTTGTCTACTCGAGTGCCGTGAGACGGAAGACTATGGGGACCGCAGGCCGCAGCGCGATGTGCATCACCTGCGCGCGGTCTGGAGCCTCGAGCCTTTCAATGTCGGAAGTGTCGCATTCCCGTGAACACCATCGCCATGCCGTGCTCGTCGGCTGCGGCGATCACCTCGGAGTCGCGCATCGAGCCGCCTGGTTGAATGACTGCCGTGATGCCGAATTCGGCGGCGACATCGACGCCATCCCTAAACGGGAAGAATGCGTCGGAAGCCATGACCGCGCCGGCGATCTCCAGCCCTTCGTCTTTCGCCTTCATGGCGGCGATGCGACTGGACACGACGCGGCTCATCTGCCCGGCGCCGATGCCCACAGTCATACGATCCTTTGCGTACACGATCGCGTTCGACTTGACGTACTTGCAGACTCTCCACGCGAACAGTAGCTCGTCGAGCTCTGCGCGGGTCGGTTGGCGCTTTGTCACGACCTTGAGGTCGCTTTCTGTCACCATGCCCTCATCGCGCGCCTGCACGAGCAGCCCGCCGTTGACGCTGCGGTACTCATACCGTTGATTCGTCGGCTCCAGCCCACCCGTTGCCAGCACGCGCACGTTCTGTTTACGCGCGCAGGCTGCAAGCGCTTCCGGCTCGACTTCGGGCGCAATGATCACCTCGACGAACTGTCGTTCCAGGATCGCATTGGCAGTCGCGGCATCGAGCCGGCGATTGAAGGCGATGATGCCGCCGAATGCAGACGTGGGGTCGGTTCTGTACGCCTTGTCGTACGCGCTGAGGAGATTCTCGGCGATCGCCACGCCGCAGGGGTTGGCGTGCTTGACGATCACGCACGCCGGCGCATCGAACTGGCGCACGCATTCGAACGCGGTATCGCTGTCGGCGATGTTGTTGAACGACAATGCCTTGCCTTGCAGTTGTCGTGCCGTGCTGATGCTGGCGCCGCGCGCATCCGGCGCTGCATAGAAGGCTGCGCTCTGATGCGGATTTTCGCCGTAGCGCAGATCGAACTGCTTGCGGAACAACAGACTGAGCGTTTCGTCATACACGCTCTCGTGCGTTCCGTCAGTGACCTTCTGCAGATAGCTCGCCACCATCGCATCGTACTGGGCAGTATGCGCGAATGCCTTTGCAGCAAGACGCTTGCGAGTTGCGAGCGTCACGCTGCCGTCGTTGCGCGCCATCTCATCGAGAACGCTCGCATAATCGGTCGGGTCCACAACGATCGTGACTCGGTCGTGATTCTTTGCGGCTGCGCGCACCATTGCCGGCCCGCCGATGTCGATGTTCTCGATGGCGTCTTCGTAAGTGCAGCCGGGCTTGGCGATGGTCGCAGCAAACGGATACAGGTTGACGACGACCAGGTCGATCGCGTCGATCCCATGCTGTTGCATCACCGCTTCGTCGACGCCGCGGCGGCCGAGGAGCCCGCCGTGAATCTTCGGATGAAGCGTCTTCACGCGTCCATCCATGATCTCGGGGAAACCGGTATGAGCCGAAACCTGCTTGACGGGTATGCCGGCTTGCTCGAGCGCGGTGGCGGTACCGCCCGTCGAGAGAATCGCTACGCCGCGGGCGTGCAGCGCGCGCGCAAAGTCGACCAGACCGGTCTTGTCGGAAACCGAGAGGAGGGCGAGTTTGATCATAGGGAGGTGAAGTGTCGCAATATCAGATGGCGAAGCCGTGCGCACCGGCAGAGACGTGAGATGAGCAGGAGCCGATCAGCGCATTTATCCCGATCTCCAAGGATAGGCGATGATGATCCTGCCCGCATCCAAGTTTTGGTTGTGTCTGCTCGATTGCGTCTAGTTGTTAAGACCGTAGGCCTTGAGCTTCTTTCTGAGCGTGCCGCGATTGATGCCGAGGATCGCTGCAGCGCGGCTTTGATTGCCTTCCGCATAATCGAGCACGGCTTTGAAGAGCGGCGCCTCGACCTCGCGCATGACCAGATCGTACAGCTGACCGGGCTTATGCCCGTTGAGCGTGGCAAAGTACTCTTGGAGAGCTTGCTCGCACATGGTGCGCAAAGGCATGGTGCGCGCGGCGGGTTTCACGATCGGCTCTCGACGAGCTCTCGTTTTTTTTCTGGACGCCATGGGCTCTCCGATCAACTCGACAGCAGTGCGCAGTCACGCCGCACTGATCAGCACGCTCTGTTCGTGCGCGAGCGCGTCGAAATAGGCACGCGCGCGCTCGAGCTGTGTGTACGCGTCTTCTGCTTGCATGACGGCACGACGAAAAGCTTGCGCGTGCGCGCGACCTTTCGCGTACCAATCGATGTGCTTGCGCGCGATCCGGACCCCGACCTCTTCCCCATAGAAAGTATACAGATCGCGCAAATGGGCGAGCATGATATCACGGACCTCCGCCAACGGAGGCTCTGCGACCACTTCGCCGTGCGCTAGAAATACCTCAACCTCGCGAAAGATCCAAGGTCGGCCTTGCGCAGCGCGCCCGATCATCACTCCATCTGCGCCCGTTTGTTCAAGCACAAACTTCGCTTTGTGCGCTGAGTCGATGTCGCCATTGACGAAAACGGGAATCGAGACAGCGCTCTTGACTTTGGCGATCGTTTCGTACTCAACCGCTCCGCGGAACATGCAGGCACGCGTGCGCCCATGAACCGCGAGGGCCTGGATGCCGATGTCTTCCGCCATGCGCGCAATGGTCACCGCGTTGCGATTTGCAGGATCCCATCCAGTGCGCATCTTGAGCGTCACCGGGACGTCGACGGACTTGACGACAGCCTCGAGGATCCGACGCACGAGCGCCTCATCGCGCATGAGGGCTGAGCCCGCGGCCTTGTTGCACACCTTCTTCGCGGGACAGCCCATGTTGATGTCGATGATCTGTGCCCCTGCATCGACATTGCGCTTGGCGGCTTCGGCCATCATCGCAGGGTCACTGCCGGCGATCTGCACGATACGCGGCTCCGGCTCGCCGCTGTGGTCCATGCGTCGCCTGGACTTCCGCGAGTGCCAGAGGCGAACGTCGCTCGTGAGCATCTCCCCCGGCGCAATCGCCGCGCCCATACGCCTGCACAGCAAGCGAAAGGGCAGGTCGGTCACGCCTGCCATCGGGGCGAGCGCGAGGTTGTTCGGAAGAGTATAGGTGCCGATACGAAGCATGAGACTGGCTGGGCTCTGGGTACTGGCCGATACACAGAGGAGCGCAGTGTAATGGACAGGGACCTCACGCCTCCAGGTCACCGGCGCCGCGGTCCGCTTAGGACGTCAGCAATCCGACGTGTGTTTCCGACACTCGCGCCGATACCCAGTCGCTCAGAGCCCGCGCTAGCGCCGCGGCACTTCTCTCGCGCATACGGTTCTGTTGCTTCCGGGCAGGCAGACGTCGAAATGAAAGCCATCAGCGTCTGGACCGGGATCCATGATTGTGATGGTGGCGTTCGCTTGCTGCCCAGGCGCGAGCAGGCGGTCCGGGGCGACCGTCGGATCCAGGTACTCACCGGGCTCGAACTCGCGGGCACCGACCTGTTCGCCCCAGCGGTCTTCCAGCACGAGCTTCAAGAGGGGGTAGGGCTGCGGAAAATCGGCCAGATTGGTAATGCTGGCGCGCACACGCAACGTCCCGGGAGCGTTTGGATCGGACATCACGCCCCATTGGCGAAGCTGATAGGCATGCAAGTCCCAGCTGGGCGTGAGTGTGATCCCGAGATTACGGTAGACCTCGAGAACGAGCGGGCCAATGGTCGGATGTCGCGCAAGCGTGGCACGATGGTGATGGGCCCATTGTGCGATCAACAGCAGCACCAGCGGTGCGACGAGGATCTTCCAGATGATCGATTGTCGGCGCGGAGGTGGCGTCAACAGATCCAGCTCGTCGCTTGTATCGTTGTCTGCAATGCGCGTGCGTGACCGCGCAACGCGCGGCGACTCCGTCGCGGGCGTTACAGGCATCCGCGTCTCGTCGAGGCTTTCGCGCTTTCGTGCCTCGATGCGCTCGACGCTGCGAAGCGGTTCCTCTGGCGTGGTGTCCAGCGGCCCCGCCTGTGCAGTCTCTGCAGAGTCGTCTGTCGCCTCCTCACCCGCGACGACGTCGACGTCGCCATCCTCGTCCTCGATCTCGACCCATTCCTCGGTCGTTTCTCGTTTGAGCTCAGAGGTGTTGCCGAAGCGATCGGACACGCGGTACGTGCCGCTGATCTCGATGTGCCGGCCTTCCATCGTGATCTCTTCATGAGTGGCCGGCTCTTCGACCTCGATGTGTTCGGACGACGCGCTTGCGTGCTCGCCGCGCGCAGCGTCAGATTGAACGTCCTCGCTTTCTTCGATGAGTCGTTCGAGCGCGTCGAATTGGCGCTGACAGCGACCGCAACGCACCTGGCCATCCGCTACACGCAGAATCTCGCGTGTGACGCGAAAGATGGTTCGACAGTTGGGACATTGGGTCAGCATGGATCAGGAGGCGCGACGCACACCATCTAGGCGCACCCAGTCTTCGCGCAGTGCCGCGAGGGAGATATCGAACCACGGCGCATAGCGCTCGGCTACTTGCGCTGCTTGACTGACCAGAATGCCGGAGAGCACCAGCCTTCCGCCCGGCGCCAGCAGCTCCGCAAAGCGCGATGCCAGCCCGCACAGCGGCTCGGCAAGAATGTTGGCGAGCACGACGTCCGGCGTAAAGTCGCGGACTGCTTCGACACCACCGACACGTAAGCGGCCAGCAACGTCGTTGCGCGCAGCGTTATCGCGGGTCGCAATGAGCGCCTGGTCGTCGATATCGACGGCGAGCGCCTCCAGCGCGCCGAGCTTGAGGGCCGCGATGGCTAGGATGCCCGACCCGCAGCCGTAGTCCAGCACGCGTTTGTCTACGAGCGGCGCCCTATCGAGCCATTCCAAGCAGAGCGCCGTGGTCGGATGAGTGCCGGTGCCGAACGCAAGTCCCGGGTCGAGGAAGACCGTGACATGTGATTCATCGTCGGGGTCCCGATCCGGAGGAAGCTGCCCCCCAGGGCAAACCCACAGCCGATCTCCGAAGCGCATCGGTCGAAAATCCTTCAACCATTCGCGCTCCCATATACGATCTTCGAGCACCTCGAACGTTAGCTCGGGCACGGCGTCGCCGGCCACTGCATGCAGCGCAGCGCGGATGTCGGCATGCGCCACGCTCGGGTCGAAAAGGGCTTTGATACGTACCTTCGGCCAGAGCGGCGTCGTGCCGGGAGTTGGCTCCAACACCGGCGTGTCCTCGGCATCTTCGAACGTCAGCGAGCTCGCACCGGCCGCAAACAGCGCTTCTTCGAACGGCGCAGGGTCCGCCGAACCTATGGTCAACGTGACTTGCAGGAAAGGCATGGCGGCCGAGCGGTCTGCTTCCTCACTTGATGCCGAGTCGTCTCTCCAAGTAGTGAATGTCGAGACCGCCGCTCTTGAACGCGGCGTGATTGAAAATTTCCTGATGTAACGGGATGTTGGTCTTGATGCCCTCGATCACCATCTCCGATAGCGCATTCTTCATGCGGGCAATGGCGGTGTCGCGGTCCTCGCCGTAGGCGATGACCTTACCGATCAACGAATCATAGTACGGCGGGACCGTATAGCCGCTGTACAGGTGGCTGTCGACGCGAATGCCGGGCCCGCCCGGTGCATGAAAGAGCTTCACTGGACCGGGTGAGGGGATAAACCCCTTCGGGTCCTCGGCGTTGATCCGGCATTCGATCGCATGACCGCGAATGATCACATCATTCTGCGTCCAGGGCAGGCGTTCGCCGGCGGCGATGCGCAGCTGGGCTTTCACGATGTCGATGCCGGTGACTTCCTCGGTGACCGGATGCTCGACCTGTATGCGCGTGTTCATCTCGATGAAGTAGAACTCGCCGTCCTGATACAGGAACTCGAGCGTCCCGGCACCGCGGTAGCCCACCTCGCGGCACGCAGCAATGCAGCGCTCGCCGATCGACTTGCGCTGCTTGGCCGTGATGCCCGGAGCCGGTGCCTCTTCGATGATCTTCTGGTGACGGCGCTGCAACGAGCAATCGCGCTCGCCGAGGTGAATCACATTGCCGTAGTTGTCGGCAAGGATCTGGATTTCGATGTGGCGCGGCCGCTCGAGGAATTTCTCCATGTAGACCTCGCCGTTGCCGAATGCCGCCGTCGCTTCGGCCTGGGTGACGTTGATGGCGTTGAGCAGCGTCGCTTCCGAGTGCACGACGCGCATGCCGCGGCCGCCGCCACCGCCTGCAGCCTTGATGATCACGGGATAGCCGAGGTCGCGTGCAATCCGGAAGTTTTCATCGGGGTCATTGCTAAGTGGTCCGTCCGACCCAGGCACACACGGCACGCCCGCTGCCTTCATCACTTTGATGGCGGAAACCTTGTCGCCCATGAGTCGAATGGTCTCGGGTTTCGGGCCAATGAAGATGAAGCCGCTTTTCTCGACGCGCTCGGCGAAATCGGCATTCTCGGCCAGAAAGCCGTAGCCAGGATGGATGGCGACCGAATCGGTGACCTCGGCCGCACTGATGATCGCGGGCATGTTCAGGTAACTGTCCTTGGCGGGCGGTGGTCCGATACAAACAGACTCGTCCGCAAGCAGGACGTGTTTTTGGTTGTAGTCAGCGGTTGAGTGCACCGCGACCGTCTTGATTCCGAGCTCACGGCACGCGCGCAAGATGCGCAAGGCAATTTCGCCGCGATTAGCGATGACGACTTTCTCGAGCATGTTCTGTTTCTTAGGGCTGCTTGGTTTCGGGCTCTGAGCTCTGGCGAAAGAGGAGGCGCAATCGCAGGTGCTCTGGCCGTATTGTCCAGAGCGCGGCAGTCCAGAGCCCAGCAGCTCGGCTACTCAATGATGAACAACGGCTGCCCAAATTCGACCGGATCGCCGTTCTTGACCAGGATGGCTGTGACACGACCGGCTTTGTCCGATTCGATTTGGTTCATCATCTTCATCGCTTCGATGATGCACAGCGTGTCGCCGACATTGACTTCGCTGCCGATCTCGACGAATGGCTTTGCGCCCGGGCTGGGAGCGGCATAGAAAGTACCGACCATCGGCGCGGTCACTGTGTGCTCGGCTCTTGGAGCCACCGGCGGCGCCGATGGGGTCGCTTGCGAGGTCGGCTCACCAGGTGTTTGCGCCGGAGGCGTCGGCGCGGCCGCCGGCGCGCTAGTGTAGTGCACAGTGGGCGCCTGCGGGACAACGCTTCCCTTCGGATAGCGGCTGATGCGAACCGATTCTTCGCCTTCGCTGATCTCGATCTCGGCGATGCCCGACTCTTCGAGCAGTTCGATCAGCTTCTTAACTTTTCGTATGTCCATGCAGCATCCTCTTGTTCTTTTCCGCCATGACGCCCTGCGGTCTACCGGACGATCAAAACAGCGGTGATAACTCGACTTTGGGAACGCCTCACGCAGCTATGACCATGCGTGCAGCATCATGACTGTTCTGCCGAAGGCGCCTGCGCGAGCAGCTGAGCCGCCGCGCGCACGGCAAGCTCGTATCCGATCGCCCCGAATCCTGTGATCGTGCCGGCCGCGATATCGGAGAAATAGGAATGATGTCGGAACGGCTCGCGCGCCTGCACGTTGCTCAGATGAACTTCAATGAATGGGATCTTCACGGCGAGTAAGGCATCGCGCAGCGCCACGCTCGTATGAGTAAACGCCGCAGGGTTGAAGATGATGAAGGCGACGTGGGTGGCGGGCGCTTCATGGATCTTGAGGATCAGCTCTGCTTCGGAGTTGCTTTGGAACGCGGACAGCCGGTGGCCGAACTCTGCCGCCAACGCTGAGGCCCGCGCCACGATGGTTTCGAGCGTCACTGCCCCATAGAGACCCGGCTCCCGCTTACCGAGCAGGTTGAGGTTAGGACCATTGAGCAGTAACAGGTGCGCCATATGAGAGCCGCGGCCGCTCTTTCGACCCAATTGTGCAAGATGGCCGCAAGTCTAATCACATTTCGCGCTTTTTGGCGATAGTTTACTGCAGCTCGTCGCTGGCGGAGCAGTCTGACACGACAGTGAAAACGCAACATCAAGCCGCCGGTTCGGCTTCTTCAAGCGCTGCCAGTTGCTTGGCCGCAACGGCTCGCGCCGCGGCAGGAGTCAGCTCGCCGGCGTTCACGCGACGAACGACATCGAGGAGGATTTTCGACTCGGCCTCCGTGACCTCGCCGAGGTGGCTCAAGATGATGCGCGACTGGGCGTCGGTGAAGACCGTGAACGGCAGCGCAGCGGTGGTCAGCCCGAACGCTCGTGCCGCATCCAGCGCGTCCTGCTCGCCGATGAGCAGCGGATAGTTGATGCCCATCTCCTCCGCGTATTCGAGCACATCCTCGCGGAAATCGACCGCGATGCCGACGACCTGAAATCCTTCATCCCCGTGCTCTTCTTGGATCTGCTTCAGCAACGGGATTTCACGTCGACACGGTGCGCACCATGTTGCCCAGAAATTCACGATGAGCGACTTGTTCGGCCAGCTGCGGATCGAGCGTGATACTCCCTCGCGATCGACGAGAGTGAAGTCCGGCAGCTCGCTCGGCGCTTCCCAAGCAGCAGCGTCCGCTGAGGACGAGTCGGCAGGCTGTCTCGCCGAGGCAGAGGAGCTCGCGACGTGATCCGCTACGTGCGGCCCGATCGCTTGGCGATAGATAAAAAAGCCGGTCGCGCCGGCAAGCAACGACACGACGACGTAGACAAGAGATCTCATGGTGTCGAGTGCGAGGAAATCATATCAGTGTACTGAGACCAGAGCGGCGATCCACCGTGAATGCAACGCCGCCGCCTGTCAGTGCGGCGGCGCTGACGGTTACGAAGCGAACGCTGCAACGACGTGATCGCGGAACTTCTCTGGCGGTGAGAAGCCCACCAAACGAAAGCTCTTTCGCTCCTTGCCGTCAGGCCCAAAAAAGGCAATGGTAGGCGGTCCGAAGATCTCGAATCGTTTCAGCAACGCCTGATCATCGGCGTCGTTCTTCGTGACGTCGGCCTTGAGAAGCACCGCCTCGGAGAGCGCAGCCTGCACCGTTGGGTCTGGAAAGGTGTACTTTTCCATTTCCTTGCACGACACACACCAATCGGCATAGAAGTCGAGCATCACCGGCCGGCCCGCCGCGCTGGCAGCCGCCAGCTCGCGCTCGAGATCCTCGACGGTTTTGATCGTGCGAAAGCTCAAGCCCGCTTGCGGCGGTGCTGCACCGCCCATCGCATCTACACGGATCCGGTCGAGCGGCTGCAACGGGTCTTCGCTGCCCGAGGCGGCCCCGACAAGCAGCAGCACACCGTAGCAGACGGCCATCAGGCCGACGGCCCGCACCGGTGCGGCAGCCGGAGTGCCGTCGGTCTTCTTCAGCGAGAATATCCAGTAACCCGTGATCAGGGCGAGTGCTGCCCATAGGAACATCGACAAGGCAGGCGGCAGGAGGGGATCGAGCAGGTAGATCGCGACACCGAGAAACAGCACGCCGAACAGGGACTTGATGGTGTCCATCCACGGACCGACCTTCGGCAGCAGCGATCCAGCCGATGCCCCAACGAGAAGCAGTGGCACGCCCATGCCTAGGCCCGTGGCGTACAGCGCGCCGGCGCCACGCGCGATCTGGCCGGAATGGCTGATCACCGACAGGGCTGCGATGATCGCTGGTGCGACGCACGCGGTCACGATGAGCGCGGACAAGGCGCCCATCACGAACGTCCCCGCGAACGTTCCCGCCTTCTGTCGGTTGCTCACGTTCGTCAAGCGGGTTTGCAGAGCGCTTGGCATCTGCAGCGTGAACACGCCGAACATCGCAAGAGCGAGCACGACGAAGAGCGCCGCGAAGAGCGCGACGATCCAGGGTTGCTGGAAAAATGCCTGCGGCGCCTGCTTGAACGCCAACACGAACACGGCGCCGGCGGCAGCGTAGGTCAGTGCCATGCCCTGGACGTAGGTGAACGCCAGTGCGAAGCCTCGGCCGGGGGTGACCTTCGCTCCTTGTCCGACGATGATGCCGGAGAGAATCGGAATCATCGGCAGAACGCACGGCGTGAGCGACAGCAGCACACCTAAGCCGAAGAAGGTGGCCAGCACGAGCGCAGGATGACCTTCACGAATCAAGGCAGCAAGACGATCCTGTTCGGCGAGCGGAGCGCCGGTCGATGACTGCCCAGTGCCCGGCAAGGAGGTCGCGACGTTCGTCGGCGGCAAGTCAAGCGAAATGGTCTTCGTGATCGGGTTGTAGCAGAGACCTGCCTCGGCGCAACCTTGATAGGTGACCGTCAGGTCGAGCGTCCGGTTCGAGCCCGCAGGCCGTGCGATCGGCAAGGTCGCTTCGACGAGCTCGTAGTACACCTCGACGTCGCCGAAGAACTCATCGTGCTTTCGCCTGCCCTTTGGCAGCAAGAGCTGGCCGAGCTGCACGTCCGTGCTGCCCGTCGCGACGTGGATACGATCCTTATATAGGTAGTAATCGTCGGCGATCACCCAGGTGAGCGTCACGGCGTCCGGCTGTGGCACGCTCGCGCTGAAGCGGAAGGCTTCGTCGGGCGGCAAAAACTCGTCCTGGCGCGAGCGGCCCGCGCTCGGCAGGAAGCTCCGGACTGTGCTGACCAGAGACGTACGTGCAGGTGCCGGCAGAGTGACCTCCGTCTTCCACCTCATAGGTGGATAGCAGAGCCCGGCATCGGCGCATCCTTGCAGCTTGAGCTCGATGGGCAAGATCCTCGGCCTGGTCCCGGTCGCTAACACAGGCACCGGCACGTCAATGCTGCCGCGATAAATTTCCTGCCGGCCGAAAAACTCGTCTTCGTGGTCCTCGCCGCGAGGCCACGCCGGCTCGCCGAGCTGCACCCCCTCGAGCGCGGAGGCCACGGCCATCTTGTCTTTGTATAAGTAGTATCCAGGCGCGATCGTCCAGGTCACGACGATCTGATCGTCAGTCGCCCGCACCGTGTACTTGTAGGCTTCTTGCGGCGGCAGGAAGTCGTCGGCGCCTCGGGCAGGCTGATAGGCCAAGGATAGGCACGCCAGCAGCAGGGCGACGAATCCGGCCCCAAGCTCCGGGCTCCAAGCGCCAAGCCTCCAAGCCGCAAGCCGGCTCTCCCGTTCTTTGCTCACTTGCTCGTTCCCTTTTCCGCCACGCCTTCTCGGACCCATTGCAAATACGCCTCGTTCCCGCCGATGACTGGTATGACGACGAGCTCTGGCAATTCGTAGGGGTGGATGGCCTTGAGTCGCTCTTGCAGGGCAGGCAAGCGTGATTCGGTCGTCTTGATGACCAGCAGAACCTCGCTGTCGTCCTGCAGGCGACCATCCCAGTAATAAGTAGACCGCACATCTCGGATTCTGTTGACGCAGGTAGCAAGCCGCTCGCCGACGAGCGTTTCCGCAATGCGTCTGCTGGTCTCGTCGTCTGCGCAGGTGGTCAGGGCAATGACAATCGAATCAGTAGCTTGCATGGGAAATGGTGAACTCGACCGGTCGAAGATGGTGCAGGGGCGGGTCCGAGGCCCCTTTATAGACCTGATATATCCCTGTCTGAATTCATTTTTTACAGTAGACTGGCGCTCTCGATCCGCATTTGTCGCTTCGCGACGGCCTTGCAATCCGAAGAGGCCCCCCTATTATTAGCACCCGCCTGGGGTGAGTGCTAAGGCGCAGGGAAACCCCGCTACCGTAGCACGCACCTCTCGTGTTTCCCACGCATATCCAATCACTTTCGACCCTGATTCGAGGTTTGATCCTATGGCTGACACCAAACTGAAGATCCGCCCGTTGCACGACCGCGTGATCATCAAGCGCGTTGAAGAGGAGCGCACCTCTCCCGGTGGAATCGTGATCCCGGACACGGCGACCGAGAAGCCGATCAGGGGGAAGGTGATCGCCGTGGGTAAGGGCAAGATCCTCGAGAACGGCGAAGTGCGTCCGCTGGACGTCAAGGTGGGTGACAACGTCCTGTTCGGTAAGTACAGCGGCACGGAAGTGAAGGTCGACGGCGAGGAGCTCCTCGTGATGCGCGAGGAGGATGTGATGGCCGTCATCGAGTCCTGATTCGGTCAAGGTGCACCCGGAAGCGAAGCGGGTTTCGATCCTTTAGCCCAGGATCAGCACCGAGGTCAGAGCACGCTTCGCCCATTGGCAGATTGTGAACTCCGGCCTTGGCGCCGGTGCGACGCAAAGAACGTTTTAGAGGTTGTACAGATATGGCTGCTAAAGAAGTACGTTTTAGCGACGACGCCCGTTACCGCATGCTGCGGGGCGTGAATATCCTCGCAAACGCCGTCAAGGCAACGCTCGGTCCCAAGGGTCGCAATGCCGTCCTCGAGAAGAGCTTTGGTGCTCCCACCGTGACGAAGGACGGTGTCTCGGTGGCCAAGGAGATCGAGCTCAAGGACAAGTTCGAGAACATGGGCGCGCAGATGGTGAAGGAAGTCGCTTCCAACACCTCTGACGAAGCCGGTGACGGTACGACGACCGCGACTGTGCTCGCGCAGGCGATCGTGCGCGAGGGTCTCAAGGCTGTCGCGGCGGGTGCCAACCCGATGGACCTGAAGCGCGGTATCGACAAGGCCGTTGCCGCTGTGGTCGAGGAGCTGCGAAAGCTGTCGAAGCCGTGCAAGGATCAGAAGGCGATTGCACAGGTCGGTACGATCTCCGCGAACTCGGACGAGTCCATCGGTAAGACGATTGCCGATGCGATGGAAAAGGTCGGCAAGGAAGGCGTGATCACGGTCGAGGAAGGCTCGGGCTTGGAGAACGAGCTCGAAGTCGTGGAGGGTATGCAGTTCGACCGTGGTTATCTGTCGCCGTACTTCATCAACAACCAGCAGAACCAGACCGCGGAGCTCGAGAACCCGTACATCCTGCTTTACGAGAAGAAGATCAGCAACGTTCGCGAGCTGCTGCCGTTGCTCGAGGCCATCGCGAAGGCTGGTCGTCCTCTCCTCGTCGTTGCCGAGGACGTTGAAGGTGAAGCGCTCGCCACGTTGGTGGTCAACACGATCCGCGGCATCGTGAAGGTTGCAGCCGTCAAGGCTCCCGGCTTCGGCGATCGTCGCAAGGCCATGCTGCAAGACATCGCCATTCTCACGGGCGGCACGGTCATTTCGGACGAAGTCGGTCTGTCGCTCGAGAAGGCGACCTTGAGCGACCTCGGCGAAGCCAAGAAGGTGATCGTGGAGAAGGAGAACACCACGATCATCGACGGCAAGGGCAAGCCCGAGGACATCAAGGCACGCGTCGAGCAGATCAGGAAGCAGATCGAGGAAGCCACAAGCGATTACGACCGCGAGAAGCTGCAAGAGCGCGTGGCGAAGCTCTCGGGCGGTGTCGCCGTGATCAAGGTCGGTGCTGCGACCGAGGTCGAGATGAAGGAGAAGAAGGCTCGCGTCGAGGACGCGTTGCACGCAACCCGTGCAGCCGTCGAAGAAGGCGTGGTGCCGGGCGGTGGTGTGGCGCTCATCCGCGCGCAGAAGGCGATCGAGAAGCTCGAGGGTGCGAACGAGGATCAAACCTACGGTATTCGCATCCTGGCCCGAGCCATCGAGGAGCCGCTGCGTCAGATCGTCACCAACGCCGGTGTGGACGCTTCCGTGGTGCTTGCCAAGGTGAAGGAAGGTAAGGGCACGTTCGGCTACAACGCCGCGACGGAAGAGTATGGCGACATGTTCGAGCTCGGCATTTTGGATCCGACGAAGGTCACGCGCTTGGCGCTCCAGAATGCCGCGTCCGTCGCCGGTTTGCTCCTGACGACCGAGGTGATGGTCGCCGAGGCACCGAAGGAGGAGTCCGAGCACGCTCATGGTGCCGGTGCCGGCATGGGCGGCATGGATATGTGATAGCTGGCCGACCGGCCGGCTGGCGCCTGGTCAGCCGGGCGCGTGCCGAAATCTTCCACAGGAGTGCAGAGAGCCCCGCTTCGGCGGGGCTTTCTTTTTGGGCGGGCGGGTATGGGCTGTGAGCCTTGGTCTCCGCTCCGTGATTCGCGAGCCCCGAGCCCCAAGCGCAGCGTTGAGGGATTCCCCTAACGATCCTCCTCTCGTGCCGCCAAAGGCTGGCCGTCGGGCGCCGGCGCGTCTATCCTTCGGCGGCCGTTACCGTTAACACAAGAAGAGAACGCCTATGGACGCTATCGCGGAGAAGCCGGGGGTTACTACTGAAAAGCTGAGCGTCATCGAGAAGGTCGGCTATAGCTTGGGGGATCTGGCCGCCAATCTCATCTTCCAAACGTTCATCACTTTTCTCGCCTTTTTCTACACCGACGTCTACAAGATCCCCGCTGGGACAGCGTCGGCGATCATCTTTTGGGGCGGTCTGGTCGGCGGTGTGCTGTTCAATCCCATCATGGGCCTCATCGCAGACCGCACGAATACCCGATGGGGGAAGTTCCGGCCGTGGGTGCTATGGACCGCGGTACCGTTCGGTGTGTTCGCGCTGCTTGCTTTCACAACGCCGGATCTCGGTGAGCAGGGCAAGGTGTATTACGCGGCGATCACATACACCTTGCTGGTCATTATCTACGCAGCGAACAACCTGCCGTATGCGGCGATGAGCGGTGTGCTCACCGGCAACATGGCCGAGCGTAACAGTTTGTCTGCCTATCGCTTCGTCGCGGTGATGGTGGCCCAGTTCATCATCCAGGTGCTGTTGCTACCGCTCGTGCTGATGCTCGGCGACGGTGATCAAGCGGTTGGGTTCCAGAAAGCGATGACGTTCTTTGCGATCATCGGCACCGTGTTTTTCATCATAACCTTCCTTACGACCAAGGAACGCGTCGTGCCGGCGCCGGAGCAGAAAACGACCGTGAAAGAGGATCTATCGGATCTGCTCCGTAACAAGCCTTGGGCGTTGCTGCTCGTCGTCACGGTGCTCGTGTTCGTGACACTGGCACTGAAGGGCGGCACGTACATTTATTACTTCCAGTACTACGTGGATGAAGCTGCGCTCGCCCGCTTTCTCGACGACATCGGCTTCAATGCCTTCATCGGCGGCTTGAATTCGGTGTTGACGGGAATCGGCCTCGGCGAATTCCGTTGGCCAGACGATCCGGTGGCCTCTGGCTTCGGCATTTTCAACGGCGGTGGCATCATCTTCATGATCGTTGGCATCGCCTTCTCGAAACCACTGGCAGATCGCTTCGGCAAGCGCAACGTATACGGCACGGCGCTGTTCATTTCTGCCTTGTTCCTGTTCGTTTTCGTTTTCTATCCGCCGGACACGATTGGGCTCATCTTCATCTCGCAGGTGTTGCACGGGTTCTCCTATGGCATCACGATCCCGTTGTTGTGGGCGATGATCGCCGACGTGGCAGATTACTCGGAGTGGAAGAATCACCGTCGCGCGACGGCCATCATCTTCTCCGCGATGATTCTGGGCCTGAAGTTCGGGTTGGCAGTCGGCGGCGCGCTCGTCGCGAAGATCCTCGACATCTACGGCTATGTGCGCGACGCGGTCGAGCAGACGCCTGAAGTCGTGCAAGGTATCAAGTTGGCGATCAGCGTGTACTCGGCCATTCCGTTTTTCATCAGCTGCGCGTTGTTGTTCTTCTACGAGATCAACAAAGCGATGGAAGCGAGAATCGAAGCCGATCTCGCTGCGCGACGCGTCGCGTCGCGTTGAAGGATAGGGATGGGGAATCGAAGTCGTGCCCCTTCCTTGATCATTGACCAATTATCGAGTGAGTGAGATGGCGGACGACAAGAACGTGGACTACAAAGCGCTGGCGGCCAAGGCGATCTCTCAGCCGCTGGTGACACATATCTACACTGCGGATCCCTCCGCCCACGTGTTCGAGGGGAAGATTTATATCTATCCATCGCACGATATCGATGCGGGCATTCCGTTCAACGACCTCGGCGATCACTTCGCGATGGAGGACTACCATGTGCTGCGGCTCGATTCGCCCACTAGCCAGGCGGTCGATTGCGGTGTGGCCCTACACATCAAGGATGTTCCGTGGGCTGAGCGGCAGATGTGGGCACCGGACGCGGCCACGAAGGACGGCAAGTACTATTTTTATTTTCCGGCGAAGCGACCGGATGGAATCTTTCAGATCGGCGTCGCGGTGGGCGAGCGCCCCGAAGGCCCGTTCAAGCCCGAGCCAAAACCGATTGAAGGCAGCTATTCGATCGATCCTGCGGTGTTCGAGGACGACGATGGGAACTTTTATATGTACTTCGGCGGGATCTGGGGCGGACAGCTGCAGAAGTACCGTGACAACGTGTACGACGAGCGCAATGAAGAGCCAGCAGACGATGAGCCGGCGCTCGGGCCCCGCGTTGCGCGGCTAACCCCAGACATGAAGCAGTTCGCCGAGCCGCCGCGTGAAGTGGTGATCCTCGACGAGAACGGCAAGCCGCTGCGCGCCGGGGATCACGCGCGTCGCTTCTTCGAAGCGCCTTGGATGCACAAGTACCGTGGCAAGTACTACTTCTCGTATTCCACGGGTAACACGCACTTCCTCTGCTACGCGATCGGCGACAATCCGTACGGGCCGTTCACGTATCAAGGAAAGATTCTCGAACCGGTGATCGGCTGGACGACTCACCACTCCATTTGCGAATTCCAAGGCAAGTGGTACCTGTTCTATCACGACTCCTTGTTGTCGAACGGCGTGACGCATCTGCGCTCCGTGAAAATGACGGAGCTGCACTACGACAAAGAAGGTCGAATCGTTACGATTCGGCCTTATCGCGACTGAGGTATCCCCCCTAATCTCTCATCTTGCCTGCAGTCCATTGGCGACCGCCGTCTATGATGTCGCGGCGGCGGTCGCCGTGCTCTCGCCGTGGATTGCGGCTGCCGAGGGCCGCGACGTTGATCGTTCCATAAAGGCCACGTCGGTGGCTGGCGAGAGTTCTCGACATGCACAAAGCGCGTCTGCGCCCAGCGTATGACAGCGTAGGACACGAGCCGATTATCCGCTTTCGTTATAAGGAATATTGCGGTTCGAAAGCTCCCTTATCCGTATGCTTGTCGTATATTTTGCGAGGCATATCAAATTGAGCGATGCTGGCCGCCCCAGAGGTCGCGCATCGCCACATATTTTCAGGGGAGCGACATGTATTGTCTGACGACGTCCACGCCATCCGTTCTCAGATCAACGAGAGTTCCCGCCTCGTTCAGACCCGGCGCGACGTGACGCCGAACTGTAGCATGGCGCGAGCCATGTGCATTTGAAGGTGATACTCGTCGGCTCGCAGAAGCCGAAAATCTAGTCCAGTTCGAACGACAATCCCAGTACCTCAGGGGGGGGGATGACTTTGAGCAAGATTCGTGCAGTCGTGCACGCTATCGTGCGCGCAAAACAATGGCCAGGCCTTGCAGCCGCTTCTCTCGTGTGCATTGCGCCTGCGACTCTCGCCCAAGAGCAGACACTGCAGTCCCAGGATACTGAGCTCGAGACCGTGTCGGTGACAGCCTCACGCATCACGCGCGTTGAGGGATTCTCCGCGCCGACGCCGACATCGGTTGTCGGTGCAGAAGACGTGATGCGTACGGCGCCGATGCAAGTGTCCGATGCGTTGGTGCAGATCCCGACTTTCCGTTGGACCACGCCGAGCTCGAGTGCGAACGTGTACGCAAACCTGCGCTCGATCGGTGCGCAACGTACGTTGGTGCTCGTGAATGGACGTCGGCACGTGCCGACCGAGGCCGATGGCACGGTCGACCTGAACGTGATCCCGGCCAGCATGATCAGCCGCATGGAAGTCGTGACCGGCGGTGCCTCCGCGTCATGGGGCTCGGACGCTGTCGCAGGCGTGGTAAACCTGATCTTGGATGACAGCTTGCAAGGGCTGAAAGCAAGCGTGCAGGGAAGCATCTCGGATTACGAAGACAACGAGGGTTTTTCCGCCTCGCTTGCGGGCGGCACGTTCTTCGCCAACGGTCGTGGCTACCTCATCGTTGGCGGCGAGTATGCGAAGAGCCAAGGCATTCGTGGCCTGCAGCCGCCGAACATCTCGCGCCCCTGGGCAGGACGCGGACAGGTCGGTAACCGCGATTACGCGACCAACGGGCTCCCCGGCGTGATCTATACGAGCGATGCCCGCCGCTCGGACGTCTCCGCGGGCGGCCTGATCACGTCAGGTCCTTTGCGAGGTCTCGCGTTCGGGCCGAATGGTACGACGTACGAGTTCGGCTACGGTGAGGTGTTTGGTAACACCATGATCGGTGGCACGGACAACTTCGCCGAGACACCCGTGCCCGGTGGTGATGTCAAGTATCCGCTCGAGCGCTACTCGTTGATGGCTCACCTGGATTATTCGCTCACCGACACGCTGAATCTCTTTGCTGAGCTGAGCTACGCGCACTCGATTTCCGAAGGATACGGCGTGCCCGCGCGCAACAACGGCTCGTTGACGCCGGTGAACGACTGCACGGCGACGACACTGGCGTCGGCGCTCGGCTCCATCAACGTGCACATCGACAACGCGTTCCTGCCCGACTCAGTCCGGCAGCAGATGCTCGCTGAAGGGATTACCTGCTTCGCGATGGGTCGCACCTTCCGCGATCCGGGGATGGGTGAGTTCCGCACCGAGGATGGCTCGCCAAGCTTGTATCGGGCCGTGCTTGGGCTGCAGGGCGAACTCGCAGGCGATTGGGCTTGGGATGCCTACGTGCAAGTCGGCGAGAACGAGTCTCAGCAGGTGCGCAAGGGCAATCTGAACATTGCCAACTTCCGGCGCGCGATCAACGCAGTCCGAGACGGGAACGGCAACATTGTTTGCGCCGATACACTCAGTCCATCGGCTGCGGTGCGCGAAGCGGCAGCCGGTTGCGTGCCCTTCAATCTGTTCGGCCACGGCTCGCCCTCGCCGGAGGCCATTAGCTACGTGACCGGCACGTCCTGGCTCAAGACGAAGACGCGTCAAACGGTCGCGGCGCTGAACTTCGAAGGCAGCCTCGGCTCGACGTGGGCGGGTCCGATCGCTGTGGCGACCGGTCTCGAGTATCGCAAGGAAGAAGTGGATGCGGTCGCCGATCCGATATCGGAAGCGAACGGATGGCAGACGACGAACCGCAAGGGCATCGTCGGCGAGTACGACGCCAAGGAAATCTATGGCGAGGCGATCCTGCCGCTCGCCAAAGGCGCCGCCTTCGCGGAGGACTTGGACCTGAGCCTGGCCGCACGTTACACCGACTACAGCTCTTCCGGTGGCGTGACGACCTGGAAAGTGGGTCTGAGCTGGTCGATCAACGACGAGTGGCGGATTCGCGCCACGCAGTCGCGCGATATTCGTGCAGGCAACCTGGGCGAGCTTTTCACGCCAACGCAGGTTGCGGTCCAAGTGTTGCGTCATCCGCTCACGGCTGACCTCCTGCCGGCACCGGTGACCACGATGGGCAATCGCCAACTCGGCCCTGAGAAAGCCGATACGTTTACCGGAGGGTTCGTCTACGAGCCTCGTTGGCTGGACGGCTTCACGATCTCTGCCGATTACTACAGCATCGACATCGATGGGCAGATCGGCACGCTCACGGGTCAGCAAGTGCTCGATCAGTGCTACCTCGCAGGCGTGCAATCATACTGTGATCGCATCACGACAGATCCGATGAACGGTGTCGTGACGGGCGTGCTGCGCCAGTACGAGAACCTCGATCGTTTCAAGACGAGCGGCGTAGACATCGAGATGGCGTACCGTTTCTATCTTGATCATCTGCTGCCGTTCGCTCCGGGCGAGTTCACGCTGCGTTCCCTCGCCAACTACGTCAAGGAGCTGAAGACGATCGCGGCCATCGACTCGACGATCACGGATCCTGCGGGACAATACACCACGCCGCACTGGACCGTGTTCACAACGCTGGGTTACCAGGGCGATCGGGTCGGTGCCACCATCGAGGGTCGCTGGTTCGAGGGGGGCACCGTCGACAACACGTTCACGGAGGGTCTTGCCGACGCGCTCGGCGTGAACATCAATTCTGTCGGCTCGACGTTCTACACAAACCTGACCGTGAGCTACGACCTGCAGCCGAAGACCCTCGCTACAGCGAGCGTGTTCTTGCGCATCAACAACGTGTTTGATCGCTGGCCGCCGTTCCCGAACATTGGATCGCAGCCGTTCGATCCGGTTGGCCGTGAATATCGCCTTGGAGTGCGATTCAGCTTCTGAGACTTCGAGAGCGCGTGACAATGATCAATCGAGAAGAAAGAAGAGAGGAGCAGCGGCACCGCGTGCCGCGCGCCCGTGGAGAGATAGCGAAACGTGTCAGCATGGTGCTGTGCACGGTGCTACTCGCTTCAGCGCACGGGTCGGAGACGACGAACGTGAATGCCGAGGATCCCGTGCTGAGCGGTTCGCCCATGCCCGGTCAGTGGTGGGAAGAGGGCGACGGGCGCCCGATGAACGAGTTCACCATGTATCCGAACCGGCACGGGGCGCTCGGTGTCCTCAACACCGCCGGGCCGGTCGACACCAAGAATCATCCGTTCTTCGAGCCGCTCGGCACGAATGGACGAGCATGCGTGACCTGTCACCAGCCTGCTGACGGCATGAGTCTTTCGGTCGGCACGATTCGTGAGCGGTGGGAGGCGACCAATGGCAAGGATCCGCTCTTTGCGGCCATCGACGGCTCGAATTGTCCGAACCTGCCGCAGGGCGATCCGAAGTCGCACTCCCTGCTGCTCGAGCGCGGACTGTTTCGCATCGCGCTGCCGTGGCCGCCGAAGGCGCCCGATGGCAGCACGATCGACCCAGACTTCGAGCTGGAAGTCGTGCGCGATCCGACCGGCTGCAACACGGATCCCGTGTACGGTCTCGCGGCGTCGGGACACGTCTCGGTGTATCGCAGGCCGCGACCGTTTGCGAACCTGAAGTACGTGATTGGCGCCGAGGGACGCCCCGTCGGCCCGGCACTCTTCACGCCAAAGAACAATGCGACGCCGTTCGACTTCGATCCGGAGACAGGCAAGCCCGTCACGACCCAGATTATGGCGGATGCACGTCATCCGACGCTCAAGCTGCAAGCAATCGATGCAGCCTTGAAGCACATGGAAACCAAGAAGCCGATCGACGACGCCGTCGCGCAACGCATCGTCGATTTCGGCATGAAGATCTACGCAGCACAGGCGCTCGATCATCGCGGCGGATCGCTGATTGCTCCCGGTGTGCCTGAAGCGCTGGGGCCATACAGCCTTGCGCGCAATCGCGCCAACGTGCTCGCGGACAACTTCGACGATCCGGTGTTCTTCGATTTCGAAGCATGGAAGAAGCCGAACGCAGGCGAGACGCCCGAGCAAACGGCATTCCGCCAGTCGGTCGCCCGCGGCTACGACCTTTTCTTCCTGAGGCCGTTCTGGATCCGGGATGTGATGCACATCAACACGGTCGGATTGGGTAATCCGACGAAGCGCACGTGCGCAACGTGTCACAACATGCAGAGCACCGGAATGGACCTCGTCGCGGGTTGGGTTGATCTCGGCACGACGAACCTGCCGTGGGCGCAGGATCCGCTCGTCGGCCCATGGGACGACAAGAAGCCCGAGCTCCCACTCTTCAAGATCACGTGCAAGGAAGACCGGCCACAGCATCGCTACCTGGGCCGCGTGATCTACACGCAGGATCCGGGCCGCGCATTGATCACCGGCAAGTGCTATGACGTCGGCTCGATCGTCATGCAGCAGTTCCGCGGGTTGGCGGCGCGAGCGCCGTACTTCTCGAACGGCTCAGCGCGCACACTGCGGGAGCTCGTCGACTTTTACGACCGACGCTTCAATATCGGTTACACCGAACAAGAGCGTATCGATCTGGTCAACTTCCTGAGCGTGCTTTAACCATGAAAGCTCGAATCCTTCCCGGCATTTTCCTGTTAGTGGGTGCGAGTGCGCTCGCTGGAACGTCTGCCAAGCCGTTGAGCTTCGTGGCTTGTCCGATCCTGCAGGACACCGAAACGGTGCCTTGCTGGCTCGCCGACTACGAAGGGGAGCGGTATTACCTCACGATCCAGATCGATTCTGCAGCGGAGGTCTATCCGCCGGAGCTCGGTCATCGTGCCCTCATCGAGGGCACGCCGACCGACGAGCGGGTCTGTGGCGGCAAGGTGCTCAAGGACATCAAGATATCGGTGCTGCCCGAGCGCGACGAGAACTGCAACACGATGTTGCCACCCGTGCCCGAGTACACCGTGCCGTTCGCGCCGCGCGGTCCAGGTCCGCGCGAGAAACTGGAAGTGCTCCGAGCAAAGGGACTGCGTCCGCCCGCGGGTGCTCGTCCGCCGGAGCCCGAGAAGCCGAAGCGGCCTTACCAGGAGAAGGAATTCACGGTGTACTACCAATTCGATTGGCAGATCGCCACGCGGGACACCCGCACGATGACGCAGGCCATGCAGTACGCCAAGGACATCAACGCCAGTAGAGTCGAGATCACCGGCTATCGCGCGACGGCGTTGCTCTCGAACGGAGAGGAGCTGGTGGAGAAGGATTTCCTGCCGCGGCGTCGGGCACTCGTGCTGGCGGAAACACTGGCGAAGATCGGCGTGCCGAAATCGACGATCAAGACCGTGTGGATCGACGAGCCGCAACGCGGCTCCGGGGTCGAGGACTGGAAACTGCGCAAGGCGACCATCCGCGTCATTCCATAGACACCTCGTCCCGAACCAGGGCCCGAACACGGTCGCGTGTTCGGGCCATACTTTTCGACGCCGACCGACGTGTCACGCGGACCTCGTATGGGCGTGACGCGTCGTCGTGACGCACCGATGAGCCGGCAGCTCGTGTCGTACGTCTTGGGGAGGGAGTGTATGGCGACCGTGATCAATCGCCGACCAGTCAACGAAAGGTCGGTGGAGGGCAAGCACGACGGTGTGGGCCCAAACATGGGCGAGCTGCTGGAGCTGCTCGGATTCAATCTCGCCCTCGTAAACGCAATGTTCATCCGGGACGCGAACGCGGCGTGCAGCGAAGTCAGCATCTCCGCAAAGCAGTTCACGGTGCTGTCCCTCATCGCCAACAATCACGGCATCGCTCAGGTCGATATCGCCAACGCTTTGATGACGGACCGCGCGACCATGATGGCCATCGTAGACCGCTTGGAGGCGCGTGGGTTGATTACACGCGAACGCTCGCTCGTCGATCGTCGCCGACAGCATCTCATCCTCACGGCAAAAGGCATGGAGGCATTGGCTCATGCGCGTCGCGCAGTGAAGCGGTCGGAGCAGAAGCTCACCAGGAATCTGTCGCCTGAGGAGATCGTTCAGCTAATCTCTGTGTTGACACGACTTCGTTCTCGCCGCTGACTCCGTCTTCTTGGATGCGATCGCGCGGCTCTGGCGCAGCACGTTCGCGCACTCGACTGGCCGTCTACACACCTGACTCGCGTTTGAGAAGACAACGATTAGAAAACACGCTGCACAAACGCTCTTATAGATTCTACTTATAACGCATATAGCCGATCCCCTGTTGAAAAGTGGCCAGCACAGCGTAGATTCGGCAAGCAGCGTACAAATAATCCGGGAAACCGGCGGTCGGTAGCTCCCGCGACCGGCTGAAAGACGCGCAAGAACAGGGGGATATGTTGATAACAACATCAATATACGACCGCGAGGTCATCGCGGCATTTCGATGTCTATCGTTGCCAGGCGCGCACACGACGGGGGTTCGTGGCGCGCCTTGCCGTTCTATGACTCAGGGGGATGCGCGACCATGACAGCCAGTCGATCAGTTCTGGCGAGGACGTCCTTGTATGCCGCTCTAACGGTTATCGGTGCGGGCGGAATCTGTGTCGGTGTGTCGAACGCGTCAAGCGCAAGGACGGAATCCACAACGATCACGTCCAAGTGGGTCACGCCAGGTAAGGGGGTGGTTTTGCCTGCCAAGGCAAGCTACCCGAACTCGGCAGGCACGCTTGGTGTTGTCCACGAGAGAGGCCCCATCCAGACAAAAGGGCATCCATTCTTCGAGCCGCTGGGCTCCAACGGACGCGCCTGCGTCACCTGTCACCAGCCCTCCGATGCCATGAGCTTGTCGCTCGATACCATTCGAGAACGGTGGGAGGCAACCAAGGGCGCAGATCCGTTGTTTGATCCGGTCGACGGTGCCGATTGTCCGGACAAGCCCCGTGGCAAGCGGGAATCGCACTCGTTGTTGCTCAATCATGGCTTGATTCGCATTGCAATGCCTTGGCCGCCCAAGGATGCAAACGGCAACGTGATCGAGCCCGAGTTCACGCTCGAGGTCGTCAGAGATCCGACTGGATGCAACACGAGCCCGACGTACGGTCTGAACAGCGACAACCCGACGGTTTCTGTCTACCGTCGTCCACGCATGGCCGCGAACCTTAGATATGTGACGACGTCGTTCTCGCTGTCGGGCCGTTTCAACGGTAAGACCGGCGAGCCACTGGCCGTTCATCCGAAGACCGGCAAGCGAGTCGGGCTTCCGATCCTGGCCGATGCCAGGCAGCCCACATTGGAGGCTCAGGCGGCGGAGGCGGCCATCAATCACATGCGGGTGCATGCGCCTCTGACCGACGAGCAGATCGAGCAAATCGTCGCCTTCGAAAGCCAGGTCTACGTGGCTCAGGATTTCCACATCATGGCAGGTAGCTTGGTAGAGAAGGGAGCGCCGCCTGCACTTGGACCTATGGCGCTCGTCACTGGTGAGTCGATCCTGCCAGGTAACAACTGGACGAATCCGGTCTTCATGTCATTCGACTCGTGGCGGGTCGCGCCAGGTGAGACTGAGGAACAGCGGAAGTTTCGCGAGTCGGTGGCGCGTGGTTACGACCTCTTTTTCTTGCGACCGATGTGGATCCGCGATGTCGCTTGGTTCAATTCCATCGGCATGGGCAATCCCTACAAGCGGACTTGCGCGATCTGTCATAGCGTGCATCTGACCGGTAACAACATTTCGCCCGGTTTGATGGACCTCGGTGTCAACAATGTCGCGCTCGGAATCGACATGCCGGACCTGCCGGTGTTCAAGGTGACGTGTAAGCAAGACGCGTTGCCGCATCCGTATCTCGGGCGCGAGTTCTTGACGTACGATCCAGGTCGTGCATTGGTCACCGGCAAATGCATCGACGTGGGCTCACTCGTCATGCAGCAGATGCGTGGTATGTCTGCGCGTGCCCCCTTCTTCTCGAACGGTTCGGCGAAGACCATTCGCGAGGTCGTCGAGTACTACGACACCCGCTTCGATATGAAGCTGACCGAGCAAGAGAAGCAGGATCTGACCAACTTCATGAGCGTGCTGTGAGGGGGGAGCGTCATGAGAGTCACAACGTTGGTCCTGGGTATAGGGCTGGCTGGCGTGTCTGCGGCGGACACCATCAAGGCACCTCCAACGCAGCGCAACTTCGTAGCATGCCCCGTCGTCATCGATGCGCAGGATGTGCCGTGCTGGGTGGCGGACTACGAGGGGGAACGATATTTCCTGACGGTGCAGACGGGCCGCTCGTACGGCGTCGTGTTCGCGCCGCAGCTCAAACATAAGGTGCTCGTGGAGGGTACCGTTACGGACGAGCCGAGAATATGCGGCGGTGTGGTGCTGAAAGACGTGAAACTGTCCGTGATGGAGTACGAGATCAGCCCGGAATGCGATCAGATTCTGCCCGGCGATGCTTATCGAACGAAGGGTCCACGGCCGATCATTCCGGACGGGGATCCGCCCTGGGGTAAGAGCACCGCGGTTCCGCTGCCGCCAGATCCGTCACGATCGCCTGCGGCTATCAAAGCGAAGATGGAGCGAATGGCGGCTGCGAAGGAAACATGGGAGTTCGTCGTCCCGTATTTCTTCGACTCGAACTATCTGCCGTTTCCCGCCGAGCAAGCCACAGTCGATCAGGCGGCCGATTACGCGGTGATGACCAATGCGCGCAGAGTGGAAGTGGTCGGTTACCGCGGCAGCGTCATCCTCTCCAACGGGGAAATCATGACCGAGCGAGCAGGATTGGCCGAGCAGCGTGCGCGCAAGGTGGCCGACATTCTTCGTGACTTCGGCGTTCCCGACAGCGCGCTCAAAGTGAGCTGGAAGGAGGAGCCAGAGCACTCTGGAGGTGTGCGCGACTACGAGAAGCGTCGAGTGACGATCACCGTCATACCGTAGCTGCACGCGCTGTCAACGACAGCGCGCGGCGCGGACAACGAACAATAATCGATTCAATCGGAGGGATAAGGTGACGAGTCTGGCTTCGAAGAGCAGGCACCTGCTGCAGGCTGCCTGCGAGAGCGCATTGCGAACGCACCGCCAAGCGAGCTCCGTATTGCAGGGTGTCGCCGCATCGTTCCTCGTCGTCCTGAGCGCGCAGGCGCAGGACGTGGAAGGAGCAGGCAGCGGCGGCGCCGAGGCGGACGAAATCATGGTGACGGGCAGCCGTATCCGCGGTGTAGCACCCGTGGGCGCTCCGACCATCGCGCTCGGACGAAGCGACCTGACCGCGACGACGGCTTCGACTGTGGCGGACTTTCTGAAGGAGGTTCCTCAGATTACGAGCACCGGTATCGACGAGACGAGCTTTACTACGGTCGGTGTGTCTGCCTCCAACGTGTCGCGCGCGAGCGCGATTAATCTGCGCGGTCTGACGCCAGTGGCCACTCTCGTGCTCGTCGACGGTCACCGCGTGACGCCGAGCGGCACCGCGGGCGCGTTCGTAGATCCCTCGTCGATACCGACGATCGCTTTGGAACGCGTGGAAGTCGTGGCGGATGGCGCATCGGCCATATACGGCTCCGATGCGATTGCCGGCGTGGTCAATCTGATCTTGCGCAAGAACTTTGTCGGCGCCGAGACCTCGGTGCGCATCAACAGTGCGAATTCGTATCAGCGCACCCAAGTCAGTCAGCTGCTCGGGACGAACTGGGGCAGCGGAAACCTCATGTTCGCTTACGAGTACATGAAAAACGACAGCTTGAGCAGTCTCGAGCGTGACTTCTACAGGCAGGACCAGCGTGCCCGCGGGGGCGACGACTTTCGTGTGTCCACGTGTAATCCGGGGAATATCATCCTGGACGGCGTGTCGTATGCGATCCCCGCCAGTAATGATCCGGTCCCCGATCCTGCATCGCTGGTCCCTGGCACACGCAATCTCTGCGATACGTCAGCCAACGACATCATCCCGAAGCAGGAGCGGCACAGCGCTGTCTTCTACCTGTCTCAGGACATAACGAGCGGGTTTCGTCTCTTCGCGGACGGTTTCTATACGCGCAAGCGTTTCGAGCCGCGCTTCATAAGCCAAGGATCTGTAACGAACCTCGTCGTCCTCACCGTGCCCAGCAGCAATGCATTCTTCGTCGCGCCAGCGGGTACATCACCCGCCAGCGTCAACGTGGAGTACAGCTTCTTCGACGAATTCGGTTTCCTCTCTGCAGACGGCACGTCCGAAACGTACTCTGTGAACATCGGAGGCGAGTTCGATCTGCCTTCGGATTGGCGTTTGTCCGTTGCCGGCCAGTGGGGACAGAATCGCGACTACACGTTCAGCCGATCGATTTACCGTCCCGCGCTCGATGCGGCACTGGCGAGCAGCGATCCAAGCACTGCGCTGAACCCGTTCGGGCCCGGCACGAATCCTGACGTGATCGAAGGTATTTTCGTTGGGCAGTTCAGTCCCGGCGGCCGCAACACGATGGGTGGCGGTGAGGTGCGTGCAGACGGACGCGTGTTCGATCTTCCCGGTGGCGCGGTGCGCCTCGCTGTCGGCGGCGAGTTCCGTCGCTACAGTTTGGCCACGGACACGACGCGTGGGACGATCGACAATCCGGCAACGGATTATGGATTCAACGAGCGCGAAGTGATCTCCGGGTATGCGGAGATGTTCGTGCCGATAGTGGGCGCGGCGAACGCACGAGCGGGTATCCAGCGCCTGGACCTTTCCCTTGCGGTGCGCTACGACGAATACAACGACTTCGGGAGCACCTCCAATCCGAAGATTGGCCTGACTTGGCAGCCGCTCGACAGTTTGATTGTGCGCGGCAGCTACGGAACGTCGTTCCGTGCGCCAAGCCTTTCGGACTTGCGAGCGCCAGGTGAAGCGAATGTCGCAACGAGCGCGGTCGATCCTCGCTCACCTACGGGACAGAGCCGAGGCATCACGATTCGCGGCGGCAACCCGAACTTGGGGCCGGAGGAAGCGACGACTTACACGCTCGGAATGGAGTGGCGTCCTGCTGCGCTCCCCGATCTCAGTGTCGATCTCACCTACTTCTCGATCGACTATGACAAGCAGATCGGCAGCGCATGGGGAGCACCGGTATTGCAGGAGGAAGAGATTTATCAGGACGTGATCATTCGCAATCCGACGCCGGAGCAAGTCCAGGCCGTTCTCAACAACGGCCGTCCACTGAGCGGCGTTCTGCCTCCGACGATTGATTACATCATCGATGGAACCACGAGGAATCGCGGTGCCACGCATGCGCGCGGCTTCGACTTTGTGCTTGGCTACGATTGGCACACGAGTAGCTACGGGACGTTCACGGCGCGCACGTCTGGCACGTACTATACCCGTTATGACACGCAGCTCACGCCTACGGCACCGGTGTTGAGGCGCGTAGGGACGATCAATTATCCGCTCAGATTCCGGGCGCGCACAGACCTTCGATGGAGCCTGGCGAATCTCTCGGCGGGCCTCACCGTGAACTACTCGCACGGCTACTGGGATACGAGTGAAGACCCATGGGACCGTGTGGATTCGCTTACGACGGTAGACGCATCCCTCAGCTACGTGTTCGACGGTACGTCCAGACTGGCCGGATTGACCGCTTCCCTCAATGTCTCCAACGTCTTCGACGAAGACCCGCCGTTCATCAACACTGCGGCGGGTTACGACCCGGGCAAGGCCAGCCCGTATGGACGGCTGTTTACGCTTGCATTGACGAAGTCGTGGTGAATGGGACTGCGCGCGGCGTTACGCCGCGCGCAGTCACGTCACATGGCGTCCTGCTGGAGCGCGTACACCCGTACGTAGTCGACCTGAAACTCGGTCGGAAACTTCTCGTCGGCGATGCCGTGGCGACCTGCCCAGTTGCCCCCGATCGCTAGGTTGAGGAGGATGTGCGCGGGCGCCGCCGGCGTACCGTCGTTGTACGCCCATCGATAGCGTTCGCACATCACGCGGGTGCCGTTCACGAAATAGCACACCTGCTCGAAGCTCCATTCCGCACCGACTTCGATCCACGTATCGCGCAGCGGCTGCGAAGCCGTGTACGTGTTCCAGCGCGTGTTGTATCCGGGGGCGTAGAAAAGGACTTCCCGCTTCCCGCTTGGAGTTTGCCCCTTGGATTGGATCCGTCCGCCCATGCTGATCATGAATCGAGTGTCTTCGATCTCGTTCAACGCTCCCTCGAAGATGTCGATCTCAGGCGGCCAGCTCAGTGTGCCATCCGGTCGGCGATCGGAGTTGAGCCAGAAAGCTGGCCATGTGCCGCGCACGTTCGGCAGCTTGACGCGGGCAGTGATATACAAACTCTCGTTGCGTGTCGGGGCGAATAGCCGCTTGCTTCGTATCATTGCGGCTTCGTACGGAGCGCGTTCGTTTAGACCTGTCTTGGTGGCGCGCAAGCGCAGCACACCCGAGGAGACGACGTGCATGGGCTCACCGCGAGCATTGAAGTCGACATAGCGCTGCACCTCGTCATTGAGCTTGTCGAGGGTACCGTCGCGTCCTTGTTGGCATTCCGGGTCGGGGACTTGCGGCTTGGGGCCGCCGCCGTAGATGTATCGCGTGCACCAGCGCGAGCGATCGAGCTCGGTGCCCGTGAACTCGTCGGCGAACACGAGCGTATAGCCCGGAGGATGGAAATCATCTGCTCGATTGCAATCGGAGCCTCCGCAAAGCGTGGGCGTCTGCGGTTGCTCATGTGCAAGGCTCGCAGGCGATGGAGCGTTGGCCACAAGCACTGCCAGGCAGGATGTCAGCCATGCGCGAGCGTGCTGAAACCTATGCTTGCGTGGACCGCTGACACAAATGGGGCCTGTCATGCAGCCTGCCTCCTCTTCAGGACTTGCGGGCGGCCAGATCTGCGCCCATCGCGGGACGTGGCGATGCAGCCTCGCTGGTTTGACGAGCCCGCAAGATCATTTCGAAGCGTGGTCGCAACCACGCGGCGAGCGCGCGATAGTGCCGTTCGAACGACCAATACAGAAGATATGAACACGCGTGGGCGAGGACGACGGCGATCGCGGCTCGAATCCGCAGGTCCTTCACTGGCAGCGACTCCAGCACGGCAATCAGGATCGTGTTGTGGAGCAGGTAAAGGCTATAGCTGTACGCTGCGAGACGCTCGAGCACACGCTGCCAGCGCGGCGAGATCGACGCTCGAGTCACGAGATGCGCGAGCACGCCGAACAGCACGATTGCGATCAATGCCGCGGTCTGCAGGTCATAGGGTGAAAATCCCACCTTACCGATGCGACCAACGAGTGCGCCCATGCCGAAGAGCACCATGACCGCGGCGATGAGACGGCTATTTGCATAGCCGTGTGCGCGCCAGTGGAAGAAGACGAAGCCGATGAGCGCGCCAACGAGCCAGATGAGCGTGAGCGATTTGCCACCGCCGGCTGCGGCGTTCCAGACCACGACCGGGAAACTGACGAGCGTGAGAAGGATGAGCCAGAGACGAGCGATGCGTTCACGTCGCACGGCACAGAAGAAGAACAGTCCCGCTGCGACGTAGATCCACATCTCGATTGCCACCGTCCAGAAGGGCTCGGCGCTGTTGTACGGGCGAATGCGCCACGCGACGCCGGCACCCACGAGCTCGAGGAATTGAAAGACGCTGTGGTCCTGCAGCAGCAGCAGATTGCCGAAGAAGGCGAGGGCTCCAGTGTTAGTGCCGCCGCTGTTGTAATTCCCCCTTATCCACAAAGAATCGATCAGCACAATCAAGAGCAACGCGGGTACATAAGGCGTCAGGATGCGCGCGCTGCGGTCAGCGAGGAAACCGGCCGTTTGAGGTCCCGGGCGACCGGCTCGTGCAAGCATCGATTGCATGATCAAGAAGCCCGACAGCAGGAAGAAGATCATCACGCCAAGGCTTCCGAGCGGATAGCGCTTGATTCCGAAGTACAGTGCCAGCACGTGTGCCGCGACCACGAGATTCGCGCCGAGCGCGCGTAGCGCGTCGAGGTAGGCCGATGCTGCAGGGTTCATGGCGGCGGATCGTCCAGTCTGAGTGATGTGCTGGCTCATGGCGGCAACTCGCTCCTTGCGACGCGCAATGTCGTGCTCAGTGATCAGAAGACGAAGCGCACGGCGACGCTCGCGACGCGAGCGTCGTAATCGTGATGGGCTCGGTTCGAGCCACGATCGATACACGCCCACGTCAGGTCGAGCTCGAGGAAATCGCGCGGTGCGTACGACGCGCTGATACGTGCGATGTCCACGTCATCGCGGCGGCCATCATCGGAGATGACCACAGACCCATCCGCGTCGGGTTCCGAGGCGAGTGTTGGTTTGCCGATGTAGTCCTGTTCCTCGTGGAAATACTCGAACGCGATGCGGAGCTTGTTCGTAGGTGCCCAGGTCGGACCGAAGCTCACGCCTCTGGCGATGAAGTAGTCGGACTCAGCGTCGACATAGGCCTTGAGCTGGCGCCATGCCGAGAGCTCGAAGCCGAGCTTCGCTCTGGGTTGCCAGGCGAGCGTGGTCTCCCAGACGCTGCCCGAGTAGTCCTCCGTCACGGCGTGCGAGGCGTAGTCGCGTGCCAGCGCACCCACGTTGCCGCTGAGACGCAGCTTTGCAGTGAGCGCGTATTCTGTGCGCAGGCGGACGAGGGTTTCCTCGTAGCTGCGATCGCGGGTGCTCGGACCTGATGGCTCGAGACTGTTTGGAAAGTCGCCTTGCAGATAGCGATACTCGAGAGCGAATCTCTTCGTCTGCGACGGTGCGTATTCGAGACCGACGCTCGCGGCGTCGCTTTCGAAGTTCTCACTGCGTCGCTCTGGATCGCTGTGATCGGTTTGTCGGGCGCGAACACTCGACAATAACGCGAAGCGAGGGCCGATCCCGATTCGTGTCTCGAGCGCACCGTCGATTGCCTCGACAATGTCCCGCTCGAAGAAGCGATAGTTCGTGTAGCTGGCGAGCGACCGTCGATAATCTCCGAGCACCCGACCGCTCAGGCGCGACCCGAGCTCCCAATCCAACGCCAAATTCGCTTGTCCGCCGGTGTAGTCGAGCTGATCGTTGCGGTGGAACTGCACATCGCTCACGCGCGCGGCGACCCGCAACGTTTGTCGTCCGCTCTGCAGGCGAGCGCGGGCTCCCACCGTGAGCTGATTGGCGTAGTCTTCGACGTGCTCGATCGGTCGCAAGCTCGGATTGTTTACGCTTTCGTGTGGTACACGGAAAAGATTATCGTCGTGCATCAGCTCGTCGACGATGAACAGGACGAATGCCGGCTCTGGCTCGGGTGGTTGCGCCAATGCTGGCTCGGGTGCAAACCAGATCGGCAAGACAAGCACACCGGCCGTGATCGGGACGCAGGCACATCGTCGTAGTGTTCTCATGGTTGCACCCTTGCGTGTTGCTTGCGTGTGCGTAGGAGCGTCTCGCGCACATCTGTGTAGATAACGGGGTAGATCACCCCGAGCATGACCAAGTACAGCAATGCGCCGAGCCCTGTGCCGAGCATCAAAGTTCGGATCGTGTCCGCAAGCGGCCAGCGTTGCACGAGCGCTGCGACGGCCACGCCCGTGAGCACGGCTGCGATGAATGGTCGCGACCATTGAGCCAAGTACCGTTTGGGATCAATGCCGATCGTCAGACGCAGCAACGCTATGCGCACCGGCCAATAGAGGTACTGACGTGCCACGACTGCTATCGCTATTGCGAGCACGCCGTACGGGGCGGCAATCAAGATGAGAATCACACCGAGGATGGCCTGACCAAGCGTAAGAAGCAGCGCGTCTCGTGCTCGCCCGGTCGCAAGCAATACGTTGCGGTCGAAATAGGCAACGGCGTTGATCGCACCGAGCAGCGCCAGAACCTGGAAGATGCGGACGCTCGCCGTCCACTGCTCACCGAGGACAAAGGGAAGCAGTAACGGTGCCAGCGCCGCTGCGAGCGCGAAGCATGGTAAGGTGATCGCGCTGCTTGCGCTCGTCAGGCGATAGAGCCAGGTGCACAGCCGCGCGCGGTCTTCTTGGAGGCGGGAGAACATAGGTAGCGAGACGGCCGAGAAGACGGAGGAGAAGATCTCGATCATGATCGTCACGATCTTCATCGCCATGTAGTACCAGCCGAGCGCCTGCGCACCGAGAAAGGCACCCACGAGGAAGCGGTCCGCTTGCGAGCCGACGAAGGCAAGCAGCTCGATTCCGAGCACACCGAAACCGACCGGCCACAGCTCGCGCAGCGCTGCGAGCCGAGGTCGCGACCGAGGTCGCCAATCGCATGCAGCCCACAACGCCACGAGCCCTACGATGCTCGTCACGAGCGTTTGCGTAACGAGACTCCACACGCCCCAGCCGGCGAGTGCCAACGCGATACCGGTAAGGCTGCCGATCACGGTGCTGGCGAGTCGGCGAATGGCGAGCGCTTTGAACCTGAAGTCGCGCTCGAGCAAGGCGTACGGCGTGCACGTGAGCGCGTTGACGATCAGTCCGATCGACATCCAGCGCAGCACAGCGGCGAGCTCTGGCGTGCCAGTCGCTGAAGCAACCAATGGAGCGACGAGAATCACGCTCAAAGTGAGCACGATGGCTGTCGCGAATGACGCCCAGAATGCGCTTTGCGTATGCTCCTCGCGCAGAACGCGTTTTTGTATCAACGCCTTCCCAAACCCTTGCTCGACGAAGATGGTCGCAAACGACATGAACATCGCGGCGAGGGCGACCAGCCCGAAGTCGTGCGGTGCGAGCAGGCGTCCGAGGACCACGATCGTCAGCAGGGAGGCGATGCGTGTGCCCCAGCGATCGACCACGACCCACCCGACTGAGCGGACAGCCGTGCGGCCGAGTCGATCAGACGCCAAGTCCTGGTGGGCAGCTTCGCTTGCAGTGGATCCGATCCTGTTCGTCAGCTGCATCGATACCGCTCATCTAGTCGAGGAATCGGGAACTGCGGCAGAGCGCTCGGCGTGCAACGACTCGGGTGCTTCGCTGTAGCAATAGAAGTGCAGTGTCGTGCGTGCGATCGCATCCCAGTCGAAGTACGACAGATCCGGTTGCTCGTCTTCGGTGGGTTGAAGCGGATCGCGCATCGCCGCGAACAGAATGTCGGGCGTGAGCTGACCCTCATAAAGATGGAGCCACTTGCGCCCGACGTGCGCTTGCAGCTCGGGTAACGCACCCAGACGCGGTGCAATCACGCTGCGATTCATGGAGAGCGCCAGCATCACGCTGCCTGAGTTGAGGACACTGTCGAAGGGAATGACGACCTTGTCGGCGGCGCTCAGGTACAGTGCCAACCGTTCGTCCGGAACGAACTCGAGATGCAGCAGGATGCGCTCGTCGTCGGCAGCGATCGCTCGCAAGTCCTCAGATCGCATACCGAGCACTGGGCGGCCGGCGACAATGAGTCGCACGTCTGTAGCGTTCAGGCGACGAAACGTCTCGATGAGATGCGGAACGTTCTTGTAACGGCGGATGCTGCCAAAGAACAGGAACGTGAATCGGTCATCGAGACCGAGGGCCGCGCGCGCTCGAGCACGTGGCTGGGGCGGAGGAAAGGCATCGCGGTAATGTCCATGCGGCACGATGACGCTGGGTTTGGCGTGCAGAGGAGGGTACAGCGCCCGTGCGCTCGCCAGACCCTTTTGCGTCAAAGCCATCACATGCGTGCAGGTGCGCGGAAACCACCAGCGAAACAGCGAGCGAGAAATCCAGTGATCTTTCTCGTGCGGCTGCAAGTTGTGCATCATCCACACGATGCGGGTGTTGCGAGCACGTAGAACGGCGCACGTGACACCGAGGCGTAAGTGCTTTGCGAGGGCGCGCCACCAAGAGTGCGTGCGCAGGTGTGTATCGGGCCAGTGCATGTGCACGACGTCGTAGCGTCGCAACAGCACGCGTCGAAAAGAGAAATCATCGACAATCGCACCGCGCCGCTCCAGGCTGCTCGCAAACGTGCGCAGGAACGCGTTCTCGTTCTGCTTCGGAAAAGCCGCGACGCGCAGCGGCGACAAGCGATGAGCCGCACGTCGCATGCGGTTTCTCTCGGTACGAGCGGTGGGCAGCGATCGCACACAGGAGGCGGATTCGAGTTGCCGCAGCCGCTCGAGCAGGAGCGCTTGACGCTCTTCGAGACGTGCAGTGTCAGACAACCTGAAAAGACGCTCATCGTCCTGGCGTCTGCGCAGCGAGCGGATCAGTCGTTGCTCCGCCAATGCTTGTAGAGGTCGTAAAGCGGCTCGCGCGCGACTCCAGGATCGCTTGATGGGAAGTAAGCCGATGCTGTTGATGGCGGAGCTGTCCAAGCCGAGGACCGAAAACGCGTCCGCCCACTTGAAATTAGCGACGTCATCTCCCTCGTAGTAGATCGAGCACGCATGGATGCGAGCCCAGGGAATGCGCAGCGCATCGGCGAAGATGGCGCCGTGCAGGGATTCGGTGTACACACGTGCGCACCGCGCCAGGCGTTGCAAGAAGCTTTCGATGTCCAGCGTAGGGCTCACGACCTCGAAGCCAGCGTCGGCGGCTGCGGCCGCGATCGCCGAGTAACGCTCGGAATAAACATGGGGCACAAAACCGATCGCGCCTCCGCGTGCCGTGCCGTAGCAGCGCCACGCTCTTGTGACGAGAAACCCCGGATCGCAGACGGCCACATCGGGCTCGAGCCCGCATTGCGCGGCACTCAGATAGCCGCGCACGGCCGCAAAGCGCATGTCGTCGCCCCATGTGGCGGGTTTCGATCCCGGTCGAAAGCCGGATCCCATGACCACTTTGCGGCCGGGCAATGAATTGAGACGGGCATCGATGATCGTGCCCGCGCCGATCAGCCAGTCCGCTGTAGCGAGCGTATCGAGAGACGGCAGCAGCGTCGACCAGAGCACCGCGTTCATGTCGTCCCCGACGTTGCCGCCCGCCACTCGATGGTAGTAAACCTTCATGCCGCGCTCCTCTTAATTTGAGGCGATCACGATCATGCACATCGCGTGCAGCCCCCTAGGCGCGTACGAGCCGCAGACCCGCGAGCAACTGTCTGAGCACACGAGGTCTCGTCGCGGGCGCAAAGCGCCACGCTATGAGACGTCTCGCGATGGTCTCGGGACCGAGACACACGGCAAATGCCCACAGGAGCAGGGAGCACCGTGCCTTGAGATCGACGCCTTGGGGCGTGAACATCGCGCGCACAAGATCGCGCAGGCACTGCAGCACGTTGTCGTCGGCGATCGGGTGCAGAGCGCTGTCACTCCTCAATGAGGCGATTCTGTACGCGAGATAAGTCAGGCTACGGTTGACGGCATCTTCGCGCAGCGTGATGCCGACGGTGCGCGCGATGCGGCACGCGTATTGCCGCCGCAAGCGAGCACGATTCATCTGACGTCGAAACTGCTGTGCGTCCGGTCGCAGAAGCGCTCCTTGATTGCGCCCGTGCACTCGGTACGAGACGAGCGGCTTGGCGATCGTGATCACGTCGCCGAGGAATGGCGCGGCAGCAATGCAGTACGAATCGTTGGCCGTGCCGCAGGTGTCCTCGAGCGGAAATATGCGCTCGAGGAACCATCGCGAGAACGCATTGCCGGAGCCCGGCGGCGTCGGATACGCAGAGCTTTGCGCCGCCCAGCGTCGGATCTCATCGGGCGTCGGTACCTTCGAGTACTGTGGAAACACGCTGCCGAGCGGCCGGCCGTGCGCATCGATCGTGCGCATCTGGACTTGCACCTTGCTGACGCGTGGTGTCCACACAGCCGCCAGCTCGCGAGCAAGCGAGCGGTGCAGCACGTCGTCGGAGTCGAGGAAGATGACAATGTCGCCGCTCGATGCCGCGAATCCCCTGTTGCAGGCAACAAGCTGTCCTGCGTTCTCCTGCAAGATCGTACGAATGCGCGAGCCATAGCGTGCGAGCACTGCGCGCGATCCGTCAGTGGAGCCGTCGTCAACGACGATGATTTCCACTCGCGGCCAATCGAGCTGCAATGCGCTGTCGATCGCCGCTCCGACATAGGCTTCATAATTGAAGTTGGGAATGATCACCGAAATGAGCGGCGCGTTGTTGGCGCGAGCCCCGGGTTGGCGTACAAGATGCATCGCAGACATCGTCACCTCGTGCGGCTCGCCGTCGCGTGTGTGCCGGCGCCGGCGTAGTCTTGCTGTGCCGAGCGCTTTTGATACCACCGTCGCCATACCGGGCCGTTGCGAAAGCGCGCATCGATCAGGCGTTTCGCCAGCCATGAGGGGCTTGCCGATAGCACGCTCAGCCACAGCGCATGCGCGAGCTTGTGAGGTAGTGGCAACGGTCGCCGTGCCAGCGTGTTGAGACCGGCCCACCACAGACGCTCGATCCGATCTCGTTCGCTGCCCTCGTAAGGCGCCCCAAGCCGTTTCAGCATAAGTCGGTAGTTCACGAACGTGAGCTCGTTGTCGAGCACATCGCCTGGCGGCAGCTCAATCGAGCGTTGCGAGGCGTGCTCTTGCAAATGACGCACCTCCACGCGACGCAAGCTCACGCGTTGTGCGAATCGCTTCTCATATGCGTGGGCCGCGCCTTGGTAGTTCAAGTTCGAGTCGTGCAGGCGATACGCGGCGAGCACTTCGTGAACGACCTTGATCGAGCCATAGAGCGGGGCGAGCGTGTTGAGGTACCCGTCGGGTGCCCGCGCAACGGGCAGCGGCATCAGCTGCTCAAGGTACCAGCGCGAATAGGCATTGCCGCTCAGTACGGGCCACACATACGTGCCGAAGCGGCGAAACTCTTCTTGGATCTGTGCGGCATCGTAGGGCGCCACGTAACGGCAGAATCGTCCAATCCGATGCCCATCGGCGTCGATGACATCGAGCTCGTACTGCACCTTGGTGTAGCTAGGCCTCCAGGCAGCGGCCACGGCTTCGACGGCATATGGACGCAGCAGGTCGTCTGCATCCAAGAACAGAACGATCTCGCCGCGGCTGGCGGCGAAGCCACGATTGACCGCCGCAACGTGCCCACAGTTGTCCTGGCGAATGATCTTGAGGCGATGCCGATAACGATTGATGACATCTAGTGACGTATCGGTCGATCCGTCGTCGACGACGATGGTCTCGGTGGCACGATGTGTTTGCGCAAGAGCGCTCTCAATCGCCTGCGCCACGTAACGCGCATAGTTGTAACAAGTGATGACGATACTGACGGACGGGGCGTATCGGGCCATCTCAGGTGTTCCTTGCATCGGACAGCGCATTGGCGGCTGCGGCATGCGCGGACTCGAAGGCGACAGCGTGCGGATGCCACATGCACGCCAGCACGTACAGTGTGCTCACGTTGTCGGGCGCCAGCAGATGCCCGCCCATGAGCAGCCAGGAGAAAAAGAGCACGGCGCGGATCTGAGTCGGGGCCTTGGAGCGCGCGAGCGCATACACCACGAGTCCTACAGTGGTCACCCAGCCGATCAAGCCGTATTCGAAGAGCAGCTTCGCCCAGGTCGGATCGAATGCTTGAACGGCTTGTGAAGTTCGCTGGATCGAACCAGGACCATGTCCGAACAGCGCAGACCAGGGATCGGAGTCGATCGACTGAGAAATGATGTGCCACGGCGCAACGTAGCGGATATAGGCGCTGCTTCGTTCGGAACCGAACTCCTGAATGCGGTTCAGCGTGAAGGTGAGATTGAGCGCTTCGCCGAGCAGCACGATCACGATCGCTCCACCAACGGCAACTGCGGCGAGCCGCACGGCGGTTCTCGAGCCGAGCGGGAAGAGCAGCCCGAGCAAGAGGGCGAGCACGCCAGTGCCTGAGTATGTGAGCAACAACGCGAGCAGGAATGCGCAGATGCGCAGCCATCGTCTGTCGCCATTGAGCTCGACGATCGTCGCGAGAGCCATCAAGAACGAGAATGCCGATGGTTCACGCAAGAAGAATCCGTTCGACTTGAACAGATCGCCGACCGGGATCGCCGTGTTGTAGGTGCCGCTGTTACGAATTGCGGCAGGCAAGTACGGGCCGAAGTCGATCAGCCAGGGAGCATCAATCGCGAACTGCGCAAAGAACTGTGCGATACCGGCCAGCGCGCACAACAGGGCGATGTTGCCGAAGGCGCGCATGGTCCAGCGCCACTCATGATCTGCCGGTGTGCGAATGCGTTGCACGAAGACGAGCGGGAGATACAGCGCGAACAGGTAGAGGAGCGAGCTCAACGAAGCGCGATGGGACGCGCCGAAGCTGGTGTTGAAGTACCAGCTCGCGTAAGCGGCAACGAGCACCAAGCCGTAGAGAAGCAGCGCGACGATATCGAGCTCCGCACGACGCGTAAGAACGAGCACAGCGACCAGCAGGCACAACCCGGCCATGCTCACCGCGATACTCTCACCGCCGACATTCACGCCGAACCGCGCCAGCACCGTGGTCGACAGCAACACCATCAACGTGCAAGCGCGTGCGGCTTGGCGCGTTGCGGCGTCGTCTGCATTGACGCGAGCAGCAGGGAGTAGCGTCGCCCTCATCGAGATCGCGCTCATGAGAGGGTCTCACACATGGGACGACATGCCCTACGCATCGGCACGACCCTCATCGACGAGGGTGGTGGGGACGCGTCCTCTTGCGAGCGCTCGTTCGTAGAGCGCACGTGTCGCTTGGCCGATCTCGCGCCATGAGTCCGTCACGGATCGCGCAATCGGCAGCGGTCTGGCGATCAATGCGTGCTTGAGCGCACCCGCCAGCGCTTGCGGGTCGCCACATGGAATCAGTGCGCCGTCGACACCGTCGGTGAGATCCTCGGCGAAGATGCCCACCCGGCTTGCTATGGCCCACTTACCCAGTGGCTTGGTAAGGAAATAGACACCGCTCGCGTCGATCTCCCTGTAAGGGAAGACGAAACAGTCTGCTTCCGCGAGCAGGTCGGCGACCTCCTGGTGCGACAGCCGACGCGGTATGAGCTCGACGATCGATCTCAGCCCGAGCGCCTCGATACGAGCGATGATTTCGTCGAGCGCCATGCGCGGGCGCCCAGCGACGATGACGCGTGCCTGGCAGCGAAGGTGCACCGGCAACAGCGCCAAAGCCTCAACGAGGATGTCCAGCCCCTTGTACGGCTTGATCTCGCCAAACAGCACAAACGTCCAGCGCCAATCGCGCCGCAGGCGTTGCCGAGGCTTGCACTTCAACTGCAGCGGCCCGTGTGGGATCACGTGAATCTTGCGCGCGTCGAGGCCACGAGCAATCAGTGTCTGCCGACCAGAATGCGTGTGCACGATGACTTGGTCGGCGAGACGAATCGGTGCATCGAAGGCGGCCCGCTTGAACAGCGACATACGCTCGCCGTTATAGGGTGTGGGATCATGGACCGTGACGACGAGCGGCCTCATCAGCTTGATAAGCCACAATACGGGCAGGTCAATCGGTGGTAGGACCACCCACTGCACATGCACGAGGTCCGGCTTCCGTCGCGTGATGAGCAGTAACAGTCGCAGCAGGCCGATCACGTGTGCGCACCCTTTGAGGAACGTGCGCAGGCGGCCGCGCACGAGTGGCGTGTCGTCGATCCATTTGTAGAAGATCGGAGCTGCAAGCGTGCCGGGGATCTCCTCGTCTTCGTTGCGTCGCACGGGGCGGATGGCCCACAACGGTTCCACCCCTGCGGCGAGCAATCCTTCGCTCAAGGCTGCATCGTAGGGAGCCGTGTACAAAGACGGGTCCACGAGCAGCGCGCGAATGCGAGTGCGCATCGTCATTCCGTCGCCTTGCGAACCGTCGCTACCGGGGTCCATGTTTGATAAGACTCGCCGCGCAGCGACTGCCACACGCCGAGCCCCGTGCCAGCGAGACTCGATACGATGTCGACTAGCTGCGACAGCGGTTTGATCGTCCAGCGTGTGCCGAGCAGGAAGAGGAGTACGCCGCTTGCAATCAGCAGTATTGCGGCTCGGTATTGGCCGGCGAGCACGAGCGCGAGCACGAGGCACAGCGCGCCGGCGCCCAGGAAGTAAATGCTCAGCCAGCGAAGGAGCTTGTGCGAAACGTACTTGTAGACGGTCAGCGCATCCATCTTGCGAAGGTGCGGCCAGAGAAGGCGGTGCACGTTGAACGCCTGGCAGCCGATGCGCGACTTGCGCCGAAACTCCTCCGCCGCACAGGCGGCGGATGCTTCGTAGGCACGTGCGCTCTGCGATTGCACGATTCGATAGCCCTGTAGCAGAACCATGAAGGAGACGTACATGTCGTCGATGATGTGCGGCGGCGGCGGGCGATGAAGTGAACGACGTACCGCGAACAGCGAGCCGTCTGCGCCCATGACCGATCCGGTCTCTTGCTCGAGGCGCTTGATGCGCTCTTCGAAACGCCAATAGAGCGAGCCCACCGAGGCGGTCACGGACTCGTCCTCGTTCGTGTACGTCAGCTGGCCGCATACGCAACCGACGCTCGGATCTGCAAACGCCTTGCGCAGCTCGTCAATGCAGTTCATATCGAGCATGACGTTCGCATCGGTGAAAAGCAGGATGGAACCCTTCGCGCGCGCCGCGAGCAGATTCATGCCATAGGTCTTGCCGCGACGTTCCTCGGCAACGTGGACCTGCACGTGCGGGGCATAGGCGCGCACCAGTCGCGCCGTATCGTCCGTGGCCGCATCCACATAGATGAGTATCTCGAGCCCTGGCTCGCGCTCGCGCAGCGCGAGTAAGTTCTGGAGTTTCTTGCGGATGACATTTGCCTCGTTGTATGCGCACATGCATATCGTGAAATCGAGCCGTGGCTCATTGGCAGTACTCGGCTCGGGTGCGCGTCTGAGCCGCAGACGGGCGAGCAGCACCAGGGAGAGTGGATAAGTCGTGAAAGGATGCGCCGCAACGCCAAAGCAAACGATCGACGTGATGAGCAGCAAAGTGACGATCATGCGAACCTCTTCAAGCATTGATCACCACGCCGAGCAGTGTCGCCCCGGTGGGGCGCAGCAGTGCGACCGAGCGCTTTAGATCGGATGTCGAAGTCTCATGACGATGCGCATTCAGCAGACATCCGCCAGTGCGCTGCGCGACGATGGCTGCATCGGCATAGTCGAGGAGCGGTGGGGTGTCGATGATGACGACGTCATAACGAGCAACCATTTGCTCGAGCAAGTCGGCGAATGCCGAGCTGCTCAAGAGCTCTTGCGGGTTCGGCGGTACGACCGCGGGCATGACCGCCAGCTTGTCGAACGGCGCGACGCTGTGCAGCGCTTGCTCGGGACCGCATTGGTCACAGATCACGTTAACCAGACCCGCGCGAATATCGATCCCAAAGAGATCGTGCTGAAGTGGCGCACGCAGATTGGCGTCGATGAGCAACGTGCGTTCCCCGAGCTGTGCGAATACGATGGCGAGATTGGCCGCCACGGCGCTGCGCATGTCGTCGCGCCGCGGAGAGCAGATGGCAAGGGCGCGTTGCTTGTGGCCGAACCAGCGCATGAGCAGCTGACTACGCAACGTGCGCATGGCCTCGGAGTAGGCGCAGAACGGCTCGTATGCAGCAGCGAGCGCATAGGAAAGGGGTGAGCGCCCGTACTCGACGTAGGGATAGCCGATCTGCCGCGCCAGCGCGCACGATAGCTGTGCCTCAGTGATGAGGCCGAGCTCGAGCGCGATCTCGCCGAAGCGCGCACCGCGTTCGCGTTGCACGGCGACGATGCGTTGTACGTCCAGGGGTGTCAGCGCGCCAGTCGCCACCAGTATCTCGCCCAGTCGCGGGCGAGTGGCGATCCCGGCACGGGGCGATCCCAGTGGGAGGCTCATGCGACTCTCCTCATCATGTCGGATGTGGACGCAGCGCGAGCTGCGGGACGCGCTTGGATGTGGCACCGATGCGCAAGCGTTTGGTGCGCGGCAGCTCCGGCAGCTCGGCCAGCACTTGCAGTTCGACGATGTCGTCGAGATCCTCGCGGCTGCGCAGTCGCGGATTTGCGAGCTCGCGGTACAGAATCCAGCCCGCGCCCAGCAGCGCGCCGATGACGAGTGCAAGAGCGAGGTTGAGCGCCATGCGTGGCGATGCCGGAGAGGTCGGCGCGATGGCTGGATTCAGCACGGCAATGTTCGTGCGATCCACGCGACTCGCCAGGCGGGCGCGATTCGCCTGCTGAAGCGCCGCGTCGTAGGCACTGCGTGCGCTATCGACTTCGCGCTGTAGCACGGCGAGTTCGTCGCGTTGCTCCGTGAGCGCGATGATTCGATCCTTTTGGTTCTGCAATGCCTGTTCCAGCTCGCGTACCTGCTGTCGAGCCATGGCGGCGGATTGCAGTAGCGATTCCTTCGCATGCTTGACCTCGGTCGCGAGCTTCGCACGCAAAGCGGCGACCTCTGCTTGTGCGCTCCGATACTGAGGATGGTTGCGGTCGACGCGTTCGCCCAGGTCCGCGAGTCGTGCTTCGGCGCGTGCGAGCTCGGACTTGAGGTTCTGCAGGAGCGGGCTCTCGAGCAGATCCGATGCATCGGAATTGCTTGCAGTGTGTGCACGTGTCTCGGCAGCGACGAGCGCAGCCTGTGCCTTGACGAGTTGGTTGGAAATTTCCTGGAGGCGGCTGTTCTCGACATCGAGCCGTCCCACGTCGCCGCCGAGCACGCCATGCTCGCGTTGATAGGCATCGAGGCGATTCTGCGCCTGCGCGAGATCCGCGCGTAACTTCTCTACCTGCGCCTCGAACCACTCGGCTTGGCGGCGCGCCGGATCGACCTGCAGCTCGAGCGTCGTCTGAATATAGGCATCGCCGATGGCGTTCGCGAAACGGGCAGCAGTGTGCGGATCGTCGCTGCGATAGGAAATCTTGATCAGATTGCTGTTCACTCCGGTGGATGTCTCGAGCGGGCCGAGTACGGTTCCGATGTAGGCCGTCCGAGGATCGACGCCTGGCGGAACGTTCTCAGTGCCGTCGACGAGGCCAAGTGCGTCGATGACTTTGAGCGCAACGTTACGGCTCGCGATGATCTCGCGTTGCGAGGCAATGTACGTGGACAACAGCTGCGAAGACAGCGTCGTCTCGGCAAGCGGATCGCCGCCCTTGATGTCGATCACCAGCGTGAGCTCGGCGACGTAGGTCTTCGGCGCGAGCAGGCTGCCAACAGCGGCTATCGACAGCGCGACGAGCACCGTTCCGATCAGCGTTGCGCGCCGGAGCCATAACACCTTCAATGCGCGTTCCACGGTCATGAGCATTTCCTTGTGCTCAAAAGAGCCCCTCTTTGACGAAGACGACGTCGTCGGGTCGCAACACATCGGAGCCACGGACCTTGATGTGCTGTTCCTTACCGTCGCTCGTCTTGCGCTTGACGATGACGCGACGTTCCGAGCCCCGCTCCGTCAGCCCGCCGCCCGCGGAGATGGCGCGGGAGACAGTCATCCCTCGCTCGAGCGCGTACACGCCGGGTCGGCGTACCTCACCGTAGATGTAGAACTTCGGTGCTGGAGCGACATAGATCGTGTCGCCGCCCTTTACGATGACGTTCTGCTGCGGATCGCCGCGAAACAGGGCGTACAGGTCCAACGGTTGCCTGGTGCCGTCCTGCCGAATCAGCGTCGCCTCATCACCAGCCTCATCGACGCGAACCCCGCCCGCGGCGGCGAGCACGTCCAGGACACGACTTGCGGATTGCAATGTGTACTGGCCAGGCTTCATCACATGGCCGAGCACAGAGACCTTCTGGCTTTGATATTCGGCGACATGTACGAGCACCTGCGGATCGCGCAGATATCCGCCCTCTATGAAACGCGCCTTCAGTATGGCTTCGATTTGCGCAGCAGAGCGGCCAGTTACTTCGACAGCGCCGACCAGCGGATAGGTGATGAAGCCGGAGTCGCTGACCCGGACCTCGTGCGAGAGCTCCGGCGAGCCGAACACCGTCACTCGCAGCAGGTCGCCAGGCCCGACCCGATAGTCCCCGCCGCCGTTGGTATGTCCCAAGGACGGCCACGCGCACGCTGCGTAGACAGCCAGCGCCAGCCAGATCATCCGCCCGCTGTTTCCATCAGTACGCATTGCGATCCTTCCAGAAGATCATTGCCGTACGCAGGATGATCATGAAGTCGAACATCAGCGACCAATGCTGCAAGTACTCGAGATCGAGCTCGATGCGCCGACGCATCGACTCGAGATCATCGCCGCCGCGATAGCCGTTGACTTGCGCCCAGCCGGTGATGCCCGGCTTGACTTTGTGGCGGACCATGTAACCCGGGATGAGTCTGCGGTATTGCTCGTTGACCGCAATCGCATGCGGGCGCGGCCCGACGATACTCATGCTGCCTTCCAGAACGTTGAACAGCTGTGGCAGCTCATCGAGGGATGTGGCGCGAATGAATGCGCCGACCGGTGTGACACGCGCGTCGTTGCGCTCCACTTGTTTGTACGTCGTGTGTCCATCTTCCGTCACACGCATGGAGCGGAACTTGTAGACAATGATCTCCTTGCCGTCGAGGCCATAGCGCTTCTGACGAAAGATGACCGGACCGGGCGAGGTGCACTTGATCGCCGCCGCCACGAGCAACATGACAGGTGCGGTGAGCACGATGAGGACGGACGCAATGAGGATGTCGCAGAGGCGCTTGGCGATTCCGCGTCCACCGTAGAAGGGCGACTCACACACTGCAACGACCGGAATACCGTTCACGAGATCGAAGCGGGGCTGGACGAGATCGCACACGGTGAGATCGGGCACAAAGTAAATGGAGCTCGTCGAATCGCCGAGCGAGGTGAGCAGCTCTTGAACCCTTCGGTGGCGAACCATCGGTAAGGTGATGTACACGGTATCGATGCCATGCTGCGCGACATACGCGCTCACATCCGACAACTTACCGAGCAGCTGCTGTCGACACCGCAGTGGCAGACGTGCCGGTGCGCGATCGTCGAAGTAGCCGACCACCTCTGTGCCGAGCCAGGGAGCGGCGGCGATACGATCGGCCAGCCTGATCCCGAGCTCGGTCGCACCAGCGATCACGACTCGGCGCCGTGAGCTGCGTTTGCTTCTCAGTCGTTGCAAGAGAGACGGCATTAACAGATGACTGAACCACAGTACGGCAGGCGTGGAGATCGCCCACGTGAGCAATACGTGCCAATTGAATCGTTGTGCGAAGCCGACGATCTCCAGCAACGCCCAGATGAAGACGATAAGGACCAGCCAACGTGCGACGATGTCCGCCAAGGACGCCAGCACCGACGTCACGGCGCGTGGTGCATCGATGGAGACGACGTCGAGGACCTCCCCGGCGCCGACGAAAGCGAGTACCGCCACCAAGAAGTAATGCCCCTCGATCGGCTCTCCCCACAGGAGAAGCGTGATGCCGAGCATCGCGACCGGGATGATGGGATGGATCAACGCCTTCGCGACGAACAAGCCGGGAGGTTCGGACGCGCTTACGCTAGAAGGGCGCTGGAAGAATGAAAGCGGCACTCGCGAGTTGGTCATCGCGGTTCGTCTACTCACGCACGTTGCGCATCAGAAGCGATGAAATCGATGAGGCCGTAGCAGTCGATGCTTACGACGCAACTGGTAGCCGACGAGCAGAAGAATCACCATTGTCATGAGCCATGCGTTCGGACCTCGTTCGTCCGAAAGCTCAGAACGTATGGTGCCAGTGCTGGTCGCTCTTGCTTGTCTACCGGAGCTGCGCCGGTCAGACAGGGACGCGGTGGAGACCCCTCGCAGACGATAAGTGTCGACCGTGCGGCTGCTGATGTGGCGAGCATCCATGGCGTCGACATCGAACTGCGAAACCATGGAAGCTCTGAGCCGAGTGTTCGTAACCTCGACGGAGGCGCTCGCGGCTTCAATCGATGCAGTGGGAGCATCGGAGACGGTTGCCAGCGTCGCCTCGCTAGACAAGCTCATGAGAACGGCAAACACCGTCACCCTCATCCTGTAAAGACGCATCGGTGAACTCTCCTTTCCTCGTCGCATGTCGAACTCCTCTCGACAGCTCGACACGTGCGGTGCGCCCCCGACCCAAGCGCACGAGACCAGCATGACTCATGCGCGAGCAATTTCTATTCCATTGTTGTCGTCAGAGTTTGCATGCCTCCTCTTACGACAAGATGTCAGCACATCCTGCAAAACTTACTCGGTTGCGGAGTCATGCATGCGCACATGTCGTGCATCGTGCTCGATTCATGTGCGCCATGTCAGTTCAATCGAGCGCGAAGTGTGCATCAATCTGAGACGTCATGAGAAGACTGCGAATGGCGACACTCAGTGCATTCGTGTTTCATCTGTGTTCACGATGCTGTTGTATTGATCGTGCAGTGTAGGCGAGAGCAAACACCTTGACGTCCGCTCGAGACAAGCGCGCGACATCTTTCGGAACTTGCGTACGTTGCGTGCGATTACAAGAACGATGGCGACCAGAACGCCTGAATCGAGGAACGCGATGTCTACCGGATCTCAAGAGCATCTCCGACGCGCGCAGCAGTCGAGCGGTGCAGGTGCGCATACGTCGGTGCATCCGCTTTACCAGGAGTGGGTGGGCTACGAGGCACACGACGTGCACGAGGAGCATGAGGAGCCGCTCGTCGATCCGCAGCTGCTCGCAAACGCATTGGGTTGGTTCAGCATTGGGCTCGGTCTCGTGCAGCTGCTGGCGCCGCGCGCTTTCGGCCGGGCGATCGGTGTGGGCGAGCATCCGGTTCTAGTGCGCGCAATCGGTGCACGTGAGGTGGTCAACGGGATCGGGCTGTTGTCGCAGCGGAGCACCGGAACATGGGCGTGGTCGCGTGTCGCAGGCGATGCGCTCGATCTGAGCTTGCTCGCCATCGCAGCGCGCCGGCCCGCGGCCGACCGCGACTTACAGAGGCTCGCATTGGCGACGTCTGCGGCACTGGGCGTGACTTCCGTGGATGTCTATACCGCGCAAGCGTTGGCGCGCGTGCCGGTGTCCGAGCCAGCAGAGATGGTCAGTGCGAGCTGCGCCGTCAATAGCTCGCCGCAGGCACTGTACGCATTCTGGAAGGATCTGGCGAATTTGCCGCGATTCATGAGTCATCTCGAATCAGTGACGCGGATCGACGAGCGCACCTCACATTGGGTCGCCAAAGGACCAGCGGGTATGAGCGTGGAATGGGATGCCGAGATCGTCCGCGACGATCCGGATGAGGGGTTCTCCTGGCAAACAGTGCCGGGATCGGAAGTGACGCACGAAGGCACAGTGCGTTTCGATCGTGATCTGGCCGGGCGCGGCACGATCGTGCGCGTGCAGATGCGGTACATTCCGCCAGCGGGCAGGGTTGGCCGGCAGCTAGGACGGTTGCTCGGAGAAGATCCTCAGGCACAGATCGAGGGCGACTTGCGCCGCCTCAAGCAACTCATCGAGACAGGAGAGGTGGCGACGACCATTGGACAGCCGGCAGGGCGACGCAGTGTGCTCGGTCGCGTCACGCTCGGGAGGCGCCTGCAATGAAGGCAGTATGTTGGCAGGGAATCGGACAAGTCGGCGTGGAGGATGTGCCAGATCCTTACATCCTCAATCCGCGCGATGCGATCGTGAAGGTGACGGCGACGGCGATTTGCGGCTCGGACTTGCACCTTTACGACGGCTACGTGCCGACGATGTATCGGGGCGACATTCTCGGCCACGAGTTCATGGGCGAAGTGGTGGAAGTCGGCCCAGGCGTAAGCAATCTGTCCGTGGGTGATAGGGTGGTGGTTCCATTCCCGATCGCGTGCGGGAATTGCTTCTACTGTGAACGGGAACTGTATTCCCTGTGTGAGAACTCAAATCCGAACGCGCAACTCGCCGAGAGACTCTGGGGACATTCACCGGCAGGGATCTTTGGGTATTCCCACCTCACGGGTGGTTACGCGGGCGGCCAAGCCGAGTATGTGCGCGTGCCGTTTGCAGACGTCGGCCCGTTGGTCGTGCCGGAGTCACTCGAAGACGAGCAGGTGCTGTTCCTCTCGGACGTCCTTCCGACCGGCTACATGGCCGCGGAGCAATGTGATATTGAAGAGGGCGACACGATCGCAGTGTGGGGTTGCGGCCCAGTCGGACTGTTCGCGATACGAAGCGCGAAGCTGCTAGGAGCGGGGCGCGTCATTGCCATTGATCGGTACCCTGAGCGGCTCGGTAAAGCGAGCGCGGCCGGTGCGGAGATGACAGTCAATTACGAAGAGGTGGACGTGCTGGAGATACTCAAGGAGTTGACCGGGGGGCGCGGGCCGGATGCATGCATCGACGCAGTGGGCATGGAGGCCCACGTGCGGGGTGTCTCCCACGCATATGACCGCATCAAGCAAGCGATGCGTCTCGAATCTGATCGGCCGGCGGTGCTACGCCAAGCCATCCTCGCTTGTCGTAGCGGCGGTGTCGTCTCAGTCGCCGGTGTCTACGGCGGCTTCGTCGACAAGATGCCGTTCGGCGCAGTCATGAACAAGGCCATCACGATCAAGAGCGGGCAGACGCACGTGCATCGTTACATGCGCTCACTGCTCGAGCGCATCGAGAGCGGCGAGCTTGATCCCTCGTTCATCATCACGCATCGGCTGAGCTTGGACGAGGCGCCGCTCGGTTACGAGATGTTTCGCAACAAAGAGGATGAGTGCGTGAAGGTCGTATTCTTGCTTGTCCCCCGGCCTTCAGTCGCGAGCCCTATATCAATCCCGCTTTCTTGACAGCTCGATAGCGATTGACGAGCTCGATCCCGAGACGCTGCGGCTCGGCGTCGATGACCAAGCTGTCACGCGCGGCGAGACGATGGAACGCGTCGCGGCGGGCTTGTTCGTAAAGATACGCGCTCGCGACCTCGATGGCGGAGTCGAGACTATCGACGCCCTGCTGGAGCAGCTCTTTCACGATCAGCTCGCGAAGGCTCGCCGTCAGCACGAGGTGCCGTGTGCGCAAGAGCTCGAGTGCCTGACCGAGCTCGCTCGCGTCCTCGTCACGAAAGTTCGTAACGAGAACGACGAGAGCGCGCTTGCGCTGTCGTCGCAGCAATCCCTGAGCGGCCGTCAGGTAATCAGAATGTGACGGGGTCGGCTGCACTGAGTACAGCTCGCTCATGAGAGCATTGAGCGTGTGAGCCCCTTTCCGCGGCGGTACCCAGCGCTCCTCGCCCGGTGGTGTGCCGAACGTCATTGCGCCTACTGCATCGCCGTGCTTGAGCGCGACGTAAGAGAGGAGCATGGCGGCGTTGAGCACTTGATCGAAATGCGATGTGCCGATGCCGTGCTCGCGGTCGTCGGCGCGCATGCGTCGGCCGCAGTCGAGTAGCAGAATCACACATTGGTCGCGCTCGTCTTGATACTGGCGCACGATCGGCTTGTTGTGCCAAAGTGTCGCTTTCCAATCGATGTGGCGCAGCGAGTCGCCGATACGATACTCGGCAAGCTCCTTGAAATCCGTTCCCTCGCCGCGTCGCTGATAGGTCTTGATGCCGATCTCGGTGAGCCGGCGATCACCGGCGAGCCACGCGTAGCGCGTGATTTGCGCGAAGTCGGGATAGCAGCGCCGTGTGTCATGCGGTCCGAGGCGGTCGAAAAGCTCGAGCAGCCCGAGTCGTGAACGGACGCGCACGTCTACAGGCGCGAAGGTGAGTTCTCCGCGCCGCGTTGGCACGGCGGTATAGATGAGCTCGATGACCCCACCACCTTCAGCGCGCATAGTAACGGGCATGCTCGTCACACGTAGGGTGGTATCGGCATGGTCGTGCACCGTCAGCTGCCACACTTGTGCACCTGCAACGTGCAGCTCGAGCCGCACGTGTGCGGGCACACCGAGCGCGAACGCTCCCGGCAGCGCGCGAGTCATGCGCGGCTCTGCCGCTCGCCAAGCGGCGAGGGTCATGTGCCGATCAAGCAACGCCGCGGCCATGAGCACGGCGGTCCATGCGCCTGCGAGGCGATGAGCGGCAGCGACGCTCATGCCTGCGGCCAAGGCGACGATCGTGACGACGACGCCGAGGGCCAGCCACAAGAGCAGTCCGCTACCGGGAACGAAGCGCACGCGCATCGCAGTTGTGCTCGCCATCAAGTGCGTGGTGCGGCGACGCTCTCGACGACGGCAGTGAGCAGATCCCGTGTCGTGCGCCCTTCGAGCAGCGCATCGGGCGCGAGCGCGATGCGGTGCCTCAGCGCGGGGAGAGCGACACGCTTGATGTCATCCGGCGTGACGAAATCTCTGCCCGCCATGAGCGCGACGACCCGTGCCGCCCGCACGAGCGCGATGGCACCGCGTGAGCCGGCGCCGATTGCGATGCCCGGCCACTCGCGCGTGGCGCGCACGATGCGAACAGCATAGTCGACGACGTTGTTCGCGACCCGCTGGCGTGCCGCGATCTGCTGCAGGCTGAGCACTGTGCTTTCGTTGAGAGAGGGTGTGACGTTCTCGAGCGGCAGCTGTTGTCCCGTCTGATTCGTGGTCGTGCGTAACACGATGTCGACTTCTTCTGCGAGCGAAGGGTAGGTGATCTCGATCTTTAACAGAAAGCGGTCGAGCTGCGCTTCGGGAAGCGGATACGTACCCTCCGTTTCGATGGGATTCTGCGTTGCGAGCACGAAGAAGGGTTGTGGCAGCGACAGCGTCTGGCCTTCGAGCGTGACCTGGTATTCCTGCATCACTTCCAGCAAAGCGCTCTGCGTCTTCGCCGGCGCGCGATTGATCTCGTCCGCGAGAAGCAGCTGCGTGAAGACCGGGCCGCGAACGATGCGCAGCTCGCGCGTATTCGGATCGAGCACCGCGTGCCCGGTGATGTCGGAGGGCATCATATCTGGCGTGAACTGCACGCGCGCATAGTCGAGCGACAGCGCGCGCGACAGCGCCCGGACGAGCAGCGTCTTGCCCAAACCGGGAACGCCTTCGATGAGCGCATGGCCGGCGGCGACGAGCGTGATGATGACCTGCTCGACGACTTCCTGTTGCCCAACCATCGCTTGTCCGATCGTGGCACGCAGATGCGCGAGGAGCTCAGCTGCTCGTGTGATCGTGCTCGCTTCTGTTTGCATGTTAGTTCGCCTGTGAAGCCCCGCTAGGAACGATGGGTATCCCAATCACGAAGTCTCGACGTATACGCCGCGCCGCCTTGACTGAGACCGCGAGGCCGCATGAGCACGCAACGCAGAGCACGCCCTGTCGAGTAATGCAACTGCGCTCTTGAGCTCATGGCGCGTACAATGACCGGCAAAGCTCACCGTGTCGGCGAGAAGATCTGCTTCGATGCCGCTGATACGCGCGACGGCAGCGATGCGAGCATCTGCAGACAGCTCGTCGTAGCTGGCGATCTTTGCACGTGCGGCTTCGTGCAGTGCCCTGACCATGGCGGCATGCAACGCGCGGCCGCCATCGACTCTCAGAAGGAACCGTCCCGTGCCGCGGATCTGTTCGGCGAGCGATCGGCGCGGGCTCTCGAGCGGCGCGAGTAGCGGCCCGAAACGAACGCTGTTGCGCCAGAGCACAAGCGCGATCAGGGCCGACGCCAGCAGCACGGCAGGGGCGCCGTGAAGCCAGATGAGCGCGGGCAGCGAGTGGTGTTGCTCGTCTGAGACGAAAATGACGTGATCCCCGCGACGCAGTGAGGTGACATCGACGAAGAGCACGCCATTGTCGTCGCGCAGGATTTCATGCGTGCGGAACGGCTGGCCGTTGATCAGGATGACCCAGCCTTGCCCGACTCTGACGCGCGCCGCTTGTATGCCATCGGCATCTTCGGCTGCCCATTCGAGCGGGGTTGTCGATGCGATCGCACCGCTTGTTCGCAAGCCGCAGATCGTGTAACTGTCGCGTCCGGGCTTGGTCACGGAATGACCTGTCGTGAGGTCGAGGTCCCAACAATGAGCGTAAGCATCGAAGCTCGGCCCGGCGAGCCAATGGTCGACTGTATCCGCTTCTATCTGCATGCGCAGGCCGCTCCATTCAGCGAGCGCTTCCTCGCCGCCAGCGAGCGAACCGTCGAGCAGCAGTCGGCCGCCGGATTCGACCCAGCGCTCAAGCTCCGCTCGCCGTGTGTCGATGAGATCCCAGTGCCAGTGTGCCAGCACCAGTAGCGCATCGTGGTGGTCTGGCAGCTCGCCGAGCGAGCGGCGCCACTCGGCGCGTGCACCGAGCTCGGTAGCAAGACGTTGCACTCCGTAGAACGGATTACGAGCGGCCTCTCCGCGTGGCGCTCTCCGGAGGGTGATTTCCTCCCAATAGGTGTTGCGTGCGATCCACCCAATGAGCAGCGCGAAGGCGAGGAGCAGCGCGCCACCGACGATCCAGCGTCGCATCACGTGCGTGCCTCCGCTGGTCGCGCGCTGACGGCGAGCGCAGAAGAGAACTCCTTACAGAGCGAGTGCACGTCGGCGTTCTGCGGTTGGACGTTTCCGTAGACCGCGCTTTGCCAGATGAGAATGAGCCGCTCCACGTAGCCGCTGCGTTCCGCAGGCAGGCATTTCCGCGCCAGGGTGAGACACTCGCCTTCGGTGCTGGAGTCGCGAATGGGAACGGCGTGCTCGTGAACGAGCCGCGAGAGCAGACCCCGATACAGCAACGACAACGTGCCGCGACGGTCGCCTTGTTCCCACAGCGCCCACGCGGCCGTGCCGATGTCCTCGGGGAGACTCTCAGGGCGAATATCGAGGTTGCGCACATGCGTGGGCACGGTGCTGGCAGGTCGATCGTTGCGTGTGCGATCGAATGTGGCTACGAGGCACGCGAGATAGAAGACGAGCAACGCGACTGCGGCAGCAATTCCGAGCCACGTCAATACGCGACTGCTTTCCGCCACCCAGCGGAAAAAATCGCGCAGCCATTCGTGCCAGGCGGGCCGTTCCTGCTTCTCACCTCTCACCCACCTGAGTACGCGCACCCGTTGCGTGGGCACGAGATTCGGGTCCGCACGGACTTTGTCGACAGCCGCAGTGACGTCTGCTTCGAGGATGATGTTGGGTTCGGTCGCTTCGTTGGCGTGTGCCAGCCGCAGTGGCGTGAGAACGAGCCCGATGCACGCCAGCAGTGCAAGCATGGACGGGCGTGCAATCAACCTCGAATGGTTGCGCTCACTATGGCATGGCACGTCTGAGCTCCTGTTCGATGTCCCAGGCTTCGAGCTCCACGCGACGGTTGAGATACACTCCGAATCCGGCGGCGACATAGAAGGGCTCGACGAATGCCACTGCCACTGCATACGCGAGCGCGACCACGAACTGCACGATGCCATGATTGCTCGGATCGAGCAGGATCGGGATGGTGGGTTGCATGCCTTCGGGGGTAAGCCACACGAAGAGTGACAAGATTGCTGCCACGATCGCCGCCTCCGCGAGATTGAATGCGCCCGTCACGAGCAAGCCGGCACTAGCCTTACCCGCGCGTACCTGTCGCACGCGCTTGCGCAGCCGACTCCCGCGCAGGCCCTCGAGCTGATAAACAGGTCCGGTGAGTGAGCGCCAAGGAGATAGTCGTCGTTGCGTCCACGTGCGGAGGAGCTGCGACCACCATACCTGACGTCGTGCCCGGAACACGTCCCACGGTGTCGTCTTCTGACCGAAGGCCGCGCGTGCGAGCACGAACAGGATCGTGCGATCGAGCCACGGCTTGGCCAACCAGATCGCGACCGTGGGCAGCCATTGAGCAAGCTCGAAGCAAGCCAGGCATACGACGAAGAGCGGCAGCGCGACGGCTAGATAGCACCCGAAGACAGAGGGAGCAGCGGCCTGGCACAGCCGTACGCCGAGGTCGGCCGCCTCGCCATTGCTTCTCGGTCGAAGGCGAATCGCGAGTGCCTCAACGTGCATGACGACCTTGACGCCACAGGTAGCCGAGCACGCCGATCCAGCAACAGGCTGCGACGCCATACTTCAGCGGCAGCGGAATCCATCTGGCGGACGACCAGAATGCCTCGATGGCGGCGGCGATCAGGAACAGCCCGACCGCACCGTAAACGATGACGATTGCTTCGCGCGCTGCCAATATGAGCGCCTCGCGACGCGTGCGCGGTCCGGGCGCTACGAGCGCATGACCGAGACGCAGCCCGGCTGCACCCGTCAGCACGATGGCAGTCAGCTCGAATGCTCCGTGCGTTACGACGAAGGAATAGAACGTCGAGGATAGCCCGCGCTCGGTGAGATAGCCTGCGATCCCGCCGATGTATGCGCCATTGAACGCAAGGAAGAACAAGGTACCGACGCCCGCAAACAGGCCGCTAGCGAAGCATTGAAAGCCGATGCCAATGTTGTGCCGTATATAGAAACCGAACATGGCCCAGTCCCTTTCTGCATTGTCTAGACGGCCGATCGACTTGGCTGTATCCGAGTACATGGCTTCGAACGCAGCAGCAGTCCGGGGATCGACGATCGAGAGGATGAGATCAGGATTGAGATAGACGAGCAGGCCCAGCGTCACCATCGGCACGGCGAACACCGCCGTGGCGAGCCACACATATGCACTGTGGGCGCGAACGACACATGGAAAATCCCGCCCGATGAGGCGTCGCAGGCGACCGAGACCGAGCTCACGCTGTTGATAGATCACCTGATGGGCATCGGAGGTGAGCTGGTTGAGCCGCTCGATGATGTGCGTAGGATAGGCTCGCGCTCGAGCGAGCGCGAGCTGCTCGCAGGCGCGACGATACAGGCTGGCCAGTCGCTCGGCCGACACCGGCTCGGGCACGCGCTCGTGGCGTTGCAACCTGTGCAGAAGCCTCTGCAGCTCTTCCCAGTCTGCCTGGTAGCGTGCCTCGAACTGCAGAGGTGTCATACGCCGCTTCCGTTGCGAGCTCGGTTCAACGTCGGCCGAGCAGCCACTGCGCGACGCCGAGCACGCGCCGTGTGACCTCGGGTCCGCTGCGACCCATGTCGCCGGAAACCCATGCCGCGAGCGCGGCGAGCTCGTCCAAGCGCTCGCGCGTCAAACGCGACGCGCGAGCGGCGAGGGCAACAACCGCCGCCTGGTCTTGCGGTTGCAGTGGGCGTACCGGCGCCAGCGGCTCCACATCTTCGATCGCGACCGGCGCGGGAGTCGTGGGACGATGGACGACGAGCGTGTTGGCCGCAATGTCGCCCAGACGTTTGAAGTCGCGACGGAGCAGCATGCTCACGACCGCTGCGCCGTATGCTGCAGGCAGGAAATCGGCCGCGCGCAGCAGATTGCGTATGAACGAGGCGGCCGGCGTGATCGGAAGGCCGTTGTCCATCACAACCTTGAGGCCGAGCGCGCGCTTACCAGGCGTGGCGCCCCATCGACTGAGCTCGAAGGCCACGGGGTAGAGCCATTCGAGCGCAAACGCCAGGATCAGCAGCAGGCCAAAGCCGAAGCCGCCCATGATGATCGTCGCGAGCGCGAACGTGTAGACGATGCCGATACGGATGAACTGATCGAGCAGGTAGGCGAAGTATCGTGCGCCGAAACCGGCCGGTCTGAGCTCGACCGCAATGCCTTCGGGCGTCTCGGCGGAGACGACCGTATCGAGCACCTCCTTGCTCACGGTCGTGCCGTCAAGCCATGACGACGATCGTATCGGCAATCTTGTCGTGTATACATTGGCGCTTATCGTCGAAAATGAAAGCGTGATCGATGAAGAAGTAGAGCATTCCGAGGTATGGCACGAAGCTTGGCAACATGTTCACGACGTTCCTGAGCCAGAAGATGCGCGCAAGGGAAGCACGTGAGCCGTCGGAGCGAACGACCTTGATGCCAACGAGCTTTTTGCCGATGGTCTGGCCGTTACGGTACACGAGTATGGTCGTGATGATTGCCCATGCGATCGCGGCCACGGCCGTGATCAATCCTCCCGCGCCAAATGCCAAGGTCGGATCCGGGCTCTCACTGACCACGGCGAACCCTGCACCAAGCAGCAGGGGCAGCATGATGAGTAAGCCGATCACGGCGTCGATCGCCCACCCGCCGAGCCGTAGCGCGCGGCTCGCTGGTTCGAAGGCCGTTGAGACGGGGTCCTGCACTTCGGCTTGAGGTGGGGCGTACGCATTCTGAAGAGGGTCGCTGCTCATGAAATCGCTCCCTATGCGCTAATAGTTATGTGCTGAGAAGGCGCCGAGTGTTTCGCCGCCCGCCTGCGGATTTTGCCTCAGAAACCTCGCGAAGCGTACGCCCGAGCCGTGCATTTGTGACGCAGGCGATGCTTGAGGTACTCGTCCCGAGACAAGGTTCCAGAACGCGCGTCGAGTATCCTTGAAGGCCGTTTCCTCGTGTTTTCGACGTATCCGATGACGACAGGATTCGAACTGGTCATTTTCGATTGTGACGGCGTTCTAGTGGACAGCGAGCCGATTGCCAATCGCGTCTTCGCATCGATGCTCGCAGAGCTCGGGCTCGAGGTGAGCGAGGCGGACATATACCGCGACTTCGTCGGTCGATCGTTGGCGTACTGCGTGGGGCAGGTCGAAGCTCGGCTCGGCCGCCCTCTGCAGGAGGATTTCGTCGAGCGCTTGCAACGGCGCACGTTCGCTGCGTTCGAAGCGGAGGGATTGCGGCCGATCGATGGCATCGTCGAAGCGCTCGATGCGATCGACATACCGTTCTGTGTCGCATCGAGCGGAGAGATCGAGAAGATGCGCGTGACGCTCGGTCTCACGGGTTTGCTGCCGCGTTTCGAAGGCCGGCTTTTCAGCGCAACTCAGGTTGCTCGCGGCAAACCAGCGCCCGATGTCTATCTATTTGCGGCCGAACGGATGGGTGTGATGCCGCAAAGTTGCGTCGTTGTCGAGGACTCACCTGTCGGTGCACGGGCAGGCCTTGCAGCGGGCATGACGGTGCTGGGTTACTGCGCCCGTACGTCCAGCGAATCATTGCAGGTTGCTGGCGTTCATCGCACGTTCGCGGACATGCGCGAGCTGCCGGAGCTGCTGCGAGCCATCGGACGTCGTTGACGCGCTCGTCGCTGCGACGGCGACGGTGCCGACAAGTCGTCGGTTGACAGCGGCTTGAGGCCCAGCTTGCGCATGAGCGATTGTGCGTCTCGAGGCGCGCGTAGCTTCACGTCGGTGTTGTCGAAATAACAGAACACGTCGCGGGGTTTCGCGAGCGTAGTGCTAGCGCCGGCGATCGTCTGAATGTCAGGCGGCGCCTTGCCCGCGTGCCACGCGGCGATTCTGGAAGCCCAGCGCTTGAGCGCGCGGTCGCTGTAGCCACTCTGGTAGAGTGCCTTGTCTCCGTGTAGTCGGATATAGACAAAATCTGCCGTCACGTCCTGCAGCATCGGCCAGCGCTTCGCTGTATCGGCAATCACCAACCCGATTCGGAAGTGTCGCAGCAATTCGACGAAGCGTGCGTCGACGAAGCTCTCGTGACGAACCTCCAGCGCGTGCCGTAGCGGGCGATTCGCATCGATGGCCAGCCGTGCGCGACCTTTCATACGGCGGTCCCGCTTACGAGCGAGCTCGAGCGCGGCCTGGGAATTCCGCGGTAAGAGCTCGCAGAACCCCGCGAGCAGCGCAGCGTCGAAGCGGGCTTGGGGCGGCAGCTGCCACAGGATCGGCCCGAGCTTCTCCTTCAGGTTGAACAAGCCCGAGGCAAAAAAGTTCGCGAGCGGTCTTTCGACGTCGCGCAGTCGTTTCATGTGCGTGATGAACCGCGGTCCCTTGACCGAGAAGACGAAGCCAGGCGGGGTGTCTGCATACCATTGCGAGAAAGAGGCTGGGTGCTGCAAGGAATAGAACGTTCCATTGATCTCTATGCTCGTGAAGGTCCGCGACGCGTACCAGAGCTCCAGCCGCTGCGGCAAGTCAGGCGGGTAGAACACGCCGCGCCATGACGCATAACGCCATCCCGAGACGCCGACGCGGATCGAACCAACGAGCTCTCGACTCATTTCACCGTAACGTTCCGGCACAGCGAGAGTGTCCAGCAACCATGCCGAGCGCTTCGCCCGGACGTTTGTTGCTGCCTCGCGTAGAATGCTCGCGCCGGAGTCCAGCACGATGGATCGGGACCAGGAAGGACCGCCCCGCGTTGGCTTGCTCGCGATGTGACGAGCAGGTCACGGTCGATACGGGATGTGGTTTTTCTCGGTCGAAGGTTGAAAAAGCTGCGTGCCGTCTACATAGCGGGGCAATGCTCGATCGAATCACGCCGATCAACAAGACGCTGATCATCATCAACGTCGCCATATTCTTGTTGCAAGAGTTGCTTGGCGGCTGGGTCGGGTGGTCTTTTGCGTTGTGGCCACCGGCGACCGATTTGTTTCGTCCCTGGCAGCTCGTCACCTATGGGTTTCTGCACGGGAATTGGGCGCACCTGTTCTTCAATATGTTCGCCCTCTACATGTTCGGCTCGGAGATCGAGCGCCTATTCGGGTCGAGACGCTATCTCACGTATTACTTCTCCTGTGTGGTCGGCGCGGCCCTCATGCACTTGATCGTGATGTCGCAGTCGGGGCTGCCTCCCGCGCCGACCGTTGGCGCATCGGGTGCCGTGTTCGGCTTGCTGCTCGCGTTTGGCATGGCATATCCGCGACGGATGATCATGCTCATCTTTCCGCCGATCCCGATGCCGGCATGGTTGTTCGTGACCCTTTACGGGCTGCTCGAGCTGTACCTCGGCATCACTCAGACATTGTCGGGAATCGCTCATTTCGCGCACATCGGCGGCATGGCCACGGGTTTCGTATTGATACGTTACTGGCGCAGCCAGGATCGCGGTCGCCATGGTGCGACGCGATCGCGATGGTGGTAAGTCGCGGCGTGACACACGCACGGATGTAAGTCGAGACGGAATGACGAGAAAGCCACTGTTTTCTTATGCGTCGCATGCATTCCTTGGCAACGAAGATCGGGTATAACTTCATCGCGTCTCGAGGTGCGCAACCCAGCGCGCGATCATCCGCTTCGTTCATTCATCAACCACGAACGTCGCTTCTAGCACCATGGAATTCAGGCAACTAGGTCATTCAGGCTTCAAGGTTCCCGTGTTGTGTCTCGGCACCGGAACGTTCGGTGGACGGGGCGAATTCTTCCGCGGCTTCGGCGAGGTCGACGTCAAGCTCGCGACGCGTTTCGTCGATATCTGCCTCGACGCAGGCCTCAATATGTTTGATTCCGCGGACGTCTATTCGGGCGGAGCCGCGGAGGAGATCCTGGGTCAGGCGATCCGTGGGCGGCGCGACAAGGTGATCATCTCCACGAAGGCAACCTTCACAATCGGCCCGGGTCCGAACGACGTCGGCTCATCCAGATACGCGCTGCTCCGAGCAGTCGATGCGAGCCTGCGGCGCCTGGGCACGGACTACATCGATCTCTTCCAGCTGCACGGGTTCGATGCGGTCACGCCGATCGAGGAAACACTACGTACGCTCGATGACCTCGTGCGTGCCGGCAAGATCCGTTACATCGGTTGTTCCAACTTCTCGGGTTGGCACCTGATGAAGTCGATCGCGATCTCGGAGCGGTATGGTTGGGTTCGGCACGTTGCACACCAGGCATACTATTCGCTGATCGGGCGCGACTACGAATGGGAGCTGATGCCGCTCGCGCTCGATCAGAAGATTGCCACGATCGTCTGGAGCCCGCTCGGTTGGGGACGCTTGACGGGCAAGGTCAGACGTGGCCAACCGCTTCCCGAAACGTCGCGGCTTCGTCATCAAGTCACCGTCGAAGGCGGCCCGCCGGTCCCGGACGAGCACTTGTATCGCGTCGTCGACGCGCTCGACGAGGTGGCGAAGGAAACCGGCAAGACCATTCCCCAGATCGCAATCAACTGGCTGCTGCAACGACCGACGGTCACGAGCGTCATCATCGGGGCGCGTACCGAAGAGCAATTGATCCAGAACCTGGGTGCGGTCGGTTGGCAGCTTTCGCCCGAGCACATGAAGAAGCTCGACGAAGCGAGCGCCGTCACGCCGCCCTATCCCTACTGGCATCAACGCGGGTTCGTGAAGCGGAATCCGCCGCCGGTCTGATTAAGGTGGATTGGGGCTGTGGGCCGTAGGCTGTAGCAGGGTGCGCATTGTGCGACACGTTTGCTTCAGCCTCGTGCCTCCGTCCCGGCGATGGTCGAGCACCACCTGTTTCCTACCCGACGGTAGCCGCAGGGCACAGCATCGTCGTCCGTTGCACTGCTTCGCTCACGCGGGCTCACGCACGAGCGCCAAGCCCCGGGTCCCGTACGCAGCTTCGTTGCGCCCGCGCTGCTTTCGCGGCACGCTAGTGTCATGATCCCACTGCGAGATGACAACCCGTCCACCATCACACCGGTGGTGACCATATCGTTCGTGGTTGTCTGTGTGCTCGTGTTCCTGTGGCAGGTCTCGCTCGGTCCAGTGCGCGGCCAGCAGGCACTTTACTCGCTCGGTGTGATTCCAGCGGTCCTGCTCGGTCTTCGTGAGCTGCCCCCAGAGCTCGTGGTCGTGCCGCCTTTCTTGACGACGCTGACCTCGATGTTCATGCATGGCAGCTTCATGCACCTCTTCGGCAACATGCTGTACCTGTGGATCTTCGGCGACAATGTCGAGGACAGCATGGGCCACGTGCGTTTCGCCGTCTTCTACGTCCTGTGCGGGCTCGCTGCCGTGCTAGCGCAAGCATTGCCGGAACCCCATTCCACGATCCCGATGGTCGGCGCAAGTGGCGCCATCTCCGGAGTGCTGGGCGCGTACTTGTTGTTGTATCCGCACGCGCGCGTGCTGGTGGCGATCCCGCTCGGTTTCATCATTCAAACGGTGCGTATCCCCGCCGGGATCGTGCTCGTCCTTTGGTTCGTCTTACAGCTCCTCAGCCAGGCGTTCGCACCTCCCGGAGAGGGCGGCGGCATCGCTTTCCGTGCACACATCGGCGGCTTCATTGCCGGGATGCTGCTGATTCCGTTCTTCAAGCAGAAGCGCTTTCGCCTGCGCGCGCCGTGGATGTAGCCCTAGAGCCGTTCGCGGCCGTGCGGTGCCGTCCAGTCGAGCGCCGGGCCGATCGGCACGATGCCGGTTGGATTGATACGCTTGTGGCTCCGATAGTAATGGTTCTTGATGTGATCGAAGTGAACAGTGGCGGCGATCCCAGGAGTCTGGAATAGATCCCGCGCATAGGCATACAGGTTCGGATAATCGACGAGACGACGCAAATTGCACTTGAAGTGTCCATGGTAAACGGCATCGAAGCGCACGAGCGTGGTGAACAGGCGCCAGTCTGTTTCGACGATACGATCGCCAAACAGATAGCGGCGGCCGGCGAGGCGCTGCTCTAGCTCATCGAGCATGCGAAAGACCTCTTGCACCGCTTCTTCGTACGCTTCTTGCGTGGTGGCAAAGCCGGCTTTGTACACCCCGTTGTTCAAGCTGTGGTAGATGCGTTCATTGAGGGCATCGATCTCATCACGTAGCGGCTCTGGGTAATAGTCGCCCTCTCTTGCGCCAACGCGATCGAAGGCGCTGTTGAACATACGCATGATGTCGCTGGACTCGTTGTTGACGATACGCCGTGTTTTCTTGTCGAAGAGCAGCGGCGTCGTCGCGCGGCCGGAGGCCTTTGGATTGTCTACGAGATAAACTTCGTACAGAGTGCGCGCACCGTTGACTGTGTCGGGTATGACACCTGGCCCCGGATCGAATGTCCACCCGCGCTCGGCCATCAGCCAGTGAGTGACCGACAACGAGATCATGTCGGTGAGCCCTTTGAGCTCGCGCATGATGAGGGTGCGATGGGCCCACGGGCACGCGTAAGAAACGTACAAGTGATAGCGGCCAGGCTCGGCTGCGAATCCGCCTTCACCTGTCGGCCCTGCGCTCCCGTCCGGTGTGATCCAATTGCGATACTGCGATTGCCAGCGCACGAACCGACCGCCCGTCGAGTCGGTGTCGTACCAATGGTCCTGCCACTCGCCCTCTACCAGCACGCCCACGATCCTGCTCCTTCCAAATGTCTGACAGCAGGAACAGACCGTACCCCGAAACGTTCCCGTTGACCATGTGAACATTCGGGATCCTGTCGACGCGTACGCTGATTTAAAGTGCCTACCCGTCCCGACAGCAGGCGCAGCAAGGGACGATTATCCGCGGTTTCGAACACACATCTCGAGGAAGCCATCGATGGCGAACTACACCACCGAGGTCATTTGGTCGCGCGGCGACCAACTTTTCGTGGACAACAAGTACAGCCGTAAGCACTTGCTCCGTTTCGACGGGGGCATCGAGGTGCAAGGCTCCTCGTCTCCGCACGTCGTGCCGTTGCCATACTCGGATCCTGCCGCAGTGGATCCCGAAGAAACGTTCGTCGCTGCGCTTTCGAGCTGTCACATGCTGTGGTTCTTGTCGCTCGCGGCACAGAGGAAGTTCATCGTTGATCGTTACCACGACATTGCCATTGGCACGCTGGGAAAGCGCGTCGATGGAAGATGGGCGATGACCAAGGTCACGCTACGGCCGCAAGTGTCGTTCGTCGGCGAGCGACAACCGACGCGGGCGGAGGTGGAAGCGTTGCACCACGGGGCGCACGAGCGCTGCTTCATCGCGAACTCGGTCACGACCGAGGTACGTTGCGAGCCGGTGTACGGGGAGGCGATAGGGAGTAGGGAGTAGGGAGGAGCGGGAATTGGGTTGGTGCGGCGTAGCGCTCGATCGATGGCCCTCTCTACAGTGTCATGCGCGACAGCGCTGGCATTCTGGCTTGACCAAAGCTGGCTCAAGGAAGGACACCGGCGTGCGCGCTGGAGAAGGCAAGCGGCTGTGTCTTGCGCCCAAGCGCACGCCGCACGCGTCCTTGCGGCTCAGGCGCTCATTCAAGGTTGCGCCGTGTGTACGTGGGTGGCTTGTTCGCCTTGAAGCGTTCGATCGCTTGCATGATCAGCTCTTTGGCCTGATCCGCATCACCCCAGCCGATCGTTCTGACCCACTTTTCCTGCTCCAAGTCCTTGTAGTGCGTAAAGAAGTGCTCGATCTGCTTGAGCGTGATGCCGGGCATGTCGGTGTAGTTGACAATCTTCTCGTACCGCCGTGTCAAGCGCGGGACTGGCACGGCGAGGATTTTCTCGTCACGCCCCGCTTCGTCCTGCATCATCAGCACGCCGATGGGACGTACCGCGAGGACGGCACCTGGGGCGATGCCGCGCTGATTGGCTACCAGCACGTCGCACGGGTCGCCATCCTCTGAAAGGGTGTGCGGAATGAAGCCGTAGTTTCCCGGGTAGCGCATTGCTGTGTACAAGAACCGGTCCACGAACAATGCGCCGGATTCCTTGTCCATTTCGTACTTGATCGGAGGTCCGCCAACCGGCACCTCGACGATGACGTTCACTTCTTCCGGGGGATTACGGCCGATGGGGATCTTCTCAAGTCGCATTCTTGACCTCTAGCAGGGATGAGCTGGTGTTCGCGCACGAGGAGATAGAGCGTTTGTCGCAGCGACACCAGCAACAGGCGCGCAAGTATATACGTCCTCGCCGGATTGCGCGGCTCGTCGGTTCGCGGAAACGGTATTCGTACGAGTCAGGACTTGCGGCGCGCGCCTAGGGCGAAGCGACCCATTTTCCGGATCCCCCAGAACAGCAGCGCGATGATCGCAACGACCGTCGCGATCGGCAGTAGCACGGCAAGCAAAGACAGGGTGACGGCGCCGACGGTTTCGAACGTGCTGACGATGGGGTTGCCGAGCCCGGCCGTCGCGATTCCGGTTTTTCCACGGACGACGGCAACGCTTCCCTTTACTGCGCCCGCGATGCCGCCACCAGCAATGACCGCGAGCGGCCACTGCAGCGCCGGGCTCACGTCGCCCATGACCGAGGCGCTCGCAAGGGCACCGGCTACGACCGCTGCGGGACCAGCGAGCACGTCAAGCACATGATCCACACCTGGAATGGCATAGGCCAACGCTTCGAGCAACGCGGCGGTGCTCAGCATGAGCAGTGCCGGCGTGCTCTCGAGCCACGCGAATGCATCCGTCAAGGATATCCAGCCCGCGCGCGCCGCCAGCCCCGCTACCAGCAAAGGTGCGAAGACGCGCAATCCCGTGGCAGCGGCGAGCGCGACTCCCAAGGCGATGCTCAGCAGCAACTCCATATCGCATCATCCCTTCTCGCTGGGCGCAGCGTCAGGTCTCATGGTGGCGACGATAGCGAGCCGCACGGTTGCTCCATCGATCTCGCGCCGGATGCGCACATCCAGCATCAGCTCAGCGCAGCTCTTCCATGAGCACTGCCCGGAGCGTATTGACGTCGAACGGTTTCTTCACGAAGCGGATCCTCGGATTGTCGTTCGCCGCCTCGTACATCGATTGAACGTAGCCGCTCGCAAGCACGATGCGCATCTGCGGGCGCAGCGCGGTGAATGCGTTCGCAAGCTCGACGCCATTGCCGTCCGGCAAGCCGATATCGATCAGCGCGATGTCGATGTCGTTGCGTGCCGCAAGCTCGTCGCGTGCATGCTGCGCAGTCGCCGCTTCGACCACTTCGAAACCGAGCTGCTCGACTGTTTGTGCGACGAATAGGCGCACGAGAGGCTCGTCCTCGACGATCAGCGCGACCTTTCCGGCGCCGGTCGCATCCGTGCGCGCATCGAGCACGTCGCGTACGCGAGCGGCGAGCTGTGCGCGGGTGAAAGGCTTGGTCAGCAGCTGCACGCCGGGATCGAGCCGGCCCTGATGCACGATGGCGTTGCGAGCGTACCCAGAGGTGAAAAGCACCTTGATATCGGGCCGTCGTGCGCGCGCTGCATCGACGAGCTCGCGCCCATTGATGCCGGGCAGGCCGACGTCGGTGAACAGCATCCTTATTTCCGGGTGCAGCTCCAGCAGCTGCAGAGCAGACGTGCCGTCGTGCGCTTCGAGCACTGTGAAGCCGAGCTCGCACAGACAATCCACACTGAATCGGCGCACATCGTCGTCGTCCTCCACCACGAGCAGCACTTCGCTGGCCCGACCTTGCGGCACGATCACTGGAGCGTCGATCTGTGCTTCGACCTGGCCGTGGTAGCGCGGCAGATAGATCTTGACTGTCGTGCCTTGGCCGACTTCGCTGTAGAGCTTGACGTGCCCACCCGACTGCCTCACGAAACCGTAGACCTGACTCAGGCCGAGACCCGTTCCTTGACCGACGGGCTTCGTCGTGAAGAACGGGTCGAACGCGCGCTCGAGCACATCCTTGCTCATGCCGACGCCCGTGTCGCTGACGCAAATGAGCACGTACTGACCCGGAACGATTTCGGCATAGCTGGCTGCATAGCGGTCATCAAGGTGCACATTGGCAGTTTCGAGCGTGAGCTTGCCGCCGTTCGGCATGGCATCGCGTGCGTTGACCGCAAGGTTAAGCAATGCGCTCTCGAGTTGATGGGCGTCGATCTCGATGCGCCACACACCTGCTCCGAGCACGGTCTCGAGGATGACGTTCTCGTTCAATGTGCGGCGAATGAGCTCGGACGCGCCCGTGATGAGCCGGTTGACTTCCGTGGGTCTTGGGTTCAACGGTTGTCGACGTGAGAAGGCGAGCAGCTGCTGAGTGAGGGTGGCTGCGCGTTGCGCGCCACGAATGGCGTGATCGACGCAGCGTCGCAAGCGTGCATCGCCGTCGTGTGTGAGGCGCGCGATGGTGTCCAGATTGCCGAGGATGACGGTCAGCAGATTGTTGAAATCGTGCGCCACCCCTCCGGTGAGCTGGCCGATCGCTTCCATCTTCTGCGCCTGATGGAGCTGTTCCTGCATTGCGCGCCATTCAGTCATGTCGCGCGTGATCTTTGCGAAGCCGAGGAGCTGACCGCTCTGGTCACGGATCGCATCGATCAGCACGTGTGCCCAAAACCGCGACCCATCCTTGCGAACGCGCCAGGCTTCCGTCTCGTACTTGCCTTTGCGTGCGGCGGTCTCCAGCGCCAGACCAGGAAGTCCACGTGCACGATCCTCTTGTGTGTAGAAGATCGAGAAATGCTCGCCAACGATCTCGACACTGGTGTAGCCCTTGATTCGCTCGGCACCCAGGTTCCAGGCGTTCACGCGGCCACTCGCATCGAGCATGAAGATGGCCGCGTCGTTGATGCCGAGCACCAGCTGCAGGAACTGACGCTCGCTCTTGCGTAGCGCATCCGTGCGTTCTTCCACGCGGCGGCCGAGGCGCTGATTCAAATTACGCAGCTGCTCCTGTGCCTGAACGTGCGCAGTGACATCGCGAAAGCTCCAGACGCGCCCGATCTGCTCGCCGTCGATGACCTGTACTCTGGAGAAGCGTTCGTAAACGCGTCCGTCACGCAGGCGGATCTCATCAAAGCTCTCAGGTAACGATGCTGCCTCGATCGCGTCGATGCGATCGAGAAACGAGGCGGGATCTGCGAGCCGACGGCCGATGTGCTCGTTGACGAGTCTGTGGTCGCGTGTCTCGAGCAGCTCCGGTCGAAGGTGAAACATGCGCACGTATTGCTCATTGAAGCCGGTGATGCGTCCGTCACGATCGGTGGCGACGATGCCATCGGGGGTGGCATCGAGCGTGGCTCGCTGGAAGGCGCGCGAGCGGGCTAGCTCCTCGGACTTACGTTCGAGCGCTGCTTGGGCTGCCAGTAACTCTGCAAGGCAAGCTTGCGCAGACGAGCCTTCGCCACGCGCCTGTGCTGCCGAAGCGACGCTTTGCTCGTCTATCTGACGTTCCTCGCCGGAGCTCACGCAGGATCCTCGCGCAAGCGGACCCAATCATGCCCGCCCGCCGCAATGAGTATGAGGTATTCGAGCGCACGCGTCCGTGTGCGAAGGAGTGCCGCGTGGTAACTCGCGCAGCAGGCTCGAATTCTTCGCGCCTCGGCGCCGACGCATACAGCAAGGTGTGCCCCTGCGCAGGCAGGGGGCCGCGATGGAACGCTTGCCTCGATCATGTGGTTTAGCGCGTCGCCGTGTAAGTCATTCAACCGATATGCGGGCGCTGTTGTTCCGCGAAATCAGAGCGATCGGACGGAACAGGGCCGCGAGGTCGGCCGGCTTGGTTCGAAGACGCTCGACTGTCGGTTTCGTCCGAGTCGCTGCGTCTTATAGCCGAGGTACACATCGTCCAAGCGTCGAGCGGTGCGGTGTGCCGTCCGCCAGCCCATCGGCAAGGTGTGGGATGCTTTACGCAATTCTTTGTTATGAGGCCGAAGATATTGGATGGTGGTCGTCCGCGCTGGACGATGCGATCATGAATGATCGTGCCAGGCGCGAGAGCGGCCTTGCAATCCGGGGCGAGATCGGCCCGGTGGTGTGGCTCATGCCAACGACCACAGCGCTCACGATCCGCTCAGGTCGCCGACGTGTCGTGCTCGACGGCCCTTACGCCGAGACAAAGGAGCAATTGCTCGGGCTTTACGTGGTGGACTGCGACTCGCTCACAGAGGCGATCGACACCGCAATGGCGCTGGCACAGGGATCGGGGACGATGGAAATCCGCCCGATCCGCCAATTCCGGGATACCGGCAGTGCCGGCGAGTTCGCATCCCGCTTGCGGCGCACGAGCCGCTCGGCCCATAAGAGAGATGCCCCATGACAGACATTGCTTGGATCGATGCCGCGCTGACGGCGGCACGTCCCCAAGTCCTGGCGGCGCTGTTGCGCTATTTCCGCGACTTGGAGACGGCGGAGGAAGCGTTTCAGGAAGCCTCGCTTCGGGCGCTCAATCACTGGTCCACGAACGGACCGCCGCGTGACCCGGCGGCATGGCTGATTTTCGTGGCACGCAACTATGCGCTGGATGAGGTTCGCCGCAACAAGCGCCTCGATCAGCTACCCGACGAGGCGGTGCTGTCGGATGTGGGCGATACCCAGGACGAGCTCGCCGAGCGACTCGACAATGCGCATTACCGGGATGACATATTGAGGTTGCTGTTTATCTGTTGCCATCCCAGCCTGCCGGCGACCCAGCAGATTGCGCTTGCGCTGCGCGTCGTCTCTGGGCTGACTGTGCCGGAGATTGCACGTGCCTTCTTGGTCAGTGAAAGCGCGATGGAGCAGCGCATTACGCGGGCGAAGCGCCGCGTAGCTGCCGCCCGGGTGCCGTTCGAGACGCCCGGCCCAGTCGAGCGCCGACGCCGACTCGAGACGGTCGCGGCGATGATCTACCTGCTGTTCAACGAGGGCTACTCTGCCAGCGGCGGTGACGTGCATGTCCGCATTCCGCTGTGTGAGGAAGCGATTCGGCTTGCTCGATTGCTCTTGCGCCTGTTTCCGAGCGAGCCGGAGATCATGGGTCTGACTGCGCTGTTGCTTCTGCAACACGCACGCGCCAAGGCCCGCATCGACGCCAGCGGGGCCATCGTCTTACTCGAGGATCAGGATCGCCGGCTCTGGAACCAAGAGCTGATCAGCGAAGGGCTCGTGTTGGTCGAGAAAGCGCTGCGGCATCGCCGTCCCGGTCCGTATCAGGTGCAAGCGGCCATCGCTGCCGTTCACTCGCGTGCGCAGACCCCCCAAGAAACGGATTGGGCGGAGATCGAACGGCTCTACGCCGCCCTCGAACGACTCCAGCCTTCGCCCGTCGTGACGCTCAATCGAGCGGTCGCGGTCAGCAAGGTACACGGCCCCACACGCGCGCTTGAGCTCATCGAGCCGCTGCAGGCGCCGCTGGCTAATTACTTTCATTTTTATGGGGTACGCGGTGCACTGCTCATGCAGCTGGGTCGCAAGGACGAAGCGCGAGCAGATTTCGACCGCGCCATTTCGTTGGCACGTACCGCAGCGGAAGCGGCGCACATCAGGATGAATCTCGACCGGTTGAGCGCGTGAGTGGTGTGGGCTCGGGGCTCGGGCGCTGGATCCTGGGTCCCGAGCCCCAAGCCCCCAGCCCCTAAAGCCTCTCCACCTCCTCCAGCAGCTTGGCAATCACGGTTTGGCGCTCCTCGGGCGTCAGCGGCGATAGATTCAGTAGCTCAAGGAAGTGCAGGCCGTCGATGGCAAGGCTCAGAATTGCCGCGCTGGCGAAGCGGGAGGGGTCGGCGCGCAATCGCTCGAAATGCTCTTTGATGTCGCTGCGGGCGCGCTCGGGCATGTCCGGAAAGTTTGCGGCTGCTGCAAAGAAAGCACGCATGCATGCCGAGCCCTCATCGCAGTCCTTGCGCGCGAGCAGGCTGGCCTTGAGGTAGGAGCGGTAGTCGTTCCCCTGCCGATCGATCTCGGCGCGCAGCAGGGTGCGATAGCGCTCGATTGCGCGATCGATCATGCCGGTGAGGAGGGCTTCCTTGGTCGTGAAGTGATAAAGCAGCCCGCCTTTGCTGATGTTCGCTTGCTCAGCGACCAAGTCGAGCGTCAGGTTCGCAACGCCTCGCTCCCGCGCGACCCGGTCGGCAGCTTCGAGGATTCGGTCGCGAACCGATGACTTGTTCAACTTACAAGGCCCTCGTCACGTCTTCGTACACGAAGAATGAGCTTGCGCGGCCGCGGCGTACTCGCGTTCGTCCGCCTGCAGGCCGGCAATGAACTTCGTCAAAGCACAACGCAGCAGGTCCGGGTCGAGTTGCGGGTCGCGGCAGGCGCGAATCGCAAGACCTTCGACGACGCTCATGAGCAATAGTATCCGAGCGTTCGCACGACGAGGATCCTGGTAGAGCACCTTGCTCCGGGCGGTGCGCTGCATCGCCTCGAGCAGGTGATTCTTGATGAGGCGGTCGGCCTCCTCGACTGTGGCGGCGATCTCCGGGTCGCGGGTCGCTTCCGCGGAGATCTCGAGGAAGAGCGGGGCGTTCATGTGGTTGGCGCAGCCACTGCGCCAGTGCTCGATAGCGTTCAGGATGCCCTGTACGAAGTCTTCTGCGGACTTGATCTCCTCGAGCGCGCGGCGCCCGGATTCGAGCTGGCGCTCGATGATGGCCTTGATGATCGCCTGCTTGCTGGGGAAGTACCGATAGATGAGCCCTGGGCTCATCCCGGCTTCGTGCGCGATGTCGGCAATGCTCGCACCGTGAAAACCGCGCTTCAAGAAGCAAAGCCGCGCGGCCTCCAAAATGCGTTCGCGCTGCTTGAGCGCGCGCTCCGTGAAAGCATGCTCGGGATCGTTCATCATTGCTGCTCGCTTTCCCAGCCCCCGCCGAGCGCGCGATACAGCGTCACGAGATTGATCTGTTCGGCACGCCGCGTGGCGATGAGACCCTGTTGTGCCGCGTAGTAGCTGCGTTGCGCGTCGAGGAGCGTGAGATAGCTTTCCTGGCCGGCCTCGCGCCGCGCCTGCGACAGCTCGAATGCGCGCGCTGAGGCTGCCACAAGACGTTCCTGAGCCTCGCGTTGGCGCCTGAGCGCGCCGGTCAACGCGAGCGCGTCGTTGACCTCTTGGAAACCGATCTGAATCGCTTGCTCGTAGCGGGCGAGCGCGATCTGTCGATCGACGTGCGCGACATCGAGACCTGCGCGCAAGCGTCCGCCTTGGAAGATCGGCAGGGATACTCGTGGCACGAAGGTCCACGAGCGGTTCGGCGCTTCGAACAGCCCGGAGAGCTCCGGGCTCACGTAACCGCTGCTGCCAGTCAACGAGATGCTCGGGAAGAACGCCGCACGCGCCGCACCGATGTTGGCGTTCGCGGCGCGCAGCGCATGCTCGGCGGCGAGGATGTCGGGACGATTGAGCAACACGCGCGAAGGTAGCTCAACCGGCACTGGCCCGATCAGCGCCTCCTGCGCATCGCTGCTCTCCGGCAGCAAGTCCGGCGGAATGTTCGTCCCGACGAGCACCCGCAGCACGTTCAAGTCGCGCGCAACGTCGCCTTGGTAGCGGGCTGCGTCGGCGCGTGCCTGTTCCACCTGGGTCTGTGCCTGATGCAGCTCCAGACCGGATGCGGCGCCGAGCCGGTGGCGCTCCTGAGTGAGCCGGAACCACTCTTCCTGATTGCGTGCAGTCGCTTCGGCCAGCTCCTTGAGCGCCAGATCGTTCGCAAGCGTGAGGAACGCCTGCGCCACCTCCGCAATCAGACTGATCTGGATGCTCCGTCGTGACCACTCTTGAGCGAGGAAATCCTCGAGCGCCGCGCGATTCAAGCTGCGCAGGCGACCGAAGACATCGAGCTCGAACGCTGCGCCGACCGAAGCGCTGTATTGCTCGAAGACGCCTTCGCGGCCGGGCACGGTGAGGTTGGGCGGCACACGCTGCCGCGTGAAGCTCCCCTCGACGTCAGCGCTCGGAAAGGAGTCTGCACGCTGGATCCGATAGAGCGCACGCGCCCGCTCGACATTGAGCGCTGCGATCCTCAGATCGCGATTGTTCTCGAGCGCAAGCTCAATCAATCCCGTGAGCTTCGGCGAACGCACGAACTGGCGCCAGGAGAGCGAATCGATCGACTCACCGTCTGCAGCGGGCGTCGCCGGCGCCTCGACGGGTGCGCTCCAGGCATCGGGCAATGGCGGCTCGGGGCGCTCGTAGCGGGGCGCGAATGTGCACGCAGCCCCTGCCAGCACGGCCGTGGCAAGCGGAACGAAGCGAACCACCTTAAACATGGGCCGGACCCTGATCCAAAGTACCAACTGCAGCGGGCGCCTGCTCGGTCTTGCGCACGCGGCGTACGAGCTTCTGTATCAAGACGAAGAACAGCGGCACGAAGAAAATGCCGAGGAAGGTACCGGCGAGCATGCCGCCGATGACGCCCGTGCCGATCGCGCGCTGTGCACCCGAGCCCGCGCCCGTCGCGAGCGCGAGCGGAAGCACACCGAGACCGAAGGCCATAGAGGTCATGATGATCGGACGCAGTCGATCGCGGATGGCGCGCATCACGCTCTCGACCAGATCCAACCCTTGCTCGAGATTGTGCTTCGCGAACTCAACGATGAGCACGGCGTTCTTGCTCGCTAGTCCGACGGTGGCGAGCATGGCCACCTGGAAGTAGACGTCGCGTTCGAGCCCGCGCAACGTCGTCGCGAGCACCGCACCGAAGATTCCGAGCGGTACGACGAGCATGACGGAAGCGGGGATCGCCCAGCTCTCGTAGAGAGCCGCCAGGCACAGGAACACCACGAGAATAGACAACGTGTACAGCAACGGCGTCTGGGCGCCGGCTGCGCGCTCCTGATACGACGCGCCCGTCCAGGCGACGCTGAAGCCTTGCGGAAGCTGACTTGCGAGCCGCTCGATCTCCGCCATCGCGTCGCCGGAGCTCACGCCTGGGGCCGCTTCGCCATTGATCTCGACCGCCGAGACGCCGTTGTAGCGCTCGAGCCGCGGCGAGCCATAGTCCCAGCGCCAGGTGGAGAAGGCCGAGAAGGGCACCATCTCGCCAGCCTGATTGCGCACGTACCAGCGATCGAAATCCTCCGGCAGCATGCGGAACGGCGCATCTGCCTGCACGTACACGCGCTTGACGCGGCCGCGATCGATGAAGTCGTCGATATATTGACCGCCCCAAGCGATCTGCAGCGTCTCGTTGATCTGCTGCATCGTCAAGCCGAGGGCGCCGGCCTTCTGCGCGTCGATGTCGAGGCGCAGCTGCGGCGTATCCTCCAAGCCGTTCGGTCGCACGTTGACGAGCAACGGGCTTTGATTGGCTGCGGCGAGCAGCTGATTGCGGGCAGCCATGAGCGCGTCGTGGCCGCGACCGAGGTTGTCTTGCAGGTAGAAGGCGAAGCCTTGCGCGCGGCCGAGCTCCGGCACGGGCGGAGGTGGGAAGGCGAACACCAGCGCGTCCTTGATCTGGCTCAACGCACCCATGGCGCGCATGGCGACGGCTTGCACACCGAGCTCCTCGCTCGGACGTTCGTCCCAATCGCGCATCTTCACGAACGCGATACCCGTGTTCTGGCCTGCGCCGCCGAAGCTGAAACCCTGAACGGTGAAGATCGATTCGACCGCTTCCTTCTCGTGGTTCAGGAAGTATTCCTCGATCTGCTCCATGACGCGCATCGTGCGCTCTTGCGTGGCGCCGACCGGCGCTTGAACTTGCACGAACAGCACGCCTTGGTCTTCATCGGGCAGGAAGGAGGTCGGCAGACGCATGAACAAGACCAGCATTACGCCGGTGATGGCGGCATAGACAGCCAGCGAGCGTCCCGGGCGCGCGAGCATGCGCGAGACGATGCCGCGGTACTTGGCGTTGCCGCTCTCGAAGGTGCGGTTGAACCAGCCGAAGAAGCCCCGTCGAGCTGCATGGTGCTCGTGGTCCACCGGCTTGAGCAACGTGGCGCACAGCGCCGGCGTGAGGATCAACGCGACCAGCACCGAGAGCGCCATCGCCGAGACGATCGTGATCGAGAACTGGCGATAGATGACACCCGTCGAGCCGCTCAGGAACGCCATCGGCAAGAACACTGCCGACAGCACGAGCGCGATGCCGACCAGCGCGCCGGTGATCTGCGACATCGATTTGCGGGTCGCTTCGCGGGGCGGCAGCTTGTCTTCCCTCATGACACGCTCGACGTTCTCGACCACGACGATGGCGTCGTCGACGAGCAGACCGATCGCGAGCACCATCGCGAACATGGTCAGCATGTTGATCGAGAAGCCGGCGGCGGCAAGAACACCGAAGGTGCCGAGCAGCACGATCGGCACGGCGATCGTCGGAATGAACGTCGCCCGGATGTTCTGCAGGAACAGCAGCATCACGAGGAACACGAGCACGACCGCTTCGCCTAGCGTTTTCACCACTTCGCGGATCGAGACGCGCACGAATGGCGTCGTGTCGAACGGCGTGACCGCACGCAGGCCGGGTGGGAACGTGGGCTCGAGCTCCTTCAGCAGCCGCTGCACGCCCTGTGCGGTGCTGAGCGCATTCGCATTGGTGGCGAGCGAAATCGCAAGTCCGGCTGCCGGACGGCCGTTATAGCGGCTGATGAAGTTGTAATCGCCGGCGCCGAGCTCGACGCGAGCGACATCGCCAAGCTTCAAGACCGAGCCGTCGGTGCCGCTGCGCACGACAATCTCCCGAAACTCCTCCGGTGTTTGCAGGCGACCGCGTGCAGTGATCGTGGCATTGAGCTCTTGGCCTTTTATTGCCGGCGCGCCGCCAAGCTGACCAACTGAAACCTGCGCGTTCTGCGCCCGGATCGCGGTGACGATGTCGTTCGGTGTGAGCTGGTAAGTATTGAGCTTGTCCGGATCGAGCCATATGCGCATCGCGTAGGGCGCGCCGAACACTTGCACGTCGCCGACACCGGGCAAGCGACTCAATGGATCGACGATGTTCGCACTGATGAAGTCCGAAATATCGGTGCGATCCATGCTGTCGTTCTCGGAGACAAATCCGACGACCATGAGGAAGCCGGCGCTTGCCTTGGTGACGTTGACGCCTTGCTGCTGCACGATCTGCGGCAGCAGCGGCATCGCCCGCTGCAGCTTGTTCTGCACCTGCACCTGTGCGATGTCGGGATCGACACCGCTTTCGAAAGTCAGCGTGATGGTGACGCCGCCGTTCGAATCGCTGGTCGACGTCATGTAGAGCAGACCGTCGAGCCCGGTCATGTTCTGCTCGATGATCTGCGTGACCGAGTCCTCGACGGTTTTGGCCGACGCGCCTGGATAGAAGGCATTGATGTTGACCGACGGGGGCGCGATCGTCGGATATCGCGAGATCGGCAAGGTCGTAATGGACAATGCGCCCGCGATCATGATGATGATCGCGATCACCCACGCGAACACCGGGCGATCGATGAAGAATCTGGCCATGGGGTGCTCCGTTCAGGGCGCGGTGGCGGTCTCCGCCGTGCGGGCCGGTGTGGCTTCGACCGGCGTGACCGTCATGCCGGGTTGGACTTTCTGCAGGCCTTCGACGACGACACGTTCACCCGCGCTCAGCCCATCGGCGATCAGCCATTGATCGCCGATCGCGCGCACCGTCGTGACCACGCGCTGCTCGATCTTGTTCTCGGCGTTGACGACGAGCGCAACGCCGTTGCCTCGCGGGTCGCGCGTGATCGCTCGCTGCGGGGCGAGCACCGCGTTCTCGCGCTTGCCGCGCTCGAGCACGGCGCGCACGTACATGCCAGGCAACAGCCAGCGATCGGGATTCGGAACGACGGCGCGGAGCGAGAAGCTGCCGGTCGTGGGATCGACGCTCACGTCGGCGAATTTGAGCTCCCCTTGATGCGGATAACGCATGCCGTTCTCGAGCGTGATCTGCACGGGGGTGCTCTGGTTGAGATCGCCGCCGCCGAAGTCCTGCCGCAGGCGCAAGAACTCACTGCTCGACTGCTGCAGATCGACGTAGATCGGATCGAGCTGCTGCACGGTCGTGAGCGGAATCGTCTGATTGGCGGTGACGAGCGCACCTTGTGTGAAGTTGGACTTGCCGGCGCGACCGGAAATGGGCGAGGTGATGCGCGCGTAAGACAGATTGACTTCCGCTTGCCGCAGGGCCGCTTCCGCCGCCTTCACGTCGGCTTCGGCCTGCTGAAGCGCAGCCACCGCATTCTCGGCCTCTTGCGCGCTCATCGCATCGATGCGCGCGAGCTCAGTGGCACGTTTGGCCGCGAGCTTGGCGGCTTCGAGCGTCGCCTGGGCACGCGCGAGCGCTGCCTTGCGATTCTCGACCTCGGCGCGGTAGATCGCATCGTCGAGCTGATACAACGGCTGTCCGGCTTTGACTTCACTGCCCTCCTCGAAGAGCAGCTCCTTGATGATGCCGCTCACCTGCGGACGCACCTCGGCGATCACATAGGCCGTGGTTCGCCCCGGTAAGTCCCGGATCTCGCTTACCGTTTGTGCCTTGAGTGTCACCACCCCGACTTCGGGCGGCGGTGGTGCAGGGGGCGGGGCCTCACTGCCGCACCCAGATACGAAAACACCTAGCACCAGAGCGCCTAGAACGCTGGAAAGACGCATAAATCCCCAAGGGAAAACTGAAGAATGCAGGACGTGGCAAATGAGAGTGAACGTTTATTCTCAAACGTTCGACTGCGCGCGTCAATGCGCGATCGGGTTATTTTTTGTGAAGAATTCGCTGCCTTCGTGTAGGCCGAAGCATCGAAGAGTCATCGCAAAGACACGCGTGGCAGGCACTTAGTGACATGTTGATCGCAGAAAAGTGCGGCAATCCTTAAATAAGAGCAATTGATGCGATTGTGCGCGGGCGGGCTAGGGACTGGAGACCAGAGGTTGGAGCTGGCGCGCAAGAACCCCACCTCCAGCCGAAGCCCAGCTGCCCAGCAGCCCGATTCCAGCGCAAGCTTCGGAGTGATCGCCGCCACGGCTCGCTGCTACTGTTCGTCCACTGAAGCGAGGAACTTCATGATGCACATACCTCAAGCAACGAGTGAGCGTGCGGCAGCGATCCTGCGCGATCCGCGCTGGGTGGCCGTGGTGATGCGCGATCCCAGTGCGGATGGGACGTTTGTTTACTCAGTGGCCACCACGGGCGTGTACTGTCGGCCATCGTGCGGCGCGCGGCGCGCGCGCCCCGAGCACGTGCGTTTCTTCTCGGACGCGCGCGCGGCGGAAGCAGCGGGCTTTCGGCCCTGCAAGCGTTGCAAGCCTGATCTGCCGTCGTTGCATGAGCGATATAGCGCCAAGGTTGCGCAAGCCTGCCGCTTGATCGAGCGCGCCGAGACGCTTCCGACGCTCGAGAGTCTGGCGGCAGCCGTGGCCATGAGCCCACACCATCTCCACCGTATCTTCAAGAGCATCACCGGCACGACGCCGCGACAATACGCGAACGCGCATCGTGAGAGGCGCTTACGCGAGCGTCTTCGCAAGGGTGCGCGTGTCACCGCGGCGATCTATGACGCTGGGTATGGGTCGAACAGTCGTTTCTACGAGCGTGCGAGCGAGCTGCTCGGCATGCGGCCGCGTGATTACCGTGCGGGCGGCGCCAATGTCACGATCAAGTTCGCCGTAGGCGAATGCTCGCTCGGCTCCATACTCGTCGCGCAAAGCGAGCGGGGCATCTGTGCGATCTCTCTGGGCGACGATCCTGAGTCGCTCGTTCACGATCTGCAGGATCAGTTTCCGCGGGCACGTTTGATTGGTTGCGATCGCGAGTTCGAACGGATCGTTGCCACGGTCGTCGGATTCGTCGATTCGCCGAGCATGGGCTTGCATTTGCCTCTCGACATACGTGGGACTGCGTTTCAACGACGCGTTTGGGAGGCGCTGCGCCAGATACCACCCGGACAGACAATCACGTATGCCGAGCTCGCCAGGCGCATCGGCGTGCCGAAAGCCGCGCGCGCCGTTGCGAGCGCATGCGCGGCGAATCCGCTTGCCGTTGCCATCCCATGTCATCGGGTGATTCGTACCGACGGATCCCTGTCCGGCTATCGTTGGGGTGTCGAGCGCAAGCGGGCACTGCTGGAAAGAGAAGAATGTTTAATGAGAAACGGCCCTGCGGTAAGAGAGCCTGGGACAGGATCTAAGCGGCGGGGGAGCCCGGCGTAAGAGAGACTTTCCTGTTGCCTGCTTTCGGTCATAATCGCCTTCAACCATCCAGCCGCGCGAGGGATTGAACCATGTCGCTCTATGCCGTTCTCATCTACGACTCCGAAGCGGAGATCAACAGTCTGAGCAAGGAGCGCATGGATGAATTGATTGCTCGGCACGAGACAGTTCAGGCAAGACTTGCGGCAGAGAACAAGCTCGGCCCCGTGGTGCGTCTCATGCCAACCGACTCGGCCCGCACGCTCAGGCAAGGGACCGAGACCTTCATCACGGACGGTCCGTTTGCTGAGACGAAGGAGCAATTGCTTGGCTTCTACATGGTCGACTGCCCGACGCCCGAGGAGGCGATGGAGGCAGCACGCATGATCGGAGGCGCATGTGGGGCAAGCACGCTGGAAGTCAGGCCCGTGCAGCTGTACTACCCGGCTCCTGCGAAGCGGATGTCGGAATCGGCAGCGTAGTATTCCGAAGCCATCTATTCACGTGCTTCCACGTTCATCACCCCATCGCGACAACGGGTTCGCTCGATAACCGCGAGCAATCGCGACACCGCGTTGAGCAGACGCGTGAGCACTAGAGTGTCTCGGTGACTTTCCGCAAGTGACGCGGCCGATCCGGGTTCATGCCGCGCGCGAGCGCGAGCGCATTGACCATCCGATAGAAGCTCTGAATGGCGAGCACCGGTTGCAGGACCGCATCGAGGCTGACCGTCGGTAGCGCCACGGCGCCCTTGTGCGGTGCTCCTGCAACCAGCACCCGCACACCCCGGTCGACGAGCGTATCGAGCAAGCTTGCGATCCCGGCACGCGTCGCATCGTCTTGTGCATACACGAGCACTGGAAAGTTTTCGCGGACCGTCGCCACCGGACCGTGGAGGAACTCTGCGGCGCTGATCGCTTCAGCATGAAGGCCGCAAGTCTCCTTGAACTTCAGCGCCGATTCGCACGCGGCCGCCAGACCGTATCCGCGCCCGAGCACGTACAAGCTGGAGGCGTCTTGCAGCGCATCGATGGCCGCCGTCCACTCGAGCTTCCAGGCCTGCGCGAGCGCGCGTGGCAAGCGTTCGAGATTGGCGAGCAGCGTAACGTCCCGAGTCCAGTGCGCGACGAGATGGGTGATGGCCGCAATGGAGGCGATCCAGGATTTCGTCGCGGCAACGCTCGTCTCTGGTCCGGCATGCAACGGCAGCACGTGATCGGCCAGTGCGGCGAGCGGTGAGTCCTCGACATTCACGATGGCGACGAGTCGTGCGCCAGCCGCCCGCGCTCGTTCAGCGGTGCGGAGCAGATCGGGGCTCTTGCCGGACTGCGAGATCGCGAGGAAGAGGGTCTCGTGCAGATCGGTGGCAACACCGTAGACCGAGCTCACGGATAGCGCAGCGGCAGAGGTGAGCGTGCCAGCACGCGTCTCGATCAGGTACTTGGCGAATGTGGCTGCATGGGCGGAGCTGCCACGCGCACACGTGACGACAGCCCGTGGTCGCATGCTTCGCAACATGTCGCCGAGGTCGCGTGCCGTGGCGGCATTGCGGTCAAGCTGTCGAGCGACCGCATCGGCTGCTTCGCCAGCTTCTTTGAACATCTGTGTGGACGTGCTCGGATGCGCGGGCATATTGGGGTGATCAGTGCTCTTTGCTGTGCTGAGGCTGGCGCGAAGCTGGGCAAATGGGCTCGACAATAGGATCCGGACTCCCTCGAAGGTGTGGCTGCTCGTCGCAAAATCCGACGCGTCAGCGAATAGAGGCGTGGCTATCTCGCACTGGGACGCTCGGCGCTGTGAACGATGTGTCTGTGCGACGTCACTGTGAGAAAAGAGTCGCGACAAGCTTCGCTCAGCGAGCGCTGCGCCCGCCGATGGGGATGAGAAGAAAGGTCACTGTATGAGCTCGGCTCGATGACTTCCGTTAGGCTCGTCACGGTCGCTCGCGTGGATCCCGTCGTCGCCGTCATGCTTCTTTCGGCACCTAATATATACCACTCTCTGCATGACCACCCCGACAAACTCCTTGCCGCGGCCTTCCTGTCGAAGGCCTCTTCAGTCGCAAAGGAGCAAGATCCGGATGGCGTCGGTGCGTGCGGCGCGTATCCTCGCGGCATGTCACCGAGATTGCGTTGTCTGCCCATCGCGCTTGCGAGCCTCGCTGCGCCAACGCTTTGCGATGTGGCGTTCACCGAGGCCGGCGGCCGATCGCTCTACGAGCTCGCGGTCGAGACCAGCATGCCGCATCTCGAGGAAAATCTTCGTTACACGAAGACGATTGCCACAGAATGCCTGAACGAATCCGAGCTGCTCGTCGCCTTTCCTGTCCTGACCGACAACGCTTTCCGCGGCTGCAAGCTCTCAGAGACAACGCTCGCCGATACCTACGCCTCCTACCGGCTCACCTGTCCAGCATCCACCGGTACCACTGGCCGCGCCAAGTGGCAACGCAACGCTTCCCAGCTTCACGGCATGCTCGTGATCAAACTCGGTGGCAAGAACATGACGTTCAGTCAGCGCGTGACTGCGAGGCGAGCAGGGAAATGCGAGTCGCTGGAGTGACTCACGCTTCCGCCTTTCGGGCCGACACAGTACGCTTGGCGCATGGACGCAGTGCAGTCGCAGACGTATGTTCCGCGGCTGCCGCTCTCGTCGTACGCGAAGTGCATGTGGTGGCGGCGCGGTGCGATTCCGCTGCGACGGCGCGAGCTGTCTATGCTGACCGGCAGCGTTGACCTGGTCATCGACTTGCTCGCGGACCGCATCAAAGTGTACGAGTCTCCTGCCGCTTCGGTCGGCATCGTGTGCACTGGAAGCATCGTGCACGGCGCGCAGTCTCGTGTATTCGTGTTCGACGATCTGCGTCACGCGCACATCGCGGCCGCGCACGGCTACTTCGATCAAGCGCACTCGCACACGATTCCCGCGATCTGACCGGTGTCATGCCGTCCGCCCACCGACCGGCGGAACGTAGCGCACTGCATATGGAGCTTGACGATGCCTCCCCGGGTTCTCTTTAGCCGATTCCATCACGGCTGGCCGCCGAACAAGGCGTTGTAGCGCCGCTGCATCTCTTCGACCGATACCTCCTCGATCGCGTGACCGATGAGCCATTCGTGGCCTTCCGGATCACGCACGGTCCCCGAGCGCTCACCGTAGAACGCATCGCTGGGAGCGCGAACGAGCGTCGCTCCCTCGGCAACAGCGCGCTCGATCCAAGCGTCCGCGTCGTCGACGTGCAGGTGCATGGTGAAGGATGTGCCGGCAATGCTCTTCGGCCCGACGATCCCATACTCTGGAAATTCGTCGGACAGCATGATCACGGTCTTGCCGATCTTGATTTCGGCATGACCAATGCGCCCGGTCGTGGGCTCGACCAGACGAAACAACTCCGTGGCGCCGAATGCGCGCTGACAAAAATCGATGGCCGCTCGCGAATCGCGCACCCGCAGATACGGATAGACGTCATGGACGACGAAACCTTTCCTGGTCATGTGCAAGCCCTGCTGCCGAGACCGACGCAATATGGGCTCACCGGACGGGGGTCGTCTTGTAGAAAACCGCAATTCGGTCTGGAGGCTGGAGACTGGAGGTTGGAAGCGCGTGCCCACTGCGCGCCGTAACGTACCGGGCCTACAGCGGTAGCGTGGACTAAGATATCCCGCATGAGCCAGTTCAGGAGAGCCAAGCAGCGCCAGTGGGAGAGCGAGGTCAGTCCCTGGATGCTCGGGACAGGCGAGATTCGTCGCCCCCTTGCTGGTCGTTCACAATCTGGACGTGCCCGTCCTTTCATCATCGAAGCACAAGGCGAGCGCCACTTGCTGTTCTCGCACGATAGCGTCCAAAGCTCGATGCGCCTGGACGATCCTTATGCGCTCGCCTGCGAATACACGCGGCGCATGATGGCCTTTCTGTTGTTCGTGCCGGAGCCGCGCGAGATCGTCATGATCGGCCTCGGCGGGGGCTCGCTGGCCAAGTTCTGCTACAGGCACCTGCCGGACGCACGCTTCATCGCTGTCGAAATCGACGCCGACGTCATCGCACTACGTGACGAGTTCCACATCCCTTTCGACGATGAGCGCTTTCGCGTGGTGCACGGCGATGGTGCTCGGTACCTGGCGCAGCGCTCCGAGCCGATCGACGTGCTGCTGGTCGATGCCTTCGATGCAGAGGGCATTGCGCCCTCGCTGGCCAGCGGCGGGTTCTATCGGCACGCAGCCGCCAAGCTGAGCGCGGACGGCATTTTCGTGATGAACTTTTCCGGTGAGCCGTCCCGCTATGACGCGCACCTCAAGCTCATTCACGATGCCTTCGGCATCGGGACCGTCATGGCGTCGGTCATGTCGGGCCAGAACGACATCCTGTTCGCGTTCAAGACGCCGCCGCGTGTTCAGAGATCGGTGCTCGATCAGCGAGCGGTCGCGCTCGGGGCACAGCACGGGCTTGACTTTCTCAGCTACCTGCGCTGGCTTAGGATTGCGGACGAGGAAGGGATCATCGCCGCTTAGCTTAGAATCTCAAGGCTGCTCCGCCGCTCTGCTCATACAGGCGCACACCCGGAGCAGCATGCGGTCGGCACGACGTTTCGGCAACTCGATCCATGAAAGACGAATCAGCGAACATGGTCGCAACACGTGCGACCTTACGGGAAGCAGCGCTCGCCTATCACGAGTCTCCCACGCCGGGCAAATTATCGGTCGTCCCGAGCAAGAAACTCTCGAATCAGCACGATCTCGCGCTTGCTTATTCGCCGGGCGTCGCCGCAGCGTGTGAAGAGATCGCCGCCAATCCGCTCAACGCGCTGCGATACACCGCGCGCGGTAATCTGGTCGCGGTAGTGACCAACGGCACGGCCGTTCTCGGGCTCGGCGACATCGGGCCGCTGGCCGCAAAACCAGTCATGGAAGGCAAGGCAGTGCTGTTCAAGAAGTTCGCCGGCATCGATGTGTTCGACATCGAGATCAATGAGCGCGATCCCGACAAGCTCGTAGAGGTGATCGCAGCGCTCGAGCCGACGTTCGGCGGTATCAATCTCGAGGACATCAAGGCGCCGGAATGCTTCGACATCGAGCGCAAGTTGCGCGCGCGGCTGAAGATTCCGGTCTTCCACGACGATCAGCACGGCACCGCCATCATCGTCGCTGCGGCCCTGCTCAACGCGCTGATCGTCGTCGGCAAGCGTATTGATGAGATCAAGCTCGTGGTGAGCGGCGCTGGCGCCGCGGCGCTGGCCTGTGTCGACCTGCTCGTCGATCTCGGTCTGCCCAAGGAGAACATCTGGGTGACCGATCTCGCTGGCGTCGTGTACAAGGGTCGGCGCGAATTGATGGATCCGGAAAAGGAGCGTTTCGCGCAGGACACGCACTATCGCACGCTCGCGGAAGTCATCGTCGGTGCGGATGTCTTCCTGGGCTTGTCGGCCGGCGGCGTGCTCAAGCCCGAGATGGTCAAGGCGATGGCAGCGCGCCCGATCATCTTCGCGCTGGCGAACCCCATCCCGGAAATTCTCCCCGAGGAAGTGCGGGCTGTCAGGAACGATGCCGTGATGGCCACGGGTCGTTCGGACTACCCCAACCAGGTGAACAATGTGCTGTGCTTCCCGTTCATTTTCCGCGGGGCGCTCGATGCGGGCTCGACGATGATCACGCGCGGGATGGAGATCGCAGCGGTGCATGCGATCGCGGAGCTGGCGCGCATGGGGCACAACGATGCCGTGGCCGCTGCCTACGGCATCGAGGATCTCTCGTTCGGACCCGAGTACTTGATCCCCAAGCCGTTCGATCCGCGATTGATCGTGCACATCGCTCCCGCGGTCGCGAAGGCGGCGATGGAAGCAGGTGTGGCGACCAGGCCGATCACTGATTTCGATGCCTATCGGCAACAGCTGCAGCAGTTTGTCTATCAGTCCGGCACCATCATGAAGCCGGTGTACGCAGCCGCTCGTAAGGTGCCTCCCGAGCGTTCTCGGATCGTGTTTGCGGAGGGGGAGGACGAGCGTGTGCTGCGAGCCGTGCAGATCCTGGTCGACGAGAAGCTCGCGCAGCCGATACTCGTCGGTCGTCCGGCAGTGCTCGAGAACCGCATCAAGCGCTTTGGCTTGCGATTGCGCCTCGGGGTCGATGTGACCGTGGTCAACCCGGAGTACGATGAGCGGCATCGCGAGTTCTGGATGGAGTACTACCAACTCATGATGCGCAAGGGCGTCACGGCGCAATATGCAAAGCTCGAGATGCGCCGTCGGACGACGCTCATCGCGGCCATGCTGCTCCGGAAGGGGGCAGCCGATGGCATGATCTGCGGCACGATCAGCACGACGGCGAGACACCTCGAGTACGTGGATCGCGTCATCGGGAAGCGCCCGGGCGCGACCGTGTACGCTGCAATGAATGCGCTCATTCTTCCGGAGCGGCAGCTGTTCCTGGTCGACACGCACGTCAACTTAGATCCCACCGCAGAGCAGCTCGCGGAGATCACGCAAAGTGCGGCCGAGGTCGTGCGGCGCTTCGGCATCGAGCCGAAGGTCGCGCTGCTGTCGCATTCGAATTTCGGCACGCACGATGACGAGTCGGCGGTGAAGATGCGCCGGACGCTCGAGCTCTTGCGCGAGCGCGCACCGGATCTCGAGGTCGACGGCGAGATGCACGGCGATTGTGCGCTCGATGAATCGATCCGCCGCTCCATCATCGCGGAAAGCACGCTGCGCGGCTCGGCGAACTTGCTCGTGCTGCCGAACCTCTCCGCTGCGAACATCGCTTACAACCTTCTCAAGACCGCAGCGGGCAACAATGTCGCTGTCGGTCCCATCCTGCTCGGGTGCGCTGCGCCCGTTAACATCCTCACGCCCTCTGCCACTGTCAGACGCATCGTGAACATGACGGTGCTGACGGTGACAGAAGCAGCGAGCGCCCGGTCATGATGGGCTGGAGGTTGGAGGCCAACTCTAAGACTCGCGCGCCACCTTCCCTACCGCCTACAGCCTCCGCCCCAGTCCCTATCCGCTTCACGAGCCGCGAATGATGCTCTGCATCCACGCGCGCATCGCTTCGAGTAGCTCGCGGCGCACATCGGCATCTTTTCGACCGCTTCGCGCGGGAACATGGAACGAGTGATCGGCATCGGGTGCGAGCACGAGGGTGGTGCCCTCGCCAAGACGCGCCACGAGCGGTTCGAGCAAGTCGAGCGACGCGAGCTCGTCACGCGTGCCCTGCAGGAACAGCATTGGGATCTTCACATCGAATAGATGGTGGGCACGCTCCTGCGAAGGTTTCTGCGCCGGATGCAAAGGAAAGGCGAGGAAAACGAGCCCTCTTACGCCGGGCAATGGCGTTGCGGCCTGCGCCTGCGATGTCATCCGGCCGCCGAACGAGCGTCCTCCGGCGAACAGCGGCAAGTCGGGTGCCAGTCGGTTGGCTTCAGTCACCGCGGCGCGCACGGTAGCGTGGCAGATGGCAGGGGGATCGGGGCGCTTACGGCCTTGCTCCATATACGGAAATTGATAACGCAACGTTGCGACGCCGAGTTGCGCGAGCTCTGCAGCGATCGTGGCCATCGATGGGTGATGCATTCCCGCGCCAGCGCCGTGCGCAAACACGAAACATGCCTGGGCATTCGGCGCTCTCATGAAAACGCCCGATACGCGAGTGTCCTCGGTGACGCCGATGGTGATCGCTGCCGGAGTCATACGGAAGAGCGAATGGGAATAGCCTACACCCTATAGCCTAGATTACGTGTAACCTGTAGTCTGCCAGCCGTTCAGGGGGAATATCATGCGATACAAGGGTAGCTGTCACTGCGGACGAATCGCCTTCGAGGTCGAGGGCACGATCGAATCGGCTCTTTCATGCAATTGCTCGATGTGTCAACGCAAAGGCGCGCTTCTGTGGTTCGTGCCGCGCGAGCAGCTTCGACTTACAACGCCGACGGAGCATATGAGCACTTACCGGTTCAATCGGCACGTGATCAGTCATCACTTCTGTCCGAACTGCGGCATTCATCCGTTTGGCGAAGGGACGGGTCCGGATGGTCGGGCCATGGCGGCCATCAACCTGCGCTGTCTCGAAGACTTCGATCTCGCCTCTGTGCCGGTGCAATACTTCGACGGTCGCTCAGCCTGAGGGGGTGGCTGGGAACTTGGAGGCTGGCGACTGCTGGAGTAAACGTTTCTGGCCCACAGCCCACCGTCTACGGCCTGTCGCGCTACGATGCCTCCACCGCTCGACCGATACAGCAACAAGCGTCAGTTCACGCGGACACCGGAGCCTGAGCCGCAGCTGGCGCGCGATCGTCGCGGGCCGTTGCTGTTTGTGGTGCAGAAGCATGCTGCGCGGCGGCTGCACTACGATTTCAGGCTGGAACTCGACGGCGTGCTGAAATCCTGGGCCGTGCCGAAAGGACCATCGCTCGATCCGCGGGACAAACGCATGGCAGTCGCGACTGAGGACCATCCTTTTGCCTATGCGTCGTTCGAAGGTGTCATTCCGGCAAAGGAGTACGGGGCCGGCAAGGTCATCGTTTGGGACTGCGGCGTATATTCTCCTGACGAAGATCAGCGCTACTCGTTCGACGACCGCGACGAAGCGCAAGCACGCGTTCGCGCAGCGCTCGATGCCGGCAAGCTGAGCTTTTTCCTGCGCGGCGAGAAGCTGAAGGGCTCGTTCACCTTGGTGCGCACTGCCACCGAGAACCAATGGTTGCTGATCAAGCACAAGGATCGGTTCGCGATTGAAGGCAACGCTACGCTCGCGCGTAGCGAGTCTGTGCTGAGCGGGATTCGCGTTGAGGACGTCACCGCGTCGATTGCCGCAGAGCGCCTCGATGCAGATCGGCTCACTCCAAGCGGAAAGCTCGAAGTATTCCCGACGAAGATCGACCCGATGTTAGCGGATGTGTGCGCAGTACCGCGCAGAGATCCGGCCTGGCTCTATGAGCCGAAGCTCGATGGCTATCGAGTCATCGCATACGTGCACGACGGCAGCGTGCGTCTCGTATCGCGTGGTGGCCTCGATCTTACGATGCAGTTCCCCGAGATTGTCGCTGATCTCGCCGACCAAGCGGTCGGAGCGATGATTCTGGACGGAGAGATTGTCGCGCTCGATCCCGATGGGCGGCCGTCCTTCAACGCATTGCAGAATCGTGCGCAGCTCAAGACCCCGCAGGAGATAGCGGCGGCACAACGTGCAATGCCGGTCGTGCTCGTGTGCTTCGACTTGCTGCATTTCGCAGGCGTGAACGTACGCGATTGCGCATACGTCGACCGCAGGCGGTATCTCGCACAATGTCTGTTACCTTCCGCGCACTTACAATTGATACATGCCGTTGATGACGGTGAGGCACTCTTTGCGGCGGCGCTCGAGCACGGCTTCGAAGGCATCGTCGCCAAACGTAAGGATAGCCCGTATCAACCGGGCCGTCGCTCGCGCGCGTGGGTCAAGGTCAAGGCGTTGCGCACGGCGGAGTTCGTCGTCGGCGGATATACGAAGGGGAAAGGGGCGCGTGAGCCCATCGGTGCATTGCTGCTTGGCTATTGGAACGGCGAGAAGCTCGAATACGTCGGGCACGTCGGTTCAGGGCTCGATGAGGCGACGATTCGCATGTTGCAGGGGCGCTTCGCGAAGCTCGCCACGAAGGTCAGTCCGTTCGCGAAGAAACCACCGTTGCACCGCCCCACCACGTGGGTCGAGCCGACGGTCGTCGTGGAGGTGAGCTTCGAGGATCGTACGTCCGACGGCCTATTACGCGCGCCGGTGTTCGTGAAGGTCCGGGATGATATTGCGCCGACGGCAGTCCGCGCGGCGCCGTCGAAGCGCAGCGTCAAGGCGCGCTTGCACAGAACGCCTGCCAACGAAACCGAGGACATCTTGCAACAGCTCGATTCAGCGCGGCAGCAAGTCGACCTTGTAGTTGGCGATGCGCGCATCAAGCTCACGAATCTTGATCGTGTGTACTGGCCTGCCGATCCGGATCGTGGGTTCCGGGAGGTCACGAAACGCGATCACATTCGTTATCTCGCTCGCGTGTCGCCGTGGATGTTGCCTCATCTGGCGGACCGACCCTTGACCATGATCCGCATGCCTGACGGCATACACGGTGAGCGCTTCTTCCAGAAGCACTGGGAGCAGACTTTGCCGGAGTTCGTCGAGACCGTGACGGTGTTCTCGGAGCACAAAGACGAACGACACGATTACATTCTCGTGAACAACCTGCCGACGCTGCTTTGGCTCGGACAAGTCGGCACGCTGGAGTTTCACGTTTGGCATTCCCGCGCGCGTGTCGCTGCCGATTCGCTCAGCAAGAGCACGGATTATTCGAGCTCCCTCGCTGCGCTCGAGGCTTCCGTGCTCAACTATCCCGATTACCTCGTCTTCGACATAGATCCGTACATCTATTCCGGCAAGGAAGCACCGGGGGCGGAACCAGAGCTCAATAAGAAGGGTTTCGCGATGGGTAAGCGCGTCGCATTCTGGATTCACGCGCTGCTCGAGGAAATGTCGCTGCAGGCGCTGGTGAAGACGTCGGGCAAGACGGGCTTGCACGTGTTCGTCCCGATCGAGCGGACGGTGACGTTCGCTGAAGCGAGATTGATCTGCGAGACGATCGGCCGCCATATCCTGCGTGCGCATCCGCGGGAAGTGACGATGGAATGGTCCGTCGTGAAGCGGACGGGGAAGATCTTCATCGACTACAACATGAACGTCCGCGGCAAGACGCTCAACGTCGCGTATTCGCCCCGCGGCGTGCCAGGCGCCCCAGTGTCCATGCCGCTCACGTGGGAAGAGCTGGAAGCTGCTGAACCCATGGATTTCACCATGTGGAACGTCCCGCCACGCTTGGAACGGACAGGAGACCCGTGGCGCGATGCGTTGACTGCGAAGCAGAGCCTGGCGAAGGTGCTGGAGATCTAGGGCTTGGGGCTTGGGGCTTGGGGCTCGGGCGACGGGCCGCTGGACGACCGCGTCGCGCGCGAAGCCAAGAGTCCCCACGCCCCGTACCCCAAGTCCCACGCCCTTGGTAGGTGATTGTCGGGATGGAGTCCGCCCGACCGTCTTTAGCGTAATAGGAGGCTCGGCAGCATGTCGGGCCAGTGACCCAGCAAAGGTGCCTCCCATGGCCGCACGTTCGATTGGCTCCTTGACGATCTCCTTCGGGCTCGTCGCGATCCCGGTAAAACTCTTCAGCGCCACGCAGTCCGCGAATGCAATCTCGTTCAACCTGCTGCACAAGGACTGTGGCTCGCGGCTGAAGCAGCAGTACATCTGCGCTAAGGAAGGCACGGTCGTCGAGCGCGACGCCATGGTGAAGGGCTATGAGTTCGCGAAAGACCAGTATGTGCAGTTCACACCGGAGGAGATCAAAGCGCTCGAAGAAGCAGGCACGCATGCGATCGACATCTCTGAGTTCGTGCCCATCGAGTCGATCGATCCGGTGTACTTCGACAAGACCTACTATCTCGCTCCGGACAAGGGCGCTGCCAAGCCTTATGCATTGCTGACCGAGGCGCTCAAGGAGTCAGGCCGCTGCGCGATCGGGCGCTGGGCGGCGCGGGGCAAGGCGTACCTCGTCGTGCTGCGGCCCATCGGCGACGTGCTTGCCATGCAGCAACTGCATTTCGCCTCGGATGTGCGTCCGGCAAGCGAGATCGAAGTGCCCAAGGCGGAGCTCAAGCCGGCCGAACTCAAGCTCGCCCAGCAATTGATCGATCAACAAACGTCGGAGCGGTTCGATCCCTCGGCGTACAAGGACGAGCTGCGCGCTCGAATCGAGGCAGCGATCCAGAAAAAGATAGAAGGCCAGGAAATTTCGGTGGCGGAGATTTCACCGGAGCCAAGCGGCAAGGTCATCGACCTGATGGAGGCACTGCGAGCCAGCTTGCAGAAGACTGAAGCGGCAAAGGCCACCACCGCGCGACTCGGTCCGCGCAAGGGTCCCAAGCGCGTCGAGCAGCCGACAAAAGCTGCGCGCAAAGCCGGCAAGCGCTGAGAGAAGGGCATGTGAACAGGAATGGGGGCGAAAGTGGTATCGTCACCGTCGCACCATAACCATCGCCCCAGCTTCTCGCGCAAAGATTTCATCGATTGCCTCGATGCCGACACATGAGTACACCGTCCGGGATGTCGAGCGCGTCTTGGGACTCTCGCGCAGCATGATCCGCACCCTCATCGACGCCGGCTTCGTCACCCCTGTACGCGGACCGCGTCAGCAGTATCGCTTCTCATTTCAAGACCTCATCGTGCTGCGTGCCGCACGCTCGCTGCTCGAAGCCAATGTTTCGAAGCGCCGAATCCGTCGCTCGCTCACGGAACTGCGGCGCCGATTGCCGGAGGCAGTGCCGCTGTGCGGCTTGAGCATCGGTGCGATCGGCGATCGCATCGTCGTGCGCGACGGGACCAGCCAGTTTCAAGCAGACGATGGGCAGTATGTGCTCGGCTTCGACGTGAGTGTCGAGAAAGGCGTGCTGCGGGTCGTCGAGCGTAAGCCAGCGCACGTCGAAGGGCCGACGTCCGAGGGGTGGTTTACGCGCGGGTTAGAGCTCGAAGAGACAGATTGGCGGGCTGCTTGCGATGCCTATGAACGTGCGGTCGCAAGCGATCCTACGCATGTCGGTGCCTGGATCAACTGGGGCCGCCTGTTGCACGAGCACCAGCAGTTGCACGAGGCGGAGAAAGTGTACCGGCACGCGCTCGATGCGGCAGGAGCCGACGCAGTGTTGCTCTTCAACTTGGGTGTCCTGCTCGAGGATCTCGGTCGTAATGACGCGGCCATGGAAGCGTACCAAGCGGCGATCGAGGAGAACCCGTCTCTTGCCGACTGTCACTACAATCTGGCCCGTCTCTACGAGGCGATGGGTCAATCCCAGCACGCGATACGACATCTTGGTCACTACCGCAGACTGGTAGGAGAAAAGAGCCAGAGATAGCGCGCTCGCAAGCAGCAGCATTGATCGCCATGCGTCTATGGGTCGGCACATCCGGTTACAACTATCCCGAGTGGAAGGGAAGCTTCTATCCGGCGAAGCTCGCGCCGGCGAAGATGTTGTCCTACTACGCCGAGCGCTTCTCGACGGTGGAGATCAACTACACCTACTATCGAATGCCGAATCAGAGGACGCTGGAAAGCTGGGACCGTCAGACGCCGCAGGATTTCAAATTGACGTTGAAGGCGCCGAAGCGCATCACGCATGAGGCGCGCCTCAAGGATTGCGGCGATACGTTGCGCTACTTCATCGCGACTGCCGGCAAGCTCGGCTCCAAGCTGGGTGCATTGCTGTTTCAGTTACCACCGAGCTTCAAGAAGAACGTGGCGGTGTTCGATTCGTTCCTCGAGTGTCTGCCGAGCGGCGTATGTGCGGCATTCGAGTTTCGTCATGGATCGTGGCTCTGCGACGAGATCTACCAGCGACTCGAAGCACGAAACCTCGCCCTTTGCATTGCCGACAGTGAGAATTTCTGGACACCGCTCGAGCTGACCGCGAACTATGCCTACTTTCGTCTACGAGACGAAGGTTACACACCGGCGGAGATCGAGCGCTGGGCTCATACCGTGCGCGACAAGGCCGCGGGGTGCACGGATGTATATGTCTATTTCAAGCACGAGGAGCAGGGCACGGGACCGGAGTTTGCGCGGCGATTCATCGAGGCGTTTGCCCCGGGCTCGGGGCTCGAGGCGCGGGGCTCGGGATAAAGAATGTGGCCGTGCTGTCGATGGCGAGGCAGACCGACCTCAAGGAGGTGACTGTTGCTGGCTGCTCGCGTGATTGGCAGGCCGCTGCTCCGCGGCGGTTCAAGGATTGAACACGACGCGCATAGAACGTGGGCCTAGCCCATCAAGCACTCCCTACCCGCGAAGCGGGGAAGCCATCAAGGCCCCTCCCCCGCGAAGCGGGAAACCCCATCAAGCCCCCCTCCCCCGCGAAGCGGGGGAGGGTCAGGGAGGGGGCATCCCTACCGCCACCTCACGCTGCCGGTCGGGGAAACAGCGTCGCGAGCGGCTGCGGTCGTCCGAAGTGGTAGCCCTGCGCGTAATCGACGTCGAGCGCCAGCAGGCGTTCGCGGACCGGCTCGCTTTCGACACACTCCGCAACCGTCTCGAGCCCCATGTCCTGTGCCATGCGCACCATCGCGCGGACTTGCGATTCGTAGCGATAGTTACTCGCGATGTGTCGGATCAAAGAGCCGTCGATCTTGAGGCAGCTGACAGGCCACTTGTACAACGTATCGAACGTGCGCGTTCCGGCGCAGCAATTGTCGAGCGCGATGCGGCAGCCGACCGCATGCAAGCGCTTGGCAAGGATCGATAGTGAATATTGATGCTCGATCGCATCGCCTTCCGAGACCTCGAAGACCAGCAGCCCGGGCGGGATCGAGCTGTGCTTCAGCTCGCGGACGACATAGTCGCTGAACTGATCGGTGAGCAACGTCTGCGCTGCGACGTTCACGGCGAATTCCTTGCAACTCGTCCGTAGCGTCGTTGCGTGCGCCTTCAGAGTGCGCAGCAGCTCGCGTATCACCCATTGATCGAGCTCTGGCATCAATTCGCTCTCTTCTGCGGCCGCGAAGAAGGCATGCGGAGCGTAGAGCGCACGCCCGTCGTTCATGCGTAGCAGCACCTCGTAGCGCGGTGCGCGCCGAGGGTCGCGCAGCGGCGTGATTGGCTGCACGTAGAGGTCGAAGGCGTTCTGCTCGAGCGCCAAGCGGACACGCTCGCTCATTGGCATGTCGCTGCGCATTCCTGCCAAGCGGATGACCTCTTGTGACGCTGGCGCAATGAGCTCGGAGGAGATCCGTTGCCTGGGTTGGACCGGCGCAGCAGCGGCGGTGCGCCCAGGCGCCGCCGGGTTGTGGGATGCACGCTTGTCTGGAGGAACGTGCTCGTGTGGCCCGCTTGGCGCGATCCTGCGTGGTGCGATCCGAGCGGGCTCGACCGAGGTCATTGGCGCCACCACCGTGCGCGGCGCAAGCAGCTCCTTGAGCGCAGATGCAGGAATTTGCGCCGCGACCTGCGCGATCGCGACGAGGTCCTCCTTGGTGAAATCCGGCGCGTGCTTTTCGCGAAACACGATGAGCACGGCGGCGAGCCGATTGGGCTCGGCGTTCAAAGGATGGGCAAGAACCTTATAGGGCAGCCCGTCCGCGCGGCCGTAACCCGCGGCGTTGGACAAGACAGGCGCGCGGCGCGCCTGCAGGAACTTGAGCACGGTCGAGCGTACGTGATCGACGGCCGCGTTGATCGTGAGGTCGGACTCGTCCGGGCTGGCGCGATGAGTCAGGGTGAACGCGCGCTCGGCAGCGATGACGGCGCCGAAGGCGCAACCGAAGGAACGCGTCGCGAGCGCGAGCGCGCGCCGAAGCACTGCAGGCAAGGGAGTGTTGGCATCGACATTGGGGATGACGAGCCGCGGCGACGGTGCGGCCTGCGGCTCGCGCGAAGCACGTGGCGCACTGGTTGTGCTCGCCCAAGCATGGCTCAGAATCTGCATGAACGGTGCGAGGAGTCGTTCCACGTACTCGAGCCGTCGGTAAGCAGCCGTTGCGGGCAGCTCGCGGCATATGAAGCCGACGGCACCGATCAACACGCCGGCTGCATTGCGAATCGGGAATACGAAGATCGGCTCTGGTTGCTCGGTTGTAGCGTAAGGTCCGGAATGCTCGTCCTCTTTACTGGCGAAGCGAGCCAGCACCAGATCGAGATGCATGCGAAACTCTGGCTCCTCGATGCCGTCGCTGACCCAAAGCGTGCGCCCCTTCGCGTCGTAAAAGCCGACTCGTAGGACGGCCGGCATCAACATGCGAAGCACTTGCGCATAGCTCGCAAATGGCAGCAAGTCGGCCCGCGCTTCGCCCGACTTGAGTTGTGGTCGTGACGGCATCAGCACCCTTCTCCCCAGGACCGCGAGGCGATTGTCTACTCGCGGGTGACTTGCATGATAGCTAGACGGGGCGCGATTGGAAGCAGCCGATCAGCGCGCCGTCGCTGAGGTGTCGAAAAACTTGTCGATTTGCCCCCGCGCTCAGCCGAGCAGCACGAAGATGCCGAGGAGCGCGAAGATCGCGGCGGCAATACGTTGCACGAAGCGCATGTCCATCTTCTTTGCGGCGACTTCACCGAGCAACACCACCGGCACGTTTGCGGCCATCATGCCGAAGGTCGTGCCCAGCACGACAGCGGTGAGCGCCTCGTACTTCGCCGCGAGGGCCACGGTCGCTGCTTGCGTCTTATCGCCGATCTCGAGTAGGAAGAACGCGATCAATGTCGTGACGAGCGCGCCATAGCGTGTGTCGCACCGTTGCTGTTCCTCCAGCCGGTCCGGCACGAGCATCCACGCAGCCATTGCGATGAACGATGCACCGAGGAGCCAACGCAAGGTTTGTGCGCCGACGGCGTGTGCGAGCCATGCGCCCGCGGCACCTGCCAGAGAATGGTTCAGCAGGGTTGCGAGCAGAATGCCGAGCACGATGAGGAAGGGCTTTCGGAAACGCGCCGCGAGCATGAGCGCGAGCAGCTGCGTCTTGTCGCCTACTTCGGCAAGGGCGACGAGCCCAGTCGAGATGAAAAACGCTTCCATCGATTCGGTCCAGGGCCTGAAAGACACGATGACCACGTCCATTCCCGGCCCAGACCGGAATGGGGTGGTCAAAGGTCTCACCAGACACCAGGCCGCTTACACCATGGCCAGAGGCCAAGCGTGTTGATGTAAGCCTAGCGGCGACCCGCTAGAGGCTACTCCCCAATGACGGCGCGGGATCATACCCAGACTGATCGGCAACGTCGAGCCGGGGTTCTGGTTAGGCTGTAGGCGCCAGGCCGTAGGCTGCAGCGTGGCGCGCGCATTCCGCGACTGGGCGCTGCGCGGTGGGCTGCGGGTAAACGCAGTGCGAACTCGCGCGCCTCACGATTTGCTGTTCACCGTGGCCGTGCGGAGCATCTCATTGAGCGCGGCCGCGACGAGTGGCACGACGTCGATCGTGTTCGTCTCGTGCGGCACGGTGTTCGTTGACACGATGCGCCGCGCGCCGGCGTGCAGTAACGCGGCTAGCGTGTCGCGCGCGAGCAAGGCATGCACGGCGATGCAAGTTGCTCCATTTATCTTCGCACGCGCGAGATTGTTCAGCACCTCGATGAACGTCTGCCCCGAGGAGACGATGTCGTCGAGCACCACGGGCGTTCGTCCTCGCACCAGCGCAGGATCGACCGCGCTCACTTCGACTTGTCGATCGCCATGACGTTTCTTTTCCAGCACGATGAACGGAGCGTTCGTGGCGCGGGCTACCGGCTCGACCCATTGGCGACTCTCTGCATCCGGCCCAATGATGATGGGCGTCTCGACGTTTGCTCGAATCCACTCGGCAACTGCAGGCATGGCGCTGACCGCGCGCGCCGGAATTGAATAGATCTGATCAAGCGATGAGACGCGATGCAAGTGCGGGTCCACGGTGAGCAGCCAGTCGAACGTGCCGGACATGAGCTTGGCGTAAAGATGCGCGCTGCGTGACTGTCCGTGCTGGAAACGTTCGTCTTGCCTCATGTAGGCGAGGTAAGGCGCTACTAGACCGACACGTTGTGCGCCGAGCTCGCGCGCAGTTGCAGCGAGAAAATAGAGCGGCAAAGTCTTGGCGTCGGGCTGTGTCAGGCTGCAGAGGACGATGACATCGCGATCCGCGCAATCTCCCTTGAGCGTGACCAGCGATTCGCCATCGGGAAAATGCCGCCATTCGAGGCGGGCATGCTCGAGATCGCACGTGCGTGCAAGTGCATCGGCAAACGATTCGTCATCGGGAAATGCATATAAGACCGGTTTCATGCCATGCTGATAGGGCTGAGAGCGCGAGGCTGCAGGTGGTGCTCGTAGAGCCGTTCACCCCGCGGCTCACATCGCCGTTCTGCCTCTCTCGATCCGTTACTCGTCTGTCACTTTACCCAGCACGGCATCCGCGGCACAGTGGTTTCGTGTGCGCGTTCAACGAGGCCGTGATTTGAGAGTTCCATGAGCCACGACCATCCCGCCCATATTGCGCCGCGTGCGTGCCATGACTCGCAACCCGCCTGCCACGAGCAAGTGCCGACAGGCCTGCGCGATCCAGTTTGCGGGATGCAGGTGAGCGCGTCCTCGCCGCACCGCGCCGAGCACGACGGCACAACCTACTACTTCTGTTGTGCGGGGTGCCGGACGAAGTTTCTGAGCGATCCCGACAGGTACTTGCACGCGGCGCCGGGCGCCCAAACGACCGCGGCTCAGGATGTGCCACCTGGCACGATTTACACGTGCCCCATGGATCCCGAGGTTCGCCAAGAAGGTCCGGGCACATGCCCGAAGTGCGGCATGGCGCTTGAGCCGCTCATGCCCACGGTGCAGGAAGGTGAGAATCCCGAGCTGACGGATTTTCGCCGGCGCTTCTGGTGGACGCTGCCGCTCACGATTGCCGTCGTGATCCTGGCGATGTTCGGGCATCGCTTCGGATGGGTGCCAGCGCGTACCCAGTCGTGGGTGGAGTTGGCGCTTACAGTGCCGGTCGTATTGTGGGCAGGCGCGCCGCTGTTTCTGCGCGCAGCACAGTCACTCGTGAATCGCAGCCCGAACATGTGGACACTGATCGGGCTCGGGACGTCAGCCGCATTCGTCTATAGCGTGGTCGCCACTGCCGCGCCAGGTCTCTTCCCCGAGAGCTTCGTCGAGCATGGGCGCGTCGGTGTGTATTTTGAAGCCGCCGCAGTGATCATCTCGCTTACCTTGCTGGGGCAGATCCTCGAGTTGCGAGCACGCGCGCAAACCTCTGCCGCGTTGAAGGCACTACTCGGCTTGGCGCCGAAGACGGCCCGCCGTATCAACGATGACGGCACGGAGCAAGACGTGCCGCTCGAGCAGGTGCGCGTCGGAGATCGCCTGCGCATTCGGCCAGGAGAGAAAGTCCCGGTCGATGGTGTCGTGCTCGAAGGCACGAGCGCGATTGACGAATCGATGTTGACGGGCGAGCCGCTGCCGGTCACGAAGCGTCCAGGCGACAAGGTCGTCGGCGCTACGCTGAATACCAGCGGCAGTCTGATCATGCGCTCGGAGCGCGTCGGCGCGCAGACCGTCCTGTCGCAGATCGTGCAGATGGTGGCAGAGGCACAGCGCTCGAAAGCACCTATGCAGCGCTTGGCAGATCAAGTGGCTGGATACTTCGTCGTCACCGTGGTCGTCATTGCCCTCGTCTCGTTTTTCACATGGGGTATGCTCGGTGGCGAGAGGGGTTGGCTGTTCGGCCTCATCAATGCAGTGGCCGTGCTCATCATTGCCTGTCCGTGCGCATTGGGGCTTGCCACGCCTATGTCGGTGATGGTGGCGACCGGACGAGCCGCGAAGCACGGTGTGTTGTTTCGCGATGCTGCGGCGATCGAACAGCTGCGCAAGGTCGACACCTTGATCGTCGACAAGACCGGCACACTCACCGAAGGCAAGCCCGCGCTCACGAAGATCGTGCCACTGTCGGCAGCGAGTGACAGGGAACTGCTGCGACTTGCCGCGAGCCTCGAGCAGGCAAGCGAGCATCCGCTCGCAAAGGCAATCGTGGCTGCGGCGCGCGAGCAAGGGCTGGAGCTTGCCCGTGTCGCCCATTTCGAGTCCATGACCGGGGCTGGTGTCCGTGGCGAGGTCGATGGGCTGCAACTCGCGCTCGGTAACGCAACGCTCATGCGAGACATCGGCGTGAGTGTCGATGCGTGCGCACGGGAGGCCGAGCAGGAACGCGAGCAAGGCGGCACGGTCATGTTCTTGGCGCGCGAGCGCGAGCTGCTTGGCATGCTGGTGGTGGCTGACCCGATCAAGGCGACCACCCCGGAAGCCGTCGAAACATTGCATCGCGCAGGGATTCGCATCGTGATGGCGAGCGGCGACGCGCCTACGACTGCGCAGGCCGTCGGTCGCAAGCTCGGAATCGACGAAGTGCACGGTGGCGTCACGCCCGCCGACAAGCAGCGCCTCGTCGAAGAGTTACAGCGCGCCGGGCGAATCGTTGCGATGGCGGGTGATGGCATCAACGATGCACCGGCGCTCGCGCAAGCGGACGTCGGCATTGCCATGGGCTCCGGTACCGACGTTGCGATGAGCAGCGCGCAGGTGACGCTCGTCAAAGGAGACTTGCGCGGGATCGTCCGCGCGCGGGACATCTCGCTCGCGACGGTCAAGAATATGCGCCAGAACCTTGCGTTCGCATTTGTCTATAACGCGCTCGGCGTACCCCTCGCTGCAGGGCTCCTGTACCCGCTCACCGGCTGGCTACTCTCTCCCATGATTGCGGCCGTCGCCATGAGCCTGTCCTCTGTATCGGTGATCACCAACGCGCTCCGGTTGCGGGCGTAAGGCTGTGTGTTCCTGCCGCAAGCTCTTCGGCGCGAGGCCCCGCTCAGTCTGCGGCTTCGGTGGCTCCGATGGCCGATCCGGCGCTTGCGGATCCCGGCACGCACCGATGCTCAACGAGGAGAGGAGCAGTATGCCCAACGTCCGGCGCGCGCGGATCGTGAGCGTCATGCTGTCACCTCGGACCACGGTGCGTTCTCGTGCTGCGCGTGTCGATCAGTGCCTCGTCGCCACTCCGTGTGCGCTCGTGGTCTTACCAACCTCCATATAGGACTTGAAGCGCGCCAGGTCTGCGTCGATTTGACGACGCGGATCCGCACCGAGGAGCTTGGCAACGGCGCGACCGGCTGCATTCGCGGGCGGTCGGTAAGTCATTTGAACGTGAACACGCGTATCGCCATAGGCATCGGGCTCGAAGTGCACGACGCCGGTGCTATGCACGACCGATCCGGGAACAGTCCGCCAGGCGATGATCTCGCCGGGCACGTCGGCTGTGATCTCTGCATCCCACTCGATCGGGATGCCGGCCGGCCCGTCGACGACCCAGTGATAACGTTTGTCTGAAAGCTTGCGAACTTCACGCACGTGACTCATGAAGCGTGGGAAGTTCTCCAGTTGCCGCCAGCAGGCATAGACCTCGGCGACGTCGGCATAGACGTGAATCGTCTTTTGTATCGTCATGCCATCTTCCAGGCGACCCCGCAAACCGAGTATGCGAGTAAGAGGTCGATTGCTTACGCCGCGGGTCAGCAACGCCGCACCGCCCAACGCCAACCCGGCGCCAGCCCAGGACCTTAGCGTCACGCCTGATGCAATCATGGCGGCCCCGGTTGCCGCTGCGAGGACGCGGGGCGCAGGCGCCCAGTTCTGCTGGAGGAATTCCGGCCGTGGCTGAGCGCGCTGGGAGTTGCCTTGCAGGAAAGGCATCCGTCCCGCGCGTTCGTGCACCTGCAGCTCGTTCGTGACATCGCGAACGCCCGGCACATGCTTGACGGCGCGCAGCACCCCGGAGAGCTCTTGGCGAAGAATATCGCCACGCAAAGTCACGCGGCCTTTGTCGACTTCCACATGTAGCGCGCGCGGATGTGAACACACGCGCCCGAGCTTCGAGCGCACGCGCTCGGCCAGGCGCTGATCGTCCACCTGCTCGGGACGGAGTCGCGCAACGGCTGTGCAGTAGAGTCCCTGTGCGCGGTTGCGGGCGTCGGTGATGGCGGTGTCGAGCAAGTCGCGTGTTTGACGTAGGGTGTGTGTCGTGCGATCGCGCAGTAATGCGCGCCGTCTGCGGCCCGAGCGCGGATCGAGATAGTACATGGCAAGCGCGCTTGCTAGCGCGATTGACACGGCTGTCACAGCAGATCGAGCCGCGGTGACGGGCTGGTTGGTATTCGGCGGCAACATGGTGTGACCTCTTCTTACATCGCGCGGCGAAGATGTGAGTCGGCGTGAGCGAACGACCGACCCTGTCGATTCGCCGAGCCTCAGATAAAGCCGCACGTCTGCGCCCAGGTTCCGACGGCCCTCGGCTATCAATGCGTGTGTTCTGCTACCGACTTGCTTTCGGCAGGGCTTGGAAAGCGCTAGCCTTCGCGGCAATTCCATAACAACAACGTGCGATGCACGAAGAGGTACGGATGGCGAACGATCTCGGACGACTGATCTTGCGGCTCGTGCTGGGTATTGCCGTGCTCCTGCACGGGATCGGCAAGCTCACCGGTGGCGTCGGCGGTATCGCGAAGGCGCTGAGCGCGGCGGGGCTCCCCACCTTTCTGGCGTACGGCGTCTACGTCGGCGAGGTGATTGCGCCGATTCTGGTGTTGCTCGGTTTCTACGCGCGGATCGGTGCTTGGCTCATCGTGATCAACATGCTGTTCGCGATCGGGCTCGTGCACATGCACCAGATCACGGCGCTGAATGCGCAAGGCGGCTGGGCGATCGAGCTGCAGGCGATGTTCCTGTTCACAGCCGCCTCGATCGGGCTCATGGGACCCGGGCGATTCGCCATCAATTCGCGCTGAGGCGTGCCCTTTGCGAGGGTACGTCGCGATCATGGCGTAGTCCGCGCGTCCGCGCCGTGGCGGGCGCGTGGCACTTCGGCATCCGCCGGCGAGGGATGATGAACGGGCGGCACCAATCCCAGCTGCATGGCGATGCGAACCAGCTGTGCCGTGTTCTCGGCGCCAAGCTTTTGCTTGATCGCCGATTGATGATTGGCGACGGTCTTCTGGTTACGACAGAGCTGGCGCGCGATCTCGCTCAACGAGCATCCTTGGGCCAATAGCTTCAAAATCTCGAACTCGCGAGCGGAGAGGGGCGGTGTCGTACTGTTCGAGGAGGGCGCAAGAGCAAGAGAGACGGCGACGTCGTGGCTCAAGTAGCGCTGTCCGCGCGCCACGGCGCGCACTGCCTCGACCAGGACAGTCGGAGCGCTCGCCTTGGTGAGATAACCGGCGGCCCCTGCTTCCAACGCCCGACGCACGAACACGACTTCTTGATACATGCTGAAGATGAGCACACGTGCAGCAGGCTCGCGCGCAAGAATTCTACGCATACCTTCGATCCCGCTCAGTCCCGAGAGCGAGATATCCATGACCACGACCTGTGGCGTGAGCTCACAGAAGCGTTGATAGGCCTCCGCGGCAGTCGCAGCTTCACCGACGACGCGAATTCCACTGTCCTCGAGGAGACGTCGGTAGCCTTCGCGTACGACGGCATGGTCGTCAACCAACAAGACGCTTATCGTTTTGTTCATTTCTTCGACCTCAAGTAGCTCGCTCGACAAGTTGATCAGCTGTGCTGGTGCGCGCCGATGTGTTCTCGAGGCGGGGCGATCTCCTCGCTCGTGCGGGTATACGTGCGTGAATGCTGAATCCCTTGCCCGGGGCAGTGCGGATCTCGAGTGTGCCGTCCAGCATCTCCACGCGCTCGCGCATACCAAGCAGACCCAGGCCGAGCGTCTTCGCATGAGGATCTGCGCCCCGCCCATCGTCCGAGAGCGCGACGGTGACCTCGTCGTCGGAACCGTCGCGGTTGGATGCATGGGCGCGGGCGATATGGATGTGTACGCTGCGCGCGCCCGCGTGCTTCGAGACATTGGTGAGCCCTTCTTGCACCAGTCGGTAGATCGCCAGCGATACGTCATCGTCGAGATGGTCGAGATCGCCCTCGAGTCGGACGATGAGTCGACGCTGCGGGGTGCTCTGTCGGACGAGATCGAAGAAATGCTCGAGCGCAGCACGCAGACCAAGGACGTCAAGGCCCGTGGGCCGCAAGCGACTGACCAACGCCCGCACAGTTTCCTGGACATGGTCGCAGTGCTCGACAATCGCGGATGCGGCCCGATGAATCGTTCGATCGACGCGCAACGCGCGACGCTGGATGGTCACTGCGTCCGTTTTGATTGCATTCAAGTACTGGCCCAGCTCATCGTGCAGCTCGCGTGCGAGCGTCTTGCGCTCCGCCTCCTGCAGTTGCACGTGTTGCTGAGCCAAGCGCCGATGATCGTCCAGCAGCGAGGCAAGTTGTGTCTCCGCTGCACGTCGGGCAACGAGCTCCCTGCGCGTTTCCACGTATCGACGCCAAGCGAACCAAGCCATGCCAACGGAGAGAACGAGCAAGGTTCCTGGCAGCTCGTCAAGCTGAAGGTGCTCCCAAGCTCGTGTCTTGACGAACAGCGTCTCGCTCAGCTCCACGTAGGCGAACACGAGCGCGGCCACCACAGTGACCAGGGCCACGATTGCGGCATCGCACCACGGAAATGGGACACTCGTGTGCTGCGCCTCGGAGTGACACTGTGTCATGCGTGACATTCGAGACTCCTCCCAATTGATATGGTGCAGCCGTTCGGCTGGTTGACCGAGCACCAGTCACTCGCGAGCGGCGTCCTCGCTGCTGGCCACCTTCGCGACTCAAATCGCCGCTAGTGTCGCGGGAATTTTTCCCGCGCACATCAGGACAAATTCCCTTGTGCAACTTTTGCGCCCACGTGCAACTTGTGCGAAGGGACGTTGGTTCCAGGGTTGGCCACGTACGAGAGGCGTAGCATGAACCGGATGCATATTCATTCAGCGCAGACGGCTGTCGCGGTGGTGCTGGCGCATGCGCTCGCAAGCGCTGTCTACGCTCAAGCGCAGGTCGAACAACATCCGATACCGGAGATCATTGTCACGGCGCCGTACGGGATCGGCATCGATGCGGCAGATGTGCCGTCGAGCGTTCAGCTGGTCGCGGCGGACGATATCCAGCGCCTGCACGTCATGGACGTGACAGAGCTGCTCAATCGTTCGTTCTCGGGCGTCAACATCAATCACGCGCAGAACAATCCGCTGCAGCCCGACGTGAACTTCCGCGGGTTCACTGCTTCGCCGCTGCTGGGTCTCCCGCAGGGACTCGCCGTTTACCAAGACGGTGTACGCATCAATGAGCCGTTTGGGGACACGGTCAACTGGGATCTCATCCCGCTGTCAGCGATTCAAAGCGTGCAAATGTTGGGCGGTGCACATCCCGTGTTCGGATTGAACTCGCTCGGTGGAGCGCTCTCGTTCAGGATGAAGACAGGTTTCGATTACCAGGGTACCGGAATCGAAGCTCATGGAGGCTCGTTCGGACGCATCGTGGCATCGTTACAGCACGGCGGACACAACGACTCTTTCGGGTACTACGCGAACGTCGATTACTTCGAAGAGGACGGATGGCGTGACTACTCGAAGTCCGAAGCGATCCGCTTCTTCGGTGTCGTGAGCTGGCGCAACGACGAGAGCTCGCAGCTGGATCTGAGCCTGTCGATGGGAGACACCAAGTTGCGTGGCAACGGGGCCTCGCCGGCCGAGTTGCTCGCGATCGATCGCAAGCAGGTGTTCACGCATCCGGACATCACCGAGAACTCACAAGTGCAGCTCATTCTTTCCGGTCAGCATGCGCTGTCGAGTTCCCTCGTGCTCGCAGGCAACGCCTATTACCGAGACATCGACACGGACAGTTTCAACGGCGACGGCACCGTCTTCGAGGAATGCGAGTTCGGAGACGACGAGTTCCTGGTCGAGGATTTCGTCGACCTGAATGGTGATGGCGAATGCTCCGCCGATGACGACGATGCCATCGAGGTGGCCTTCGACATGGCTGGCAATCCGATTCCGGCGGAGATGGACGGCGAGGAGCTGAATGCGATCAACAACATCAGCCGCCGCCGGCAGGATAGCTATGGTGGGTCGTTGCAGCTGAGCTGGAGCACGCAGCTCGCCGGTCGGGCCAACGACTTGCTCGTAGGCATCGCGTTCCAAGAAGGTCGTGCGACGTTCCATTCGATGACAGAAGTAGCGCGCCTGCTTGAGAATCGTTCCACTTCGCGCACGGGCATTTTCGTCGAGGAGTTTCTCACAGACGTCAAGAGCGAGGTGTCGGTTGCGAGCGCTTATTTCACGAACAGGCTGGCGCTGACGGACCGCGCGCATTTGACGGTATCCGGCCGCTTCGATACGACGCGCATTCGCTTGAACGATCGAACGGGTGCCTCGCCGGAGCTCGATGGCCGGCATCGTTTCGAGCGTTTCAATCCGGCGCTCGGTTTCACGTACCGTTTGGGGCAAGCGACGACGCTGTACGCCAACGTCGGCGAATCGACGCGCACGCCGACACCCGTCGAGCTTGCATGCGCGAGCGCCGACGCGCCGTGCAACTTGCCGAACGCGTTCCTGGCCGATCCTCCGCTCGACGAGGTGGTCGCACGCACAGCAGAGCTCGGCCTGCGCGGTCGCGCGCAGAATGGAATGCGCTGGAACATCGGCGCCTTCTACACACTCAATCGCGACGACATTTTGTTCCAGACCACCGGTGGAGCACAGGCGAACGTCGGCTTCTTCGACAATGTCGGCGACACCCGCCGCGTGGGCATCGAGCTTGGCGTCGCGCAGCAGTTCGAGCGTTTCCGTTGGTCGTTCGACTACAGCTTGGTCGATGCAACGTTCGAGGACAGCTTCGCGGTCAACAGTCCCAATCATCCGATCTTCGAAGAGGACGAGGACGCTCCGCAGATCGTGGGCGAAGGCGCGCTGCAGGTGCCGTCCGGGGCGACGATCCCCGGCATCCCAAAGCACCAAGCAAACTTCGCCGCGGATTTCTTTGTCACCCGAGGGTTTGTCATCGGCGGCGATCTCTTGTATCGCTCAGGCGTCTACTTGCGAGGCGACGAGCCGAACTTGCTCGGCAAGACCGATGATTATGTGGTGCTGAATCTGCACGGCGAGTATCGGTTCAGCAATCACATGACCGTGTACGCCCGCGTCGAGAACGTGCTGGACGAGGAATACGAGACCTTCGGCTTGCTCGGCGAGCCGGACGAAGTCTTTCCTGAGTTCGACGATCCGCGCTTCTTCGGCGCGGGGCCGCCGCGTGGCGCGTGGCTGGGCTTCCGGGTGCGGTTCTAGGCCCCCTCCCTGACCCGCCCCCGCATCGCGGGGGAGGGCTTTAACTTGAACAAGATACTCCCCCGCGGAGCCGGGGAGGGTTAAGTACGGTTACTCCCGCGTCGTGAAGAGTTTGAACGGGATCACTACCGCATCGCGGGGCAGGGCTTGAACAAGATTACTCCCCGCCTTGCGGGGGTCTAAATAGAACTGCTCCCTCGCCTCCCGAGGGAGCCTTGATAAGGCTCCCGCCAATCAGGATCCTTCCGTCGCATCGCGGGGAGAGCGCCCGAGCATGTCCTTCCCGCGCATCGCGAGGGTGTTTAGTCATGCTCCTTACCGAGCATCGCGGAGTTGCCTAATCATGATCCTCTCTCGCATCGCGGAGAAAACTCTCAAACAAAAAGCCCTCAAACAACATGTCCTTCCCCGCATCGTGGGAGAGCACTCAAACATGATCCCCCTCCCTTCATCGCGGAGAAAGCTCTCAAACAAAAAGCCCTCAAACAAACATGTCCTTCCCCGCATCGTGAGGAGAGCGCTCAAACATGATCCCTCCCTTCATCGCGGAGAAAACTCTCAAACAAAAAGCCCTCAAACAACATGTCCTTCCTCGCATCGTGGGAGAGCACTCAAACATGATCCCTCCCCCGCTTTGCGGGGGAGGGTAAGGGAGGGGGCAGCTCGACCCGCGCACAGACTCCACCCAACTCGGAGCGCGACAGCGTGAGCGTGCCTTCATAGACGTGCACGAGGTCGCTCACGATCGCAAGTCCGAGACCGCTGCCCGGATGGCGCTCGTCGAAACGCACGCCACGGTCAACCGCAAGTCGCGCGCGCTCCTCAGACATGCCCGGCCCGTCGTCTTCGACGACGAGCACGAGCCGATCTCGGACAAGCTCGCCGCTCACTCGCACGCGCCGCTTGGCCCACTTGCAGGCATTCTCGAGCAGGTTACCGACAATCTCCTCGAGATCTTGTCGATCCGCCGGATAGTTCACGCTGCTCGGAACTTCGTTTTGAATGACGATGACGCGGTCCGCGTGCACGCGCGTCAGCCCGCGCGCGATTTCCTCGACGATAGGTGTGATGGCCACCGGGCTGTGTCGTCCCGGTCCTGCAGCGGCAGCTCGTGCCAAGTGTCGCGTCACGATCCGCTCCATCGTCGCGAGCTGCTCGCTACGCTCTCGTGCCGCCTCGGGCCCTTCCTCGCGCTCGAGCGATTTCATCACGGCAAGAGGCGTCTTCAACGCATGCGCAAGATCGCTTGCGCTCGCGCGCGCTCGCTCGACCACGCGCCGATTGTGATCGATCAGCGAATTCACTTCCGCTACGAGACTGTCGAGCTCCGCCGTCTCGAGCTCGGACAAGCGTTCTGCTTTGCCTGAACGGATGGCTTCGATCTCACGCACGAGCCGTTCGAGCGGCCGTAGTCCGAAGCGAATCTGCACGAGCACTGCAAAGAGAAGTCCCAGGCCCAAGGCGCTCAACGCGATGCGCAGGATGGTATCGAAGCGGCGATACTGCACGTGCAGCGCTTCCGCATTGCCGGTGACGACGAACAAGAGCGGGGCCGACGAGCCAGGCAGCACCGCGCGTTGCACTGCTACGCGCAGCTCGCGCCCGAGCGGATCGCGTGCGGTGGAAATCGTCGGTGCGGCTGAGGTCGTCGTGATGTCGGGCACCTCGAGTTCGAGATCCCACAGCGATCGCGATCGCAGTTGTGCTTCCGGGCCGATGACCATCCAGTACCAGCCCGAGTACACCTGGTCGAAATGTGGGTCGCCGATCGGACGTGCCAGGCGCAATTGCCCGTTCGCATCGAGATCCACCAGCCCAATGAGCACGGCAACGAGGGAACCGAGCTGAGCGTCGAACGCATCACGCGCGGCAGTGCGAAACGCATACGAAAGCGCATAGCCACCCGCGAGGCTCGCGCAGGCGACCCATACGAGCGCGCCGAGCAGCAGGCGGGCACGCAGCGATCTAACGCGTCTCACGTGGTCTACCGAGCACGAAGCCTTGTCCCCGCACGGTCGTTAGCATCGGCACCGGCAATTTCTTGCGAATGCGGCCGATGAGCACATCGAGCACATTGGAGTCGCTGTCCGCATCGCGTGCGTATACATGCTCCATTAGCTCCGTGCGGCTGACGACCCGTCCGGCGTGGTGCATGAGAAACGCGAGGATGCGGTACTCCTGCGCCGTCAGGTCGACGGGCTGCCCGTCGTATTCGAATCGTGCGGCGTTGGTGTCGAGCTTGAGCGCGCCGCATTCCAGGATCGGCGAGGCATGACCAGCGCTGCGACGGATGAGCGCCTTGAGGCGCACGACGAGCTCGTCCATCTCGAAGGGTTTCGTGAGATAGTCGTCGGCACCCGCATTGAATCCGGCCAGCTTCTCGTGCCAGCGGCTGCGAGCGGTCAGGATCAGCACCGGCATCTTGCGATCGGCCTTACGCCAATGCTCCAGAACGGTGAGCCCGTCGATCTTGGGCAGCCCCAGGTCGAGCACTGCGGCATCGTAAGGTTCGGTTTCGCCCAGGAACTGCGCTTCCACGCCGTCGGGTGCGATGTCCGCCGTCATGCCCGCATTCGTCAGCGCCGTGCGAATGCGCTCGGCGAGCTTGACTTCATCTTCGGCGATCAGCACGCGCATAGTCGGCGTTGTCAGTCCTCGACTTCGACTTCCAGAAGCCTGCCTGTCGCAGCATCGTATGTCAGCTCGACCACGTGCCCGTCTGTCAGCAAGATCTCAATTTCGTACAAGTAACGACCGCCCTCCCGCTCCAGATCCACCTCGAGCACCCGTCCGGGATAGTCGCGTTCGGCAATCTCGAGGATCTTGGACAGCGGCAGTATTTCGCCGCGCTGCACGGCACGACGTGCGACCTCGTGGTCGTCGTCGGCTCTGAGGCCGAAGGCAGCGAGCAGGGCCGCAGCCACAATGAGGATGTGCCACTTCTTCATGCCGCGAAGTTAGCAGATGGCAGTCTAAACAAATCATGAACGGCGCGCTCACAAAGTGTTTAGTGTCGGCTTGCGATGATGCGTCCGAACCAGATTGGTCCACTTTGTACGGAGGATGCATCATGAAAAAGACACTACTTGCAATGCTCGCCTTGATCGCGACCGCACCGATGGTGCTGGCGCAGACCCAACCGCGGACCGAGCTCAGCGCGAGGGAAGTGATCGCGAAGCTGGAGGAGGCGGGCTATACGGCCATCGATGAGATCGACAAGGACGACGGCGTGTGGGAGGTCGAGGCGACGAATCCTTCTGGACGGCGCGTCGAGATTCACATCGATCCACGGACCGGCGAGATTCTGCGCGAAAAGCCGGAGTGGTGGGATTAGTGAACCCCCTCCCAGCCCTCCCCCGCAAAGCGGGGGAGGGTGCGCCTAGGCAACAGCCCCGCAAGGCGGATACCAAGGCGTTTTCCTCCCCCGCGAAGCGGACACCAAGACGCTCCCTCCCAGTGAAGCGGCCTACCAAGGCATTCCGCCAGCGAAACGGGAGACCAAGCCGTTCCTTTCCCCCCAAAGCGGGACACCAAAATGTACCCTCCCACGCGAAGCGGGGGAGGGTAGGAGGGGCGGATGCGACAGACGAAAGCATCTCAAGTTGTCGGCGCTCCTCGAGTTCACGCCGGCCGTGCGATTGCTCTTGAACTCCTTCGCCGCCTCAGGAATTGATTCGGCGTATGACTGCATGTCACGCAAGCTGAGCGTATGGACCAAGTACTAGGGCACGTATTCGGAGTTACGATTACAGGCTGGAAGATCGTTGGGTACCTAGGCGTCTTCTTGTTTGCCGGACGTTGGTTGGTGCAGGTTGCTGCGACGCACGTCCGCGGTCGACCTGTCATTCCGCGCACCTTCTGGATCATGAGTCTGGCCGGAAGCGTGCTTCTCCTGAGCTACTTTATCTTCGGGCGCAACGATTCCGTAGGCGTGCTCTCCAATCTGTTCCCGGCGCTCGTTGCACTTTACAACTTGGTGCTCGACCACAGAGCCGGGCAACCAGTCGCGAATGCCGCTTGAGCGGCGGCGCTGCGCGGCTCCGGATAGCTCGGTCCGTCCCCCGCCCTGCCAAGCGCTTGTCCCCTAGCGAAAGCAAGAGTGTCGGTGTACAAACATTGCTTTCGCATCGGGGGCCACCACGAGATGAAAAAAACCATAATGACGATGCTGGCGGCAGCCGTCCTGTGCGCGACTTCATGGGCGGAGGCGGTGCGGCCGGAGGACACCGAGGTGTGGGAGCCAGTGCCCAAGCACGTGCGGCCCGGCGCAACGTTTGCCGATCCGCCAGAGGATGCGATCATCCTTTTCGATGGCGAGACATTGAACGGCTGGGAGAGCGTCGAAGGTGGGCCCGCAAAATGGATCGTCGCGAATGGCGCGCTCACCGTGGCGCCAGGGACCGGGGATATCCGAACGACGCAGAAGTTCGGCGACGTGCAGCTTCACATCGAGTGGCGGACGGCACACTTGCCCCCCGAGAAGAAGGGCCAGGATCGCGGTAATAGCGGCGTCTTTCTGCAGGAGCGCTACGAGGTCCAGGTGCTGGACTCGTTCGACAATCGCACCTATTCGAACGGCCAGGCGGGCGCCATCTACAAGCAGCACATTCCGCTCGTGAATGCGTCGCGTCCCGCGGGTGAATGGCAGACCTACGACATTGTTTTCATCGCGCCTCGATTCGAGCAGGATGGCACCTTGCGCTCCCCAGCGCGGATGACTGTGTTCCACAATGGCGTGCTCATCCATCACGACGTCGAGCTCCGCGGCACGACAACCTATATTGGAGAGCCGAGCTACGAGCCACACGGAGACGGCGCCCTTCGTTTGCAGGATCACGGACACATCGTGAGCTTCCGCAACATTTGGGTGAGAAAGCTGGAGGGGCTGTAGGCGGTCGCCTGTAGGCTCTAGATGTCGCGCAAACGCTCTGCGCTGCGTTATCCGCCGCGCGCAGGACGAATCACGTTCCTGGCCGTCCCCCAGTGACCAAGACCAGCACGCCCTCCGTATCCCATCGCCGACTGCTGCTGGCACTGACGTTCGTCGCGTATATCGCGCTCGGGCTGCCGGATGCGCTCATCGGTGTCGCCTGGCCGCAGATGCGCGCCGATTTCGATCTGCCCTTGAGCGCTCTGGGACCGCTCTACGTCTCTGCGACAGCCGGTTACGTGATCGCCAGCACTATGGCCGGAGCGCTACTTGCTCGCGTCGGGCTAGGGACGCTTCTGGCAGCCTCATGCGCGCTGACGGGTGCAGCCTTGCTCGGCTACGTCATGGCGCCGTCATGGTCTGTGATCGTCGCATTCGGGCTGCTGACTGGCTGTGGCGGCGGCGCCATCGATGCGGCGATTAATACCCATGCAGCGGTGCACTACAGCGCACGATTGGTCAACGTGCTGCATGCGTTCTGGGGCGTCGGCGCGGCGCTCGGACCTGCGTTGCTGACGGCAACGCTCGTGCATGGGTACGACTGGCGCTACGGCTATGTCGTGGTCGTCGCTTTCGAGTTCGCGCTGGCGCTCGCGTTTGCGATGAGCCGCATACAATGGGGTGCGCCGGTCGCTCGGCATGCCGCGCACTCTCAGGCGAGCCTGCTGCAAACGCTCCGCTCGGGCCGTGTGCAGCTCTCATTGCTGGTGTTCTTGCTCTATACCGGCTGCGAAGCGGCGGCGGGCGCATGGGCGTTCTCGCTGCTGTATGAGGCTCGTGACGTGGCGACCTCTGCGGCGGGATTGGCCGTCTCGTTGTATTGGGGCGGGCTGTTTGCGAGCCGGCTCGGCTATGCTTGTCTGCCTGCCGACTTACATCCCGGACGCGTGACAGCGATCAGCATCGTCGTTGCCTCGGCCGCGATGCTGCTGCTTGTGCTCGACATTCATGCCGTCGTGGACATCTTCGCGCTTGGCGTGCTCGGCGCTGCATCTGGCCCGATTTTTCCTTGCATGATCTCGATGACGCCTCAGCGTCTCGGGCAGCAGCACACGGCCAATGCCATCGGTGCGCAGATCGCCGTCGCCGCGGTGGGTTTCGCGGGCCTGCCAGCCCTGTGCGGTGTGGTCGCCCAGCACGTGGGACTCAACTCCATTCCAGTCGTTCTGCTTGCGTGCTGGAGCATGCTGCTCTTCGTGCACTTGGCGCTGGAGAAAGCTGTAGAGCGCTAGGCGGCAGCCACGAGCCCGGAGCGCGACTCCCGAACGCTACGGACCGCTGAGGCCGCGCGCGCCATCGCGCTTGGCGGTCTCGAGACCGCGCACGCCGCGGAGATTGGCGCCCGTGAAATCAGCGTTCTCGAGATTGGCCCGCGTCAGGTCCACGTCGATGAGCACGGCTTCCCGCAAGTCTGCCCCTCTGAGATCGGCACCTTCCAGTCGCGCACCGCTCAGCTCGGCACGATAAAGCTTCGTGCCGATGAGCTTGGCGTGGCTGAAGTCAGTGAAGCTCATGTTGGCTCTCGAGAAATCGGAGCCGGACAAATCGGCGTTCACGGCGGTGGCGCTGACGATGCTCGTGCGCATGAGGCCCATCGACTGGTTCTTCATGTCGGCTGCAGCATTCACACGCGTCAGATTCGCATTCGAAAGATCGGCATCCTGGAAGTCGCCGATCAGACGCGCTCCGGAAAAATCCGCGTCGCGCAAGTTACTGGCTTGACCCTGGACGGAGAACAGCGTTGTTCCGCGCAGCGTGGCACCGGCCAAATTCGCGCGCTGAAGGAAGGAAACATTGAGCCGGCAACCGTCGAGGTGCGCGCCAGCCAGGTTCGCATCGTTGAGCACCGCGGCGGAAAGGTTCGCACGCTTGAAGTCGACTCCAGCGAGATCGAGACCGGACAAGTTCTTTGCATAGAGATCCGGCGCTTCGGTAGCGGCGGCCGCAACGACCTTCAGCACCTGTTCGCGGGTCAGCCGCTCGTATCCGTCCCACTCGTCCGCCGGCGCGGACACGGCAATGACGATCGTGAACATTGCGATGAGGATGCAACGCATGAGAGCACCTGGATGGTCAGCACTCGACAACAATAGGGAATGGACAACGAGGGACGAAGGGAATACGGGTTTAGGGAAGGGCGGTGCAGACGGTCGTCACTTGTGCCTCGCAGTTCTGGCGCGTAGCAGCCCTCCTCGAGTCGACCGCGTACAGTCGGGAGCCTGCCAGGGCTTTTCTGTCGCTGGTCTTCCCTTTAGGATGGCGCCGCCACCGTAGGCATTGGTGCCTGATCAACCGACGAACACATACAAGAAGTGCGTCCCCCGCTGCGATTCGTAATTGTGGGCGGTGGAACAGCAGGCTGGATGTCAGCCGCTGCGCTTGCCGCCACGCTCAGTCCCGCGCTCAGACACATCTGCCTCGTCGAGTCGGAGCAGATCGGCACCGTTGGCGTTGGCGAGTCGACGATTCCTCACATCCGCTATTTCAACCGGCGTATCGGGCTGGACGAGCGCGAGCTGATGGCGCAGACGCAGGCCACTTTCAAGCTCGGCATCGAATTCGTCGACTGGGCACGAATCGGCGACAGCTACATCCATGCGTTCGGTGCATTCGGGACGCGCATCGGTGGGGTGGCATTTCATCAGCATTGGCTCAAGCGGGCGCTGCAAGGGCGTGCGCTGCCGCTCGACTTCTATTCCCTTCCAATTCGCATGGCGCGCGCCAACAAGTTTGCCTTGCCTGCTGACGATCCGGCCTCGGTCTTGTCCGCGTATGGATACGCCTTTCAGTTCGACGCCGCGCACTATGCCAAGTACCTGCGGCGGTTCTCCGAACGTTTGGGCGTGGAGCGCATCGAGGGAAAGGTCGTCGGCGTGCGTCAGCGCGCCGAAGACGGCTGGATCGAGTCGCTCGTCATGGAGAACGGAGCGACGATCGAGGGGGATTTGTTTATCGACTGCTCGGGATTTCGTGGACTCTTGATCGAGCAAACGCTGAAGACGGGCTACGAAGAATGGACACACTGGTTACCATGCGATCGGGCCGTCGCCGTGCCTTCCGAGAAGGTGGGTCCGATTACGCCATATACACGTGCAACAGCGCGCGAGGCCGGTTGGCAATGGCGTATTCCATTGCAGCATCGTACCGGTAACGGTTACGTGTACAGCAGTCAATTCCTTTCCGACGACGAGGCGGCTGAACGACTACTGTCGCGGCTCGATGGGCGCCCGCTGGCGGAGCCGCGCTTTCTGCGCTTTGTCGCCGGGCGCAGGCGCCGGGCGTGGAACAAGAACTGCGTCGCGATCGGTTTGTCCAGTGGGTTTCTCGAGCCGCTGGAATCCACCAGCATTTACCTCATTCAAATCGGCATCACGACATTGATCGACTATCTGACGGATTGCACGTTCGATCCGCGCGTCGTGGAGGCTTACAACCGATGGATCGCAATGGAATACGACCGCGTGCGCGATTTCCTGATCCTGCATTATCACGCCACGGAGCGGTGCGATGCGCCGATCTGGGAATACTGCCGTCACATGGCGATACCGGATACGCTGGCGCACCGGTTGGAGCTGTTCCGGCATCGCGGACGCCACATCACATACAAGGACGGCTTGTTCCTCGAGCCGAGCTGGCTCTGCGTGTACTTCGGTCAGCGTGTGATACCGCGCGCGTACGATCCCCTGGTGGATTCGTTCGATGACGACGAAGTCGACCAGCGTATGGAAGCGGTCCGCAGGCAGATCGAGCACGCCGTTGCGCGCATGCCCACACACGATGAGTTTCTAAGAGCGTATTGCCCGGCGAGCACGACCGAGGAACAGCCGAGGAGCGTTGTCCCGTGACCGCTCTGCGCCGCATCGTCATCGTCGGAGAAGATTGCAACGCTTGGCTCGCCGCAGCCTCGCTCAAGCGGGCGTTCGGCCGTCAGGGGCTGGAAGTCATCGTGCTCGTTTCCGAGCGCCCAGCACAAGCGGCAATTGGACGTTGGACACTGCCGTCGCTCCGCGGCTTGCACTCTCTCCTGGGCATTAACGAAGTGGAGTTCGTATGCCGGACCAATGCGACGTTCAAGCTCGCGTCGGAGCATCGCGGCTGGCAGCACATCAGCAGTCGGTATCTGCACGTGCATGGCGATATCGGCGTGCAGCTCGGCGGCCTACCATTCTACAAGTACCTGTTGTTCCGTGCGGTGCAAGGTCAAGCGGAAAGTCCCGAGGCGTATTCGCTTGGCGCGATAGCAGCCCGCATGGGTCGTTTCGCACGTCCGACGAGGCGTAAGCCGCTCGCAGACAGCTTCACGTACGCGTTTCACGTCGATGAGACATTGTTGACCGCGTACTTGCGCGAGCATGCGGCGGCGCTCGGTGTCGCGACGAGGTGCGGACAAGTCGCAGAGATCGCGTACGCGGAGGACGGAACGATCACCGCCCTGATTCTTGGGTCGGGCGAGCAGCTCGCCGGCGATTTTTTCATCGACTGCTCTGGACGAGAGGCCGTGCTGATGAGCCGAATATCGAGCACGGCTTGGGAAGACTGGCGCGCGTGGCTTCCAAACGATCGTGCACTTTCCGTGCGGATACCGGCTGTAGCTGAGCCCCGCCCGGTGACGGAGACCATCGCGCGATCCACAGGCTGGATCTGGCGCTTTCCACTCGCGCAGAGCGCGGTGGCGGGGTACGTATACTGCAGCGCTCTCCTGTCGGACGCGCAGGCGTTCGACGAGCTCGCGCAACTCGTATCTGTGGACGACGGCGAGACCGCCGTGCAACGCTTTTCGCAAGGACGAAGGCAGGAGTTTTGGACGCGCAACTGCCTCGCCATCGGCGAGACTGCGGTTCAGCTCGAGCCATTGCTCGGTGCCAATCTGCACCTTGCGCAGATCGGAATCGGCATGTTTATCGAGCTCTTCCCTGTGACGAGCTCGTGCCGCTTGGAGGCAATCGAGTACAACCGGTTCATGTGCGAGCAGGCCGATTCGTTGCGAGACTTCACCATTGCACACTATCGTGTGGGTACGACGATAACCGGCGACTATTGGCAAGCGATCCAGGCCGCGCCTCTTCCCGCGCGCCTGCAACAAAAGCTCGACCTGTATCTAGCGACATCGCGCATTCATCTATTCGACAACGAGACCTTCGACGAGGTGGATTGGGCATGGGTGCTGCTGGGAAGCGGCTGCGTGCCCGACCAAGTCGGCGTTCACGAGCGGTCCGTGCTCGCGCGGGTAAACGGCGAGCAAGTCGCAGTCCTCAAGGCGCAGATCGAAAGACTTGCCGCATCGATGCCGCGCCACGTCGATTTCGTGCAGCAGCATCACAAGAGGGCATAGGGAAAGGGGGCGATAAGCGCGCTCTCTCTTCCCCCTTCCTCTATTACCTTCCTCGACCGTTAGCCACCGCCGCCGTTTACGAGCGTCACGACCGGCGCAAAGCCGCCGAATATCAGCCGCTTGCCGTCGAATGGCATCGGATTGGTCTGCGGGTCCATGCGCGGATCGGTTTTCATCAGCTCCATCATCTTCGCCATTGCGGCATCGCGCGTCGCTTTGTCCGGCCACTCGACCCAGGAGAAGACCACTTCCTCATCTTCGGTGGCATTGACGGCACGGCGAAAATCCGTGACCTGACCCTCGGGTATGCTGTCGCCCCAGCACTCGAGGATGCGTGTCGCGCCCAGATCCATGAAGACACTGTCGGCTCGGCGTGCGTGTTCGATGAACTGCTCCTTGCTCGCCTTGGGCACCGGGATCACAAATCCGTCGATGTACATCGCGTTGACTCCTCTTGATGTGACGTGTGCTGCTCTAAGGACGATTGGGTGATGTCGAAACCGACACGGGCAGGACGTGCAATGCGATGGTGCGGAACCATCGCAGTGCAGATCGCATTCACGAGCCAGTGCTGTCCACAAGGTGCATGCTCCGAGGCTGGGCTGCCTACACAGGGCGCCACGCAACACACGACTCATTCGCTGCTTCGGATCGGTCATGACGTTCACAGCGAGGGCGCTTATCCTGGTGGCGCACATGAGCCTGGCATCGACGCGGGCAAAGCAAGCCGCCAAGTACCAGGCGTGTGCGCATGATGTTGCCAGTCGGTGTGCCGCGGCTCGGTGCATCTTTGTCCTTTGGGGCCGAGCACGACTCAACTCCCACTGCATCTCGGCATGCTGATCATCCGGAACCGACGCTGCACTGCGCTCGTAAGCCGCGAGCAATGGGATCGGTTGCAGAATTCGCTCAAGAGGCCGAATTCGGCCAAGAGGAATGAGTCACCATGAGCGGGATATTCGGATGTCTCGGCTCGGTGCGCGATCGCGACCTCGAGCTCATGAGCGTGAGCTTGGCACATCGCGGCGCATCCGAGTATTCGCTCACTAGAGCGAACCGTATCCGGCTTGCATGTCGGACCAACCAATCGGCAGTCGGTGGGTCGGAGATTCCGCTGGTGTACGCGGGCAGGATTTTGAATCGGACAGAGCTGGCGAGCCTGCTCGGTCGGCCAGTGCCTCCCGCGACGCACGCCGGTGATCGTCAGCTGCTTTGGGACCTCTATTGCCAGTTCGGCGCGAGCGGATTCGAGCGCATCAATGGTGCATTTGCCATTGCCCTTGCTGAATCTTGTTCCATTTTGCTCGCGGTCGACCGGTGGGCGGTGCAACCGCTGTACTTTGTGCAGACAGGGGACGCATGGCTGTTCGCGAGCGAATACAAGGCACTGCTCGCAGCGAGGCCGGAGAAGGGCGAATTGGATCCAAGCGTGGCCGACTTTGTTTCGGCAACCAAGTATCTGCCCATTCAGCGGACACTCGAGGCCAGCATCCGTGCGGTGGGGCCGGGGCAATGGGTCAGGATTCATGCTCGGGCCGCCGAGGCAGGCTCGTATTCTCCGTTTCGATTGGACGCCAGAGCGGATGCGGCAGAGGATGACTGCGCCAGAGAGCTGCGCCAATGCATCCTCGATGCGGCCAAGCGCCTCGTGGAACCGTACGATCGTGTTGGAATCGGCCTCAGCGGAGGATTGGACTCAGTGCTGACGCTCGGTGTGGTTCGGCACGTGGCACCGAGTCTGCCCATCTATACGTACACGGCTGCTTTTCATCCTGATGATCCGGTTTTTGCCAAGGCACGACGAGCGGCTCAGCACTTCGGTGCGGTGCACCGCGACATCGTCATCGATGCCGGCGACTTGGCGCGGCTGCTGCCAGAAGTGATATGGCGAATGGAAGATCCGGTCGCACGGGAAGAAATGCTCGTCTATCACCTGGTCGCGCAGCGCGCCGCGACAGAGGTTCCCATCATCTTGTACGGGCACATGGCGGACATGCTGTTCGGCGGCATGCCGAGGCACATGCTCATCAAGCTTGCAAGTGATCTGCGCTTCGCGCGCGGGGCCTTGTTGCAGTTCTACGATTACACGCAGAGCGGAAAACGACCGACAGGGCTCCTGGGGCGATTGCTCGTAGCGGCATACTCGCGTGGGCATCACATTCAGCCGCCGCGTGCTGTTGCGTGTGAGCGATCGTTGCAGACGAAGAGCATTGCCTTGGCAGCGGCCGAGCCGCTCAATGCGGCGTTGTTGAGCGGGCTCGACTATCCGAGCGAAATCAGCGCGATCGAGCGACTGCACGCTTGGAGCGGATTGGAGCTCGGCTCAATCTTTCACGATCGCGACGTGGCTGCGTGCGCGTTTCGTATTCCTGGGCATCTCAAGATCCGCGGTCGGTCCCGCAAGCACATCCTGCGCGTGGCCGCTCAAGGAATACTACCGGCGGAGTTCGCCGAACGCTCGAAAGATCTGATTCGCATCAAGCGTGACGAGCGGTTGCACGGCGTCGTGCAGCAACTGAGTAATCAGTTGCTGTCGCCTGAGGCACTGCGAAAGCGCGGGCTCTTCGATGCCGACGAGGTCAGGTCCTTGTGCGAGCTGGTCGCGCGCGGGCGATATCCGAGTCAAGCGTTCTATCACCTGTGGACTTTGCTCCTCATCGAGCTTTGGTGTCGCTCGTTCGTGGACGGCAGCGTCCAGCCTTATCTCATCCGTGCACCTGGCACACCGCCAGCTGAGCAGCCGACAGCCGCGCCCATGCTGCACACTGCTTGAGCGCGCTTGGAGGCCGATCCCGCGCGTCGTGTTTGGTACAGCGAGACGAACAGTGTGGTCCGCCGCGTGCTGCGCGCTTCTCGTGGGGGTGGGCGTTGGGGCGCGCTCCGGCTGCCTCGAGTACGGTCGCGTCATGCTGACCGGTACCGTTGCGCGCCAGACATACCCAGGTCCGCCGGATTACCGAAGCATCGCGCGGGGCGATGAGGCGCGCGTGATACTCGTCTTGCTGCTCGAGCCGGGTGTGTGCGTCGTCGACCCTGAATCACGGCATCCGCGCGAGCGCTATCAACGGGAAATCCAGCTCCTGCTGCCGCCAGAGCTCGTAGCCAAGCAGGGAAACCTACTGGGCAAGAGAGTCACCTTCGAAGGGGAGCTGATATTCGCCGCAGCGAAGCACGAAAAGCGTCTGGCCCTGGTGGTCGACCGTCTCATCGAGCCTTAGCCGAAACGTCCGGTGGTCACGGCCTGCGTGCTGCCGCTTGATCCAGCCGACGACGCTGCTCGTCGAGCACCTGGGCTATGGCGAGCTGCGTTTCACGTGCGATCACTGCTATCAAGGGATGGCCTGGGTGCTTGGGCAGCGAAAGGTCGTGCAGCCGCTCCCATGCGGCGATACGCTGCGAAGGGTCGTTGTGCGCGGCGGTCTGCTCTCGAAGCGCGGTCTCACGCGCTTCGCGTAACTGCTGCTCCCTGAGCCGCGCAGCCGCCCGCGACTCTGCCTGAGTGGAGCGAACAGGATTTGTGGGATCAACGAACGGTTTGGAAGGCATAGGATGCTCCGTCGGGGAATGCTGGCACCCCGCCCACACGGCGGCGGCTCGAGCAAGACGTAGGCTCGCGGGAAAAAGAGGTGGAAGGCATTAACTCATCGGGGACCTATCGCTTGAGAGCTTTGCGCCCGAAATCTTCGATCCGCGCTTCCGCCTTACGGATTTCTTCTGCAAAGGCTTCCACATCCAACGCGGTGAAGGTGCCGCATTCGCACATCAAGCCTCCCTTCTGAACGGCGGACTGCAAAGTCGTGTGCGTCTGCTGACCGCACGCCGCGCAACGCACCGGCACGGTCGTATAGCGGGCGTTCATACCAGGACCTGCGTGGTGACGGCGCGGTCCTCGTCGAGACAAACATCGAACGACATGGGATCTCCAAGGTGGTAACGCGGCATTGCGCGCATGCGCGTGGCGGGGAGGAGGATGAATCGCAGAAATGTGTCCGCAGAAAAATGTGTCTTGACAGCGAATGGTCACAGCTTCGCTCATTTGCGCCGGTGATGCGACACTGAATTCACCTACGTGTGCGGAAACCTCTGCCGCAACGAAGGCTTGCGGCGGTAAGCCGCGATCGCGGCGAGGCGCCAGCCGCTCAATAACCCTGTTATTCGACCCGGCTGAGCTGCACGTTGCAGGCGCGGGCGCGAAACGCGGCTTAGCGCTCGCCGCCGGCAGTTCGCCGCTTGAGCCGATACTCGCGCCACAGAATGATGAGGCCGGCCGCAACGATCAGCGGCGCACCGATCCACACCGACATGGTCGGAATCTCATCGAAGAACACGTAGCCGAACAGCACGGCCATGATCAGGCTCGTGTAATCGAGCGGAGCGATGGTGGACGCTTCCGCGTATCGATACGAGAACGTCATCAGGAGCTGACCGAACAAGCCGAGCAATGCCGCGAGCACAATCAACGCCGCCTGCTCGGCGGTCGGAACTGGCCAGCCTTGAAAAGCAGTGAGCGCAGCGCAAACGGTGATGGTGAGCGAGAAGTAGAAGGTGATGGTGATGGCGTGCTCGCCGGTCGCCATGCTGCGCAGAGTCGTCATTGCCACCGCAGAGAACAGGGCGGCGCCCAAGGCCGCCAGGACACCGAGCGTGCTGCCGTGGGCGAGCGATAGATGCGGGGCAACCATGATGAGCACGCCGATGAAACCGAGCACGAGCGCAGTCCAGCGAAAAAGATGTATACGCTCGCCCAAGAACACCATCGCGAGCAGTGTCACGAACATGGGCGACGTGAAGGTGATCGCTGTGACATCGGCGAGGGGAATCATCGTCAGAGCCAAGAACAAGCAGAACATGGTGCCGGTCCCGGACAAGGACCGTAGAGCATGGGAGCGCCAGTTGCGCGCTCTGAGCAGATGTAACCCGCCGATCCAATACGCGACCAAGGCGAGCACTGCCATCGAGATGATCCCGCGAACGAAAATCATCTCCCCTACGGGGATGTCTGACCCGACAGACTTCACGCAAACAGTCATCCCGGACAGCAGCAGCACCGAGACGAGCTTCAGCGCGATACCCAGAAGCGGGCGTTGACGGGACGATGTGGATGCCGAGCGCAAGGCAGCGTGAGCAGAAGAGCGATGTTGGGCGGCGCAGTATAGCGGCACGGCGACCCGCCGGGCTCCGCGCGCTTGCTCCGCCTGACCGCCGTTCAGCCGTTCAAGCGTGTGAAGCGCGCCTTTTCCCAGAACCCAGCGCCCAGCATCCAGCGAAGCCTGGAACCCAAGGCACAGCTCGCGCTTACTGTTAAGAGCGCACGCACGACGGCTTGTGATACGGGAACGCGACATGAACGAGCGATACTTTTTTGGAGAGCAGTACGTCTTTCGCGGCCAAGAGCCACCTTTTGCTCCGGATCCCCAGCAACAGCGCGAACGTGCAGCAGCGATACGCGAGGCCGAGGAGTTGGCGCACCGTGCGCCTCCAACGATGGATGCAAGTTTGTTAGACGACGTGGAGCTGCGAGAGAAGATCGAGGACTATCAGGTCGGCGGATGGGATTCGTACGGAGCGTTGTCCTAGATCCGTCGCTTGGGGTTTATGGCGTAGCTGTTGTAGCCGTAGTTTCCCTTCCGCATTCGCTATTTACCGTCTAAGGGCGCTGGGCTTTGGGCTGCTGGGCGCTGCAGAGATGCTGCCGCTCCAGTCCCGAGTTGCCGGTTTGCGGCCCGCGAGCTTGCAAAGAGTGCATCGGATGCACACTCTATACATCCTAGAAGCGTGCACGCGCCCGAGTGATATTCGGTCATGACACGCCACAAGAATGGCAATCGGACAAGGGGGGAACCCGCATGACGAACAAGAAACTGCATGTTGCCGTGCTGGCTGTCGCGATGACAGTGCTCCTGAGCGCGTGCAACGACGAGGGAACGGAAGCCAGAGTGGTTCCGCCCCCGCCGCCGGCCGTGACGAAGGTCGTCTCCTTTGGTGACAGCCTGTCGGATGTGGGTACATACAACCCCACGACCGCGGACGCGGATCCGACCAACGATACGCCGACCGGGCTCACGTTCAGCACCAAGCCCGGGATGACTTGGAATGCGCTGGTGGCGATTCACTTCGGACAACCGCTGCGGCCCAATCGACAAGTGCGCTTCGGCGTGGTGGGTAATGGCGGCGAGATCCTCGAGCTGGGCGGTCTCGGTTATGCCGAAGGCGGCGCGCGCATCGAAGAAGATGCACCGAACGGCGGTGTGGTCATGCGGACGATTCCCAATGTCGGAACCGTCCCGGTGCAGATGGCGACCAGCCGTTCGATCCGGTCACAGATCGATGCCTACCTCGCCGAGCACGGCAACACGATCGATTCGCAAACCTTGGTCCTGATTCAGGGTGGTGCCAACGATTTCTTCGCCTTCCTCGGGCAAGTTGCCCAGGATCCCAGCTTGGCAGGCACTGCGCCGGCTGTGATTGCGGCCACTGCAACGGCGATGGTCAACCAGATCTCGCGTTTGAAAGCCGCGGGTGCGAATCGCATCATCTACGCCAACTTGCCCGATCTCGGGCTGACGCCGCAGTTCCGTGCCACGCCGCTTGCGGGTCTCGCAACGCAGATCACCGACGCGTACAACGCGGCCGTTGCCGATGCTCTCAATGCTCTCGGCGTGCACATCTTCGACACGGCTGGGTTCTTGCGGCAGGTCGTGCAATCGCCCGCGAGCTTCGGGTTCACCAACGTCACGACGCCTGCATGCACGAGCCTGACGGATCCGAGCGATCCCACGAGTCTCAGTGCGCTCGTGTGCTTGCCCACGACTCTGGTCGCGCCGGGCGCCGATCTCACGTATCTCTTTGCCGATGCTGTACATCCCACCGCAGGCGCTCATACGGTGTGGGGTCAGCAAGTGATCGCCGCCTTCCCGACGCCGTGAGCGAACGTCGTGCGCGAGTTGCGCGCGAATCGACTCCCAGCCTTCCCCGCTTCGCAGCGCGATGCGGGGAAGGCAGCGTTCATGGCCTTGGGCAGGTTCGGACATTGCCAACGGGCTCGAGCCCCCAGGAAGCTTTAGCGCGTCGGACTACGTCGCACCACGGACGGTGATCCGCCTATCACGACCGTAACTACAGCCTACAGCCTAGACACGACTATCATCGCGCTATGCGCGATGCAGTCGGTTCGAGCCCGTCACTTTTCGTCGATGCTGTTGACATCCCCCGCCTGCTGGAAGCGGAGCGGGGGATTTCCTACCGCGCACGTCTGCGGCGTGATCGCGCGATCGGGGCAGCGCTTGCCGCGCAAGCGCCGTTGCAACGGGTCCGTGCTTGGCGAGCGCAGATGGCACGGCAGGGACAACTGCCCGTCCACGATTCCCTTGGCCAGCGCCTGCAGCGCGCTCGACGGGTCATCGCGTTACTGATGATGATCGTCGGTTCGGTGGCCGGCTGCGGTGTTGCTGCCGCCGTTTTTCACTACGACGGCACGTGGCCTGTCAACGTGGTCACAGTGGTGGCGGTGTTGGTGCTGTTGCAAATCGCCTTGGTGCTGCTGTCACTCGTCTTGATGCTGCCGCGAGTGCCAGGCGTGCGAGCACTGCAAGAGCTGCTGGGTGCGCTCAATCCTGGCGCATTCGTGGCCGCGATCCACAACCGCATCACTCGCTTGAATGAGCATCGCGCTGAGCTGCTCGAATGGCCTGTATCACGTGGACCTGCAGTGGCGCGTTTTGCGCGCTGGCAGATGCTCGTGTGGTCTCAGATTGGAGCAATTGCGTTCAATGCGGCGGCACTGGCAACGGCGGCTGCCTTGATTGCGTTCACGGATCTTGCCTTCGGCTGGAGCACGACACTACGCCTGGATAGCGACGATGTGCTGCGACTCACGAGCCTGCTCGCGGCACCCTGGACCTCGATATGGCCGGAAGCGGTCCCGTCCGCGCCGCTCATCGAAAGCTCGCGCTTCTTTCGCCTCGCGTCGGCACCGCCGCCGGCCATTTCTGCAGAGGCGCTGACCGGCTGGTGGCCGTTTCTGCTCGCAGCGATGTTGACTTACGGTCTCGTGCCTCGCTGCGTGCTGTTGTTCGTGGCGTTGCTGCGCTTGCGCTTGGCGACTGCCCGCTTGCTGCTCGACGACCCGAACGTACGCGCGTTGTTGGATCGCATGAGCGCTCCAGAGGTCGCGCTCGGCTCCGAGGACGTGGAGATTTCAGATGAAGGCGGCGACCGTGTGGCAGCGAGGCTGCCCGCGAGCACGGCGGGCGAGGCTGCGGCAGTGATATGGTCGGGTGCGATCGCGCAAGAGAAACTGCCAGCTTGGAGCCTTCGACATCTGCAGAAGAGTATCTCGTTCGTCGTGGAAGCCGGTGGAGGTCGCGAGCTGCAGGAGGATAAGGCAGCGATTCGCGCGCTCGCAGCGACGAAGCCCCGGGTCGTGCTGGTGTTTGTGCGCGGCTGGGAAGCGCCGCTCCTCGATCTGCAGGACTTTCTCGAGAGCTTGCGTGATGCGGTAGGCATCGATTGCTCGATCGTCGTCGTGCCCGTGGGCCACGCCGAGCAGCTCGCCAACGAGACACAGCGGTTGATCTGGGCGCGCTGGGTCGGACGTATCGGCGATTCGGCACTCTACATGGAGAGCGGCGCGTGACGATCGAGCGCAACACGCATGGACGGCATCCGACCTTCGCGATCGTCGGCCATCCGAACAAGGGTAAGAGCAGCATCGTTGCCACGCTCGCCGAGGACGAAACTGTTGCGATCTCGCCGGATCCCGGCACGACGCGTGTCGCGCGCAGCTATCGCATGCGGGTCGACGATCAAGTGCTCTACGAGCTGGTCGACACGCCCGGCTTTCAGCGGCCGCGCGCCGTGCTCGACTGGTTGCGTCGCCACGAGCGCGGTGCCGATGCACGGCCACAAGTCGTGCGCGAGTTCATCGCCGCACATGCGCACGAGGAGCGCTATCGCAACGAGATCGAGTTGCTGCGGCCCATCCTGACGGGAGCCGGCGTGCTGTACGTCGTCGACGGGGCCCATCCATACGGTCCGGAATACGAGCCGGAGATGGAAGTGCTCCGTTGGACCGGCCAGCCGCGCATGGCGCTGATCAACATGATCGGTCCGGGCGACTACGTCGACGAATGGCGGCGCGCGCTCAATCAGTATTTCTCGATCGTGCGCGTGTTCGATGCGCAGCGCGCGGATTTCTCGAAGCGCTTGGAATTGCTGCGCGCGTTTCGCGAGCTGGGCGAGGGTGATGAGCGGTTCACGGCTGCGCTCGATCACGCCGTGCGCGTCCTCGAAGCGGAGCGTGACGAACGACGGCGACGTGCGGCATCCGAGATTGCAGACTTACTGATCGACGTACTGTCGTGGCGCGAGACCGCATCCCTGCCCGAGCACGCTGACCAAGCGGCGCTGGTGAAGAAATTGAGCGAGCGCTTGATGAACCGAGTGCGTCAGCGCGAGCGAGCGGCGCGGCGCGTCGTGCAGGAGCTGTACCACCACTCTGCGCTCGAGACCCAAGAGAGTGCCATCGACATATTGAGCGAGGATGTGTTCTCGGAGCGCAGCTTCGTTCTGTTCGGCTTGTCTACGAAGCAGCTCGCGATGACTGGTGCCGCCACGGGCGCAGTAGCCGGCAGCGTCATCGATGCCGCGGTCGGCGGCGCCTCGTTGCTCTTGGGAGCTGGTGTGGGTGCGCTGCTCGGCGGGGTCGGTGCGGTATTCGGCGCCAACCGACTCGCGAAGGTGCGCGTTTTTGGCACGCAGGTGGGCGGCATGCAGCTGCAAGTCGGCCCGATCGCCACGCCTAACTTTCCGTGGGTCATCCTTGGGCGGGCCATGCTGCATCATCGCCTGGTGGCAGAGCGCAATCACGCGCGTCGCGAAGCGCTCGTCGTGGACGCGGCGTCAGGCACACACCTGTCGGAATCGATCGAGCCGAACGCGCGCAGGCGAATGGCACGCGCGTTCGAACGTATTCGCGAGGACGGTGGGTTGTCGGCGAGCAATCGCGAACAGTTGTGCGCTGATATCGAGGCGAGCTTGGAAGGCACCCTTACGGGTGACGTGGCGCGTTGACGCACTGTCGTTCACCAGTGCCCCGCTGGATGCGGTAACCTTCTCACTCCCCGACCGAAATCACGCTATGCGCATGAAGCTCCATCGCCGTTTCCTGGTGCTCATCGTCTCCGTCGTCAGCGTCTCGTTTGCCCATGCCGCAGGCATGCAGCCTGTGCGGGCGGAGAGAGGCATGGTCGTGAGCGTGCACGCGCTCGCATCCGAGGCTGGTGTCGAGATGATGAAAGCCGGCGGAAACGCGATCGATGCGGCCGTTGCAACGGGCTTTGCGCTTGCTGTCGTTTACCCCGCCGCGGGAAATCTCGGCGGCGGAGGGTTCATGCTCATCCGTTTCCACGATGGCCGCACCCATTTCTTGGACTTTCGCGAGAAGGCGCCGGGCAAAGCCACGCCGACCATGTATCTGGATGAGGATGGGAACGTCATTCCCAATCTGAGCCGGATTGGCTATCTGGCATCCGGCGTGCCGGGGTCGGTGAAAGGGTTGGTGTATGCGCAGCAGCGGTTCGGCAAGCTGCCGCTCAAGCAGGTGATGGCGCCTGCCATCCGCCTGGCGCGTGAAGGCTTTCCGCTCAGCTGGGGCGAGGCGCGCTCGCTGAGCGAGGACAAGGGCTTGGCGCAGTTTCCGGACTCGCGGCGCATTTTTCAGAACGACGGGAAAGGCTGGAAGCATGGGGATATCTTCAAGCAGCCGGAGCTCGCACGCACGCTCGAGCGCATCGCAGAGTCGCCCGACGATTTCTATACCGGCAGGATGGCACGCGAGATCGCGGAGTTCATGCAGCGCGGCGGCGGCTTGATCACCGTCGACGACCTGCGTAACTACGAGGTGATCGAGCGCGAGCCCGTGCGCGGCACGTATCGTGGGCTCGAGATCATCAGCGCGCCGCCGCCTTCATCCGGCGGTATCGCGCTCATCCAGGTGCTCAACATTCTCGAAGGCTTCGATCTTGCCAAGACGGGCTTTCGCTCGGCGGAAACCATTCATCTCATTGCTGAGGCATATCGACGTGCCTTCTACGATCGCGCGCAATTCCTCGGCGACCCCGAGTTCAGTGACCTGCCGGTGCTCGAGCTGACGGATAAGGCGTACGCAGCTGAGTGGCGCAAGTCGGTGAACCCGAAGAAGGCGAGCGTCTCCACGAGGCTCGAGCGGCCTGATCTGTCCGCTGCGCTGATGAGATACGCGCGCGAGCATCCCGTGAAGGTGGCGAGTGAGGAATCCACGCAGACGACTCACTACTCGGTCGTCGACGAGGCAGGTAATGCCGTTGCCGTGACGACCACTCTCAACGGCAAGTATGGTTCGAAGGTCACGATCGGCCCGTTGGGCTTTCTCATGAACAACGAAATGGACGACTTCTCCGCAAAGCCTGGCGTCCCGAACATGTTCGGTCTGATTCAGGGCGAGCAGAACGCGATCGGTCCGAACAAACGACCGCTTTCGGCGATGACACCCACGATCGTTCTCAAGGACGGTCAGCTCTGGCTGGTGCTGGGCTCACCCGGCGGACCGACGATCATCACGACGGTGGCGAACATTCTCATCAACGTCGTGGATTTCAATTTGGATATTCAGCAAGCCGTCAATGCGCCGCGTTTCCATCATCAATGGATGCCCGACCAGTTACGGCTGGAGCGTAATCGCTTCTCGGCAGACACGATCGAGTTGCTGAAGGCTCGCGGGCACGACATCGTTTTCGGGCTCGGCGGCGACGGTGAGTGTATCCAAATCGATCTCGAGACCGGTTTGCGCTTGGGCGCAAGCGATGGACGGAACGAGACAGGAAAGGCGGTTGGGTACTGAGCGGCAGACGGGCCTGGCCTGAAGCCTACGGCCGACAGGCCGCATACTGCTCGCGCACATCCGCGCTACGGCCGCCGCAGGAGCCCTGCGTCCAGCATCAGCGCCCAGCAATACGGGAACCGACGCTTGCCGCTAGCTATTCCGCTGTCATGGCGACGAATTCCATGAGCGGCCTGCATGTCGGCATTTCGGGCTCTTACGGCGGCATCAACCTCGGTGACGAGGCCATTCTGCAGAGCTTGCTTGCGCAGCTGCGCAGCACGCTCGAGCCGCGCGCGATCACCGTCTTCACACGCGATCCGGCGGATACGCTTGCACGTCACGCGGTGGATCGTGCAGTCGCCGTGCGCGAGATGACACGCGAGGAGGCGCGCGCGGAAATCAGACAGCTCGACCTGTTCATCCTCGGAGGCGGCGGCCTTCTTTACGATCAAGACGCGGCAGCATACCTGCGAGAGGTGGCGCTCGCGCACGAAGCGGGCATTCCGGTCGTGGTGTATGCCATCCGGGCATTCCGGTCGTGGTGTATGCCATCAGCGCTGGCCCGCTGGAACAACGCAGCTCGCGCGAGCTCGTCAAAGAGCATCTCACGTCGGTCGCGTTGCTGACGGTGCGCGATCGGCGCGCGCTGCGCTTGCTGCAGGATGTAGGGATAGAGCGTCAGATTCACTTGACTGCCGATCCTGCTTTGCTGCTCGAGCCTGCGCCGTTCGATCCCGAGTCTTTCATGCGCGAGGGGCTCGATACCGATGGTCCTCTGGTGGCGTTCTCAGTGCGCGAGCCGGGCCCCGCAGCCCCGGATATTCGCACCGAGCACTATCACGCGCTGCTAGCCGACACCGCCGACTTCGTCATCGATCGCTATGGCGCCGATGTGGTGTTCGTTCCGATGGAGCGGCGTCACATGGATCTACAGCAAAGTCACGCGGTGGTCTCCCGTATGCAGCATGCCGATCATGCACGGGTGCTGAGGGGCAACTACACGCCGCAGGACATCATGGCTTTGCTTGGACGCTGCACGATTGCCGTCGGGATGCGTCTGCACTTTCTGATCTTTGCCGCTCTGCAGGGCGTTCCTTTCATAGCGCTTCCTTATGCCTCAAAAGTCACTGGCCTGATCGAGGATCTCGGGCTGAAGATGCCGCCGTTGAGTCACGTGAGCACTGGGCGGTTGATCGCGTACTTGGACGAGTGCTGGGACCATCGTGATCTGATTCGTGGGCACGTCGGCGCTCGCCTGCCGCGGCTCCAGGAGCGCGCGCGCCTGACGCAAGCGTTGCTCTGGGAGACGCTCGCACAGCGTGCGCGATCCACCGCGCAATCGTGAACCCATGCCGCTGCTCGCTCGTCCCAAGGAACCGCGCTTCGTCCAGTTGCCCCCGCGTCGTGCATGCCTTGCCGCCGACGTGGATGTCTTGGTCGTCGGTGGCGGGCCTGCAGGTATCGCAGCGGCAGTAGGCGCGGCCGATGCAGGCGCGCAGGTATTGCTCGTTGAGCGTTACGGTTTTCTAGGCGGCAATGCGACCGCAGCGCTCGTCATGCCGCTCATGTCGTTTCATACCGATCGTCCGATGCTCGAATCCGGCGAGGCGAAGCTATTCCCGACGGATCACGGGCCGGGAGAGCCTGTCATTGGCGGCGTGCTCGTTCGCTTTCTCGAACGGCTGATCGCTGCGCGCGGCGCAGTGCGCCCTTCGGGCGAGACGGGGTATGTCGTGCCCTTCGATCCGGAGCTGTTCAAGAGCGTGGCGCTCGATCTGATAGATGATGCAGGTGTGATGCTGTTGCTGCACGCGTTTGCGAGCGATGTGGTCATTCGCAACGGCCGACTCGAAGGCGTGATCTTCGAAACGAAGTCAGGCCCTTTGCTGGTGCGCGCGCAAGCGTTCGTGGACGCCACGGGCGACGGCGATGTCGCCGCGCGGGCCGGTGCGCCCTATGAGATCGGCCGAGAAGAGGACGGGCTGGTCCAGCCCATGACGCTCATGTTTCGCGTCGGCGATTTCAGCAGCGAGGCGTTCCTTGCCTATGTGCGTGAGCACCCGGATCAGTGGCGCGGTGTCCATGGGCTTTGGGACCTGGTGCGTCGAGCCACCGAGGCAGGGGAGCTCGAGCTGCCGCGCGAGGATGTCTTGTTCTTTGCCACTCCGCACAGACACGAGATCTCGGTCAACTCGACACGAATCACGCATGCGCTCGGCTGCGACGTCTGGGATCTGACCCGAGCCGAATGGATAGGCCGGCGTCAGATGCGTCAGATTGCGGCGTTCTTGCAGAAGTACGTGCCCGGTTTCGCAGATTCGTACGTGATACAGAGCGGCGTGCAGGTGGGCGTGCGCGAGTCGAGGCGCGTCCAAGCGGATTATCAACTCACCGCAGCAGACATCCTGAGCGCGCGTAAGTTCACAGACGTCATCGCACGCGGCACCTATCCCGTGGACATTCACAATCCCAGCGGCAAGGGCACGATTCTGCGGAAATTGCCCCCGGGCGAAGCATACGACATTCCTTTCCGCTGCCTCCTGCCGCTGCGGACGGACAATCTGCTCGTCGCAGGTCGTTGCATCTCCGGCACGCACGAGGCGCTCTCGTCGTACAGAGTGATGTCGATTGCGATGGCGACAGGACATGCCGCTGGAGTGGGCGCGGCGATGGTTGCGCGCACCGGCAAGAGCACACGCGAGCTCGACGTCGTGCAGGTGCAGGACGAGTTGCTGCGGCAGGGCGCGAATCTGCGCGTCGAACGCTAGCGGATCGGCAATACCGATAGACAAAGTCGTAACAACTATTCCGGGTCGCTGGACGTATGCTCCGGCCGCACGAACGGGAGGCGCACATGTTTGCGCGATATGTTGTCACAATGATTGCTTGCTGCACCCTGACCATGGCGGGTTGCGGCGGCTCGCAGCGTCCGGATGCGAGCTCGTCCAACTCAGCGCCGGGGGTGTCCGAGGGGCTTGCGCGGGCGTTCGATCTGACTGAGCGCACAGTCGCTCTGGCGTCGAACGACTTCGGTCTTGTGCTCACTACCCGTGTCGCCGCCGCAGACACACGGGCGAACATCGTGCTGTCGCCTCTCAGCGCATCGATGGCGCTTGGTATGGCGCTCAACGGTGCAGACGGCGCGACGTTAGATGCGATGCGCTCTGGGCTTGGCTTTGGCTCGTTGACGATCGAGCAGATCAACGGTGCGTACCGCACGCTGCTCAAGAGCTTGCGTCACCGCGATCCGGCCGTACGCTTCGAGATCGCGAATGCCCTGTGGACGAACGACGGGATACCCTTCCACGAGGCGTTCCTCCAGACGATCGATCACACCTTCGAAGCACAGGCACAATCACGCGATTTCGGAAGTCCCGCGACGCTGGCTGCGATCAATACCTGGGTGAAGCAGAAAACGGGTGGACGCATCGAGCGCATCGTCGATACGCTCGATCCTGCGCTCAGCGCGTTGCTCGTGAACGCAATACATTTCGAAGGCGCGTGGACCACACAGTTCGATCCCGCGAAGACGCAGCGGGCAACGTTCACGCGCGAAGACGGCTCGACGGTCGATGTCGACATGATGTCGATGGATCGCGCCGAGCTGCGTCGCGCCTACAACGCCGCCTACGCGGCGGTCGAGCTGCCGTACGGCAACGGTGCGTTCTCCATGATCGTCGTTCTACCCGATCCCGGCGTCACTGCACGCGCTTGGCTGTCACAGCTCGACGGCGAGCAATGGGCCGCGTTGCTCGACGAGCTCGCAGTCGGTCGGATCGATCGGCTGTCGATCCCCAAGGTCAGACTGACGTACGATGCCTATTTGAACGACGCTCTGAAGCAGATGGGCATGGGTGCGGCATTCCGACCCGGCGCCGATTTCTCGCGAATGTCTCCTGCGGGCGAGCAGATGTGCATCGACTTCGTGCGTCAGAGGACATTCGTCGAGATGGATGAACGCGGCACGCGCGCGGCCGCGGCAACCGGGGTCGGCATGGGGCTGGTGTCGTTCACGGAGCTTGTTTTCGATCGCCCCTTCGTTTTCTTCATCCGCGAACAGGATTCGGGCGCGCTCCTCTTCGTCGGTCTCGTGACCGATCCAACCGCGCAAGGAACGCCGCCGGAGCAGCTTGTCAGTAGCTGCACGAGTATGCCGTCGGAGTAGAAGGGGCTCTGGGCGCTGGCATCGTCGCGCCCGAGCCCACAAGAGCGCTTCAGCAGGCTGCGGCGGCGGGCACCACCGTGCGATTCGACTGACGTCTCTTAGCGACGGCACGCGCGAGCTGCTCGAGCACCGCAACCGAGGTGTCCCAATCGATACAGCCATCGGTGATGCTCTGCCCGTACGTGAGCGGGCGTCCTGGCACCAAGTCCTGACGGCCGGCCTTGAGATGACTTTCGATCATGACGCCAGCGATGCGCTTCTCGCCCGCTGCGATCCGCTCGGCGATGTCGGCAGCAACGATCGGTTGTCTCTCCGGCTGCTTGTTGCTGTTACCGTGGCTGACATCGATCATCAGCCGATTCGGCAGCTTCGCTGCTGTGAGCTGCGCGCATACGGCATCGACGCTCGCCGCATCGTAGTTCGGGGTCTTGCCTCCGCGAAGGATGACGTGACAGTCGGGGTTGCCGGTCGTCGCTGCGATGGCGCTGCGTCCTTGCTTGGTCACCGCGAGAAAATGATGCGGATGTGATGCGGCGAGCACGGCGTCGATCGCGATCTTCACGTTGCCGTCGGTGCCGTTCTTGAATCCGACTGGGCACGACAAACCGGACGCGAGCTCGCGGTGCACTTGGCTTTCTGTGGTGCGTGCGCCGATGGCGCCCCACGAGACGAACTCGGCAATGTATTGCGGCGTCACCATGTCGAGGAACTCGCAACCTGCCGGAAGGCCAAGCTCGTTGATATCGCCGAGGAGCTTGCGCGCAATGCGCAGACCTTTGTTGATGTTGAAGCTGCCGTCGAGGTCCGGATCGTTGATCAAGCCCTTCCAGCCCACGGTTGTCCGCGGCTTCTCGAAATAGACACGCATGACGATCTCGAGCTCGTCTCGTAGACGATCGCGTTGTGCTTTGAGCCGCTGCGCGTAGTCCATTGCGGCGACGGGATCGTGGATGGAGCACGGTCCGATGACGACGATCAGGCGATCGTCGCGCCCATGCAGGATGTCCTGCAGCGCGCTGCGGCATTCGGCAACCGTGGTGGTGGCACGCTCTGTCGGCTCGTACTCCCGTGCCAGCTGCTCTGGCGTCACGAGCTCTTTTATGTCACGGATGCGTAGGTCGTCGGTCCGGATCGTCATGTGTCTGCTCCAGCTTTAGCGTGTCTCCGCAGCGCCCCCAAAAAAAAACCGCCAGCTTTTGACTGGCGGTTTTTCGGGTTCACGTTTCGTCTATTTCAGATCGAGCTCAGCCCTTCCGCCAGTGATTACGGAATACGTAAAAAAAGTAGAACCAATAGCGGTTGGGCAACATGTTCATGGGCGCATTAGATAACACAGACCCGGGAGCCGGTGCAACGGAGTCTCGCCCAGGACGGGCGCTTGACGACGGGCTGCTGGGCGCCTGCCTGGGCGCCGGCCTCTGGGTACTGGGCGCTGGGCGTGGGCAGCGCGCCCGAACCCCGAGCCCAAAGCCCCGAGCCCCAATCGACCTCGCGCTGCGACAGAAGCGGGACACCTGCATCGATCGCGTGACAGTGTCTGGGCAGGGGCGCTGGGTACTGGGCCCTGGGCGCTGGGCTTTGGCACTCGGCATGAGAACAGCCTCTAGTCTCCAGCCTCCTCTTGGCACGAATGTTGGTGGCGGTAGTGAGGCGCCAGAGGAGAAATCATGTCAGCTGTCGATGCGCGCCTCAGCGATTGGCGCGAGCGTGCGCTGCAAATAGAGCAGGCGGTCGCGAACGCCATCATCGGGCAGGCGGACGTCATTCGAATGATCAACGTCGCATTGTTTGCGCGCGGGCACGTTCTGCTGGAAGGCGACGTCGGTGTCGGCAAGACGACGGTTCTGCGAGCTTTCGCGCGTGCGCTCGGGGGCGAGTTCGAGCGTGTCGAGGGCACGATCGACCTCATGCCAGGCGATCTCGTGTACCACACCTACGTCGATGCCGGAGGAAAACCGCGGATCGAGCCAGGGCCGCTCCTGCGGCACGGCGAGCGCTTGACCACGTTCTTCTTCAACGAGATCAACCGAGCGCGTCCGCAGGTGCAGTCGCTCTTGCTGCGCGCGATGGCCGAGCGCTCGGTGGCCGCCTTCGGCCGCGAGTTCCGTTTTCCGCACATGATCGTGTTCGCGGATCGCAACCGGGTGGAGCGGGAAGAAACGTTCGAGCTCGCTTCGGCTGCGCGCGATCGTTTCATGTTCGAACTGAAAATGCCGACACCGACGGACGATGCGGTTCGGCGCGCCATCGTCTTCGACCCGCGGTACCACGACGTGGATGCGTTGCTGGAGTGCGTGACGCCCGGGATCGTCGATGCGGCGGCGCTTAACGATGTGAGCACGCTCATCCAGGAGCACATCGGTGCGAGCGAGACGCTCGAGCGCTATGTCATGGACTTGTGGACGGCGACGCAAGCGCCGCAGAAGTTCGACATCCGTGTGCCGGACGTGGACATGCACCGGCTGATCCTCGCCGGCGCGAGCCCGCGCGGCATGATGAGCCTGACGCGAGCGGCTCGTGTGCTCGCATGGCTCGATGGGCGCGATCGGCTCGTTCCTGACGATATTCGCAAGGTGGCGCCTGCCGTGCTCGGTCATCGCATCTTCTTCACGCCGGTGTACGAGCTGCGTCGCGCCCAGATCGCCGATGCGCTGATCGCGGAAATCCTCGATAAAGTGCCCACACCCCGGTAGCGCATGATCGCTCGGCGCATGACGGATCCACAGGAGTTCTACTATCGGCTCACACGGCGCATGGGCGGTCATCGCCCCGGCGCGCATCGGGGCAGCGGCTTGGGTGCCGGCCTCGAGTTCGCTACGCACATGAGCCTCTTCGATCGCCCCGATCCACGTCGGCTCGATGTGCGCACGAGCGTGCGCTCGTTGCGAGATGAGTGGCTCGTGCGTGTGGCCCGGCAGCAGACCGGGGTCGCGGTGTATGCAGTGGTCGATGTCTCCACGTCGATGGCCTTCGGTGAGCCGAAGCCCAAGCTGCATGTCGCCGCTGATTTCGTCGCAGCGCTCGGCCTCAGCACGTTCAGGATGGGCGACTTATGCGGCATGTTCGCCTTCGATGCGCTCGAGCGCGAGGACTTGTACTCACCACCGATGCTGCGCCGGGATGCTGGCGTGTCCATGGCAGCGCGTCTGCGCGCATGCGAGGCTCGCCGTGGATCGATCGCAGGTCTCGAACAGGTCCTCGCGCGCCTTGCAGGACGCAGTGCGCTCGTTTTCCTCGTGTCGGACTTTCACTGGGACTTGGCACGTCTGGGCAGCGTGCTCGATGCGGTGGCCCATGCGGTACTCGTGCCGGTCGTGATCTGGGATCCGACCGAGACGAACCCTCCCGAGCGCAATGCCGTCGCGACGCTGCTCGACCTGGAATCGAATGCAAGGCGCACGGTGTGGCTGCGGCCGTCGCTGCGAGCGCGCTGGCGCGTCGCCGTGGCCCAGCGGCGCGCGCAGCTCGCAGAGGTGTTCGCGCGGCGCGGGCTACGCCCGTTCTTCATCGAAGGAGCGTTCGATGCGGATGCCATGTCACGCTACTTCTACGAATCGCTGGGATGATGCCGCTCAACAGAACGTTGGCACTGGCGCTGATCTGCTCGATGCTGCTGGCATTGCAGAGTGCCGCCAACGACGATGACGACGCAGACGCCGCCGAGCTCTTCGTTCGTCAACCGAGAACATTCGGCTATTTCATCGGCGATACGCTGACGCAATACGTTCTGCTCGAAGCCGCAGACGAGGCGTTCGAGCTGCGCGAGTGGCCGCCTGCCCAACGAGTGGGCGTTTGGTTCGAGCGCCGGCCTGCGCGTGTCGAGGTCGATCCACAAAATGGGCGGCGCTGGCTCGTGCTCGAGCATCAGATCATCAACGCCCCCCGTGAACCCACGCTGATCGACCTGCCTGGACTGCGACTCGAAGATGCGGTCGGGCGTGGCTGGATCGTGCCCAGGTGGACGATCCGGGTGGTGCCGCTGACGACCGAGCCTGCGGATCTACGGCAGGTGCCGAGAACGCTGCGGCCGGATCACGAAGCACCGCGAATCCCGACGTGGCAGATCGAAAGGCGTTTGCTCGTCTACGCAGGTGTGGCGGTCGCCATTGCACTGTGCTGGCTGGCGTGGGCTATTTGGCGCAATCGGCGTGCACGTCAGCACGAGCCGTTCGCGCGTGCGTGGGAGGAGCTGCGTGGGCTGCGCGACGAGATGCCGGAAGCGTGGCGCACGATGCATCGCGCATTCGATCGTGTGGCGGGTCGCGTCATTCAAAGAACGACGATTCCGACGCTGATCGACGCGGCCCCCTATCTGGCTGCCTACCGTCCGCGCATCGAGCAGTTTTACATGCAATCGAACGAGCTCTTCTTCGGCCGCGGGTTGCCTGCCGACGCGCTCTCGGTGCGGGAGCTGTGCCGCGATCTGCGGCGACTGGAACGGCGGTACCAACGATGGTGGACGTAGAGCTGTTGCGTCCGTGGATGCTGTTGTTCCTGCCGCTGGCATTGCTGCCGCTGTTGCGGTCGCGTCAGGAAGCGCTCGGTTATTCCTACGTCGCTTGGATTCCACGCGACTCGCTGGGGCGAGCGGTGGAGATCGCAGCCGTCGCATGTGCCGTCGTTGCCATTGCTGCGACCGTGGTTGGGCTTGCGGGGCCGGGCCGGCCCGAGAGCCGGGTCATGCGGACCGGGCGTGGCGCCGAGATCCTCGTGCTCATGGATCGCAGCCGTAGCATGGACGAGCGCATGATGCCGAGCGACTGGCAAGCGACCGATCCGCTCGCGCGTGCTCAGCAAGCTTGGCATCGTGGGCCGCAGAAAAGTCATACGGCACGAGAGCTGCTCTCGCGCTTCGTCGCGGCACGCGCGGAGGATCGGTTTGCCTTGATGTATTTCAGCGGCGGGCCGCTCCTTGCTGTGCCGTTCACGCATCGAACGCACGTGCTGCAAGCCGGGATCACGGCCGCAGGCATTGGCGGCGGCTTGAACGAGACGAACGTCGGCAGAGCGCTGAACGCAGCCATCGCAGAGTTCGATCAACGACCCTACTCAGGCAGCCGGATCATTCTGCTCGTATCGGATGGCGGTGCCCACCTGGATGAGACAACACGCGAGCGCATCGTTGCCGGTCTCGAACGCAACGGTATTGCGCTTTACTGGCTGTATCTGCGCTCGATCAGCAGCCCGGCACTGGACGAGGAAGATCCACGCAGGGAGATGGCGCCAGAGATCGCGTTGCATCGGTTTTTCAAGACGCTGCGTACTCCTTACCGGGCCTATCAGGCGGAGGTGCCGGAGGATCTTACCCGCGCGGTCAACGAGGTCGCGCGCCAGCACAATCTGCCGCTCGATTACTTCGAGGAGATCCCGCGGCGCGACTATTCGCGAATTGCTCTTGCGATCGCTGCGCTCGCGTGTGTCGTGCTGTTGCTGTACAGAGGCTTGCAGCTGCGGAGGTGGTCATGAGGCGTCGGGAAGCGCATTGGGTGTTTGCCTTCTGCACCCTGGTGTTCGCGGCGCTCGCATTCCATCAAGCCGTCTTGCTGCACCGTGCGCGCGAGGTGAACGCGATCCTGGACGGTACGCTCTCGCCGGCACAGTCCAGCACGCCCCAAGCGGCATTCAAGCAAGCGATGTCGCTCGAGCAACAGGGCGACTATGACGAGGCCGTGACTGCCTATAAGCAAGTGCTGCAGAGCCAGGATCCGGCGCTGAGACACGCGGCCCTCTTCAATCTGGGCAACTTGCACTTACGAGAAGCGCTGGCTCACGGACCGAAGGATGGCACGCGCTGGCTGCCCTTGATCGAGTTCGCGAAGCAGAGTTACCGGGCGGTGCTGCGGGAGGATGCATCGCACTGGGACGCGCGCTACAACCTGGAGCACGCCTTGCGTCTTGCGCCGGAACTCGACGAGCTGTCGCTCACCGATGAGGGCCCTCCGCCGGAGCGCGAGCCGGCCCGATCGACGGCTCCGAACGCTCGTATCGATCTACCATGATGGCTCGGCGCTGGCTCGCACGACTGCACTTCTACGATCTCGGCGGCTACTGCCTGGCACTCGGCCTCCTGCTCTGCGCGTTGCTCTTGCCGCCCGTGGGTATTCCGCGCCAGGCGTACGACTACCTGGTGGTGTTCGACATCACTCAGAGCATGAACGTGCAGGATTATGAGATCGATGGCGTGCCGGTCGATCGGCTCACGTACGCCAAGCGGGCGGTGCGAGCCATGTTGCCGCGGCTGCCGTGCGGTTCGCGCATCGGCTGGGGTGTGTTCACCGAGTACCGCACCATCGTGCTGCTTGCTCCGGTCGAAGTGTGCGCAAGTTATAACGATCTCGTTGCCTCGCTGGACAAGATCGACGGACGCATGCGCTGGGGCGAAGCGAGCGAGATCAGAAAGGGCGTCTTTTGGGCGTTGCGTGCGGTGCGCGATCTCGGTGGGGAAACAAAGCTCATGTTCTTGACCGACGGCCACGAGGCGCCGCCGCTCGATGCGATGCGACCTGCAATAGCGATGTTCGACGATCTCACCGCAGGGATGGTGGCCGGGTGGCTCATCGGTGTAGGAGGGCAGGTGCCAAGGCTGATACCCAAGACTGATGCCGAAGGTAACGTGATCGGTTACTGGCGACCGTACGACGTCATTCAGCGGGCCGTTCAAGAGAACGTGCCTGAGGCAGGCAGCCGCGAGCACCTCTCCGCGATGCAGGAGGCTTACTTGCAGGCGCTGGCACAGCAGGTCGGCTTGGAGTATCGCCGCCTCGAGAGCTTCACCGACTTACGCGGCGCACTGCGCGATCCGCGTTTCGCAGGTCGTGCAGTGGCGCCGACGGATGTGTCTTGGGTGCCAGCGGTATTCGCGCTATTGGTGCTCGCGATCCGCTTCCGGCCTGTGCGTGACTAGGCGGACGCGTCACTCGCCGGTCTTCTCATGCGCGCCGCGCAGTCGGTATGCACGCACGCTGTTGGCGGAGAAGGTGGGCACGTAAAGCATATGCGTGACCGGGTCGTAACCGATGTCTGCCGTGTTGACTTGCCGCGAGCGTGAATCGAGCAAGAGCCTGACATCGCCGCGATCGCTGACGTGATAGATCAAGCCCACCCACGCAGTGACGACGTATCCGCCGTCGCGCAAAGCAACGACACCATCCAGATCGGCCTCGAAGCCGCTGGCGATCTCCTGCAGCGCGCCCTCTCGTCGCAGCAAGAGCTTGCGCTGGGCACCGATCACGAGACCATCGTTCGAGACGTGTAAGCCGTTGGCGCCAGGAATGTCTGCGATGACGGTCTCGATCCTGCCGCTCAACAAACGATAGAGCCGGCCGCCGTGGCTGTCAGAGACATAGACAATACCGTCTTCGTCGATTGCCACATCGTTGAGCAGCACGGCCCCAGGCACAGCATGGCGCTCGATGATCTCACGAGTGGACAGCTCGATCACGATGAGCTCATCAATGTCCGCCACGTACAGGCGATTGTTGTGCACCGCCATGCCTTTAGGCGCATTCAGCCCTCGTATGAAGTCGCGGTCGAGCCATTCTCCGCTCGTGCTCAACAGCGCAATGCCGCCCGCACCGTCGTGCTCGAAGGCATCGCCTTCGATCTCGGAGACGAGTAGCACGCGCCTGCCGCCCAGCTCATGCACGAGGACGGATTCGGGTGTACGTAGGCCAGTGGTTTCCCAGACTGGCTCTCCGAGCTCGATCGCTCGTGCAACGGTTGCGGTCAATGTCAAAGCGAAGGCACCGATGAGGAACGTCTGTTTCATAGGGCGTCTCGTCACGAAGCAGGCACGATGCGATAGATCATGCCGTAGGGATGGTTGAGCACTACGTAAGGGAAGCCGTCAGGGCCGAGCGTGACATCGCGGATACGGCCCATGCCTTGCAGAACGATGTCGTCGCGTACGACCTCTCCGTCCTCGATCTGCAGCAGATGGAGCTCCTCTTTCGCCAGGCTGCCGGCGAGCAAGCGATTACGCCACTTCGGGAAATGCTCGCCGGTGTAGAACGCAATCGCCGAGACCGCGATCGATGGCGTCCATTGATGTCGCGGCGGCTCAATCCCTTCCTTGAAGGGGCTTTCGCTGATGATCGTGCCGTCGTAATTGATGCCGAAGCTCACGATCGGCCAGCCATAGTTCAGAGATGGGCGAATGAGATTGACTTCGTCGCCGCCGCGCGGCCCATGCTCGGCGGCCCAGAGCTCGCCGGTGATCGGATGCACGGCGAGACCCTGCGGGTTGCGATGGCCGTAGCTCCAGATCGAGGCCACCGCACCGGCTCGGCTGACGAACGGATTGTCTGGCGGAATCGTGCCGTCGTCGCGCAGACGATGAATCTTCCCGTAGGGCGAGCCGAGATCTTGCGCGAGCGCTTCTTGACCCCGGTCGCCGATGCTGAAGAACAGATATTCGCCCGCGAAGATGAGCCGCGAGCCGAAGTGATGCCCAACCTCCGTGTAGACATCCGCTGGGGCGCGATAAATGGTTTGCTCGTCGCTCCAGATGAGCCCGTCGAGACGGCCGCGGACGATGCGCGTCATTGCGCCGTTGGGAGCGGGATCGGCATACGTGAGATAGATCCAGCCGTTTTTGGCGAACTGCGGGTGTGCCTTCACGGTGTGCAGACCGCCCTGGCCCCGGTCCCACACTCGTGGCGTGCCTTCGATCGGACCGAGTCGCTGGCCGCGTTCGTACAGCCACAGGATGCCGTTCTTCTGGGCGGCGACGATGCGCTCGGGCCCGAGAAAATCGATCGACCAGAGCTCGCCCGGCGCGTCTGCAACTCTCTCGAGTCTGAAGCGATGCCCGGCCGCCGTTCTGGCGCTTTCCGTAAGCTCGAAGGTGCGCGTGAGCCCGTCGTGCGTGCCTGGCTGGGCGCTCAGCGCAAACTTGTCCAAGTTGAAGATACCGCCGCCTTCGATTCCGACGATGCACAAGCGGTGCACGCCGTCGACGGTTCTTGCAAGGCCCATTCGGCGGGTCGTGTAAGTTTCCCAGCCGCCCGTCGGAGTGGTGATCTTCTCGCCGAGATTGATCCTCGTGCCTGCATCATCGATGGCGAGGACTGTGATGCGACCCTGCGGCTCCTCATCTCCCTTGGCGTAGCGAAGCTCGAGACTGCGTACGCCCGTGAGATCGATGTCGTCGTAGCAGATATGGCTGCCGTTGTTGAAGTAACCAACGGAGGTGATGCCTTGCGATGTGCCGATCGCGTACCCGCCGGAGCGTTGCCGATTGAGAGACTCAGCCTCGATGATTGCGCCAACAGCGCGCGGCTGGTGCGCGACGTGCTTCCGCAGCAGGTTCACGAGCGCGGCCGTGTCCGCGTCGGAGAGGGCCGCCGCGAAAGCAGGCATACCAAGACTGGGCATGCCTTCCCGCACGATGCGTATCAGCTCGCTATCGGTTCTGTCGTTGAACGATCGACCGTCCGTCGAGAATCGCTCGCCATGACAGCTTGCGCACAGCTCTTGGTAGCGCGCTTCGACATCAGACGCTGCAGCGGCGCCGATCGACGCGCATCCAACCAAGAACGCTCCAAGCCGTGCGAACGGCTTGCTGCTAGAACGACTCTTCACACGCTTCCTCCTAGCGCGGTACCTGGTTGTCACTGGCGCAGGGAGGCTAGCTCGTCGTTTTTCCCATGCCAGCAATCTGGGGCGAATGGATGCAGGCTGGGAGGAATGGATGCGTTAGGCTGGGTTGAGGGGCTGGGGTGAACGTGCTGCAGTCCGCTCATGGCGCAGCTGTGCCTTGTAGCGCTTGCTCATCGGCAGCACCTTGCCGCAGCGTAGATGGACGGCGCCGTGACCGGAGCGATGGATGCGGATGCGTTCGATCTCTTGCACCCGGACGATGTGCGACCGGTGGATGCGTACAAACTGAGACGGGGGCAGCAGCGCCTCGAGGCGCTTCATGGTGGCGCGCATCAGGTAGAGCTGACCATCGGCGCAGATCTCAACATAGTTTCCAGCCGCGCTCACATACTGCACGGTGTCGATCTGGATCAGGCATTCGTCCGCGCCTCTGCTGACCAGCAGCGTCTGGGGGGCTTCGGTCGCGGCCGCAGTCGCCGGCCGCTCGGCCCGTTGCTCTGCCGAATCGGCTTTACGCAGGAACACGTGCCAGATCAGACACAGCACCACAAAGGCAGCCGCATAGCGGGGCAAGAAGATGGCGATGGTCGATGCGGGTGCGCGCGTGCGTGTCAGCGAATCCACAAGCAGCGGCACGAGCAGCGAGGCGGGCACAAGGACGCTCGCGAGACGTAGATAGACCTGTGGCTTGCGAAGATCACCGGGATGCCGGCTCAACGTCGTGAAGAGAATGGGGCCGGTGATCAACCAGGCGCCCCACTCGCGTAGCGCAATGGCCGCCGTGCGCAGCAAGTCCGGCGTGATCTCCTGCACGACTGCCTGATGGACGAGGCAGTACGCACACATGCACGAGAAGTACACGATCCACGTCAGGAGGGCGACGCGCACCTCCGGTGAGGATGCCACGATCGGCAGGTGTATGGCGGCGCTGCGAGAAGACATAACGTTTCAGTTGAGTCCTGTCGAGACTGGTATCAGAGGCCGTTGCCGAACGTCAAGCAAGCTGCGTACAACTCGGCCTCGGCTGCTACGTTGCGCTGAAGCATCCAAGGGTGGAACGATGTGTGCCGCGGGGCGTTCCAGTTGCGTCATACCTCGCGAGGGGTCGGAAATGTCAACACTCACTCAGGAGCAGATCGACGAGCTGAGTCGGATCATGGACGCACGCTGGGAAAGTGAGATGAATGAGATCCGCGCCGTGGTCGAGCGTGCACGAGACGATCGCCGACAAGCCGCGCTGCTGGGGCGCCCGGCGGATCGCTTGGACGAGGCGCTGCGCGAGATTGCACAAGAGGCGCCCTATGCGATCGTGCGTCAGAACGTGCAGGACGTTCAGGACATCGAGGGCGCGCGGCAGCGCATCGCTGCAGGGACATATGGAATTTGCATCGACTGCGGCGGAGACATTGGCTACGAGCGATTGCTCGCGTACCCGACCGCCAAACGTTGCATACGTTGCCAGCGCGAGCACGAACGAAGACGGGCAGGTGGCTAGGTTGGAGCGCTGGGGGTTGGAGGCTGGAGGCGGACACACTCTGCGCGTCACCTAGAGCCCCCAGCTTCCCAAACCTCGTGCCCGCACAACCGATGCTACGATTGTGCGCACAATGCGCACTCTCGTACTCATCCTGGATCTTGCTGGAACGTTTGTGTTTGCACTCGCCGGAGCGACTGCTGCCGCAAGACGACATCTCGATATCTTTGGCGTTCTGGCGGTCGCATTTGCTGCCGCATGCTCGGGCGGCATCACGCGCGATGTGCTGATAGGCGCCGTCCCTCCAGCGGCCATCATCGACTGGCGTTATCTGGCGACGTCGCTCGTTGCCGGCACCATTGCCTTTCGCTGGCACGCGACCATCGAGCGCATGGCTCATCCCGTGCGCGTGTTCGACGCTGCAGGCTTGGCCCTATTCGCGGTCGCTGGCGCGCAAAAGGCGCTCGCGTACGATCTCAATGCGGTGATGGCTGCGGTGCTCGGCATGTTGACCGGCATCGGCGGCGGCGTCGTGCGCGACCTGCTGCTCGCTCAAGTGCCCATCGTGCTGCGTTCCGATCTGTACGCGGTCGCTGCGCTTGCCGGCGCGGCGGTCGTCGTGCTGGGCGATCGGCTCGCCGTCGCACCGACGATCTCGGCGCTTGCTGGTGCAGGTCTCTGCTTCTTATTACGCATGATGGCGATCCATCGTAACTGGCACTTGCCCAAGCCATTGCAGCAGGCTCGCCCGCCGAGCGACCGACGGGAGAAGGAAGGCTGATTGCCACGGCTGTGGGACTGGAGCGCGCAGGTGGCTCAGCAGCCGAGCCGTCAGACGAGGCCGCCGTTGGCGAAGATCACTTGACCGTTGATCCACGCGCAATCCGGACCGCATAGCGCGGCGACGACAGCGGCGATATCAGCTGGCTCGCCCAAGCGCTTGTGTGGCGTGCGTGCGGCGACAGCTGCGATCTGCTCGGGCGTCTTGCCGGTGGTGAACAGCGATGTGTTGACTGGGCCTGGGGCCACCGCATTGACCGAGATCTGTCTGCCTGCGAGCTCCTTGGCGAGCACGTTAACAAATACCTCGAGCGCAGCCTTGCTCGCGGCATACGGTCCGGAACCGGGTGAGCGCAGGACCGTAAGGCTCGACGACAGCGCGATGATGTGCCCACCTTCGCGTACTCTGCGCGCTGCCTCGCGTAACGTGTAGAAGCTGCCGCGGATGTTCACATTCATGATGTGCTCGAAATCTTCGTCGGTCATTTCCGCAAAGGGAACGGTGTGCGCAACGCCGGCATTTGCAACAACGACATCGATGCCCCCGAACGACTGCTCGCACGTATCGAACAATTGCCGCACCGCCTGCGAATCGCCGACGTCCGCCTGCGCTTCGAGCGCCTGTCCGCCAGCGCGTTGGATCTCGCGGACGAGCGCCACAGCTTGATCCTTGCTGCCCCGGTAGTTGATGACCACTTGGTAGCCGTCGCGTGCCAACCTCTGTGCGATGGCGGCACCGATGCCGCGGCTTGCGCCGGTCACGAGCGCCGCCTTGTTGTGCGTCCGTCCTGACGAAAGCGGCGCATTGCCTGACGATTGTGCATGCGCTGCGACCAGAGCCGTGGCTGGCACCACGCTTGCAGCGGCCAGCACCGCACGGCGGGAGACTCTGTCGTTAAGAATCGGATCGATTGTGTCGGTCATGGCGCACCTTCATGCGTTGATGGGTTGCACGTGCGCAGGCTACGCAACACAGCCGCAGCAGACTGGCTGGATTCGCTTCCAAGTTTGCGCGATTCTGCTCCTCTGACGTGTGTAGCGCGCCAATGGCACGGGCGAGCTTGCTCGATCCGGCTCGAAGCTTGCCTAATCGTGCTTCCCGCATCGCCATGGCCCGGCGGACGCGCTACTGTTAGCGGCCGTCGACGGAGTGTTGGCAACCATGGACATCCTGCGATCGGAGTCGTTGTCGCAGCTCAGAGCCGCGGTGCGTGCCTATGCCGATCGGCATGCGAATGTCGACGGAGTGGCGACCACGCCGGTGACGGGTCTGCGCATGATGCGCGTTTATGAGCCGAGCAAGACCACGCGTTCGATATACAAGCCGCTGGTGTGTCTCGTTCTGCAAGGCGCGAAACACCTGGTGATCGGTCGCGAGGAACGCATCGTCGAAGCAGGCGAGACCTTGGTTGCAGGCGTCGACATGCCCGTCATCGGCCGGGTTGTTCGCGCCAGCAAGGATCAGCCGTATCTTGCCGTTGCAATGGAGCTGGATGTAGCTGTCATGCAGGAGCTGGCACTGGAAGTGCCGAGCGACACCGCCTCGAGTTCCATATCCGGGCCAACCCTGTTCAGCACAAGCTTCGACGCCGATGTCTTGAGCTGCGCTTTACGCATGATGCGCCTCATCGATCATCCAGAAGCCGTGCCTGTGTTGCGACCGGCAATCTTGCGCGAGCTGCACTACTGGTTGCTGCGTAGTCCCTATGGTCCGGCGCTGCGCAGTATGATCAGACCGGACAGCGTCACGCAGCGGATTGCTGCGACGATCGAGCTGATCCGCCGCAACTATGCTCGGCCGATTTCGATAGAAGAGCTTGCCTCGCGCGCCAGCATGAGCACGTCGGCGTTTCATCGCCGTTTCAAGGCGCTGACGTCGATCTCGCCTTTGCAGTTTCAAAAGCAGCTGCGCTTGCTCGAAGCGCGCCGCATGATGATGAACGAAGGCCTGTCCGCGACACGCGCCGCTTCGCTCGTCGGATACGAGAGCGTGTCGCAGTTCACGCGCGAGTACAGGCGTATGTTTGGTGTCTCGCCGAAACGGGACGTGAGTCGCAGGCTGACGCAGCCGCAAGAGCCGCGCGCACCGGCTGTTGCGCTCGAAGTGTAGGCTGTAGGCTGTAGGCAGGGTGTTAAGACCTACAGCCTACAGCCCATATCGGAGGATCACCATGACCGAACGTGCAGTGCTTGCTGGCGGCTGCTTCTGGGGCATGCAAGATCTTCTTCGCCGCCTGGACGGAGTAATCTCGACGCGCGTCGGGTATACGGGCGGCAAGATTCCCAACGCCACATACCGTAATCACGAGGGACACGCTGAGGCGGTCGAGGTCATTTTCGATCCCGCGCGCCTGTCCTATCGCGATCTGCTGGAGTACTTCTTCCAGATTCACGACCCGACGACGCTCAACCGGCAGGGCAATGATATCGGGCCGAGCTATCGCTCCGCGATCTTCTATACGAGCGAAGAGCAGAAACGGATCGCCGAAGAGCTGATCGCGGAGATCGATGCTTCCGGCCTGTGGCCAGGAAAAGTCGTCACAGAGGTGGTGCCGGCGAGCGACTTCTGGGAAGCCGAGCCCGAGCATCAGGATTATCTACTGAAGAATCCTGGCGGCTACACCTGCCATTACCCGCGACCTCATTGGCGGTTGCCGCGACGCGCACAATCTGCGCTGTAGATCTGTCGCCACGTGCGCACTCGCCTTCGTCGATTTCTTTCTCGCCAGCCGGGCGGTCGGGACGGGGACGAGCGGGTATCGCAGGACGTGCGAGCTGCGGGCCCGTCGTCCCAGCCCTCGACTCTCAGTGCTCGGGCGTCCAGACAAATCCTTCGCCGCTAGCGGAGAACTTGCCTAGACCCGGGAAGGGGAAGTGCACGGCGTAGATTCGCTCGCTGGACGCAGCGCTGCGCTCGATGAGCTCGCGGCGACTCGTCTGTGCCGTCGGCGCATCATGATCGAAGGAGATCGTCCACTCCGGGCGCTGCACCGAGACGATGTAATGATGAGCGGTGTCGCCGATGTAGAGCAGCGACTCGCTGCCCGAAGTGATGCGATAGCCCGAGTGACCGGGTGTGTGACCATCGATCGCCACGGCCGTGACCAAGCCAGGCACGAGCTCGCTGCCGGGTTCGAAGGCTTTGACCTTGGGCGCGATCGCCTCGATCAGCGCCGCCTGAGTGTCGTTCTGCTTTTCCTCCCAGCTGCGCAGGTATTCCCACTCCGGGGCCGAGATGTGGATCGTCGCATTCGGGAACGACAGCGCACCATCTGAGCCAACAAGCCCGCCGATGTGGTCGCCGTGGGAGTGGGAGATGAAGATGTCGGTGACGCTCGTCGGATCGATGTTGGCTTGTTTCATCGACTCGAGCAGCTTGCCGTTCCCTTCGCCCATGTTGGCACCGGCACCTGCGTCGAAGAGCAGCACCTTGTCTCCAGCTTGCACGAGCAGTGGTTGCACGCTCAGCGAGAGCTCGGTGGTGGAGACGCCGGCCGCGCTGAGCAGTTCCGCAACGTCTTCGGGTGTGCGACCGACGCCGACGATCTGGTTGTCGTTCGGGAACGTGAAGCCGCCGTCGCGGAGCGCGTAAGCCGACAGCTCGCCAATCTTGAATGCAAATACGTTCAGTTCGGCGGCCTGTGTCGGTTGGGCGTCTTGGGCCGCTTCGGTAGGTGCCGGCTCTTTCGCGCATCCTGCAAGCAAAGCGGCGATGAACAGGGCGGGTAGTAGACGAGTCATGGACCAGTGTCTCCTTGTACGGGTTGCTGGGCTTTCGGCGCTGGGCTGTGGTTATCTAGCGCATCCTGCGCCGCTGGTAGCCAATGCGTATAAAGTCTACAAGCTGCTTGAAATGTAGAACAGTTGTTTTGTTTATGGGCTCTGGGCTGCTGGGCTTTGCGTGATGGCTTCCAGACGAGAGGTCAAGGCTTACGGCAATGCATGCGCCGACAGTCTGGAGACTGCGGCTCTGTCTAAGAGGTCACAGTGAATCGGGAAGGGCAGTGGCTGCCGCCTCGCGAGCCGAGCCTATGCAAGCAATCTTTCGGCGGCGGGCGTGAAGTGCTGCTCGATTCGTCCTCCGCGACGCTGCGTGAAGAGTGCGGCGATGTCATGTGCTTTCGCGTACTGCATGCCATCTTCAAGTCCGAGCACGTGCAGCGCCGTGGCAAGCGCATCGGCATGCATGCACTGCGGTGCGAGCACTGTTACTGCTGCGAGATCGTTGCGTACCGGCGCGCCGGTGCGTGGATCGAGCGTGTGCGAATAGCGTACGCCGTCCCGCTCGAAATAACGCCGATAATCGCCTGAGGTTGCAATCGAAAGCTCGTGGAGTGCCACCAGGGTTCGCGTCTGACTTGGCTCGAGAGGCTCGATTTCAACCCACCATGGCGTGCCGTCCGGCTTGCAGCCCGAGCCGCGCAGCTCGCCGCCGATCTCCACGAGATAATGTGTGATGCCGCGGGTTTCGAGCGCTCGTCCGACCTGATCGACTGCAAAGCCTTTTGCGATCGAGGACAGATCGAGCTCGATTCCGCCGGGTTGGTATAAGCGACGCTCGTCGCGTGCAAGCTTGATTTGCTGCCATCCCGTGCGTGCGCGAGCTGCGTCGATCTCGCGGGCGGCAGGACGTGTCGTGCGCGGTCCTGCCGGACCGAATCCCCACAGGTTCGTGAGCGCACCGATCGAAGGGTCGTAAGCGCCTTGTGTGGATTCGGCGAACGACAGTGCACAGCTCAGCACCTCGAGGCACTCGGGTGGCAGCATGCGCCAGGTGCCCGGTGATGCGCGATTGAAGCGGCTGAGATCCGAGTCGGGCTCCCAAGAGCTCATTTGCGCGATGACACGCTGGAGTGCCGCCTGCACAAGTCTCTCGAGCTGCGGTGGATCTTCTTCGCACGCGACTTGCACGGTCCAAGTCGTCCCCATGGAGTGGCCCGAGAGCTTGATCGTTCGGCCGGTGGGGTAGTCTTCGAGCAAGCGTGAAGACAGCACCGGCGGGACGAGTGCCAGATTCGTGTGCATGGCGGTGCGCGATGACTATGGCGCCATGACTTCGAATGTGCCCGAGTAGTTGAGACGGCGCTCGCTTGCTTGGCGATTGCCGGTGCGATCGTCCTGTGCGCTAGCGTTGATCCAGTACATGCCGGGATTCGGCCAGGTCACAGTGAAGTCTCCCTCCGCGTCTGTCGTCACGCGAATCTCCTCGAGGCGATCGCGATAGCGAATGCCGCCGGGGATGATGGACACCTCCAGCCCTGCTGCGGGCTCGCCATCGATCAGGAAGCGAAAGCGGGCTGGCTCTTGCGCGAACAGGTCGGTCGGATGTGTGATCGGCACCAGCTCGAGCCCCTTGCCCACGGCAAGGATTTCGCTTGGCTTGCCGGCTGTGACGAAGGTTTCGATGCGGTTGCTCATCTCGACGACCCTCAGCTCTGTCGCGTTCGCAGGGATCTGTCGAGCGAAATCTTCGGGCCGACCGCGCCAGCGCTTCACTGTGCCGTTCTCCTTATAGGAGGCTATCAAAGCGTCGTTGACGACGGCGATCCGATACGTGCCGGCTTCCGAAAGCTCGGCATCGAACGTGCTGCGAAACTTGCCGGTGCTCATGTTCTGCGGCGCGATCTTGCTGCCGCTCGGCGAGGTGATGCTCAAGTTGTCCAGTCGCAGCGGCACGTGATTGAAATAGAACAGCTCATTCGATACCGCCGCATCCACTGTGACCCAATCGCCGGGCGCGGACAGCACGGTGGCCGACGGCAAGAGCCACAAGCGATGCGCGTGCGCGCTCGTCGCAAGGCACGTTGCGAGCAATAACGCGAGCGATACGCAGCGAGACATCAAAACGTTCTCCTCGGGATCAGGGTGTCAAGGTGACGATGACGGCGCCGAGCTCATGCTCGCCGCGCGCTTCGAGACGTTGTGTGCTTTGCGACGGCCACCGGAACGGGATCTCAAGCAACTCGCGCCCGCCGACTTCGCGCGCTGCCTCGACGACGAGACGATACTCGCCGGCGGCGAGCCGAGCTATCGCAGGCTGCCGATCAGAGAACCTGAGCTCGTGCGTCCCGGGAGCGCGCGTTGCACCGCTGATGCCGTCGGCAGGTAGCCGGAGATCGCGGCCGATCCTTCGCCACCACGAGCGCAGGTCTTTCAACCACTTCGCACCTTCGTGATTCTTCAGATTCACGTCGTACCAGACGTCCAGATGTGCGGCGACCGAGCGATCGGGTCGCTCGATCCACACGGCCAAGTACGGGCGGTGATACTCCGCGACATTCAAGCGCGGTATCTCGATGCTCACGTTGAGATCGGCGGCTGTCGCAGTGCCGGTTAGCAGTGCGCAGGCCGTGAGCGAAAGCTTCTTGCGCATGGCTCGCCTAATGGATAAACACGATCATGCTGAACAGCATCACGCCGAGGCCGAGCGCCACGGTGGGCCAAGTGGCGGGGCGGTGCTTCGAGTGCATTTGCAGGAGCAACAACCCGGTGATGCAGAAGACGAGACAGGCAGCGGCGAAAGCGTCGATGAAGACGCTCCAAACCGCGCCGGTATGTCGGCCTTTGTGCAGGTCGTTGAAATACGAGATCCAGCCGCGATCGGTGCGCTCGTACTCGAGCTCGCCGGTTGTCAGATCGATGCTGAGCCAAGCATCGCCGCCCGGACGTGGCATGGCGATGTAGAGCTCGTCCTCGGACCACTCGAGCTTGCGATTCTGAATACGTTCGTCGAACCGGTCGTTAAGCCACATGGTTACGGGGGCAGCGAGTTGCGCTTGGCCGTCGCGCTCGAGGAGCGATGCCAGCAACGCCGGCGGCAGCGTGTCGTTGATCCGGATGATCTTGGGCTGCGCTTCGATCTGACCGGCATGGTTCAGCGTGATGCCCGTGATGCTGAAGAGCAGCATGCCCATCAGGCAGATGGCGGAGCTGATCCAATGCCATTGATGAAGTTGCTGTAGCCAGATCTTGCGTCGTTTCCTGGATGGTTGAGCGGTCGCTTCCTGTGCGCTGAGCCTCGAGGTCGTATCCAGCATGCAAGCTCGCCTTTCGAGCAGGCCAACGCTTTGGCTACAGCTCCGCCCAGCGACGGAGTAGGTTGTGATACACGCCGGTGAGCTGCACCGCCACCGGATCCTCGGGATTACGTGCGTTCAGTTGCTGAATCGCCGTATCGAGATCGAAGAGCAGCGTGCGAGCGGCGTCGTCGCGCACCATGCTTTGCACCCAGAAGAACGACGCAATGCGGGCGCCGCGCGTGACCGGCTCGACCTTGTGCAAGCTCGACGCAGGGTAGAGTACCAAGTGCCCGGCCGGCAGCTTGACGCGCTGCGGGCCGAACACGTCCTCAATGACCAGCTCGCCACCGTCGTACTCGTCTGGGCTCGACAAGAACAGCGTCACGGAAAGATCCGTGCGAATCCGAAAGCCGGTGTCGCGAAACTGACGCACGGCATTGTCGACGTGCACGCCGAAGGTCTGTCCCTCGCGATAGCAATTGAACAAGGGCGGAAAGATCTTGGCGGGCAGCGCTGCTGACAGGAACAACGGATTACGCTCGAGCGCGCTCAGGATGAGCGCACCGAGCTCGCGGGCCACCGGCGAATCCTCCGGCAGCTGCAGGTTGTGCTTCACACGCGCCGATTGATGACCGGCCGTGACCCGGCCATCAACCCATGGCGCGGCATCGAGCGCCTTGCGACAGGCGCTCACTTGCTCTGCGGACAGAACGTCTGGGATGTGTAACAGCATGCGCCGCTTCCTAGAAGCGAATGTCTGCCGTGAGCGAGGCGGTGCGCCCCGGACCCGGGATGTAGTGCCCGCCGCCGATGCGATCGACGTAGAACTTATCAGTGAGATTGGTCACGTTGAGACGCAATGTCACTGAATCGGTCAGCTCGTACGAGGCCATCGCATCGATGAGCCAATAGCTCGATAGGATGTTCTCCACCGTGCCGGTCGGAGTCGCAGTGCGCGAGCGCACGACCTCGTCCAGATATTGCGCACCGACACCGACCACGAGATCGAAGGGCAGGGTATAAGTCGTCCAGAGACTTACGGAGTGCTTGGGCGTTTGCAGCAGGGACGCATCGACCTCGATCGGGTTGGCGCTTTTCTCGATTTTCGAATCCAGATACGCGTAGCCGCCGAATGCCGCCCAGCGGCTGGTGATGTTGCCGGCAATGCCGAGCTCGATGCCTGCGATGCGTTGCTTCCCGGACAGTACGTACGGATCGTCGTTGCTGAGCCGCGTGCGTACGTTGCGTTTCTCCGTCCGGAACACTGCCGCCGTGAACGAGAGGTTGGCGTCGTACAGATTCCATTTCGTACCGAGCTCGTAGTGGCGGCTCTTCTCGGGATCGAGGTGCACGTTGTTGGGGCTCGTCGGCGACTCGCTCAACGCAGCACCGACTGCGCCCGCATCGACGGTCGGATCTTGAGACGAGTTGTAGCTCAAATAGACGCTCGCCTCCTCGCGAGGTTTGAACACGACGCCTGCGTTCCAGCTCAGCAGACCGTCGCTCTTGTCGAGACGCGTCAGCCGCTCGCCTGTTGCGTAGCTGCGCTGCTCGAAGTCAACATCGACCTCGTCCCAGCGCAAGCCCGCAGTCACTTCCCAGCGTTCGCCCAGCTCGACGGTATCGAAGGCATAGACCGCGATTGTATCGAGCTCCGTCTCGCTCGGGTTACCGGTGTTCGGCGGCATCGGGCCGAAGGGGCGATCGTTCGGGTTCGGAGCATGAAGGTCGAAGCCCGGCTGATTGGTTGTCTGCGCACTGTTTCGGTTGGTCGTTTTTTCCCGTGCCAGCTCCAGACCCGTCACCAGATCGTGCCGCAGGCTGCCCGTGTTGAAGTTGACGACCAAGTTGGTTTGATTGGTCCAGTTGCGATTGCCCATCGCACGCTGCTGCAGGTTACGCCCGGCCGGGCGCGGCGCGGTGATGGCTGAGGTGCGCTCATTGTCCAGATAGCGCGTGATGTTCTCGATGCGTGCATTGGGACCAAAGTCGTGCTCGAGCTTCACGGTCGCGACGTGCGTCTCGAGATCCTCGAAGTCGTAATTCTTCAGGCCATAGAAGTTGCTCTGATCGACGGGTGGATTGGCTCTGTATGCGCCCGTTGGATAGGTGACGCCACCCTGAGTGAACTCGCCCCAGGGCAAGCCGTAATCTGGGATGTTGTCTTCTTCCTGATAGAGATAGCTGAGTGTCAGGCGTGAGGCGGCACCCAAGCCCAGCGTGAAGGAGGGCGCGATGCCCCAGCGCTCGTTCTCGACGACATCGCGGCCAGGCACGTCAGAGCTGTGATACAGCAGGTTCAAACGAAAAGCCGCATCGTTGCCGAAAGCGCGATTGATGTCGGCAGTCACGCGGCGATAGCCATCGGCGCCGACGCCGAGTGTGCCGCTGGTCTCATCCTGAAGGTGCGGCGTCTTGCTGATCTGATTGACTGCGCCGCTGCTCGAACTGCGTCCGCCGATCGTGCCTGTGGGGCCTTTCGCCACTTCCACGCTGTCGAGATTGAAGGCATCGCGGGTGTAGGTGCCTGCATCGCGAATGCCATCCAGGAAGACACTGTTCCGCGCCGTGAAGCCACGCATCGTGAAGTTCTGGTCGCCCGGCAATCCGCCCCCGCCTTCGCCGGCTTGAAACGTGATGCCAGGCGTGTTGCGCAATACCTCGCGAAGCGTCGTGGCGTTCCGCTGCGAGATCACTTCGGGCGGAATGACGACGACAGTTTGCGGCGTCTCGATGAGCGGTTGTGTGTACTTCGTCGAGCTCGACTCCTCGCGCTGCAGTCGCTCGCCTTCGGCGCGTACTGTGACCTTTCTCATGACCTGAGGCTGTTCGCTCGCGTGCGCGGTCGTGCCGAGCGCTGCGCCGATTGCCGCGGCCAGGATCCCTCCAGCAGTAGGGTTCGATCGTGATGGAGCTGAAGGAGCGGACATGCAGGTCTCCTGTTGTTCTGTCGGTCGACTGTCGAAGATAGGGACTAACGCTAGAAGCGGGGCGTGGATAATATTGAGAATCATTCTTGTTTGCAATCGCGAGCGAGTGCTCCCCCTCCCAGCCCTCCCCGCGAAGCGGGGGAGGAGCGATCAAAACATCACGATGCGGGCGCATGAGTTGCGCAAGCCTTACTTATAGGTAAGGTAAGAAGCGCACGATCGACGCGCTGTTCTTGTTACTTTTCGCTTAGCGCCAGCAGCGACCGCGACTCTCCGCCCCAGCCCGAGCCCCGCGCCCACTACAGACTCGGCTATACTCGCGCGCTCTCATGCGTGCACGTGTCTCCCGCATCTGGGCCGCATGGCTCCTGCCATGGTTCGTCCTGCGGATGTTCATTCCCGCAGGATTCATGCTCGCGTGGTCGGGCGACACTTGGCAGATCGTGCTGTGCTCGGGCACGGGGCCGGCAGTCTCGATTTCCCTTCATCACGAAGATCACGAGCATCAGCTACACGACCCGCATGCCGCACATGCGCAGCACGCGCATCACGCCGAGCACGCTGCACATCACGGCCATGAGCAGCACGGCTCGACTTCGCACGAAACTTCCTTCTGTCCTTTCGCCGTCGCGAGCGCCGGCGCGCTGCTAGCAAGCGCCCCGGAGCTCGTCTTCGCTGAGCTCGCGTCCGAGCTCATGCCGCTCGTGAGCGATGCTGCGGTCGCTTCGACTGCAGTGCTCGTCGAGCGCATCCGCGGTCCACCACGCGTCTGATTTTCACTTCCACACTCTAGAGGGCTTGCGCTCGAACGCTCGAGCGCTCGTGTACGTGTGCGCGTTCGCGAGCGTTCGCGCGAGCGCGTGGTTTTCGTCGACGCGTCTCGACGCTCGGGACGCGTGGTCAGGACAGCGTCTATGAACAAGTTGAATTTCTTACTTTCCGCGGCAGTCGCCACGGCGCTTGCGACTACTGCAACGATGGCTTGTGCACAGGAACGCCACGATGGCGTCATCGTCACGGGCGAGCGCATCCGTGCGTCGGAAACCGAAGTAGGCAGCCGGCTCGGTCTCAGCATTCGCGAGACGCCGGCCGTCGTCGATGTCGTGACGCAAGAGGATTTTCAGATTCGCGGCGTCCGCACTGCTCTCGAGGCGATGAATGCAGCGCCCGGTCTCACATCAGGCAACCTGCCAGGCTCCATCGGCGCTGCGTCGATGCGCGGCTTCCACCGGGCGATCAACTACCTCTACGACGGCGTGCGCATGGCCAACTCCGATGTCGGCGTACGCAACTGGGATGCTTGGAGCTTCGAGCGCATCGAAGTGATCAAGGGCCCGGCCTCTGTGACTTCCGGTGAAGGTGCGCTCGCCGGCGCCATCAATTTCGTGCCACGTCGTCCTCATACGGAGCGGCTCGCCTCGCAAGTCTTCGCCAGCTACGGCAGCCACGACACGATGCGTGTCGCTGGCGACATCAACGTGCCGCTTGGAGAGCGTGCAGCCGTGCGCAGCAACGCATCGCTCTCCCGCTCCGGCGGTTGGGTCGACGACACAGATTCCGAGAGTCGTGCCGGACGCATCGCGTTGCTTCTCGAGCCGACCGATACGCTGTCGATCCTTCTCTCGGTCGATCGCTTCGAAGACGAGCTCTCGACCGCGTACTACGGCACACCGCTCGTCTCTGCGGAGATTGCGCGCAAGCCGTCCTCTCTGGTCTCGGGGCGCGCCGGCCTCGTGCTGGACAAGTCGATGCGCCGACTCAACTTCAACGTCACCGATGGCGACATGGGCTCGGAGACGACGTGGCTGCGCGCGCGGCTCGACTATCGGCTCAGCGATCGGTGGCGCATCGTGAGCGACTCGAGCTGGTATCGATCCGATCGCCATTGGCTCGATGCCGACGAGTATCGTTTCAATCCTGCGACCGGGCTCATCGATCGCGGCGCGACGATCATCACGCACGACCACGACTACTGGAGTCAGCGCATCCATGCGGCGTTCGACGGCATGCTCGCCGGGCGACGCAATCGCCTCGTAGCCGGCTTCGAGATCGGCGAGACGGATTTCTTCACGCTGCGACGCTTTGGCAATGCAGGCGCCGTCGATCCGTTTGCGCCTGTGCGAGGGCGGTTCCTCGCCGATACGCCCGCCAACTTCGCCACGCGACAGAACGTGACTGCAGAGGTGAAGGCAGTCGCTGTGTTCGCAGAGAACGCGCTGAATCTGACGCCCAAGCTATTGCTGGTCGGCGGCGTGCGGCTCGATACATTCGAGCTCGACCGCCGCGTGCTCGATGTGAACACAGATATCGGCTCGTCGTACGGGCAGGACTACGACCCGGTCACGTGGCGCGTCGGTGCGGTTTATAGCGTACGGCCCGACAAGCAGCTGTTCGCACAGTTCACGAGCGCGGCGTTGCCGGTGAGCAGCTTGCTCTTCATGAACGCGACCAATGCCTCCTTCGACGTCTCCACCGGCGAGTCCTTCGAGGTCGGCGCCAAGATGTCGTTCCTCGACTCGCGTCTCGAGCTGACGGCTTCGCTCTTCGACATTCGTCAGGACGACATCGTGACACGCGATCCGAACAACCCTGCTGTCACGATTCAAGGCGGGCGTCAGAGCTCGAAAGGCGGCGAGCTGGCGCTGAAATGGAAGGCGACCGACGAGCTGACTGTCGAGCTCGGTGGCACCTTGCTCACCGCGCAGTTCGACAAGCTCATCGAAGCCGGTGGCGCGGACCGATCCGGCAATCGCCCGCTCAACGTGCCGGAGCAGCTGATTGATCTCGTGGTGAGCTACGCTCCGCGCACATGGCCGGTCACCTTCACCGGCATCGTGCGTCACAACGGCGCTTTCTATACATCGAACGCCAACGACATCCGCGTGGATGCCTTCACCGTCGTCGATGCGGCGATCGCATGGCGCTCGCCGGTCGGGACAATCACGGTGCGTGGCCGCAACCTCACCGACGAGCTTTATGCCGATTGGTCGGGCTACGCGCCGGGCCTCGTGTTCTTAGGCGAGCCGCGCAGCGTGGAAGTGTCGTTCGCCAGGTCGTTCTGACGAGCCGGAGCGCACATGAGCTTCAAGCGACAGCTGTACCTGTTTCACCGCTGGGCAGGTATCGCGCTGTGCTTGCTCTTCGTGCTGTGGTTCGTGAGCGGCTTCTTCATGATGTACGTCGGCTTTCCCGAGCTGACGCAACGAGAGCGGCTCGCAGGATCGATGCCGCTCGACCTGACGACCGCCCGGCTGCAGCCGGCCGAGGCGGTCGCACGGCTTCGACAGGGCGATTTCGTCACGCGCGGCCGGCAAAGTCGCATCGAGACGCTCGACGTATCCGATCCGGCAGCGCCGATCGGTACGCCTAGCTCAATGCGGCTTGCGATGATTCTGCGACGGCCTGCGTACGTCGTGCATCCCGACAACGGTGCACAACCTCGCGTCGTGTTTGCCGACGACGGTACGGTGTTGCGTGAGGTCAGCGAAGAACAGGCGCGTGCAGCGGTCATCGACTTCGCAGGGCGCAGCGGCTGGCGCGTCGATCCGGCAGGGATCGAGTACGAGGGCACGATCCACGTCGATCAATGGTCGGTATCAGCGGCGTTGGACGAGCACCGCCCGCTCTTGCGCTTTGCCTTGAACGACGATGCAGGCACAGTGCTCTATGTCTCGTCGCGCACAGGAGAGGTCGTGCGCGACACCCAGCGGCTCGAGCGTGTGCTGAACAGTTTCGGAGCCGTCATTCACTGGATCTACCCCACCATCATCCGCAAGCACCAGCTGCTGTGGGAATGGATCGTGAATCTGCTCTCGGGCGTTGGCGTGTTGCTCGCGATCTCGGGGCTCTGGATCGGATGGCTGCGCTGGAATCCTCGTGCGCGACCGGGCAAGCCCCGGGTGCCTTATCGCGGGCTGATGCGTTGGCACTACTTCAGCGGCATCGCTTTCGGTGTCGTGACCCTGACCTGGATCTTCAGCGGCCTGATGTCGATGAATCCGCTAAAGCTCAATCCTTCGCAACGCCCCGACACTGCCGAATCGCTCGTCTTCGCAGGTAAATCCTTGACGCCCACCGAGTTCGAGCTGCCGGTTGGCTTCGCGGCAGATGCGATCGAGGCCGTGCTACATCACTACGCGGGTCAGGCGTTCTATCGCGTCACCGATCGCACCGGGAGCACATATCTGGTCTCGGCAAACGACCGAGCGGTGAGAAGGCCAAGCGTGAAATCCATGATCGAGCGAGCAACAGCCCTGCTCCCCGATGCGCATCTGATCTCCTCGGAGATCCTCACCGAGTACGACGACTACTATTACTCGCGTCGTCCGGAGCGGCGTGCGAAACCGTTGCCGGTCGTGCGCGTTCGTTTCGACGATCCAGATCATACGTGGTTTTATTTGAATCCCGCGACCGGCGAGATCGTGGAGCGCAGCACGCGTACCAACCGAATCTACCGTTGGCTCTACAACGGTTTGCATTCTTTCGATTTCTGGTGGTTGTGGCAGCGTCGCCCGCTGTGGGACATCGTCGTCATCACGCTCTCGCTCGGCGGCACCGTTCTCTCGATCATTGGCATCGTGGTCGGCTGGCGGCGTCTGCGATTTCGCGCGACACGGCGTGCAGCGCTAGCGGGTAGGAACCGCGAACGAGCTGTTTCCTCAGTCACGAAGGCATAACGAGAAGGTGGGTGCGTCGAGCCCTATACGTAGAAAAGGCCAATACTGAGTTATCTGAGTAACCGAGGTCTCCGGAAGATCGACAAGAGCTCACGACAATCGTAGTCTTCGCAACAGCGATCAATTTAGAAGAGCCGGTGACGGGAGACTAGGGATCTCTCATCTGGCCACGGATCTACATGGCGGGTGCGAAGAGGCAGCATCGCGGTTTCTTGCCTCTGGCTGCTCGTGATGAGCAGCTAGCGGTGTCTGGTGCCATTGCGAGAGATCGGAGCCGCCTAAGATATTCCTCAAGTGCTGCAGAAGGGTGTAGTGCCGCGCCCCCGATCTCAACGATCCAATCTAACCCGCTCGTGAAGCTAGATAACAATACGCCCCCAGATCTGTCGATCTGGAGGCGTGCGGTTTACCCTTTCGGGATATCCTGCGAAGGTTTCACCTTCTTGTTATGGAAACCAAGGCAGGCATCGATCAACTACACAAGGCAGAAGGAATTGTAAGCATCGACGGGGAGAAATGCAATGAACCATAAGCCCGTAACCGTTCCGATGGTGCTTGGATTGGATATCGGAACTAACTCGATAGGGTGGGCCCTCATCGATACGGATCCGACCACTGGACGAGCCGTAGGCATCCGTGATTGCGGTGTACGGATCTTTCAGGAAGCCGTCGATGCGAAGACTAGGACCCCGAAGAATGCTGCGCGACGTTCGGCACGCTTGCTGAGGCGCCTGCTAGCGAGGCGTGCTAGACGCAAACGCAAGCTGATGAACCTGCTTATCAAGTACGGACTTTTGCCCCCAGAGATTGCAGCCGATGATGCGAAACCGGAGATCATCCTAAACGCATTGGGTGATCCGTACGAGCTGCGCACGAAGGCGCTCGATGAGCCATTGCAGCCCTACGAGCTTGGAAGAGTCCTCCTGCACCTGTGCGCCCGACGCGGCTTTCTGTCAAATCGAAAAGCACACCTGGTTGCCTATTTGGCGGAGGAGTTCTCGGATTATCTGGCGCAGATCGATGACACCGACGATGCAGCAAACTCCAGCGCTAGCACGGAGGATCTAGGAAAGGTCAAGGATGGCATAAAGAAACTGTCGGAGGAGATTCACGTATCTGGGTGCCGGACGCTGGGCGAGTACCTCTATCGATTGGATAGGCACACACGCAAGCGGGCTAGATTCACGAGTCGCCAAATGTATCTCGACGAGTTCGAGATGATCTGGGAATCGCAGGCACGATACAACCCTATTCTCACGGATGATCTGAAGATCCAAGTGCATCAGGTCATCTTCTTCCAAAGACCTCTGAAGTCACAGAAGTCCCTGGTGGGTAAGTGTCTCCTCGAGCCGGGTCGTAAGCGCACGGCCAAAGCACGCCTGGAGGCGCAGCAGTTTCGAATCTGGCAGGACATCAATCACATAGAGATTCAGAATCCAGAAACCAGAGCGTGGCGCCGTCTCACGCAGGAAGAGCGCCAAAAGCTGTTTCATGCGTTACACGAGAAGAAGTCGCTCAGTTGGAGTGGGGTCCGCAAGCTGCTCGGAATTCACAGGGGAGAGCGTATCAACTTGGAGGAGGCAAAAGACAAGCTGATTGGCAATCTCACCTGGATAGAGCTTTCAGAAGCGTTGGGAGATCGATGGAGTCGCATGAGTGACACGGAGCGCCAGTCGCTGGTGGAGGATCTGCTCACGATTTCCGATTTGACGGCTCGTGCCCGCAGACTGCGCGAGCATTGGAAACTCAGTAGAGAAGAACAGTACCTGTTGTGTACCTGGGAGCCGCAACCCGGCTATACCAATCATTCTTTGAAGGCCATTCGGGCGATGTTGCCGTACTTGGAGCGTGGCGCAATCTACTCTGAGGCGCGGCAGGCGGCAGGCTACAAGTACGAGGTTCTTCAGCTTAATAAGCCGCTGCTGGGTGAGCCGCCCTACGTGCGCAATCCTGTGGCCCAGAAAGCGCTCTATCAGGTGCGCCGTGTCGTCAATGCCGTCATTCGTCGCTACGGCAAGCCTGCGCAGATCATCGTCGAGCTGGCTCGAGAAATGAAGCTGTCGAAAAAGCAAAAAAAGGCCCTCAACAAACAAAACAAGCGCAACCGCGAGGCGAACCAGGAAGCGGCTGAGCAAGTTATCCGTATAACGGGCGTCGAGCATCCTAGCTACGATGACAAGCTGAAGTACCGTCTTTGGAAGGAATGTGGTGGCGTTTGTCCGTATACCGGCAAGGCCATCAGTTTACACGAGCTGTTCTCAGACGCGGTCGATATCGAGCACATCCTCCCGTATCACCGGACGCTCGATGATAGCTACATGAATAAGACGATCTGCTGGGCGGATTTCAACCGCAACGTCAAGAGAAATCAAACGCCGTGGGAGGTGCTTGGTGGCGATGCGGACGCATGGGGACAATTGCTACAGCGCATTAGATCGTGGCCGAAAGCCAAGCGAGACCGGATGGAGCGAAGGTCGCTGGATGGGATCGAGGACTTTATCAACAGGCAGCTCAACGATACGCGACTAATCTGCCGCGAGACGCTCGGTTATCTGAAAGAGCTGGGGGTAGAGGTATGTGTGTCACGCGGCGCGCTGACGGCCGACCTGCGCCATCATTGGGGACTGAACGCGTTGCTCTCCAGCAGCGAAGACGAAAAGGAACGAAGAGATCACAGACACCACGCGGTCGATGCTCTTGTGATTGCATTGACGACGCGGCGCCTTTTACAGACGCTTTCGGAGCTGTCGTCGAAACAGGGCTCGCGGTCGTTAAAGGATCGTCTCCGGGTAGGGCTTCCTTGGCCAAGCTTCAGAGAGGATGCGAAACTAGCGATAGAGAAGATCGTCGTGTCACACGCGGCGGCACGGAAGATCGCGGGCGCGCTACACGAGGAGACCGCATACGGCTGTCGCAAAGATGGACGGTATGTGTACCGGAAGCCGCTTAATGGTTTGTTCAAAAGAGAACACGCGAAGGACATTGTCGATCCACAGATAAAGAAGATTGTCTTGGAGCATCTTGATCGGCATGGCAATGATCCGAAGAAAGCATTCATCCCGGAGAATCTACCCCTCTTGAAGGATGGCGCGGGCTTCAGGCCGATCAAGAAGGTTAGAGTCTTCGCTAAGCACAGACCCACTTCCGTTTTCGCGGTCCGCGATCGGCACGGACGAGACTTCAAGTTTTTGAAATACGGCAGCAACCATCACTTGGAAATACTCGAGAATCCTTCCACGGGCAAACGAGAGATGCGCTTCGTCACGACTATGGAGGCAGCCGTACGTGCACGACGCAAGAATGTGCCCGTCTATGACCGCTCCGCGCCCGCAGGATGGAGGTTTCTAATGAGCTTGGGAATTAACGATATGGTCGAAGTGAATCAGGACGGTGGAACCGACTACTATCGTGTACAGAAGTTAGATGGTGGAAATCGACGGTTTTACCTGCGTCATCACGCCTCCGCAACGACAGAGGCGCGAGAGGAAGGACTGGTCGTCAGCACGAAGAGTTTACCGTTGATCGTGCGAAAGTTGTCGGTAGATCCGATTGGGCAGATTTCGACTGCAAATGATTAAGAGGACGGTCGAGATATCACAACCTAGCTATCTATCGGTCAAGAACAGACAGCTTGTGATTGAGCAGGAAGGACGACAGGCTGGGACTGTGCCGATCGAGGATCTGGGCGTTTTGATCATCGATAATCGGGCCGTAACCTGCACGCAAGGAGTATTGATAGCGTGCTGGCAAGAGAATGTGGTCGTTGTATTGTGCGATGAGAGACACGTGCCGGGCGCTCTCCTTCTGCCTATTTCTGGCCATTCCTTGCATCAAAAGATACTTAGGCAACAGATTACGGCCTCCGCTTCCTGCAAGAAGAGGCTCTGGCAAAGAATCGTACGAGCGAAGATCGAAGGACAGGCCGCAGTATTGCGAAGCATCGGGGAGGAGTACAGAGGCCTGCTCGCGATGGCGCGGCGAGTACGCAGCGGCGACGCAGGCAATCTAGAGGCGCAGGCAGCACGAGCTTACTGGCTTCGCCTGTTTGGCTCGGGGTTTCGCAGGGATAGAAGCAGTGAGGGCATCAATACATTGCTGAACTACGGGTACTCAGTCGTCCGAGCGGCGACGGCTCGTGCCATTGTGGGTGCCGGGCTGCATCCAGGGCTCTCGATTTTTCACCGTAATCAGTACAACAGCATGGCGCTTGCTGACGATCTTGTGGAGCCGCTTCGGCCCTTAGTGGACCTTCGAGTCAGGGAGCTAAGTGACGAAGGCGTGCTGGAGCTTAATCGCGAGTCGAAGACCAGGCTTCTCGAGTCCCTGAGCTGGCCAGTGAGAATGGGGGACTCAAGGTGCCCGCTCTTGGTGGCTCTGCATCAGTACGCGGCGACGGTCAGAGCGTGTTTAGCCGGCGAGAGAACACAGCCCATTATCCCGGCATTATGACGGTCTACGGCGGCTATCGGACCATGTGGGTTTTCGCGATGTTCGACTTGCCGACGGACACGCCTGCGGCCCGCAAGGCATACGCGGACTTTCGTAAGCAGCTGCTCAAAGACGGCTTTACGATGCTGCAATTCTCCGTGTATGCGCGCCACTGCCCGAGCGAGGAAAACGCTGGGGTGCACATGGAGCGGGTAAAGAGTTACCTTCCGGCAGACGGGGAGGTCAGGCTCCTCACAATCACAGACGCCCAGTTCGGGCGCATGCAGGTCTACCATGGGCGAATCCGCGCAGCGACGGAGTGTGCCCCTGAACAAGTCAGCTTTTTCTAAGCTCGGAATCCTCCTTTGTCCTTATAATTCAGATACTTATCGCGGTCCCAGTGTAGTTGATCGATGCCTGCCCGGAATCCACAACCCGGAGATAGCCGCGATTCAAGAACATCTGAGTGTAGTTGATCGATGCCTGCCCGGAATCCACAACTCGAGCTGAACTGGCGCGACAATCCAAAGAGTGTAGTTGATCGATGCCTGCCCGGAATCCACAACTCAGTTCGCACGCAGGCACGGTGTGCACGAGTGTAGTTGATCGATGCCTGCCCGGAATCCACAACTATGCGTCGCGCACATGCCCGCAGAACTAGAGTGTAGTTGATCGATGCCTGCA
>PKRE01000014.1 GCA_017577615.1 Gammaproteobacteria bacterium | reverse complement strand
CACTCGCCCTGAGAGCCCGCGTGCTTTGAGCAATCGTCGTTTGGTGGTGGCCATTCGGGCGTGCCATGCCCGTTCAGGAGGCGACTACGGCAGTCCGCGCATCACACAGGAGCTGCACGATGAGGGCGAGCGCTGCAGCGAGAATCGGGTGGCTCGGTTGATGCGTGAGTATGGGATCCGAGCTAAACGGACCAAGAAGTTCCGAGTGACCACTGAGAGCGGACACGGCTTAGCGGTAGCCCCCAACCGCTTGGCTCGGCAGTTTGAAGTCAGCGCACCGAACCAGGTGTGGGTCAGTGACATCACGTATCTGTGGACTGACGAAGGCTGGCTGTATCTGGCCGTCATCATGGACCTGTATTCGCGAGCGATCGTGGGCTGGTCGATCCAACCGTACTTGAATGCGCAGCTGACGCTTGAGGCGTTACGGATGGCGCTGGGACGCAGAAATCCTGGCAAAGGCTTGCTGCATCACTCCGATCGAGGTGTGCAGTACGCGTGCGCTGAGTATCAGCGCATGCTGGCCGAGCATGGGATCGTCTGCTCGATGAGCCGCAAGGGCAACTGCTGGGACAACGCGTGCGCGGAGAGCTTCTTCAGCACCTTGAAGCTCGAGCGTGTTGACCATCGCCGCTACGGAACACGCGATGAAGCCAAGCGAGACGTGATCGAATGGATCGAGATCGTCTACAACCGGCAGCGTCGTCACTCGAAACTGGGCTATCGTTCACCCGCCCAGTTCGAGCAGCTGGCTAATGCCGCTTAGCTACGTGTCCGAAGAAACGGGGGAAGCCCAGTCTTGCCGGGCTCTGTTGTTGATGGATGGTTCAATCGTCTTCAGCGCAACGCAGTCTCACGGCCCGCGAGGGCCGGGAGAAGCTCTGGTTCAGAGCTCGGGCGAGACTGCGACACTTTCCGTTTGAATTCCAGCGGCGTGAGCTGGCCAAGACTGGAGTGAGGACGCACTTCGTTGTAGCTGCGCCGGAACTCTTCGATCATCACCTTCGCGTCGATCCGGTTCTTGAACCACTGCATGCTCAGGCACTCGTCGCGGAACTTGCCATTGAACGACTCGTTCGAGCCGTTTTGCCACGGCTTGCCGGGGTCGATATGTGCGGTGTCGATGTGAGCACTGTTCAACCACTTCAGCACCGCCCTTGACACGAACTCCGGGCCGTTATCCGAGCGCAGATACTTCGGGGCTCCGTGAACGCTGACCAGTCTGGAGAGCACCTCGATCACGCGGGCCGAGCGGATGCTGCCGGCCACATCAATGGCCAGACACTCGCGCGTGTACTCGTCGATCACCGTCAGGCACTTGAGCTGCTGGCCGTTCGCGCACGCATCGAACACGAAGTCGTACGCCCAGACCTGTCCCACACCGGTGGCGGGCAATGGTCGGGGGCAACCGCTCGCCACGCGCCTTCGTGGCCTTCTGCGCGGCACCTGAAGTCCCGCCTGCCGCCAGAGCCGATGGGCCCGGTCGGCGCTCATCATCTGTCCACGACGCCCCAGGAAGACCCGGATGCGTCGATATCCGTAACGCGGGTACTGCGCCGCCAGCTCGCGCATCGCCGCCAGAACCGCCGCATCGCGCACTGACAGGCGCGACTCGTACCTCAGCGCCGATCTGGCCACCGACAACAGCGCACACGCCCGCCGCACCGAAATCCCTCGCTCTCTGGCGAAGGCCACCTGGTGCCGACGTACGCGTGCGCTCACCATTTTTTTCGACCGATCTCCTTCATGACCTCGATCTCCAGGTCCCTCTCGGCCAGAAGCTTCTTCAGCTTCGAGTTTTCCGCTTCCAGCTGGCGCAGCCGCTTCACGTCCACTGCCTCGAGCTGGCCAAAGCGCTTGCGCCACTGGTAGATCGTCTGATCACTGATCCCGTGCTTCCTGGCGACCTCGGCCACCGGCGCGTGGTCCGCCTCCCGCAGGATCTTCACCATTTGTTCTTCGTTGAATCGGCTCTTCTTCATGGCTTCCTCGTCGCCCGGAAGCCATCCTCTCAAGATTCAACTGGTCCGAAAATCCCCAGGCAGGTCAACACCAAGGAACGCACCATCTTCGTGGAGGAGGAGTCCGAACTCCTCCGATTCCTCAAGGCGGGATATGGTGTTCGCTGCGGTTCTCTGGATGGCGGTCCGTGCAATATCTACTCGATCAACAGTCGCTCGATTGCTCGCGCTGAAGGCCTTGAAAAGGATGCTGCATGACCGTCAACGATTTCTAGGTCGGCTCGTCCTCATCCGAACGCCGGGAACCCAGGCGTGACACTCGGCAGAGACCGAGCTCTCTAGTGATGACGTTGTGCACAAACCTTGCCGTTACGGCACGCCCCAGGGCCCTTGGGGCGTTTCTTTTTTCCCCGCCGCGATGCGAACTGGTCAATCATTCACCCGTATCCGCAAGGAAACGGGCGTTTCTGTTCTGGAAACAGGCGCAAGGCGTAAACTGTTGAGTATGCAAGGGAAACCACGCACTTACCCGGCGGTATCTCAGACAGTGACCCGGCCAAGGCGAATCTTCGTCGTTCGGGATGATCTGCACGGATTGCAGCCTGCCGCGGGGCGCAAACGGATTTACCCGTCGATGGCACAGCTGCGGCATGCGCGGATCGTCGTGGGGCCATCTGGTGCTTGTGGGTTGGTGAAGCGCGTCAGGCTGCTCTGGACGTCGCGAACGAGGCGATGGCGTCCTCGAGCCTGAGAAGGAACAGGCGGCTGTCAGAGAGCCCTTCGTCGATAAGCTCGGCAGTGAACTCAGGCAGCCGCGCAAGAATTCTTCCAGCAAGCTCTCGCACATGGGCGCTTCCTGCGACCGGGAGTCCTGCAAGCTCCCCGAGCTCATCCCAGTCACGATCGGTGATGTACGTGAGCTCGTAGTGACCGCCGATCTTCATCGCGAGCTTGAGCCGCTTCCTCTCGTAGTAGGGGAAGGCGCTCGCAATGTCGTACAGGGGTGCAAGGCGCACCTGACCGGGGCCGATGAGCAGTGAATAGTTCTTCGCGTGCGCATCCGTGCCGCCGATGAGGTAGTTGAACGCGAGCGCATCGAAGAACGTCGCGCAGTCCTCCTTTGGTGCCGTGGACGCATCAGTGAGAAGTCCCAGGATCTCCCGCGGCCCCGGCCCACCCATGTTCTGATACTTGCGCTCAGGGAGTACCGCGAGCGCCTGGCAGAAATCCTCGGTGTGCACTCGGATGAGCGCGTCCTCGACGCGCACGCGATCGAAACGCTCGGTGACGAACGCGACCTCATCTGCAAAGCGCATCACGGCCGAGTTCGCGGCGGGGAGTCCCACCTCACGCGCGAGGCGCAGACAGAAATGCTCGTTCTCGGCGAATCCCGCGAGCTCTGGGATCGGGGGTTTGAGGATGTGCGTCGTCGGTGTGCGCCCGGAGGGAATGCCCCATCGGTCTCCTTGCCGGTGCAAAGCCATCTTCGGTTGTGCACCGGCCAACGAGAAGTACCCGACGTCGCCGGGTCGCAGCCAGGCCGTGCGGTCAACGCGGAGCTCCCGCAGGCGCTGTGCGATCTGCTCTTCATCGAGCCACTGCACGACGGGTTCGTGCTCGGCGGCGAGCGCTTCGAGGCGCTCGGGCCGCACGATCTGCGCGGCGCCAGGGAGGTCCTCACCGGTAAATGACAGCAACGCAAAGGCGTTCTTCCGGACGCCGAAGTTTCGTGCCCAAGTACGGAGGACCTCGTCGTTGTCCGGCAGCAGGTTCCAGAGGTACGGGTTCACGACCCGGTTGTCGTGATCCTTCACCGACAAGGGCATCGAGAGCGACAACGGGAAGCTGTCAGGTCGCTCGCGCCACCTGTCCTCGTAGTGGAACGTGACGGCGCCGCCTTTGGCGATGAGCCGCCCCATCGGCTGCCCGTACATCAGCACATGAAGAACCTTCTCGCTCATGAGCGGCTCTTCCGGTGTCGATCAACGATCTCGTCGATGTTGACCCGCGGGATTCCCTGGCGCACAGGTGGAGACGGATCCCGTTGAATGCTGCCCTCGACACGCGCATCGAGCGTGAGGCCGAGCGCCGCGAGCGTGCGAAACACGAGCCCGATCTCGGCAGTCGGCTTACCCCTCTCGACAGCACTCAGCCACGGGCGGGACACCCCGACGCGAGCGGCCAGAGCCTCCTGGCCGAGTTTCAGCTCCCGCCGGCGCGTGCGGATGAGGGCGCCCAAGGCTCTTGGTGTGCGAATCTCCATGACGAGCTCTGGTGTAAACGTTCGTTTACATTGTAGGACTGTAAACGATCGTTTACAAGCCGAACTGTAAACGTTCGTTTGCAAACTCAAGACGTAAACGTTCGTTTACATCCTATACACACAGCGACATGGAGGGGCGGCAGGTAGGGAGGAGCCGGCCAAGCACTCCGCCGGGGAGCTCGCCCCGGTGCATTGACTCAGCGGGAGCGACGCTCACGAGTGTCCACGTCGTACTGTCACTCCCCGTGCGACTGGAAAGTCAGCATCCGAGCTTCGTTCCCCTTGAGGCGGCGCTTCGCCCCCCCCCCACCGAAGGTGCGCTACGTCAGCATGCCACGGCGACGTAGACGGGCAGGCGAAGAACCTTCCGTTCTTCTTCAGCCCTGCTGGACTGCCTCTCGCTCCTGCATACGATCTGCTCTGTGGCCTCATCTACGAAAACGAGCGTGTGGAGAACACGCCCGCCATGGCGGCCTACCGGAAGCCTGGGATACGTTCCTCCCATGCCTTTGGTTCCAGGGAGGTGGGTGATGGCGCTGCTGAGATCGGTGCCCCGGCGAGCTGACGGTACACAAGCGCCTTACAGCAACGTCAGGGTGCAGATCACGAGTTGCGCTTTCGTGCCGTCGACATCCACACAACGAATTCTCTCATGCGGGCTGAACTGCAAGCACCAGCAGGACGACAACGATCAGTGCGATCGCGAGTCGGAGTCTCCAGGACTTGGACTGGTGAGTTGGAGAGTTTGAGAAAGTTGTCGGGCCGGCGGAGGCCGGTGGGTCTGGCGGAGCAGGTGATGTTGCCAGAGCTCCTTCGACGGTGGCTTCTGCATCGTACAGATACGCTTGAACGACAGGAATGGGTGAACGGCCGCCGGTCAGAATCTTCGTGAGGAACGCTTTGTAGCGGGCGCCTCGGTCGAGGAGCGGAGAGAGACCTCGCGCGTCATCCTCAGGCACAAATCCGATCTGCCGCCCATTTGTAAGACAAACACGGATGGCGTTCGGGCTGTGCGGGTTGTGAGGGTCCCGCTGCAGGATGACCGAATCACCGGCGAACGCATATCGCCTGATTACCTCTGGTCTCCCTTCATAGCGACATCCGGCAACCATGAAGTTTGCGGAGGCAATCGGTCGGTTCTTTGCGCGCTCTTGGCTCTCGACCGCTTTGCGAGCCGCTTTGGCCTGACGACGGATCTCCGGAGGAAGCACGGTCTCGATCGCGCGATAGAGCTCCTGCAGTTCGCCGGGAGTGACCGCCCCGTCTGCGAGGATTCGTTGGACGGTCTCGCGCAGGAAGCTGATGGCCGGCAGATCCGCCTCGCGACTGTCCTCGAGCCAGACGCGCAAATCCTGCAGCTCCTGCTCGGACAGGCGCCCGTCGGCCGTGACGGTCTGGCATAGAGACAGGAGCTCGGCGCCAAGGGTTGAGCGCAGCTGGGTCTTTGTCAGGGAAACGCGTCGCGTGTAATGCGGCGGAAGTTTCGCTTCCGGCATCTACCCCCTCCCCCCCGTCTCGGTCGTTGTAATGGGTTGCTCCATTGTTTGCCGCGGCTTCGACTGCGAGCAAGCGTCATGAATCCGCACGACACTGGCCAGGATTGCTGCATGCGGTGGGGCCGTGACGAAGCGGGTTCGTGATCGGTTCCTCCTTTGCTCATTTCACCATGCCCGGTCCGGTTTGAACGGCTTTTGGATCAGTGCTCTCCACTCCGTCGTCGATTCACTGACGAGCGCAGCAAGCTATCAAGGCCGTCTGAAGACGCTTTCGAGAAGACGGGGACCGGGTGGTGCGGCGCGACTCCCGAGCACTGGTGCATCGCAATGCTGGTCGGTGCATTTCTTGCTGCGCCTACGCCGGTGTCGGGCGTGAACTTATCCACAGCAACTCGGGGCGATGGCAGGTAAAATTCGCCGTATGCGCGCACGGGGGGAGCCGGAAATTGCCTTGCTCGGCACGGGGTTGTATTCCGTGCGGCAGGCGTCATTGCTCGCTCAGATTCCAGCGCGCTCCATTCGCCGGTGGCTCTTCGGGTATCGGTACCTCTACGAGGGCCAGGCGGTTGAGCAACCTGCGGTTGTGCGCTCTCAGTTCGCAGACTACGCACGCGAACACAAGGTCATCTCATTCCATGATCTTATCGAACTGATGTTCGTGCGCGCGTTCCGCTCAGAGGGCGTATCGTGGCCGACCATAAGACGCGCTGCGGATCGTGCGCGCGAGCTCACAGGCAGTGATCATCCCTTTGCAAGCCAGCGGTTCGTTACGGACGGTGAGACGATCTTTGCGGAGATCGCCTCGAGTATCGACGGCACTGAGCTGCTGGATCTGAAGCGGGATCAGATGGCGTTCCGCAGGGTCCTGCTTCGTAGCCTCCGGGCGCGCCTCGACGTAGGAACCTCAGGTGCAGAACGATGGTGGCCACTTGGAAAGCAGCGGCCGGTTGTGATCGACCCGGCTCGGCAGTTTGGTCAGCCGATCACGGCTGAAGAAGGGGTTCCAACTGCGGTGCTCGCGAAGGCATACGACACCATCAGGTCTGTTGCTCGCGTTGCGGATTGGTACTGCGTTTCACAGGGTGAAGTGAAGGCAGCCATCGAATTTGAGCAAAGGATTGCCGAGCAGCGCCTTGCGGCGTGAGATTTTTCTTCGACAATCAACTTTCTCCTCACCTTGCAAGGGCAATCCGCGCACTGGCTCAGCCCGACGGGCAGGAAATCTGGCATCTCCGCGATAAGTTTCCCCCAAGTACGAAAGATCTAGAGTGGATACGGGTCCTCGCTCAAGAGGGTGAATGGATCATTATTTCTGGGGACCTCGACATCATCCGCACACGAGCAGAGCGGCCAATTTGGAAAAGTGCAGGACTCACGGGTTTCTTCCTCAAGAAGGGTTGGATGGCCTTAGACCCATGGGAGCAGGGATGGCGGCTCGTGAAGTGGTGGCCGACGATTGTGAAATTTGCGGGCACGGCGCCACCTGGTTCCACCTTCGCAGTCCCGATTAATCCAAACGGCAGACTCGAAGACAATTGAAGCCGAACGCCCTGCCGCGGGACTGGGCGATTCGCTATCTGTTGACAGCCGACAAGGGACTCTGGAGTTTTCGCTCTTGCACGGCCATTGCGCCAGAAACGCAGCGCGGCGGCTCATGGTTTCCTGTCGCTGCGGGTATTGTCTACCTCATAATCAAGTCCACCGCGTGTCTGCCGCCGCTTTCAAGAATCTCCCTTGATGCTCTCGAGCACGGCCCGGTACGCGTCCTCAAACTCGCGGGAGAAGGCATCATTGCGCTCGGGGTTCACAGTGACGCTTTCTCGAGCCCTTCTGCGCACGGCGCCGGCGCGCCGCGAAACCTTTGCTCCGCTTTCTGTCGGTCGGCAGCTTGCGGTGGTCTTCGCACTACGTGACGGTGAGCCGGGCACTCTGGAGAGGGTTCTGGGATGCGGCGGGAGCGACGGTTCTTTTCCAAGGGTCCGCGCTACCAGCGACGAGGCTGACGCTCCAACTTCCCGAAGCTTTGAAGTCACAAATGACTCTGAGCGCTTGAGGCGGCCGGGAGCCAGACGGGCTTGGGATGCCGACATTGAGACATGGAGAAAGTCTCATCTTATGCGTAAATCGCGGCGGAAAGTCCCACCTTATGCGTAAATCTGGTCCCAGCTTTTGGTGAACGGCATCCGTCTAAGTTATTGATTCTATTGACGTGCAAGTCTCGCCTTTTGAGGGTTCCCACACCTCACGAAGGCGAAGCAACAACCGGCCTAGGCCCTGTCGTTTACCCTTATCCGTTCGCGTGGGTCCATTGCGCGGCACACGCGTCAGGTCAAGTCAGCTCGATCTGCGCCCTGCGGGCGAGCCTGGCATCGAAAAGACTCCACGCGCCTTCGGGCCCATGCCAGTCGCCACCGGTTGCGGCCTTCGCATACTCCGTTGCGCGCGTCTCAAAGAAATTTGCGTGCTCGACGGCGTTCAGGATCTCGGGAAGCCACGGCAACGGATGCTCGGAAATGCCGTAGATCGGGGGAAGATTGAGCTGCCTCAAGCGCCAGTCGGCGACATAGCGGATGTAGCGCTTCACGTCCTCGGCATCGAGCCCCTCGATCGGCCCCATCTCGAACGCAAGGTCGATGAAGCGGTCCTCGAGCGCGACGACCGTGCGGGCGCAGTCGACGATGTCGTCGCGCACGCTCGCCGTCAGCGCGCCGGTCTCGGCCGCGAACGTGTGGAAGAGCCGGATGATGCCCTCGCAATGGAGCGTCTCGTCCCGCACGGACCAGGAGACGATCTGGCCCATGCCGCGCATCTTGTTGTGCCGCGGGAAGTTCAGCAGGATCGCGAAGCTCGCGAAGAGCTGGAGCCCCTCGGTGAAGCCACCGAACATCGCGAGCGTGCGCAGGATATCGGCCTCGTTCGCGACGCCGAACCGCTGCATGTAATCGTGCTTGTCGCGCATCGCGGCGTAGTCGAGGAACGCGGCGAACTCGGAGTCCGGCATGCCGAGGGTCTCGAGCAGCAGCGCGTACGCGACGATGTGCACGGTCTCCATGTTCGCGAACGCCGCGAGCATCATCTTGATCTCCGTCGGCCGGAACACGCGGGCGTAGCGCTCGTGGTAGTTGTCCTGGACCTCGACGTCCGATTGCGTGAAGAACCGAAAGACCTGCGTCAGCAGGTTCCGCTCGGCGTCCGTGAGGCGCGTCGCCCAGTCCTTGCAGTCCTCCCCGAGCGGCACCTCCTCCGGCAGCCAGTGGATCTGCTGCTGCCGCCGCCAGTACTCGATTGCCCAGGGATAGCGGAACGGCTTGTAGCTCACGCTCGGCGTCATCAGACCGGGACGTGCGATCAGCTCGATCTGCGGGCTCGGCTCGCTCATCTCTCTCGGCTCCTTATTGGCAAGCGAGGCATTCGTCGTATTTCGCGACGTCCGCGACCTGGAGCCTTCGCTCCGGCCACTGTCGCGTATTGTCGCCCTCGACGCCGGCGAAACCGGCGCGCTGCACGGATTTCGAGCGGCAGTAGTAAAGGCTCTTGATGCCCCGCTCCCATGCGGTCCAGTGCAGCATGAGCAGATCCCACTTGTGGATATCGCTCTTCAAGTAGAGGTTCAGCGATTGCCCTTGGCAGACGAGCGGCGCGCGGTCCGCGGCGAGCTCGATGACCCAACGCTGATCGATCTCGAACGCCGTGCGGAAGACCGCCTTCTGGTGCTCGTCGAGCGCATCGAGATGCTGCACCGAGCCCTCGTGCTCGAGAATCGAGCGCCACGTCGCGGGTGTGTCGAGTCCTTTCGACGCGAGTAGCTTGACGAGCGCCGGGTTCTTCACCGTGAACGAGCCGGACAGCGTCTTGTGCGTGTAGACGTTCGCCGGGATCGGCTCGATGCACGCGCTCGCGCCGCCGCAGATGATGCTGATGCTCGCGGTCGGCGCGATCGCGAGCTTGTGGCTGAACCGCTCGAGCACGCCCCGCTCGGCGGCGTCCGGACACGCGCCCCGCTCGATTGCGAGATTTCTAGACGCTTCATTAGCTTTATTTCGCAAGTAACTGAATATACGTAGGTTCCAACTCTTCGCCAGAGCACTTTCGAATGGGATTCCGCGCGCCTGCAGGAACGAGTGAAACCCCATCGCGCCGAGCCCGACGGAGCGCTCCCGCTGCGCGGCGTAAACGGCGTTCGCCATCGACGGCGGCGCGCGCTCGATGAAGTCCTCGAGCACGTTGTCGAGGAAGCGCATGAGATCCTCGATGAAGCGCGGATCGCCGCTCCACTCGTCCCAGGTATCGAGGTTCACCGACGAGAGGCAGCAGACCGCCGTGCGCCGCGCACCGGTATGGTCCGGTCCCGTCGGCAGCAGGATCTCGCTGCAGAGATTCGACTGGCGTATCGCGAGCCCGAGCTCGCGCTGATGCGCCGGCAAGCCCCGATTAGCGGTATCGATGAACAGCAGATACGGCTCGCCGGTCTGCAGCCGCGTCTCGAGAATTTTCTGCCACAGGAGCCGCGCGGAGACGGTCTTGATCGGCTTGCCGGTCACGGGGCTTCGGAGCGCGAACGGACGATCGTCGCGCACGCACTCCATGAACTCGTCGGTGATCGAGACGCCGTGATGCAGGTTCAGGCTCTTGCGGTTGAAGTCGCCCGAAGGTTTGCGGATCTCGATGAATTCCTCGATCTCCGGGTGATGCACGTCGAGGTAGACCGCCGCGGAGCCGCGGCGCAGCGAGCCTTGCGAGATCGCGAGCGTCAGCGAATCCATCACTCGGACGAACGGAATGATGCCGGACGACTGTCCGTTGCTTTTCACCGGCTCGCCGATCGAGCGCACGGCTCCCCAATACGTGCCGATGCCGCCGCCGTTCGCCGCGAGCCAGACGTTCTCGGTCCAGGTCTCGACGATGGACTCGAGGCTGTCCTCGACCGCGTTCAGAAAACAGGAGATCGGCAGACCGCGATCCGTGCCGCCGTTACTCAGGATCGGCGTCGCGGGCATGAACCACAGCTTCGACATATAGTCGTAGAGCCGCTGCGCATGCGCGGTATCGTCCGCGTACGCGCGCGCGACGCGCGCGAAAAGATCCTGGAACGACTCGCCCGGCAGCAGATAGCGATCGCGCAGCGTCGCCTTGCCGAACTCCGTCAGGAGCGCATCACGCCGCGGATCGGTCACGACGGGACCGACGGGATGCCGCCAAGGGCTGCGCGGAGAAGAGTCGACCGAGATGCCGTTGCCCGCCGCAACGGCTCGGGAAGAAAGCGCCTGGACCATCGCTCACCTCGTTTGCTCGTGTGCTGGACGAAGCGAGCGAGCAGCGCCTCGGACGCACGGCCACGCGTCCGCGACCCGCTCGGCACACCCCGTCCGACCGGTGACGTCGTGCGCCGGCAGGTCTCCTGGCTTACAGCTCGATCGCGGCCGCCGCCTTCCCGGAACGCTCCAGTGGCGATCTGGCGGCCGCTCGCTGCTTACAGTTGCGGGGGCAGCTCCGGACTCGCGGCTTCGCGCCGCTCACCGGATTCCCTCTTCGTCGCTCATCGCGAACCGTCGCACGGCCCACATGTTGTGATCGGCCGACGCCAACTGTCAAGATCTTGTGGCCCAGTCGGGCGTCAGAAGCGCAGTCGGACGCCGCCGTAGGCCGACCGGCCCGCCGTGTTGTAGCCCAGGACTTCCTGGTAGTCCTCGTCGAGCGCGTTCTCGACGCGGCCGTACACCTCGAGCTTCGCGGTCGGCGCATACGCGATCGCGAGATCGAGCACCTCGTAGTCGTCGAGCGCGACGTTGCCGATATCGATCGAGTCCCGCGACACCCTGTAATTCGCGAGCACGCGGAGACGCTCGTCCGTCGACGTGTAACCGATGCCGAGATTGCCGACATGCCTCGGCCGCCGCAGGCGCTGCTCGTTCGTCGAGTCTTCCGCCTTGTTGTACGTCCAGTTCCCCGTAAGGG
>PKRE01000013.1 GCA_017577615.1 Gammaproteobacteria bacterium | reverse complement strand
CCTGGCGACAATGTGAAGATGACGGTGGAGCTGATCAGCCCGATTGCGATGGAAGAGGGCTTGCGCTTTGCGATCCGCGAGGGCGGCCGCACAGTCGGCGCGGGCGTGGTGACGAAGATCCTGCAGTGACGTCCCTCGCGGGCGTCGCTGCCTTGGGCGGCTGCTGAATTGGGGTTGGCGCTCGGAATCAGAGCGACAGCGGTAGCGTCTCGGGCAAGTGGGGTGTTGCAGTCCAAGCGCGGCTGCCGCATTTTGTTGTCCGGTCGAACCGCGGTCGTCAATGGTGGTGAGCTAGCCGGCGCCCGTCTTGGCAGGTGATAGGCCAGTAGCTCAATTGGCAGAGCGGCGGTCTCCAAAACCGCAGGTTGGGGGTTCGATTCCCTCCTGGCCTGCCACATTAGAAACGGAGTACGGGTCGGTCATGGGGAACGGATAGTCAGGCTGACTGTCTACATCCCGTCCCTCAGGCTCCCTGGTCGCCAGTTTCATGACTGAACAGGTAGAACAAGGTCCCACAGCGCTCGATACGGCGAAGCTTGCGGCCGGGGTTGCCATTTTGGCCGCCGGCATCGCGGGGTTTTATTGGCTGTCCGACCAGCCAATTTGGCTGCGTTGGCTCATTGTGCTGGCGGCGTTGGCCGTAGGCGCGCTGGTCAGTCTGCAATCGTACCAAGGCAAGACGTTCTGGTCTTTCGTGCAGAGCTCGCGCATCGAGTTGCGCAAGGTCGTGTGGCCGAGCCGGCAAGAGACCATGCAGGTCACCCTCGTGGTTTTCGTGATGGTCATCCTGCTTGGTTTGTTTTTCTGGGGGCTCGACACGCTTTTGGGCGCGCTCACTCGATGGTTGACGGGACAAGGGAGCTGACATGGCCCTGCGTTGGTATGTCGTGCACGCTTATTCGAACTTCGAGCACCGCGTCGCCGAAGCTCTGAAGGAACGAATCAAGCGGCAGGGTTTGGAGCATAAGTTCGGCGAGATTCTCGTGCCGACGGAAGAGGTCGTGGAGATGCGCGACGGTCAGAAGCGCAAGAGCGACCGCAAGTTCTTCCCCGGCTACGTGCTCGTGCAGATGGAGATGGACGAGGACACGTGGCATCTGGTCAGAGAGGTGCCCAAGGTCCTCGGTTTCATCGGCGGCACGCCGGACAAGCCTGCACCGATCTCGGACAAGGAAGCCATGAGCATCCTGCGTCGGGTCGAAGAGGGTGCCGACAAGCCGAAGCCCAAGGTGCTGTTTGAGCCCGGAGAGGTCGTGCGCGTCATTGACGGGCCCTTCAACGATTTCAACGGCGTCGTCGAATCGGTCAACTACGAGAAGAATCGCCTGCAGGTGGCGGTGCAGATTCTCGGGCGCTCAACGCCCGTTGAGTTGGACTTCTCACAAGTCGAGAAGGTGTAAAGGGCCGCTGGGCATTGGGCGCTGGGCTGCTGGCAACGAGCACGCGCAAGCCAGAGCTCAGCGCCCAGGGCCCGATAGCCCACGTGAGGCTCGTTCGGAGAACGAAGCTTTTTCAAGGCATGGACGACCGGGGAGCTCGCAAGAGCGTTTGGACCCACGGAGTTAAGTGCAAATGGCCAAGAAAGTCACTGGCTACATCAAGCTGCAGATCCCTGCAGGCCAGGCGAATCCGAGCCCGCCGGTCGGTCCGGCGCTGGGTCAGCAGGGCGTCAACATCATGGAGTTCTGCAAGGCGTTCAACGCGCAGACGCAGAACCTCGAAAAGGGGCTGCCGATACCCGTGGTCATCACGGTGTACAGCGATCGCAGCTTCACGTTCGTCCTCAAGACTCCACCTGCCTCGGTGCTTATCCGTAAAGCGCTCGGTATCGAAAAAGGCAGTGGTGCACCGAATACGCACAAGGTCGGTCGAATCACGCGTGCGCAGCTGGAGGAGATTGCGAAGATCAAGCAACCCGATTTGACTGCCGCGGATCTCGAAGCAGCGGTTCGCACGATTGCAGGTAGCGCACGCAGCATGGGCGTCGACGTGGAGGGGCTCTGAGATGGCAGCAGTAGCAAAGCGCGTGCGGGAGTGGGCGAGCCGCGTTCAGCCCGGCAAGCAATACCCAATCGACGAGGCGCTTGCGCTCGTCAAAGAGCTCGCCAAGGCGAAGTTCCGGGAGTCCGTCGACGTTGCCGTGAATCTCGGTATCGATCCGACGAAGTCGGATCAGCAGGTGCGCGGCTCGACGGTCATGCCGCATGGTATCGGCAAGTCGGTGCGCGTGGCCGTGTTCACCTCCGGCAAGAATCAGGATGCTGCCCGTGAAGCGGGTGCGGATATCGTCGGTCTCGAGGATTTGGCGGAAAAGGTGAAAGCCGGTGAGCTGAACTTTGACGTCGTGATCGCCAGCCCGGACGCGATGCGTGTCGTCGGTCAGCTGGGACAAATTCTGGGGCCGCGCGGGTTGATGCCCAACCCGAAGGTCGGAACCGTCACGCCCGATGTTGTGAGTGCGGTTCGAAATGCAAAGGCTGGTCAGGTGCGCTATCGCTCTGACAAAGGCGGTGTCGTGCACTGCACGATCGGCAAGGCGGACTTCGAGATTTCGCAGCTCAAGGAGAACCTGATTGCCTTGCTGCAGGATTTGCAGAAGGCAAAGCCCGCCACCGCCAAGGGTGTTTATCTCAGGAAGATCACCGTGTCTTCCACGATGGGTCCGGGCATACCGGTGGAGATTGCGTCGCTCGCGCTGTAAGCGCGAGCGTAGGCTGGCGGCCGGAGACGGAGGCTGGAGCAGAGGAGACCCTATTCTTCTTCGCTTCGGTCTCCAGTCGCCGGTCTCCAGCCAGGATCAGATTGATGTGGGGCCGGTCGAGAGTCGGTAACGACTCACTACCGACCATCATCGAAGACCGCAGGCGGCCAAAGGTGGCGGCAGTAGGTGCGCAGAGCATGGATCGTTGCTTTGCCTACCCCTACGGCCTGTAGCCGACGGCCTTAATGCAATGCCTGCGCAGATGGTGTTACCCGAATCGGAGCTCAAGAGCGGCATCGTCCGCACATGGGATCCGGCTGAAGGGCGCCGTCAAAGAGGGCTCGGGTGTCGGGCCACGGGCGACGACCGGAAAGTGTTCCGGTCGCGGCGGCCGATGGTTCAGAAGCCTACAGCCTTAGGAGGGCATGCAGGATGCGTGTCCGTATGTTTTGGCTCTTCACGCCAGGAGGAATTCATGGCGCTCAGACTCGATGACAAGAAGGCGCTGGTCGCGGAGATCAATTCGGTCGCCACGAACGCGCAGTCGGTCGTCGCTGCAGAGTATCGCGGGCTGACGGTGACGCAGATGACGAGTCTGCGTTCGAAGGCTCGCAGCTCGGGTGTCTATCTGCGAGTGGTGAAGAACACGCTGGCTCGTCGGGCGATCGAGGGCACTCAGTTCGAGTGCGTGCGCGACAGCCTTAAGGGGCCGCTGCTTCTTGCCTTCTCGAAGGATGATCCGGGTGCCGCTGCGCGTCTCGTCAGGGACTTCGCGAGGGAGCACGAAAAGCTGGTGCCGAAGGTGGTATCCCTCGGCGGCACGGCTTTGCCTGCGAAGGAAATCGACAAGATTGCGAGCTTGCCGACGCGTATGGAGGCGCTCAGCCAACTGGCTGGTGTGCTTATGGCGCCGATCAGCAAGTTCGTACGCACGGTTGCGGAGCCACACGCGAAGTTGGTGCGCACGATCGCTGCAGTGAAAGACCAGAAGGCTGGCTGACGGCCGGCGATGTCGGACAGAAGTTCGACTTACGAAGCTTGAGATTCTGAAGTTAGGTAACAAGGTTGGAGTGACGACAATGGCTGCAACGAAAGAAGAGATCCTCGAAGCGATCGGCAACATGACCGTGTTGGAGATCGTGGATCTCGTCAAGATGATGGAAGAGAAGTTCGGCGTGACGGCCGCGGCCCCTGTGGCGATCGCAGCGCCGGGCGTCGCTGCAGCTGGCGCAGCTGCTGCCCCTGCGGCGGAGGAGAAGACGGAATTCACCGTGACGATGACCAGCTTTGGTTCGAACAAGGTCGGCGTCATCAAGGTCATCCGTGAGATCACCGGTCTTGGCTTGAAGGAGGCGAAGGACCTCGTCGAGGGCGTGCCGTCGACGGTCAAGGAAGGTGTTTCCAAGGAGGAGGCCGAGTCGATCAAGAAGAAGCTGGAAGAAGCAGGCGCCGTCGCGGAGATCAAGTGAGGGTTCGAGCGGATGGATCTCGCGAGGACGCTTGAGCTGTCCTCGCCCGCTCAGGTGACCGTGCAGGGAAGCGCGGTCGGAGCATGCAAGGATCTGAGGCGGCTGCGGGAGGATTTCCGCAGTCGCTTTCGGCGTTTCGCGTTTCGTTTAGGTTCGTGTCCAGAAGGGCAGCGTTCGATGTCGATCTGCTTCCCGGTTTTCGTCGCTGCCTCGAATCCCCGGCGGCCCGAATAGATAGGTGACCCAGATGGCGTATTCGTTCACCGAGAAAAAGCGCATCCGTAAAGACTTCGGCAAGCAGCGGAGCATCCTCGAGGTGCCCTATCTGCTCGCGATCCAGAAGGATTCGTACCGCCAGTTCCTGCAAGCCGACGTCCACCCGGATCGCCGCGAGGACGTGGGCCTGCACGCCGCGTTCAAGAGTGTGTTTCCAATCACGAGCTACTCGGGGAACGCGGTTCTCGAGTATGTGAGCTATCGACTCGGCGAGCCCCCGTTCGACGTCAAGGAATGCCAGCTGCGGGGTCTCACATACGCTGCGCCGCTGCGGGTGAAAGTGCGTCTGGTCGTGTACGACAAGGAGACGTCCACGCCACAGAAGAAGACCATCAAGGACATCCGCGAGCAGGAGGTCTATCTCGGTGAGATGCCTTTGATGACCGACAACGGTACGTTCATCGTGAACGGTACCGAGCGTGTCATCGTGTCCCAGCTGCATCGCAGCCCCGGTGTGTTTTTCGATCACGACCGCGGCAAGACGCACAGCTCCGGCAAGCTCCTCTTCTCCGCTCGCATCATTCCGTATCGGGGCTCGTGGCTCGACTTCGAGTTCGACCCGAAGGACTGCGTGTTCGCGCGTATCGATCGTCGGCGCAAGCTGCCGGTGACGATCATCCTGCGCGCGCTCGGTTATACCGAGGAGCAGATGCTCGCCATGTTCTTCGAGACGAACACCTTCCATCTCTCGCCGGAGAAGATCGAGCTCGACTTGATCCCGCAACGTCTGCGCGGGGAAACGGCGACGTTCACGATCAAGGTTGGCGATGAGGTGATCGTCGAGGAAGGACGGCGCGTCACCGCTCGTCACGTGCGCATGCTCGAGCAGCGCAATGTCACGCGTCTGCACGTGCCGAAGGACTACTTGGTCGGCAAGGTGTTGGCGCACGATGTCTTCAACGCCGAGACCGGCGAGATTCTCGCCAAGGCGAACGACATCCTGACCATCCCGATCGTGGACAAGCTGATCGAAGCGGGAATCGATCAGATTCGCGTGCTCTACGTGAACGACTTGGACCGCGGTCCGTACATCTCGGAGACGTTGCGCATCGATCCGACGCGCACGCGCTTGGAGGCGTTGGTCGAGATCTATCGCATGATGCGTCCAGGCGAACCGCCGACGAAGGATGCCGCCGAGAACCTGTTCTACAACCTGTTCTTCAATCCGGAACGCTACGATCTCTCGCCGGTGGGCCGCATGAAGTTCAATCGTCGCGTGCACCGTGACGAGGTCACCGGTCCCGGCATCCTGTACGACTATTCGTACTTCTCGAAGCGTACGGACGAGTTCTCGAAGAGCTTGGTTGAGCAGCTCGGCGAGACGTCGGACATCATTGCCGTCATCCACGAGCTTTGCGAGATCCGTAACGGCAACGGCCAGGTCGACGACATCGATCACCTCGGTAACCGTCGTGTGCGCTCAGTGGGCGAGATGGCTGAGAACGCGTTCCGTGTCGGCCTCGTGCGCGTGGAGCGTGCGGTGAAGGAACGCCTGACGTTGGCCGAGTCGGAAGGCCTGATGCCGCAGGAGATGATCAACGCGAAGCCGGTTGCCGCGGCCGTCAAGGAGTTCTTCGGCTCCTCGCAGCTGTCGCAGTTCATGGATCAGAACAATCCGCTCTCGGAAGTGACGCACAAGCGGCGCGTGTCTGCGCTCGGACCCGGCGGCCTGACACGCGAGCGGGCAGGTTTCGAGGTGCGCGACGTGCATCCGACTCACTACGGTCGCGTATGCCCGATCGAAACGCCGGAAGGACCGAATATCGGTCTCATCAACTCCCTGGCGGTGTATGCGCGTACGAACGAGTACGGTTTCCTCGAGACACCGTATCGTAAGGTGGTCGACGGGAAGGTGACCGACGAGATCGAGTATCTGTCGGCCATCGAAGAAGGCCAGTACGTCATCGCGCAAGCGAATGCTGCCCTCGACGAGGAGGGTCGCTTCGTCGACGAGCTGGTTTCCTGTCGCCATCAGAACGAGTTCATGCTTTCGACGCCGGATCGGATCCAGTACATGGACGTGTCGCCCAAGCAGATCGTGTCGGTGGCGGCGTCGCTCATTCCGTTCCTGGAGCACGACGATGCCAACCGCGCGTTGATGGGCTCCAACATGCAGCGGCAGGCTGTCCCGACCTTGCGTGCCGAACCGCCGCTCGTGGGCACGGGAATGGAGCGCACGGTGGCGATCGATTCCGGCGTGACCGTGATCGCGCGCCGTGGTGGTGTTGTGGATTCGGTCGACGCATCACGCATCGTGGTGCGCGTGAACGACGACGAGACGACGGCCGGCGAGCCGGGCGTCGACATTTACACGCTCACGAAGTACACGCGCTCGAACCAGAACACCTGCATCAACCAGCGTCCGCTCGTGAAGGCGGGTGACGTGATCGCGCGCGGGGACGTGCTGGCAGACGGTCCCTCCACGCACCTGGGCGAGCTTGCGCTGGGGCAGAACTTGCTCGTCGCGTTCATGCCGTGGAACGGCTACAACTTCGAGGATTCAATCCTCATTTCCGAGCGCGTCGTCCATGAGGATCGTTTCACGACGATCCACATCGAGGAGCTGACGTGCGTGGCGCGCGATACGAAGCTGGGACCGGAGGAGATCACGGCCGACATTCCCAACGTCGGCGAAGCAGCGCTGGCGAAGCTGGATGAAGCGGGTATCGCGTTCATCGGCGCCGAGGTGAAGGCGGGCGACATCCTGGTCGGCAAAGTCACGCCGAAGGGTGAGACACAGCTCACGCCGGAAGAGAAGCTGCTGCGCGCGATTTTCGGCGAGAAGGCATCCGACGTGAAGGACACCTCGCTGCGTGTGCCGCCGGGAATGGACGGCACGGTCATCGACGTGCGCGTGTTCACGCGCGACGGCGTCGAGAAGGACTCGCGTGCAAAGGCGATCGAGAAGGCCGAGCTCGAAAGGGTCCGCAAGGACCTCGACGATCAGCGCCGTATCCTCGAGGACGATTTGTTCGAACGCGTCCGTGCAGTGCTGCTCGGCAAGCCGGCAGCGGCAGGCCCGAAGAAGCTGCGGGCCGGCACGCTTGTGGACGAGACGTATCTGTCGGAGCTCCCGCGCGAGCAATGGCTTGAGATACGCCTGCAGGACGAAGAGCACAATGCCGCGATCGAGCGGGCAGCCGAGCGTTTGAAGACGCTCCGCAATGAGTTCGAGAAGCGCTTCGAAGAGAAGCGGGCGAAGATCACCGCAGGCGATGACCTCGCCCCGGGTGTGCTCAAGATGGTGAAGGTGTACCTCGCCGTGAAACGGCGCATCCAGCCGGGCGACAAGATGGCAGGCCGCCACGGGAACAAGGGCGTGGTCTCGACGATCGTTCCCATTGAGGACATGCCGTACCTCGAAGACGGTACGCCGGTCGACATCGTGCTCAATCCGCTGGGCGTGCCATCGCGCATGAATATTGGCCAGATTCTCGAGACACACCTGGGCTGGGCAGCCAAGGGGCTTGGCTTGAAGATCGGGAAGATGCTGGATGAGGCGCGTAGCGCGGCCGAGATTCGTGCCTTCCTGGATGAGATCTACAACAAGACGGGCGGGCAAAAAGCCGACCTCGCGTCGCTCACGGACGACGAGATCATCACGCTGGCGGAGAACCTTCGTAACGGAGTGCCCATGGCCACGCCGGTTTTCGACGGTGCCACGGAAGAGGAGATCAAGCACATGCTCGCCCTGGCGGGGTTGCCTCTCAGCGGCCAGACGGTGCTGTATGACGGACGTACTGGTGAACGCTTCGATCGCGAGGTGACGGTCGGCTACATGTACATGCTGAAGCTGAACCACCTTGTCGATGACAAGATGCATGCGCGCTCGACCGGTCCGTACTCGCTGGTCACGCAGCAGCCGCTGGGCGGTAAGGCGCAATTCGGCGGACAGCGCTTCGGTGAGATGGAGGTTTGGGCGCTCGAGGCCTATGGCGCCGCTTACACGCTGCAGGAGATGCTGACCGTCAAGTCGGACGACGTCACCGGACGTACGCAGATGTACAAGGCGATCGTCGACGGCAACCACGAGATGAAGGCCGGTATGCCCGAATCCTTCAACGTGCTCGTGAAGGAGATCCGCGCGCTCGGCATCAACATCGAGTTGGAGCAGGAGAGCGAGAAGTAACGGCTCGCATGCCGAGCAGTGGTGGACGACGGTTTGTATTTCAGGAGACGGGGCGAATGGTTGGGAGCGCGGCGAGGTTCGGAACGCTTTGGCGTTTCTAAATTTGCGCCGGACGACCAAGCGGTGATCGCTTCCCCAAAGCAGGTAGTGAAATGAAAGACCTACTCAAGTTGTTCAAGCAACAGACGCCGGTCGAGAACTTCGACTCGATTCGGATCGGGCTTGCCTCGCCGGAGATGATCCGGTCGTGGTCGTACGGTGAAGTCAAGAAGCCGGAGACCATCAACTACCGCACGTTCAAACCCGAACGCGATGGTTTGTTCTGCGCAAAGATCTTCGGCCCAGTGAAGGATTACGAGTGCTTGTGTGGCAAGTACAAGCGCTTGAAGCATCGCGGCGTCGTTTGCGAGAAGTGCGGTGTCGAGGTCACCCAGTCGAAGGTACGCCGCGAGCGCATGGGCCACATCGAGCTGGCGAGCCCGGTTGCGCACATTTGGTTCCTGAAGTCGCTGCCGTCGCGCATCGGCCTGATGCTGGACATGACGCTGCGCGAGATCGAGCGAGTGCTCTATTTCGAGGCGTTCGTGGTCATCGATCCGGGCATGACGCAGCTGCAGAGGGGACAGTTGCTCACCGACGAGATGTATCTCGAGGCGATCGAGCAGCACGGCGACGAGTTCGATGCACGGATGGGTGCCGAGGCCGTGTACGAGCTCCTCAAGTCACTCGACCTGCAGGCCGAGGCGCAGCGCGTGCGCGAAGAGATGGCGAGCACGACTTCAGAGACGAAGATCAAGCGCTTGGCGAAGCGCCTGAAGCTGCTCGAATCGTTCATCGAGTCCGGCAATAGACCGGAGTGGATGGTGCTGACCGTATTGCCCGTGCTGCCGCCGGACTTGCGGCCGCTCGTGCCGCTCGATGGCGGTCGCTTCGCGACGTCGGACCTCAACGACCTCTATCGTCGCGTCATCAACCGCAACAACCGTTTGCGTCGCCTGCTCGAGCTCAACGCGCCGGACATCATCGTCCGCAACGAGAAGCGCATGCTGCAAGAGGCGGTCGATGCGTTGCTCGACAACGGTCGTCGCGGTCGCGCCATCACGGGCACGAACAAGCGCCCGCTCAAGTCCTTGGCCGACATGATCAAGGGCAAGCAGGGTCGCTTCCGTCAGAACTTGCTTGGCAAGCGCGTCGACTACTCGGGGCGTTCCGTCATCGTGGTCGGCCCGACGCTACGCCTGCATCAATGCGGCTTGCCGAAGAAGATGGCACTCGAGCTCTTCAAGCCGTTCATCTTCTCGAAGCTGCAGATGCGCGGCGAAGCGCCCACGATCAAGGCAGCGAAGCGCATGGTCGAGCGCGAAGGGCCGGAAGTGTGGGACATCCTTGAGGAGGTCATTCGCGAGCACCCGGTGCTCCTGAACCGCGCACCCACGCTGCACCGTCTCGGTATCCAGGCGTTCGAGCCGGTGCTGATCGAGGGTAAGGCCATTCAGTTGCATCCGCTCGTCTGCACGGCGTTCAATGCTGACTTCGACGGTGACCAGATGGCGGTGCACGTGCCGCTCTCGCTCGAGGCGCAGCTTGAGGCGCGCGCCCTGATGTTGTCGTCGAACAATATCCTGTCGCCGGCGAATGGCGATCCGATCATCGTCCCGTCGCAGGACGTGGTGCTCGGTCTGTACTACATGACTCGCGAGCGCATCAACGCGAAGGGCGAGGGCATGATCTTCGCCGACGTGCAGGAGGTGCACCGCGCGTTCGAGAACCGAGTCGTCGATCTACAAGCAAAAGTAAAGGTGCGGGTCACCGAATACGTGCGCCACGAGAACGGTGAGCTCGAGGCCAAGACGCGCATGGTGGACACGACGGTTGGACGTGCGCTGCTGTCGGAGCTCTTACCGCGCGGTCTCTCGTTCGATCTCGTGAACCGCGACATGACCAAGAAGGCGATCTCCAACCTGATCAACGTGTGCTACCGCACCGTTGGGCTGAAGGAGACGGTGGTCTTCGCCGACCAGCTCATGTACACCGGCTTCCATTACGCCACCCGGGCCGGCATCTCGATCGGCGTCGACGATATGGTCGTGCCGCCGCAGAAGAGCAAGATCCTCGCCAACGCGGAGCGTGAGGTGAAGGAGATTCAGGAGCAATACGCTTCGGGTCTGGTCACGAACGGCGAGCGCTACAACAAGGTCGTGGACATCTGGTCGCGCACCAACGACCAGGTGGCCAAAGCGATGATGGAGAAGCTCGGCACCGAGGAGGTGATCGATGCGAACGGCAACAAGGTCGTCCAGAAGTCGTTCAACTCCATCTTCATGATGGCCGACTCGGGCGCGCGCGGTAGCGCTGCGCAGATCCGTCAGCTCGCTGGCATGCGCGGTCTCATGGCCAAGCCGGACGGCTCGATTATCGAGACGCCGATCACGGCGAACTTCCGCGAAGGCCTGAACGCGATGCAGTACTTCATCTCGACGCACGGTGCTCGCAAGGGCCTGGCCGATACGGCGCTCAAGACGGCGAACTCCGGTTACCTCACTCGTCGTCTGGTCGACGTCGCGCAGGACCTCGTCGTGACCGAGGAGGATTGCGGCACGAGCAACGGCCTGACGATTACGCCGATCGTGGAAGGCGGCGACGTCGTCGAGGGTCTGGCCGAGCGCGTGCTCGGCCGTGTGACCGCGCAAGACGTGCTGCGCCCGTCGGGCGATGGGGTCGTGATCCCGGCCGGCACTCTGCTCGATGAGAAGCTCGTCAGGCTCCTCGAGCAGGAAGGTGTGGACCAGGTGAAGGTCCGCTCGCCCATCACCTGTGAGACCCGCTACGGCGTGTGCGCACAGTGCTATGGGCGTGACCTCGCACGCGGTCACCGCGTCAATTTGGGCGAGGCGGTTGGTGTCATTGCGGCGCAGTCGATCGGCGAGCCTGGCACACAGCTCACGATGCGCACATTCCACATCGGTGGCGCCGCTTCGCGAGCTGCTGCCGCGAACTCCGTCGAATCGAAGACGCGCGGCTCTACCCGCCTACACAACTTGAAGACAGTGCACCACGAGAAGGGATACTGGGTGGCAGTGTCTCGTTCCGGCGAGCTCGGCATCATCGACGAGTACGGCCGCGAGCGCGAGCGCTACAAGATCCCGTACGGTGCGGTCCTCAATGTCAAGGATGGCGATCCGGTCGAGCCCGGTCAGGTTCTGGCCACGTGGGATCCGCACACGCACCCCGTCGTGACGGAGGTGGCTGGGTTCATCAAGTTCCAGGACTTCATTGAGGGTCTGACCGTACAGAGCCAGGTCGATGAGATCACGGGCCTGTCGAGCATCGTGGTGATCGATCCGAAGCTGCGTGGCTCGGGCGGCAAGGACCTGCGTCCGGTCGTTCGCCTCGTCAACGAAAAGGGCAAGGAAGTCACGTTCGCGAATACCGACATTCCGGCCGTCTACGCGTTGCCGCCGGGCGCGATCGTGAGCCTGGAGGACGGCGCGAAAGTGTCCGTGGGAGACGTCATCGCGCGAATTCCGCAGGAATCCTCGAAGACCCGCGACATCACCGGCGGTCTGCCGCGTGTGGCGGATCTGTTCGAAGCCCGTAAGCCGAAGGATTCCGCGATCCTCGCGGAGCACTCGGGCACGGTCAGCTTCGGCAAGGAGACGAAGGGCAAGCGTCGTCTGATCATCACCGACGAGAACGGCCAGAAATACGAGGAGTTGATCCCGAAGTGGCGTCATCTGAACGTCTTCGAGGGCGAGCAGATCGAGCGCGGCGAGGTGATCGCAGACGGCGAGCCGAACCCGCACGATATCCTGCGCTTGCAGGGCGTGGAGGCACTTGCGAACTATCTCGTGCGCGAGATCCAGGACGTCTACCGCCTGCAGGGTGTGAAGATCAATGACAAGCACATCGAGGTGATCATTCGCCAGATGCTGCGCAAGGTCGAGATCGTTCACCCGGGCGACACCGGGCTGCTGCGCGGCGAGCAGATCGACAGGGCACGTGTTCTGGAGATCAATGAGCGCATGCGAGAGCAGGGCAAGGAGGGTGCCATCTTCGAGCCTGTGCTGCTCGGCATCACGAAGGCCTCGTTGGCGACTGAGTCCTTCATCTCGGCGGCTTCCTTCCAAGAGACCACTCGTGTGCTCACGGAAGCGGCGGTGCGAGGTTTGAAGGACGATCTGCGCGGCCTCAAGGAGAACGTGATCGTCGGCCGGCTGATCCCGGCCGGCACCGGTTCGTTCTTCCACGCGCGGCGGCGCAAGCGAATGGCCGCAGGCAGCGGTCGCGGCTTCATGGACGTGGGCGGCGGTGTAGTCGAGGGCGAAGAGTCCGTATCCGACGAGGCGGGTGCCTCGGCGGAGTAGCAGGCTGTCGCTCACCGTCGGCAGTCGGAGCTCCATCCCTCGGCTGTCGACGGTGGCGTCGACCGCATGTCGTCACATCGGCGGCAAGGAGCGCGGTTGACACCGTCGAAAGCGATTCCTAAAATCGCGCGCCTTTGATCGGCCGGCGCCCGAACGTACTCGCCCGCCGTTCTGCGATTTCCTCACTAGGCCGCCGTCCCTGGCGGCCTAGTGTTTCTGCAAGGATCAACCGTTTATGGCCACTATCAGTCAGCTCGTTCGCAAACCGCGGACTCCGCCGAAGTACAAGACGAAAGTCCCGGCCCTTGAAGGGTGCCCGCAGAAGCGGGGGGTGTGCACGCGCGTGTACACGACGACGCCGAAGAAGCCGAACTCGGCGCTGCGCAAGGTCGCAAAAGTGCGGCTGACGAACGGCTTCGAGGTCATCAGCTACATTGGTGGCGAGGGGCACAACCTGCAGGAGCACTCGGTTGTGCTGATCCGCGGTGGGCGTGTGAAGGATCTGCCCGGTGTGCGCTATCACACGGTGCGCGGCACGCTCGACTGTGCGGGCGTTGCTGATCGTAAGCAAGGTCGATCCAAGTACGGCACCAAACGGCCCAAGAAGTAAGTGACTCGTGACTCGGGAGTGGTGGCTCGCAAGCGGACCGCGAGCCCTGTCTTCTCGGTCGCGGATCACGAATCATGAATGACGGTATACCCAAATGTCTCGTAGAGCAGCGGCCCCGATTCGCACGATCCTTCCGGATCCACGTTTCAACAGCCTACTGTTGGCGAAGTTCGTCAACATGGTCATGGAACGCGGCAAGAAATCCCTTGCCGAAAAGATCGTCTACGGTGCGGTCGATCGTATTGCGGAGAAAACCGGCAAGACACCGGAGCAGGCGATCGAGCTGCTGTCCGCTGCGCTCGACAACGTCAAGCCGAGCGTGGAGGTCAAGAGCCGCCGAGTGGGTGGTGCGACCTATCAGGTCCCGGTCGAGGTGCGTGCCGCCCGCCGTCAAACGCTCGCGATGCGTTGGGTCATCGAGGCTGCGCGGGCGCGATCGGAAAAATCAATGGCGCACCGTCTCGCAGCTGAGTTGCTCGATGCTGCCGAGAATCGCGGCGCGGCCGTACGCAAGCGTGAAGACACGCACCGCATGGCCGAGGCAAACAAGGCATTCGCGCATTATCGCTGGTAACAATCAATGGTGGCGGCCGTGTTGAGGCCGCGACCTTCGGTAAACGAGAGAACGCATGCCCCGTACGACCCCAATCGAGCGCTACCGAAACATCGGTATCTCTGCGCACATTGACGCCGGTAAGACGACGACCACCGAGCGTATCCTGTTCTACACAGGTGTGTCGCACAAGCTGGGCGAGACACACGAAGGCTCGGCGGTGATGGACTTCATGGAACAGGAGCAAGAGCGGGGCATCACGATCATGTCCGCGGCGACGACTTGCTTCTGGAGAGGCATGGAAGGCAAGTTTCCGCAGCACCGCATCAACATCATCGACACGCCGGGTCACGTGGACTTCACGATCGAAGTGGAGCGCAGCCTGCGAGTGCTCGACTCTGCTGTGGCCGTCTTCTGTGCCGTCGCTGGCGTTCAGCCGCAGTCCGAAACGGTCTGGCGGCAGATGAACAAGTACAACGTGCCGCGCCTCGCGTTCGTCAACAAGATGGATCGTGCGGGCGCCAACTTCTTCCGCTGCATCGACCAGATCAAGACCCGCCTGCGCGGCGTGCCGGTTCCGATCCAGCTGCCGATCGGTGCTGAGGATACGTTCGAAGGTGTGGTCGACCTCGTGCGCATGAAGGAGATCTGGTGGGATCCGGCCACGCAGGGTACCCGTTTCGAGTATCGCGACGTTCGCGATGAGCTGCGCGAGCAATGTGAGGAGTGGCGCGCCAAGGTCGTCGAGGCCGCGGCCGAGGCCAACGAAGAACTGATGAACAAGTATCTCGAGGGCGAAGAGCTGACCGAAGCGGAGATCAAACGCGGCCTACGCGAACGCTCGATTCGCAACGAGATCGTCCTGTGTCTGTGCGGCTCGGCCTTCAAGAACAAGGGCGTGCAGGCGTTGCTGGATGCGATCATCGAGTACATGCCCTCGCCGGTGGATATGCCACCTGTGCGAGGCACCACGCTGGACGGCGCAGAGGTAACGCGCAAGGCGAGCGACGATGAGCCTTTCTCGGCGTTGGCGTTCAAGATCCTGAACGACCCGTTCGTCGGCAACCTGACCTTTTTCCGGGTGTACTCCGGCGTGCTCAACTCGGGTGACGTCGTGGCGAACGCCGGAAAGGACAAGAAGGAGCGTATCGGGCGCCTGCTGCAGATTCACGCCAGCGAGCGTAACGAGATCAAGGAAGTGCGCGCGGGTGATATCGCGGCGGCGGTGGGTCTGAAGGACGTCGTGACGGGCGATACGTTGTGCGATCCGGAGAACATCATCCAGCTGGAGAAGATGGATTTTCCGGAGCCGGTGATCTCGGTCGCGGTGGAGCCGAAGACCAAGGCGGACCAGGAGAAGATGGGCATGGCCCTGCAGCGTCTGGCCAAGGAGGATCCGTCGTTCCGTATGTCGACGGACCCGGAATCCGGCCAGACGATCATTTCCGGCATGGGCGAGCTGCATCTGGAGATCATCGTCGACCGCTTGAAGCGCGAATTCAAGGTCGAGGCGAATGTCGGCAAGCCCCAGGTCGCGTACCGCGAGACGATTCGCGCGGTGGTCGAGCAAGAGGGCAAGTTCGTTCGACAGACGGGCGGTCGCGGTCAGTACGGTCACGTGTGGATCCGGCTCGAGCCGCAAGAGCCCGGCAAGGGGTACGAATTCGTCAACGCGATCGTCGGTGGTGTCATCCCCAAGGAATATATCCCGGCAGTCGACAAGGGCATCCGGGAGGCGGCGGAGAGCGGCGTGCTCGCTGGCTATCCGGTCGTCGATTTCAAGGTGACGCTGTTCGACGGTTCGTATCATGACGTCGACTCGAGTGAGATGGCGTTCAAAATCGCTGGCTCGATGGCCTTCAAGGAGGCCATGGCCAAGGCGCAGCCCGTCCTCCTCGAGCCGATCATGAAAGTGGAGGTGGTGACGCCGGAGGAATACTACGGCGACATCGTCGGCGACTTGAACCGACGTCGCGGTCAGATCATCGGCATGGAAGACTCTGTCGCGGGCAAGGTCGTGACGGCCGAGGTGCCCCTGGCGGAGATGTTCCAGTACTCGACCGCCATGCGTTCGATGAGCCAGGGGCGCGCGACTTACACGATGGAATTCGCGAAGTACATGGAGGTGCCGGCAAACGTCGCCGCGACGATCACCAAGAAAGGGTAAGCGGCGGAGCGCGGGTCGCCACGACTGGCGTCGTGGCCGAGCGCGTGCCGCCGAGCGTCAGATGTTGAGCTGATCACTAATTGCATAAAGATTCGAACTGCATCGTCCGCTGTTCGCTGTTTGAAAATTGAGAGGACGCCGCTGTGGCCAAAGAGAAGTTTGAACGCACGAAGCCGCATGTGAACGTAGGCACGATTGGTCACGTTGACCATGGTAAGACGACGTTGACGGCGGCGCTGACGAAGGTGCTGGCGGAGA
>PKRE01000012.1 GCA_017577615.1 Gammaproteobacteria bacterium | reverse complement strand
GTGGGAGTCCTATGGCTTGAGGATTTGATTTGGCGCGATGGCCGCTGGCTCGTGCAGCTCGATCATGTGCACGAGTCAGGAATAGGGCAGCTCGTGAGGGCTGCGCGCTGTGAAGGACCGATAGCGCCTGCTGGACCGAAAGGGGCAAATGTGCTTGAGCGAGTGCGACAGGCCTATCGCATCTTATTAACAAGGGCTATTCGCGGTGTCTTTGTTTGGATTCCCGACGAGGAGACACGGGCTCACGTCGTTCGTTCAATAGATGAAGCAGATGGGCCACTCGAAACGGTAGCAGGCGCTGCACAACCGGTGCGAATGACGGAGTGACGCTTTCACGTATAGTTGCATCGAATGAGCGTGAAGTGTCCGTTTGTGTCGGTGACGGCTTCGAGCTGTGTACATTACTGAAGCATGGATCTCGGGACGTTGGTCTTGCGATAGATGAGCTATAGATTAGATCGTCGCTCAATATCGCGATTCGCATTGGAGCTGTACTAGACCGAGGTCACTGTCGTCCAACCAGACTCGCTCGGTCAGCGCGTGCAGCGCCTCGCTCATGACGCTGCCTCCTCGAGAGGTTCTTCGTCCCACTCTTCCAAGCCTTCGTCATACATCTCGGGCTCGACGTCGGGGCGGAAGATGTCGGGGTCGCGTGCGATTGTCTTGCCTGTCACAGCCTCGATGCGCTTGAGCAACTCCTCGGCGCGGGCGGCGAAGAACTCCCAGAAGCGGTCAGCGCGCAGGTGCTCGGGCGCGATGCAATGCGAGCGCAGGATCTCGTCCATGCGCGCCGTGTCAATGCGGGCGGACTTCTCGATCAGGGACAGATATTGCGAGGGAGCGCGTCCGCCAACCTGCCTGTTGGTGCGGGCGGCAAGCGCCGTTTTGTTGATCACGCTGTTGTAGATAGCAGGCTTGATTCCATTCGCCTTGCACCACTGCTCGGGGAAGATGTGGTGAATGTCGACCTTGTCATCGAAGAAGGTCTGCGCCTCGATCGGCTCGCCGGTGCGGAAGTCGCGCGCGCCGTCGCGCATGAGGAGCGCGTAGAGACCCTTATACGCAGAGCTGTTGCGCGTGCGCAGCGTGAGCAGCCGATTCGGCTGGAAGCTCGACTCCTGGATCGTGCTGGGTTCCACACCCTCTCCGCGTACGAACGCCACGACCTCCACTAGATCGCGCGCGAAGCGGCTTTCGATTGCGCCGCCGTAGAGCTCGCCCAGCACGCCGCACCAGTACCAGCGGGCAATCTTTTGTCGTGCGCTATCGGTCTCACCGTCCTTGCCGAGGTCCACGAAGAACGCGGCGAGCGGAACGAGCTGTGTGCGATAGGGGAGGTCACGCGCTTTGAATATCTTCTGCACGTACAGAAAGCGCGCCGCCCGCACGAAACCTTCCTCGACCCGGTCGGCCCATTCCTTCCAGTCGGTGACGGTTAGCTTCAGGATGTCCTTGCGTTTGCAGCTGATGCCGGGCGCGTTGTCGGCCGTCGCGCCGGCCGCGAGCGCTTTGCGGCGTCGGTCCTGGGTCACGAGCAGCGAAATGGCCTGCAGAAAGTCGTCATTCTGTAAGCTGCGCAGAACCGGATGCTGGCTCTTGAGCCGTTGCTCGCGGGCGTGCCAGTCATCGCGGAGCTGGAAGTCGTCCGCCGCGAAGGAGGCTGTTAGCAACTCAAAGACATTGAGCGCAACACCGCCCGTGTTGACCCGCTCGAACACGAGGCAGACCGCTTCCTTGGGTGTTTCCTTCTTGAGCTCGATGACGGGCACTTGGTACTGCTCGAAGCGCTTGATGACCTCCCGTTCGAACTCGTTGAAGAGTCGCATCTTGTCGCGGTCGAAGTTCCAGTATTCGCTGTACGCTTGGCGCCAGTCGGCGCTCTGGAAGATGCGGTTCGCCGGGAAGAGGTCCGCCGCATACTCCTTCTCTGACGTCGTCAGGTCCAATGTGACCTCGCCGCCAAAGGCCTTGATCTGACGGTCCTCGGGCACGCTGAGCACCGCTTCTTCGCGGTCCTCCTCGTTGGCGAGCGCTTTCTTCATGTCGAGGTAGTACCATCGTCGGATCGGCTTGCCTTTGGCGTCCTTGGTCTCGACGGCGCACGTGCTCATCAGCGCCTGGTACAGAGAAGTCAGGCGCTGCTGCCCGTCGAGGACGAGCGATTCCGGTGAGACGTTGTGCAACTGTGGGGACGTGCCGGCGAGCGGGCGCGGCTTGAAGCGGACGTGCTCTCCGCCGGTCTGGAGCAGCATCACGGCGCCGATGGGAAACGAGACCGATACGCTCGCCAGGAGGCTGCGGATGCGCTCGTCGTCCCAGACCCAGCCGCGCTGGAAATCGGGCAACTGGAGCAAGCCTTTCTCGGCACGAAAAAGGAGCTCCTGCAACGGTGTCTTGGTGCTATCGAAGCTGGCGCTAGTCATGTGAGCCTCCCGTCCCCTCCGCCAGCATCCGCACAATGTCGGCCTCGATCGCGCGGATGTCGGGCTCGATTTCCATGAGCGGGCAAGGCGGCTTGTAGCAGTAAGGTTGTTCTCGTAGCCGATGAAGCTGAGGCGACCGTTCTGTGGGCCGCTTATTCGCATTGATTGTCAACGCGGGCAGTATAATCGACAGGCAGTGATTTGGCAGGCTCTGGCGTGGCCTCGACGGGTTCTACAGCTGACCTGCTATCGACGAGCAGAAGTGCGCGGCTCTAGTGTCGCCAGTGGTGTCTCGAAAGGCTGCCGGGCCCTGGGAGCTGACCGGAAGCGCGTAACGCGTCATCGTTCCTGTTGCCAGCCCCTGATCGCCATCCCACTAAGCGCACCTTGCCGTCTATCTTTCATCGTTGACTCATCATTACCCATGCAGGCATTCGATCCCACTGACATTCATTTCATGACCCGCGCCATTGAGCTGGCGCGCGAAGCGGAAAGGGCAGGTGAGGTGCCGGTTGGGGCCGTCGTCGTGAAGGACAGTGTGATCGTGGGCGAGGGCTGGAATCGGCCGATCGGCACGAACGATCCGACGGCGCATGCGGAGATCGTGGCGCTGAGGGCGGCGGCGCAGACGCTGGGCACTTATCGGCTGCTCGATACCACGCTGTATGTCACGTTGGAGCCTTGCCCGATGTGTGCTGGCGCGATGGTGCACGCGCGTGTGAAGCGGCTGGTGTTCGCGGCGACGGATCCGCGCGCGGGTGCTGCGGGCAGCGTCTTCAATATCGTGCAGCATGAGGCGCTCAATCATCGGGTCGTGTGTGAGTCGGGTGTGCTGCAGGAGGAGTGCAGCAGGATGCTGCGGGAGTTTTTTCTGGCGAGGCGGTGAGGTGAGCGCTCGTTAAACTGGTTTAATCTGCCTAAGCGCCGCCAAACGCGTAACGCGATGATGTGGCCTTGCTTGGCTGCTTTCCTCCCTTCGGCGTGCGATGTGTTGGTGCGTGCATTCGATTAATGTGCCTCTGTTGGGTGCAGCGTGGTCTCCCGTGGTCCGTTGTTTGTGGGTCTATGCGCGTCGCTAGCGTTGGAAGCGGTTTGCTGGCGTGTTTGATGGTTGTGGAAGCAACGGGATTGCCCGCTCCCTGACCCTCCCCGCTTCGCGGGGGAGGGATAAAGCTTTCCCACGATGTGCGGGGCGCGATCGAAATTTGTGACTCTCCGTGCGTTCAAAGTGAATGTGTAGCCTCTGTGATGCGGAGGAGGGAGGCTGGAAACTGAGATTGGAGGCTGGGGACTGGGAACTGGGGACTGAGGACTGAGGACTAGAGACTGGCGGTGGAGCAGGACGCGTGTGGTGCGTGCTTGAGTTGGTGCCCAGTGTCCAGGCACCCAGCGCCCAGTACCCACCCACTAGCCCTCATCTGCCCCAACGTCGGGCATCGTTAATCCTTCTCTTGCAGCGGGGGTTTGGAGCGGTTCCCTGTCTCGCAGCGCGCGGACGTCGGTTCTCTCCTCGCGGCGCGCTACATAAGTGACTGGCTCCCTACAGCAGGGGCAGGCAGTGGTTGCTTCCGGCAGCATGCGGTGCATGCAGTGGTTTCGGCGCTCGCCGCGAGGTGTGCAGTGACTCCCTCGCCGCAGAACGGGCATGAGTTGGGTCCGCGTGCGTGTTGGGAGCAGCGTCCGCAACTGACGGTAGAACCAATTAAGAAGTGTTTCAGGTAAGAAGTGTTTCCGGCGCGCAGCGCGGGAATGCAGCTCCGTGCCCGCAGCGCGGAGGATGCAGTTCCGTCGCCGGCGGTGGCATACAGTGCCACGTCTGTGGCGTGGAGCTGCGGTCCGTGCCGGCGGCTGGAGCACGCAACAAAAAAATCCCTCCCCCGCAACGCGGGGGAGGGACAGGGAGGGGGTTACTTAGTCGAGATTGAGCGGGCGATCGCCTTGCTCGTCCTTGATGCGCGTCGGCAAGCCCATGTGATTGAGCAAGCCGAGGAACGGCTTGGACGGCAGCTCCTCGACGTTCACCATGCGCTTGACGTCCCAGTCGCCGCGCGCAATGAGTCGGGCCGCTGCGACCGGCGGCACGCCGGCGGTATAGGAGATCGCCTGGCTGCCGACTTCCTTGTAGGCCTCCTCGTGGTCGCAGATGTTGTAAAGGAAGATCTCTCGCGGTTTACCGTCCTTCTTGCCCTTCACGAAGTCGCCGATGCACGTCTTGCCGGTGTAGGTCGGCGCGAGCGATGCAGGATCGGGCAGCACGGCCTTCACGACGCGCAGCGGCACCACCGTCACGCCGTCGTGCGTCGTCACGGGCTTCTCGGACAGCAGCCCGAGGTTCTTCAGAACAGTGAACACGTTGATGTAGTGATCACTGAAGCCCATCCAGAACCGCACGTGCGGCACCTTCAGGATCTGCGATAGTGAGTGGATCTCATCGTGCCCGGTGAGATAGGTGGTGCGCTGGCCGACGACCGGCAGATCCCAGTCCTTTCTCACCTCGAACATCTTGTTCTCTTGCCACTGATTGTTCTGCCACGTCCAGACCCGGCCCGTGAACTCACGGAAGTTGATCTCCGGGTCGAAGTTGGTGGCGAAGTAGCGGCCGTGATTGCCGGCGTTCACGTCGACGATGTCGATCGACTCGATTTCGTCGAAATAGTCCTCGGCTGCGAGTTTGGCATATGCGTTCACGACGCCGGGATCGAAGCCGACGCCGAGAATGGCCGTGATGCCTTTCTCGCGGCACTCGTCACGCCGCTTCCACTCGTAGTTGGCGTACCAGGGCGGCTGCTCGCAAATCTTGTCCGGCTCCTCGTGAATGGCCGTATCGAGATAGGCGGCGCCCGTTTCGATGCATGCCGTGAGGACGGGCATGTTCACGAACGCAGGGCCGACGTTGATGACGATGCTGGCCCCAGTCTTCTTGATGAGCTCTGCAGTTGCGTTCGAGTCCATCGCGTCGAGGGTGTGAGCCTCGAGCTTTCCGGGCACTTTGCAACTTCCCTTCTCCCGAATGGAGTCCAGGATTGCATTGCACTTCGAAAGCGTCCGCGACGCGATATGGATGTCCCCGAGCTCGTCGTTGTGTTGCGCGCACTTGTGTGCGACGACCCGAGCGACGCCACCGGCGCCGACAATCAAGACGTTCTTTCTCATTTCCCGTGTGGGCCTCCTTCGGCTTGGATCGAACGAAACGGCAGTCTCAGGAGAGACTCGCCACGTAATCAGCGAAACCGAACTCACGCTGGACGCGCACCGTGCCGTCGAGCTCGCGGACCGCGATCGCCGGCATGCGCACGCCATTGAACCAGTTTTTCTTGACCATCGTGTAACCGCCTGCGTCCTCGATCGAAAGCCGATCTCCGACCGCGAGCGGGCGCTCGAAGCGGAACTCTCCGAAGATGTCGCCCGCCAGGCAGGATTTTCCGCACACTAGGTACGTGTAGGCACCGGTATTCGGTGTCACCTTTGCGCTCTCGCGATAGACGAGCAGATCGAGCATGTGCGCTTCGATTGAGCTGTCGACGATCGCGAGATGCTTGCCGTTATACATCGTGTCGAGCACCGTGACTTCAAGGGTCGTCGTGTTCGTGATCGCCGCTTCACCGGGCTCGAGATACACCTGCACGCCGTAGCGCTGGGCGAACTGGGCGAGCCGATCGCAGAAAGCCGCGACCGGATAGCCCTCGCCGGTGAAATGGATGCCGCCGCCGAGGCTCACCCATTCCACTCGCTCGAACAGCGAGCCAAAGCGCTCTTCGACATGCCCCAGCATCCGATCGAACAACGCGAAATCCTCGTTTTCGCAGTTGTTGTGGATCATGAAGCCGGAAATTCGGTCCAGCACGCCCTCGATCTTCGCGACGTCCCATTCGCCGAGCCGGCTGAAAGGGCGCGCCGGGTCCGCGAGATCGAACGCCGAGCTGCTCACCTGCGGGTTGAGACGCAATCCCCGCGGCAACCCAGCGCTGTGCGCCGCGAACCGCTCGAGCTGGCCGATGGAGTTGAAAATGATCTTGTCGGCGTTCGCGACCACCTCATCGATCTCGTGATCGGCGAACGCAACGCTGTACGCATGCGTCTCGCCGCCGAACTTCTCGCGTCCGAGCTTGACCTCGTAGAGCGAGGACGACGTCGTGCCGTCCATGTACTCGCGCATGAGATCGAACACCGCCCAGGTCGCGAAACACTTCAGTGCAAGAAGCACCTTGGCGCCGGAGCGTTCCCGAACCGTGCGGATGATTTCCATGTTCCGCAGCAGCTTGCGCTTGTCGATGAGGTAGTAGGGGGTTTGCAGCATCTCGTCTCGAAGGAATGTCGCTGGGCAAGCTGTCCGGCGGGCCGCATCGGCCCGAACTTAACGTCATGCACCGGAGTGCGAGTTCAGCGGGCGCACGAGTGCCCGACTTGTTGGCGCGTCCGTGCGCGTCGCCGCTGGGCTACTGCGCCATGAGGGGGGCCAGCGGGGGCGCGCATTCTAGCTTGCTTTTTCGACAAGAGCGACCCCAGAAAAGCCGACACCGAGCACGTGCCTTGCCTTGAGCCGTTGTCGAGCCGCCGACAGCGGGTGTGGCACACGAGGACGAAACCGCGGCCGGGATAGGCACGCCGCGGACGTTGCGCAGAGGGCGGGAGCCTGCGGGGCGCCGCGGCGGCAGGAGCCACCGCGCAGGCACGGCTGAATGCTCGTTGGGCAGGTGCCGTTCGCGGCGGTGCTGGCGAGCTCAGCACGAGCGACATGATCGGGGCGTGCAGCCAAGGGCAGCCGGCAGAGATCGGGACATATATAAGTAGCCGGGGATTGCGGCGAGAGGATAAAGCCAGTCGGTGGCGCGGTGCGTTTGGTTACTGGGAGGGAGCCGCCCGTCGTGTTCGTGCGTTTTGACTGCTACAGCCTACCGCCTACAGCCTATGATGGTGCCGCAACGCTTCTTCCCGATCGTCAAGCATGCCGCAAGGCTGTGGCTCGAGCGTGATGCGTTCCAGCATGCCGCAGCGCTGGGCTTTTACACGTTGTTCTCGCTCGCTCCGCTCGTGATCATCGTGGTCACCATCGTGGGTGCCGTCTTCGGTGAGCAGGCGGCACGCGGCGAGATCTCGGCAGCGATCAGCGATTTGGTGGGCCCGCAGGCCGCTGCCGCAGTGGAGGAGGCGGTGCGCCGCTCGCAGCTGAAGGAGTCGGGCATCATCCCAACGCTGCTCGGCGTCGCTGCGTTGCTATTCGGTGCGACGACCGTCTTCGCCCAGATGCAAAGCTCGCTCAATCAGTTCTGGGGAGTCAAAGCAAAGCCGTCGCGCAGCGGCATCCTGACGTTCATCACCGTGCGCCTGCTGTCGTTGAGCATGGTGTTGATCATCGGCTTCTTGCTGCTCACGTCGTTTGTGCTGAGCTTGGCGATCTCGGGCGTGGTCACGTATGCGAAGCAGCTCATCCCGATTCCGCCGATCGTGATCGCCGGGATCGATCTGGCCGTCTCGCTCGCTGTGACCACGTTGTTATTCGGCATGATCTTCAAAGTGCTGCCGGATGCACGCCTGCGATGGAAAGATGTCTGGCGCGGCGCGTTCATGACCGCTGCGTTGTTTGCGGTGGGGAAATATCTCATCTCGCTTTACCTGACGCACGTGGCACCGGCGTCGACTTATGGTGCGGCAGGCTCGCTGATCCTGATTCTACTCTGGGTCTACTATTCCTCACTCATTCTCTTCTTCGGCACGTGCCTTACCGTGGCGACCATCGTTCAGCGCGATGGCGCCGTCACGCCAAAGAAGACGGCGGTACGCACGAACGTTGTGTTGGAAGAGGCGGAAGAAGCGGTGTAGGGGGCGGGGCTTGGGGCTCGGGGCCGCGATGCGCGTATCCAAGCAAGGGCTGCTAGGCTCTGGGTTGTGCTGGGCGCTGGGCTCGGAATGCGAGCTGCGCGCACATCACCATCGCGTTCTCTGTCGGTCGACAGTCTTCGGTCGGCCGTAGCTATGGCGCTCAAAGCGCGCCCGTCCCGAATCCCGAGCCCCAAACCCCAGCCCCAAGTCCACCTTCATCAGCTCGCCGCTCGACTCCTATAAGTAGAGAACATCGAGAAGACCCACGGCCGGGTGGCGAGCAGCATCGCGACGCTGATCTTGTCCTTCGACGGTAGTGCAATGTCGAGCGCGGCCAGATCGGCGAAGTCGGCAGCGAGCTTGTCCATTTTTCGTAGCAGGATGCGGATGGAGGCGGGCGACAGCTCTGCTGAATGAAAGCCGAGCGCTTCGTTCGGTGCCGTGAATTCGCTTTGTAGGAACTCCGCACGGACTTGGCGTTCGTAAAGCTTGCGTACCGGCCCATCCGGACGCCAGGCGATCGGAAGGCGGGCGTGCATGACGATCTTATAGCCTTTCTCGAGGCTGATGAGGCCGGCCGCGGCAAGCTGCGACAACATGTTGCGCATCGTGCGCGGACTGAGCCCCAGCCGGTTCTGCGCTTCGCGCATGGAGCGGCCGTTGAGAAGAAGGTAGAAGCACGCAAGGAGCGTCGCGTTGCTGGCGAGAATGCGCTCCTGCTCGAGCGTCAAGCTGGCCTGCGGTGACGAGGAGGAGGTCGAGCCGTTCGCTTCGTCGGCCATGCGCACCAAATCGGCGATCGTCATATCTATCGCGCGGCAGACGCGCTCGAGTCGAGTCAGCGAAAAGGACTCTTCGGAAAACAACCTCTTGATAGACGATTCGCTGAGACCCAGTTTGCGACCGAGACTGCGGTACGTGATTCCGCGTGCTCGTAGGCATCGCTTCAGAGTGTCTAATATCCGTTGTGTTTCATTCATAGACGGACACGGAGTTATATCTCAAGCTCAATGGTATCGAATTTCGCTACCTTGTAAGTTTGGGATTGTTTCATGAACCGGCGACGTAGATGATGGCGCGGCTTGCGAAAGCAGGCATTCAGTCCAAAGGAGAGGAGTTCAGATGAAACGTGCGGCACTCTTGTGTGCACTTATTGCTCCGTCGCTGGCAGCCGACGCTGCCGACAATGTCGGTCACTGGTACCTGACACCACAGATCGGCGGCATCTCGGTCGACAACGACCGGCCGCTCGAAGACAAGAATTGGCTATATGGGCTTGCGATCGGCAAGCATGTGAGCAACGCGCTCAGCCTCGAGCTCAACCTCAACGGTTCGCGTCTCGATGCGCTAGGGGGCGGCAATCACAGCTTGTATGGTGCATCGCTTGATCTCTTGGGTGTGGCCAATCGTGGCGGTGTGCTCTCGCCGTACCTCAGCATCGGTGCGGGTCTCGGGCAAACCGATCGCAGCCCGGGCAGAGACGCCACCGACGTCATGGCCCAAGCAGGCGTAGGTTTGCTTTGGAATCTGTGGTCCAGCACGGATGGCTCGAGAAGCTTCACGTTGCGGCCCGATCTGAAGGCACGATGGACGGAAGCGGGTGCGGAAAGGACGTTGCGTGACTACGTTGGTACGCTCGGTTTTCAGTTCTCCTTCGGCGCGCCGACCAGACGCGTGGCAGAGCCTGCGCCGGAACCTGAGCCGACTCCGCCGCCTCCGTCTCCCGAGCCGACTCCTCCTCCGCCGCCGCCCGACAGCGACAACGACGGCGTGATCGACGAGCTTGATCGCTGCCCCGGCACACCTCCCGGTGTGGCAGTGGATGCGTATGGTTGCCCACGGCAAGGCTCGATCACGCTCGAGGGCGTGGGGTTCGAAGTGGATTCCGCCCGTCTCACGCCAAGCTCGCGCGACGTGCTGGACAAGATCGCGGAAGATCTAAAGAAGTATCCGCGCTTGAGGATCGAGCTTCAGGGGCATACGGATAGCACCGGCTCGGACGAGTACAACCTCAAGCTGTCGCAACGGCGAGCGGAGGCAGTGCGCGATTATTTGATCGAGCAAGGTGTGTCGCCTTCGCAGCTGGTGGCAAGAGGCTACGGCGAGACGCAGCCGATTGCCGATAACTCGACGGCGGCAGGACGTGCTGCGAATCGTCGTGTGGTCATGCGGGTACTCGAGAACCCGGGCGATGTAAGAGTCGAGGGCGCGGTGGACTAGCCCTGTCTCGTTCTCTCGATTGCCATTGATACACGACCGCAGCAGCACACGTGGGGTGACCATGTGTGCTGCTGCATTCATGCAGGGTGAGTCGCTACGAGCGCGGGACGTTCTCGTCCCGCTTGGCTCGGTGGCGAGCGTTCTGAGCCCTGCGATGAGATATCCCCACCTCACGAACGTCGGTATCCGACTTGCCGGCGCGAAGATCTCTACGTGCTTGGCGAGCCAGCTCGCGATAGTCTCGACGAATTCGCTCCAGCTCTGCTTCTTCCAGCTCCTCGAGATCGAGCAGCGCAAGGTGTGCTCCATCGATGGAGCGAATCAACTCGTCGAGCTTGACTTGAATGGCCTGTGAATCGCGGTTTTGAGTGTTCTGAATCAAGAACACCATCAAGAACGTCACGACCGTGGTGCTCGTGTTGATGACGAGCTGCCAGGTGTCGCTGAAGTGGAAGAATGGCCCGCTGATAGCCCAGACGAGGATGAATCCGACCGCTACGTAGAAGGCTGAGGGGTGTCCGGCAGCGTGTGATGTTCTCTTGGCGAAAGCTGTGAACCAGGATCGGGATTTCGCGGCAGACATAGCGGTTCTCCGATGTGACAGTGCTCAACGAGTCATCGACGACCTCGAACACCATGTGGTGCAGACCCGTCCGTCGCCTGCAGCAGGTCGTTCGAAGCGGTAGAGTCATCCGGCGATCGACATCTTGTTAACTGGACGCGCGTTGGGTCGTCGACCAGGGATTGGCGCAATACACACCGCACTATGCGTCTCTGGTCTCTACATCCGAAGTATCTCGATGCGCGAGGTCTGGTCGCCTTATGGCGCGAGACGTTGCTCGCGCAGGCTGTGTTGCTCGGACGCGTGCGCGGCTACCGCAATCACCCTCAGCTTCATCGGTTCAAGCACCATCCGCTGCCCATCGATGCGATCTCACGATACCTCGAGGTCATTTACCAGGAAGCGATCTCGCGCGGGTATCGCTTCGACCCCAGCAAGCTCGCACCGGTGCGCACGGCCGTGAGGCTCACTGTGACCGAAAGCCAGCTGGCGCATGAATGGTTGCACTTGCTCGGGAAGTTGGCAGCTCGCGATCCGCGACTGTATCGGCGTTGGCGGAAGGTGAGGTTCCCCGAAGCTCACCCAATCTTTGTCGTCTGTCCTGGAAACGTCGAGCCTTGGGAGCGTTCTCGAGGGCGAGCCAAGTAGGTGCCGTGCTGGTCGGTGGCCGTGCGACGCGGAGTGATCGGAGCAGTGACCGTAGACATCCGCTAGCGCGAATTGCCTACCGCTCGGTCGATAACTATTCGAACGCGCCCGCGTGGTCCGCCGCAATTCACAGCGCGGTCGCCCGTCCAGTCGGAGCGGCGCGCTCCGCACTTTCACTTACCGGCTGCGGTTTCAGTGTGCTGCACAATGCGCCGCCGCTCGCGTAGATTGTATCGGAGTCGCTTTGCAACTACGCTAGAAGCTCCGGCGCGCGACAACACGATACCTAGGATAACCACGCCGCCATCGATCATGCCTATCGATGCCTTGCAACGATTCCGCGCCAGCTCGGTTGTCGGACCGCTCGTCGTGTTGGCGGTCGGTACACTGGCGACAGTGCTTGCCACGTTGTACGTCGCGCACAGCACGAGGGTCCAGGACGAGGAGCGGTTCGCGCACATCGTTTCGCGAACACAAGACAGCATTGTTAACCGGCTCGACACCTATATCGCGATGATGCGCGCGGGCGCGGGGCTGATCGCATCTCACGACGGGGTCGTCGATCGCGAGCAGTTCCGGCTGTTCGCCGAGCAACTGCGCTTGCCGATCAACTACCCTGGGGTGCAAGGCATCGGGTACTCGGTCCGTTTGCCTGGACGGGAGACGGCCGCGGCGCAGCAAGCGCTGGTGGAGTACGGCGTGTTCGATCTTCGGGTGCATCCAGAAGGCACGCGCGATGAGATTCACGCAATCGTCCATCTCGAGCCGCTCGATCGCCGTAATCGTGCCGCGCTAGGGTTTGACATGTTCAGCGAGCCGGTGCGGCGTGCTGCCATGGAGCGCGCCCGCGATACCGGTCTGCCGAGCGCGTCCGGGCCTGTGCAGCTCGTTCAGGAGATCGACGAAGCGAAGCAGGCGGGCTTCCTGATCTACGTGCCGGTGTATCGGGGCGGCACGGTGCCCGCCACAGTGAAGGAACGTCGCGAGCGATTGCTTGGTTTTGTCTATTGTCCCTTCCGCGCGGACGATCTCATGCGCGGCATTCTGGGCACTTGGCCGCGTCCTCGTGTCGCGCTCGAGATCTATGACGGAAAGCCTGCGCCGGAGAATTTGCTGCATCGCACGCAGCTGACGCGCTTCACGCCTCCGCGCTTTGTGACCGAGAACGTCGTCGAAGTGGCGGGACGCCCATGGACCATTCGTTATTTCACTCGCCCGGCGTTCGAGTCGTCCTCGGCGAGCAAATTCGTCATCTACGTGCTCTTAGGCGGGGCGCTCGCAACGCTCCTCCTGGCAGCCGTCACGGCCTCGGAAGCGCGGGCCAAGCGCCAGGCGGATCGCGTGGCGAAGGCGTTGCGGGAGAATGCGCGGAAGCTGGAAGTGCTGCATCGCACCGCTGCCCGCTTGTCTGCCGAGCTCGATCCCGACCGGCTCATTCAAGATGTGACCGATGCCGGCAGGGAGCTCGTCGGCGCTGAAATCGGTGCGTTCTTCTACAACGTCACCGAAGAAAACGGCGAGGAGCGTTATCAGCTCTCGGCGCTATCGGGCGTTGCGCAGGAGGCATTCGCAGGCCTGCCGATGCCGCGTAAGACGCAGGTGTTCGAGGTTGCGTTCCGTGGTGAAGGCCCCGTTCGTTCCGATGACATCACAACTGATCCCCGTTTCCGACGGAACGAGTCATCGAGCGGCTTGCCCTGCGGGCACTGGCCGGTGCGTAGCTATCTCGCAGCACCCGTGATCTCCCGCTCGGGAGAGGTGATCGGAGCATTGTTCTTCGGCCATTCCCAACCGGGAATGTTCTCCATCGAGACGGAGCGCTCGATCATGGCGCTGGCGGGCCATGCGGCCATCGCCATCGACAATGCACGACTGTTCAAAGCCTCGCAGGAGGAGATCGCAGCGCGTAAGCAGGTCGAAGCGCAACAGAAACTGTTGCTCGATGAGCTCAACCATCGTGTGAAGAACACACTGGCCACCGTGCAATCGATCGCCGCACATACATTGCGGTCGGCGCCAGACCCGCACGCTTTCCGGCGCGCATTCGAAGCACGCTTGATCGCTCTGAGCGAGGCGCACAATCTTCTTTCAAGATCGAACTGGAGAGGGGCGGAGCTGCGCGAGCTCTTGTATCGTGAGCTCTCGCCGCACGGAGTGGAGGATGCATCGCGTATCGTGCTCGAAGGGGAGCCCGTGTGGTTGCCGCCCGCCAGCGCGGTCGCCATTGGCATGGCGGTGCATGAGCTCGCGACGAATGCGGCGCGACATGGATCGTTGAGCTCGCCCCACGGACACCTCTCGGTAAGGTGGACGGTCACGCCCGACGACACCGGGATGACTTTGCGGCTGGTGTGGGAAGAATCGGGCGGGCCACCCGTGCAGGAGCCTTCGCGACGTGGGTTCGGCACGAGACTGATCGAACGAGGCCTGAAGCACGACTTGCAGGGGGAGGCCAAGCTCTATTTTCATCGCAGCGGGGTCAAGTGCGTCATTGAAGCGCACCTGTGTCCTCATCTGGCAGCCGCATGAGCGAAGTCTCGCCTTCCCAGTCGCTTGCCGGACGGCGTGTGCTCGTCGTCGAAGACGAGAGCCTGGTGGCGATGTTCGTCGAGGACGCGTTGCTGGAGCTGGGTTGTGTAGTCATCGGTCCGGCCGCGCGCGTCGATGCAGCGCTCGAGCTGATTCGCAGCCTCGACATCGATGCCGCCGTGCTCGACATCAACGTCGGGGGTGAGGCGGTCTTTCCCGTCGCGGAGGAGCTGTATAGGCGCGATATCCCGGTGATATTTGCGACGGGTTATGGCATGGCAGGGCTGCCCGAGCCCCATTCGAGCCGGATCGTTCTGCAGAAGCCGTACTCGACGGAAAAGCTGCGCGCGGCGCTCGAGGAAGTGCTCGAGCGAGCGAGATAGGGGCTGGAGGCTGGAGACAGGAGACTAGGGGCCGGAGGCTGGACGCTCGAGGCTGCAGACTTGAGACGGGGCGCCGCGAAGCGCCTCGACCAACGAGGCTCGGGGCGCTGGGCTCTGCTAGAGCCTGCAATGGAACTCTGACAGCTCCCTCCCCCGCGAAGCGGTGAGCCTGCAATGGAACTCTGACAGCTCCCTCCCCCGCGAAGCGGGGGAGGGCGGGGAGGGGGCCTATGTCTTGATTGGAATGCGACGCACGCGTTCCGTCGCCGACGCCAGCTTAGGCAGCGTCACGTAGAGCACTCCCTTCTTGAAGGTTGCGCTCACCTTGTCTTGGTCCACTTCCACCGGCAGAGGAATATGCCGTTCGAAGCGACCATAGAAGCGCTCGCTCATACGCCGAGATTCATCTTCGCGCTCGCTTCTTTTCTCGCCGCGTATCGTCAGGTAGTTGTCGTCGAGCAATAGCTCGACATCGTTCTCATCCATTCCCGGCAGCTCGGCTGCGATCTTGAATTCCTTGTCGGTTTCGGACGTTTCGATACGCGGGAAGCTGAAGGACGAGGTGAGCCCAAATCCGTCACCTTCGAAGTCGCGCCAGAAGTCCTCGAAGAGGCGATTCATCTCCTCGTGGAGCGCGACGAAGGGGTTCGTGGCCTGTCTACGCGTGATCGGAACGCGTGAGCGTCGGATCCAAGGAACGAGATCTCTCATGGCCATTGCTACACCTCCAGAGAATCTGTACCGAAGCGCGGTATAGGAACGCCGCGGAGGAATTCAAGCGGAGGGTTGGGGTAGGGCTCGGGCGGAAGGGCGTGTCGTTCCAACGCCCAGACCCAGCCGAGGGACGACGCGTGACGCGCGCCCCTCCTACAGCCTACCGCCTACAGCCTCGCCACGCGCCCACCCCGGCGGTGCGGCCGTGAACGTCATCGCTTGCTTACGTGCGGGGTGCCAAAAGCCAATTTTCCACGCATGCAGGCACAGTGGCGGATCGTCGACGGTCAGCGTTTGACTCTCGCCGAGCTCGTTGTCGAGCAAGTAGGTTTGATCACCCACGATGGGCATGCCGAGGTGCCACAGATGTGCACGAATCTGATTGGTGCGGCCCGTCAAGGGACGGGCTTCGAGGAGCGTGGTACCGTCATCGAAGCGATCCAGGACTCGGAACAGCGTGCGCGCGGCCAAGCCTGCATCCTCGTCGATGGTACGTGCGCCCAAATGTCCGGGTTGGGCACTGATGGGCGCTTCGCAGCTGAACTCGTCCTCCTCGGGACGTCCTTGCACACGCGCCAGGTAAACCTTGTCCACTTCGCCGCGTGCGAACTGCGGTTGGATCAGGCTTGCGAAGTGACGGGTGCGTGCCACGACGAGCACGCCGGTGGTGTTCGCATCGAGCCGATGGCATGGACGAGGTTTCTGCGGACGATAGAGCGCTTCGAGCACGTAATACAACGTGTTTCTATAGAAACGTCCCGCAGCGTGCACCGGTAAGGGTGCAGACTTGTTGACGACGACGATTGCTTCGTCCTCGTGCACGATCTCTATCTGCATGTTGACGTCCGGCTCGATCGTGCCAGGGAATTTGTGCAGATAGCGTTCGCCTGCGCGCACGATGCGGTCCGCAGCAGCAGGCCGGTGCTCACGATCGAGCACCAAGCCCTGCGCGCACTTTTCCTTCCACACCTCGGCGGGAATGTGCCGCACAACGCGGCATAGCGTCTCCAGCAGCGTTGCGCCGTCGCACTCTTCCGGGACGTTCACCGGCTTGAAACGATCGTGCGGCTGGCTACCGGGCAAGGGGGAGACGATCTGCTTCAACGCCTCGTGTCGCTGCGCGATCGTTGCGCGCATTTGCTCTTTCGGCGTGCGATAGCAGTACGGGCAGCTGCGTTCGGGCACGTAATGTTGATGGGCGCGATCCGCCGCAGTCAGCGGCGTCAAGCAATTGAAGCAGTACGTCCATTGAGTTTCTTGCAGATGCGGATCGAGCGCCGTGCGATGATCGAATACGAAGCACTCGCCCTCGTAATGCGCGCCGCCGCATTCCTCAAAATACTTGAGGATGCCGCCTTCGAGCTGATAGACGTGCTTGAACCCTGCTCGTTCCATGTAAGGCGCGGCTTTCTCGCAGCGGATGCCGCCGGTGCAGAACGTGACGATCGGCTGCTCCTTGAGCTCGGCAGGCAGTCGCTTGACGGCTTCAGGAAACTCGCGGAAGTGCTTGATGCCGATCGGCAAGGCGTTGCGGAAGGTGCCGACCTTGACTTCGAAGTCGTTGCGCGTATCGAGCAACGTGACCGGCCGTCCTTCGTCGAGCCAGCGCTTGAGCTCTGCAGGGGGCAGTTTCGGTGAGGTGTATTTCGCAGGATCGATCCCTTCGACGCCGAATGCGATGATCTCCCGCTTGATCTTGACCAGCATCCGCCTGAACGGTTGATGGCGGGTGCGGCTGAACTTGGCTTCGAGATCGGCGAGCCCGGGCCAGCTACGCAGCTCCGCGAGCAGACGGTCGATCTTGTCCTCGGTGCCAGCGACGAAGAGATTGATGCCTTCCGGACTCAGGAGGATTGTCCCTTTGAGCGACCACTCGCGACAAAGCGACAGTAACCGCGCCCGTCGAAGCTTGAGGTTGGATAACGGAAGGAACTTGTAGGCAGCGATGTTGACGATGGATTCCATTGGGTCATTTTGCCTGAAACGGGTGGGGATGGGCGCTGACGGTAGCACTGGGCGCTGGGTTTTGGGCTCTGGCGAGAGGCGTGAGTGAGGCGTAGCGAATATTCCAGCGTTCAACTCAATAGCGCGCCAGCTTCGCATTCAATCAACGCTAGCTTCGACTCAATAGTGCGCAAGCACTGCTCGAACTCCTGTCCCCACGAGCGGGCGCGACTCGGCGGATGCCGCTCGAGCTCTTCCGCGAGCGGATGCGACGCGGCATAGGTGACCCAAACTCCCTCCGCAACTCGGCAGATGCGACGCGAGCTCCCTCCCCCGCGAGCGCATGCGATGCGGGGGAGGGCCGGGGAGGGGGATGCTTCACATGAGCGTAGGCGAGTCTCGCTATACTCAGCACTCGATCTCGGCGTCGGTGTCTTGGCACCAGAAAGGCAACAGGTCATCGCCGAGGCGCATCACGCGGCGGGAGATCGTTTCCATTCGAGGAGCTGATCGTGTCGTACACCATTACTGTGAACGGAGCATCGCTGGTTCTCGATGTTCCAGGAGACATGCCGCTGTTGTGGGCATTGCGCGACATCGGCGGGCTTACAGGAACCAAGTTCGGCTGCGGCATGGGGTTGTGCGGTGCATGCACCGTGCACATCGACGGTGAGGCGACGCGCGCATGCGTGACTCCCGTTGCCGCCGTCGTCGGCAAGCAGGTCACAACGATCGAAGGCATCGGCAGCGACAAGGTAGGCAAAGCCGTGCAGCAGGCATGGCTCGAGCTTGGCGTGCCGCAATGCGGCTACTGTCAGCCCGGCCAGATCATGTCGGCGACCGCATTGCTTCGTCGCAATCCGAAGCCGAACGATCGGCAGATCGATGAGGCGATGAGCGGCAATCTGTGCCGATGCGGCACCTATACGCGTATCCGAGCCGCCATCAAACGCGCCGCTGACACGGCAGGGAGCCCGACATGAGCATGTCCACTGGTCTCGATTCAGGTATCTCGCTTACGCGCAGAACCTTGCTGAAAGGTGCGGGCGCCCTCGCTGGTCTGGCGCTGTACCTGCGGATGTCGCCGAGCCTGGGTGCGGAGGAAGTGCGCAAGTACGGTGCCGACGCCATGCCCGGCGGCACCGTCGACAATCCGCTGGTGTTCGTCAACATCGACCCTGCTGGGCTGGTGACCATCACGATCCATCGGCCGGAAATGGGACAGGGCATTCGCACGAGTCTCGCGATGGTCATCGCTGACGAGCTCGGGGCAAAGTGGGAGCACGTGCGCGTCACGCAGGCGCCAGGCGACGAAGCGCGCTATGGAAACCAGAACACCGACGGCTCGCGCAGTATGCGGCACTTCTTTGCGCCCATGCGCCGTGTCGGTGCGGCGGCGCGCATGATGCTGGAAGCAGCGGCTGCCGCGCATTGGGGCGTGCCGGTCGCTGAAGTGGCCGCCGGCGAGCACGAAGTCGTGCACTCGAACACGGGACGTCGGCTCTCCTATGGCGAGCTTGCGACCGCAGCCATGAAGCAGCCGGTGCCGGAGCGTGCACGTCTGCGTCTCAAGGATCCGAGCGAGTTCCGTTACATCGGCAAGAGCAACGTGCCGCTGATCGACGGACCGGACATGGTGAGCGGCCGGGCGCAATACAGCATCGATGTGCGCATGGACGGCATGGTCTACGCCGTGATCGCTCGTCCGCCGGTTCTGGGTGCCACGCTCGCGAAGTACGATGACTCAGCAGCGCTGAAAGTGCCGGGCGTGCTGCGGGTGGTCGCGCTCGAGGGCAAGCCGCTACCACCGCGCTACAACGCGCTCGGCGGGGTGGCCGTGATCGCGAGCAACACCTGGGCCGCCATGAAGGGCCGCGAAGCGCTCGTCCTCGAATGGAACGATGGCGACAACGCCAGCTATGACTCAGCGAGCTATCGCAAGATCTTGGAAGCGCAGGCTCGCAAGCCAGGCAAAGTCGTGCGCAACGACGGCGATGCGCTCGCGGTGCTAGCGAAGAGCAAGAAGCGCATCGAAGCCGAGTACTACATGCCCCACATCGCCCACGCCACGATGGAGCCGCCGTGCGCAACGGCGCGGTTTGCGGACGGCAAATGCGAGGTGTGGGCCGGTGTGCAGTCCCCCCAGGAGGCACGCGACATCATTGCTGAGAATCTGGGTATCGACAACAGTCGGGTGTCAGTGAATGTCCCGCTGCTCGGCGGCGGGTTCGGACGGCGCTCGAAATGCGACTTTGCCGTCGAGGCGGCGTTGCTGGCCAAGATCATGGAGGGCAGGCCGGTTAAAGTCGTCTGGACACGCGAAGACGATTTGAGGCACGACTACTATCACACGGTGTCGCTACAACACCTCGAGGCAGCGCTCGACGAGCAAGGAAAACCGATTGCCTGGCTGCATCGGTCTGCAGCGCCTACGATCGTATCGACGTTCGTGGCGAACGCCACTAATCAGTCGCCCTTCGAAGTGGGCATGGGCGCCGTGAACGTGCCATTTCAAATTCCCAATCTGCGAGTCGAGACGGCAGAAGTGCCCGCGCACACGCGCATCGGATGGTTCCGCTCCGTATCGAATATTCCCCATGGTGTGGCGACGCAATGCTTCGTCGACGAGCTCGCTGCGGCTGCGGGGCGCGACCCGAAGGATTATCTGCTAGAGTTGATCGGCCCACCGCGGCGCATCGACCCGCGAGCGCTGTCGGACGGATGGAACTACGACGAAGCTCCTGATGTGTACGTCGTCGACACGGGACGTCTACGTCACGTGATCGAGCTCGCCGCTCGCGAGGCACGGTGGGGGCGTGAGCTCCCACGTGGTCGCGGCCAGGGTATCGCGGCGATGTACAGCTTCCTGACCTACGTGGCTGCGGTCGTCGAGGTCAGTGTCGAGAACGGCGTGCTCACGATTCCGCGCATCGATGTGGCGCTTGACTGCGGCGTCCTGGTCAATCCAGATCGGATCCGGGCGCAGGTGGAAGGCTCGTGCGTCATGGCGGTGAGTCTCGCCACACTTGGCGAGATCACGTTCGAGCGCGGGCGCGCGGTGCAAGGCAACTTCCACGAGTATCAGATATCTCGCATCCACGAGGCGCCGCGTGAGATTTACGTGCACTTGGTGCCGAGCCGATTCGACGTGCCGCTCGGAGGCGTTGGCGAGCCGGCGGTGCCGCCGATCGCACCTGCGCTGCTCAACGCTATCTACGCTGCGACGGGCAAGCGCATTCGGCAGCTTCCGCTCCGGGATCAGCTCGCGACATGAGCTGAGTGCTGTCAATTACGTCCTCGCTATCCGTGTAAAGAACCCACGAACTTCGGTTCGTGGGTTCTTTGATTCCATCCTAGGTCAAGACAACAGCGCTCGAGAGGGTTGTTGACAAAGGCCGAGTATGGGATGCGTCCACGTGTATCTCGTCGTCAACCCTACAATCTCGACATAATAGCGCCAAGCATCCGCCGCGCCGTGCCGATCGACAACGAATAACCGCTGTGCGCCGTGAGCACTCACAATAGCGTGAATTTGTGATACGCCACAGCTAATGAGCTCCACGCGGTGCTTGGAAGATAGGTATGGATAATAAAGAGCGCGTACGTCAACGGGAGGATTCTTGTCTCCTGAAACGCTCATAGTTGACCAGACAATAGCAAAAACTATGACCGGTACGCCTACGTGTGCCACGATCGGCTTGCAGGGCAGTGCACCATCTTTTGGGGTATACGATCAGCCGTGGCACGGAGCGCGCCAACGTACAAACAAAACGGGAACAACCCGTGTGGGAGCGTTCGCTCGGTGAAATGCTAGCACTCGCAAGTGCTTGATCTGGCGGAGAGGGTGGGATTCGAACCCACGAACACCCGTGAAGGTGTTACTGGAATTCCAGTCCAGCGCCTTCGACCACTCGGCCACCTCTCCGAATCAACGCTTGCAGCGATCTATTGCGTCCGGTCCCTTTCGACGCGGGCGCTGGACGAAGTCCAGCGCGACGCCACACAATCCTGTGCTCCGCCCCCGGTGGGGCTGATCAGCGAGCCTCGCCCGCTGATCGTTCAAGTTGGCTCCTAGCGAACCTAGCCGACCTCTCGTCTCCGCACCGTACCCAGCCAGCGGGGCGGGGCAGAGCCAGCGACAAGGACGCACATTGTATCAAGCAAATCCGATTCCGGCCGCCTGAAGTGCTTCCAGGACGAGGCCGTGGTACTGCTTGGACAGGGGCGTCAAGGGGAGTCGAATGCCGTCCTCGATGAGGCCGAGTCGGGCGAGCGCCCACTTGACCGGGATCGGGTTCGACTCCACGAAAAGGGCGCGATGGAGCGGCCGCAAGGTCTCGCTGAGCGACCGGGCCAGCTCGGCGTTGCCCTCGAGCGCGGCGGTGATCGCCGCGCGCACCTGTCGAGGGGCGACGTTGCCCGTCACCGACACGACGCCATGGAAGCCGGCAAGGGTGCTTTCCACCGCGAGCTCGTCGTCGCCGCTGAGGAGACAAAACCGATCCCCGAGCAGTCTCACGAGCTCGCGGTTGCGTTCCAGCGAGCCGCTGGCTTCCTTGATGCCGACGATGTTGTCGATCTCAGCGAGTCGTGCGACGGTTTCGGGTTTCATGTCGCACGCCGTGCGACCCGGCACGTTGTACAGGATGAGGGGGATGTCGACCGCCTCCGCGATGGCGCGGTAGTGGCGGTATAGCCCCTCCTGGGTCGGTTTGTTGTAGTACGGCGTGACCAGGAGGCAGGCATCTGCCCCTGTGTCCTGGGCGAGTCGTGTCCATTCAATCGCTTCGCTGGTCGAGTTCGCACCCGTGCCGGCGATGACTTTCAGGCGTTTGGCCGCCTTATCCACGACCCGTTGGATAACGCCGATATGCTCGTCGATGTCGAGTGTTGGTGATTCGCCTGTGGTTCCGACGGCGACGATACCGTCGGTTCCGTTATTAACGTGGAATTCGACGAGGCGATCGATGGCGTCGAAATCCACGGCCCCGTCCGCCTTCATGGGCGTGACGATGGCTACGATACTGCCGCTTAGCATGAAGTGAGCCGTAGGAATGAGCCTTATAATTTAAGGTGTCGCGATCCTACTGGCGCGGCGCAATGCGAGCAAGCGCAGTGTGGCCCCTCGTACCCGCCGGCGGTACACTGCCTCGCGCGATCGCCCACGGGGAGATCCGGCCCGGTGTCGTCCGGCAAGGTGTGGACCCTTCCCATCCCTGGATCCGATGATGTTTCCCGCTGCAAGCAGATCGGTGTAAGGACAGAGCTTCTGAATGCAATTCATCGTCGTCTCCGCATTAGGCAGTGACCGAACCGGACTCATTTACGACCTGACGCGCATCGTGCTCGATTGCGGGGGTAACATCGTCGACAGTCGCATGAGCGCGTTCGGCAACGAGTTCGCCATGTTGCTGCTCGTGTCGGGAAACTGGCACACCATCGCCAAGCTCGAGAACGAGCTCAAGAAGCTGAGCGAAGCGGGCGACATCACGATCAGCACGCGTCGCACCGGGCAGCGTCCGCTGCGCAAGGACGCGCTGACCTACTCAGTGGATGTCGTCGCGCTCGATCAGCCTGGTATCGTTCATCACTTGGCTGGTTTCTTCAGCTCGCGCGGCATCGACATCTCCGATCTCAGCACCCGCAGCTACGCCGCGGCGCACACGGGAGCGCCTATGTTCTCGGTGCAGATGATCGTGCACATTCCAGCGAAGATTCATATAGCGGCTTTGCGCGAAGAGTTCATGGACTTGTGTGACCAGCTCAACCTCGATGCCATCCTCGAGCCGCTCAAGAGCTGACGCTGGCCTGGCCGCTTTCCGGTTTCGATCTCGCAACGGAGGTCCCATACGACATGCCGGTAGCCATCGGTAAAAAGGTCCCTGCGTTCTCCTGCGCTGCGACAGGTGGCAAGAAATGGAAGCTGAGCGATGCCAAGGGCAGGAAGCTCGTCATCTACTTCTACCCGAAGGACAATACGAGCGGCTGCACCAAGGAGGGCGCGGCTTTTCGCGACCTCTACCCCGCGTTCAAGAAGGCGGGCACGATAGTCGTCGGGGTCTCCCCGGACAGCGTCGAATCGCACGAGAAATTCAAGGCGAAGATGCAGTTTCCGTTCGATCTGCTCTCCGATGAGGACCGCAGCCTGTGCCAGCTCTTCGGCGTGTGGAAGGAGAAGAGTCTGTACGGCCGCAAGTACATGGGGGTCGAGCGCAGCACGTTCCTGCTCGACGAGAACGGCGTGCTGAGGCGAGAATGGCGCAAGGTCAAGGTGCCAGGGCACGCCGAAGAAGTGCTCGCTGCCGCGCGCGAGCTGTGATGACCGCCATCGACCGAACGGACCATTAGTTCCTCCGATGCCAACAGGCCAAGCTCCCGATACCAAGCGTGCGCGCGCACCTGCCGGTGAACGTGGTCAGCGGCGCATCTTCGTGCTCGACACGAACGTGCTGATGCACGATCCCACGGCGATCTTTCGCTTCGAGGAGCACGACATCTACATCCCCATGGTCGTGCTCGAAGAGCTCGATGCAGGCAAGAAGGGGCTGTCCGAGGCCGCCCGCAACGTGCGTCAGGTGAGCCGTTTTCTCGACGAGCTCATTGCGAATGCGACCAAGGCGCAGATCGACCGCGGCCTCGAGCTGTCGCCGGGGAGGTATGTCAACGGCGGCAAGAAGCAGCCGACCGGTCGCTTGTTCTTCCAGACCAAGGCGCTCGATAGCGGCTTGCCGGATACGCTGCCGAGCCACGGCACGGACAATGCCATCTTGCGGCAGGCGCTTGCCTTGCAGCGGGAGTTTCCGGACGCTCGCGTCACGTTGGTGTCCAAGGACATCAACCTGCGCATCAAGGCTGCGATCGTCGGCGTGCACACGGAGGACTACTACAGCGACAAGACGATTGAGGACGTCGATCTGCTCTACAGCGGAGCGCAGGAGCTGCCGGCCGACTTCTGGGAGCGTCACGGTAAGAACATACAGTCCTGGCAGGAGCACGCACGGACGTACTACCGCATCCAAGGACCGATGACCCGTGATTGGCACGTCAACCAATTTCTCCATCAGAGCGAGCCGGAGGGGTTCGAAGCGATCGTCCGCTCCATCGATGAGTCCGGTGCTGTGCTCGAGCTGGTGCGCGACTATCGCAGCGACCGCCACAGTGTTTGGGGGATCACGGCGCGCAATCGCGAGCAGAATTTCGCGCTGAATCTGCTGCTCGATCCGGAGATCGACTTCGTGACGATTCTGGGTCCGGCCGGTACCGGCAAGACGCTGCTCACGCTTGCAGCCGGCTTGGCGCAGACGCTCGAGAGCAATCGCTACAGCGAGATCATCATGACGCGCGTCACGATTCCGCTCGGCGAGGACATCGGTTTTCTGCCCGGCACCGAGGAAGAGAAGATGGAGCCATGGATGGGCGCCTTGATGGACAATCTCGAGGTGCTGACTCAGAGCCAGGAGGGCGGCAGCTGGGGGCGCGCGGCAACGAACGATCTCTTGCGTAATCGCATCAAGATTCGCTCGCTCAACTTCATGCGCGGGCGCACGTTCCTCAATCGCTTCTTGATTCTGGACGAAGCGCAGAACTTGACGCCGAAGCAGATGAAAGCGCTCGTGACGCGTGCCGGCCCCGGCACGAAGCTCGTCTGCTTGGGCAACATCGCGCAAATCGACACGCCGTACCTGACGGAAACGACCTCTGGGCTGACGTATGTCGTGAACCGCTTCCGTGGCTGGAAGCACGCGGGACACATCACGCTCAAGCGTGGCGAGCGCTCGAGGTTGGCGGATTACGCGTCCGAGATACTCTAGGCTGTAGACTGAAGGCGGTCGGCGCAGCGCCCAGAGCCCTCAAGGAAACGATGCCCAAACCGAAAGCGAACTGGCAGAAATCACTCACGCAACTCGGGCGCAAGGTCGCGTTGCCCGAATCGCCGGACAAGGCGGTGCTCGAGCGCGTGCCGAATCCGCACACGGAGAAGACTTATCTCGTGCGGTTCACGGCACCCGAGTTCACCTCGCTGTGCCCAATCACCGGGCAACCGGATTTCGCGCACCTCGTCATCGACTATTGCCCGCGACGCTGGATCGTCGAGAGCAAGTCTCTCAAGCTTTTCCTCGGGTCATTCCGTAACCATGGGGCGTTCCACGAGGATTGCACGCTCATGATCGCGCAGCGCCTCGTCGAGCTGTTGTCGCCGCGGTGGTTGCGGATTGGCGGCTACTGGTACCCGCGCGGCGGCATGCCGATCGACGTGTTCTGGCAGACGGGCGCTCCGCCGGCCGGATTGTGGATCCCGGACCAGGGCGTGCCATCGTACAGAGGAAGAGGGTAGGAGGCCGAGGCTGCAGATAACGCGGATGCGTGGCTCGTGCTTCGCGGCTCAGCGCCTCCATAGCCATCGTGAGCGCGTGAGTCGTAGTCGCGGGACGTGGCGTTCGCGTGCGCTTCTGTCCAGCAGCCCGGAGCCCAGCGACCCTGTCCAAAATGGCGGTGGCCCACGCCAGCACCTCTCCGGCGCCCGACTTGGCCGCTACCGTTGCTCCCTTCCGGGCCTGGCGGGGTTCACGGGTAGTCGTCGCGGAGAAACTGACGTGAGCCACCATTGAAACGAGGCGACGGCTCGGTAGGCTCGCGCTAGGGCGGGCGACTATAGCCTAAGCGCGAGCCGTGCGCGACAGTGTTGTGGCCTCCTGATCGCCCGAGCCCGGTTGTGTAGAATCGGCCTCCCGTTTTCTCGAATACCCCGGTCGGATTCACGTCGCCACGCACCCATGTCCTATCTCGCTCTCGCGCGCAAATGGCGTCCCCGTAACTTCAACGAGCTCGTGGGGCAGGAGCACGTCACGCGCGCGCTCGTGAATGCGCTGCAGACGGGCAGGGTGCATCACGCGTTTCTGTTCACGGGGACGCGCGGCGTCGGAAAAACGACCATCGCGCGCATCTTCGCCAAGTCGCTCAATTGCGAGACGGGGATGACCGCCACTCCCTGCGGGGTGTGCAGCGCGTGTCGCGAGATCGACGAAGGACGCTTCGTCGATCTGATCGAGGTCGACGCCGCCTCGCGCACGAAGGTGGATGACACGCGCGAGCTGCTCGAGAACGTGCAGTACGCGCCGGCGCGCGGTCGCTACAAGGTGTACCTCATCGACGAGGTGCACATGCTCTCGACGCACTCTTTCAACGCCTTGCTGAAGACGCTCGAAGAGCCGCCGCCGCACGTGAAGTTCCTACTTGCGACGACCGATCCGCAAAAGTTGCCGATCACGGTGTTGTCGCGGTGTCTGCAGTTCAATCTCAAGCGTTTTCCCGCAGGCCTGATATTCAAGCGCTTGTCCGAGATCGCGACTGCCGAGTCAATCGAGTTCGAGCCGGAGGCGTTGCGACTCGTCGCTCGGGCAGCGGAAGGCAGCATGCGCGATGCGCTGAGCTTGTTGGATCAGGTCATCGCCTTCGGCGGTGCCAAGCTCACCGCTGAAGACACGCGCATGATGCTGGGCACGCTCGATCGTGGACAGGTGTTCGAGATTCTCGAGGCGGTCGCCGCCCGCGATGCACGCGCCGTCATCGAGCACGTGGCGCGGCTGGATGAACGCGCCCCGGAGTATCGCGAAGTGCTGGCCGAGATCGCCGCGGTGCTGCAGAAAGTTGCATTGCTGCAAGCCGTGCCGGACTTGCAGCTCGACGAAGCCGAGGACATCGAGGCTTACAAGCGTTTGGCGGCCGCGCTGACACCCGAGGACACGCAGCTCTACTATCAGATCGCCATCATCGGACGGCGCGATCTCGAGCTTGCGCCCGATCCGCGCGCAGGCTTTGAGATGGTGCTGCTGCGTATGCTGGCGTTCCATCTTGCAACGAGCTCGAACGGGCAGGAGGGTCTGACGCCCCAGCGCCCGATGCCTGCACGAGCGAGCGGTGCATCGAGCCAAACGCAAGCCCCGATGCGTCCGGCCTCCGCTGCCGTGACGGGCTCCTCTGGATCCGACCGCGGCACCGACTGGGCGACCATCGTCAACAGCATGAATCTGCAAGGGATGGTGAGGCAGCTTGCACTGCACTGCGCGCTGGTCGGCAAGCAAGGCAACACGGTGCAGCTCAAGCTCGATGCCGAAGGTGAGCACCTTCGTACGAGCGCGCTCGAAGAGAAGCTCACGCAGGCTCTGCGCGCGTACTATGGTGAGCCAGTGCGCCTGGAGTTCTCCGTCGAATCCGCCGTCGACAGCTTGGCTCGCCAGCAGAAGCTCGCGGCCGCGGAGCGCGTGCAGCGCGCTCGCGCGGCGATCGAATCGGATCCGAACGTCAATGCCATGCGGGAGATCTTCGGTGCCACTGTGCAGCCGGATTCGATTCGACCCATCGATTAGCGGTAACGTAGTGCACAGTCGCGTTTCAACCGGCTCGTGACCGAGCCGTCGCTCAGAGTGAGATCATGAAAGGTAGTATCGGTAATTTGATGAAGCAGGCGCAGCAGATGCAGGCGAACGTGCAGCGTGCCCAAGCAGAGCTGGCTGCGCTCGAGGTCACCGGAGAGGCGGGTGGCGGCATGGCCAAAGTCGTCATGACCGGCCGGCACGAAGTGCGTCGTGTGACACTCGATCCATCCATCGTCAGCAGCGACGACAAGGAAATGCTCGAGGACTTGATTGCCGCTGCGATCAACGATGCTGTGCAGAAGGTCGAGCGAGCGACGCAGGAGAAGATGGCGAGCGTCGTCGGCGGCATGAACTTGCCGCCGGGATTCAAGTTGCCGTTTTGATGCTCTGTGACGTCAGGGCGTTGATTCACTCGCGGCAACCCGAGACAGCTCCTTTCCGACGCGCGACGTGTTGTATCCCCAATCCCTTCTTCGCTTGATCGAAGCACTGCGCTGCTTGCCTGGCGTCGGTCCGAAATCGGCGCAGCGCATGGCGTTTCATCTCCTGGAGAAAGACCGCAACGCCGCTCTGGAGCTGGCGGATGCGCTGCAGTCGGCTGTGAAGTCGGTGGGACGTTGCCAGCGGTGCCGCATGTTCGCGGATGCGGATCTGTGCCCGATCTGTGCAGCGCCGACACGCGACCGTTCGACCGTGTGCGTCGTGGAGTCCCCGGCGGACGTGGCCGCCGTGGAGCAGTCGGGCAGCTATCGCGGCGTGTACTTCGTCTTGATGGGGCATCTATCGCCACTCGACGGTATCGGCCCGGAGCAGCTCGGCTTCGCGCAGCTCGAGGCACTCCTGGCGCAGGGCGACGTGAGCGAGGTTATTCTCGCGACGAACACCACTGTGGAAGGCAACGCGACGGCACACGTGATCGCCGAGATCGCTGCGCGTTATCGCGTGAAAGCAAGCCGCATCGCGCACGGCGTACCCGTTGGTGGAGAGCTGGAATACGTCGACGGCGGTACGTTGGCGCACGCGATCGCCGGACGTCAGGTGATCGGCTGATGGGGGCTGGCGACTGGAGACTGGAGCGAGCGCGCATTCGCAGATCAACCAAACTCCACACCCCTAGCCCCGAGCCCCAAACCCCACAGGTCCGCCGCCAGGACTTGTTTCAGGACCGGCCGTGAATACATCCCTGTAGGCCTGCAACGAAAACGTCCCTGTTTTCGATGCTCCTGAAACAAGTCCTGACGTCGTCCCCTTCGGGCTCAAACAACGGGCTGCTGGGCACTGGGCGCTGGGCTCTGGTTATCAGCGCACTCGCTCCCCAGCCCCCAGCCCATTTATCGCCTGCGCGCGTACTCCGGTGCGAGCTCGCGCATGATGTTGAGCAAGCGTTTGTAGCTTTCGTATCGCCGCGGTGCGATCTCGCCGCTTTCTACTGCGGCAGTGACGGCGCAGCCGGGCTCGCGCAGATGCAGACAATTGTTGAAGCGACATGCCGACGCTCGACTGCGAATCTCTGGCCAGCCGGTTTGAACTTCTGCGTCCTCGAGCAGCGGCGGCGCATAGTCGCGGACGCCGGGTGAGTCGATCAGCTCGCCGCCGCTGGGGATGCGAAAGAGCGCGGTGGAGACAGTCGTGTGTCTGCCTTCGCGGGTGGATTCCGAAAGCGCGCGTGTCGCGCGTCCGGACGTCGGCACCAGTTGATTGGTGAGGCTCGACTTGCCGACTCCAGATTGACCGACGAGCATCACGACCTCGCCGCGCGCGCGCTCCCGCAGCGGCTGGACCGATGCGGAATCGTGCGCCGACAGCTGGATGACTTCGTATCCAGCTCCACGGTACTCATCCACGATCTTCGTGAACTCCGGCGCGTGCGCGCCGGCTAGGTCGCACTTGTTGACGACCACCACGCTGGCGATGCCCGCATACGCAGCGGCAGCCAAGTAGCGGTCGGCGATGAAGGGATCCGGTTCGGGCTCCGGTGCGATCACGACAGCCAGCAACGTGAGATTGGCCGCCAGAGGCTCGGTGCGGCCGCGGCTGTCCGTGCGCGCGAAGAGTGTCTTGCGTGGAGCGACCGCGACGACGCGGGGAGTGTCGTGGGCGTGCACTGGTAATCGAATGCGCACGACATCGCCGCACACACAGCCGAGTCGCTTGCCGAAGAGCTCGGCGAGCATGCGCTGGCCCGTGGCGTCCTCGACGATGACACGCCGGCCGAAGCTTTCGACTACGCGCGCTTCACGCTCCTTGTTGCTCATGCGTGTTCGCGTGCGAGCTGCTGCAGCCTCGAGATCCGCACGAGCGCCGGCGGGTGCGAGTCATAGAAGGCGGAATGTAATCGGTCCGGTGTCAGGGTCGTTGCGTTGTCCCGATAAAGCTTGACGAGTGCTTCGGCAAGCTGGCGCGGATCGACGTGCTTGGCCGCGAACTCATCTGCTTCGAACTCGTGCTTGCGCGACCACCACGCCGCCAACGGCGTGAGGAAGAACATGAACGCAGGCAGCACGAACAGGAAGAGGAGGAGAGCAGTGTGCGGTGCCTGATTGCTCACGCCGAGCGCCGTGTAGAAGTCCGGCCAACGTGCGAGCGCGCCGAGCAACGCCAAGCCGATGAACCCGATCACGAGCGACAACAACAGACGAGAACGCACGTGGTGAAGCTTGAAGTGCCCAAGCTCGTGAGCGAGCACGGCTTCGATCTGTGGGACTTGCAGGCGCTCGATCAGCGTATCGAAGAAGACGATGCGCTTGTTGCGACCAAGGCCGGTGAAGTAGGCATTCCCGTGAACGGAGCGGCGTGAGCCGTCCATGACGAACAGGCCCTTCGAGGAAAAGCCGCAACGCTCCAGGAGCGCCTCGGTCCTGCTCTTGAGCTCTTCATCCGTCAGCGGGGTGAATTTGTTGAACAGCGGTGCGATGAAAGTCGGCCAAGCCCATGTCACGAGAAGGGTGAAAGCGACCCACACGACCCACGCGTAGACCCACCACCAGGAGCCAGCGCGCTCCATGAGCAGCAGCACGACGAGGATCAGAGGCGCACCGAGCAGCAGGCTGAGTAACAAGCTCTTCAACAGATCGGACACGAACAAAGCCGGCGTCATGCGATTGAACCCGAAACGTGCCTCGATGCCGAACGTGCGCCAAACAGACAGAGGCAGGTTGATGGCGGAGACCAACAGGAGCGTCGTGAGCACGACCGCCGTGCCGTGCACCACTGCCGGAAGCGCTGCACTTGCCCACGCTCGATCGATTGCATTGATGCCGCCGCCGAGCGTCAGCGCCAGCACGACGAGCAGGTCGAGCAGTGTGTCCCAGCGGCCGAGGCGCGCAAGGGCAAGCGTGTAGTCAGCGGCTTTCTGATGGGAAGCGAGCTCGATCTGATCGGCGAAGGGGTCGGGCACGCGGTCGCGGTGGCTACGAACCGCTGCGACCTGTCGGAGGTTGAGCCACCATCGTACGGCGGCGCCGCAGAAAAGGACGACGACGAACAGTGCGGTAAACCAATGCATGACGTTCGCTCGGCCCTCGTTCCCGCTTCGCGCATGATATCGACGCAGCCAGCTTAGCGTCAGCTGGTATCATGGGCAACGCGCTGTCGGGCCAGCGATCGAAGGGCCCGCCGGCCTCGGACGACCGGCGGACGCCGTTCAGTCCGCATCTTCGAACGCTGAGCATACCTGGAGCGCAATCAGTGAGCATACGGGATCCTAGTCGACTGATCTGGATCGATCTCGAGATGACGGGTTTGAACCCTGAGTCGGACCACATCATCGAGATCGCCACGGTGGTCACCGATCGAGACCTGAACGTGCTTGCGGAGGGTCCCGTGCTCGCGATCTATCAGCCTGAGCACGTGCTGGAAGCGATGGATGAATGGAACCGCCGTCAGCACGCTGTCTCCGGGCTCGCCGACCGGGTGCGTGTCAGCACCATCACGACAGCGGAGGCCGAGCGTCAGACACTGGCGTTCCTCGAGCAGTGGGTCGAGCCCGGTGTCTCTCCGATGTGCGGCAACAGCATCTGTCAAGACCGCCGCTTTCTGGCTCGAGAGATGCCGCAGCTCGAGCGCTACTTTCACTATCGCAATCTCGACGTCAGCACGCTCAAGGAGCTTGCCAAGCGCTGGGCGCCGGAGGTGTTCAACAGCTTTCAGAAAACGTCCACGCACCGGGCGCTCGACGACGTGCACGATTCGATTCGCGAGCTGCAGCATTATCGAACGCACTTTTTGCGCCTGCCGTCATGAAGCCGTATTCGGAGGCTTGTGAGCGCAATCGCGGTCCGATCCTCGAGGTGATCAGGGGCTGGTTCGCCGCACCCGGCGCGGTGCTCGAGATCGGCGCGGGCACGGGGCAGCACGCCGTTTACTTCGCGGCGCACTTGCCGCATTTGGAGTGGATCGCGACCGATCTGCCGGAACATCATCCGGGGATAAGAGCTTGGTTCGAGGAGGCGCGTCTGCCGAATCTACGCGGGCCTTTGGCGCTCGATGTGACGCAGCCGAGCTGGCCGTGTGAGTCGGTCGACTATGCATTCAGCGCCAACACGGCGCATATCATGAGCTGGCCCGAAGTTGAACGAATGTTCGAAGGTCTCGGACGAGTGCTCCGCGCCGCTGGCGTGTTCTGTCTATACGGGCCGTTCAATCGCAACGGCGAGTTCACGAGCGAATCGAACCGTGCCTTCGATGCTGCGCTCAAAGCGCGCGATCCGAAGATGGGCATCCGCGACGACCGCGCGCTGATCGCCTTGGGGCAGCGCTGTGGTCTCGCCTTGATCGCGGATCACGCCATGCCGGCGAACAATCGCATCCTGGTGTGGAGGCGGGAAGCCATGTAGGTGGGTGGACCTCACCTTCGATCGTCGGCCTTCTCTGTCGTTCCCGATGTGCACGTGCTCGCACGCGAGCGCACAGCAATCGTATGCTCGCGCAGTGCGACGTGCCAAAGATCGTCCGCGTGACGCAAGTCTCATCACGACTCCGGCACGCGAAAAATGCTGTGCTATATTGGCCCCATGATTGGCGAAGCATACGCGAATGACACTTACTGTCCCGTGAGCTGGCGCTCGCGGCCGGGTAGCTTCGTCAGCCTGATGTCCTTGTACGAGAGCAACTACATCCGGCTGTCGTGGCTGGTGCCGAATCTGGCCAGCATCAATGGCACGCTGGTGTCGCGAGTGCGGGACGATTGTCCGCTCCACCTCGCGTTGCTCGAGCGCACACGCTATACCACGACGCTCTTGCTCACGTACTTCTTCGAGGAGGGCTCGGGGTACGTCGCGGATCCCGATCTGCACGTTCGCGTCTATCACGACGCACGCCTTGCAGAAGTGCAGTCGTGCGCACGGTGGCATCGCCACGCGACACTCGATGCCGTGCGGTCGCAGCTCGCGCGCGATCTGGGCGACCGCTGGTTGCGCAACGTCATGTTGAACAAGTGGCTCGATTATTGCCTCGAGCGAGGGCACCGCTTCGTGGAACGCGCATCCACTTAGACAACAGCGCCTTCACGGCGCGGCTCGGCTCCCCGAGCTGCGCGTATCGTACCGCATGAGTCTCTCTCGCAGGCTGAACGCGATCCGCCAGCGTCTCGCCGGGCTGGAGCCCGCCGAGCAGCAGGAACGGCTGCTGCAGCTGTATTGGAATCGTGCGGAGCTCAAGAAGGAGCTGTCGCGGCTGCAAAACGAGCACTACAAGCTCAAAGAGAAGCTTCGTGCCTATGAGCTCGCAGCGGAGCAGGCGCGCGAGCAATTCGCAGCGCTCGAGGAGTATCTCGGGAACCCGGACGTGGGGCCTCACGCGCTCGTCTACTTCCAGCTGCGCGGTCTGTGGCGCAACTGCGCGAGCAGAGTCGAACGGTTCGCGCGCCAGCTAGAGCAACAGCAAAGAGAGCGCGAACGGCGTCGTCAGCTGATCGAATTTGATCAAGGCAGACAACGTCAACTAGCCGACCTGGACCGGCGCATTCTCGATGCGCGCTCGACCGCCGACATGCTCGAAGCGCAGCTCAAGCTGATGCAGAACAAGCTCGAGCGGCTACGTGGGTTCTGGAACTACTTCCAACGTCGTCGGCTTGCGGAAGAAATCGAGGTCGAGCGTCAGAAGTGGGAGGTCGTCGCCACTCAGGTAACGGACTTATCCGACGAGCGCGCCGATCTGGAGAATGCACCCGCACCGGAGTTCCCCGGTATCTCCGTGGACGGGCGCCGCATCGTGAACACTGCGGTGATCGCCTATGCGCAGCACTTGGTCGCGGCATTGTCGGAGGGTGGGTTGGCCATGCTCGCCAAGGAGACCACGACGAAGCGTCTGCTCGAAGTGCGCTATGGCGACCAGGAGCAGTGCCGGCGCCTTCTGACGCTCTTGCGTGATGCAGGCGCCGTCGTTGAGCGTGCGGCTGCGGACTTGGCCGGTCTCAAGGCACGCACGGAGGCGTTGCGTGCGAACGCCACCTATCGCAGCGATGCCGACACCGTGCCGCTCACCGATTCGATCGGCACGCTTCCTGCGCCGACGAACCTCGTCTCTGGCCTGGAGACAGCCAATCGCGCCGGCATCAACGTGCTGGTCGATGACTATTGGGATGTCTACAGGGCGCTGTTGTGAGGGCAGTGGGCCGCGGAGCCGTCCGTGGCGTCATTGGGCACGGGCTCTGGGCGCTGTGAGAAGCGCCCGTACCTTTTGCGAGGTCCTCACTACAGCCTAGACTAGGGCCTACAGCCTATCGCTCCGCCTTCAACCGGGTGAGATAGAGTCCTTGTATCCCCGTGAAGTCGGCAGCAATCTGCACGGTTTCATCCAAGATCACATCCGGCGGCTCTGCGTTGCCGAGCTCGCTCAAGCTCGCAATCGGCGGCTCGCCGCGTGCCGCGCGCCGCTGGTTCTCGCGGTCGAGTCGCTCCTTGTCGAGCCGCTCGCGCTCTGCCATCCGCGCCTGCAGGTTGAGTGAAACCCTCTTCTGAGAGCGCGCTCGATCGTGCGCCTCTAGCTCTGCGAGCATGAGCTTGAAGTTCGGATCATTGGCGACGCGCTCTTCATGAGCGCGCGTCAGCTCCGCGACGGCCTGCGACAACACCGCTTGCTTCGTATAGTCCACCGGGCGAATGCGGTCCCAGGGCAGAGCGCTTTCCCGCGTGCTCTCGCCGACTTCATCCGGGCTGATGCCGGTCGGCAGCGCGATGTCGGGCTGAACGCCGCGATGCTGCGTGCTCTCGCCAGTGACGCGGTAGTACTTGCCGATCGTCACGGTCAGCTGACCGAAGCCCGGATCGCTACCGAGCGCATAGCGGTCGAGCGGATACAGGTTCTGCACCGAGCCCTTACCGAAGGTTTGCTGGCCCACGATGATGCCGCGGCCATAGTCTTGGATGGCCGCCGCAAAGATCTCCGACGCGGAAGCGCTGAAACGATCCACCAGCACGACGAGCGGCCCGTCCCACACGACGCCGGGTTCTGGATCATCGAGCACTTCGACGCGGCCGCCGGTTTCGCGCAGCTGCACGATCGGCCCTTGCGGGATGAACAGGCCGGAGAGGGCCGTCGCTTCGGTCAAATGACCGCCTCCGTTGCCGCGCAGATCGATGACCAGCGCGTCCATGCCCTCGGCTTTGAGCTCCTCGATCAGGCGGCGCACGTCGCGCGTCGTGCTGCGATAGTCGGGCGCACCGGCAGCCTTCGCCTCGAAGTCCTGATAGAAGCTCGGCACGGTCACGATGCCGACCTTGAGCTCGCGGTCGTCGCGCTGGATCGTGCGCAGCTGCTTCTGCGCAGCCTGCGCCTCGAGCGTCACCCTGTTACGCACCAGCTCGATCTGCTTCTCGCCCGAGCCCGGCGCGGCGCCGGCAGGCAGGATTTGCAGACGCACGGTCGTGCCGACTTTGCCGCGGATGATCTGCACGACGTCATCGAGCCGCCAGCCGACCACGTCGACCATCTTGCCGGTCTTACCCTCACCGACGGCGATGATGCGGTCATTGGGATTGAGCGTTCCGGCGACGGCCGCCGGGCCGCCCGGCAGCACGTTGAGGACGGTGACGTAGTCATCGACGAGCTGCAGCGATGCGCCGATGCCCTCGTAGGACAGGCTCATCTGGATCTTGTATTCCTCAGAGTTCCGCGGCGAGAAGTAGCTCGAGTGCGGATCGAACACGTGCGCGAACGCGTTCATGAAAACTTCGAAGATGTCGTCGCTGGTGACCTGCTGATTGCGCTTCAGGACGCGCTCGTAGCGCTTCTGCAAGGTCTCGCGCGTCTCGGGCCAGGTCTTGCCGGTGAGCATGAGCGAGACCGCGTCGTTCTTCACGCGCTTGCGCCAGATCTCGTTCAGCTCTGCTTCGTCCTTCGGCCAAGGTGCCTTGGAGCGATCGAACTCGAAGTACTCGTCGACCGTGAAGTCCGGCTCCGTCTTGAGCAGCTCGAGGGCGTAGGCAACACGCTCGCGGTTGCGCTGCTGGAAGCGATTGAATATGGTGAACACAGGCTCGAGCCGTCCTTCTACGACCGCATCATCGAGCTGATAACGAAAGCGTTCGAACTCAGCGATGTCGCTGGCAAGGAAGTAGCTGCGCGATGCGTCGAGCTGCTCGAGGTAGCGATCGAGCACAAGCGACGAGATCGGATCGTTGATCGGCGCCTGGCGATAATGCGAACGCTCGATCACATTGCTGACGAGCTTGCTGACGCGCCGATGGCGCTCCGTCGGAGCGAGCTCTTGAACGCTTGAGGTCGCGACGGCTTTCGCGACTGGCGCCTGCGCCGTGCCTGCCAGCAGGCCGGAAACGATCAGCAACGCCGGCAGGCTGAAGAGCAGGGTGGCGCGCCGACGCGTCGGAGTCACCGTGGCGGCAGGTTCCTTTGCGGCAGGCTGATACACTGTTTCAACACCTCGTCGAATGTGGCTACCTTGATCGGACTCCGCACTGTCACCTGTCAAGGCTAGAGAGACGCCGCACGCCGATCAAGTACGCGGCCCACGTACATTAGAGTCCACGGCAAAAGATCGATGCGTCCCTTTGCAGTTCTCAACGCCATCATCTTCGGTTCGGCCGCTGCGATCACGTTCGGTTTATTGGGCGTGATCGTCATTTTCCTAGTCTTGAAGGGGCGATACCCGGAGCTGCTCGAGGAGTTTGGAGCGCTGTTGCAGGGTGCAGGGGTGTTCATCCTGTTGACGGCGGCTGCCGGCACGAGCCTGGTCGCCACGTTGAAGCAGCGTCCCTGGCGCCACGTGGCCCAAGCGGCGATGTGGCTCTGCGTGCTGGCAGTGGGGATGTTGTACTGGCCCGAGTGAACGGGGTATGGGGGAAACTCCTAATCGGGCTCGGGGCGTGGGGCTCGCGGCTCGGGCGCAGCTGAGGAGGCTGAGGGGGTCGCGAATTGCCGTCCCGTGTCCGGCGACGAGCTGCCGCCGACCGATGTCGTCGTCCGCCGGCCGGGGCGGCTGAATGACCCGCAGTCTCGGGCCTTAGCGCAAGTTCGTGCGCTCCCAGGCGTTGTGACGCTCGAACGCGCCGCTGTTGTAAGGATCGAAGCCCATCGCCTTCTGCGCCGGTGTTCTCACACTGGCAGAAGCTTTGGGCCGCGGGGTCTTGGTCGCAGTCCTGACGTTCGGGGGCGTCGTAAATCGGGCCGGCTCATCATCTTCGTCTTTCCGTCGCCCGAACCACTTAGCGAACCACCTCATCAGCACAACCTTCGCCTTGTGACAGAGTCGCTTGTCTGATCGGGCGAAGCTTACAGAATCCCACAGGACCGCAAATTCCCGGCCGTCAGGATTGTGACGATCGTCACAATCCTGACGGTATTTTGTTCAATCGCTATTCGAGGGAAATGCGCGGCTCCACGCGGCTCGGTCCGCGTGGTGCGCGTGAAGCTGGCCGCTGCGTACGGGGTGCTGGTGGGGAGGCGGCGGATCGATCTTCCCGAGGTGCTCGCACGTCGAAAAACAGTAGGCGCAGCACAGTGATCAGGATGAGCGGTCCGAGCGCGATGCTCCAGGCCCGCGGAGACAACCCCGCCAAGTCCTTGAAGAAGTCCGTATAAAAGCGGCCGAGACCCCATCCTTCGCCGTACGGGCCGAGCATCAGGATCCCCACCACGTAGATCAGCGCAGGCAGCGCAAACAATCCAATGGCAAGCCACACGCTTGCGAACGCGAGCTCGAAGCGCAGGCGCTGCTTTCCCCTCGCATGTTCCGCCACCGGGTCTGCTGTGCTCATAGCTCGACAAAACGTTCCCATGGAGCCAAAGACGAGCGCATGTTGGCGACTCGTCGACGTGCCCGCAAGTGAAGATCGGCGTCCGTCGCGTAGCGGCGACGGTTGCAAGGGGCGGACGCGGGTCGGCACCTTCCACTATCATGCGCGAGGTATCACAACGAGAGCGCCTCGTGATTTCCAAAGATACTCCTCTACGTACTGCCGTCGTTGGCGTCGGTTACCTCGGTCGCTTCCACGCACAAAAGTACGCGCAGCTGTCTGACTCGCAGCTCGTGGCGGTCGTCGACGCGAACCCGGACACCGCCGCGAAGGTCGCCGCGGAGCTCGGCGTCGAGGCGCTTGTGAATTACCGTGAGCTCATCGGGCGAGTGGACGCAGTGAGCCTGGCTGTGCCCACGCCACTGCATCATCGGATCGGCTGCGAGCTGCTCGAGCACGGCATTCATGTGCTCGTCGAGAAACCGATCGCAACCACCGTCGCGGAAGCGCAGCAGCTGATCGCGACCGCGAAGCGACGTGGTTGCGTGCTGCAGGTCGGGCACCTGGAGCGCTTCAATCCGGCCGTCGTCGCCGCAGTGAGGCAGCTCAAAGCACCGCGCTTCATCGAGTCGCATCGGCTCGCGCCGTTCAAGCAACGCGGCAGCGATGTGAGCGTCGTGCTCGATCTGATGATTCACGACATAGACTTGATTCAAGAGCTTGTCGGCACTCCGATCGTGAGTATCGATGCGATCGGCGCCAGCGTGTTCTCGGGCGAGATCGACATCGTGAACGCGCGGCTGAAGTTCGAAGGCGGCTGTGTCGCAAACACCACGGCAAGTCGCATCAGCCTCAAGCAGGAGCGCAAGATCCGCATCTTCCAAGACGACGCTTACTTGTCGATCGACATGCAACAGAAGATTTTGAGCGTCATTCGCAAGAAGGATGCCGGAGACATCGTCGAATCGCCGGCGCAAGTGTCGATCGAAGAAGAGGCGCTGGAAGGGGATGCGCTCCGCGACGAAATCGCTGCCTTTCTCACTGCTGTGCGCACGGGCAGTGCGCCCGTCGTCAGCGGGGAAGACGGTCTACGCGCGCTGGAGACGGCGATGCGCATCACCGAGCTGGTGCGCGGCTCCGTTGCGGGTCGGGGTTTGGGGGTCGGGGCTGGGGGCCCAGGTTAGTGGGGCACTGGGCACTGGGCTCTGGGCTCTGGGTGCCGGCATGAGCGCGCTGTGAGCGACGAACAGCTCCCTCCCCCGCGAAGCGGGGGAGGGCCGGGGAGGGGGCCATCACTCATCGCTCGAGATTCTTTCGCTCGAAGGTGGAGATCGGCCTGCCGACGACTTTAGCTGTGGTTTCCTGCAAGCGTGCCAAGCTCACCTCGCCGCGATCCTTGGCTAGCGCGCGTGCGACATCATCCAGGCTCTTCTGTCCATTCGTGAGCTTGCGGATCTCGCGATCCGCGGCGACGAACACCAGCACGGCGCGCGCCGTCGTCGGACCGCTCGAATGTCTCGTGAAAAGCGTGGGCGAACGCTGCGCCCAACGTGCCAAGTTGTCCAGCGCCTGCACGTAGCGACGCTCGCTGATGCCGCCGGAGCGACGCAGCGTCTCGATGGAGTAGTACTCGGCGATGCCTTCCACGATCCAATCGCTTTCGTGATCGCTGCGTAACCCGGTCGCGATGTGCACGAGCTCGTGTAGCAGCGTGCTCGTGCGATTCTCACTGATCAGCGGTCGATCACTATGGATGAACAGCGAGGACGGTCCGGACAAGCCGCCGCGCCACATCGGGTCGCCGGCAGAGACAACGAGAAGCCGCGAAGGGAACGAGTCGAACACCTCGAGCAGCTTTGGCAGATTCCAGTTCAGGAACGCCAGCATGTCCTGTCTACGCGCGCTCTCGCCGACGGGCGCAGCGATGGTCGCCTGCACGTGCCCGATCTTCTCCGCGCGTACGCCGATCTTGCCCGCGAGCAACCAGCCCAAGGGTCGATCGAGCCGGCGTGCCGGGTCGTCGATCGAGATCGTCCTGGTGCCCGGCGGCGCGTAGGGCGTCGCTATTGACCAGTCATCAGGAAGCACGAACGTCATGGTCGTGCGGGCCGTCAGCCCCGGCTTCGACGTCACGCGTGCGCTCGGCACGAGCTTGTCCCCGCGCAACAGCGCCCAATCGTTGGTCATGTACGAGTCGTAGCGCTGCGGGCTGCGCTCATGGTTCACCGTGAACTCATAGCTCAAGCTCGATGATTTACCGCGCGGGTGCCAGACGACCTCCGTGCCTTGCATCTCGATCCTGTCATTGGAGTGGAACGCCGAGTGACGCTTCGGATCGATGCGTAGCCGCACGATGCTCGGCAGCGTCGCGCCCTTGAGCTGCAGCTCGACGGCAACCTTGCCGGTGGACGGCCGAAAAGTCGCCGTGTAGTGCGCATCGAAGAATTCCTCCGCTCTCACGGAAAGTGTGAGAAGACACAAGAGCGCAAGAGACGCGATCAACCTCATGAGGAACCGTAGAGCGAGTGCGAAAGGAATAGTGTAGCAAGGCCGTGAGGCTTGGGGTCGGGCGCAAGGATAGAAGCCGCTATGCGGTACGCTTTGCGACCGATTGCGGGCCACACCGAACCGGACGCACGAGCACGGACTGGCGCCAGCCCCAGTCTCCAGCCCCCAGCCCGGCAGACAGTGCGCGCCGCGTGCGAGAACTTGCTCAGCCTCTACAATGTAACGTCCTCCATTCCGCACTTCGTTTGCGACGCTGTCATGTCCAGATCCGCAGCCCGTTCTGAGCCTGACCGATTGCTCGTCGATATCGCCGAGTACGTGCTCTCACATGAAATCGAAAGCGAAACCGCGTACGAGACGGCGTACTACTGTCTCATGGACTCGCTCGCCTGCGCATTTCAGGCGCTTCGCAATCCAGCGTGCACGAGACTGTTGGGCCCAGTCGTGCCTGGTGCGGTGATGCCTGGAGGCGCGCGTGTACCTGGGACGTCCTTTGAGCTGGATCCGGTCACTGCAGCGTTCAACATCGGCGTGATGATTCGTTGGCTCGATTTCAACGATACGTGGCTGGCTGCGGAGTGGGGACATCCTTCGGATAATCTGGGCGGTATTCTCGCGGTCGCTGATTACTTGGCACGCCGGGACGCGGCCCATGGTAAGCGGGGCATGACCGTGCGTGAGCTGCTCGGCGCGATGATCAAGGCATATGAGATCCAAGGCGTGCTCGCGCTCGAGAACAGCTTCAATCGCGTCGGGCTCGATCATGTACTGCTCGTGCGCGTTGCCTCTGCCGCGGTGGCAACGGCAATGCTCGGCGGCACGCAGGAACAGGTGATCAATGCGGTCTCGAATGCCTGGATGGATGGCGGCACGTTGCGTGCTTATCGGCACGCGCCGAACACTGGCTCTCGCAAGGGTTGGGCGGCAGGCGATGCGACGAGCCGTGGCGTGCGGCTGGCGCTGCTCGCGCTGGCGGGCGAGATGGGCTACCCCTCTGCGTTGACAGCCGAGACTTGGGGCTTCCAAGACGCATTGTTCCAGGGCAAGGCGCTCGTTTGTCCGCAGCCGTTCGGCAGCTACGTGATGGAGAACGTGCTTTTCAAAATCTCGTACCCGGCCGAGTTCCACGCGCAGACGGCGGTTGAAGCGGCCATAACTCTCCATCCGCGCGTGCGCGAACGGCTGGATGACATCGAGCGGATCGTCATCGAGACGCAAGAGCCGGCGCTGCGCATCATCGACAAGACCGGTCCGCTTGCGAATCCGGCAGACCGCGATCATTGCATGCAGTACATGGTGGCGATTGCACTCATCTTCGGTCGCTTGCGAGCGGACGATTATGAGGACACGGTCGCGTGCGATCCGCGCATCGATGCGCTGCGCGCAAAGATGGAGTTGCGCGAAAACCCCGACTTTACGCGCGACTACTACGCGCCGGATAAGCGTTATATCGGTAACGCCGTGCAGGTGTTCTTCCGTGACGGCACGGCGACAGAACGCGTGGCGGTCGACTATCCGGTCGGCCATCGCGAGCGCCGAGCGGAGGCGATTCCCATGCTGGTGGAGAAGTTCAAGCGCGCTGTGACGGCGCACTTTTCACCGAAGCAGAGCGACCTGATCAGCAAGACGTTCGCGGATCGACACGAGCTTGAGGCACGTACGGTCGCGGAGCTTATGGCGTGTTTGGTTAAGAATTGAGTGCGGGTTGGAGACTGGAGGCTGGAGCCAGCGCACCTCTAGCCAGAGCCGCCCAGCGCCCAGTATCCAGAGCCCGTCGCTTGAGCCTACGGGCTTGGAGCTCGGGCCGACGCGCGAATGCGCGCTTGCCCCAGCCCGCAGTCCCCCAGCCCCAATATTGCACGATTGTTTTTGCTTGTTACCCTATAGCCATAATCAAAACGATATAGGGGACGCATGCACGCATACTGGTCTTGTTCTTTCACAGTTTGCTGCCGAGCGGCCCTGGGGAGAAGGCCGCATTCATGACTGTCCAGACATATCGCGCGCTGCTGGTCGGCAATAGCCCGGCGAGCGCTGTGCTCCTCGGAAAGCTGACCGAAGCCTCCGACATTCAAATTTCCGAAGCCATTGGACCTGACGAGATCCGTGCCAGCTTGGCGCGGCAGACTCCCGACCTCATCGTTGTGGACATGGCGGACGATGCGGCCGGTCTCGTGCAGGTCTGTGGCGTTCTCAAGGAAAATCCCGCCACGATCTTCGTGCCGGTCGTTGCGCTCGCTCGTTCGGCGAAGTCGCGCTTGGCCGCGTTCGAGGCTGGGGTCGACGATTTCTTGTTGCATCACGTTCGCCGCGAAGAGTTTCTCGTCCGAATACGATGTCTGTTGCGCAGTAGCGCGGTGCGCCGCCAGCACGCGGCTGAGCAGCTCGCCGAGGAAGTGAGACGGCGCGAGGCGATTCGTTCAGCGTTCCGTCGATATCTGTCGCCACAGCTGGCCGATCAGATTCTGGCCGACCCGGATCAGTGCGACGCCGTGTTTGTCGGACCTCGTGTGCGTACTCGCGCTGCGATCATGTTTGCCGATATGCGCGGCTTCACGAGCTTGGCGGAGCGTCTGGAGCCGACAAAGGTGGTGGAGCTATTGAACGAATTCTTTGCGCTCCTGACCGACATCACGTTCCGTTACGACGGCACTGTGTTCAACATGGCTGGAGACAGCCTCATGGTCGGCTTCGGTGTGCCCGTCGAGCAGACCGATGGGGCGCTGCGTGCCGTTCGTGCAGCACGCGAGATGCTCGACGAGTTCGCCGGGTTGGCGGAGCAGTGGAAAGCTCGTTACGGCGTCGAGACGGGCTTGGGGATCGGCATCAACGTCGGGGAGGTCATCGCCGGCAATATCGGCTCGTCGAACTACATGAGCTACACCATCGTCGGCGATGCGGTGAACGTTGCCTCCAGGTTGGGTCAGCGTGCGCGTGCCGGTGAAATGTTGTTCTCGGACGCGGTCAAGGCAGCGCTCGAAGATCAGGGTTTCGACATCGAGGCGCTGCCGCTGCCTTCGCTTGTGCTGCGTGGGCGCACAAGCCCAATCGATATTTTCTGTATTCCGAGCTCCGCTGCGCGCATCGACTTTCGCGTCGCGCATTGATTGGGCTGGCGCCCCCACTCCGTCCCCCCTCCCTAGCCCGCCCCGCGTTGCTGGGGAGGGAAGCCCAGCGCGCAGCATCCAGAGTCCGTGCCCCAAGCCCCGACGCCGAAGCCCTCAGCTGCGGTACGCCTCGCGGCCGATACCCTGCACCGGAATACCTTGGGCGGGCAGCACTTCGTGTTGAAGCGCATACATCGCCGCGGCCGCTTCGTCGATGGCCTTGGTGAAGGCAAGCGAGCCTTTCAGAATCGGCGCCAGCTTCTCTTTGTCTTGGATACGCGCTTTAGGGTATTCGTGCTCGACCACGAGGTAGGTGTTGGCAGGATCGATCGCGAGGAGCTCGCGCGCCGCGAGCTGATGATCGAGCCAGTCGACGGTTCGGTTCTGTAGATATGCGAGCGGATCGTGACGGGCTGTGCCCGGGAGCTCGTGCTCGCACAACACCGTTTGTTTCTTCCATGCATTCGCTTGATCCGCGGGCTCGGGGGACGGTTTGCCGTCGATCCAGTCGCCGCGTTGCATGGTTTGTCCGCCGTACCCCCAGGCAGAAACACCGCGAGCGTCGATGACCTGACCCTTCACATGGAATCCCGCGATCAGGAAGTTGTAGCCTTCGTCCTTGAGGTATTGGAAGATCGAGCGTGAATCCTGACCCATGAGGATCGCATGCGAAGGGTCATAATGGATGCGGAACTGATCGCCGACGCCGTGCTTCTCGCAGATGCGATGTAACACAATCCACGGGCCCGGAGCGTAGGCGATATTGTTGTGCCAACGATCGAGCACATTCCAGCCCGGCATGGGGCACTGCTCGACGCGGTACGTCAATCCACGTGCTTTGGCTTCCTTGAGCAGGGGAATGAACACGGCCTCGAACATCTCGAGGTTCTCGTCCATCTCCAATTTCGGGTTGCGGCCGACGAAGCCACACACCGCATCCGTCTCCAGCAGGACGGCGGCGTCGAACACGCGCAGCATGAACTCGTGTTTCTTCCTTCGTTCCGTTTCGTCCGCGGTGAGCATGTTGTCGAAATAGGCGAGGTCCGATAGCCCGACACCGGTCGCGCGCATGGCGGCCTGCACGCGCGCGGCACGTTGCTTGTTGAATGGCTCGCGTAGATCGAGCGTGTTGGCTACTGGATCGAGCATGGCTTCCGCAGGAACGTCTGCCTGCGTCGGGTGCAGCGCGGCGGACAGTTGAATGTTTGGCGCACCGATCTCGCGCGCAAACTCGAGCCATTCCTCGATGGCAAGATCGGGATCCGCATCGCGCTTCTCGCGCGGGGTCAGCTCCTGGAGCGCAGCAGTCAGGATGCTGAGCTTCATGTGCTTCGGCTCGAATGGGGCAACGGAAGACTTGGCGCTCATCGACACGATACCTCCTGCAAGAAGCGATCGCATGATAGACCGCAAACGCTCATTCGGCCAGTCGAGACATTGCTAGAAGTAGGCGATCCAGCGTCCTAACGTGCCTGCTGTGAGCCACAATAAGATCGAGGCGAGAGACTGTAAGCGTCCCAATAGAGGAGGGCGTTGGTCCCATTTGTCGAGTTGACTGCTCCATAGAGCACGGAACACGACCGCATTCAGCACACCGAGCGCGATCACGCACAGCTTGGCTCGCATGACGCCGCTGCTCAGCAGCGGGCCGGCGTCGGCGGAGAACATGGCAAAGCCAGTCACTGCCAGGATTATCAGACCACCAACGGCGCATTTGGTGAGCGCTCTCGACACTGCGGGCAACTCGAAGTCGCGCCGCCAGCCCAACAATCGTAAATCGAGCAGCACGATCGGGCCGACGAGCGAGACGAGTCCCAATAGATGCAGAACGTTTGCGATCGGGTAAGCCAGCGCGGAAGCGCGCATCCACTCGCCGAGCGCGGAGCTCTCGAGGGCAAGTGCCCAGGACGATAACGTCACGTCTCAGCGCAGCTCGACCGTCTTACCGTCCACGGTGATGCGTTCCGCACGAAGCTCGGCGGTGCCATCCGAGCGGGGGTAACCTTCAATCGTCACGACCTTGCCTACCGTCAGCAGCTCGGCGGGCAGCCCACGTGCCTGCATCCGGGAAATCGGGGCGAGGATGACAAGCCAACGCGTGCCCTCGTGCTCGACTTCGACTTCGGCATGGGGGTTGCGATAGCGAACCTCAGCAAGCGCCGCATCGAACTTCATCACCTTGCTCGTATCGTACGAGCTCCAACCGTGATGCGCCCATGCGGCGGCCGCAAGCAATAGACAGACCAGGATGCTCGCGCAACGGCGAGCCTGCAGAATGCGTGGCATATCTCGACTCCGAGCGACGTGTGCATGTGCCGAGAGGCAAGTCTAGCGCACGCGGCTGGTTTGGGGCTGTAGGCGTTAGGCGGTAGGGGTGGTTGGTGAGGCGGCGGGGTGATTCCTAGCGTCACGTTGCGCACGTGGCGCGAGCGCCTGCGGGACTCTCTTCGGTTTGTATCCGCTTCATGGAGGAGGCCGTACGTGAGCGCGCTGGCAGTCAGCGTTCCGAGCCCAGCGCCCGGTGCCCGCTTTCATATTGCCTACCAGCCCCGACTTGCGACAGCATAGTCACACGCGTCCAGCAACGCGCCAGGATCGAGTGGAGTTGTAGGCTCAACTCGACCGGCGCGCGGCGGGCCGATACGGGGGATACACGATGCGACGAAGAAGAACATCCACCACCGCGCCTGTCTTGCCTGTGCCCGTGGCGACAGCCTATCGCGATCGTCTCCTGGAATAGGACCAGCAAGTCATAGCTCGGCATTGCGCAACTTGTTCAACGTGCCGCAGTGCCGGGTGTCACTCGCCCGCAACCTTCCTGCGACCGTGCAGCGATGGCGATCGCGTCATACGGCGCCGCGATTTCTGGTGTCGCCAGCTGCTCCGTCCAGGATGGACGCGGATATTCACGATAAGCCTGCCGACGCCGGCGATCTGACCAGGCATCTCGAAGCAGGAAATGAGATGTCGATGATGCCGCGACGCCAGCAGATGTTCGTTCAGCAGCACTGGGAGACCTCATGGTCACGACAGCAGAAGCCGTGGTAACTCGCGACCGTGCGTTCGACAAGAGCCACCGGCGCGTGATTTTTGCTTCTTCTCTCGGGACAGTGTTCGAGTGGTACGACTTCTACCTGTACGGCTCGCTGTCGGTCATCATCTCGAGGCAGTTCTTCTCCGGCGTCAACGAGACCACCGCATTCATCTTCGCGCTGCTGGCGTTTGCGGCCGGTTTCTTCGTCCGACCATTCGGTGCGTTGTTCTTCGGCCGACTCGGCGATCTGATCGGACGTAAGTACACGTTCTTGGTGACGATCGTGATCATGGGATTGTCGACCGCCCTGGTCGGCATGCTGCCAAGTTATGCGACGATCGGTGTGGCGGCGCCGGTGATCCTCATCGCGCTGCGACTGCTGCAGGGGCTGGCGCTCGGCGGCGAGTACGGCGGAGCGGCGACCTATGTCGCCGAGCATGCGCCGGACGGCAAACGCGGATTGTACACGAGCTGGATTCAAACGACGGCGACACTCGGGTTGTTCTTGTCCTTGCTCGTGATTCTCGGATGTCGGTTGATACTCGGCGAGGCCTTCGACGAGTGGGGGTGGCGTATTCCGTTCTTGGTATCGATCGTCCTGCTTGCCATATCTGTTTACATCCGCTTGCAGCTGGAGGAGTCGCCTGCGTTCCGAGAGATCAAGGCGGAAGGAAAACTGTCCAAGGCGCCGCTCAAGGAAGCATTCGGCCAATGGAGCAACTTGAAGATCGTTCTTCTGGCGCTGTTTGGCGCCACAGCAGGTCAAGCGGTCGTGTGGTACGGCGGTCAGTTCTACGCACTCTTCTTCCTGGAGAAGATGCTACAGGTCGATGCAAGAGCGGCGAACTTGATTATCGCCGCGGCGTTGTTGATCGGGACGCCGTTCTTTGTGCTTTTCGGGGCGCTGTCCGATCGCATTGGCCGCAAGAAGATCATCATGGCGGGCTGCGTGCTAGCGGCGCTCACGTACTTTCCGGTGTTCAAGGGACTGACGAACTACGCCAACCCGGCTCTTGCGGCGGCGGTCGAAACCGCGCCGGTCACGGTCGTGGCAGCGCCCGGAGATTGTTCATTCCAATTCGATCCGATCGGTAAGGCGAAGTTCACGAAGTCGTGCGACGTCGCAAAGGGTGTGCTCGCTCGTGCGGGCATTCCGTATGCGAACGAAACGGCACCGGCAGGATCGGTGGCCGTCGTGCGGATAGGCAATGGCGATACCGCCATGGAGATCCCAGCCTTCGCCGGCCAAATGATGACCAATGAGGAATTCGCCGCCGCCACGGCGGCATTCCGCGAGCGTTTGCGTCAGGCGTTGACCGCAGCAGGCTATCCGGAAAAGGCGAACATGGAACAGGTCAACTATCCTATGGTGATCCTGTTGTGCGCCTACCTCGTGATCCTCGTCACGATGGTGTATGGTCCGATCGCCGCGTGGCTCGTCGAGCTGTTCCCGACCCGCATTCGTTACTCGTCCCTGTCGCTGCCGTATCACATCGGCAACGGATGGTTCGGCGGCTTCCTGCCGGTGACTTCTTTCGCAATCGTCGCGGCGACCGGCGATATATATAGCGGCTTGTGGTATCCGATCGCGGTGGCGCTCATGTCGGCGGTGATCGGCACGTTGTTCCTGCAGGAGACGCACAAGCGGCCGCTGGCGTAGGCAGTGGGCTGTAGGCTGCCGGTGGTAGTAGATGTGTCGCACTGGATGACTGGCTCCAGCCTCCAGTCTCCGGTCCCCGAGTGCCCCAGCGCCCAACACCTATTCCGATTGACTCGATGCGGCCCAGATATTCAGCCCGCCGTCCAGGGCGTATCGATCGATCTCGGCGAGCTCCTCGGACGTGAACAGCGGTGTGCGCAAGGCGCCCAAGCATTCTTCGATTTGCGACCAGCGGCTCGCACCGATGAGCGCGCTCGTGACTGCAGGTTGTCGCAACACCCAGGCAATGGCCATCTGTGGCAGTGTCTGTCCGCGGCGCCGTGCGATCTCGTTGAGCGCACGCACATTGCTCAGGTTCTGCTCAGTGAGCATGTGGCGCCCGAACGAGCCGCCGCGCGCGGCGCGTGAGTCGGACGGTATACCGTGCAAGTACTTTTCAGTCAGCAATCCCTGGGCGAGCGGTGAAAAGGCGATACAGCCAATGCCTTCTTCTTGCAAGACATCGAGCAGCTCATCTTCCACCCAGCGGTTCAGCATGGAGTACGACGGTTGATGAATTATGAAAGGTGTCTTGAGCTCGCGCAGGATAGCGGCGGCTTCGCGCGTCTTCTTCGGTCCGTATGAGGAAATGCCGACGTACAGCGCACGTCCGCTTCGTACCGCCGTGTCGAGCGCTAGCATGGTTTCCTCAAGCGGCGTCTCCGGATCGACGCGGTGCGAATAGAAGATATCGACGTAGTCGAGACCCATCCGCTTGAGGCTTTGATCGAGACTCGCGAGCAGATACTTTCGCGAGCCCCATTCGCCATACGGTCCCGGCCACATGTAATAGCCGGCCTTCGTGGAGATGATGAGCTCGTCCCGATACGCGGCGAGGTCTTTACGCAGTATCTTGCCGAAGTTCTCCTCGGCCGAGCCGGGCGGAGGGCCATAGTTATTGGCCAGGTCGAAATGTGTGATGCCGCGATCAAACGAACGCAGAATCATTTCCCGCGCGTTTTCGTAGGAGCTCGTTCCTCCGAAGTTCTGCCACAGCCCGAGGGAGATTCGCGGTAACTTGAGGCCGCTGCGGCCGCAGCGGGCATAGGCCATGTCTTGATATTGTTGCGAGCTGGGCACGTACATGTTTCCGTCTCGTAGGCCTCGAGCGTGGGCGGAGCGTCTCAGGCATTATAGGGGCAGAGGAGGGTGTTGGAATGGAGAATAGGGCAGGATGCGTTTGTGCGCACAACAAATTCGGGACGGCTTTCCTGCAACACACCTAAGCTGGCATGGATAACGGAACGGAATTCCGAGCACCTTGGAGTCGGACGCTGCGGCGTACCTCGATGATGGTGTGCTTTCTTCTCGCACTCGCGTCGCTAGCGGCTTTCCTCACGTGGTACACAACAAGAGCCAGTGAGGCACTCGTCGCGGTACTCATACCGCCACTCATACTTCTTCTCTCGGCGTTGTTCATGGTGCGAGGATATGTGCTGACGAACGATGAGATCATCGTCAAGCGCCTGGGTTGGGTTACGCGCTTACCACTGGAGGGTCTGGTCAACGTGGCGGGAGACGATGCAGCAATGACGGGGTCACTGAAGCTGTTCGGCAGCAGCGGCTTCATGTCTTACACGGGCGTCTTCTGGAACCGGAAGATCGGTCGTTATCGTGCGTTCGCCACTGATCCGGCGCGCGCGGTCGTGTTGAGCTATCCGGCCCGGAAGGTCGTGGTAACGCCCGATGACCCGCAACGGTTCATCGTTCGCGCCCGAAGCATGCTCAAGTATCGGACAAGCGGTTGGTAGGTGTGCGTCACGCGTCATCCAGTTGTGTCGTATAGAGGACGTTCAATGAGCACCAGGAAATCGATCGTCACGACGATCGCACTGCTGACCTTGTGCGGCTGCTCTCGACAATCGGAACAGGCGCCGGTAGCGCCTGCACCTACGCCGCCTCCAGTAAGCTCTGCTTCCGTCTCCACCGACGAGCAAAGCATGCCGCCCTTCGTGGGCAAGATCTGGTTGTCAGTGACGCGTGGCGATCCGCTCGGCACCATCGTTGTCTTCTTGCCCGACAAGAGCATGTTGCGGGCCTCATGCTCCACACCGTTTCGCGTTGCGGAGTGGGGCATCATCTCGGATACGCGCATCCGCTGGCGCGAGGCGCTGATTCCGATCGAGGCCGAAGTGCTGCAACCCTCGCCGAACGACCTCGTCCTGCAGTTGGTCGGAACCAGCCGCCAGGAGAGTTACGTGGCGATCTCGGTGCCTTACGCGTGCCCCGAGAAGACACGTTGATCATCGCCGCTGCCAGGTGCGGCGCGAACGTCAACGCGAACGAACCGAGCGTGTGCGGCTCGCAGCGTTTCGCTTTAGGATGCCTGTGCGTTCGAGTGAGCGTCCGAGCGGACAACAGCACGTAGGCACGCGGTGCCGCTGCGCGGCGTTTCCAGAATGCTCGTCGTTATCTGTCGCAGGTTGGTGCGGCGGGATGGCGGGTCTCCCTGCGCGGGAGCAAGAGAACAGGGACCGGTGTCGTGGAGTCGAAGCGAGCTCGTCGAGCAAACGTTGCTCCCCGACCTCCGGTCCCGCAGGGCTAGCGCCGCTTGGGCGGCTTTTCGTCGTCGTCGTAAATGTCGTAATCGTCGAAATCAGCGAGCTGCGCTGCCGTCTCGCGCTCTTCGCGAATACGCTCGAGCCGACGCCAGGCGGGCTCGCCGATCTTGGTTGCGCTTCTCTTGCGCTTCTCTAAGTCTTCGATGAGATGATCGACGTCCAGCTCGTCTGGATCGACAGCGGTATCGTCGCCATCCTCTTCATCGAAGTCGTCTGTTTCCGGCTTTTCGCTCATCGCGCCAATGTCGCTACTGTTTTCCGTTGAACGAACCGTTTGCTGACGACGGCGTATATAAGCACAAGCGAGAACGGCGGCAAGAGGGGAGTATTGGGACCGCTCGAGGTGGACAGACCGGCCGGGCGAACGGTACCGAGGCGTTACGTCAGGTCGCCGAGCTCAGGCAATGAGCTCGTTCATTTGGAAGATCGGCAGCAGCATCGCGAGCACGATCAATAGTACGAGCCCGCCCATCACGAGGATCATCACCGGTCCGAGCAGGCCGACGACCGCCCCCAGGATCGCGTCCATCTCGTGCTCCTGGTTCGCCGCGGCGCGGTCGAGCATGGCCTCGAGGTTGCCGCTGGTCTCGCCGCTGGCGATGAGGTGGATCATCATCGGCGGGAAGATCTTCGAGGCGCCGAGGGACTTACCGATCGGCGCACCTTCGCGTACCCGCGCGGCAGCGACCTCGATCGCATCGCGCATCGGTAAATTGGTGACAACCTCGCCGGCGATCCGCAGCGCCTCGAGGACCGGCACTGCGCTCGATGTGAGCGTCGCGAACGTGCGGGCAAAGCGCGCGCTGTTCGTGCCCCGCACGACCTTGCCGACGAGAGGCAGGCGCAGCAGCAGCGCGTGGAAGCGCCGGCGCGCGTTGCGGTCGCGTAACCAGCGCGAGAACAGCACTGCCGCGAGCACGATGCCGCCGAGCAGCACCCAGCCCCAATCCCGAATGAAATCGGACAGGCCGATCAACGCCTGTGTGAGCACTGGCAGCTCCTGCTTCGAGCTTTCGAACTGCCGCACTATTTTGGGTACGACGAATGTCAGCAGCATAAACACGATCAGGATGCAGACGCTGAACAGCAAGACGGGATACAGCATCGCGTTGATCGTGCGGCTGCGAAGCTGCTCGCGGCTTTCCGTGTAGTCTGCGAGCCGCTCGAGGACCGTATCCAGATGCCCCGATTGCTCGCCCGCGGCGACGGTGGCGCGATAGAGCTCCGGGAAGACTGCAGGAAACTCCGCGAGACCGTCGGCGAGGGAATGGCCTTCCATCACCTTCGCCCGCACACCCATGACGATGGTGCGGACGCGAGGTTTTTCCGATTGCTCCGAGGCCGCGAGCAGTGCTTCCTCGAGCGGCAAGCCGGAGCGGACGAGCGTGGCGAGCTGGCGCGTCAGGAGGGCCAGGTCCGCGGCGGAGACGCCTCGGCGCAGCGAGAACGTAAGCTTGCCCCGGCGCTCGGTTTGTGACACTTCCGTGACACGGACCGGCAACAGGTTCTGCTCGCGCAGCAGCTGACGAACCTGACGCGCGGTATCGCCCTCCAGAACGCCTTTGCGTTCGCGTCCGCTGGAATCGAGTGCGATGTATTCGAAGGCCGCCATCAGCAGGACTGGGGACTGGAGGTCGGGGACTGGGACGAGCACGCAACGCGGGCGGGCACGCTAGCGGGAGTCGCCCGATGCGCACCGACGGCTAGATCACTGTCAGCGACTCTCATTGTTCTCGCGTGGAAGTCAACTGCGCTTCATGACCCGAGCAAGTGTACCGAGGTTTTTCGCTCGAGCCCCCAGTTTCAGCCTCAAGCCCAGTCAGTCCTCCCGTGTCACGCGCAGCACTTCCTCGATCGTGGTAATGCCAGCAAGGATCTTGGCGCGGCCGTCGTCACGGATGCTCGGCGTCAACGTACGCGCATAGCGTTCGAGCTCGTGCTCACTCGCGCCGTCGTGGATCATGGTGCGCATCGTCTCATCGACCAGGACCAGCTCGTAAATACCCGTGCGGCCCTTGAAACCGTGATTCGGATCGTTGCCTGGACGGTAGAGGGTGGGCGAGGGTGCATCCGGCGGCAGGTTGAGCAGACGTCGCTCATATTCACCCGCTTGGTACGGAATTTTCGTCTCGGGATTGAGCACTCGCACCAGCCGCTGGGCGAGCACGCCGATCAAGCTCGACGAGAGCAGGAACGGCTCGACACCCATGTCGCGCAAGCGTGTGACCGCGCCGACAGCGGTGTTGGTGTGCAAGGTCGAGAGCACGAGGTGGCCGGTCAGTGAGGCTTGAACGGCGATCTGCGCCGTCTCGAGATCGCGTATCTCACCGATCATCACGACGTCCGGGTCCTGACGCAGGATGGCACGCAAGCCGCGCGCGAACGTCATTTCGACCTTCGTGTTGACCTGCGTCTGACCGATGCCGTCGATGTAGTACTCGATCGGGTCCTCGACGGTCATGATGTTGCGAGTGTTATCGTTGATCCGCTCGAGTGCCGAGTAAAGCGTGGTCGTCTTGCCCGAGCCGGTCGGACCCGTGACCAGGATGATCCCGTGCGGGCGATGGATGAGCTCGTCGACTAGGCGCTGAGTGCGCGGATCCATGCCGAGCGCATGGAGCTCGAGCCGTCCAGCTTGCTTGTCCAGCAGACGCAGAACGACACGCTCGCCGTGGCCGGCGGGGATTGTCGAAACGCGTACGTCGACTGCACGCCCGGCGATACGCAGTGAGATGCGGCCGTCTTGCGGGAGGCGCTTTTCTGCGATGTCGAGCTTCGACATCACCTTGATCCGCGACACAATGAGCGAGGCGACCGCGCGCTTCGATTGCAGCACTTCGCGCAGCACGCCGTCGACGCGAAAGCGCACCACGAGCCGGTTCTCGAAGGGCTCGATGTGGATGTCGGACGCGTTCTCTTTGACGGCTTGCGTCAAGATCGCATTGATCAGCCGAATAATCGGCGCTTGGTCGTCGCTTTCCAGCAGGTCGGAGGGCTCGGGCAGATCTTGCGCGAGATGGGCGAGGTCGGTGTAGTCGTCCATGCCGCCGACCATCTGGAAAGCGGTATTCGTGCCGCCTTCATAGTGCTCGCGCAGCAGCCGATCGAAGGTGTCGCTGTCCACCCGTCGTAGCTGCAGCGGCTTGCCGAGCACTCGACGTACCTCTGCGATGCTCGACGGTTGAGCGCCGGCACGATAGACCCCTTCGGCCGAATCCGCGTTGATCTTGTCGATCAGCACGCCGTGGCGCTTGCAGAAAGCAAACGTGAATCGGTGCGGCTCGGCAGCCGCGAGTCCGGACGCGGCTTGCTCGAGTGCCTTTGGCAGCGGCTGAGCTTCGACTTGTGCGCTCATGAAACTCCTTGGATCGCGAGCGCCTCAGCAATACGACCGCGCGCTCGAAGACATGCGCTTGGCGCGCCAGCGTCTCGGATTGTGTTCATTGCGATCGGGGACGCAACTCCTGTGTTGATTCCGGTGTTGGCACGTTACGCGGCTCGGGCGAGTCACCCTCGTCGGGCTGCGGTTGCGTGTCGACGGGCGCCTGCGGCTGCACAGGGATGATTCGCGTGCGATCCGTGCCGGGAGCGGGGGGCGTCGAACCGGCCGTCGGGTCCGCGTAACGCGACAGCTCTTCGATCGGTGGCAGCGTAGGCTGACGTTCGCCCGGAAGCAGTGACACTCTCGTGCCGCGGCGTAGCTGCTGATCGCGTAGGAGGTTGTACTTGGCGTTGGTCTCGATGGCTGCCTGCACACCGTCACGCAAAATCGTCGGACGGATGAACACCATGAGATTGCGTTTTTCAGTCTGACCGCTCCTCGTCTTGAACAGTTCCCCGATGATCGGCACGGAGCCGAGGATCGGGAAGCGGTTCTCGCTCTCACGCGCAACGTCGTCGATGAGGCCGCCGAGGACGATGATGCCGCCGTCTTCGACCATGACCTTGGTTGAGATCGTGCGCTTGTTGGTGATGAGGTCGACGGCGCCCTCGACACCTTGGCTCAGCGACGAGGACTCTTGCTCGATCTTGAGCAGCACGGTGTCGCCGCGATTGATCTGCGGGGTGATCTTCAAGATGTTGCCGACCTCTTCCCGCTGAATGGTCGTGAAGGGGTTGATGAAGTTCGTGCCGCCGGGTGTGGCGCCAGTCGCCGCATACTGTCCGGTGATGAAGGGGACCTCTTGGGCCACCTTGATCTCTGCTTCCTCGTTGTCGAGCGTGACGATGGAAGGAGTGGAAATGATGTTGCTGTTGCCGTCGCCGCGTAGCGCGCGCAGCAGTACAGCAAAGTTCGTGCCGTTGTCGCGGAAACGCCCTGCGCCCAGCGTGACGCCTCGGAGCGCACCCGCGGGAATGTTCTCGGGGTTCGCGATACCTTGAATGATGTCCAGGATGCTGGTGCCGCCGACCGGTTGATTGAAGGTTCCGATCGGCACGGTGGAGTTGGAATTCGTGCCGTCAATTGCCCAATTGATGCCGAGCTCAGAAGCCTTGGTTGCGGTGATTTCCACGAGAATTGCTTCGACCTGCACCTGCGCGCGGCGAATGTCGAGCTTGTCTACGATCGACATGATCTGGCGCATGATCTTGGGCGGTGCAGTGACGACGAGCGCATTGTTCTGAGGGTCCGCCCAGATCGTGACGCTGCGCTCGGCTTGGGACGCTTGGCCCTGCTGTTGACCACCTTGTCCTGCGGCCTGAACGATGCCTTGGACCTGCTCTTTAAGCTTGGCAGCGAGCGCTTCGGCGTCGGCGTACTCGAGATAACGCACCTGCGTATCGCCGCCGGTCTCGAGCGGTGTGTCGAGGTGCGTGATGAGCGCACGCATGCGCAGCCGTTGCGATTGCTCACCGGAGATGAGCACGCTGTTGGTTCGATCGTCGGCGACGACTTTGACCGTGTTGGCAGAATCAGCGCCTTGTTGTGCCCCGGCCCGACCGGCGAACAGCGTATTCACGACACGCACGATTTCCGCTGCGCTCGCGTTCTCGAGTCGAATGACGTCGATCTCGTCATCCCCAGCCCGATCCAGCCGCGCGATGATGCGCATGAGCCGGTGCACGTTGCTTGCCCGGTCGGAGATGACCAGCGTGTTCGTGCCAGGGATATAGGCAAGATGGCCTTGCTGCGGGATCAGCGGCCGCAGACTCGGCACGAGCTGAGCAGCGTTGATGTTTCGGACTTCGATGACCTGCGTGACGATCTCATCGGATGTCGGGCTGACACTGGCCGGCAGATCGTTGGCAGGAACTTGGCGCGCGTTCGCGTCGGGCAGGATCTTCGTGACGTTGCCCGACTCGACGGCCATGAAGCCGTGCACCTGAAGAATCGAAAGAAACGCCTGATAGAACGCTTCCGGCGTCATCGGGGTGCTGGACAGAATCGTCACGTTCGCCCGCACGCGCGGGTCGACGATGAACGTCTTGCCGGTGATCGTGCTCACCGCCTCGATGATCTGGGTGATGTCGGCGTCACGGAATGCAGGTGTGATCGTCTGCTGGGCGGATGCTGCGGTCCACGCCAGCAGGCACAGCACACCCCATGCCGCATTCCGCACGCGTCGACGTGCGTTGTTGTTTTTCCAGAGCGTCATTGGGCGTCCATCCAGAACTCTAGCCCTCTATTGAAAGCCGACGGGCCGCGACGTGATACGACAGAGGTCGCGATCCGGCGAGCTGCAGTGCAAGGCATGGCTCGAGCTCCTATTGGTCTTGCTCGCCGGAAGGCGCCGTATCGACGTCGGGCAAAGTGATCTGCGCCGTGTTCACCGTGATTTCCTGGGGCTCACCGTTGCGCTCGATCGTCAGCTGCACTCGATCGGAGGTGCCGATCGTGTTGAAAATCTCCATACCGCGCTGCGGATCATCGAGCGGCGTGCCGTTGATTGCGAGGACTAAGTCTCCCGGCTGTAAGCCGAGTCTGGCGAACTGTTGCCGATTGCGGCCAGGGTAGACCCGGTAGCCCCGTTGCACCCCGTTCGCGAAAACCGGCTGAGGTCGCACGATCTCGGCGAAGGCCTGGGGGTTCGTCTCGGCCACGCGCCGGAAGTTTTCGGCGAAGCGGTTCGGCTGCGGCGCAGACGGTGCCGGGCGGGCTGCGACGGGCATCATGCTGCGCTTAGGCAACGCGAGCGTCTCGAGCGCCCCGCCGCGGTTCAGAATCACCCGGTCCGGATAGACCGCATGCAGTCGAATGCCCGACCGGATGGTGTCGCCGACGGCGTAAACCTTCGTCTGCTGGGGCGACTCGCCGATGATGGCGAGCCCCTTCTCGGGCTCATCGGCGGCGAAAACTGCGGAGAGCACCAAACTGAGCTGCGTCTCAGGGGCCGTGCCGACTGCGGGTGTCCCGGTGGGGGCGGTCCCGAAGAGCTTGGCGTTGACGATCGCCTGCACGTCCACACCCTTCGGGCGTTCGGCCACGGTGGCCGACGGCACGATCGCTCCGCCACCGAGGTCCGGTGCCGGCTCGAGAAGGTGCCATGTGAGCTGAACGAGCTGCCAGGCGATTGCTACGACTAGAACCCCCGACAGCACTTGGGGAAGGGTACGCGCCGCGCGATCCAGCCATTGCTGTGGCGATTGGCTACGAAGCTCCTGCAGACTGGCAGAAAGGGACATTTACTGGTGTGGCGGATGCGTGAAGAACGGAGCAGCGACTCGAGGCAGTTGCACCATAACGCACCATAATAAGGAGTCGCACGAAGAAGTCACAAGAGACTGTCAGCAGCATCACAGTCAGTCTGCGGCTCGCAATGCCTGCCGGGCTGCGGAAACCAGGCCGCCCGATGAGCTACCAACGCGACGCTTCTGAAGTGTCCGTGGCCGAGCCGGCGAGTTGGTCACGCCGGCGGGTCCCACCGATTTGCCGTGCGCCACGAACTTGCTAGCAGTGCGGATCGTTGCGTGGGATGCCGCCTTGTATTGTGTGCCTTTCCCCCCTATAAAGATGCGAAAGCGAAGATGCGTCGGACGTGATGACGGAACACAGCGCACGATATGACCATGACCGCGAGCTGGTGACAGAGGAGGCGGAGCCGCGACTGAAACGTCCGCCGCTGTACCAGGTCGTCTTGCTGAACGACGACTACACTCCGATGGAGTTCGTCGTCGACGTGCTCGAGCGTATCTTTGGTATGGATCGGACGACTGCGACACGCGTGATGCTCGAGGTCCATACGAAGGGCAAGGGCGTGTGCGGCGTGTACACGTATGAGATCGCCGAGACGAAGGTTGCCCAAGTGACAACCTACGCCCGCCAACATCAGCACCCATTGCTGTGCACGATGGAGGAGGCTTGAGTGTAATGAGGTCGGTGCGGAACAAACCCCCCCTCTCACTGAGTCTCATATCGCACAGCGCCAGTGCCACGGCGAAGACGGAGCCTTGTGCACGCGCGACAGCCCGTCCAGCCTTACGGTGAGATTTGTTCAGTGTTAAGCAGCGAACTCGAAATCTGCCTCAACGAAGCATTTCAGGCGGCCCGCGAGGCGCGGCACGAGTTCATGACCGTGGAGCATCTGTTGCTCGCGATCGTGGACACGCCGAAGGTGCGGGAGATCCTGCGCGCGTGCGGTGCAGACGTTGCGCGCCTGCGCAAGGACCTCAAGGACTTCATCGACCAGACAACGCCGCGCTTGAAGGACGACGACGACCGCGAGGTCCAGCCGACACTCGGCTTCCAGCGTGTCCTGCAACGTGCGGTCTTCCACGTGCAGTCGAGCGGCAAGAAGGAAGTCACGGCGGCGAACGTGCTGGTGGCAATCTTCAGCGAGAAGCATTCGCACGCTGCGTACTTGCTGTCGATGCAAGACGTGGCGCGGCTCGATGTGGTCAATTACATCTCGCACGGCTTGTCGAAGATCGCAGACGATCGCGCCGAGAAGGACGAGGCGTCTTCAGGCACTGACACCGATCGTGACGTGGAAGGCGGCACTGCGCTCGAGAAGTACACGACCAACCTCAACAAGCTGGCGATGGAGGGCCGCATCGATCCGTTGATCGGACGCGAGCTCGAGATCGAGCGCACCATCGAGATTTTGTGCCGTCGACGCAAGAACAATCCGCTGTACGTCGGCGAAGCTGGCGTGGGCAAGACGGCGCTCGTCGAAGGCCTCGCGCGCATGATCGTCGAGGACAAGGTGCCCGATGTGCTCGCCGACTGCACGGTATACGCGCTCGACATGGGCGCGCTGATTGCCGGGACGAAGTACCGTGGCGATTTCGAGAAGCGCCTGAAGAGCGTGCTCGCCGAGCTGAAGAAAATTCCTGGCGCCATTCTCTTCATCGACGAGATCCATACCGTGATCGGCGCTGGGGCGGCTTCGGGCGGCGTCATGGATGCCTCCAACCTCATCAAGCCTGCGCTCGCGAACGGCGAGCTGCGCTGCATTGGCTCGACGACCTACAGCGAGTACCGCGGCATCTTCGAGAAGGATCACGCGCTCGCTCGTCGCTTCCAGAAGATCGATATCCTCGAGCCGACCGTGCCGGAAACGATCGAGATCTTGAAAGGTCTACGGCCGCGCTTCGAGGAGCATCACGGGGTGAAGTACTCCGACGAGGCTCTTAAGGCCGCGGCGGAGCTGGCGGCGCGCCACATCAACGATCGTCAGCTGCCCGACAAAGCCATCGATGTCATCGACGAGGCTGGCGCTCGCCTGCGTCTCAGGCCGCCAGCCGATCGGGAGCTGATCGTCACGACGGAACTGATCGAGGATGTGGTGGCGCGTATCGCACGCATCCCGCCGAAGAACGTGTCGACGTCCGATAAGGACGTGCTGCGCAATCTCGAGCGCAACCTCAAGCTCGTGATCTTCGGCCAGGACGCCGCGATCGAGGCGCTCGCGTCCGCAATCAAGATGTCGCGCTCTGGCCTGGGCGACCAACGCAAACCCGTCGGCTCGTTCCTGTTTGCGGGTCCGACCGGTGTCGGCAAGACCGAGGTGACACGCCAGCTGGCGATCGCGCTTGGTGTCGAACTCATCCGCTTCGACATGTCGGAGTACATGGAGCGTCACACGGTGTCCCGTCTGATCGGTGCACCGCCGGGCTACGTCGGCTTCGATCAAGGCGGCTTGCTGACAGAGGCCATCAACAAGCATCCGCACTCGGTGCTGTTGCTCGATGAGATCGAGAAGGCACACCCCGACGTTTTCAACCTGCTGCTGCAGGTGATGGACCATGGCACGCTGACGGACAACAACGGCCGCAAGGCGGATTTCCGTCACGTCATCATCGTGATGACGACCAATGCCGGTGCGTTCGAGATGAGCCGCCCGTCCATCGGCTTTACGCAGCAGGATCACTCGAGCGACGGGATGGAGGCGATCAAGCGGCTGTTCTCTCCCGAGTTCCGCAACCGCCTAGATGCCATCATCCAGTTCAACCCGCTCGATGCGCGCACGATTCAGCGGGTGGTGGACAAGATGCTCGTCGAGGTCGAGACCCAGCTCGAGCAGAAAGGCGTTCAGCTGCACGTGGACGATGCCGCCCGCGAATGGCTGGCGCGCAAGGGCTACGATCCGAAGATGGGGGCGCGGCCCATGGCACGCGTCATCCAGGAATCGATCAAGCGCCCGCTCGCGGAGGAGCTGCTGTTCGGCCGCCTGGTCGACGGTGGGCATGCCTACGTCACAGTGGGGCCCGACGACACGCTGAAGGTGGACGCGCGGGCGAAAGACGAGCAGCCGCTCTTGGAGGACAGCTGATCCCAAAGGTCGATCGAAAGAAAATGAAAAGGCCGGCTTTCGCCGGCCTTTTCATCGACGCATGATTGTCCACCAGATCGTCCGGCTGTGGCCCGGAGCCCGCGGCCCCTGACTCACTTCGCCACGCGTATTAGCGGCTGCGGTAGACGATCCGTCCCTTCGTCAGATCGTATGGTGTCAGCTCAACGGTCACCTGATCGCCGGTCAGGATGCGGATGTAGTTCTTGCGCATCTTGCCCGAGATGTG
>PKRE01000011.1 GCA_017577615.1 Gammaproteobacteria bacterium | reverse complement strand
GTTCACGGCGATGCTCTCCCCAGCGTTCCCGCGATCGACTTGAGCGTATCGATCATGAAGTCGAGCGCTTCGCACCGCGTGAACTGCTCGATACAGGCCTGCCGAAATTGCTGCTCGTCATCTCCTTTGGTTGCCGATAGGAAGGCTTGTGGCAGAACGAGTGCATCCTTGATCAAGTCCGCAGCATCGAAGACGAGACCTCCTCGTCTTGTCTTGCCATGAAGCACAGCAAGGCCATGTGGCAAGCCGAGCACCCATGTCGCTGTGGCACCAAGTCCATATGCGAGGTAGTTTCCGTGATCCAAGAAACGATTTGCGGGGTCGGCACCGGTTCCACGCAGACTTCGTGTGAACTCGCCGTAATTGGTGACATCTGCGGCAATCTTAAACAGCTTCTTCGTGAGCCGAGCTTCTTCTGTTAGAAGATGAGTTACGTCCGGTGCTGCGGTGATCGCGCCGAGGCTTTGCTCGAGCACCCCTTGGAGCACCTTTTCGTCGATACGAAACCCAAGGTCCCTCAAGACACGGTTTTGCAACCACTGTTCTCGGATTTGACTCAACCTCGCGCGCTGAATCATTCGTCCGGCTTCCAGCCGCTGCACATCATCAAACCAAAACCGGATCCAAAGCTGCAAATACTCGGTAGGCCGGTATTCGCTCTGGGGAGAAAACCAAGCAACTTCGAAATCTACTTCGTTTGCGCTGAAGAGAGGGGTACCGCCGCCCCCACAGAAACCGACGAGCACACCTGCCTTTGCCAGCTCCCGCATGGCGGCTTGGGTAACTGACGTTCCCGTACCCAACAAGACAGTTGTCGTATTTGCGATCGGAATATTCCAGTAGAGGGATCGTTTCCCCTCTTCTGTTACGAACTCGACCCGCCCACCGTTCACTAGAACACGGCAATGCTCCAAGTAATAGATGTTCGCCCTTTTTGAATGCAGGATCGATTTCAGATCCGACGGGGAAAGATCATCCATGGAATAGTCTCAGCACGGGTCTGCAAGATTTCCTCTTGCTTATGTATACCGACTATCGAACCAGCCAGCGTCGCAAGACGCCTAATCGATTATCTCATCGGCAATCCCCGCGACTTGCGGGCCGGACGTGTACCAAGGTGGAGTAGTCCACGCCCGATCACCCAAGTGCTGGGGAACGAGTATCAGAGTTCTCACCCACGCGCAATGCTTGCAACGGATCGATCGGTTTCATCGCCCCTTCGGCGGCCACATCCGTCCCTCGACCAACAAAAGGTACTGACTTGAGTATACGCATGTTCTAAAGCGTGTCTGCCTTTTCGATCAACGGATCCGGTGCGCCATGCCTACAATCTAGCAGCACGCATGACCGGGCCCAAACAGCAGACGAAGGTCGTCGTTGTCGATGCGCAGGTCAGCTGTCTTCCTCGAAATAGTCGGAGTCGATCTTCTTCACTTGGTACGTTCGGTCGGGTGAGACGCCAACGTCGAAATCGATCATAAGCTGTGCGAGCTGGGCACCGTCGATAAGTGCCACCTTCGGATCGATGTTTTGAACGTAGGCACGCGCATCAGCAGAGAAGGTTCCGGTGGTAATAAATACCCCCTTTCGCGCCCGCTTTCCGTGAAGCGCGCCGACGAACTTCTGAACTTCCGGTCGACCCACGGTGCCTTCCCATCGCTTGGCTTGGAGATAAACCAGTTCTAAACCTAGCCGATCCTCAGCGATTATGCCGTCGATACCTTCGTCACCCGATCTTCCGATCGCCTCGCTAACGCCGCCTGTACCACCGTAACCCATCTTCAGCAGCAACTCGACAACAAGTTGCTCGAAAAAGCGCGGGCTGACAGTCCGCACGCGACCCAGCAGCTCAGACGCCAATCCCGCCCGAATGCTGAGGTACGCGGCCTCGAGCGCCTCCTCTGGTGTCGTAGCATTGGGCACCTCGGTCGCCGGAGCGGTTGACTCCGGTTCGCGGGAACGAAACTCAAGGAACTCAGGAAAGCGCTCTAAGAACTTGATGTCTATTTTGGCCGGCGGATCTGCCAGAACTTCTCGCCCTCGATCCGTGATCTGAAACTGGCCGCGGCCTGGCGAGGAAAGAAGGCCTCCCCGCTGCAGGTACACCTTGGCCCACGCAACCCGGTTAGCGAAGCGACTCTGCCTCCCGCTGGGCAGAAGTTCCTCTTCCTCAGCGGGAGACAACCCAAAATGCCTCGCCAAGTCTTTGCGAACTTCCGCGAGCATATGCACCTTCCCATCTCCGGCAATCTTCAAGAGGGGCAGCGTAATTTCCTGAAACGTTGGAATCGTCATAGTTGCATTACCACACGATGGCTAACGCCACAGTTCAGCTGCCGCGCGACTACGTGTCCAGCATGCGGTAAACACATAACATAAAGCCGCGCTAGCTTCGCGCATACGATTGTGGTGTCGTCCGGACACCCCCGCATATTGCGCGATTCACGGAAAAATTTGCGCACCCGAGCACGTGGTGCTGACCTATGGTGAGCGCCATTGATAAATCGATCGCTCACCGATGAGCTACGCACGCTAGGATCTGGGACACGCTCTGCTATCACGTCATCTCCAGATGCGTGCGCCGTGTATGGGTTTGGCCTAAAAGGCGGATGTTCCTTGCGGGCCGGTTCCCCGTATTTTCAACCACGATATTGAGCGCAGTTGCAGTATTGCCACCGGCGGCCACTGAGATTCGAGCTGACACCAACGGGCGATTCGCCTCTCGCCAAGAATGAAAAGCCAGTACAAGAGACAGAACCGCGATAGCAACGGAAGCGATACTGATGTAGATCGACAATTGCTGGCCTGTCATGCGTCGTTCATATATTCAGAAGGCTAAGCACCGCGCATAGCGCGTGTGCAAGAGCGGATTGGTATTGCGAGTCGGGCACGCGATGCGCGCGTAGTTGATGCGCTTATCATGGACGCGGCCTCACAACGGCATAAACTTTCGCAGCTCTGCTGGGATCGACTCCCAGCATTCCGCAGAATATAACCAGGACCCGCGCCATCTCCGTCCGAATTCGTAGGAGAGCGCGGTACGCCATGAACGCTCCTTCTCGCGAATGCATGTTGCAGCCGCGGATGGTATCGATGCCCTTCTGGCTCGGCATCGCGTTCGGCATCGACAATCTCCTTGACCGTACCTACGCCGAACACTTGAACCTCGCCGGCTCCGCCGATTTCGGCTATCCGGCAGATCCGGTGCGCATCAATGAGCCTGGACGTACGACGTGGCTCAAGCTGACCTGGAACATGGGAACCAGGTAAGACAGCTCACTCCAAGGCGAGTGCTCCCCTTCTCAGCGCGTGAGCACCACCTTGTCACAAAACGCGTGGCTCGTGCGTCTTACGCTCTGGACACTCTTTTCCAGCGGCCGCGTGTCTGATTGAGTGCTGGCAGTGACGGGGAAACTGCCGGCACTGTCAGCAGATTGCACGCGCGCCGCACAGTAAGAGCGAGACCGCCATGAGCCAGAACGCTGCCATTTTCCAGTCCCTACGTCCACGGCTGATGGGCATCGCCTATCGCATGCTCGGTTCTCGCACCGACGCCGAGGACGTGCTGCACGATGCATGGATCAAATGGCAGGGCTCGGACATCGCGCGCGTCAGATCGCCCGAGGCGTGGTTGACGACCACAGTCACGCGCCTTGCGATCGATCGTCTACGACGGGCGCAGGTCGAGCGAGCGCACTATTTCGGTCCCTGGCTGCCGGAACCGCTGTCCGAGCCCGACATGGAATCGCCCGAGATCGCACTCGAGCGAGAGGAGAGCGTATCGATCGCGTTCTTGACCCTGCTCGAAGCGCTCTCTACCGAGGAGCGCGCCGCGTTCGTGCTTCATGACATTCTGGATGATGACTATGTCGATATCGCCGAATCGCTCGGCAAATCGCAGGTGGCGTGCCGGCAGCTCATCCACCGCGCGCGCGAGAAGCTCACGGCTCGAAAGCGCCGCTACTGGGTGGACGACGCGACGCGTACGCGCATGCTCGAACGATTCATCGCCGCCGCGAATCGTGGCGATCGTGAAGAGCTGATCCAGCTGTTCTCGCAGGATGCGGTCATGATCTCCGATGGCGGCGGCAAGGCGGTTGCGGTTCATCGTCCGCTCATCGGCGCCGAGCGTATCGCGTGGCTGTGGTACGCCGTCGCACGGCGACGCGCGCAGCTTCGTGCAGAGCGCAAAATCGTGCGCGTCAACGGTGAGCCAGCCATCGCGTCCTTCTACAACGGACAGCTGCACTCTGTCGCCACGATCGAGACGGATGGCGAGCGCATCTATGCGTTCTATACGATCGCGAACCCCGACAAGCTGCGCTCGTTCGCTGGTCTTGTCACAGAATCGCAGGGTGCTGCGTCTTCCAGATGAAACCGCCGCATTCGCGGCCATCGTCTCTTCTGGAGGACCGCATGACTGCACGAATTCAGCTCGATCCCGTTCGCCATCGCGAAGCGTTCAGCGCAATGCTCAATCTGAGCGCGACTGTGCGCGCCAAGCTCGATCATTCGCTCTTGCACCTCATCAAGGTGCGCGTGTCGCAGATCAATGGTTGCGGTTTCTGCATCGACATGCATACGAAGGATGCCCGCCTCGCGGGAGAGACGGAGCAGCGTCTTTACTTGCTGGCCGCGTGGCGCGAAGCGACGGTGTACTCGGACCGCGAGCGTGCAGCACTCGAGTGGGCGGAAGCTGTCACACGGCTCGAGCGCCAGCAGGTGCCTGATGAGGTGTACGAGCGCGCACGTCGGTTCTTCAGCGAGGAGGAGCTCGTCGTCCTGACCTTGTGCATCGTTGAGATCAATGGCTGGAACCGGCTCTCGATCGCATTCGCCAAACCCGCCGGCGATTACCGGCCGGGGTCGTTGTCGACAAGCGCCTGATAATTGTGCAGGCCGCATGGAGGTGCACATGAGGGACTCGAAGATACTGCTCATCGCGATCGGCTCGCTACTCGCCGCTGCGAGCTCGAGCGCGGATCGAGGTAATGCGGCTTCCAGCGCCGTCGTGGAGCCGCTTCTCACGCGTACGTTGCCGGAGCTGCCGAACAAGGAGGTCACGATGCTGACGGTCGAGTATGCGCCCGGCGGCGCCTCGCCTCCCCACAAGCATCAGGCGCATACGTTCGTGTATGTCCTGGAAGGCACGATCGTCATGCAGGTGAAGGGCGGGAACGAGACGCGCCTGAGTGCCGGCGAGACCTTCTACGAGTCACCGGCCGACATTCACACGGTCTCGCGCAATGCCAGTGACACGGAGCGCGCGAAGTTCCTGGTGTTCTTCGTGATGGATCGTGGCGCACCCGCATCAATGCTCGTGGCCGACTGAGCGCGCCTCGACGCGGGATACCCACTAGCGCTGGGGAACTCATCCCATGGAGACGTTAGGCGCTGTCTACGTCCTCCCTGTACATTCACCCAAAGTGAGGACATCCATGCGTGCGGCGGCCCCCAAGGAAGGGGCCTGCCTCGTCGCTCGTCCGTGAGGCCCTCAGCCTGTCCCAATGCGTCCAATGCGCGCCGTGCAGCCCGGCGTACGTCGAGCTCAACCCGCTTGAACAATACTCAGTGATTGATCCAATGCTTGCGCAGCCGCCTTTGCGCTTCTGACGTCGGTTCCGTTTCCGATACTCTTCCAGTCTCCATGTCGAGGCTTAAACCTACTTGCTGCAGCTTCTCTCTCAGCGGCAGCTCGTGTGTCCCTTCAACATGCCGTTCAATGAAGGCTCTTACTTCCGGATAACCGGTGATTTCATATATGTCGTCGAATAGATCATCATCATTGAACGGCTTGTCCTTGCCGTATTTCTTCATCAGGTCCGATACCAGATCCTGGACGCCATAAGCGCCGTTACTCAACCGCCGTAGCTCAATGTCGAGGCATAGATTGATGAGCGCGCCCTTGTAATACACATTCATGTACTCGTCCGGCATGCTCAGCACATTCCTGCTCAATTCTGTGAAGGACACCGAATTGGTGAACTTCCTCATTCCGGCGATCTTGCTTTCAACGACCCGAAAGAACTCTTCCAGCGTCACCATTCTCTGCTTCACTGGCATGTGAATGGTGAAGTACTCCGTCATGCCCTCATACAGCCACAGGTGCTTGGAGAAACTTGGGTTGTTGAAATCAAAACTGGCGATCTCATGAGAATGAAGCCCTAGCGGAATCAGGGTGTGAAAGAACTCATGACTCACCAAATTGAAGACGTTCCTTCTCAGGACCTCCATATCGAGGGGCGCATGCAGTAGCACGAGCGCTGACTGGTTGTGCTCCAGTCCATCTGCAAAATACCTCTCGTCCTCCAGATTCTCGGAATGGTAGATAATGAAAGTATACTTGTCCGTTGCCAGCTTGCCGCCCAAGTACTCCACCTGATTCTTCACAAGTGGAGCGATATGCTGAGCCAGCTCGTTGGCGATTTTCTTTCCTGAGGTCGAATAGGCCGCCACATTAACGGCGATTCCAGGCAGCTTCAGTGTCACGGTATCCGGCGGCGCATACATGATGGGACTGTCGACCAGAGTCCGGTAATTGGGCGCAATATACTGATCCTCACTTCTCGTGGACTTGGTCTTGGTCAGACTGGTCGCGCCATGGAAGCCTTCAGGCTTCATCACGCTGATCCTGAACGGCAGATGCTCGCGCTGCAAGAAGTATCCGAAGATGGAATTCGCATTGAGAATGTAAACAGCGTCATCGAAGTGACTTTCGGAAGAGCGGTAAGGCCTGATGTCCTGAAAGTCGAAACTTTCCCAACCGTCACTCACCTTATACTCGATGGTGATGCTTCTTCTCGCTCCTTTGACGACCCAGCAATTGGTATCGAGCCGATCCACGCTGAGCGCGTGACCTCTAGCGTCGAAAGCGTTGAGACCACTTACGAACTTTCCATAGTCGAGTGCGTCGTAAACGCCAGGCACGATCTTGGGCAAGCAGAAGTAGCTGGGGTCGGACAAGTGGCCGCGAAAAGCCAGCTCAACGAAAAGCTCGTCGTTGTCAATCTCATTGAGGTTGATTTTGTACTCGTATACCGATCTGGACGGATGGAGTCCCGAGCATCCAGCGAATGAGATCAGTATCGAGCAAAGTACAGCAATCGCTCTATTCATATCAGATGAGATTCATTCGTCGCATCGCGGGTTCAGGTGTGAGACATCGGCGACGTGATCTGCCTTCCGGCGGCACCGTCGTGACTGAGTAAGTGGATCACGTCCGTGTGACTTCGCGTGAGATGCATCTACGCCTGCCAGGACGACGTCTTGGCGAACGGGACGTCACCTAGGGAAAATCCGGCTCAGCACCCGCCAGCTCAACCCGCGCTATTGACCAATACCCGGCGTGCCATGTTTTGTTTCAGCAACGGGGCCTGACGCTTCTCAATCCATACGGTGATATGTTTTGATTTAGGATGATTCAGGAACCCACCTCACACCAGGAAGAGATAAGAAATGCAAAAGTTCTGGACAAAGCGAGCGTTTGCGGGAACAACACCCGTTCGTTTGATGGCAGTCGGATTCGCCTTGGCCGCGATGCTTACATCGCCCGTCCAGGCGCAAGACGACAAGATGACCCCCATCCCCACGCCACCGCAGCCCGATGCGATCGAGCTCGGGACCGGGCCGTTGCCGGGCGCGAAGAATCCGGAAACCTGGCACAAGCAGTACGGCAGCCACTTCGCGCGGAATGTGACCATTGCGACACTTACACCTTTTCTTCCGGATCCGGCTAAGGCGAGCGGCGCTGCCGTTATCGTCGCCCCTGGCGGAGGTTTCCGTACCCTGTCCATGGAGAACGAAGGCTGGAACGTTGCCCGCGCGCTGGCCGAAAAAGGTGTTGCCGCCTTCGTCCTCAAGTACCGCCTGATCCAGACACCCGCCGACATGGACGAGTTCGAGCAATCCATGCGGCAAATGTTCTCCGGCAGTGCGCAACCGCCGCGCCGCCCCGATCCTGACGAGATGCTGGCCAGCATCGCTCCGCAGCTCGAAGACGCTCGCGCTGCATTCGCGCTGATCCGCAAGCGTGCTGCGGAGTGGCGTATCGACCCGAACCGGATCGGCATGGTTGGCTTTTCTGCTGGCGCGATGCTGACGATGGCGACCGTGATGGCCGGCGGGGATGCGAAGCCCGCTTTCATCGGCAACATCTACGGTCCGTTGATGTCGATGGAAGTGCCGTCTGATGCGCCGCCTCTATTTGTCGCCCTGGCCGCCGACGATCCTTTCTTCGCGAACGCAGGCTTCGGACTCATCGAGAGCTGGAGAGCTGCGAAGCGTCCCGTGGAGTTTCATCTCTATGAACAGGGTGGCCATGGGTTCGGAATGTATCCGAAGGAAACGACGAGCACCGGCTGGTTCGATGCCTTCGTGCGCTGGATCGGAATGCACGGCATGCTGAAGCGAGTTGCCACGGAGTAATGCACTGCACGGCCGACGCGCGCAACGCGCGTCGGCTGACTCTATGGCAACTGCCACTGATAACACCCCAAACGCCGCCACATCTTTTCCGTAGGAACAGGCAACCGCGCCATAACGCGCGGACCACCGTCCCAAGTGCAATGCCCTGCGCCAACACCCCGAAGAAAAATCAACATTCTCACGCTTGCATGAGCAATGTCGTGATCTCGCGCTCGAGACCGAACACCACAGCACCGAGAAGTGCAATCGCAGTCCAGCTAGGCGAAGATGTCGATGCAACCTCACTCTCCATTCCTTAGCAACCGATCTGTCCGCCACACGATCTGAAGCTCTTCACTGCCACCGTTGAATGTCAGCGCTCCACGCAGCGATGGCCTGCGAGGAGCTGGTCACGCCACGTTGTGCCTGTCGTGCACGAAAAGAACCATGATTCCTGAAACCCTCTACTGAGGCACCCGTGCCCGTGATGTCACACTCCGGGCGGCTCTGCGGTCATGTCTTTCGGTATGACCGTACGTTCCACGAAGCTCATGATGATCAAGGATTCCTCTGCCGTTTGCGTGGCTATTGTCTATCACACCGGCTATGGCCATACCGCTCGCCAAGCGGAGGCCGTTAGACAAGGCGTGGAGGAAGTAAACGGCGTCACATCGCTTCTTATGTCAGTGGAAGAGGCAGAAAACCACTGGGAGGCGCTTGCGGCGGCGCAGGCCATCGTGTTCGGCACGCCGACCTACATGGGCGGACCGTCGGCGCGGTTCAAAGCGTTCCAGGACGCCACCTCCCGTGCCATCATGGCGAAAGGCTATCGCTGGCGAAACAAGCTCGCTGCAGGATTCACCAACTCAGGTGCGCGCGCCGGCGACAAGCTGGCCACGCTGATCCAGCTGGTGATTTTCGCCGCTCAGCACGGCATGCATTGGGTCAATCTGGATCTGCCTCCGGCCAACAACTCCAGCTGTGGATCGGAGAACGACTTGAACCGGCTTGGGTTTTGGCTCGGCGCCGCGGCTCAGTCAAATGTCGACGAAGGCCCCGATATCGCTCCTCCGGAATCTGACATCGCAACGGCGCGTTATCTTGGCAGGCGCGTTGCCTTGGTGACCTTGCAGTTCGTCCGGGGCCAGCAACTCGTACCCATGACGACCTGATAGCACCCGGTTCCTCAGCTCTTCGGAGATCGCCTGTGCAGCCCGACAAGCTTTTCTCCGCCCTGCGTCCTAGCCTGATCCGATTGGCCTACCGCATGCTCGGATCCGTCAGCGACGCCGAAGACATCGTTCAGGAAGCCTGGATCCGGTGGGCTAGGTCGAAGCACGATGCGATACGAGAGCCCGCCGCCTGGCTCACGACCACCGTGTCCCGGCTCTGTCTCAATGAGCTCGAGTCTGCGCGACGCCAGCGGGAAACCTACATCGGCGTCTGGCTGCCGGAGCCCATCATCGAGGATGACGATGCAGAATCCATGGACGACATCACGCTGCCATTGATGATGGCCCTCGAGCGGCTGTCGCCACTGGAGCGCGCGGCTTTCCTGCTCCACGACGTTTTCGGCATGAGCTTTGACGAGATCGCCTATGTCATCGAGCGTCCCGCCACGGCATGCCGCCAGCTCGCGAGCCGTGCGCGGAAACACGTCAGGGCGGCCCGTCCACGTTTCCCCGTCAGCAAGGAACAGGGGCGAAAGATCGCCGCCGCCTTCTTCGCCGCGTCACGCAAGGGAGATCTGGAGAAAATCCGATCACTCCTGGCTGACGACGTGGTCGCCTATGCCGACGGCGGCGGCAAAGCGCCGGCATCGATGCATCCGTTGGTCGGCATCGACGCAGTCATGGCGCGCCATGCGCAGCTCGCCCTGGAATTCAAAACATCACCGTCACGACTCGTCCGTCACGTAAACATCAACGGACTTCCCGGCTTCATTACGATTGAGGGAGGCGGGATCGTGCAGACCACGGGTCTGTTGATCTCGGAAGGCCGCATCTCGGCCATCTACATTACTAGGAACCCCGACAAGCTGCGGCACCTATGATGAGCACGGGCGTCAAGAACGCCGTTTTGAGTGGCAGGGAACGCTCGTTGACACTCCTTCCACCGACCCAGATGAGCGCGACCACCAGCGTCGCAACTACATTGCCCGCCGGGTAAGCTCAAACCCAGTCTTCACCGCGCGCCGCAAGGAGATAGAAGACCACGGCGACCGGCACGCTCAGGAAGGCGCCTTCGAACCAGATATAGAACGGCGATCTCGTCGTCCGCGGCCCCAGCAAGTGCATGAAGCCACAAGCACACGAGATCAGCTGCGCAACCAACAGAAGCGTCGGTAGATGAAGCCGCATAACGATCGGCGCGATCGCGCCGGAGAGCAAGACTCATCCACGTCAGCTTAATACGTTCGCTGTCAGTGCTTGGCTTGCGTTCGCGACGTTGTGATCCGGCTCACAGCGCCTCGTCTGCGACCGTGCGGTTGCGCTCTAGAACCCTGACCACGGATCAGCCGATATCTGCACATCTGTGGCTAATCGGCTCGCATGCTGCATTGGCCAGACCACCTCTGTGCGGCGATCCGCAGGCACTTCCTGGAACACTCAGTTCGAACACGCGTCATGCAACTGAACCGACTCATCCGATGTCGGCATTACTTGGAGGTTTCAATGAGCAAGTCGCCTGGACATCGCAAATGGCCGGATCACCACGTTCGCGAAACTCACGTGCCCGAGCGAATGCAGGCGCGCATTGCCGGTCAGGTGCTGGCGGATTCCCGAGACGTGATTCGCGTGGACGAGGACGAACATCTTGCGCGGTACTACTTCCCACGGAACGACGTGAATTTCGCAGCGCTCGAACGGACGAGCACCACTACGGAATGTCCCTTCAAGGGCAAGGCAAAGTATTTCAGCGTGCACGCAAATGGCGGCACGTTACCGGATGCCGCCTGGACATACGAGACGCCTTACGAGGAGCACGCAGACTTGAAAGAACGCATTGCCTTTTATGAGGACAAGTACCCAGAGATAGAGGTGAGCGTGGTATAGCTACCACGAGTTCTCTTGTGGCGGTCTGCCTTTCGGAGCAGCTGCGACCTGTGACCGAGCGCTAGCCAGTGCGCGCCACCGCGTATTTCCAATCGCAGGGAGCAGCCTATACTGCTCCCGCTTATGAAGCCCGTCACCTTCAAGTCCATGCGTTTGCATCGGCCTGGCGAGCCGCTCGTGCTGGAGGAGCGCACGGTCAATGAGATACCCGCAGGTCAGGTACTCTTGAAAGTGCTTGCGTGCGGCGTCTGCCGCACCGATCTGCACGTCGTGGACGGCGAGCTGCCGGATCCGCGGTTACCGATCGTGCCCGGTCACGAGATCGTCGGCGAGGTGGTCGCGTGCGGCAGCGGCGTGGACCTGACGCCCGGCACTAGGCTGGGCGTGCCGTGGCTGGGATACACCTGCGGTGAATGCAGCTTCTGCACGCACGGACAGGAGAATCTTTGCGACCGTGCCCAGTTCACGGGCTATCAACGGGATGGCGGTTATTCCGAATACGCTCTCGCTGACGCCCGATACTGCTTCGAGCTGCCGGATACCCTCGATGCCGCGCATGCAGCTCCCCTGCTCTGCGCCGGCCTGATCGGTTATCGCTCGTGGCGGTTCGTGAGCGATGCGCAACGCCTCGGCATCTATGGCTTCGGTGCCGCAGCACACATCGTCGCGCAGATTGCCCGCTGGAAGGGACAGGATGTCTATGCGTTCACGCGCCCCGGCGACGTCACCGCACAAGAGTTCGCAAAGTCGCTCGGTGCCCGATGGGCAGGCGACAGCGATCAATTGCCGCCTGAAGAGCTCGACGGCGCAATCATCTTTGCGCCAGTGGGAGCGCTCGTGCCTCTGGCCCTGCAAGCCCTACGCAAGGGCGGCACGTTAGTCTGCGGCGGCATACACATGAGTGACATCCCGGCGATGCCGTACTCGCTGCTCTGGGGAGAACGTACGATTCGATCGGTTGCGAACCTCACGCGTCGCGACGGAACGGAGTTTCTCGCGATCGCCGGCGAGATTCCTGTTCGCACGGAGATCCAGACATTCCCGTTGACCGATGCGAATACAGCGTTGAGCCGACTGCGTGACGGGCAACTCACCGGTGCGGCGGTGTTGATTCCCCAGCCTTGACGCTGTGGCGCACTGAGCGCCTTTGCTGTTGAAGATCGCGAGCGCGTGGCGGAATCAGTCCGTCATCCTTTGATGACCACCACCGGCTCGAGGCGGGCAACCTTGCGCGAGAGCCCAGCGCGATCTGCGGCGTCGACGACCGCATGGATGTCTTTGTAGGCACCTGGTGCTTCTTCCGCGACACCGCGCATGGAGGGGCTACGAACCAGGATGCCGCGCGAAGAGAGCTCATCGATGATCTGTCGGCCGCTCCAAGTTCGCTTTGCTTGCTGACGGCTGAATGCCCGGCCTGCACCGTGGCACGAAGAGCTGAACGATAGGTGCTCCGCCTCTGCGGTTCCGCACAGCACATAGGAGGCGGTCCCCATCGAGCCACCGACCAACACTGGTTGCCCGACCTCGTTCAGCGGCGCGGGGAGCGCTGGGTGCCCCGGGCCAAATGCACGAGTGGCACCTTTGCGATGCACGTAGACCAGTTTCTCCTGTCCGTCGACGACGTGGCGTTCGGCTTTGCAGGTGTTGTGCGAGACGTCGTACAAGAGCGTGAGCTGCGCCGACGGCAGCACGCGCGCGAAAGCTTCCCGCGTCAGGTGCGTGATGATCTGTCGGTTTGCGAGCGCGCAGTTCGTCGCCGCGGCCATCGCGCCAAGGTAGGCTTCGCCGATCGGCGAGCGGATGGGCGCGCAGGCCAGCTCGCGATCGGGCAGACGTATGCCGTACTCCGCAGCGACAATGGCCATATCGCGCAGGTATTCGGTGCCGATCTGATGACCGAGCCCGCGGGAGCCACAGTGAATCGTCGCGAGAATCGCACCTTGAGAAAGCCCATATACGGCTGCAATCTTCTCGTCGTAGATCTCCACGACGTGCTGAATTTCGAGATAGTGGTTGCCGGAGCCGAGCGTGCCCATCTGATCTCGCTGACGCGCGCGTGCACGCTCCGACACACACTCCGGGTCTGCACCATGCATTCGACCACGTTCCTCGATACGCTCTAGATCCGCTTGCTCGCCATAGCCCTGCTCGACCGCCCATTGAGCGCCGCCGGTCAACATGGCGTCCAGCTCTGATTCGCTGAGCCTGATTCGACCGGTGCTGCCGACACCGGCCGGGATGTCGCGAAAGAGCTGATCCGCGAGCTCCTTCTTCTTCGGCTCGACATCCTCCAGCGTCAGCCCTGTGTGCAGCGTTCGCACGCCGCAAGAGATGTCGAAGCCTACACCTCCGGCCGAAACGACGCCGCTTTCGTTCGGATCGAATGCCGCAACCCCACCGATCGGAAAGCCGTAGCCCCAATGCGCATCCGGCAACGCGTAGGATGCGCGGACGATGCCTGGCAACGTCGCGACATTGCAGACCTGCTCGTAGACCTTGTCATCCATCTCGCGCACGAGCGCCTCGTCGCCATAGATGATGCCGGGCACGCGCATCGCTCCAGAAGGCTCGATGCGCCAACAATGCTCGGAGACACGCTCGAGCCGACTCACATCCACGGCGGATTCACCTCAAACGTCCACGACACATTGCGCAAGCCACGAGCCCTCCGGTTGCTGCGCCACTTGCAAACATGTGAACGTCGCTCCTTTGACCTCCACGATGGGCGCGTGCTTTGCCACGTCAACCCGCTCGCCTTGCGCGACAGCATGTAAGCGATCACCGTCGATCTCGACCCGGTACCGGCTGAAGAGCATGCCGTGGGCGGACATTTCGTAGATGACGGCATTCAAGAAATCGACGAGCAGCAGCTCCAAGTCTGGTGCGGCGCAACGAATCTCGGTCGACTCTTGTAGAGCGACGTCCTGCGGGTCCGTGATCGCCGCCGTCAATGCGAGTGCTGCCTGCTCGAAGGCTTCGGCAGGCGAAACGCCGATGCCGCGCAGGCCGATGTCCGCACCATGCGAGAAGTGCTCGTATCGAGCGCGGCTCATCGGATACACACGCAGGCCATCATCGACGTGTTCGCTCGCCCGAAGCCTTCAGATTCGGGATCAAGCAGCTTTGACTTCGATGCGCTTCGCTTGATCCTGAGCCTGCTTGGTCTTGGGCAGGTCTATCGTCAGCACACCCTTCCGGTACGTCGCTGTGATCTTGTCGGCATCGACGTCGGCGGGCAGCTCAATGCTGCGTCTGAAGTATCCGTATGCACGCTCGCGTCTGTGCACGTCCCTATCCTTCGTCTCTTTCTCTTCCTTCTTCTCGCCCTTGATCGTCAACGTGTGATTGCGCAGCGTTACCTCGAAATCCTTCTCGTCCATGCCCGGAAGCTCGACATTGAGATGGAAAGCCTGATCGTCCTCGGTCATGTCGAGCTGCGGCATGATGTCGCCGCCCATCGGCTCGACTGCCAGCGACGGCCATCTGCCGCTCCACATCTCATCGAACAAACGATCGATGTCTCGATGCAGCATGTCGATCTCACGACGCAGGCTTCCGAAGAAACCATCGTCGCGCCGCCACGGAAGAAGACTGCCGCTGCGACGCCAAGGAATGAGCTCTCCTCTTGCCATGACTACCTCCTCAGTCGGTGGGTTGGTCGGTGTATCCGATGCGAAGCACCGCGCATGGACTACGGTTCGGATTGCGTTCGTTCTGCGCCAGCAAGCTAACGCTGCGCGTCGAACCGTTCGATACGAACCTTCCCGTAAATATCGGTGGCGAGCTCGTGCGAGTTGTCTGTGCTGTCACACTCATCGTCGTGCGTGTGGATCGTGTCTGCGCTCGATGACTGCTCACAGCAACATTGCTGTGGAGCTCGCAACGCATCGGGCGGCGCTGGTGGTAAGCGCTCGGCCTGTAGTCCGATGCGGGTGGTATGCGCGTGATGTGCAAACCCAGGTCCACAGAGATGGCGAATGGACGCGTAGTCTTGGGCCTTCTGGGCGCGATCTCCGGTTCATGCTCGACAGGCGTTGCAAGCGGGCTTGCAACCGAAGATCTCCGCTAGTCCGCTTGCGGCATCTCCGAGTGGCACGCCCTGCAAACCCACGGCACCCTCAACCGCTTTATGCGTCGGACTTACTAAGCGTTCATGTCCTCCAGCAAACCGCAGACACAGCGTCGTTTCGATATCGTCGTCATCGGGGCCGGGCCGGCGGGTCTGTCGTTCGCGTTGGCGCTCGAAGGGACCGGCATGAGGGTCGGCATCATCGATCGACAGCGACTGGATCAGCTCGCACAGCCGTCCTTCGACGGACGCGAAATCGCGCTCACCCACGCTTCTGTCGAGCGTCTGCGCAGGCTCAATGTCTGGTCGAGCATCTCGTCGGAGGAGATCTCCCCGCTGCGTGTCGCGCGGGTACTGAATGGTGCTTCGTCGGAAGGCTTGGACCTGCGCCCGGCGACAGACACGATGCCGCTCGCCCGCTTCGTCTCCAATCATGTCATCAGGCGCGTCCTGTACGAACGCGTGCTGCAAGCCCGCGACGTCGAGCTACTCTGCGGCGAGCGTGTCATTGCGATTCGGCCGGCCGTGCACGACACCGAGGTCGAGCTGAGCGGCGGAATGCGTCTGCGCGCATCATTGGTCGTCGCCGCCGACAGCCGCTTCTCCGAGACGCGCACAGCGATGGGTATCCCGGCGCGCATGCGGGATTTCGGCCGCACCATGACGTTGTTCCGTGTCGAGTGCGATGAGCCGCATCATGGCGTGGCTTACGAATGGTTCGACTATGGGCAGACCGTCGCCCTGCTACCACTCAACGAGGGGCGACGCTCGGTTGTCCTGACTTTGCCGACGCACGAGATGCGGCGCCTTCTCACGCTCGACGATGCGCGATTCGATCGGGAGATCGAGCGGCGGCTCGCACCGAGAGGGCGAATGCGACGCATCAGCGAGCGTTTCAGCTACCCGATCATTACGGTGTACCCGAGCCGTTTCACTGCCCCGCGCTATGCGCTGATCGGCGACGCTGCCGTTGGCATGCATCCCGTCACTGCTCACGGGTTCAACCTTGGATTGCTCGGCGCAGCCACGCTCGCGCAGCTGATCGCCGACGCCGCGGCACGAGGCGGTGACATCGGCGCTACAGAGGTATTGGCCACGTACGAACGCAAGCATCGGCGCGCGACGTTGCCTTTCTACCTGGCGACCAACACCATCGTCTCGCTCTACACGAGCGAAGAGCTGCCGCTGCGCATCGCGCGCGACGCGATCCTGCGGCTGAGCGACCGTGCCGCACCGTTCAAGAGTCTGCTCACGGCGTTTCTGACCCGTGGAGCGGCTGAGGTAGAAGGCTTGGGGCGCGGAGCTTGGGGCCTGGGGCGCCGTTAATGACTTGCCGCCGCCAGTGTCGTTGCGGCTTGTAATCTGCAGGACGTGAGCCACACGTCGAGAAGGCAGAGGTCGCGCGTGCATCCATCCTAATTGCCTATAGGTCAGCGCGTAGTGACTCCGAATTGCTCGATCACCTCCCTGAGCTGCACGTGCCCTTTGCAAGCGCCGCTGCCCGCTACGGTCTCACCATTCTCCAGCGCGGTCGCGTAGACCACAGCCGGATCGGCCTCCAGGCGTCGGCGCAGGGTATGAAGCTTCGGCCAGCGCGCCGGGTCGGCGACCTCGTGAAACTCCAGCCAACGTGCCACACCAAGCAACAGCGCGTCCGCCAGCGTCGGACGATCGGCAATCAAGCACTCCGTATCGCCGATCATCTCCTCGAGCCTGTCGTGCCGCTCGATGACCGCGCGGCGTCCCCACTCTCTCAAGCACGACTGCACGTCTGGATTCGGACGCTCCATCTCCAACGCTGACCAGAGCGGACTGAACGCGGCAGTAAAGCCGGTATTGATGAAAGCCATCATCTGATGCATCCGATCGGCGTCGCGTGAGAGAGGATCGAAGCTGATGCGCCGTTGTGAATCGCGCGCCTCGAGCCACGCGCCAATGGCCATCGTCTCGGTGAGCACCTCTCCTTTGTCGGTGATCAGCACCGGCGTCTCGGCACGCGGATTGATGCGTCGATAGGACGGCTCACGCATCTCCCCGAGCATGTCAACGCGGCACAGCCGATGCGGCAGTCCCATCCACTCGAGCGCCACTACAAGTCCGAGGGAGCTCCCCAACGGAAACCCATAGAGCAAGATCGGCACCATTTTGCGACATCTCCCTTACAGGTGGTCTCGATTACAATCGATGCGCACCGTACGGACAGCCATCGTCCGAGTAAATAACGCACATTTTTGTAACCAGCCGCACGATGAAGGATCTCGTCTCCCGCTGCCCGATCGAAGAAGTCATGCAAGTGCTGAGCGGACGTTGGCCGACGTTGCTGATTTATTATCTGAGGGACGGCACGAAGCGCTTCAGCGATCTGCGCCGCGACAACCCGACCATCTCACACAGGATGCTGACGCTCGAGCTGCGCAGGCTCGAGGAAGCGGGCATCGTCCAACGCACTGAGTTCGAGGGTTATCCGCGCCGAGTCGAGTACGAGCTCACACCCGCAGGAAAAGAGCTCGTGCCACTCATCGATGCGCTGGGCGATTGGTGGGAGAAGGTCAGCGGACGGGATGCGTGCGACAACACAAGTGCATCAGCACCATTTGCAGGCGGCGTTGTCATTGACGACTGACGTGCAGTCATACACACAAGGTTTGTATGTGGCGCGAGATTCTTCTATGGCTGTTCGTGCTCAACCTTGGCATCGGATCGGTGCCGGCCTCTATGAGCATCGTGTCGTCATCTCCAAGTGGCACGACGTTCCACCGGCCGAGTGGCCCAACACGGGGCTGATGTTCTGGGCATACGTCACCACCGTGCCACTCACCTTGCTGACACTCTTGAATGCGTTCGCTGCGTGGACCGCTCCGATGCCAATGCGGACGTGGTATCTCGCTTCCGTGATCGTGATCGCTGTGGAGCGAGCAGCGACGCTCGCCTACTTCATGCCGGCGATGTTACGGCTGATGCGTATGAACCAAGGACCCGAGGTTTCGGCCGGCCTCACCAAGTGGCTGGGAATGAATCACGTGCGTCATCTCTTGACGCTGCTCGGCTGGCTCGCCGCGTTGCGTGCGTTCTCGCTGCTCGCTTAGCCGAAACCTCGGGTGCGTGCTCAGTGGCCGCCGAAGCGCCAGCCCACGCTGACCCCGAGCACCAGCGGATCGATGGCGACCGTGCCGATGGACGCACCGGACAGCTTCGCGCGTGTGTCGATGTCGATCCAGCGTGCATCGATATTGATGAACCAGCTGTCATTCAGCATGAAGTCGGCACCGAGCTGACCGGCAAACCCGAAAGAGGAATCCAATGACAGCTTTTCGTCGGCGAGCGCGCCGCGAGTCTTCTCGTCGAAGAAGATCGTGCCGTTCACACCGACACCGATGTAGGGACGAATCTTCGCCCTTGGTGCCAGGTGATACTGAACGCTCACTGTCGGCGGCAAGTGACGCGTCTTCGCCACCTTGCTGTTGTCCGCTCGCAGATGAATATCATGCGAAAACGGCAGCGCACCCAGCACCTCAACACCCCAGCGCTCGTTGTATAGGTACGTAACGCCGAAGGACAGACTCTCGGCTGAGTCCACGCTCACGACAGCGTGATTGCCGGATTTCGGATCCACCGCATGAACGCCGCCGCGCAGCAACCATTCACCGGCATGCGTCGCGCTACTCATGGCAAGCAATGTCGCACCGGTTAGCACGACCGCCGCAGCCTTCGATCCAGTCAAGTGATTTCGCGAGCTCACAGTGTTCTCTCATGGAAGCAATCGACGGGGTCATGTTATCGATCGTCCTGGCGACGCCGGTTGACATTCGTCAACCCGCACACTCGCGCCATCTGCGTGCTCGACCCGTGGAAGTACGGTGTCGATCAGGTCACCAGCGCGGTGTAACTTCCGCGCACCGTGTCCAGACTGAACCGTCGTCGATCGTCACATGCGCACGTTGCCGATTGCGCCGACTGCACCGCTTCGCATCGTTGTTGGGAGCAACCGCTACCGGCACGCGCTGGGTTCCTCGTCAAGCGCCACGCCGTATTCACGACCGGCACCTCGTTATTCCAGCAAGGCGAGCGTTTCAATGCGGTTTACATCGTCATATCCGGATGCATGAAGCTACGGGAAACCGACGAGACCGGTGCCGAGCACATCGTTGCCGTGAGGCTGCCTGGCGAGCTCGTCGGGTTGGAAGGCTGGGCGAGCGGTCGTTACCCACACGGTGCCGTCGCGGCGATCGACACCAAAGTCTGCCAGCTCCTGTGGCCGTACACGAACGGTTCCGTGCGGTCTTACGCTCTGCTGGAGCAGCTGCTCAAGAAAGCCGCGCGACAGCTCGAGCACTCGAGCCACATTTGGATGAGCCTGCCGGCCGTCGAGCGAGTGGCCGCCTTTCTCGCTTACTTCGCTCAGCGCACCGGAATACCGTTCGAGCTGCCGCTCACACGCGCTGAGGTGGGATCGTTGCTGGGGCTTGCCGAGGAAACGGTCGTGCGCGCTCTCGCAACCTTGCGTGCACAGCGACGCCTGCGCATGCAAGGTCGCCGCATCGAAGCGATCAGCCGCGGCACACCGCTGCGCAGCGCCGGCGCCATCAGCGCTACGGATCGCCTCATCTAGACGCTCGCGCCATCGTCTCGACTCGTGCGCAGGGCGAATCCTCACCCCGCCTAGGGAAGCGGACACTTGCTGATTGCAGTGCGCCGCACTCAGACTGCCTGTTCGTGAGCGTGCGAGCGCAGCTCGGGGTCGGAGGCGTCGTAGGAGAGCATCATGGCAACACAAACGGTTCAGCAGGTCGTGGATTATTTTAGATCGCATCCAGATGTCGCGAAGAAGGCGGCGCAATTCATCAACACCAACCCGGAGCAAGTGAAGGAAGTATTGAGAGACGCCGCAGACGAACGCGGTTGGGACCTTTCGCGCCTCGACATGGCAGAGCTCAAGGCCGAGCTCAGCAAGTTCACCCACTAAACGATCAATCGGCTTCCCCTCAGCCGCGCTCGCACTCGCACGCTCACGGATGTCTACAGCGCGCCCCTGGTGCGCTGCGTGGGTGGCTGCCGTCGCTGCTCTGTGCCCGCCACTACTGCGACTGCGTGCCCCTTCATGGCGATCTGCCTCCATCGCTGCGCGTGAACTTCAGCGATAAGCGTGCACAGCCCATCGCAAAGCACCACGACACGCCGTCATCGGCTACTATCTGGCACACTTCTGCGTCCTAGAGGCTGCGGCGCTCATCCCGCATCGGAGCTCCAGATGAAGAAGATTCTCGGTCGCTACGGCACCCAAGTCGGCCATTGGGTTGGCGACGGCTTCCCTGTTCGCTCGCTGTTCTCGTATCACAGCCTCGGTGCACGCATCAGTCCGTTCTTGCTGCTCGATTACGCTGGGCCGTATCGTTTCGAGCCTACAACGCGACGGCGCGGCGTCGGCCAGCATCCGCACCGCGGCTTCGAAACCGTCACGATCGTCTATGAAGGAGAAGTCGAGCACCGCGACTCCGCCGGCAACGGCGGCATCATCGGCCCTGGGGACGTACAGTGGATGACCGCCGCCAGCGGCATCATTCACGAGGAATATCACTCGCCAGCCTTCGCGAAGAGCGGCGGTTCGTTTCGAGTCGTCCAGCTGTGGGTCAACCTACCCGCAAAATACAAGATGGCGCCGGCCGGCTATCAAAGCATTCTGTCGAGCGACATTCCCGTGGTGCCGTTGGACCGGGGCAGCGGCAGAGCGCGCATCATCGCGGGCGAGCTCGCTGGTGCAAGAGGTCCAGCGAGGACATTTACTCCGATCAACGTCTGGGATGTGACCTTGGCAGCCGATACAGATGTCGCGTTCGATCTGCCCGAAGGTCACACCTCGATGCTCGTCGTGCTCAGCGGTCGTATCAACGTCGGCGACGTGCACGGCATCGGAGAGGCCGAGGTGCTACTGCTCGATCGCGACGGCAGGCAAATCGCGCTTCGCAGCGACGCCGACACGGAGCTGCTCGTACTCACAGGCGAGCCGATCGACGAGCCCATCGTCGGCTATGGCCCGTTCGTCATGAACAGCGAGGCGGAGATCCGGCAAGCAATCGAGGATTTCAATAGCGGTCGCTTCACTCGGCACGCAAGCGAGTCACGCGCGAGCCATACATGACAACGTGCTCGTGATTTTTCTCGGCAAGAAAGCGAGCCGTAAACAATGGCTGGCGCTGGGGTTGAGCTATCTAGGCATCATCGTGGCATTTGGTGGTGATGTCACCGTCAGCGGCCCGCAAGCCGTCCTCGGCGCGGCCCTCGTCTTCGCCAGCGCCGTGAGCTATGCGGTCTATCTGGTCATGAGCGGCGAAGCCGTGCAGCGACTCGGCGCGCCCAGGATCACAGGTGCGGCGACCAGCATTGCCTGCGTTCTCTGCATCGCGCAGTTTTTCATTCTGCGCAAGCCCACTGGATGCGTTCGTCGCGCCGGAAGTCGTTTGGCTCGTGCTCTTGAATGCGGTTCTCCGCACATTCTGTCCGGTGCTGCTCGTCATGATGGCGATCGAGCGCGTGGGCGCCGCCGTCACCGCGCACGCCGGGCATGATCGGCCCGATTGCGACAATTCTGCTCAGCGCTGCGCTGCTCGATGAACAGCTCACGATCCCCATGATAGTCGGCACGGGTCTCGTGCTCGGCGGCGTATGGGCGCTTGCCCGTGCCGCGAAGGATGAGCAGGCTCGTGCCACAAAATGAGTGGCACAATGAGTGTCGAACCTCAGCTATTCGAAGGCGGCTGCACTGGTCGCGCGTAGGCATGCCGCGCATCCGCATCTGATCCGTGGCCTGCGCGGCGTGCAACGGCGCGAATGCGCGCGGCTCTATTGCGGCACGAGCACCGCGCGACCGGTGATCTGACCCGACTTCAGCTTGCTATAGACGTCCGCCGCTTGGCTGAGAGGATACTCGGTGACGTCGGCATGGATTCTGCCTTCACGCGCCATGGCGATGACTTCCATGAGCTCGATGCGTGAGCCCCAGTACGGAATACTCACAGACGTGCCGTAGGGCGTGCTGCCATGACGGAAGTCGTGGCGACCACCGCCCAAGCCGACGATGGTCCATAGACTATTGCGACCGAGAAGCTTCACGCCAAGATCCATCGTCGCTTGGACACCGACGCAGTCGAGCACCAACGCGGCACCGCGTGGACCGGTAATCTCTTGGATCCGCTCGGCGGCTTCGTCGATGTGACGGTTGTTGACGACATCATCCGCGCCTAACTTCTTGGCGTGCTCGAGCTTGGTGTCGTCGATGTCCGCGGCAATGATGTGCACGGGTGCGAGCGCGCGCAGCAGCTGAATCGCCATGTGGCCAAGCCCGCCTACACCGATCACCACGGCGGTGGTGCCCGCATGCAAGTTGGGTAGCGCGCGCTTGATGGCGTGATACGGCGTGAGTGCCGCGTCGCTCAGCGGTGCAGCCTTGGCAGGAGGCAAGTCGCCGAGCGGGACGAGCAGCCGCGCAGAGGGCACGAGCATGTACTCGGCCATGCCGCCGTCGAGCCCCAGGCCGCCGCCGAACCCTTCGATCTGCGCCCAGTTCTCGCAGTAGTTCTCCATTGACAGTTGACAGGCGTGACACCGCCCGCAGCCCCACGGTCCATAGACGGCAACCGCATCGCCTTCTTTCAATCCCGTCACGCCCTGCCCCAGCTCGGCTACCCAGCCGGCGTTCTCATGGCCGAGCGTGAATGGCGGCACGAATCCGAAGTCCTCCTCCATCACGTGGAGGTCCGAGTGGCACACGCCGGCACCTCCGATCTTGATCAGCACCTGACCCGGTCCCGGCGTCGGCTTAGGGATATCGTGAATCTCCGGTGGACGACCGACACCTACGAATCGTACTGCTTGCATGGCAACTCCTTGATCGTTCGTTGATTCGCTCTCAACGAGGGACTTGAGATCAAGGATCACTAGAGGTCTCTTGTGTTGTCCATGGAGGAAGACCGCACTGCGGCTACGGTATTCAGGGGATGCGCCTGTAAACATTTCGCGCGCTTCCGTGCGCGGAACACACCAAGCAACGACGCGCAAACGTCACGAAATGCGTGTCGGGTCGATGAGTGTCTCGGCTCGCTCGCGCGAAGTGCTGGTCGGCACCGCAGTGGTCTCGCGCTCGATCATGCGTCGGACATGCGGCCCATCAGGGCCGCAGTGAAGCGCACGCAATCGCTCAGACACGACCGCATCTTGTTGTGTCATGCGACTGTTGTGGCGAACGTAATCCGCCCATGTCGGCGTCTCGTAACGCTCCACCCATATTTCGGGATCGGCGAGATCGCGTAGCAAGCGCCAGTTGCGTGCACCGTCGCGGCGTCTGATGCGTCTGCGTTCGCTCATCGCCCGCAGAAACTCCACGATGTCCTGCTCGCGAATGCGGTACTCGATCGTCACGACGATCGGGCCGGAGCGCGCGACGATCGGCACCGCCGTGCTCGGCTCCTTCCAACTTCGCACCAAGTCCAAGTTGAGATCTTGAGCCTGTGAAACCGGCAACCATCTGCCGAGCAGCACACAGGCGAGCAGGATCGCCGCGGAGGCCAGCAATGCCCCTGGCACGCTTTCGCTCTCCGCCACGGTGCCCCACAACCAGCTGCCCGCGGCGAGCGCACCAAAAGCAGCCATCTGATAGATCGACAGCGCTCTCGCAACCACCCAGCGCGGCGCAGACATCTGCACGACAACATTCATAGTGGACAGCGTCAGCAGCCATCCTGCGCCGGCGATGAACAGCATGACAGTCGTCACGAGCACGTAGGAGCTCAGTGCCGAAACGGCGGAGGCGGTGGCAAACGCGACACTGCCCAAGCGCACGAGGGACTCCGTCGAGAGCACCGCACGCAGCCGAGCATTGCCGACTGCGCCAGCGACTGCTCCTAGGCCGAAGGCGCCAAGCAACAAGCCGTACGTCAATGGGCCTCCGCCGAGCAGCTCCTTTGCAATGAGAGGCAACAGCGCCATCACGCCGCCTGCCCCAATACAGAAAGCGACAGCCCGCGCGAGCACCGCGCAGATCTTGGGCGACATCGCGACATAGCGCACGCCAGCCGCGATGGCGCCACCCAGTGTCTCGCGAGGTAGCACGTTGGGATGCTGTGGCGGCCGCCAGCGCATCAGGACCGCTATGAGCGGGATGTAGCACAGCGCATTGACAGCAAAGGCGGCCGCCGCGCCGACTGCGGCAACGATGGCGCCGCCGATAGCAGGTCCAGCCGCTCGCGCAATGTTGAAGCCCATGCTCGACAAGGCGATCGCACCGGGGAGGTCACTGCGCGGCACCATGTCACCGACGGAGGCCTGCCACGCCGGCATGTTGAACGCAAGACCGCATCCGATCAGAAAGGTGAACAGCAGCAACAACCAAGGCGTGATCAAACCGCTCCAGGCGCACACCATGAGCACGATCGACACGATCAACATGAAGACGTGCGCCCCGAGCATCACCTTGCGCCGGTCGAGGTTGTCTGCCGTCGCGCCTGCCACAAGCGACAGCAGCATGGTCGGTAGCGTGACCGATGTCTGCACCAGCGCGACCATGTCCGCCGATGCGGCAAGGGAAATCATCATCCATGCGGCACCGACCGATTGGATGATGCCGCCCATGTTGGCCAGCGTGCTCGCCAGCCAAACACGTCGGAACACAGAATGACGCAAGGGTGCGAGCGCAGTGACTCGCTGCGAGAGGGGCGCTACGTCAGATTCGCTTTCTACCATCCGATGGCATGGTAGAAAGCGACGTCAGTCTTTTCAACGGGCGCATCCGCGAGCGATTCCGCGTTCGCCACGTTGACAGCGCTTCCGAGCGGCTCGACGCGCCACCCTCGTCACGTCTCGAGGCGTGCGCTCATGGTGATCTTCGTATTCAGTGCCTTCGATACCGGGCAGCCCGACTTCGCCTTCTCTGCAAGTTCCTCGAACTTCGCCTGATCGATGCCGGGGATCTTGGCCGCGAGATCGAGGTGACTGCTCGTGATCGCAAAGCCATCGTCAACCTTTTCGATCGCAACGGCAGCATGCGTCTCAATCTTCTCAGCGGTGAACCCTGCCTCACCGAGAATCAGCGACAATGCCATGGAGAAGCAGCCTGCATGCGCAGCTGCAATCAATTCTTCCGGGTTCGTGCCCGGGCCAGCCTCGAAGCGAGACTTGAAGCCGTACGGCGCATCCCTGAGCACGCCGGTTTCGGTGGATAACACACCACTGCCCTCTTTGAGGCTGCCCTTCCACACAGCGGATGCCTTCTTGATCATGATTCCCTCCTGAAGCTCGATGCAGAAGAACGGACCGCTCGTCTTCCCAAGTCATCTGCCGTGCTGCTGACTGCGTGCCACTACTGCATGCCGACGCACCGTCCGGCTGCGTGATGATGCGGCACCGCGGTGAGACTTCGTTGCGATCTTCTTGCTTTGCGAGAGTCGCTCTTCGAGGAAATCGCGCAGCACCACCGCACTGTTGTGCTCCCGGTCATGGGCACTGAACAGCAACGTCACAGTACCCTGGCGGGCTGCCTCCAGAATCGGCGACCACGCTACCGTGTTCTCTCGCAACTCTTTCTCGTAGCGACGCCGGAATTCCGGCCAACGCTCAAGCTTGTGCGCGAACCATTGACGCAGCTCGGGGCTCGGCGCGACGTCCTTCACCCACGCATCCAAAGCGAGCGCGTCCTTCTTCATGCCACGCGGCCACAAACGCTCGACGAGAAACCGCCTGCCGTCCGCCTTCGTCGTCGGATCGTACGTGCGTTTGATGCGAATCACGGGAACGGCCTTTGAGTTGACGCGCCGTCGGCGGCACCGGCACAGTATCGAACGAACACCGGTAATGGGAACTACGCGAAGACCGCGACGAGCACGATGACACGTCGCCCGCGCGCTGCAATCGCCGAGCCGTGATCGCTCTTACACGCGCCCTTCAAGAAGATGCAACGCGATCATGCCGCCGAAGATCAGCACCAGACACAGCACGCGCAGCGGATGCATGCTTTCGCCGAACACGAGCATGCCCACGAGTGAAACACCTACTGCACCGATGCCGGTCCAGACGGCATACGCCGTGGTCACGGGTAGGTTTTTCACCGCAAACGTGAGAAGGATTACACTTGCCAGCGCCGCGGTCAGCCCGAGCACGCTCGGCCACAAACGCGTCCAACCTGCGGCGTGCTTGAGTGAGATCGCCATTGCGATCTCCACAGCGCCTGCAGCGATGAGAATAAGCCAAGCCATACTGTCTCCTTCGCGCTCGATCGGGAGACAGCAGTGTGAGGTGTTCTGCGCGCACGACAATCGAGCAAGCGCGCACGGCACGTGTGCTTATGTGCACAACGAGCAACGGGAAATGAAGCGAACATTGCAATCAGCCGCACGGCGCATGGAATGGGGCGACCTGCAATACATCTTGGCCGTGGCCGACACCGGATCGCTCGCGGGTGCCGCCGCCGTGCTGCGAGTGAACCGCACGACAGTATTGCGGCGGATCCGCAGCTTCGAGCAAAGAAACGGGATCCGTTTGTTCGATCGTCTACCCAGCGGATACGCATTGACGCCGGCCGGCGAACGGCTCTTGGCCGCCGCACGCGAGCTGGAGCATACGATCCTGACCCTGGAACGAAAGCTCGCCGGCGTCGATCAGCGTGCCGAAGGGACCGTCCACCTCACCACGACCGACACACTCCTCGCATCGATCCTGCCGCCGTATCTGCGCGACTTCCGGGAGGCGCATCCAGGCATTCTGCTCGACGTCTCCGTGTCGAACACGTTGGCGAATCTCACCCGACGCGAAGCGGAGGTGGCGATCAGGCCGGTCATCGCCCCACCCGAAAGCTTGGTCGGCCGCCGCATCGGGTCGGTCGCGTTCGCGGTCTATGCGTCGCCGCGCTATGCGGGCGCAGACGATCCGAGCAAACCATTGCACGAGCATGCGTGGCTCGCGCCGAGTGCGGCGCTCGCACACACCAGCGTCGCGCGGTGGATGAGCGATGCCATTCCGCAAGCCCGCCGCGTGGCGCACCTCGACTCCTTGCTGGGCATGAAAGAGCTATGCGCCACGGGAGCGGGCTTGGCGGCCTTACCTTGCTACTTGGGTGACACCGACTCGCGGCTGGTGCGCGTGCGTCCGCCGATGAAGGAAATGACGACGGCCTTATGGGTGCTGACCCACCGGGACCTCACACGCACGACGCGCTTTCGCCTCTTCATGCAATTCATGGGGGCTGCGCTATCCAGGGAACGACCGCTCATCGAAGGCCGCCGCGTCTCGAGCTTCGGCTAGGTCAAGAAATTCTAAGATACAAGACATTCATCATACTGATGAGAGACTACAGTATGATCAGCAGATGGCGTGGCGTGCGCCACTTTCGTTTGCGACACTAACTGTCGAGGTGGTCTCGTATGCATTTCAGGCTTTCCATCAAAGCGTTCTCGGCGATCGCCCTGTTGACCGCGATCTCGTTCGGCACGTTGCATGCGGACGTGCCCAGCTCGCCAGCTGAGCTGCTCAAGGCACGACGCGATCACTACAACGCGCTCGGCGACGCGAACAAGGCCATACGAGACCTCTCCCGGGATCGCAACCCGGACTTCGCCGCAATCGAGAAGGCCGCCCAGCGGGTAGTGGACGCCTCGATCAATCAGAGCAAGTGGTTCCCCAAAGGCACTGGCCCCGAAGCAGGCAAGACACGTGCGCTGCCGGACATTTGGGCCAAGCCGGCAGAGTTCGAAGCGGCACAGAAGATGTTTGCAGATCGCGCGCCAGCGTTGTTGGCGGCTGCGCAAGCAAAAGACGTCAGGGCCTTGCAGAACGCGCTTCGCGACGTCGGTGCATCGTGCAAGAATTGCCACGATCAGTTCCGCGCGCCTGAATAATCGATGACACGAGGTACTCCGCGCACGACAACACGCGTTCGGACATGGGATGTTCCGACGCGCCTCGCTCATTGGCTCATGGTGGCTGCAATCGCCACCTCTTGGTGGACGGCCGAGATCAATCGGCTCGACTACCACCGTTACAGCGGGTACCTCCTTCTCGGGTTATTGATCTTCCGGGTTTACTGGGGCCTCGTGGGTAGCTCGACCGCGCGTTTCAACCAATTCATCAAAGGACCGCGTGCGATCGTGAGCTACCTACGAGGCAACGTCGTGCATGTCGGGCACAACCCGCTCGGCGCGCTGAGCGTCGTGGCGCTGCTACTCCTGCTCGCATTGCAGATCACGCTCGGCTTGTTTGCCGTCGATGTCGATGGGCTCGAATCCGGACCGCTGTCGCACCTCGTCAGCTTCGAGGCAGGGCGTGCATGCGCGCAGTGGCACGATACGGTGTTCGACGTCTTCCTTTGGATGATCGGTCTACACGTCGCGGCCGTTCTGTTCCACGTCATATATAAGAAGCAGAATCTCATCGGTGCCATGTTCCATGGCTGGCGCGAGTACCCGCAACCACCCGAGTCGCCCGTAGCGTTTGCCTCCGCAACACGGCTCATCGTGGGAATGGTCGTGGCTGCGGCGTTGACTTGGTTCATTGCCCAGGGCCTCGAGCTCTACTGACCCTGAACATCCTTCCAGGGTAGGCCCGTGCCTGCCCCAGCGACCATGCCAATCCCGCACCGCTGACTGCCAATCCCGGCGAGGATCTGCTAGTATCCCCATCATTCGTCGCTCCTATACGACAATAGTCAATACTTATAAGAAAAAGGGATTTGGGGGATGGAGCAGCTCTCGGTCGCTTTCTTCCTGCAGATGTTCTGCATCTTGGCGACTTGTCGGCTGGTTGGCTGGCTCGGCCAGCGCTATCTCGGACAGCCGCAGGTCGTCGGTGAGATGATCGCGGGGGTGCTCCTCGGGCCCTCCCTGTTCGGCCTTTTCTTCCCTGAGCTACAAGCCAAGCTGTTCCCGCCCGAGACGAAAGGCACGCTTTACGTGGGAGCTCAGCTTGGGGTCGGCCTATACATGTTCCTCGTCGGCCTCGGCTTTCGCACCGAGCACTTCAAGCACAGTGCCGGCAAGGCAGCCGCTGTCTCCATATCCGGCATGCTGGCACCGTTCGCGATCGCCGTCATCGGTACGCCCTTCCTCATGCAGGTGCCCGGCCTTTTCTCGCCGGACGCGACACGCTTTCACGCCACATTGTTCATGGGCGCAGCGATTGCTATCACAGCGTTCCCGATGCTGGCGCGCATCATCCACGAGCGTGGCTTGAGCCATACCGCGCTGGGCACGCTGTCCTTATCCGCCGGCGCCATCGACGATGCCACTGCATGGTGCGTCCTCGCTGTCGTCTTGGCGAGCTTCGGCGCCAGCGCGAGCATCGCCGTCACGGCCATTGTCGGCGGCATCGTGTTCGCCGCCTTCATGATCTTCGTCATGCGGCGCTTACTGATACCGCTTGGACGGCGCGCCGAGCACGATCGTGCGATTGGTAAGCCCCTCAGCCCGGTGCTGCTTGCGACGGTGCTGATGCTGTTCATGTTCACGGCGTATGTCGCTGACGCCATCGGGCTGCATGCGGTCTTCGGCGGCTTCCTGCTCGGCACCATCATGCCGCGAGGTGCGCTCACAGAGCAGTTGCGCAAGCAACTCGAACCCGTCACGGTCGTGCTGCTCTTGCCGATGTTCTTCACGTTTTCTGGTCTGAACACGCAACTGACCCTCGTCAGCAACCTCGAGTTGCTTGGCGTCGCGCTTGCTATTCTCGCCGCCTCGGTGCTGGCCAAGCTCGGTGCGTGCTGGGCCGCTGCACGGCTGTCCGGTCAGGACAACCGTACCGCGCTGGGCATTGGTGCGCTCATGAACGCGCGCGGCCTCATGGAGCTGATCATCATCAATATCGGCCTGCAGGCGGGTGTCATCGAGCCGGCGCTGTTCTCGATTCTCGTCCTCATGGCCATCGTCACCACGCTGATGGCCTCGCCGCTCTTCGAAATCGTGTACGGTCGCGAGGCGCGCAAACGCGGCGATCTTGGTGCAGCGCAACCGGTTGATTGACGCAATATCACGCTTTCCTTCGTGCGCTTGTTGCACCGCTCGCCAATCCTGCCAGGAAGTGCCTTCCCTGCCGCAGACGCTTTGTTGTCGCGAAGGCTTCCCCTTCCAGTCTCTCGCTGCGTGGGCTTGTACAAACGACATACCAACTACGCGCACGCGCGCAGTCGCCTGCGCAAAAACGTGAACACTGACATCCGCCGCCCCGCTTTACGTCAAATCAGCCCCAGCTGATCGCGTCGTGAGTCACACGATGGCGCGCGCTGTCAGCACTGAATTATCGGCGTTTTTTCGAACGCGTCGCCACATGGCGACATGCTTGCGTTTCTCGAAACTTGACTTGTCAACAAATCCGACGCTAAGAGTGATTGTGAGTAGAACAGCCGCGTATCCATGCGCAAGGAGGTTCCAGCATCGAGCACGATGTCGTCAGGGCGACACACGGGGAGGGGATCGTACGAACAAGGAGTATGGACATGCACACGTATCGATCTCTTCGACGATCCTTATTTGCTGTCGTCGTGTCGATCGCCGGGTTGGCGTTCTTGCAAACGGCCAACGCTCAATGCCTGAGCTCGAGTCAAACCGGCAATCACGGCGGATATTTTTATTCCTTCTGGACCGACGGCGGCGGCTCGGTGAGCTTTTGCTTGCAAAACGGCGGACGCTACACCTCGCAGTGGAGCAACGTCGGCAACTGGGTCGGAGGCAAAGGCTGGCAGACCGGCGGACGCAAAGTGGTCAATTACTCAGGCACGTTCAATCCATCCGGCAACGCCTACCTGGCACTGTACGGCTGGACGACCAATCCGTTGGTCGAGTACTACATCGTCGAGAGCTGGGGCACATATCGCCCGCCCGGCGGCCAAGGCTACATGGGTACCGTCTACAGCGACGGCGGCGTCTACGATGTCTATCGCACCCAACGCGTCAACGCACCGTGCATCATCGGTAATAACTGCACGTTCTACCAATACTGGAGCGTGCGCCAGCAGAAGCGCGTCGGCGGCACGATCACGACCGGCAATCACTTCGATGCTTGGGCCGCGTACGGGATGAATCTTGGCACGCACAACTACATGGTGATGGCGACCGAGGGTTATCAAAGCAGCGGCAGCTCCGACATCACCGTGAGCGAGGGATCCGGCGGCGGTGGGGGCGGTGGCGGCGGTGGCAGCACGACGATCACCGTCCGTGCGCGTGGCACCACCGGCGGCGAGCAGATCAGTCTACGGGTGAACAATCAGATCGTGCAGAACTGGACGCTCACCACGAGCATGCAAAGCTACACCGCGACGACGAACCTGAGCGGCGGCATCACCGTCCACTTCACCAACGACAACGGCAGTCGCGATGTGCAAGTGGACTATATCCAAGTCAACGGCCAAACGCGCCAGTCGGAGCATCAAAGTTACAACACCGGGCTCTACGCGAACGGCCGATGCGGCGGCGGCGCATACAGCGAGTGGATGCATTGCAACGGCGCGATCGGTTACGGAAATACGCCCTGACAACAGCACCGTCCTTGCACATCAAGGTATCGAGCCCCTGCGAGAAGGCGGCGAAATCTTTTCGCCGCCCTCTCCTTTCACGGGTGGACTGCGGTCCACCCTTTTTTTTCCACCCTACAGTCTACAGCCAACAGCCCGCCGATCACATCGGCTGCACTCGGCTCAGGAACTGACGAGTCCGTTCTTCTCGCGGATTGCCGAAGAGCTCCTCGGGCGGGCCTGCTTCCACGACCTTGCCGCCATCCATGAATACGACACGATCAGCAAACTGTCGGGCAAATGCCATCTCGTGCGTCACGAGCAGCATGCTCATGGACGTCGTCTCGCCGAGCTCGCGGAGAACCTCGAGCACCTCACCCACCATTTCCGGATCGAGTGCGGAGGTCACCTCGTCGAACAACATGATGTCTGGTTGCAGCGCGAGCGCGCGCGCAATCGCGACGCGTTGCTTCTGGCCGCCGGAGAGTTGCTCCGGCCAGGCTTGCGCCTTGTCTTCCAAGCCGACCCTGCGCAGCAGCGCGATCGCTTGCTCGGCCGCCTCATCGGCCTTTTTCTTGTTCACGAGACGCGGCGCCAGCGTCAGATTCTCGAGCACCGACAAGTGCGGGAAGAGATGGAAGTGCTGAAACACCATGCCAAGACGCGCCCGTGCGCGCCGGGTCTGGGCCCGATCCGCCGCTACGCCATCGAGCCACAGCGGAATGCCATGGACGCGCACTGTTCCGCCTTGGATATCTTCCAGGGCCATCGCGATCCGCAGCACCGTTGACTTGCCCGATCCGGACGGCCCGATCAGAGCCACCTTCTCCCCGGCGCCCAGCTGGAAGTCGAAGTCTTCCAGCACGGTTGTCTCGCCGTAACGTTTTGTGACGTTACGAAACTCCAGTGCCGGTTCAGCGATGGAAGACATGGGCCACCTCTAGACGTCGCATCGCGAACGAGGCTAGCAAGCTCACCAGCAGAAACACTGCGCCTGTAATCGTGAGCGGCTCGAGATAGCGGAAGGACTCCGCACCGATCAGCTTTGCGGTCTGCAGCATCTCCATGACCGTGATCGCCGCGAGCAGCGGCGTCTCCTTGAATATGGCGATGAGATAGTTGCCGAGCACCGGCACGGCAGGCGGCAGCGCCTGCGGCAACACGATTCGCAACCAGATTGCGCGCGGTGTGAGGTTGAGTGCGCGGGCAGCCTCCCATTGTCCGGTGGGCACTGCCTCGATGCCCGCCCGATACACTTCCGCGGTGTAGCAGGAGTAATGCAGGCCGAGCGCCAAAATACCGATCGCAAGCGGCGAGAGGACGACGCCGTACTCAGGAAGCACGTAGTAGAGAAAGTAGAGCTGGATCAGCAACGGCGTGGAACGCACGAACTCGACGATCCAGAACACGGTGCCGGCGACGATGCGCACCGGCGCCATGCGAGACACAGCCCAGACGAGGCCGAGGATTGCCGCCAGAACGAAACCCGCCAGGGACGCCTCGAGCGTGACAACGAACGCACGCAGCAGAGGCGGCAACACGCTCCATGCGTAGTGCCAATCCCAGCTCATGCGCGACTCCCGCGATGACGCGTCACATAGTGCTCGATCCGGCGCACGCCGGCGAGGAGCACCTGTGCCAGCACAAAGTAAATGAGCAGCGTCAGAGCAAAGAGCGGCACCGTCTCGAGCGTCGCTGCGCGCTGGACTTGCGCAGCAAAGGTCAGCTCAGACAAGGTGATGAGCGACACCAGTGCGGTGTTCTTCATGAGCTCGACCACCAAATTGCCCGCTGGCGGCAACATCATAGGCAGCGCCTGCGGGAGCACGATGCGCAACAGGATGCGCTGGTCGCTCAAGTTAAGCGCTCTGCCTGCTTCCCATTGGCCACGTGGCACGTGATCGATGGCGCTACGCACGACCTCCGCCCCGTATGCACCGCTGTTCAAGCCCAGCACGAGCACCCCGGTCACGAGCGCAGGTAAGCTCACACCGAAGAAAGGCAATGCGAAGTAGAACCAGAACAGCTGCACCATTGCAGAGGTGCCACGAAACACCTCCACGTACACGGTTGCCGGCCAACGCAGCCAGCGACGCGACGAACGTCGCGCCAAGCCTGCAAGAGCAGCCAGCACGAGCGCGCAGATGCCGCCGCCCACGGTGAGCTGCAACGTCACCCTCAATCCCGCAACGAGCGGCGGCAGATGGGTCTGCAAGAACTCGATCATGTTCCGCCCTTGCACAAGCTCGCAGCAGTGACATTCCCGGGCAGCATGTCGGCTGTGAAACCGAACGGCTCGACCAGCTTGGCGTGTGTCGGCGTGCCGATCGTCGTGCTCAAGACGGCGTTGAATGCCTCCCGGAGCTTCTCGTCGCTCTTGCGAAAGCCGAATGCGCCGTAGCCCTTGACGACTTTGCCGTCGAGCACGAGATCCTCGAAAGGCATGGCACGTTCGAGCGGCGCGGAGGTTCGTTGCAGCAGATCGTTGATCGTGAGCGCCGTGGCGGCGTACGCCGATACGCGTCCTGCCGCCACGCCATCGACTGCCGCAGGCGCGCTTGGAAAGATGACGATGTGCTCCTCCGGGATACCCACTGCGCGCGCATACTGCAGCTGAATCGCGCCGTTCACCACGCCGATCGTCGCGCCTGGCGTATCGCGCAAATCCTCATAGCCGTGCAGATCGAGCGGATTGCCCGCTCGCACCATGAATGCTTCGCCGACGGCATACGTTGGATTGGAGAAGAGAATCTCACGACAACGCTGTGGCGTGATGTACATGCCTGCGGCAATCACGTCGAAGCGTCCCGCTTTCAGCGCCGGGATCAACGCGCCGAACTCTGTCAAGACGCCCTCGATTCTCGGCACGCCGAGTTGACGGAACACCAGGCGCGCGAGCTCTGGCGCTTCGCCCGTCAAGCGGCCGGTGCGCGGATCGATATAGGCATACGGAGCCTCGTTGGCAAAGCCGACGCGCACCACGCCTGTGGCCCGAATCCTCTCCAGCGTATCGTGTCCCATGCCTGGCGATCCATCGAGCTCGCCCGGGCGCGGCCACAGCCACGCCAATATCAGGACGGCCGCCAGCGCAGCGACGAACCGGCGCCCCAGCTGCATTGCTCTGTCGCGTAACACGATGCTTATGCCCGTCCGCGCAGCACGCGCGCACTGCGTTGTTGTGGTCCGCGCCGCGACTTGCCACGCGCGTTGCGGTTCAGACGAGCCTGCCGCTCACCGGCTCGAGCACCTCATACGAGCGGCGCGTCGCCAGAAACTCGGGCCGCGGTGGCTTGTTGCCGAACGGCGCCACGAGCCGATTGCTCACGCTGTTGTAGACCAGAAAGACGTTCGAGCGCGGCAACGGCGAGATATTGCTGTTCGATCCGTGCATCACGTTGCAGTCGAAGATGATGAGTTTGCCGGCCTCCCCTGTCGGCGCGACGATGCCACCTTCCTCGTACAGCGCTCGCAGGCTGTCTGGATCGGGGACACCGTACTCCTGCTTGCGCAACGACTGCTTGTAATGCTCATCCGGTGTCTCGCCCACACAGCGGACGTAGCGCCGATGCGAGCCAGGAATGAGCATCAGCGGACCGTTGTACTCGGTGTTGCGCGTCAGCGTGAGCGAGCAGCTGAGCGCGCGCATGCGCGGCATTCCGTCCTCGATGTGCCAGGTCTCGAAATCGGAATGCCAGTAGAATTCCTTGCCGAAAAAGCCTGGCTTGTAGTTCAGGCGGGATTGATGGACATAGACGTCGTCGCCGAGCAGGTAGCGCGCAATGCCGACGAGGCGCTCATCGCGCGCAAGTCGCGCGAACAGGCGACTCTGAGTGTGAATTGCAAAGATCGAACGCAGCTCCTGCCCTTGGGGCTCGAGAATGAGCGTTTCGGGGTCGAGCTCGGCCTGCGCGCGCTGCAGCCGCTCGAGCTCCGTCAGCATGGCTGCGAGCTCCTCGGCGTCGAACAAACCGTCGATCTCCAAGAAGCCCTGCCGGTCGTATTGGGCCACCTGCTCGGGGGTCAGCGGCCCGGTCGTCCCAGGTCGGGCGTACACGACTGGATCGACACGATCGACGATCTCTGGAACGGACGCGACCCGCGACACGTATGGATCGCGCTCGATGCGCTTCGTCAAAGCAGACACGCTCACGCCTCCACTGCTTCGGCTTCGAGCGGATATGCCCCGCTCTCGTCATGCACTTCACGCCCGTGCAGCGCCGGGTTGAACACGCACGCGAGCGTCAACTCGGTGTGCGCGTGCAGAACGTGGGGATCGTGCTTGTCGAGAATGTAGATCGTGCCGGGCTCGATACGATGACGCTCCCCGGTCGTGCAATCCTCGAGCTCGCCCGTCCCGCTGATGCAATAGACGGACTCAAAGTGATTGCGATAGCACATCGCAGTCGAGGTGCCCGCATACATCGTCGTGATGTGGAACGAAAAGCCGACGTTGTCGTTCTTCAGGAGCAAGCGAGTGCTCTCCCAGTTCTTGCTGACGACGCGACGCGAAGTCTTGCGGGCATCTTCTAATCTGCGGACGATCATGTAGCCACTCCCAGGAAATGTTTCGATTTTCGCTCGCGGGTTAGACAACCGCACGCGGCAAGGACTGCTGCGACAACACGGCCGCAACGCTCTCTTCGAGAATTGTGAGTCCGCGCTCCAGATCTTCCATACTGATCGTGAGCGGGCAGAGACACTTGATGACCTCGTCGCTCGGGCCGCTCGTTTCGATGATCATGCCGCGGCGAAAGGCCTCGCGGCTGACGGCGCCAGCAAGCGGCGGATCGGCGAACGCCAATCCCTGCATCAGTCCGCGCCCCTTGACGCGCAGCTCGTGCTCGGCGTTCTCGGCAATCTGCGCCAGCCGCTTTCTCATGTGCTGAGCTTTGCGACGCACCTCGCGCTCGAAAGCATCATCCGACCAGAAATGCCGGAGCGTGGCGGCTGCGGTCACGAATGCGTGGTTGTTGCCTCGGAACGTGCCGTTGTGTTCGCCCGGACGCCACACGTCGAGCTCGCGACGGAACAACGTCACCGCAAACGGCAGCCCGAGACCGCTCAATGACTTCGAGAGCGTCACGATGTCCGGCGTGATACCGGCTTCTTCGAAGCTGAAGAACGCGCCCGTACGGCCACAGCCCGCCTGAATGTCGTCGACGATCAGGAGCATGTCGTGTCGGCGACAAAGCGCCTGCAGGTTACGCAGCCAGGCAGCGCTCGCCGTGTTGAGCCCGCCCTCGCCCTGAACGGTCTCCACGATCACCGCAGCTGGATGGTCGATGCCGCTGCTTGCATCGTTCAGCGTCTTCTCGAAGTACTCGAGCGTGTCGATCCCAGGTCCTAGGTAACCCTCGAAGGGCATGCGAATGGCGCCGGTGAGCTCCTGACAGGCTGCGCCGCGATGATGCGAATTGCCGGTCATCGCCAATGCCCCGAGCGTGACACCGTGAAAGCCGTTGGTGAACGCGACGATGCTGCGTCTGCCGGTGTACTTGCGCGCAATCTTGAGCGCTGCTTCCACTGCGTTGGCACCGGTCGGGCCGGTGAACTGCACGACATACGGCAGATCGCGCGGTCTGAGAATCAATGTTTCAAGCGTCTCGAGAAACTCCGCCTTTGCCGTCGTGTGCAGATCAAGACTGTGCGTCACGCCGCAATCGCGGATGTAGCGCACCAGCGCATCGCGCAGTACCGGATGGTTGTGTCCATAATTGAGACTGCCTGCGCCGCTCAGAAAGTCGAGGTACGCCTTTCCTTGCACGTCGTACAAGTAGGATCCTTCGGCACGCGCAAACAGCAAGGGAAAGTGACGCGCGTAGCTGCGCACTCGCGATTCACGCTTCTGAAAGACAGTTTTGTTCGTATTCGCTAACGGACGCTCGGCGTCATTCATGTCTTGTGCTCTGTCACTTGCTCCTGGAAAGGTCCGGCGGCGCCACGAGGAACGAACGGTCCGATCTTCACCAGCACTTCGCTTTCGTGCACGCCATCCAGGTGCACGTCGCGATCGAACATCACTTGGTGTTCGAGTGGACACTCGAGCGTGCGCGCCAGCGAGCGGAAGAGCGCCCAGGAAGCCTCGTTCGATGGCGTGATCGTCGTCTCGATATGATCGACGGCGCGACAAGCCGGCCGCCCGAGCAGCTCGCGCAGCATGGCGCGAGCCAGCCCTCGCCCACGCTCGGACGCGGCAATCGCGACCTGCCAGACGAATAGCGTTGTCGGCCTGCTCGGTACGAGGTAGGCCGACACGAATCCGACCACCGCGCGCTCTGCTCCGGTGCGCTCCGCCAGCACACAGGTTTCCGCGAAATGCGTGCACTGAAGCAGATTCAGATAAAGTGAGTTGGTATCGAGCGGCGGACAGGATGCGATGAGGGCGTGCACGGCACGACCGTCCTCCGCTTGCGGACGGCGCAGGCGAACGATGCCCGAATCGACTTGTTGCGGCGTGCTGAGCGCGGCCGATGAACCCATCACGAATGCTTAGGTGATCGAAGTAATTAGGCGCGCATGATTGAGAAACAGAACTGCGCAGTCAACTCCTGAATCCGGGAAATATCGGCTTTTCAATCGCTTGAGAACGCTACCTGACAGGGAAATTTAATTAGATCACCGAAGTAATTGCGGCATTGCGCGCTGAACGGCTGGACTTCACATGAAGCATTCCATCGAAGAACAGGTTTTGATCGAGCTGCGTCGCATTCTGCGTGCCACGCAGCTCAATGCCCGCGCCTTGGCGCGTGAGAGCGGCATGACCACCTCGCAGCTCATCGTGCTGCAAATCCTGAAAGCGCACGGAGAGATGACCGCACGACAGATCGCCGAGTCTATGAACCTGACACAGGCGACGGTCACCTCCCTGCTCGACCGCTTGCAGGAGCGCGGCTGGATCGTTCGACGGCGCGGCGAGAAGGACCGCAGGCGCGTACACGTGCGCATCAGCGCCGAAGGCGAGCGCCAGCTGGCGCGAGCGCCGCAATCGCTCCAGGAGCGTTTCGTCAATCAGTTCGTGGCGCTGCCGCCATGGGAACAAAGCGCGATTCTGGCCGCCTTGCAACGCGTCGCTCACTTGCTCGATGCCGCTTCCATCGACGCCTCGCCGGTGCTCGACATTGGACGCATCGATCGCGCGGCCGACGAGCCCACCGAGTGACAGGTGCCCTCATCGCGAGCGCTCGTCGTTGACCGCTTGCTCGGCATGTTCGCGTTCCGTGTGAGCGTGGGCGAGCGCCGCGTCGTGAGCGACCTGCGCCATCATCTCGCCGGAAGTGACTTCCGGCTGCGCGCTGACGAAGGGAACCTTGAGCGCTGCGGGGACGGCGGAGCGTCGCCACTTGCGCCAGGCGGCGTACAACACCAGGCTCGCGAGCATGCCCGCCAAGCTGAAGAAATAAGCAGGTGGGCCGTGCTGCCTCATCATCGTCGAGACGACCACCGGGCCTGCGACTGAGCCCAAGCCGTTCAGCAGCACGATCGACGAGCTCGCGGCTACGATCTGATCCGGATCGAGATGATCGTTGATGTGCGAAGCGGCGAGCGAGTACAACGACAAGGCGATGCCGCCGAACGCCGCCGCGAGCACGAACAGCACGCCTTTGGAAAGCGTGCCGATCGTCCCGGCCGCGATCGCCACGATTGCAGCGAGCAGGCACACCACGATCAGCACGTTGCGCCTATCCGTTCGATCGGACCAACGGCCGATCGGCAACTGTGTGAGCATCGCGGCGATGATGCTCACCCCCATGAACGTCGCGATCTCGCTGTGATCCAAGCCGATCAGGCTTGCGTACACCGGCCCCATCGCAAACAACGAGCTGGTCACCACGCCGGCGACCACCACGCCTACGAGGCCCATCGGCGAAAGGTGATAGATCTCGCGGAAGCGAATCTTTCGCGGCACATGAAATTCCGGCGCACGCCGGGCACTCAACGACATAGGCACGACGGCCAGCGAGATCAGCACCGCGGTGAAGAGAAACAACGTCGGTCCGCGCGGATCGGCCGCGACGAGCAGGTACTGGCCCGCACCCAAGCCGCCGTACAGCGTCAGCATGTAGGCGCCGAGCAGCATGCCGCGGCTGTCGTTCGTCGCTCGATCGTTGAGCCAACTCTCGGCAGCGATGTAAATGCCGGCAAACGATATGCCCGAGACGAGCCGCAGCGCGCTCCAGGATAGCGGCGTGATCCAAGCTGCTTGCAGCAGGATCGCAATCGATGCCAACGCAGTCAGCGCAGCGAACGTGCGCACGTGTCCAATTCGTTGTAACAGCGTGGGCGCGCCGACGGATCCCGCGATATAGCCGACGTAGTAGCAGGACATCACCACGCCCGTCACGTCGGGTGCAAAGCCCTCGAGCGTCGCTCGCAAGGCGATCAACGTTCCCTGCAAGCCTGCACCCAGCATGAGCACGCCCATGCCGAGCAGCAATGGCCAGGTCATCAGCAGTGAGCGCAGGGACTGCGAGGGCATCCCCCAAGTCTAGGGATGCGCCGAACAGAGAGAAGTTGCAAGTGATCGCTTCGGAATGCGTGCGCTCACGTATTGATGATCGTCGAGCGCGTCGCTCGTCTTACATCGAGTCCGACGGTTAGCGGTTCGCCATGCGCTCGCGCGCACGCTCCAGCAGGATTTGTGCGACGCGCTCGCGCGCCTCCTCCTCGCTCAAGCCAGGCGGCAGCTCGAACACTTCAGTGGGATCGAAAGGATTCGTGAACAGCGTCGGCGGACCGTCTGGCACATCCTCGTCCGTGAAGAGATCCGATGCGGTCTCAGAAAGCGGCGTCCACACGATCGTTCTGCGCGGCGAGGTGTCCGACGAAGTGGCCACTCGATGCGCAATCAGCGCCGCGCATGCGATCAGCACCAGGCCAAGGATGCCGAGCGCGCGATAGCCCAGCAAGGCGCGTTGTGGGGTTGGTCGTGCCGGCCGCGCTGCCGGATGTGCTGCGTCAGTTGATGAGATGCCAACGAGATCGACTGCGCTCAGCTCGACTTCCGTTATCGCCTTCGTTGCTGTCGTGTGGTCGTGGCTCATGTGACACCTCGGCCTCGTGCCGCAAGCTAGACGATCCTGTCGTGCGCGCCAACTCAGTTATGTCATCTGCGCGAGAAAGAGTATCGAGAGCGTGAGGTGGATCACGTTGGGCGTGGCGCTCGGGACCCACCCCTCACAGCCTCATCAACGCGGCCACTCCTGCTCCAACGATCACGACCACCAGGAACGGTGCACGTAACGCGAGCGCCACGGCCGCCGCGATCAGCGAGCCGACCCGCGCGTCGAGCACGATCTCGGTGCCGGCGCTGAACGCATTCACAGCGGTGAGCGATGCGAGCAATCCAATCGTCAGTGTGCCGGCCATGCGCGTGGCGTGCTCGTCCTGAAGCCAACGGGCCGGCACGAGATAACCGGCGAGCTTCGTCAAATACGCCAATGCGCTCGCCAAGAGGACCCACGACCAAAGCGTCATCGCGCAGCGTCCTCGTCGCGATCGGAATGCCCGTGATCGGAGGCACGTCTACCTGCACGCTCCGCAGGATCGACGTCGGGCTCGAGGCCTTCCAGCGGCGAGCCGCGGCTGAACCAGCCCCATGACGCTGCGACGAGCCCCGCGACGAGAATCGGAATGCCCGGCGGCACGAACGGCACGACGAGCACCGTCACGACGGCACAAAGCAGAGCGAGCGCGACAGGCTCGCGCCCCCGCAGACGCGGCCAGAGCAATCCCAGGAATGCTGCCACAGCGGCACCGTCAAGGCCCCACGCGCGCGGATCGCCCATTGCATCGCCGAGGAGCGCGCCGAGGAGCGTGAAGAGATTCCACAAGACGAAGATGCCAAGACCGGCCGCCCAAAACCCTCGGCGCTGCTCGGGACGCGTGAGCTGTCCGGCGGCCGTCGCAGCAGACTCGTCGATCGTGACTTGCGCAGCAAGATACTTGCGCCAGCCCGCGAGCCCGAGCATGCGGTTCATCTGCATGCCGTAGACCGCGTTGCGTATCCCGAGCAACGTCGCGGCACCGCAGGCGGCCGAGCCGCTGCCTCCGCCTGCAAGCACCCCGATGAACGCGAACTGCGAGCCGCCCGTGAACATGAGCAGGCTGAGCGCAACGGTCTGCCAAACGTCGAGCCCAGCAGCGACGGCCAGCGCGCCGAAGGAGATGCCGTAAAGGCCTGTTGCGATGGCGATCGACAGTCCGATCCTGACGGCAGGTGACTGCAGCAACATGTGTGTCACTCGAGGAATGAAAGCGTGATTGTGACGAGATTCGGCCACCGTTGCAGCGGTGGCGCGTACGAAGGCGAAGCTTGACGTACACTCTTGCACGATCAACCCAATGGAGCGCCGAACAACGATGAAGATATTGCGTTTTCTCGCTGTTGCTGCACTGGGTGCCCTGAGCTGCTCATTATCGGGCTTCGCACATGCCGCTTTCGGCGAGACGCCCTATGTGAGCTTCCGCCCGCAAGCGCACGCTGCAGCGTTGGTTGCAAACGGACGTGCCGCGCCCATTTGGCTAGATGTCAGTGACTTCCCTGGCGTCATTCGCGCGGCTCGCGATCTGCAGGCGGACATCGAACGTGTGACAGGCGTTCGACCTGAGTTGCACACCCAGGGACGACCGAATGGCGAGGTCGTCCTCGTGGCCGGCACGATCGGCAAGAGCACGCTCATCGATGAGCTGGTCGCCGCAGGCAAGCTCGACGTGAGCGACGTGCGCGGCAAGTGGGAGTCTTTCGTCGTGCAGGTACTCGCACGGCCCTATCCTGGGGTCGAACAGGCAGTCGTCGTCGCCGGCAGCGACAAGCGCGGCACGATCTACGGCCTCTACGACATTTCGACACAGAGCGGCGTCTCGCCGTGGTATTGGTGGGCTGATGTTCCTGTTGTCAAACGTGATGCCTTGTACGTACAGGCGGGCCGCCACGTCGTCGGTGAGCCAGTCGTCAAATATCGCGGCATCTTCCTGAACGACGAAGCGCCGGCACTGAGCGGTTGGGCGCACGAGAAGTTCGGCGGCTTCAACCACAAGTTCTATGCGCACGTGTTCGAGCTCATCCTGCGTCTGCGCGGCAATTACCTCTGGCCGGCCATGTGGGGCAGCGCCTTCAACGACGACGATCCGCAGAACCCCGTGCTAGCAGACGAGTACGGAATCGTCATGGGCACCTCGCACCACGAGCCGCTCATGCGCGCGCACGATGAGTGGCGCCGCTACGGCAAGGGCGAATGGAACTATGCGACGAACGCGCAGACGTTGCAGGAGTTCTGGCGCACCAGCGTCGAGCGCACGAAGAACTTCGAGAACATCATGACGATCGGCATGCGCGGCGACGGCGATGAAGCGATGTCCGAGGAGACCAACGTCGCGCTGCTCGAACGCATCGTCGCCGACCAGCGCAAGATCCTGAGCGAAGTGCTCGGGCGCCCGGCTGAGCAAGTTCCGCAGCTTTGGGCCTTGTACAAGGAAGTGCAGGAGTACTACGAGCGCGGCATGCGCGTGCCCGACGACGTGACACTGCTCTGGTGCGACGACAACTGGGGCAACATCCGTCGGCTACCGACACCTGAGGAACGCGACCGGTCGGGCGGTGCAGGTGTTTACTATCACTTTGACTACGTCGGTGGCCCACGCAATTACAAGTGGATCAACACCGTGCCGATCACGAAGATCCAGGAGCAGATGAATCTTGCTTGGCAGTACGGGGCGACTCGGATCTGGATCGTGAACGTCGGCGATCTGAAACCGATGGAGTTTCCCATCGAGTTCTTCCTGACGATGGCATGGGATCCGGCGCGCCTGAGCTTCGATCGTCTGCAGGAGTGGTCGCGCGACTGGGCAGCGCGTCAGTTTGGCGAACAGCACGCCCCGGAGATCGCTGCGCTCATCAACGGCTATACGAAGCTGAACTCGCTACGCAAGCCGGAGATGCTCGAGCCCGACACCTTCTCGCTCGTCAACTACGATGAAGCAGAGCGCATCCTCGCGCAGTGGCGTGACTTGGTCGCGCGCGCGGAACGATTACGTGCAGTTATTCCCGCAGAAGCGCAATCCGCCTACTTCCAGCTCGTTGCCTATCCGGTGCTTGCCAGCGCGACGGTACAAGAGATGTACGTCGCAGTGGGACGCAATCGACTGTATGGGTTGCAGGGTCGCACCGATGCCGGCACGCAAGCCCAGCTTGCCCGGGAATGGTTCGATCGCGACGAGCAGCTTGCGCGCGAGTATCACGCGCTCAACGGCGGCAAGTGGAATCACATGATGTCGCAGATCAATATCGGCTATACCTATTGGCAGCAGCCCGAGCTCGAAGTGATGCCCGCGGTCAGCGAGATTCATCCGCGTCGCGGGCGCTTCCCTGCCATGGCGATCGAAGGTAGCGCCACGGCATGGCCATCGTATGGTGCACCGCCGGCCGTGCTGCCGCCGCTCGATACGGTCACGCGAGGCTCGCGCTGGATCGAGCTGTTCAATCGCGGCGATCAACCGTATTCGTATCGCATTACCGCGGATCAGCCGTGGATCGTCGTTGACAAGCCCTCCGGCTCGATCGATCGCACGACCCGCATTTATCTGACCGCCGACTGGAAGCGCGTGCCCAAAGGCGGCGCCACTGCAACGATTCAAGTCGAAACGGACGCCGGTGAGACGCTGCGTGCGCAATTACCTATTGAGCGACCTGCACAGACACCACCGCGCGGTTTTCGCGGATTCGTGGAGAGCGACCGCACCGTCGCAATCGAAGCTCCGCACTTCTCTCGCGCGACTCGCGACGGCAACGTCGGCTGGAGGACGCTGCCCGACTTCGGACGGACACTCGGCGGTGTGACGATCTTCCCGGTGACGGCGGAAACGCGCGAGCCCACAGGGTCGACACCGAGGCTCGAGTACGACGTCTTCATGTATTCCACCGGCGATGTCGAAGTCGAGCTGCACGTTGCGCCGTCGCTCGATTTCCAGTCGGGCGAAGGATTGCGTATTGCCGTGTCGATCGACGATGCCGAGCCTCAGATTCTCAAGCTCGACACGTGGGCCGAAGAGAATTGGGCGCGTGCTGTTGCGGAGAACATCCGGCGCCTGCGCTCCACACACCGTGTCGATCGTCCCGGTCAGCACACGGTCAAGGTGTGGATGGTGACTCCGGGCGTGGTGCTTCAGCGCATCATCATCGATGCCGGCGGCGTGCGCCCGAGCTATCTCGGTCCGCCGGAAAGCAGCCGTTTCGGCGCAGCGCAGAGCTGAGCTCGTCGGGGCTGGGGCGTGCGCGCCCGGCCCCGGGCCGACTTCCGCCTGCAGCGATCCACGTCACATCCCGCCGGGCGCTCCGTTCGTCGCATCGAGTCTTTCCAACGTCCCGCAGCCGCGAGAAAAATCGCTGCGTCGCTTGGCTAAGGGGAACGCGATGAAGATCGATTTGCGCGTGAACGGCAAGGCTCAGACTGTCGATGTCGATCCGTCCACACCCTTGCTGTGGGTGCTGCGCGATCACCTAGGCATGACTGGCACGAAGTTCGGCTGCGGTATTGCCCACTGCGGTGCCTGCACAGTGCACGTCAACGGCTCGGCCACACGCTCCTGCGTGGTCCCCGTCGAGGCGGTCGCAGGCGCCGACATCACCACCATCGAAGGTCTGTCGCCCGACTCACAACATCCACTGCAACGCGCATGGTTGGAGCTCAACGTCCCCCAATGCGGCTACTGCCAAGCGGGAATGTTGATGGCCGCGGCGGCCCTGCTCGAGCGGTTCCCGTCGCCGACTGACGAGCAGATCGACGCCCACATCACCAACATTTGCCGTTGCGGCACGTACCAACGCGTTCGCGCCGCGATTCATCGAGCGGCTGCAATGAAGAAGGCTGCTGCTGCGAGGACCGCATGATGAGCACGATCGATGTCAGCTCGCGTCTCACGCGAGGAGAACGAGCACTGACCGCGGCGACGTCCTTGACCCGCCGGGATTTCTTGATCAGCACCGCAGCGATCGGCGGAGGCATGGCGATCGGCATTGCGTGGCCATCAGCTGTCAAGGCCGCACCGAGCAATGATCCGGCCGTCGCGCCGACCGAAGTCAGCCCCTGGCTCGTCATTCATCCCGACGACACCGTGCTGCTGCGCTCCCCGCTGCCCGAGAGCGGCAACGGCTCGATGACCATGGCTGCCCTTCTCATCACCAAGGAGCTGCGCAGCGACTGGCGCAAGACACGCGTGGAGTGCATCTCGCTCAACCGCGACGTGCGCTCGAACCATGTTTACGGTGCAGTCAAAGGTGATGTCTTTTCCTTCGCCGGTCGCTCGACGAAAGACACACTGATGCGGCTGTTGCAGCAGGTCGGCGCAAGCGCTCGCGAACGCCTCAAGGTCGCTGCGGCGGAACGTTGGAACGTGCCCGTCAGCGAGGTCGAGGCACGCAATGGCCTCATCGAGCACGCACGCACCGGTCGCTCGCTCCGCTATGGAGAGCTGGCGGCCGACGCAGCCAAGGTGAAGCTCGACAAAGAGCCCGACATCGAGCCGCTCGAGGATGCCGCGCTCGGAAACATCGCCCGCGGCAAGATCGTCGATGCGCAGATCGTCAATGGCAACGCCATATACGGCATCGACGCACAAGCACCTGGGATGATCTACGGTGCGCTCATGCAATCACCGGTGCACGGCGGCAAGCTCAAGCACTATGACTTCGAGGCGATCCGCAACATGCCTGGCGTCCTGGGCATCGTCGTCATCGATCCCAGCGAGCCGCGCAAGCGCCTCGACCTGCCATTGCAGGGCATCGAGAGCTGGGCGCAGAGTGCCGTCGTGGTCGTGGCTGAGCACTACTGGCAAGCGCGAAAAGCGCTCGAAGCCTTGCCGATCGAATGGGACGACGGTCCCGGCGCCCAGTGGAAAAGCACGGCGCAGCTCGATCAGGCATTGCTCGAGGCGCTGGAGCACGAGGGCGAAAAGATCGTCAAAGACGAAGGTGATGCCCTTGGTGCGCTCGCTGCGAGCGAACGGATCATCGAGGCCACCTATCGCACCCCTTACGCCGATCAGGCACCGCTCGAGCCGCTGAACGCGATGGCGCTCGTTACCGACGATCGTGTGGAAGTGTGGCACTCCGGATCCATTTCCGCACAATCGTTCATCGTGGCAGCCGAAGAAGCCGAGGTGCCGTTCGAGAAAGTGCATCTGCACCAATGTCTCGTCGGCGGCAACTTCGGTCGGCGCAATTTCGGCGATGACCTGCGCATTGTCGTCGCCGTCGCAAAGAAGTTTCCCGGTCGACCGGTCAAAGTCATCTGGTCGCGCGAGGAAATGATGCGCCAAGGCCGCTATCGCTGGCACACCGCAGGCAAGCTACGCGCTGCGCTCGGCGACGATGGCATGCCGCGCGCGCTGCAGGCACGGATCTGTCAGACCGGCTACGGCGTCGCAGGTCTCGACAATGTTGCCTACACCAACGGACTGATCCCGAACGTGCGGATCGAGACCCGTGAGATTCCGATTCACATTCTGTGGGGCTCTTACCGCGCGCCCGGGTACAACTCCTATGCGTTTTTCGTCGAGTCCTTCATCGACGAATGCGCCGCCGCGGCCAATATGGATCCGCTGGAGTACCGCTTGAAGCTGCTCGAAAAGCACGCCGATCCAGGCTGGATCAAGTGTCTGCGGGAAGTCGCGGCGCGCGCAGGCTGGGGCAAGAAACTGCCGCCGGGACAAGGACAAGGCATCGCGATCAGCAATTGGGGAAACTGGGGCAGCAACGATCCGCAGGCCGGCACGACTGCCGCCGTCGTCGCGCATGTCGAGGTATCGCGTTCTGGCGAGCTGCGTGTCCTGCAGCTCGACATCGCATTCGATTGCGGGCGCGTCCTCAATCGCGATGCCGTCGTCGCGCAGATGGAAGGCGGCATGCTCTTCGGTTTGAACATGTCGTTGAACGAAGAGCTCAACATCGCCAACGGCCGCATCGTCGAAGGGAACTTCGACCAGTATCCCATGCTACGCCTCGCGGACACACCGCGACTCAACGTGCATTTCGGCGGCTTGACGGGGCATGCGCGCTATTCGGAAATCGGCGAGCCACCCGTCGGACCCGTAGGACCCGCCGTGGCGAACGCCATCTTTCGTGCAACCGGCAAGCGCATTCGCTCGATGCCGTTTCGTAAGCACGACCTGCGCTGGACCTGAGCGCGGAATCCTGGCTGCGAATGCGTGATCGCTGCGGGATGTTCGCTAGCAGGCGGCGGTGCCGGCAACTCAGAGCGACTAAACACTAGAGATCACAGAATCGCGACTGCCGCTCTCCACCTATCTTCTAGACCTTCCTGTTGTTCCCCTGCTACAGCAGCACGAGTGCTGTTCCAGCTCGCTTGATGCATCGATTCGCGACGCGGTTGTCGACATCATGAGGTGATATGCGGAGCGGCGCCGTATCGGCGCAGCAACAACTGCTCCGTGCAACCTCGAGCGTCGTGGCACACGCCCTCGAGCCGCACCGTGCCGGGCAGCTCTTGTGACGAGCCAGGCCCCGGCACAGAATCGCGGCTTTACATACAACAACCGGCACTAGGATGGGCTGAATGCCAACCAAAAAACGCCATAAGCCTGCCGCACCTCGCAAGATAAACAGCGCGCTGCGCATACATGGCTCGATTGCTCGCGACCTAGGGATTCGTATCGTTTCCGGACGCTACCAGCCCGGCCATGTGCTGGCCGGGGAGGTCGAAGCCAGCGAACGGCTGAATGTATCCCGCACTGCCTACCGAGAGGCCGTGCGCATACTTGCTGCCAAGGGGCTGGTCCGCAGTCGTCCGCGGACTGGGACACGCGTGAGCCAGCCAAACGAATGGCATCTTCTCGATCCAGACGTTCTCGCTTGGGCGTTTTCTGGCGACCCAGAACCGGAAGTCCTGCACGGACTGTTCGAGCTACGCGAGATCATCGAGCCTGCCGCCGCCGCGCTCGCCGCCAACCGACGTGACCGAAGACAGCTCGAAGCGATGCGCCGTGCTCTAGAGGCGATGGCGCAGCACACGCTCAATACCGAAGCAGGCCGGCTCGCCGACAAGCAATTTCACGCCGCGCTGCTGCGTGCGACCTGCAATCCCTTCATCATTTCGCTCACGAACAGTGTCACGGCTGCCGTCCAGGCGCTGACCGAGTTCAAGATCCGTGGCGCGGCCCTCAAGCGCGACCCCGTGCCGGATCATGTGCGCGTCTATGAAGCAATTGCCGCTAAAGACGCCGAACGCGCACGCGCCGAAATGAGCGAGCTCATACGGCTCGCAATCCTCGATACGCCAATGAAGCAGCGGCCCAAGCACTCTGCCAGCAGCCGCTTCCTCGTTGACTAACCGACGGATGCCTTGCGAGCGGCGCGCGTGTACGGCTACCATCAATTGTCTGAGTAATATCGGGGGGTCCTGCCAGGGTGCAGACGCTGCGCACGATGCGCAGTGTGCGCAGGACACATTACGAACAACCTCACCGCCTCGCGATACATTTGCAAGATCCGCGAATGGCGCAGACAACATCTAGGAGCTCGCAGATGATGATGGGGAAAACCATTAGAACGTTCTCGCTGGCGGCGGCCTGCGCCTTCTTGGGGCTGGGTGCATCGGCCAGCACACACAGCGAGACCATCAACGTTGCGGTGACGATTCGCGCCGATCAACCCGGGCCGACGATTCGGCCGGAGATCTACGGGCAGTTCGCAGAGCACCTCGGCACCGGCATCTACGAGGGCGTATGGGTCGGTGAGAATTCCAGCATTCCGAATACCAATGGCTATCGCAACGACGTGATCGAAGCGCTCCGTGAGCTCAACGTGCCCGTGGTGCGCTGGCCAGGCGGCTGCTTCGCCGACGAGTATCACTGGCGCGACGGCATCGGCCCGCGCGACAAGCGGCCTGTCAAGGTGAACACGCATTGGGGCGGCGTGGCCGAGACGAACGAGTTCGGCACGCACGAATTCATGACCTTCGCCGAGATGATCGGTGCGAAGGTATACATCAACGGCAACCTCGGATCGGGCACTGTGCAGGAGATGGCCGAGTGGATCGAATACATGACCTCGGACACCAACTCCACGCTCGCCAACGAGCGCCGCAAGAACGGCCGCGATGAGCCGTGGGAGGTGCATTACTTCGGCATCGGCAATGAAGCCTGGGGGTGCGGCGGCAACATGCGGCCCGAGTACTACGCCGACCTCTTCCGTCATTACGCGACGTACATCAAGACGCCGCCCGGCAAGCGCCCGAAGATCATCGCGAGCGGTGGCTATGGCGAGAGCACCGAATGGGTCGATGTATTGACGAAGATGGTGGAGAAGGACATGGACGGCATCTCACACCACTACTACACGCTGCCGCTCGGCGACTGGGAGAAGAAGGGTAAGTCCACCGGCTTCCCAGAATCGGAATGGATCTCGACGCTCGAAAGAACGATGCTGATCGACAAGATCATCGCGGACAACATCAAGATCCTCGATGAGCGGGATCCAGAAGGAAAGATCGGTTTCTATATCGACGAGTGGGGCACCTGGTACGACCCGGAGCCGGGTCGCAACCCAGGCTTCCTGTGGCAGCACAACACCCTGCGCGATGCGCTCGTTGCAGCCGTCAACTTCAACATCTTCCATCGTCACGCCAAGCGCGTGCACATGGCCAACATCGCGCAGATGGTCAACGTGTTGCAGGCGATGATTCTGACGGAGGGCCCGCGGATGGCGCTCACGCCGACTTATCACGTCTTCCACATGTATAAGCCGTTCCAAGGCGCCACCTACCTGCCGACCGACGTCGACACGCCGCATTACAGGCTGGGTGACTCGGCAGTGCCGGCGGTGACCGTCAGCGCCGCACGCGGCACAGATGGCAAGATTCATTTCGCGCTCGCGAATTTGGATCCGCACCGCGAGGCAAGCGTGCAGACGAGCCTGCGCGGTGCACAGGCAAGAGCCGCAACGGGTCGTGTGCTCACCGCCAAGACGATGGACGCTCACAACACGGTCGATGCGCCCGAGAACGTCAAGCCGGCACCGATCAGCGCCAAGCGCAGAGGCGATACGCTGGTGCTGCGTCTGCCGCCCAAGTCCGTCACGGTCGTGACATTGCAGTAAGGACGTGACCTGATGCGTGCTCCCGAGCTGCAGATCGTCACACGGTGTCAGTGATGGATCGACGGGAAGCGTTGAAGACATTCGGAGCCGCGACGGCCGGCGCGTGGCTGGGCAGTCAGCTCACCGCCCTGCCGGCCGTGGCCGCAGTCTCGAAGCCTCGCGCAGCACTGCAGCCTTTTCCGCTTAGCGCCGTTCGCCTGCTCGACAGCGACTTCTCTGCAGCTCAAGCACGCAATGCCCGCTACTTGCTGGCGCTCGATCCGGACCGACTGCTGCACAACTTCCGTGTCAACGCGGGCCTCAAGCCGAAAGCACCCGTGTACGGCGGTTGGGAGTCGGTGGAGCCGTGGATCGACATCCGCTGCCACGGGCATACGCTCGGTCACTATCTGAGCGCATGCGCGATGCACTACGCGGCAACGGGCGACGACGTGTTCAAGGAACGCGTTGCCTATGCCGTGTCCGAGCTTGCCGCTTGTCAGGCCGCAAGCAAGAACGGGCTCGTTTGTGCATTTCCTGATGGCCCTGAGCAGCTCGAGCGCAGCTTGCGCGGCGAAGACTTCGTCGGCGTGCCTTGGTATACGATGCACAAGATCTACGCCGGCTTACGCGATGCCCACACCTTCGCTGGCAACGAGCAGGCGCTCGATGTGCTCGTAGGCTTGAGTGATTGGGCCTGGAATGCCACCCGCCCGCTGAGTGACGCAGCGATGCAGAAACTGCTCGATCGCGAGCACGGCGGAATGAACGAGATCCTGGCGGACGTATACACGCTCACGAACGACGGGCGCTATCTACATCTCGCCGAGCGGTTCTCGCACCGCGCGCTGCTCGATCCGCTCGCCGCGGGGCGGGATGTGCTCGACGGGCTACACTCCAACACGCAGATTCCGAAGGTCATCGGATTCGCTCGGCTCTACGAGCTGACCGGCAAGCCCGAGTACGACAAGGCAGCGCGTTTCTTCTGGGACCGTGTGGTGAATGCGCGCTCCTTCGTGACGGGCGGCAACGGCGAAGGCGAGCATTTCTTCCCACCGCACGAGTTCGTGCAACGTCTCTCGTCTGCGAAGACGATGGAGACTTGCTGCACCCACAACCTGCTCAAGCTCACGCGCAAGCTCTTCACGCTGGAACCGAACGCGCGCTATGCCGACTACTACGAGCGCGCGCTCTTCAACGGCATTCTTGCCTCGCAAGATCCCGACAGCGGGATGGTGACGTACTTTCAGGCAACCCGCCCCGGGTACGTGAAGCTCTATTGCACGCCCTTTGATTCGTTCTGGTGCTGCACGGGCTCTGGCATCGAGAATCACACCAAGTACGGCGATTCCATCTACTTTCACGACGACGAGTCCCTGGCCGTGAATCTCTTCATCGCATCGCGCCTCGAGTGGCGCGAACGCGGTCTGACGCTCACACAAGCGACACGCTTCCCCTACGAGGAACGGTCGCGGCTGACGTTCGAGCTCACCTCACCGACCAGCTTGGCGCTGCGCATTCGCCACCCGGCCTGGTGTCGCGAGCTGACCGTCATGGTCAACGGGCGACGGCACCTCGTCAGCAAGCAAGCTGGCTCGTTCGTCACCATCGAGCGTCGCTGGCGCTCTGGCGACACCGTCGAGGTACAGCTGCCGATGCACTTGCATGCCGAGCCGCTCCCCAATGCTCCCACCTTCGTGGCCGCGCTCTACGGACCGATCGTCCTTGTGGGACGAATGGGCCGACACGGCATCACCCCCGGCGCCGATCTCATCGTCAACGAGCGTCTTTCCGGCACCATGCTGAACGATCCGACGCCAGTGCCGGCATTCGTCGGCACGGCTGAATCCTTCATCAGCTCGTTCGTAGGCACGGGCGAACCGCTGCACTTCGTCGTGCGCGGTTTCGAGCAGAATCGCGAGATCCAATTCATGCCCTACTTCGCCCTGCATCACGAGCGCTACAACATGTACTGGAGACTGCAAGGCTCGAGTTGACGAGCCAAGGTGCCGGTGCAGACCTCGGCATCGTCCCTGTGACGGCAACGCAGTTAGCCCCTTGCGTCGTGCGATTACGCCTGCTTCGCACACTGCAGTATTATCGAGCCGTGGTGCGGTAAGGTCGGTCTAGCCGACTTCGCCGACGCTGTGCGCGACCGCTAGCACGCGGTCACTCCTAATGGGGATCGGCACGGTGTTTTGCGGCGCGATAGCCCCCCGATGAGTCTGACAGTCGTCATCTGGATGCACGCCACGCGCGGCCATCGGTCTGTCGCGATCTTCGCCGCCCCATGAGCGCGCGCATCGGCTAGACTTGGGCTGTGAAGCTCCTGGCTAGAGGTATGCCTGATGGCTTACGAGAAGCACCTGTACCTGATCTTGTATCCGAACCCTGCCCTGGTTGCCTCCCAGCTGACGCCCGAGGCATTCGCACGGCACTATCTGATCGGGTCAATCCGCCACTACAGCGGCAAGCTCATCTTCGCTCAGGTCGATCCTGCTTTTCGCCATCCGTACTTCGACATCGATACGGCCATGAAGGCGCTCGTCCCACATCCGGACGGCACGCCCAAGCGAACCAAGTTCATCTCCACATATCGCGTGCTGGAGCACATGGACCTCGATGCCATTAAGCGCCTCTATCTATCGACCGCAGAAGCGCACGTTCTGGAGCTGGAGCCGCAGGCGTACGACAAGGTGCATCAAGAAGGCTACCTGCGTACGTTCGCCGAGATCGCCCCACTGTCCATGCTCATCATGAGCCCCATGGACATGCGCGAGTTCGGCAGGTACATCACGCAGCCCGGCAATCCGAAGGGCTGTCCCAAGCTCTTTTATACGCAGATCGAGCTGGACGTCGACGAGTTCTTGGAGACCTTCGAGAAGAACCCGTTCATGCCGGCGCCCTTCCCGTTCCTGCACCCATCGAAGCTACGCGATGCCATTCTGGAAATGAAACAGCGCCCGGACAAGAAGACCAAGGGTCTATCCCTCAGCTGTCCGCTTGATCAAATCTCGTTCAAAGCGATTCGGCACGGATTCATGTTCGCCGCGCAGGACCAGGCCAAGTTCTTCCCCATGCCGAGCCTGCACGATCTGGAGACGAAGCATTATCAATTCTGGCGTTACATCTGAGCGCCCTCGGATTGCGTGCGCGGGCTGTGCCTTTTGGGCTCGCTCGCGCCGCTCGGCAGCCAACTCACTCGCTCCGTCCCTCTTCTTTCGACGTCGGCTGGCGCACCGGTCCCATCGCGCGCCATACTTCCCGAGGGACCTCGTACTGCAGCGCGATGAATTGCTGATCGCGAAAGCCGAGCAGCTCTCGCTGCACCAGCAAGCCCCACAACGCCTCGCCTGCGACCGCGACGAGATGAGCGCGAACGCTGGCATCCGCAGATCGAGCGCCGCGCGTCACTGCCACATCGTAGTCACGCAGCTCGTCCAAGGCGCGTCTGAGTTTGCGGCCGGCCTCGCCTAGAGAGATCGCGGCCTCTTCCAGTAACTCGTAATTGAGCGGCTCGTCGAAGCGTATCGACATCTCATCTGGCTGTGTGCTGTAGACGGGGGCCGTTAGTCCGACTCGTCGAACTCCGGCGGCACATCGCGGCCGGCCAACCCTATGAACGGCTTGTCCTTGGCCTCGAAGCGCGCACGCGCTTGCGGATCGGACAGGGCTGCTTCGAGCGCGGCGTTAAGCTCGTATACATCCGTGTCGTAGCCAGCTTCCTTGAGCGCACGCGTGAATGCATCGACGTGGGCGCCACCCGCCTGATAAACGTAGGGCGCAAACTCCGGATCGATGTCGAGGTCGTACGGGTTCTCGTAAGACGCTTGGCAACCGAGCGCGCTCGTGGCGTGGTAGTTGCGACACGTCTGCGGGCGCACTTCATAAATCGTGCAGCGTGCCTCGTCGAGGAACGGACATTTCACGTTGCGACGCATACGATCCAGGTCGTCGAGCTCTCGTAACGCAGCTGCATTGGCCGTGACTTCCTCGCGCAATCGCGCCAGCTGCAACGCACTGAACGCGTGCTCGACGCGCTCCAAGATGCGAAAAACTTCGACTGCGCGCACGTCCACAGTGAAATAACAACACCACGCACATCCAGCGCGGCACGCCAAGGTACCCGAACCAGGTGCCGAGCGGAGGCGCTCGTCGTGCCGTATCTGGGAGCGAGCCAGCGCCTCGATGGGTCCGAAGTGCTGAAGGTCCTGCTGTGCAGCGCTGTGCTCCGCACTCAAGATGCCGCGGATATAGCCGGGGTCGAGCGTAATTTCCATGCGCCCATTGTACGTGACCCTCCGATTTGCGGCCGCACCCGCTCGACCGCGATCTAGGGTCACTACAATGGGACTACGCTACTTACTTCAGCCCGCACCTTCGCGTCGCTGCTGGCGCATCTGCTGCTCGCACGCCTTGCGCGCCTGGTCGGCCGAAAGCGCATCGTTCTGCGCGCGCATGCGCTGCACGCAGGAAAGAATTTGGCTCTCCTCGTCTCCGGTGGCAGTGCGCGTCGTCTCACGCTGATGAGGTGACGAGCTCGCTGCGGGATCGGAATCGCGCGTCGGCGCTGCTTCTTGCGCCTCCGTGGACGTGGCTTCTCTTTGATGAGGGCTCGACGCCGCGGCAGGATCGCTCTCTTCGGTCGGTTGGTTCTGTGCCCAAGGCGCCGCGCTGACGAAGGCGACTGCGACCAAACCGAATAATGTCGTCTTGAGATGCTTCATGATGGTCTCCGTGATGATCACTCACGGGACGCGCTGCGCAGCTGACTAGTTCCGCGATAGAGCATGCCTGACAGCAGCTTCTCCTCAATGGGTCATGAAAGCACGGACCCCGTTCAAGCCCATCTGCACGCTGATCATCACGAGCACCATGCCCATCAAACGTTCCATCGCCGCCAGACCGCGTTCGCCGAGCACACGATAAAAGAACGGCGCGGCAATCAAGATCGCGGCCGTCAAAGCCCACGCCACCGTCAACGCGAGCCAGAGTTCCACCGTGGCGCTTGGGTCGGCCCGTTGTAGCAGTAGCAGCGCAGCCATTGCGGAAGGACCGGCGATCAGTGGTACTGCAAGCGGAACGACGAGCGGCTCACCTTCAGGCGAATCGCTGAAGCTGCCTCGCTGGGGAAAGATCATGCGCACAGCGATGAGGAACAGCACGATGCCGCCGGCAATGCTGATCGTCTCCTGTTCGATGTGGAGGATCTGTAGGAACCGATCACCGAGCAGCATGAACACGAGCAGCACGCCATAGGCAATCAGCACCTCGCGCACGACGATTCTGCGCCGGCGATGCCGAGGAACGTTCTTCAGCACGGACAGGAAAATCGGAACGTTCCCCAACGGATCCATGATGAGAAACAAGGTGACGATCGCCGAGCCGATATCCGTCATGCGAAACGCCCAGGTACGCGAAAATGAGAACGGCAGACACTATTGCGCGGCACGCCGGCTTCTCGCAAGCGCCCACCTCGGCTGTAGACGTAGACAACACACGCACGCCTCCCCCTATTACCCACTCCCCTCTCAAACCGGCAAACCCAGCTCCCGCAGCTGCGCTCGCAGGGTCGCAGCACCCGTGAAGTGGATAGACCGCAAGCCCACCTCGCGCGCTCCCTGCACGTTACGGGGGCTGTCGTCGATGAAGATGGCGCGCGGGACGTCGACAGAGAAACGTTCGATCAGCAAGCGAAAGATCGCCGGATCGGGCTTGATCAGCCCGACTCCTCCGGAGACGAGAATGCCCTCGAACCAACGCAAGAATTCGTAGCGCTCGAGCGCGATTGGAAAAGTATCCTGCGACCAGTTCGTCAGGGCCAGCAAGCGGACGTCGCAGTCGCGCAAGTCCCGCAACAATGCCACTGTGTCCTCGATCGGGCCGCCGAGCATCTCGTCCCAACGGTCGCGGTACGCGCGAATCTGCGCCTCGTAGGTGGGATGTCTAGCGATCGCCTCTGCGATGGCCTCGGCCCAGCTGCGCCCGGCATCTTGCCGTTCGTTCCATTCGGGATGACACACCTCGGCAAGGAAGCGCTCCATCTCGGCCACATCGGCGAAAATCTTTCGGTAGAGGTGCCGCGGATTCCAGTCGATCAATACATTGCCCAGATCGAAGATAACCGTGCTGATGTTCGTCACAATTGTTCTGTTCTCAGAGCGCGAAACGACAAGGGTTGGCGAACGGAATTGGCCGCTCCAGTTGGCGAGACAAGCTACATCAGAACCAGAGGACCGGTCCGGCGTGCGGTCCGAGCAGGACCAAGTACGCCGCTCGACGGCAGATCACAGCGCGATGGCGCCCGCTCGCGCTCTGACACCTTGCGGCGAGATCTGCCGCGTCCTCACTCACCTTCAGTAGCGCTCGCGTTGCCGTCGTGGCAAACGGGCGAGTTTGCCATCGTGCGGTCGCGCTTGGCCAGCCACGCGTCCTGCCTGGGGTAAGGGACACGGTCTGAGAAAGATTCGCAGATGGGGGACGGCCTCGCTGTGTAAACGGCGGCCGCGAGGCAGCAGGCGGAACGTGCGAATACGCCATCCGTTAGCACGCCCACCCCGCTGCGAGCTGCGTGTCCTCGCTCTGTCGGCGCCTGCGTGTCCCGTATGATCCGGCTCCGGCGCGTTCGGCGCCTGCGTGTCCCGCGGTGGGATTCCGCCCCGCCGCGAGTCGCGTGCCTGTCTTGTCTGCTCTGCTGGCCTGTTCCCGCCAACTGCGTCTCCTGAGCTTGGCTTTGCTGTGCACGCCCCGCTACCAGCTGCCTGGGTATCCCGGCTTTGTCCGTCCCGGCTTTGTCCGGCTTTGCCCGCGTGTCCCTATTTCCGTTGTCCGCGTGTCCCTATTTCCTTGTCCGTCCCGGCTTTGTCCGGCTTTGTCCGCGTGTCCCTATTTCCCTATTTCCGATTTCCGTGCCGCCTGCGTCTCGCCGGTTTGTCCCCTCCGATCTGCGTGTTCCGGCTGATCTGCTGACTCAGCGACTGGCCGAGCAGGCCCCGTCTAGATTTTGTGCGGCAATCCGAAGACACTCCGCGGTTCCCGCTGTTTTCTTGCAGAGATCAAAATGAGAGACCAGACAATTGCCATTCACGGCGGCTACGAGACCGAGCCCACCACCAAGGCCGTAGCCACCCCGATCTATCAAACCGTCGCCTATGAGTTCGACAACGCCCAGCACGGGGCAGACCTCTTTAATCTGGCCGTACCGGGCAACATCTATACCCGGATCATGAATCCGACCACGGATGTGCTCGAAAAACGCGTGGCGATGCTCGAGGGCGGTGTCGGGAGTTTGGCACTGTCGGCAGGTAGCGCGGCGATCCACTACGCGATCATCAATCTCGCGGAAGCGGGCGACAACATCGTCACGGTGCCGCAACTGTACGGTGGAACCTACACCCTGTTCGCTCACATGCTGCCCAAGCTGGGCATCGAAGTGCGGTTTGCAGACGGCGACACAGCGGCAGACCTCGAAAAATTGATCGACAAGCGTACGAAGGCGATCTTTTTCGAGACGATCGGCAACCCCGCAGGTAACATCGTTGACGTAGCCGCGGTCGCGCAGATGGCTCGCAGCCACGGAATCGCCACGATCGTGGACAACACCGTTGCGACGCCTGTGCTCCTGAAGCCCATCGAGTACGGTGCGGACATCGTGGTGCATTCAGCGACCAAGTACATGGGCGGCCACGGCACCACGCTGGGCGGCGTGATCGTCGACTCCGGCCAGTTCCCGTGGGCCGAGCACAAAGAGCGCTATCCGATGTTCTCCGAGCCCGAGCCGTCGTATCACGGCATCGTCTACGTCGATGCGCTCGGGCCGGCAGCCTATATCGGCCGTGCGCGCACCGTGCCGCTGCGTAATACTGGTTCGGCGCTCTCGCCGTTCAACGCCTTCCTCCTCCTGCAGGGCATCGAAACGCTGCCGCTGCGCATGGAACGCCACTGCCAGAATGCCCAACGGGTGGCCGAGTTCTTGAAGGAGCACAAGCGCGTGGAATGGGTGAGCTACGCAGGCCTGAAGGACCATCCACACTACGAGCTCGCGCAGAAATACATGAAAGGACGCGCGTCGGGCATTCTGACCTTCGGAGTCAAGGGAGGGTTCGAGGCAGGCGTGAAGTTCTACGATGCGCTGAAGCTTTTCAAGCGCTTGGTCAACATCGGCGATGCCAAGTCCCTTGCATGCCATCCGGCCTCCACGACCCATCGTCAGCTGACAGAGGAAGAGCAGCGCAAGGTCGGCGTCACGCCGGAGATGATCCGCCTCTCAGTCGGCATCGAAGACATCGAAGACATTCTCGAAGACCTCGATCAAGCACTGCTGGCAAGCGCCTAAGTATCGAGCGAGTGGGTCGAGGATCGGCCCACTCGCTCCGGGACATGCACTTCCCGGACTGCACACCCTAGCCTGGGACACGCACTTTCATACCCCTCTGCCTCTGCCGCAAATCCTGGGACACGCACGTTTCGACCGTAGCAAGCGTCGGTGTGTCCGAAACCACTCGACTAGACTGACGCTTCTTTTGGGCACGAGGTCGTTATCGATCGGATCGTCCTCGGCCTCTCACGTGCCCCTGGTGTCCGCTGGTGTCCGCTCGTGTCCGGTGTCCCTGTGCAATCCTGACCGGGGGATAGATTCGGAAAGGCAGAGCCAGAGCGAACTCTCAATGCCATCAGAGCCTCACGGCGCGTTCAGGCGGCACCTGAAGCGTACACCACGCTTATGCCATTACGCCGCTAAGCTCGAGTTACTGGATCACTCTTCGCCGAGCGATACGAGGTATTCGACGATCGCCTTACGTTCGCCAGGATCCGTGATGCCTGGGTATGGTTGCATGTTGTTCCCGGGCACGACAGCTTCAGGATCCTCGATGAATCGGTCGAGAATCTGTGCATCCCATACGATGCCGGAGGTACGCATTGCCTCCGAATATGCTGGGAAGGCCGACTGCCCTGCCTTCCGCCCGACGATTCCGTGAAGCGAAGGACCGAGCCGATGGTCGTCAGGCCTAATGGAATGGCAGGTACGGCATCTGTTATTGAACGTGGCCTGTAACGATTTCGTGGCTTCTCCCGCCGACAACATCGGCGCCGTAGCCGCCGCCATGAGCGACACCACTCCTAAGCGTGCAACGACACAAACCACGGGCTCACCTTCCGCATTTCCTCGATGAACGCGACACCTGCGATGGAGTTCCGCGTCCTCAGTCCGCGTCCTCAGGACATGCACGTGCCGTGTGGGACACGCACCTAACATCCTACCCAGCTGCGCCTGCATCGCACCGCTGCAACCAATACACTGTTTGGCGCTACTCTGCCCTCAGACGGCGCTCTTTCGTAGACTTCGACCCTATGGTCTCGAGGTAGTGCTTTGCGAAGCTCGGGCAACACACCACACCGACCCTAAGCGCCCGTCGCCTTGGAACATTAGGCGTATAGCCGTTGAGCTACCCGCAGCCCGCTGATCCAGTGTTGACCCAAAGCGCTCGCATGGATTCGTAAGCGGCTCAAGCGTCCTATCGCGCGCCCGAACACATTACCCCGCGGTCTCATCGTTTGTCGCCACTCGGTCGGATCGATCTGCAGTCGGCACATGATTGCCGGTAAGGACCGGTCGATATAGCCGCGCTTGTCTTGTCGGATTACGCGACCAGTCCAATCCACCAATTGCAAGTACTCCGGCAGCTCGAACGGGATGCTAGGCCGAGATTGTGCCGCGTTGGCCGCGCGAAACGGCAGCAGAGGGACGCGCGAGATGTGGCGTGAAGCTCCTTGGCCTCGGATAGCCTTGATCCGTTCGTATACTGACGTGTACTCCGAAGTCTCAGGCGTCACGGCGACACCGGCTCGTACCGGATTCAAATCGACATACGCCATTGCCGTGAGGAGGCCTTCCACATCGAGTAGCGCTTGCGACTTGAAACGTCCGTGCCAGAATCGACCGTCACATCCGTCTTCAGCATTCGCACGGCGCGCGAGGTACTCATTCATGCATTTCATGAACCAGCTCAGATCGTAGAGCCGGTTGCGCCACTTTTCGATGATGGTTTCTGCGATCCCCCGTTCTTCTTCACTTGCGTTGCCAGTACGCCAACGTTTGACTATCTCAGGTTCGCGGAACAGGCGTGTCCACCGTTCAACCACTTCTTCAGTAGACAATCGCTGTGCCCGATCACGATCCACGTGAAGCACCAAGTGGTAATGATTAGACATGATAGCGTATGCACAGACGTCAATCGTGAAGACTGACGCAAGCTGCGCGAGACGGTCTAGCACCCATTGCTTTCGATGCGAATAGTCGCGCCCTGCGTACGCATCGAACCCCCACAGCCACGCTCTTCGAACGCAGCGAGCGACGACGTGGTAGTACGGCGTCTCACTGAGAGAAACCAGGCTCTTACGTGGGTAAGTCACAGCAACATGTATGAACCGGTGCAAGTTCAGCAGATAGTTATCGCGATCCCCTTGCATCAGGAACGCCAATTTCTGCTCACTTGCGGAGAAATACATCCCAGCACCTCGCCCGGTCGATCGGACTGCGTGCCAGTTTCGTGGATGCGTGCGTGGCATGCTGAATTGTGAGAAACGTGCGTGTCCCAAGCGTTCGCCAAGCGTTCGAGTGCAGTCTTCAACCGCGCTCCTTCGCCCGCTGGTGTGGTTCAGGAACCGCGTTGTGACGCGTGTCCTCGGAATCGGCGGCCAGGCGAACTTCTCCTGCTCCAGGCGCTTGTACCAGACGATGAACCCGGTGCGATCCCATGCCAGGATCTTCAACTTATCGCGCCGACGGTTGATGAACACAAACAGCGCCCCGGAGAACGGATCGCTCTGCAGCGTCCCTTCCACCAGCGCCGCCAGCCCGTCCATCTGCTTGCGCATGTCGATCGGCGCACGATGCAGATATACCCGCTCAATCGAGCGATCAGGGCGCAGCATCGTCGGCCTCACCCCAGCAGCTCACGCAGCCACTTCGGATCGGGCAGCCGCTCCATCTCCAGCTGCCAGCCCGCTGCGTGCCGTAGCCGGCACCGGATCGGCGCTGAACCCGCCGACTCGATCCTCACCGGCACGAAGGCCGACGCCACGACTGCTTGCCGGCGCTTCGCTCGCTTGGCCACAAACGCAGCGTTGTACAGCGAGCTCACCGCCACTCCATGCGCCTTCGCGTACTGCTTCAGCGTCTGACCACTGCGCCTCGCAGCTTCCACGTGCTCAAGCCAGAACTGCTGGCGTCCGCCCTTCGAACGCTTCGATCTCATGCCTCACTCCCTCGCCAAATGTCAGCGACGGAGCTTGGGAGTCTCCAGCTCAGCAGGGAAGACTGTGCTTGCTGGAGCGCTTACCGATGCTGCGCCCTGATCGCTCGATTGAGTGTCAACGCCGATTGAATTTTGACCCACCCTGGACCGAAAACGCCGAAGTAAAATTGACCCACCCCAGGCCCTGTTACTGATTCTTCGCAGCCTTGATTGATCCCGCTTTGCGCTTGTCTTTCAGCCGATAGCTCTCGCCAGTGATCTGCACAATGTGGGCGTGATGCAGCAGTCGATCGAGCAGCGCCGCTGTGAGCGTCTGATCGTCGGCGAGTGCTGTTGCCCATTGGGTGAACGGCAAGTTGCTGGTGAGGATCATGCTGCCACGCTCATAACGCTTGGCCACGACGTTGAAGAACAAGTTCGCCTCATCCCTGCCGAAGGGCAGATAGCCGAGCTCATCGACGATGAGTAGCTTCGGTCCGAGGATCGCTCGGTTGAAGTAGCCCTTCAGTCGGCCTTGAGCTTTGGCTGCGGCGAGCTGGATCATCAGGTCCGCGGCCGTGATGAAGCGTGTCTTGATCCCGGCCATCACCGCTCGATAGC
>PKRE01000015.1 GCA_017577615.1 Gammaproteobacteria bacterium | reverse complement strand
GACGTGAACTGCCGGTCGGGGTTCGCCTGAGGGAAACTCCTCAGGCGCGCGATGGAGCGGCGGAGGTTTGCGGAGAGGCTCGTGTTCGGAACGGGAGGGTGACGGATTCGTGGAGTCGCGGTGCCGCGACGATGTGGGGCTGGGAACGCGACGGAGGAGATCCGTCGCTCCGTAACCGCCTGCCCAACTGCATCCTGACGAGCGCTGCCCATGCGTGGATGCTGGGCGCATGACGACGAAGCGCAAAGTGAGGGCCGCCGAGTGGGCGGAGCGGGTTCGGGCTTGGCAACGCAGCGGGCTGACGGCTGCGGAGTACGGGGCGCGGCAGGGGATCGATGGCAAGCAGCTGCAATGGTGGAAGTGGCGGCTCGGAGCCGGAGCCAAGAAGTCAGGGGCGAAAGGGAGCGGGGAACGCGAGCTGCGGTTCGTTCCGGCACGGGTGGTGGAGCGCGCTCGCGGTGAAACAAGCCGCGTGGAGATCGTGCTGACCAACGGACGCGTGGTGCGGGTGACCGGGAGGGTCGAGCCGGAAACGTTGGCACAGGTGCTCCGTGTGGCTGGGGCGGGAGGAGCGTGATGTTCACACTGCCGTCTTCGGTGCGCATCTTCGTCGCGACAGGGCCGACGGATCTCCGCAAGAGCTTCGATGGGCTTGCGGCGGCGGTGGAGCACGCTCTCGGGCGAGATCCGATGTCGGGGCATCTGTTCGTGTTCTTCAACAAGCGGCGCAACCAGGTGCGCTGCTTGTTCTGGGATCGGACGGGATACTGCGTGCTCGCGAAGCGCCTGGCACGAGGGCGCTTTCGGTTCACCGAGCAGCTCGAAGCGGCAGGCGCCACGAGCGTCGAGATCGAAAGCGTGGAGCTGTCGTTGATCCTGGAGGGAATCGAGTTGAAGGGTGCCGTGCGTCGCGCTCGGTGGCGACGACCACGCGTGGCGGATGCTGCGTAAGAGGGCTTGTTCGTTTGCGTCGTAGTGTGTAAAGAGGCTGGCGCGTGAGCGCCGCAGCCAACGAAGTTTCCGAGACCTTCGAAGACCTCGAAGCCGTCCGCGAAAAGCTCCGCGAGCTGGCAAACGCGGGACGCATCGACGAGCTCATCGAGCTCGTCATCGACCTGCTCGCACGCGTGCGCAGCGACAACAACGAGCTCGCCCAGCGGCTCAAAGCTGCGCTGCGCATGCTGTATGGCCGCCGCAGCGAGAAGGTCAGCTCGGCGCAGCTGGCGTTCATGTTCGAGAGTCTCGGCAACGACGTTCCGGCGAGCGCGGCCGAGGCGCTGGCGTCGACATCCAAGGGCAACGAGCCGATCCCTCAGCCGCCACGTCCGCCGCGCAGGCTCACCGGTAAGCGCGGTCGCAATCCGTTGCCGGAGCATCTTCCGCGCGAGATCCGAACGATACGGGTGCCCGAGGCCGAGCGGCGGTGTGCCGACTGCGGGGCGGAGAAGAAGACGATCGGCTATCTGTCGAGCGAGATCCTCGAGTTCGTGCCGGCGCAATTCAAGGTGATCGAAGACCGCCGGGAGAAGGTCGCTTGCCCCAAGTGCGAGGCCAACGTCCAGATCGCCGACTCGCAGAAGGTGATGGACCGGGGCCGACCGGGTCCCGGTCTGCTTGCCCACATCGTGGTGAGCAAGCACGACGACTCGCAGCCGCTCTATCGGCAAAGCCGAATCTACGAGCGTTACGGCGTGCACATTTCCGATGCGACGCTCGGCGAATGGTGCTCGTTCGCGCTCGACGTGGTGGCCCCCATCGCCCGAGAGATTGCACGCCGGGTCCTCGCCTCCTCGTACGTCAACATCGACGATACGACCCTCCGCGTTCTGGATCGGAAGAATCCGAAGGGCGTCAAGAAGGGACGCATCTGGTGCGTCGTCGGCGAAAAGCCCGATGTCGCCTTCTTCTATGCGCCGGACTGGAAGGCGGAGCATCCGGCGGAGTTCTTGCGGGGATTCGAGGGGTACGCTCAGACGGACGGGTACGCCGGCTTCTCAACGTCAGTCGGCCCACCTGGTCAAGAGGTGCCGCTCATTCCGGAAGAGCGGCGCCTCGGCTGCGGCATGCACATCCGGAGAAAGTTCGAGCTGGCCGCCGACGCAGGCGACGCGCGCGCAGCGATCGCCTTGACGTACTTCCGCAAGCTGTACGACATCGAGCGAATCTGCAAAGAACGCGAGCTTTCTCCGGACGAGCGCAAGGCCATGCGGGACGACTGCTCACTGCCCGTGTTGGCCGAGCTCTACGATTGGATCGAGAAGATCGACTCGAAGGTCGTTCCTCGGTCGAGGCTGCACCAGGCGCTCACGTACGCGCGCAACCAGCGGCCGTATTTCGAGCGGTGCTTCTCCGATGGTCGCTTCGAGATCGACAACGGCGAGGCGGAGCGGCAGTTGCGTCCGCTGAAGCTCGGCGAGAAGAACTACCTGTTCGCCGGCAGTGAGAACGGGGCCGCCGACATCGCGACGGCGCGCACGATCATCAACACGTGCCGTCGGGCTGGCGTCGATCCACTCGCCTATCTCACTGACGTCATCGCCAAGCTGCAGCACGGCTGGCCAAGGGCGCGCATCGCGGAGCTGCTCCCGAACGCGTGGGCCCCGGCGCGCTGAGCACATCTGCTGGATCGGCGACACCAACTTGGCTTCCTGCCACACGCCCACCCGTGCTTGGGGGTGCAGTTGGGCAGGCGGTTACGTCGCTCCGCCCGCGTTCCCAGCTGCCCCGTCGCCTTGCAGGACGGCAGCATCGTTCCTGCGCTCGACACGAGAGAGTGGTGCGCTAGTGCACCGCTAATGAATTAGCGTGAACTTTTCGACGGTCAGCACATGCACGGGCACGTGCATCGGGGCCCGCCGAAGCCAGCAGTCGACGCTACCGCCGAAGCTTGCGTGTACCTCATTAGCGGTGCACTAGTT
>PKRE01000010.1 GCA_017577615.1 Gammaproteobacteria bacterium | reverse complement strand
TCGGGGTGCTTAAGGAAGCGGAGGCCGGCGCGAAGACGAAGGATCTGTGCCGGAAATACGGCATCTCTGATGCGACCTTCTACAACTGGAAGGCGAAGTACGGGGGGATGACGGTGTCCGACGTCCGGCGGCTGCGGGAGCTCGAGCAAGAGAACGCGAGGCTGAAGAAGCTGCTGGCGGAAGCGGAGCTGGACAAGGCGGCGCTGAAGGATCTTCTGAACCGAAAATGGTAGGCCCGCAGGCGAGGCGCCAGGCGGTCGACGTGCTCATGGCGGAGCACGGCTTTAGGGTCACGCGCGCTTGCGGGCTTGTTGGCATTTCACGATCGCTGTACCGGTACCGTAGCCGTCGCGCGCCGTGCGAGGCGCTGCGGGAGCGCATCATCGAGCTTGCCGCGGAGAAGCGTCGCTACGGCTATCGGCGGATTCATGTGCTGCTTCGGCGTGAGGGCTGGGAGATCAACTGGAAGAAGACGTATCGGCTGTATCGGGAGGCGGGCCTGGCTGTGCGACGCCGCAAGCGCAAGAGGGTTGGGCCGTTCGAGCGCCGACCCTTGCCGAAGCCGACGACCACGAACGAAAGCTGGTCGATGGACTTTGTCTCGGACTGGTTAGCCGATGGGCGTCGGCTGCGCTGCCTGACGATTGTCGACGACTGCAGCCGCGAGTGTCCGGCGATCGAGGTCGACACCTCGATCACGGGAGCTCGCGTGGTCGCTGTGCTCGAGCGGCTCGCCGACTACCGCGGCCTTCCTGCCTCCATTACTGTGGATCACGGCCCGGAGTTTGAGGGCAAAGCGCTGGATGCCTGGGCGTATGCTCGCGGCGTCAAGCTGTCTTTCATCCGCCCGGGCAAGCCGATCGAGAACGCCTATGTCGAGAGCTTCAACGCGCGGTTCCGAGACGAATGCCTGAACGAGCACTGGTTCGAGAGCTTGGCGCATGCACGGCGGGTGATCGAACAGTGGCGGATCGAGTACAACACGCAACGGCCGCACAGCGCTTTGGGCAATCGCACGCCGGAGCAGTATGCGCGTGAGGTAATGCGTTTCAGAGAATCAGCAACCGCAGACTCTAGTTCTGTTCGGTACTAAATTGGGGAGCAGACCAGCGATACCTGCGTCGTCTTGAGCGCTTTCTTGGAATGGCAGAGGGGGCGCTCACCGACCTGATCGGCGGTGGGCGTGTAGCGGTATCAGATTCGACGGCTGCAACGGAGTCGATCCCGTATCGTATAAGGTTACGGGAATTGGCGCAGGACTCGTACGCCGTCAAAAAAGACGTCTGTTGGTGATTGGTTTGTCGAGGAGTGGTCGTCGCTCCTCCGTTTCAAGACATCTATGTTCGTTTTGCCTCGAGTCATCGAGACGGCTCCAAAAGCACGACGATCCACTTGGAAACTTCGGTCACCTGGCCTGCCGCCAACTTACGGGACTGGGTTGACACTGGGCGGATTGAGCGAGCTGGCGGAACAGAACTCCGTCGACAGTGAATGATCCGCTGATCGGCGCGATCGGAGATCGAGTGCCAACGCGTGGGGTGACGGCTGCGATGGCTGTTGATGGGCAGCCGTGCTGCCTGACATCATCGCAGCCCGCGGTGCGCGGAAGCGTTCGCATCGCCGCACCGTTGACGATCGTTTGATGAGTGAAACCGAGACCGACACTTCTTCTGCCGCCGAGCCGCCTTCGGCGCTCTCGCCGTTGCGCATACCGCTGTTCCGATCGGTGTGGATGGCCACGCTGATCGCGTACTTCGGTGCCATGATTCAATCTGTCGGGGCTGCGTGGCTGATGACCTCGCTCGCGCGATCGGCCGACACGGTCGCATTGGTGCAGAGTGCCGTCACGCTGCCGTTCATGCTGCTGTCGCCGGTTGCCGGCGCGCTCGCGGACAACCTGGACAGGCGCTGGATGATGCTCGGGGCGCAGCTTTCGATGCTCTTCGTTGCGAGCTTGCTCGCGGCGTGCGCCTGGACCGGGCTGATCACGCCGTGGCTGTTGTTGCTCTTCACCTTCCTGCTTGCCAGCGGCATGGCGATCAACGCGCCCGCCTGGCAGGCCGCCGTGGGCGACATGGTGCCGCGTCCGCATCTGCCGGCGGCGGTCACGCTCAACAGCGTGGCGTACAACATTGCACGCAGCGCGGGCCCGGCCATTGGCGGCGCCGTGGTCGCGGCAGCGGGGGCGGCGGCAGCCTTCGCGGTGAATGCGCTGAGCTACATCGCTTTGATCGTCGTGCTGGCGCGGTGGCAACCACCCGCACGACGTGCAACGACGCCGCGTGAGTCGCTGGGAGCGGCGATCGCCGTTGGCGTGCGCTACGTCTCCCAGTCTCCAACGCTGCGCACGGTGTTGCTGCGCGGTTTCGCGTTCGGCCTGGGCACGAGCGCTGTCATGGCGTTGCTACCGCTCGTCGCCAAGCACCGCATCAGCGGCGGCGCGCTGACGTATGGTGTGTTGCTCGGCGCTTACGGCGTGGGTGCCGTGGCAGGCGCGTTGACCGCCACGAGATTGCGCGGCAGCGTGTCGACGGAAGGCATCGTGCGCTGGTCGAACATCGTATTTGCATCGATCACCGCGATCCTGGCGGTGAGCACGCACTTGTGGCTCGCGCTGCCTGCGCTCGTTATCGGCGGCGGGGCATGGGTGCTGACGTTGTCGACGTTCAACGTGACAGTGCAGCTGTCCACACCGCGCTGGGTCGTCGCGCGTGCGCTGTCGCTGTACAACATGACCACGTTCGGAGGCTGGGCGCTGGGCAGCTGGCTCTGGGGTATGTTGGCCGAGGGACATGGCCTCGTGCCGGCCCTGCTTGCTGCAGCTGTCGTGACACTCGTGTCTGCATTGCTCGGGCACGTCTTTCCGCTCACGGACAGTGAAGATCGCAGTGTCCATCCGTTGCGGCCTGGCACGAGCGCGTGAGCGCTGACTGCATTTTCAAGGCGGACCCAGAACGATCTCCATGTCCTCCGGCGCGGGCATGCCCGACAGGGTCTGCACGATGCCGCGTTCGTCAAGGAACACGATTCCCGGAGTGCCCCGCAATCCGAGCTCCCTCATGAGGCGCTCGTTGGCGTCGAGTCGATTGCGTACGTCCTGCGGGATCGTTGCGAGGCCCTTGATGCCGCCATCATCGAATCTTTGCTCGTTCAGTGCGAACGCCTCGATCGGCGAGCGTGCGGTCATGATGGCGGCCGCCTTGTTGGCGCTGTCCTCGCGGATGACGCCGACGAGGATGTGGCGCAGCTGCACCTTGCCCGACTGTACCCAGCGTCGCGTCGCGCGGTAGAAACGATTGCAGTAGGGACAGTTCGGATCCATGAATGCGTAAACAACGCGCGGTGCGTCGGCGCGTCCGTCGGCGACCCAGGATGCGCGCTCGAGCTGTGCCCAGGTGCGCTTTGACATCGGCTCGACGACCATCCGCTCCAGCACCGACGCGCTGACATCTTTGCCTTCTTCGTCGAGCAACGTGCCGACGAGCGCATGCTTGCCATCGGGCGTGAGATACACGGCGAGCGGATGCCGGTCTGCCGCGGCCGCAAAACCTCGCAGCCCGGCAGGTGCAGCGAACTCACCGAATATTTCCAAGCCTTGCTTCTCGAGATTGACGATGACAGCAGGTCGATCGTCGTCGGAAGCACGTAGCTGAGCTCCGATCGCTGCTGCGATGAGACTGCCGCTCAAGACGAGCGCCCATGGTCGAATCTTGCGGGGGTGCATGTAGGTAGTAGGTCGTAGTGGGGCGTGTGCAGGTGGTCGCTATCACATTTGCACTCTATGACCACGAATGATGAGTTGGGTTCGCGCTTTGTGCCGTATGTGGGCGGTGGGTGCGATGCGTGCCGTTCATTCCTGATTCGCTAGTCCCTTCTACTCTCTCCTGTCTCTCCTATGGTGTCGCCGAAGTGTCGCACGACGTAGATGGCGCCGCGCAGGTCGCCGACATCGAAACCGGTTGCGGCATCGTTCGGATACTTCTTGGCGATGGTTTGCTCGATCGTCGGTGCCAATTGTCGACCGTGGCAGGTGACGCACAACGGCTCGGTCTCAATCGCCCTCATGTAGCGACGCTCGATGTAGCCGTCGGTCTTTACGACGACGCTGTACTCCAGCGAGCCCGCCGCTTCGCCACTGTCGTGACGTCGTTGAAACGACTCGAGCACCTCGCGCTGCCAGTCGTTGGGTGCGTTTGCGGGATTGCGTACGCGCAGCGATGTGCGGCCGATCTCGATTCCTTCGCTCTCCGCCGCGATCTTCGCTGCGATCTCCGGTGCGCGGATGTTGCAAACCTCGATGGCATGCTCCGGCGAGACTTGTAAGGCCTTCGTCAGCTCAGCCTTGAGCTCGCCAGCCAATTGCTTGATGAGCGCGAGATCGGCCGGATGCGGCGGGCTGTGCTGGACGTGCGGGGATTCCGCCGCGTTGCTCGCCGTCACTGCTGCGACTGACAGAACACCAAGCCACCACTGTCTCATGACACGCTCCTTACAGTTCGCCCAAGACGCGTGCGAGGCGGTACACGGCAAGGTCGGCATCGAGTAGCGCGTTGTCGTGATTCGTGCGGCTGGTGACCCGCAACGATTCCGCTTCGAGTACACGCGTGATGGTGACCAAGCCTGCCTGATATTGGCGCCGCGCCAGGCGTAGATTCTCCTCGGATTGCGCAACGGCTTCGGCCGTCACTCGCGCGCGGTTGCGTGCTTCTTGCAGGTCGAGCCACGCCTGGCGCGTTTCGAGTGCAATCTGTGTTTCGAGGTCCGCTCGGCGTTCCTCGAGTGCACGCTGCGTGCGCCGCAGAGCGGCACTGCGATGGCGCGTGACGCCGCCGTCGAACAGTGGCCAGCTCATGGTGAGGGATGCGCTTGCGAAGCGTTCCCGATCGAACATTTCGCTCTCCAAATAGGAGTAGCCACCGCTGAGCGCAAGCTGCGGTCTCAGCCGAGCCCGTTCCACGTCGGCACGGTATCCCATCGCATTCGCTTGCGCCTGCAATGCCACGAGCTCGTTGCGCTGATCGAGCGCCCGCGCAATCAACTCATCGACCGATACACGTTCGAAGTCTGATTCGAGCACGGGCAAGGTCGGCTCGAGTTGCACCTCGCGCGTGAGCGGCGCACCGAGGCGGCGGTTATAGCTGGCTTTGGCAAGATCCAACGCATTGCTGGCGCGTAGGCGGCCCTGCTCGGCATTGGCGAGTGCCACCTGCGCTGCCAGCAAGTCGTTACGGGGCACCATTTCGCGCTCGAACATCGCGCGCACTTCGCCCACGTACGCCTCGAGGTTGGCGACGTTGCTATTGGCGACGTCGAGCGCACGCTGAGCACGGAGCACACCTACGTATGCTTCAGCGACCTCCAGCTTGGTTTGTTGGATCGCCTGCGCTTCCATGGCTTCGCGCGCGCGTCGGTTCTCGTCGGCAGCATTGATCTCATTAGTGATGCGCCCGCCGGTATAGAGAGGCAGCATCACGGAAACATTGCCGATGACGGTGTTGTCGTGATCGAACACCCTGGGCATCTGAATCGGGACGCCAGCCGCAGAAAAATCGAACGCGGGTGCATCCGCAAACTGCATCGCGCTCGCGCTCGTCGTCAATGCCGGATAACGCAGTCCGCGTGCTGCGGTTGCCTCGAAACGGGCAGCCTCGGCCTCAAGCCGTACGGCGGCCAACGTGCGATCGTTCTTGAGCGCGAGCGCCCAGGCTTCGGCGAGGCTTTCGCTCTTGGCCGGTGCCGAGCAGACCGCTGCGAGCAGCAGCATCGTCACGATCGTGCCTTTCATGTCATCTCTCGCTTCGTGCGTGTTCTCTCAAGGCATAGTGAAGCGTCGTCGTTTCAGGTAGCCGAAGTAGAGAATCGGTATCACCACGAGCGTCAGTAGCGTGGACACCAGGATGCCGAAGATCAACGACACGGCGAGCCCGTTGAAGATCGGATCGTCCAGAATGAACACGGCGCCCAGCATGGCCGCGAGCGCGGTCAGCACAATGGGTTTGGTACGCACGGCGCCGGCGCGAATGACGGCTTCGACGGGATCGCGTCCTGCAGCGAGCTCGTGATTGATGAAGTCGACGAGCAGGATCGAATTGCGAACGATGATGCCGGCGAGCGCGATCATACCGATCATCGATGTGGCCGTGAATTGCGCGCCGAGCAGCGCGTGGCCTGGCATCACGCCGATCAACGTGAGCGGGATCGGCACCATGATGACCACTGGCACTGCGTACGAGCGAAAGTGCGCGACGACCAGCAAGTAGATGAGGATCAAGCCGACCGAGTACGCGATCCCCATGTCGCGAAACGTCTCGTACGTGATCTGCCATTCGCCGTCCCACTTGATCGCGGGTGCATACGGATCCTTGGGTTGCCGTATGAAGAGCTGCTCGATCGGCTGGCCTGCCTGGCCATCGCGAATTCGTCCGACGAGGTCGAACATGCCGTAGAGCGGACTATCCAAGTCGCCGGCCATGTCTCCCGTCACGTAGACCACTGGCAGGAGATCCTTGTGATGGATGGCGCCATCCCAGGTGGTTTCGCGAATCGTGGCGACCTCCGACAGCGGCACGAGCGTGCCGTTTGCTGCCGGCACTTCCAAGGTGAGCACTTGAAGCAAGTCTGCCTTCTCTTCGACTGGCAGCTCCAAGCGCACCGCGATCGGGTAACGCTCGCGTCCCTCGCGGATGAACGTTGCGTCGTAACCGCTCAGGGCCGCTTGCAGCGTCTGCGCGATCGCTTGCTGATCGGTGCCGAGCAAGGCGGCGCGCGAGCGATCGACTTGGATCACGTAGCGTCGTGCGTCGGTCTCGACACTGTCGTCCACGTCGACGATGTCTGGTGTGCGCTCGAACAGCTCGCGGATGCGCTTGGCCAGCATGCGCTGCTCGCTGTAGCGCGGCCCGTAGACCTCGGCGACGATGGGTGCCTGGACGGGCGGACCAGGCGGCACCTCCACGACCTGGACGACGGCGTTGTGATGCTGTCCGATCGGAGCGAGCCGGTCGCGTAGATCGCGTGCGATGTCGTGGCTTTGGCGTTTGCGCTCCGCCTTGCTCGTGAGCGTGATTTGGATGTCGCCGAAGTGCGGACCGCTGCGCAGATCGTATTGTCGCACCAGCCCGTTGAAGTTGATCGGCGAGGCAGTGCCTGCGTAAATCTGGTAATGCACGACCTCGGGCACGCGCGCGATCTCCGCGGCGAGCTCATCCAAGACCATCGCCGTGCGTTCCAGCGCCGTGCCCTCCGGCATGTTGAGCACGACCTGCACTTCGGACTTGTTGTCGAAGGGCAGCATCTTCATGACCACCCACTTGAACCCGACAAAGGAGAGGGCGATCAGCACCGCGACTGCTGTGCCGAGATACAGCTGGTGTCTGCGCCGGCGCGCGCGATCGCCGCGTAGGAAAGGTGTGAGCAGGCGCTCGAAGTATGCTTGCAGGCGCTGGCTCGCCTTATGCACCGACGCTCGATCTTGGTTGCGATCGCGGAGCAGCAAGCGTTTGGACATCCATGGCGTGACGACGAGCGCGACAGCGAGCGAGATCAGCATTCCCATGCTGGCGTTGATTGGAATTGGGCTCATGTACGGGCCCATCAGGCCGGTGACAAACGCCATCGGCAGCAACGCCGCGATCACGGTAAACGTTGCCAGAATGGTCGGACCGCCAACTTCGTCGACGGCGCGCGCGATCAGGTCGCGTAGTGCTCCCGCTTCGGCAGGAGGCGGCGCAAGATGCAGATGTCGATGAATGTTCTCGACGACGACGATGGCATCGTCGACGAGAATGCCGATGGCAAAGATCAGCGCGAACAGCGAAACGCGGTTGAGCGTGAAGCCCCATGCCCAGGACGCGAACAGTGTCGCCGCCAGCGTGATGATCACCGCGCTGCCGACGACAAGCGCCTCGCGCCGTCCGACCGCGATCATGACCAGGATGATGACCGACGCCGTGGCGAACAGCAGCTTCTTGATGAGCTGCATGGCTTTCTCGTTGGCGGTTTCGCCGTAGTTGCGGGTGACCGTGACCTCGACGCCTGCGGGCAGGTAGATGTCGCGCATTGCCGCAATGCGTTCCAGCACTTGATCGGCAATGTCGATCGCATTCGTTCCTGGCTGCTTCGTGACCGCGATCGTGACGGCAGGCGCCTTGTCATGAAGCCGGATGCCCGCCTGCTCGGCGGCCGGGCCCGCACCGAACCAGACCATCTGCTCGGGATGATCGGGACCGCGCACGACTTCGGCGATGTCCCGCAGGTACACGGGATGTCCGCCGTGCAAGCCAACGATCAGATTGGCCACGTCATCGCGCGAGGCGAGAAACTCACCGACCTGCACTGGCGTGGCGGCATTGGCGGCAACGAGATCGCCGGCATGCGTGACGACATTGGCGGCCGTGAGCGCATGGGCGAGCGCATGAACGCCGAGCCCGTATCCGGCCATGCGCTGTGCATCGAGCCGCACGTGCACGACGTCATCCGGTCCGCCGATCGTATAGACGTTGCGCGTGCCCTTGATGCGCAGCAGCTCAGTTTCGATGGTATGTGCGATCTTGCGCAGCTCGTGGCTGCCGCGACTCGGATCGGCTGTCCACAACGTGAGCGTGACGATCGGAACATCGTCGATGCCCTTGGGCTTGATGAGCGGTTGCAGTACGCCCAGGTTCTGCGGCCACCAGTCCTGATGCGAGTAAACGGCGTTGTATAGGCGCACGATGGCTTCGGTGCGTGGCTCGCCGACCTCGAATTGCACGGTCAGCAGCGCGAGACCGGGCTGCGACACCGAATAGACATGCTCGACGCCGTCGATCTCGCGCAGGATCTGCTCCATCGGCGAGCTCACCAGATTTTCGACCTGGACGGCGCTGGCGCCGGGAAACGGCACAATGACGTTGGCCATCGTGACGTCGATCTGCGGTTCCTCTTCGCGCGGGGTGACAAGCACCGCGAAGATGCCCATCAGCATTGCGGTCAGGGCGAACAGTGGCGTGAGTTGGTTGTCGAGGAATGCGCGCGCGATTCGCCCGCTGATGCGCATTGGGTCGTTGCGATCGCTCATGGCGCAGTCGCTGTACGTTGTTGTTGGACTCGCAGCGTCGCGGCAATGGGATCGAGTGCAATGCGATCGCCGTCCATGAGACCAGACAGCACAACCACACGATCGCCGAAACGCTGCCCGAGCCGCACCTGGCGCAGAGTGAGACGGTCATCCTGGTCGAGCGCGTACACTGCCGTGATCTCGCCGCGCTCGACGAGCGCGCTGGTCGGTATCAGCAGGTGCGACGCTTCGCCTACGACGAACCCGACCTTGACGAGCATTCCCGGATAGAGATCGGTTGCGTTCTCCGGCAAGTCGATACGCGCGCGAAACGTGTTCGATTGCGGGTTCGCCTGCGGAAAGATCGTGACGGTCTGCGCTTCGATGCGCTGACCGTTCACGTATACGGCCGCTTTGCGCAGGCGGCGAACGGTCTCCACCACGCTCTGAGGCAAATCCACGGCGACGCGCAGGTATTGCAGCGACAGCCCACTCATCAGCGGCGTGCCGGGGTGCACGGTTTCGCCGACCTCGACGTGACGTTTGGTCACGACGCCTGCATAAGGCGCGCGAATCTCTGTGTAGCTCACACCCTCTCGGGCCGCTTCCAGCGCAGCCTTGGCAGCAGCGAGCCGCGCGACGGCAGCGTCCCGCTCCGCCGTCACCACGTCCAGCTGCGACTTGGATACGGCCTGATCGCGATACAGCCCAAGAATGCGCGCGTAGCGTGTCTGCGCTTCGGCCTCACGAGCCATCGCTTCTTTGAGCGCCGCCTGTGCCTGCTCGAGCGAGGTGTGCTGCTCCATCGCGTGCAGGCGCACGATGACCGCACCGGCGGGGACGAAGTCGTTGACGTCATACAGCACTTCGGCGACGCGGCCCGATGTTTGTGCCGACACGGTGCTCTGGCTGACCGCCTCTATGGTTCCATCGAGCATGCGCTCGATAGGCACCTGCTCTGCGGCTACGGTCAGCACCTCGAGCTCGGGTTGCGCCGCATGGCCGCAGAGCGCGGCCAGCGCCAGTGCTGTCGCGATGACGCGTTCTTTCATGGCAGGTCAAAATGCCGCGCCAGGCTTGACGCCCAGACGCTTGAGAATGCGCGCGAGCGGACAAAACCCTGTAAACGATGCCTGGAACAGGTTGAAGCCGACGAAGGCACTGAGCCAGTACCAGTACTCGTTGACGAACCAGCCGAGCGCCAATCCCACCAGCACGAGGGCGCCCGCGAATCTCATTACCATTCGGTCGATTGTCATCGCTTGTCTCCAGCAATCCCATTATTTCAGAGCATACTATATTAGGGATTGCTAATGTAGCACATCGTGAAATATACTAGTGCCCGCTCAAGCAAAGGGGTGGTAGATGGCGACGAAACGCAGTCGAACGGGTTCCGCCACAGTGAAGTCGGCTCAAGAAATGATGCAGCACGCAGCCAAGGCGGCTGAGCTGTTACGGGCGCTAGCGAATGAGCAGCGCCTTGCCATCCTGTGCGTGCTGATCGGGCGGAAACTGTCGGTCGGTCAGATCAACGAGCACATCGACTTGAGTCAATCCGCTCTCTCGCAGCACCTGGCTGTGCTGCGCGAGAAAAAGCTCGTCACGACAGAGAAGCGCGCGCAGACGGTTTACTATTCGGTGCCACCAGGGCCGGTGCACAAGATCCTGGCAGTGCTGCAGAAGATCTACTGCCAGGGCGAGACGAGCACGACCCGTGCCCCGAGCCCACAGCCCAAAACGTGATCCACTTCAAACTTTCGGCCCGTTCCACGACGTAACCTGCCGGGCTCGTGAAGCTGGGAGCATTCGAGCGATGGAGCTCGGCAGTGGACACGAACGACCTGGCCATCCTGATCGGTCGGCTCGAGCGCGAGGCGGATGACTACCCACGGCTGCATCTTGCAAAGGTGGTGCTGATCGCGGCATTCGGTTTTCTGCCGCTCGCATTGTGTCTCGCCGCAGCAGGGATTGGACTGATCTGGCTCATCTATTTCCTGATCATCGAAGGACGCGCCCCTTTTCTTCCTGTGCTGCTCATCGTGCTTGGCAGCGCAGGCGCGTTCGTGCTCGTGCGGGCGCTGAGCGTTCCAGGCAAGACGCCGGGAGGACGCAAAATTGATGCAGACGATGCGCCCGCGCTGTTCGACGCCATCGAAGATGTCGTCGAGCGCATGGCGTTCGTAGGCTGGCGCGGAATCGTGCATCGTGCGTCCATCCACTCCGTCAGAATTGACGCTTCCTTCGATTTGAGGCTGCACCAGGTGCCGCGATGGGGTGTCTTCGGTGGATACCGGCACCACCTGCAGATCGGCATCCCGTTGCTCAGTGCGCTCACGATCGCAGAGCTCAAAGCGCTGCTTGCGCACGAGATCGGACACCTGCGCAGCCAGCGCGAGCGGCTTGTCCCGTGGTTGTACCGTCAGCGCCAAGCGTGGCGTGTGGTTCAGCAACGGCTCGAACATCCAGCGAATGCGGTGGAGCGGCTGATCGGTCGGCTCTACGGTCGGTATGCCGTTTATTTTCAGGCTTACACGTTCGTTCTGGCGCGTCGGCTCGAATATGCCGCCGACCGAGCCGCTGCCGTTGCGACGCATCCAGGTGTGTTGGCGAATGCGCTGACGAAGCTGGCGCTCATGCGACGCTTCCTTGAGGAAGTGTTCTGGCCGCGCTTTCTGAGCCGAGTTGAAGAAATGCCGGAGCCGCCGTATCCGCCTTATTCAGTGATGCCCCGCGCTTTCGCGGTCGCGCACAAACAGTGGGCTCGCCAGGACTGGCTCGATCGCGCCGTGCGCACGCTGCCGCAGACCGGCGACACGCATCCGAGCCTTGGAGAACGTTTCGAAGCGCTCAACATCCAACCTGCACCTCCGGCATATGCAGCCGACCGCAGCGCGCTGTCGCTGTTCGGCTCGGATGCGCCCAAGATGCTCAGGTGGTGCGACGATCTGTGGCGCAAGGAGAACGCCACCGCCTGGCGACGACGTCATGAGCAAATCATGGAGCTGCGCTGGAAGCTGGCGGAGTACGACAAGACGCCACCAGCCGAGGCGAGCCCTGAGGACTTGTGGCAGAAGGCGGTGTTGCTCGTCGACCTTGGCGATTACGGACGCGCAATCGACGAGCTACAGTATCTGGTGGGACGTGAGCCGGCATTGGCGAAGGCGCAATTGTTGCTCGGTAAGTTGTTGCTGCAACTGGGCAACGAACGCGGCTTGGAGAATCTTCTGCTCGCTGCCGAGCACGACGCTGCAATGACCGACGAGGCAGCGGACACCGGCTACGCTTATCTCGTCGAACGCGGCCGCAAAGGCGAAGCGCAGCGTTTCTGGGAGAGAGTCTGCGGAGCCTGAGCGCGTCCGCGCCACGATTCGTCACAATTCATAGCAAGGCATTCATCATTCCTGCTTTTCGCGGCGCCGATTGCAAGGCAATCTATCCTCGCGCGCGGAGGCAGCGCTCGCTGCACAGAGGCTCATGGTGAACATTGAAACGGCGACGGTTCGGGCAGCCGCATTCTTGCGGGTTTGCAGTATTGCGCTATTGGCTTTTCTGGCTGCCTGTAGCGGCACGAAGACCGATCGCAGCGAGATCGCGCGACCGGATCCGCTTTGGGCCCAGTTTCTCGACTCTCATACAACGGGATTGATCTCGCGCCGGGCGAGTATTCGCGTCTTGTTCTCCACGGACGTTGCAGCACCGGAGCGTATCGGTGCGGATGCCAGCTCGGTGTTCGCGATTCACCCGAGCGTCGCCGGCACCGTGTCGTTCGCCAGCGCGCGAGCGCTCGTGTTCACGCCGCGCGGCGAGCTCGTGCCGGGGACGACCTACCGCGTCGTGGTCAAGCCGAATGGGCTGATTGGTGTGCCCGCTGATCTGCGTCCGTTCGAGTTCACCGTCACGATCAAGCGTCCCGAGCTCGATGTATCGCTCGACGGCTTGCGGAACGATCCGGAGCACGAGCACGCGATGCGCGTATCGGGCGTGCTCATGACGTCCGACGCCGAGGCGCCCGATAAGGTCGAGCAGATCGTGCGCGCCACATACGCCGGGCGCGCGGTGCCCATCGAGTGGCGGCATCTGGCAGATGGTCAGCGTCACGAATTCGTGCTGCACGGCTTGGCTCGCGGCGAGCAGGCACAGCGTCTGCGTGTCAGCTGGAGCGGTGCGCCGATCGGCGCATCGAACGAAGGCAGCACGGAGATTGAAGTTCCAGCGCTCGATCGTTTCATCGTCACGCAAGTGATCGCCAAGGAAGAAGGCGGGCAGCGCTATATCGCGGTGCACTTCTCTGATGCGCTCGACCGCGAGCAGGATCTCAAAGGGCTCGTGCGGCTGAGCGATCTCAACGTGAGCACCCGTGTCGACGGCAACGTGCTGCGCGTGTATCCGGATGGCGCGACGGACGGGCAACTCATGCTCGTGCTCGAGCGTGGTATTCGCAATCGCTTCGGCCGCATTCTGGAAGCGAGCGCCACGTATCCAGTCGTGTTCTCGAGCACCAAGCCGCAAGTGAGATTCGTCGGCACGGGCACGATCTTGCCCGAGGTCGATACCTTGTCGGTCCCGTTCGAAGCCGTGGGGGTGCGCAGCGTGCGTGTCACTGCGCTGCGCGTCTACGACGACAACTTGACGCAATTCCTGCAAGTGAACCCGCTAGGAGGCTCCTACGAGCTCGGCCGCGTCGGGCGCAGACTTTGGCGCAAGACCATTTCTCTCAATGCAGCGGATCTGTCGACGTGGAATCGCTACAGCCTGGATGTCACTGAGCTCCTGAAAAAGCATCCGGGCGGGCTCATTCGTCTCAGCATCGCGGTCAACCGCGCCAATGCGCTCTACCCGTGCGAAGGTGCAGCGCCGGTCGACGAGGAGCCGCTTGCCGAAGTCGAGACACAAGATGCCGACGAATGGGACAACTGGTACTACGTCGAGGAGCAGTTCGACATCAAAGATGGCTCGACGTGGGCCGATCGCGACGATCCATGCAAGGATGCTTACTACGTCTACAACCAACAGAAAACGCAAGCCGCGCGCAACCTGCTCGTCTCGAACCTGGGTCTGTTGGCGAAGAAGGATCAGCACGGTCAGTGGATCGTCGTTGCGACCGACCTGCGCACGGCCGAGCCGCTCGCCGACGTGCGCATCGATGCGCTTGATTATCAACGGCAGAAGCTCACGACCGTTCGCACCGACGCGCGTGGGATGGCGACGTTCGCGCTCGAGGACGCGCCATTCATGTTGGTTGCCGAGAAGGATGGGCAGAAGGGGTACTTGCGAGTGCCGGGTAATGCAGCGCTGCCGGTCAGCCACTTCGATGTCGGCGGCGAACGTGTGCAGCGCGGCATCAAGGGCCACATCTATGGCGAGCGCGGCGTGTGGCGACCGGGTGATGAGATTCACCTGACGTTCGTGCTCCAGGACAGGGACGACACGCTGCCTGCGAATCACCCGGTGACGATGGAGCTCTTCAATCCGCAGGGACAGCTCACGCAAACGCTCGTCAACACCAAGCCGGTGAACGGCTTCTACACGTTCACGCTGAGGACGGCCGAGAACGCGCCGACCGGCAATTGGACCGCGAAGGCGACGCTCGGGGGCATGACGTTCAGCAAGCTGCTCAAGATCGAGACAGTCATGCCGAACCGGCTCAAGGTCGCGCTCGATCTCGAGCGCGACGAGTCCGATATGTTGCGGGCGACGCATCCCGACTGTGAGCGTCACGGCACACACTGCAGCGATCCTTTGCAGCTTCGCGGTGTGCTCTTCGGGCAGTGGCTGAACGGCGCGACGGCGGCGGGCCTCAAGGCGGACGTCAAGATGCGCTTGGCTCGTGCTGCCACACGTTTCGAGCGCAAACCGGACTTCGTCTTCGACGATCCGGCACGTGAGATCGCGAGCGACGTGCAGGATGTCTTCGAAGGGCAGCTCGATGCGACCGGACACGCTCGTATCGAGCGTCGCCTCGACGGCATTCGGGCCGCGCCCGGCATGCTGACGGCCACGTTCACCAGCCGTATCTTTGAGCGCGGCGGCGCCTTCAGCGTCGCATACACCTCCCACAAGCTGTCGCCATATCAGCGCTACGTCGGATTGAAGCTTCCCGACGGCGATGGCGCGCACAACATGCTGCGGACCGACGAGGTGCACACCGTCGAGCTGGCGGCGTTCACGGAAGCCGGCGCACCGACCGATATCGATGAGGTGGAAATCACGCTTTACAAGATCGATTGGAAGTGGTGGTGGGACAAGTCGGGAGAGTCGCTGGCGCAGTATACGCAGCGCACGCATTCGAGCGTGGTGCAGCGTGACACAGTCCGGATCGCAGCAGGCTCCGGCAAGTGGCAGTTTCAGATCAAGTATCCGGCGTGGGGCCGCTATCTCCTGCGTGCGTGCGACGTCAAGGGCGGTCACTGCGCAGGGCAGACGTTCTACATGGATTGGCCCTCTTGGGCGGGCAGCGCGCAAGAGCAATCGGGCGCCGCCGCCAATGTGCTCGTCTTCACAGCGGACAAGGAGCGCTATCAGGTCGGCGACACGGCAACGATTCAGCTGCCAGAGACAAAAGAGGGTCGCGCGCTTTTCACGATCGAGAACGGCACGTCGGTGCTCGAGGCGCGCTGGATCGACTTTGCGAAAGACTCCAATCGTGTGACGGTGCCGATCACGCGAGACATGGCGCCCAACGTATACGTCAGCGTCACGCTCGTTCAGCCACACGCAAAGACGAACGATCGGCCCATCCGTCTGTATGGAATCATTCCGCTGCATGTGACGGATCCGAGCACGACGTTGGCGCCGGTCATCGAGACCGCAGCGGAGTGGAAGCCTGAGTCGATCGCCACTGTCGAGGTCAGTGAGCGTCAGCGCCGTCCGATGACGTATACGCTCGCAGTGGTCGACGAAGGCTTGCTCGACCTGACGAGCTTCAAGACGCCGAATCTGCACGAGGAGTTCTACAAGCGCGAAGCGCTCGGCGTGACCACCTGGGATCTCTTTGACGAAGTGGCCGGTGCGTACGGCGCTGAGCTCGAGAGGCTGCTCGCGCTCGGTGGCAGCGACGTAGTCGTCAAGAATCCGGACGAGCGCAAGACACGCTTCCCGCCCGTGGTGCGTTTCTTGGGTCCATTCGAGCTCAAAGCCGGCGAGAAAAGACGCCATGAGATCGACGTGCCTCAATACGTCGGCGCCGTGCGCGTGATGGTCGTCGCCGGGCATGAACGGGCTTACGGATCGGCAGATAAGTCCGTGCTGGTGCGCCAGCCGCTGATGTTGTTGCCCACTCTGCCTCGCGTGATTGGACCGGACGAGGAAGTCGCCGTGCCGGTGTCCGTGTTCGTCGCCGACAAGAGCATCAAGCAGGTGCGCGTGACGATGACAACCGACTCGGCGTTCGAGGTCGTCGGCAGCGATACCGTGCAGCTCGCTTTCACGCAGCCGGAGGAGCAGATCGCGATGCTGCGTCTGAAGAGCAAGCCGCAGATCGGTCAGGGATCGATCAAGTTTGAAGCGGTGAGCGGTTCGCATCGCGCCGCGGCGCAGATTCACTTGCAAGTGCGCACTCCCAACCCACCCACGACACAGCGTTGGCAGCGCACGCTTGAGCCCGGCGAAGCGTGGAGCGAGACGATCGCGCCCCATGGGTTGGCGGGCACGAACGAGCTGACGCTCGAGGTCTCGGCCGTTCCGCCACTCGATCTCGAGCGACGCTTGCAGTTCCTGATCCAATATCCGTACGGCTGCCTGGAGCAGATCACCTCGGCGGTGTTTCCGCAGCTTTATCTATCGAGCCTGATGAAGCTTTCGGACGAGCGCAAGAAGGAGATTCAAGACAACATCCACGCAGCCATACATCGGCTGAGCGGCTATCAGCTGCCGAGCGGCGGTTTCGCGTATTGGCCGGGTAACTTCTATTCCGCACAAGAACGGCTGCGCGACAGCTGGACGACGTCCTATGCGGGTCATTTCCTGATCGAAGCGAAGGGGCTCGGCTTTGCCGTGCCGGACACGATGCTGACGAGCTGGGTGCGACATCAACGCATCGCTGCCCAATCCTGGGACGGCTCCAGTGACGAGCAACGCCTGGATCAGGCATATCGGCTCTATACGCTGGCGCTGGCACGCGAGCCGGAGATCGGTGCGATGAATCGCTTGCGCGAGCATGAGCAGTTGCCGCCCGTGGCCCGCTGGATGCTCGCCGCCGCGTACAAGCTCGCAGGCCTGCAGCAAGCAGCGGACGCGCTCACGCGCGGTCTCGGCACCGATGTGCAGACCATGAGTGAGTGGCCGCAGATCTTCGGCTCGCAGCTGCGCGATCAAGCCATGATGCTCAGCGCGCTCGTCACCCTGCAGCGAGACGACCAAGCCGAAGCGCTCGCCGATGAGATCTCGCGCGCATTGCGATCCGATGCCTGGTACAGCACGCAGTCGACTGCGTTTGCGCTGATGGCGATGGCGCACTACATCGGACTCGAGCAGTTTGCGCCGTATACGTTCGAGTATGCGATCGACGGCAGGGCGAGCAGCGTCAGCGTCGATGCGCCGATGTACCGCACGAGCCTGGACAGCGTGGCGGATCGCGGCGCGACCGTGCGCGTGCACAACCCGACACAGCGGCGCCTCTTCGCCACGCTCACGGCACGCGGAGTGCCGGCCTCGGGAACCGATACGGCGGACGCACAAGGGCTCACGATCGATGTGCACTATCTTGATGAGGACGGCAATGCAATCGATGTGACGCGACTATCGCAAGGAAGCGACTTGATTGCGCGCATCGTCGTGACGAACACCACGCCGCATCGCATCGAGAACATCGCGCTCGCACAGCTCGTGCCCGCCGGTTGGGAGATTCACAACGAACGCATGGAAGGCTTCGATCCAACCGGCGAGCGGAAGGACAGCGCTCCGCTGCAGCCGTCTTCGTCGGGGCCGCGCGCGGCGTCTGCCAATGTCGAGCACGTCGATATTCGCGACGATCGTATCTACCACTTCTTCAGCTTGCAGCCGCGCGAACGGCTGATCGTCACGACACGCCTCAACGCCGCGTATCGTGGACGTTTCTATCTGCCGAGCATCGTAGCCGAAGCGATGTACGATTCGTCGCGCTTCGCGCGCACGAAGGGACAGTGGGTGGAAGTGGTTGAATGACGGCGACGGGCGTCGGGTCACGTCTACAGGAAACGGTGACGGGCGACAGGGTGCAGAAGCGATGCTCTCGCACGCGAGCGGATGCGCAGCGAGGAGAGTGAGGAGCAGCCGGTTGCCAGTACGTTTGGACCCATGAGCAGGCGCGGTCTCATCGGCATCGCCGCCGCGATCGTGCTCGCGGCGATCGCGGCCTATACGGCGATGTTGCCCGACCGCCTTTTCGAGCAGCCGCTGTCGACAGTGCTGCTCGATCGCAACGGTGAGCTGCTGGGTGCACGCATCGCCGCGGACGGGCAATGGCGCTTTCCTGTCGGCGAGCGCGTGCCGGAGAAGTTCGCGCGCGCTCTGATCGAGTACGAGGACAAACGCTTCTATCGCCATCCGGGGGTCGATCCGTTGGCGCTTGCGCGTGCAGCCTTTATCGATATCAAGGCGCGAAGGATCGTCAGCGGCGGCAGCACGCTCACGATGCAGCTCGCGCGGCTCGCACGCGGACGCGACGAGCGCGGGATCTTGGACAAGCTGCTCGAGATGCTGCTCGCAACGCGGCTCGAGCTGGCCTATTCCAAGGACGAGATCCTGGCGCTCTATGCAGCCAACGCCCCGTTCGGCGGCAATGTCGTCGGCTTGGAAGCCGCTGCATGGCGTTACTTCGGACGGCCGCCGGCGCAGCTCTCCTGGGCCGAGGCCTGCACGTTGGCCGTCCTGCCGAACAGTCCGGCGCTCATTCATCCGGGCCGCAACCGCGCCGCGTTGCTCGCAAAGCGCAATCGACTGCTCGCGCGGTTGCGCGAGCGCGGCTATATCGAGCAGCTCGACTTCGAGCTCGCGCTCGAGGAGTCGCTTCCGACGGCACCGTTGCCTCTACCGAACGATGCGCCGCATCTGCTGGACACGCTGCGCGCCATGTATCCGGGCACGCATCGCTTTCGCACGACGCTCGACCGCGCCATTCAGCGCATGGCGACGGCCGAGGTGGAGGCACATGCGCGTGCGCTCGCCGCTCGTGACATTCGCAACGCCGCGGCGCTCGTAATCGACAACCGTACCTTCGATGTGCTTGCCTACGTCGGTAACGCCGAGCGCGTGCGCATGGATCGCGACGGCTACGCCGTCGACATCGTGCGCAGGCCGCGCAGCACGGGCAGCATTCTCAAGCCGTTGTTGTACGCGGCAATGCTGGAGGCTGGCGAGATACTGCCGCGCACGCTCGTTCCGGACGTGCCCACACAATACTCGGGCTACATGCCCGAGAATTTCGATCGCTCGTATCGTGGCATGGTGCCAGCCGACGTGGCATTGGCGCAGTCGCTCAATGTGCCTGCCGTCCGCATGTTGAAGCAGCATGGCGTCGAACGCTTCTATGATTTTCTCCGCAATGCCGGCATGACCACGCTCGTGCGTCCGCCGGGCGATTATGGGCTGACGCTCATCCTGGGCGGTGCCGAAGGCACGCTTTGGGATATCTCGACGCAGTACGCGAACCTCGCGCACATCGCAAGGCAGATCTATCCAGGCCAATCCATCTCGTATCGCCGTCTCCGTGTATTGCTGGACGAGGACACCGCGACGCAGCGCACGAGCGAAATCGGCGCGGCTTCCGCCTGGTTGACGTTACGAGCATTGCTCGAGGTCGGACGCCCGGGCGAAGAGGCGAATTGGCGTAACTTCGCCACTGCGAAGAAGATCGCCTGGAAGACCGGCACGAGCTGGGGTTTGCGCGATGCCTGGTCGGTCGGCAACACCTCGCGCTTCACCGTCGGCGTTTGGGTAGGCAATGCGAGCGGAGAAGGGCGGCCTGGGCTCACCGGCGCAACGGCGGCCGCGCCGCTCATGTTTGCGTTGTTCGGGCGTCTGCCTTCGTCCGAGTGGTTCGTCGAGCCGACGCTGCTGCTGAAGCAGGTCGAGGTGTGTCGCAACGACGGCTATCTCGCCAACGGCGCATGCGAGGTCGCCAAGGAGCTTGCACCGAAGCATAGCCATTTCGATCGCTTGAGTCCGTTCAATGTGCGAGTACATCTATCGCCGGACGGTCGCTATCGCGTCGATTCGAGCTGCGAGTCGGTCGGACGCATGCGGCACGAGAATTGGTTCGTGTTGCCCCCAGCGGCCGAGCATTACTACCGCCGCCAACACGCGAGCTATCGGCTGCTGCCGGGCTTCAGAAACGACTGCGAAGGGGCAAACGCAACCGCCCAGCTACCGATGGATTTTCTTTATCCCAATGTCGGCACGAAGATCTATATTCCGATCGACTTCGGGGCCCAGAAAGGACGCACCGTCTTCGAGGCCGTGCATCGCGATGCGAATGCCACGTTGCATTGGCATCTCGACGATCGCTACATCGGCGAGACTCGCACCTATCATCAGCAAGCCATCGATATCGGCCCAGGCACTCACGTCATCACGATCGTCGACGAGCAGGGTCGACGGCTGAGCCGCCGCTTCGAGGTGCTGGGGCGGCATGAGCGGGAAGGGGGGAGCAGGGAACACAGAACAGAGAATAAGGAATAAGGAATAAGGAATAAGAAAAAGGACCCGTGTCGCTCGTGCCAAGCCGAAGTCGTCGCGAGTGGGCTCGCAGCGCGAACACTCAACGGCGGACAGGCGCGTCAAGGCGCACTTCGCGCGCGAGCCTACAGCCCTACCGTCTACAGCCTAGAGATGTATCCTGAACAGATGCCTCACGCTCGCTCATCTCGTGTGCTGTTATGGCTCGTCGCGATCGGCTTCTTCATGCAGACGCTCGATTCGACGATCGTCAATACGGCTTTACCGTCGATGGCGCGCAGTCTCGGCGAAAGTCCGTTGCGCATGCAGGCAGTCGTGATTGCCTATGCATTGACGATGGCCATTCTCATTCCCGCCTCGGGGTGGATTGCCGATCGCTTCGGGATCAAGCGGGCGTATTTCGGCGCCATCGTCGTGTTCGTCATCGGCTCGCTTGCTTGTGCCTTGTCGACGACGATGACTCAGCTCGTGACCGCGCGAGTCGTACAAGGCGCCGGCGGTGCGTTGTTGCTGCCGGTCGGGCGGCTCGCAGTGCTGCGCGCGTATCCGCGCGATCAATTCCTCAGAGCGATGAGCTTCGTCGCCGTGCCGGGCTTGATCGGACCATTGCTGGGGCCGACGCTGGGTGGTTGGCTGTCCGAAGCCGTCTCGTGGCACTGGATCTTCTTGATCAATATCCCGATCGGCGCGATCGGCGCCGTGGCCACGCTGTGCTACATGCCAGATAGCGCACCGCGCGGCGGCACGCGATTCGATGTGGCGGGCTACCTGATGATCGCCATCGGCATGGTGACAATCTCGTTGGCACTGGAAGGCATCGGCGGCCTCGGTCTGCGCCGTGCAGTCGTGCTGATCCTGCTGGTCTTCGGTCTGGCGAGTCTGACTGCGTATTGGCTGCATGCCGCGCGGACACCGACGCCGCTGTTCTCCCCCACACTGTTTCACGTGCGCACCTACAGCATCGGTCTGCTCGGCAATCTGTTCGCACGTCTCGGCATTGCGAGCATGCCCTTTCTGGTCCCGCTCCTGCTGCAGGTGAGCCTTGGCTACAGCCCCTTCGAAGCGGGCATCACGATGCTGCCCGTTGCCGTGGCGGCATTGGCGATGAAGCGCTTGGTGACGCCGCTGATCGGCGCATTCGGTTATCGCAAGGTACTCATCACCAACACGTTGCTCGTCGGCGCCATGATCGCCAGCTTTGCATTGACGAACCTGGAGCAGCCGACGTGGTTGCGGGTGGTGCAGCTCTTCTGTCTCGGCGCCGTCAACTCGCTGCAGTTCACGGCGATGAACACGGTGGCGCTCAAGGATCTCGGCCCTGAGCAAGCGAGCAGCGGGAACGGCTTGCTCTCGGTCGTGCAGATGCTCGCAATGAGCCTCGGTGTGGCAGTGGCAGCGGCGCTGCTCGCGACGTTCAACGAGGCCTTCGCGAACGAAGATGCCTTGCGGGCTTTTCGAGCGACCTTCGCATGCATCGGCATCATCACGTGCGCATCGGCATGGATATTCTGGCAGTTGTCGCCGGACGTGCGGCCTGCGAAGAGCGAAGAAGAGCCGGTCGAGCTAGGATGAGGGGCGTGAGCGCTGCCCGTACGGGAGCGCAAGAGATATCGCTGCATCGAGGACGCGCGTGTGACAACGCAGAGTGCAGAAACCGACGACCGCGGCCGACGTTGCGTCTTGCGCGCCCGCGGGTTGAGCAAGGTGTATCGTGCCGGCGAGGTCGAAGTGCATGCGCTGCGAGGCGTCGACCTCTCGTTGTATGCCGGAGAGCTCATCGTGCTGCTCGGCGCTTCCGGCAGCGGCAAGTCAACCCTGCTCAACATCCTCGGCGGGCTCGATACACCCTCGAGCGGCAAGGTGTTCTTCCTCGAGCGCGACATCACTGCGCTCGACGATGCGGAGCTGACGCAATATCGACGCGAGCACGTCGGCTTCGTGTTTCAGTTCTACAACTTGATTCCGAGCCTGACCGCGCTCGAGAACGTGGCGCTGGTCACCGAGATCGCATCCGACCCGATGCCTCCAGAGGAGGCGTTGCAGCTTGTCGGTCTTGGTGAGCGTATGCATCATTTCCCGGCGCAGCTCTCCGGCGGCGAGCAACAACGGGTCGCGATCGCGCGCGCCATCGCCAAGAGACCGAGCTTGCTTCTCTGCGACGAGCCGACGGGGGCGCTCGACAGCCCGACCGGTGTGCTCGTCCTTGAAGCCATCGAACGCATCCATGAGGAGCTCGGCACGACAACGGCGCTCATCACGCACAACTCTGCGATCGCCAGCATGGCAGACCGCGTGCTGACGATGCGCGACGGTCTGATTCACCAAGAATCCCGCAACCTGAAACGGCGGCGAGCCCGTGAGCTGTCGTGGTGAAAAACGCGCTCAACAAGAAGCTCGTACGGGATTTCTGGCGTATGCGGGGTCAGGTGCTCGCCATCGGCCTCATCATGGCCTCGGGTCTCGGCGTGCTGGTGATGGGGCTGACGACCGTCGAAGCGCTCGACGAGACAGCGCGTGCCTACTATGAACGCTACCGCTTCGCTCATGTCTTCGCGCGCCTCAAGCGTGCGCCGCAAACCCTCATCGAAAGAATTGCTGCCATCCCAGGCGTGCAGGCGGTCGAGGTTCGCGTCGTGGCGAACGCCGTGCTCGATGTGCCTGGATTCGAGGAGCCGGTTACGGCCGAGCTCGTCTCTTTGCCTTCGATCGGTCATTCACAGCTGAATCTCGTCGTCTTGCGCAGCGGCCGCATGCCGCGGCCGCGCGCGACGAACGAGGCACTCGTCGCGGAGCCATTCGCGCAGGCGCACGGCCTTCGCGTGGGCGACCGCGTCCGGGCGATCTTGAACGGCAGCTGGCGCGAGCTTCGTATCGTCGGCATCGCGCTCTCCCCAGAGTATGTCTACGCGATCGGCCCGAGCGCCTTGATGCCGGATGATCAGCGCTTCGGTGTGCTGTGGCTCAGTGAAGAGGTGCTGCAGGCGGCGTTCGATCTCGACGGCGCGTTCAATCATGTCAGCGTCTCGCTTCTTCGGGATACGCATCCGCAAAGTGTCATCGATGCGCTCGACCGACTCCTCGAGCCCTACGGGGGTGCCGGTGCCTACGCACGGGCAGATCACCCCTCGCACTGGTTCCTGATGAACGAGATCGAGCAGCTACGCACGCTGTCGCACATCCTGCCAGCGATCTTCCTTGCCGTGGCCGCGTTCCTGACGAACATGGTGCTGAACCGGCTCATCGCGATGGAGCGCAGTGAGATCGGGCTGCTCAAGGCATTCGGCTATGACAATCGCGAGATCGCTCTGCACTATTTCAAGTTCGTGATCGCGATCGGCGCGTTCGGCGTGCTGCTCGGTGCGCTTGCCGGCTACTGGCTGGGCTGGCAAGAGACACGGCTTTATGCACAGTTCTTTCATTTTCCGTTCTTGCTGTTTCGGCCGAGCTTGGCTCCGTTCGCGATCGGCGCGGCGGTCGGTATCGGGACGGCGCTGGCCGGCGCGCTGCGAGCGGTGCGTCGTGCCGTTGCTCTGCCGCCCGCCGAGGCGATGCGTCCTCCGGCACCGCCGCTGTTCAGCCGACGCATGCCGTCTCGTGCGGCGCTGACGCAGCGTATCGAGCTGCTCACGCGCATCATCCTGCGCCAAGTGGCACGCTGGCCGGTACGCTCCTTGACAACTTGTTTCGGTCTTTCGATGTCTGTGGCCGTGCTCGTCGTCTCGATGCAATGGCTCGATGCGACAGAGCACATGATCGATGTCTACTTTCGTCAGGCCCAGGCGCAGGATCTCACCGTGAGCTTCACGGAGCCGCGCACGTTGGAGGCGGCGCGGGCACTGGGGCGGCTGCCGGGTGTCCTGGCGGTTGAGCCGGCGAGATTCGTTCCGGCGAAGCTGCGCTCGGGCGCTCGCGAACGACGCGAAGCCTTGCAAGGGCTGCTTGCGGAACCAACGCTTTATCGTGTCTACGATGCGCGCGGTGAGGCGCTTGCGTTACCGGAGAACGGGTTGCTGATTTCCTCCGCGCTCGCCGAGCTGCTCGGGGTTCGCCGCGGCGAGACGGTCGATGTGGAAATTCTCGAAGGCCATCGCGACACTGTCTCATTGCGGGTTGCCGGAACCTTTGAGACTTATCTCGGTACGCCCGCGTACATCGAGCTGGGCGCGCTGGCACGACTGCTGAAAGAGCGTCCGACCGTCACCAGCGTGCACCTACGCATCGACGCGACGCGTGAGCGCGAGCTCCTGCGAGAATTGAAGAACCTCCCCGGCATCACAGCGATCACGCTCAAGTCTGCGGCGATTCGGGCATTCGACGAAACCTTGGCAGAGACGTTGCTGATCTTCGTGTCCTTCTTCATCTTCTTCTCGTGCGCGCTCGCTGTCGGCGTCACCTACAACGCCGCGCGTATCGCTTTGTCGGAGCGAGGGCGCGAGTTTGCAACTTTGCGCGTGCTCGGCTTCACACGGACCGAGATCTCGTACCTGATGCTGGGTGAGATCGCGTTCCTGATGCTCCTCGCGATTCCTCTCGGCTGCGGCATCGGCTGGGTGCTGGCGTTCGCGAGCTTGCAAGGGTTCGAGACGGAGCTGTATCGCGTGCCCTTCGTCATCGAGCCTTCGACGTTCGGCATCGCAATTTCTGTGGCCGTCGTCGCGACGGCGCTATCCGCTCTGGCAGTGCGCCGGCGCATCGACCGGCTCGACTTGATTGGTGTTCTCAAGACACGAGAGTGAGGTTCATGACATTGGCGAGCAGACGACGCGCAGTGTTCTGGGCACCGGCTGTGATCGTGCTCGCGCTCCTTCTCTTCTGGCTGTTCAGGCCGCAAGCCGTTTCAGTTGATCTAGCGATCGTCGATCGTGGCCCGATTCAGGTGACCGTGACCGACGAAGGAGAGACGCGCGTGCGCGACGTGTTCGTCGTGTCGGCTTCGGTGACTGGATTCATGCGTCGCGTCGAGCTCGAGGCGGGCGATCGCGTGGTCGCCAACGAAACGATCATCGCACGGATCGAGCCGTCCGCTCCGATGTTTCTCGATCAACGCGCCGAGGCAGAGGCGCGCGCGGCCGTGGATGCCGCTGACGCGGCACGCAGCTTCGCTCGAGCCCAGCTGCGCAGAGCAGAGGCCGAGCGCGAGTTCGCCGAGGCCGAATATCAGCGGCTGCGTGCGCTGGCCACGCACGAGAGCATCGCGCGCAACGAGCTCGATGCCGCCGAGCGTCGCGCCAAGGCGGCGGTGGCCATGGTCGCAGAAGCGCGCGCCGCGCTCAGGATGCGTGAGTCGGAGTACGAGCAAGCGCGCGCCCGTCTTCTCAATCCGGCACAAATCAAACGTAGCGCTCGAGAGTGCGACTGCGTGCTCGTGCGCTCGCCGACATCCGGCTCGGTGCTGCGGGTGCTGCAGAAGAGCGAAGGAGTCATTGCCGCCGGCACGCCCATCATCGAGATCGGCGATCCAAGTAATCTCGAGATCAAAGTCGAGCTGCTGTCGGAGGACGCGGTGCGAGTGCGTCCCGGCCAGCGTGCAATCATCGAAGCCTGGGGAGGCGAGCAGGCGCTCGAAGGCATCGTCGAGCGCGTCGAGCCTTTCGGCTTCACCAAAGTGTCTGCGCTCGGGATCGAAGAGCAGCGCGTAAACGTCGTCATCGACATCACGAGCCCTTATGAGCTCTGGCAGCGCCTCGGCCACGGTTATCGAGTCGAGCCACGCATCGTGATCTGGGAATCGCCCGATGAGTTGCGCGTGCCGTTGTCGGCGTTGTTCAGAGAGCGCAATCGGTGGGCCGTGTTCGTCGAAGAGCGTGGCCGCGCCCAGCTGCGCTTCGTGGAAGTGGGGCAAGTAGACGGTACCTATGCACAGATTCTCGACGGGGTTGCAGCCGGGGAACGAATCGTGCTGTATCCGAATGATCGGATCGCGCACGGAACGCGTATCAGGTCGCGAGACGACACCAGCCGGTGAAGAGGAGCGGCGCGAAAAGGACGAGCAAAGGGAAAATAGGGAGCGGCAACTGGGCGCACAGCGCCATCGCAATGCCCCAGCCCCGAAGCTCGCAGCCCTCTCACAAAATCGGCTTTCCACCGGTCACGGCCACCGTGGCGCCGGATACGTAGCTCGACTCATCGCTGGCAAGCAGCACATATACCGGTGCGATTTCACATGGCTGGGCGGGCCGCTTCATCGGCACCTGCTCGCCGAAGTGCCGGACTTTCTCGGCCGGCATCGATGCAGGAATGAGTGGTGTCCACACCGGGCCGGGCGCAACCGTGTTCGCGCGGATGCCTTTTTCCGCAAGCAGCTGCGCGAGGCCGGCCGTGAAGTTCTGGATCGCTCCCTTTGTCGTGGCGTAGGCAAGCAACTGCGGATTGGGTGTGTCGGCGTTGATGGACGCCGTATTGATGATGCTGCTGCCGGCAGGCATATGGGGGACCGCTGCCTTCGTAAGATAGAACATCGACGAGATGTTGACCGCGAATGTCTTGTGCCACTCCTCGTCGGAGATGTCGTCGAGCGCCTCGAATGCCATCTGATGCGCCGCATTGTTGACGAGAATGTCGATGCGCGAGAACGCATCGACTGCTTCCTGCACGATCGTGCGGCAATGCTCCGGGCTCGCGATGTCGCCGGGCACGAGCACACATTGCCGTCCGGCTGCTTCAACCAATCGCATCGTCTCGCGTGCATCGTCGTGCTCGTTCAGGTAGCTCACCAGCACGTCGGCGCCTTCGCGCGCGAAGGCGAGCGCCACTGCACGGCCGATGCCGGAGTCGCCGCCGGTGATGACCGCCTTCTTGTCGCGTAATCGTCCGGAGCCCGAGTAGGTTGTCTCGCCGTAGTCGGGGCGAGGGTTCATTTGCTCGCTCGATCCAGGAAGCGTTTGTGGTTGGGCAGGGAACGGCGGCGTGGGATACGGGTGCTCGCGCAGCATGGTCGTGACCTATCATCGGCTGTGGGAGGGGAATCGTCGCGTACCGTTGGTAAGCACGACCGCGAGAGCGAAGTTCCGCAGCACAACGAAGAAGAGCAGACGCAGCGGTGCCGGCACCGCGCGACATGGAGCCATGGAAAGCGGACAGCCTGCGGGAAGTTTCCAGCGACCGAGAGCAGCTTTTTCGCTGCGGAACTTCGAGGAACGCTGTGCATTGACGCGTGGACGTCAGCTGCGGAGGTATCGCCATGAACATCACTCGTCGGGATCCATTCATGCTTGCGACGTGGGAACCATTCCGCGAAATCGAAGAAACGCTGCGTCGGTTCTCGCCGTTTCTCTGGCGCGGGATGCGTGAGCAGGAAGGCGTAGGCGCGTGGCGGCCTCTGGCGAACATCAGCGAGACCGATCGGGAATACCTCATCAAAGTCGAGCTGCCGGAGGTCAAGAAGGAGGACATCGAGATCACGGTGGACAACGGAATGCTCACGCTGCGCGGTGAGCGCAAGTTCGAGAGGGAGGCGGGCGAAGCCAGCGATCTGCGAGTTGAGAGTCTCTATGGGACGTTTGCCAGGAGTTTCGCACTGCCCGAGGACGTGGACACCAACAAGATCGAAGCGGAATGCAAGGACGGGATACTGAGGATTCGTATCCCGAAGACGGAGACGACGAAGACCAAGCCCATCACCGTGAAAGTGCAGTGACGCTGCGCGCAATCGTCCGCGCAGGCGGCTGCGGGAAACCACGGACACATGCGCACAAGTCCGCTGCTTCGGCAGCGCTGCGCACGGGTAGGCTCCGATCCAAAGCGGTAGCTTGGAGTGGCTCATGCATCGCGATCGCGGCATACCGAATGTCGGTGCAATCGACCCGGAGCTCGAGACATCACCCATCGCAGAAGAGCTGCATGAAGACTCCGAAACCCTCCGCCTGGCCGTGCCAGGCGGAGCGGTGTGTTACTTCAACAGCCAGCCTTTCAACAGCGGCGACGTCGTTCGCAGCGGCACGGTTCTGCTTGCGTGTCGCGACGGCATCTGGGTAGAGCTGGGACCGGCGGACCCAAACAATCCCTAAAGGCGGCGAAGTCGACCAGACGTTCCGCGGACACGTCCAAGCGTTGACAGCACACCTTCTCGGGCCGGCAAGGCCGGCTATCATGTCGGCGGTGATTGCTGGCGCCTGTCTCACACCCATCTTCGAGTGAGCAGCAGAGCGCTCGACCCTAGGCGTGTGCATTGCGTGATTGCAATCAACTAGTCATTCCAAACAAGAAAGGGGAGCCCATGGATGCGGATCGTATGCGCCTTCTGTTGCGAGCCTTGATGGCATTCGTGTTGGCCGCCATTGCAGCCTACGTGATCGCGACACTGTTCTTCACGAGCGCGAATCTCATTCGTTTGAGCGCGGTCGGTGCCGAGATCACGGTCGCTGATGCCGTGCGCACGTTCTTGTTCGACGTGCGCGGGATGGCGCCATCGCTGCTGTGGACGCAGTACGGCAGCCTCATCTTCATCGGCTTCGCGATCGCTTTTCCGGTGGCAGCTGTCTTGCGGCGGTTCAGCATGCGCTCGGAGGCGGCACGCTGGATTGCTCCCACCCTGTATCCCCTCGCTGGTGCCACGGCGATCGCTTTGATCCTGATCTTGAGCTATCAGACCTACGAAGTGTTCGCGTTCGCCGGTGCGCGCGGCGTGCTGGGCTCGCTCGCTCAATGTCTTGCTGGAGCAGTGGGCGGATATCTGTTCCAGATCATGTTGGCTCGCAAAGAGGTACGCTCCTGATGGTCCCGCAGCGCGTGTGCCAGGCGTTCATCGTCGCCTGTTGTATTGGTCTCGTAGGCTCGCAAGCGGCGTCGGCGGATCAGTCGCTCGCTGCTTCCCTACGCGTCGAGGTCGTCGCCGATCAGCTGGACACGCCGTGGGGACTGGCGTTCCTGCCTGATGGACGCATGCTCGTGACGGAGCGGACCGGTGCCTTGTACCTCATCGACGATCGTGGGCAACGCACACTGATCAAGAACGTGCCACCAGCCTTCGTCAAGCTGCAGGGCGGTCTGCTAGATGTGGTCTTGCATCCTGCGTTCGAAACGAACTCGATGATCTATCTGTCGCTTGCGCACGGACGTCAGAAGCACAATACGACACGCGTCGTGCGTGCGGTGCTAGAGGGCGACACGCTCACGAACGTCGAGGTCATCTTCGACAGCACTCCCAAGGGGACATCGGTTCACTACGGCGGCAGACTGGCGTTCCTGCCGGACGGGACCCTCCTCGTGACCATAGGAGAAGGCGCGGATTACCGCGAGCAAGCACAACGTCTCGATGTCGTGCTCGGAAAGATCGTGCGCATCAACGATGATGGCACGATTCCGGAAGACAATCCCTTCCTGAGCACGCCGGGTGCCCACCCTGCGATCTGGTCGTACGGTCATCGCAATCCGCAAGGGCTGCACGTCGATCCACAGACAGGCCGAGTCTATGCCGCCGAGCATGGCCCGAAGGGCGGCGATGAGGTCAACGTGATCGAGCCGGGTGCGAACTATGGCTGGCCGATCGCGACTCACGGTATCGACTATTCCGGCGCGCGCATATCGCCGTTTGAGACCTATCCAGGTATGCAAGAGCCGCTCGTCTACTGGACGCCCTCGATCGGACCAGGAGGGATTGCCGTTTACAGGGGCGCCATGTTCGCGGAGTGGGACGGCGACTTGTTGGTCGCGGTGCTCGGGCACAGACATTTGCGCCGCGTCGATCTCGAGGATGGCCGCGACGTCGGACAAGAGATCTTGCTGCAGGATCGTGGTGCGCGCTTCCGCGAGGTCGAGATCGGCCCCGACGGCGCCATCTACGCCGTCGTCGAGAGCGTCAATGAGCGGGAAAAGTCCGGCCAGATATTACGCATCAGTCGCGCGCTGAGCCCTGCCTCCGACGGCGATTCATCCCCGTCGGAGAGCGAGGCGCTATCGCAGGCAAGTGTCTCTGGGCCGTAAGGCGGTAGAGGAGGCTGCGCGTTCGCACGCGGCCTCCTCACTGATTCCCTATTCCCTATTTTCCAAGCTTCCCATCACGCTCGGATCGCCGGTGGGCGGCGGCGCATGATCCGTGCTCGCCGGTGGCCCGAGGATCTCGGTGAAGATCGGTTTCAGCTCATCCGCCCAGATCTGATAGGCCTTCTCGGACAGATGGAGCTGATCCGGGTCGGTCATGCCCTCGAAGAGCCGGCCATGCTCGTCGGCGAGCTTGTCGCTCAGGTCGATATAGCGAATGCGCTTGCCGTCGGCGAGCTTCGCCAGGTTTGCATTGATCGCGCGAATGGTCGGCATCACCGCGATGTTGTCGTTGCGCGGCGTGATGCCAGTCAGCACGATCGTCGCTTGCGGCGCCTTCTTGCGGCAGGCATCGATGATCGCCTTCAAGCCGCGCGTGATTTCCTCGATGCGTTGGCGATCATCGTCGATCGGCGTCAGGTTGCCGACATTGTTCGTGCCTGCCATGAGCACGATGATCTTCGGATGCACGCCGTCGAGCTCGCCGTTCTCGAGACGCCAAAGAATGTTCTGTGTCTTGTCCGCGCCCCAACCGAAGTTCGCGGCATTCCACCCGAAGAAGTTCTTGTTCCAGTTCGCGAGCAGATGCTTGTATTGCGGATCGGCAGCACCCCAGCGGCGTGTGATCGAGTCTCCGAGAAAGTACACGTCGATCTTCCCCTGGCTCTTCTTTCTCAGCAGCTGCTCATGTGCAATCTGCGAATTGCGATCGAGTCGGGGGCTCGGCTTGTCGGCCGGCTCGGCCGGATCGCCGCCCAACGCAAGCTGCCGCATCCAGGCCTCGGCCTGCTGCGTGTATGGGGCTTGTTGCTCGGCTGTCGCTTGATGGTTGTGTGCCGCATCGATGAGGGGGACCGCTTGTTTGTAGCCGCGAATTTGGTTGAACGCGATGAAAATGCCCGCCGGCGGCGTGATCGTGTCGAGAAAGGCCATCGAGACGAGCGAGGGGATCTTGATACGTGCCGCGCAATTGACGGTGTCGAAGTAACGCGATGTCTCGAGGATGCGAGGATCGTCGGTCGGCCAGTTCGGATAGCCCGACGCGCGGCCATAGAGCGGGCCGTGCGTGTCGGCGCCCGCAGGCACGTGGACGATCAGGTGTGTGACCTTCGGATGCAGACCGGCCGCACACAAGCTCTGCTGTCCGCCCATGCTCGTGCCGGTGACGAGCAGGGTCTTGCCGTTCCACTCGGGCAGGCTTGCGAGGTAATCCACCGCACGGATGTTTGCCAGGTACATCTGCAGAAAGTAGCTCTTGTCGCGGTCGGTGCGACCGATCGTGTGATATTCCTTGAGCTCGCGCGGTAGAGACTCGTAGTACGCCCGCGGCTGATCGGGTGGCACATCGTGCGGCTGCATGTTCAGCGCGATCCAGCCTTCTGCCGCTCGCGTCGTCACCCACTCACGCTCGAGCGGATAGGGTGCACCGGCCCACTGGAAGATCGCCATCGCCGGAAACCTGCCGCGACGCTTGGGTTTCGCGAGCTGCCCGTGAATGTGCCTGCCGCCGACGTGATCCATCCTGATCGTGTAGTACTCGACGTCGGGCCTGCCACTTGCTTTCGGCGTGAGCACGGGGTTTGCGGGGATGGCGCGCAGCTCTTTGATCTTTCGGCGCCAGAAGCGATCGAAGTCCTTCGGTGCCGGAAGCGACGGTGCGAGCTTTGCGGGCGCGATGGCCGCACCGACGATCTGAATCGGTGTCGTGGCGTCGCCGTCGTCGATCTCGACGTAGAGCATCGCAGGCTCATTGACGACGACTTCGATGCTCGCGCGGCCGGAGGCAAAGCTCAATGTGCCGGTCTTGATCACCTCGAGATGGTTCTTCTTGATGGTATAGCGATAGGTCCGCGCAGCCGCTTCTTGGTCGGCAGGCGTCACTGTCCAGCCTGCCGTCGCGCCCAGCTCGTAGATCCCGCCGGGCTTGAACGGCGTCAAAACGAGCTCGTTGGCGACGGCAAGCGGGGTGACGAACGAGATAGCGCACCAGAACAGCGCGAGGCGAACCTTCATCCACTCCTCCCTATGCGTGGCTACGTGCTGGCATGGCAAGTCAACGTGGCGCGAGTGTTCCGCAATCCTGTGGCACTGTCCACCGTTGGAACACCTCGAATACCCACTTTCGCAGCATGGCAAGTATGTGCACACTACGCTGGTCGGCCGAGCGATCAACGACACAGCAAATAACTTTACTACTGCGTCGAATCCTGCCTCGCGGATGATGCGCGCATCCCTTGACAGACCTGCTGCCGTTGTGCGCCGTGCGAACGCCGCGTGCGAGCGCATATGCTGAGGAGCCCACGTGGAAGAGCTTGTCGCGTTCCTGAACGGTCTCATCTGGAGCAAGGCACTGATCGCACTCTGTCTCGGTGCCGGCCTTTATTTTTCGATTCGCACGCGGTTCATGCAGCTTCGCCATGTCCGTGAGATGGTGCGCCTGATGTGGAGGGGGCCGAAGTCGGACGCGGGTGTCTCGTCGTTTCAGGCGTTGACGATGTCACTCTCCGGCCGCATCGGCGTCGGCAACATTGCTGGTGTCGCGACAGCCATCTCGTTCGGTGGTCCAGGAGCGGTGTTCTGGATGTGGATGAGCGCGCTTCTAGGTGCCTCGACGTCGTACGTGGAGTGCACGCTTGCGCAGCTCTACAAGGAAAAGGACAAGGACGGCAAGTACCGTGGCGGGCCGGCTTATTACATCGAGAAGGCCATGGGGTGGAAGCCTTATGCGCTGGTCTTTGCGATCGCAACCGTCCTCAGCACGGGTTTGCTGCTGCCGAGCATTCAGGCGAACGCCTTGGCCGAGAGCGTGCAGAATGCCTTCGGCGTCGATCCACGCATCACCGCGACGCTGGTCGTCATTGCGCTCGGGAGCATCATCATCGGCGGTGTGAAGCGCATTGCCCGGTTCGCCGAGATCGTCGTGCCGTTCATGGCGCTGTCCTACATCCTGGTGGCGCTCGGCATCATGCTCGTCAACATCCAGCAAGTGCCTGCGATCTTCGCATTGATCTTCAAGAGCGCGTTCGGCGCGGACGCTGCATTCGGCGCAGTGCTGGGGCTGGCGGTCGAGTGGGGCGTCAAGCGCGGCGTGTATTCGAACGAAGCCGGTCAGGGCACGGGGCCGCACGCTGCGGCAGCGGCCGAAGTATCCCACCCGGCAAAGCAGGGCTATGTGCAGGCATTTGCGATTTATGTCGATACGTTGCTGGTGTGCTCGGCCACCGCGTTCATGATCCTCGCAACCGGCAAATACAACGTCGCACACCCGGACGGTCATGCGATCGTAGAGAACCTGCTCGGTATCGGCGCTGGCCCTGCATATACACAGGCGGCCATCGAATCAATCATGCCGGGCTTCGGTGCGAGCTTTGTCGCGCTCGCGATCACGTTCTTTGCATTCACGACGGCCGTCGCGTACTACTACATGGCTGAAACGAACGTGCAGTACCTGGCGCGTAATGCTGCACCGAGCTGGCTGCTGATGTTGCTGAAGCTCGCGGTGATGGCGTCAGTGGCATTCGGTGCGGCTTCGGTGCTCTACGGCGAGATTCGCAGCGCGACGCTCGCATGGGGCATGGGCGATATCGGCGTCGGACTCATGGCGTGGGTCAACATCATCGCTATCCTCATTGTTCATCGCCCCGCACTGCTTGCGCTCCAGGACTATGAGCGGCAGAAGAAATTGGGTCATGAGCCCGTCTTCGATCCGGTGAAGCTGGGCATACGCAATGCGACCTTCTGGGAGCGGCGTGATCGATAAAATCCCTCCAACCTCCAGCCCCCTCAAGCGTGTAACTTCTCCAGCTGCGGAAAGATGCCCTTCATATAAAAAGAGAACGCCGGCAGCGATTGCGGGTCGATGTTGTTGAGCTTGGCGTAGTGCGCAATGAGCGCATCGGAATCGGACATGTACTTGTTCGGTTCGACTTGGACCGTCGGAAACGTGGCGTTCTTACCCGTCGCCTGCACGAGCTCTTGCTTGAGTCGCTCGAACGAGGCGTCGCTGGGATCGCAGCGAACGATCTCGAATCGGTCGATCAGTCTTGCTTCCGCGATGAACAGCAAGAACTTGAATGAGAAGGGGCAATCGGCGCGGAGGTAGGCAATGGGACGATGCGTGGACATGGCGGCCACCTCGAAGGACGTGTGGTGATCCTGACCATTTGTGCGTGCAGGTTCAATCCGCACCGCCGCGTGCGGGAATAGTCCGTTGCGCTATGCATCTCGTGAGATTCCCGACGGAGTGTGCCGCGCGTGCGAGTACCGAAGACTCAACTCGCCTGAATGCCCGCAAGCGCCATCCAGCCGAAGAGCGCCAGCACGCCTACGAGCGCAAGCACGGTCGCAGGCTTGTTCCTATGCGCAGGGTCGATCCATTTGCCGTTCGCGACCAGGAGCGCGACGACGAGGACGGGAAAGAACAACGCACCGGTGACGGTGTAGAGCTTCTGTACCTCGCGAAAGCTCGTGAACAGGCCGATCATGGGAACCGTCGCGAGCAGCACGAGGTAGATGCGGTACGGCTTCGAGCGAGTGTCGACGGTATCGAAGCGACCGTGTCTTGAGGGTACCGGACGCGTACCATTGCGGAGCAGCTGCCAGCAGTCCGCGAACAGGTACGGCACCGCTTGCCATACGCCGAGCAGACTGCTGAACACCGTCCCGAAGGTGCCCACGAGGAAGAGCAGGCGGCTCCATTCGCCGAGCTGCTCACCGAGCCGATTCGACAGTCGCACGAGCAATTGAGTGCCTTCGCCATCGACATGGATGCTCGTGCCCACGATGACCATTGCGATGCCGAAGACCGCCGTCATCACGTAGCTCAAGGCAAGGTCGAGCCGACACGCGCGCAACGACTCGGTGCCCGTGCGGTTCTCTTCCCGCAACCAATATCCGTAGCACAGCACGGTCAGTGTGCCGCCGACGCCGCCGATCAATGCGACCGTCCAGACGATGGCTTGGCCATCGAGCTGACCGACCGACGGCACGAACAAACCTTTGGCTATCTCGACGGTACCGGGCCACAACAGAACGGCGGTGACGACCGTCATCGCAAACATTGCACCGATGCAGATGCGCATCGCGATCTGAAACGCGCGATAACCGCCGCGACGCACGAGCACGAACCCGGCGATGCTGGCGCACATGCCGAAGACGATCTTGCCATCGCGAGCGTCCTCGAACACAGGCAGCAACGCGTGCAGGGTGACGCCGCTGGCGCTCATTTGCGCGGAGCCGACAAAGAACGACCAAAGCAACAGATACGGCAGGAACAACCAGACGACGATGCGTCCGTAACGGCGCACCAAGCCTTCGAGCAGCGTTTCACCACTTGCCAACTGCCAGCGGGCGAGGCCTTCGGTCACGACATACTTGAGGAAGGCGCCGACGAGCACCGCCCATAGCACGCTGACACCGAGCATGCTCCCGACGATGCTGGCTGTCGCAAGATCGCCGCTGCCGACGCCTGTCGCAGCGAGCAACAGGCCCGGGCCAATGATTGCAAGAAGTGACTGCCCTCGTCGGGCGCGAGCAGGTGCTGTGGCGTCCATTGAGAATTATCTTTTTGGCGCGGCGCCGCAGTTTAGGAAACACCCGGTCCGGGCGAAAGCAGTGCGATCGTCGAACGTGAGCGGAGCGCTGTTTGCGTATCGTGCTCGCGACGAGCATGTCTAGCGCTGGACAAGCGATCGTCTGGCTCGCGATCCGCCTATAATTGGCCCTGCACTGCAGTCCGCACCTCTCACCATCGGGCGTGTCAACGTCCGCTCTGACCGCCGTTCACCCACAACGATGCCGGCGCGCCCGGCTACGTGGTTTCTGCCCTATCGAGTGGAGTTCTCCTCAGCACTGAACATCGACTCGTGTGGGCCCTTGGGGTCGCCGGAGACGGCGACCCTTTTTTCATCCGGCAGCAACGGTGGCTGGGCTGAGGTGTCGTTGGTCAGGCGAATACACCGGCGGGATGGTGCGCTCTCGCGACTGAAATGATGAAGGCGTATACCGCCAGAGCCGCGAGCCAACAAATGACACGCGTCCGTCGCGTTCTACCGCGCTTCAAAGCGTATGTTCCAAGCACGATGTACGCGACGAGCAGGACGACCTTCATGGTCAGCCACCCGTGCACGAAAGGATACTGACGAATCATCGTCGCGAGCATCAGCGCAGCTGTCAGCAGCACGGTGTCGATCGTGTAGCTCAAGTAACGCAGCGGGGCAGCCATAGCCCATTGGCCGCCCAGGTGCAGTACCAGCCCGCGCAAGAAGAACAACCCGCCGCTCAGCAGCACGGCGACGACATGGACGAGTTTGACTTGCGGATAGAACTGGATCATTGCTTATTGGTGCTGGCCGCACTCACCCAGGCACTCCGTCCCGCCTTGGTGTCAAGTAAATCCAGCCAGACCTCACGACCCAAGGCGTAAACGCAAGCAGCCATCCGAGCGCCGCGATCGCTTGCCAGGTCCAGGCATTGAATGCGATCTCCGCCACGATGCGCGTGATGGCTACTAGCTGCACGACGATGAAAGCAAACGCGGCGACGCGCCCGAGCACGAGCGGCCGACCCGAATGACCCTGCGTGACGCGCGTCACCATCGCGACCAGCAGGCTGCCGAAGAAGCCGATGAACAACGCATGGGCCGGTCCGCGGCCTAAAACGAACTCGCCCGTTACGGTAAGCCAAATGCTCTGCACCGTATACAACGCGAACGCAATCGGGAACCAAGCAAAGCCGACGAAAAGCACATCGAGCAACGGCGGCGTGCGCTGACCGCGCGGCAACCAGGTCCAAAGCAAAGCAGTGCCCAGGCACATCATCGGCACATCGATGAGCCACAGCCACGCGTATGCGTGACGAAGCTCGAGCCACAGATGTGTGATAGCCAAAGCCCAGAACAGTCCCAGCGCCCACATCGGGCGCACGATGCGGTACGGTTTCACGACACAGCTCGTGAAGAACGGCACCATGCGGTGACAAACCGTGAAGAAGACCGGTAGCAGCAGCGCGAGCCCGCCGAGCTTCATCGAGACAAACATGACGCGGGCATCCGAGTGAAACAGAAACAGCGCATACATCACGAGGCCGAGCAGCCCGAAAGCGAGCGCGAAGGCGCAGCTGGTTGCATGCCAGGTCTTGCCGCCGTCCTGCACGATGACCCGCACGAGCAACGCGAGGCCGAACGTCCATCCCATGATGGTGAGCACGGCGCCCGCTTTGAGGAGAGACATGCCAGCACTGATGCCCAATAGTGTGAGCGCCTGACCGGCGAACAGTCCGATGCCGACCGGCACGTAAGCCGATTTCTCGAGCGCAGGTTGGTTGGTCCAACGCGGGAACACCGTGAGCAAGAAGCCGAAGATGAACGACGGCAGAACTTGATACTGCATGATCGTCGCATGCAGCCAGCCCGCCGGGATGGCGGGTGACTCGAAGCCGAACAGCTGCCAGCGTAGATCGATCAGCCATAGGGCCCACCACGCCATCGCGAGCAGCACGTTCGTCGCACCGATGAAGAACATCAGACGGTGCGGCGCGGCCGCGAGGATGCGCAGCGAGGCAGGCGGTAGGTCGGTGAGCGTGGTCGGCATGTCGTTAAGTCCTGGGCAGTGGGGAGCGTGCGGACGCCTCACGTCCCCAACCACATCGAGTCGATCAAGGTTGCGCTTCTGCACCCTCCGTTATCGGTAGCGGTTTGCGACTTGGGCGCACCCACAGTCGGAACACGAACCATGCGAGCGCCAGCGCGCCGACACTGAAGATCGTGTCGCCAGGAACGCGCAGCCACACCAGCAGCTGGATGATGGGCTGCTGCATGAGCTCCGCGGATCGTGCGTACCAGTAACCGTGCTCGATTGCAGCACTGAGCTGTATCACACCCATCGGCAGCAGCGTCATCAGCGCCATGCCCGCCAAGCCGATGTTGAAGGCCCAGAACGAGGTCGACAGCACGCGCTCGTTCCACTGCTGGTTCGGCTTCAATCCGCGCAGACAGAACAGCATGAGCCCGATGCCGAGCAAGCCGTATACACCGAACAGCGCGGTATGGCCGTGCAATGGCGTGAGATTGAGACCCTGCATGTAGTAGAGCGGCAGCGGCGGGTTGATGAGAAAACCGAACAGCCCGGCGCCGACCAGGTTCCAGAACGCGACCGCCGTGAAGAACAGGATCGGCCAACGATAGCGTTGCATCCAAGGCGTGGCCTGCCCGAGCTTGAACGTTTGATACGCCTCAAACCCGACGAGCGCGAGCGGCACGACCTCGAGCGCCGAGAAGCTCGCACCCAGCGCGATCACGGCTGTCGGCGTTCCGCTGAAATACAGGTGATGCAGCGTGCCGAGTACACCGCCGGCCAAGAAGACGATGGTGGCGAACAGCACCGCGATCGTCGCGGTCGTCGTGCGCAGCAGGCCGAGTCGGGTGAACAAGAAGGCGATCACCGCGGTGGCGAAGACCTCGAAGAAGCCTTCGACCCAGAGATGCACGACCCACCAACGCCAATATTCGACCATCGAAAGATGCGTGTGCTCGCTCCATGCGAGACCTGCGCCGTAGAAGAGACCGATGCACACCGTGGAGAGGAACAGCAGCGTGACGATTGAGCGCGACTCGCCGCCTTTGCGAATCGCAGGCATGAGCGCTCGGCCGACGAGCACCAGCCACAGACCCAGGCCGATGAACAAGAACCATTGCCAGAAGCGCCCGAGGTCGACGAACTCCCAACCTTGATGGCCGAACCAGAAGTTCTTCTCCAGCCCGAGCTTCTGCATCACTGCGAGCCATTGGCCGGCGAATGCGCCGAGCACAATGACGAGCAAGCACACGAACAAGAAATTCACCCCGAGCCGCTGATATCTGGGCTCGTGCCCCGAGACGGCGGGCGCGATGTACAGGCCTGTGCCGAGCCAAGCGGTCGCGATCCAGAGCACGGCAAGCTGCGTGTGCCAAGTCCGGCTCAGCGAGTACGGCAGTATCTCCGCAAGGGCAATGCCGTAAGCCTCCTGGCCTTCCACTTGATAGTGTGCCGTGATCGCGCCCATCAGGATTTGCACGAGCAACAGCGCGACCACGAGCCAGAAGTACTTCGCCGTGGCACGCATCGACGGCGTCACGCGGACGAGCGCAAGTGGATCGCTCGTCGGCGGTGCGAGGCGCGCCTCGTCCCTGTGACGCGCATAGTGCCAGGCAAGCAACGCGATGCCGGCGATGAGAAACAGCACGCTGAACACCGTCCAGATGAGGAGGTGTGCGGGCGGGGCGTTACCAACGAGCGGGTCGTAGGGCCAGTTGTTCGTGTAGGTAATGCTCTTCCCCGGCCGTTGTGTCACGGCGGCCCAGGCTGTCCACCAGATGAATGCGGTCAACGCATGCCGATGCTCAGGATCGGTGACGGTGTCGTTCTTCATCGCATACGCCTTGCGTAGCTCGAGCAGCTCGGGATCGTTACCGAACAGCTTCATGTAGTGCTCCGCGACCTGAGCGATCGCTGTGGCGCGATCGGGCGTAATGGTGATCGTGTCGGTCTCTGCGCGGTATGTGTTCTCGCGAATCCGCGGGACCAAGCGTGCCACGAAGCTTGCCTGCTCATGCTCGGTGAGCGCGTCGTATGCACGCCCGGTGTGGCGTCGCGCATCGATGTCGAGCCATGCAAGTGCTTCGCGATGTAGCCAATCAGCGGTCCAATCCGGGGCGACATAGCTGCCGTGGCCCCAGATCGAGCCGAGCTGATGCCCGCCGATCGATTGCCAGACTTGCCGGCCCTTCTCGATCTGTGCGCGCGAGTAAACAAGCTCCCCGTCCGTCGTGACGACAGCAGATGGGATCGGCGGCTTGACGCGGTGGATTTCACCGCCGATCCACAGCAATACGGCGAACGATCCCAGCAACAACGCACCGAGACCGAGCCACAGATGGCGAGTCGAGCGCATGGGTCCTCTCCGAGATTGTTGTGCGTGGAGAGTGCCCGCGGGCAGGACGATGTGCTCTGATCTAGATCAAGAGCGCGGCGCGGTGCGCGCCGAGCGAATCCGGTTATTCGCGTAGTACGTTACGTGCCAATGCGGTCAGCCGCTCGCGATCGATGAGCTCGATGTCGCGGCGCTCGACCCTGATCAGACCGTCGTTTTGGAAGCGACGGAGCACGCGGCTGACGCTCTCGGCTGCCAGACGCAGGTAATTCGCGATATCGGCGCGAGTCATCGTGAGCCGGAAGCGACTCGCGGAAAAGCCGCGCGCGGCATAGCGCCGCGAGAGCGAGACCAGGAATGCCGCCATGCGCTCGTCTGCGGAATAGTTGCCTGCAAGCAGCGCGGCCTTGCCGATGTCCTGGCTCAGCAAGCGAAAGAGCTGTGCCTGCAAGCCGGGCATGCGCGTCGCAAGCGCCGCCATCGTCGGGAACGAAAACCGGCACAGCATGACCGAGTCCAGGGCGACGGCATTGCAGGGATAGCGCCCTTGCGAGATCGCGCTCAAACCGATGACCTCGCCGGGCAGGAAGAAGCCTTGCACTTGCTCGCGCCCTTCAGTGTCCGTGACGTAGGTCTTGACCGTGCCGCTGCGCACGGCTGCGATCGCGTTGAACTCCTCGCCCTCGCGAAAGATATGTTCACCTTCCTTGTACGGACCAACGTGCTCGACGAGCACGTGCAGCTCGCGCAGCTGAGCTTTGTCGTAACCGCTGTCCAGGCAAGCGGAAGAGAACGCGCACGTGCTGCAAAAATGCAGCTCGTCGCCGTCGTCGGCGATGGGATTGGGGCGTCTGAGGCGCGGCGGCACCGTCACGAGCAATCCTCGTCCGGGCGCCTCGGCGTCAGCGCCGTCAGATCACGCGCGAGTAACGAGGCCGTTGCTCGCTGCTGGCAGGCCGTGAAAGATAACGGTCGAAGCACATCGCAATGATACGCAGCAACAGCCGCCCGCGCGAAGTGGCGACGATGCGGGTCGGCTGAATCGCGACGAGGCCGTCGGCGGCCAGCTCGGACAGCTTCTGCACACTGTCGGCGAAATAGCGCTCGAACTCGATGTCGAAACGCTCCTCGAGCGCCGGAATGTCGATCTCGCCTCGACACATGAGCTGCTGAATCACCTCGCCGCGGATGATGTCGTCGCGATCGAGCACGATGCCACGCCACACTGGCAGGCGGCCCGCATCGAGCGCCTGCTCCCAGGCGGACAGGTCGCGTGGGTTCTGACTGAAGCTGTCACCGATGTGGCTGATCGCGCTCACTCCGAGCCCGATCAGGTCGCAATCCGCATGCGTGGTGTAACCCATGAAGTTACGGTGCAGGTCGCCTGCCTCTTGTGCCCGCGCGAGATCGTCCTCGGGCAGCGCGAAATGGTCCATGCCGATGTAGCGATATCCGGCCGCAGACAGCTTTTCGATTGCGAGCCCGAGCAGCTGAAGCTTGGTTTCTGGGTCGGGGAGGTCGGCTGCGTCGATCTGCTTTTGCGCCTTGAACAGCTCAGGCATGTGCGCGTAGGCGTATATGGCGAGCCGATCGGGTCGAGCCGCAAGCACGGTGTCGAGAGTCTTGGCGAATCCTGCCAGGGTTTGCTTCGGCAACCCATAGATCAGATCGATGTTGACGGAGCGAAAGCCTGCGCGCCGACAGTCCTCGATCGCCGCAAGCGTCTGCTCGATGCTCTGCTCGCGATTGACGGCGCGTTGCACTGTTTCGTCGAAATCCTGCACGCCGAGGCTGGCGCGATTGAGCCCGATCGAAGCGTAGGCTTGGATGTCGCCGGCCCGCAGCATGCGCGGGTCGAGCTCGATGGAAAAGTCGCGGTCGGCCGAGCGACTGAAGTGGAACTGACGCCCGAGCGCTTCGATGAGCTCTGCGATCTGATGGGGGCGCAGGAAATTCGGCGTGCCGCCGCCGAGATGCAGCTGGATGACCTCGCGGTCGCGATCGAACAAGGGCGCCACCTGCTCGGCTTCGCGCAGCAAGCGTGCGATATACGGGCCGCTGCGCGCGAAATCGCGCGTGATGATGCGGTTGCAGCCGCAATAGAAGCACGGGCTGACGCAGTATGGTATGTGCAGATACAACGACAGCTGTCGTGGGATGGGATCCGCGTTGCTGCGCTTTGCGTGCTCGCGAAGCTCGCGCTCGCTGAATGCGGGCGTGAAGTGCGGCGCAGTCGGGTACGAGGTGTAACGCGGTCCAGGTCGGTCATAACGCCGGAGCAGCTCCGCATCGAAGGGAAGAACGTTGATCATGGTGCCGAGTCTGCTCGCTGTGATGCAGGCACGCCTTGATCTGGGTCAAGACGAACGCCCGTGCATGCAGATGCATGCGGCGGCGCATCGAAGTGCCAAGTCAACATGAGACTGAGGGAGGCGGACTCAGCGCTCGTGCAGCTTGCACGAGCGACTCTTCCATGAGTCGTGAGCTTACGAGAGCCGGCCGGAACCGTCAGCGCGGGGTTCCCGCTAACGCCTACGAGCTGGTCCGAGCGGTAAAGTGGGGCTGCGACGCGCGCCTGCAGCGTTGTCGAGCCGAAGCCGGTCGCCTGCGTCGCACTAAGGTCATTACTGTTGCTGCTTCTCGTCCTGCTGCTCGTTGGAGACTGCGAGCACCTTCAACGAGCCTACGCGGCCGTCTGGATGAGGCCAGGTGATGGATTGTGAAGGCCTAAGGCCGATGAGCGCAGCGCCGATCGGTGTCAGGATCGAGATGCGGTTCTGATCGATGTCCGCCTCGTCCGGATACACCAAAGTCACGGTGCGCGTACGTCCGGACACCTCGTCGAGATAGGTCACCTGCGAGCCCATGCGGACTACGTCCGACTCGAACTCTTCGTCACGAACGATATCCGCCCGCGACAGCTCGTCGATCAAGAATTCCGCCACGGCTCCCGCGCGCTTCTCAGCGAGCGCGAGCAAGCGCGCGTGTTCGCTCGCGGAAATGACGATTTTCGGGCGAGTCGGCAGTTGCTTGCCAAAATCTATAGACATTTTCCTGGTCCAATGAAGTCAGATGCCGTAACAACGACACGCCCGCCTGTCGATGTTTCGTCGAGTGGCTGTGGTGCAGGCGCTTGGAAAACGCATGACGCAGAAGGCGTGTCGAACTGAGAAAAAACGGTTTGCCAGCGGCTCGGGTCCCCGAGCGCACGGCCAAAAGCGCTACGCTCGGGCAGACGTGCCCTGGATGAGGTGCCCCGCGTGGTGCAGGCTGCGGTTGAACGAGAAATGCGCCATGTTGAATCTGAGGATAGTCGCCTAGACCACCTTGTCAAGCATGCGCGGGTGAGGAATCTCCGCACCGCCTGCCGGATAGGCAGGAACTTAGCTCAGATCGCGGTCATTTAGAGGCGTCACAAAGGTCCCGCCAGGAAATCTGTTATGCGACACACGTTTTTGATCCTGACCATGCTGCTTGCGGTTGCGGCACATGGGCAAGAGCAGCCTCAAGAGCCGGGCACACGAGATCGCGGGACCGGTCAAGAAGGGCAGTGGTCGCGTTTTCAGACCGCTGCGCGCGTCGTGACCGTGCAGGAAGTGCTCGCTGCGCCACGCGACGATGAAGATGTGATTCTGCGCGGCCGCATCGTGCGGCACCTCAGAGGGGACCACTACCTGTTCACGGACGGAACGGGCGAGATCGAGGTGGAGATCGACGATGACGATGCCCCACGTGGCGGTGTTAAGCTCAACGTCGATGTCGAGCTTCACGGCGAGGTGGATCTGGATCGCAACCGGCGGCCGAAGATCGACGTGGATGAGGTGGTGTACTAAGAGGCTGTAGGTGTAGGTGACGGTCGGTTGCGACGCACGTCAGTGCATATGTCCGTGGCCGTGGCCACCCATCTGCAGTGCCGCAACGATCATCCACGCGCCAAGACCGACCAGAATCACGCCGCTCAGGAAGCGGGCGATCGGCCGTGCGAGCAGCGCTTGCACGCGCGCGGCGAGCAGGCTCGCGGTCAGCATGGATGGCAGGGTGCCGAGGCCGAACGCAAACATGATTAAAGCACCGCGAGCGGTGTCCGCGCTCAAGGCAGCAAACGTCAGCATCGAATAAACGAGACCGCAGGGCAGTAAGCTCCACAGCATGCCGAGGGCGAGCGGCTTGGCGACGCCGGTGCGGGTGCTGGCGGCTTGTAGCAACGGTCGCAGGCGCACCCAGAACTTTGCGCCGAGTTGCTCGATCCACCGCAGAGCGTCCCACTGCCACAGAAGCCGCACACCCAGGAGCACGATAATCAGGCCGCTCGCCGCGCGCAGCAGCGGTCCGAGCCGCATCAGCTCGAACAAGGCAGATGCCTGCGAGCCAATGAATCCGCACACTCCTCCGGCGAGCGTATAGCCACTCAAGCGGCCGAGCTGATAAAGCGTGGCGATGCCGTATGCGCCGACTCCGGTGCCGGCCGCGCGGGCATGCAGCCCGAGCGCGCTGGCGATGCCGCCGCACATCGCGAAACAGTGCGCGGTTGCAGCCAGACCCGCTACGAACGCCGCGAAGAGAGACAGCGTATGGGAGTGCATGGTGAGGCCGTCGACTTCAGACCGTAGCTGCGGCGCCCGCGAACGCGCAGTTCACGTTCTGTTCCTCGCTCCCTATTCCCTTTTCGCCACGATCTCTGCATCGCGATCCCGTGGCTCGTCATCCACGAGCACCTCCCACGCCGGCGTTTCCAGGTCGTCGAACTGACCGTTGCCGACGGCCCAAAAGAACGCCCAAAGCCCGAAGGCGACCAGGATCAAGGTGAGCGGAATCAGAACAAAGAGAATGCTCATGGCTATCAAGTCGCTGGAGGCTGTGGAGTGGCGGCTGAGGCCAGCGCGTTCTGCCGCGCAACCGCTGCAGTGGAACGAGCAGTCGCAGCAGCTGCATGTCTAGTCAGGGCCGAGTGCCGCGACCCTGCAGCGCCGGCAGCACCCGTGCCACGCCGAGTGCCGTTCCCGGATCCTGCATCTTTCGTCGCGCGTGCTGCGCGTCTCGCATTCATGATGACGGCGATCGAGCTCAGCGACATGCCGAGCGCCGCAGCCCAGGGCGGCACCAGGCCGAGCGCAGCGATCGGCAGCGCGCAGAAGTTGTAACCTGCTGCCCACGCCAGGTTCTGACGTGCAATGCGCATCGTTCGCCGTGCGGTCTCGATGGCGCGCGGCAATGCCGTCATGTGCTCTGCGATCAACACGATATCCGCGGCCGCATGGGCGAGCGCGGCGCCGCGCCCCATGGCGATGGAGACGTGCGCCGCGCCGAGCACCGGCGCATCGTTGATGCCGTCGCCGATCATAGCGACGTGCGCGCCGGATGCTTGTCGTGCTTGAACATGCTGTAGCTTCTGCTCCGGCGACTGTCGTGCGGAGAACGTGCGAATGCCGCAGCGTTGCGCGACTTGGCTGACCGCGGATGGCACATCGCCGCTCAAGATCTCGGTTTCGATCCCGAGCGCATGCAGCACTTCGACCGCTGCCGGTGCGTCGTCTCGCAGCGTGTCGCTGAACGTGAACTCGGCCAGCGCCTCACGCTCACCGCCGAGCGTCACGGTCGCGAAGGGTTCGTCGGCGACAGAATCCGCCTTGTTGTCGTGGCGAAGCTCGGCGACGTAATCCGCGCGGCCGAGGCGATAGCGCCGTCCGTTGACCTCACCTTCGATCCCGCGACCCGGCGCCACACGAACGTTCGTGACGCGGTAGGTGTCTGCATCGTGCGAGCTCGCGGCTGCATCGGCGAATGCCCGCGCAATGGGATGCTCGGACATGCGCTCGAGCGCCGTCGCGATGCGCAGGCACTCCGCAACAGGCACGCTGCCGAGCTGCGTGCATTTCTGCAGCCGGACCTCACCGCGCGTAAGCGTGCCGGTCTTGTCGAACACCACTCGATCGACGCGCGACAGTGATTCGACGGCATCTGCATTGGTGACGAGCACACCGTGACGGGCGAGCGCGCCCGTGGCCGCAGCGAGCGCGGAAGGCATTGCGATCGAGAAGGCGCACGGGCAGGCGACGACCAAGACCGCAAGTGTCGCCTCGAAGGCGCGGCTCGGATCGACAGCCAGCCAGATCGCGCACACGGCGCCCGCGGCGAGCAGCACATAGCGGAGGAATTTCGCAGCGGCGCGATCCGCAGCTTGAGCGATAGCGGGTTTCTGCGACTGCGCGCGGCGTAACATCCGAACGATGCCCGAGAGCAGCGTTTCCTCGCCGATCGCGGTGACGCGCACGCGAATGGGCGTCTGAAGATTCAGGGTACCGGCGGAGACGTTCGCGCCGACCGCACGGCGCACCGGCGTCGACTCGCCGGTGAGCAGCGCTTCATCGAGACTCGTGTCGCCCTCGATGATGACGCCGTCGGCCGGAACGATCTCGCCGCGCCGGACGAGCACGACATCGCCATGTGAGAGCGCGACAGACGGCACGTCCTGAACTTCTCCAGAGTGCATTCGATGTGCCATCGGCGGAAGGTGGCGCGTCAATGCATCAGTCACGGCCGTCGTCGCATGACGGGCACTCATCTCGACGAAGCGTCCGAGCGTGAGGAAGAACACGAACATGGTGATCGAGTCGAAGTACACCTCGCCTATGCCGGTGAACGTGTTCCATGTGCTCGCGACGAACGCCAGCAGCAGCGCCACGCTGACTGGCACGTCCATACCGACCGTGCGTGCGCGAATGTTGCTGTAGGCATTCAAGAAGAAGGGCTTGCCGGCGTAGAGCATGACCGGCGTGGCGACCAGGAGGCTCACGAGCCGGAAGTAGCTCGCGAGTTGCGGGTCCATCGTCTCGCCTCCGAGCACCGCGGCGTAATCGGCGACGGCGAACATCATCACCTGCATCATCCCGAAGGTCGCGACGGCGAGCCGCTTGAGCGCGCTGCGCCGTTCTTCCTGGCGCACCTTCGCGACCGCTTCATCGCTTGCTGGATAGGGTCGATAGCCGAGCTGCGCGATCGTGCGCAGGAGTTGCCCCAGATTGAGCGCCTCGGAATCGAATTCCACGTAGGCGCGGCCGGTTGCCGCATTGATGTCGAACTTGCGTACGCCGGGCATGCGGCTGACGACGCGATCGATGAGCCACGCGCAGGCTGCACAGCGCAAACCTTCGACGAGCAATGCCACGGTGTTCAGCTCGCCTTTTCGCGTCACGAACCGATCCGCGACATCGGGCCGCTCGTAAGCCGCCCACGCGTCTTCTTCCAGCGCGTCCGCATCGGGTCGAGCAGAGGGTGCCGTGCGGAAACGATAGAAATCGTCGAGACCCGCACCTGCGATCAGCTCGGCGACGGCCAAGCACCCTGCGCAGCACACCGGCTCGTCGCGACCGTGAATGCGAGCCGTCAGTGTCGAGCCGTTGAGCGGCTCGCTGCAATGGAAGCAGTGGGAGGCTGCAGGGCGGAGATTGGAAGTCGGAGCTGCAGATGCGCCATCGCGTGCTGCGGTTGTCCGAGAAGCAGGCGCTGTATCGACAGCGCTGCGGACGAGCGCCCAGCGCCCAGGCTCCAAGGTCCCAGTCGCGTCTGCGCCGCTGCTCGCCCCCGTCGCTAGCCTCCAGCCGCCAGTCTTCTTCATGTTCCTGCCGGTCCAATGAAGCGCGCTTGCGCACGAGACTCGATACCCGAGCCGTCCGTCGCGGTCGCAATGACCTCGATGTCGCGTCCGCCGCGCACCGTGTCGGGCGCGCGGATCCGGGCAACGATGCTCGCGACGCTTTCGGCCTCGACGAGATAAACGGGTGCGTCGGTATCGAGCACGGCGTCAGGCAATCCCTCCACGCGCAGGCTCATCTCGTGCGCCTTCGTGTCCTTGTTGATGATCCTGATCGTGTAGACGTTCTCGATGTCACCATTGTCGAGTCGGCGATAAAGCGCGTTACGGTCGCGCAGCACGTCCACTTCGACGAGCGTGCGATGGGCTACGGTCCAGAAGAAGCCGGCGACGAGTAGCACCAGCAGCGTGCCGTAGATCGCAGTGCGCGGACGCAGAATGCGCGTCTTGCGGCCCTCCATCGCGGCTTGCGTCGTATAGCGGATGAGGCCCTTCGGATACTGCATCTTCTCCATGACCTCGTCGCATGCATCGATGCACGCGGCGCACGCAATGCACTCGAGCTGCAGCCCATCGCGAATGTCGATGCCGGTCGGGCACGCTTGCACGCACATCTTGCAGTCGATGCAGTCGCCGAGGCTGCGGCTGCGTGGATCGACTGCTCGCGGCCGCGAGCCGCGCGGCTCGCCGCGGGCCGCATCGTAGGAGATGATGAGCGTGTCGCGGTCGAACATCGCGCTCTGGAAGCGCGCATACGGGCACATGTACTTGCACACTTGTTCGCGCATGTGGCCGGCGTTGCCATAGGTCGCGAAGCCGTAGAACAGCATCCAGAACCATTCCCAGCCGCCCAACGACAGCGTCGCGAGGCCGTTGGAGAGCTCGTGGATCGGTGTGAAGTAACCGACGAAGGTGAAACCCGTGTAGAGCGAGAACGCGATCCAAAGTGTCTGCTTGGCCGTCTTGCGCAGAATCTTGTTGGCGTTCCACGGTCCGCGGTCGAGCTTCATGCGCTGCTGACGGTTGCCTTCCGTCCAGCGCTCCATCCACACGAATATCTCCGTCCACACAGTTTGCGGACAGGCGTAGCCGCACCACAGGCGCCCTGCGAGCGCCGTGAAGAAAAAGAGGGACAACGCGGCGATGACGAGCAGCCATGTGAGCAGGAAGAAGTCCTGCGGGAAGAACGTCAAGCCGAAGATGTAGAACTTGCGCGCAGGCAGGTCGAACAGTACCGCCTGCCGTCCGCCCCACTGGACCCACGGCATCAGGTAGAACAGACCCAGCAGCGCAATGACCGATATCACGCGCAGGCGATTGAATCGACCCTTGACCTCACGCGGATAGACTTTGCGATGCGGTGCGTAAAGTCCGGTCGAAGGCGGTTCTTTGAATACAGCGTTCACAATGAGCGATCAGTAGAAGGATCAGTCGAGCGTGTTTCGAGCAGAAAAGCGGTGAGGGCGCTGGAGAGCGCGCACATCAACCAGAAAAAGAAGAATCCAAGGGCGTAACCGGTCTTGCGGTCGGGAATCCAAACGGGTGGCGAATCGTCATCACCGATCAAGAGCGGATCGACAAACGCGAAGAACACCATTGTCGCGGCACAGGCGCCGAGGAACGACGCCCATACCACGACTCCGGTATCGAGTTGCGTGCGCTTGTTCATGAGCTGGAAGGCTCTGAGTCCTGATCACTGGATTGCCGATCGGAACGAGCGACTTCGGTTTCTGCTACGCCTTCGTGCTCGTTCTGCGACGTGAGAGGTTCCTCACTGTCGCCGGAGCCCAGCGCCCGGCGGCCAGAGTTCAAGCTCATCACGTACGCAGTCAGCAACTTGACCTTCGCCTCGCCGAGCAGCTCGAGATGGGCGGGCATTTGATTTTCGCGGCCGTCCCTCACGGTCGTGCGGATCGTGTCGAAGTCACGTCCGTAGAGCCACACGTCGTCGGTCAAGTTCGGCGCACCGATCGTCTGGTTGCCGCGCGCGTCCATGCCGTGGCAGGCCGCGCACAGCGTTTCGAAATGTTTCTTGCCGGCGGCAACCCAATCCTCGGGCGCCTTGCCGCCAGACAACGACAGGACGTACGAAGCGACTTCGTTGACGCCGCTCTCGCCGAGCACGGAGCCGAGCGCGGGCATCACGCCTTGCCGGCCGTACGCGATGGATTCGTAGATGCGTTCCGGCTCACCGCCCCACAGCCAATCGTCGTCCGTGAGGTTCGGAAAACCTCTGGCACCGCGCGCATCGGAGCCGTGGCACGTCGAACAGTTGGCCGCGAAGAGGTTGCGCGCGGTCGCCATCGCCTCCGGATCGCGGGCGAGCTGCTCGAGCGGCTGATCCTTGAGCGCGGCGAGCCGCGCCTCGAGCTTCTCGCGCTGGAGCGCGACCTGTTGCTCGTATTGCGACACCTGGCTCCAGCCGCGCAAGCCGCTGAAATTACCGAGCCCGGGGTACAGCGTCAGATAAATCGCCGCAAACACCACCGAGATGATGAACAGCCCGAGCCACCAGCGCGGCAACGGATTGTTGTATTCCTCCAGGTCACCGTCCCACACGTGGCCCATCGTCTCGGCTGTGCCCGCTGCCTGCTGCTGCTTGTCGGGCTCGGCAGTGCGATGGCGCGATGTCCACCAAATGAGCCAGAGGCACGCGGTGATGTTGAGGATCGTGAAAACGATGACGAATAAGCTGGCACCACCGGTCATGACCGGTCACCTCGCGGGTCGATGGGATCGTCGTTCTCGAGCGGCAAGCGCGCTGCGGCATCGAAGTCCGCCTTGCGATCCTTGCTCCATGCCCAGATCCACAAGGCGACGAAGGCCGCGAAGATTGCCACTGTCAGCAGGCTGCGAATGGTGACGACGCTCATTGACGTCCCTCCGCGCGTGCACGTGCCGCTTCGAACTGAGCTGCGTTGCTGAGCGATTCCGGCAACTCCGTCGCAGGCTTACCGCGGAACTTCAGTCCTTGCATGTACGCGATGAGCGCATCCATCTCGGTCTTGCCTTCGACTGCAGCGGGCGCAGCGGCGATGTCCTCCTCGGTGTAAGGCACTCCGAGGCGCTGCAGCGCGCGCATCTTCTTGACCGTCGTCTGGCCGTCGAGCATGCGCTCCGCCAACCACGGGAATCCGGGCATGTTCGATTCGGGGACGACGTCGCGCGGATTGATGAGATGCACGCGATGCCATTCGTCCGAGTAGCGACCGCCGACACGTGCTAGGTCCGGGCCGGTGCGCTTCGAGCCGAACTGAAAGGGATGGTCGTAAACCGATTCGCCTGCCAGCGAGTAGTGACCGTAGCGCTCCGTTTCCGCCGGCAGCGGTCGCACCATCTGCGAGTGACAGTTGTAGCAGCCCTCTCGCACGTACACGTCGCGCCCTTCGAGCGCGAGCGGATCGTATGGCTTCACGCCGGGTGCAGGCTCGATCACCGAGCGCTGCGCATACAGAGGCACGATCTCGACGAGACCGCCAATGCTGATCACGACTGCGATCAGCGCACCCATGAGACCGATTCGCTTTTCGACAACGGAGTGGTTCATAGCGGCTGAGGGCTGGAGGCTGGAAACTGGAGCAGGAGACAAAAAGTGTCCCTCCCCCATTGCACGGGGGAGGGTAAGGTGGGGGGAGTGATGCACATATGCGTGTTCATGCGTTCACCTGCCCTCATGCATGCACCGCAGCGGCGACTGGCACTTCGGCGGGCTTCGCATCCTTGACTGTCTTCCACACGTTCACCGCCATCAGCACCATGCCGGTCAGGTACATCACGCCACCGAGCAGGCGAATGCCGTAGTACGGATACGTTGCTGCCAGCGCTTCGACGAAGGTGTAGGTCAGCGTGCCGTCCTCGTTCGTCGCGCGCCACATGAGGCCCTGCATGACACCAGCGATCCACATCGAGGTGATGTAGAGCACGATGCCGATCGTCGCGATCCAGAAATGCGCTTCCATGAGCTTGACGCTCCACATTTGCGAACGACCGAACAGCTTCGGAATGAGCGCATACATCGAGCCGATCGTGATGAAGGCGACCCAGCCGAGCGCACCGGAATGCACGTGACCGACGGTCCAATCGGTGTAGTGCGACAGCGCGTTCACGGTCTTGATCGACATCATCGGGCCCTCGAACGTCGACATGCCGTAGAACGACAGCGCGACCACGAGGAACTTGAGGATTGGATCAGTGCGCAGCTTGTGCCAGGCACCGGACAGCGTCATGAGGCCGTTGATCATGCCGCCCCACGATGGCGCGAGCAGGATCAGCGAGAACACCATGCCAAGCGACTGCACCCAGTCGGGTAGCGTCGTGTAATGCAGGTGGTGCGGGCCGGCCCACATGTAAATGGAGATCAGGGCCCAGAAGTGCACGATCGAAAGGCGGTACGAGTAGATCGGGCGGCCCGCCTGCTTCGGCACGAAGTAATACATCATGCCGAGGAAGCCCGCGGTCAAGAAGAAGCCGACCGCGTTATGGCCATACCACCACTGCACCATCGCGTCGACGACGCCGGAGTACACGATGTACGACTTCGTCAGCGAGACCGGAATCGCAAGGTTGTTGACGATGTGCAGGACGGCGATCGTGATGATGTACGCCGCGTAGAACCAGTTCGCGACGTAGATGTGCTTGACTTTGCGCTTAGCGATCGTGCCGAAGAACACGATGGCATATGCCACCCAAACGATCGCGATCAGAATGTCGATCGGCCACTCGAGCTCCGCATACTCCTTGCTTTGCGTGATGCCAAGCGGCAGTGTGATGATGGCGAGCACGATGACCAGCTGCCAGCCCCAAAAAGTGAAGGCAGCGAGACGATCCGAGAAGAGGCGCACGTGACAGGTGCGCTGCACGACGTAGTACGAGGTGGCGAACAGCGCACAACCGCCGAAGGCGAAGATGACTGCGTTGGTGTGCAGCGGGCGCAGTCGGCTGTACGTCAGCCACGGAATATCGAAGTTGAGCTCGGGGAACATCAGCTGTGCCGCGATCAGCACGCCGAGGCCCATGCCGACGATGCCCCAAACGACGGTCATGATCGCGAACTGGCGTACGACTCGATCGTTGTAGTGGGTGACGGCGCCGGTCGCGACCGCTTCGGTTCTGTCTGACATGCTGAGACTCTTTGCCACAGGGAGAGGGGGCCGCACGTTGCGGCACCGTAAAGGTACATGTCCCGTCTTTTTTTCTGATTACGGGGAGCCCGAGAGCTACTGCGAAGTGTTCCGGAGAGACGCGAACGTCGAACGATGAGCAGCGAACATCGAAGCTCGAAACTGTGAGCCAGTTCGTCTTAATCGAAAGCCTGAGCGTCGTAAGAGCGGGTCGCTGATTGTCTCCTGCTATCCTTTCGTTCTCGATTCCATACTTCATCCTCGCGCTCGCGATTCCCGATCATGCAGCTTTCCTTCTATGGCGCGACTCAGACCGTAACCGGCTCGAAGTACCTGCTCACGTGCGGTAAGCGCAAAGTGCTCGTCGATTGCGGCTTGTTCCAGGGATACAAGCACCTCAGGCTGAAGAACTGGGCATTACCGCCCTTCGACCCGAAACAGCTCGATGCCGTCGTCTTGACTCACGCGCACATCGATCACAGCGGCTACTTGCCTCGTTTGATGAACGGCGGTTTCAAAGGCCCCATTTACGCAACCGAGGCGACAACCGCGCTCTGCAAGATCCTGTTGCCCGATAGCGGTTTCTTGCAGGAGGAGCAGGCTCGATTCGCAAACCGTTACGGGTTCTCGAAGCATCACCCGGCTCTGCCGCTGTATACGCGCGCGGATGCCGAGCGCTGTCTACGTCAATTCGTGTCGGTCGACTTCGACCAACCAGTGGAGGTCGCGCGCAACGTTCACGCATCGTTCCATCCGAGCGGGCATCTGCTCGGAGCGGCGAGCGTCCGCATCGAGCACGAAGGCACGTCGATCGTCTTCTCGGGCGACATCGGTCGATCGGCCGACCCGCTCATGAAGGCGCCGGGGCCGGTGCCGCCGGCGGATTACGTTGTCATCGAGTCCACCTACGGCGATCGTACGCACGCAGAGCTCGATCCGCTCGTCGAGCTCGAGCGCGCGCTGGCACGCGCCATCGCGGACGATGGCATCGTCATCGTGCCGACGTTCGCCGTCGGTCGAGCGCAGCTGCTGATGCTGCTGATCCATCGCCTCAAGCGCGCGGGTAAGTTCACCAACATACCCGTGTTTCTCGACAGCCCGATGGCGATCGATGCGACCGATCTGTACCTGTGCTTTGCCTCCGAGCACCGAGTTTCGCCCGAGGAATGCCGCGCAATGTGCCAAGGCGTCACCTATGTGCGCACACCGGAACAGTCGCAAGCGCTCGACCAGCTGCGCTCAGCGGCCATCATTCTCGCCTCCAGCGGCATGGCGACCGGCGGACGTGTCGTGCATCACCTGAAAGTGTTTGCGCCTGACGCAAGGAACATGATTCTGCTCTCCGGTTATCAGGCGGGCGGCACGCGGGGCGCCGCGCTCGCGGCGGGCGCGAAGACCGTGCGCATTCATGGGCAGGAGATTGCGGTGCGAGCGGAGGTCGCGCAGCTCACCTCCCTCTCGGCGCACGCCGATGCCGACGAGCTGATGGTGTGGCTGCGACGTTTTCCGCGCCCGAAACGAGTGTTCGTGACGCACGGAGAGCCTAACGCGAGCGACGCGATTCGACGACGCATCGAATCCGAGCTGAACGCCAAAGTGGTCGTGCCGGATTATCGCGATCGAGTCGAGCTCTGAGGGAGGCTGGGCTCTTCCCCTATTTTCCTTATGCCCTTTTCCCATTACCTGTTCACGAGTAAGTTTCCGACATCGGCGCTCGACGTGAGCTTGTATGCGTGCTCCTTCACCCCTGCCAATGTGGATGCGCGTGCTAACAGCGCCTGTTCTTGCGGTCCTGCTTACGGCTTGTGCGGGACCCAGGCCGAGTAGCCGTGCGGCAGTGCAGCTTTCGGGCGCGCAGCTCTATATGCAGCTGTGCGCGAGTTGCCATGGTCGAGATGCCAAGGGCGATGGGCCAGCGGCGGCCGCGTTGAAGGTCGCCGTGCCCGATCTGACGCGACTTGCCTGGCGCGACGGCGGCGAATTTCCGCGCGAGGACGTGCGACGCGCAATCGACGGACGCATGGAATTTCGCGCGCACGGCTCGCGAGACATGCCGGTGTGGGGGATTCGCTTCGTGGACCTGTCGAGCAACGACGTGACCGGCGAGCGCGCGAAGGCAGACGCTATGATCGACCGCTTGGTGTCTTATTTAGAGTCGATCCAACAGGATATGTAAGGCGGGCGCGTGTAAGCTGTAGGCACGCCGACGTGCGCGACTGGTGCGTTCGTGCGTTTGCAAGGAGGATCAGATGAGTGCACGGCTCTTGTATGTGTGCGCGCTCGTTGCAGCGTGCGTGCCTTTCTCCTCGAGCGCACGAGCGGCCGAATACGTCGAGATGTCGGGCCAGGAGCTTTACATGCGGTTCTGCGCCTCGTGCCACGGCGTCGAGGGACGAGGGGACGGACCGGTCGCCCCTGCGCTCGCCGTGGAAGTGCCGGATCTGACCTTGATTGCGCGTCGTCGCGGCAGTTTCCCTCGCGACTTGGTTGCCCGGATCATCGACGGTCGCCACATCATCTCTGCACATGGCACCCGCACGATGCCGGTGTGGGGCTTGGCGTTCTCGCGCGCCGAGCTGGACGAGCAGGATACACGCATCATCACGCGGAAGCTGACGGACTATCTGGCACAGCTGCAGCGCCCCGTCCAGCGTTCAGACGGGCAATGAGCATCGATCACGAAGCATCGCAGGAGCACACGCATGGCAAGAGCGAAGAACAACATCCTGGTCGCGGTGGACGGGTCGGACAATGCGCTGCGGGCGCTGAAGTATGCGGTCTCGCTGCTGCAGCCGGACGCCAAGCTATACGTGCTGTTCGTGCACACTCCACTCATGCCGAGCCGTGCGATCTCGCAGGCGCTGATCGATGAGCACTATCGGCGCGAAGAAGAGCGTGCTCTGACGAAGGCTAGGCGTTACTTGCAGCGAGCAAAGATCGATGCCGAGATAGAGGCCCGCATTGGCGATCCCGCGCGTACGATCGTGGAGCATGCGAAAAAGAAAAAGTGCCGCCAAATCGTCATGGGCAACCACGGGCACAGCGCGATCGCCGGCTTTTTCCTCGGCTCTGTCGCGTTGAAGGTCATCCAGCTGTCCGACATCCCGGTGACGCTGGTGAAGTGAGGCTCGGCGCCACTCACGTGCGCGCTTGCTCTGGCCAGCGCCACAGGCTCCAGCAGACCGTAATTTGCGATTTGCACGCGCGCGAAACGCCAGCTTCCGTGCCGAGCCTCACGCCGGCTGTGGCGCAGCCGCCTCTTGCTCGAGGATATCGAGCGCTTCGTCGAAAGATCCCACCTCGCGCACGTTCTGCTTCAGCACACCCATCGAGGAGAGCAGCGCGCGCACCGGCCGTGACATCTCAGCGAGATAGACGCTCGTGCCATGTCGCTGACAGCGTGATAGGAATTCCTCGAGCGCGCTCGCACCCGTCGCATCGACGAGCGGCACGTCACGCAGAATGAGAATGAAAGCCTTCGGCATCGGCCCGATACGATGGAGGGCGTCGTTCAGACGGTTGGCCACGCCGAAGAACAGCGGGCCGCGCAGCTCGAATACCTCCACGCCCTTCGGAAGGCGCTGGCGGCGCGTGTACTCGTCCGGATCGCGTTGATAGTCGTCCAAGTCGCGTTCGATGAGCTGGCTGCGGCTTTGAATCGCGACCGCATCGGCCATGCGATGCATGAACAGCATGGCCGCCAGGACGACGCCGACAGAGATCGCCACGGTCAGATCGATCATGACCGTAAGCGCGAACGTGAGAAGCAGCACGAGGCGATCGCCAACCGGTGCGCGCATCAAGTATCTGAAACGATCAATCTCGCTCATGTTCCACGCGACCACGACGAGCACGGCAGCAAGCGTGGCAAGCGGCACATAGCTGATGAGCGGCGCCAGTATGAGCATGAACAAGAGCAGGAACACTGCATGCAGCATGCCGGCCACCGGCGAACGCGCGCCCGAGCGCACATTGGTGGCGGTACGCGCGATGGCACCGGTCGCAGGCAAACCACCGAACAGGGTCGAGGCGAAGTTCGCAATGCCTTGCGCAACGAGCTCACAGTTCGACCGGTGACGTCGACCGGTCATGCCGTCAGCCACGACCGCCGATAACAGCGATTCGACCCCGGCCAGGAAGGCGATCGTGAACGCGCTCGGCAGTACCGCCTTGGTTTTCTCCCAGCTCACTTCCGGCAGAGACGGCATGGGCAAGCCGCGCGGCAGCTCACCGAACTGACTACCGATCGTGGTCACCGGCAGGTCGAAAGCCCATGCCAGCAAGGAGCCGGCCAACACAGCGATCAGGAATGCTGGCCAGCGCGGTGCGTACTTACGTATCAGGATGATGATTGCCAGCGCGACGGCGGCAATGAGCGCAGCGGCCGGTGTGAAGGTCGACAGGTGGGTGATGTAGCTCTCCAGCTTGTCCAGGAACTCGCCCGGAACAGCTCCCATTTGCAATCCGAGCAGGTCCTTGATCTGCGTCGAGAAGATGATCACCGCGATACCGGCGGTGAACCCCGTGACCACCGGCTGGGGGATGTACTTGATCCAGGTGCCGAGACCTGCCAGACCTGCGATGACGAGCATGATGCCAGCGAGCGCCGTGGCGAGCAGCAATCCATCGAAGCCGTGCCGCGCAATGACATCGAGCACGACGACGACGAATGCGCCCGTCGGCCCACCGATCTGAAAGCGGCTGCCGCCAAGGGCGGAAATCAGGAATCCGGCGACGACGGCCGTAACGAGGCCTTTCTCCGGTGTGCTGCCGCTGGCGATGCCGAGCGCCATGGCGAGTGGCAGCGCCACGATGGCGACCGTCAGCCCCGCGATGACATCCTGGCGGAAATCGCTGAACCCGTACCCCAGGCGCAGCACGGTGATGAGCTTCGGGACATACAGGTGCCAGTTCTGCGACTTGTTGTTCATGGTGGTCATCAAGGGTGTCCTTGGACGCGGCCTCTGGCTCGTGCTGTTCGCCGCCGCGATCGCACGAGAAATGCGGTCACGATGCGTGATTCTACGACGAGAGCGAGGCGGCGCTTTTGGGTATCGTGACAGCGGGCTGGGGACAGTGGTTGCAACTGCGCGCTTGCGCTCGACGCTCGCCGCAACCTGTCGCCTCGCCCGCAGCTCTACGTGCCAGCTACCGTGACGTCAGAGGTTTGAGCTATGACACATCCGAACCCGCTCTGTCGGCTGCGCCAATTCGGCCAAAGCGTGTGGCTCGACTTCATCGAACGTGGGTTCGTCAGCCGAGGTGAGCTGGCGAAGATGATCGCACACGACTGTGTTCGGGGGGTGACCTCCAACCCCGCAATCTTTCACAAGGCTATAGCGGAGGGCTCGGAGTACGACGAGGAAATTGCCGCAGCAGCCCGCGCCGGGCTGTCGCTATCGGAAACCTACGATCGGCTCGTCGTGTCCGACATTCAGATGGCCGCCGACGCGCTGCGCAGCATCTATGAGGAGAGCGGTGGCGCCGATGGTTTCGTGAGCCTCGAAGTCTCACCGCACCTGGCACGCGACACGGAGCGAACAGTCACGGAAGGGTTACGACTGTTCCGTCTCGTGGACCGGCCGAACGTCATGATCAAGGTGCCGGCCACGCTCGAGGGCTTGCCTGCGATCCGCCGCCTGACGGCAGAAGGAGTGAACGTCAATATCACGCTGCTCTTCAGCGTGGAACGATATGTGGCGGTCGCCGACGCGTACATGAGCGGCCTCGAACAACGTCTCGCCGCAAAGCAGCCCATCGACCACATCGCATCGGTTGCGAGCTTCTTCTTGAGCCGTATCGATACCTTGGTAGATCGGCGGCTGGATGCGAGCCGCGAGGAGTCGGCACGATCGCTGAAAGGCGAAGCTGCCATCGCCTCTGCACGTCTGGCCTATCGGCGCTATGAGTCCATCGTCGACAGCGAGCGCTGGGCTGCGCTCGAGGGCCAGGGCGCCCGCCGTCAGCGGCTGCTCTGGGCGAGCACGAGCACGAAGAATCCCGAGTACTCGGATATCAAGTACGTCGAACCGTTGATCGGGCGCGACACCGTGACGACGCTGCCCCTCGAGACGCTTGCCGCGTATAAGGATCATGGCAACCCGGCAGAACGCATCCATGACGAGCCAGAACGCGCGAGCGAGGTCCTGGCAAGTCTCCGCAGGTTCAGCATCGACATGCACCAGGTTGCTGCCGAGCTCGAGGAAGACGGCTTGAAGAAGTTCATCGAGCCCTTCGATGCGACGCTGAAGGCCCTGGGCGAGCGCATTCACAAGCTTGCTTCTTGAAGCGCTCCATTTGCGAGGTGTGCGGATGCACGTGCTTTCGATCAACTGCGGCAGCTCATCCATCAAGCTGGCGCTCGTCGACAGTGTTTCCAGACGACGCCTCCTCGACATGCGCATCGAGGAGATAGGCAAGCCGGGGTGCAGCCTCAAGCGCGGTGAGATGATTCGTCCGCTCGGCCCACAAATCACCTTCACCGATGCGGCGCGCGAGCTCCTGCACGAAATGCTTGCCGTAACCGGCGAGCAGATTTCGATTGACCTGGTCGCGCATCGGATCGTGCATGGCGGCGGACGGTTCGTTCGACCGACGCGTTTGGACGAACGCACGCTGACCGAGCTCGATGCGCTGTCGCAGCTTGCACCGCTGCACAATCTGTCGGCCCTCGAGACCGTCCGCGTCGCGATGAAGGTGCTGCCCGAGTTACCGCACATCGGCGTCTTCGATACTGCGTTCCATGCGACCCTGCCGACGCGTGCGCGCGAGTATGCGTTACCGGAGGAGCTGAGACGGAAGCATGGGATACGGCGATTCGGCTTCCACGGCACGAGTCATGCGCACGTTGCCGACGCGGTGGCGCGCCATCTTAAGACGACGCCGCAGCACCTTCGTGTCGTCTCCTGCCATCTGGGGAACGGCGCGAGCGTCACTGCGATCGAGTACGGCCGCAGCGTTGAGACGAGCATGGGCATGACGCCGCTCGAAGGGCTCATCATGGGCACGCGTGGCGGCGATCTCGATCCAGGCATTTTGCTCGAGCTCATGCGACGCGAGCACATGGACGCGGATGCGCTCGACGAGCTGCTGAATCGTCGTTCGGGCTTGTACGGCCTCACGGGAACGAACGACATGCGGGAGATCGAGAGACGAGCGGCCGAAGGGGACGAATCGTGCAGGCTCGCGATCACGCTCTATTCGCACCGGGTACGCAAGTACATCGGCGCGTATGCTGCCGTCATGGGCGGAGTCGACGTGATCGCGTTCACGGGCGGGGTCGGCGAGAACAGCGCAATCGTGCGGCATCGCTGCACGCAGCGGCTCGATTTCCTCGGGGCAGTGCTCGACGAGGATCGCAACCGCGATGCCAGGATCGACGACGAGCATACGATCGTCGACATCGCCGATACGCATTCGCGCGTGCGCATCTTGGTCGTGAAAGCCGATGAGGAGTTGGCAATTGCCGACGAGGCGTGCGCACTGCTCGAAAGCGAGCACGCAACGCGCGATCGTCTACGTATTCCGGTGGCGGTATCCGCGCGGCATGCTCACCTCTCGCAAGCGACGCTCGACAAGCTGTTCGGTCCTGGCTATCGGCTGACGGTGCGTAACATGCTTTCGCAAACCGGTCAGTACGCTGCTGAGGAGACTGTCACGCTCATCGGCCCGCGCGGACGCATCAGCGGCGTGCGTCTGATGGGCCCGCCGCGCGACCACGACCAAGTCGAGATATCGCGCACAGACGAATTCGTGCTCGGGGTCGATGCACCCGTGCGGATCTCGGGCGATCTGGCCAATACGCCCGGCATCACAATCGAAGGACCGAAAGGGACGACGACCATTCCAAACGGTGTCATCACGGCACGCAGACACATACACATGAGCCCCGAGGATGCGCGCCGCTTCGGCGTGCGCGACAACGACATCGTCGAAGTGCGCATCGACAGCGAGGGCCGCGATCTGACGTTCGGTGATGTCATCGTGCGGGTCGATCCGAGCTTTACGCTCGAGATGCATCTCGATACCGACGAGGCGAATGCCGCCGGCATCAAACGCGAGCATGTCGGTGAGCTCGTGGAACGGGCCGAGGTGACTGGTGCGATCGAGCGCACGAGATAAAACGACGACTGGAAAGCCTATCGGCATAAAGACTGCGGTAAGTCCGCCTGCGGCAGGGGCACGCTTGAGCGTTGCTGCCGATAGGCGCTCTGCTACATCAGCCAGCCCAGCGCCATTCTCTGATCTCCGGCAGATCGTCGCCGTGCTTGCGAATGTACTCGTGGTGCTCGACCAGCTTGTCGCGTAAGCGCTGCCGGAGATGGGCGACGCGCTCGCTCAAGCCTGGCACGAAATCGATCACGGCCTCGATCAGGTGATAGCGACTCAGCTTGTTGCGCACCGTCATGTCGAACGGCGTTGTGGTCGTGCCTTCCTCCATGTAGCCGCGCACATGAAAGTTGTCATGGTTGCGTCGTCGATAGGTGAGCCGATGGATCAGCCACGGATAACCGTGGAACGCGAAGATGACGGGCTTGGAGGTCGTGAAGATCGAATCGAAGTCGCGATCGGACAGGCCGTGCGGATGAAAGTACGAAGGTTGCAGCGTCATGAGGTCGACGACGTTGACGACGCGTACCTTCAGCTGCGGTAGCCACTCGCGTAGCAGCGTGACGGCAGCGAGGGTCTCGATCGTTGGTACGTCGCCCGCGCAAGCGAGGACGACGTCAGGCTCGCCGTCCTGATCGTTGCTTGCCCAGGACCAGATACCGACGCCCTGCCTGCAATGCTTGATGGCCGCATCCATCGTCAGCCATTGTGGTTGCGGCTGCTTGCCGGCAATGATGACGTTGATGAGATTGCGGCTGCGCAGGCACTGGTCGGTCACGTAGAGCAGTGTATTCGCATCGGGCGGCAGATAGACCCGAATGATGTCGGGCTTCTTGTTCACCACGACATCGATGAAGCCTGGATCTTGGTGGCTGAAGCCGTTGTGATCCTGTCGCCAAACATGTGAGGTGAGCAGATAGTTGAGCGATGCAATGGGCCGACGCCAGGGAATGTGGCGACAGGCGGTCAGCCACTTCGCATGCTGATTGAACATCGAGTCGACGATGTGGATGAAGGCTTCGTAGCAGTTGAAGAAGCCGTGCCGCCCCGTCAGCAAGTAGCCTTCGAGCCAGCCTTCGCACAAGTGCTCGCTCAAGACCTCCATCACGCGTCCGTCTGGCGATACATGGGTGTCCTGCGGCTTGATGTCCGCTACCGACATGCGTTCGGTGACCTCGAAGACGTGGCTCCAACGGTTGGAGCTCGTCTCATCAGGGCTGAAGACGCGAAAGTTGCGCCGCTCGGCATTGAGCTTCAGCACGTCGCGGATGTAGCGGCCTTGCACCCTTGTCGCCTCTGCATCGAGACTGCCAGGCCTCGGCACCTCGACCGCGTAGTCGCGGAAATTCGGCAATCGTAGAGCGCGTAGCAGAATGCCGCCGTTCGCATGCGGATTGTCGCCCATGCGACGTTTTCCTGTGGGCGCAAGCTCCCGCAAGTGCGGCATGAGCTTGCCTTCCGGCGTGAACAGCTCGTGTGGAGCGTAGCTTTTCATCCACGCCTCGAGCGCTCGCAAATGCTCGGGATTCTCCGCGAGCTGCGCGAGCGGCACTTGGTGCGAACGCCAGCTGTCTTCGACCATGACGCCATCGACCTCGCGCGGTCCAGTCCAGCCTTTCGGCGTCTGCAGAACCAGAGCCGGCCAGCGCGGGCGCTCACGCAAACCGTTCGTGCGCGCATCGTGCTGAATCGCGCGAATGCGCTCGACGATACGGTCGAGCGTGCGCGCCATGCTGAGATGCGTCTGCTCGTTGCTCGATTGCGTGTCCACGAAATAGGGTTCGTAGCCGTACCCGCTCAGCAATTGCGTGAGCTCTTCGCGTGGGATGCGCGCCAGGACGGTCGGCCCGGCGATCTTGTACCCGTTCAAGTGCAGGATCGGCAGCACGGCACCATCGTGCACGGGATTCAGGAATTTGTTCGAATGCCAGCTCGCCGCCAGAGGCCCTGTCTCGGCCTCACCATCGCCGATCACACATGCGGCGATCAGATCAGGGTTGTCGAATACCGCTCCATAGGCGTGCGCGAGCGAGTATCCCAGCTCGCCCCCTTCGTTGATGGAGCCCGGCGTCTCGGGCGCGACGTGACTCGGCACGCCGCCTGGGAACGAGAACTGCTTGAAGAGCCGGCGCATGCCTTCGGCATCCTCGGAAATGTCCGGGTAGTACTCGCTGTAGGTGCCTTCCAAGTACGTGTTGGCGACCAGCGCGGGGCCGCCGTGTCCCGGTCCCGCGACGTAGATCATGTTGAGGTCGTACTTCTTGATGATCCGGTTGAGGTGAACGTAGATGAAATTGAGGCCTGGGGTCGTGCCCCAATGTCCCAGCAGTCGCGGCTTGATGTGCTCGAGCTTGGGCGGTTCGGTTAGGAGCGGGTTATCGAGCAGATAAATCTGCCCGACGGACAGGTAGTTCGCGGCGCGCCAATAGGCGTCCATGCGAGCGATGTATTCGGGCGAAAGGGTCGGATCGGCGACGGCTTCGGACGACATGGCTCGGCTCCTCGACACTCTCCATGCACGCAAAGCCAGATGGAGTGGAGGAAGTTCCGAGGCCGGCGGAGGCTGCGGACTAGAGGCTACAGATGACGAGCCGACGGGCTTGAGAGACAGACAAACGCACGCATCCTACCCACGCCGCGGCGACATTGTCGCACCCGTCGCGTGGATCCAGATGTTGCCTCAAGACTTCTGGCCGGCGCAGCCGTCAGCTTACGAAGCGCGACTCACGAAATCTGCCCGGCCAACATCAAGTTCATCTTCACCAGATGGGCGACGGATCGCGCGCCCATCTTTTCCATGACGTTGGCTCGGTGGATTTCGACCGTGCGCTCGCTCAGACCCAGATCGATGGCGATGACCTTGTTGGGCTTGCCGTCCACGACGAGCGCCATCACTTCGCGCTCGCGTGGCGTGAGCGACTCGAAACGTCGCTTGATGTCGGCATGCTTCTCGAGCGCAGCGCGATTCTCGGCGTCCTGCTTCAGCGCTGCGTTGATGCGATCGATCAGGTCCTGATCGCGAAAGGGCTTCTGCAGGAAATCGAAGGCTCCGTTCTTCATAGCCTGCACGGCCATCGGCACATCGCCATGGCCCGTGATCAGGATCACCGGAAGCATCGATCCGCTGCGATTCAGATGCTGCTGCACTTCCAGACCACTCATCTCCGGCATGCGCACGTCGAGCACGAGGCAGCCGTGCTGAGCGGGGTCATACTTTTCCAGGAACTCGCGCGGGCGCGCAAACGCAACGGCCTGATACCCGATCGTGCCGATCAACAGCGTCAGCGCGCGTCGCATGCCATCGTCGTCATCGACGATGTAGACGACCGGTTGCGAAGTCTTCTTGGTCTTTTGCTCTCGCGCGTGCGATGCGTTCACTCTACATCATCCTCCGGTCAGGGCTGGCAGGCGGAACCAGAAGCGAGTGCCGCCGCCTTCGGCATCGTCGAACCCGATCGTACCCTCGTGAGCTTCGATGATGGCACGGCTCGAGGCGAGCCCCAAGCCGGTCCCTTCGCTCTTGGTCGTAAAGAACGGGCGAAAGATTTGTGGCCGGTGCTGCTCCGGGATACCTATGCCGCGATCGGTCACAGACGTCTCCACGTTGTAGCGATCGCTCGTCACCCTGATGGTGACGGTGTTCTGCGCGTCCGGAAGCTTGGGGACTTCGAACGCATTCTGGACCAGCGTCAGCAACACATGCTGGATCCGCAAGCGATCCACGGCGACCAGGGGTAGGTTCTCCTCACAGTGCACGACGAGCGCTGCCTCGTGACGCTTCGCGAACAAGTCGAGGACAGGCTTGAGCTCCTCTACCAGGTCGCGCATGGAGCAAGGAGGGCGGTGCGTACCTGTATGATTGAACAGTCGGCGAATGCGGCGAATGCCTTCCCCGGCATTCATGGCTTCGCGATTAATATGTTGCAGCACTTCAAGAGCTGCGCTCGTCATTGGCTGCGGTCGGCTCAGCATGCGCTCGCCCGCTTGCGAGAACGTAGCGATCGCACCGAGCGGCTGATTGAGCTCGTGCGCGATACCGCTCGCCATCTCCTCGAGGGCAGACACGCGTGCGATCGTCATGAGCCGTTCGATGAGCAGGTGCGGCTGCACGGCTGCCTCGGTTCGGGTTGCTTCAGTCACGGCTTCTGTTTCGGCGCCCTGATGGTCCTGTCGGCAATAGGCAGGGGGTTCCCACGGACCGCCAAGCCTGCCGGAAGCCTACCGCGGGAACACTCGCGGCATCCCCGCATAAGCTTACGCCACCCCCTTAGAGACTTGTAACCGCTGTCGGAGGATTGTGTGCATCCGCCTCTCTTATGTCAGGGGGTACAACAATGAACACAGCGGCCCGGCTCGTACCGACTCACGAATCACAAATCCGCACGCGCCTGGCCAGTCTTCGAGCGGAACTGCTGGAGCAGGAACGGCGCCTCTGCGGGACTGTCGCGGGCGCAGGCCGGTTGGTCGTGGCGCTCCGTCCCGAGCGGGCGGCGCCTAGAGACGGCTCGCCCCAGGCGCTTGCCGCCGAGATCCGGGAGGAGCTCGAACAGATCGATGCGGCGCTGGCGCGGCTTGCTGCCGGCACCTACGACTGCTGCGAAGTGTGCGGCGATCCCATCGATGCGACCCGCCACGCCATCGTACCGTTCGCGCGCACCTGCACGGAGTGTGCGCTGGACGCGGAAGAGTAAGCTAAGGACAACATTGGTAAGACATCAAGAAGAAGTCGACGGCCGGCGCGGAATACCGCGCTCTGGTCGCGGCACCCTTGATTACTCAGGCTGTCAAATGTCAATCGACGACGATCGTCAGTCTACTCGCACCGGGTGGCGTGGTAGCCTTGCGTCTGCTGCACGTGCATCGATCGCAAGCGACCTTCCCATGGACGAGCTCGGACAGATCACCGAACACCTGCTTCGTTTCTCGCCGGACGGCCTGATCGTCGTGGACGATCAGGGCATCATTCGGTTCGCGAACGAGACGACCTACGAGCTCTTCGGGTATGAGCCGACAACGCTGATCGGCCGCAACATGGAGGTGCTCGTGCCGGAGCGGCTGCGCACGCGGCACGCCGAGCATGTGGCGAACTTCTTGGTGAAGCCTTCGAAACGTGCGATGGGCGCGCGCGTGGCGGCGCTGGCAGCGCGGCGTGCCGACGGTAGCGAGTTTTCCGCCGGGATTCGGCTTGCCCCGTTCCACATCAACGGCAAGCTGTACGTCGCGGCGGCGATCCGCGATATCACAGAGCGACAGCGGATCAACGAAGCCCTCATCGCTGCGCGTGAGGAGGCCGATCGGGCCAATCGCGCCAAGAGCCGCTTTCTCGCGACGGCGAGCCATGACTTGCGTCAGCCGCTGCAGACGATTCGTCTGCTGAACGCGGCGATGTTCAAGATCGTCAAGACGGACGAGATGCGGGGGCTCCTGTCCCAGCAGCAGCACGCGATCGATACGATGACGCGTCTGCTGAACGCCCTGCTCGACATTAGTCGCCTCGAGTCCGGCGCCATCGAGCCGAAACCAGTGCCCGTCTCCATCATGGAGCTGTTCGAAGAGCTCGAGGCCGAGTTCTCAGCCGCCGCACGCGCGCGCGGGCTAGTGCTGGAGTTCGACCCTGCGCCCGCGGTCATCTGCACCGACCGGACGCTCTTTTATCAGCTCCTGCAGAACCTGATCGGCAACGCCCTCAAGTACACGGATCGCGGCACCGTCAATGTTGCGTGCGTGTCGGATGCAGATGGCGTCATCGTCTCGGTGACCGACACGGGTATTGGTATCCCCGCCGACAAGCTGGAGCGGATCTTCGACGAGTACTACCAGGTGGACACCCACGGCGCGAAACGGGTCGGCGTTGGGCTCGGGCTGGCGATCGTCCGGGAGGTTGCACGCATCTTAGGTATCTCGGTGAACGTCAGCTCGCAGGTCGGCCAGGGCACCCAAGTGCGTGTCGTCATCCCTCCGAAGAGCGTTCTTTCGGCAACAGCGCCGCCTCAGGCAGAGGACGAAGAGCACGTGCGGGTGACCAACAACGCCACGACGCGCTTGATCCTGGTCGAAGACAACGAGTCGGTGCGCGCGGCGACCGAGCTGTTCTTGAAGCTCGAAGGGTACGAGGTGCAGAGCGCGGGCTCGGTGGCCGAGGCCGAGCCATTCTTCGCGAAGCTGCGGCCGGGTGACGTCGTGATCGCCGACCACCATCTGGACGAGAAGCGCACGGGTCTCGACATGCTCATCGAGCTGCGGCAGCGCTTTGGCTACACGGTGCCCGGCATCATCTTGAGCGGAGACTTACCGTCCGTGCTGCGATCCATGCGCAGCGCCGTGCCGGCGTGTGTGTTCCTGGGCAAACCGGTCGACACGGATGCGCTCGTGCAAACGATCGAAGAACTTGCCAACGCTTCCCGTCGTGAGCACGGCGGCAGTGTCGAACAGCTGGCGCGGTCGCAAGCAAGCTAGGGTGGAGCGAGGACTCGGTTCGTGGGAGGAGCGACGAGTGACGGGCTACGTGCCGCGGAAGAGGCCCTAAAGGTTACGGATAGAGGTCGTCGAGGCACTCCTTTGCACCCGTATCCAGCCACCAGTTTCTCGCCGCACGCCGCGCGCCGCACGCGAAGTGGGTGGGCGGTGATCTTCTGTTGTGTGGTCGCGCTCGGGATGAGCGGCGTTGCGACGCGCACGAGCGCATCGCCGCCGGAGCGTGTCGACGAGCTGATCCGAGCGACGCTGGAGCTCGATCCGAACGTCCGCCGCGGCGCGAAGCTCTATCGCGCTCACTGCGCTGCCTGCCATGGGAAGGACGCCTCGGGGGATGCAAGCAGGCTCGTGCCGGCGCTAGCTGGGCAGCGACGCGCTTACCTGATCAAGCAGCTGGCCGATTTCGCAGAGCTGCAGCGCCAGTCCGTCGACATGCATCGCACGCTCGTGCAGCGCGAGGTGGACGATCCGCAGGAATGGTCCGACATCACCGCATACCTCAATGGGTTGCAGCCCACCGTAGCGCCTCAAACCGGCAGCGGCGAGTGGGTATCGCTCGGCGAGGCGTCGTATGTGCAATGGTGTGCCTCGTGTCACGGCGAGGATGCACGCGGCGACGACGAGGGATTCATTCCGTCGCTGCGTAATCAGCACTATCCTTACTTGCTTCATCAAATACGCCAGCTTGCGTCCGGGCACCGTTGGAACGCCGAGCCCGAGCTCATGCTTTTCTTGGACAGCCTCGACAGCGACGAGATGAGAGGACTGGCCGACTATTTATCGCGCATGCGCGGACCGACCCGGGATCGCGCCCGCATGCGCGATGACGGCTTCGTCGGGGATTAGTCGAGGGACAGGGCGAGGGGCAGATTTCTGGAGGCCAAAGATGCAGTCCTTGCAAGAGATCCTCGTGATCATCGATCCAAACGCGCCAGATCATGCCTCGCTCGCCAAGGCGGAGCTGCTCGCCGAGAGATTCGGCGCACGCATCGAGCTGTACATCTGCGACACCAAAGCGGCTCGCGCCACGCGCTTGCTGGCAGTGCGTGCTGCGGATCCGTCGCAGCCCATCGATCTGGATCTGATGCCGCTCTTGGAGGGGTTGGCAGAGCCGATGCGGCAGCGCGGCCTCGCTGTGCGTGCCGAGGTTGGATTTGCCGAGCGATTGGCAGACGGTCTGCTCGAGCGCACTCTTCATACCAGTGCCGATCTCATCATCAAAGACGCGCAGCATCACTCGACATTGAGCCGTACGCTCTTTTCCAGCACGGATTGGCATCTGATCCGCCATTGCCCGCGGCCGCTGCTGTTCACCAAAGGAAAGCCATGGAGCGCGACGCCGACGATCATCGGCGCCGTCGATCCTGGACATCTCAACGACAAACCTGCTGAGCTCGACCACCGCATCCTGCAGTGGGGCAGGACGCTTGCCGAGGGTCTCAACGGCACTCTGCACGCCGTGCATGCCTACATCCCGCTGACGATTGCAGCGGCGGCGGCAAACCTGGCTGCGCCGATAGCGCATACGCTTACCCCGCAAACCGTCGAATACGAAGAGCACGAAAAGCGCAAGGAGCTGCATGAGCTGACGGATCGCTATGGCATCGACCGTGCCCGAGTCCATCTCGAGCTCGGTGTTGCGGCCGACGTGATACCCGACTGCGCAGCGGAGCTCGATGCCGATCTGGTCGTCATGGGTGCCATTGCGCGCACCGGCCTCGAGCGCATTTTCATCGGCAGCACGGCTGAACGCGTGCTAGACAAGTTGCCGTGTGATGTGTTGATCGTGAAGTCGCCGGCGGCGCAGTAGCCCCGCGGGCGGCCGCGCTATACCACGGCGGCCGAAGCATCCTATTCCCTCGGCATGTCGTAAGCCCGAGCCCCAAGCCCCACCCCCGTTACGATCGTTCGTTGCTCCGTCTACTCACGTCGCCACCGTGAGCGAGTCGCATTTCTGGCGAGAGTGCGACGTCAGTGCCCCTCATAGATACCACTTCCGCGTCTTTTCAGGGTACATTCGCGGGTCAAAAACATCAGGGGGTGCAATGGATAACCATACCTACGATGCAATCGTTGTCGGCTCCGGTGTGAGCGGTGGCTGGGCAGCGAAGGAGCTCACGGAGAAGGGGCTGAAGACACTGGTGCTGGAACGTGGTCGGATGGTGAAGCACGGAGAGTACCCGACCGCGACCTTGGATCCCTGGGAGCTGGAATACGGCGGTCGTCCTACTCAGCGGGATCTCGAGCGGCAGGGCGTCCAAGCGCGAACGGGCTATACGATCACGCAGACAACCAAGCATTGGTTCGTCGACGACATCGATCATCCATACATAGAAATCAAGCGTTTCGACTGGATGCGCGGCTATCACGTTGGCGGACGCTCATTGATGTGGGGCCGGCAGAGCTATCGCTGGAGTCCGATGGATTTCGAGGCCAATGCGAAAGAGGGCATTGGGATCGACTGGCCCATTCGCTATGAGGACCTGGCGCCCTGGTACGACTATGTCGAATCCTTCATCGGAGTGAGCGGGCAGGCAGAAGGCTTGCCGCAGCTGCCGGACGGCAAGTTCCTGCCGCCGATGGAGCTCAACTGCGTCGAAGTGCACCTCAGGCAAGTGCTGAAGGAGAAGTTCAATCGCACGCTCACCATTGGGCGTGTCGCGAATCTTACGGCGCCTCTCGAGCACAGTCCGCACCGCGGCGTCTGCCAATACCGCAACCGCTGCATGCGCGGTTGCCCGTACGGTGCCTATTTCAGCAGTAATTCGAGCACGCTGCCCGCCGCGGAAAAGACCGGCAATCTCACGTTGCGACCGAACTCGATCGTCTACGAGCTGATCTACGACGAAAAGAAGAATCGTGCTACGGGCGTGCGGGTCATCGATGCCGAAACCCACCAGCATCACGAGTTTTTTGCCAGGGTCATTTTCCTGTGCGCGTCGACTTTCGGCTCGACGTTCATCATGCTCAACTCGGTGTCGAATCGCTTTCCCAACGGGTTCGGCAACGACAGCGGCGAGCTTGGCTGCAACATCATGGACCATCATCTGTCGGTCGGTGCCAGCGCGGACGTCGAAGGCTTCGAGGACAAGTACTACTTCGGACGCCGGCCGAACGGTATCTACATTGCGCGTTACCGGAACATTGGTGACGACCGTCGCGATTACCTGCGCGGGTTCGGCTACCAAGGCGGTGCAGTGCGGCTCGGGTGGACCGCGTTGCTCGAGCAAGAAGCGCTCGGCGCCGATCTCAAGGCACGCGCAGCCGAAGCTGGACCGTGGCACATCAGCCTCGGCGGTTTCGGCGAGATGTTGCCGTACCATGAGAATCGCGTCACGCTCGATCGCACTCGCCGAGACAAGTGGGGTTTGCCCTTGCTCGTTTTCGATGCCGAGCTCAAGGACAACGAACGCAAGATGCGCAGGGACATGGCGAACGATGCGGCTGAGATGCTCGAGGCCGCCGGCTTCAAGAATGTGCGCACCTACGATGACGAGATCGGTGTCGGCCTCGGTATTCACGAGATGGGCACGGCCCGTATGGGACACGATCCGAAGACCTCCGTGCTCAACAAGTGGAATCAAGTGCACGCTTGCAAGAACGTCTTTGTGACGGACGGCTCGTGCATGACATCCGCTTCCTGCGTGAATCCCTCGCTGACCTACATGGCGATCACCGCGCGGGCGGCGAACTATGCCGTAGAAGAGCTCAAGCGACGTAACCTATGAACACGCACTCCACATTGGATCGACGAGAGTTACTGAAGCGTGTCGCCTATCTCATGGGTGGCGCGATCTCCACGCCGGCCATGCTCGGTGTCTTGCAGGGCTGTTCGGCAAAGGATCCGGGGCCTGGCTGGAAGCCGACGTTCTTGAGCGACGCTCAAGCGGCGCTGGTGTCGGACGTGGTCGACATCATGATTCCGCGTACCGACACGCCGGGCGCGAAGGATGTCGGCGTCCCCGCGTTCATCGACATCATGCTGCGGGATACCTACCCGAAGAAGGATCAGGAACGTTATCTGACGGGCCTCGAAGCATTCGCTGCGCACGCCAAGAACGTGCATGGCAAGCCGTTCGTGGAGCTCGACTCGGCACAGCAGGAAGCGCTCGTGCGCGCAGCCCATACCGCGGCGTTGCTGGAAATGCGCGCAGACACGTCCCCGGGTCGGCGCAACCGGCGCCCGTTCATCCTCATGACGAAGGAGCTCGCCATGCTCGGATTCTTCACGTCTGAGGTGGGCGCGACACAAGTGCTTCAGTACGTCGCTGTGCCGGGACGCTATCGCAGTTGCATCCCAGTTTCCGAAGCGGGAAACGGCAAGGCTTGGGCGGAGGAAACGGTGACCGTGTTCTGATCGCTCGGCTGGAGGCCGGGGGCTCGGGACGTGCGTCCCTCATGGGGCGCGTTCCTACGCCACGGCATCCCTTGCCACAGCCCCGAGCCCCTGGCTGCTACATCCATGCACGAAACTTTCCGCTGCAATGTAGCAGGCCCAGCATGTACAGCATGCCGTCGTAGTAGCGGTAGCGGCCGGTGGGAATCGGTTGCTCCCACAAGGCTTTGACGAATTCGAGTCTGAGCGGATGGTCGGATGCGAGGCTTGCCGTCGCATTCATCGCGACGAGGCCAGGCGCGTGCCCGCCGCCCAAAGGCTGTCCGTCGAGGGTATACAAGCTCGCGTAGTCGTCGAGCCCCTGCGAAGCGAAAAATGCTTGTAGGCGAGTGCTGAGGTCGACTTGGCGAGGATCTTTGCGCCACCAGGACCAATCCACGGACCAGTTCATTGCTGAGCGCCATGCGTCGTGGCGGAAATCGACCGATTCGCGGCGCCAGGGAGCCGCCCACGGGGTGCCGTCGAAGTGGCTGTAATCGGGCGTCAGCGCTGTGCGCGGATGGGCTGCCTTGTACAGGTAGTCGCGGCTCACTTGTGCGGCTTCCGCCCAGAACGTTCGATCCGCTATCGGGCCGACGCGGGCCCATAGCTCGTAGAAAGCGGGCAAGTGGTAGGACGGATCGGTACGGTCCTTGTTCACGACATCCGGCGTGAAGCGCACCATTCTTCTTTGTCTATCGAACAGGCTTTCCGCGGTCATGGCGCCACGCTTGGTGAGGCCGGTGATCGGCTCGCGATGGACCATGTCGGTGAGCAGGCGGTCGGCTTCTGCCTTGTAGTTGTAGATGCCTTCGCCAGTGCCCCAACGCGCGGCGGCGAAGTACAGCGCCATCACGAAGTATTCTTCGCCGTCCGGTGCTGGCATCTCGTCGATCGCTTGACCGTTCGGTTTGACCGACCAGGCGAAGAACCCTCGCGCTGGATGTTCCGGCCGCGATTGATACATGTACGTCTTCGCCCAATTCCAGATCGCGTCGAACTTCTCCCGATCGTTCATCTGCACGGCAATCATCATGCCGTACGACATGCCTTCGGAGCGCACGTCCTCATTGTTGACGTCATAGATGTACGCGAGCGGACCGTTCTCGTTCGTTCCCGCGGGATAGTAGAGGGCTTCGTTCTCGGGATCCCCCTCAAAGAGCTGCTTGAATGCCGCTTCTACTTTCGCATCGATCTCAGCCTCATCGTAGCCCGCCTCGGCAAACAAGTTTGGATATTCCCCGGTCTGAACGCTGCCGAGCGGTGTCTCGGTGGCGGCTGTCTGCGGCTCGGGCTCCGATGCTCGGGTGCAACCCGACAAGACACCCAATAGAACCATGCAGGGCAAGAAGACTCTGAAGGAACAGGCCTGAGTCATGAGCATTCTGGCTCCGGATCGACATGGAACTTGCCGTCATGCGCTGGGCGGTCGCCCGCGCAGGCGCAACAGAATACCGAAGGTCGCGTGCCCGCGTCTGCGGCTGGCGTCGCGGCGCGCGCCGGAGCGCAACCGCGATGGGAGTTGCCCCGTTTTATTGTTATGAAACCGTTCATCGAGCCGCACTCGACCGTGCGCCGAATCTGGGGCGATCCCGACCTCGTCCTGCTGATCTTTGCGGGCAGCGCGGCGGAGTTCGCCCTCAATAAGGCGGTCGACTGGTTGTTCTTCACCAATCGACTACCGCAAGATCCGCTCGGACGATTGTTCTCGACGGTCCGTTATGCGCAGCGGATCGTTTTCGCGAACGAGCCCGATGCACAAGAGACGCTGGTGCGAATTCGCGCCGTTCACGAGGCTGTCGAGCAGGCGCGCGGCGAGCGCATCCCCGACTGGGCCTACCGCGACGTGCTCTACATGCTCGTCGATTACTCGCAGCGGGCGTACGAGCTCATGTACGGGCGGATGCACGACCGGCAAGAGCTGGAGCTCTATGCGGGGTTTGTGCGCGTGGGACAGGGGCTCGGCATCGCGGACTTGCCGCGAGCGGCGGCGCAGTGGCGAATCGAGCGCGCCGCGCATCTTGCACGCGACCTTGTCTACAGCGAGTACACCAAGCGCCTGTACGATCGTTATCGGCACCAGCTCGGTCCCTGGCGCTATCGGCTGTTACTGGAGCTTCAGGCTGTGCTCGTTCCGCAACGCGTGCGCGAGCTCTTGGGGCTGAAGCCAAGACCGGCATGGGTCCTGCCGCTCGTTGCAGGCTATGCGTGGGCAGCGCGTCTCGGCTGGCAGGCTCCAGTGCAGCGTGTGCTCATTCCGCGTGCCTTCTGGAGTCGGATCGATTCACTCAAGCCGGCGGTTGCGCTGCGTTGAAGCGCTCGTGGTCGAGCTGTCGCGCGTCACGATGCGCGCCTGCAAACGTGCCGCTTCGTAGCCACCCCAAAGTGCGATGGCCACCAGCAGCGGTAAGACTTCGAACAACGCGCGATACACCACCACCGCGCCGAGCAGCTTCGCCGGCGGCACATGAGGCAACATCAACATGAGCGCGGCTTCCAGTACGCCGAGCCCAGCGGGCACGTTGCTGATCTGTCCTGCAACGAACGCGATGCAATAGATGGCAATGAAGGCGGGCCAGCTCATGTCGAGCTCGGGCGGCATCACCAGATACAAGATCCCCGTGTTACACAGGATCTGTGCCACGCCGAGCCCGACTTGCAGGAATGTATGTCGCAAGGAAGGGATGCGGATCTGCTGCCCCGCGATCGTGATCGGTTGCCGGCGCAGCTTCACGAACACCAGCCAGCCAACATCCTTCAGCAAGCCGAGCACCGCGAGCACCATGATGGTCGTCGTGCCGAGACGCAGCGCATTGCTCGCTTGCTCGGCATTGAAAAGGAGCGAGAGGTCGATCAACCAGCCGACGCCAAGAACGTACGGCATCGACATCAAGACGATGAGCGCGCCGACTTGCTTGGCGCTCAATCCGATCGCGGCGTACAACCGATAACGCAGTGCGCCTCCGCTCAGGAGCGCGGCACCGACACTGCGTCCGATCGGGTTGGCGATCAAGGTCGTGCGCAACGCATACCAGCGGCGTCGTTGACCGCTGATGCGTTCGAGTGCGATTCCTTCGTAGAGCCCCGCCAAGAGATAGGCGCAGATCGAGCACGCAAGCGCGCCCAGCACGGAAGTGCGCGGAAGCGAACGAATCTGTGCCACGATCTCGCTGAGCTGGATCGCGCGCAGTCGCTCCCATAGCACTGCCCCGATGATCGCGAGAACGATGAGACCGAAGACTGGGGCGAGCTTACGGAGTCGCATCATCGTGTCGTCGCGGAAGGAGCCTTCGAGTCACTGAGCGAGTCTACGGCAATATGCCTTGATGCCATGTTTCTCCCTATTCTTAATTTAGAGTCGGGGCTGGGGCCGGGTGACGGCGTACCACGAGCCTCGGCTTGGTCAGCAATTGGCACATCAGCAGACATGAGCTCCGTCGAAATTCGCGAGATGCGCGCCGGCTCAGAAGGGCGCGCTGACATGTCTCCCATCCGAATCGGCGTCGATTTCGGGGGCACCAAGATTGAAGCGGCTGCCCTCGATCGCCAGGGCCAATTTCTCGCGCGTATCCGTGCGCCGAATCCCGGCAACTACGACGCGGCCGTGCGCACCGTGTGCGACCTGGTTGCGGCCGTTGAGCGACAAGTAGGCGCACGGGGCACGATTGGAGTGGGCACACCGGGCTCGGTCTCGCCGCGATCCGGAACGATGCGGAACGCGAACTCGGTGTACTTGAACGGCCGCGACTTCCGCAACGACTTGAGCGTCGCGCTCGGCCGAGAGGTCAGGCTCGCCAACGATGCGAATTGCTTGGCACTTTCGGAAGTGGTGGACGGTGCGGCCGCTGGAGCAACGGTTGCCTTTGCGGTGATCCTCGGTACCGGCTGCGGTGGCGGACTTGTCGTCAACGGCCGACTCGTGGAGGGCGCCAACGGCATTGCCGGAGAATGGGGGCACATTCCCCTGCCATGGCCAACGCATGAGGAGCTCGAAACGGCTCCTTGCTGGTGCGGTCAACGCGGGTGTCTCGAGACATGGATCTCCGGCACGGGCTTGCAGCGCGATTACGCGCGTGCGACAGGTCGAACGCTCGATGGTGAGACGATCGTGCGCGATGCACGCGCGGGCGAGCCGCAGGCGCGCGCGGCGCTCGATCGCTATGTGCACAGGCTCGCCCGCGGCCTTGCCATCATTTGTAACGTCGTCGATCCGGACACGATCGTGCTGGGCGGGGGGTTGTCAAATGTTGCAGAGCTTTATGAGCGTCTGCCCGAGCAGATTCGCACGTATGTGTTCTCCGACACCTGGGAAGCGCGAATCGTGCCGGCAAAATGGGGCGACTCCTCGGGAGTCCGCGGCGCGGCACGGCTGTGGGACGATTGAGCCGCCCGTGGATATGTGCTTGCCGTCCGCGCGCAAGACGCAGGCATGCGTTAAGCTTCGGTCTCGAGGGACGACCGCGCGTTGCTGAAATTCCGTTACCGAAAGCTCGACCGTGCACAGCTCCGTTTCCGACCCAAGCTCGTTTCAGGCCGCAGCCCAGGCGCACAAGAAACTCAAAGCATGGTTACTCGATCATGCCTACGATCGCTGGTGGCAGCACGGCGCGGATCTCGAGCGTGGCGGCTTTCATGAGCGCCTCGGCACCGACGGGCAAGGCTTGCTCGAGCCGCGACGTGCACGGGTGAATCCGCGTCAAGTGTACTGCTATAGCCTGGCCGAGACGCTCGGCTGGTCAGGTCCCGCTCGACGCGCTGTCGCACACGGACTCGACTATTTCTTGAAACACTATCGGCGCCCGGATCGACTCTTCCGCGGGCTGGTCAATCCGGATGGCACTGTCGTATCCGAGCGCGCAGTGCTCTACGACCAGGCCTTCGCGTTGCTGGCTCTCGCAAGTGCCTACGCGGCGCTATCGGACGAGTCTCATCGCCAGCTCGCGCGCGAGCTGCACGATGTGCTGCGTACCCGGCTCGCTCATCATGTGGCAGGTTTCGAAGAGAGTGAGCCTCGCATCCTGCCGCTCATATCCAACTCACACATGCATCTGCTGGAAGCAAGTCTTCAGTGGATGTCGCTCGATGACGAGCCGGTGTGGTCGACGTTGGCGGAGGAAATCGTCGAACTCGCGCTGACTTGTTTCATCGATCCAGCCAGCGGTTTCGTGCTCGAATTCTTCGACCGTGAGTGGCGTGCCGCACCCGGCATCGAGGGTCGCGTCGTCGAGCCGGGCCATCAATACGAATGGGCGTGGCTGTTCCTGCGCTGGTCTGCGCTGTGCCCGAACGCACGGTCGGCGACAAGAGCAGCGGAAAGCGCGCAGCGCTTGATCGCGCTCGCTGAACAGCACGGGGTCGATCGCACGCGCGGTGTCGTCATCAACAAGATTCTGACCGACACGGCCGTAAGCGACCCGCAGGCACGCTTGTGGCCGCAAACCGAACGGCTCAAGGCAGTCTGCGCGATGGCAGAGATGACGAACGATGCGCGTTACTGGCGCGCAGCGGCAGAGGCAGCCGAAACGTTGCTCAAGTACTTGAGCACACCTGTTCCGGGTCTGTGGTACGACAAGATGACGATAGAAGGGACCTTCATCGACGAGCCTGCTCCCGCGAGCTCCTTCTATCACATCGTCTGTGCGATCGACGTGATGCGTAGCGCGCTCGCGCGCGCGGAGCGGCGTGACTACCAGGAAATGGGATAGGGAATAGAGAAGGAAGACGAGCGCTAGTGCATCACTACTACAGCCTACCGCCCAATGCCTGATGCCGACGCTCGTCGCCACCCTTGCCGAAGTTTCTGCTCGCGTAGCTGGCACGTCGTTGCGCACGGCGAAGGTGCGAGAGCTCGCGCAAGCACTGCGCGCGTTCGAGCCAGCGGAGATCGAGATCGGAGTGCTGTATCTGTCCGGCGAGACGCGGCAAGGCAGGATCGGCCTGCAGTATTCCGCCTTGCGTGCAGCAGTGGATGTGTCGCCCGCAGAGCGTCCCACACTGACACTTGGAGATCTCGATGCGGCGTTGGATGAGCTGGCCTCCATTCGCGGACCGGGCTCGACACAACGACGGATCCAACGCCTGCGCGATCTCACGGCCCTTGCGACCCCGGGCGAGCGCGATTTCATCTTGCGGCTCTTGCTCGGCGAACTGAGACAGGGCGCGCTGGGCGGAGTGATGATCGAGGCGATCGCGAACGCAGCGCAGGTACCGGTGGCGCTGGTACGGCGCGCCGCCATGTATGCACAGCGCCTGGGCGCAGTCGCGCATGCCGCGTTGCTCGAGGGTGCAGAAGGGCTCGCGCGCTTTGAGCTCACTCTTCTTTCGCCTGTCGCACCGATGCTGGCACAGACGGCGGCCGATGTCGCCGATGCATTCGAGCAGCTCGGCAACAACGAAGTCGGGCTCGAATGGAAGGTGGATGGCGCGCGCATTCAGGTCCACAAGGCAGAGGACGTCGTGCGGATCTTTACGCGCAACGCCAACGACGTGACCGCTGCCGTTGCGGAGATCGCCGCCGCGGTAACACGGCTTCCTGCGCGTTCCTTGGTGCTCGATGGCGAGGCGGTTGCAGTGACCGCCACGGGTCGTCCGCATCCTTTCCAAACGACGATGCGACGATTCGGACGCAAGCTCGATGTGGCAGCGCTGCAGACTGAGCTGCCCATCCGTGCGTATTTCTTCGATTGTCTGTTCGTCGACGGCCACAGCATCACCGATCGCCCACTGCGCGAGCGCCTCGAAGCGCTCGCGCAAGTCGTGCCCGAGTCGCTGCGCATGCCGCGGCTTGTCACTGCGTCGCACGCGGAAGCGCAGTCGTTCTACGATGCGGCGATCGATGCTGGCCATGAGGGGCTCATGGCGAAGTCACTCGATGCGCCCTATGAAGCGGGCAATCGCGGCGCAAGCTGGCTCAAGATCAAACGCACGCACACACTCGATCTGGTCGTGCTGGCGGCAGAGTGGGGTCACGGCCGGCGTGCCGGCAAGCTCTCGAACTTGCATCTCGGCGCATACGAGCCTGCGACCGGCGAGTACGTGATGCTCGGCAAGACATTCAAAGGCTTGACGGACGAGAAGCTTATATGGCAGACACAGGCGCTCTTGCAGCTGGAGACGCATCGCGATCGCCACACGGTGTACGTGAAGCCGCGGCTCGTCGTGGAGATCGCTTTCAGTGAGTTGCAAGTGAGCTCCCGCTACAAAGGCGGTCTCGCATTGCGACTTGCGCGCGTCAAACGCTACCGGCTCGACAAGACCCCCAGCGAGGCCGACGACATGAATGCGGTGCGGCGGATAGGGATGGGGAACAGGGGATAGGAAATAGGAAGAGTAGCTGCCCGCGCCACAGCCCTACAGCCTAAGATACGTCATCTTCCTCCACAGCCACTCTGCAGGGCCAAATCGGACGCGGCCGAGCCATAACGGGCTCCACAGCAGCTGTGCGAGCCAGATGGCCAACACGACGTAGTACAGCTCGTGCCGATCGAGCTGTCCGTACAGCGCTAGTCCGGCACCGGTGAACAGAAACATGCAGATCACACTTTGTGCCAGATAGTTCGTAAGCGCCATGCGGCCGACGGCGGCCAGTACTTGTTGGGCTCGAGTGAACAGACCGTAGCGATGAATCAGCATGATGGTGCCGAGGTGACCAAGCGTCATCGGTAGCCGACCCAGGTCGTAGGTCAAGTACGAGCGCATGAGCATGTCGACGCTGAAGCCTGAGCGCTCGTAGCTCACCGTTTCGAATGCATTGACCGTCAGGCCCAGCGTGTAACCGGCAAACGCCATCCACGCATACACGCGGCGCGGCGCAGCTCCCGTCAGCACACCCATCTTGATGAGCGCCATGCCGAGCAGCATGAAGCTGAAGACATCCGCGAATCCGTGACGCACGAAGAATGAGGTCTGAGTGAAGGAAACTCGCTGCGCGACGTGACGCAAGGCGCTTGCATAGCTCTCGCGCACGGTATCGACCGTATATTGGAGCTGCGAGCGGGAGGGTTTGAGCTCGTGCTCGATGCTCGAATGCTCTGTCAGCGTGATGTGCTCGCCCCATGTGCGCGCAGCAGCATCGCGCTGCATTTGCTGCACGGCTGCGGCGGCTTCGCGTATCTGGCAGTAGCGTTCGTACTCGACGACGGTCACTCCGGTCTGCACAGCCACGACAAGCGCCGCACTGAGCATCAGGGCGCGGGGTGAAAGCTTGCTGAAGAAGTACAGGATCAGGCCGACCACTCCATAGTAAACGAGGATGTCGCCATCCCAGAGGAAGAGATAGCTATCGATCAGGCCGAACAGGATGAGGCACACCGTGCGGCGGTAATAGAGCAACGCCGTGGGACCGTTCGGATCGCGGCTTCGATGCCGTTGCAAGAACAGCACGACGCCTGCACCGAACAGCAGCGTGAACAAGCCGCGCATGCTGCCTTCGAAGAACAGCGAGGCAAGGCGCCAGACGACCAAGTCCTTGCCTTCATGGCCGCCCCAGTTCGTGGGATCCTCGTAAGCGAACGGCAGGCCGAACGCGGTGATGTTCAGCAGCAAGATCCCAAGCACCGCGATCCCTCGGGTGATATCGAGCACGTGGATGCGCTCCGCAGAGGACGTTGGAGCGAGGACTGCCATGCCGGCATTGTTCCCCAAGTCGGAACGCTCGCGCTATTCGCCTTTTGTCGACAACCGCGACAGCCGCGGCGGGGCCGCGCTGTCCGTCAAGTCCGCAAACGTTGCGGGCGCAGGATCACTGCGGCGCTACAATGTTCAACGAAGCGTGCCTCGGAGAGTTTCAATCGATGTGCGATCGACAGGTCGATCCAGCGGCGATCGTCACGTGGCGCGTGCAGGTGTGGTTGACCACGCTCGCTATCGCCGGTGCGAGCGCGATCCCGCTCGTGCCTCTTGCCTTACCGGTAGCGCTCGCAGTGATGGTCGGCGTGACTGTCGTCGGCTTGGCGATCGGCTGGTATTGGCCGGTGGCCCGCTATCGCCGCCTCACCTATCGCATCGATCCGATGGGGCTCACCATCAACGATGGGGTCTGGTGGCTCAGACAGATCGCGCTCCCGCGCGCACGCATCCAGCATTCGGATGTCTCTCAAGGTCCGCTGCAGCGCCGCTACGGCATCGCGACATTGAAGCTTTACACAGCTGGCAGCCGCTATACGAAGGTGGAGCTCGAAGGATTGCGGCACGAAGACGCGCTGGCACTGCGTGACAGACTGCTCGCACGAGAGGCGCTCAGTGCCTGACGCGTCGTTCGAGCCGACCCAGCGTTTGCACCCAACGTCGTGGTTGTTCGGGGTGCTGACGTTCGTGCGCCAGCTCATCGTGCCATTGATCGCGGCTGCGCTTTTCGGATCGCGATCGGGCACGCACCTGTGGCTTTGGGCCGCGCTCATACCGCTGGTGGCGGCAGCCGCTTGGAGGCAGCTCTTCTATCGATACGGGCTCGGCCCGACGGGGCTCGTCATCCGCGACGGCATTTTCTTCCGCAACGTCCGTCAGATCGACTACGCGCGCATCGAGAACATCGATACCGCGCGCGGACCGCTGCACCGCTTGCTCGGCGTGGCCGAGCTGCGGGTAGAGACTTCGACGGGCGGTAAGCCCGAGGCGTTGATTCAAGTGCTCGGGCTGCGAGATGCCGAAACGCTGCGTCAGCAAGTGTTCGCCCATCGCGGGGAGACGCACACCACGGCGGCGCCACCGCCATCGGAGAAATGTTTGCTACGACTGCCTGCCTCAGAGCTCGTCAAGTTCGGGTTGATCGACAATCGAGGCATGATCCTCGTCGCGGGCTTCTTCGGCTTGCTGCAGCAGACCGGCGCGCTCGAGCTGTGGGGCGCGTTCCTCAAAGCTCGCATTAGCTCGCAGGCGGTCGATACGCTGACGACGTTCGCTCCGCTCGCCCAGGCGCTGCTCGGCTTCGCGCTGCTCGTGGCGCTGGTCTTGCTCGTGCGGGTGTTCTCCATCTTGTTGACGCTCGTCACTTTGCACGGCTTCAGGCTGACGCGAGCCGGAGACGACTTTCGCGTGCGCTACGGGCTTGCAACCCGTGTCTCGCTCACACTACGCGCACGCCGGATTCAAGCGGCGTATGCGACGGAAACGCTGCTGCATCGTGTCTTCAGACGCGTGTCCGTGCGTGTCGATCTTGCTGGAGGCGCGGCGACTGGGCAGAGCTCAGAGGAGGCGAACATTAAGATCCGTTGGCTCGCGCCGCTTGCTGAGCCGGCGCAGGCGCGGTCGCTCATCGCGCAAGCCTTGCCTGACATCGACGTTGCGCGACCCCTCGCTTGGCAACCGTTGGCGCCAGGCGCGCGACGTCGGATCTTCGTCAAGATCTGCGCTGCCTGGTCTGTCTCGCTCCTTGTGCTCGCAGCTCTGCTGCGCACGTGGCTGCCTCTCGCACTCTTGGTTGCCACGGCGATCATCTCATGGTGGCATGCCGTGATGTACGTGCGCTACACGCGCTGGGCGTTGCACGAGGATGCGCTGTTCTTCCGACGGGGTTGGCTGACACGCAGGCTTGCGATCATGCCCAGAAACCGCGTGCAGGTGGTCTGTGTGACGAGCTCGCCGTTCGATCGACGCCACCGTATGGCAGCCGTTCGGGTCGATACAGCAGGCGCTGCTGCACAGGCCGATCAGGTACGCATTCCCTATCTCGAAGCGCAGGTGGCACGCGAGCTTGCCGCGGCGCTGTATGCCTCTGCGGCCAAGAGCGAGCTCGACACACTCAGCGTGCCGGAAGATACATCTGCACCGCCATGAAACGACCGCAGCGTTATCTGTTCATCATCATGACGGTTCTCGTCGTCGTCTATCTGCTCCTGACGCGTCTGCCGCCATTGGCCTCTCTGGCGCTGTTGGGAATGCTGGCGCTCTACGTGCTGATCGTGAGCATATGGGGCCGGGATCTCTTCTTCGCGCGGCGCGCCGCGAAGCGAGGCGAATGGGCCAAGGCGCAGGCACGCTACGAGAAGCTCGAGAAGAAACTGCAGCGTGCACGCTGGCACCGCCTCGCGGTCGTGCTCTACCCGAACATTTACAGCTTCGACGGTGTGGCCATCATGCGCAACAACATCGGGCAAATGCTCATCAATGCAGGAGAGCTCGACCAGGCAGTGCAGTGGCTGCGCGCAGCGCTGCAACGCGATCCGTTCTATCCCGTGCCGTATGTCAATATGGCGTTGGTGGCAGCGAAACGCCGCGACGAAGCAGGCGCACGTCGCGAAATGACGCGTGCGGTACAGCTCGGATTCGATCCGCGCGCCGCGCAGCGAATCCTACGCAAGGCATTGGAAAACATCGATTAGGCTTTTGGGGTCCTAAGCCGTAGCGACGCACGGGCGGTCGTGCCGCCTTCTTCCCTGTCCCCTATTTTTCGTTCCCTGCGACAGCCGATGCTTCGAGCTCGCGCAGGTCGCGATCGCGCGTCTCGTGGCCATAGAGGATCACGAGCAATGTGGAGAGGATTGCAAGGATGCCGATCATCACGATCGCGGTTGCGAGCCTGGGCACTGCGCCGATCACGCTCAGGCCTTGGGCGAGCAGACCGCCGAGCTTGCTGCAATCGGCGATCCAACCTGTGGTACGGCCGCGGATTCTGAGCGGGAAGTTCTCCGCGGTGTATGGCAGCAAGATCGCGATGAGCCCGGACGAGCCGACGACGATCAAGGTGAGCGGGACGAGCGGCGCGGACAGGCTGTCAGGTCCGGCTTCTTGAGCTCCCAATGCAAACAGTCCCACGATCGTTAGGACGCTCATCAATACGAGCGAGCGCTTGGTGCTCCAGCGGCTGTACAAGAGCGTGCACACGAGGATCGTCGGCGCAGCGAACAACGTCGATTGCGCGATCAATGCGCTCGAGGCGCCGACGCTGCGACCTGTCGCCACCAGCGCCGAGGGCAGCCACAGCAGCAAGCCGAACGTGACGAGCCCCCATGTGAGCGCCGAGAGCGTGAGCGCCGAGGTCAAGCCGATCAGGTGCTGTCTCCTCAATGTCTGTGCGACGATGCGAGCAGGAGGTTCTGTAGCAGCGGCGGGAGCACTGCGTACCCGCACTCCGAACCGTGCGAGTATCGCGTGCGCTTCGTGCAGACGCCCCACCCGTTCGAGGAAGCGCGCGGACTCCGGTAGTAGCGGGCTCAAGGCAATGAGCGCGAGTCCCGTCGGCAGGTTGAGGAACCACATGATCCGCCGACCGAAGGTCGGCTGCAGCAAGGCTGAGCACCAGCTCGCGGCAAAGTATCCGCCGACGGCACCGATGCCCCCCACGAGCACCAGGCTCCAACCGCGATGCTTCGTCGGCATAGTTTCCGCGAGGAGCGCATATGCAACGGGCAACATGCCGCCAGCCGCCGCGCCCATCATGAAACACATGAACACGTTCCACCCGAACTCCGGCATCGCGCCGCAGAGGGATGTGCCGGTGAACATCACGGACGACAAGAGAATCGAGGCCCTCCGTCCATAGACATCGGCGAGCCATCCCCACAAGAACGATCTGAGCACCGTGCCTGCGAGCGCGCTGAACGGGAGCCAGGCAACCGTCTCATCGCTGACGCCGTACTCGGCGCGCATGCCCGGCGTCACGAAGCCGAGACTAGCCGGCTTCATGATGTCGATGATGAGCGCGATCGAAAGAAGCGTGGCGAGACCCCAATGCGCGCGAGACAGCGGCGCATCCTCCGGCGGCGCCAACGCGAGTGGTGCTTGGCGAGACAGAAAGGATCGTGGTTTCGGCAACAAGCCGTACGCGGCGCAGGCGGCGCCGATGAGGATGAGCGCCATGCCGCAGAGCATGTTCGCGTCCATGGGCATGCCTGCGAGCACGAAGCCATGGTGACGTGCTATCCAATACATCGGCAGGTGCAGCACGACACCGATGGTGACCAGCGCACAGCCGAGCCAGAAAGCGCTCGTGCTTCGGCCGCTTTGAAGCAGGGCAAGCCGCAACGGATGAGCTCCCTCGTTGGTGCGCAGGTTCGCTCTGCGCGCGATCGGGCTGGATCGATAGCTGCGAGCAATGATGCGCAAGGTGTGGCTTATGGGTCAACCGGCGGGGAATGGGAACGGGAATGGGGAATGGGAGTAGGGAAGGGGGCGTTGCTATATACACCGGCCCCAGCCCCAAGCCCCAAGCCCAAGAACAGTGTAATCTCCCTCTTCAACGTCAATCGCCACAGCCCCACGCATGTCCGATATCGAGATACGACACCTACGGTACTTTCTTGCGGTCGCCGAGACAGAGAATTTCACTCGTGCGGCCGACCGGCTGAAGATCTCGCAGCCGAGCATCTCGCAGCAGATCACGCAGCTGGAGGCAGCGCTCCGCACACCGCTGTTTCGACGAGTTGGCAAGCGAGTGTTCTTGACGGAAGCCGGTGCGGCCTTTCGTAAAGGCGCGGAAGTCGTGCTCCGCAAGCTCGAGGATGCATGTGGCGCAGTCAACGCCATCGCCGGGCTGATGACGGGGCGTGTCGAGCTTGGTGTCATTCCAGCTTTGCATATCGCGTGGGTGCCCCCGGTGCTGGGATTTATGGCGCGAGAGCATCCCGGGGTCACCGTCGGCGTGCAGGAGCTCGCTTCCAGCGGAGTGGAAACCGAGCTGGAAGCCGGTCGGCTCGATCTGGGGTTCGGGCTCATGACCGGCAATTCCCCCAATATTCACTATGAGCGACTTGTCTCGCAGCCGTTCTCCCTAATCGCTCCGTCTGCGAGCCCTTTCGCGCAACGTTCCAGGTTGAAGCTGCAAGAGCTCGACGGTCAGCGGTTGGTCATGTTGCCGGAGAGCTTCGACATGCGGCGTGCGGCAGATGCGGTCTTGTTGCACGCGAAGGTGCATCCGCGAGTCGCCTTCGAGCTCGACAGCGTCGATGCAGTCCTGTCGAGTGTCGCGGAGACGGGCATTCCGACGCTGTTGCCTGCCATCGTGCTGCGCGGCCGCGAGACGCATGGCTTGCGCGCGATCGCGCTCGCAGACAAGACGCGCGAGATGGAGTTCGGTATTCTCTGGCCGGCGTCGGACGAGGTGGCACCAGCAACACTGGCCATCGCGGCGGCGCTGAAAGCGACTTTGAACCTAGATCATCGTCCGCGGGCTGCCACCAAGCGCTGAGCTGCGAACCAATGTCCGCGCCTGCTGCCGTTCCCGTCTGGGAAGACGTCGACGTCAACCGTTTTCAGCAGGAGATCCTGCCGCTCAATCGGCCCGCGGTCTTGCGAGGGCTCGTCGCCGACTGGCCGGCCGTGGCCGCGGGCACCAAGTCGCCGGCGGCAATGAGTGATTACTTGCTTCGTTTCGATGCAGGACGGCCCGTTCGCACGCTGGCCGCGGATGCCGCTTGCAAAGGCCGGTTCTTCTACCGCGAGGATATGCGCGGTGTGAACTTCGAGCGGCGGCTCGCACCGCTGGCCATTGCGCTCGATGCGCTCGTGAAGTCGCTCGATGACGAGCAGGCACCCGCCATCTATGTGGAGTCGGCGCCGATTCCAGAGCACTTGCCGGGCTTCGTGCAGGAGAACATGCAGCCTCTGTTGCCTGCAACGGTGCCGCCGCGCATCTGGATCGGCAATGCGATCACCGTGCAAACGCACTTCGATCTGAACGAGAACATTGCCTGCGTGGTGGCGGGTCGCCGTCGCTTCACGTTGTTCCCGCCGGAGCAATTGCCGAATCTTTATGTCGGTCCCTTCGACTTCACTCTATCGGGGCCGCCAGTGAGCATGGTGTCCTTGCACGAGCCGGACTTCGAGCGCTATCCGCGCTTCGAGCAGGCGCTCGAGCATGCGCTCGTGGCAGAGCTCGGTCCGGGTGATGCGCTCTACATCCCGTATTTCTGGTGGCATCACGTCGAGTCGCTCGAGCGTTTCAACGTGCTGGTCAATTATTGGTGGAACCCTGCGCGCGTGCACGGCGACTCGCCGTTCGACGCGCTCTTGCATGCGATACTCGCGCTGCGCGATCTGCCGCCCGCGCAGCGGGATGCCTGGCGCATCGTGTTCGATCATTACGTCTTTCAGAAGAACGGCGACGCGCTGGTGCACCTTGCGCCGGAGCACCGCGGCATCCTCGGTCCGATCACGCCCGAGCGCGCTCGCGAAATTCGCGCGATTCTCGTGCGTGCGCTGAGCCGTAGATAGGCTGCAGATTTTTGGCTGTCGGCTGTCGTCACTGGCATGGTCAGGTGTATAGCAGCCAAATCTCGCGATTCGCGAGGTGTGCGCGCACCGCGGCCCGCCGTTGCCCTTGTGCGTCCAGCCTCTGTCAGCTCAAGTCCGCCTTGCAATGCTTCTCGATGAACTCGCGGTGCGTCGGCATCACGTCGGCGCAGCGGCTGATCGTGTCGCGGATGTGCTGCATTCGATAACGAAGCTCGGCCTCGTCGAGCACGTCGACGAGCGGGTCGTAGGCGCGCGGTCGCACGTTCTGTCCGATCATGACGGCAAACCAGCTGGTGTCGTTGAATAGCTCGTTGTTCTCGCGAAAGATGCGGCCGTGGGCGCGAAACAGCTCGAGCTTGTGCTGCAGGAAATCCGGCAGCTTCATGTTGCGGCAATAAACCCAGAACTCCGAGTCGTCGCGCTCGTTGGCGTGATAATGCAGCACGAGGAAATCACGGATGCGTTCGAACTCCCAGGTCATGGTGCGATTGTATTGCTCGATCTCGACCGGGGAGATGTCGCGATCGGGGAAGAGCGTCATGAAGTTGGCGAGGCCGCTTTGGACCAGGTGGATGCTGGTCGACTCGAGCGGCTCGAGGAATCCGGACGCCAGCCCGAGCGCGAGACAGTTCTTGTTCCAAAACTTCTTGCGGCGTCCTGTGACGAATTTGATGATGCGCGGCTCGGCGCGTGGGGCGCCATCCAGATTCGCGAGCAAGGTCGCAATCGCCTCATCGTCGCTGATGTGCTCGCTCGAATAGACATAGCCGTTGCCGATGCGATGCTGCAGCGGAATGCGCCATTGCCAGCCGGCTTTGCGCGCGGTGGAACGCGTGTACGGCGTGAGCTCACCGCCGCTCTCACACGGTACCGCCACGGCGCGGTTGCATGGCAACCAATGGCTCCAATCTTCGTAACCCGTCTTGAGTGTCTGCTCGATCAGCAGGCCGCGAAAGCCGGAGCAGTCGATGAAGAAATCGCCTTCGATACGCTCGCCGCTTTCGAGCACGACCGCCGTGATGAACCCGTCCTCGCCCCGCTGCTCCACGTGCACAATCTTCCCTTCGGTACGAACCACGCCCCGCTCCTCGGCGTAACTCCGCAGGAAGCGCGCATACAGTGCCGCGTCGAAGTGAAACGCATAAGCAATATTGGAAAGTGGGGAATTCCCGGCGTTGATCGCGCGCATGAACTTCCCGCGTCGGCACGCAACGGCCTGCAAGGAGAAGTCGCTCAGGTCCGTGGTGGGCTCGAGCAGCCGGTACTTCAACCAGTAGGCGTGAAACGATACGCCTTCCATGCTCAGACCGAACGGCCCGAACGGATGAATATAGCTATGGCCGATACGGGTCCAATCGACGAACTGAATGCCGAGCTTGAAAGTCGCTCGAGTGCGTCGAACAAAGTCGTTCTCGTCCAGCGCAAGCATCCGATTGAACGTCCGCATCTGCGGGATGGTCGACTCGCCGACGCCGACCGTGCCAATCTGCTCAGATTCGATGAGGCGAACTTCGCAGTAGCGGTTCTTGAGAAATCGTCCCAGCGTAGCAGCGGCCATCCAACCTGCAGTGCCGCCGCCCACGATGACGATCCTTCTCAGCCGGTTCGTGCTCACGTCGTCTCTCGCTACGTTACTGCGCTGCAGTGACGCTCGATGTAGGCCTGGTGCGAGGGCATGGCCTCGACGGCGCGCCGGATCATGGTGCGCAGATGCTGGAAGCTACGTTCGAGGGCTCGTGAATCGAGTGCATCTGCCAGCGGATCGTAGGTGGCCGGCCAGATTTTCTGGCCCAAGAACACTGCCACCCAGTTCGAGTCGACGAACAGCTCGTCATCCTCTCTGAAAAAGCGCCCGCTCGTTCTGAACAGTTCGATCTTGCGCCTCAGGGTGTCGGGAATACTCATGTTGCGACAGTACTCCCATAGCGGGGCGTCGTCGCGACCGGTCGCATGGTAATGCAGGATGATGAAGTCCCGAGTGCGTTCCCAAGCGCGCGTGCAGAGTCGGTTGTACTCGTCGATCTCGATCGGATTGAACCCGCGGCGGGGAAACAGTGCCAGCAGCCGCGTGATGCCTACTTGCACGAGATGAATGCTCGTCGACTCGAGCGGCTCCATGAAGCCGCTCGCCAAACCGAGCGCGACGCAGTTCTTGTTCCAGAACTTCTTGCGACGGCCGGTCGTGAAGCGCAGAAAGCGCGGCTCTGCCAGCGGCCGTCCGTCCAGATTCGCGAGCAGTGTCGCAGCCGCCTCGTCGTCGCTGATGAAGCGGCTGCAATACACGTACCCGTTGCCAATGCGATGCTGCAGCGGGATGCGCCACTGCCAGCCGGCGGTGTGTGCCGTCGAGCGTGTGTAGGGCGTCAGCTCGCCACCGCTGTCGCACGGCACGGCCACGGCGCGATCGCACGGAAGCCACTGCGTCCATTCCTCGTAGCCGGTCTTGAGCGCCTGCTCGATGAGCAGGCCTTGAAAACCCGAGCAGTCAATGAACAGGTCAGCCTCCAGTGTCTCGCCGCCTTCCAGCACCACCGATTCGATGAAGCCGTCCGTGCCGCGCAGCCGCACGTCGACGATCTTGCCTTCGATGCGAATGGCGCCGTGATGCTCGGCATAGCGGCGTAGATAGCGCGCATACAGTGCCGCGTCAAAGTGATAGGCATAGGCGATCGTGGAAGTGATCGCACGCGGGTCGAGCGTCGGCGGCGAGAAGCGGCCGAGCTTTGCGGCCATCGCGCTCACCGAGTATTCGTCGATATAGTGCGGATGCCCTTGTCGGTACAGCTTCAGCCACAGCTGGTAGAACTTGATCGCCTCTATGTCGAGGCCGAGCGCACCGAACGCATGGAGGTAACGGTGCCCGACCTGGGCCCAGTTCACGAACTCGATCCCGAGCTTGAACGTCGCATTGGTGTGTTTCACGAAGTCGTTCTCGTCGATGCCGAGCATGCTGTTGAACGTCAGGATCGGAGGGATCGTCGCTTCGCCGACGCCGATCGTGCCGATGTCTTCGGATTCCACGAGACGAATCTGCACGCTCCGGCCCAGCGCACGCGAGAGTGCCGCGGCGGCCATCCAGCCGGCCGTGCCGCCTCCAACGATGAGCACGCTTCGAATCGGATCGGTGTTCACGAGAGCAATCGCCCCGGAAGGCGCTATGCCATGCAATTTAGATTCAGTCTGACTGCCTGATCAGCTCGGTTATCGTTGGCGCCCGTTGCGCGCGCAACGTGCTTGTAACCAAGCGATTTTGATCGATTTTGATCGATTTTCGTGATGCGTCAATAGAATCGCTCAAGACCGCTCATGAGGATCATTGGAAATCAGAGGGCCCCCGTATTTTCTACTTGCAATCGTGACGTGTGTACAGAATCATTCGCCCTGCGCTGGGGGGAGCGTTGCGATAACAACGATGAGGGAGGCGCTCATGTCTGCAAGAGAACCCGGACATGTGTCGACGGAGAACCATAAGCATAGTAACCATAAGCATAGTCAAGATATTTCGTTAGCCATTCGTTCAGTCTTGTCCGCCACCGTTCGACGCGGTGTGCCTGCGTTGGCGCTGGGCGCGCTTGCGATGGGGTCGCAGGCTCATGCGCAATCTGCCGAAGGCGGACAACAGCTCGATGAAATCGTCGTCACAGGTATTCGGTACAGCCTAGAGAGCGCGCAGGAGATCAAGCGCAACGCCGAGGTGTTCGTCGATGCCGTGACGGCCGAAGATATCGGCGCGCTTCCCGATCGTAGCGTCACCGAGGTGCTGCAACGTATTCCCGGCGTGGCGATTACTCGCTTTGCGGCCGGCAACGACCCCGATCACTTTTCCGTGGAGGGTAGCGGGGTGGTTGTGCGCGGGCTCAACGCCGTGCGCAGCGAGCTCAACGGTCGCGATACTTTCTCCGCCAACAACGGGCGATTCCTCAGCTTCGCCGATGTGCCGCCGGAGCTCATGGGCGGCGTCGATGTCTACAAGAACCAGTCCGCCGACATGATTGAGGGCGGCTTGGCAGGCACGGTGAATCTGCGGACGCGCGTGCCGTTCGACTCGGAGGGACGCGTCACCGCAGCCTCGTTAGAGGCGAACTACGGCGACTTTGCAGAGGAATGGTCGCCCACTGCCTCGGCGCTGTACAGCGACCGTTGGCTGACCAACATCGGCGAGTTCGGCATCCTCGTGAATGGTGTCTATTCCGAGCTCAAGACGCGCTCGGATGGTATTCAGGCATCCAGCTTCCGCGAGCGTGTCGGACGCGTGCCCGGCGATCCGACGCGAGCCGTGTGGTTCCCATCGGGTGCGGCGTTCAGGTCGCAGATCACCGATCGCGAGCGAATCGGCGCCGGATTTGCTGCGCAGTGGGCGAGCACCGACGATACGATGCTCGCGACGCTACAGTTCCTGCGCTCGGACGCGCGGGTCGCTTGGACCGAGCATGCGGTGGAGATCGCCACCGACGTAGCCGAAGGCGATGGACGCGAGCCCGTATCGGTCGAGGGCACCACGTTCGGTTTCGACGACAGCGGCATCTTCACGAACGGCGTCATCACCGTGCCGGTCGGTTGGCGCGATGACCAGCTCGACGGGCGCGCACATCGGACGCCTATCTACGGTCTGCAAAGCAACAACATACGCCGTGATGTCGACCAGCGCTACGTGACGTCGGATTACGGTTTCAACTTCAAATGGACTCCGAACGAGCGGTGGGCGTTCAACTTCGACCTGCAGCACGTCGACTCGACCGTGGAGAACGTCGACTTCGGTATTTGGGGCTCGACGTTCCAGAACGTCGATCTCGACCTACGCGGCAGCCTCCCGCGGGCAATCTTCTTGCCGCCATCGCTGGATGGAACGGTCGCGCAGTGTCCGACGCCGTCGGGCGATTGCCCGACGTACTTCAACGCGCCGCATGACAGCTTCGCGGATCCATACAACAGCTTCTGGCGCGCGGCCATGGATCACATCGAAGACAGTGAGGGACAGGAGGATGCCGCGCGCTTCGATGTCGATTTCCGTCTACCGCAGGGCGGGTGGATCGACGGTTTCCGTGCCGGCGCACGCTACGCGCAGCGTGACCAGATCACTCGCTTCTCCACCTATAACTGGGGCGCGCTGAGCGAGATCTGGGGACAGGGTGGCCCGGTATGGTTCAACGACCCGGTCGACGGCTTGCATGAGCCGGACGGCTCGCGAGGCACAGGCGGCGAGCCCACCAGCCTCCACACCGAGCTGTTCACGTTCGACAACTTCATGCGCGGCAAGACGCCCGTGCCGGTCGTGGTGCCGTTCTATCGCCACAATTTGGCGAAGAACTACGATCAAGCCGCCGAGTTTGCGATGCGGATCCGCGACGAATGGGGTCGCAACGATCCCGGCGATTGGGAGCGCCTCGACGATCCGCGTCGCGGCGAGCACATCGCACCCGGCAGCCCGTTCTTGCCGCGTGAGGTCAACGACACGTCCGAGAAGACCGAAGCGCTGTACTTCATGATGCGGTTCGGCCAGGAGTTCGATAACGGTCGTTCGGTCAGCGGTAATGTCGGCGTGCGTTGGGTGCGCACCAAGTTCGAAGCGAAAGGCACCGTCGGATACCTGCTGCCTTCCGATCTGGTCGATGAGGAGAGCTGCGAGGAGCCGACGGACCTCGAGCCAGGTCAGACGTGGACCCCGCCGCCGTTCTGCCGGCTGCCGCTGTCGGAGCGGGAACGCTACCGCGCTTTTGCCACCGGTCAGACGGTCCCGGAGACGGCCAAGCACAGCTACGAGAACTGGTTGCCGAGTTTCAATCTCAAGGTGAACATCACGCCTCAGTTGCTGTTCCGCTTCGGCTTCTCGAAGGCAATCGCGCGGCCGGATCTCGGTCTCACGCGTCACTATTTCTCGATCACGCCGCTGATCGAGGACAATCAGTGGCTCGGTCTGCAAGCCTCCACGGGTAATGCCTTCCTCAAGCCGACGAGGTCAACACAATTCGACGCATCGCTCGAGTGGTACTTCGACGAGCGTCTTGGTTCTCTGACGTTGTCGCTGTTCCACAAGACGCTCAAGGACGTGCTCACGAACGGGACGCAGGTCGTGAACATCACTGCGGGCGGGGAGACTTTCCCAGTGGAGTTCACGCGCCCCGTGAACTCGTCCGAAAAGGGCAAGATCAAGGGCTTCGAGCTTGCGTATACGCAGTTCTATGACATGCTGCCTGCGCCGTTCGACGGGTTCGGTATTCAGGCGAACTACACCTATATCGACAGCAAGGGCGTCAAGCAGAGCACGTTGGACAACACGGTAGGCGATCCGGCCGCCACACAGGCGAACGTGGACACGAGCTTGCTGCCGCTCGTCGGGTTGTCCAAGGACAACGCGAATATCGCCGCGATCTACGAGAAAGGACCGATCTCGGCGCGCCTGGCGTACAGCTGGCGCTCGGAGTTCCTGCTGACCACGCGTGATGTCATCACGCCGTTCGCTCCGATCCTGAACGAGGACACGGGCCAGCTCGACGGCTCGTTCATGTACACGCTCAACGACAACATCAAGATCGGAGTGCAGGGAGTCAATCTCCTGAACGAGGTCACGAAGACGAGACAGATCCTCAACGACGATCTGCTGTCCGCTCCGCGTTCGTGGTTCATGAACGACAGACGGTACTCGCTGATCGTTCGTCTCACGTTCTGACCTGCTCCTCCATAACAATAACGACACTCAACCGCAGCTCCTTGCCCCGCGCGCCGTCAGGCGCGCGGGGTCTTTCTTTGTGAATGCCCACTGTCGCTCGCGATTCTTGACAGTCACAGAGCGCGACGGCGGGGTATCGTCTGCGCAGTCAGGAGGATCGAATGTTTCGTTATGCGCTCGCGTTCATGACCCTGTGGCTCGCGGCGTTTGCCTCGTACGCGAGCGAAAAGCAAGAGCTGTCGAACATTCGCTTCAACCAGCTCGGCTTCCAGCCGCACGGGCCGAAGCGCGCAATCGTCGCGCATACCTCGCGCGCGCCGCTGCCATGGCGCCTCGTCGCCGCGAACGGGGAAACGGTCGCACGTGGTGAAACCGTGGTGTTCGGCGTCAATGCCGGCTCCGGCGAGCACGTGCATCAGGTCGATTTTTCGCGCTATCAGGGCTCTGGCAGCGGCTATCGACTCATCGTCGGTGATCAGACGAGTCGTTCGTTCTCGATCGATGCGACGCTCTTCGATCGGCTCAAACATGATGCGCTTGCCTACTTCTATCACAATCGCAGCGGTATCCCGATCGAAGCGAAGTACATCGGAGATGCGAAGTGGGCGCGACCGGCCGGTCACGTCCGCGAGATTGCCCGCTGTTTCAACGGACGGGATCAACGCGGGATCGAATGGCCGGGTTGTGACTACACGCTCGAGACGACAGGCGGCTGGTACGATGCCGGCGATCACGGCAAGTATGTCGTCAATGCCGGCATCAGCGTTTGGACGCTGCTCAATTACTACGAACGGACACGCCGCCTCGCCGCGGACTCACCGGCGCCGTTTGCAGACGGCGAGGCATCCTTGCCCGAGCGCGGTAACGGCGTCAACGATCTATTGGACGAGGTGCGCTGGGAGCTCGAGTTTCTGCTGCGGATGCAGGCGCCAGAAGGTGCAAAGCTCAAGATGCCGCGGGTCTCAGGGCGGGCGGGCGGCGCAGGGTCGGTCGAGCTAGACATCTCTGGCATGGCGCACCACAAGGTGCACGGACTACATTGGACACCCTTCCCGAGCGCGCCGCACGAAGATCGCTCGGAGCGTTTCCTTTATCCGCCGTCGACGACCGCCACGCTCAATCTGGCAGCGACTGCCGCGCAATGCGCACGCATCTGGCGCAACATCGATCCCGAGTTCTCGCAGCGCTGCTTGCGCGCGGCGAAACGCGCCTACGCAGCCGCGCGTCGTCATCCCGATCTACTGCCCGTCGGCGGCTTCGACGGAGGCGGGGATTATGGTGATCGCGACGCCTCTGACGAGTTCTATTGGGCGGCCGCGGAGCTGTTTCTGTCGACGGGAGAGGCAGAGTACGCACAAGCGTTGCGCGAGTCGCCACACTTTTTGGCCGCGCCGACCGCAGATGGCGACGGCGACATCTCGTGGGGTCAGGTACGCACGCTCGGCACGATCTCGCTCGTGACCGTTCCGAACTGCCTCGGCAAGGAGGAATTGGCGCAAGCGCGTGCGAATCTCATCGCCGCCGCGGACAACTATCTGCGGCAGGCGAGCGAAGAGGGCTATGCGATTCCGTACAGCGCAGACGCATATCCATGGGGCTCGAACTCTGCCGTGCTCAATCGCGCGATCGTGCTGGGCATCGCCTATGACCTGACCGGTAAGACGATTTATCGCGACCGTGTCGTCGACGCTCTCGACTACGTGCTCGGGCGCAATCCGCTCGATCAGTCCTATGTGAGCGGTTACGGCGCACGTCCCATGCGCAATCCGCATCACCGCTTCTGGGCACATCAGAAGAACGAATCTTTCCCGCCGCCGCCTCCTGGCGCGCTCTCCGGTGGGCCGAACTCTTCCAGCATGATCGATCCGGTCGCCAAGCAGATGAAAGGCACCTGTCTGCCGCAAACGTGCTGGCGCGACGATGCGGACGCGTACGCGCTCAACGAAGTCGCAATCAACTGGAACGCGCCGCTGGTATGGGTGGCGGCATTTCTTGCGGAGCGTTGAGGCGGGCGTGCCGTTGGTGCTCAGGCCACTGGAACTGTCGCAATACCTTGCGCCTTAGACGTGCTTGCACGGGCACCCGAGGAACCTACGATGGCGCGAATCACACCTGACGAGTCAGCCGACGGCAGCACCGATGCAGTCGATTTTCTGACCCGTGATCATCGTCTGGTGGACGAGGTGTTCGCGAGCCTCGCTCGAGCTGCGCCACAGCAGCTCGATCCTCTTGCGCGTAGGCTCTGCAAAATGCTGCGCATTCACGCACAGATCGAAGAAGAACTCTTCTATCCCGCCACCCGACGCGCCATCGATTCGGATGAGCTGGTCAGTCACGCCGAACGCGAGCATGGCGAGGCCAAGCGAGCGATCGCGCACATCGAATCCATGACCTCGGAGCACGAGGAATTCATGGTGGCCGTTCAGCGTCTGCACGAGCTGGTCGTAGCGCATGTTCGCTGGGAGGAGGACGAGCTTTTCCCGCGCGTACGTGCAGCAAGGGTCGATCTTGTCTCTCTCGGCGCTACGCTCGCCGATAGGCGGGATACGTTGATGGACTTACTCGGCTTGCACGGCGACGACGAAGAAGGCGCAGCAAACATGCGCGGCGTGCCCCGTGTCGTACTTAGAAGGACCGGGGCGTTGCGCCGGGAGAATACGTAACTCGAGCGTATGCCTGACGCTTGACCGGACAGCGCTTATTCTGCGGTCCGGTCCCGGTGCTTTGCCCTTACTCGCGCCTGAGCGCTCGAGCGAATGCTTCTGCCATGATGCCGCCGCCCGCCGCAGCGGGTGCCTCCTTACGGTGCTTCGCCGCGCGTGACTTGCCGCCGGCGGCATCGCCCGTTACTCGCGCTCCTTGTGCAGGCGCATCCAAGCGCATGCTGAGCGCGATGCGACGACGCTCCTGATCGACCTCCAGCACTTTCACCTTGACGACGTCGCCCGCCTTCACGATGTCGCGCGGATCCTTGACGAATTTGTGCGACATCATCGAGATGTGCACCAAGCCGTCCTGGTGCACGCCGATGTCGACGAAGGCGCCAAAGTTGGTGACATTCGTCACCACACCTTCGAGGATCATGCCCGGCTCGAGATCTTTCAAATCCTCGACGCCTTCGCGAAACTCTGCCGTCTTGAATTCGGGCCGGGGGTCGCGGCCGGGCTTCTCGAGCTCGCGCAGGATGTCGCGCACCGTCGGCAGCCCGAAGCGGTCGTCGATGTACTTGGCCGGATCGATCTTCTTGAGCGTATTCGAATCGCCCAGAACCTCCCGCACGGGACGCTTCAGATCGGCGAGAATCCGCTCGACGACCGGATACGCTTCTGGGTGCACCGCCGATGCATCGAGTGGGTTGTCGCCGTTCATGATGCGCAGGAATCCGGCTGCCTGCTCGAACGTCTTTTCGCCCAGGCGCGGTACCTTCTTCAGCTGCTCGCGATTCGTGAATGCGCCGTGCTCGTCGCGGTAGCGAACGATGTTCTCGGCGAGCGTGGCACTCAAGCCGGAGATGCGCGCGAGCAGCGCCGGGGAGGCAGTATTGACATCGACCCCGACTGCGTTCACGCAATCTTCGACGACCGCATCGAGCGTGCGCGCGAGCTTGGTCTGATTCACATCGTGCTGGTACTGTCCGACGCCGATCGACTTCGGATCGATCTTGACGAGCTCGGCAAGTGGATCCTGCAAACGACGTGCGATCGATACGGCACCGCGCAAGCTGACGTCGATGTGCGGCAGCTCCTTTGCTGCGAGCGCGGAGGCGGAGTACACCGATGCGCCAGCTTCTGAGACCACGATCTTGGTCAGCTTGAGCTCCGGATGTCTTTTGAGCAGATCGCCTACCAACCTGTCCGTCTCGCGCGAGGCCGTGCCGTTACCGATGCTGATCAGCTCGACATTGTGCTTACGGGCAAGCGCGGCCAGCACCGCAATCGAGCCGTCCCAATCGTTACGCGGTGCATGCGGATAGATGGTGGTCGTCTCGAGCAGCTTGCCGGTTCGATCGACTACCGCGACCTTAACACCCGTGCGCAGCCCGGGATCGAGGCCGATCGTCGCACGCGGACCGGCCGGCGCGGCGAGCAGCAGATCGTGCAGATTGCGTGCGAATACGCGAATGGCTTCTTCTTCTGCGCGCTCGCGCAGCTGCGCCAGCAGCTCCGTTTCGAGCTGCCAGGAGAGCTTCGTTTGCCACGCCCATCGCACGGTCTGAATGAGCCAGGCATCACCGGGGCGATTGCGATCGGCGATCGAAAAGCGCGCTGCAATCTTGAGCTCGCACGCATTCAACGCGTTCGATGGGCGCTCCTCGTCCAGCTCTTCCGGCAGCTTGAGCGCAAGCCGCAGCACTTCCTCTTTGCGACCGCGGAACAGTGCGAGTGCCCGGTGCGACGGAATCTTGCTGAGCGGCTCTTGATAAGCGAAGTAATCGCGAAACTTGGCGGCTGCCTCTTCCTTGCCTTGCACCACTCTGGAGACGAGCACGGCATGATCGTTCAGATACGCACGCAGCTCCCCGAGCAGCTCTGCGTCTTCGGAGAATTGCTCCACCAAAATCGCGCGAGCGCCGTCGAGCGCGGCCTTGACATCAGGAACGCCGGGATTGTCGCCGTGCTCGGTCTTGAACGGCTCCTTCAAATAGCGTGCAGCCTCAGTTTCCGGCGCGAGCGAGGGATTGGCGAGCAGCGCATCCGCGAGCGGCTGCAGACCCGCCTCGCGTGCTATCTGAGCCTTCGTGCGCCGCTTCGGTTTGTAGGGTAGGTAGAGGTCTTCGAGACGCTGCTTCGTTTCCGCTGCCTCGATCGCGGCTTTGAGCTCTGGCGTGAGCTTCTTCTGTTCCTCGATGCTGGCAAGAATCTGCGCACGTCGTGCTTCGAGCTCGCGCAGGTATGCCAGTCGTTCCTCCAAAGTTCGCAATTGCGTGTCATCCAAACCACCTGTCGCTTCCTTGCGATAGCGTGCGATGAACGGCACGGTGGCGCCTTCATCGAGCAGCGCGACGGCGGCGGCGACTTGCTGAGGTTTGACAGACAGCTCGGCAGCGAGACGCGATTCGATCGACGGCAGCATTGAAACGTGAACTGGTTTGACGGTGGAAAGGCGCGCACTATGGAGAAAGCGTCTGTGATGGGCAAGGGGCTCGCAACTGGGGACAGGGGCCGATGGCGCGTAAGCGCCATCCACCTACCACCTGCAGCCCACCGCCTACAGCCTGAGAAGGGTGGGCTGCCGGGCATGGCACTGGGCTCCGCTCCACTCTCCAGCCCCCAGCCTCCAGTCCATCCAACACCGCCGTTCACTTGCGACGGCTTCGCCTGTAGCCTGTCAGTTTGAATCACGCTGCATCAACATCAACCTGCGCTTTGCGCCTCACGAACGACCCTCCACCATGGTCACCATTGGCACGCCGCTTTCTCCTTCCGCAACTCGCATCATGCTGCTCGGCTCGGGTGAGCTCGGCAAAGAGGTCGCAATCGAGCTGCAGCGCTTCGGTTGCGAGGTGATCGCAGTGGATCGCTATGCGAATGCGCCGGCGATGCAAGTTGCACATCGCGCGCACGTGATCAACATGCTCGACGGGACGGCGCTGCGCGAGCTCGTGGAACGCGAACGTCCGATGTTGATCGTGCCGGAGATCGAGGCGATCGCCACGCCGACGCTCGTCGAGCTCGAGCAGGAAGGCTACAAGGTCGTGCCGACAGCGCGCGCCGCGCGGCTGACCATGGATAGAGAAGGGATCAGGCGACTTGCTGCAGAGGAGCTCGGCTTGCCCACTTCACCGTACCGATTCGCCGGCACACAAGACGAATATGAGCGCGCCGTTGCAGCTATCGGCATGCCGTGTGTGGTCAAGCCCGTGATGAGCTCGTCCGGCAAAGGACAGAGCGTCGTGCGCACTCGGGACGATGTGCTGCCTGCGTGGCGTTACGCTCAGGAAGGCGGTCGTGCTGGCGGCGGGCGAGTGATCGTGGAAGGATGGGTGGAGTTCGATTACGAGATCACGTTGCTCACCGTGCGTCATGCCAGAGGTACGAGCTTTTGCGAGCCGATAGGTCACCTGCAAGTGGACGGCGACTATCGCGAGTCGTGGCAACCGCAGCCGATGAGCGCCGCCGCGCTCGCGGAGGCGCAGCGCATCGCGACCGTTATCACGGAGAACCTGGGTGGTTATGGTGTGTTCGGCGTCGAGCTCTTCGTTGCCGGGGACACTGTGTATTTCAGTGAAGTCTCACCACGACCGCACGATACCGGGCTCGTCACGTTGATCTCACAGGATCTCTCCGAGTTCGCACTCCATGCTCGCGCGATTCTGGGACTACCGATTCCGGCAATCCGTCAGCGGGGTCCGAGCGCGTCGTGCGCCTTGTTGGTGACCGGCGATTCCGACAACGTCCGCTTTGAGCACGTCGAGCGCGCATTGGTACAGCCCGATACGGCGCTGCGCTTGTTCGGTAAGCCCGAAGTGCGCGGCCGGCGTCGCATGGGGGTCTCGCTGGCTCTCGGCGATACGATCGAGCACGCACGCGAGAAAGCACGCCAGATGACGCGCCTGTTGAGCGAGGGGTGTAGGGCTTCGCAGTAGGTGCTCCCTCCCCCGCTTCGCATTCGCTTCGCGGGGGAGGGCTGGGTGGGGGCTGCGACATATGGCGGACTGCTGGGCGCTGGTCAGAGGGGCGCGCCTGCTCCAGCCACCAGTCTCCAGCCCCAGCCCCTCATCAGCGATCAAAGGTACTGAACGCGTATACCGTTCGCGACGAATACGTCTCGCCAGGCCGTAGTACGGTGCTTGGGAAGGACGGCTGGTTCGGCGAGTCGGGATAGTGCTGTGTCTCCAGGCAGAATCCGCTGTGCTTGGTGTAGACATGCCCGTTCTTGCCTGTGATCGAGCCGTCCAGGAAGTTGCCGCTGTAGAACTGCATGCCGGGCTCGGTCGTGTACACCTCCATGCGGCGGCCGCTCTTGGGCTCGTCGACGCGCGCGGCGAGCACCAGCCCTTCGCCGGAGCGATTGAGCACGAAGTTGTGGTCGTAACCGCCCGCGATCTTGATTTGCTGGTGCGCTGCATTGATGCGTGCGCCGATGGCAGTCGGCTGCCGGAAGTCGAACGGTGTGCCTTCCACGCTCGCCATCTCCCCGGTCGGGATGAGCGTCGCATCAACCGGTGTGTAGCGGTCGGCATTGATCATGAGCTCATGCTCGAGCACATCGCCCGAGCCGTCGCCGGCCAGATTGAAATAAGCATGCTGTGTCAGGTTGACGACAGTAGGTTTGTCGGTCGTCGCGTGATAATCGAATATGAGCTCGTTGTTATCGGTAAGTGTATAGGTCACCCGCACTTCGAGCGTGCCGGGAAACCCTTCTTCGCCGTCGGCGCTCGTGTAAGTGAAGATAATGCCGCGCTCGCCGTCGCGGTCGAAAGGTTCGGCGTGCCAGGCGACCTTGTCGAACCCCTTCACACCGCCGTGCAATGTGTTGGGGCCGTCGTTCGCTGGGAGCTTGTACGTCTTGCCGTCGAGCTGGAACTGTGCGTTCGCGATGCGGTTGCCGTAGCGGCCGATGATGGCGCCGAAATAGGGGCTGCTCTCAAGATAGCCGTCCAGCGAGGAATAACCAAGCGTGATGTCGTCGATGTTGCCATTGCGATCGGGAACCTTCAGCTCGGTGATGATTCCTCCGTAGTTGGTGACCTTCACCTCCATGCCGGAGGGATTGCGCAACGTGAAGAGCTCGACGGCGGTGCCGTCGGGCAACGTGCCGAACGGTTCTCGAGACATGGTCGCGTTTGCCTCAGCAGTTGGAGCAGTTGCCGACGCAGCGGCCTCGTCGGAGGCGGGCTTGCTGCAGCCGATCATTGTTAGAGAAAGGACGGAACCGAGTATGATGAAGCCCAAGCGGTACGGTTGCATGTTCTTGATTCTCTCCGAGGGCACAAACGCCGACATGCTACCCTAAAGAGAACGATGGCCCAACTACTCAAATGACTAACACGCGTCGGCAACTGGGTCGCTGGTGGGGCTGGCTGGTACTGACGACCGTAGCGCTTGCCTGCCTCGTATCCGTGCGTTACTACGCTGCCGCCGACCTCGACAGCTCGCCGCTGTTGTTGCTCTTTCGAGGTGCGATGCTGAGCTCGCACTTCACGCTGCTGTCGCTGCTGTTGCTGTTGCCCGTCCTGCTGCTGTTGCTGCTGCTATCGCGCCCGAAGCTGGTGATCCCTGTCGGCGTGCTGTACGTGGCGCTGATTCTGGCGGCGCTGCTCATCGACACGCAGGTCTACCATCTCTACCGTTTTCACATCAACGCGGGTGTCATGAACCTGCTGTTCGGGGGGGCGGCCCGCGAGACCTTCGTGTTTCCTCCCGACATGTATCTCGAGGCGGCCCTGATCTTTCTCGGGATCGTGGCTGTGGTCGCTGTGTGCGCCGGTCTTGCGTGGCGGTATGTACGCAAGGGGCCGCCGCGGCGGTCGATACGCGGTCCGGCGATCCTGTTCGTGACCGTGGCGACGCTCGTGTTTCATGGCGTGCACATCTGGGCGGACGCTGTCGCGAACAAGTCGATCGTGCGGCAGACCGAAGTGCTGCCGTTCCGTTACGCGGCCACCGCGAAGCGTATGCTGCGGCGCCTGGGCTTCGAGGTGCGCTCCGGGTCGACACTGGTTGCGGCGAGCCACAAGGGCAGCGGTCTTGCCTATCCGCTGCGACCGCTTACTTGCGAGGCGTCGCAGAGCACTCCCAACGTCATCTTCATCGTGGTCGACTCGTGGCGCTTCGACGCGATCGGTCCGAAGATCACGCCGAATCTGCACAAGTTCGCGCAAAGAGCCGTCCGCTTCGAGAATCACTTCAGCGGCGGCAATGCGACGCGTATCGGCATCTTCTCGCTCTTTTACGGCATTCCTGGCACCTATTGGCACCGTATTCTCGCCGAGCGACGCCGTCCGGTGTTCATTGAGGAGCTGCTGAAACGCGACTACGAGATCGCTGTGCTGCGTAGTGCACCGCTGTACAGTCCCGAGTTCGATCGGACGATCTTCGCTGGTTTGCCAAACCTTCGTATGCGCTCGGAAGGCCACCGTCCCTATGAATGGGATCGGTCGTTGACGAATGACTTCAGAGCGTTTCTCGAGCAACGCGATCCGGAGCGGCCGTTTTTTGCGTTTCTCTTCTACGATTCTCCGCACAGCTTCGACATGCCGCCGGATTATCCGGTGCCATTCAAGCCGAACGGTAAACGGGTCAACTATCTCGAGCTGCACCAGCTCAAAGACGTGCGTCCCTTCTACAATCGCTACCTGAACTCGGTGCACTATGTCGACTCGCTCATGGGCGAGGCGCTGGAGCTGATCGATTCTCACGGCCTACTCGAGAGCTCGATCGTGCTCATCACCGGGGACCATGGGCAGGAGTTCAATGATACGAAGAAAGGGTATTGGGGACATTCGAGCAATTTCACTCGCTATCAAACGGGAGTCCCGTTCATGCTCTACGCGCCGGATCTGGAGCCGCGAGTGCTGCGACATCGCACGAGTCATTTCGATGTCGTGCCGACCATCTTGCAACGTTACTTCGCTTGCAGCTCGCCGGTGGAGGACTATAGCGTCGGAAGGTCGCTGTTCAGGGAGGGAGGACGCGACGTGCTGCTCATGAGCGAGTACGCCGATTTTGCGATCGTGCAGCCGCAATTGATTGCGGTAGTGCGCGAGCATGGGCTGGATCTTGTCGACGCCAATTACTCCGAGCTCGAAGGCGCGTCGCTCGCGCCTCATGTCATCTCGATCGCGCTCGAGCACAAGCGACGCTTCTACGGCATCGGGCCGCTGGATCGAGAATAATGCTCTGAGCTGGCGCGGGGCTTGGGGGTCGGACTCGGGTACGGTGGGCGAAGCACAAGTGCAGAATGATGCTCCCTCCCCCGCGAAGCGGGGGAGGGTTGGGGAGGGGCGCGTTGCTCTCGAGCCGGATGTCTAGTCCTTACTCCTTGGCCGCGCGATAGCTTGCGAATTCCTCCTTGGTGAGCTCGCCGTCTCTATCCTTATCCAAGCTCTCGAACGCGATGAACAGATCATCGTCTTCGCTGGCTTCGTTGATGCTCACCTTACCGTTCGAGTCTTTGTCCAGCTCCTGAAACTTGGCATCGAGCTGATCGGCTTGCGCCGCGACTGCAGCAGTGCTCATTCCAAGTGCGGCGGCGAGAACGATGAGCCATCCCAGTTGACGAATCATAAAGCCTCCTTGACGCTGCCGAGCGGTACTTCGATTAGTTTACCGAAGGCGGGCGCGATATCGCGATCGGTGGATGACGACGCGTGGGTGTGCTCGCAGCCCCAGCAGCAGCTCGAGCGTCGGAACTTCTGCTGCCCCGCGTCCGTTGTCGGCCACCGGGGAACGAATAACACACGGCACGCGGGTGAGCCGTCGGGTGTAGGGGGCTCAATGTGAACATAATGCCAGCAGTCGGGCTGCTCGGTGAACTACCGCCTGGCACCTGGGCGACACCAACGAGAACGACACTTTCGTGCGCTTCATCGGTCGGTGCGGCTCTCATCGGTCTAGGTGTGCTGTGCGGCTGGATATTCGATATCGGCATCCTCAAGAGCTGGTTCTCCTTTCTTCAGCCGACGCGGGTGCTGACGTCCATCGTCCTCGTCATATCTGGGTGTGCGGTACTGGCGATCGCGCATCAAGCGCGTGTGAGCTGGCGCCTCGGCCAGGCGCTCGCCGTGCTGGTGCTCTTTGCTTCATTGCAGTCGCTGTGGAGATTGGATCTCGGCGTAGAGACCAGCCTTCTCGGCAGTGCCGTCTCTCCCGCAGCCGACGCAGATCCGCTGCAGATGACCAGCATGGCCGATGTCACTGCTGTTTGTTTCGTGTTGATCGCGAGCGGTGTGTTGCTGGCCCGAGCGCAGAAGCGCGTGCTGCAGGCGGCTTTTGTCATCGCCGTGACGCTTGCGCTGCTGCTCGTCGCGAGCACCGTGCTGCTGTTCCTCTTTCGCGTCGAGGTGCTGCGCGCGGCGCAGCCATACTCCGACGTTTCACTCCCCTCGACGATCGCGCAAGCGTTGTTGACGTTCGGACTGCTGTGTGTGCGTCCGGACCTTGGCTGGATGCGCTCACTATCGGGCGAAGATCCGGCTGCGCGCGAGATGCGCTCGCTGGCGATCGGAGTCGTCACGCTGCTGCTCGCGCTCGCGGCGCTCGTGCAAGCCGGTCTTCACGTTGGCCTGTATCCGCAGAGCCATGAGGTGCCGCTACTGGTGTTCGGCAGCATCGTGATCTCGTTTACGGCGCTGCTCATGATGGCAGCTCGGCTACGCCGCATCGATCATGAGCGTCAGCAATCCTCCGAGGCACGAGAGCGTGCCGAATCCGAGCTCGAAATTGCGCTCGCGGCGGCCCGAATGGTCGGATTCCAGCTCGATCTCGCCACCGGTGTGCTACGCCGCTACGCTAATGCGCAGAGCAATCACACGTCGGACCACGCAGAGTATCTACGCTCCATTCATCCCGCCGATCGCGAGCGCGTTTGCCAATACCTAGCGCGCAAGCAACGTGCTCAGCGCCGTCAATACGAGCTGCGGTACCGCGTGCTCGATAGTGAGCAACGCCTTGCCTGGGTGCTCGAGAAAGGAGAGATTCGTTACGACAAGAATGGCACGGCCCGTGAAATCTACGGCGTGATGCTGGACATCACGCACGACGTGCAAATGCGCATAGCGCTCGAGGAAAGCGAGGCACGGTTCCGAAGGATCGCCGAGTCGATGCCGCAGATCGTCTTTCTTGCGGCGCCGAGCGGCAAGGTGCTCTACATCAATCAACGTTGGCACGAGTATACCGGCACGTCGTGCGTGCACATCAAGGACTATCGGCGTTTGATGCCTGCAGAGGATTTCGAGAACGTCATGAAGACGTGGCGCACGGCAACCGCACGGGGTGAAGCGTTCGCAGCAGAGTTCAGACTGCGGGGAGCTGACGGCCACCATCGTTGGTTTCTGGCGCGCGCGCTGCCTGTGCGAGGTGTCGACGGCAGGATCGAGCGCTGGTGCGGCACGTCGACCGATATCGATGCACAAAAGCGGGCGCAGGAAGAGCTACGGCTGGTCACCGATCACGCGAACGTGCTGCTCGCGCATTGCGATGACGAGATGCGTTATCTGTTCGTGAACAGAGCGTATACATCGCACTTCGGCCTCACGTTGGCGGATGTCATCGGCAAGACGATCCCGGAGCTTGCGGGAGAGAGCGCGTTTCGCAAGCTCGAGCCGTACGTTCGTCGCGCCCTGTCGGGCGAGGCCGTAACGTTCGAGATCGAGGTGCCCATCAGACAGCTCGGACCTAGATACATGCATTGTCGTTACGTTCCGGACATCGATTCATCGAGCGGCAAGGTGCGTGGTTTCGTGGCAGCCATCACCGACGTGACCGACAGACGCAGGCTCGAAGAACAACTGCGCGAGGCAGATCGACGCAAGGACGAGTTTCTCGCGTTGCTGGCGCACGAGCTGCGCAATCCGCTCGCGCCGATTCGGTATGCTGCCGGTTTGCTGCGGCCCGGTGTACCTGCGGAAATCTCCGCCGCCGCGCACGAGGTCATCGAGCGGCAAGTCACGCACATGGCACGGCTCGTGGACGATCTGCTCGATGTGAGCCGCGTGACGCGTAATACCTTGGAGCTGCGCAATGCGCGGGTGGACCTACGAGAGATCGTCGGCACAGCGGTCGACACGGTGCGCCCGCTGTTCGAAGCGGTCAATCACACGCTCACCATGTCCCTGCCACCGGAGCCGGCACCCGTTGTGGGCGATTCTGCGCGCATGCTGCAGATCATCGGTAATCTGCTCAACAACGCAGCCCAGTACACCGATCCAGGCGGTCGCATCGACGTGTCGCTAGTGCGCGAGTCGGATCATGTCGTTCTACGGGTGCGCGACAACGGCATCGGCATCGGGCCCGATCTTCTTCCGAAGATCTTCGAGCTCTTCGTTCAAGGCGATCGGACGCAACGACGTGCCTCTGGAGGGCTCGGAGTGGGGCTGTCTCTCGCGAAGCGCCTGGTCGAGCTGCATGGTGGCTCCATCGCCGCGCACAGCGAAGGGCTCGGGAGGGGAAGCACGTTCACGGTCAAGCTGCCGGCAGCGGTCGAGCCGGCAACCGTCGAGTCGCCGGCCTTGGCGGGCAACGTGCTACCGATCTTTCAACGTCGCCATCAGCTCTTGATCGTCGATGACAATCTCGATGCGGCCAACAGTCTCGCCATCCTGGCGCAGCTGTCCGGCTACGTGACGCACATTGCCAATGACGGCTTGGCGGCCATCGAGATGGCGGAGATCGTTCGTCCGGAAGCGATCATCATGGATCTGGGTATGCCGCGCATGTCCGGTTTCGAGGCGGCGCGCTGGGTACGTCAGCAGCCCTGGGGCAAGGACACGGTGCTCATTGCCGTGACTGGCTGGGGACACGAAGAGTATCGCCGCCGCTCCCGTGAGGCCGGCTTCGACGTGCACCTGACGAAGCCGGTAGATTCAACCGAGCTGTTAAACCATCTGCGACAACGAAACATCGGCACAGCGGAAGGAACGGCCGGATGACGGGCGTGCTCGACGATGCTCAGAAGCTCGGGCATTGCGGCATGACGCGCTCGACCTCATCGGGCGATGGGAGCTCGTCTGCTGTGTCGCGCGCGATCAGGATCTCCACGCGTCGGTTCAGTGCGCGCGCTTCGTCCGAGCTCGAAAAGCGGAGCGGTCGGCGTTCGCCGAGAGAAACGGCTTGAATGCGCTCGCTCGCGATTCCTGCGTCGACGAATATGCGCTGCAACGCTTCGGCGCGCAGCAGCCCTAACTCATCGTTTAACCGGCAAGTTCCGATGGCATCGGTGTGTCCGACGAGCATGATCCGCTCGGGTTTGGTGCGTGCGAGCGTACGTGCGAGATGACGCGCGACTCTGTGCAGCTCAGCGGCGAGCGTCGTGTCGTTGGGACAGAAGTGAAAGGACAGCGAGAGTCGGGTCAGCGTCGGATCGGAGTATGTCGGCACCGGCGTTCCGTCACGCGTGAGCCCATCCCATGCCTGTTGTGGAGACAAGAGATCGCGCGTCAGAGACGCGGGGAGCTCATGCGCAAACCGCATCAGCATCTCGTGCTTCAGCGCAGCAAGTCCGCTGTCGGTGCACATGTCGTCTAGCAGCGCTCGGACGGCGCTCAGATCAGGTAATGGTCTTTCGCCTGTGAGCGGATCGATCGGTGGGCGCAGGCGTTGCGAAGCGAGTGTCAGACGCAGCGCGGAGCCGAGGGCGGTGTCGGAGTATTGCTCGATGGCTGCCGCAATGTCTGGCTGCGTTTCGAGCTCACCGATGCGCCCACCGAAGATGAGCCAACGGCCGATCCGTGCATCGAGCATGCCTGCATCGTCGAGAAGCAATTCCAGCGCGGCGCGCTCAGCATCGCTTTCCGGCGCATCGACACGAATCGAGACGACATTGCTCACGGCTTCGATACGATCTTCGTTCGCGGTGAGCCTGGCGCGAATCTCGTATGTGCCCGGCTCGGGAAAGGTCCAACCGTCGTCGCCGAAGTAGATCGAGCTCGTTTGCTCGCTTTGCTCGCCCGGTGCCAGCATGGCGTCTTCGTCATTTGCTGTTTCGAACCAGGCAAGCGGTCGGAAAGGCCGCCAGTTCTTTTCGCCTGCAACGCGGTGCTCGATGTGCACGAGTCCATAAGCCGGCGTCAGTCGGTTCTTAATGGGTAGAGGACGCTCAGACAAGTTCTTGGCTGTGACGCGGATCGCGATCGGGTAGGCGAGCGGATACGCCGCCTCCTGAGCTTGAACGCGCAACGCGACCAACGGATCCGCATCGGACGCATCCTGCGGCGCTTGCGCGTGCGCGCTGGCGATGCCGAAGAGAGCGAGCAAGCGACGTCGGGCTAGCGCCCAGCGTGTGCTGAGGTGGTCCTCGTAGCGGCTCGAGCGAGCGTCGTCGCATTCGGTCGCAGAGCCGTCCACGCCCGAAAATGGTGTGTTCGTCCCGCCGGGTAAGACATCGCGAGGTGCTGCCGTTTGAAAGAATCGGATCGTGCCTGGGCTGAGCGCCAGCAACGGACGTTCGGATAAGCGCCAGTCGTGTCCGTCTCGTTGCATGAGACAGCGCGTCGGTGCCTCGAGAGTGAGGCGGCCGTCCGGCATCTGCACTGCATCGGCGTGTCGGCGGTTCAGCGCGTGCAGCAGCTCGTGAACGAAGGTGCGCAGCTGCAGCACGGGAATCGAATCAGGCTCGGTACGTTCGAACGTGCGCACAGTCTGCAGCGGCGCGATAGCAATGCCTTCACGACCGGCACTGTCGAACATGATGCCGAACAGTGGCTCGCCGCGATCGGAGACGATCGAGGGTGCGACCAATGCATAGATCTGCCCGTCCACTCGCGAAGGCGGGGCGAGGTTGCGCCAAGTAAGCGCGTATTGATAGAGGTCCGCCCGATCGAGCGGGCCGCTTACCGGCGAGTATGGGAGATGCTCATCGTCGGTCTGCACGTGCAGACCGATGCCACCTGATCGAAGAATGCTTACCGCCGATGCCGGTCCGGACTCCGTGTCCACCTCAAGCGGGATCGATTCAACGCCACGGAACGCATCGAGCTCGACAAACAGATCAAAGCGCTTGCGAGAGCACGTCGGATCACTGCATACGCTCGCAGGCCAGAACAGCGCCCATGTGACGAGAATGAGCAACGCCAGCAACAGGCCGATCAAGCTTCCCGCGAGCAATGTCCTCGACACTTTCATGGCGTGCCCCGTGCCGATTAAGCCGTCCTGAGCATACGCGCATGTATGGATTGGATGGATGCCGCGTGTGGGCCAGTGCTCGTGCCTGAGCTCGTAGATGCGCACATTCGACGGGCAGCGAAGCAGCGAGTAACATGCATGTATGCGTATGAGACGTGTTGCGTCAATGGCTTGCCAGCATGATGGTTCTGCGCAGTTGCCGAGGTCGATGTCGTGACCAGCATTGATGCTCCGCCGCAAGCATACGCGTTGGTGAAGCATCGCAAGCGCATCTGCGCTTGGACGAGCACATCGCTGCGAAGGGTCGCATTGGTGCTCGCAGCGCACCTGTTGACGTCGCCACTCCTTGCAGCACAAGACTGTCGATTCACGGCAGAGCGTACCGCGGAGACTCCGGTGGATGGCGTCGTGCGTCTGGTGGTGCGTGCTGGCGCGGGCAGCCTCGACATCAGTGGAAAGACGGGCACGCGGACGGTGCGGGCATCTGGAACCGCCTGCGCTTCAAGCAAGGCGCTCCTCGAGCGCATTCAGCTTCGCCTCGAACGTCGCGGCGATGAGCTGGTGCTAGAGGCCCTGGCGGGAGAGGCCAGCGTAAGCCCTCGCACCTGGTTTCGCGGCTCCCAGCGACTCGATCTGAGCGTCACGTTGCCAGCCGGGCTCGCCATCGACGTCGAGGACGACAGCGGCGAGACACAAATTGCCAACGTGGGGGAGGCGCGCATCGTCGACGGCTCCGGCAGCCTTGAGATCGAGCATGTCCGAGGTGCGCTCAATGTGCGCGATAAGTCCGGCTCGCTCACCATTCGAAACGTCGAGGGTCCCGTTCGTGTCGAAGACGGCTCGGGTGAGCTCGCCATTGCCGCGGTCGCCGGCGATGTCATCGTGGCGAACGACGGCTCAGGAGACATCGAGATCGACGACATCAAAGGCAATGTGACGATTGGACCCGACGGCTCCGGCGATATCTCAATCACGCGGGTGGCAGGTAGCGTCAGGATCGAAAACGATGGCGCGGGCGCTATTGTCGTGCGCCTCGTGGAGCACGATGTGACGATAGAGGAGGACAGCTCCGGCGACATCGTCGTCGAGGACGTCAGGGGCAACTTGACGATTCGCAACGCAGGCAGCGGTAGCGTGCAGCACCGCAATATCGGCGGGAAGGTGAGCCTCTAGGTTCTAGGCGCTAGGCTGTAGGAAGAGAGGTGCGCCCGCGCCTCAAGCCCCACAGCCCCACAGCCCGAGCCCAAGCCCGATACCATTATCGCGCCTGCCGCCGGACCACTTCCAGGGCGCTTGCGCACAAGGCTGCCCATCCGGCAGCAATCGCGAACCCTGCAATCACATCGCTGAGATAATGCACCTGCAAGATCACGCGGCTGAAACCGACGAAGGTCACGACCGTGACTGTGATCAGCGCGATTGGGATGTGCCACGGGCGCGGCACGTGACGAATCAGCAAGTACCCGAGCATCCCGTAGACCAGCACCGCGCCGGAGGCATGACCGCTCGGAAAGCTCCAGCCCTCAGCAGCGGTCAACGCATGGTCGTGAATCGGGCGCGTACGCTCGAAGTGATGCTTGAGGAGCTTGGTCAAGATCGCGCCGACGCCCGTTGCCAACACCCAGACGACGGCGTGCACCCACCAGCGCCGCACCAGCAAGTACAACGCAACGAGGACCGCAAGTCCGATCGTCACCGCTGGATCGCCGAGATGCGTTACGAGGGCAAACGTCTCGAGCGTCGGTAGGTCCACGTGCGTGCTCAAGGCACGCGCCAGCTGTGCATCGAACTGCGCGAGCGTGCCGTGCTCGGTGATCTCGTCGGCGATCTCGACGAAGACTACGAAGCCGACGATGGCGACGGTGAGGCTCGCCAGAGCGTGAAGACCTACATAACGCCCGACCGTCAGGCTGTTCGCCAGGCTGTTCTTCACCCAGGGCACGTGCCGCAGGCGCTCTGCAAATGCAGAACGCGCCAACGCTGTCCACGTCCGCGACGCAAGTCTCCACAGCGGGTCCCAAGCGCGCTCCAGGAGCCGCCACACGACGCCAATGACGATCCACAGGACGACGCTCGCGATGCACAGCGTCGTAACCGCATTGGCTCCGATCCATTCGGCAAGCGCGGCCATACGCTTTGGGCCGCAGGCTGCATCAGCCGTGCGCCCGGCGCCCGGAGCGCAGCACCCGGAACTAGCCGGCTGCTCCGTCGGCCTTCAGGGTGATCACGCCGCAACCAATGCGCGCGCCCGAATTGCCCGCAGGCTGGCTGGTGTAGTCGTCCGCGCTCTCGTGCACCACCACGGCTCTGCCAAGCACGTCCGTCGGTTCACCTGTGTTCAGCGTGGCGCCGAATGCGCGCGCGTCGACTTGAGCGACGCCGTCAGCATCGGACTTGAGGTTCATCATGTCGCCAACATGGTGCGTATCGCTCTCGGGATGACCATGCGCGACGTTGAGGGGGTTGAAGTGCCCGCCCGCGCTGCTTGCATCCGGGGCGCTGCAGTCACCTTTCTCGTGGATGTGAAACCCGAACTCGCCATCGGGCTTGAGGCCCTGAAGGGTGCCCGTCAGACGCACCCCATCGTCTTCAGCGACGATTGTGAGCATCCCGGATACCGTATTGCCTTGCGTAGGCTCGATTTGCACCACCGCGCTCGTCGGTTGCGTCGTGGCCGATTCGCTCGCACTCTCGGGCATCTGAGTGTCCTGTGTCGTGTCTGCGCTCCCATCCGGTCCTTCGGACCGACCGCAGGCAACGAGCAATAAGGCCGTACAGGTGGCGAGCAGACGATACATCGTGACCTCCCAATCGAGCTGAAGAAACAAGTGACTGCGAGCTGAAACCTGAATGCCTAAGTGTGCCACTTCAGGCGTCCCAAATCGAACCGTCTATGCAAGTGCAGAGCGCTGGCTCATTCGGGCGCTACCGGATAGGTGTGATGCGCACGCTGTCTGGATGTGGGGCTGACGATGGCGGTGAGCATGCCGTCGTTGCGTGCGAGCGGTTCTTCGGAAAGCCAGTATGTGGCGCACCAGCCGCTTGCGTCGTGAACGTCGTAGCGTCGCCCGATATCGATCGTGGTAAAGGACGGGTTGACGCGCAAGCCATTGACCACATGCGCCCGCAGAATGCGCGTGAGCTCGGCGTGTGCGCCGTCAGGCGGATATTCCCGCTGGGTCAGAAGCAGGGGGTTGTCCCGTTCGTGCTCGATCAGCCACACAGTTTGGGAGGAAGAGGGATCTATCATCGCGGCGTGACCCCCTGCGCCGCAATTTAGCGCGCGGCTCATGCCCTACGAACGCGCGAGCGCCAGCCGCGTTCCGTATCCAATGCACACGCTGTCAGCCGATCGCCACGGTCCGAAGGGCTCGTGACCGATCCTCTTGCGGAAGGCGCGAGCGAGCGACGCAACGCGAAAGAACTGAGCGGCACGCTTGCGCTTGCGAAAACATTGCGACGCGATCGCACGCGGCGGCACTGCGCTTCAATCCATTCGCTGTGCTCCGGGCGCTGGCGAGAGGCTTCTCAGCCTGTAGCGGCGTCGCACGAAGCACCCAGCCAGCCCGCGCGTCTGTTGGCGCTGGTGAGGGCTAGGCATTTTCAGCCGACGTACAGGGCGGCGGGCAGCCGGCGCATGCACGCGAACGCGCATTCCCTTATCGATCCCTATGCCTGACTTCGCGCTTTCTTCCTACGCAGCGGGCATACACGCTCTCTTCGTCATTCAGCAGGCGCACATGCCCTTCTTCCAGCACAACAGGCATACCTGCTTGTTCCTCCACACATGCCCACACCGGAAGCGCGGAGGGGCAGGTCATGACTCACGGCTTTGCACCGCGCCTGACGGCTCCGCACATTTCCTCCCGCGAAGCGGGGAGGCCAGGTCATGACTCACGGCTGTGCGCCGCGCGTGACGGCTCCGCACATTCCCTCCCGCGAAGCGGGGAGGCCAGGTCATGACTCACGGCTGTGCGCCACGCGTGACGGCTCCGCACATTCCCTCCCCCGCGAAGCGGGGGAGGGCAGGGAGGGGGCCGAGCTAACGCAGTTGCCGTGCGCACCGCATCGTTGCATCCTTGTCGTCTACCTCAAGAAGAACAGACGCCCTGAACGGTTCAGCCTTCTTGCTCTGTAATGCGCTGTCGTCGCAGCGTTCGCCCTCTGCTCGGCGTCCACACTGCCCGTGCATATAGCGACGTCAGTGTGGTCCACAACTTGGGGCAGATCCGTGTTGTCAGCAAGTAGAGTGCTTTCGTGAACATCGAGATCTCAGTCGCCCTCGTGATTTTCGCCGGAACGATTGCGCTCAGTCTCATGGGGTTGTACACGAACCCCAGGATCATCGAGCGCAATCTATTCCGTCCCTACTGGATCGCGCGCAAGCGGCAATACGAAACCTTTATCACGAGCGGTTTCGTGCATGCCGATCTGACGCACCTGTTGTTCAACATGGTGACGTTCTATTTCTTTGCGTTTCCCCTCGAGCGCTGGATCGGCAGCGTGAAATTCGCGTTGTTGTATTTCAGCGGGCTAATCGCGAGCCATGCTGGGACCTACCAGAAGCACAAGAACAATCCCGAGTACGCTTCTCTCGGTGCCTCAGGTGCGATCTCCGCGGTGTTGTTCGCGGCAATCGTTTACAACCCGAGCCAATCTCTGATCATTATTCCGATTCCGGTACCGATTCCCGCGCCGCTCTTCGCCGTCGCCTATCTTGCGTACAGTTGGTATGCAGCAAAGAACCCACGAGGCCGCATCAACCATGATGCGCATTTCGGCGGCGCTGTCGCAGGCCTCCTGTTCGTTGCGCTGACCGATCCAGGCGCATACCGTGCGCTGCTCGGCTGAACTGAGCCGGAGGGGCTGAGTCGTCAGGAACTCCTGGTCGTCGGCGTTGTTCTGATACGCCGAACCCTTACTAACGAGCGGGGAACTTCGGTCGGTGCTCGAGCGTCGTGAGGTTGGAAGCGGCAACGTTTCAGTGAACGAACGAATCGCACCCGTTCTTCGAATGAGGGCTTTTCGTTCAAAGGCTGATTCCGAGCGCTTCCAATGTCTCGGATCCACCGCGAATAGACTCGAGGACAGGATCCGTGGACACGAAGCCCCGCCGTCCGCGACGGGGCTTCGCTTCATTGGGGAAATAGAATCAGGACGAGGTACAGACCCGCGCCGTACGCCGGCGTCTACAGCTTAGAAGCTACAGCTCATCCAGGTCTCAGCGTTCGATGCTGCGTGTTGTGATGCAAGGTGCGTCGGTGGCGCTTACTTGCATCCTGATGATCGGTTGCGGACAGAACGAATCGCCGGTGCCCACGCGTACGCCGCCAGCGGCGGCGGCCGCCGCCGCAAACGCAGCCTGGCCGCGTTTCGTGCAGGACTTCATCGAAGCGTACTTTTCCGCCAATCCGACCTTCGCCGTGAAGGCAGGGCGGCACGAGTTCGATGGCAGGTTGCCGGACTGGCGCTCGTCTGCGATCGAGCAAGAGATCCAACGTCTCGAAGCCTTGCGGCGGCGCGCACAGACCTTTGAAGACGCAACGCTGTTGCCGACTCATCGCTTTCAGCGAGACTACTTGATCAGTGTGATCGATCGCGATCTGTTCTGGCTGCGCGACGCTCGCTTTCCCTACAGGAATCCCATCTATTACTTCGAGCACGGGCTCGATCCGAGCACGTACGCGACGGTGCCCTACGCGCCTGCGGAGCAACGGCTCGGAGCATTCGTCAGGTACTTGGAGGCGCTGCCCGGGGCGCTCAGCGCGATTCGCGAGACGCTCCAGCCACCATTGCCGCGAACGTACGTCGACTATGCGATAGACGCATGTGAAGGCTTTGCAGAGTTCTTTCGCGGCGATGCGGTGGTGGTGTTCGCCGACGTGAGCAATGCGCAGCTGCAAGCAGAGCTCGCATCGGCTGCCGATACAGCAGCGAAGGCGATGCTGGAGATGCGTGCTTGGTTCGAGTCGCTGCGTGGCACAGCGACTGAGGCATATGCGCTCGGGCCGGAGCGCTTCGCACGCATGCTGGCGACGACCGAGCGCGTGACCGTGTCGCTCGAACGGCTGGAGCAGGCCGGTCAGGCGGAGCTCGAGCGCAATCGCGCGGCACTCGTCGAGGCGTGCGCTCGGTTCTTGCCTGGCGAGACCGTCGAGGCTTGCGCTGCGACAGTGAGCGCGGATAAGCCGCAGCCAGGTTCGGTGGAGGGCGTACGTCATCAGCTTCCGATCCTGAAGCAGTTCGTGGTCGAGCGGGATATCGTCTCCGTCCCGGACGCCGACGAGGTGCGGGTCGCGGAAGCGCCGCCTTATCGCAGACAGCAGTTTGCCTATCTGGCAATACCAGGTCCATTCGATAAAGGCATGCCTGCCATTTACTACATCGCGCCGCCCGATCCGCAGTGGTCCAGCGCGATGCAGGCAGCGTACTTACCGGGTCAGGCCGACTTGATGTTCACAACGGTTCACGAGGTGTGGCCTGGTCACTTCTTGCATTCTCTGCATGCGAGTCGCGTCCAGTGGCGGTTCGGCCAACTGTTCGTCAGCTCTGCGTTCGCGGAAGGATGGGCGCATTACGCCGAAGAGCTGATGATCGAGAAGGGATTGGCAACCGATGTCCCCGCGCTGCACATTGGACAATTGCTGAACGCTCTCGCGCGCAACGTGCAATACCTGTGTGCCATTGGTTTGCACACCGAAGAGATGCGCCTCGAGGAATGTGAACGGATGTTTCGCGAGCAGGCATACCAGGATGCTGTCAGCGCGCGTCGAAGAGCGGCACGCGGCACCTACGATCCGGCTTATCTCAGCCATACGCTCGGTAAGCTCATGATCCGCAAGCTGCGAGCCGACTGGACTGCGCCACGCGGCGGTGAGAAAGCCTGGAAAGCCTTCCACGACCAGCTCCTTTCCTACGGCAGTCCGCCGCTCCCGCTCGTGCGCACCTACATGCTGCGCACGGGAAAAGAACAGATTCTGTGAGGTCGGCCTGGGCCTGGAGGCAAACCAACACGCGCAGAGAGTGTGCGGTTTTGGTCTTAGAGCTCGTGCCCCATTGTATGGGTCACCGCACGCTGTCGGCGGCTGGCGTCCCGGCGCGCTCACCGCGGACGATCAATTTTCCGACGATGAGGCCGATCACCGCTGCGCAACCCGAGCCAGCGAGCACGCCGAGCTTTGCGGCGTTCAGCAACGGTTCGGATTCGAACGCGAGATTCGCGACGAAGATCGACATTGTGAAGCCGATGCCGCCGAGGCAGCCAACCACGAGGACGCCGCGCCAAGTGGCATCCGGCGGCAATTGGCACCAGCCGAGTCGCACTGTGAGCCAGCTTGCCAGCACGATCCCGATCGGCTTGCCCAGCACCAGCCCAAGGAGCACGCCGAGCATGACCGACTGCGTGCCGGCGATCTCGAAGTCGAAGCCGCCGAACGCGACACCAGCGTTCGCCAGAGCGAAGAGCGGCATGATCCCGAAGGCGACCCATGGGTGGAGCGCTGCCTGGACGCGCGTGACGGGCGGCAGCACGTCGCGTTGTGCGCGCCTGAGCTGCTTGACAGGCTCGAGCAACGACCGTGGATCGACGTGACCCTCATCCGATTGGGCGCGCCGACCGAATTCATCCAACAGACGCGCGACGACCGCCAATGGTCTTTCGCGATACACGAGGGGAACGACTGGCGTCATCAGGCCGAGCATGACGCCGGCGAGCGCGGGATGAATGCCGATCATGAGGAAGCCAATCCACAGCAGCGCGCCAGGCATGACATACGCGAACGCGTTGCCGATCCCGAGCCGTTGAAACACGAGCACGAGCAGAACACCGCTGATTGCGAAGGGTAGACCCGAGGGATCGAGCCCGCTCGAGTAGAAAAAGGCGATGATGAGAACCGCGACGATGTCATCGATGATCGCAAGGGCGAGCAGCAGAATGCGAACGGAGGGCGGAATCGCCCTGCCGAGCAGCGCAAGCACACCGACCGCGAATGCAATGTCGGTGGCGGTGGGGATGGCCCAGCCGCGGTGCAGTGCTGGGTCGGTGTTCAGGATGGAGTAGATGATGGCGGGGACTGCAACGCCGCCCAGCGCGGCGGCGAGCGGCAACGCTGCGAGCCGCAGGTTCGACAGCGCCCCCTCGTAGATCTCGCGTCGGATTTCCAGGCCGACCACCAAGAAGAAGATCGTCATCAAGCCGTCGTTGACCCAGAAGTGCAGCGATTGCGAGATCGAATACTCGCCGAAACCGAAGGTGACCGGCGCATGCCAGAAATGCTGGTACGAAGCGCCGGCAGGAGAGTTTGCCCAAATGAGCGCCGCCGCCGTGACAATGAGCAGCACGACACCGCTTACTGCTTCGACGTGCAGAAAGCGTTCGAGGGCGTTGAAGACTCGTTCGGCAACAAGCCGTTCAGGAGGGACGCGCGGTCCGGGCCGATGCATGAATCCACCTCTACGAACTAGCGGCCCGACCAGTTCTAAGACCTATCGATGTACGCAAGATGCGGCTCGACACCCAGCGCAATATTACACATGTGATCGCGAGCACGTGCAAGAAGACGGATCGACTTCGGCGCTCGAGCGTTGGAAAGTCGACTTGGAGCCCATCCGTGCACCGATGTTCGAGAGGGATCCGTTGCGTGGGGTAGGGCAGGGCACCGGGCGAAAATTGGCGACGTTCAGACGCTCGAGATTCGGTCATGCGCAGCTTTGCCGATGTATTCAAGTGCGCTTCTGAGGCCAGTGCCGAGGCGCCCGGCAGTGTCTACCTCCTCGGCGAGCACACCGCCCACTGTGTAGGCTATGTACTGGCGGCGACAATCCCGCAGACGGCCAAGGTGAGCGTCGCGCGTAGTGCCAGCCGCCGCTATCGCTTCTACTCAGCGAACCTCGGAGAGTTTCTGGAGTACGAAGATGCCGGTGCACCGCCGCGCGGGTTCGGCAAGTACATCTTCGGGTGCATCGAGGTATTGCGCACTGGCGGTGTCGAAGTCCCGCCCCTGTTGGTGCACATCGGCTCGGATGTGCCGGTGGGAGTCGGTCTGTCGAGCAGCGCGGCGCTCGAGGTCGCAGCGCTGCGCGCATTGCGAGCGTTGTTGAGCATCGACCTCGACGATGTCGAGCTCGCCAAGCTCGCGCGACGCGCAGAAGTCGAATATGCCGGAGCTCGCTCCGGCATGCTTGATCAGATGGTCGCGAGTATCGGTCAGCCCAGCCGCATGCTGCTCATCGATGCGCGAACGATGGAGCATGAGTTGCTGCCATGGCCCGATGCCGATCTGATCGTGCTCGACAGCAATGTGGCGCGCACGTCGACAACCAGCGGCCAAGATGAGCGTCGTAGCGAGTGCGAGCGTGCGGCGCGGTTACTCGGCATCACAGCGCTGCGTGACGAAAGCACGCTGGAGCGAATTGAGCAGCTCCCCGAGCCGCTCGCTCGCCGCGCGCGTCACGTCATCACGGAGAACGCGCGCGCCCTCGAGGCCGCTCACGGAGTCGATGCAACGCGCCTCGGCGAGCTGATGAATCAGTCGCATGCCAGCCTTCGCGACGACTACGATGCGTCGGTTGCGCCACTCGATGAGATGGTGCGTCTCTTACAGGAGCACCCGAAAGTGTACGGAGCACGTCTGACAGGTTTCGGTGGCGCATGTGCGGCTTTGGTGCATCGTGGCACGGCCAGCCAAGTCAAAGCGGCGGTGCTGAAGGACTATCGGGCCGCAGGATTGGCAGGGAAGGAGCTGGTGTGAACAGGGGCAGAGCACCGGAGAACCGGAGCGTCGATTCGGGGTTCTCTCGTGATTCCCTATGCCTCACCTCACCACCAGCGATATCGTCTTGATCCACGTCTCACCTGCGCCGCTCATGATCTCATTGCCCACCTCGACGTCGGATACGTAGTGGTCGGGGGATACGTAGCCGCGCTCGATCGCATCAATTAAGAACGCCTTCAGATCGAGGGAAGCGGCCGACCGCTTGGCGGTCGCTCTGTAAGCGACGTAGCTCCAGCGGGGGCCATCCGCGTCAGGCGTACTGAGCTCGCTCGCGAACCAAACCTCAAAGTCGAGACCGTCGATCGATGCGCGCCCGACCTGTGTCCCGAAAGGATCGAAGTCGAACCCGTCGGTCCAAATCATCAGATCAGTGTTGATGTCTTTCGGATTCGGTTCCGCGCCAATCGAGCCGGTTCTGGTGAGCCAGAGCGTGGTAGCCAGATTGTGCTTGCCGCTCGCACGCGTCTCAATCTCGTAGGAGAGCTCCAGTCTCCCGACCTCTGCGATGCGCATCGGCAACTGCGGATGCGACGACTTGCCGCCGTCCCACGGCTTCCAGCCGAAGATCACTTGAGGAAATGAAAGCAGAGTGTCACTTTGTGTCGGCCAGTCCCAGGACCAGCCGTATTGTTGGCCGTTCGGGGTACTGCGGAGCCGGATGCACTGCCTCGACGGATAGTCGCCTGCAGCTTGTCTATTCCATGCATTGTTCGCGATGCGGCCGATTGCCAGCGCTTCGGTATACGTATCACCGCAGCCAAGCTCCTTCGAAGGATCATCAGCAGCTTGAGTTGTGCCGTTATATGCGCTGCCAACGATCGCGACGGCTGTCACAAGAAATCTGCTCCATGATCGCAGACGCGAGTCGATGCGATCGCGATCGCTGCCCCTGGAAGCGCCTACCCGGCTGTCTGCGCTCATATGTGGCTGCTCAACGATCCGTTGACGATGTGTCAGCGTAGATATAGCGTGGGTGGCCGTCAATACATCCACTACGAGCTCAGCCCTACGCTTGAGGTTCAAGTCTCGTGAGGATCGTTCTTGCCCTTGCCCAAGCATCGCTGCATGAGCGCTTGATCCACTTGTGAATCAAGACAATGCCGAAGTCGAGTAGGGTGACCATGAGATGCCTCGGCAACGTATGGCTAGACATCCATCCGCCAGTGCAGGAGCTAGCGGCCTCGCAACCCGCCGACAAACTCGATTAGTGTCGTTTTCTCTTCAGCATGGCCTGTACCACGAATGGGCGTCTCGAGCGTGCGGCGGCGCCGGCTCACGTTTGCCCTCGCTCACAAGGCGGGTCTCACGACCATTCCGCGAAGAATTCGGCTTCAGTGAGCTTGCGGTGGGAGCCAGCGAGTTCATAGCCTGCAGGCTTGTGGTCAATGAAGAGCTCCGAGCCGAGCGTCAAGGCGGGAGGGTCCTGCAGAGCGCCCACACTGACGAAGTATTCATTGCCTGGAATCAAGAAGTAGAACAGGTTCGAGCCGCATTTCTTGCAGAAGCCGCGCTCTGCCCACTCGGACGACCGGTATCTGTCGAGATGCTCGGTGCCGGAAAACTCGACCCCGTTGGCACGCACCGCCATGAACGGACCGCTGCCCCAGCGACGACACATCCCGCAGTGGCAGACATGGAACTCATCATCGGCCTCTTGCGCTTCGAACTTCACCGCGCCGCAAAGGCATTGACCTGAAATCCTCGGCATTGCAATTCCCTCCTTGTGTTCGACTGGGTTGAACGTGGGGATGCTGTTCGAAATTCATGTCTGATCTTGACATGTTTGGGGGCTGTGGAAGCTAGACCGGAGAGGTGCTGCAACACTGCCGTGCGTGCTTCCAGAATGCTCGAGAGCGCAATGGCTGTCACATCGCCGCAACGAGCGCCATCCCTAATATCCGATCTGCGCGATGATGTTGCGCCAGTTGCCCGCCACTGGTTGGCGCTCGATGTAGATCCAGCGGATCAAAGCGAGGCGGAGGCGAAGGAGCGGCAAACCCGGAAGGTTCTCTCCTCTTGGATTGTCTCTGGGGGGATTGAAAAACGGGTCACGAATCTTGTCGAAGTAAGCATCAAAACGTGGCCTGACGGTGTCTGGGTGGTCGTGCTGATAGATCAAGGTTTTGAGAAACTGTGTGAACCAAGAGTAATAGTCATGTACCCTACAGAAAGTTCTAGGGGCTTGGAGTAGCTCGAACGCCTTTGTGGGAGAGCCAGCTAGTAGCACCAACTGAGTACCAGAGATGTATTCAGACTGGGCGAGTTCCGTCCATACAGGTCGGTCTGATACGGCGCCACGGCAGACTTGGAGTCCACTACTGTACAGCTGAGATTGATCTAGCTCTGCGTCACAGGCCCATGCCTTCACGAAGATTGCAGCACTAAGGAACCGTCCATAGTCAATGTTAATCGTTGACCGCCATTGAGAAGACCAGCGCTCATCCTTCAACCCAGCTTCCAAAATTGTGATGGCG